>NZ_JACHYH010000003.1 GCF_014192715.1 Luteibacter sp. Sphag1AF
CAGCCTCGGCGGGCTGACACCCGCCGAGTTCAGGCAGCAAAACGACCCGGCAACCTCGGGTTATGGTTGGCACTAACTAACGGGGGGTCGACACCGAGACGCGTCCTTCACGGCCACAGGGGCCCTATGGAGACGGTTCCTCTCACAAGGCCTCACCCCATGACCCACGACCGCAAAGACGGCCAGCATCCCGACCATCACCCTACTGGCAAGCCGGAAAGTCCCGGGCAGGAAAAGCAACGCAAGGCGCACGCCGACGACAACCAGGACAGCGCACTGGAAGAGACCTTCCCCGCCAGCGATCCGGTATCCCCGTTTATTCCTGCGAAGGCGCCGGAGTGAACCGCTCCGGAATACGGCAACCTCATTGCCCCCAAATTGCCGCATTCCGATAACGGGATGGTCACGCTTGCCCCGGTACAGTGAGCGGGTACTTCAAGGAGCCCGACCCGTGCTGGCGCAATACGTTTACCAGTCGACCTCAGGATTGTTTCGCATCATCCGTCACGGCCACCGCTGGCGTGCCCTGCTCGACGAAGTTGAGCTCGGCCGATTCGACGAGCCCGATGCAGCAGCCACCGCCCTTCGCGACAGCTTCAACGCCGCGCGTGTGCCCCACCGGCTTGATCGGTGGCGCTACCTTCCCGCAACCGCTCTGGGCCATCTGGCGCCGCCCCATCCGACAGCGATGGCGCGCCTCGCCGCTGCCTGATGTCTGCCGGGCGCTTCGGCGCCCGTACATGCAGCCGCTACAAGGCGACCGCCCGCCAATGGCCGTGGTCGTCCTCCACCCGAAGCTCTACTTTGAAACCGGCCTCGTTATTGATCCGGGCCTGACGCAATGCGTAGGTAAGCGCCTCGCGCTCCAGCCGGAACCGCTGAGGCCGGCTGGCATCCACACGTACGGCCCAGTCAGCGCCAGGCTCTGGCGGATGCATCACGTAAATGCGCATGTGACGGGACGACGTGCTCATGATGAGCCCTCCTCATCGGCATTCCTGATGATCCCCCCGGATGTCGCAGGTATCGCACCAGCGCGATGAAGCCGCCGTATGCACCCGCGCCTTCACAGTTTGCTTGTGCTTTCAATCGCCGATATGGTCACTTGCCGAATCTGCATAGCATGTGCCAGTTTCGCGCAGCGAGATGGCCAGCAATTCACGAAATCACGATCTACGCGGGCGGAGCCTGAGTTGACGTTCGTACGAGGGACGAATGATGCACGGCATAGTCAGGTGGTATCACCCAGAGTTGAGAATGGCTCTGGTGGAATTGCAATCGTGCTTCATCGTCGGTGCCGTCGAGGAAGGCCATTGCGGCATCGACGATGTACTGACAGGCCAGTTCCGCCAGGAAGAAGTGGAATCCCTGCAAAACCAGCGCACGGGCGGCATCGTATTGCTGCACGTGGAGTCTGAGGAAATGAGCGAAGACCAGGCCAACGACCTGCTGGGCCTGATGCGCGACTAGTCTTCCTCCACCGCTGCGGTCGGGCAGCGCCAGCATGGAACGGTAAACCGGCAGCCCACTTCTTCATCCACATACGTCACTGTCCCGCAGCCGCCACAGGTGGGACACAACGGCACATCGGATGACGCTGGGTCAGGTTCGGGACACATGCACATTTCCGCTGACATACCAACGCCAGAGCAAATCGGTGCCTTCGCGGATGCCAATGCGCGCCACACCGGCAACGGCTTCCGGTGGCGCGGTGCCGTCGTCCAGAATGGTGTAGCCGTCGCGCGCCTTCACCAGATCAATGCCGTTTTGCTCACCCGTGATACCCATGGCCTGCGTGAGGCGCGCCGGCCCGCTGCACAGATCGCGATCCCGCCGGATGCGCGGGCGCGCCGCTCGCATGGTTTCGATTCCCGCCACTGGCTCAAGGGCACGGATCAACACGCCCGAGCCCGCTCCTTCGTCATCGCACACCGTGTTGCAGCACCAGTGCATGCCGTAGGTGAAGTACACATACATGTGCCCGGGCGGCCCAAACATCACCGCATTACGTGGCGTCTTGCCACGAAATGTGTGAGCGGCCGGATCAACGGCCCCGACGTACGCCTCAACCTCAACAATGCGCCCCGCCCGACCGTCGGCGCAGGCCAGCACCTTGTTCAAAAGCTGCGGCGCCACCTCGCGCGCGTCTCGATGAAAGAAGGCACGCGGCACGATGGTGCCGGGCCAGCGTGTACGGATTTTCGTGGGGCGGGGCACGCGGGAACCTCGTGGGGGACGGCCTACCTTAACGGATGAGTGGCGGGTCTTTCGGGCGATGTCGCAAGCCCGCCACGCGAAAGCGCACCCTTCCTGCCACGCCAGGGAAGCCAGCCGTGGCGCACCTCTGCGGTTCTTCAGACACAAAAAAACCCGCCTTGCGGCAGGTTTTTTTATCCAGAAACTCTTGGTGACGCTCCGGTAAATCTTGGTGCCGGAAATAGGAATCGAACCTACGACCTCATCATTACGAATGACGCGCTCTACCAACTGAGCTATTCCGGCGAGAGGCGGAATTCTAAAGATCCTTGGCGTACTGTGCAAGCCTTTAACTGGCCAGACGCAATTCTTTTGGCAGCGCGAAGGTGATGTTTTCCGCTTCGCCGTCCAGTTCACGCACGGTGCCGGCGCCCCAGGACTGCAAACGAGCCAGGACTTCCTGCACCAGCTTTTCCGGCGCGGACGCGCCAGCGGTAACGCCGATGCGGGTCTTGCCATCGAGCCATGCGCGGTCGATGTGCTCCGCCCCGTCGATCAGATAGGACGGTACGCCCTGCTTTTCCGCCAATTCCTTCAGGCGGTTGGAATTGGAGCTGTTGACCGAGCCGACCACCAGCACGACGTCCACGGCTTCGGCAAGTCGGCGCACGGCATCCTGGCGGTTCTGCGTGGCGTAGCAGATGTCGTCCTTGCGCGGGCCTTCGATGCTGGGGAAACGGGCGCGCAGCGCGCCGATGATGGCGATGGTGTCGTCCACGGACAGCGTGGTCTGGGTGACGAAAGCCAGCGCGTCGGGCTGTTCGGGTACGAGCGCGTTGACGTCGTCCACCGATTCCACCAGATAGATGCGTCCGGCGTTGTTCGGGTTCCACTGCCCCATCGTGCCTTCGACTTCCGGGTGTCCGGCATGGCCGATGAGAACGACATCGTGGCCCGCGCGACCCAGGCGGGCCACTTCCATATGCACCTTGGTCACCAACGGACAGGTGGCGTCGAACACGGTCAGGCGACGACGGTCAGCTTCTTCGCGAACGGCCTTGGGCACGCCATGGGCGCTGAAGATGACGGTGGAGCCATCGGGCACCTCGTCCAGCTCTTCCACGAAGACGGCGCCGTCAGCGCGCAGCTTTTCGACCACGTAGCGGTTATGCACAACCTCGTGGCGCACGTAGATGGGCGCGCCGTAGGACTCCAGCGCACGTTCGACGATGGCAATGGCGCGATCCACGCCAGCGCAGAAACCACGGGGATTGGCGAGCAGGATGTCCAAGCGAACCTCGAAAACCGTAAGGAGGCGCTGCGCGCAGGCAGCACCGACCCCCGAATTATCGCACGTCGGCCGAAGGCTTCGCTGAAAACAGCCCGAAGACGATGAGGCCGACAGCGCCCACGGTGATGGCCGAATCGGCCACGTTGAACACCGGGAACGGGTAGCTGCCGATGAACACCTGAATGAAATCGGTGACTTTGGCGGCGTGGAAGCGGTCAATCACGTTACCCACTGCGCCGCCCACGATCAGGGCAAGGGGAAGCGCCGTGCGCCAGTCGCGGCGCGGCGTGCGACTCAGCCACACGCTCAGCGTGACGCTTATGCCCACAGCCAGAAGCACGAAGAACCAACGCTGCCAGCCAGCGCTATCGGCCAGAAAGCTGAAGGCTGCGCCCGTGTTGAAGGTCAGTGTCCAGTTGAGGATGCCCGGAATGACCGGATGCGGCGTCTCGGCCGGCTGCAGCGACGTAAGTGCCCACCATTTGGTGAGCTGGTCCAGCGCAATGATGGCAACAGCAAGCCACAGCCAGCTGAGTGCGTTCGGTTTGATGCGGGTCGTCATGACGGCCGGATTTCCTGAGATGGCAGACGTGCCGCAGAGATCTGCGGCACGTCAGAACAACATTAGCGTGTGTTTAGAACCAGCGGCGATCTTCGCCCTGCCCCGCCACGTTCTCGACGCAACGGCCGCAGATTTCCGGATGCGCCGGGTCCGAACCCACGTCCGGACGGTGATGCCAGCAACGGATGCACTTGGCGTCGTCGTTGACCCCTGCCGACACCCACGCCTCCACGCCTTCCAGTTCCACGCGACGCGCATTGGCCGGGCGCGGCTCCAGCGGCGCCAGCACGACGTCGGAGGTGATGAAGAAGAAGCGCAGTTCGTCGCCCGATTCGGCGAGCGTGTTGCGCAGCGCATCGTCGGTGTGGATGGTCAGCGTGGCGTCCAGCGAGGCACCGATCTGGCCGTCCCTGCGCATGCCTTCCAGCACGTGCGAGGCGCTATCGCGAATGGTGAGCAGGCGTGCCCACGATGCACGGGCATCGCCGTCCATGCGTGCGCCTTCCAGACCCTCGTACCAGGTCTCGAAGAGCACCGATTCGCTGCGCGAGCCGGGCATGTGCGCCCAGATTTCCTCGGCGGTGAACGTAGTCATCGGAGCCAGCCAGCGCACCAGTGCTTCCAGGATGCGGTACATGGCGCTCTGCGCGCTGCGACGGCCGAGGCTGTCGGTCGGCATCGTGTAGAGGCGGTCTTTGGTGATGTCCAGATACAGCGCGCCGAGCTCGTTGGTGCAGAAATTCTGCACGCGCTGGACGATTTCCGGGAAATCGTAGCGCTCGTAAGCCGCGATGATCGCCGTCTGCGTATCCAGCGCCTGCTGCACGGCCCAGCGATCCAGCGCCACGCATGCGTCAACGTTCAGCAGATGCTTGTCCGGATCGAAACCATCGAGGTTGCCGAGCAGGAAGCGCGCCGTGTTGCGCACGCGACGGTAGGTGTCGGCTACGCGCTTGAGGATTTCGTCTGACAGCGACATCTCGTTGCGGTAGTCGGTGGAACAGATCCACAGGCGCAGGATGTCTGCACCGAGGGTCTTCATGATTTCCTGCGGCTCGATGCCGTTGCCCAGCGACTTGGACATCTTGCGGCCCTGCGCATCCACGGTGAAGCCGTGAGTGAGTACGTGGTCGAAAGGTGCGCGGCCGTTGATCGCAGCGGAGGTAAGCAGGGAAGACTGGAACCAGCCGCGATGCTGATCGGAGCCTTCCAGATACATGACTTTGTATTCGGTGGCGTTGCCCGCCTGCAGTTCCGGACGCGCCCCGATAACGGCAAAGTGGCTGACGCCCGAGTCGTACCATACGTCGAGGACGTCGGTCACTTTCTCGTAGTTGTCGGCGTCGTCGCCGAGGAAGTCGCGGGCGTCCAGCGTGAACCAGGAGTCGATACCCTCTTTCGCCACACGGTCGGCCACCTTCTCCAGCAACTGGACGCTGTCCGGATGCGGCTCGTGGGTTTCCTTGTGCACGAACAGGGCGATGGGCACGCCCCAGGTGCGCTGACGCGAGATGCACCAGTCCGGACGACCATCAACCATGCCGGCGATACGCTCTTCGCCCCAGCCGGGGATCCAGCGCACATTCTTGATGGACGACAGCGCGGTGCGGCGGAGATCCGCTTGCTCCATGCTGATGAACCACTGCGGCGTGGCGCGGAAAATCACCGGTTTCTTGTGGCGCCAGCAATTGGGATAGCTGTGCGACAGCTTCGACGAAGCGAGCAGCACGTGACGTGCGCCCAGCAGGTCGACAATGATGTCGTTGCCCTTCCAGATATGCACGCCGACCAGCGACACGTCACCGATCAGCGGCGTGGTCGCGCGATAGACGCCGCGGCCATCCACGAGATTGAGCGTGCCAATGCCGTAACGCTGACTGACGATGAAGTCGTCCGCGCCGTGATCGGGTGCCGTGTGCACAGCACCCGTACCGTCTTCGGCCGACACGTGGTCACCCAGGATCACCGGCACATGGTGGCCGTAAAGCGGATGGTGCAACGGCTGATTTTCGAGCACCGCCCCCTGCACGCGACCGAGCACGTTGACCGTCTCGACGCCATAGCGTGCCAGCGCCTTGCCAGCCAACGGCTCGGCGATAACCAGCAGAACGCGGCGACCTTCGCGGGCCGGGCCTTCCACCAGTACGTATTCCAGCTCACCACCCAGCGATACGGCCTGACTGGACGGAATCGTCCACGGCGTGGTCGTCCAGATGGGCACGGCAATGACGGCGTCGCCAGCGGCCACACCGAACAGGGCGCCAAAGGACACCGGATCCACCGCGTCGTACGCGATATCAACGGCCGGCGATTCCTTGTCGCCGTATTCGATTTCCGCTTCCGCCAGCGCGGAACCGCAATCGAAACACCAGTAAACCGGCTTCGCACCACGCACCACGTGGCCGTTTTCCACAATGCGCGCCAGCGCGCGGATCATGTCGGCTTCGTAGGTGAAGTCCAGCGTCCGGTACGGATGCTCCCAGTCGCCGATCACGCCCAGACGCTTGAAGTCGGTACGTTGCAGGTCGATCTGGGCCAGCGCGTATTCGCGGCACTTCTGACGGAATTCGGCGGCGTTGAGCTTGTCGCCCGCCTTGCCGAATTTTTTCTCGATGGCGATTTCAATCGGCAGGCCGTGGCAATCCCAGCCCGGCACGTACGGTGCGCGGTAGCCGGCCATCAGCTTCGACTTGACCGTGACGTCCTTCAGCACCTTGTTGACCGAGTGGCCCAGGTGAATGACGCCGTTGGCATACGGCGGGCCGTCATGCAGCACGAACACCTTGTCGCGGTCGGCGGTTTTTTCCTGGATCTGCGCATAGCGTCCGACGCGCTCCCAGGTGGCCAGCCAGTTCGGCTCGCGCTTGGGAAGGTCGCCGCGCATCGGGAAATCCGTCTGCGGCAGGTTGATGGTGTTCTTGTAATCCTGGGTCATTGCTCGCAACCGCTGGTTATCGAATCAGGACGCCTCATGACGTCCATCTTTCATGCATCGACAAGAATGGGGTTCATTCCAAGAGCCTGCCGGGCGTCCCGTTCGTCCTGGCGCATCTGCGCAGTCAGGGCTTCCAGGTCGTCGAATTTCAGTTCATCGCGCAATTTGGTGACAAACTCCACTGCGATCCGGCGCCCGTAGAGGTCGCCCGCAAAATCGAAAAGGTGAGCTTCCAGCAAGGGTTCGCGCACTTCGTTGACGGTGGGGCGCGTACCGAGGCTGGCTACGCCAGGCCAGCTGCACGGCCCCTCACCCACCCCGATGCGCACGGCAAAAATGCCGTGGACCGGGCTGACCCGGTCGCCCAGGTGAATGTTGGCGGTGGGGTAGCCCAGCGTGCGGCCAAGCTGGTTGCCATATTCCACGTGGCCATCAATAACGAACGGACGGCCCAGCAACGCGGTGGCGTCTGCGAAGCGGCCCTCGGCCAGCAGCGTGCGGACCCGGGACGCGGACACCCGCTCGCCATCAATCAGCACCGGCTCCATGGCGTGGGCCGTGAATCCGAGTTCGGCGCCCATAGACTCCAGCAGCGCGAAATCGCCGGCACGTTTATGGCCGAAACGGAAATCCGACCCGACCCACACTTCGCGAGCCGCCATGCGTCCGACCAGCACCCGGCGAACGAAGTCTTCGGCGGACATCGCCGTCAGCGCTGCGTCAAAACGCAGCGAAAGCAGATCGCGCACACCGGCCGCCGTCATGCCCTCCACCTTCTCGCGAAGGCTGCTCAGGCGCGGAACCGGAACCGGCGAGAAGAAAGCGCGCGGAAGGGGCTCGAAGGTGACCACGGCAGGCACCAGCCCCTGGGCACAGGCGCGCTGACGCACCTCGTCAAGCAGGGTTTGATGACCGCGATGCAGGCCATCGAACGCGCCGATGGCAAGGACGCTGCCTTCAGGCACCAGACACGGCCCATCGACGTCACGATGCAGACGGAGCGTCATGCGCAAACCCTCCCATCAGGGAGGTCAGCACGGTTCAGGAGGTGCAACGGAATCAAAGCCATCGGGCCAGTATAGCCGCAGCATTGCGCCGCACAATGCGGCGCCCCCTCACCGACCGCGCAGTTCACGCAGGCGGAAGCCTGCAGCGAACAGAGCCGCCAGATAGGCCCCGCCACCGGCCGCCACCAGCACGGCCAGACGGGCGACGCGGGTCCATTTTTCAGTGTCCGTCCAGTTGGGCCACAACCACAGGCCGGCAAGCAGGACCACGATCATCGCGGCGCAGGCGAAGGCCAGCCGGCCAAGATGACGCATCCAGCCCGGCTGCAACTGATAAACGCCTGCCTTCTTCAGCCAGTGCCAGAGCAGCGCCAGGTTCAGGTAGCTGGCCAGCGCACTGGCCATGCCCAATGCCATGTGCAGGCCAGGAATCTGCGACAGGCCGGTCAGCCAGGACCCCGCCTTCTGTTCGGGGCTGGCCCACAGGGAGAACAGCAAGGCCAGAAAAAGCACGTTGAACACCATGTTCGCCACCAGCGAGGCGACGCCCGCCCTGACCGGTGTACGGGTGTCCTTGCGCGCATAGAACGCGGGCAGCAACACCTTGACCAGCGCGAAGGCCGGCAGGCCAAAGCTCAGCGCGGAGATGGAAAGCGACGCCATGCGCGTATCGAACGGCGTGAACCGGCCGTGCTGGAAAATGGTGGCGACCAGCGGCTCGGACAGCAGCATCAGGGCAAACATCGCGGGCACCGCGATAATAAGCGTCGTGCGCAGGCCCCAGTCCAGCGCACGCGAGAAGCCTTCCTTGTCCGTGGCCACGTGGTGGCGCGACAGCGATGGCAGGATGACCGTACCCAGCGCCACGCCAAAAACGCCCAGCGGCAGCTCAAGAAAGCGATCCGCCTGCGACAGCCAGCTCTGCGAGCCGGCAACCAGCAGTGAGGCAATGACCGTATCCAGCAGGAGGTTGATCTGCGCCACGGACGAGCCGAACAGCGTCGGCACCATCAACTTCATGATCCGGCGCACGTCCGGCGAGCTCCAGCCCCAGCGAGGCAGCGCCAGCAGGTCCAGCCCCTTCAGGGCCGGCAACTGGAAAGCCAGCTGAAGCACACCAGCGACCAGAATCGCCCAGCCCATTGCCATGATTGGCGTGTGCAGCCGTGGCGCCAGCCAGAGCGCGCCCGCGATCATGCAAAGGTTGAGGATGACCGGCGTCAGGGCTGGCAGGCCAAAACGATGGAAACTGTTCAGGGCCCCGCCAGAAAGCGCCGTCAGCGACACAAACAGCAGAAAAGGAAAAGTCAGACGCAACAGGTTGACAGTGAGCTCGAATTTCTCCGGCGTATCGACAGCACCCGGTGAAAACAACGCCGTTACCTGAGGAGCAAAGATCACACCCAGCGCGGTCACCACCAGCAACACACCGCCAAGCGTCCCCGAGGTGCGCGCCATCAGCGACTTCAGCTCCGCATGCGGGCGGGTTTCCTTGACCTCGGTAAAAACAGGCACGAAAGCCGTGGAAAACGAGCCTTCGGCAAACAGGCGACGCATGAAGTTGGGTATGCGGAACGCCACCCAGAAAGCATCGGTAGCCGCGTTCGCGCCGAAGGAGGCATTGATGGCCATGTCCCGCACCAGGCCCAGCACGCGCGACACCATGGTCATGCCGCTGAACGACAGCACGCCACGTAAAAGACTGGGGGTTTTCATCCTTGGAACGGGTGCCTTTGCCGGGGTCGGAAAACGCCGTAGTTTGACAGCGAGCGCCAGCAGGAAGACAGTACGCGTTCGGCGCTTTTGCGGGCAATGTTTCCCGCTACCCCGCCGGCACGCCCGTGAACGGCCTAAGCTGTTGACGTAGCGACGCATTGACCTCATACTGGGCGTCTTTTTTAAGCCCAACCGAACTCTGGAGTTTTCCCTTGGCCAACATCAAGTCCGCGAAGAAGCGTGCGCGTCAGTCGGAGCAGCGCCGTCTGCGCAACGTCAGCGCGCGTTCCATGGTGCGTTCCGCACTGAAGAAGGTCGTCAAGGCGATCGACGCCAAGGATAAGGCAGGCGCAGCTTCCGCCTACGCCGTCGCCGTGCCGGTCATGGACCGTTACGCTGCACGCGGCCTGATCCACAAGAACAAGGCTGCCCGTCACAAGAGCCGCCTGAACGCGAAGATCCGCGACCTGGCGTAAGCCTGCGCGACTGCGTTCCCGAAAGAAGCCGGCTTACGCCGGCTTTTTTTGTGCCCGAACCCTGGCTCGCGATAGAACTGGCCATGCCGGTAATGGCTCAGGCCGGGGGCAGCATGTCCAGCGCCATCACGATGGCATCTTCGCGACCTGTTTTAGCCGGGTAATATCCCGGCCGGCGACCGATTTCAGCGAAGCCCAGAGACTCGTACAGCTCCTTGGCCACCGGATTGGACGGCCGCACTTCCAGGAAAATGCGCTCCGTCCCATACCAGCGGGCCAGATCGAGCAACCGGCGCATCATGCGGCGGCCATAGCCCAGCCCCCGGTGATCGTTGCCGATACAGATATTGAGCACATGGGCCTCCCCCGCGCCGACGGACAAGATGCCGTAGCCCGCCAGGACGCCGTCGTGGACGATGACCCAGCAGTGGTGCCCGGCCTGCAGACAGTCCCGAAAAATGCCCGGCGTCCAGGGGAAATCGTAAGACGCCTGCTCGATGGCGACGACCTCGTCGAGGTCGTCGCGGCGCATGGCGCGCACTTCAGTAGCGGGATGGGCGACGGCGACCACGACTCAACCTGCCGCCAGCGCGCGCCTCAGCGTGCGCAGACCATTCCACAGACGCCGCTTGGCGCCCGGTTCCGCCACGATCCGTGCGGGCTCGTCCACCAGAACGATATCGGCGGCACTCATCACCGCAGCTGGCAGGTCGTGGCCCAGTGCGTGAGCCTGCGCCTCACCGAAAACCAGATACGCCCGCGCGACGGGAACGACGCCCAACCCGCCCTGCCCGGCTTCCAACCGGGCGGCGCGCGCCAGTTGCGGACCCGTGGCACGCAGGGCGCGGCCGATCAGTTCCAGCTGGCGCTCGTCACAGCCTGCGGGGATGACCACCACACAGACGGCATCGGTTTCCATCGCCATCGGCGACGCGGGCATTGCCTCGCCCATCGCGGCGGATGCTGCGTCCGGCCCCGACCGCAGCCGCCACGGCGTGACGCCCATGGCTTTCAGCAGGCGGGCACGCCGACGTGGGTCAGTGCTGGCGACAGCCGCGACCATGCTCATCCATCCGCCCGGGCGTGATGCCGGGCGCGGCGCCGACGGGAGGCACGACCCCACAGGGTCATGACCGGCCCGGACACCACATAAATGATGCCCACGGCCAGCAACACCGGGGCGGTGTCGATCACCAGAAGCACCACCACCAGCACCGCCGCAATCAGCCAGACGAACGGCACGCGGTCGCCCTTGGGCCACGCCTTGAAGCTGTAATAGCGCACGTTGCTGACCATCAACAGACCCGCAACCACCGCGAGCGGCATCGTGAAAAAGGCGACCGTGGGACCGGGAATGCCAAATTTTTCCATGGTCCAGACGAAGGCCATGCACAACCCGGCGGCCGCCGGACTGGCCAGCCCCTGGAAGTACATCTTGTCGGCAACGCCCACCTGGGTATTGAACCGCGCCAGGCGAAGGGCCGCGCACACGGCATAGATGAAGGAGGCAGCCCAGCCGATCTTGCCCCACACCGGGCCGTAACCGGCCAGCGAGGACAGCGACCAGGTGTACATGACCAGTGCCGGTGCAAGGCCGAAGCTCACCAGGTCCGACAGCGAGTCGTACTGAACGCCGAAATCACTCTGCGTGTTGGTCATGCGCGCCACGCGGCCGTCCATGCCATCGAGCACAGCCGCCACGAAAACGGCGCACGCCGCCGTCATGTAGTGCGCATTGATGGCCGAGACGATGGCGTAAAAGCCAGCAAACATCGCTCCCGTCGTGAACAGGTTCGGCAGGAGATAGATGCCGCGGTGGCGAGGCGCCCGCGCGGGAGTGGGTTCAGTCATTGTCCATTCCGTGACGGTGGGCGGTCAGTTTAAAGGACTGGAGTGATGCGTGCGTAGACCAGCGCCCGGAGAGGCTCGTGCGTGCGGTCGCGCACACAAGCACCACCTGGCGCTTGTGCGCACGCCCGGCCGGTGCTAACTGTACGCGCGCCTTCCTTTGAACCGGACTCCCTTCATGCGTCGTTACCTGATTGTCGCGCTGCTAGCGTCTGTTGCCACCATGGCACAGGCCCAGTCGGCCACGTCGTTCTACAAGTGGAAGGATGCTCAGGGCGTCACGCACTACACCGACTCGCCGCCGCCGGGCGGCACCAAGGTGGAGAAAGTGCACACCTCCGGCGCAACGGCCTCCACACAACCGTCCACCGAGGGCGTCTCGCCGGAACCGAAGCCGGAGCCTGCCAAGGGCACCAGCGGCCCCACCGCAGACACGCCGGAAAACCGCGGCAAGCTGTGCGAGACCCTGAAATCGAACCTGGAAGTGCTGGGCAAAGACCAGCCGGTATCCGCCGATGACGGCAAGGGCGGCAGTGTTCAGCTGGACACGGCAGCACGCCAGCGCCAGATGGAAACGGCGCAGGCCCAATACACCCTGTACTGCAAGAAATAAGCACGATCGAATGGGGGCGCTCGCACGCCCCCATTCCGTCCGGCGGCTTAAGCCTATAATCGGTGCTTTACCGTCCGGACCTCCAAGCCTCATGCGTCTCAGCCAGTTTCATCTCGCCACCTCCAAGGAAGTTCCCGCAGACGCCGAGCTGCCCAGCCACAAGCTGATGCTTCGTGCGGGCATGATCCGCAAGCTTGCCTCGGGCCTGTACACCTGGACGCCACTGGGCCTGCGCGTCATGCGCAAGGTGGAAGCGGTGGTACGTGAAGAAATGAACCGCGCTGGCGCGCTGGAAATGCTGATGCCTTCCGTACAGCCGCGCGAGCTGTGGGAAGAAAGCGGTCGCTGGGAGAAGTTCGGTAACCAGCTCCTGAAAATGAAAGACCGTAAAGAACAGGATTTCTGCTACGGCCCCACGCACGAAGAAGTCATTACCGACTTCGCGCGCAATGAGCTGAAAAGCTACAAGCAGCTGCCGCTCAATTTCTATCAGATCCAGACCAAGTTCCGCGACGAGATCCGTCCGCGTTTCGGCGTGATGCGCGCGCGCGAATTCCTGATGAAGGATGCCTATTCCTTCCATCTCACCGAGGAATCGCTGGCTGAAACCTATCAGGTGATGTACGAGGCCTACACCCGTATCTTTACCCGCCTGGGTCTGAAGTTCCGCGCCGTCGATGCCGACACGGGTGCCATTGGCGGCAGCGCCAGCAACGAATTCCAGGTACTGGCCGATTCGGGTGAAGACGCCATCGCGTTCTCCGACGGCTCGAACTATGCCGCCAACATCGAGAAGGCCGAAGCGCTGGCGCCCACCACGGAACGCCCTGCCCCGTCGGCCGAACTGACCCTCGTACCCACGCCCACGCAGCGCACCATCGACGACGTGTCCCGCGCCCTGAGCGTTTCCCCCAGCCAGTGCGTCAAGACGATCATCGTGCGCGGCGTGAAGGGCCTGGTAGCCCTGTGCGTGCGCGGTGACCACGAATTGAACGAAGTGAAGGCCTCCCACCTCGCAGAACTGCCGGACGAGTCGGTGCTGGCCAGCGAGGAAGAGATCGTCGCGGCCATCGGCACGCGCCCGGGCTTCATTGGCCCGGTGGGCCTGCCGGACAGCATCCCGGTGATCGTGGACCGCGACGCGGCCGTGCTTGCCGACTTCGTCTGCGGCGGCAACAAGGATGGCACCCATTACACGGGCGCCAACTGGGTGCGTGACGCCCGCATCGACCGCGTGGCCGACCTGCGCCAGGTTGTCGACGGTGACGCCTCGCCGGACGGCAAGGGCACCCTGCGCCTCGCCCGTGGCATCGAAGTCGGCCACATCTTCCAGCTCGGCCAGAAGTATGCCGAGGCAATGGGCGCGTCCGTGCTGGACGACCAGGGCAAGCTCGCCACGATGTACATGGGTTGCTACGGCATCGGCGTCAGCCGCATCGTGGCTGCCGCCATCGAACAGCGCCACGACGAGGCAGGCATGATCTGGACGGATGCCATGGCCCCGTGGCGCATTGCCGTGTGCGTCATCAATCCGAAGAACTCCCCGGAAGTGGCCGCCGCCGCTGAAGCGCTTTATCAGGAACTGACCGCCGCCGGCATTGAAGCCGTGCTGGACGACCGTGGCCTGCGCGCCGGCTCCATGTTTGCCGACATGGAACTGCTGGGTATTCCGCACCGCGTGGTTGTCAGCGAGCGTGGCATCGCCGCAGGCACCCTGGAATATCGCCAGCGCACTGAAAGCGAAGCCCGCGCCATCACTCGCGAAGACCTCCTGTTACTTCTGGCATAAGATTTTCCGATTAATCTTATTAATCGCGAATAATCGCGTGGTGCATTTCACAAAACGCCGGGCTTTATGCCCGGCGTTTTTTGCATTTGGCGTCCGCGTGGGAGAGAATCAGGGCGTAATTCACCATGGGCGTTCCCGCGAATGACCCATGGTGCGGGGCAATAACGTCAACAATAAAAAATGCGGAGTTTCTCATGGCGGTCGACATCAAAAACCTGAATCACAACCAGCTCAACGACCTCATCACGAAAGCCCAGTCGCGCCAGTCCGAACTGCGCAAGGAAAAGGTTTTCAAGCTGAAAGAGAAAATCCACGCCCTTCTCAAGGCCGAGGGTTTTACCTTTGAAGACGTGTTCGGCACCCGCGCCAAATCCAAGCGCGCAGGCATTACCGTCGCTCCGAAATATCGCAATCCGGCGGATGCCGAGCAGACCTGGTCTGGTCGCGGCAAGCGCCCGCGCTGGTTCAACGATGCACTGAAAGCGGGCAAGAAAGAAAAAGACCTTCTGGTCTGATTCGACATCTACCCGCGCAAGGAAGAGCCGGCCATTGGCCGGCTTTTTTCCGAGTCTGATCCGGGGAGTCTGAAACCGGATTAATGGCCGTGGCCGATCCGTAATACCAATGCGTTACAGCGAGCGCCGCGGCGCGATCAGCAAGTCGCCAAACAGCAGGCCGGCCACCAGCGACACCAGCAGCGTGACGACGAGCAAGCCGGTATCCATGCCCAGCGACGCGTCGTGGTCCAGAAGATAAGACACGCTGCGGAAACTGATACTTCCCGGCACCAGCAGGATGATGCCGGGCTCACGAATCACCGCACCGGGCTGGTGAGCGAACCGTGCGTACAGGTTGCTGACCGCCCCCAGCAACAGGCCGCCGATAAAGACGCCTACCGGAGCTGACGGCAAGGTGCCGGCGATCATGCCGCCCCAGCGGGTGGCCAGATACCCAACGATCACCGCGCCCATCACCACCAGCCAGTCCTTGCGGGCGGCGCGGAAAAGAATGGCGAACGAGAACGCACCCAGCACCAGTGACGGCCAGTCCATCCAGCCCGGTAGCGGCGGCACGGCATAATCGTGCGCCTTGATGCCCAGCGCCTCGAACAACTGGCTGGCGGCAACCGCGCCGAAGGTCAGCTTCAGCAACGTAGCGATAGCCCCGCCCATCCGCGCCACGCCGGCCACCAGATGGCCGCTGGAAATCTCGCGCACAGCGGTGGTCAATGCCATGCCGGGAAGCAGCACAATAAGGCTGCCGAGGATCACCGACTTCAAGGCCAGCGGCACGACAAATGCGCTGACCAGCGTGGCGATGGCCGTGGCCACCATGGCACTGATGGCCTCGCTGGCCACCGCCAGGCGCGGCCGCGTGGCCGAGGCAACAGTGATGCTGCCGATCACCACGCCAATGAAGCCTGCCGTGATCAGGTCGACCCAGGCGCTGTGCAGAAGCAACGCCACGACCGTGGCCGCTGCCAGACCGTAGCTGGCGATCAGTGCGGCCTCGGAACGCCGGGTTTCCGGCTTGCCCAGCGCACGCAGCGACTGAAAGCCTTCACGCAGGCCCATATGGCCGTCGATCACCGCATCAGCGATGCGATCGGCTTCGCACAGGCGCGCAAGGTTCACGTCACCCGGCGGCAGGCGCATGACCTGGGTGACCTGAGCCACACCATCATCGCCCTGCGCCTGATCCGAAAACGAAACAATGATGGCGGTAGGGCTCGACCAGACATCCGCCACCAGCCCCATGCGCTGCGCCACGCTGAACATGGCACTTTCCAGACGCGGCGCGGTGGTGCCGTACTGGTGAAGCCGGCGAGCCAGCTCCACCAGAAACGCAATGCGGGTATTGATCGCCGTCGTCGCGAACGACGTCGGCACCGCTGTATTGACTACGCTTGCGCCCATGCTCTGACCTTGAGCGTTGTGCCATCCACACCCGTGACCTCCACCATCGTGCCGACGGGAAGATCAGGGCCGCTCACCAGCCACATGCCATCGCCCACGCGCGCTTTGCCGCGCCCGTTCACGATGGGCTCGATCAGCTCGTAACGCTGGCCGATCAACTGCTCGCCGCGACGATTAAGCCGCTCGTTGCCGACAGGAATGCTGTCCACACGTGGCCGGATGTACTTCCAGTACGCGAAGCAGGACACAAACGAAAACAGCGCAAAGACCAGCGCCTGCGCCACGGGCCCGAGGCCGGGAATAAAGAGCAGCACCACGCCCATGGCGGCGGACGCAAAACCGATCCACAGCATGAAATAGCCGGGCAACAGCACTTCGCCGCCGATAAGCAGCAGCGCCACGATCCACCACAGGTAATGCAATGCCATGTCGCTCATGGCCGTCAGCGGATCGGCGGCGGCGTGCGATCAGCGTTCGCGGCCTGCGTACGCGTCTGCTGCTGGGCCAGCGAATCCTTGGCCAGCTCTGCAATACCCGCCAGCGAGCCCAGGATGCCCGTGGCCTCGATGGGCAGCAGCAGCATTTTCTGGTTCGGCGATTTGGCCATCTCTTTCAGCGCTTCCACGTAGTTGTTGGCGACGAAGTAATTCAGGGCATTGACGTCACCGCCGGCAATGGCCGTGGAGACCATCGTGGTGGCCTTGGCTTCTGCCTCGGCTTTGCGCTCGCGGGCTTCTGCTTCACGGAACGCCGCTTCCTTCTTGCCTTCGGCTTCAAGGATGGCGGACTGCTTCTCGCCTTCGGCCTTGAGGATGGCGGCCTGACGGAAGCCCTCGGCATCAAGGATGTTGGCGCGCTTTTCGCGCTCGGCCTTCATCTGGCGGGCCATGGCGTCCACCAGGTCGCGCGGCGGCGAAATGTCCTTGATTTCGATACGGGTGACTTTGACGCCCCACGGATGGGTGGCTTCGTCGATCACGCCCAGCAGCTTCGCGTTGATGGCGTCGCGCTGGCTCAGGCTTTCGTCCAGGTCCATCGAGCCCAGCACCGTGCGGATGTTGGTCATGATGAGCGCCAGTGCGGCGCCTTCGAGGTTGGCCACTTCATAGGCCGCCTTGGCGGCGTCCAGTACCTGATAGAACACCACGCCGTCCACGCGGACCACGGCGTTGTCCTTGGTGATGACGTCCTGCGAGGGAACATCCAGCACCTGCTCCATCATGTTCATCTTGCGGCCAATGCCGTACATGATGGGAATGAGGAAATGCAGACCCGGCGTCAGCGTGCCCGTGTACTTGCCGAACAGCTCCACGGTCCACTCATAGCCCTGGGGCACGACGCGAACCAGCTTCGACAACAGGATGACGACAACGAACACAACCACTAACGCAACGATGCTTCCCATTTCCCGCACTCCCGATCCGATGGATATTCGGGAGTATAGGTGAAGGTCATCCGTTCAGCGGCAACAGAAGAGTGACACGCAGACCGCCGCCTTCCCGATTGGCCAGGGAGATGCGCCCGCCGTGTGCTTCGACGATCTCGCGGGCCAGCGCCAGGCCCAGTCCCGTACCCGCGCGTTTGGTGGAGTAGAACGGTAAAAGGGCCTGTGCCAGCACCATTTCGTTCATGCCCGGACCCCGGTCGGCCACTTCGATGCGCAGCTCATGCCCCACCAGAAGGATGCTGAGCGACACGTCGTCCGCTTCCCCGCCCGCTTCATGGGCGTTCTTGATGAGATTGATGAGAACCTGCTCAATCTGGGTGCGGTCAAAGCGGCCGGGGATGTCGGGCAGTGCGGCTGCCAGCTGAAACTGGCAGTGCAAGGCCAGCCCGTCGAGAAATGGCTTCCACTCCACCGGCTCGGTGCGCGGCGTGGGCAGCTTGGCGAAACTGGCATAGCCGGCGATGAAGCCGTGCAGATGCCGGGCCCGTTCGCCAATGGACGCAAAGACGCCCGGAAGCCGTTCCAGGTCGCCCCGCCGTGCCAGCTCGATACCCGAGTGCGACAGCGACGAAATGGGCGCCAGCGAGTTGTTCAACTCGTGACTGATGACGCGGATGACGCGTTTCCAGGTGGCCACTTCCTGCCGTGACAGCTCGCGGGTCATGCGGCGATACAACTGGAGGCGATGCGGCCTGCCCTGAAGGCGGAAATTCCGCTGCGACAGATGGAAGGTTTCCTCCCCGCCCTCCATCTCCACCGTCAGCAGCGCATCCTCGCCACCCTGTGCCGCCACGCGCAGCGGCTGGGGCATGCCATTCAATAATTCGTCGAAATCGAGCCCGGCCAGCGTGCGCCCTTCATTGAAAAGATGACGCGCAGCGATATTGGCGTAGGTAACTTTGCCCGCCCCATCCGTAAGCACGAGCGCGACAGGCGTGTTCTGCACCACGGTGTCCAACAGCAGTTCGCGCTGGGCCAGGTGCTGGCGCTGGTCGCGCAGCGTCTGCCCCAGTTCGTTGTGCATCTTGATGAGGTCGCCCAGCTCATCCCGGCGCGGCGATGCGATGGACATGCTGAAATCGCCGTCGCGATAACTGGCCACGGCACTTTGCAGTGCACGCATCAGGCTGCGCAACGGCTGCATCACCGCATGCGCGAGCCACGCGGACAACGGCACCAGCACCAGCACGCTCAACGTCAGCGCGCCCCAAGGACCGATCGGCTGGATCGTGGCTGCCGATGTCACAGCCTTCGCACCTGCCGCGTGTTTCTCGGTAGCACTCAGCCATGCCATCAATTGCGGCACCGGCCACTCGGTGAGCGACGCGTACACCAGCGCACCGACCAGCGCGGACGTGCCGATCAGGAGGGTCATTCGTCCTTCAAGCGACATCGTTCTCACGCGCGTTCCCTCTCCCAAGGATGCACCGTCCGCCCGGTTGCCACGCTACCAGATCAGGTAGCGAGCCCGTAGCGCTCCATGCGGCGATACAGTGCCTGGCGGGACAGGCCCAGGGAGCTGGCGGCGCGGCTGATGACGCCGCCGGCTGAGGCCAGTGCCGCTTCCACGGATTCACGCGTGGGTTCATCCAGATTGCGTGCGGCATTCGGTGAATGAGCAGGCAGGTTCAGATGCTCCGCATCAATGCGGCCGTGCGGTGCCAGCAACGCAGCGCGCACAATGGCGTTCTTCAATTCGCGCACGTTGCCCGGCCAGCTGTGCGCAAGCAAAGCCTCGCGTGCGTCCTCGGTCAGCACGGCACGCTCTTCGAGGAAGAACTCGGCCAGCGGCAGGATGTCGTCGGTGCGCTCGGCCAGCGGAGGCAGATTCACTTCGATGACGTTGAGGCGGTAGTACAGATCCTCGCGGAACGTACCTGCGCGGATCATTCCCTTCAGATCGGCATTGGTGGCACTGATGACGCGGACGCGGGCCTGACGGGTACGCCCGGAACCCAGACGCTCGAATTGCCCGGTTTCCAGCACGCGCAGCAATTTCATCTGGCCGGGAAGCGGCAGGTTGCCGATCTCGTCCAGAAACAGCGTGCCGCCATCGGCCATTTCAAAACGGCCTTCGCGTGCCTTGTTGGCGCCGGTATACGCGCCGGCATCGGCACCGAAGAGTTCAGCCTCGATCAGTTCGCCGGGCAGCGCGCCGCAATTCACGGCAATGAACGGACCACGCTTGACCGCCGAATTGGCGTGCACAATCGCAGCGATACGTTCTTTTCCCGCGCCATTGGGGCCGGTGACCAGCACGGGCACATCGGATTTGGCCACCTGACAGGCCAGCTCGATAGTGCGCCCCATGCCTTCGGAAGCAAAGACCAGACCCGCCAGATCGTAGCGGCTCTGCAACGCTTCGCGACGCTTGCGACGTTCGATGCGCGCACGGGTCACCTCACGCGTGGATTCCGAAAGCTCCAGCAGGTTTTCCACCGTCTGCAACAGCTTTGCGTCGTCCCACGGCTTGGCCAGATAGTCGGCGGCTCCAGCCTTCACCAGTTCCACGGCGCTTTCCAGATGCGTCCATGCGGTAAGCAGGATCACCGGAAGGTCGGTATGGCGGCCGCGAATTTCGCGAAACAACGCAATGCCTTCCTCGCCAGACGTGGTATCGGCGGTGAAATTCATGTCCTGGATGACCACGTCCACCGTTTCACGCCCCAGTACCGCCAGGCCCTCTTCCGGTGTGTGCGCCACCAGGGCGCGAATGTCCCGCAGGGATAACGCGAGCGACAACGCCTCGCCCACTGCAGGGTTGTCATCAATAATCAGTACGGTACGCATGATGTCCTTTCGCATGCATCCATGGATGCTGCCCCAGGCGAAAAGGTTGAAACCCTTTCGCACCCTTTGTCCATTATGCACACCATGAGGTCATCCGCGGGTGGCAACCACTGGCGGAACGGAGGCGGCGCGCAACGCGGGGCCCAGCACCGCCGCCTGTCCAAGCAGCCAGAGCAGCGCAGCACCCGCGGGAAGATAGATGAACGGAAGACGCGGCAGTTCGTAGTGGACCATCAGCAGGAGATTGATACCGTAAGCCAGAACCATGCCAAGAGCGATGCCGATGGTGGCGAGCAGGAAATTCTCGGTCTGGAAATACCGCACGATGTCGATCCGCCGGGCGCCCAGGGCGCGACGCACCCCTATCTGCCGACGCCGTTGCGCGACCCAGAAACTACCCAGTCCGACAATGCCCAGCGCCGTGACGATGAGCAACGCTGCGCATACCGTCGCCAGCAGCACTGTCATGGAGCGGTCGCCCGCGAAGAATTTCTTTCGTATCTCGTCGTAGGTACGCTTCTCGGTAAAGACGCGCCTCGGATCCTGCTTTCTGAGCGTCGCCACCGCTTCGTCCAGCACCCGCGCACGGTCCTGTGGGCGCGAACGCAGCACGAAGCCAGCGAAATTACCCATCGTGACGCGCAACGGCATGATGATGCTGTATCCGTTGGACTCAACATCACGCAGGTTCGGGCGTGTCAGCGTGCGGACCACGCCGATGATCTGGATGTTGTTGGTGCCCTGCCAGATGGTCTTTCCCAACGGATTTTCGTTCGGGAAAAGCTTCCTGGCCAACGCCTGGGTGACGATGCCGACGTGCGGCGACAGTGAATCGTCCCCAGCAGTATCGTCCCACCATTTGTACTCATCGTCCTGGAAGTTGCGGCCTGCAATGAGGTCCAGGCCATAGATGCGGACGACGTCCTGGCCATAGTAGATCGTGGAATTGAGCGATGGCAGCTTCTGGTCAGGCGAAAGCCGGATGGATGAGTTCCACGACTGATTGCCGAACGGCAGCTGGTTGGCCATGGTCGCACCGGTCACTCCTGGGATTTGCCGGAGGGCCGCCAGATCTGCCGTTGCCCGCGCATGGGAATCGGCCTGCTTGCCGATACCCACGGGGATAATCTGCATCAGCTCGCTTTCAGCGACGCCGCTGGGCAGATCAATATGATCCAGGCGCTGGCCGATCAGGAAGATGGCATTACAGACGATGGCACACGTCAGCGCGATCTCCAGGATCACCAGCGTAGCGGTGACCTTGTGGCGACGCAGCGTGGAAAGGATCGGACGAATTTCCATCGTGAACCTCATTGGGTCTTGAGCTGAAGCGCGGGGGCAATCTGGCATGCGCGCCATGCCGGCAAGACGCCCGCCAGCACCGTGGCGACGATGGCAAGCACCATCGTGAGCACCAGCATTTCCATATCCAGATGCGCGAGCGACGCATATTGCGCAGGCTGCGCGCGCACCAGCACCAGACCGGCCATGGCAAGCATCAGTCCCAGCAGTCCTCCCATCAATCCGATGATGCCGGCCTCCGTCAACAACTGCGCAAACACGGCGCGACGAGATGCACCCAGCGCACGTCGCACACCCACTTCCACCGAGCGACGCATGAACTTGGCAAGCATGAGACCCACCGTGTTCACGAGGCATACAAGAAAGAAGCCCATCGCCAGAAGCGTCTGCAATTTGACGTCACCCGGCACCACCTGTTTGTAATCCATCCACTGCATGACGTTGAAAAGCTCCACCCGCGCCGGACGCTCAAAACGTCCCAGTGCCTTCTGTTCCTGCACGTAATGAAGCAGGAACTGCCGATACTCGGCGGCCTTCGCCGGCGAGTCGAGCTGAACCCAGAATTGCAGCCACACGCAGGACGCCTTCTCCAGGCTCTCCTCGGCACTGCCGCCAGGACCCCAGCAGTCGATCGACCCGCTGCGGGGAAGCAGAAGCTCACGCGCCACAGACAACGGTACGAACACATCTTCCGTATTGGCGAAGTCACCCATGTTCAGATCATAGAAGTGTGGTGTCGGACGCCAGTCACCGATCACCCCCACGATCCTCATGTCGGTACCGTGGATGCGAATGCTCTTGCCCGTGCTGTCCTCGCCGTGGAACAGCTTGTCGTTCAGTTCGCTCGAAATGACTGCGACACGCGTCCTCGCCTCATCATCGCTCGCGTTCCAGGCACGGCCGTAAAGCAGCGGGATCGCGAACATCGGGAAGAAGTCAGCCGTGGTGTATCGGGAATTCGCATAGAACGGATCAATGGACCCATCGGAAGGCTGAACCGTCATCGCGCCACCGGTCATCAGAGCCTGATGTTCGCCACGCTTTGACCTGAGGAGATTCATCCCGTCGATCCACGTCACCTGATCCAGCATCGGGCCATCTTCCACGTAGCCATCCATGGCCCGTGGATCAATCTGTGGCGTGTACAGGTTCTGGCTTTTGCCAGGCATCGGATCGCCCGACAGCACATGCAGGACCGTGAGCGTTGTCATGCAGCTTCCAATGCCCAGCGCCACGGCCACCACCATCAGGGCGGTGAGTACGCGGTTGCGCTTCATGCTGCGCATGGCAAGCTCAAGGTAATAACCGAACATGGATAGCTCCAGAGGACGTCGGAATCAGACCGAGCGTGTCGCTTCGACGGGCGACACCCTTGATGCGCGCAATGCAGGCGCCAGTACGGCAGCCTGGCCAAGCAGCAGTAGTGCGACCACTCCCGTTATGACGTACACCAGCGAAAGGCGCTGCATCTCGAACTGCTCAAGCAGCCACTGGTTCATGCCATAGGCAAGAGCGGATCCGACGATCACGCCACCCAGCGCGATCAGGAAATTCTCGGTCATGAAGTAGCTGAGAATGTCGCCCTTGGTCGCACCCAGTGCGCGTCGCACACCAATCTGCTTGCGGCGCTGCCCCACCCAGAAACTGGACAGGCCCACGATGCCGGCGGCAGTGATGGCCAGGAGCACGGCGCAGACGATACCCATCAGGATGGCCATGCCGCGGTCGGTCTCGTAAGCACGACGACGAACATCCTCGAACGAACGCACGCCACCCTCCTCAGGAATGACCCGCATGCGATTCGTGTCGATCAGCAGCTTGGGCAATGCCTTGAGCACCGCCTCCTGCTGGCCGGGACGCGCGCGGACCAGGAAGTTCTGATAATTGGCGTCGAGCGTGGCGGGAAGCAGCACAGCGTGCTGATCGAACGAGCCGGCCCACGTCCCCACCCAGGGAACCTGCAGCTTTTCCACCACGCCGATCACGGTGGAGGGTTTGCCTTCCTGGGAAAGGTAAATTGTCTTGCCAAGCGACTTGCCATCGGCGAACAACTTCTGGGCCAGCGCCTTGGTAATGATGACCTGCGGCAAGGCGGTGGACTTGCGCGGGTCCAGCATGATGACCTCGCCGGCATTGAAGTTGCGGCCTTCGATCAGCTTCACGCCAAGTGTCCGCAGTGCGTGATCGTCGACGAAGTACAGCGTGGTAGACGTGATTTCCTTCTTCGCGTCAGGAATCAGTCGCACACCCATCGACCAGCCGCCATTGCGCAGCGGGTATGAATTGGTGGCATAGGCGTCTTCCACGCCCGCCATGTTGCGGATGGCGGCAAGATCGGTCTTGATCGTGGGACCGAACACCGTGGCCGGTCCCACATAGCGGTTGGCGATGGCAATGACGTTGCTCTCATCCATGCCCGTCGTTCGCGACAGTCGCGAAACACGTTCCTGGATGATGAACAGCGCATTGCAGACGATGGCGAGCGTGAGCGCGATTTGCAGCGCGATCAGGATGGTGCCCGCCTTGTGCCGGCGAAGCGCGGCAAGAATCGGTTTGATCTGCATGGCGACGCCTCTTAATTCGACTTGAGCTGCCACGCCGGCTGCACCTGAGCGGCGCGCCACGTGGGGTAGAAGGCTGCGATGAGCGATGCGGCGATAGCCACTACCAGCGTCAGCAGCACCAGGGAAGGATCAAGCGTCGCAAGCCGCGCGATGTCCTTGGGAAAGACCAGGCCAACGCCAAGTACGCCGATGCCTGTCAGGATCAGTCCCAGCAAGCCACCTGCGAGTCCGACGGTGCCCGCTTCGATCAGGAACTGCGCGTAGATCGTGCGACGTGATGCGCCCAGTGCACGGCGGACACCGATTTCAGGCGCACGACGCATGAACTTCGCAAGCAACAGTCCAATCGTGTTGACCAGGCAGATGATCAGGAATCCAAACGCGACGGCCAGCGAAATCTGCGACTCCGGCGGCACGACGTGCTGCACGTCCAGCCATTCCATCACGCCGCGCAGGCGGACATTCGGCGCCCAGCGAAAACGACCCGCGCGCTGCTGTTCCGAGGCGTAGCCCTGAAGAAACCGCTTGTAATCGGCGGCAGCGGCTTTCGTCGGCAGCTCAACCCAGAAGGCATTCCAGATGCATTCTGAGCGGATGTAGTTGTCCCAGCCCTCGCCCGGATCAGACGAGCAGTTGTTGTTGCCGTTGGTGGCAAGTTGCAGGTCGATGGCGCGGTTGTAGGGAATGTACACACCCGGCGCATCGTCAAAACCGCCGGTGTTGACCACGTCGAAGAAGCGCGGCTGCGGGTTCCATTCGTCAATGACTCCGGTGACGCGGAAAAGTCGACCGTCCAGATTCACCTGCTTGCCTACACTTTGCCCACCATTGAAAAGCTTCTCATTGAGCTTGCGATCAATGACGATGGTGCTGGCGTGCTTGTCGTCGTCCTCACTCGTCCACGGACCACCCTGGATGAAAGGCGCGTCAAACATGGTGAAAAAGTCGGCACCCACCGCATAAGCGCCCTGGCGCATGGGCAGGCGCCCTGCGTCCTCGGGAATCACCGAAGGACCGATAGGATAGATGGCCGTCTGGCGCGAAGCTTTCTTTGCACGCATCAGCGCCATGGCGTCAATGTAGGACAGAGCATTCGGCGGCTCGCCCTTCTCGGTGTTTTCCGGGCCCCAGTTGTCCACCTGCGCCATGTAAAGCACGTCGGACTTCTGCGGAATCGGATTACGCGATGTGGCACGGAATACCGAATAAGTTGTCATGGAAGCGGCCACGCCGAATCCGATCGCCATCACCATCAAGGCGGTAAGCATCGGATTTCGACGCAGGCTCCGCAGGCCCAGCTGCAGGTAATAAGCAAACATGGCGTTCGTTCCCCAACGATGCGCGGAGTGTTCCGCTTCAATGCGCGACGGCTGTGCCGTCGCGTCCACGACGATCCCGTATTACGACGCCGTATCTGCCAGATGCGATGCCGCGTGGAAGCGCGGGTCTTCCGCCAGGTCAACCACCTGACCATCGATCACATGCACGTTGCGTTGTGCGCGTGCGGCAAGTTCGGGATCATGGGTCACCATCACGATGGTGGCGCCTTCTCGATGGATTTCTTCCAGAAGCTCCATCACGCCGCGGGCCATCTGCGTGTCGAGGTTACCGGTCGGTTCATCGGCCAGAAGCAGGCGCGGCGAGCCGGCCAGTGCCCGGGCGATAGCGACGCGCTGCTGCTGACCACCGGACAGTTCGGCCGGATAGTGCTTTGCACGCGATGCCAGACCCACGCGCTCCAGTGCATCCATGATGCGCTGCTTGCGCTCGGCGGCCTTCATGCCGCGATAGCGCAGCGGCACTTCCACGTTGTCGAACACGTTCAGATCGGGAATCAGGTTGAATGCCTGGAAAATGAAGCCGATCTTCTCGTTGCGAATGCGCGAGCGGGCGTTGTCGTCCAGCTTGCTGACTTCCACGCCGTCGAGGTGGTACTCGCCGCCCGTGAACGTTTCCAGAAGACCGGCGATGGTCAGGAAGGTGGTCTTGCCCGAACCGGACGGTCCCGTAACAGCGACGAACTCGCCTTCCTTCACGTTGATGTTGAAGTCACGCAGCGCGTAAGTCTCAACAACTTCGGTGCGGTAGACCTTGGCCAGATGGCTCATCTTCAGCATGGCTGTTTCCTCTTGATGATTGGGATGGTTTGAAGGCACAACGGAGCGGGACGAGTCAGCCGTTACCGGCTGATCGCCACGTGCGCGGCGCCGTTGAAACCGTCGGAGCCGGAAATCACGATCTTGTCGCCTGCATTCAGGCCAGACAGGATCTCTACCTTGTCGATGCTGTTGGCACCGACACGAATCTCGCGCTTGTCTGCCACGCCGTCGTGAACCACATAGGCGTAACGACCTGCACTTTCATCCACGAACGAACCTCGCGACACCGTGAGCACGTTGTCGCGCTTGTCCAGAAGGATGCGCACAGACAGGCGCTGGTTCTGGCGAAGCTGCTGCGGCGTGGCGCCATCGAAGCGCAGTCGTGCCGACACTTCACCGTTGACCACTTCGGGTGAGATCGCGCTGACCTTGCCCTGCCACACCTTGCCGTTGCCGGTGATTTCGCCGGGCATACCGATGCCCAGATCGCGGGCGAAGCTCTCGGGCACCTTCATTTCCACTTCGAGGGCGCTCAGGTCGATGATGCTGAGCAACTGGGCGTCTTTGGCGACGGTGGCACGCTCGGCGATGAAGAGCTGACCCACCTGACCATCCACCGGTGACTTCACGTCCAGATCGGCCACCTGACGCTCCAGGTCCTGCACCAGCAGCACCTGACGGTCATGCGCGAGGCGCTTGGACTTCACGTCGAATTCGGCGCTGTCGTTGTCCAGGCCAAGATCGGTCTGCGCGTGCTTCGTGGTGATCACCGCCTTCTCGACAGTCGACTTGGATTTGTCGACGTCCATGCTGGGCACCGCACCCTTGCTGAAGGCCTTTTCGTAGCGTTCCTGATCGCGCTCGGCCGACTTCTGGTCGATGATGGCGTTGTCGACAGCCTTCTGCAATTCAAGACGCTTCTTGCGAGCGTCGATCTGCGCGCGCAGATAATCCACTTCCATCGCATTGGCGGCAGACGTTTCCTGCGCGAGCTTGTTGGTCAATTCGGGGCTGGTGATCGAGGCAAGTACCTGCCCCTTCTTCACGACATCACCGGCATGCACCTTCAGCACCACTGCGCCGGGTGAGGCGGCATACAACGTGGGGCTGACCGCAGCCACCACCTTGCCTTCGGCCGCGATGTCGCGAACGAACGGGCCACGTTCGACCACGGCGTAACTGAGGCGCGATCCACTGACGGATGCGTCAGTGGAAAACATGGTCATCACCTTCGGCGCCATGAACGCGCACAGCGCAAGCGCCGCCACACCGCCGCCGATATACACCAGCTTGCGGCGCGTGTTCGGGCGGACTTCGACAAGACGATCCTGAGCGGAGGTATCGCGGATCATTTCAGGTTCCCTGACCACGGACATCGTGGAGACGGGAACATATGAGCAAGGGTCGTGCCAGTCGGAACGCATCCGAAAACCGGCTATTTATCAGCTTGTTAGAATAAGCGCCGTGCTGTGGTCCGGTGTCCGCGGACACCGGACACGGACACCGGGACAATCAGCCGGACATCGCCACCGATTCGGACAGGGCGATATCGCGCGCCACACCCTGCCCCAGCGACGAGATGCGCACAGCTCGCGCACCGAACACATCCAGTTCGGCCATGCGGCGCCGCGTGAAGCGCACAACGCGTGCATGGGCCACACCGCAAAGCTCTGCATCGGCGCCCCAGCGCGCAGGCACATCCACGCGAATGGCATCGACGAACAGGGCGTCCCATGCGAGGTAATCGGTATCGGGAAGCAGATAGATGCGGGCCAGAAGCGTGCCCTGCGCGTCGACGCAATCCATCCATTCGCGCGGGCCTTCGGAGGTGACCGCGCAGGTCAGGCCCACATAACGTGTGTGCAGGAGCGGAACGAAGTCCGCCTGCTCTACCACGCAACCGGCCAGAGCGATCTCATCGGACGCCTCATGGCGCGACTGAGCGAGATAGAGCACGCCGCCCAACTGCGCCAGCCCGTCGATTAACGAGCGTGGCGCGACGCTCAACCATTGCGTCACCGGCGTGGAACGGGCGCGTGCATGCACGCCAAAACTTGCGAGCCAGCCGAACATACGGTCTCCATGAGACGTCCGAACGATGGGTGACCTGGCCGGCGGCCCCGTCCATGGAGGACACGCGCAGGCCGTCAGGCCCGGGGAGAAACGCGTGCGGGGCGCCTGGCGCCCTGCACGGTTACTTGGTGAGGATGAGCTTGTCGTTACGCGTCAGGCGCAGGTGGTACTCGTTACCCTGGTGCTCGATCACCAGCTCGCGCGAGCCTTCCAGCAGGTTCTTGCTGGCAATGCGGCGCGCCGCAACCGCCTGCGCGCGCAGCGGGATGACTTTGTCGCGGGGGGTAACTTCGTTAAGGGGAAGCGCTCTCATCAACATGGTCTGCTCCGCAGTGAGTAGGTGCGGAGTTGATGATAGTGATTCTCATTTACATGTCAAGCGGGCGGCTGGTCCAGAAGCACCTCATGCCGCTGAATGCCTTTCTGGCAGTCCTGCAGGAGCGAGCTTGCCCGCGATGAATGCTTGGCAGCGAAGTCAGATGGCTTCGTGCACTTCCACGTCGTCCAGGGCCAGCAGCGGCGTGACGGTGGCTTCCAGGGCTTCCAGATCGGGAATGATCGCGGTGTCGTCGCGGACGAGTACCTGGGCGCGGACGCCGAACGGCAAATCGTTACCGTCATGGGTCGGCAGCAGGAGCTCGGCGTTCAGCGTGGTCAGGCGCGGGAAGCCCTGGGTAAGCACCGCAATGAACGGAAGCTTCGGATGGTTGCCCAGCGCCTTCAGCACGGCCACGCGCGAGGCCGCCGGAGCGCCCTCCTCGTCGGCATTCACGATGTGCGCGAACGAAATCAACGGCAGCTTCCAGCCACGGTAAGCGATGCGGCCCAACAGCCATTCCGGCGTGTCCTGCACGACTTCAGGCTTGGTCAGCGTGATGACTTCCGCAACCGACGCATTGGGCAGCAACAGGCGGACGCCGCCGGAAGGAATCAGCAGGCAGCGGATTTCGCGGGGTAACGGCTCGCTCATGGGAATTCCTCGATCAGTTTCTTGGCGAGTGCGTCCACGTCGCCGGTAAAGCCTGCGACGCGCTCTTCGCGAATACCGGCGACCATCTGGCCCGGGGCATCGTCTTCGGGTGTTTCAATCCAGACGCGACCGCCGCGGTCGTAGATCGCCTGTGAACCGGCTACGGCATCGTTGGCTTGCCCTGCAAACACGATGGCCAGTGCGTCGGAACCGAAGCCAGTGGCAAGCGAACTGAACACGCCGTCGATGGACGGGCTTCTCGCGTTCTGAGCGCTATGATCGTCTTTCAGCACCAGGCCGCCGTCACGGCGTACCTGCACGTGCCTGCCCCGCGGCACCACGATGATGTCGCCATGGCCAACAGGCAGTCCGTCGTCGGCAAGGATCACCTTGCGCGCGGACACGGCACTGAGACGCGAGGCCAACGCCTGGCTGTCGCCGTCGTGATGCTGCACCACCAGGAACATGGCGGGCACGCGGCTGGTCAGGCGCGAAAGGAACCGGCCCACGGCCGCCTCACCTTCGTGCGCGGCGCCCAATGCCACCACGCGACGTACAGCGCGACTGCCCACGTCCAGGAACATCTCGTGCGCGAAGTCACTATCGGTGCGCGGCGCCACCGCTTCTTCCATAGACACCAGTTCAAGACTGAGTCCCGGCTGGAAATCATGCGTGCCATCATCCACCACGTCCTGCGCCAGATACTCGGCCGCGCTGATGGTTTCGATGCCGAAGGTGGACGCAGGCGTCTGCTCCGGCGTTTCCACCACGATGGTGTCGTGATCGACCAGATCCCATTCGGGGGCCGGAGGAGCCACATATTCCGTGGAACGCGATTCGATCTGCACCGGCACAATGTCATCGGTGAGCATCGGTGTTTCATCGACCGACGCAAGCTCGAAGCGGCTGATGTCGAACTCCCGCTCAACGGGCGCCGGTTCGGCCGCCTTCTCTTCAATGACTTCAAAGTGCGACAGGTCCAGCGACGCCAGATCAGTCAGCGCCATGTCTGAATGCGGCACGCTGTCCAGGTCGTGGACATCGAAAGCGCTGGTTTCGTTTTCCGCCAGCAGCGCTTCCAGCTCGGCGGCCAGCGTAACCGACTCGACGTCGGTCTCGTTTTCCACGGCCTCGTCGTGCGCCGTCGGCAATTCGAGCGCCGCCAGCTCTTCTTCCACCGACGATGCGTGAACGACGGGCTCATCGAGCTCGAAGGTTTCAAAGGTGTCATCGACAACGGGCTCGTCCGAGAACGCCACGGTGCTCCGCGCCTCCGGCTCGTCCACAGGTGCGTCGGCCACTTCGACCGGCGCGAGCCTCGGCTCAATCGCCCGTGCATCGGCGGGACGCGGCGGATCAACCTGCGCCTCGCCTACCAGCTTGGCGGCAAGGTGGCGGGCCCAACGGGCGCGATCCCAGCCTTCCAGATGGCGCGAGGCATCCGCGTCGTTGAAGACCAGTCGCGGCTGGTCTCCCTCCACGGTGTCGTACAAACGATCCAGGTCGGCATCAGACGGGTTGTCCAGGTCCACCACGACCACGTCGGCCGACGATCCCACCAGCTCGGCCGGTGCGAACGACTTCAGGTCCGATTCGTAGACGATGCGTGCGCCCAGTGCCACCAGCGCCTCGCGCAGATGGCTGGACAGGCCCGCGTCATCGAACAGCAACGCGACCGACGAGGAACGATCAGCCATGGGTCACCCGCAGTACGTCGTTGATCTGGATGATCAGGTCATTCTCCTGATACGGCTTGCCGATGTAACGGTCAACGCCGATATCGAAGGCGCGCTGGCGATGTTTGTCGCCGGTACGGGACGTGATCATGATGATGGGCACGTCGCGCAGACGGGCATCGGCCTTCATGTGGGTAGCCAGCTCGTAGCCGTCCATGCGCGGCATCTCGATATCCAGCAGCATCAGGTCGGGCACACGCTCGTTGAGCTTTTCGATGGCGTCGATACCGTCTTTCGCGGTAGTCACTTCAAACTCATTGCGCTCCAGCACGCGGCCGGTGACTTTACGCATGGTGATGGAATCATCGACCACCATCACCAGCGGCTTGGTGCGGATTTCGTCCTGATCGTGGCCCAGCGAGGCCAGGCCGGCTTCGGCCTCGAAGGCGCGACGGGCCAGACCGTGACGCACCAGCGGCGCCAGATCCAGAATCATCAGCACCGAGCCATCGCCCATGATGGTCGCGCCAAGGATGCCCGGCACCGAACTCACCTGCGGACCCACCGGCTTGACCACGATTTCGCGCGAACCGATCACGGCGTCGATGCGGATCGCACCACGCAGTTCACCGCTTCGGGTCAGCAACAGCGGCAACTGCGCTTCGTCAGAGGAATGCACCACGTTGACGCCGAGCAGCTGTGCCAGGTCATGCAGCGCGTAGTTTTCACCCGCATAGGAGAACTGCGGATCATCGCCGCGCATGCGCTCGATGAGATCTTCCGGCGAAATGCGCGCCACGCCATGCACCGAGGTCATCGGAATGGCGAAGTTGGATTCGCCGATGCGCACGATGATGGCCTGGGTCACGGCCAGCGTGAACGGCAGGCGCAGCACGAAGGTCGTGCCTACGCCGCGCTCCGATTCAATGCCCAGCGTACCGCCAAGCTGCTTGATCTCGTTGGCCACCACGTCCATGCCCACGCCACGGCCGGCCACCTGGGTGACCTTTTCTGCCGTTGAGAAGCCCGGCACCTGGGTCAGTGCATACAGCTGGTCGTCGGAGATGCGGGCATCCGCGCGCAGCAGGCCGCGCTCGATGGCCTTGGCGCGAATGGCGTCGCGGTCCATGCCGGCACCGTCGTCGCTCAGGCGCACGACCACTTCGGTCGCTTCACGTGCCACCTGGATGCGCACGGTGCCTTCGGCCGGCTTGCCTGCGCGCTCGCGTTCTTCGGGCGATTCGATGCCGTGAGCGACCGCGTTGCGCAACATGTGCTCGAACGGTGCCTTGATGCGATCAAGCAGGTTGCGATCCATTTCGCCGTGGGCGCCTTCGACCTGCAACTGTGCACGCTTGTCCATGTCCTGCGCAGCCTGGCGCAGGGTTCGGCGCAGGTTGGGCACCATGGCGTCGAACGGAAGCATGCGGGTCTGCATCAGACCGTCCTGCAGTTCCGCGTTGACGCGCTGCTGCTGAAGCAGGAGGGTTTCGGACTGACGGGTCAGGTCATCGAGGATAGTCTGAATGGACACAAGATCCGAGACCGACTCGGCGAGCGCGCGCGAGTACTGCTGAAGCTGCGAGAAGCGATCGAGTTCGAGCGGATCGAACGTCGACATGCCGGTTTCGCGATGCTCCTGGTGGTAACGCGCGATGATCTGCGTTTCGGTTTCGATTTCCAGCATGCGCAGCTGGCTGCGCAGACGGCTGACGGTCTGTTCGTGCTCGGTCAGCGTGGAACGGAAGCTAGCAATCTGCTGTTCCAGACGCGAACGGTAGATCGACACTTCGCCCGCATGGTTCACCAACGTGTCGAGCATGTCTGCGCGAACGCGGATCTGCTCCTGCGGCGAACGCTGAACTTCTTCCTCTTCGAACTCGGGAAGCAGTTCGGGCATGTCCTGCATCATGGTGACCGGACGTGCCGCTTCGCGCTCGTCGCGGAAGCTTTCCAGCGTGTCGGTATCCGGCGCAATCGGGGCACCGGCCAGACGTGCAAACGGCTCGATGTCTTCGTCAGTGATGGCAATGGCTTGGTTGAGCGCGATCTTCTGCACCAGTCCATGCAGGCGGTCGAAGCCCACCTCGGTCGCTTCGATGGCAGCGCGGTCAGCATCGCGCTGACCACCGGCCACGGCGTCCAGCAGAGCTTCCATGGCATGCGCCAGGTCGCCCACGGGCGCCATGCCCGCCATGCGCGCACTACCCTTCAGCGTGTGCAAGTCACGCTGGAGACCCGCCACGTGCTCGGCCTGTTCCGGCTCCACGCGCCACAGCGCAAGCACACCATCGGCGTGATCGAGAATTTCGCGACCTTCCTCCACGAACACTTCGAGAAGATCCGGATCAATGTTTGCGTACGGCGAGAATTCCGGTGCGACGGGTTCGACATCGACAGGTTCGGCGGCGACGGGCTCCTGGACGGAAGGCTCTTCGACAGAAGGCTCTTCGACAGAAGGCTCTTCGACCGACGCCTCGACGGCGGCAACCTCGACCTCCGGTTCCGCGACAGCAGGCTCTTCCACCTCGTCGGCGAACTTGTCTTCCTGCACAGGGACCGGTGCTTCGGCCTCCACATGCAGCAACTCGTCGTCCAGCGCGTCAACCACTTCCGGCTCGGCCTCTTCCACCGGCAGTTCCGGCTCAACGGCCGGCTCTTCCAGGGACGTTTCAACCGGCACCGCGTCGCCGTCGTGCACCACGACCGGCGTTTCCTCCGCGTGCGTGGAACGACCTTCAACCGCGGCCTGCGCGGCATCCATGCTTTCGATGAGAGCTTTCCAGCTCGCATCTTCATCGGCGTCGTATTTCGCAATCGGCGTGACGACCACGGGCGGACGGTCAACTTCGAAGGTATCGAAGGCAGCCAGCAGTTCGGCGGTCAGCTCATCGCTGGAAGACAGCGCCTGCGTCTCCTCGCGTTCGATGGCAGGAAGCGCTTCGTCAGCGGCCACTTCGGCCGGCGACAGCGCTTCGGGCAGCGGCCCGGCGACGGGTGCGTATTCGTCATCCGGCTCGTCCACAAGCCACTCGTCGTCGATCACCGGCTGCACTTCGGCTTCCGGCTCAACCGGCGGAGCGTCAAGAACGAGTTCGTCTTCGTCCTCATCCAGCGGCATCGGATCGGGTTCGTACAGCACGTGGGCCACGGTGGCCTCGGGCTGCTCGTCGCGCAGGGCCGCGATGCGCGCGGCAAGCGCTTCCACGCTGGGCACCACAGGATTCGCCTCGTCGAACAGCGACATCACCTCGTCCACCAGGTTGGCCGCCTGACCCAGCACGTCCACACCGGCCGCGCTGAGCGGCGTACCGCTGGCGCGCACGCGCTTGATGAGGCCTTCCAGCGGTGCCAGCACCTGGATCAGCACCGGAATGTCGACCATCCCGATGGCACCGTGCAGCGTGTGCACGGCGCGCAGCAGGGCGTCGTCCACCGGCAATTCGACGCCGGCGGCACGCGCCAGGTTGGCACGGATGATCTGCTGGTACTGCGCCACTTCCGTGCGCAGGATGTCCAGCAGCACCGAGTCCACGGGCGGCAAGGCCGGCGCGGCATAGGTATCGTCAACGAAGGCGAGCGTGTCTTCCGCCGGATCCGTCGTCGGTGCCAGGCCGGCAAACGCCGCCGTCGGCACGTCGGCAATGCTGTCGCGCGGCACGCGGCGCTTCACCTTCGTGCGCACCGTCTGCATCGCACTGCTGGCCACGTTTTCGACGTAGGTGATGTCACCGGCCGCGATCTTGTCGGCCGTTTCCATGATGGCAGCGATGGGCGCGGCCAGCGTGGTCTCGCCTTCCAGCGCGAGCTTCAGCTGCGGCAGCGCGGCGATGGCGTGACGCACCAGCGCCTGCACACCGTCGTGCGGCGGGATGCTTCCGTCCAGCACGCGGTTGAGCATGTTCTCCACTTTCCAGGAGAACTCGCCCAGCAGACGCGCGCCGACCAGACGTCCGGAGCCCTTGAGGGTATGGAACGAACGGCGGATGGGCGTAAGGGCCTGGATCTGCTCCGGATCGGCCAGCCATGCCTTCTGTGCAGCAAGCAGGTTGCCGATTTCTTCTTCGGTTTCTTCGAGGAAGATCTCGCGGATTTCGTCGTCGATGCCATCGACGGTGATCTGGAAGCCGCCGAACTCGGCGTTGCCGTCACCACCCACTTCCTGCTCGACTTCCTCTTCGATCTCCACCCAATCGGTGTCATCGGCCGCCACAGGGGCAGCCGCTTCGACGGACGGAGCGACGACGGGCTCGTCGTCTTCCACCGGCTCGTCGATGATGTCGAACGAGTCTGCGAAGGTCGTGACTGTTTCGCCGATGTCGGCACTCGTCTCGGGCACGGCGATGTGTTCAACCGCTTCCTGCTCGATGGCGTCGATGCGTTCGCCCAGTGCCTGCGGCTCGTGCTCGACAGGTACCGGCCAGTAGCCGAGGTCGGCCAGGCTCTGCTGGGTCACATCAAGGATGTGTTCCAGACCGCCGCGATGTTCGCGCGCCGCTTCCAGGTAGTACTCAAGCGCCGCCAGCGAGTCGGCCAGTCGATCCATCTGCGTGCCGGTAGGCACGCGACGATCACCCAGCAATTCGCGATGGATGAACAGGCCAATGCCATCGGCCAGCTCGGCCGGACGCAGCGCGTTCAGCATGCGCATGGCGCCGCCGATTTCTGCCATCAGTTCCGGCGTGCCGTTGAGATATTCGTGATTCCACGACGACTCGACGAAGGACACGATCGCATCCTTCACCTTGCCCGTATTCGTGGTGGCCTCGCGCATCAGCGTGGCCAGAATGTGGCGGGCTTCGCTGCGCGGCAGCGGCGTGGGGCCACCTTCGCTGTCCAGGTGATCGTCTTCGGCGCCCAGGCGCTCGATGTGATCGTCCAGCGATGCTTCCACGTAAAGCAGTGCACCGGCCACGTCCAGCAGCGACTCTTCATCAGGCGCGCGCAGACGGGTGGCGATTTCTTCAATGATGCGACGCTGTTCGTTGACGACGCGGCGCGGAACCGAAAGCGCCAGCATGCCCAGCGTGTCGCCCACGCGTTCAAGCACCTCGGCCTGCGACCCAAGCTGCGCGGGATCGCCATCGGGACGGCGCAGGAACAGGTCCAGCGCTTCCTTCACCCGCAGCAGGTCGTCCTTGATCGCAGCGGACACGGTATCCAGCAGCGCGCGGTTGTGACCGGCCATGGACCCGCGTGCGTGCTCCACTTCCGACGCATCGGGAAGCAGACCATCCAGACGGTAAGTCTGGCGAAGTTCGTCGATGCGTTCGCTGCCCGGCTTGGCCTGGGCTACGTAATAAAGGAGCTTGCGCGCCAGTTCATCGGCATCGCTGCTCTGCAGCGCGTCTTCGCCGCCTTCCACCAGTTCGCGGATGCAACGGTCCACGCGGCCGATCAACTGGCGCACGTCTCCCGCATGCGCGCGCAGCACCCCGCGCTCAAGGCCTTCCAGCACGCCGGCTGCAATCCACCACAGGCGACGGCCTGCGATGGTGTAGCAACGCGCGGCCAGCGAATCGAGCGTGGCGCGCATGCCCAGCAACTGGCGATCATTGGCCTGACCACGGAACCATGCCAGCAACTGCTGCTGGAAGCGGACACGCAGGCTCGCGATCTCCGAACGGTGCATCTCGGCCGTGGCCGGATCGCTCGCACCCGGTGCCGTCGCCGGCAGCATGGTGTCGAGGTTCGGAGTGAACAAGGCCGATTCGTGCAGCGACTGCTCGCCACGACTGGCGCGCAGATCATTAAGCAGCGGCAACAACACGATGGGCACATCGCGGTGACCGCTTTGCAGACGCTCCAGATAATCGGGCATCTGCATCATGCCGCGCATCAGCGCTGCATAGGCGTCGTCACGCTGTGCCACCCGATCTTCGATCAGGGCAGCCACGAGTTGTTCCATTTCACCCACGACCATCGCGGCGCCGTACAGCTCCACCATGCGCAGCGTGCCGTGCACCTGGTGCAGGTCGGCGGCGCAGGTATGCATGACGAAGGCGTCGCGCGGGTCCTCTACGTAGGACTCCAGCGCCTGGCGTGCCTTGGCCAGGGCGTCGTCCAGCTCCGCCTTGACCCAGTGCAGCGTGGTGAAATCGTTATGGTCTTGAAGTCTCATCGAACGCATCCAGAAGGTGCGAGGCGCCGGTTGAACCGGCTTGCGAGCCGCTCGCTGCGTGAGCGCGACAGCGGATGCGCGCGTTCACGGGCAACAAGCCCGGTCGCGCGACGATCCGTCAGGTAACGCAGCACGCTGTTCACGTTCATCCCGGGAGTTTGAAGTTGGCAACGGACAGACGAAGATCGTTTGCGAGCTGCGCCAGGTTTCCAATGGATTCGGCCGTCTGGCTGGCACCCAGTGAGGTCTGCGACGTAATTTCCTGAATCACGTTCATCGTCGCCGACGTATCGGTTGCCGCTGCCGACTGCAGACGCGCAGCGCTGGAGATGTTTTGAATCAGCGCCGCCAGATCGTTCGACACGCGCTCGATGTCTCCCAGAGCCGTACCCGCATCTTCCGCCAGTCGTGCACCGGCCACCACCTCGGCGGTGGTCTGCTCCATGGAGCTGACCGCCTCGTTGGTATCGGACTGAATGGTCTGCACCAGCGTTTCAATTCGCTTGGTAGCACTGGCGGAACGCTCTGCGAGGCGCTGCACTTCGTCCGCAACCACTGCGAAACCGCGACCGGCTTCACCCGCGGAAGCTGCCTGGATGGCAGCGTTCAGAGCCAGGATGTTGGTCTGTTCGGCAATGTCGTTAATCAGTTCCACGATGGAACCGATTTCCTGCGAGGACTCACCCAGGCGCTTGATTCGCTTTGACGTTTCCTGAATCTGGTCACGGATGGAGTCCATGCCCTGAATCGTCTCGCGCACCACCTCGGCACCGCGCGATGCAATCTGCACCGAGCGCTGCGCCACGTCGGCGGATTCGGCCGAGTCTTTCGACACGGTATCCATCGAGGTCGCGATCTGGTTAATGGCGGAGGTCGCAGAGGTGATCTGCTGGGCCTGCTGCTCTGCCGCATCAGCCAGATGCATGGCCGTGGCCTGCGTTTCCTGGGCTGCGGCGGACACGCGCACGGCCGTCTCGTTAATGGTGGTGACGAGGTTACGCATCTCGTCGACCGCGGAGTTCATAGCGTCGGCGATAGCGCCGGTGATGTCCTCGGTCACCGTGGCCTTGATGGTCAGGTCGCCTTCGGCGAGCGAGCCCATCTCGTCCAGCAACCGCATGATGGCGGTCTGGTTACGCTGATTGAGTTCGGAGGTGGTCTCGAAGCGGCGACGCTGATCGCGCACGAGGAAGAACACCAGTGCCAGCGCGAATGCGACCGTTGCGATAGCGCCAAGCAAACCGGCCCACACGTTGGGGAACAGGCGGGTGATCGGCAGGCGGGCAATCTGATCGGCTGACTCGTTGGCACGAAGCAACACGGACTGCGAATCCAGCGACGCCTGGTTACCGGCGCGCTTCACGTCCTGCAGGTTGGGCGATGCGGCCACCAGCTGGGAGACCGGGTCGGTCAGGTCGCCCCAGGAGGTCTGCATGCCTTCCAGAATCTTGCGGGCGTTGGCATCGCCGATGGCGCGCACGCCGCCATCCGGGTTGCCGTCGACCAGACCCTTGAGCACCGAGCCGTAAAGCTGCGCGTCACGCGACAGGCCATCGGCCGCCGGCTGCGCGGCTTCACCACCCTGCAGAATTTCCTGCACGCGGCGGATCATTCGGTCAGACATGAGCATCCAGCGGGCAATCGCGAAGGTCTGTTCCACCGACGCGTTCTTCTGCTGCACGATGTTGAGCACCTCGTCTGCTCGCGCATTCAGCAGGGGCATCTGCTTGGCGAAGAGGTCGGCACGCTCACCTGAGGACAGCACCAGCTCCTTGTTGCCAAGGATCTTGCCGATGTCCGCGTCAAGCTGGTTCCAGGCGTTGGCCAGTGCACCCACCGAACGTCCGGCAGGCGTCTTGTTGCCATCCGCATAGGCGGGCATGTCGGTTTTCACGTCGCCCTTGTTCAGGCGCGACACGGCCGAGTCGATGGTGTTGCGGGTAGTTGCCAGCTCGCGATACGAATCGCGGTTACCGTCAGACGCCTCCAGCGCGTACTTCGCCACCTGCTGCGAAAGCACCTGGATTTGTGTGGTCAGTGCGATGGCTTCGCGGTCTTCGTTGTTCTTGGTGTTAAGCCACCAGAAATCGACCGACGCCAAACCGATGGAGAGAAGCAGAAATACGACAATGATCGTATATCCACCTTCCCTGCCTGCGCCCCCTGCTGTCGTGCTCATACTCACCTCACCCAAACCTGGCGGAGCTTATGGCCGGCCCTTGCGGTCACCGGCACGTTGAGGCGGTTTGAGCCGCCCCTGCCTTTTCCCGTACGGCGGTTGCACACCGCCGCTCCTGTACCGGCACGCCCAAACGGGCCTGCCGTTCCCCCCACGCTAAAGCGCGGCCTGCCTGAAATCCGGGGCCCGCACCAGACGGCTCATGCTGAACAGGCCGAAGCGCTGCTCACCAAGCCGCAGGTTGCCCTGTACGAAACGCGTCAGACGCGGATCGGTTTCTTCTTCCGAACCTTCCCGCTGGTCATCGTCGATAGTGCGCTGACCGAACACTTCATCCACCAGTAAACCCACGGTGCCGCCGTGCTGACGCACCAGCAGCAGACGCGTTCGTTCGGACGAGGGTGTGCGCTCGTTGAAAAGGAAGCGTCCCAGGTCAATGGCCGGGATGAGGTTGCCGCGAACGTTCGCCACACCCATCAGCCATGCCTGGGTTCCCGGCACGTGAGTGAGAGCCGGCACCGCCAGAAGCTCGTTGATTTCCTCGATACCGCTGACAAAGCTGTGCCTGCCCACGCGAAAGCCGATGCCGCGCCAAAGACCCAGCGCTTCCACACGTTCCGGCGTACCGGCCGAGTGGGCGAGACTCAAGCGCTCGTAGTAAGCGAGCAGTTCAAACGGCGAAAGTGCGGCGACTGCGCTCATGGCGACCTTCAGTGGGCTTTCGGCAACAGGTTGTCGATGCAGGCGAGCAATTCCTTCTCGTTCACCGGCTTGGTGATGAAGGCTTTGGCTCCCTGGCGCAGACCCCAGACACGATCGGTTTCCATGGATTTGGTGGTGATCATCACCACAGGAACGTGCGCCGTGGCCGGGTCGCGGCTAAGCGTGCGCGTGGCCTGAAAACCATTCATGCCCGGCATGATCACGTCCATGATCACAAGGTCCGGACGCTGTGCACGGATGCGCTCGATGCCGTCTTCGGCATTGTCGACGCTGGACACGGAAAAACCCGCCTTCTCCAGCAGCGTGGTGAACACGCGTACGTCGGTCGGCGAGTCGTCGATAATTAAAATGTTTGCCACACGTCCCCCTAGACGTCGACAGCGGACTTAGATGGCAGTCGCATAGCGGTGAATCGCGCCGAGAAGCTCGTCGCGTGTAAAAGGCTTCGTAAGGTATTGCTCGGCGCCGACGATGCGGCCCCGCGCCTTGTCGAACAGGCCGTCCTTGGAGGACAGCATGATGACGGGCGTCGCCCTGAAGTGCGGGTTGTGCTTGATCAGTGCGCAGGTCTGATACCCGTCCAGACGGGGCATCATGATATCCACAAAGATGATGTGCGGTTTCTGGTCGGAAATCTTGGCCAGCGCCTCAAACCCGTCCACCGCCGTCAGGACGTCACATCCTTCCTTCTTGAGGAGGGTTTCGGCCGTACGCCGGATGGTTTTCGAGTCGTCGATGACCATGACCCGCAGTCCGGCCATGTCGGTACCACGTCCGTTTTCGTTCACTACGCCCCCGTACCACCCAAAGACAACATCAACGCCCACGATACTCCGGATGGCTACGGGGAACCGTGCGCAAATCGACTACCCAGGGCGATTACCCCACCCCGACGGCTCGCTCTATCGGCGCTCCGCCCAGTGTCGCTGTTTAGCGGGTGGCCGACGTTACGTCAAGCTGCAATTATTCGTCATCGTCGGGAATCCACCGCCAAACAGGGTGTCGGCAGGAAGTTGACGGTCCTTTAGCCCATGCAACGTGCGCACGACGGGTCGCGCGGCACTAAACTTGGCGCTTCGCCTTTTGAGGTCAGGAAGCTCCCATGTCCCTTTCCGTCGCCGTCCTGATGGACCCGATCCGGTCGATCAAGATCGCAAAAGATTCGACCTTCGCCATGCTGCTGGAAGCCCAGCGCCGCGGACATGCGCTGTTCTACATGGAACAGGGCGACCTGGCCCTGCGCGAAGGCCGTGCCTTTGCCCGCCTGCGCCCGCTGTCGGTGGTGGAAGACCCCTCCGGCTGGTTCTGCCTGGACGACCCGCAGTGGCGTCCGCTGTCCGATATGAACATCGTGCTGGCCCGCAAGGACCCGCCGGTAGACAGCCAGTTCATCTACGACACGATGGTGCTGGAACGGGCCCAGCGTGAAGGCACGCTCGTGGTCAACGACCCGCGCTCGCTACGCGATTGCAACGAGAAACTGTTTGCCCTGGATTTCCCCCAGTGCATCGCCCCGACCATCGTCGCGCGTGACGCCAGCGAGCTGAAGCGCTTCGTGGCCGAACACGGCGAGGCGGTGCTCAAGCCGCTGGATGGCATGGGTGGCCGTGGCATCTTCCGCGTGCGCCACGGCGACAGCAATCTGAACTCCATGCTGGAAACACTGCTGGACGGCGCAAGGCATTTTGCGATTGCCCAGAAGTACATCCCGGAAATCACCAGCGGCGACAAGCGCATCCTGTTGATCGACGGCGAACCGGTGCCCTACGCGCTGGCCCGCATCCCCCAGGGTGACGAATTCCGCGGCAACCTGGCCGCCGGTGGCCGCGGCGAAGGCGTGCCGCTCAGCGAACGTGATCGCTGGATTGCCGCTCAGGTGGCGCCGGAACTGCGCCGCCGTGGGCTGCGTTTTGTGGGGCTGGACGTCATCGGTGACTACCTGACCGAGATCAACGTCACATCCCCGACATGCATCCGCGAACTCGATGCCCAGTTCGGCCTTAATATTGCCGGGATGCTCTTCGACGCCATCGAGGCCCAATGACTTCCCGTCCCACGGGCGCCGACCTGATCGGCGCCACCCTGCTCTTCTCGCTGCTTGTGCATGGCATCGTGGTTCTGGGCATCACCTTCGACATGGACAAGCCCAAGCCGAGCTTGCCCACGCTTGACGTCACCCTCGTGGACGTGGCCAACAGCGAACCGCCGGACAAGGCCGACTTCCTCGCCCAGGCCAGCAATGCCGGTGGCGGCGATCAGGACAAGGCGGCGCGCCCGTCCGAACGGGTGTCCGGCCCGCTGCCCACGCCAAACCGGGGCGTAGCCGCTACGCCGAAGGAAGCGTCCGCACCCGCCCCGCGTGAGGCAGCGGACGCCCAGTTGCTCACCACCCGGGGCGCGGCCAGCTTCAGCGTGGACACGCAGAAGGAAACCACCGAACAGCGTGAACGCCCGCTGCCGGTGTCCGATGAGGAAGTGGAGCGCAAACTGGAAATGGCGCGGCTGAGCGCCGAGGTCCGCGAGCAGTCGCAGGCCTATGCCAAGCGTCCGAAGAAGAAATTCATCTCGTCCAATACCCGTGAATACGTCTACGCCGCCTACATGAAGGGCTGGGTCGGACGCGTGGAACGCGTGGGCAACCTGAACTACCCGGACCAGGCGCGCCGGCAGGACCTGCACGGCGAGCTGGTGCTGACGGTGGCCCTGAACCGGGATGGCAGCATCAAGAGCATGGACGTCATCAAGAGCTCGGGTCACAAGCTGCTGGATGACGCCGCCCAGCGCATCGTGCGCCTGTCAGCGCCCTTCCCCAGCCTGCCGCCGGACAAGACCCGTGTGGATGAGCTTTACATCACCCGCACGTGGCAGTTCCTGCCCGGCAACGTGCTGCGTAACTACTGACGCACTCACCGAAGCAGCTGATCCGCCTCGCTGACATAAGCCTGGCGGGCCTTGCGGTCAAAGACGCACAGTTCGCGCCCCTTCCTGCCTGCCATGTGTTTCTGGGGATAGATGCCTTCCAGGACCAGCGCGGCGACCGGCACGCGGTCGTCATAACGAATGATCTGGCCAACGGGCTTCACGCTTTTCAGGCCACTGGCCTGGACGCAGGCTTTCTGAATGGCCGCGTCGTCGGCAGACCAGGCACCGGGGGACGAGGCGTGCGCACTGACTGCTACGCAAAAACCGAGAAAAACTGTGAACTGGCGCCACATATGCGTTACTCCTTGAGCGGGTTATCCACAAAGCCTACAACTAACGACTGAACGGCAAGCTCACCCCCGAAAGCGCGGTAGCCGCTACAATGCGGCCATGACGATCGCCAACACTTTCGCGGGGCAATTCCTCATCGCCATGCCTTCGCTGGCCGAGCCGCCGTTTGCGCGCGGCGTAGCGTTCCTCTGCCAGCATGGCGAGGATGGCGCGGTAGGCCTGCTGATCAATCAGATTTCCGAATACCGGCTGGGCGACGTCCTGGCTCAGATGAAACTCGGCTGCGACGATCCGGAGATCGCGGACTATCCGGTCCTTATCGGCGGTCCCGTGCAGCAGGAGCGCGGTTTCGTCCTGCACCGCGAGCCGGGGCACTGGGATTCCAGCTACCGGGTCAACGACGAGTGGTCGGTGACCACTTCGCGCGACATCCTCGTTGCCATGGCGGCCGGCTCCGGCCCGCGCCGCGCGCTGGTCACGCTGGGCTATGCCGGCTGGGATGCCGGCCAGCTTGAACAGGAACTGATGGACAATTCCTGGCTCACCACACGTGCGCACGAGCGGGTGATCTTCGACACGCCGCTGGAAGAGCGCTGGACTGCCGCCGCAGGCCTGATGGGCGTCAACCCGAGCCAGCTGGCCGGCTATGCCGGACACGCCTGATCCACGATGAGCTGCCTGTTCGGTTTTGACGTTGGCACGAAGATCGTGGGCATGGCCGTGGGCAACCGCCTTACTGCATCCGCGCGCGCGCTGGCTGCCGTCGCCGTGCGCGATGGCGAGCCTGACTGGACAGTGATCGACCGCCTGCGCCAGGAATGGCTGCCCGCCGAACTCGTGGTCGGCCTGCCGCTCGATATCGACGGCAAAGATCAGCCGATGACACGCACCGCGCGAAAATTCGCTGCGAAACTTGAAGCACGCTATGGCCTGCCGGTCGTGCTGGTCGACGAGCGCCACAGTTCGCGCGAAGCCGCGCGACGTTTTGCAGACGGGCGCGCGGCCGGACTGCGCAAGAAGTCCGATGCGCAGACCATCGACGCCGAAGCCGCCGCGGTCATTCTCGAACGCTGGCTGGTCCAGTCCTGAAGCTCGCCCCCTATTCCGCTCCCCACCTTGCCGAGGCCGTCATGTCCCACCGTCTGCGCCATCTGACCACGCTCCAGGACCTGCCTCGCGAAACCATCGAACGCCTGCTTGATCGCGCCGGCACCATGCGCGACGGCTGCGCGCATGGCACCCGCAAGCTCGACCTGCTGGCCGGCCGCACCGTGCTGAACCTGTTCTTCGAACCGTCCACGCGTACGCGCACATCGTTTGAACTGGCCGCACGCCGACTGGGCGCCGACGTCCTCAACTTCGACATCAGCTTTTCCTCCACCGCCAAGGGCGAGGAACTGTTCGACACGCTGCACACGCTGGAAGCGATGCATCTGGATGCGATCATCGTGCGCCACAAGGAGTCGGGCACGCCCGAATCGCTGGTGCGTCACGCCATGAGCGGCGTTGCCGTGATCAATGCCGGCGACGGCAATCGCGCCCATCCGACCCAGGGCCTGCTGGACGCCCTGACCATCCGCCAGCATCACCCGGACTTCAGCGACCTCATCGTGACCATCTGCGGCGACGTGAAGCACTCGCGCGTGGCCCGCTCGGACGTGCACGCGCTGCGCGCGCTTGGCGCGAAAGAAATCCGCCTGTGCGGCCCCGCCTCGCTGATGCCCGACCCGGCCGAATTTCCCGGCTGCGCGATTTACAGCGACTTCGACGAAGCGGTGGAAGGTGCGCACGCGGTCATCATGCTTCGCCTGCAGAAAGAGCGCATGGCCAGCACCGACCTGCCTGACGAAGCGGCGTACTTCACCCGCTATGGTCTGGACACCACGCGCCTGAAGATGGCCGCGCCGGGCTGCCTCGTGATGCACCCGGGCCCGATCAACCGCGGCATCGAAATTGCGCCGGAAGTGGCCGATGGCGCCCAGTCACGCATCCTCGAACAGGTCGCCAACGGCGTCTTCGTGCGGATGGCCGTGCTGGCAGAGGTCATGGGGCGTTGACAGAACCTGCGCTGGTGTCCGTGTGACACTTCGCATACCGGTGCCCGCCACGGCGGACACCGTCACAAAATCCGCAACGCCCCGTTATGCCACATCTGTGTCCGTACAGGGGCCGGAGGATTGGGCATAATGCCCGTCTGCGATTGATTAGATAACCATGGGGAAATACATGCGACCGACGAAGCGACTCATCGCGCTTGGCCTTGCCAGCGCCCTGCTGGCAGCCTGCGGCCACAAAGACAAGGATGCACCGCTGGCTTTCGTGCCGGCCGACACGCCGTACGTGGTAGCCAACCTCGACGTTCCGGATGACGACGTCGTCACCGCCCTGACCACCCAGCTCAATACGCAGCTGCCGGGTCAGGTTGTGCAGATGAAGAGTGCCGCCGACGACCTCGAAGCCAAGGGCAACGTGGAAGCCGCTCACCTGATGCGCGCCCTCATTGCCGAGCTTGATGGCAAGACGGTCGAGCAGATCGCCAAGAACGACGGCTTCAACCTGAAGGGCAAGAGTGCCTTCTACGGTGTGGGCCTGTCGCCGGTCGCCCGAATCGAACTGGCCGACAACGCCGCGTTTGAAAGCTTCATCGGCCGCCTGGAAACGGCGTACGGCCAGAAACTGGAAACGGCAACGATTGCCGGCCAGTCCTACCGCCACGTGTCCCCGAAGGACTCCGGCGTGCAGATGATCCTCGCGGTCGTCGGCAAGCAGGCCGTGGGCGCCCTGCTCCCGGCCGATGCCGGCGAGCCGCTGATCCGTCAGGCTCTTGGCCTGGATCGCCCGGAGAAGAACATCCAGGACGACGGTCGTCTCGCAGACCTGGCCAAGGCCAAGGACTACAAGGACTACCTGGTTGGCCAGGTCGACATGACCCGCCTGCTGCCGCTGATCGCGAACGGCAAGGACCCGCTGGCGGTCGCGCTGGCCAAGCACCACGCTGCGGCCGCTGCGCTTGCCAACGGCGAGCCGGCTCCTGCCGCCGCTCCGGAAGTGCCGGCCAGCTGCCAGACCGACGCCGCGCGCATCGCCGCACGCGTTCCGTCCATGAGCTTCGGTTACACGCGCCTGGATGCCAAGCACCAGGATCAGCGCTTCGACATCGCACTGGCTGACGACGTCACCAAGGCGTTCTCGGGCCTGAAGGTCGAACTGCCGGGCCTGGGCGTGGACGCCGATGCACCGTTCGACGTCAGCTTCGCGCTGCCGGTGGAACAGCTGCGCACGTTCTGGACCGCACAGGCAGAAGCCGTGGCGGCCAAGCCGTTCACCTGCCCGAGCCTGGTCGAGATCAACGACAGCTTCGCCAAGATCGGCTCCACGATGCAGCAGGCGGCCATCCCGCCGTTCGGCGACATCCGTGGCATGCGCATCATCCTCGATACGTTCAAGGCGGCTGATCCGACCGCTGCCACGCAGATCCCGACGTTCAGCGGTCGCATCGTGCTCGGCACCCGCAACCCGGCCGGCCTGATCGCACTCAGCCAGACGATGCTCGGCGGTACCCCGCTGAAGGTTACCAACGATGGCAAGCCGGTGGCACTGCCGCAGAACGTCACGGCCATGGCCGGTCAGCCGGCATGGGTAGCGATGACCGACGCCGCACTGGCCATCGGCATCGGCGCAGGCGAAGACGCACGTCTGAGCGACACGCTGAAGGCTTCCACGGGTGACGCAGGCCGCATGGCCCGCATGCACCTCAATGGCGACATGTACCGCAGCTGGATCGACCTGATGGCCGACAAGGCGGGCGCATACGCCGAAGCCACCGCTGCCAGCGCCGATGAAAGCGGCAATCCGGAAAAGGCAGGCGATGCCGCTGCTTCCCGCTCCAAGGCACAGTTCGATGCGATGCGCGCGCAGGCTGCACGCATTGTTTCGGTCTCGGCCGAAGCACACGTCGACGACAAGGGCCTGGTCATCACCGGCCAGAGCGAACTGAAGTAACCGGTCAGTTCCACTCCCGAGAAACCCCGCTTCGGCGGGGTTTTTTTTGCCTTTTTTTCGTGTGTGCGTGTGTGCCGGTCGGATCTGTTCAAGCGCCGTGAAGAGCAAGCTGAACGATGCAAATTCTTGCGCACAGATCGTTCACAGGTGCGCTGTTTTTATACGCCCCACGGCAAGACCGTCGCAGAGCGCGGCAACTGTCGTCGTCCCAACCCAAGAAAGAAAGGAGTTCACCATGAGCCATGCCATTATCCGTAAGGCCCTGTTCGCTGCTGCTCTCGTCGCTGGTCTCGGCGCCGCTCAGGTGAGCGCGCAGGACGTCAAGTCGACTGATAACCAGACCGTTGCCGGCAAGACCGACGACGCATGGATCACCACCAAGGTGAAGTCGGAATTTGCTACCAAGAAGGCTGTCCACGGCTCGGACATCTCGGTCACCACGACTGAGGGTGTTGTCGCACTGTCGGGCACGGTCCCGACCGCCAAGGAAAAGACCAACGCTGAAAAGATCGCCAAGTCGGTCAAGGGCGTGAAGAGTGTTGATGCCAGCGCACTCACTGTGTCGGCAGCCGCCAACTAAGTCTTTCCGGTAACGGATAAGTAAAGGGAGCCTTCGCGGCTCCCTTTTTTATGCATGAAAAGCGCACCGGCTTATCGGCGCAACATGCCGCCGAACGTGTTGCGATCCGATGACTCTTCGATCTCCACACCTTCCAGCCCCTGCGACAGGGTGTGTGCATCGCCACCCTGCGCCAGTTTGATGCGCAGGCGCACTTCGTTGGAGCTGTCCGCGTGACGCAGCGCGTCTTCGTAGGAGATCTCGCCTGCGTGGAAAAGCTCCACCAGACTCTGGTCGAACGTGCGCATGCCCAGTTGGTTGGAATCCCGCATGAGCTCCTTGAGCTTGTGCACCTCGCCCTGACGGATGTAATCCTGCGCCAGCGGCGTGCCCAGCAACACTTCCACCGCCACACGACGCGCCTTGCCGTCGGGCGTGGGGATGAGCTGCTGCGCCACGATGCCCTTGAGGTTGAGCGACAGATCCATGAAGAGCTGCTGGCGACGGTCTTCCGGGAAGAAGTGCAGGATGCGGTCCAGCGCCTGGTTGGCATTGTTCGCATGCAGCGTGCACAGGCACAGGTGGCCGGTTTCGGAGAAGTTGATGGCGTGTTCCATCGTTTCGCGTGTGCGCACTTCGCCGATCATGATGACATCAGGTGCCTGACGCAGCGTGTTCTTCAGCGCGTTTTCCCAGCTGTCGGTATCAATGCCCAGCTCACGCTGGGTGATGATGCAGCCTTCGTGTTTGTGCACGTACTCGATCGGGTCTTCGATCGTGATGATGTGACCGGTGGAGTTCTGGTTGCGGTAGCCGATCATGGAGGCGAGCGAGGTCGACTTACCCGTGCCGGTGCCACCCACGAAAATGATGATGCCGCGCTTGGTCATCGCCAGTTGCTTGATGACGGGCGGCAGGTTCAATTCTTCAGGCGTCGGAATCTTCGATTCGATGCGACGAAGCACCATGCCCACGCAGTTGCGCTGATAGAAGCACGACACGCGGAAGCGGCCCACGCCCGATGCGCTGATGGCGAACTGGCACTCGTGGGTCTTTTCAAATTCTTCGCGCTGCGAAGGGGTCATCACGTTCAGCACCATGTCGCGTGCCTGCTGCGCGGATAGCGGGCTCTGCGTGATGGGAACGATGCGCCCCTGCACTTTCATGGACGGCGCGACGCCAGCGGTGATGAACAGGTCAGACGCCTGCTTGTGCACCATCAGCTTCAGGAATGAAGTGAAATCGAAGTCGCTCATGACACACCCTCTAGTGCCGGACAAGGGCCGGCCCCCCGTGCGCGATCATATACCGGCCGGCGCAGGCATGCTGTGGCGTGGTTGGCGGAAGGCGCACCGGCCTTCCGCCCGGTTCCGGCTTAGCGGAAGCCTTCCTTGTTCTTGGCGTACATCATGGCTTCCTGGCGGGTGATCTGCCCCCGCTTGACCAGGTCCTGGAGGGTCTGGTCCAGGGTCTGCATGCCGTACTGCTGACCGGTCTGGATGGCCGAGTACATCTGGGCCACCTTGTCTTCGCGGATCAGGTTACGGATGGCCGGGATGCCCACCATGATTTCATGGGCCGCCACACGGCCGCCGCCCACCTTCTTCAACAGCGACTGCGAGATCACGGCGCGCAGCGACTCGGACAGCATCGAGCGGACCATCGGCTTTTCGCCGGCGGGGAACACGTCGATGATGCGGTCGATGGTCTTGGCGGCCGACGAGGTATGCAGCGTGCCAAACACCAGATGGCCCGTTTCCGCGGCCGTCAGTGCAAGGCGGATGGTTTCCAGATCGCGAAGCTCGCCGACCAGGATGTAATCGGGATCTTCACGCAGTGCCGAGCGCAGCGCTTCGTTGAAGCCGTGCGTGTCACGATGCACTTCGCGCTGGTTCACCAGACACTTCTGCGAGGTGTGCACGAATTCGATCGGGTCTTCCACCGTCAGCAGGTGGCCGTACTCGTTCTTGTTGATGTGGTCGACCATCGCCGCCAGCGTGGTGGACTTGCCCGAACCGGTCGGGCCGGTCACGAGGATCAGGCCCTGCGGCTGCTCGATCAGCTCGCGGAAGATCTTCGGTGCGCCCAGATCTTCCAGGGTCAGCACTTCGGACGGAATGGTACGGAACACGCCGCCTGCGCCACGATTGTGGTTGAACGCGTTCACGCGGAAACGCGCGAGGCCCGGGATCTCGAACGAGAAGTCGGTTTCCAGGAATTCTTCGAAGTCGCGGCGCTGCTTGTCCGACATGATGTCGTAGATCAGCGAATGGACCTGCTTGTGTTCCAGCGGCGGGATGTTGATCCGTCGCACGTCGCCGTCGACGCGGATCATGGGCGGCAGACCTGCGGAAAGATGCAAGTCGGAGGCCTTGTTCTTCACCGAGAAGGCAAGGAGTTCGGCGATATCCATCGGTGTCCCCTGTGATTGGCGCCATCGTGCCGCGCTTGCGCGCCGGCCGCAGCCCCTGTGATTTCATCCGACGTACCCGGGACCCCCCGGACCACGCGTGGCGCATAGGTAAACACGCCCTACCGTCGGCGGCAAGGCGCGTCGGCTATATTGTCGGTCAGGACAGCCACGCTCACAGTGACGTGGCGCACCACAGAGATGAAATCAATGAGTCGGATTGCCTTTATCGGTGGCGGAAACATGGCAGCAAGCCTGATTGGCGGGCTGTTGCACAAGGGCACGCCACCCGGTGGCATTGCCGTCGCCGAACCCCGGGCGGAAGCCTGCCAGGAGTTGTCGCGCCGCTATGGCGTGGCGACCTATACCGACAATCTGGACGCCGTGGCAGATGCCGGCATGGTCGTGCTTGCGGTCAAACCGCAGGTAATGGCCGAGGTGTGCCAGAAGCTTCAGCCTGCCATTGCGCGCCAGCGGCCGCTGATCGTGTCGATTGCGGCAGGCATCCGCATCGAACAGCTGGAGCGCTGGCTGGGTGGCGCCCTGCCCGTCGTGCGCTGCATGCCCAACACGCCCGCCATGATCGGCGCCGGGGCCACTGCCCTGTACGCCAACGGCAGGGTCAGTCCGCCGCAGCGTGCCGAAGCGCAGCATCTGCTGGATGCAGCCGGGCTCACCGTCTGGGTGCCTGAGGAAGACCAGCTCGATACGGTAACTGCGTTGTCAGGTTCCGGTCCCGCGTACTTCTTCCTGCTGGTGGAAGCACTGGAAAACGCGGCGTTTGCGCAGGGTCTGTCCCGCGAAACGGCACGCGCGCTCGCCGCGCAGACGGCTCTGGGCGCCGGGCGCATGCTGACCGAAAGCGGCGATCCGGCAGCCACGCTGCGCCAGAAAGTCACCTCGCCGGGCGGCACCACGCAGGCCGCCCTCGAAAGTTTTGCTGCCGATGGCTTCAACGCCATGGTGGCCCGCGCCGTGGATGCCGCCCGGCGTCGCGGCGGTGAACTGTCACATGCTATGGAATCGACCAAGTGAACTATCTGACCAACGCTGGCGCGCTTGTCGTCAACTTCGTATTTGGCGCGGTGATCGCGCTGTTCGTCCTGCGCCTGCTTGCCGAGGCGTGGCGGGCGGATTTCAACAATCCGATCTGCCAGTTCCTCTATCGCTATACCAATCCCGTGCTGCGCCCTATCCGCAAGCTGCTGCCCAACTGGCGGCGTGTCAGCACCTCGGCTCTGGTCGTCGCGTGGCTGCTGGAATGCGTCAAGATCGTGCTGCTATTCGTGATGGTGGGCTTCATGCCCAACCTTCTCGGCGTGCTGGTGGCTGGTGTGGCCGAGCTGCTGGACTTCGTGCTGCTGATGTACATCGTGCTGATTGTGGTCTGGTCGCTGATGAGCATGCTTTCCACGGATCGCTATCACCCGGTTGCACGACTCATCACCAGCATCACCGAGCCGGTGCTGCGTCCGCTGCGCGGGCGCATGGTGCTTGGCGGCCTCGATTTCTCCCCCGCCGTGGTGCTGCTTGGCCTGACCCTCGTGCGTGTACTGGTCGCCCAGCCGCTGATGGATCTGGGCCTGCGGCTGATGCAGGGTCAGTGATGCTCCGTCGCCTCATCCTGGCATGTGGCCTGGCCTGTCCAGCACTGGCGGCGCAGGCGGGAGAAGTGCGCAGCGGCGAGGTCGTCGTACGCTACAACGCGCTTCCCACCGCCAACCTTCCTGCCGAATCTGCACGTCGTTACGGGCTGGTACGTTCGCAGGACCAGGGTCTGGTCATCGTGGCGGTGTCCCGGGCCAGCGACGATGGTGACGTGGCGGCCACCGTGAGCGGGCGCGCCAGTACATTGATCGGATCGCCGGTGCCGGTCACCTTCCGGCGGGTGGAAGAGTCCGGCAGCGTCTCGTGGCTGGGCACCTTTCAGGTGCCCTCGCCCGGAGCGCTGCGCTTCTCGCTGGATGTCACGCCCACAGGGGCGGCGACCCAGCATGTGGAATTTGTGCAGGATTTCTGATGCGTGGCCTTCGCCCGCGATGCGGGCTGGCCACTCAAGGGCAGGCTGAATCCTGCCCCGCGGCTGCCGCACGCGCCGCGCGCGCAATCTGTGTGGCCACCTGCGCAAGTGCCCGCTGGTGAGCTTCCACCAGATCCGAATACGACGACCCCGCCGCCTCTGACACACGGGACGCGCACGCCAGCGACGACTTGCCACGTACAGACCAGGCCGCTTCCAGCGTGGCCTGACCACCCAGCTGCGAATCAAAGCGGCGCACGTCCAACTGCACCTTGACCACCGACTGCCCCGCCGAACGCGGCAGTCCATTGACGTCATGCGTGCCCAGCATCGTGCTGAGGTCGGCGGAAAGCGCACCGCGAACCTCATCTGCCAGCGGCGAAACCCAGCGCTCGCCGTCCATCATCACCATGTTGCTGTTGCCCTGACGCAGCACCAGCTGCGGCTGGTCCACCTGGGGCGGAATGCGTACCGGCTGCACGTCGATGAGGAAGGGCGCCGCATCCGGCGACACGGTGGCGCTGCCTGCGGGCGGCACCAGCGTGTGGAAGTGCGTGGGCGCTGACGAACACGCCGCCAGCGACAACACCATCATGGCCGGCAAAGCCAGTTTACGGATCGAATGCATCATGGCTTGCTCCCTTGCCGGGTGTCGTCAGTAGCGGCGGGTGTGGCCGGCGCGGCGAGCGCAGGCTTTTCGTCGGGTTTGCGGCCGCGGATCAGCGACTCCGGATGGCGGCCCAGGTAATCGGTAAGCACGCGCAACGAGCGCGCCGAGCGCTGGAGTTCTTCCATCGTCTGGCCGATGTTCTGCTGCAAGGGCGAGTCTTCCGACAGCGCACTGTTGGCCGAACCCATCGTCTTCTGCGTCTGCTTCAGGGTTTCCTTCAGCTCCGGCGCAATCTGCTCGTTGACCTGCTTCAGCGTGCCATTCAGTTCCTTCAGGCTGCCGTCGAGGTTCTGGCCGATGGTGTCGAACGGGATCTTCGAGATCTTGTCGACGATGGAGCTGAGCTGTTCCTGCAACTTGTCGAAGTCACCGGCAGTGGTCGGAATTTCCAGCGGCTTCGCGTTGGGATCAAAGGCCACCTTCGGCGCCTTCGGATTGAAGTCGAGCGCGATGTACAACTGGCCCGTCAGCAGGTTGCCGGTGCGTGCCGTGGCGCGCAGGCCATGGTCAATCAGCTTGCCCATGATCTGGCTCATGTCGGCATCACCGCGCGAGGCGGCCAGTTGGCTGAGCTTGTCGAACGCGGCGCCAAGGCGCTGCGGATACACCAGCGCACCCACGATGACCGGGAAGCTCTGCTTCTTCTCGTCGTAGTCGAGGTTGACCGACACCACGCGACCAATCTTCACGCCAAGGAATTCAACCGGCGCGTCCACGGCCAGACCGCGCAGCGAGTGCTCGAAACGCATACGGATGTAGCGGGGGTTGCCATCAGGCGGTGCCATGGCGGTGGCCTGATCGCCAAATAGCGTGTAATCGGCCATCTCGGCGGCCGGTGTTTCGTCACGCGGCCCGGGGGGTGCCTGGAACGCCACACCGCCGGCAATGACGGTGGCAAGCGACTGCGTGTTGAGCTTCAGGCCATCGGCACCCAGCGATACATCCACGCCGCTGGCATTCCAGAAGCGCGTGTCTTTGGTGACGAAACGGTCGTTCGGACCATCCACAAAGAGCTGCAACGACACGCCCTTGCCGTCCCGATCCAGCTGATAGGACACAATGCGGCCCACCTGGATGCGGCGGTAGTACACGGGCGAGCCGATATCCAGCGAACCCAGATCCGTGGCATGCAACTGGAACCGTCGTCCCGGGGCTCCATGAGTCACGGCGGGGGGTGTTTCCAGGCCGCTGAAATTGCTTTCGCTCTCGTCGGAATTACCAGCATCCGCGCCGATGAAGGCGCCGGAGAACAACGTGTCCACACCCGACACACCGCCCACGCCCACGCGCGGGCGCACCACCCAGTAACGGGTGCCCTTGGTGGCGAAGGTCTGTGCATCTTTCTCAAGGTCGATCACCACCGACACATGCGTGCGGTCGTGTGCGAGGCGGATCGTGGTGACCTTGCCGATCACCACGTTCTTGTACTTGACCTGGGTCTTGCCGGCCTCGATGCCTTCAGCGGTCTGGAAGCTCACCGTGATGCGCGGCCCGGCAGAAAGCCAGTGATTGACGATGAGCGAGATGCCCACCAGAGCCGCGATGATCGGCACCAGCCAGACGAGCGAAAAGCCCAGCTTCGACCGCCGTATGGCGGGCTGGGGCAGATCGGACTTCGGGGCATCGCCCTTGTCGTTTCCGTCGTGGATATCAGTCATCGGATTCCCTGTTGTCCCAGATCAGACGGGGGTCGAAGCTCATCGCAGAAAGCATCGTGAGCACCACCACCATCCCGAAAAAAATCACGCCAGGCAGCGGCTCGACGCGGCTCAGCACCTGAAAATGCACCAGCGCGCTAAGCAGCGCCACCACAAACACGTCCAGCATCGACCAGTAGCCGATCACTTCCACCAGCCGGAACAGCCTGGCCCGCTGCCGCGCGCCCCACTGGCTGGACCGTTGCACCGAAATGAGCAGAAAGCCCATCACGAGGAATTTCAGCACGGGCACCACGATGCTCGCCGTGAAGACGATGATGGCCAGGTCGGGCGAACCGGCACGCCACAGCTCGATCACGCCGCTCAGGATCGTGTTGTCGTCTTTGCTGAAAAGACTCTGCGTGCGCATGATCGGGAAGATGTTGGCAGGCAGATAAAGCAGCAGCGCGGCAATCAGCAGCGCCCAGGTCCGGGTCAGGCTGTCCCGCTTGCGCCGGTGCAACGGCGCGCCGCAGCGCGGGCAGCGCGCATGCGCCTTCTTCGTTTCCAGGCTCACCTGGCGGCATACATGACAGCCGATGATGCCCAGGTCGTGGGCACGGGGAAGCGCGCTCATTCGGAGGTATCCCGGGTCACGTTCCACAGTTCGCGCGAATCGTGGCTGGCAAAAATGGTGATGAGAATGGTCAGCACGGCAAACGCCCAGACGCCGGGCCCCGGCACCACTTCGAAATAGCTTGAGGCTTTCACCACCGCAACCAGCACGCCCAGCATGAACACCTCGATCATGCTCCACGGCTTCACGTAATAAAGGGCGATCATGGCCGGCGCGAAGCCGGGTGCCCGTATGCCATCACGGGCAAACCAGAGCACCCAGCCGAAAATGAGTATCTGGGTCAGCGGGAAAAAGAACAGCGTCATGGCGGTGAGCACGGCCACCACCTGCGAGCTGTCGTTCCACATGGCGATGACCGCGCCCCACAGCGTGGTGGCGCTTTGCATGCCGCTGAAACCCAGCGACACGATGGGCGTGCAATTGGCGATGACGAACACAATAAACGCAGCCAGAATCAGGGCAAACTGGCCATCGAGGCCAATCCACTGATGGCGTTCCAGCACGGCGCCACATTCCAGGCACGTGGAGACCTGACCGCGCGTCAACGGCTCGCGCCGGTAGACGGTGTCGCAATGCTCGCAGACGATCAGATCCTGGCCCGATTCCATACCTTTCCGCTATACCTTCAACGCCAACCGGTTTTGCATTGGCGACCGCATATGATCGCACGACGTGTAAACGAGGTGCGATGAACGGCCGCCAAAGAGCCACACGTGGGCGCCGCCGGGGTTGATATGCTGGCGCCCGCCCCGATTCATACGCCCTATTGATCTTTCGTTTCCAGGAGTTCCCGTGAGCACCGTCCCGCCCAGCACGCCCCACGTTTTCGACGCCACGGTCGCCAATTTTGAAGCCGAGGTGCTCAAGGCCTCGCTCACCACACCCGTGCTCGTGGACCTGTGGGCCGAATGGTGCGAGCCCTGCAAGACGCTGGGCCCGATCCTCGAAAAGCTTGCCACCGAGTACAACGGTGCGTTCCGTCTGGCCAAGGTCGACGTGGAAACCGAGCAGCAGCTCGCCGCCATGTTTGGCGTACGCAGCATTCCCACCGTGGTGCTCGTGAAGGACGGCCAGGTGCTGGACGGCTTTGCCGGTGCCATGCCCGAAGGCCAGATCCGCGAATTCCTGTCCCGCCATCTGCAACCGCTGGAAGGCGGCCCGTCCGACGAGCCGCCCGAAGCCGCACCGGAAACGGCCCAGGACGCGATCAACCGTCTGCAGCAGGCCATTGCCGCCGAGCCGGATCGCGCCGAACTGAAGCTGGACCTTGCCCTGGCCCTGATGCGTGATGGCCGGGTCGCCCCGGCCCAGGCCGAACTGGACGCCCTGCCCGTCAACCTCGCCACCGACGCCCGCGCCGTTCGCCTGCGCAGCCAGCTCGAACTGGCCCGCGCCCTGGAAGGCGCGCCGTCGATGGCGGAACTGCGCGCACGCATCGAAGCCAACGACACCGACTGGGAAGCGCGCGACCTGCTGGGCGTACGCCTGTTGCTGGAGGGCGAGGCGGCTGCCGGCCTCGATCAGTTCCTGGACATCCTGAAGCGCCAGCGCGACTGGAACGACTCCCAGGCCAAAAAGCGCCTGCTCGCCGCTTTCCTGACCATCGAAGACCCGGCGCTGGTCAGCGCCTACCGCCGGAAGATGTCCTCGCTGGTGTTCTGAGAATCTTCGCGGTCCAGGCCTCTATAATGACGCCCATACGGCCCCGTATGGGCGTTTTGCTTCGAGGCTTCGTTTGAAACCCAATACCTTCCGGCGCCTGCTGAATCTTTGGCCGCCCTTCTTCTTCAACGCGATCCGCGTCCAGTCCATTTCTTCGGACTGGACCGAGTTGCGCGTGGTGCTGCGCCTGCGGCCGTGGAATCGCAACTATGTGCGCAGCCAGTTCGGCGGCAACCTGTTCGCGATGACCGATCCGTTCTGGATGCTGCTGGCCATGCATCAGCTCGGCAACGATTACTACGTGTGGGACAAGGCCGGCGCCATCGAGTTTGTGGCTCCGGGGCGCGAGGATGTGTTCGCACATTTCGTTCTCACCCCGGCCGTCGTGGACGAATTGCGTACGGCGGCATCGGGTGGTGAGAAAGTGCTGCACTGGTTTGATGTGGATGTGACCACGCGCTCAGGCGAAGTCATTGCGCGCGTGCGCAAGCAGATTTATGTGCGGTTGAAGCCGAAGCATCGTTGAGGTTCTGGCTGGCACACAATGCTTGGGTCAATCGCGCTCCCGGGGCAATGTCAGGCCGATCAGCACCGGCATGGCGAGCAACACCGCCGGATACTGCACCAGCAGTCCCGCGATGATGGCAATCGCCAGCGGCTGCTGGATGCCCGCCCCCTGTCCGATGGCCAGCGCCAGAGGCAGCAACGTCAGGATCGCTGCCAGCGTGGTCATCGTGATGGGGCGAAGACGATCATGGCTGGCCACGCGCAAGGCATCACGCGCCGGCATGCTCCGCGCCAGGAACTCATATTCGCTGATCATGAAAATCGCCATCTCGGTGCCGATGCCCACAATCATCGTGAGCCCCATCATCGCCGTGATGTTCAGATCGACGCGCGCCAGCCACAGCGCCACAAACACGCCCGTGATGGAAAATAACGACACCCCGATCACGATCAGCGCCAGCGTTACGCGCCGGTAGAGAAACATCAGCAGGATGAACTCCGCCATCAATGCGGCGGCAAACACGCGCGTCAGGCCCGCAAACGCCACCTGCTGCTGTTGATACAGACCGCCCAGTTCATAACGCACGCCACTGTCCAGCAATCCCGGCTTGCTCAGCGCCTGCCGCACGCCCGCGACGGCTGCACTCATGCCGCCGGAGTCAATTCGCGCGGTCACAGGAACCATGGGCTGGAGATTCTCCCGCGTGATCTGTGGCTGCCCGGCCTGGGGCACGATGCTGGCCACGCGACTCAACGGGAACAGATGTCCATCGGCCGCACGAAGGGCCAGTGCGGCCAGGTCAGGTGTGCGCCACTCGCGCACTCCGGGCATGGATACCCGCACACCCACGGTCTTGCTGACGCGTGGCAGCGTCGTGGCCACCACACCGTTCAACGCCGCGTCGATCGCCTGGCTGACTGCGGCAGGCGTCACGCCTTCATTCGCCGCTTTCTCTGCATCGATGCGCACATCAAGCGCATCACCGGCAAGCTGGATGCCGCTCTTGACCTCAACCAGCCCCGCCACATGCGACAGGGCATCCGCCACGCGCTCTGCCTGCGCATCCAGCCGCGACGGGTCCGTGCCATAGAGTTTCACTTCGATGGGCTGCGGCACGGCCGTGAGGTCACCGATCAGATCCTCCATCAGCTGGGCAGTTTCAATCTGCATGCCCGGCACATCGCGTTCGATGCGATCACGCACCTCATTCATCATTTCAGGCGTGGAGAGCACATGTGCCGGTTTCAACCGCACGAAGAAATCGCCGTGATACGACTGTCCCAGATCGCCACCCAGGCCAGTGCCCAGCCGGCGGGAGAATGTCTCCACATCCGGCGTCATGCGCAGGATGGTCTCGACCTGGGCAATCTGCCGCTCCGATTCGGGCAACGATGTGCCCGGTGCCGTGTAGTAATCCATCACGAATCCGCTTTCATCCACCTGCGGCATGAAGCCCGTGGATACATGCGCATACGCCACCACACCAGCCACCAGAGGCACGGCAAACACCAGCACAAGTGTCCAGGGGCGCTGCACCAGCGTGCCGTACAGACGTCCGTGCACGCGCGCCCACCATCCCCCATCGCCGTGGGTGGCCGGATCGTGCCAGCGACCGAAGTCGACGAAACGACGCACCAGCACGGGCACCACGGCAATCGTCATCAGCCAGGAGACGACCAGCGCGCAGGCCATCGTGATCGACAAAGCCCGCGAGAAGGCCCCCGTCACGCCGTCGAGAAAGCCCAGCGGAACGAACACGATCAACGTCGCCAGGCTCGATCCGGACAAAGGCACAAGAAATTCGCGCGCCGCCGGATACACGCCTGATGCACCCACCACGGTGCCATCGCTGCCCCGGGCACCGGCACGCCGCGCAATCTGTTCGATCATCACGATGACATCGTCGATGACCAGACCCACAGCAGCCGCAATGCCGCCAAGCGTCATGATGTTGAAGCTCATGCCCATCACGTGCAGCAGGAGCACCGTCGTGGCCAGGGTGGCAGGCACGGCAATCAGTGCCACCAGCATCACGCGCGCACTGCGCAGGAACAGCCACAACACGATGCTGGCCAGTACCAGGCCGATGACGACCGCGTCGCGTACGCTCGCTGCCGACTCCAGCACCAGCTCGCTCTGGTCGTACCAGACCTTCAGCGTCACGCCAGCGGGCAACGCGAGACCAGCGAGGCGACTGCGCACCTGCGACGCGATAGCTACGGCGTTGCCATCGGGCTGCTCGTAGATGTTGAACAGAACGGCGGGACGGCCATCCTCCGCCACATGAACCCACTGCGGAACGACACCATCGCGCACTGTGGCGACATCCCCCAGACGCACGAGCGCACCGCCATCGTTGCGGATCAGCGTGGCGCGCAACGCGTCCAGCCCGTTCACCGCATGATCGGCCACCACGAGATACAGCTTGTTGTGATCCTGCACTCGCCCGACAGCCTGCAAGGCGTTCGCTCCGGCAACGGCCGTCGTCACGTCATCCAGGGTGATGCCATGTGCGGCCAGGCGGTGCGGGTCGGTCTCCACTTCAATCTCGGCCGTCTCGCCACCCTGCACGTCCACCCGCGCCAGGCCGGGCACCGTCGCCAGCAGCGGCACCACCGTGTACTGCGCCAGGTCGCGAAGCTCCACGGGCGAGAGCCTGTCCGAATGCAGCGCATAGGAAAGAATGGGAAACACAGTAGGGTCCATCCGCCGCACGTCATATGACGTACCGGGAGGAAGCGCGGGAATGGCACGCGAGATGGCCGCGTCCACCAGCAGCGTGGACGCCGTCATGTCGCGTCCCCAGCCGAAGTCGACCGATATCTGCGCCGAACCCCGCGAGGTTTCCGAACGCAGGCCCACCACACCAGGCACCGTACGAATGGCTTCTTCGACCGGACGGGTTACCAGCAATGCCATCTGATCGGCGGGACGATCACCCGCTTCAAGATCCACCACCACGCGGGGGAAGGACACCTGGGGAAAGAGCCCTACCGGCAGGGAAAGCGCAGCCATGATGCCGGCGAGGGTGAGGGCCAGCGCCACGATGACGAACGTGCGCGCATGACGTTCAATCCATGGAGGTGACCTCATCGCGCCGCACCATCGGGACGCACCTGCATGCCTTCATCCAGTTGCCCGGCTCCCACCACCACGAGGGGATGCGTGGCGTCCAAGGCGCCGGACACGGCACTGGTGTCGCCCTGCTCGCCCACCAGCGTGACCGGTACGCGCACGGCTTTGCCTTCGGCCACCTGCATCACGTGCAGACCTGTGGCGTCGTCCAGCAACGCGTCGCGCGGCACAAGCCAACCCTTCCACTGACCCACGGTGATCTGCGCGCGATAGGACATGCCTGCGGTGATCGCTCCTTCGGGAACGAGTTCGACGGGCGCCTGATGCGACCGGGGATCAAGCGCACCTGCGCCGCGCCGCACGCTGGCGGACACCACGGCGCCCCCGTCCACGGGCGTCAGCGTCGCCTTGTCCTGCGCTTCGATTCGCGTCATCACCGCAGGCTCCACGCCAGTCACCACGGTGAGCCGGTCGTTGCGTGCCAACGTGACAAGCGTCGCGCCGGGGGCGAGGGTTTCACCCACCGGTGCGCCAACGGCCGTTACAACCCCGTCGAACGGCGCGTGCAACACGACATCACCGCTGCCATCAACCGCTGGCAAGCCTGCAAGTGCCGCTTTTGCATCGGCCACGGCCTTGTCCGCCTGCGCGAGTTGGTCGCGGGTAGCCAGCTGACTGGCCAGCAGCGACGCCACATGATCCCGCTGCGTCACTGCAAGCGTCAGCGCGCTGCGCGCCTGAAGCAACGCAGTCACTGATGCGCCGGACGGAACGAAATTCCCCAGCGACTGGCCGCGTGCCACACGCTGCCCCACCATCACGTCCAGATGACCAAACGCTCCCTGCACCGGCAACGTCATGGTCAGGGACGCATCGACAGACGCCGCCGCCACACCATAGGCGAGCACGGTTTCGGGCAGCGCGCCTTGCGCGGGCATCTGTGTCTTGACCAGCGCGCTGGGAATAGCCGCCTCCCCCTCGCTGTCGGGAGCGCCCCCACAGGCGGCAAGCAAACCCGCAACGAGGCACGGCAGCAACAAACGCACACAGCTATTCATGATGTTCCCCAGCCGGCGGGAGCGATGCCGGCATGCCTGCACCGGTCAGGGTTTCCAGCGCGATGATCTGTTCGCGAAGGGTTTGCTCCAGCGTGATGCTGGCGGCCTGGCGGCTCGCAGACGCGCTGACCAGATCCACATAGATGCGGACATCCATCAGGCCAGCGTCGAAAGCCGCACGCGACGATGCATCGGTCGTGCCCGGCGATGCGTCGCTGCGCGCTTTCTGCGCCAGCACGGTGTGCTGCGCCGCAAGCAGCGATTCCACTTCGTCGTGCGCGTCGGCGATGCGAGCCGCAAACTCGTCGTGAAGTTGCTGCCGGGTTGCCGATGCCATCGCGATGGCGTGTTGATTGTGATTGAACACCGGCAGATCGAAGGTCACGGCAGGGCCGCCGTTGCGGACGCGGCTGTTGTCCTGTGAGGCGCTGTAACCCAGCGTGAGCGCGGGAAACTGCGCCAGCACGGCAGCGCGAAGCGTCGCCTCCTGCGCGGCATAGCCCAGCCGGAGCGCCACCAGATCCGGGCGCCGCTGCGCCAGCGTCGCCAGCTGAGTGCGAACGACGCGGTCATCGGAAGGGACCACGGGAGGAAGTGGGGCCAGCGATACGACGGCGTCGTAGCGCAGGCCGAGTAGTGCGGTGAGTTCACGGTGCCGCGCTTGCAGCGTGCGTTGCAGATCATCGTGCGCCGTTCGCGCATCGGCTGCCGCAGCCAGGGCCGGCGCGGCGGCACCCCGCTCTTCGTCACCTGCGGCAATGGCGTGATTCAACCGTGCGGCACGCTCGTCCAGCCAGTCCAATGACCTGCCCTGCACCGCATACAGACGCTCCCCCTCGCTGATATCCACGACCAGCAGCTGCGCCTTTGCCACCGTCTGCCATTCCTGCCACAGCAGCGATGCGTTGATCTGGGCTTCGGTCGCGCGTGCCGCCTCGCGCATCGGTGCCAGGGTGATCAGCGCCGCCACATCCTGGCCGATGCCCGCTGACCATGCGGTGCTGTCGCCCGCGCCGGACAACAGATATCCCACGCCGAGATTCACGGAGGGATTCGGCAACACACCCGCCTCCAGCATCTGCGCGTGCGCGATGTGTTGCTGTGCGCGAAGCGACACCAGCTCCGGGCTGTGTTCCAGCACCAGCCGATCCACGCCGTCCATGGTCAGCCCGCCAGGCGGGGGCGGCGTGCCCTGCAACTCTTCGATGCTGCTGGCCAGTGCGGGTTGCACCGCCAATGGCAAAGGCCGATACGTGGCGCATCCCGCGACGCCTGCTGCAATAAGCACAGCCGTGCCGATAGCGGGAAGAACGGAGGAATTCACGCAAACCTCGTGGGCATGATCGAATGGGGCCACGGTATCGACCTTTGCTTAGCGATCTCTTTGGCCGATGCGCCTGCCGTGTTGTAAGCCGTGAATAAGCCAGCCGGTCCATGCTCGGCGAACCTTCCGCACGAGCCACGTCCATGCGCGCACCCTTTCGCTACCTGCTTCCTGTCGGTCTTCTCTGGATGTGTGCCCACGCAGCTGCCGCCGACGCGCCGCTGGGCGTGACGTCACGCTGGGCCATCGGGCAGGAAGGTGGCTGGGACTACCTGAACTTCGACGCTGTACAGCATCAGCTTTATGTCAGCCGGGCTGATCGTGTGCTGGTGCTGGATGTGGATAGCCACACCATCAAGGGCGTGATCGCCGGTACGGCCGGCGTGCATGGCATCGCGTTGTCTGACGACCGCCATGAGGGCTATACCAGCAATGGCAAAGCCTCATCGGTAACGGTATTCGACCGCCGTACGCTGAAGACGCTGGCGACCATCGGCGGCACGGGCAAGAACCCCGATGCCATCGTCTACCACCCGGCAAGCCACTCGTTGTTTACTTTCAACGGCGCAAGTCACGATGCCAGTGTGATCGACGTGACCGCCCGCAAGGTGGTTGCCACGATTCCGCTGCCGGGCAAGCCCGAGTTCGCCGTCACCGATGACCATGGGCACCTGTTCGCGAACATCGAAGATAAGGCGCAGCTCGTGGACATCGACATCGCATCCGGAAAGGTGGCGCACATCTGGTCACTGGCACCGTGCCAATCGCCCAGCGGGTTGGCTATCGACAAGGCGAATGAGCGGCTGTTTTCCGTGTGCGACAACAAAGTCATGACGGTACTGGACGGCACGCGCGGCAAGGTGGTTGCGTCAGTGGCGATTGGCGAGGGCCCCGATGCTGTGGCATTTGATGCGGCGACGCGCACTGCGTACGTGTCCGATGGTCAAAGTGCCGACCTGACGGTGGTGCAGCAGATGGATGCCGATCACTATGCCGTGCTCCAGACATTGGCCACGCAGACCGGTGCGCGTACGCTGGCACTGGATGCGCAGACGCATCGGCTGTTTCTTCCGGCGGCGACGGCGGATGGATCGTTGCCGGTGGGTGGCAAGGTGCGCTGGAAGGACGGGAGTTTTACGTTGCTAACCATTGGCAGGCCCTGAACGACCTGGCCAGCGTCACTCAACGCGGATCGCGCGGAATCATGTAGCCAAATCCGCGCACGGTCTGAATGGCCTCGAAGCTCAGCTTCCTGCGCAGCGCATGCACCAGCACCTCAAGAGCATTGGCGGTCTGCGCACCGTCAATGCCGTACAGTGAATTCTCCAGCGTCTGCCGCTGTACGATACGCCCGGCGCGTTCGATCAGAATCTGCAACAACGCAAACTCGCGACGGGTCAGCTCAACGGGCTGACCGCGATATGCCACCTCGAACGTACTGAGGTTCAGATCAATGGCGCCCACTTCGATGTGGTTATCTGCCAGCCCCTTTGAACGACGCGCCAGCGCACGGATGCGCGCGGCCAGTTCGTCCAGATGGAACGGCTTCACCAGATAGTCGTCAGCGCCGGCATCCAGTCCACGAATGCGCGCTTCCACCGCATCGCGTGCCGTCATCACGATGACCGGTGTGCGGATGTGCGCGGCGCGGATCTCTTTGAGAATATCCAGCCCGTCTTTGCCGGGAAGGCCCAGGTCAATCAACACCACATCCGCCGACTGGTCGCGAATCGCGCGCAGCCCTTCGGTGCCGTGGCGAATCAGGGTCACCGTGTAGGACAGCTGCGTCAGTACCCGCCGGATGGCCGCGCCCAGTTGAGCGTCGTCCTCAATGACGATGATGTGCACCAACTGCTCCTCGACTGTCTCGACCACGTTGCGCCCTGCCTTTCTGGCCCGTGTTGTGGCGCCGATTCACGGCCGCGCGCCTCTGGTAAGCGCAGGATGGTCACGCCCCTGGCTTACGTCTGCCTTAGGGCCGCTGATGGACGTCGCATGACGCGTGACAATGGCGTCCCCGGCACTCAGCGTCATGCTGACGCCCGCCGCCACCATCGCGCCGTAACCCATGCGCCGGAACCACAATCCACTGACATGCACGAGCAGCCGCCGGACCATCCACGTACCGGTGACCGCAGCGCCACCGACCATCAGGCCCACGATCACTCCCCAGCGGTCAAGAAGGCCAAAACCTGCATAAATCCCGAGCTTCGCCACATGCAGCAGGATGTCGTTCGCCGCACGTGTCGCCACGACCTGCTGCGCAGTGAGCCCCTGGCGCAGGTAGAAACCGTTGAACAACAGACCGACCGCACCCGTCAGCCCGGATACAAAGCCCGCCAGCGCACCGATCAGCGGCAGCGTCCACCACGATGAAAGCGATACCCGTGCGGGCGGGACGCCACGCCGGAACAGCATGGGCAGATTACCGAGCAGAAAGACCCCGAGCACCACCTCCAGATAAACCGGGTCCACGCGACTGAGCACGCATGCGCCCAGCCACGCCGATGGCAGCGCAGCAGGCACGAAGCCGCGCACGATGCGCCACTGCACATGCCCGAAGAACAGCGCGATCCGCGACATGGAGCTGATGGCCGTGCCCAGCGACAACGCGGCGGGCACCGCCGTGGCGGGCAGCACCATGCGCAGCACGGGCAGCAGCACCAGGCCGGCGCCACCGCCACTCATGGCGCTGACGGCAAACGCGGCCGCCGCAGAAACAAACACGACACACAGGGAAACGAGCATGAAAAAAAAGTTCCGCGACCAAAGATCGCGGAACCAGAGCATCGTTTTCTTAGGCGAACATCAGGTCACCACCTGATGCGCGCTGGCGCGTTTCGCATGATGCGACAAGGCGCCGATGGCCTACGAAACACCTCAGGCGTTGCGGCCGCTCTCAAACAGGAACCACACGCGGCGCTCGGCCTGGTCGATCCAGTTCTCAAGAAGGCTCGCCGTCGCCACATCACCGTATTCATCGCACAGGCTGTGGGTTTCGCGCATGTAAGCGGCAAGGCGCTTGTTGTCCTCGCGAAGCTCGGCAAGCATGTCCTGCGGTGTGACGAAATCGGCATCATTGTCCGAGAGACGCTGAAGCCGCTTGGAGTGGCCTACCGAACGCAGTGTCGTGCCACCGATCTTGCGGACACGCTCGGCCACGTCATCGACGATGGCGTAGATCTGGTCCGACTGATCGTCCAGCAACAGGTGCAGGTCGCGGAAGTTCGGGCCCGACATGTGCCAGTGGAAATTCTTGGTCTTGAAGTAGATCGCAAATACGTCAGCAAGCAGCGCATTGAGTTCGGCAGAAATATCGCGCGTGGCATCGGCACCCAGGTCGCTGGGCGTGCGCAGGTCGGCCTTGCGGCGCTCCTTGACATCGGACCTGGTGGCGCTGGCCTGTACCGCTTTCACTTTGGCCTTGTCCTTCGGCTTGTCTTTGGCTTTCGCTTTCACGTTGAATCCTCATGCGTCACGGAAGGTGCGCCAAGCATGCGCCGGTTTCATGACCCGTGCTTGGCGAAAACACTCTCGGGCATACCGCGTCATTCCTTTGTAAAACGGTCCAGGTCAACCAGTGCCCGTTGCGCACGGGCCACGGCAGACCGCTCCAGGCCGTCTTTTCCGCCCGACCGGACATACCGCATCACAAGAACAAACACACCCAGGCAGCCCAGCCCTGCGACAACCTGCCACCCGACGAAAACCGGGTTCTGCGCATAGAGATTCACGCCGCCCAGTGCAAAAGCCCAGATCAGCAGGGGCACCCACGCCACCGAGCCGATCACACCGAACCACCAGCCCTCGCGCACCTTCCATGAGCGCAGTGCGGCCAGCCGGCGCTGTGTGTCCAGCACCGGTGCCGTGCCGTCGACCGTACCGATCAGGTAGAGCGTGCGGGCTGCGGCCAGAATCGTGCTCAAGGCGTAGGCATGAAGAAAGATGCCCGTCAGCATCAGCGAGACGCTGTCCCGGTGATGGACCCAGAAGCTGCCGAACACGATGGCGAAGAAGATGCCCACGACCAGCTGTATCCACTGGCCGATTCTGAGTGATCGCAGCGTCGCCCCCAGCACATCCGTCCGGCGATCATCGCGCAGCGCGCGCAGCCATGCGTCCTGCTGATCCACTCGCCGGTCCATCTCGCTCCAGGCCAGCTTCCAGTCTTCATGCGACATGATCGTTTCTCCGGTGGTTAACAGGCGCATCGGTCATTTCCCGACGCAGGCGTTCTTTCAATCGGCCGATTTTCGTGCCGACATGACTGACCGTCAGGCCAAGCACATCCGCCATGTCGGCATGCGGGCGGTCGTCCAGGTACAGCAGCAACAGGGCGCGATCCAGCGGCTCGAACCGGCCGATGGCCTGATAGAGCTGGGCCACCCGCTCATCCGGCTCGCTGATCGGTGTGCCGCCGGGCAGTTGGTCGTCCAGCTCCTGGCTGGACGCGGGGCGCACCGCATCGCGACGTACCCCGGACAGCGCCACATTCAGGGCAATGCGATACATCCACGTGGAAAACCGGCGCGTGTCGTCGTAGCGGGGAAACGCCCGCCACAGCTGAAGCACGATGTCCTGCTCAAGGTCACGGCGATCCTCTTCGCCCCGGGCGTACACCCGGGCTACCTTGAACACGATCCGGCGATGCTCGGTCAGCAGCCCGGCGAATCGTCGCTGTCGTTCCTCGTTTTGCCGCATATGCCCTCCCTTTCCACCATGATTCGCGGCACGGGAAAAAAAATCACACCGTTCCCTACAATGGCCATCCGCATCCTCCTCTCCCCGGACCTGCATCATGGCTTCGCTGCGCATCAAACGTTACCTCTTCACCGGCTTGCTGACGGTGCTTCCCCTGTGGGTCACCTGGCTGGTTTTCAGCTTTGTGCTCAGCCTGCTGGCCGGCATTGGCGCGCCCCTGGTCGAACTGGTGCTGAGCATCGACACCACGGCCGCCGCCCGGACACCCTCCTGGGTCGTGTTCCTGCTGGCGCTGGCGCTGACGCTCGGCGTGCTCTACGCCGTGGGTTTTCTTGCGAACCGCGTGCTGGGCGCGCGCATGCTGTCCGGCTTTGATGGCCTGCTGGCGCGCATTCCCGTCGTACACACGATCTATGGCGGCACCAAGAAGCTGATGGCCGTGCTGCAAAACAAGCCCTCGGGCGTGCAGCGTGTGGTGCTGGTGGAGTTTCCGCGCCCGGGCATGAAGGTGGTGGGCTTTGTCACGCGCACCATGATCGAGGACGACACCGGCCGCGAAATGGCGGCTGTGTTCATCCCCACCACCCCCAACCCGACCGGCGGCTATCTGGAAATCGTGCCGCTGGAAGAACTGACCCCTACCGACTGGACCATGGATCAGGCGATGGCCTTCATCATCTCCGGCGGCGCGGTTGCGCCGGACAGCCTGCCCGCTTCCCGTCCCGCCCCCTGACCGGATTGATCCATGCGCCGTTTCGTCGTCTTTTCCCTGCTCACGGTTATATCCATGACCCTGAACGCCAAAGAAAACTGGACCACCCCGGCCGAAGCGGCCGCCTTCCGCACCACGCCCTCATACGCAGACACGCTGGCGTACCTTCAGCGCCTGGCCGCCGCCGCGCCTTCGCGACTGCGCGTGGAGACCTTCGGCACGACGCCTGAAGGCCGCCCGATGACGGTGGTGATTGCCGGCGAAAATGGTGATCTCACCCCCGACGCGGCGCGCGCCGCCCATAAGCCGGTCGTACTGCTGCAAGCTGGCATCCATCCTGGCGAGATCGAGGGCAAGGATGCCGGCCTGATGCTGCTGCGCGACTACGCGGTGACCGGCAAGCTGCCGCACATGCTCGATCACGCAGTGCTGGTGTTCATCCCGGTTTTCAGTGTGGATGGTCATGAAAACAGCAGCCCCTACCACCGCATCAACCAGGACGGCCCTGAAAGCATGGGCTTTCGCGGCCAGTCGCAGTACCTCAACCTCAACCGCGACTACGTCAAGGCGGATGCGCCGGAAATGCGCGCATGGCTGAAGCTGTGGAACACGTGGAAGCCTGATCTTCTGATCGACATCCACACCACCGACGGTGCGGACTACCAGTACGACCTCACCTGGTACGCCGAAGATCCGCACAAACTGCCGCCGTCGATCGCGCAGTGGCAGACGGCCGCGTACGAAGGTTACGTGATGCCCCACTACGAAAAACTGGGCCATCTTGCCGCGCCGTATCTGGAATTCCGGGATGGCCGCGACATCACCAAGGGCATCCAGAATTTCGGGTCGGGCCCGCGCTTCTCCACCGGCTATGCCGCCATCCGCAATCGCGCCGGCCTGCTGATCGAAACGCACATGCTCAAGCCGTACAAGGTACGCGTGGACGCCACGTACGACGTGGTGCGCACCGTGCTGGACTACGTCAGCGCGCAACCGGATGCGCTTCTTCAGGCATCCCGTCTGGCTGACGACTGGGCAGCGACACTCACCACCGTGCCCGTCACGTACAAGGCATCGCCGGAGGCGACCCCGTTCGTGCTCAAAGGCGTTGCCTTCACGCAGGAACACAGCGACATTTCGGGCGACACGTGGGTGCGCTACGACCCGAAGATCAAGAAGGACTATCCGATCCAGAGCTTCAACGCACTGTTGCCGGATCAATCCATCAACGTGCCCGCCGCTTACGTGATTCCCGCGCAGTGGACCGAGATCATCGAACGGCTGGATGCCCACGGTGTGCCATACATCCGCACGCCCGGCCCCGCCACTGTCACGGTGACCCGCTACCAGCTGGACGATCCGTCCTGGGCAACGAAGCCTTTCGAGCGGCACCTGATGCTTCGGGATGTCAAAGTCCACGAAATCCGCACGACGGTCACACTGCCCAAGGGCTCCGTAGTGGTGGCCACAGACAATCCCTGGGCCAATATTGCCGTGAACCTGCTGGAGCCGCAGGCGCCCGACTCCCTGCTGCGCTGGGGCTACTTCAACGCCATTTTCGAGCCGAAGGAATACGGTGAGCCGCGCGTCGTGGAAGCGCTGGCACGCGACATGATCGCGAAAGATCCTGCCCTGAAGCAGGAATTTGATGCGCGCGTCCAGTCCGACCCGGCCTTCGCGGCCAGCCCCTCGGCAAGGTTGATGTTCTTCTTCCAGCGATCCCCCTGGTACACCGCACAGAACGTAGGCGCGTACCCGGTACACAAGATCGACAACCGGGCGCTGGAGATTCTTGCGCACCCATGACTTTCCTCACCCCCCGCCCCTTCCACCCACCCACTCACGTTATCCTCGGGTAGTTACCGAACTCGCCTTCGGGGCGATGCCACCAACAGAGGGACATTCATGACCAAGCAGTTTCTGAAGCCGCTCGCATTCGCGGTCGGCCTGGCGCTCACCGCCAGCGCATGCAGCAAGCACAACGACGCGGACTCCGCCGTCCCGGGTGGCAACCAGCCCGCCCCGAGCGCCACCGCTCCGGCAGCCGCCTCCACCGTTGCGGCTGCGAGCACCGCCGCCAAGGCCCCGACGTTCGACGTTGCCGACATCGACACCAGTATTGATGCCTGCGGCGACTTCAACGGCTTCGTCAACTCCAAGTGGGTTGCCGCCAACCCGATCCCGGAAGACCGCACCCGTTGGGGAGCCTTCGACAAGCTGGCTGAAAACAGCCTCAACACCCAGCACGACATTGTCGATGAAATGAACAAGGGCGCCGACAACGCCAAGGCCGGCTCCATCGAGCAGAAGATCGGCCTGCTGTACCGCTCGGGCATGGACGAGGCTGCCATCGAGGCCGCCGGTGCCAACCCGATCAAGCCGGAACTGGACAAGATCGCCGCACTGAAAACCAGCGCCGACGTGGTCGACTTCCTCGACTCCAGCTTTGCCGACGGCAACGGCTACGTGTTCGGCTTCGGCTCGGGCGCGGACTTCCAGAACGCCAAGATCCAGATCGGTTACGCGCAGCAGGACGGCCTCGGCCTCCCGACCCGCGACTACTACACCGACCCGAAGAATGCGGACATCCGCAAGTCCTACGTCGAATACATCGCCAAGACCCTGACGCTCGCTGGCGTTCCGGAGGCCGATGCCAAGACCCAGGCTGACGAAGTGATGAAGTTTGAAACCGCGCTGGCAGCCTCGTCGCTGGCACCGGTTGAACTGCGCGCTCCGGAAAACCAGTACCACTTCGTGACCGTGGCTCAGGCCGACAAGATCACCCCGCACTTCAACTGGGAAAAGTTCTTCGCCGCCCAGAACGTGACGATCGACAAGGGCTTCTCGCTGTCGCAGCCGAAGTTCTTCACCCAGTTCGACAAGATGCTGGCGTCCACGCCCGTGTCGCAGTGGCAGGCGTATCTGCGCTTCCATGCCATCGACAGCTCGTCGCCGTACCTGTCCAAGGCTTTCCAGGACAACAAGTTCGACTTCTACGGCAAGACCCTCGCCGGTCAGCCGCAGCAGAAGCCGCGCTGGAAGCGCGTGCTCGGCACCGTCAACAGCAGCATGGGTGAAGCCCTCGGCCAGCTGTACGTGGCCCGCGTGTTCAAGCCCGAAGCCAAGCAGCGCGCCAACGAGCTGGTGGACAACGTCCGCAACGCGCTCAAGACGCGCATCGAAAACCTCGACTGGATGAGCCCGGAAACCAAGGAAAAGGCCATCGCGAAGTGGAACACCTTCCTGCCCAAGATCGGTTACCCCGACAAGTGGCGCGACTGGTCCGGCCTGGAGGTGAAGGGTGACAACTACTTCGGCAACGTGCAGGCCGCGTTCAAGTTCAACTACCAGTACGACCTGGCCAAGATCGGCAAGCCGACCGACCGCCTGGACTGGGGCATGACCCCGCAGACCGTCAACGCCTACTACAACCCGACCGACAACACGATCAACTTCCCGGCCGCGATCCTGCAGCCGCCGTTCTTCGATGCCAACGGTGACGATGCCATCAACTACGGTGGCATCGGTGCGGTCATCGGCCACGAAGCCAGCCACGGCTTCGACGACGAAGGCAGCCAGTTCGACGGCGAAGGCAACAACAAGAACTGGTGGACCAAGGCGGATCGCACCAAGTTTGACGAGCGCACCGCGCGTCTGGTCAACCAGTTCAACGAATACGCCCCGATCAAGGACAAGCCGGACCTCCACGTCAACGGCAAGCTCACCCTCGGCGAGAACATCGCTGACCTGGGTGGCCTGAACGTGGCGTACGACGCCCTGCAGGAAGCGCTCAAGAAGAACCCGAGCGAAGCCCAGGCCAAGATCGACGGTTACACCCAGGACCAGCGCTTCTTCCTGAACTGGGCCCGCGTGTGGCGCGGCAGCGTGCGTGAGAAGCAGGCCATCCTGTACCTCAACACCGACCCGCACGCACCGGCCTCGCTGCGCGCCATCGGCGCACCGTCCAACATGGAAGCCTTTGCAACGGCGTTCCAGTGCAAGCCGGGCAGCAGCATGATCCGCACCGGCGACAAGCAGGTGAAGATCTGGTAATCCCCATTCCCCACGGGGAATGAAAAACGCCACGCGAAAGCGTGGCGTTTTTTTTGGCCTGCGCCTCGCGGCAATGCGCCTCGCTACAGCAACCCAAACACCCGCAAGAACCGGCCGTCATGCCGCAAAATCCCCATGCAACAGATTGCGAATCATTCTCACTTAATGTAACCTTCACGAAATACCCGCCCCCGGGCGGGCCTCAGGGTCACCCACATCTCCCCTGCTTCCGGCCTCACCGCCGGGACGATCACGTGCGGCCCGAAGAAATGATTCGCATGACCCGTTCTGAAATACATAAGGAAAGCCTGATGTCTTCCAACGCGTTCGTTACATCGACGGCAGCCACGCCCCGCCGCCTCGTCGCCAGTGCGCTCGGCCTCGTTCTCGCTACCTCCGCCGCGCATGCCGCCGACGTGACCGAGCCGCAGCAGAAAACCGACAAGGATGCCAACGGTCAGAGCGCCGCCACGCTGGAAGGCGTCAAGGTCCAGTCCACCGTCGTCAACGCGACCTCGCCCAAGTTCACCGCCCCGCTGCTGGATACCCCGCGCGCCGTGACCGTGGTGCCGCAGATCGTGTTGCAGACCACCGCATCGACCACGCTGGCCGAAGCCCTGCGCACCGTGCCGGGCATCACCTTCGGTGCAGGCGAAGGCGGCAACGCCATCGGCGACCGTCCTTTCATCCGCGGCTTCGACGCAGGCTCGGACATCTTCATCGACGGCATCCGCGACACTGGCACTCAGAGCCGCGAAACCTTCGACATCGAACAGATCGACGTCATCAAGGGCCCGTCGTCGGCCTATACCGGTCGCGGTTCCGCGGGCGGCAGCGTCAACATCGTGTCCAAGGCGCCCAAGGCTGCCAACTTCACCGACGTCAGCGTTGGCGTGGGCACCGACAACTACAAGCGCGGCACGTTTGACGGCAATTACATGCTGAACGACAACACCGCTGCCCGCCTGAACGTGATGGCGCACAAAAACGACGCTCCGGGCCGCGACGCCGTCAACGGCAAGCGCTTCGGCATCGCCCCGTCGATCACCTTCGGCCTGAAGACCGACACGCGCGTCACGCTGGACTACTACCACCTCAACACCAATGAACTGCCCGACAGCGGCATTCCCATTGATGGCCCGTACACCACTGGGCCGTTCGCCGGCACCGGTACCGGCCGCCCGGTCAACGTCAACCGCAACAACTACTACGGCCTGGTGAATCGCGACTTCCGCAAGACGAAGGCAGACATCGGCACCGTGCGTTTCGAGCACGACTTCGCCAACGAGTGGACGATCCGCAACACCTCCCGTTACGGCAAGACCTCCAACAACTACATCTGGTCGAACCCGGATGACAGCTCGGGCAACGTGCCGTACGGCTACGTGTACCGCTCGTCGAAGAACCGCATTGCCGACACCCGCACGGCGGTCAACCAGACCGACCTGACCGGCGAGTTCATGACCGGTTCGATCAAGCACAACTTCTCCACCGGCCTGGAATTCAGCCTTGAGAAGACGGCTGTGGACGGCTACAACGTGGTGCAGCCGCCCGGCCCGGGCATCGCTGGCCGCAACTGCCTCGCCAGCCCGCTGTTCCTCAGCGACTACGCCTGCACCTCGCTGTACAACCCGAACCCGAACGATCCGTGGCTCGGCACGTACACCCGCCGCAACACGCCGACGCAGAACCGCACGTCCACCCGCTCGTTCTGGGCCTTTGACACCATCACGTTCAACGACCAGTGGCTGGCCAACCTCGGCGCGCGTTACGACGACTACCTGACCAAGGTGTACGTCCCCACCGCCGTCGCCAACGCACAGCACCTGCGCAACCAGTCCGACTTCTGGACCTGGCAGGCAGGCGTGGTGTTCAAGCCGGTGTCCAACGGCAGCATCTATGCCTCGTGGGGCACCTCGGCCAACCCGTCGGGCGTGTCCAACGGTGAAGGCATCGGCGACAACGCCAACCTGTCGGTGGCCACCCAGGATCTCGCTCCGCAGAAGAGCAAGAACCTCGAAGTGGGCACCAAGTGGGACGTGATGGACAACCGCCTGAGCCTGACGGCCGCCGTCTTCCAGTCCAAGATCACCAATGCCCGCGTGTCGATCGACGCCACCACCACCGCACTGGCCGGCACCAAGAAGGTCAACGGTATCGAAATCGGCGCCACCGGCAACATCACCGACAAGTGGATGGTGTTCGGCGGTTACACGCACCTTGATCCGAAGCTGACCGACAACGGCCCGCTGGCTGCCAACGCGGCATACAACGGCAACCAGTTCCCGAACACGGCCAAGAACAGCGCCAGCCTGTGGACCACCTACGCCATCCTTCCGGAACTCACGGTCGGCGGCGGCGCGTTCTACATGGACAAGGTGTTTGGCAACGTGCAGAACACGAAGTACGTGCCCGGTTACACCCGCTTCGACCTGATGGCTTCCTGGCAGGTCAGCAAGGAGCTCAACCTCCAGCTGAACGTGCAGAACCTGACGAACAAGACGTACTACGACAAGATCTTCACCACGCACTACGCCAGCATCGCTCCGGGTCGTTCGGCACTGATTTCCGCCAACTTCCACTTCTGATGCATGATGCGAACCCCGCCCTGTGGCGGGGTTCGCTCATTTGCAGGGCCCATCATGCTGTTGCACATTCCCGATGTCCTGACCGCCGACGAAGTCACCGCAGTCCGCCGTCACCTCGATCACGCCGACTGGGCGGATGGCCGCATCACGGCTGGTTACCAGTCCGCGGCCGCGAAAGACAACGCGCAGCTTCCGGAAAATGATCCGGTCGCCATCGAGATGGGAAACGTTGTTCTTCAGGCGCTTTCGGCCAACACCACATTTTTTGCGGCCGCGCTGCCCAGGCGCATTTATCCGCCACTCTTCAATCGCTACGGCGGTGGCCAGTCATTCGGCTTCCACGTAGACAACGCCGTGCGCTACGACCGCCGGGTCTCACCCCCCGAAGCCGTGCGCACCGATCTTTCCGCCACGCTGTTTCTCGCAGATCCTGAGTCCTACGACGGCGGTGAGTTGGTCATCGAAGACACCTTCGGCACCCATTCGGTGAAGCTGCCGGCGGGGCACATGGTGCTTTACCCGGGCAGCAGCCTGCACAAGGTCCTGCAGGTCACGCGCGGTGCGCGCGTCGCCTCGTTTTTCTGGATTCAGAGCATGGTGCGCGACGACGCGCAACGCCGGCTGCTGTTTGATCTGGACGTGTCGATTCAGACCCTGACCGCGTCCAGCGCCGACGAAAATGCCCTGCTGCAACTGACCGGCGTGTATCACAACCTCCTGCGCCAGTGGGCCGAGACGTGATGGCATTCGACCCGGCTGAACTCAAAGCCTGCTTCGAGGCATCCGACGAGCAGGCGCGGGCATACGTTACCGAACACGCCCGCACCGGCGACGTCACGGCGCAGACCGTGCTCGGCCAGATGTGCCTCGATGGCACCGGTGGCGCCGTAGCGCCGACCGAAGGTCTCTACTGGTTCCAGCAGGCCGCGCACCAGCATTCGCCGATGGCCATGAACATGGTGGGCCGCTGCTACGAAAACGGCTGGGGCGCACCCATCGACTACGAACTGGCCGCCGTCTGGTTCCGCCGGGCCGCCGAAGCGAACCTCGACTGGGGCGTATACAACTACGCCCACCTGCTGGCCAACGGCCGCGGCATGCCTCAGGACCGCGCCGCCGCCTTCACGTGGTTCGGCCGCGCCGCCGCCATGGGCCACGCCCGCACCAAGAATTTTCTGGCCCAGTACCACGAGAACGGCTGGGAAACGCCGGTCGATCCGGACAAGGCACGTGAGCTTTATCGCCAATCGGCCGAAGCCGGGGACTACCGCGGCGAATGCAGCTGGGCCTCCGTCCTGGCGGGCGAAGGACGCCTCAATGAGGCGGAAACCTTCCTGAAGCGCGCCATCGCCAAGGCACCGCCCCACTTCCTGGAAGCTCTGGCCGACACACTGGCTCGATCGCCTCACGAGCGGTTTCGAAAACTCCTGTAAGTCAACGGTAGGCATGGGCGGCCCCAGGGCGGATAATTCCCGACCCCTGCCTGCATGACTGCCCTACCTGATGTTCCAACCCGGACAACGCTGGATCTCCACCGCCGAACCTGAGCTGGGTCTCGGCACCGTATTGCGCGTCGAAGGACGCGGCGTACAGGTTCTTTTCGCCAAAGCTGGCGTACTTCGCCCCTATGCCACCGAAAGTGCCCCGCTGGTGCGCGCCGAGTTCCGCGCCGGCCAGCGCGTGGCTGGCAAGGGCATCGCCTTCCTGGTCGAACGCGTGGAAGAACGCGAAGGATTGTTCGTGTATCGCGGTGAAGGCCGCGAACTGGAAGAAGGCCAGCTGGACGACGAGCAGAGCGTGTCCCAGGCCGACGACCGCCTGGTAGGCGGCCGCACCGACCCGGCCGACCGTTTCGACCTGCGTCTGGAAGCCCTCCAGCGCCGCGCCCAGGCCCGGCGCTCGCCCACATGGGGCCTGGAATCGGCCCGCATCGGGCTGGTGCCACACCAGCTGCGCGTCGCCGGTATCGCCTCGGCCCGCCGCCCGCCACGCGTGCTGCTGGCCGATGAAGTGGGCCTGGGCAAGACCATCGAAGCGGGCATGATCCTGGCCCGCCAGCTGGCCGCCGGCCGCGCCAACCGCGTGCTGCTGTTGCTGCCCGAAACGCTGGTCTACCAGTGGTTCGTGGAGCTGCTGCGCCGATTCAACCTCAGTTTCTCGATCTTCGACGAAGAGCGCTGCGAGGCCATCGAACAGGCTTCCGACGGCCGCAACCCGTTTGAGGACGAACAGCTCGTCATCGCCGACTTCGCCTTCCTCAGCCAGTCGCCCAAGCGCGCCCGCCAGCTGGTGGATGCCGGCTGGGACCTCCTGGTGGTGGACGAAGCCCATCACCTTGAGTGGAGCCCCGAAGCTGCCAGCCCACGTTATGCGCTGGTGGAAGAGCTGGCTGCCGCCACGCCGGGCGTGATCCTGCTGACCGCCACGCCCGAACAGCTTGGCCGCGCGGGCCACTTTGCCCGCCTGCGCCTGCTTGATCCGCAGCGCTACGGTGACCTGGACACCTACCTGGCGGAGGCCGATTCGTTCGGCGAGCTGTCGGACGTGGCCAGCGTGCTCTCCGAGGGCGGCGCCCTCACGGCGGATCAGCGCACCGCGCTGACGCGCCGTTTCACGGGCGACCGGGAAATGATCGCCCTGCTCAACAAGGCCGAAGACCCGAAGATCGCGCGCGACCTGCTCGCTGCACTGATCGACCGTCACGGCACCGGCCGCGCCATGTTCCGCAACCGTCGCGCAGGCATCGGCGGGTTCCCGCGCCGCGTGCCCGACATCATCCTGCTCGACCCGCTGGACCTCGATCCGGCGCGTCGCGACACGATGCTTGCCGAGTTCCGCGCCGACTGCCAGCAGCCGCCCGCGCTCATCGAGCCGGACTACGCGGACGATCCGCGCCTGGAGGCGCTGATCAATCTGCTGGACGAGCACCCGGCTGACAAATTCCTGCTTATCTGCCGCACGCAGGCCAAGGTCCTTGCCATCGAAGAAGCCCTGCGCACGCGCAGTGGCGTGGGCGTGGCCCGCTTCCATGAAGGCCTGGGCATCGTGCAGCGCGACCGCAACGCCGCTTTCTTCGCACAACCTGATGGTGCACGCCTGCTGCTGTGTTCGGAGATCGGCTCCGAAGGCCGCAACTTCCAGTTTGCGCATCGCCTCATCATGTGGGACATGCCGCTCGACCCGGATCTGGTGGAGCAGCGCATCGGTCGCCTGGACCGCATTGGCCAGAAGCACGACATCGTGATCCACGTGCCCGTGATCGACCAGAGCGCACAGCACGTGCTTGCCCGCTGGTTTGACGAAGGCCTGGACGCGTTCCGCCACAGCCCGGCAGATGGACGCGAACTGCTGCGCCGGTTCGGCCCGCTGCTGGCGAATCTCGCTGACGAACACGCACGCGGCGACGACGACCGCGATCAGGAACTGGACGCCCTCATCGCCGAGACGCGCGCCGCTCACGAAGAGCTTTCTGCACTGATTCACGCAGGCCGCGATCATCTGCTGGAACTGGCCGCCACGCGTGATCCGCACGCTGACGACCTGACCCGCGCCTTTGCCGTGGACGACGTAGACCCGGGCCGTGATGCCTTCCTCCAGCGCCTGTTCGAGAACTACGGCGTGCACGCCGAAGAACTCGCACGCGACATCGTGCTGCTTGATCCGCAATACCTGTCCACCGATGGCCTGGAAGGTTTTGGCGACGGCCCCGTGTCGGTCACGTTCTCGCGTGACGTTGCGCTGTCGCGTGAAGACCTGCCGTTGCTGCGCATGGACCATCCGATGGTGCATGCCGCCGTTGATCTGCTGGTCTCCAGCGAACAGGGCAACGCCGCCTTCATGGTGGACGACACCCTGCCCGTGCGCACGGCGCTGCTTCAGGCCGTGTTCGTGCTGGAATGCGTGGCGGATCGCACGCTGGACGCCGAGCGCTTCATCCCGCCGACGCCGATGGTGGTCTCCGTGGACACGCGCCTGACCGAGCGCGCCCACTTCGTTCCCAGCGAAGTCGCCATGCGCCGCGCCCCGGATCGCAACATCGAAGTCGCCCGCTACCGGAAATTCCTTTCCAAGCTGGTGCCGCCGATGCTGGAACGCGCCGAAGATCTCGCCGATGCGCGTGGCGAAGTGCTGAAATACGAAGCCATCGAAGCGGCTCAGCTGGAAATGGATGCCGAGTACTCGCGCCTCATCGCGCTGCGCGCGGTGAACCCGTCGATCTCGGAAGCCGAAGTTACCCGTGTGGCCGCCGAGCGCGCTGCCATTCTGGCGGCACTTCCCGAAGCACGCATGCGTCTTGATGCCGTGCGCTTCGTGGTCAGCCCGGACTTCCTCGCCCTGAGGTAAGTGATGTCCCAGCCGCAGTCATGCTGCGGCTGGGTCGCGAACACACCATGCAAAATGATTCGGCCAGCATCCGAGGCCGAAGCATCACAGTGGGAGCGATCCTCTGAGCGATGGATGTCCGTCGCACTATCAAATAATTCCGATGACTTTTTCGGAATAATCGGATAGTTCCGCCTTGCGTGAATCGGGATGCTCTTCGCGTCGCCGACTTCTTCGGCGACCGGGCGTAGAAACCCGATTCAAAAAACGTCGCACAGGCGGTTCGCCGCCTGTGTCTTATGCACTCGCCTTATGGCGGACGTGTCGGGCAGGCTCGCGCCTGGCCGGGTTTTGGCGATTTTTGACCGGTTTTCTACCCCGACACGTCCGCCACCCTGCGAAGCAGGGCGCGGACCTCCGGCCAGGGAACCACCATGCACACGCCCGACCAGACCATCACCTGCCCCACCTGCCAGAGCCAAGTCACCCTCACCATCGACCAGCTCCGCGAAGTCGCCGTCATGTGACTCGCTGAGGCGCAGGCTATCGTTGATATCTCGTCACATGCGGTTGAAGCCGACGTAGACCCGGCGACCTCCGCGCAACTCAGCATCATGCTGCGCCGACTGCTGGCTGAAGCCATGCCGCCGATTACCGGGCTCTGGCGTAGCCGGGTAAGGCTCATGCCCGTTGAGGCCATCGACATGTTGAAGGCCGGGCCGTTCGGGCAGAGCCCCGCTTCTACCGAATTGCCCGCAAATCCGCTCTCGCAAACGTGAGGCGGATCGCGCCTGTTTCAGGCACCACGGCGCCATCTTGGCGGCAGTTTGTCACGCCACAGGCGCATCAATACGATGCCGCCTGCAAGGCCGCCCAGGTGAGCGAAATGCGCCACGCCCGCCACGGTGCCAGTGACGCCGAATACCAGTTCGATCACACCGTAAGCGGTGACAAAGAGCCACGCTGGAATGCCGATGGGAATCGGAATGATCATCAGCTTTTCGCGTGGGAAGCGCATCGCGAACGCGCCCAGCAAACCAAAAATCGCACCCGATGCGCCCACTGTCGGGAACATGCGTGACGGCTCGAAGAAATACAGCACGCCCAGCTGCGCCACGCCCGCCACGATCAGGCAGGTGAAGTAGTAGATGAGAAACCGGCGCGCGCCCAGTTCGTGCTCTACCGTGCTGCCGAACATGTACAGGCCGAACATGTTGAACAGGATGTGCTCCAGCCCGCCATGCATGAAGGCATAGGTCACCACTTGCCACGGCCGGAAACCGGCAGTGAAGACCGAGCCATCATCAAGACGCAACGCCACATCCGGCCCAAGGGGCCACAGGGCGAAATAGCGCGTGAGGGCGGCCGTCGTATCGTCCTTCAGCAGCAACTGAAGGGCATAAACCAGGATGGTCGCAATCAGCAGATTGCGGGTGACGGGGGCGAGCGTCTGGGGCATGGGGATCTCTTGTAAACCGGGCGCTCCGAAGGCGCCCGCGGGCCGATCATCACACAGCCAGCCTATCAGCCTTCGATGCGGCCAGGCTGAAGGATCTCGATCCAGTATTGATCCGGGTCACGGATGAACGCGATGTGCTTCATGCGACCGTCTTCCAGACGCTTCTGGAACGGGACGCCCAGTGCCTCGAAACGCTCACAGGCCGCCTTGACGTCGGGCACCGAAACGCACAGATGGCCGAAGCCGCGCGGCTCACTGTTGCCGTTGTGATACGCGAAGTCCGCGTCCGATTCCGTGCCATGGTTGTGGGTAAGTTCCAGCACGCCCGGCTGGCGCAGCGCCCACGTCAGGCGCTCGGCATCGTCATCGGGAATGACCGAACGGTCAGACACCAGCACCAGATACACGATGGTGAATTTCGCTTCGGCAAAATCCTGGCGATGAACCGGCACAAACCCGAGCACGCGCGTGTAGAAATCAAGCGACACCGCAAGATCTTTCACGCGGATCATCGTGTGATTGAACACATAGGACTGCGTCACCGCTTCAGGCTGAGCGGTGACGCCCGGGAGTTTCGTCAGGTCGGCAAGCGACATGGGGCATTCCTTCAAGGGACAGCTGTCCGATGTGGCGCCCCAGCCCGTTCAATTCAACCGGGCTGGCGCTGCAACGACAGCAGCCCCAGCACCGCGGCCAACGCCGCATAGGCTGCCGTGAACTGCCAGACCAGCGTTTGCGCGGCGGGCGCCAGCTGCCAGGGCAGATAGACGCTGCCGGTGGGGTCCACCGAATGAATGATGCCGAACACCGTCAGCAGCGCGCCCACAAGCACGATGCCGGCCGCCTTGCGCATGTGCCCGTCGATCATCGCCACCACGAAACTCGCCCACACCATCGACGTGATGATGAAGCCATTGCCCAGGATGGTGATGACTGCCAGCGACGAGACGCCGTGATCCGATGCGGCGAACAACGCGGCGAAATGCGCGGGGTCCACAATCGACGGATCGCCCAGCTTGATCGCCAGCATCCGGGAAATGGCCGGGAAGAAGCTGAAAACCACAGCGGCCGCGTAACGGATGGGCGTGGCCTCGAACGCCTGTGTGGTGATGCCGATGGCTACGAACACCAGAATCGGAGCCAGTACCGCAATGGGCAGCAACTCCACCAGGTTCGACAGATAGCCGAAGATGCCGCCCAGACCGATCACCAGACCCGTGATCAGCGTATAGCCGCTGCGGGCGCCCATGGCCTTGTAGGCGGGCTGGCCGATATACGGGGTGGTCTGCGCCACGCCGCCGCACAGGCCGGCCACCAGCGTCGCCAGGGCCTCCACCAGAAGGATGTCGCGCGTGGAGTAGTCGTCACCCGCCGCGCGCGCACTTTCAGTCACGTTGATGCCGCCCACGACCATCAGCAGGCCGAACGGCAGGATCAGCGGCAGATAGGGCACGGTATAAGGCAATCCGCTCAGGAAGCCCAGCGACGGCAGCGGAAAGCCGATGCGCCACTGCCACGCGGCAGGTGCGTGATAGCCGGTGCCCAACAGCCCGAGGGGGCCAAGCCCGTAATAAAGCACCACGCCGACGAGGAATGCGCCGAGCACGCCCGGCAGGCCAAACGGCAGCCGTCGACGGGCCACCAGCGCATAGAGCACCACGCCCAGCCCGGCGAAGCCGACGATGGGCACTCGCATGATCTCCACCAGCGGGAGGAAACCCATCAGCACCAGCGCGATGCCGGCAATGGAGCCCAGCAGTCCGGCGCGTGGTACCGATCGCTGCACCCAGGCGCCAGCGAACGACAACACGAACTTCAGCACGCCCATCACCACCAGTGAGGCCATGCCCAGCTGCCACGTGGCTTCGGCCGCATGATCGGCGTCCATGCCACCCTGCCGGAACGCCAGGAATGCCGGACCCAGCACCAGCAGCGCCATGCCAATGCTGGTGGGTGCATCCAGCCCCAGCGGCATCGCCGTGACATCCTCACGGCCGGTACGTGCGGCCAGACGCCGCGCCATCCAGGTATAGGCAAGATTGCCGAGCAAGACGCCCAGCGCCGTGCCCGGGAACATGCGGCGGAACACGATATCGGCGGGGAACCCGAAAATGCCGATCAGCGCCGTGGCCAGAAAAGCCAGGATGGACAGGTTGTCCACCACCAGGCCAAGGAAGCCGTTAAGGTCACCGCCACTCAGGCGCCGGGTGCGCAGTGCCGTTGCCATCAGAACGACACGTCCGCAGGCTGGGTCACGCGCAATACGGATTGGTCGCCGGTCTGGCGCTTCCAGGCCGCGCGAATGGCCTCGACGTCGGCGCGCGCTTTGGGGGTGTCCGGATACAGCAACAGCAACTCCTTCGAGCGCAGCCGCTCTGGCGTGTCCTGCCCCTTGCCGCGCCACTGACCATACACATCACGAACGCTCAGGCCGTCGGGAAAACGCGTACTCACTTCGCGGTCCAGGAAGTTGCGCCACTGGGCTTCGGTCACGCCCGTGTCGCCATCTGCCAGACCCAGCCCGAAATACAGGCTGGTGGAGACCCAGCCTTTCGTCTGGTCCGGATGGGCCGCATCGCCCTTCAGCGTGGCGGCGGCACCCGTTTCGTGCTGCGCCGTGGCGCAACCCGTGCCTGCCAGCAATGCCAGTGAAAGAATGGCGCCAGCCCATGTTTTCATGATGTTTTTCCCGGTTGAACGAAGGCTTCCGTACGGACGTCCATACGCCTATCGTTCCGAATGTGTTGACACAGCCTACACTGCAATGCAACAAATGCGCAAAGCGCATCGTGCGCCCACCGTCTGATCTGCGCCTTGAAGCATTCCATCCACCCAGGTCTTGCCACGAATCGTCCGGTGTCGGCGAGGGGTCGATGTAGGCGCGCGCGCCGTACCTGACGACGCGCTTTCACGGGTTTGCCATTTCTTCCATGCGGCCGCGACCTTTCAGGACGCGGCACGGCGCCGCACACGCCTTTATCCCAGGGGTTTTCCATGTTTTCGCATCACCGAAAGACCGCTCTCACGGGGGCGATCACCCTTGCCCTTTTCGTGCAGGGCGCACATGCGCAGGACGCAAAGCCGGCCAATGCTTCCACGCTGGATCAGATCGTGGTCACCGGCACGCATGCAAAGGACCGTACCGTCCTCGACTCGCCCGTACCCATTGACGTACTGACGCCCGAGGACCTGCGCTCTGCGGGCGCGGTCAATGGCGAACTGGGTTCGGCGCTGGCCACTCTCCTGCCGTCATTCAACTTCCCCCGCCAGTCGAACTCCGGCGGCTCCGATCATGTGCGCGCGGCGCAGCTTCGTGGCATGAGCCCGGATCAGGTGCTGGTGCTGGTCAACGGCAAGCGCTTCCATACCTCGGCGCTGGTCAACAGCGACACCAAGATCGGGCGCGGCACCACGCCTGTGGACTTCAACGCCATTCCCATCAGCGCCATCAAGCGGATTGAAGTGCTGCGCGATGGTGCCGGTGCGCAGTATGGCTCCGATGCCATTGCCGGCGTGGTGAACATCATCCTGGACGATGCGCCCGAGGGCGGCGAAGTCACCAGCAGCTACGGTGCGTATCACACGAATTTCCGCCCCACCGGCCGCACCATCACGGACGGCCAAAGCAGCTACGCCAGCGCGAAGTTCGGCACGAAGCTCGGTGCCAGTGGGTTCTTCCGTGCTGGCCTGGAAAGCAACCAGCACGATGCAACCAACCGCGCCGGTCCCGATCAGATTCCGTCCTGGGAGAACCAGTCACCCGCCAATCTCGCACTTCAGGGCAAGCGCAACTACGCTGCGGGCGATCCCAAAAACGAGAACTACAGCGGATGGCTGAATGCCGAACTCCCTCTCGGTGACACCGTCACCGCTTACGCGTTCGGCATCTACACGCAACGCCATACCATCGGCGACAACTACTTCCGTTATCCGGACAGCGACGCCAATGTTCCGGCCATCTATCCGTCCGGATACCGGCCCGAATCCATCGGCACCAATCGCGACATCAACCTCACCACAGGCGCGCGCGGCCACTTCGGCGAGTGGGATATCGACAGCAGCCTGACCTGGGGCGGCAACAGCTTCGCGTACAACCTTCGCGATTCGGTAAACGTGTCACTGGGCGATGAAAGCCCCACCCAGTTCCGGATCGGCAAGTACTCAGGTACGCAGGGAACAGCCAACATCGACCTGAGCCGTCCGTTTGAATGGGGCTCCACGCTTTACACGCTGGCCACGGGTGCGGAGTATCGGCGCGAGACATTCCGTACCTATGCCGGTGATCCCGCCTCGTATGCGGTGGGCCCCATCGTGGGTGCACCGACCGGCGCGCAGGCCGGTGGCGGCCTCACCCCGCAGGACACCGCCAACCTCAGCCGGCATGTGGGTGCGGCCTATGTGGATCTTTCCGCCGACCTCACGGAGAAATTCTTCGCCGACGCCGCCGCGCGATACGAGCACTACAACGACTTCGGTGGCGCGTGGACCGGCAAGCTGAGCGGACGTTATGCGTTCACGCCGGACTACGCGTTGCGCGGCGCCATCTCCAACAACATCCGCGCCCCGTCACTCAGTCAGGTGGGTTTTGAATCCACCTCCACCGGCTACGGCGCGAACGGCGAACTGGTTCAGGGACGCGTGCTATCGGTGAACAACCCCATCGCCCGCGGGCTGGGCGCTACCGACCTCCAGCCGGAAAAATCACGCAACATCAGTCTCGGTTTTACTGCTCGCGTGGGCGAGCACTTCGACGCATCGCTGGATATCTTCCGCATCGACGTCGATCACCGCGTGACGCTGTCTGAGACCATCGCCACCGATGGCCTTGAGTCGTACATCCTCGCGCATTTTGGCGTGCCCGGTGTTCAGAGCGTGGCGTTCTTCACCAACGCCGTGGACACCCGCACGCGTGGCGCCGAACTGGTGGCCAATTATCGCAACGCGCTGTATGGCGGCAACTTCACACTGACCGGCACTTACAGCTACAACCGCACCTCGATCCGCAACGTACGCGACACGCCCACCCAGCTGGCTGCGCTGGGCGCCGATGCGGTGCTGTTCGGGCTGGAAGAACGCAACACGCTCACCGATGCCTCACCGCGTCAGCGCGGCGCACTGACCGCGCGTTGGGACTCGACGCATTGGGGCCTGCTGACCCGCCTCACCCGCCAGGGCTCGACCACGCGCGTGTTCGATTTCGGCGATGGGTTCGTACCCACGCAGACCTATGCCGCGCGCTGGCAGCTGGACGCGGAAGTGGAATGGCGCGCTACCGAGCGGCTGTCGCTTGCCCTGGGTGGGCAGAACATCACCGATCAGTACCCGACTCGGTCGATTCCGGACATCGCCTATGCGGGCAATTTTCCGTATGACGTGATTTCGCCCATCGGGGTCAATGGGGCGTACTGGTATGGGCGGGTGCGCTACAGCTTCTGAATGACGTACGACAGGCACAAAAAAAGAGCCCGGCTTTCGCCGGGCTCTTTCGTACCTTCCGATCAAACAACCTTACTGCTGAACCTGCAGTTCGGTGCGACGGTTACGAGCGCGGCCTTCGGCCGTGTCGTTCGTGTCGATCGGGTTGTTCTTGCCGTGGCCGATGGGGCCTTCCAGACGGTCGGCACCAATGCCGTGAGCCGTCAGGTAGTCGAACACGATCTTGGCGCGACGCTCGGACAGACCCTGGTTGTAAGCGTCCTTACCAACGCTATCCGTGTAACCGGCAACCGTGACCTTGACCGACGGGTAACGCTGCAGCGTGTCGACAGCCTGGTCGAGGACGCCCAGCGATTCGCTGGTCGGCTCCTGCAGGCTCGGGCCGATGTTCGTCTCACCCTTCTTCGGGCGATCAAACTTGAAGTTGACGCCGCGCAGGTCGATGACGACCTTCTGCGGGCAACCATCCGGGCCGACGATCGTGCCGGCGGGCGTACCCGGGCACTTGTCGTCGCAATCGTTCACGCCATCGCCATCGCTGTCGAGGGTGGAGCAATCCGGAGCGGCCGGGACAACCGCAGCAACCGGAGCCGGAGCCGACGGCGGCGCACCGAAGCGCGACACGATGGAGAAGCCGAGGAACCAGTCGCCGTAGCCGTTCTCGCTCGGACGGGTCTTGTCGTCCCAGTCGTAACGGTAGCCAGCTTCAACGCGGAAGTCCGAGCTGTCGGTGATCGTCTTGGACACGCCAACGCCGAGCTCGGCAGCCGGGGACCAGCCAGCATCAGCCGGGTTCTTGTGGTAGCTGCCCATCACGCCGGCCAGCAGGTACGGACGCCAGGAGTCCCATGCGCCAGCGTAGAAACGAGCGGCAACGCCGTAGCTGTTGTTCGCCCAATGGCCGGGGCCATCGTTGTCACGCTTGGTGCGATCGGCAAAGATGTCGATCGACGCATTGTTCGAGATGAACCGGCCGAAGCCCAGGCCGTAATAGACCTGACGGCTGTTGGTGTTGCGGTCGGTGTCGTTGTAGTAGCCGCCAACGGTCGGCGCGATGTACCAGCGGCCGTCGTAGCTCGACGTGCTGCTGCTCGCCGTGTCACCGGCAGTGTCCTGCGCGTGAACGGCACCCACGCCGCCCAGGGCCAGGCCAATCAGCAAAAACAAGCCCTTACGTTTCATCGGTGTCTCCTCATTATTGGTATTCGCGTCCGCGCTCCACCCCAGACGGAAATCGCGCGTAGAACTCTATATCGAATCCGGGGACTTCGGCCGTCCCTCGCTTTGATACCCCTTCAACGGGCGGCGGCAGTTTAGCAAAAATCAAACAATTGAACACGTGCTAAAAACCGCCGTTCATATTCGAGTCACGGGGCCCCACAACAGCCGGAGGCCCCGCGAACCATTATCAAGCCGTGAAGAGTGTCATGAAATCGTGAATCGGCATGGCATCAAGCTTTTCCGGCGAACTGGTGACCGCAAGAACCTGCGAAACCCGCTCCGCAGGCCATTCAGCGCGCAGTGCAGCCTCGAATTTCTTGAGAAGTACCGGGATGCCTTCGGCGCGGCGCTTGCGATGTCCGATCGGATAATCAATCGAAACTTTTTCCGAGCTGGTTCCATCCTTGAAAAACACCTGAACGGAATTGCCGATATAGCGCTTTTCTGAATCGAAGTAATCGCGGGTGAACTGCGGATTCTCTTTCACCGTCATTTTGTCTCGCAGCGCGTCGATACGCGGATCGGCGGCTACCGAGTCGTTGTAATCGTCGGCGGTGAGACGGCCGAAGATGAGCGGGACGGCCACCATGTACTGGATGCAGTGGTCACGGTCGGCGTAGTTGGCCAGGGGGCCCGTCTTGTCGATGATGCGGACGCCGGCTTCCTGAGTCTCGATGACGATCTTCTCGATGTCGTCAATGCGGTCCTTGACCACGTTGTGCAGCTGCATGGCGCATTCCACCGCAGTCTGGGCGTGGAATTCGGCCGGGAAGCTGATCTTGAAGAGCACGTTTTCCATCACGTAGCTGCCAAACGGACGCTCGAACTCGAACGCGTTGCCCTTGAAGGCCACGTCGTAGAAGCCCCAGGTCTTGGCCGTGAGGGCCGACGGGTAGCCGACCACGTTGCGGTACACGGCGTTGATCGCGTGGGTGACCGCGCGACGGCAGGCGTCACCGGCAGCCCAGCTCTTGCGCGGGCCGGTGTTCGGAGCGTGGCGGTACGTGCGCAGGGCGCCGTTGTCGATCCAGCTGTGAGAGACGGCCGTGGTGATCTCTTCCTTGCCGCCGCCGAGCATCGCGGTGGTAACGGCCGTGGAGGCCAGGCGGACGAGGATCACGTGATCCTGACCCACGCGGTTGAAGCTGTTCTTCAGCGCGTAGCAGCCCTGGATTTCGTGGGCCTTGATGGCATAGGTGAGCACGTCGCGCACCGTCAGCACCTTGCCACCTTCTTTCTCGGCCTTGCGGCTGAGGTAGTCGGCCACGGCCAGGATGGAGCCGAGATTGTCCGACGGATGACCCCACTCGGCGGCAAGCCAGGTGTCATTGAAATCGAGGTAACGGATCTGCGTGCCGATGGCGAACGCGGCCTGCACCGGGTCCAGTTCGTGAGAGGTGAACGGAACGCGGGCGCCGCCAGCCATCGTTGCGCCGGGAACCAGCGGCCCCAGGTGCTTGACGCAGTCGGGGAACTTCATCGCGAGAGCCGAGCAGGCCAGCGAGTCCAGAAGCATGTACCGCGCGGTGTCGTATGCCTCGGTCGAGTCGATTTTGTAATCGGCGACGTAGTTGGCGATGTCGACCATCGGCTGGTCCGGATCAGGACGCGTAGCGGAACGGATGTCGTGTGCACTCATGAGGCTGTCTCGCGAGGGGGAAAACGACCATTTTAGCCTGCCGTCCGGCCCTAAGTCCTTGTGCACCGCGGCGTGAACGCCGACAATGGACGTACTAAGCCCAAGAGGGAGTAGTTCCAGCCCGGCATCTGATGCCCTGGCTGTGCGTCGATCGTCATCACGGATGCCCCATGCATCCCGGTCGCCGCTCCGGTTTCCCGGGAACGAGACTTTTGTGGTGACCACGGAGCGTGCGCTGTCCGTTGTCACTGCATTTGTCCAGCGCACGCCCCGGATATCACCCCCATGGACTTCCTCACCCCCCAGTTCCTTTCCGGTCTCGGCGCCATCGTGCTGCTGGATCTCGTGCTGGCTGGCGACAACGCCATCGTCATTGCCCTCGCGGCACGCAATCTCCCGCCCCACCTGCAAAAGAAGGCCATCTTCTGGGGCACGTTCGGCGCGATTGCCCTGCGCATCATCCTTACCTTCGCGGTCATCTGGCTGCTGAAGCTTCCCGGCCTCATGCTGGTCGGCGGCCTGCTGCTGATGCCCATCGCGTGGAAACTGCTGAAGCCCGAAGAGCACGAGCCGGGCATCAGGCCGGCCGCGAGTTTTGCGGCGGCGATCCGCACCATCATCGTGGCCGACGCACTGATGGGCCTGGACAACGTGCTGGCCATCGCGGGCGCCGCGAAGGGGCACATGGGCCTGGTGGTGCTGGGCCTCGCCATCAGCGTGCCGCTGGTCGTGTGGGGCTCCACGCTGATCCTGAAGCTGATCGAGCGCTTCCCTGTCGTCGTGTACATCGGCGCAGCGGCCATCGCATGGACGGCGGCACGCATGATCGCGCACGATCATCTGATCTCGACATGGTTCGACGTGCGGCCGTGGGCACAGTGGGCGCTGGATGCGCTCTTCGTGCTGGGCATCTGCGGCGGCGGCTGGCTGATGGCACGACGCAGGCGCACTGCGCTGGCCTGACCTCACGCACGTGGCGACACAAAAAAGACCGCCCGGCTCGCGCCGGGCGGTCTTTTTATGCTTGAAGCGAAGTGGATCAGAAGCGCACGCGAACGTACGCCGCCGGGCCGTTGAGCTTCATGTCCAGATCCAGGTCGTAGTCACGCTTGTCCTGGTGCAGCTTGATCTGGGTGTACGCGTACTCCGCGCCGAAGCCCACGTTCTTCCACGGGAAGTACTCGACACCGAGCGCAGCATCCCAGATGTGACCGTTGAGCTTGCCGCCGCTCTTCTTCACGCCCGATGCGTTGAGGTACATGCGCCACTGGTCATTGAACGCGTGACGCCAGCCGAGCTGAAGATTGGGCGCCCATGCGCTGGCGCTGGTGCTCGCGCTGTCGGATACGGAGTCACCATTGAGGCTGGCCGAACCGGAGATGCTGCCACGCACCTTGTAGTACGCCGCACCCAGGCCAACGCCGAACACGTCGTCGCCGGTACCAAACCACCATTTGTACGCGGCGCTGCCGAAGTTGAACTTCAGGTCACCCTTGACGCGCGCGGTGGCGTCAAACGGCTGACCGAGGAAGTTGATGTCTTCGTTGAGCGTCTTGGAGTGGCTGCGGTCCACTTCGTAGTAGTCAAAGCTGAAACCCTGATGTTCACCGATCAGGAAATCCAGACGTGCGCGCGGCACGGTCTTGCGCTTTTCGAAATCCAGATCGTGCTCAAGATTCACGCTGCCCTTCGTCGTGCGATCAGGCGTGGCTGCACCGATGGTCGTATCGTTGTTGGCGTAGTAACCGCCGAGCCAGATGCTGATGTTGTCGAGTGCGGGCGACTGCGACTTGTTCTGAGCATGCGCGCCAGTGGCGACCATTGCCAGAGAAAGAACGGCAAGACCTGCGGTGGTCTTGCCCATATGACGGATGCGGCTACGCATGTGGTGTAACTCCCTGCTGATGCTGAATACAAAAAAGCGACGATTTCCCCGGGCCGGGATATTAACGACGCGTTATGTGTTCACTCCGTGCACGACAAAGACCCGCCGTTTGAAACATGGCAGGTCTTCATCATTTGTTTAACTCAGCATCAGTGGACTGATTTCTCACAACGTCATAGGCAGACGCACCGTCACTGTGGTGTCAGGTGTATCGCGCGTGACGCCAACACCCAACGTGATGTTCAGCGTGCGCTTGTCGCTGAACCGATATGAGCCACCAATCAGAAGTGACCCAAGTACAGAACGCGCGGAACCCGCAAGCGGTTGTCCGTTCTGCTCCACTCGACCCACAAAACTCTGGTCGTAACCGATGCTGATGGATGCCTTCTCATTGAGCGCCAGGCCCATGCCGACGCTGACGTCTGCAATATCACCCGCCTTGACCGTGCCCAGATATTGTTTTCCCGCCAGAAGCACATTGCGGCTGACGTTGTATCGCGTGAAGTTGTGCAGATAACTGAGGTTGCCAAAGAACACGACAGGGTCAGACGGATAGAGCCAGGTCACACCTGCCTGCGCGGAGTAGAAGCCTGTGCCAGTGGGAAGTTGCAAGGGCAAGCCGGTGCCGGTGGCGTTCTCGACGCAACGGGTCACGCAGTCAGTCGTGACTTCAAAGGGATCCCTGCCCGTGCGCGACTTGGCGCGGAACCAGCCCACGTAATACGGCTTGTCGGCACCGCCGTCGTTGAGCTGGTAGCGCAATGTGGCTTCCACATCGCCGATGCCCTTGCCGCTGGATGTGAAAAGATTGTCCTGGGCTGTGCCGGTGAAAATTTCGCGACTGATCGTATCGGTATGGCCATCCGCGTAGGGAACGCGCACTTCCAGTTCCATGCGATTGGTCAGGCCATAGCGGGCGGCAATCGCTGCGGTTTGCGTCGTGGTTTTCACCTGACGGACGTCGATCAGGCCAATGAGGATGGCGGGAATGACGGTGTAGCCGACCAGTGCCACGCGGTCGCTGGAGGAATAGCCGTACTGATACGAAGGCTCGACGATGAGCTTTCCTTTCGGCGTGAGCACGCCGGGCTGATCGAAGATCGGCGCAACTTCCGGCGGACGATCTGCGGTGGCCGGCGCTTTGCCCACGGGCCCGGAAGTCTGCGCCACCGTGTCCTGCGTGGGCGCCTGCGGCGCACCGGAAGACGACGACGTGGGTGCGGCGGACTGGCCTGATGCCGCCAGCGAACCGGCACGGCTGGTATCCAGCGCGCTCAGTCCGACGGCTTTGCGAAGATCATTGAATTCGGCCTCCTGCTGGGCCAGTGCCCGCTTCATGTCTTCCAGCTGAGCGGCCTGTTCGGCCACCTTGCTGCGCATGGCGTCGAGCTTTTGTGATTGCGCGGCGACGCGATCCCGCAATGCCGGATCAACCGGCGTATCGGTGGCCAGCGCGTTTCCTATGCTCCATGGCAGACACGCCATGAGAAGGGACCCCAGAACTTTCGCTGCGTGCGGATTCCTGCCGATCCGATGCATACGTCAATTACCCCTGAAGCGAACGACCGCGTCCTGAATGGTGTTGCTCAGCTGCGTACTGTCCAGTAGTCGCAGACTGTTGACCGACGCGTTGATCGTGGTGGTGGCCGAGATGGCCTGATTGTCGAGCGAGTTCTGCACGACGAATGCGGGTACGGTGAGCGACTGCGCAGTCAACGCAGGCAGCGAAGCGGTGGGCATGGTCCCGATGGCGGTGGGCACATTGGCCGCGCCGACGGAGGTTGGCGACACACTTGCCGCAGTCTGCACGGCCGATGCCGCCGCAGCGGCCTGGGTGATCGCCGCACTGGTGGCCGCCGCAGACTGCGCCGTGTTTTGTGTGAGCACCGGATTGACACTGTTGCCCGCACCATTTGCAATGACGGTGGGGCCGAATGCCTGCGCGAGCGCGGTCGCCTGCGCGGCGGTGATCTTCGAGACGTCGGGAATGCTTATGCTGTTGCGCACCTGCGTCATGCCGTCAACGATGACGGTGCGCTCGATGCCGAAGGATACTTTCAGGCCGTCACCGATATCGAAGCCGCCCCGCTCCGATTCCAGTCGCGCATCGGATACAGGCGTCCATTCGTCGGCATGAGCATGGGACGCCAGGGCGCATGCGCCACATCCGGCGACCAGAAGAAACGAAGTGCGCTGAAGTTTCATATGTCACCTGGTCCCCGCTTGGGCATGACGATCGGAGCCAGTCCGTTGCGCTGGATGCCTTCGGCCAGTGGCGCGGACGGGGCGGCCTGCCAGTCGCGGGGACTGTTGAAGATCGCTTTGTCGCGCTCGTTATGGATGACGAACACGAGGTGGCTTTTCCACATGGCTTCAAACCGCTCTCGTGACATCGAATGCGTGCCGGTCGCCGGATCTCCGACGAGAACGCGTCCGTATTGCATGCCCTTGACCACGACGAAGTGGTGATACCCGCGCTCGTTGATCAGCACGATGGCGGGAAGGCCCTGCTCCCTGAGCTTGTCCAGCGGCAGATCGAAACCGTCGGCTTCAAAGCCGCGCGTGGCGAGAAAGCGCTTGATGTCCAGCAACGAAAATCCTTCGCGGCGAATCTTGTCGCGATCGCCTGCGGCATACATCGCATCGAACGCCGTCTGTTCGTTGGTCGGCTCGCCGTACTGGAAGGTAAGCAGCGTGGCTACCGCCGCCGATCCGCAGCTGAAGTCGTACTTCTGATGGATGGTGTTGCGAAACCGCGCCTCTTTCAGGCTGGTCAGATGGAATGGATAGGAAACACCGGGACTGGTCTGAACTTCGGCCGTCGCGGCCCACGCGGGGCCGACGACACCGACGCATGCCAGCAGAAGCAGTCCCGCTGCTTTCATTGCACAAGTCGCACGTTGATGATGGTGGCGTTCTGGATCAGGACGTTGTTGCCGGAGTTCTGAATGACGGTGGGCAAGCCTGCCGCCCCCTGGAATGAGTTGGCCTCGATGGCGTTCATGCCGGTGTTCACATGACTGGCCTGGGCGTCACTGACGCTGCCGTCTGTGCTGATGCCGTTGGTTGTTGTATCGGTACCGCCTGACATGCTGCCCAGCGTGCTGCTGGCGACGGCGGGCCCCAGTTCATTGCCGTCAGGTGGCGGCGTGGCGCAGGCGATGCCTGCGAAGCTGGCGATCCCCAGCGCGAGCAGTGTGGCTTGCAGGCGCGAAACGGGTGGCGTGAACATGACTTTCTCCCTGCGGGATGGAAGAAAGTCCGCGGTGCGATGAAGCGCACCGCGGACCTCACGTGCTACCTCAGTGACCCACGTTCAGATTCGCCTGGACGTTTACGCTCTGCTGAAGGAGCGAAGCGCCACCGGTGTTCTGCGCGATCACGAGTACACCCGCCGCCGCCGCGCCAGCGCCTTCCATGTGGTTGGCCATGTCGAAGCTGCCCGCATCGACACTGTTCGACCCACCTGCGCCGCCCGCGCCACCGGATGCTCCACTTCCGGCACCGCCGGACCCTGAACCGCCTGCGCCGCCCGCTGCGCCCGCACCCGCTGATGCGGTTGCGTCGCCGCTTGCACCGCCAACACCCATGCCATCACCGCTGGTGCTGGTGGATGCACCTGACGTGCCTGCGCCGCCCGTGCTGGCGCTTGCGCCGCCGGTGGACGAGCCACCACCGTTGCGTACGCGAGCCAGGCCGCCATCGCCATCTGCTGCGCCGCCTGCGGATGAACTGAGCGCGCCAGAATCGCCGCTTGCGCCGCCGCCGTCACCGGCCGCGCCACTATGTGAACGGGAATTGCCGCCAGCGCCGCCGGAGCCGCCGCGACCACCGCTACCCGTGGCACCGTAGCCCGCACCGCCGGAACCGCCACGGCCACCCGCCGCGCTGCCCGTGTTGCTGGCAATATTGCCGTTGCTCATCGTGGTGACGCCGGTCACTTCACCGCTGAGGTTGATCTCGGCGATGGCGTTGCTGACATTGAACGAATCGGAGAGCGATGCGCTTGCGGTGCCGCCATTGTTGGCCGATGCACTGCCCTGGCCCGTGGCATACGCATCACCACTGTTGCCGCGCATGTTGCCGTTGTCCTGATTGGACTGATCGCTGTAGTGCGTGCTGGAATTGTTGTTCTGATTCGAGTTGTTTGCGTTGTCTGTCGATGTGGTCTGTGTGGCTGTCGAGTGCCGCTGGGCAGACGCACCTGCGCCGCCAGTGAGCGTGTCGTCGGCCATCGCCGGAAGGGCGAAGCCGATGCCGATGCAGATCGCGGTAGCGAGCAAGGTCTTACGCATTTCAGTCTCCTGATAAAGGCGGCGCGAACCCCTGTTTCCCAGTTGATGAACGCCCTGCCAGCGCTCGTTGAAGCATCGAAGCGGAGCAATAAGCGTGCCTTCGCGCGCTGCAGCAGCAGAAGCACGCTGTGGCGCGGGCTGCGCCCCTCTCTGGTCCCTCGAGGAGGCGGCGCGCGAATGCGAACCGTTACAGGGCTGCTACACCTGCGCAGAATCGGCAAGGCCCTGACAGGCCGCAAAGCCCCACGCCATGCGCCTTCCGGCGTGTCGGCGCGCGCCTGTCGCAAACCTGTTACAGGCTGCACCCTCTTGCCTGGGAGCGGCCTTGCGCGCATCCTTCAAACGATCGTTTAAACCCGGATGCTCCCGTGCCCTATTCCCACCTGCTCAGCCCGCTGGACCTCGGCTTCACGACCCTGCGCAACCGCGTGCTCATGGGCTCGATGCATACGGGGCTGGAAGACAAAGCGTCGGACTACGACAAGCTGGCGGCGTTCTTCGCCGAGCGTGCTCGCGGCGGCGTGGGCCTCATCGTCACAGGCGGCATCGCACCCAACATCGAAGGCTGGCTGAAGCCGTTCTCCGGCACGATGTCCATGCCCTGGCACGTGGCTCGCCATCGCAAGGTCACCTCCGCAGTGCATGCCGAAGGCGGCAAGATCGCGATGCAGATCCTGCATGCGGGGCGCTACGCGTATCAGCCCTTGTCGGTGGCGCCGTCCAGGATCAAGTCACCGATCACCCCGTTCACGCCGCGCGCGCTGTCCGGTCACGGCGTGGAACGCAGCATCAACGCCTTCGTGCGCAGCGCGAAACTCGCGCGCGACGCCGGCTACGACGGCGTGGAAGTGATGGGTTCGGAAGGCTATCTGATCAACCAGTTCCTGACCGAACGCACCAACAACCGCACCGACCGCTGGGGAGGCAGCACGGAAAACCGCATGCGCTTCCCGGTCGAAATCGTGCGGCGCATGCGCGAGGCGGTGGGCAAGGACTTCATCATCATTTATCGCCTGTCGATGATCGACCTGGTGGAGGGTGGCCAGCCCTGGGAAGACATCGTGACGCTCGCCCGCGCCATCGAAGCGGCCGGCGCCACCATCATCAACACGGGCATCGGCTGGCATGAAGCGCGCGTTCCCACCATCGTGACGAGCGTACCGCGCGGCGCGTTCTCGTGGGTTACGCGGCGGCTCAAGGGCGAAGTGCATCTTCCCCTCATCACCACCAACCGCATCAACATGCCCGACGTCGCGGAGCGCATTCTCGCTTCGGGCGATGCTGACATGGTGTCCATGGCACGTCCGCTGCTGGCCGATCCGGAATGGGTCAACAAGGCGGCTGCACAGCGCGCCTCGTCGATCAATACCTGCATCGCCTGCAATCAGGCCTGCCTGGATCACGTATTCGAGAACCGGCGCGCTTCATGCCTTGTCAATCCGCGCGCATGCCACGAAACCGAGCTGACCATTCTTCCCACGACCACACCGAAACGCTATGCCGTCATTGGCGCGGGCCCGGCGGGCCTGGCCTGTGCCACGACGCTGGCGGAACGCGGTCACAAGGTCACGCTGATGGATCGTGCCAGCGAAATCGGTGGCCAGTTCAACATGGCCAAGCGCATTCCGGGCAAGGAAGAGTTCCACGAAACGCTGCGCTATTTTGGTCAGCGCATCCAGGACACCGGCGTCACGCTGCTGCTGGAAACGCAGGCTGATCCGTCTGCGCTGAAGGATTTCGACGGCGTGATTCTCGCCAGCGGTGTCGTGCCGCGTGCGTGGGATATCGACGGGCACGACCATCCCAAGGTAATGAGCTATCTGGACGTGCTTCTCAACGACCGACCGGTCGGCAAGCGCGTGGCGATCATCGGTGCGGGCGGCATTGGTTTCGACACCGCCGAGTTCCTTACCGAGCACACGCCCTCCCCCAGCACCGACGTGAGGCGCTGGACGAAGGAATGGGGCGTGGACATGACCATGGCCACACCGGGCGGCCTCATGCCTGCCACGCCGGAAGCGCCGGCACGTGAAGTGTGGCTGCTTCAGCGCAGCGCCGGGCGACCCGGTGCGCGACTGAACAAAACCTCCGGCTGGGTGCATCGCGCCACGCTGAAGAACAAGAAGGTACGGATGCTGGGCGGCGTTTCATATGACCGCGTCGACGACGCCGGCCTGCACATCACCGTGGATGGCCAGGCCCAGGTGCTTGACGTAGACAACGTGGTGGTCTGCGCGGGGCAGGAGCCGAACCGCGAGCTTCAGGCTGCGCTGGAAGCGCTTGGCATTCCGGTGCATCTGGTGGGTGGTGCGGACGTGGCTGCCGAGCTGGACGCCAAGCGCGCGATTGATCGGGCTACACGACTGGCTGCTTCGCTTTAACGGGCAGCAGGCTCGCTGCCACACATCTGTGCCAGCCCGGCTTGCGGGCTGGCACAGGCGAATGGATCAACGCTTCTCGATGGGCACGTAGACCTGATCTTCCGGACCCGTGTAGTTCGCACTCGGGCGGATGATCTTTCCATCTTCGCGCTGCTCGATCACGTGCGCGCTCCAGCCCGACGTGCGGGCCAGCACGAACAGCGGCGTGAACATGGCGGTGGGCACACCCATCATGTGATACGCCGAGGCCGAGTACCAGTCGAGATTGGGGAACATCTTCTTCTGCTCCCACATCAGTTTCTCGATGCGCTCGGACACGTCGAACAGGCGCGGGTTGCCGCCGTCGGTGCAGAGCTTGCGCGCGATTTCCTTGATGATCTCGTTGCGCGGATCGGACACGGTGTACACCGGATGGCCGAAACCGATGATGATTTCCTTGCGCTCAACGCGCGCACGGATATCCGCTTCAGCCTCGCTGGCGTTGCGATAGCGCGCGATGATTTCCATCGCCACCTCGTTGGCGCCGCCATGCTTCGGACCACGCAGCGCGCCGATGGCACCGGTGATGGCCGAGTAGATGTCCGAACCGGTACCGGCGATGACGCGTGCCGTGAACGTACTGGCATTGAACTCGTGCTCGGCGTACAGCACCAGCGAACGGTCCAGTGCGTGTGCGTGCAGTTCGCTGGCCTTGCGACCGTGCAGCAGGTGCAGAAAGTGCGCGGCGATGGAGTCATCGTCCGTCTCGGTTTCGATGCGCTTGCCGTTGTGGCTGAAGTGGTACCAGTACAGCAGCATGGAACCGAAGCTCGCCATCAGGCGATCCGCGATGTCGCGAGCGCCGGTGACGTTGTGATCTTCCTTCTCCGGAAGCACGGTGCCCAGCACCGATGCACCCGTGCGCAGCACGTCCATCGGATGGGTGGCGGCGGGAAGCAGCTCCATCGCGCTCTTGACCGGCGCAGGCAGGCCACGCAGGCGCTTCAGCTTGGCGCGATAGGCATTGAGCTCGGTCCAGTTCGGCAGCACGCCGTGAACCAGCAGGTAAGCCACTTCCTCGAAGCAGCCCTTCGCGGCGAGGTCATGAATGTCGTAGCCGCGGTAATGCAGGTCGTTACCGCTGCGACCCACCGTGCAGAGCGCGGTGTTGCCAGCGGCGACGCCGGACAGCGCAACGGATTTCTTTGCCTTGGGCAACGTGGATGTATCGCTCATCAGAACAATCTCCTTGACGCATGAAACGTGACGTTACGTAGGGAAGCGATCAACCTTTCTTCGAGAACAACTCGTCGAGGCGACGCTCATATTCGTGGTAACCAATGCGGTCGTACAGTTCTTCGCGCGTCTGCATCGTGTCGATGACATTGCGCTGATGACCATCACGACGAATGGCGGTGTACACATTCTCGGCCGCCTTGTTCATGGCGCGGAATGCGGAAAGCGGATACAGCACGATGCCGACGCCGACACTGGCCAGTTCTTCCACGCTGAAGAGCGGGGTCTGGCCGAACTCGGTGATGTTGGCCAGCACGGGCACTTTGACGGCATCGACGAAGCGCTGATACGTGGCAAGGTCGTACGCCGCCTCGGCGAAGATGCCATCAGCCCCTGCTTCCACGCAGGCGATGGCGCGCTCGATGGCAGCATCCACGCCCTGGGCAGCGATGGCATCGGTGCGGGCGATGAGGAAGAAGTCGGCATCGGTCTTTGCGTCGGCGGCCGCCTTGACGCGGTCGGCCATTTCTTCCGTCGTGACAATTTCCTTGCCCGGACGATGACCGCAGCGCTTCGCTCCCACCTGGTCTTCGATGTGGCAGGCGGCGGCGCCAGACTTGATGAGGCTCTTGACCGTGCGGGCGATGTTGAATGCGCTGGGACCGAAGCCGGTGTCGATGTCGACCATCAGCGGCAGGTCGCACACGTCGGTGATGCGACGCACGTCGGTCAACACGTCGTCCATCGTGTTGATGCCAAGGTCAGGCAGACCCAGTGAACCGGCAGCCACGCCGCCGCCCGACAGGTAGATGGCGCGATAGCCTGCACGCTTTGCCAGCAGCGCATGGTTCGCGTTGATCGCGCCGATGACCTGCAGCGGATGCTCCGCTGCCAGCGCGGCCCTGAATTGCGCGCCGGGTGATGCAAGCTGTGCCATGGAACACTCCGCGTAAAACCGGGATTTTAGCGCAGGCATGTGACTTTCCACTCGCTGCAACGCGTCATGCGGCACCTGACCGTGACGAACCGGTACATCCCGGTTACAGTCGAGACATGAACAATAACAAGCACTTGGCTACGAAAATTCTCATCGGGTTGGCAGTTGGCATTGTCGCCGCGGTGATCACTCTGATAGTCGGACAAGCGGCTCCACGCGTGCTCGATGTCATGCGCAAGGTATCTACCGCCGTGTTCGATCCGGTCGGCCAGGTATTCCTGCGGATGCTCTTTTTCGTAGTGATTCCGCTGGTCTTCACCTCGCTGGCTTCTGGCGTCGCGCAATTGGGGCAGCTGGATCGCCTGGGACCACTCGCTGGCCGTACCTTCCTTCTCTTCTTTCTCAACATGGTCATTGCCACGGCCATTGGTCTCGTGGCAATGAACACCTTCCAGCCAGGACATCACCTGGACCCCGACGCCAAAGCGCAACTGATGACCGAGTTCGGCGGCAATGCCGACAAGGCCATCGCGAAGGAAAGCGAACAGCCTGCCCCGGGGCTCGGCATGCTGGTGGACATGTTCATGCCGAAGAATCTTCTCGGCGCCTTCGTCGGTTTCGACCGCAATGCACTGGGCGAAGTGCTTCCGCTGATTCTGTTCGCGCTGCTGGTGGGGGCCGCCGGCACGCAGCTTCCGGTGGAGCAACGGGCGAAGCTGCTCTCCGGCCTGGACATGGTCACCGACCTCATGACCCGCATTGTGGGATTTGCGCTGCGCATTGCTCCGTATGCCGTGCCGGCGATGATCTACAGCGTCATCGTGAAGGTGGGCGTGGATGTGCTGATTGCGCTGGCCGTGTTTGTGGTGGTGGTGGCAGGCTGCCTCGTGCTGCATCTGTTCGGCACGATGTCCCTGTGGCTGAAGTTTCTGGCACGACGCAATCCGCTGGGATTTTTCCGGCAGATCCGGCCCGTGCTGATCACCGCGTTCTCCACCAGTTCCAGCAGCGCGTCACTGCCCGCGTCGTTGCAGGTGGCGCGTGAGGATCTGAAGCTCAGCCCCAGCACCGCAGGCTTCGTGCTCCCGCTGGGCGCGACCATGAACATGAGTGGCACTGCGCTGTACGAAGGTTGCGTGGTGCTGTTCGTGGCGCAGGCGTTCGGCGTGGACCTCAGCCTGGCGCAACAGGCCATGCTGATGTTCCTTTCGGTGCTGAGCGCGGTCGCAGTGGCAGGTATCCCGGGCGGATCGCTGCCGTTGATTGCCGGACTTCTGGCAACGTTTGGCGTGCCGCCCGGTGGCATCGCCATCATCTTCGGTGCCGACCGCATCCTGGACATGCTGCGCACCACCACCAACGTGGGCAGCGACATGGTCACCGCTGCCGTGGTGGACGCCCAGGTGGCACCGCGCGCCTGATGACACGCCGCCTGCCCGGCAACGGGCAGGCGGCGTAACGCATCACCCCCTGGGCCGGGCGACCTTGTACATTTCCCAGGAGATCTTCTTCAGCAACGCACTGCGGTCGTCGCCTTCCACGTACAGGTCGAAGTGCGTGCGACCGTCCAGATAGCGGAAATCACTTTTCGCTCCCACGCCGTCCAGCGCCGCCTGAAGCTTGCGTGCTGCGCCGTCGAGATAGAACGTGTCCGCCGTACCGACGATCAGATGAATTTTTCCATCGAGGTCCGGCTTCAACGTTGGCCACTGTGACGTCACGCGCGCGGCAATGTCGTAGTGATCGTGCCAATACGCCACGACGGCCGGATTCACGTCGCCCGTGTCGCGGTCGAACATCGGCACCGGGCGGCCGTCGACATCGCGCGGCGAGAAGACCCACTCGAACGAGGAAAGCTGACCGCCGTAGGGTCCGATCACCCGCTCGATTTTCGCGAACGCCTCGAACGTGGCAACGACCTTGCCCTTGTCACGCACGAGCGGAATAGCCGAGCCATCGGCGCGGCGATACACATTGGCGTGCGGTGCGTACAGATCCACGCCGGTGAAGTCGTGAAAATCGCTCGGATCGGGCGAGGTGGACCACGTTCCACCGAACACGGCCGGATAGCGCGTCTGCAACCACAGCGTTGCCCAGCCACCTGACGAATGTCCGTTGAGGAAACGTCCGCTGCTCTTGGCGTCCATACGGTAGCGGCTTTCCAGCGACGGAATGAACTCTTCAGTCAGCGCCTTGCCCCACGGGCCGTTGTTTACCGAGTCGGCAAATTCGTGGGTGCCGGTGGCGCTCGCTTCGTCAAGAAACACCCAGATCATCGGCGGCATCTCTTTCTTCGCCATGGCCGAGTACACGCCCACCATGCTGGTGGCGAAACGATCGAAGCCACCGCCGAACCCGTGCGTGCTGTACACCACCGGATAGCGGGTGGATGCCTTTGCGTCGTAACCAGGCGGCGTCACCACCCAGGCGCGCACCGCTATCGGGCGCCCCCAGAAAGCGCTCAGTGCGGGACTGACCATGGTCTCTGCCGTGGCATGCTGCCGCGCCTCGGGAAGCGCATCACGTACAACCTGAGGCACCGACGGCGGCAAGGTCCACATATCCTTTGCCGGTAGGGCATGCGCCAGCTTCAGCGTGGGAACCGCCGACCCGGGCGCCACGTGCACCGGCACCACGTCGCTGACCAGATCGCCGGCATGGCGGCCGGTGTAGTTGTAGCTGTGATCCACATCGAGCACTGCCTGGAACAGATAGTCGCCTTCGGGCAGCGTACTGAAGCCTGCCGGGTAGGCCAGCGTGTCGGTGTCGATATCAATGCTGGCACCCGGCTCGATCCGGCTCACCTCGCGCGCGGCGATGGACACGGCCTGCGGCTTGAACGGATTGGTGTCCACCTGCTCCACCTTGCCGTCCTTCGCGGATGCCTTCGCGGTGGAAGCCAGGGTGGCAAACACGAGCAAACGGCCCGAACTTGCCGAACTGGATGCACCATCCAGCGACACACGGACGATGCGATGAGCGACCGCGGCCTGATCGGCACAGACGGCCGACGTGAACGCAAGCGTGGAAACAAGCGCGAACAACGGCGCGACGTGGCGGATCTTCATGGTCTCTCCCCGGGGCGATGTAAGGTGTCACATCGTGGCAACATGCCGATCCTGCCAAAGTCCGCGTATGCGGGTCGTGTGCCGGATTGCACGTCGCTTCTTTACTTCAGTGCGCCAGGAAAGTCATGTCGTTCAATGCCCAATGGATCAGCCAGCATGCCCTCACTCTCTGGGCGCTGCTTCTCGCCCTGGTGCTGATCGGTGCCGATGCGGTATGGCGCCGCGCGGTCAAGCGCCGCGCCGTGGCTGACCCGTCCGCGCAAAGCCTGCTTCGCCCCATCACGGCGGCGGCAGTCATACTGGCCGGCGTGCTGGTATCGACTGCCATCGCCATGGAAGTGCGCCGCCAGGCCGGCCTCACTGTGTTTGACGCCGCACTGGCCAGTGACCTGCGCGACAACATGCCCCTGCCCGTCCTCCGCGCCATTTCCTGGATCACCCACATTGGCGACCCCGTTGTGGTGATGATCGAGACAGCCATCGTCACGCTGTGGCTGCTGGTCCGCCGCTACTGGCAACTGGCGACCATCTGGGTGGTGGCGCTGGTGGGCACGGGCCTTATCAACCAGACCCTGAAGCAGATCTTCCAGCGCGAACGCCCGCTGCATGACCACGGCTTCATCGTGGAGCACAGTTTCAGTTTCCCGAGCGGCCATGCCTCCGGGGCCATGGTGTTTTTCGGCATGCTGGCCTACGTGCTGGTCGTGCTTACACCTGCCCGCCTGCATCGGGCCATCGTGGCCTGCGCGGTCGGACTCATCACGATCATCGGCATCAGCCGGATCATTCTCCAGGTGCACTATTTCAGCGATGTGTTCGCCGGTTACGGCACCGGCCTGGCCTGGGTCGTGCTGTGCATTGGCAGCGGCGAGTATTTCCGCCTGCGCCGCAAAAGCCCGCTGCCGTAATTTCATGCGGCAGTGACACCCGTAATGGAAGCATCGAATGCCACAGCCTCCATGAGCATTCCATGTCGACCGAGCAGGCCGAACCTCCTTTCGCCATTGTGATGAATGCTGGCTCCGGCGCCAGCGACAAGGACAGCACGCGCGCCCAGATTGCCGCCGTGCTTGATGACGCAGGCCGGACGCATCGCTTCTTCCTCGTGGACGATCCCTCGCGCATGGATGCGGTGGCGCGCGAGGCGGTTGCCTGGGTGCGCGACAACGACGGTGCAGTGGTGGCAGCCGGCGGTGACGGAACGATCAACTGCGTGGCCAGCGCCGCCTGGGAAGCCGACGTGCCCATGGGCGTGCTGCCGCAGGGCACGTTCAATTTCTTCGGTCGCACGCACAACATTCCGGCCGATGCACGTGCCGCCACGCAGGCGCTGCTCGCCGCGCACACGCACGATGCACAGATCGGACTGGTGAACGACCGGGTGTTCCTCGTCAATGCCAGCCTCGGGCTGTACCCGGAAGTGTTGCAGGATCGCGAGCTGTGGAAGCAGCGCTTCGGGCGTCACCGCATCGTGGCGCTATGGTCCGGCCTTGTGACCATGCTGAAGCGACGCCGCTCGCTGCATGTGGATATCAGTGACGGCGAACGATCCCGCACACTCAAGACGCCCACGCTGGTGGTCGGCAACAATGCGCTGCAACTGGAACTGATCGGCATTCCCGAAGCCAGTCAGGTGCATCGCAACGAGGGCACCCTGGCGGGCATCATGCTTCGTCCCATCGGTCGGCGCACGATGCTCGGTCTCATCCTGCGCGGCGCGCTGGGCAAGCTGGGGGATGCGGAGAACGTGGTCACGTTCGCCTTCCGCAACATCACGGTGACGCCCAAACGCAGCAACAAGCCGATCAAGGTCGCCATTGATGGCGAAATCGTGTGGCTGGCACCGCCCCTCACATTCCGCTGCGCGCCAAGACCGCTGCGCCTGCTTGCAGAGAGCACGCGCCTGCCGGGCGAGGATCCCGGATGACCCGGCTGGCTCATCTCTCCGATCCGCACTTCGGCACGGAGCGACCCGAGGTCGTCGCTGCGTTGCGTCGATGGATCGCTCAGCAGGCACCTGACCGGGTGGTGCTGTCCGGCGATGTGACCCAGCGTGCGCGACGCTCGCAATTTGCGGCGGCGCGTGAATTTGTCGCCTCCCTGGAGCGGCCGACGCTCGTGCTGCCGGGAAATCATGACGTGCCGCTTTTCAATCTGGTGGCTCGCGCAGCGTGGCCCTTCAGAGGCTATCGCGAAGCCTTTGGCCATGACCTGGAGCCGACGCACGTCGACGCGCACCTCATGGTGATCGGCGTGAACACGGTTCGCCCGCGCCGACACAAGGATGGCGAGGTCTCCGACCTACAGGTGGAGCGCGTCTGTGCGGCGCTCGCCCGTGCCACGCCACAGCAGTTGCGCGTGGTGGTTACCCATCAGCCGGTTCACGTGATTCGCGAAAAAGACGTGTCCAATCTGCTGATCGGTCACGATGCCGCTGTGCGCGCGTGGTCGGCGGCCGGAGCAGACATCGTGCTTGGCGGGCATATCCACTTGCCGTATGTTCGCCCGCTGTCACGCGAGGGACGGCGGCTGCCTCGCGAACTCTGGGCCGTACAGGCCGGCACGGCTACCTCCACGCGCCTTCGCGAAGGCATCAGCAATTCGGTGAACCTGATTCACTGGAACTACGTGGCCGAACGCCCGACCTGCGATGTCGAGCAGTGGGACTTCGACGAGGCAACGCACGAGTTCATCGCCACGGCACGTACCACGATGCCGCTGGATCGCACCTCTTAAACGTACTGCATCTTCCGGGCTACGCCACCATCCACAGTGAAGTTTTCGCCGGTGATGAAGCCCGCCTGCGACGAAAGAAGAAACACAGCCAGCGCGCCGATGTCCGGCGGAATGCCTGCGCGGCCCACGGGATGCTGAGCATGGTCGGCAGGCGACAATGTCGGCTTTCTCCGTGCCGATGGTTTGCGCCATTCGTCCGTCACTATCCAGCCCGGATTGATGGCATTGACCCGTACCGGTCCCACACTGATGGCCAGCGCGTGAGTCAGTGCGATCACGCCGCCCTTGCTGGCGGCATAGGCTTCCGTATGCGGTTCGGATTGGTGCGCACGCGACGAGGAAATATTCACGATGGCGCCGTTGGATGCCCTGAGCGCCACAAGCGCATGCTTTGCGCAAAGGAATACGCCGCCCAGATTCGTATCGATCCGCCGCGACCATTCTTTCCAGGACAGTTTTTCGATGGGACCGGTATGCGCCTCGGCGATGCCTGCGTTGTTGACCAGCCCATCCAGACGTCCAAACCGCTTCAGCGTGGCGGCAACAAACGAAGCAACCGACGATTCACGCGATACGTCCAGAACGCGAAAAGCTGCGCGGTCGCCCACGTCCCACTCATGCAGACACGCCTGCCCGGCCTCCCGGTCCAGATCACCGATCATCACACTTCCACCCGCAGTCAGCACTGCCTCGGCGATGCCTCGCCCGACGCCCTGCGCGCCACCGGTCACGATCACGACCTTGCCGGCCCACTCGCTCCGTGCTACCGAGGGCAATGGGGATGCTTTGTGCTTGCGGGCTGCCAAGGCGGCTCTCCTCGATGGAAGGGTGGAATCGAACGCTGCCATCCGGTGCGTGGACGGCACGCGAACTCACGCCGCCCGATAGTTGTCGACCACCCGATACCGGCGTGCGTACCAGCCAAATGCCACGGCCGCCACGCCAGCAAACGCGGCGAAGAAGAACATCTGGAAGGCAGACGTGCTGATGCCCGTGTTCTGGATGTAACCCAGCACCGTAACGTTGCGCACACCCGCGTTGGCCAGCAGCACCCAGAGGTTGCCGACGGTCACGCTCAGGGTCCAGAAGCTCATCAAAGTGCCCTTCATGGAGGGCGGGGCCTGACTGTAAGCAAACTCCAGACCTGTGGCCGATACCAGCACTTCGCCCGACGTCAGCAGCACGTAAGGCAACAACTGCCAGAAAATGGAAACGGGATCACCGCCATCAATAGCCAGCTGGATCGAACCGACCGCCACCCACGCCAGCGCGGCAAAGCCGATGCCCGCCGTCATGCGGCGCAGCGCGGTCGGCTCGTAGCCGAGGCGACGCAGGAAGGGAAAGACCGCCAGGTTGTTGAAGGGAATCAGAAGCAAAACCAGCGCCGGATTGATCGCCTGCATCTGTGCAGGATGCAGCCACGACGGGAAGTCCATCTCGCCTGCCTGCACGATCCACGTGGAAGCCTTCTGGTCAAACAGCGACCAGAACGGCGTGACCAGCGCGAACACCACCAGCATGCGCAACACCACGCGAACGCCTTCGATGGCGCGTTCCGGATGCCCCCCCTGCGCGCGATCCAGTTGCATCCGCGCGCCGCTGCCCACGCCTGCCAGCGTGGCAACGAACGCCAGACATACGGCGGGCACGACGCCCAACACGGGGATAAGCGCCAGCGATGCCACCGCCGCCAGCAAACCCACGAACGCGACCACCAGACCCGGGCGCCCTTCACCCGGAGCACGGGCGGTCAGCGCTGTACGGACCACGCGCGCGAAACTGTCGGGGTCATGCGCGACGGGCGGTAGCATCACGTACTGATGCCGGCCCATCCAGAACACGATGGTGGCGACGAACATGAGCACTCCGGGGATGCCGAACGCCACAGCCGCGCCGTAGTGCCGCAGGAACAACGGCATCAGCAACGAGGCGAAGAACGAGCCCACGTTGATGATCCAGTAGAAGGCATCAAACACGATCCTGGCCAGATGCCGGTTGCGTGCCGTGAACTGGTCTCCCACAAACGAGGCCACGCAGGGTTTGATGCCTCCGGACCCCAGCGCGATCAGCGCCAGGCCCGTGTAGAAACCGGCCACGCTGCGCTCGAAAATCGCCAGGCAAGCGTGGCCCACGCAATAGATCAGACTCAGCCAGAGCACGGTGCGGTACTTGCCCAGCCAGCGATCCGCCAGCCAGCCGCCCAGCAGCGGGAAGAAGTACACGCCGATCACGAAGGTATGGAAGATGTCCTTCGCGGCGCCCGGCCGGTCAGCGGCCGGCAGATACATCAGCAGTGACGTGATGAGAAACGGCGTGAGGATGTTGCGCATGCCGTAAAAGCTGAAGCGCTCACACCCCTCATTGCCAATGATGTAGCCGATCTGCCGCGGCATGCGTTCCGCTGGTGCGGCGGTGTTGAACGTGTTCAAAAGCGGTACTCCGGACCATCCATCCGGCCGATCCTAAACGAATCTGTCAGGTGGGACGCGATAAGCTGGCTCCTTTCCCCATGTCCACGGAGCCATCATGACCCCTGTTTCCACGGGCCTCATCGGTTACGGGACGGCTGGTGCCGTCTTCCACGCCCCGCTCATTGCCGCCGCCAAGGGGCTGCGGCTCAATGCCATCGCCAGCAGCCGAACCGCCCAGATCACCTCAGAATTTCCTGAGGTCCGCGTCTACCCGAGCCCGGAAGCGCTGATCGCCGACCCGGACATCCGGCTGGTGGTGATTGCCACTCCCAACGACACGCATGCCCCTCTGGCGCGGGCAGCGCTGCAAGCGGGCAAGGATGTGGTGGTCGACAAGCCGTTCACACTCAATGCTTCGGAAGCCGACGCCCTGCTCGCACTGGCCGAGCGTTCCGGGCGCCTGCTCAGCGTGTTTCAGAACCGGCGCTGGGACAACGATTTCCTGACCGTACGCCGCCTGATCGAAGATGGCCGCCTCGGCGAGGTAATGTATTACGAGGCGCATTTCGACCGCTTCCGTCCTGAGATCAAGCAAGGTTGGCGAGAAACGCCGGCGGCAGGTTCCGGTCTGCTGTATGACCTCGGCGCGCACCTGATCGACCAGGCATTGCAGTTGTTTGGACTTCCCGATGATGTGTCGGCAGACGTGCAGCGCCAGCGTACCGCTGCGCAGACCGACGACTATTTCCACATCGTGCTGCGTTACGCCCGTCGCCGCGTTGTACTGCACGCTTCCACGCTGGTGCGCGAACCGGGGCCGCGCTTTCTGGTGCATGGCGATGGGGGCAGTTTCAGCAAGTACGGCATTGACGGTCAGGAAGCGGCATTGCGTGAAGGTGGGCGTCCCGGCAGTGATTACTGGGGCGACGACGATCCGGCACAGTTCGGCACGTTCACCGATATCGACGGTACACGGCAGACCATCGACACCCTGCCCGGTCGCTACACCGCGTTTTACGACGGCATCGCGCAGGCACTGCGGGAAGGTACGCCGCCGCCTGTGCACGCGCGGGAAGCGCGTGACGTCATTCGGGTCATTGAAGCGGCGCGCATCAGCGCCAGCGAAGGCCGTCGCGTCGCGCTGTAAAGAGTGCGGCGACGCCTGAAGCGGCGTCGCCCCTCACTCGCCCGTGGCGATGCCGCGTGCCGAGTGGCTGATCCAGCCGCTCCACGACGGCGCGTAGAGACGCGAGCCGGTGAGGCCCGCGTGCTCCATCGCCAGCAGGTTGTGGCAGGCAGTGACGCCCGAGCCGCACATGTGCACCACGTCGGAGATGTCGCGCGGCCCAATGATCGCGGTGAATGCTTCGCGCAGGGCGTCGGGCGAACGAAAGCGTCCGTCGTCCTGAAGGTTTTCAGAGAACGGGCGATTGCGCGCGCCCGGCACGTGGCCAGCCACAGGGTCCAGGGGCTCGACCTCGCCACGGAAACGCGGCGCCGCACGTGCGTCCAGCAACACGAAGCGACCCGACGCCAGACCGTCGGTGAGCTCTTCCGCCGATACCGTCATGGTGTCGTTGAAAGCAATTTTCACGGACGTGGGTGCGTGACGCGCGTTCTCGCATGACACCGGCAGACCCTCGGCGATCCAGGCCGGATAACCGCCATCCAGCACAGCGACGTTTTCGATGCCCGCAAGACGCGCAAGCCACCAGAAGCGCGCCGCCGCCAGCGCACCGCCCGCTGCGTCATACGCCACGACCTGAACATCGGGACGCCACCCCGCGCGGGCCAGCAATGCGGCGAATACTTCCGCCTTCGGCAACGGATGACGCCCGCGACCCGCAGGCGGCGTGGCGAGGTCGGCAAGATCGGCGTCAAGGTCGGCACGAATCGCGCCGGGAATGTGACCCTGTGCGAAGTCGCGCTCGGCCTTGCCCGGGGCGGCCAGGCCACCGGCCGCAAATTCAAAGCGGCAATCAACAAACAGCACGTCGCCCGGCTCCAGCGCGGCAGCCGCCTGGGGAGTGATGATGGTGCGCACGGTATTCATGAGTGACCCATCCTGCGAACGAGGTTCTGGAGCATGGCGGCCGTGGCGCCCCAGATGCGGTAACCCGTGTGGAGAAACTCCACCATGTCACGCTGCTGGCCGCGAAACTCCATCGTATACCTGCGCAGGTTGGCCGGATCGAGAAAGAACGCAAGCGGCACTTCAAACACCGCCGCTACCTCGCCCGGATCGGGCTTCAACCGAGCCGCCGCCTCCACCCGCGCCACCACAGGCGTGACGGTGAAGCCGCTGATGGTCTCGAACGATTCGAGGAAACCCAGCGGAGTCACCGCATCGGGCTGCAACCCGATTTCCTCGTGGCTTTCGCGCAGTGCCGCAGCAACGACGTCGCGGTCGTCCGGCTCAACCCGGCCGCCGGGAAACGCGACCTGTCCGGCGTGCTGTTGCAGGGTGTCGGTGCGGACAGTCAGCAGCACGTTCTGCTGGCGATCATCGCGAATGCCAACAAGCACGGCAGCCGGCCGGCGCGGCGTATTGCCCAGAAACGGTGCGATGTCGTCGTGATTCCAGCCGCGCGGGCCCGGCGGCGCTTCCAGCGGAAGCAACGCGCCACGCAATGCGGCGTCCGTGGCGAGAATCACTGGACGTCCCGATGAGGCAATACCTCAGTCATGAGACGCAGGCGCTCGCGATCTGCCATGCCACCCCATGCGGCGATTTCGTCCCCGGTGCGCCGGCAACCCAGGCACAGCCCGTCACTGTCGAGACGACAGACGCCAGTGCACGGCCTGAGAGGAAGGTCAGAAGGTGCGTTCGGAAGCATACAACCGAGCATTCTACAGCGACGGGGCGTCACGCATTCCGCGACGGGTCACTGTTTGATTTCCAGCAACTCGATTTCAAAGACCAGCGCTTCGTTGGGTCCGATACGCGGCAACTCGCCGCGCTCGCCATAGGCCAGTTGCGGGGGAATGATGACCTTCCACTTATCGCCCACACGCATCCGCGGAATCACATCCTGCCACCCGCGGATAACCCGGTTGACCGTGAAAGTGACCGGGCGGCCGTGCGCGTAGGAGCTGTCGAATTCGGTGCCGTCCAGCAGCGCACCACGATAATTGACCGTGACCGTACTGGTGACCTGCGGTTGCTGGTTGCCCGAGCCCCTGGCGAGCACGGAATACTGAATGCCCGACGGCAGTGCAATCACACCCGCGCGGCTGCGGTTCTTTTCCAGGAACTCGGCGCTGCGCTTTGCGTTGGATTCTGCCACCCGGCGGAACTCCGCCACCGCATCCTGACGGACCTTGGCGTCGAAGCCCAGCAACTGGTCCTGCATCTGGTCGACCGACACGCCGGGAGCGCGACGGGCGTAGCCATCCTGAAGGGCTTTGACGAGCACGGCGATATCGACCTCAGGCTGAGGACTGTTCGCGAACTGGGTGCCGATCTGATACCCGATGGCGTAGGACAGCTTGGTTTTGTCGATGACCACCGGGCGCGCCGGCTGCGGGTTGGCCGGTGACTGGGCAACAGCAGACCCCGCGACTATCAGGCTCGCCAGCAGCAGGAAACGCGTGGATGACATCCCGTTCTCCGTGAACACAACAGAGCGACACCACAGGATAGTCGATCACGACCTGCTGCGCCCTTGGTGCTAAGAGGGTCGCGGAGGGAAAAGGTTCCCCTGATACCATCGGGTGCTTTGACCCCCGTTGAGGTTTCGACCATGGCCTATCGCACGCTGACCCTCGCCAACCGTGGCGCCGTTCGCACTATCACGATCAACCGCCCCGACAAGCTCAATGCACTGAACCGCGAAACGATCAGTGAGCTGACCCTGGCGTTCCGCCAGGCAGGACAGGACGACGCCGTGCGCGTAGTGGTACTGGCGGGCGCGGGCGAGAAGGCATTTGTGGCCGGTGCCGACATCTCCGAAATGACCGCGTGGTCGCCCGTCCAGGCACAGGCCGCCTCACGGGCCGGGCAGGATCTGATGCTGGCTGTGGAGCGGCTCGGCAAGCCCGTGATCGCCCGTATCCAGGGTTATGCACTGGGCGGCGGCATGGAACTGGCGATGGCCTGCCACCTTCGCGTGGCCAGTGAGAAAGCCCGATTCGGCCAGCCGGAAATTGGTCTGGGGCTGATTCCGGGGTTCGGTGGTACCCAGCGCCTGGCCCGGTTGGCCGGTCGGGGTGTCGCACTGGAGCTGTGCCTGCTGGGCCAGCAGATCGACGCCGCCCGGGCAGAACGCCTCGGCATCGCCACGCGCGTGGTTGCCGCCGACGAGCTTGACGCCACGGTGGACGCGCTGGCCGATCAGCTTGCCGTGTCGGCACCGCTGGCACTGAAGGGCATCCTGGATGCCGTGCTGGACGGCGGCGAATGCGCGCTGGATCAGGGTCTGGCGTACGAAACCCAGGGCTTCGCCATTGCCTTCTCCACACAGGACATGCGCGAAGGCACGACGGCATTCCTTGAGCGCCGCAAGGCGGCCTTCAAAGGTCAGTAAGCCGGATGCCGGTGGCGGTGAATGCCTCCACCGGCTTACGCATTAATGATGGCTGCCCTTGTACTTCAGCTCGCCGGCCGTCACGCGCACGTCCAGGCGGTTTTCCGGCGGCGCCAGCGGGCAGGTGGCATAGGGCGTGAAAGCGCACGGCGGGTTGGTCGCCTTGTTGAAGTCCAGCACCAGCTTGCCGTCCACCGGCATGGTGGTGGTGAGGAAGCGCGCTGCACCGTAGGTTTCCTTGCCACTGGTGCGGTCGGCGATCACGAAGAACAGTGACGTGGCGTCTTCCTGAATCGGGAACAGCTCGAAGCGATGGCCATTGCGCTCGAACACCGCCTTGCCTGGCACGCGCTCTTTGTCGACGGTGCCCAGCACCGAACCGATTTCGAGGAAATGCGGCGTGTCGAACGGCACCCAGTCGGCGACCACGCGCCAGGATGGGTCGATGTCGAAGTAATCCAGCCCCTGGAACCCGGTACGCGTCGGTGCGGCGGAGTCCTTGACCCGCAACGCCCGCCGACCGTCACGCACGATGACGTAGAAGCTGGCGGTACCGAAAGTGACCTGCGAGGGTGAGGCGTTCGCAGCGGCGTCATCCACGAGGGTGGCGCGCGGCACGATTTTCCCATCGACCGCCGCCTCTGCGTGGTCAGCAAAGACGATCTCGCTTGAGCCGTCCGCATGCAGCGTGATTACGCCAAGGTGCGCGGGGCCCGCTTTCAGCACGATGTCGTTGTCGGCAGCCGTGCCAATGCTATTGGCACCGGGCTTCAGCCATTCCAGCCCGATCAACGTCAACCAGCCTGACGGGCCGGTCAGCGTTTCAAGGCGCTGCGCGCGGTATTTCTCGATGGACTGGACATAACCCGCGTCCCCGCCCACAACGCTGGTAGCGGCCATGGCAAGTACCGAAGCAATAGCAATGTTGCGAATCATGATGGCATTCCATTTGGCCGTTTGGACGGCCATTCTGTCACCTTCCGCGAAGGAAGAGTCGGTCCAGCTCACCCAGTGCCAGCTGCACCCAGGTGGGACGGCCATGGTTGCACTGCCCCGAACGTTCGGTTGCTTCCATCTCGCGCAGCAGCGCGTTCATTTCAGGCAATCCGAGACGACGTCCCGCGCGCACGGAGCCATGGCAGGCCATGGTGGAGAGAAGTTCGTTTTCCAGTTCCTGCAACCTGCGCGAGCTGCCGTGCTGCGCCAACTCGGCCAGCACGTCGCGGGCGAGCTGAGAAACGTCAGCACCTTCCAGCAGCGCGGGAATACGTCGCACAACAACGCCCGAAGGACCGCTGCGTGACATCTCCAGACCCCACTCGGCCAGCGGCTCGGCATACTCTTCGGCCGCCGCTGCCTCTTTGGCACTGACGGCAATGCTGAGCGGAACCAGCAGCATCTGCGAACGGAGGCTGGAAGCGGCGCGACCGTTTTTCAGTTTTTCGTAAGTGATGCGCTCATGCGCTGCGTGCATGTCCACCAGAATGAGGCCGTGCTCGTTTTCCGCGAGCACGTAGATATTTTTCAGCTGCGCGATGGCATAGCCCAGTGGCGGAACATCACTGCCCTGCTCCGGCACGCCGTCGGTGGGTGGGGACCACGACACGGGACGCGCCGACGCCTCGCCAAACAACGTGGCGTAGTCGGCCAGCGGCTCTTCGCGCACGCCCAGGCTCAGCCGTGACTGGCTGTTGGACATCGGCCATGACGCGGCGGCAGCCGCCGGCTGCGGCCGGTGCTCGAAACTTCCGCTGCCCGCCATCGGTGCGGCGTGCACGGATTCCGGGACGGCGATGCCCGCGCGCGTCTGCGCCAGTGCTTCGTGCAGCGTGCGGAACAGGAAATCGTGGACGAGGCGCTGCTCACGGAAGCGCACTTCGTTTTTCGCCGGGTGCACGTTGACGTCCACGCCGGTGGGGTCCAGCTCCAGGAACAGCACAAACGCCGGATGGCGACCGTGGAACAATACGTCGGCATACGCCTGACGCACCGCATGAGCAACGACGCGGTCGCGCACCAGACGGCCATTCACGTAGAAATACTGCTGATCGGCCTGCGCGCGCGACGCGGTGGGCAGACCCACCCAGCCAGACAGGCGCAGGCCCGCTGCCGCATGCTCCACGCGCAGACTCTGTGCCGGAAAATCAGGGCCCAGCACTTCGGCCACACGACCGAGTGCGGCGGCTTCGTCACGCGCCGGTTTCAGCAGGCGCACCGGACGACCGTTGTGGCTGAGCCGGATATCAACGCCTTCACGGGCGAGTGCCAGCGACTTCAGCAGATCGTCGATATGGGCGAATTCGGTGCGCTCGGCACGAAGGAATTTCCGGCGGGCGGGCACGTTGTAAAACAGGTCGCGCACTTCGATGGTGGTGCCGGGCGGATGCTGCGCGGGACGCGCTTCCTGCAACTTGCCACCATCCACTTCGATGCGGAACGCGGCGTCCTGGCCCTCGTATCGGGAAGTCAGCGAGAAACGCGCCACAGAGGAAACGGACGCCAGCGCTTCGCCACGGAAGCCCATGCTGGCCACGCGCTCCAGATCATCGAAGCTGCCAATCTTGCTGGTGGCGTGCGAGGCAACGGCCAGCACGAGTTCGTCGCGGGCAATGCCGCAGCCATCGTCACGCACGCGGATGAGACGCGAGCCGCCCATTTCGATGTCGACTTCGATACGCCGGGCGCCTGCGTCGATGCTGTTCTCGACAAGCTCTTTCACCACCGAAGCGGGACGCTCGATGACCTCGCCCGCAGCGATCTGGTTGATCAGCTCAGGCGGCAGAGGACGGATAGACGGCATGATTGAAGACCTTCGTACGCAAGGTCCAAGAATAACGGAAAGGCCCCGGGGGCCGCGAATCAGCCGGACGGGATGGCGAGCACTGCGCCAATGCGCACGGTGTTCTCGCTCATGTTGTTGGCCGTCTTGATCGCATTGACGCTCACCCCGTACTGCTGGGCGATGCCGGTCAGCGTCTCGCCGCGGTTGACCCGGTGCAGGTCACGGACGTTTTCATCAGCACGCCCGGCATTTGCCTTGGTCCTGGGGACGTCCTTCGCCGGCGTCGGAGGCTTATCGACCTTCGCGACCGTGATTTCGCTGGACGCGGGCCGCTTGTTACCGGCTGCGTCAGGGTTGGACGCCGAGATTTCCCTGACGGCCGGCTTTACCGGTGCCTTGCGCGCAGGCTCAGGCGCCGCATCGTCGTTGTCGGTATCACGCATGGCCAGACGCGTCACCGGCTTGGGCGGCGGCGTCCTGGAGGCGGCTTTCACGGCATCGGCAGCAATGGCCGTGGCATCCGATGCCACGGCGGGCGCGACCGGCGCAGCGGCGGCCGTCGTGGCAAGCGCCGTACCGTTGCGGCGCGCGGCCTGCGCGGCAAACCAGGTGCCCGGAGGTGGCATGGATTCAAAGTAGTTGCGGACACCGCCCAGCACCGCAGAGGCGAGCTGGCGCCGATGCGCATCGTCGCGCAGGCGGCGCTCTTCTGCCGGATTGGTGATGAAGGCGGTTTCGACCAGGATCGACGGGACGTCCGGCGAGCGCAGCACAACGAAGTTGGCACGCTCTACATAACCGCGATGCGTGGGGCCGAGCACGCCCAACGCTTTCAACACGTTACCAGCGATGGACTCGCTGGCCTGCATGGCATAGCCCTGCTGGAGGTCCAGCAGCACGGCAGCAAGCGTGTCGTCCTTGTCGTCCAGGGAAACGCCGCCGACCAGATCGGCCCGGTTTTCGCGATCAGCCAGCCAGCGGGAAGCCTCGCTGGTCTTTCCGCGCGGCGAAAGCACCCATACGGACGATCCCTTTGCGTCGCCGTTCTTGAAGGCGTCGGCGTGAATCGACACGAACATGTCGGCATTGTGCTCGCGCGCAATCTGATAACGGCGCTTGAGCGGAATGAAGTAATCACCGTTTCGGGTCAGCACGGCCTGCATGCCCGGCTGGCGGTTGATCTGGTCGGCCAGTTCGCGGGCCACCTGCAAGGTGACGTCCTTTTCGCGCAAACCGGTGGGACCACGCGCACCCGGATCTTCGCCACCATGACCGGCGTCGATGGCCACCACGACCTTGCGGTCGCCGCCCGGCAACGCTGGCGCTGAAGCTGCCGCGGAGCCACGACGGTTGCGCGAACCACGGGCAGGCGTGACGACCGCCGCGCTGGCTGTTGCGGACGCCGACGCACCACCGTCGTCGGACGACGCCACTTCATCGCCGGGATCAGCGCCGTTGCCCGGGTAAAGATCGAGGACCAGGCGATAGCCGTAGTCACCGGCAGGCTTCAGCAGGAAGCTCTTGGGTTTGGCTTTGGCGTCCACGGAAGCAACGATGCGGGCACGATCACCCTGCTTCTCGGTACGCATGGACTTGAACAGACCCTGCCCGCCAGGTGCGGCGAAGCCGCCCACCACCACGCTCTTGTCCAGGTCGAGGACTACGCTGCCCGGGGTGTCGCCCTGGGACAGCTTGTAGCCCGCCGGGCCGGACAAATCGAATACCACTCGGGTGTACTCGGGGCCGGCCCAGACGCGCGCAGCCTTGACGTCCGCAGCGCTGGCGAGCGGCGCGCAGAGGCCCGCGGCGGTTGCCGCGAGCGCGAGAAGGCCATGTTTAAAAGAGATTCCCCTCATAAGGCACGGATTGAACTGCAATCGCCCCTTGAATGCAAGGCAAATGCCTTGTTAATCCATAACCTGCGAAGACTTCGTCAAGATTCGTACAGGTTTGGTCAGCCAGCGGAGGACGCGTCTGGCACATTGACCGCGCCGCTCAATCCGTCCAGCACACGGCGACCGCGATCGCCATGGGCCTGCCAGGAGGCCGAACGGCCCGATCCCTCGCGGGTCAGATTCAGCACGAGGTCGGCTGCAGGCAGGGCGCCGGTACCTCGTTCGGGCCACTCCACAAGCACGATGGCGCCCGGCTCGGCCAGCGCGTCCAGGCCCAGCCATTCCAGCTCGCCGGGGTCAGCGATGCGGTAAAGGTCGAGATGAAACGCCGGACGACCATCCACCTCGTAGCCTTCCACCAGGCTGTATGTGGGGCTTTTGATGCGCTCACCGACACCGATGGCCCCAAGGAACGCACGCGCGAACGTGGTCTTCCCCGCACCCAGATCGCCATGCAGATAGAGCACGAGGCCGCCGGGGACGAGCGTTGCGAGCTGGCGCCCCAGCGCCATGGTGGCCGCTTCGTCGGCCAGTGGAACCGTCAATGTGGTCATACGGGAAGTCCATTGATGAGGCGGCGCAACGGCACCAGAAGATCCATGGCGAGCAGGCCGCGCTCCCCATCGCGGGCCGCGACATCGGCCGCACGGGCATGCAGGCCAACGCCGAGGCAGGCCGCGTCCCATGCGCTCAGCTGCTGAGCCATCAGGCCCGCCAGAATGCCGGTCAAGGTATCGCCCATGCCGCCACTGGCCATGCCCGGATTACCCCAGGGGCACACCATGACGCAGCCATCCGGTCGTGCAACGAGGCTGCCATTGCCCTTCAGCACCACCACCGACCGGTACTGCCGGGCCAGCGCCCGGGCCGAATCGAAGCGATCCGCCTGAATATCTGCCGTCGTCACACCAAGCAGTCGAGCGGCCTCACCCGGATGAGGCGTCAGGATGGTCTGGGACGGAAGCTCGCGCTGCTCCTTCGCGAGCAGGTTCAGGCCATCCGCATCAAGAACCAGGGGAAGGCCAGCGTCCAGAGCCGTGGTCCACAATGCGTGGCCCCAGGCACCCTGCCCCAGTCCTGGCCCCACGGCAAGAACGCTGGCGCGAGCCAGCAAGGGCTCCAGCGCCTGTGGGCCGTTGACGCCATGCGCCATCAACTCAGGGCGCACGGTGTTGATGGACGGCACGTTTTCGTCGCGGGTGGCGACACTGACCAGCCCGGCGCCAGTACGCGCCGCCGCCTCGCTGGCCATACAGATCGCCCCGGCCGTGCCGTGGTCGCCGCCCACGGCCAGCACGTGGCCGTTGTCACCCTTGTACGAGTCACGCGGCCGCGGCGGCAAGGCGGATTCACTGAGCAGGCGAGCATCCGGCTCCATGGAAGACACCATCGCGTCAGGCAGGCCCAGACGGGCAAGCTCGACGGTGCCGGCCAGCCCGCAGCGCCCCGTGAAAAGGCCGCGCTTGTACGCAATGAACGTGACGGTCACTGACGCCTGCACAGCGACGCCCGGCGCCGTACCGTTGTCTGCGGTCAGGCCCGAAGGGATATCCAGCGCGAGCACCGGACGTCCTGCCGCATTCAAAAGACGGATGAGTTCGGCCGCCACGCCCTCGGGCGCCCGATTGAGGCCGGTGCCATAGAGCGCATCCACCACGACGTCGGCATCGTTCCAGGCGTTCTGACCCTGCGACGCATCGCGAACGGGGCCACCGGATGCCTCAAAGTGGCGGCGTGCTGCTCGCGCGTCATCCCCCGCCGGCGGCCCCAACGCCAGTACATCCACCTGCCAGCCGGCCTCGCGGGCGAGCGCCGCCAGCAGGTAGCCATCGCCACCGTTATTCCCGGTACCGCACAGAACGGCAATGCGTCGCGCATCGGGCCAATGACGGCCCAGCGTGCTGAAAGCCGCATGCGAGGCGCGCTGCATCAGCTCATAGCCGGACAGACCGCCATCACGACTGGCACGAACATCAAGTTCGCGCGATTGCGCGGCGGTGAACAGGGCGGTATCGACGAGGGAGGCGGTCATCTGCCGATTATAGGAGTCACCCGTAGAATAGAGACATGTCCACGCCCCCTTCCCCGCCCATCGACTACGATGCGCTCGCCCTCGACATCAAACGCTGGGGGCGTGAGCTCGGCTTTGCCGACGTCGGCATTTCGGGCACGGACCTCGGCAGCGACGAGGCTTACCTGGAACGCTGGCTCGCCGATGGCCATCACGGCGAAATGGACTACATGGCCAGGCATGGCACCCGCCGCAGCCGCCCTGCCGAACTGGAACCGGGCACGCTGCGCATCGTGTCGGTGCGCATGGATTACATCCCGCCCGGCACGCGCGATGCGTGGGACGTCATCAACGACGGTGACGCCGCTTATGTGGCGCGGTACGCGCTGGGGCGCGATTACCACAAGGTGATGCGCAACCGCCTTCAGAAATTGGCCGGCCGCATCGCCGAGGTGGTGGGTGATTTCGGTTATCGCGCGTACGTGGACTCGGCTCCCGTGCTTGAGAAGGCCCTGGCCAGAAACGCCGGACTCGGGTGGATCGGCAAGCATACGGTCGTCATCAACAAGCGGGCGGGCTCCTATTTCTTTCTTGGCGAGCTCTACACGGATCTGCCGCTGCCTGTGGACACGCCCGCCACCGCGCACTGCGGCAGTTGCCGGCGATGCATCGACATCTGCCCGACCCAGGCCATTGTGGCGCCGTACCGGCTGGACGCACGTCGCTGCATCTCGTACCTGACGATCGAACTGCGCGGCAGCATTCCGGAAGAGTTTCGCGCCCCGATGGGCAACCGCATTTTCGGTTGCGACGACTGCCAGCTGATTTGTCCGTGGAACAAGTTTGCCCAGGACGCCAGCGAGCCGGACTTCGCACCCCGCCACAGCCTGGACGGGCCACGACTGGTGGACCTGTTCGCATGGAGCGAGGAGGAGTTCATGAAGCGGACGGAAGGCATGGCCATTCGCCGAACCGGCTACGAGGGCTGGCTGCGCAATCTGGCGGTGGGCCTTGGCAATGCACCGACCTCGGAGGTCGTGATGGCGGCACTGCACGCACGCGCGGATTATCCGTCGGAAATTGTCCGCGAGCACGTGGCATGGGCCCTCGGCCAGCATGCCACGCGCGGATGACATGGACGTCCATTCGGCAAACGCGAATGGACATCCGGATGATTTACACCATGCCGCCCGACTTGCGAACGATGAGCATGGCCAGCTCCAGCGACTGCTCGTAGTTCAGGCGTGGATCGACCATCGACTTGTACGCACGATTCAGGTCCTGCTCGACCAGATCGCGTGCACCACCGAGGCATTCGGTCACGTCTTCGCCGGTCAGTTCGAGATGCACGCCACCCAGACGCGTGCCTGCCGCGGCATGAATATCGAATGCCTGGTCCAGCTCGCCTGAGATATTTTCAAAGCGGCGCGTCTTGAAGCCATTGGATGTGCTTTCCGTGTTGCCGTGCATCGGATCGGCTACCCACAGCACGCGACGACCTTCCCGCTTCACCGCTTCCAGAAGCGGCTGCAACGCGGTGCCGATCTGGCCATTACCCATGCGATGAATCAGCGTGAGGCGGCCGGGTTCTTCGTGCGGATTCAGCACGTCGATCAGACGAAGGAGGTCATCGGCCTTTACCGTCGGACCCACCTTCACGGCGATGGGATTGCGGATGCCACGGAAATATTCCGTGTGCGCGCCATCCAGCGCGGCCGTGCGCATGCCGATCCACGGGAAGTGGGTAGACAGGTTGAACCAGCCATCCTGCCGCGGCACGCGGCGCGTCAGCGCTTCTTCGTAATGAAGCAGCAGCGCTTCGTGCGACGTGTAGAAATCAACGCGCGAATAGCTCGAGATCGACTGGCCCGCCAGCGTTTCCATGAAACGCAGCGAATCGCCGATGCTGGCCACCATGCGACGGTATTCGGCGGCGAGCGGGGAGTGCTCCACCCACGCCAGATCCCAGTATTCCGGGTGATGCAGATCGGCGAAGCCGCCATCGATCAGCGCACGCACGAAGTTCATGGTCATGGCCGACCGGGCGTGCGCCTTGATGAGGCGTGCCGGATCGGGACGACGAGCTTCGGGAGTGAATTCCGGGCTGTTGACCAGATCGCCTCGAAACGCCGGCAGCGTGACGTCACCGCGCGTTTCTGTATCCGCCGAGCGAGGCTTCGCGTACTGGCCGGCAAAGCGGCCCACGCGCAGCACAGGCTTCTTCATGCCGTGCACGAGCACGAGGCTCATCTGCAGAAGCACCTTGAGGCGGTTGGAGATGATCGGGCTGGTGCAGTCCGCAAAACTCTCTGCGCAATCGCCACCCTGCAACAGGAAGCGCTCACCATTCTGCGCTTCAGCAATGCGCTCTTTCAGTGCAAGCACTTCCCAGGAGGTCACCAGCGGGGGCAAGGCGCCCAGGCGGTCGAGCGACTCGCGCAGCTCGGCCGCGTCCGTATACGTGGGCTGCTGCAAAGCGGTCTTGCCCTGCCACGAACCGGGAGCCCAATCGGAGGCTTCGTGATGTACCGCTTTGAGAGAGTGCTGCATGACTTTACTTACCTTCGGGAGGCGCCTTCGGCGCGATGAATCAACGAACGGAACGGCGGGCGGCCAGGATGGCCCATATGCCGAGAACAACGAACCAGATCAGCGTCCATGCGGGCATGGGAAGACCAAGCACCGGCTCGATCTTTGCGCATTCGCCTGATCCAGTGAATGCGAGCTTCAACATTTTGAGGAACGGGAAGGCATCCCACAGATAGTTGAGGCCGGGACCGCAGGCAGGCACCTGGTCGGGCGGCAACGTCTGCAACCACAAATGTCGACCCGCCACGACGATGCCGGCGATGGCACCCACGGTGGCGAGCACCGCGCCAGTGATCCGGCCACCGCGCTTGCGAGGCCCGATGAGGCCCACGATGAGAAAAACCAGACCCATGAAACAGACGGCCACACGCTGGAAAATGCACAGCGGGCACGGATCGAGATACATCTCGTATTGCGCGTAGAGGGCAAAGCCCATCAGCCCGGCGCATACGAGGAAGCCGGCAAGAAAACGCGTACGGAACGACCAGGAGAACGGGTTCATAGGGCGCTGCTGCAATGCGGGACAACCACGTTAACGCTTTGTGTAACGCGTGTCAGCCTGTAGATCAGGAAAATCGGCGTTTCCTCACAGGCTCGGGGGGCAACGCCGTAAAGGCCTCCCCTGGATGGGGGAGTTCGTTTGGCCGCCAAAACGAGAAAGCCCCGGCCGGTGAGGGCCAGGGCTTCTCGAATCACGCGATGAACTGCGCTTATTCGGCGTCGACTGCCGCGGCAGTTGCCGGGCGATCCACCAGTTCGACATACGCCATCGGCGCGTTGTCGCCCGGACGGAAGCCGCACTTGAGGATACGCAGGTAACCGCCGGGACGCTCGCGGTAGCGAGGACCCAGCTCGACGAAGAGCTTACCGACGGCCTGCTTGTCACGCAGACGCGCGAAAGCGAGACGACGATTGGCAACGCCATCGGTCTTGGCGAGCGTGATAAGCGGCTCGGCGACGCGACGCAGTTCCTTGGCCTTCGGCAGGGTCGTGCGGATCAGCTCGTGCTTCACCAGCGACGATGCCATGTTGCGAAACATAGCTTCGCGATGGCTGCTGGTGCGGTTGAGTTTGCGTCCGGATTTTTGGTGGCGCATGGTCTTATTCCAGTTCTATAAAGGGCGGAGCGGGGCTCAGCCCAGCTGCATGCCGTGCGAAAGGCCCGGCGGCGGCCAGTTTTCGAGTTTCATGCCGAGTGCGAGACCACGCCCGCCCAGCACATCCTTGATTTCGGTCAGCGACTTCTTGCCAAGGTTAGGCGTCTTCAGCAGCTCAACTTCGGTTTTCTGAACCAGATCACCGATGTAGTAAATGCTTTCAGCCTTCAGGCAGTTCGCCGAACGCACCGTCAGTTCGAGGTCATCGATCGGACGAAGCAGAAGCGGATCAAACCCACCCTTCTCAGCCTTGGTCGAATCGCTCTCACGGCGCGAGAAATCGCCGAAGACCGACAGCTGATCGTTGATGATCTCAGCGGCTTTGCGGACTGCGTCCTCAGCGCCGATGGTGCCGTTCGTTTCGATGTCGAGCACGAGCTTGTCGAGGTTGGTGCGCTGCTCGACACGAGCTGCGTCCACTTCGTAAGCCACGCGCAACACCGGCGCGAACGATGCATCCAGCTGCAGACGGCCGATGGGGCGCGTCTCGTCGTCAGGATGCTGGCGCGCGCTGGCCGGCTGGTAGCCGACACCACGACGCACCTTCAGGCGCATGTTCAGGGCCACATCCTTGGTGAGGTGGCAAATCACATGCTCGGGGTTCACGATTTCCACGGAGTGATCAACCGCGATATCGCCCGCGGTGACCACGCCTTTACCTTTCTTCGACAGCGTCAGGGTGACTTCGTCACCACTGTGCTGGCGAATGGCCACATCTTTCAGGTTCAGCAGGACTTCGATCACGTCCTCCTGCAGACCCTCAAGGGTGGTGTATTCGTGCAGGACACCGTCGATTTCTACTTCGACGATGGCGCTGCCGGGAATCGACGAGAGCAGCACGCGGCGCAGCGCGTTGCCCAGGGTGTGGCCGAAACCACGCTCGAGCGGCTCGACCACCACCTTCGCGCGGTTCGATCCAAGCTGCTCGACGCTGAGGCCGCGAGGCCGCAGCACGCTAGTTGACGAAACTGCCATGCAAGGCTCCGATGGATTACTTCGAGTAAAGCTCGACGATCAGGGCTTCGTTGATGTCGGCCGGCAGGTCGCCGCGATCCGGCACTGCCTTGAACGTACCAGCGAATTTCTTGCTGTCGACTTCGACCCAGGACGGACGGAGGTCCATCGTGTCGTAGACGGTAGCGGCTTCCTGAACGCGCAGCTGGGCGCGGGCCTTCTCGGTCAGCGAAACTTCGTCGCCCGGACGGACGTTGTACGAAGGAACGTTGACCTTCTTGCCGTTGACCGTCACTGCCTTGTGGGCAACGAGCTGGCGAGCCTGGGCGCGGGTGACCGCAAAACCCATACGGTAGACGACGTTGTCAAGGCGGCACTCCAGGAGGCGCAGCAGGTTTTCACCCGTGTTGCCCTTCTGGGTCGATGCCTTGGTGTAGTAGTTGCTGAACTGACGCTCAAGCACGCCGTAGATGCGCTTGACCTTCTGCTTCTCACGCAGCTGAACGGCGTAGTCGGACAGACGGGCGCGCTTGTTGGCGCCATGCTGGCCGGGCTTGTTCTCCAGCTTGCACTTGGAATCCAGCGCGCGCGCCGGGCTCTTCAGGCCAAGGTCGGCACCCTCACGACGCGCAAGTTTGCAGGTAGCTCCACGATAACGGGCCATGGTTAACTCCTTAGACTCGACGCTTCTTGGGGGGACGGCAGCCGTTGTGCGGAATCGGCGTGACGTCAATGATGTTGAGCACTTTGTAGCCCAACGCATTCAGGGAACGCACGGCCGACTCACGGCCCGGGCCAGGGCCCTTGATGCGAACTTCAACGGTCTTCACACCGTAATCGCCTGCAGCGCGGCCAGCCTTTTCGGCGGCAACCTGGGCAGCGAACGGCGTCGACTTGCGCGAACCGCGGAAACCCGCGCCGCCAGCCGTCGCCCACGACAGGGCGTTGCCCTGACGGTCGGTGATCGTAACGATGGTGTTATTGAAAGAAGCCTGCACGTGGGCCACGGCATCCGTGACGACGCGCTTGATCTTCTTCTTAGTCTTAACCGGCTTAGCCATAATCGGTATCCGTTACTTCTTGATCGGACGACGCGGACCCTTGCGGGTACGGGCGTTGGTACGCGTGCGCTGACCGCGCACCGGCAAGCCACGACGGTGGCGAAGGCCACGGTAGCAACCGAGATCCATCAGACGCTTGACGGCCATGCCGACTTCGCGGCGGAGGTCGCCTTCCACGGTGTACTTAGCGATTTCGGCGCGGATTTTCTCCACCTCGCCTTCGCTCAGCGACTTGATGGGAGTGGTCGGAACCACGCCAGCATCGACACAAACCTGCTTCGCCCGCGAACGGCCGATACCGAAAATGCTCTGCAAACCAACCCAGACATGCTTCTGGACCGGCAAATTGACACCCGCGATGCGCGCCATGATGTACTGTCTCCGATGCGTTTCGTGCGCGGTAAACGCGCAATTCTAACCTGAATTAACCTAAACGGAAAGCCCTGCGGCGCCAGGCGCCGCGGCCTCCCCTACCTGGGGCATGCGCCGGGGTCATCCCCGACGCAAGTTGGACTTCTTAAGCAGACTCTCGTACTGGTGGCTGACAAGATGGGCCTGGACCTGAGCCGTAAAGTCCATCACCACCACCACCACGATCAGCAGCGAAGTGCCGCCGAAATAGAACGGTACGTGCCAAGCGTTCTGCATGAACGACGGGACAAGGCAGACCAGCACGATGTAGAGCGCGCCAACACCGGTAAGCCGGGTCATTACGCCATCAATGTAGTCTGCGGTAGCCCGACCCGGACGGATGCCCGGAATCAGCGCGCCCGAACGTTTGAGGTTGTCGGCCGTTTCCTGCGCGTTGAACACGATCGCCGTATAGAAGAAGGCGAACGAGATCACCAGCACTGCGAACACCAGGTCGTACACGGGCTCACCCGGAGTCAACGCCGTGGTCAACCACTGAAGCCAGCGCGACTGGTGTGCACTGCCGAACCACGTAGCAGCCGTTGCCGGGAACAGCAGCAGACTGCTTGCGAAGATCGGCGGAATGACGCCCGCCATGTTGATCTTGAGCGGCAGATGCGAGGTCTGGTTCATGTACTGACGCTGGCCACCCTGCTTCCGCGCATAGTTCACGGTGATGCGCCGCTGGGCGCGCTCCATGAACACCACGAAAGCCGTAACCGCCAGAATCAGCGCAGTTACCATGAGCAGCTTCAACACCGAGAGCTCGCCGTTGTTCGCCATGGTCAGCGTGTGCGCGATGGCACCCGGCAGACCCGCGACGATACCGGCAAAGATCAGCATCGAGATACCGTTACCGATACCGCGCTCCGTGATCTGCTCACCCAGCCACATCAGGAACATCGTGCCAGCCGTGAGGCCAACCACCGACGCCATGACGAAGCCGGCACCCGGCATGTAGACCACCGGCGCACCACCCGCTGCGACCTGCTTCTGCAGGGCCACCGCGATGCCGAAGGCCTGGAAGGCCGCGAGACCCACCGTGCCGAAGCGCGTGTACATGGTCATCTTGCGACGACCCGACTCGCCTTCCTTGCGAAGCTGCTGAAGGCTGGGAATCACCGAGCCCATCATCTGTACGACGATGGACGCGGAAATGTACGGAACCACGCCGAGCGCGAATACCGAGAAGCGCGACAGCGAACCGCCCGAGAACATGTTGACCATGTTCAGGAGGCCACCGCCCTGCTCGATCAGGCTGGTCATCGCTTCCGGGTTGACACCCGGAACAGGGATGAACGAACCGAGGCGGAAGACAATCAGCGCACCAATAAGGAAAAAGATGCGCTGGCGGAGTTCCGTCAGTTTGCCCAGCGAGCCGAGCGTATTGCCCTGCGCTGCTGCCACCTGATTACTCCACGCTGCCGCCGGCAGCTTCAATAGCTGCCTTGGCGCCGGCGGTGGCGAGGAGGCCCGAGAGCTTCACCGCACGAGTGATTTCGCCCTTGAGAACAATCTTCACCTTCTTCGCGCGGCTGGTCACGAGACCGGCTGCATGAAGAGTAACGAGGTCGATCGTGTCAGCCTTGAGGGCAGCCAGCTGGTACAGCATGACCTGCTGCGTGTCGGCCTTCTTCAGCGAGCGGAAGCCCACCTTCGGAAGACGACGCTGCAGCGGCATCTGACCGCCTTCGAAACCAACGCGGTGCGTGTTGCCCGCGCGAGCATGCTGACCCTTGTGACCACGACCGGCAGTCTTGCCGAGGCCGGAGCCGATACCGCGACCAACGCGAAGCTTGGTCTTGCGGGCGCCCTTACCGGGACGAAGTGAATTAAGACGCATGATGCTTACTCCTCGACCCGAACCAGGTAGTAAACCGTGTTGATAAGACCACGGACCTGGGGGCTATCTTTCAGTTCGCGCACATCGTTGAGCTTGCTCAGGCCAAGGGCCTTCACGCTCAGACGATGACGACCCTGCACACCGCGGAGGCCCTTGACGAGGCGAACCTTGACGGTGGCGTTAGCAGCGGTTTCGTTCTTCTTAGCCATTGCCGAGAACCTCTTCGATCGTCTTGCCACGCTTGGCGGCGATGCGCTTCGGCGAAGCGACGGCCTGCAGGCCCTTGATCGTGGCGCGAACCAGATTGATCGGGTTACGCGAACCGACGGCCTTGGCGAGGACGTTCTTCACGCCGACCACTTCGAGAACAGCGCGCATCGCGCCGCCGGCGATAACGCCGGTACCCTCGGAAGCGGGCTGCATGTAAACACGGGCTGCGCCGTGGTTAGCCTTGATGGCGTACCAGAGCGTGCCGTTGTTGAGTTCGATGGTGACCATGTTGCGGCGAGCGCGCTCCATCGCCTTGGAGATGGCAACCGGCACTTCGCGTGCCTTGCCATAACCGAAGCCGACGCGGCCTTCGCCGTCGCCAACAACCGTCAGCGCGGTGAAGCTCATCTGGCGGCCACCCTTGACGGTCTTGGCCACGCGGTTGACGGCGATCAGCTTTTCAAGCATGCCGTCCGAATTTTCGCGATCTGTCGAGGACATCTCTTTTCCTGTTACGCCCGGACTTCCGGGACTTCAATTACGGCTTGAGCCGCTTGGAGTTGTAGGTACATCGGGTGACGCCGGCCGTAGCCGGCATCACGGCCAGATCTCTTAGAACTTGAGACCGGCCTCACGAGCCGCTTCGGCCAAAGCCTTGATGCGACCGTGGTAACGGAAACCCGAGCGATCAAACGCGACGGACTGGACGCCCGCTGCGATGGCGCGCTCGGCAACGATCTTGCCAACGGCAGTCGCTGCTTCGAGGTTCTTCGTGCTCTTCAGACCTTCAGCAACGGACTTCTGCAGCGTGGAAGCCGCAGCGAGAACCTTGCCATCCGCCGCAAAGACCTGGGCGTAAAGGTGCTGACCGGTGCGATGCACGCTCAGGCGGGACACCGCGAGCTCACGGATGTGGGCACGGGTGGACTTGGCGCGGCGCAGACGGGATTCGTTCTTGTTCATCGTGTCATCTCCAGGAAGCGGATAGGCCGATTAGGCCTTCTTGGCTTCCTTCAGCAGGATCTTCTCGCCGCTGTAACGCACGCCCTTGCCCTTGTACGGCTCCGGCTTGCGGTACTGACGGATCTTCGCGGCAACCTGACCCACCAGCTGCTTGTCGGCGCCCTTGACAAGGACTTCCGTCTGCGTCGGCACTTCGAGGGTGATGCCTTCCGGCGCCTCGAAGACGATCGGGTGCGAGAACCCGAGCGACAGGTTCAGGGACTTGCCCGTGATAGCAGCGCGGTAGCCGACGCCGACGAGCTCGAGCTTGCGCTCAAAGCCTTCGGAAACACCGACAACCATGTTGGCGATCAGAGCGCGGGCCGTACCACCGAACTTGTCGTCAGCGCCTTCGGCGACAACGATGTTCACGATACCGGCATCCTGCTGCAGGCTGACGCCCGGCAGCGCGTGGGTCGTCAGGGTGCCCTTCGGGCCCTTGACCGTGGTCGTGCCATCAGCACCGACCGAGACTTCAACGCCCTTGGGCAGGGAAATCTGTTTCTTGGCAACGCGGGACATAGCGGGCTCCTTATGCCACCTGGCCGATGACTTCGCCGCCGAGGCCGCGCGAGCGGGCCTGTGCGTCGGTCAGCAGACCAGCGGAAGTGGAGATGATCGAGATACCCAGGCCACCAAGGACCTTCGGCAGCTCGTCCTTGCCGCGGTAAACGCGGAGACCCGAACGGCTGACACGGGAAATCGATTCGATGGCCGGGCGGCCTTCAAAATACTTGAGCTTGATTTCGAGTACCGGCTTGCCCGCTTCGTCGGCGGACTTGGCATCGAGGATGAAGCCTTCATTCTGGAGAAGCTTGGCCAGGGCCAGCTTCATTTTCGACGACGGCATACGTACAACCTGCTTGCCCGAAGCCTGGGCATTGCGGATGCGCGTAAACAGATCGGCGATGGGATCAGTCATGCTCATAGAAAAAAACCCTTGAGAGTGCACCGATATCCGAATTACCGGAGTATCAAATTGTATTTTTCAGCCGACAGTCGCCGGCCTGCATTGCGCAGACCGACGACTATAACAGCTTGTTTCGCCAAAGGCGAATTATTACCAGCTAGCCTTACGCAGACCCGGCACGTCACCGCGCATGGTTGCTTCACGCAGCTTGTTACGGCCGAGGCCGAACTTGCTGTAGACGCCGCGCGGACGACCAGTCAGTGCGCAGCGGTTACGCTGGCGAGACGGGCTGGCATCGCGGGGCAGCTTCTGCAGCTTGCCCTGCGCTTCCATCTTCTCTTCGAACGACGCCGTGGCGCTCAGAACAATCGCCTTCAGTTCAGCGCGCTTGGCGGCGAACTTCTTGACGAGCTTGGTGCGCTTGAGGTCGCGCTCGACCATAGAGGTCTTAGCCATGTTCTACCTGTAATCAGTTGCGGAACGGGAAGCTGAAAGCTTCCAGCAGCGCTTTGGCTTCTTCGTCGGACTTGGCGGTCGTGGTGATGGAGATATCCATACCGCGCAGCGCGTCAACCTGATCGAAGTCGATTTCCGGGAAGATGATCTGCTCTTTGATACCGAAGTTGTAGTTACCACGGCCATCAAAAGCGCGACCCGAGACGCCACGGAAGTCGCGCGTACGCGGCAACGAGACGTTGATCAGGCGATCCAGGAATTCCCACATCTGTGCACGGCGCAGGGTGACCTTGCAACCGATCGGCCAGCCGTCGCGGATCTTGAAGGAGGCGACGGAAACGCGCGCCTTCGTCGTGATCGGCTTCTGACCGGCGATCTTCGCCATGTCGGCCACGGCATTTTCAAGAATCTTCTTGTTGCCGGCAGCTTCACCCACGCCCATGTTCAGCGTGATCTTCGTGATGCGCGGAACCTGCATCACATTCTGGTAACCGAAGCGCTCAGTGAGCTTCTGCATTACCGACTCTTTGTAAAACGTTTCAAGGCGGGTCATGACTTCGATTCCTTACGCGTCGACCACTTCGCCAGAGACGAACACGCGCACCTTGCGCCCGTCCTCGAGCGTCTTGGTAGCTACGCGCTCGCCCTTGTTCGTGGCGGAGTTGAAGAGCTGTACGTTGGAGATGTGGATCGAAGCTTCACGCTCGACGATCCCACCCGGCTGGTTGGCCTGGGGGTTCGGCTTGGTGTGACGCTTGATCAGGTTGACGTTCTGCACGACAACGCGATCGCCATCCACGCGCAGCACGTCGCCGCGCTGCCCCTTGTTTTTACCGGTGATCACGACGACGTGGTCACCCTTGCGGATACGGTTCATGGTCTGGTCTCCGCTCAGAGCACTTCGGGCGCGAGCGAGACGATCTTCATGAACTTCTCGGTGCGCAGCTCGCGAGTGACCGGCCCGAAAATACGGGTGCCAATCGGCTCGAGCTTGTTGTTGAGGAGAACGGCCGCGTTGCCGTCGAAACGGATCAGCGAACCATCAGCGCGGCGCACACCCTTGGCGGTACGAACCACCACGGCGTTGTACACCTCACCTTTTTTCACCTTACCGCGGGGAATTGCATCCTTCACGGTGACCTTGATGACATCGCCGACGCTGGCGTAACGGCGCTTGGAGCCGCCCAGCACCTTGATGCACATCAGTTCTTTAGCGCCGCTGTTGTCCGCCGCGGAGAGCGTGCTTTGCATCTGAATCATGGCTGCACCTCCTCTTAGACTTCAGCGCGCGTGATGATTTCGACCACGCGGTGATGCTTGGTCTTCGACAGCGGACGGCACTCGGCGATACGCACCAGGTCACCTTCGTTCGCACCCGTTTCATCGTGTGCGTGAAGCTTCGTGGAGCGGCGGATGATCTTGCCGAGCAGCGGATGCTGCACCTGACGCTCGATCAGAACCGTTACCGTGTGGTCCATCTTGTTGCTGATGACGCGGCCCGTCAGGGTGCGCGCCGTCTTCGTGTTATCGCTCATCTTCGCCGTCCTTACTTCTTGCCGCCGAGCACAAACTTCGTGCGGGCGATGTCACGCCGAACGCGGCGTAGCTGGTGCGGCTGCGTAAGCTGACCGGAGCCCTTCTGCATGCGCAGATTGAACTGCTCCTTGCGAAGGTCCAGCAGGTGCTGTTTCAGCTCTTCCGCCGACTTCTCTTTGATTTCTTTCGTGGCCATTACATCACCGCCCTGGAGACGAACTGGGTCTGCACGGACAGTTTGGCTGCTGCCAGACGGAACGCTTCGCGTGCCGTCGTCTCGTCGACACCTTCGATTTCATAAAGCATGCGGCCGGGCTGGATCGGAGCGACCCAGAACTCGACGCCACCCTTACCTGCACCCATTCGAACTTCGATGGGCTTACGGGTGATCGGCTTGTCCGGGAACACGCGAATCCAGAGCTTGCCACCACGCTTCACGAAGCGCGTGATGCAACGACGGGCGGCCTCGATCTGACGTGCGGTCAGCTGACCGTGCGTCGTCGCCTTCAGGCCGAACTCGCCAAAGCTCACGAGATTGGAGTTGAATGCCAGGCCGTCATTACGGCCCTTATGCATCTTGCGGTACTTGGTACGCTTGGGTTGCAACATGGCAACGCTCCTTACTTGGCAGTCCGCTCGCGGCGGTTTTCACCACCCTCGCGACGCGGCTGCTGAGGCTGCTGTTCTTCCTTCGATTCCTGCGACACTGCCGCAAGGTCAAAGATCTCGCCCTTATAGACCCACACCTTGACACCGATGATGCCGTAGGTGGTCTTGGCTTCGGCGGTGCCGTAGTCGATATCCGCACGCAGGGTATGCAGCGGCACGCGACCTTCACGGCTCCACTCGGAGCGGGCGATTTCAGCACCGTTCAAGCGACCGGAAACGTTGATCTTGATGCCCAGTGCGCCGAGGCGCATGGCATTGCCGACCGAACGCTTCATAGCGCGACGGAACATGATGCGACGCTCAAGCTGCTGAGCAATCGACTCGGCGACAAGCTGGGCATCGAGCTCCGGCTTACGGACTTCGCTGACGTTGATGTGCGTCGGAACGCCCATCATGTCGGTGACTTCCTTACGCAGCTTCTCGATGTCCTCGCCCTTCTTGCCGATCACAACGCCCGGACGGGCGGTATGGATCGTGACACGGGCGGTCTTGGCCGGGCGCTCGATCTGAATCTTCGAGATACCGGCGGCGGCGAGCTTCTTGCGCAGCATCTCGCGGACCTTCAGGTCTGCAGCGAGGTACTGTGCATATTCGCCCTTATTGGCGTACCACTTCGAGTTCCAGTCCTTGGCAATGCCGAGGCGGATACCGGTGGGATGAACTTTATGACCCATCGTTTCTTACCCCAGTCAGTTGCCAACAACCACAGTGATGTGGCTGGTGCGCTTCAGGATGCGCGAACCGCGGCCTTTGGCGCGGGCGGACATACGCTTCATCGCCGGACCTTCGTCCACGAAGATGCGGGCCACCTTCAGCTCATCCACGTCGGCGCCGAGATTGTTTTCGGCGTTGGCGACAGCAGACAGCAGAACCTTGCGAACAAGGAGAGCGGCTTTCTTGTTGGTAAAGGCAAGCACGTCGCTGGCCCGGCCCACGGGGAGACCGCGGACGAGGTCGGCCACCAGGCGTGCCTTCTGCGCCGAGATGCGGGCGCTACGCAGGATCGCTTTGGCTTCAGTGCTCATCACTTGCCCTTCTTGTCGGCAGCGTGGCCCTTATACGTGCGGGTCACCGCGAACTCGCCGAGCTTGTGCCCGACCATGTTCTCGTTGATCAACACGGGGACGTGCTGGCGCCCGTTATGGATGGCGATCGTCAGACCGACCATCTCCGGGATAATCATCGAACGGCGCGACCAGGTCTTGATCGGACGCTTGTTATTGGCGGAAACGGCGGCTTCCACCTTCTTATTAAGGTGCAGGTCGACGAACGGACCTTTTTTTAGAGAGCGCGGCATAATCGTTTCCTAATTACTTGCGACGACGCACGATGAACTGCTGAGTGCGCTTGTTGTTGCGCGTCTTGTAACCCTTGGTCGGCGTGCCCCACGGGCTGACCGGGTGACGGCCGCCGGAGGTACGGCCTTCACCACCGCCATGCGGATGGTCGACCGGGTTCATGACCACACCGCGAACGGTCGGACGGATGCCCTTCCAACGCTTGGCGCCGGCCTTGCCGAGCTTGCGCAGGCTGTGCTCCGAATTACCGACTTCACCGATGGTGGCGCGGCATTCGACCGGCACGCGACGCATTTCGCCGGAGCGAAGACGCAGCGTGGCGTAACCCTGTTCGCGTGCGACGAGCTGGACCGAGGCACCGGCGGAGCGTGCGATCTGCGCACCCTTGCCCGGCTTCATCTCGATGCAGTGAATCGTCGAACCCACCGGGATCGCACGAAGCGGCAGGCAGTTGCCAGCCTTGATGGGAGCATCTGCGCCCGACACCAGACGATCACCAACCGCCACGCCCTTGGGCGCGATGATGTAGCGACGCTCGCCGTCGGCGTAGCACAGCAGCGCGATGTGCGCCGTGCGGTTCGGATCGTACTCAAGACGCTCGACGACAGCAGCAATGCTCTCTTTGTCGCGCTTGAAATCGATGATGCGATACGCCTGCTTATGACCGCCGCCGCGATGACGCGTGGTGATGCGACCGTAGTGGTTGCGGCCACCCGTCTTCGACTGCGATTCGGTCAGGGGTGCGTACGGTGCGCCCTTGTGCAGACCTTCGGTACGTACGCTGACAGCGTCGCGACGTCCCGGAGAGGTCGGCTTGTGAGTGATCAGTGCCATCTCAATTCAACTCCTGGCTCAGGCCTTGGCCGACACGTCGATCGTGTGACCGTCGGCGAGGCGCACGTAGGCCTTGCGCTTACCCTGGCGGCTGCCAGCGCGGAAGCGGAACGACTTGACCTTGCCCTTGGTGTTCACCAGGTTCACGTTTTCAACCTTGACGGAGAAAAGGTGTTCCACAGCGGCACGGACATCAGCCTTCGTCGCCTCGGGGGCTACTACGAAAACATACTGGTTGTTTTCCGCAAGGCGTGCTGCCTTTTCGGAAATGTGCGGCGCGCGCAGCGTAGTAAGGGTGCGTTCGTTGCTCATGCCAGCCACTCCTCGACCTTCTTCACCGCATCCACCGTCATGACGACGTAGTCGGAACCGACGAGGCTGACCGGGTTCAGGGCCAGCACGTCAACGACGTGGATATACGGAATGTTGCGTGCAGAAAGGTAGAGCGCTTCGGTGGAGTCTTCCGACACCAGCAGCACGCGACCCTTCACTTCGAGCTCGGCCAGCTTCGCGATCATGCCCTTGGTGCTCGGGGCTTCCATCGACAGCTCGGAGACGACCTTCAGGCGATCCTGACGGTTCAGCTCGGCAATGATGGAACGGATCGCGACGCGGTAAGCCTTGCGATTGACTTTCTGTTCAAAGCTGCGCGGCTTCGCGGCAAAGGTGACACCACCGCCGACGAAGATCGGAGCGCGGTAATCGCCGTGACGAGCGCCGCCGCCCTTCTGCTTCTTGAACTTCTTGGTCGTACCGGACATCTCACCACGCGACAGCTGTGCCTTGGTACCGGCACGGCCAGCCGCCTGGTAGGCAGTCACGACCTGGTGAACGAGGGCCTTCTTGTACTCACCGCCGAACACTTCGTCCGACACGTTGAGCGACTTGGCGCCAATAACATTGAGTTCCATGGCGTCTCTCCTCAGCCCTTGGTCGTCGGACGGATGACAACGTCACCGCCAGGCGCACCCGGGACAGCACCCTTGACAGCAATCAGGTGACGCTCGGCGTCGACCTTGACCACTTCCAGGCCCTGCGCGGTGCGGTTAACGGCACCCATGTGACCCGACATCTTCTTGCCGGGAAACACGCGACCCGGGGTCTGACGCTGACCGATCGAGCCAGGGGCGCGATGCGACAGCGAGTTACCGTGGGTAGCGTCGCCCATCTTGAAGTGATGGCGCTTGATGGTGCCCTGGAAGCCCTTACCCTTCGACACACCGGCGACGTCAACCGTCTGCCCGACGGAGAAAACATCGTCCGCCTTGATTTCAGTGCCGATGGGGTACTTGCCAGCGTCGTCCGCGGTGACGCGGAATTCCCACAGGCCACGGCCCGGCTCAACCTTAGCCTTGGCGTAGTGACCCTTTGCCGGCTGCGTGAGAAGCGAGGCACGCTTCACACCGGTGGTGACCTGCACCGCCGAGTAGCCGTCGTTTTCTTCGGTCTTCACCTGCGTCACACGATTCGGGGTCGCTTCAATCAGCGTCACCGGAATCGAGCGGCCGTCTTCGGTGAAGAGCCGGCTCATGCCGCACTTGCGGCCAACCAGTCCGATACTCATCTTCGTATCCTGTAATTCGCTCAACCGAGCTTGATCTGCACGTCAACACCGGCAGCAAGATCGAGCTTCATGAGCGCGTCCACGGTCTTGTCGTTGGGGTCAATGATGTCCAAAACGCGCTTGTGAGTACGGGTCTCGTACTGGTCGCGGGCATCTTTGTCGACGTGCGGCGACACCAGAATGGTGTAGCGCTCAATCTTGGTCGGCAGGGGGATCGGGCCGAGAACCGTTGCGCCAGTGCGCTTGGCCGTCTCGACGATCTCGCTGGCCGAACGGTCGATCAAACGATGATCGAACGCCTTGAGCCGAATGCGAATTTTTTGGTTCGCCATAAAAACCGTGTCCTGTTATCGAAAGAACATTCTGTAATCGGAGTGGCTTCTCACCGCTCCGTACAACCATTGCACAGCACTTACAACAACGGACCAGCTTCAAATGCGATGTTTCGCACCGAGGCCAGCCCTAAAATGCTGGGCAGACCGCGAAAACGGTCTGCCCAGACAGAAAAGTATAAAATACGCGAACGCCATGGTCAACAGAGCTCACGCCCTGTCAACACAGTCATTCCCGTAACGTCCATGTAAGCGAACTCGAAGCACATTCCGTGCGCCTCATTTCGCGGTGTGGCCACTCATGCCACTTAAGGCTGGTGACACATAACCCGTCGACTATACCCAATCCACATTCAAATTGGAAGCCCTTTCTTCCAAAAAAAACGGAGGCCGAAGCCTCCGTTTTTTTCAGCCGTTAAACTGGCTAATTACTTGGTGATCTTGGAGACCACGCCGGCGCCGACGGTACGGCCACCTTCGCGAATGGCGAAGCGCAGACCTTCGTCCATGGCGATCGGGAAGCCCAGGGTGACCGAGAACTTCACGTTGTCGCCCGGCATCACCATCTCGACACCGTCCGGCAGCTTGATCGAACCGGTCACGTCCGTGGTACGGAAGTAGAACTGCGGGCGATAGTTGCTGAAGAACGGCGTGTGACGGCCACCCTCGTCCTTCGACAGGATGTAAACCTCACCCTCGAACTCGGTGTGCGGCTTCACGGTACCCGGCTTGGCCAGAACCTGGCCACGCTCCACGTCTTCACGCTTCAGACCGCGGACCAGCACGCCGACGTTGTCGCCAGCCTGACCCTGATCCAGCAGCTTGCGGAACATTTCCACGCCCGTGACGGTCGTGTTCTGCGTGTCCTTCAGGCCCACGACTTCAGCAGCGTCGCCAACCTTGATGACGCCGCGCTCAACGCGACCGGTCAGAACCGTGCCGCGACCCGAGATCGAGAACACGTCTTCGACGGGCAGCAGGAACGGCTTGTCGACTTCACGAACCGGCTCCGGGATCCAGCTGTCGAGCGCGTCGACGAGCTTGATGACGGCGGGGACGCCGATGTCGGACTGGTCGCCGTCGAGGGCCAGACGAGCCGAACCCGCGATGATCGGGGTGTCGTCGCCCGGGAACTCGTACTTCGACAGCAGTTCGCGAACTTCCATCTCGACGAGCTCAAGGAGCTCGGCGTCGTCGACCATGTCGGCCTTGTTCAGGAACACGACGATGTACGGCACGCCGACCTGGCGCGAGAGCAGGATGTGCTCACGCGTCTGCGGCATCGGGCCATCAGCAGCCGAGCAAACCAGGATCGCGCCGTCCATCTGCGCCGCACCCGTGATCATGTTCTTCACATAGTCAGCGTGGCCCGGGCAATCGACGTGACCGTAGTGGCGGGTCGGCGACTCATATTCAACGTGCGCGGTCGAGATCGTGATACCACGAGCCTTCTCTTCCGGAGCAGCGTCGATCGCGCTGTAATCCTTGAATTCGCCACCGAAGCGCTCTGCGCCGATCTTGGTCAGCGCTGCGGTCAGGGTGGTCTTGCCGTGGTCGACGTGACCGATGGTGCCGACGTTGACGTGCGGCTTGGTGCGCTCGAAAGTCTTCTTTGCCATGACTCTTAAAAAACCTCTGAATATCTGATGCTTAGACTAGTAAAGAGGGGCCGATCAGCCCTTCTTCATGACCTGTTCGGCGATGTTGGACGGCGCCGGCTCGTAATGATCGAATTCCATCGTGAACGTTGCGCGACCCTGAGTCTGCGAACGCAGCGAGGTAGCGTAACCGAACATTTCGCCAAGCGGGATCATCGCATTGACGGTTTTACCCGACGGCGTTTCTTCCTGACCGGTCAGCATGCCACGACGACGACTGATGTCGCCCATGACGTCACCGACGTAGTCTTCCGGCGTCACGACCTCAACCTTCATGATCGGCTCGAGCAGAACCGGCTTCGCCTTGCTAAAGCCCTGCTTGAATGCCATGGAAGCGGCGAGCTTGAACGCCATTTCCGACGAGTCGACGTCATGGTACGAACCGAAGACAAGCTTCACCTTGACGTTGACGACCGGGAAGCCAGCCAGCGGGCCGCTGGTGATGGTTTCGCGCAGACCCTTTTCGACTGACGGGATGAATTCCTTCGGAATCACACCGCCGGTGATGTCGTTGATGAACAGGAAGTCGTCCTTGATCGTCGGCCCGATCTTCGGGTCGTTACGATCCTCATCGGTGATCGGCGACAGCTCGATCACAACGTGACCGTACTGACCCTTACCACCCGACTGCTTGGCGTGCTTGTAGTCCGACTTGACGTCCGCGAGCTGAATCGTTTCGCGGTAAGCCACCTGCGGCTTGCCCACGTTGGCTTCAACGTTGAATTCGCGACGCATGCGATCAACCAGGATGTCGAGATGAAGCTCGCCCATGCCCGAGATGATCGTCTGACCCGACTCTTCGTCCGTCTTGACGCGGAAGGACGGATCTTCGCCAGCCAGACGGCCGAGCGCGATACCCATCTTCTCCTGATCCGACTTGGTCTTCGGCTCGACCGCCATCGAGATCACCGGCTCCGGGAACGTCATGCGCTCCAGGGTGATGATCTTGTCCTGCGAGCACAGCGTGTCACCGGTCGTCACGTCCTTCAGGCCGACAGCAGCGGCGATATCGCCGGCGCAGACTTCCTTCAGTTCCTGACGGTCGTTGGCGTGCATCTGCAGAATACGGCCGATACGCTCTTTCTTGCCCTTGACCGGGTTGAACACCTGGTCGCCAGCGTTGAGCATGCCCGAGTACACACGGAAGAACGTCAGCGCACCAACGAACGGGTCGGTCATGATCTTGAACGCAAGCGCCGAGAACGGAGCCGCGTCGCTCGCCTGACGGGTGTCCGGCTTCTCGTCTTCGTCCACACCCTCAACCGGCGGACGATCCGCAGGCGACGGCAGCAGTTCGACGACGGCGTCGAGCATGGCCTGCACGCCCTTGTTCTTGAACGCCGTACCGCAGTAGACCGGGATCACGTCGTTGGCCAGCACACGCGAGCGCATGCCAGAGATGATCTCTTCTTCGGAGAGGTCGCCCTCTTCGAGGTACTTGTTCATCAGGTCTTCGTTGGCTTCCGCGGCGGACTCAACCATGAAGCTGCGAGCTTCCTGGGCGATTTCCTGCAGGTTGGCCGGGATGTCCTGGTATTCGAACTTCATACCCTGGGACGGCATGTCCCAGATGACAGCCTTCATCTTCAGCAGGTCGACAACACCTTCAAAGTTGTCTTCGGCGCCAATCGGCACCTGCATCGGGACAGCCTTAGCACCCAGACGGGCCTTCAGCTGCTCGACAACCTTGTTGAAGTTGGCGCCGGTGCGATCCATCTTGTTGACGAACGCAAGACGGGGCACCTTGTACTTGTTGGCCTGGCGCCAGACAGTCTCAGACTGCGGCTGGACGCCACCGACGGCGCAAAGCACGAACACCGCACCATCGAGCACGCGCAGCGAACGCTCGACTTCGATCGTGAAGTCGACGTGTCCCGGGGTGTCGATGATGTTGAAGCGGTGCTGCGGCTTCGAGCCATCCATGCCCTTCCAGAAGCACGTGGTCGCAGCGGACGTGATGGTGATACCACGCTCCTGCTCCTGCTCCATCCAGTCCATCGTGGCCGCACCGTCGTGCACTTCGCCGATCTTATGGCTGACACCGGTGTAGAACAGGATGCGCTCGGTGGTCGTGGTCTTGCCGGCATCAATGTGAGCCATGATGCCGAAGTTACGATAAAGCTCGATGGGCGTAGTGCGTGCCACGGTCTTTCCTCGAAATCTAAGCTGGTATTACCAGCGGTAATGCGAGAAGGCCTTGTTGGCCTCCGCCATGCGGTGCGTCTCTTCGCGCTTCTTGACTGCGCCGCCGCGGCTTTCGGAAGCCTCGAGCAGTTCAGCGGCAAGCTTGCGCGGCATGGACGTCTCACCACGCTTGCGCGCGGAATCGATCACCCAGCGCATGGCAAGAGCCATACGACGACCGGGACGAACTTCGACGGGCACCTGGTAGGTGGCACCACCGACGCGGCGGGACTTGACCTCAACCGCCGGAGCGATATTGGCCAGAGCCTTCTCAACGAGCTGCACCGGCTCGGCGTGCTTTTCGCCGATGTGCTGCAGAGCGCCGTAGACAATGCTTTCGGCAACGGACTTCTTGCCGCTCTTCATCACCATATTGATGAAGCGGGCAATCAGCTGGCTTCCGTGCTTCGGGTCCGGGAGGACCACACGGGCGGGATGGGAACCTTTACGCGACATAATTCTTGTCCTTTACTCAGCTCTTCGGGCGCTTGGCGCCGTACTTCGAGCGCGACTTGCGACGCTTGGTCACGCCGGCGCAGTCGAGACTGCCGCGAACCGTGTGGTAACGCACACCCGGAAGATCCTTGACGCGACCGCCACGGATCAGAACAACCGAGTGCTCCTGCAGATTGTGACCTTCGCCACCGATGTAGCTGATGACCTCGAAACCATTCGTCAGGCGCACCTTGGCAACCTTACGCAGGGCCGAGTTCGGCTTCTTCGGGGTGGTCGTGTATACGCGCGTGCAAACACCGCGGCGCTGCGGGCTGCTCTGCAGGGCCGGGGAAGCGCTCTTATACGCCTTCGGGCTGCGGGATTTGCGCACCAACTGGTTGACTGTCGTCATGCGAAGCTATTCCTGAGAAACATAAAGGCAGACCGAGGGTTCGGTCTGCCAGGAAACGGGTTGTTAACATGGGCCGTCTGCCAGGCAGACCGACACCCATCATCCATGAACCGAACACGAGGCGCCTCCGTGCGCCTCATTTCGTATGTACGAGCATTGCCCTTGGCGGGCGTTACTCGGCGCTATCGTTGGAGCCGGCAGGAGCCTCTTCGAAGCTTGCGACCGAAGCCGAACCCGAAAGGGTTTCAAGCTCCGAAGCGGTCAGACCGCCCTGGTTACGACGCGCAGCGTGGTAAGCCAGACCCGTACCTGCAGGGATTAGCCGCCCAACAATAACATTTTCTTTCAGGCCACGCAACGTATCGCGCGTACCACGGACTGCCGCTTCGGTAAGGACGCGGGTGGTCTCCTGGAACGAGGCTGCCGAGATGAACGACTCGGTGGCCAGCGATGCCTTGGTGATGCCCAGCAGCACCGAATCGAATTCCGCACGACGCTCACCACGAGCCTCGGCACGGTCATTCTCTTCGTTTATGCGAACGCGCTCGACCTGTTCACCGCGCAGGTACGTGCTGTCACCCGCCTCGGCAATTTCGACCTTGCGCAGCATCTGACGAATGATCGCCTCGATGTGCTTGTCGTTGATCTTCACGCCCTGCAGGCGATAGACGTCCTGAATCTCCTTGACCAGGTAGGAAGCCAGCGGCTCCACACCCAGCAGACGCAGGATGTCATGCGGATTCGGCTCGCCGTCGACGACGGTTTCGCCCTTCTCCACGTGTTCGCCTTCGAACACGATGACCTGACGCCACTTCGGAATCAGCTCTTCGTGCTCGTTGCCGTCCAGATCCTTGATGATCAGACGCTGCTTGCCCTTGGTGTCCTTGCCGAAGCTCACAATGCCCGAACGCTCGGCGAGAATCGCCGGTTCCTTCGGCTTGCGGGCTTCAAACAGATCGGCAACGCGCGGAAGACCACCGGTGATGTCACGGGTCTTCGACGTTTCCTGCGGGATACGGGCGACGACGTCACCCACGCCCACTTCGGCGCCGTTCTGGATCGAGACGATCGCACCGGCCGGCAGGAAGTACTGCGCAGCGATGTCGGTGCCCGGCAGCTTGAGCTCACGGCCCTTGCTGTCTTCCAGGCGCACGATCGGGCGCAGATCCTTCGCCTGCGTACCGCGACGCTTCGGATCGGTAACGACAGCGCTTTCCAGACCCGTAAGTTCGTCGGTCTGCGACTGGACGGTCACGCCATCAATGAAGTCGATGAAGCGAACCACACCGGCCACTTCCGTGACGATCGGATGGGTATGCGGATCCCAGTTGGCAACCGTCTGGCCAGCCTTGACCGGATCACCATCCTTTACAGCGATGGTTGCACCGTACGGCACCTTGTAACGCTCGCGCTCGCGACCGTTGACGTCGATGACGCTGACTTCGCCGGAACGCGACACGGCCACGAGGTGACCCTGCGAGTGCTGTACCGACTTCAGGTTGTTGAACTTCAGGGCACCGGTCGTGCGGACGGTGACGTTATCCACGGCGGCAGCACGGGAAGCCGCACCACCGATATGGAACGTACGCATCGTCAGCTGGGTACCCGGCTCACCGATGGACTGCGCGGCGACCACGCCCACAGCCTCACCCATGTTCACCAGGTGACCACGGGCCAGATCGCGGCCGTAGCACAGGGCGCACACGCCGTGGCTTGCACGGCAGGTGATCGGCGAACGGACCTTGATCAGCTGCACGCCAGCCTTGTCGAGCTTGTCGACCAGGCCTTCGTCCAGCAGCGTGTCGCGGGTGACGATGGCCTGGTCGTCGTCGCCGGGGGCGTAGACGTCCTCGACCACAACGCGACCCAGCACGCGCTCGCGCAGCGGCTCGACCACGTCACCGCCTTCAACGATCGGCGACATCATGACGCCGTCTTCCGTGCCGCAATCGTGCTCGGTGATGACAACGTCCTGCGCCACGTCAACGAGACGACGGGTCAGGTAACCGGAGTTCGCGGTCTTCAACGCCGTATCCGCCAGACCCTTACGGGCACCGTGGGTCGAGTTGAAGTACTGCAGAACGTTCAGACCTTCGCGGAAGTTCGCCTTGATGGGCGTCTCGATGATCGAGCCATCCGGGCGAGCCATCAGGCCGCGCATACCAGCCAGCTGACGAATCTGAGCCGCACTGCCTCGGGCACCGGAGTCAGCCATGATGTACAGCGAGTTCATGGACTTCTGGTTGACCGTCTTGCCGTCGGCATCGACCACCTTCTCGGTGCCGATACCGTCGATCATGGCCTTGGCGACCAGTTCGTTGGTACGCGACCAGATGTCGACGACCTTGTTGTAGCGCTCACCAGCGGTCACGAGACCCGACTGGTACTGCTCCTGGATCTCGACGACTTCCTTCTCGGCTTCCTCAAGGATGCCCTTCTTCTCAGCCGGGATCTTCATGTCGTCGATGCCGATGGAGATACCGGCACGCGTAGCGAAGCGGAAACCCGTGTACATCAGCTTGTCGGCGAACACGACGGTCTCTTTCAGACCGAGCAGACGGTAGCTCTGGTTGATCAGGCGCGAGATGTTCTTCTTGGTCAGCTCGGTGTTGACCAGCGCGAACGGCAAGCCGCTCGGGATGATCTCCATGAGCAGCGCGCGACCGACCGTCGTGTCGACGATGGCCATGCGCTCGGAGAGCTGGCCGCCCTCCTCCGCCAGTTCGACGAGGCGAACGCGGACCTTGACCTTGGCATGCAGCTCGACAGCGCGGTTGTCGTACGCACGGCGCACTTCAGCCACGTTCGCGAACACCATGCCGGTGCCCTTCGCATTGATGAGCTCGCGGGTCATGTAGTACAGACCCAGCACCACGTCCTGCGACGGAACGATGATCGGCTCACCGTTCGCGGGCGACAGGATGTTGTTCGAGGACATCATCAGTGCGCGGGCTTCGAGCTGAGCTTCGATCGACAGCGGCACATGGACGGCCATCTGGTCACCGTCGAAGTCGGCGTTGAATGCCGTACAGACGAGCGGATGCAGCTGGATGGCCTTGCCTTCGATCAGCACCGGCTCGAATGCCTGGATGCCCAGACGGTGAAGCGTCGGCGCACGGTTCAGCATAACCGGGTGCTCGCGGATCACGTCCTCGAGGATGTCCCAGACCTGCGCTTCTTCGCGCTCAACGAGCTTCTTCGCGGCCTTGATGGTGGTGGCTTCGCCACGCGCCTGCAGCTTGGCGAAGATGAAGGGCTTGAACAGCTCAAGCGCCATCTTCTTCGGCAGACCGCACTGGTGCAGCTTCAGCGTCGGGCCGACCACGATGACCGAACGGCCGGAGTAGTCGACGCGCTTGCCGAGCAGGTTCTGACGGAAGCGACCCTGCTTGCCCTTGATCATGTCGGCCAGCGACTTCAGCGCGCGCTTGTTCGTGCCGGTGATGGCACGACCGCGACGGCCGTTGTCGAGCAGCGCATCGACCGATTCCTGCAGCATGCGCTTTTCGTTGCGCACGATGATGTCGGGCGCAGCGAGTTCAAGCAGACGCTTCAGGCGGTTGTTGCGGTTGATGACGCGGCGATACAGGTCGTTCAGATCGGACGTGGCAAAACGGCCACCGTCCAGCGGAACGAGCGGACGCAGATCGGGCGGCAGCACCGGAAGGACGGTCATGACCATCCATTCGGGCTTGTTGCCCGATTCCAGGAACGCTTCGATCAGCTTCACGCGCTTGGTGAGGCGCTTGAGCTTGGTTTCCGAATTGGTCGAAGTGATCTCTTCCTTGAGGCGAATGACTTCGCCCGGCAGGTCGAGGCTCTTCAGCAGCTCGTAGACGGCCTCGGCACCCATGCGGGCATCGAACTCGTCGCCGTGCTCTTCGGTGGCTTCCAGGTACTGGTCTTCGCTGAGCAGCTGGCCGCGCTCAAGCGCGGTCAGGCCCGGATCAATCACGACGAAGGCTTCGAAGTACAGGATGCGCTCGATGTCACGCAGCGTCATGTCCAGCATGAGGCCGATGCGCGACGGCAGCGACTTCAGGAACCAGATGTGCGCGGTCGGGCTGGCGAGCTCGATGTGGCCCATGCGCTCACGGCGCACCTTGGCCAGCGTCACTTCCGTGCCGCACTTCTCGCACACCACACCACGATGCTTCATGCGCTTGTACTTGCCGCACAGGCACTCGTAGTCCTTGACCGGACCAAAGATCGCGGCGCAGAACAGACCGTCACGCTCAGGCTTGAACGTGCGGTAGTTGATGGTTTCCGGCTTTTTGACTTCACCGAACGACCACGAGCGGATCAGCTCTGGCGAAGCCAGAGCGATCTTGATCGCGTCGAAGTCCAGCGTCTGTCGCTGCTGGTTAAACAGATTGAGCAGGTCTTTCATGCGTAATCTCCGGTAGCCGCGACGATCACTTGATCTCTTCCAGCTCGATGTCGATAGCGAGCGAACGGATTTCCTTCACGAGCACGTTGAAGGATTCCGGCATGCCCGCCGCCATCTCATGGTTGCCGTCGACAATGTTCTTGTACATCTGGTTGCGGCCCTGAACGTCATCGGACTTGACGGTCAGCATTTCCTGCAGCGTGTACGCCGCGCCGTATGCCTCGAGCGCCCAGACTTCCATTTCGCCGAAGCGCTGGCCACCGAACTGCGCCTTACCACCCAGCGGCTGCTGCGTGACGAGCGAGTACGGGCCGGTCGAACGGGCGTGCATCTTGTCGTCGACCAGGTGGTTCAGCTTCAGCATGTGCATGTAGCCAACGGTGACCGGACGATCAAACGCTTCACCGGTACGACCGTCGAACAGGATCGTCTGACCCGATTCCGGCAGGTCTGCCAGCTTCAGCATGTGCTTGATCTCGGACTCTTCCGCACCGTCGAACACGGGCGTTGCCATCGGCACGCCGTCACGCAGGTTGTTGGAGAGCTCCACGATTTCGCGATCGGTCATCGACTTCAGGTCCACGTGACGCACCGCGCCTTCGGCACCGGCATTACCGTGGTTGTAGACCTCGTCGAGGAACTCGCGCAGCTGCGCAGGCTTCTCATTGGCTTCGATCATGCGCTGGATCTTGTGGCCCAGGCCCTTGGCGGCCCAACCCAGATGCACTTCCAGAATCTGACCGATGTTCATACGCGAAGGCACGCCCAGCGGGTTCAGCACGATGTCCACCGGACGACCGTCCGCGGAGAACGGCATGTCCTCGACCGGAACGATCATGGACACCACACCCTTGTTACCGTGGCGACCGGCCATCTTGTCACCGGGCTGGATGCGGCGTTTGACGGCAAGGTAAACCTTGACCATCTTGAGCACGCCCGGAGCGAGGTCGTCGCCCTGGGTGATCTTGCCCTGCTTTTCCTTGAAGCGCTTCTCGAAGGCTTCCTTGTGGCGACGGACCTGATCGGCCGCGCGCTCGAGGAACTCGGCAACGTCTTCTTCCTTGACGTTGACCTTGAACCAGTCGTCCTTCTTCAGCGTGTCCAGATACGCATCGTCGATGACTGCACCGCGCTTCAGGCCACCCGGACCACTCATGGCCGTCTTGCCGTTCAGCTGGCTGCGCATACGCGCATAGATAGCGCCTTCGAGGATGCGGAACTGGTCGTCAAGATCCTTGCGGATACGCTTCAGTTCGGTTTCTTCGATCTGCTTGGCACGCTTGTCTTTCTCGATACCGTCGCGGGTGAAGACCTGCACGTCGATGACATTGCCGTCCATGCCCGGGGGCACTCGCAGCGAGCTGTCCTTAACGTCGGAAGCCTTCTCACCGAAGATGGCGCGCAGGAGCTTTTCTTCCGGCGTCAGCTGGCTCTCGCCCTTGGGCGTGACCTTGCCGACCAGGATGTCGCCTGCCTTCACTTCGGCACCGATGTACACGATGCCCGATTCGTCCAGACGCGCGAGCGCCTGCTCGCCGACGTTCGGAATATCCGCGGTGATTTCTTCGGCACCCAGCTTCGTGTCACGGGCGATGCAGGTCATTTCCTCGATGTGGATCGAGGTGTAACGATCTTCCTGCACGACGCGCTCGGAGATGAGGATCGAGTCTTCGAAGTTGTAGCCGTTCCACGGCATGAACGCGACCAGCATGTTCTGACCGAGCGCGAGCTCGCCCAGATCGGTCGACGAACCGTCGGCCAGCGTGTCACCCACCGCCACGATGTCACCCACATTCACCAGCGGACGCTGATTGAGGTTGGTGTTCTGGTTGGAACGGGTGTACTTGGTCAGCGTGTAGATATCGACGCCGGCGTCGTTATCACCCACTTCTTCCTCGTTCACGCGCACGACGATACGTGCGGCATCGACCTGGTCGATAACGCCGCCGCGCTTCGCGGACACAGTGACGCCCGAGTCACGGGCCACTGCACGCTCAATGCCGGTGCCGACAAGCGGCTTCTGGCTGCGCAGGGTCGGAACGGCCTGGCGCTGCATGTTCGCACCCATGAGTGCGCGGTTCGCGTCATCGTGCTCCAGGAACGGAACAAGCGCCGCTGCGACCGACACCGTCTGCATGGGCGAAACGTCCATGTAGTTGATCTCGGCGGACGGACGAAGTTCGGACTCACCGCGGAAGCGGCAGGACACGAAATCTTCGATGAACTTGCCTTCCTTCGTCAGGGGCGAGTTCGCCTGCGCGATGACGTGATCACCCTCTTCGATGGCGGACAGGTAATCGACCTTGTCGGTCACCTTGCCGTTCTCGACCTTGCGGTACGGCGTCTCAAGGAAGCCGTAAGCGTTGGTGCGGGCGTACACAGCCAGCGAGTTGATCAGGCCGATGTTCGGGCCTTCCGGCGTTTCAATGGTGCAGACGCGGCCGTAATGGGTCGGATGAACGTCGCGCACTTCGAAGCCTGCGCGCTCACGCGTCAGACCGCCCGGTCCAAGAGCCGAAACACGGCGCTTGTGGGTCACTTCGGAGAGCGGGTTGTTCTGATCCATGAACTGCGAAAGCTGCGACGAACCGAAGAACTCCTTCACCGCGGCCGCAACGGGCTTCGCGTTGATGAGTTCCTGCGGGGTCAGGCCTTCCGATTCAGCCAGCGACAGACGCTCGCGCACGGCACGTTCCACACGGACCAGGCCAATGCGGAAGGTGTTCTCAGCCATTTCACCGACCGAACGGACGCGACGGTTACCGAGGTGATCGATGTCATCGACCGTTCCGATACCGTTGCGGATGTCGATCAGCACGCGCAGCACGTCGAGGATGTCGGAGGTCTCGCCCTGCTCGGCGACCAGACGCTGCGACTCTTCTTCCTTGCGCTCGCTGAAGTACTTGTGGTCGTAGAGCACGCCCGGACCAATGACGTCCTTGCGGCCCACGCGGCGATTGAACTTCATGCGACCCACGGCCGACAGGTCGTAACGGTCAAACGTGAAGAACAGGTTGAAGAACAGGTTCTGCGCGGCATCCTTGGTCGGCGGCTCGCCCGGACGCATCATCCGGTAGATTTCGACCAGGGCTTCGAGCTGCGTGCGCGTGTTGTCGATGCGCAGCGTGTTCGAGATGTACGCACCACGATCCAGATCGTTGACGTACAGCGTCGGCACCGTCTCGATACCGCCCTTGCGGAACTTCTCGAGGTGCTCGGCCGTCAGTTCGTCGTTGGCCGCGGCGATGATTTCGCCCGTGTCCTTGTCGATCATGTCGATGGCCACGATGCGGCCTACCGGGTAATCGTCCGGCACTTCGAGCGTGGCAATCTTTTCGCTGGCCAGCTGACGCACATGGCGCGCCGTGATGCGCTTGCCGGCTTCCACCAGCACCTTGCCATCGACCACGAGGTCGAACGACAGGGTTTCACCACGCAGACGCTCGGCAACGAGATCCAGGGTAGTGCCGCCCTTGCGGCCGAGGTGGAAGGTGTTGTGCTCGAAGAAGATCCGCAGGATTTCTTCGTTTTGATAGCCGAGCGCGCGCAGCAGTACCGTCACCGGCAACTTGCGGCGACGGTCAATACGCGTGAACAGCGCATCCTTCGGGTCGAACTCGAAATCGAGCCACGAACCACGGTAAGGAATGACGCGCGCGGAGAACAGCAGCTTGCCCGAGCTGTGCGTCTTGCCACGGTCGTGGTCAAAGAACACGCCCGGCGAGCGGTGCAGCTGCGAGACGATGACGCGCTCGGTGCCGTTGATGATGAAGGTGCCGGTGTCGGTCATGAGCGGAATTTCGCCCATGTAGACTTCCTGCTCCTTCACGTACTTCACGGCCTTCTTCGACGCCGGGCTGTCCTTGTCGTAAATGACAAGGCGCACGGTCGTACGCAGCGGCGCGCCGAACGTCATGCCGCGGTTGCGGCATTCGCGTTCGTCAAAAGCAGGTTCGCCCAGGCGGTACTCAACGTACTCAAGGGCAGCGTTGCCGGAATAGCTGGAAATCGGGAACACAGACTTCAGGGCAGCATGCAGCCCCTTGTCTTCGCGCTGCTTGGGCGCGGTCTGTTCCTGGAGGAATTCCTTATACGAGTCGGTCTGGATCGTCAGCAGATTGGGCACGCCCAGTACGGGGGGCCGCTTGCCGAAATCCTTACGGATGCGCTTCTTCTCGGTAAACGAGTAGGTCATGGTGGGAGCCGCCTCGGTTCGCAGTGACGCCGGTGGTGCACACACCGGCTAATGGTGGTTCGGTAATCGGAGATCGGGAATCGGCGTGAATCCCGATGTCCCATTACCGACGGACAAAAACACAAACTTGGCTTTGGAACAGGCAAAGCCCGGGGGCTTACGCCCCCAGGCTTGCTTGACGCTAGATCGAATAAGCGACGCGCAAGGCGTCGATTACTTCAGTTCGACCTGGGCGCCTGCGTCTTCCAGATCCTTCTTGAACTTGGCAGCGTCTTCCTTGCTGGCAGCTTCCTTGACGGTGCCGCCGGCTTCGGTCAGATCCTTCGCTTCCTTCAGGCCGAGACCCGTGATGGCGCGGACAACCTTGATGACGTCGATCTTCTTGGCGCCAGCATTCTTCAGGATGACGTCGAACTCGGTCTGCTCTTCAGCAGCAGCAGCCGGGCCAGCAGCAGCAGCGGCAGCAACCGGAGCAGCGGCCGAAACGCCGAACTTCTCTTCGATAGCCTTCACCAGCTCCATCACTTCCATGAGCGACTTGGCGGCAACTGCTTCAACGATCTCGTTGGTCGAAAGGGACATTTGATTTACCTCTGGAAATTGATTCGGTTAGAAAGTCGGCGAACTTAGGCGGGCTCGGCTTCAGCCGGGGCTTCGGCGGCAACTTCGCCACCACCCTGCTGATCGGCCACGGCCTTGACGGCGCGTGCGAACATCGCAGCCGGTTCGGACAGCACACGGGCCAGCATAGCCAGCGCTTCTTCGCGGGTCGGCAACGAGGCGAGCACGTCGACGTGAGCAGCGGGAAGGAGCTTGCCTTCCACCGACACGACCTTCGGGATCAACTTATCGTTGGTCTTCGCGAATTCCTTGATCAGGCGCCCGGCTGCACCGGGTTCCTCGAGCGAGAACGCATACAGGAGGGGACCGACCAGCGCATCTTTGACGACGGCGAAATCGGAGCCTTCCACAGCGCGCGCTGCCAGGGTGTTCTTGACAACTTTCAAGAACACGCCGGATTCGCGAGCCTTCTTACGCATCGCGGTCATCTGAGAGACCGTGGTGCCAGCGTACTCGGCGGCGATCAAGGAGTGCGCCTTAGCTGCGACTTCTGTCAGCTCGGCGACTACTTCTTTCTTCTGAGACAGATTTAGAGCCATTGCACTCCTCCAAATGAACTCCGCTTACGGCTCCTGCCGCTTGCGGTCCTGAGCGACGCCGTCCATGACGTCGGGGACACGGGGTGCCCCGGGTGGTGGCCTTTCCAGAAAACAAACACTTCCAGAAGGGGCAGCACCATCTGCGCAGGCCGGATTTACAAGAAACCCGATTAAGCGAACCCGTTGGCGATGACGGCGTTTCCTTGCCTACACGAGCTCCCTGCTCGTCGTCGTCGCGCGCTGTTCGCGCCTGCGGTCTTTGACGGCGGCTACGGTCGTCTGACCGTTGCTGCCTTCAAAAACGTGCCCACGCTGGTTTGCACCAGCGTGGGGCTTAATACTTACTTGGTGTTGACAGTCGAGTTATCGACAACAACGCCCACGCCCATCGTGCTCGACAGCGAGATCTTCTGCAGGTACTGGCCCTTGGCAGCAGCCGGCTTGGCCTTCAGCAGATCGGCAATCAGGGCATTCAGGTTGTCGGCCAGCTGGGCAGCCTCGAAGCTGGCCTTGCCGATCGTGGCGTGAATGATGCCGCCCTTGTCGTTACGGAACTTGACCTGACCTGCCTTGGCGTTCTTGACTGCCGTGGCAACGTCGGCCGTGACCGAGCCGTCCTTCGGGTTCGGCATCAGGCCACGGGGGCCGAGCACCTGACCGAGCTTACCGACAACGCGCATCGCGTCCGGCGTAGCAATGACGCGGCCGTAGTTCAGATCGCCAGCGGCCATCTTCTCGGCGAGGTCGTCCATACCAACGGCGTCGGCACCAGCGGCGAGCGCTGCATCAGCCTTTTCGCCAGCCGGCACGAACACGGCAACGCGGATGGTCTTGCCGGTGCCGTGGGGCAGCAGCGAGGAACCACGGACGCCCTGGTCGGACTTCTTCGCGTCGATGCCGAGGCGGATGGCAACATCCACCGACTCAGCGAACTTCGCCTTGGCGTTGTCCTTGACGATCTTCAGAGCTTCGTCAAGACCGTAGATCTTGCCGTGCTGCACAGCAGCCGTAGCTGCCTTCATACGCTTCGTGAGCTTTGCCATGTCTTAACCCTCCACTACCAGACCCATGCTGCGCGCGCTGCCGGCGATCGTACGCACGGCGGCATCCAGATCAGCAGCCGTGAGATCCGGCTCCTTCTGCTTCGCAACATCTTCCAGCTGGGCACGGGTGACCTTGCCCACCTTATCGGTGTTCGGCTTCGACGAACCCTTCGCAACGCCCGTGATCTTCTTAAGAAGAATCGTGGCCGGCGGGGTCTTCGTGATGAAGGTGAAAGTACGGTCGGAGTACGCCGTGATGATCACGGGAATCGGGAGACCCGGCTCCAGCTTCTGCGTGGCGGCATTGAACGCCTTGCAGAATTCCATGATGTTCAGGCCGCGCTGACCGAGGGCAGGACCCACCGGCGGCGACGGGTTGGCCTGACCGGCCTTGACCTGCAACTTGATGTAACCAATGACTTTCTTTGCCATTCGACTTTCCTCGCGAGTTCAGGCGCCTCTCGGCTCCTCGCTGTTAAGACTTCCCTGAATTTTTCGGATTCGCAGCCTGCGAACCCCTTAAACACGGACACGCCGGGCCCAAAGGCGCCAGCGTGAACCGAGCATTATAGGCATCCGGCCGGGGTTAAGCAAACCCTGTGCCGGAGGGGAGGCCGTCAGGCCTTCTCCACCTGGCCGAAGTCGAGTTCGACCGGAGTCGAGCGACCAAAGATGAGCACCGCAACGCGCAGACGGCTCTTCTCGTAGTTCACTTCCTCAACCACACCATTGAAATCGTTGAACGGGCCATCCGTGACGCGGACCATTTCGCCCGGCTCGAAAAGCACCTTCGGACGCGGCTTTTCCACACCCTCGCGAACGCGACTCAGGATATTCTCAGCCTCGGTATCACGGATCGGCAGCGGACGATCCGCCGTACCACCAATGAAGCCCATGACCTTAGGCGTTTCCTTGACCAGATGCCAGGATTCGTCGTCGATTCGCGGGGTCTTGCCCTCGGTGTTCGTCTCGATCTGAACCAGGACGTAGCCCGGAAAGAACTTGCGCTCACTGCGACGCTTCTGGCCGCCGCGCATTTCGATGACTTCCTCGGTCGGAACCAGGATTTCACCAAAGCGATCTTCCATGCCCTCACGCTTGACGCGATCGTCAAGGGCACGCTTTACCTGATGCTCAAAACCCGAATAGGCGTGAACGACGTACCAGCGCTTGCTCATGCCTTACCTCAATGTCCGATCTTAAGCAGCCAATCGAGCACGATCGTCTTCAGCAGGAAGTCGATCAGCCCCATCAGCAGCGAGAGAATGATGACGACCACGATAATGATACCGGTGGTCTTCAGCGTTTCGTCGCGCGACGGCCAGACGACCTTGCGCAGTTCAAACTGGGATTCAGCGAAGAAGCCGCGCAGCTTGCGGCCGGGCTGGGTAAATGCACCAATCGCGAAAGCAGCGGCAATGGCCGCGATGACGCCAATAACACGCACCGCCTGGGGCACGTTGGGGTCGTTGCTGAAGTAGTAGAAGCCGACGATGCCGACAACAAGCACGATAGCCGCAAGCGCAAGCTTGCCGATGTCGGCCGGACCCATACCCTTGGCTTGTTCTGCCTTAGTGTTCATACGCACTGGGCGGGATTCGGCGGGACGCCGTGGGCCACGAGGCCTCACTTCCGTCCGTCGTCACCCACCCTTGGTCCTCTGGAATGGCACGCCAGGAGGGACTCGAACCCCCAACCTGCGGTTTTGGAGACCGCTGCTCTGCCAATTGAGCTACTGGCGTACTGATAAAACGGTAAACGCGGTAGCGGGCAGGCTTGGCGCCTGTCCGCCCCGCGATCGGTATTTTTTACTTGAGAATCTTTGAGACCACGCCGGCGCCGACGGTACGGCCACCTTCGCGAATGGCGAAACGCAGACCTTCGTCCATGGCGATCGGGAAGCCCAGGGTGACCGAGAACTTCACGTTGTCGCCCGGCATCACCATCTCGACACCGTCCGGCAGCTTGATCGAACCGGTCACGTCCGTGGTACGGAAGTAGAACTGCGGGCGATAGTTGCTGAAGAACGGCGTGTGACGGCCACCCTCGTCCTTCGACAGGATGTAAACCTCACCCTCGAACTCGGTGTGCGGGGTCACGCTGCCCGGCTTGGCAACGACCTGACCACGCTCCACGTCTTCACGCTTCAGACCGCGGACCAGCACGCCGACGTTGTCGCCAGCCTGACCCTGATCCAGCAGCTTGCGGAACATTTCGACGCCCGTAATGGTCGTCTTCTGCGTAGCCTTCAGGCCAACAACTTCAGCTTCGTCGCCAACCTTGATGACGCCACGCTCAACGCGACCGGTCAGAACCGTGCCGCGACCCGAGATCGAGAACACGTCTTCGACGGGCAGCAGGAACGGCTTGTCGACTTCACGCATCGGCTCCGGGATCCAGCTGTCGAGCGCGTCGACCAGCTTGATGATAGACGGGACGCCGACGTCGGACTGGTCGCCCTCAAGGGCCTTACGAGCCGAACCCGAAATGATCGGCGTGTCGTCGCCCGGGAAGTCGTACTTCGACAGCAGTTCGCGAACTTCCATCTCGACGAGCTCAAGGAGCTCGGCGTCGTCGACCAGGTCGGCCTTGTTCAGGTACACGACGATATACGGCACGCCGACCTGGCGCGAGAGCAGGATGTGCTCACGCGTCTGCGGCATCGGGCCGTCAGCAGCCGAGCAAACCAGGATCGCGCCGTCCATCTGCGCCGCACCCGTGATCATGTTCTTCACATAGTCAGCATGGCCCGGGCAATCGACGTGGCCGTAATGACGCTTCGGCGATTCATATTCCACGTGCGCGGTCGAGATCGTGATACCACGAGCCTTCTCTTCCGGAGCAGCGTCGATCGCGCCGTAATCCTTGAATTCACCACCGAAGCGCTCTGCACCGACCTTGGTCAGCGCGGCGGTCAGGGTAGTCTTGCCATGGTCGACGTGACCAATGGTGCCGACATTGACGTGCGGCTTGGTGCGTTCGAAAGTCTTCTTTGCCATGCGCGCTAACCCCGGTGGAGTCAAACAAGGAGAGGATTACAACGAGAATCGGAATCTTTTAGAGATGGTGCTCATGACTGGAATCGAACCAGCGACCTCTTCCTTACCAAGGAAGTGCTCTACCGACTGAGCTACATGAGCAACGAACACAACGCGCGAGATATCAATGGAGCGGGAGACGGGAATCGAACCCGCACAATCAGCTTGGAAGGCTGAAGTTCTACCATTGAACTACTCCCGCACTGCGCGGAACTCGTCTGGTGGAGGAAGGTGGATTCGAACCACCGAAGGCGTAAGCCAGCAGATTTACAGTCTGCCCCCGTTGGCCGCTTGGGTATTCCTCCAACATAGAACGCCTATTGTCGCGAGCGCCTCACAAACTGTCAACAGCTCTGCACATGTTCTGAACGTGCTGATGACGAGGCCAAACCACGACAACTGCCTGACGGACGGGTGGACCGTCGGGCGGCCGCGAAGTGTAGCGGCGCTTTAACGAATTGGGAAGCTCAAGCTGACGGTTTTTGCCGAATGGCCGTCACCAGGGGCTCGGTGGCCCGGGTCATTTCCAGCAGCTTCAATGCATATTCCTGAAGGCGCCGATCGGAATCGTCTACCGGCAGCCACGGCGGAACCGGCGTGGGCTTGCCCCCGTCCGGACGATCCAGCGCCACGAACACCATGACGCAGCTGGTCGCCAGGCGCTCATCCCCGCTGCGCAGATCGCGTGCCAGGACGTCCACCGCAAGGTGCATGCTGGAGGTGCCGGTGTGGATCAGGCGGGCGCGCACCGTTACCAGGTCGCCAATGAGGATGGGCGCCAGGAACTGGATGCCGCTGACCGAGGCCGTGACGCAGTACGCCCCGCTCCAGCCCACGGCACAGGCGTAACCGGCCTGATCCAGCCACTTCATGGCCATGCCGCCGTGGACCTTGCCACCAAAATTCACATCCGTTGGCTGGGCGAGGAAGCGGAAATTCACCTCGCGTTGCGTACCCGGCATGTTTCGATCCTTAAGTATCGACAAACCCCCATTATGCCTCGCGTCGCTGCTTGCCGAGCGACCACAGCTCGCTTAGATTCGGCCAAAGGCCGCAGGGAACCTCTCATGGTGTTGCGCAGTGTGGCGTCTCGACTGGCGATGGGCGTCGTGCTCGGGTCAGCGATTGTCCTGCTGACCACTGGCGGACTGCTGCTGATCCACACCCGCGAGCAGGTACTGGACCAGACCCAGCAGGAATACCTCGCCCTGGCCTCCTCCGCCGCCCAGCGCATCCAGAACCGCATCGACGGCGTCGGCGGCGTAGCACGCGTCCTGGCTGGCGCACTGGAGTCACGCCGGGCAGAGGCTCCTGCACTCATTCGCGACGTCCTTGCCACCAACGCCGACATCGTGAATATCACGGCCGCCTTCGTACCTCGCGACAGCGGCGCGCTCGTTCCCGCCGACGCGCCCGTGGCCCGACGGGACCGCGAGGGCCACATCGAGCTCACCAGCCGCGTCGGGGAGCCGGAAATCTACTGGTCCGCCCCGTGGTTCATCCGTGGCCTCAATTGCGACCGCGGGTGCTGGCAGCCCCCATTCCGCCCGACCGACCGCGACGAGCGCCTGATGGGCTATTCGGTCGCCATCCCCGGCACCACGGTCCCCGTCCAGGGCGTGGTTGACGTCACTGTCAGCATGGCCTGGCTGCAGACGGTGCTCACCGAGTTGGAAAAGACCCCGCACGCCTACGCATTTGTTCTGGACGGCCACGGCAACTTCCTGGCCCACGAATGGATGACCTATATCAACACCCAGGCCAGCCCGGCACTGCTCAAGGCCATGGCCGGCAGCCGTGGGCGGCCCGTCCGGATCACACCGGAAGACGGGGCGCGCATCAGCGAGCCGGTATGGGTGTATTTCGTGCCCGTGAAGGGCACGGACTGGACCTTTGGCCTCACCGTGCCAGAACAGCAGATCTACGCTGGCGTGCGCCGCAATTTCATGGTCGACGTCGGACTTGGCATGGTCACGCTGCTTGGCGTGTTTCTCATCGCCATCGTGGCCGCGCGGCGCCTGATGGCACCGCTTGGCGTACTGGCCGACCGCGCCGAACACGTGGCGCGCGGTGAACTGGATTTTGCGCTGCCCACGTTGCGCGGCGACGATGAAGTGGCACGACTCAACCGCGCGTTCGACGACATGCGCCGGCAATTGGCCGTCCATATCGACGGCGCCAAACGCATCGCGCGCGATCAGGCACGCATGGCCAGCGAACTTGAAATTGCCCGGCAAATCCAGCTTGCGCTGCTGCCGGATGCTCATTACGTGGCCGATAACGGCCAGCTCGAACTGTACGCCACACTGCGTCCGGCAAGCGCTGTCGGCGGCGATCTCTACGCCTATTTCGCGCTCGGCGCCCAGCACCTTTGCGTCATGGTGGGTGACGTTTCGGACAAAGGCATTCCCGCTGCCCTCTTCATGGCGCGCACGATCACCCTGGCCCGCACGATGGCCACCCATGCACGCTCCCCGAAAGACATCCTCGCCGTCCTCAACCGCGAACTGTGCAAGGGCAACGACACCTGCATGTTCGTCACCCTGCTTTGCGGCGTGATCGAAACCGGCACAGGCATGCTGACGCTGGCCAGCGCCGGCCACGAGCAGCCGGTGCTGCATGCCGGCGGCACGGCGATACTGGTGGACGTGGAAACCGGGCCTGCGCTCGGGCTGGACCCGGAAGCGAGTTATCCTGTGCGCGTACTCACCCTGCTGGAGGGAGATACGCTCCTCATGTACACGGATGGCGTAAGCGAGGCACACAACGATACTCAGCGCCTCTATGGCGCTCAGGCGCTGCTGGACAGCGTGGCACGGGTCGAGGGAGGGGCAACCCCTGAGGCCTATGTGGAACGCATCCTGAGTGACGTGGACAGCTACGTGGACGGTCAGGCGCCCTACGACGATATTGCGCTTCTGGCCCTCACCTGGCGGGAAGCACGCAGCGAAGGGGTCCGCATCCATGCGGTTGCACATTCGTAATCGTTTGCACGAAGTTTTCGACGCGCTGGACCGCGCCGACGACGCTCTGGACGTCGACTCGCTGGACCCGTCATTCCGCGCCGACATCCGGCTGGTACTTGAGGAACTGATGGTCAATACCGTTCGCCATGGCTATCCGGACGGCCGCGAAGGCTCCATCGTGATCCACCTCGACATCTCTCCGCCGCGCGTCAAGGTGGAACTGCGCGATGACGCCATGCCGTTCGATCCCTTAAGCACCGAGGCACCCGACCTCCCCGGCGACCTCGCCTGGCGCGAGACGGTAGGTGGGTTGGGCGTGCACCTCGCCCGCAGCATCGCCAGCGACATTCAGTACGCACGCGACGGTGACAGAAACCACGTCACCCTCCTCTTCGACCAATCCCAATCTGAAGAATCCCCCGCATGAGCCTGAACCTTCGCAGCGAAAGCCCCACACCCCAGCGAAGCATGGTCTGGATGGACGGCCGGCTGGACGCGGAAACCTATGCCCAGTTCGACGAAGCCATGCGCGATGTCACGCCCATGGTGGACAACGGCGGCACGCTGGTACTGGATCTTTCCGGCCTTGAATACATCAGCAGCGCCGGCCTGCGCAGCCTCGCCCAACTGCGCAAGGCGATGCACGACCGCGCGGGCCGCACACTGCTTCTCAATCCCACGCCACAAGTGCGCAAGGTGTTTGAAATCGTGAAGGCCGTGCCCATCGCGGAAGTGTTCGCAGATGTGGCAGAACTGGATCAGTATCTGGACCTGATGCAGAAGCAGGTCACGGCACAGCAGGCGGAACTGCCCAAGCCCTGACGCGACCGGGTTGTCAGACAAAAAAATGGCCCGTTTCCGGGCCATTTTTTTTATACGTTGAAGCGGAAGTGGAGAACGTCGCCTTCTTTCACGATGTACTCTTTGCCTTCCAGCCGGAGGCGCCCCGCTTCCTTGGCGCCGGCCTCACCCTTGAACTTGATGAAGTCGTCATAGCCGATCGTTTCCGCGCGAATGAAGCCGCGCTCGAAGTCGGTGTGGATGACGCCAGCCGCCTGCGGCGCGGTGGAGCCTGCGCGCAGCTGCCATGCGCGCACTTCCTGCACGCCAGCGGTGAAGTAGGTCTGCATGCCCAGCAGGCGATAGCCCGCGCGGATCACGCGATTGAGGCCCGGCTCTTCAATGCCCAGCGAGGCAAGGAATTCGTCGCGGTCGGCATCTTCAAGCTGCGAAAGCTCTTCTTCGATGGACGCACACACCGGCACCACTTCCGCGCCTTCGGTCTGCGCGCGCGAACGCACGGCATCGAGATGCGGATTGTTTTCAAAACCGTCTTCGGCCACGTTGGCGATGTACATCACCGGCTTGAGCGTGATGAGGAACAGGTCGCGAACAAGCGCCTTTTCTTCCGCATCCAGGCCCAGCGAACGCGCGGAACGGCCCTGGTCGAGGCCCGCCTGCAGCTTTTCGAGCACGGGCTTGCGGGCCATCGCTTCCTTGTCGTTGGCTTTGGCCGCGCGGGTGGCACGATCCAGCGCCTTTGCCACCGACTCAAGATCCGCCAGCGCCAGTTCGGTATCAATGGTGTCGATATCAGCGAGGGGATCGACCTTGTTGGCCACGTGGATGACATTGCCATCCTCGAAGCAACGCACCACGTGGGCGATGGCATCCACTTCGCGAATGTGCGCGAGGAACTTGTTGCCCAGGCCCTCACCCTTCGATGCGCCAGCCACCAGACCCGCAATATCCACGAACTCCATCGTGGTGGGAATGATGCGCTGCGGCTTCACGATGTCCGACAGCGCATTCAGGCGCGGATCGGGCACGGGCACGATGCCGGTATTCGGCTCGATGGTGCAGAAGGGAAAATTCGCCGCGGCGATACCGGCCTTGGTGAGCGCGTTGAACAGGGTGGACTTGCCGACGTTAGGCAGGCCGACGATGCCGCATTTGATGCCCATGAGGTGCTTCCGGTGATTTGACGGGTAAAGGGGCACGATGGCCCCGATGTATCGACCGTCGCACGCAACAAGCAGCGCCCGCCGATACAGGTTGTGAGGAAATCAGGCTTTAGTGTGCAAGCGTTTCATCGCTTCGTCGAAGCGCCCATCCACCGCAAGCGGCAGCACATCAAAGGCGCGGCCAATGCCGTGCATGATGGCGTCCTCATCGGTGGCCGACGGGCGACCAAGCACCCAGGAAGTGACTTTGTCCTTGTGTCCCGGATGGCCGATACCGACACGCAGCCGGTGAAATTTGCCGTGCCCCAGGTGCGCCATGATATCGCGCAGGCCATTCTGGCCGCCGTGGCCGCCATCGAACTTCAGGCGGATGGTGCCCGGATCGAGATCAAGCTCGTCGTGGGCCACCAGGCATTCTTCGGGTTCGATCTTGTAGTACCGCAGCGCCGAGGCGACAGCGATGCCACTTTTATTCATGAAGGTGGACGGCTTCAACAGCCAGACCATTTCGCCATTCAGACGCAGCTTGCAGGTTTCCCCGTGCAGCTTGCCGTCGAAGCCAAAACGCTCCCCCTGATCCATTGCCAGGGCGTCAACAAACCAGAACCCGGCGTTATGCCGGGTTCTGATGTATTCGGCCCCGGGGTTGCCGAGGCCGACGATGAGACGAAGTCCCGCCATGCGTGACGAAGATCGTTGGTGGCCCGCCGTGCCGTGAGGCGAAGCGGGCCACCGCGGATTACTTCTTGTCCGCCGGCTTGTCTTCGGCAGGAGCAGCGTCGGCCGGAGCCGCGTCCACTTCTTCCTGCACCGAAGCCACGGTGACAACCGCGACGTCGTGTTCCTTGCCCAGCGCCAGTTCGGGAACCGTCACGCCCTTGGGCAGCTTCACTTCCGACAGGTGAACGATGTCGCCAGCCTTCAGCTTGGCCAGGTCCAGCTCCAGGAATTCCGGGAGGTCCTTCGGCAGGCACGACACGACGATTTCCGTCAGGTTGTGCGAGATAACCAGACCAGCGGTCTTGGCGGCCGGCGACTTTTCCTGGTTCAGGAAGTGAACCGGAACAGCAACCTTGACGGCTGCGTTTTCGTCAACGCGCAGGAAATCCATGTGCAGCATCTGCTGCTTGAACGGATGCTTCTGGAATGCCTTGATGAGAACCTTCTCAACCTTGCCTTCCAGGTGCAGGTCCAGGACCGACGAACCAAAAGCTTCGTTGTCGTAGCCGCGCAGGATGGAGTTGTGCAGGATCTGGATGCTTACGGGAGCCTTGCCGGCGCCGTAAACGACCGCAGGAACGTAAGCCGCACGACGCAGGCGGCGGCTCGCACCTTTCCCCTCGTCATTGCGGAGTTCCGCTTCAATTTTGATGTTAGCCATGGTGTTGCCTCACTGAAAAAGACCACCTCACGGTGATCGGTCGACTCCCCCGCGACCAGGGAAGTCGTTGAAATCAATCAATATATAGCGAACTGACCGACTCGCCGAATGCAATGCGCCGAATGGTCTCGGCAAGCAGTTCGGCAACGGACAACTGGCGGATTTTCGCACAACCCAGGGCATCAGCGCGCAGGGGGAGCGTATTGGTCACGATCAGCTGGTCGAGTCGGGAGTTCTCGATATTGGAAATCGCGGCGCCCGAAAGCACCGGATGGACACAGTATGCCACGACCTTGCGGGCGCCCTTGTCTTTCAGGGCAGCGGCGGCGGCGCACAGGGTGCCGGCCGTGTCCACGATGTCGTCCACGAGGATGCAGGTTTTGCCTTCCACGTCACCGATGATGTTCATGACCGTGGCCACATTCGCCTTCGGGCGGCGCTTGTCGATGATGGCCAGATCGGCGTCATCCAGGCGCTTGGCCAGTGCGCGGGCGCGCACCACGCCACCCACGTCCGGGCTGACCACGATCAGGTCATCCATGCTGTGATGGCGCCAGATGTCGGCCAGCAGCACGGGCGAGGCGTACACGTTGTCCACCGGGATATCGAAGAAGCCCTGAATCTGGTCGGCGTGCAGGTCAACCGTCAGCACGCGGTCCACACCGGCCGTGGCGATCATCTTCGCGGCCAGCTTGGCCGTGATGGGCACACGGGCCGAACGCGGGCGACGATCCTGGCGCGCATAGCCGAAGTACGGCATCACGGCCGTGACGCTGCCGGCCGACGCACGCTTGAGCGCATCCACCAGCACCAGCAGGTCGAACAGGTTTTCCGCGCTGGGCGCACCCGTCGGCTGAATGACGAAAACTTCCTGTTTACGTACGTTTTCTTCGATCTCAATCTGAGCTTCGCCGTCGCTGAAGCGACCGATCAGCGCCTTGCCAAGCGGAACGCCAAGGCGCTGGGCGACATCTTCGGCAAGCACGCGATGAGCATTGCCGGTGAAGAGCATCGGGGTGGACGTATCCACAGGTAACCTCTTGGAATCAGTTGAAGGGGGTGTGTAAGCCACCTCGTGTGAAGTGGCTGGGGCGGCAGGATTCGAACCTGCGTATGCGGGAATCAAAATCCCGTGCCTTAACCAGCTTGGCGACGCCCCAACATGGCACTCGGCGAAACCTTTTTCGCCGTTACTCACCGCCAACCGCGGCTGACTTCCTCTTCGTTAACCTTTGGCCATCCGGTGCGCGACGATGCGTTGCCGCGCAGAATGCAGCGGCGACGGATCCACGCCTGCCGCCACATGGGCGACAAAGGGTTCCGGACAGCGCAAGGCGACGGCAAGCGCCGCCTCGTATGTTCGTGTTTCCAGAAAAACACAGCCGCCGCTGCCTGAAAGGCGCGCGCGACCATGTCGACCCAGCCAGTCCAGAGCCGCTGCCACCCGGGGGTGACGCGCGCGGACAACCGGCTCGAAGGCATTTTCAGCCGAATCGCCGGAAACAAAGGACGAAATTGTCGCTGGCGGCGCATTTCGTGTCAATTCGGGAGATTGGAAAAGAGCAGCCGTCGGCACGTGTTCGCGAGGGTCCAGCACCACGTACCAACGCTTCGGGAGCTTGATCGGCGACAATTTTTCGCCCACCCCTTCCGCCCATGCCGAGCGGCCACGGACGAAAACAGGCACGTCCGCACCCAGCGAAAGACCCAGACCGGCCAGATCATTCTCACTGAGATTCGTTTCCCACAACGCATTCAGGGCCACCAGCACCGTGGCCGCGTCAGAACTGCCCCCGCCCAGACCGCCGCCCATGGGAATGCGCTTGCGTACTTCGATATCGGCGCCCAGGGGCGTGCCCGTGTGCCTGGCAAGCAATCGGGCCGCGCGCACGGTCAGGTCGTCATCTTCCGAAACGCCGGGCACTGGAATCGGACGCGAAATGACGCCATCCGCCCGCACCCGGATGCGGACTTCATCACCCCAGTCCAGCAGCCGGAAAACGGTTTGCAACTCGTGATAACCATCCGGACGCCGGCCGGTGATCCGCAGGAACAGATTGAGCTTGGCCGGCGCGGGCCAGACCGTGCCATCGCCGGGCGCCAGAGGCGCCAGCGCACGACTCATGAACACACGCAGGTGATCGGGAAAGCCGTTTTCCCGGTCGCGCTCCAGCGCGAAGGCAAACTCAGGCAGGCTTTTGTCCATTTCGACAAAACCGTGCTTCGCATAGAACGGCGCATTCCAGGGCACGTCAGCCAGCGTGCCCAGATCCACACGACGATAACCCGCCTCGCGCGCCCACTCGCAGGCATGCTCAAGCAATGCCGCACCAATGCCGCGGCGACCATGTGATGGCAGCACGTCGATCTCGGCGATGCCCAGCGTGTCGCCGCCGTTTTCCACGTCCAGGCACACAAAGCCGACAACCGCGTCGCCATCCACCGCCACCCACACGAAACCGCGCGTGATGAGATGACGAACAACGTCCACCGGCAGGGTCACCGCCGAGTACGACGCCCACGCTGCGTGTCCGCGAAACAGCTGCACCGCTTCGCGCTCGATGGCACAAAGCAGCTCAGCCTGGGACGGATCGGCGCGTTCGATTCGGATAGACATGTCGGGGCCGGGCAAAGACGCCGATTATAGGGCGCCGATCCAATGTCAGTCAGACGTCCAGTTGTCGATCGACAGGCGCACCTTGTACGGCGGATGTTCGGCAAACACCTTTGTGGGAAGCGCAGGCTCGAGCGTGGCATTCCACGCGCGGTACTCCACCTGCCAGCCATCCTGCTCGATGCGCGACGGCAAGCCGTCAGCGCCGAATGCGATGTCGGCCGGACCACTGTCGGCGCGCAGGCCGCGCACCCAGGCTTGCAGATCGCGCATGGGAAGTTTCCAGCCCAGCGCACGCTCCATCAGCGACTCGGCGTCGGCGCCCCGCTGGGGACCGCCATCAAGCCCTTCCAGCGTCGCACCGGCGGGACCGCCGCTCAGGCGGAAACTCTTGCCGGTGACAGGACCACGCACGGTGAAGTCGTAATCGTCACCCGACTGACGCCAGGTGAGCGTGCCGCTGCCGCCATCCTGCCCGTTCGATACAGAGAGCTTGCCCTGCACCGTCCAGTGGTCCTTGCCCGAAAGCGCGCGTTCGCGGCTCTCCTGCGCCCCCAGCGTGGCGGCGTCGCCCTGCTGGCGGATGAGCGGTTTGGTGGTACAGGCGGTCATGAGCGCAAGCGGCAACAGCAGAAAACAAAGCCGCATCCTCATGGTTTCAGCCTCTGCTCGGTACTGCGAAGAGACGCGTTGTCCGGATCAAGCTTGCGGACCTCGTCCAGCACGCGCTTTGCTTCGCCGTGCTCGCCCCGCTTCCAGAGCACTTCGGCCAGGTGAACGCCGACGTCGGCGTCTTTGCGGGCGCCCCAGGCGCCACGAAGCGTCTGCTCCGCGCCGTCGAGCTGGCCCTTGCGGTATTGCAGCCAGCCCCAGGAATCGGCGATGGCCGGGTCGTTGGGACGTGCCTTTCGGGCCGCCTGAATAAGCGACGCGGCCTCGTCCAGATCACGATCACTGTCGGCCAACGTGTAGCCCAGCGCATTGCTGGCCTCGATATCGCCGGGCTTGAGTTCCAGTACGCGGCGGAAATCGGCTACCGCCAGATCAATCTTGTTCGCCTGCGAATAAGCCAGGCCGCGACCGTAAAGCATCTCCGGGTCGTCAGCCTTCACCCGCAGCGCGCGGGAATAGGATTCGGCTGCCTGATCGTAGTCACCGTCGCGCATGTACAGTTCGGCATCCAGACCGAACGCCTTGAGCAGGAACTCCGGCTGGTCGGCGTAGGCGGTTTGCAGGTCGGCCACCAGCGAGTGGGCATCGTCTTTCTTGCCCTGCCCGTCGAGGATCACCGCGCTGCGAACGGACGCGTCAAACGCATGCGGGCTTTCGTCTGCCACATCGCCGTACCAGTCCAGCGCTTCGGCGGGCTTGTCGAGCATTTCGGCGAGCTGGCCCATCGTGAACGCGTTGTCCGCCTGCTGATCGTCCGGCAGGCGCTGAATCTGCGCGTAAAGCCGCTGCATGCCTGCCTTGTCGTTGGCGCGGGCTGCCAGCGTCGTACGCAGCGTGTAGGTGTCAGCGTCCTGTGCGCCCGTGGAAAGGAAACGGGCCGCACCGGCCTCGTCCCCGCCCTGTGCCAGCAGCGTGGCGTAAGCCAGCCGCAGGTGGGCGTTCTTCGGGTCTTTGGCAATCGCCTTCTGGAACAGCGCCTTCGCGCCAGCCGGATCTTTGGCCCGATAACGCTGTTGAGCAGCCCAGGCGTAGGTCTCGGCGCTATGGAAACGCGCCATGGCTGCCTGCCCCGTACGGGTGGCGTAGTCATGTCGGCCCAGGCCCTCGCCCAGCTCCGCCATGGCCAGCCAGGCGCCGGCATCGTTCGGCAAGCGATCCGGGGTCGCCACCTGTTCGAGCAACTGGCCAGCCTGAGCGGCGTCCCGGGCAGACAGGATGATCCGGCCAAAATCGCGCCAGGCGTCCGTGTCGCCGCTGGAGACAAGGATTTCGAGCTGGCGCTTCGCTTCGGCGGTGTCGCCGCGATCCAGAGCCAGTCGGGCACGCGTACCGGCCAGCTGCCCCGGGGTTGCCCCCAGGGCCTGCCAGCGCGTCAGCGCGGCCTGCGTGGCGGCGCCATCACGAATGGCCAGGGCCAACTCCACAGCTCGCTGAGCGACCTTCGGGTCATCGGTCAGGCCGGCGGCCCGGCCATAGGCGGCCGAGGCACCCGGCAGGTCATTGCGGGCCAGGGCGAAATCCCCTTCCAGCAATTGCGCCGTAAGATCACGCTCAGGTGGCAGAATGGCTACCTGCAGATGATCCAGCGGCTGGGCGCTGGCCGGGGTGCGGGAAACCGGACGCTCCGGCGCCGTGGCGCAGCCCGCCAGGGCGGCCAAAGCGATGAGCCCCGCCACAAAATGCCGCACTTGCTTGAACTTGGACCGGCCGCTCCGCACAATTGTTCTCCGTAACCTGTTTATTGCCCATCTGTTCGTTGGGTGGCATCCCGTTCAAGACGGGTACCGCGCTCACAGCTTAGCCTACGTCACACCGACCCCAAGCATCCGCCGACAACCGCGCACGTCATGCCACTCATCGCCCTCGGGCTCAATCACCTCACCGCGCCGGTCAGCCTGCGCGAACAGGTGGCATTCGACGCCACGGCAGCTCCGGAGGCGCTGGGCGACCTCGCCCGGCAACCGGGTGTGGAAGAGGCGATGATCCTCTCCACCTGCAACCGTACCGAGTTGTATGTCAGCGTGGCGGAAGGCGCCGAAGCGGTTCCTCAGGCATGGCTTTCACGTCAACACCGATTGACCCCACAACGCCTGGACGAGTTCCTTTACAGGCACGATGAAGGCGACGCCGTTCGTCACATGTTCCGTGTGGCCACCGGGCTGGATTCGATGGTGCTGGGCGAGCCGCAAATTCTTGGTCAGGTGAAAGACGCCTACCAGCAGGCACGCAGCGCACAGGTGCTTCGCGCCCCCATGGAACGCCTGCTTCAGCACACCTTTGCCGTGGCCAAGCGCGTACGCACCGACACGCGCATCGGAGCGCACACCGTCTCGGTGGCCTACACCGCCGTACGCCTCGCCGAGCAAGTGTTCACCGACCTCAAGCAGGCGTGCGTCCTGCTCATCGGCGCAGGCGAGACCATCGAGCTTGCCGCACGCCATCTGGCAGACAAAGGCGTTCGCCGCCTGATCGTCGCCAACCGCACACTCGAAAACGCCCAGGAACTGGCCTCCCGCTACAGTGGCTACGCCATCGCACTGGCTGATCTCCCTCAGCACCTGGCCGAGGCCGACATCGTCATCACGTCCACGGCGTCTCGCTCCCCTGTGGTCACCCGTGACATGGTGTCTCGCGCCATCACGGCGCGTCGTCGCCGCCCGATGTTCATGGTCGACATCGCCGTGCCCCGCGACATCGAGCCTGACGTGGCGAAGCTGGACGACGTGTTCCTGTACGGAATCGACGATCTGAAGCAGGTAATCGACGAAAACCGCCGCTCGCGGGAAACCGCCGCCCGCGAAGCCGAAGCCATCATCGACCTCCAGGTGGACCGCTACATGTCCTGGCGCCGCGCGCTCACCCTGCGCAACCCCGCCGTGGATATGCGCCAGGCGGCCGAAGCGCATCGCGACGAAGTGCTGAGCAAGGCGCAGGCCATGCTGGCTCGTGGCCGCAGCCCTGATGAAGCCTTGGCATTCCTGGCCAACACGCTCACCAACAAGCTGCTGCACGTGCCCAGCGCACGCCTTCGCGACGCCGCCCTGTCGGGCGATCTGGACCTGCTGCATGCGGCAGGCCGGCTCTACGGACTGGACGCGGAAGACGACGTTTCCGCATGATGGCGGGTCCGCGCACGTACGCACCCGGTCGATAAGACCCGCGCACGCGCCCCACACGCCTCCCCCGATTGCGAGACGCATGACGCCCTCGATCCGCCGCAAACTCGAAGCCCTCGCCGAACGACACGAGGAAATCGGCCTGCTGCTTGGCCAGCCCGATGTGCTGGCCGACAACAACCGTTTCCGCGAGCTGTCGCGCGAATACGCGCAACTGGAGCCCGTGGCCCTGTCGTTGCGCGAACACGACCAGGCCGAGCGCGAACTGACCGATTCGCGTGCCATGCTCGACGACCCCGAAATGCGCGACATGGCCGCCGACGACATCAGCCGGATCGAGGCTCGCCTCACCGAACTGGATGCAGAGCTTCAGGTACTGCTGCTGCCGAAAGATCCGCGCGACGAAGGCAACGTGTTCCTTGAAGTGCGTGCCGGTACCGGTGGGGATGAAGCCGCCCTGTTCGCGGGCGATCTTTTCCGCATGTACGCCCGTTACGCGGAGCGTCAGCGCTGGCACGTGGAAATCCTGAGCGCCAGCGAAGGCGAGCACGGCGGCTACAAGGAAGTGGTCGCCCGCATCGAAGGCCGCGGCGCCTATTCGCGCCTGAAATTCGAGTCGGGCACCCATCGCGTGCAGCGCGTGCCGGACACCGAGTCGCAGGGCCGAATCCATACGTCCGCCGCCACCGTCGCGATTCTTCCGGAGGTGGAGGAAATCGACGACATCGAACTGCGCGACGCGGACCTGAAGGTAGACACTTTCCGCGCCTCGGGTGCTGGCGGTCAGCACGTCAACAAGACCGACTCGGCCATCCGCATCACGCACCTGCCCACGGGCACGGTGGTGGAATGCCAGGACGAGCGCAGCCAGCACAAGAATCGTGCCCGCGCCATGAGCCTCCTGAAAGCCCGCCTGCTGGACGTGGAGCGCAGCAAGCAAAGCGCGGCCCAGGCAGAGTCGCGCCGCCTCCAGGTGGGCAGCGGTGACCGCAGCCAGCGCATCCGCACCTATAACTTCCCGCAGGGTCGCATTACGGACCACCGCATCAATCTCACCATCTACCAGCTGGCCGAGACCATGCAGGGCGATCTGGCCGAACTGATCGACACCCTCACCCGCGAATATCAGGCCGACGAGCTGAAGTCGCTCACCGCATCGTCCTGACGTCCTCACTCCCCACCCACGCGGGGAAGTGCTAAACAGTGCGCATCCCGCCGGAGGAATACGCACGTGGCCCATTCGCGCAAGAAAGAATACGAAAAGACGCTCGAAGCCCTGCAGATCGAGCTGGTCGGTCTCACGCGATGGCTGCGATCTACCGGAAAGCGCCTGATCGTGCTGTTCGAGGGCCGTGATGCCGCTGGCAAGGGCGGCACCATCAAGGCCATCACCGACAAGCTGGACACTCGCGCCGCCCGCGTCGTGGCCCTGGGCAAGCCCAGCAGCGAGCAGGAAACCCAATGGTATTTCCAGCGCTACGTGGAGCATTTTCCTGCGGCCGGCGAGTTCGTGCTGTTCGACCGCAGCTGGTACAACCGTGCCGTGGTCGAGCCGGCCATGGGCTTTTGTACCGACAAACAGGCAGAGGCTTTCCTTGAGGCCTGCCCCACTTTCGAAAAGCTGATTACCGACGACGGCATCATCCTCATCAAGTACTGGCTGACGGTCGATCAGCAAGAGCAGGAAAAGCGCTTTGCCGAACGCGCCGATGACCCGCTCAAGCGCTGGAAGCTGTCACCCGTCGACATGCGGATGCGCGAGAAATACGGCAAAGTCGGCAAGCTTCGCAATACGATGATCGAGCGTACACATCGCGAGAACGCTCCGTGGTTTGTGGCCGATTTCAACGACCAGAAAGTTGGCCGGCTGAACCTGATCCGCCATCTTCTGGATCAGATCCCCGACCGCCACTGCGATGACAAGGCCGTGAAGTTGCCGAAGCTGAAAGAAAAGCCGAAGACCGAACACGTGACGGACGCGGCCGCCCGAGTCCCCAACGTTTACTGACTGGAAGGGCGGTAAACGCGCGGACGTGGCACGCGCCTGGGCAATCGTCCGTTACGCGACAGGCGCACCCATTGCTGCAGCGCGAGCAGTCCGCCGATGGATTCGATGGTGGCGGCAGGCACCCACATGATCAGACCGCCGATCATCTGCCCCGTCAGCACATTCATGGTGAATGCGCGCCCGCAAATCTCGAAGATCGGATACAGATCGGTTTTCGAGAAGGTGACGAAGGCGCCCGCCACGATCTGCGGCACCATCGTGATCGCCGGCGAAAGAACGCGCATGCCCGGCGCCATCCGTCCCGGCGGACGCGGGCGGTGGTCAAGGATGATCGCCCAGTACGCCAGACCACTCACGATCATCGACCAGTTCATGGCGCGATAAATCCGCCAGTCGAGCATCGCCAGTGTCTGTACGGACGGAATCAGCCACACTAGGATCAGCGCGACAAACACGCCCGTGACGAGACCCGGATGCATCACCACATGAAGCAGCCCGCGCCACGCCCGCGAACGGGCAAGCGGACGCAGCCAGCGCGCGCGCAGACGCATTCCAAGACCTGCGCGCAGCACGGTCGCCGGATAGGCGGCAGCGATCAGTAACGGCGCCAGATGATGCAGCAGCACCTGCTGGATGCGGTGCATGAAAAACTCATGCTCCGCGAAGTAATCGAAGTAGCTGTGCAACGAGGCATAGATGATGACCATGCCCACCCAGAACGTGGCCTGCCGGGCAACCGGCACGCGCAGGCGGCGCGTACCGCGCACGTAAAGGACGCAGGTCAGCACGAAGGTCAGCAGGAACACCCATGAGAATTCCCAGGGCACGATCCATTTCAGGAACACTTCAACCTCCCTCCCCCCGTCGCGCGACGGCTCGTATCGCTACTGACCAGGACGACGCGCGCGGCGTTGACGACGCCATCCGAACAAAAGCCCGACCAGCGCCACCAGCACGGGAACCAGAACGATATTGATGAACTTCAGGCGCAGTCCGAGTGCGTCGATCTCCGCATTCAACTGATGCTGCACCTCACGCAGTTCTTTGCCGATGGCGAGCTTGCGCTGCAGATACTGCTCCACCTCGCGGCGCTGCTCGGCCGTGGCATTGGCTGCGCTGGACGTGCCCTTGCCCGGCTGCAATTCACTCAGGCGCCGCTGGGTTTCGTACAGCTCGCTTTCCAGCTCGCGCTTCTTGACCAGGAACTTGCGATCAGCCGCCGCCTGCAAGGCGCGCACCTTCGTGAAGGGGCGCTGCGAACTGGCGCGGCCGCGAATGGACAGGAGCGCCGACGAACCACTGAGGTTGTCCACCAGGTTGGCGATGAAGTCGCCATTGTTGGCGAACGCCGTCATCTGCTGCTGTCCGAGCAACGGCTGCACTTCCACCCAGAGGCGGTCGGTGAGCAGATCGGTATCGGCCACCAGCACCACCTCGCCGGGCGCGGCGGCCTGATCCAGATGCCCCTTCCCCTGACGCTCGGGAAACGCCGAGTGGAACGTGTCGCGCAGGCGCGCTGCAAGAATGTAGCGCTCGCGGGTCGGCGCGTAGTCGGCAAGAAGCGCCGATGGATCGCTGCTGGCCTCACGCACGCGATCCGCCGCAACCAGCGTGGCGTCGTCGGAGGTCTGCACCAGCGGCAACATCTGCGCGTGCGTGGTGGGCGCCAGCTCGAAGTGACCGGACGTCGAGAAGTTGAGGCGCTGCAGGCTGGCCGTCACCACATCGTCGTGGTTGAGATCCTGCGCGGACAGGCCCAGCATCGCCGGATGGCTGAGGCTGTTGCCGTTGAGTTCGATAGTCAGCGACTGCGACCGGTCCAGCACCACCTTGGTGGGGTCGTACACCACACCCCAGGCATCGAACAGGCGACGCAGATCGGAATCGTGGTCGTCGATCACGCCGTGCGTGTCCACCAGCGGCGAGGTATCCATTTCAGCGTCGGGATCGACGAACACCACAAGGTGACCGCCACGCAACACGAACTGATCCAGCGCGTACTGCGCATCCACTGGCAGATGCTTGGGATGAATCAGCAGCAATACCTTGAGGCGGTCATCAATTCGGGTGAGCCCCGAAGGGTCGATCATCTTCACGTCGGCCAATTGTTCCAGCTGCCGCATGATCGTCCACGGCTGCTCGCCCAGCACCACGTTGCCGTCGATCGGCAACGAGCTGATGACGCCGATGGTGGGCTTGCTGGGTGAGCTCAGCTCATACAGCAGTTTGGCGATGTCGTATTCGACAAACGCCTCGCGCCCCAGATCGAAGAAGGGAATGGCCTGCGTGGTCACGGAGTCCCCCGTGCCTGCCGTACCGACCAGACCGAAGAACACGCGCTCGCCGTTGCTGCCACCGTTGACGGGCATGAGACCGTAACTTTCAGCCGCATCTTCGTCGTCGGAATACGGCACCGGATCAATCACGCGCAGGCGAATGCGGCCATGTCCGCGCACCGCGATTTCGCGCAGCATTTCGTGCACGCGCTGCTCGTAGCTGCGCAGCTGCGCAAGGTCGCGGGTGGCGTGTTCGGAGAAATACAGGGTCAGGGTCAGCGGTCGCTGCAACCCATCCACGATGCCTGTGGTGCCGGGCGTCAGCGTGTAGATCTTGTCGGCCGTGAGGTCGATGCGTGCCGTACGCAGCGTGCGCGCACTCAAGGCAATCACCAGCAGGAAAGCCGCCGCGATGACCACCAGTATCAGCCGCAGAACGAAGGGACGACTGATGTGAAAGTGCCGCGGATTCATCAGCGGCTCCTTTTCAGGTCAATCAGCACGATGCCGGCGGCAAGCCACGCAACGATGCTGGCCACGAAGTACGTGACATCCCGCAGATCCAGTACCCCGCGTGCAATGGATGCCGCATGACGGGTAATGCTCAGCTGGCCGAGCGCGCCAATCACCCTGCCCGGCAACGCGTCCTGGAAGAAGTCCAGCACTTGCGGCTGGCCGGCAAGCAGCAGCAGGAAGCACACCGCCGCGGTGAGAATGAACGCGACAATCTGGCTGCGCGTGGCCGCGGACATACAGGCACCGATGGCCAGGAAGCAGCCGGACATCAGCCAGCTGCCAAGGTAGCTGGCGAAGATCACGCCATTGTCCGGATCGCCCAGATAGTTGACGGTGATCCAGATCGGAAAGGTGAGCATCAACGCAAACCCGAGGAACACCCACGCCGCAAGAAACTTGGCGATCATCGCCTGGGTGATGGTGATGGGAAGCGTCAGCATCAATTCAATGGTGCCCGAGCTTCGCTCTTCGGCCCACATCGGCATCGACACCGCAGGCACCAGCACAAGATAAAGCCACGGGTGCACATCAAAGAACGGTTGCAGGTCGGCCAGTCCGCGGTCGTAGAAATCGCCTGCGTAGAAGGTGAGCAAGCCGGCAAGCACCAGGAAGATCACGAGAAACACGTACGCCACGGGCGTGACGAAGTAACTCAGCAGTTCGCGGCGGGCGACAGCGAAAATCGCGTTCATGCGGACGCCCCCTGACCATGGGACGTGGTGATGTGACGAAACACTTCGTCCAGGCGGCCACGCTCAAGCTGGATTTCCGACACTTCCAGGTTCTGCGTCCGCAACAGGTTCTGCACGTCTTCCAGAATGGGCCGTCCTTCACGCGGAAACACGGTGACACGGCCATCCAGCGGGTCCACTTCCACCGAGGCCACCTGCGGGATGCGGGCCAGCATTTCGCGCGACACACCACTGCCAGCGGCACTGAAGGACACGGCGCCGTGATAGCGCGAGCGCTTTTCCAGTTCTGCCGGAGTGGCATCGGCCAGCAGACGGCCGTTGGCGATGATGGCCACGCGGTTGCACAGGGCGTGCACCTCTTCCAGCAGATGCGTTGAGATGAGAATGGTGCGATCACGCGCCATGGCGTCGATCAGCATGCGTACGGAATGTTTCTGGTTGGGATCCAGGCCATCGGTAGGCTCGTCCAGCATGAGCACCGGCGGGTTGTGCAGGATCGCCTGCGCCAGGCCCACGCGACGGCGCAGGCCCTTGGACAACTGACCGATGGGCTGGTCCAGCACCTCGTCCAGTTGCAGCCGTGAAATCACTTCTTCGAATCGCCGATAGCCCTTGTCGCCCCCCACGCTGCGCACGCGCGCAATGAAGGTGAGGAACTCGCGCACCGTCATTTCCACGTAGCCCGGCGCACCTTCCGGCAGATAGCCCAGCGCCTTGCGTGCGGCCAGCGGCTCGCGGCGCACGTCGTGACCGCATACGCGAGCGGTGCCGGAAGTCGGCGCGAGAAACCCCGCGATCATGCGCATCGCGGTGGACTTGCCCGCGCCATTGGGTCCCAGAAGCCCCAGCACCTGGCCAGGCTCCGCACGAAGCGTCAGTGAGTCCACCGCCGTGAGCGGGCCATAACAGCGCGTGAGTTTCTCGGTTTCGATCATGGCCTGCTGTCACATGGGGCGCCGGAGAATGTAACCCATCGGGGTGAACACGGCGCATCCGCACCACGGGCGAAGCAAAAAAAACCCGCCGTTTCCGGCGGGTTTTCTTAATCACCCGAAGGTGAAGATCACTGAGCGGCGGTGGACGCAGCAGCCGGGGTCGGCGCCGTACCTGCAGCGGCCGGAGCGGCTGCCGTGCCCGACGATGCCGGGGCATCTTCCAGCGACGGCTGCTTCACGCCAGCTTCCTGCTCCGGCGTCTGCGCCGGGAGGTTGTTGCCCGAAAGCGGCAGGTAGATCTCGAACTTCTGCTCGTCGTAACCCTCAACCGTACCGTGGTTGTTGGTCGGAGCCTTGACCTGGATGTCGTACGGACGGTTCACGAGGTCATCGAACTTGTAGCCGTGGGTCTGTGCGTAAGCGGCAAGCATCAGACGGGTCTGCGGGAGACCGGCGCCGGTGCCATTCCACTCTGCCTTCAGAGCCTTGCCACCGAAGGCGAGCACAGCCTTGACGTTGCCATCGACAACGACGCGACCAAACTTGTCCTTGCTACCCGGAGCGGCCGTGTCGGTCGCCTGAGCCGGATTGGCGGCGGTCGAAGCCTCTGCCGGAGCGGCCGGATCAAGCGACGGCGGAATAGCGGCAGCAAGCTGCACGTCCTGGCCGTTGATCTTCAGCGTGGCGCTGTCGATTTCGGCAGCAACGTCGAACGTGTAGTTCTGGTCGCCCCAGTTCGTGGTGAACGTGATGCGCGGGCTGACGACGTTCACGCCGAGCTTCTTGGCAGCAGCCTGGATTTCAGCCATGGCCTTGTCCGACGCGGTGTCCACGTCGTCAAGCGTGCGCGGAGCCGTGGTCGACACGAACAGGATCGGCTTCGCCGGCTGATCGGCCATGACCGGGACCAGCTTGCTGTAGTCGACGTTCGGGATCGACGCCATCATGTTCTGCAGGTTGCCCAGGCTGAACTGGATCAGCGAGTCCGGATCACCATGGATGTACAGGTCCGAGAAACGGTTGATCAGGTTGAAGCCGTAGGCGACGTCATAGGACCAGGTGACCTTGGTCAGCTTCTGGCCGCGACCGCTGCGCTCCATGTTGATCGTGAACTTCTTGTCCGAACCGCGCCAGCCGTTGGTGATGTTCCAGACGATGGTGCCCTTGCCGGCATCGGAAACCGAGGTGAAGGCCGGGTCGATCGAGGCGATTTCAAATTCGCCGTTGCCGACTTTCTTGTCTTCGCTGGTCCAGGCAATCTTCGAGCCCACGCCGTATGCATTGCCCGAGAGCTCGAACTGGATCTTCGGGTCGAACGAGCGCATCGCGGTGTAATCCGGGAAGCGGCGGAAGTTGCTGAAAACGTCGTAAACCTGACGGAGGTCCTTGCTGATCAACATCGAGCGCTCGACGTGACCGGAGGAAGGCATGGCCAATCCCACAACGACGCCGAGCACGGCGACGATGACGATGGCAACAATAAGTTCTAACAGACGCGTCATTCCACGGTTCTCCGAACGTCTTCTAAACGGGCGCCCCGAATGGCGACAAAGCCTTCCGGAAAAGCCCCTGATGAATCGGCCCGTAACGTGGCATCGTCCGTGCCGAAAGGACGGATGGTACTTGCTCGCGCACGGGAACGCTATTGGGTAGAGGCACTGGATTTGCGATTGATCGCAATGGCCTCTTGCCGCAGCGCAACGCGGTTTTTGACCCCCGCCGCGCGCAGGCGAAGTCAGACGATACCCAGTTCCAGTGCCTTCAGGACCGCGCGGGTACGGTCCCGGACGCCCAGCTTGGAGAGGATATTGGACACGTGGTTCTTCACGGTGCCCTCCGCCACGCGCAGCGAATTGGCGATTTCCTTGTTGCTGTAGCCGCCGGAAAGCAGGCGCAGGATCTCAGTCTCACGCTCGGTGAGCGGATCAGGCTGTTCCAGACTGGTGAACTGGTTCTGGATCCGGCCCACCCCGGCCAGCAGCCGCTGGGTCACCATGGGTGCGACCAGCGAGCCGCCTGCGGAAACCGTACGCACGGCTTCGACCAGTTGCTCCAGCGATACGTCTTTCAGCAGATAGCCGCGCGCGCCCGCCTTCAGGCCGGACAACACCAGCTGATCGTCGTCGAAGGTGGTCAGGATGATGGTGGGCGGCAGCTCATTGCGGGCGCCCAGGGCCTGAAGCACCTCAAGGCCGCTCATGTTCGGCATGCGCAGGTCCAGCAGCACCACGTCCGGGCGGACCTGCGGAATGGTCTGCACCGCCTGGGCGCCGTCGGCGCATTCGGCAATGACGCGGATGTCGCCCGCCAGGTCGAGCAGCGAGCGGATGCCCTGGCGGACCAGATTCTGGTCGTCAACGAGACAGACAGAGATCATTGCGAATCCTCAGCGTTAGCGCGGCATTGTGGCATGGGGGATGTCATGTCGATTCGGGAAGGCTGGTGTCCAACGCAGGGCGCGCAGGCGCGTGCGCCAGGGCCTGTTCTTCGCCGAGCGGCAAGCGGGCGGTCAGCGAGAATCCGCCGGCCGGGTCAGAGCTGAAATCAACGGTTCCGCCAAATTCGGCCAGGCGCTCGCGCATGCCCGTGAGGCCGTTGCCCGGGCGGAAATGCCCGGCGCCCCGCCCGTCGTCCCGCGCGTGCATGCACAACTCGTCCGGGCCGGTGTGGCGGAAGGTCAGCCAGAGGTGGCTGGCACCGGAATGGCGAACGGTATTGGTCAGTATTTCCTGTACACAGCGCAGCAACATCTGGGCGCGGCGGGGGTCTTCGACGCCAAAACGCGGCGGCAGCGACAGAATCACTTTAAGCCCCGGCACGCCTTCCATGAGGCTGCGCAGAGCCTGGGTCAGGTCGATGGCGTCGTCCTGGCGGAGTTCGCTTACCACCTCGCGGACGTCGGCAAGCAACTGCTTGGCCGTGGATTGCGCCTTGCGCACGTGTGAACCCGCCGCCTCGTTGGTGAGGTGGCTGGCCACTTCCAGGTTGAGAGTGAGTGCCGTCAGGTGGTGACCCACCAGGTCGTGAAGATCACGCGCGATGCGCATGCGCTCGGCGATGCGGGTCGATTCGGCCAGCAACGCGCGGGTGGCGCGCAATTCCGAATTGAGCCGGCGCTGTTCCTCGCGCTCTTCGGCCTGCTGACTGGCCACGGCCGAGGTGATGAAGCTCAGCGTGGAGAAGCTGCAATACAGGCACGACTGCATGAGCGCTGCCATGCCCCACCCCGGCAGCCACTGGAGCGTGGCGCCAAAAATGGGAATGAGGGCCGCATGGGCCAGCAGCATCCAGACAATGCCAATGGGCACACTGACCAGCCATGGGGTGATGGTGGCCACGATCACCAGCAACAGGGCAGCCAGGCCGCTGAGGCTCAGCCAGCCCACGGCCAGCGCAGAGGCCGTCAGAAAAATGAGGGCGGCCAGCTTGACGCTGCCTGCCATCGGCGCCCCGAGCTTTCGGGTCAGCAGCCAATAGACGATACCGAACGCCAGATAGCAGACCGTCCAGGTCAGCAGGGCGCCGTCGCTGATCTGACTGCCCCGCTGCATGGACAGCGGCATGCCGATGCACAGGTAGACGAAGTAGGTGCCATACCGGAGCAGGCGCGTGTGATTGAAGTGAGGCCAGGGCATGCGGCCATCATAGGGGTTGTGCGGCCCGCCACCATCTGACTGAAGTCACGGCCGGGCTCGCCCAAGCACGCGCTTTTACAAGTGTTTTACAAGTTGACCTGCTGTCATGCGTGGTGCCGCGTGCCATAATGCCGCGCATACGAAGGGCCGGTCTGCGGTCTTCCCTCGAAACGTTCATCTGCGGAGCAACGAATGGCCCTTGCCATCCGCGACGTGCGCGAGCACGACCTGGATGCCGTGCTGGCGCTCAACAACGCCGCCGGCACCGGCATTCTCGCCACCGACATCGCCCGACTGCACCACCTTTTCGATAACGCCCATTATTTCCGCGTCGCCGAGCTCGACGGCGCCATTGCAGGGTTCCTGATTGCCCTGCGCCCCGATGCAAACTACTCAAGCCCCAATTTCCGCTGGTTCCAGGCGCATTACGAAAGCTTCGTCTATATCGACCGCATCGTGATCGGTGCCGGATACCAGGGGCACGGGCTGGGTCGTGTGTTCTATTGCGATGTACAAAGCTATGCCGAGGTACGAGTGCCGCTTCTGACGTGTGAAGTTTTTCTTGAGCCGCGCGACGACATGGTCGTGCTTTTCCACGGCACCCTGGGTTTCCAGGAAGTTGGCCAGCAGCAAATGGGCGAAACCGGCCCGAAGGTGAGCCTGCTCGCCAAGGAGCTTCCCAGCTTCCCGTTCGTGCGCGAGCGTTATCTGGATAACGGCGGCCTGCCCGACGTGCCGTGGCTCGCCGAGCGTCACCGCCCCTGTAATGATCCGGCCCGGGAGACGCGCGCATGAACGCCCGCGCTGATTCCCTGGAAGCCGCCTGCGACCTGCGTTTCGGCCAGGTAGGCATTGCCTGCGTGCGCGTGCGTCGCCCGGACGCTGCTGCCCTGTGCGACGAACTGGAACGCCGCGTGCGTTCGGCGCCGCAGATGTTCACGCGCGCCGCGGTGGTGCTTGATCTGAGCCACCTGGCCACCCTGCCCGACGACGGCATGGTTGATGCGCTGCTGGAAGCGGTGCGCAGCGCGGGCATGCTGCCGGTGGGCCTGGCTTACGGCACCAGCGATATCGAGCAGCTGGCCGAACGGATGGGCCTGCCGCTCATCGCCAAGTTCCGCGCCGCTTATGAACCGGCGCAAGGCGATGCTCCGCCGCCTCCGGTGGCCGTGGCCCCGGTGCGCAAGCAGGCTCCGGCTCCCGAATCCATTCACGACGACTACGCCCCGCCGGCCGCGCACACCGCGCAGCATCACACCGGTAATGCCGTTCGTTCAGGCCAACAGATTTACGCTCGGGACCGCGACCTGGTTGTGACCGCTGCCATTGCCAATGGCGCGGAAGTGATCGCTGACGGTTCCATCCACATTTACGGCGGCCTGCGCGGACGCGCCATGGCCGGTGCACAAGGCGACGAGACGGCACGCATTTTCTGCTCGGATTTCCGCGCGGAACTGGTGGCCATCGCCGGGCACTACCGTGTATTTGAAGACATGCCCAAAGAATTTGAAGGCCAGGCCGTGCAATGCTGGCTCGACAATGGAAAACTGCTGATCGCACGGCTCTGAGCGCCTGCATCACACTCGCGGAGATATCCACTTGACTGAAATCATCGTCGTCACTTCCGGCAAGGGCGGAGTCGGCAAGACCACCACCAGCGCATCGCTGGCTACCGGTCTTGCCATGTCCGGAAAAAAAGTCGCCGTCATCGACTTCGACGTCGGCCTGCGCAACCTCGACCTGATCATGGGCTGCGAGCGGCGGGTCGTTTACGACTTCGTCAACGTCGTCCACTCCGAGGCCACGCTCAAGCAGGCGCTGATCAAGGACAAGCGCCACGAAAATCTGCACGTGCTCGCCGCGTCGCAGACCCGTGACAAGGACGCCCTCACCCTGGAAGGCGTGGAAAAGGTCCTGGACGAACTGACGAAGGAAGGCTTCGACTTTGTCGTGTGCGATTCCCCGGCCGGCATCGAGAAGGGCGCGCATCTGGCGATGTACTTCGCCGATCACGCCGTGGTCGTGGTGAACCCGGAAGTGTCCTCGGTGCGCGATTCCGATCGCATCCTGGGCCTGCTGGCCAGCAAGACCCGCCACGCCGAACGCGGTGACACGCCGGTCAAGCAGCATCTGCTGCTCACCCGCTACAACCCCGTGCGCGTGGAAGCTGGCGAAATGCTCAGCGTGAAGGACGTCGAAGACATTCTCGGCATCCCGGTCGTGGGCGTCATTCCAGAGTCGGAAAATGTGCTCGCGGCATCCAACGCTGGCGTGCCGGTCATTCTCGACGACAACTCGAATGCCGGTCATGCATACAAGGACACGGTGGCACGCATTCTTGGTGAAGAACGTCCCCTGCGCTTTACCGAAGTGCAGAAGAAGGGCTTTCTCAAGCGCGTATTTGGAGGCTGAGCATGGGTATCCTCGATTTCCTGCGACGCAAACCTGAGCCCAGTGCCGGCGTGGCGCGTGAGCGCCTGCGCATCATCGTGGCTCAGGAACGTTCGACCCGCGGCGGCCCGGATTATCTTCCGCTGCTGCGCAACGAACTGCTTGAAGTGATCCGCAAGTACGTCAACGTCGACGTCGAGGCCGTGAACATCAGCCTCGATCGCGACAGCGGTCATGAAGTACTGGAACTGTCGGTCGCCCTGCCCGACATCAAGCCGGCAGCACCGTAAGGTCTGACGGCATGAGTTCGCCCGATACCCCGGGGCAGGCATCGGCCCCACCTGAGGGCGACGGCGTCCTTCTGATTGGCGATATCGGCTTTGAAGCGCCCCGCGCGCTTCTGGCCGACTTCGGCCTCACGCTGATCGAAACCGCTCCGGGGCAATCCATCCCCGGCAGCTATTGGGGCGATTCAGAGGCCGGCATCATCGGCACCGATGTTTACGCACGGGCCGACACACCTGTCCATTCCCTGTTGCACGAGTCCTGCCATTTGCTGGTGTTGCCCGCCGACAGGCGCGCAGCCGTCCATACGGACGCCACCGACTCCATCGAAGAAGAAGACGCCACCTGCTATCTCCAGATCGTGCTGGGTGACCGGCTGCCCGGCGTCGGGCGCGGCAGGATCATGGAGGACATGGACCGCTGGGGCTACACGTTCCGGCTGGGCTCCACGCGCGCGTGGTTCGAGCACGACGCCAGCGAGGCGCGTGCGTTCCTTGAGGCACGCGCCCTACCCGTCTGAGCCTCAGCCCGGCTCCTGAAGCTCCGCTTCGGAGGTGGTGCGCGCCATGCTGACGGCCTTGTGCCGGGCCACGGCACGACGATCCAGATGGGCGTACCAGAGCCATCCGGCCAGTCCGACAAGGCACAGTCCCGTCGCACCAAACGCGAGCGTCGCCATGTTCAGCGACAGAAGGGGCGACAGCACCCCTGCTACCAGCGCGGTGGCCATCAGGCTGCCAAACGCCTGCACCGACGACACCGCGCCACGCTGTTCCGGAAAGCGGTCCAGCAGAAGCAGCGTCAGCGTAGGGAAGGCCATCTGGATGCCCAGGCCATACAGCGCCAGCGGCAAGGTGGACCACGGCACCATCGGCCGGGGCAATGCATACGCCAACACGATGTTGAGTGCGCACGAGCTCAGCATGAACACGTATCCGATAGCCACCGTGCGAGCGGCGGTCAGGCGGCCAGCCACCCGACCCGACAGATACGCACCCGCCACCATGCCCACCACCACCGGCACGAACAGCCACGGAAAGCCCTGCGCACCCAGTCCCAGCAGGTCGCGGATCAACCGGGGCGCCGAAGCGATATAGAGGAACAGCCCCGCGAAGTTGATCGAGCTGGCCACGGCCAGCGGCCAGAACGGCAGATCTTTCGCGATGCGCAGATAACCGGCCATCAGCGGACGAGGCCGGAATACCGTGCGCCGCTCCTTCGGATGGGACTCCACCAGCAGACGCGCCACGGCAATCGTCAGCAACACGGTAAACGCGGCCAGCGCCCAGAAAATGCCGCGCCAGCCGTCGATCACCAGCAGCCACGCGCCCACGATGGGTGCGATGGCCGGCGCGATGCCGAAGATCATCATCACCTTGGACATCATGCGCTGGGCATCTTCGTTGTTCATCGTGTCGCGCACCACGGCACGCCCCACCACGATGCCCGCGCCCGCACACACACCCTGCAATCCGCGGCAGGCCAGCAGGAAACCGTAGTTGGGCGCCATGGCCGCGCCAATGGATGCAGCGGCATAGACGGCCATACCCGTGACGATGATCGGCTTGCGGCCATAGGCATCCGAAAGCGCGCCATGGAAGAGGCTCATCACGGCATAGGACAGCAGGTAGACGCTGATGAGCTGCTGAAGAGCCACTTCGCCCACGCTGAAGTCCCGCCCGATGTCCGGAAAGCCCGGAAAAATGGCGTCAATGGAGAACGGGCCAATCATGGTGAGCGCCGCCAGCAGAAATGGCAGGTGACGCCGCGGATCGCGGGTGTCGGAGGTCATGAGCTGCGCTTGGAGCGGGGGAGTAGCAAGAGTATATCCGCAGGAAACCGCGCATATCGTTTGCGCGAACGCTGCGCCATAATCGGGCCATGGGTTCGCACAGGGCACGCAAGTGACTTACACGGGTTTCCTCGCCGTTGGTGTGGGAGGTGTCGTCGGCTGCTGGCTGCGCTGGTGGCTGGCCGTGATGTTCAACCCCCTCTTTCCGAATGTGCCGCTGGGCACGCTCGCCGCCAACCTGGTCGGCGCCCTCCTGATGGGCGTGACCCTTGGTGTCTTTGAACACTTCCAGGCACTGCCGCTTGAAGCGCGCCTCATGGTCGCTACCGGTTTCCTGGGCGGCCTCACTACGTTCTCCACGTTTTCGGCGGAAACCACCGGCTTGCTGCTCCGGCAGCAGTACCTCTGGTTTGGCGCCAACGTGTGCGCAAACCTCGTCGGTTCCATCACGTTGACGATTGTGGGCCTGATCGTCACCCGGGGAATTTTGCGACACGTGGGCTAAGCAACAGGATCAATCGCAAGCGAGGTCAGACGATGGGTGGTGATTCCCTGAAGGCACGCGCGCAATCCCTGCTGGAACATGCTGGCATCCGCCTCGGCGGCGACCGGCCCACTGACCTGATCATCCATGACGAGCGCACCTATGCCCGCGTGTTTGCGCATGGGTCGATGGGCCTGGGTGAGGCATACATGGATGGATGGTGGGACGTGGACGATCTGCCCGGGTTTTTCGCTCGCGTGCTCGACTCTCACATAGACGACTCCCTGCGCACACTGGACACCCTGATCGCGCACCTTAAGGCACGCCTTCTCAACATGCAGCGCGGCGAGCACGCGTGGGATGTGGGGCGCCAGCACTACGACCTCGGCAATGATCTTTTCGAGGCGATGCTGGGCAAGCGTATGGTGTATTCGTGCGGATACTGGGCCAGCGCAAACAATCTGGATGATGCCCAGGAAGCCAAGCTCGATCTCATATGCAGGAAACTGGCCCTGAAGCCCGGGCAGCGCGTGCTGGACATCGGCTGCGGCTGGGGGGAAGCGCTGAAGTACGCGGCAGAAAAATACGGCGTGAGCGGCGTGGGAGTGACCATCTCCCAGGAACAGGCCACCTATGCGCAGGAACTGTGTCGCGGCCTGCCCATCGACATCCGCCTGCAAGACTACCGGCAGATCGACGAACGTTTCGACGCCATCATGTCCATCGGCATGTTCGAGCACGTGGGCTTCCGCAACTACCGCACCTGGTTTGAGGTAGCCCGGCGCTGCCTCCCGGTGGACGGGCTGGCGGTGCTGCACAGCATCGGCAGCAACGGCTCGCCAGGAAGGCCCGATCCGTGGATCGAGAAGTACATTTTTCCCAACTCCGTGATTCCATCGTCCAGCCAGGTAACCACCGCACTGGAAAACCTCTTCGTTATCGAGGACTGGCACAACTTCGGCCCCGATTACGACCGCACCCTGATGGCGTGGCTGGCCAACTTCGACAAGGCATGGCCGCAACTCGCCGGCCGGTACGACGAGCGGTTTCGTCGGATGTGGCGCTTTTACCTGGCATGCTCCGCGGGCGTATTCCGCAGCCGGCGCGATCAACTGTGGCAGCTGACGCTGAGCCCGCACGGCGTTCCCGGAGGCTTCCGCGTGCCGCGCTGACATCACGTCGACCTGGTCGCCCGTAGTTTGGGGGCATGCCCGGCGCCTCCCCCGACCTTGTCGACACTGACGTTCCCGCGCGGCTGGACCGCCTGAGCTGGGGTCGCTTCCATACGCTGGTCGTGATCGCACTCGGCATCACGTGGGTGCTGGATGGTCTGGAAGTCACCATCACCGGCTCCATTGCCGGAGCGTTGAAGTCCAGCCCGGTGCTGCATCTGACGGACGCAGAGGTAGGCCTGGCTGCCAGCGTCTATCTGGTGGGTGCCGTGGTGGGCGCGCTGTTTTTCGGCTGGCTCACCGACCGCCTGGGCCGCCGCAGGCTCTTCACCATCACGCTGGGGCTGTATCTGCTCGCGACGGCGGCGACGGCGTTCTCGTTCCACTTCTGGACCTTCGTGTTCTTTCGCGCTTTGACTGGTGCAGGCATCGGTGGCGAATACGCCGCCATCAACTCAGCCATCCAGGAACTCATTCCCGCGCGTTATCGCGGCCATACCGATCTGGTCATCAATGGCAGTTTCTGGATCGGCGCGGCGCTGGGAGCACTCGGTGCCGTCGCCCTGCTGGGCAATCCATGGGTCAGCCCCGAGATCGGCTGGCGGCTGACCTTTGGCGTCGGCGCCGTGATGGGACTGGGCATCCTGCTTCTGCGCCGACATATCCCGGAGAGCCCGCGATGGCTGATGTTGCACGGGCGCGTGGAGGAAGCCGAAGCCATCATGGCGCAGATCGAGGCGCGTACAGGCGCGACGACGCCACCTGCGGATCTGCCGCGACTGCGCCTGCGACGACGCACGCTGCGCATGAATGACCTCGTGCGCACGCTGTTTCGCGACTACCCTCGCCGCACGGTGCTGGGCATGATCCTGATGGCCACGCAGGCATTTTTCTACAACGCGATCTTCTTCACCTACGCGCTGGTGCTGGGACGCTTCTATGGCGTGGCCGACGCCTCCGTGGGCCTGTATCTGCTGCCGTTTGCTGCGGGCAACTTCCTCGGCCCCCTGTTGCTCGGGCGACTCTTCGACACCGTGGGCCGCCGCCCCATGATCGCCCTGACCTACGCGCTGTCTGGCATCCTGCTGGCGGTGACGGCGTGGCTGTTCGTGCATGGCCGGCTCGATGCGCGCACCCAGACCCTCGCGTGGAGCGTGGTGTTCTTCTTCGCCTCCGCTGCCGCCAGCTCTGCCTACCTGACGGTAAGCGAGAGCTTCCCCCTGGAACTGCGCGCTCTGGCCATCGCACTCTTTTATGCCTTTGGCACCGCCCTTGGCGGCGTGGCTGGCCCATGGCTGTTCGGGTCGCTGATCGGCACCGGTGAACGCGCATCCATTGGCTGGGGCTACGCGCTCGGTGCCGTGCTGATGCTGGCTGGCGCCGTGGCGGCGCTGTGGCTGGGCATCGCTGCGGAACGCAAGCCACTGGAAGACGTGGCCAGCCCATTATCGAAGGCGTAAGACCTGACGAAGAGCATGTGGTCACATTTTGATCAGCGCAACGCAAGTCATTGGCCAGGCGGGCGCAACTGAACTTATCCACATGCTTATGCATCCGCTATCCACACCGGGTGTGGATAAACACGGCGTCAGCGCACGAGTTCAGCCCCATCGCACTCCGCCACACCCTGATGAAGATTCACGGGCACCTCCGCGTATACGCCATCCAGATAGTAGGAAAGCTCATTCTCGAACACCGCCGCATGCCCTTGCGCGTAGCGGATGTCGATCCGGTCCTCTTCGACAAATACGCAGTATCCATTGCGGACACCGGTCATGCGCAGCAAGAGCGGCTCACGCCGCTTCACGAATACGGGCGACAGGATGCGCGCGCGCACCTCCACCGCAAACGTATCAGGCAATGTGCGCGACCTGACCTCGTCCACCGTCAGCGCCACCGCACCGTTAGCCATGGGGTACTCAAGCACCGTCAGGCGCTCCGAACAGCCCGCCACCACAAAACCACAACCGCCAATTGCAGCAGCGCGCAACACAGAAAAGGCAACCATCGACTCGTCCTTGAGACAGTGGACAAACGCCCGCGACGCAGCCGTGCGCCGGGTAGCCAGCCGATGCTATGCGCCGTCATCCTCCCATTCTGCGACGTGGGGCACGTTGCGGGAGTTCGTGCCGTTATGCCGCTTCCTGTCGCTCATCGCCCGGCCCGGCTCGAAAGAAGAGGACGATGCGACCATCCGAACGACGAAGGCCGAAGCCTTCTTTCGGCATTGCCCGCGTCTGCAAGCCCAATCCGGTCTACACCCCTGAGACTCCTTTCTGGCAACATCCCCGGGTTAACGACGCGCCGATGCGCGCCTGCCGGATAGCTAAATCCATGAATCTGCAAGCCAATTACGAACAGATCCCGCTCAAGGACTACGCCGAGCGGGCGTATCTCGACTATTCCATGTACGTGGTGCTGGATCGTGCCCTTCCCTTCGTGGGTGACGGCCTGAAGCCCGTGCAGCGGCGCATCATCTACGCGATGAGCGAACTCAGCCTCGCCGCGACCGCCAAGCCGAAGAAATCGGCCCGTACCATCGGTGACGTGATCGGCAAGTTCCACCCCCATGGCGACTCGGCGTGTTACGAGGCCATGGTGCTGATGGCCCAGCCGTTCTCCTATCGCTATCCGCTGGTGGATGGTCATGGCAACTTCGGTTCGCCGGACGATCCGAAGAGTTTCGCGGCCATGCGCTATACCGAGTCGCGCCTTACCCCGATTGCCGAAGTGCTGCTTTCCGAGCTTGGTCACGGCACGGTGGACTGGGTGCCGAATTTCGATGGCACCATGGACGAACCTTCGTGGCTTCCCGCGCGCGTGCCCCATGTGCTTCTGAATGGTTCGATGGGCATCGCGGTCGGCATGGCCACCGATATTCCGCCGCACAACCTGCGCGAAATTGCGAGTGCGTGCATTCGCCTGCTGGAAGATCCCGACGCCACCATCGCCGACCTGTGCGAGCACGTGCGTGGACCGGACTATCCGACAAGTGCGGAAATCATCACGCCGCCGAAGGAACTGATGTCGATGTACCAGACCGGCAACGGCTCGGTACGCGCACGCGCCATCTACGAACGCGACGACGGCAACATCGTGATCACCGCCCTGCCGCATCAGGTGTCTCCGTCGAAAATCCTGGAGCAGATCGCCGCACAGATGCGCGCGAAGAAGCTTCCGATGATCGAAGACCTGCGCGACGAATCCGATCACGAGAACCCCATTCGCCTGGTGCTGGTGCCGCGCTCGAATCGCGTCGATGCCGACGAGATGATGCAGCATCTGTTCGCCACGACCGATCTGGAAAAGAGCTTCCGCGTCAATCTCAACATGATTGGCCTGGATGGTCGTCCGCAGGTCAAGGATCTGAAAACGATCCTCAACGAATGGCTGCGCTTCCGCACCGACACCGTGACGCGTCGCCTCACCCATCGCTTAGGTCGCGTCGAACGCCGTCTGCACATGCTTGAGGCGCTGCGCATCGCGTACCTCAACCTGGACGAAGTCATCCGCATCATCCGCAGTGAAGAAGAGCCCAAGCCGGTTCTCATCGCGCGCTTCCGCCTGTCCGAAGAGCAGGCCGACTACATCCTCGAAACGAAGCTGCGTCAGCTTGCCCGTCTCGAAGAAATGAAGATCAATGGCGAGACCGATCAGCTGGAAGAAGAGCGTGCACGTATCAACGTGCTGCTGAAATCGCCTGCCAAGCTGAAGAGCCTCATCAAGGAAGAACTGCGCAGCGATGCGGAGAAGTTTGGCGACGACCGTCGCTCGCCACTGATCGAGCGTAGCGCGGCGCAGGCGCTGGACGAGAGCGCGCTGGTGGCTTCCGAGCCGGTAACGGTGGTGCTTTCGCAGAAGGGTTGGGTGCGTGCCGGCAAGGGCCACGAGATCGACGGCGAAGCACTTTCCTATCGCGACGGCGACAGCCTGCTGGCCATTTCGCGCGCACGCACCACGCAGCAGATTGCGTTCATTGATTCCACGGGACGCGCGTATTCCACGGCGGCACATACGCTGCCATCGGCGCGCGGCAATGGTGAGCCGCTGACGGGCCGCTTCAGCCCGCCGGCAGGCGCGCGTTTCGATGCGGTGGTCGCTGGCGACAATGACACGCGCATCATTCTGGCCACCGACTTCGGCTACGGCTTTGTCACGCGTTTCGAAGCGCTGACCGGTCGCAACAAGGCCGGCAAGCAGATCATCACGCTGGGCGAGGGTGCGCGCGTGCTGGCACCCACCGCCACACCCGATCCGTCACGCGACCGCATCGTCGTGGTCACCACCGAAGGTCACCTGCTGATGTTCTCGGTGGCTGAGCTGCCGGAACTGGACAAGGGCAAGGGCAACAAGCTCATCGAGATTCCGAAGGCGAAACTGGCGTCGGGCGATGAGCGCGTGGCTGGCGTGGCCGTGGTTACTGAGGGCAAGGGCGAGGTCACGCTTTATGCAGGACAGCGCAAGCTCACCCTCAAGTGGGCTGACCTCGTGGAATACGGCGGCAACCGCGCCACCCGCGGCGGCGTATTGCCGCGTGGCCTGCGTCGCGTCGAACGCATCGAAACCACCGGCTGACGGTGCGTAGAACTATCGCGGCGTCACAGCCGCGATAGTCCCACGGGAAGTCCGGACACGCGGAGCATCTCCGCGTCGTCACGAAGGGCCGGATCAGTCAGCCATGCCAGCGCAAACTCGTGCGCGTCGGCTCCCCAGAACAAGTCCTCCCCCAGTTGCAGCGTCGGCACGCCGAATACGCCGGCCGCCATAGCGTGGTCGAAGTTGGCACGAAGTGTCGCCTTCACCTCCGGTGACGAGAGCGCGGCGTGTAGGTCGGTGATGCCCAGCGAATCGGCCAGCGACGCCAGCGCGTCAGGTGTATCTGCTGCCCGCCCCTGTGCCCATATCCAACTGAAAACAGCATCGGTGGCGGCAATCGTGGTGCCTGCCGCCACGCAAAGGCGCAGCGCTGGCAGCGGATTGAACGGGTGGGCAGGAGGGAATCGCATGGGCTGTCCTGCCTGGCGGGCGCGCCAAAGGGCATAGCGATAGGAAAATTCACGCTTGTGCGGAATTTCGGCAGGTCCGCGAATGTTGAGTTCGTTGAGCAGCGCACCGAACAGAAAGGGACGAAGCGTCACCTCGCGCTCATCGGCCAGCGCCTTGATCCGTGGCCATTGCAGCCATGCAAAAGGCGAAATGAAATCGAAGTACCAGACAGGCGTCACGGAGGTTTCCTTGAGAGAGGAAGGACGCCCGCTACAATGCCTCATTCCCTCGCCAGCCAGCCAGCCCATGCGCGACATCCGCATTCACGTCGACACCCCGCTTACCACCGGCCACGAGCTCATGCTGCCTGCCCAGGCGGGTGAACATGTGGCGCGCGTGCTTCGGCTGGAAGTGGGGCATCCGCTGATCCTGTTTTCCGGCGATGGGTGTGACTACGCTGCCACCATCACCTCCGTGGGCAAGCGCGAAGTCATCGTCAGCGTGGGCGACGCGCGAATGCTGGAGAACGAATCTCCGCTGGCACTCACGCTCGCCCAGGGCGTAGCGCGGGGCGAGAAAATGGATCTCATCGTGCAGAAGGCCACGGAGTTGGGCATCGCGCGCATCGTGCCGCTGATTACCGAGCGGTCGGAGGTGAAGCTGGATGCCGCGCGGGCTGAGAAGCGCCTGCTGCATTGGCGAGCCGTGGCGGCCAGCGCGTGCGAGCAGTCCGGGCGTGCGCGGCTTCCCGTGATCGAAGCGGCGCAGCCGCTGTCTGCCTGGCTGTCGGCTTTACAGGACAGCAACACGGCACGCCTCGCCTTGCTGCCGGAAGGGACGCACCGTCCGGGCGAGCTGGCACTCAGTGGGTCGGCGATGCTGGCCATCGGGCCGGAAGGCGGGTTTGGTGAGCGTGATCGTGCGGCGCTGGCCGCGGCATCCTTCACCGGCCTGCGACTGGGGCCGCGCATCCTGCGCACGGAAACGGCCGGGCTTGCCGCGATTGCGGCGCTACAGGCGCTTTACGGCGATATCTGAAAGGATGAAGCGAGCAGTCCATCGCTCGCAGGCTCCGTCCCGCAGAGTTGCGCTTTTAGGTGAGCGAGCTGGCTCCCGACGATTTACGAAAGCGCCTGCTCAATCCGCAGCATCGTCGCATCGTCCAGCTTCGCCACATGCTCCAGCGCGCCGAGGTTGTCCGCCAGTTGTTCCTTGCGGCTTGCCCCCAGCATTACCGTGGAGACGTTCGGATTCTTCAGGCACCACGCGAGGGCCATCTGGCTCAGCGGAATACCCAGATCCTGCGCAATGGGAGCCAGCTTGCGCACGGCCTTCAGACGCGCGCCATTGTCTTCCAGCATCAGGTCGCGCAACCAGCCGTAATCCGGTTGCGCCATGCGGGAGTCATCGGGAATGCCCTCGTTGTACTTGCCGGTGAGCAGTCCGGACGCCAGCGGCGACCATACCGTCGTGCCCATGCCGTAGCGCTCGTACAGCGACTCGTACTCCACCTCAACGCGCTCGCGGTGCAGGAGGTTGTACTGCGGCTGCTCCATGCTGGGTGCATGCAGATGTGCCGCCTGCGCCACGTCATGCGCCTCGGCGATTTCCTCCGCCGACCACTCACTGGTGCCCCAGTACAGGACCTTGCCCTGGCGGATCAGCGTATCCATCGCCCATACCGTTTCCGCAATCGGCGTTTCCGGGTCGGGACGGTGGCAGAAGTAGAGGTCCAGATAATCCACGCGCAGGCGCGTGAGAGCCTGATGGCAGGCCTCGGTCACATGCTTGCGGGAAAGGCCGCGCTGCGTCGGCGATGGATGCGTCGTGGCACCGAAATATACCTTGCTGGATACGCAGTAGCTGTCGCGCGGAAAACGCAGATCAGCCAGCACGTCACCCATCAGGCGCTCGGCCTCACCAGCGTTGTACGTTTCCGCGTTATCAAAAAAATTGACGCCACGATCATAGGCCAGCGCCATGATCTCGCGCGCATCGGTTCGGCCCACCTGACGCCCGAAGGTGACCCACGCGCCATACGACAGCGCGGACAGCTTGAGGCCGGTACGGCCCAGTCGACGGTATTCCATGGGGCACCCTTCAGCGGATGAAATGGAGAAGAATCGCCAGCACCAACGCGGCGAAGATACCTGCCAGCACGTCGTCGATCATGACACCCATGCCGCCCTTCACGCGCCGGTCCACCCAGCCGATGGGCCAGGGCTTCCAGACATCAAACAGGCGGAACAGGGCAAACCCTGCGACCACGGCCCACCACGGCGCCACAAGCGCAGGCAGCAACGCGATCCACTGGCCGATGAATTCGTCCCAGACCACACTGCGGTGATCCGCCACGCCAAGCGCACGACCGGCGATGTCGCAGACCCAGACGCCAAGCGCGAAGCCCAGCACGATCACAACAAGCCATGCGACCAGGGACAGGTCACGCAACAGCAGCCATGGCGCGATGGCAGCCAGCGATCCGAACGTGCCCTGCGCCTTGGGCGTCAGGCCCGAACCGAAGCCGCACGCGATCCATCCGGCGGGGGTGGCGAGCAGTCGGCGCCGCGCTGCGGCGTCCAGTACGTATTTGCCGGTCATGATGCAAAGTGATCCCAGCCATCGCGCGACGGCTGCAACACCTGGCCATCGGCATTCAGCACGCGCACGCCCTGCCCTTCCACGATGCGGCCGATGCGCGTGGCACCACAGCCCAGCGTCGCCAGATCAGCCGATACCTCGGCCGCCTGGTCGGCGGGCACGGTGAAGCAAAGTTCGTAGTCGTCGCCGCCGGACAAGGCGAACTCAAGCGTCACGGCCTCGTCGAAGTGGCTGAGCAACGCAGAAGAGCGGGGCAGCATCGGTGCGTCGATGTCGGCACCCACGCCGCTGGCCGTGCAGATATGCGCGAGGTCGGCGAGCAAGCCATCCGAGACGTCGATGCACGCCGTGGCAATCCCGCGCAGGGCCTGTCCAGCCGAGACGCGCGGCACAGGACGATTGAGACGCTCGATCAGCGCGGCGTACGGGGTGATGTCCGGTTCATCGAGGCAGCGCAGTCCTGCGGCGGCATCGCCCAGCGTGCCCGTAACCATCACCACATCGCCCACGCGTGCGCCGCTGCGCAGTAACGCTTCGCCGGGCGCCACAAAACCGTGCACCGCCACGCTGACCGTCAACGGCCCGCGCGTGGTGTCACCACCGATCAGCGACAGTCGATAGGACGCCGCCAATTGCGCGAAGCCGTCGGCTAATCCGTCAAAGAACGCCGCGTCGCCCGCAGGCACGGAAAGCGCGAGCAACGCCCACGCGGGCGTGGCACCCATGGCCGCAAGGTCAGAAAGATTGACCGCAAGCGCCTTCCAGCCAATGTCGGCGGGCGACGTGCCCACGGGAAAATGGATGCCTTCGACCAGCGTGTCGATGGCCACCGCGAGCTGACGCCCGGCGGGAACCGCGACGACGGCAGCATCGTCGCCGATGCCAGTGATCACGTCGTCGCGCGGGGTATCGGTGCGCTGGCGGATGCGCCCGATCAGATCGAATTCCATGCGAGCCCTCGGTATGTGGAGTGAGCGCGCTGGCGTCGATGCGCCCGGATCAGGAACGCTTTTCCGCGGTGCGCCAGTGCGTGGCGAGCTTGTCGAGCACGCCATTGACGTAGCTGTGGCCGTGATCGGCACCGAAACGCTTGGTGACTTCCACCGCCTCGTTGATCACCACGCGGTACGGCACGTCGGGACGGAACTTCAGCTCGTACGCACCCAGGCGCAGTGCTGCACGCTCGATGGGGTCGATCTGGTCGACTTCGCGGTCAACGAACGGCTTCATGCCTTCGTCCAGCTCCTTCACGTGACGCTCGACACCACGCAGGAGGTCTTCGAAGTATTCCTCGTCGGCCACTTCCATGTCCTGCTCGTGGCGGAACTGTTCGATAACCTTGCCCATGTTGCTGCCGCTCATCTGCCACGCATACAGCGCCTGGAGGGCACGGCGGCGGGCACGCGAACGGGCGGCGAGATCAATTCCGGAAGGCTTGTTCATGAGCCGAGCTTCGCGTACAGGTTGACCATCTCAAGCGCGACCATGGCAGCGTCGGCTCCCTTGTTGCCGGCCTTGGTACCGGCGCGTTCGATGGCCTGCTCGATGCTGTCGGTCGTCAGCACACCGAAGAGTACGGGCACGCCCGACACGTAGGCAGCCTGAGCCAGACCCTTGGCGGCTTCACCGGCCACGTAGTCGAAATGCGGCGTGGAGCCACGGATGACGGCGCCCAGGCCGATCACGGCGGCATACTTGCCGGACTGCGCGATCTTGTGTGCGGCAAGGCCGATTTCCCACGCGCCTGGCACGCGGATGAGGTCAATGGCGTCGTCGGCCACACCGTGGCGGACGAGGACGTCGCGGGCACCGGCAACCAGCGGGTCGACTACAAAACTGTTGAAGCGGCCGGCAACGATGGCGAAGCGGCCCTTGGGCGTGGCGAAATCGCCTTCGATGATGTTCATGCGTGCATTTCCTTCGATGGCGTCGGCAGCCAGGCGGCCGGGTATTTTACGGGTTTTCGGCCGGGCGCAGGTGAGGCTGCCCGGCGAAGGTGAGAACTGCCTCGTCGCCTTCCACCCTGAGACGGGCCGGAACGCCGAACGGCAGCGTGAACTTGCGGACATCGTGTCCAAACGGCAGCCCCTGGATCACCGGGATGCCGGCCGCCGCAGCGATGCGTTCAAACGCGATATCCAGGTCGTAGCCGTTGTCGTAGGGGCTGAGCCGGTAGCTGGTGAAATCCCCGAGGATCAGGGCCTTCTGGCGCCCCAGCACGCCGGCATACAGCAAGTGGTAGAGCATGCGCTCCACCCGGTAGGGCGGCTCGGCCACGTCTTCCACGAAGAGGATGCCGCCGTCGATGCCGGGGAAATACGGTGACCCCACCATGCCCGACAGCATGGCCAGATTGCCGCCCCAGAGCAGCCCTTCCACATCGACCACCGCGAGTCCGGACGGACTCCACGACGCGCGCCCCTGCGATGCACTGAGGGTTTGCCAGAAATGGTCCATGGTCATCTCATCGACGTCCGGTGCACCAAAGTCCGGCCCCAGCATGGGCCCGCCGAAGGTCACCAGGCCGGACTTCGCGTAAAGCGCACACTGGATCGCCGTGAAGTCGCTGTGCCCGACCAGCGGCACCGGCGACGCGCCGAGGCGCTCGCGCAGTCCGTCGTAGTCCAGCAGCGGCAGCACGGGGTGTGCGCCATAGCCGCCGCGCACGGCCAGCGCGAGATCCGGCAGGGCTTGCGAGGGGTCGGCCAGCGCATTGATGTCGGCCGCCCGCGCTTCGTCGCTGCCGGCAAAGCGCAGATAGCGCCGCTCGAGCACATCCATGCCCGAGACCCGGTGTCCCGATGCCTCCAGCCGGCCGATGCCACGCTGCATGGCCCCGGTATCGTGCGGGTAACCGGAAGGGGCAATCAGGCGAATGTCGCGGGATGGCTGCATCGGAATCCTCAGGCAATAACGAACGGGCGGGACATAGTGGCGCGGGACGCGCGCTCAGCCAACCTGCTCGACCACTTCCAGCCCGAAGCCCGCAATGCCTACCAGCTTGCGCGGGGTACCCATCACGCGCAGACGGCGTGCACCGAGGTCAGCAAGAATCTGCGCACCCAGGCCGTTTTCCCGCCACTCGCGGTGCTGGTCCTTCGGTGCAGGCACCGCCTCGACCTGACCCTTCAGCCGTGCCAGCAATGCATCAGCGGAATCTTCACCAGACAGCAGCACCAGCACCCCGCGACCTTCCTCGTCGATACGACGCAGCGCTTCGGTAACGGTATGCCCCAGGTCCGCACGACGCAGATGCAGTACGTCCGAAAGCGTGTTGCGTACATGCACACGGGTCAGCACGGGTTCGCCGTTGGACACCTCCCCGCGTGTCAGCGCGAAATGCAGATCACGGCGAATGGCATCGCGCCACGCAACGAGGTGAAAGCGGCCAAATTCAGTGTCCACGTCTTCTTCGTGCACGCGCTCTACCGTCTTCTCCGTTTCGAGGCGGTAGTGGATGAGGTCGGCAATGGTGCCGATCTTCAGACCGTGCTTTTGCGCAAACAGCTCAAGCTCCGGGCGACGGGCCATCGAGCCATCGTCGTGAAGAATTTCGATCAGGATGGACGAGGCTTCACCCATGCCTGCCAGCGCCGCCAGATCGCAGCCGGCCTCCGTGTGCCCCGCACGCGTCAGCACACCGCCCGCCTTCGCCGTCAGCGGGAACACGTGGCCCGGCATCACGATGTCCGACGGCCGCGCGTTGGCTGCGACTGCTACCTGCACGGTATGTGCGCGGTCATGCGCGGAAATGCCGGTGGTCACGCCTTCCGCAGCCTCGATCGAGACAGTGAAATTGGTGTGGTACGGCGAATGGTTGTCGTTGACCATCGGACGCAGGCCAAGCTGGCGGGTACGCTGCTCGGTCAGCGTCAGGCACAACAGGCCGCGCGCTTCGCGCACCATGAAATTGATGTCTTCAGGGCGCACCTTCTCGGCGGCCATGATGATGTCGCCTTCGTTCTCGCGGTCTTCATCGTCAAGAATGACGACCATCTTGCCTGCGCGAATGTCTTCGAGGATCTCAGGAATCGTATTGAACGGCATGGAGGTGTTCCAGAAAGGAAAAGCGTGGATCAGACGAACCCGTGCTGCTTGAGAAAGGCTTCATCCAGGCGCGGCGCGTCGCCGGATGCGAGCAGACGCTCCACATACCGGGCCACCACATCCACCTCGATGTTGACTGCATCCCCCGCGCGTCGAGCCACAAATGCCGTGTGTTCCACGGTATGCGGAATAAGGTTCACGCCAAAGCGCGAGCCGGCCACTTCGTTGACCGTGAGGCTGGTGCCATCAATGCAGACGGAGCCCTTGGCTGCGATGTAACGCGCAATGCCCGCAGGCACTTCGAACGTCCAGCGCTGCGAACGCCCGTCAGGCGTCACGGATACAACCTTGCCCACACCATCGACGTGACCGGACACCAGATGGCCGCCCAGACGGTCAGCCAGACGAAGTGCCTTCTCCAGATTCACCGGGTCACCCGGCTTGTGCTTGCCCAGCGTGGTGTGGGCCAGCGTCTCGTTGGAAACGTCGGCGGCAAAGCCGTCCTTGTCGAACGAAATTACCGTGAGGCAAACGCCGGACACAGCAATGCTGTCGCCGAGGGCGACATCGCTCATGTCGAGATTGCCGGTGCCGACCACCAGGCGAACATCGCCGCCCCGGGGTTCCAGCCGCGCAATGCGGCCCACGGTCTGAATGATGCCGGTGAACATCAGTGAACGCCTCCCGCTGGGGAGACGGTGTTGCGATACTGGTTTTTCATGAAACGTTTCCCGCGTTATGCCGTGCGAAAAACGCCCCAAGGCGCGTGGCGACACACCTTCCCTGCAAGGGAAAGCCTGCCGGCCGTCTTCTTTCATCCGGACTTTCGGGTGATTGCCCAAAGGCATCCACCTCAACCGTCGGCTCTGGCATCGGACCAGATCTGCTGACCCATCACCCAGGTGGCAATGGCGCTCGCGGGCTTGTCCCTTGTGAGGACCTACCGCCGGTGGGGAATTTCACCCCGCCCTGAAGACGTTACTTGAGAGCCGGCCTGGATCGACCGACGCTCACAAGGATACCACGTGGGGGTTGGCAGTCCGGGGCTCAAGCCCGGAGCACCTGATCCATGACCCACTGGGTCCGGGCGCCGGTCAGGGCCGTGGACGGGCTGCGCCCCGTGCCGGTGAGCTCGGCCACCACGGCTTCGATCAGGGGTTGCTGGATATGCGCCGGATTCGGAATGGCCCATTCCTGGGCCTGGCCGCCCGCTTCGAGCCGGATGGGCGACTCGCCGAACGTGGCAAACATGATCCGGCCAGCGTCGCCAATGATCTCGGTGCGGTCCTCACGCCGATCCGCGCCGAACGTCCAAAGGCCCGTGCCCAGCACGCCGCTGGCAAACGCGAAGCTCATCGCCACCGTGTCCTCCGCGGCATAGGCACCCAGCTGATTGGAGGTCATGCCGCGCACGTCGACTATCGGCCCCAGCAGGAAATCGAGGATATCCAGCGTGTGACAGCCAATGTCCACAAAGATGCCGCCGCCTGAAATGGCCGGCTGCACCGTCCAGGGCATGTTGGCCGGATCACGGTAGCGGTCTTCCAGCGGGTGATGAAGCATGGTGTTGACGATGCGCGGCTGGCCAATGGCGCCTTCAGCGAGTAGCTGCGCCACCTTGAGGAAACGAGGCAGGCGGCGGCGGTAGTAAGCCACGAATACCGGCACGTCAGCCGCTTCGCCCGCCGCGATGATCTCCTGGCACTGCGCGTGATCGAGCGCCATGGGCTTCTCGATATATACCGGCTTGCCAGCAGCGATGGCCATCAGCGCGTAGTCGCGATGCGATGAAGGCGGCGTTGCCACGTAGATGGCGTTGACCTCGTCATCGGCGATCAGGGCTGCTGCGTCGTCATACCAGCGGGGCACGCCGTGCCGGCGCGCGTAGTCGGCCGCCAACGCGCCATCGCGACGCATCACCGCCACCAGCGAGGAATGATTCACCAGGGAAAATGCAGGACCGCTCTTGACCTCGGTCACGTTGCCGCACCCGATGATGCCCCAGCGTACGTCGCGAAGCGGAATCATCCGCCGGGACGAAGGGTCAGGCGCATGTCATCACCCACCTGCCGGCGCTCTGTCGTGCGCAGCTTCCAGCGGGATGCCATGTCGTCCAGCGGCGGCAGATTGAGCAGCGGGCGGCCGGTGTGACCCAGCAACACAGGCGCGATATACAGAATCATTTCGTCGGCCAGACCGGCAGCAAGCAACGCACCGCACAGCGTGGGGCCGGCTTCGACGTGCACTTCGTTGATGTCGTGACGACCCATCCAGTGCATCACGGCAGCAAGGTCCAGACCATCGCCATCGCGACGGATGGCAGCTCGCTTCACATGTTGAAGGTGCGCAGGTACGGCGACGTCGTCGGCGTGCAGCAGCCACGTGGGCGCGGCATCATCAAGCACATGAGCGCCCGCTGGCGTCTTGAGTTCCCGATCCAGGATCACCCGCATGGGGGCCACGAAGGCATCGTCACCTGGCAAGCGAACCGTCAGGTGCGGATTGTCGGCGAGCACGGTGCCGCTGGCAGACAGAATTGCCGAGCTGCGCGCACGATAACGCTGCACATCAGCACGCGCATCTTCGCCCGTGATCCACTTCGATTCACCGTTCGCCAGCCCGGTACGGCCATCCAGACTCATGGCGAGCTTTACGCGTACCCAGGGCCGATGCCGTTCGATGCGACTGAAGAAGCCGATATTGAGTTCGCGCGCCTGATCGCGCATCAAACCCAGCTGCACGCCAATGCCTGCATCGCGCAGCTTCGCAATCCCAGCGCCATCAACCTGGGGAAACGGATCTTCCGCGGCGATCACCACGCGTCCCACACCTGCTGCAATCAACGCATCCGCACATGGCGGCGTGCGCCCGTGGTGCGCGCAGGGCTCAAGCGTCACGTAGGCGGTTGCGCCCCGGGCGGATTCGCCCGCCTCGCGCAACGCGAACACTTCGGCGTGCGGCTCACCCGCACGCGGATGCCAGCCTGTGCCCAGCACCGTGTCGCCGCGCGCAATGACGCAACCCACGCGGGGGTTGGGCTGGGTGGTGTGAAGGCCGTTGGCCGCAAGGCGCAGTGCGTGCGCCATGTGGACATGATCCAGGGCCGGAAAGAAAGGCCGCGTGGTCACGAGCCTTTCCTGCCCCGCTTCGCGGCGTCCAGCAATGGCAGCTGCAAGCCCTCCGACGCAGGGAGGTCGCGCTCCAGTTTTTCGATTTCCTCGCGGAACGCGTGCACGTCTTCAAAGCGCCGGTAAACCGATGCAAAGCGGACGTAAGCCACCTGGTCGAGTTTCTTCAATTCGCGCATCACCAGTTCACCCACCTGGCGGGAGGGAACTTCGCGATCACCACACCGACGCAGGTCGTTGGTGACGGCGCGCACGGCGACATCCACCGCGTCGCTGATCACCGGGCGCTTCTGCAATGCGCGCTCGAAGCTCACGCGTAGTTTCTGTTCGTCGAACGCTTCGCGCCGGTCGCCGGATTTGACGATGGCGGGAAGTTTGAGTTCCGCGGTTTCGAACGTGTTGAAACGCTCGCCACACTGCGGGCACTCGCGGCGACGGCGCACCGTGCTCCCGTCTTCGGTCAGACGGGAGTCGATGACGCGCGTATCTTCATGCTGGCAAAAAGGACAATGCATGCTCGGGCGTCAGGCCCCGGAGCCTCAGCCGTACACCGGGAAGCGTGCACACTGAGCCGTGACCTTTTCACGCACGGCAGCGATCACGGCCTCATCAGCCGGCGCATCCAGCACGTCGCAGATCCACTGGGTCAGTTCCACCGTATCGGCTTCCTTGTAACCACGCGTGGTGATGGCGGGCGTGCCAACGCGCAGACCGGAGGTGACGAACGGCGAACGCGGATCGTTGGGAACGGCGTTCTTGTTGACGGTGATGTGTGCCTTGCCAAGAGCGGCTTCCGCGTCCTTGCCCGTGACGTCACGACCGATCATGTCGATCAGCATCAGGTGGTTTTCGGTGCCGCCGGAGACAATGCGGTAACCGCGTTCCATGAAGGTCTTCGCCATGACCTTGGCGTTCTTCACGACCTGAGTCTGGTATTCGGTGAACGCAGGCTCAAGCGCTTCCTTGAACGCGACAGCCTTCGCGGCGATCACGTGCATCAGCGGGCCACCCTGAATGCCGGGGAAGACCACGGACTGCAACTTCTTCTCGATCTCTTCGCCAGCACCCTTCGCCACGATGATGCCGCCGCGCGGACCACGCAGCGTCTTGTGCGTGGTGGAGGTCACCACGTGGGCGTGCGGCACCGGGCTCGGGTACACGCCGGCGGCCACGAGACCGGCGATGTGCGCCATGTCCACGAACAGGTAGGCACCGACCTTGTCGGCAATGGCGCGGAAGCGCGCCCAGTCCAGTACCTGCGAATAGGCCGAGAAACCGGCCACGATCATTTTCGGCTTGTGTTCGACGGCAAGCTTCTCGACTTCGTCGTAATCGACCAGGCCGGTGTCCGGCTGGATACCGTACTGAATCGCATTGAAGATCTTGCCGGACAGATTGACCTTGGCGCCGTGGGTCAGGTGACCACCGTGGGCGAGGCTCATGCCCAGGATCGTGTCGCCCGGCTGCAACAGCGCGAAGTACACAGCCTGGTTGGCCTGCGAGCCCGAGTGCGGCTGCACGTTGGCGTAGTCGGCGTCGAACAGCTGCTTCAGGCGGTCAATCGCCAGTTTCTCGGCGATATCCACATATTCGCAGCCGCCGTAGTAACGCTTGCCCGGATAGCCTTCGGCGTACTTGTTGGTCAGGACGGAGCCCTGGGCCTCCATCACACGCGGGCTTGCGTAGTTCTCCGAGGCGATCAGTTCGACGTGATCTTCCTGGCGACGAGCTTCCAGGGAGATGGCCTTGGCCAGTTCGTCGTCGTAACCGGCGATGGTGCAATCCTTCGGGAACATCGAAGACCTCAATCGTGGGATAGGGGAAGACCGAAAGTGTAACGCCCACGGGCCTTTGCGGCCACTGGCGCCGGGGCGGGGCGGTGGCTGCGCCGGAGGGGAGTTAGCAGAGCGCTCCCACCCTGCCTTGAGACTGCCCGGAAGGGCTTTTGAGGGCGCCAGCCCTAATCCGTGTAAGGCGCCGCCTCGCGATGACAGTTGGGCGCGTACGTGGGCATAGCTCTCAATTACGCTTCGCCGCGGGCGCTTCCCGCTCATCCCCACAACCGAAATCCCCTTGAAGGAATATCTATGAATCACATGGATCGTAAGCGCGTGCGCGCCATTTGCGCACTCAGCCTGTGCATCGGCGCCTCCCTGAGCCACGCATCCCCTCCCACGGACCCTGCCCGCATGGTCGAGGACTTCGACGCCCAGGTTGCTGCCCGCGACTCCGGAGCCCGCCTGCGCCGCCCGGCTGCCCAGCCTTCTGACTCGTCCCTCCGCCTCGTCGAGCGCCTGAACAGCCAGGTCCTGCTGTCCGACGGACGGGATGCGACGATCTGGGAAGTGAATGACGGCGGCCGCGAGGGCTTCGCCATTCGTGCCGGCGACACGCTGTCCGTGTCGGTTGCCGAAGAAGATGGTTTGCACGTGACCGGCTACACGCGCGGCAGCCGCCGCGTGGATCACAACACGATCCCCAACGCCCCGGAGCAGTTCATGCCGGAGTACAAGGACGACACCGTTGAAACCGGTGATCAGCAGGGCGACCAGACCGATTCCCAGGACGGCAAGCCACCGGAAGTCCGGGTCGCCGCGCTCGTGCATGATGATGTCGAGCTCTCGGACGAAGCGATCCTTGCCGCGCAGTTCACGCGATGGATCAAGCATATGGAAACCGAGGTCATGCCGGAAGGAAAGGTGTACGTGGAGCTTCGTCGCCGCGTCGCCGGCGTAACCGACTTCACTTACGGGTATGACCGTGCACTGTACGATTGGCGAGACGCTGTCACCAAGATCCTCTCTCCCCAGGAGCCCTTTGGCTACGTGCGCCACCTGTTGCTGGTCAACGGCAAGCACGTCGAGCCGGGCGCCGCAGGATATGCCTTCCTGAAGGGCTATTCGGGCATGGCATCCGTGGCCTACAGCAGCGATGTGGCCGCGCATGAAATTGGCCACATGCTGGGGGGAGTTCATGAGCGCGCCGCACAGCGCGAAGCCGGGCTGCTTCAAAGCTGCGTCACCACCATGTGGAAGGAAGCAGGCAGGCGTGTCCCCTGCTACACGTACAGCGTCGGCAACACCGCCCTGATCCGCGAATACCATCACCTGCCGCCGCTATAGTCTTCACGCTGCGGGATGAAATGGCGCGTCAGCTGACGCGCCATTTCATGACGGGAAAAACGCCCTACGGAAGAAACCTCCCTCCCGAAGGACATGCAGAGGAATAAGCCTGCAAGGAACGGGCGCGACGTTGCGAATACTGGTCAATTGCACGCCGCCCGGCGTGCTGCAACCACGCATGGCAAGGAGACCTCATGCGCACATTCACACGGACACGCTCTCTCATTTTCATCGCTATCGCAGGCATCCTCTCCTGCACCGACGCGCTTGCATCCATGGGCAACGCTACCCTCGAAGCTTTTGATCACGCGGTTGCCTCCGGCCTTCCCGCAAGCGTGGCCATACCGGGCCATGCCACGCGCGCTACGGGCCGCACGATGCCGGAAAACCTCGTCATCCACGAAGAGATCCATGCCGATGTCATTTTCCCTGACGGAACCTCTGCGTTGATGTACAACGCCACGTATGACGCGAAGCCCGCCATCGCCATCCGCTTTGGCGATCACCTGGACATATCGGTTGCGACGGAACACGGTATCGAGCGCACGGGTTTTGACGGAAATTCCGCCGAAATCGAGCACAGCGGCCCAGGCAAAGTGGACACACCGACGCCCGCACCGCGCATGACAACAGCAGCACGCGGCCCGGCGGCGCAGGCTCTGTCACATAACGCAATCATCGACCCGGAGCGGCTGACCTTCAACGTGGTGATCCACGATGACACTGGAATCACGTTCCCGGCGCACGTGCATGCGGACTTTGTCGCATGGTGGGTAGCGGATCTCTCGATGAATATTCTCCGGAACGAGCCCGTCATCCAGAAGCAGCGCCCGCTCATTTACTACCGCGCCAACATTCCCGACCTGACCGACATCGCGTACGGGCACGAGCAGTCGCTGGAAGACTGGACCAGTGCCGTGAGCGCCTATGTGCACCGTTACGACATCCCGCTGTCTCCACTGCACCGTTATGTGCTTCTCGTGAACGACGGCGTGACGAAAGACATCGCCGGCCAGGCATGGGTCCGGGGTTCCGCCGCGATTGCATCCATCGGCATCGGCCGCTACAGCGTCGTGGCGCACGAACTGGGCCACACGCTGGGCGCCACACACGACCACGCTGAAATTCGTCGCGATGGCTGGTGGGCGTGCGAAACCAACATGTACGAACCACCCCTTCTGTGGCGTGCCAACTGCTACCGGTATGCACGCGGCAACGAAGCGGCGATACGCGAGTATGTTTCCACCATGGCCAGCGAACCGGTGGATGAGGACCTGAAACGCGGTGTGCGGATTCATTGACCGGCGCTGACCGGAAGGAACCCACGAACGCATGCGCAATGTCTGCGCACGCGTCACTCACGCCACGGAGCACTTCATGAGTCCTACCCATACGCGGGCCGCCACGGCCGCCGCCATCGCCCTGTTATGGATTACCGGGCCAGTCAGCGCGCACGCGCCCGGAAATCACAACGCCCACGGCAATGCACTCACCCAGGCCGGCGATACCGTCATTGATGCGTTCGATGCCGCCGTCTCGCACGATCTACCCCATACGCTGACTATCCCGCAAAGTGCCCACGACGACCATGCGCGCCAGGCTCCCCTTTCACTGACCGTCATCGCGCCTCTTCCCGTGACAGTAAACCTGCCCGATGGCAGACAGGCTCACATGTATGAGGGCGAGCTTCATGGCGCACCGGTGTCCATCACCCGCTCGCCGGAGCGACTGGATATCACTGAGGTCACTGCGGACGGCGTATCGGTCATCAGTTTCGCCTCAGGGCAGCCGTCGGGCGACTCGTCGCGTTGGCCAGACGTCCGCACGACAACCAGACGACAGGAGGCCAGCGGCCATCCGGACAATCAGGAAAACGAAGAGGACGACGTTCTTGACGACGACACGGTTCCCCCGCCCACCGCCGAGGCCGATATCAGCGAGCCCATCGAGTTCATGCTGGTCATGCACGATGAAATTCGCGCATCGCGGACGCCATTCATTCACGCACGCTACGTGGCGTGGTGGCTGAGTGACCTGAAGAAGAACGTGCTGCCGTACGATCCGGTAGTGCTCTCCTATGTTTCTACGCCCAGCCTGAGCGATGTCCCGTATGGCCATCCGCAAATGCTGTCCGACTGGGGCGCCAGGGTCGGCCAATACCGCGCTGAGCGAGGGCTCCGTCACACGTGGAAGCGGTTCTACATACTTCTGACTGACGGCGATCCGGTCAAGGGAAGACTGGGAGTAGCCATGCCTTCTGCGGGCGTGGCGGCCGCTTCCCTCCAGGCACGCTACCGGACGCTGGCGCACGAAGCGGGGCATCTGCTGGGTGCCACGCACAGGGACGGACTGACCCAATGGGGCTCGTGGCTCTGGCCCTGCCAGACCAACATGCGCTCGCCCGACGCCCCGTTGCTGCATAACTGCTATGTCTACTCACCCGCCAACATGGCGCGTATCGCACGCCATGTGGAGTACATGGGACGTCCACCTGCGGATTGACGCCAGACCTGCGCCGTGCCGGCAGCCACGAAGTCATGGCGGCACGGCACAGGTCGCCTGTTACGGCAGATCCTGAACTTCGCGCACCGGCGAATCGCCGTGCCCATCGGTCACAGCGGGGCCATCAAAGTAATGCGCCGCCATGCGCCCCAGGTTGCCGGTGCTGTACCGGTAGCAATTGGTGCGAAGCAGGATGGGCGCCGCGTACGTGTTTGTTTCGCACGGCCACGGATTGAACTGCAACTCGGCCTGCTCATGGGAGGCATCCATCGTGTGCCCGATCTCATGCGCCACCACCGTGTACGGGCCGCGCAGTGACGCCAGCGCTGCATTGCCACCCTGAATTGCCACACCTGCCACGCCCGGATAGGGCAACTCTCTCACCAGCAACACATACTTGTGCCGCCACGAACGGGACTCGGTGGGCAGGCCTTCGATCACCGCGAAGTTGTGCGCCGTATCCGCCCACCGATCCAGGGTTTGCCTGTCCCCGTAGCGCATGTCCGTGACCCCATCCACGTGCCCGCTGAAAAGCACATGGATGGGCCGCCCCGGAAACAGCCGCCGCATGTCGGCCGCCCACCAGGCAACAAAGTCGGCGTGAATGTCCTCGACCTTTCGCCCCCGGATGTCGTCATGGGGAAAGAAGTAGAACGTGAGTTCATTGTCGGGGTATCGGGGTGCCGGACCCGGCCCTTCGGGCAATGACGCCCGCGTCAGAGCGGCTTGGGTCGGTACGTTATCGTTTCCCGCCTCTCCCGCAGCATGGGTATGCGGGGTTTCGGAGTTATCGGTGAACCCGGACACCGTCACCCCGCCCTCCCCCACAACGGTGATGTCCAGGTGTCCGCGGGAATACGTCATGACAGCGGGCTCGCCCTGCCACAGGCCCGCATACATGCTTCCGGGCGGTTTGCCCGGGAATACGACGTCGATATCCAGCGATTCCTCGACCACCAGGTCGCCTGCCGCGGGTCCGGCCATGCTGTCGCTACCGGCTTCCCCCTTTCTGGTCATGCCGCTCCCCACGTTGAAATGCACGGCAGCAGGCAGGCCAGCCTGCACGGCGGCCTCGAATTGCCGTAGGGGATGGGCTGCGATGGCCGCCCGTACGCCGGCGCCGGGCCAGCAGGCGGCCACGGCCAATGACAGCAGCGAAGCCCTGAGGATGAGGGGCGAATTCATGAGCATTCCTTAGGATGTAACCGGTTGGCGTCCATGCGACGCCCGGCCAACCTACTTCCAGGAAACCCAGGGCCACCGCGGCCTGACGCCCTTCACTGGCCCCGCTGACCCATGCGCCCGGGCATGCCCGCGACCGCCCGCCCCGCATCAGACCAGTTACAATAAGGGTTTGCCCACCCGGCCCTCAGCCGGGGGCGCGGCATTGCCTGACGGAGCGCCCATGCAATACATCTACACCATGAACGGGGTCAGCAAGATCGTCCCCCCGAAGCGTCAGATCATCAAGGACATTTCCCTGTCCTTCTTCCCCGGCGCCAAAATCGGCCTTCTGGGCCTGAACGGCGCCGGCAAGTCCACCGTCCTCAAGATCATGGCCGGCGTGGATACCGATTTCCAGGGCGAGGCTCGCGCCGCGCCGGGCATCAAGGTCGGCTACCTGGCCCAGGAGCCGCAGCTGGACCCCGAGAAGACCGTCCGCGAGGCAGTTGAGGAAGGCGTGTCCGAAGTGCTGGACGCCCAGAAGCGCCTGGAGGAGGTCTACGCGGCCTACGCCGAAGACGGCGCCGACTTCGAGAAGCTGGCTGAAGAACAGCAGCGCCTCGAAAACGTGCTGGCCGCCAACGACGCGCATGCGCTGGAACGCCAGCTCGAAGTGGCGGCCGACGCCCTGCGCCTGCCGCCGTGGGATGCAAAAATCGGCCCGCTGTCCGGTGGTGAAAAGCGTCGCGTGGCACTCTGCCGCCTGCTGCTTTCCAAGCCGGACATGCTGCTGCTGGACGAACCGACCAACCATCTGGATGCTGAATCGGTCGACTGGCTTGAGCAGTTCCTTCAGAACTACCCGGGCACCGTCGTGGCCGTCACCCATGACCGCTACTTCCTTGAGCACGCTGCCGAATGGATCCTCGAACTGGATCGCGGCCGTGGCATTCCCTGGAAGGGCAACTACACCGAGTGGCTGGAACAGAAGAGCGAGCGCCTCGCCCGCGAAGAAGCCGCTGAGAAGGGCCGCCAGAAGGCGCTTGCCCGCGAACTGGAATGGGTGCGCTCCGCCGCCAAGGGACGTCAGTCCAAGGGTAAGGCGCGTATCAACCGCTTCGAGGAACTGAACTCGGTCGAGTACCAGAAGCGCAACGAAACCAACGAACTCTACATTCCGCCGGGCGAGCGCCTGGGCCAGGAAGTCATCGAGTTCAAGAACGTGTCCAAGTCCTTCGGCGACCGCCTGCTGATCGACGATGTGTCGTTCAAGGTGCCGCCGGGCGCCATCGTCGGCGTCATTGGTCCCAACGGTGCGGGTAAGTCCACGCTGTTCAAGCTCATCACGGGCCAGGAACAGCCGGACAAGGGCGAAGTGAAGCTGGGCCATACGGTGCAGCTGGCCTACGTCGACCAGTCGCGCGACAGCCTCGACCCGAAGAAGAACGTGTGGGAAGAAGTGTCCGATGGCGCCGACATCATCACCATCGGTCGCTACGAACTTCAGTCGCGCGCATACATCGGCCGCTTCAACTTCAAGGGCACCGACCAGCAGAAGATCGTGGGCAGTCTGTCCGGTGGTGAGCGCGGCCGTCTGCACCTGGCCAAGACGCTGATGCAGGGTGGCAACGTGCTGCTGCTTGACGAACCGTCCAACGATCTGGACGTCGAAACGCTGCGTGCGCTGGAAGATGCGATGCTGGAATTCCCCGGCTGCGCCATGGTCATTTCCCATGACCGCTGGTTCCTTGATCGCATTGCCACGCACATCATCGCGTTCGAGGGTGACTCGCACGTCGAGTTTTTCCCGGGCAACTACAACGAATACGAAGCTGACAAGAAGCGCCGCCTCGGCGACGATTCCGGCCCGAAGCGTGTGAAGTACAAGAAGCTCGTCTGAAGAACTTCCAAAGGAGGCGGGCCACGTGCCCGCCTCCTGCGTTTTGCTCTCAAGCCACTCTCAAGCGCCAGATTTTTGCGGGGTACACCATGCGCTTCATGCAGTCTTTGAAGGACGCCTCGCGTCGTAACCACTCACTGGTTTGTGTCGGCCTCGATCCGGAGCCCGGCCGACTGCCTGCATCGCTCGCAGGCGACAGCGATGCCATATTCACGTTCTGCCGCGACATCGTCGATGCCACAGCCGATCTGGTCTGCGCGTTCAAACCGCAGATCGCCCACTTCGCCGCACAGCGCGCGGAAGACGCCCTGGAACGCCTCATTGGCCACATCCATGATCGTCACCCCGGCGTCCCGGTCATCCTTGATGCCAAGCGCGGCGACATTGGCTCCACCGCGAAGCACTACGCCAGCGAGGCGTTTGACCGCTACGCCGCCGACGCCGTCACGCTCAACCCGTACCTCGGTCACGACTCGGTCGCGCCCTTCCTGGAACGCGCTGACAAGGGTGTGATCCTGCTCTGCCGCACATCCAATCCTGGCGGTAAAGACTTCCAGGCACTCGACTGCGGTGGCCAGCCGCTGTATCTGCGCGTGGCTGAAACCATCGCCCGCGAATGGAACAGCAACGGAAACTGCGCACTCGTAACGGGTGCCACATGGCCAGAAGAGCTTGGCAAAGTGCGCGCCGTTGTAGGCGACATGCCATTGCTCGTGCCGGGCATTGGAGCACAGGGTGGCGACCTTGAAGCCGTCATGCGCCACGGAAAAACCCAAACGGGTGAAGGCCTGATGATCTCCTCCTCGCGGGCCATCCTTTATGCATCCAGCGATGAGGACTTCGCAGCCGCGGCGCGCCAGGCAGCCGACAAACTGCGCGTGTCGATCAACGGATATCGGGGCTGAAGAGACAAACCATGGACAACTTGCCGAGTTCCACAACCTGAAAGCGACGATGATCGCGCGTTGCTAACGAACAATAGCCGGGTCAAGGACGCGATCGCATTGAACCGGAGTTGTCATGCCCTCTTGTAACCGAGGTTTTTCCCAGCGCCTGCACATGGCGCTTGATATGGCTGGACTCAAGAAAGGCCGCGGGCGTACCACTCAGCTCGCGGACCTTTTCGACGTCAGCCGTGAAACCGCTCGCAAATGGCTGAATGCCGAAGGCCTGCCAGAACTGGCAAGGCAGATCGACATGGCCGTACGTTTCGGGGTCAATTTTGAATGGCTGGCTACAGGCAGAGGTGCACCCGATGGTGCAACCGGCGTTCGGGAGGCGCCCGCCATGTACCGCCCGGAAACCCGCGATCAGCTACGGCTGGTTGGCCTCGTCACCCGGTTACCACGGGAGCGACGCAACGCACTTCTGGTGTTGGTTGAAGCGCTGGCCGAGGTCTGAGGTCAGCTGATTTCAACGCCCTTCCAGAATGCCACCCGGCCCCGAATGGCGCTGGCAGCTTCAGAAGGCTCGGGGTAAAACCACGCGGCGTCGGTGTTCACGTCCTCGCCGACTACCACGTCGTAATAGCTCGCGATGCCCTTCCACGGGCATCGTGAGTGTGTGTTGCTGGTGCGGAAAAATCCCGTTACCAGCGACGCCTCCGGGAAATAATGATTCCCCTCTACCACGACCGTATCGTCGCTTTCCGCAAGCAGTTGTCCTTTCCACATGGCACGCATCACCTATCTCCTTATCGTGTGGGCCCGGCGTCCACGCCAGGAGGGTCAGTCGTCACCCATATCCTGTCCGGGGAACAGCACATCGGTGTAGCCGAATTTTGCGAAGTCGGTAATTCGCGAAGGATATAGCCGTCCAATCAGGTGATCGCATTCGTGCTGCACCACGCGCGCATGAAAGCCTTCGGCCGTCCGGTCGATGGGCGCACCCGACGGATCAATGCCCTGATAGCGGATCAACGAGTAACGATTGACCGCACCACGCAAGCCCGGCACAGACAGACAGCCTTCCCAACCCTCTTCCATGTCCTGGGACAGCGGCGTGATGACAGGGTTGAGCAGAATCGTGCGGGGCACGGCCGGCGCGTCCGGGTAACGCTCGTTGCTGTCGAAACCGAAAATCACCAGTTGCAGGTCCACGCCGATCTGCGGAGCGGCAAGGCCGACACCGCCTGCGTCGTGCATCGTGTCGAACATGTCCGCAATCAGCGTTTCCAGTTCGGCGCTGCCCACCATCGAGGGCGGGACAAGAGGCGCGATGCGCAGCAGGCGCTCGTCACCCATTTTCAGAATGTCGCGAATCATGCTGACTCTCACGAAGGTCAATGCGGACACTATGCCACCGTTGGGGCCCGGAAAGCGCAGGCCCCGCCGCGTAAAAGCCACAGGACGCTGCGGTGCAGCACGGCAACCGCGGTGACGCCATACGACCAATGGCTAATACGGGCGCCCCGGGATTGGCATTGACCACCGACACGCACGGGACGACCCTTACTGCATCCGCAAGGGGAGTTACCACATGCAAACCGCCATTCCGAAACCGAGTCCAGCAGGCAAGATCCTCTGGGCCGCCATCGCCATTGTGGGCGCGTGGTGTCTGGGCGTGGTCGCGCTCAGGCGCGGCGAACCGATCAATGCCATCTGGGTGGTGACAGCCTCGGTAGCCGTCTTCCTGATCGGCTACCGGTTCTACAGCCGGTTCATCAACACACACGTGCTGAAAATGGACCCGTCGCGCGCCACACCCGCCGTGCTTCGCAACGACGGTCTCGATTACGTGCCCACCGACAAATGGGTAGTTTTCGGACACCATTTCGCGGCCATCGCTGGCGCGGGCCCACTCGTCGGACCTGTTCTCGCCGCGCAGATGGGCTACTTGCCCGGCACGCTCTGGATCCTGATCGGCGTGGTCTTTGCCGGTGCGGTGCAGGACTTCATGATTCTGGGCCTCTCGCTCCGGCGCGATGGCCGCTCGCTGGGCAACATGCTGCGCGAGGAACTGGGCGAAGTGCCTGGCGTCATCGCGATGGTGGGCGTCCTCGTCCTCATGATGATCGTTCTGGCGGTGCTGGCACTGGTGGTAGTCAAGGCGCTAACCCACAGCCCGTGGGGCACCTTCACTGTGGCGTGCACCATTCCCATCGCGGTGCTGATGGGCGTGTACCTGCGATATATCCGCCCCGGCCGTATTCTCGAAGTGTCGATCATCGGCCTGGTACTGCTGCTGGGCTCCATCTGGTACGGCGCCACGGTCTCCACGTCGCCGACGATGGCCCCACTGTTCGACTTCGGCCCCAAGGCGCTCGCCTGGCTGCTGATCGGTTACGGCTTCTTCGCATCCGTGCTGCCTGTGTGGCTGTTGCTGGCCCCGCGCGACTATCTGTCCACCTTCCTCAAGATCGGCACCATCGCCCTGCTGGCGCTGGCGATCTTCCTCGCCGCGCCCACGCTGCAAATGCCCGCTGTCACGAAGTTCATCGACGGCAGCGGCCCGGTGTTCTCGGGCAACCTGTTCCCTTTCCTGTTCATCACCATCGCCTGCGGCGCGGTATCGGGCTGGCACTCCATCATCGCCTCGGGCACGACGCCCAAGCTGCTTGCCAGCGAAGGTGAAGCGCGCATGGTCGGCTACGGCGGCATGCTGATGGAGGCGTTCGTCGCCATCATGGCGCTGATTGCCGCGGCCTCGCTGCACCCGGGCGTCTATTTCGCGATGAATTCTCCCGGCGCGCTGATCGGTACCACGGTGGAACATGCTGCGGCCACGATCAGCCAGTGGGGCTTCCTCGTCACGCCTGCGGAGCTCAGCGACACGGCGCGCAACATCGGCGAAGGCACGATCCTCAGTCGCGCTGGCGGCGCCCCCACGCTTGCCGTAGGCATGGCACAGCTGCTGCACGGCGTGTTGCCCGGCGAAGGCATGATGGCCTTCTGGTATCACTACGCCATCCTGTTCGAAGCCCTGTTCATCCTCACTACCGTGGATGCCGGCACCCGCGTCGGCCGCTTCATGATTCAGGAGATTGCCGGCCTGATACACGCGCCGCTGAAGCAGACCGATTCGTGGGCCAGCAACGTCATTGCGACGGTGATCTGCGTCGGCCTGTGGGGTTATTTCCTTTATCAGGGAGCCGTCGATCCGCTGGGTGGCATCAATACCCTGTGGCCCCTGTTTGGTATTGCCAACCAGATGCTCGCAGCCATCGCGCTCATGCTGGCCACCGTCGTGACGGTGAAGCTCAAGCGCGAACGCTACGTGCTGGTGCCAGCCGTACCCGCGCTGTGGCTGGTGGCCTGCACACTGACCGCCGGCTGGCAGAAGCTGTTTGACGACAGGATCAGCTTTACCGCCGCCGCTCAGAAGTATGCGGACGCCATTGCAGCAAACACGCTGCTGGCCCCGGCCAAATCGGTCCCGGAAATGCAGCAGATCGTCACGAACAACCGCGTGGACATGGCGCTTACCGGCATTTTCATGCTGCTGGTGCTTACCATGGTGTTCTTCGGCCTGCGCGCCATCGTGCAGGCCTGGCGTGCCAACCACCCGACGGCACACGAAGAGCCTTATGTGGCGCTCAGCAGCGTCACGCCGTAAAGGACGCAAGCTCATGAACGAGACAGTGACACGACAACGCGGGTCGTTCTGGCGATGGGCGGTGCAAACCGCCCGTCTGTGCTGCGGCGTGCCGGACTACGACGTCTACGTGCGCCATCTGCGCGAGCACCATCCGGAGCGTCCGGTGCCAACGTACAGCGAGTTCTTCAGGGAACGGCAGATCGCACGCTACAAGGGTACGGGCGGACGCTGCTGCTGAGCGTCACACCTCGTGGTGCAACGCTTCAGAGGATGCCTCGCCGCGACGGCGGGGCATCAGTTCCACCATGTACATGGCGCCCAGCACCATGAGGCCGCCCATGGCCATCCGCCAGGTCAGCGCATCCACGCCCAGCAGCACGGCGAAGCCCGCGGCAAACACCGGTTCGGTGGTCATGACGATGGCCGCACGCGTGGCCGGCAGATGCGCCTGGGCCCAGGTCTGCATCAGCATGGCCCCCGCGCCAGCTACCAGCGCCATGTAAAGCACGGCCAGCCACGCGGCATTGTCCGGAGGCAGCGAAGGGCCGTGGGGTACGGTGGCGAGCAGCGTCACCAGGGCAATGCCCGCGATCTGCACTGCCGACATGCCGAACGCCTCGTCGGGCTTCGACCAGCGACTGAGGCCGATGATGTGCAACGCATACAGCCCGGCGGACGCCAGCGTGAGCCAGACCCCCAGATCGACCTCGAAGCCATGCAATGCCAGCACACCCAGGCCGACGGTGGCCAGCGCCACCGCAGCCCAGGCGACCGTCGGCATGCGCTGCCGCAGGAGTACCCAGGACAGGAATGGGGTAAACACCACGTACATGCCGGTGACGAAACCGCTGACGCTCGGCGAAGTCAGTGACAGACCCTCTGTCTGCAACCATTGTGCGACACCGTAAAGCACGCCAAGACCCAGGCCACGCATCAATGGCAAACGACCCAGTCGCGCAACGTGACGGCCGAACAGGAGCAGCATCACCGCCGCCGCGATGCTGAATCGCACGGCAAGAAAATCGACAACGGACATGCGCCCGACGACGTCCTTGATGAGGACAAAGGTAGAGCCCCATACCGCGGTGACCGCCAGCAATCCGAGGGTTGCCAGCCGGGAGCTTCGCGCCGCCGACGCGCTCATCGACGTGCGAGGCGCCAGAGCTGCCCGGGAATCTTGAGGACGAAGTGCGTCCAGATTCCCAGCCACACGATAGCGGCTACCAGCGGGCGCCGTGAGGCGGGATCGTGCAGACGAAACCAGCGCCACATGCCGCGATGCTTGAAACGACTGACGAACACCGGACGATGCCGACTGGAACCGCCCTTCCCGTGGAGCACGCGCACGTCACCGGCAAGAATCACTTCGTAACCGGCATCCCGCGCGCGACGGCACAGGTCAAGGTCTTCGCAATGCAGAAAATAGGCTTCGTCGAAACCATGCAAGGCCTCGAACACACGACGCGGCATCAGCATGATGGCGCCGGACACGGCTTCCACGTGCTCGGGACCGTCCGGCAATGCGCCGGGAATGTTCACGCCCGGATAGCGTGCGTCGTCGCGTGCACGGCCGGTCATCGTGTTGATGGCGCGCGCCACCAGCGGGTCGCGGCGGCGGGAAGCGGGATCGGGCACCCCCTGGTTGTCGCATACCACGGCGCCCACGATGCCGGTGTGCGTGCCTGTGTAGGCCAGCATGCGGGCAAGCGTGTCTGGCTGCAGCAGGCAATCAGGATTCAGGATCATCAGCATGGGCGCCTTCGCCAGCGCGGCCCCGCGATTCATGGCCGGCCCGAACCCCAGGTTGGCGCGGTTGTAGATGACCCGCACCCGGTCGTCGTCGGCATAAGCGCGATCAATCGCCTGCGGCACGCCATCGGCTGAACCGTTGTCGACAAGAATGACTTCAACCGACACGCTCGACTGGAGCGCGTGTTCAACGCACTCGCGCGAGAAAGGGCCGCTATCGGCCAGAACGACGATAACGCTGACGTCGGGTTCGCGCTGCATGGAAATATTCACCTGCCGATTATGTCACGTACCCACGCCGCCTCCTTATCGGAGACGGCGTGCGTTTGACGACGATCAGCCGCACCAGACCCGTGCGTTGCGGAACATGCGCATCCAAGGCGAATCTTCGCCCCAGGCTTCCGGGTGCCAGCTGAGCTGGGCGGTGCGGAACACGCGCTCCGGGTGCGGCATCATGATGGTGACGCGACCGTCAGCGGCCGTGAACGAGGCCAGGCCGCCGGGCGAACCGTTGGGATTCAACGGATAGCTTTCGGTCGGGCGACCGCGGTTGTCCACAAAGCGGGCGGCAGCGTGGCTCTTCGACGGGCTGCACACGCTCGGGAAATACACGCGCCCCTCGCCGTGAGCCACGGCCACCGGAATGCGCGAACCGGTCATGCCACGGAAGAAGATGCTGCCCGAGTCCAGAATTTCCAGCGTGGCCAGGCGCGCTTCGTACTGCTCGGACGCATTGCGCAGGAACTGCGGCCAGTGCTTCGCATCAGGGATGATGTCCTTCAGACCGGACATCATCTGGCAGCCGTTGCACACGCCGAGCGCAAACTTCGAGCCATCCTCGAAGAACGACTGGAACTGCGCACGCAGCATGTCGTTGTACAGGATGGACGTGGACCAGCCACGGCCGGCGCCCAGCACGTCGCCATAGGAGAAGCCGCCGCAGGCCGCAAAGCCGCGGAAGTCATCCAGGCGCAGACGGCCGCTGGCAAGGTCGGACATATGGACGTCCACTGCATCGAACCCTGCGCGATTGAATGCAGCGGCCATTTCCACCTGACCGTTGACACCCTGCTCGCGCAGGATGGCCACGCGCGGACGGGCGCCCGTGCCGATGTACGGCGCGGCGATGTCCTGGGCGGGATCAAAGGTGAGCTTCGGCGTGATGCCCGGATCGGCATCGTCCTTGCGCCATTCGTTTTCGGAATCGGCGCTGTGCGGATTGTCGCGCAGGCGCTGCATCGCGTAGCTGGTTTCGTTCCACGCGGTGAAAAGTTCCGACCAGTTCCACTTGAACACGGTCTCGCCACCGAGGAACAGCTTGATGCCAAGCTTTTCTTTCGGACGGCCAATCGAATGCGTCATGCCGGCGAGGTTGTACTTCACCAACAATGCTTCAAAGGCTTCACGATTGGCGCTGGCTACCTGCACCACCGCGCCCAGTTCTTCATTGAAGAGTGCGCGCAGCGTGGCGTCAGCCCAGCCGTCCAGACGGATTTCGAGGCCGCAGTGACCAGCAAACGCCATTTCCAGCAGCGTGATGATCGCGCCACCGTCGGAACGGTCGTGGTACGACAGCAACAGGCCGCCCGCATTGGCTTCCTGGATCAGCTCGAACATGGCACGCAGGCGCTTCGGATCGTCCAGATCCGGCGGCACGCCGCCACCACGGTTGAACACCTGCGTCAGCGCCGAACCACCGAGGCGGTCACGGCCTGCGCCGAGGTCAATCAGCCACAGTTCGGTGTCGCCGCGATCCAGCTTCAACTGCGGAGTCAGCGTGCGACGCACGTCTTCCACGCGACCGAAACCGGTGATGACCAGCGATACCGGCGAAACGGTTTTCTGTTTCTGTTCGCCGTCCATCCACACCGTGCTCATGGACAGCGAGTCCTTGCCCACGGGGATGGCAATGTTGAGGTCCGGGCACAGTTCCATGCCCACGGCCTTAACGGCGTCGAACAGCGCGGCATCTTCACCGGGGTGATTGACGGCGGCCATCCAGTTGGCGGACAGGCGCAGCTCGTTCAATTTGAGCGGCGCGGCGGCCATGTTGGTGATGGCTTCACCGACCGCCATGCGTGCGGCATCAGCGCTGGACAGCAGCGCGATGGGCGCGCGCTCGGCCATGGCCATGGCTTCGCCGGTGTAGCCGTCGAAGTCCGTCATGGTCACCGCCACGTCCGCCACGGGCACCTGCCACGGGCCGACCATCGGGTCGCGCGCATTCAGGCCACCCACCGTACGGTCGCCGATGGTGATGAGGAAGTTCTTGCTGCCGACCACGGGCAGGCGCAGCACGCGCATCAGCGCTTCGTCCATGCCGATGCCGGTGAGGTCGGCCACCAGATCCACACGCGGCTTGATGCGCACGGAGTTGCGATGCATGCGCGGCGGCTTGCCGAACAGCACATCCATGCGCAGGTCGATCACGGTGATGTCGCGGCGCGGATCGCGCACCAGCAGGCGCGGATCGGCCGTGGCTTCACCCACCACCGCATACGGGCAGCGTTCGCGCGCGCAGAATGACTCGAACAGAGCGAGGTCTTCGCCACCGATGGCAAGGACGTAGCGTTCCTGCGACTCGTTGCTCCACACCTGCATCGGCGACAGCGTCGGGTCGTCGCACGGCACGGCCGACAGGTCGATCACGCCGCCCATGCCCGCATCGTTGAGGATTTCGGGAATGGCGTTGGACAGACCGCCGGCACCCACGTCATGGATGCTGACGATGGGGTTGTTCTCGCCGCGCGACCAGCATGCGTCGATGACCTGCTGCGCGCGACGCTCCATCTCGGCGTTGTCGCGCTGCACGGAGGCGAAGTCGAGTTCCGCGCTGGAGGTACCCGAGGCCACGGACGAAGCGGCACCACCGCCCAGACCGATCAGCATGGCCGGACCACCAAGCACGATGACCTTGTCACCGGCACGCACGGCGCGCTTGTCGACATGGTTCGGGCGAATGGCGGCCAGACCGCCGGCGATCATGATGGGCTTGTCGTAACCACGACGCACACCCTTCTCACCGGTTTCCTGCTCGAACGTGCGGAAGTAACCGCCCAGAGCCGGACGGCCAAACTCGTTGTTGAAGGCAGCGGCGCCCAGCGGGCCGTCGCGCATGATCTCGAACGCCGACGCCATGCGCGGCGGCAAGGGACGATCGGTTTCCCACGGGCGCTTCAGGCCCGGGATGCGCAGATGCGACACCGAGAAACCGGTGAGGCCAGCCTTGGGCTTGCCACCCCGACCGGTAGCACCTTCGTCGCGGATTTCACCACCGGCACCGGTAGCTGCACCCGGCCACGGCGCGATGGCCGTGGGATGGTTGTGCGTTTCCACCTTGATCGCATACGGCGCGCGCTCGGCATGAGCGCGATAGACGCCATCGGCCGGATCGGCGAAGAAGCGGGTACCTTCATAGCCGTCGATCACCGCGGCGTTGTCGTGATACGCAGACAATGTGTGCTCGGGCGACTTTTGGTGGGTGTTCTTGATCATGCCGAACAGCGACAGGTCCTGCTCGGCACCGTCCAGTGTCCAGGTGGCATTGAACACCTTGTGACGGCAATGCTCGGAATTTGCCTGCGCGAACATCATGAGTTCGGCATCCGACGGCGCGCGGCCCATCTCGGCATAGCGCGCGGCCAAATAGTCGATTTCGTCGTCAGCAAGCGCGAGACCAAGATCGACGTTGGCACGTGACAGCGCAGCCTTCGCGTCCGTACCCAGATCAATGCGACCGAGCGGGCCCGGCTCACCGGCAAGGAACAGCCCGTGCGCTTCGTCGATGGCCGACAGGACCGACTGGGTCATCGGATCGAACAGCGCCGCCATCACCACATCGTGATCGGGCTCACCCGCCGCCGGAAGGCCCGTGATGCGCCAGGCCTGACCACGCTCCACGCGGCGCACGTCGAAACCGGCACCGTGCAGGATGTCCGTGGCCTTGCTGGACCATGGCGAAATGGTGCCCAGACGCGGCACCACCCAGAAGGTGGCCGCTTCAGGCGAACCGTCCCGGGCTTCCAGCACCTGGAGCAGTCGCGCACGCGCGTCGCCCTCGGGCGCTGCGGCCACGTCGATGAAATAGACATGCCAGGCCGCCTGCACGCGGGTGCCGTGATGCAGGGCATCCAGGCGGGCGTTAAGACGTTCGAGGCGGAAAGGCGAGAGGGCGCTTTGCCCGTCGAGTGCGATCATGCGGGGGAGATGGCGCTGCGGGAAAACGCCCATTCTACACGATGCTGCAAAACAGCATCGTGGCCCCGGAAGCCGCCAAAGGCCTCGGCGTTCAGGCCATCGGGCAGTTGCCCGGCGCCTTCACAGGCCTGACGGCCGGGTCGCAAGGCCGGGCGAGCCCGACCCTGTGGCCTTGAGGGTCAGCCGCCCTTGGAGCCGGCCGGCTTGCTCAGTGACTTCAGCAACTGCGCCGGGGTAACGTAACCGCCGACCACATCGCCGTTTTCGGTGAGGATGGTGGGGGTGCCATTCACGCCCAGGCGTTCGCCCAGCTCGAATTCATCCTTCACCGGGTTCTCGCAGGTGGCCGGCTTCACCGCGCCGCCCTTCATGGCTTCGTTGAATGCGCCACGGCGATCCGCCGCGCACCAGACCGACACGGCCTTGGTGTAAGACGGCGTGTCGCTGCCCGAGGTGGTCTGCAGGCCTTCGCGCGGCCAGAACAGATATTCAACGGCGATGCCCTGCTTGTTGAATTCCTCGATGTGCTTGTGCAGTTCGCGGCAATAGCCGCAGTCCACGTCGGTGAAGACGGTGACGGTGTGCTTCGGGTTGGCCGGGGCGAAAACCAGGCGACGCGAGGCCGGAACCTTCGCCAGTGCAGCCTTGCGCGTGGCAGCCCAGCTCTGCGCGCTCAGGTCAGTCTGAGACTTGAGATCGACCAGGTTGCCATTGAGCATGTAGCGGCCATCGGCGCTCACATACACCATGCGGCCGGACGCCACCACCTGGTAGAAACCCGGCATGGGCGCGGGCGTGACGCTGTCCACCTGAATGCCCGGACCAAGGGCCTCGATAGCGGTGCGCACGACTTTCTCTTCCACTTCCGAAGCAACGGCTGCGACGGCAAACAGGCTGACGGCAACGGCCAGCAGGGTCTTCTTGAACATCGGGTACTACTCCATGTCGAACCGACGATTGGGCCTGCCGCCTTCGACAACCCAGACGGCAAATCGGTTCCTCATTGTGACACGGGATGGCGTCGTCACCCGCGGGGATGGTGTTGCGCATGAAGGCGCTTGAGGCCTTCGCGCGCCACCAGCGTATATATCTGGGTGGTGCTGAGCGCGCTATGACCCAGCAGCATCTGCAGCGCACGCAGGTCCGCACCATGGTTCAGCAGATGCGTGGCAAACGAATGACGCAGCACATGCGGCGACACCCTCTTGCCGGGGATGCCAACCTGCATGGCGTAGCGCTTCACCAGCGTCCAGAACATCTGCCGGGTCATGCCTTCGCCCCTCTGGGACAGAAACAACGCCACCGGCTGACGACCGCGCGCCAGTTGTGGCCGGGCGTCCCTGAGGTAGGCGTCCATGTGGGCCAGCGCTTCCTCACCCACCGGCACCAGCCGGTCCTTGCCGCCCTTGCCGGTTACCCGGAGCACACCCTGACGGGTGTTCAGGCCAGACAACGGCAACTCCACGAGTTCGGAGACACGCAGGCCCGAGGCGTACATCAACTCCAGCATGGCGCGGTCGCGCAGGCCAAGCGTGGTGCCGCTGTCGGGCGCGGTAATCAGCGCTTCGATGTCGCGCTCAGGCAACGCCTTGGGCAACCCCCGGGGCAAGCGGGGCCGCTGCATCAGAAGGGTCGGATCGTCGCGCTCACCGTCATCGCGGGCGCGCTGGGCATAGAATCGCCGGAAGGCCGACTGACGCCGGGCCATGCTGCGCACCGCCACAGGCTGCTCGCCGTGGTAAGCCGAAAGGTCTTCCCGACCGGCATCGGCGAGGCTGCGACCACGCGCAGCCAGCCATCGCGCCAGGCCTTCGAGGTCGCGCCGGTAAGCTTCCAGCGTGCGATCGGCCAGGCCGTCTTCCGACCAGATCTTCTCGATGAAGCGCGCGATGAGGGTTTCATCGGCGGGGGCAATATTCGGAGCGTCTGACATGGGTGAAGTCTAGCCCACCGGGTCCGCAGGCTGACCCCGCGCGCATCGTCCACGCAGAGTGCGCCGATCAGGGCGACCTTTCTTCTACACTCCGGACCCATGCCCAATCCGATGCCCACCGCCCCGCTCTGGCGCCGCCTTGCCGCCATCGTCTATGACCTGCTTGCCGTGATCGCCATCGTGATGGTGGTCGGATTGCTTGCGCAGATGGCCACTGGTGGCCGCCTCGCCGACGAGCATGGCCAGTTGCTGACCTGGTGGTATCAGCCGCTTCAGGGGTTGGTGGTGGGCGCGTATTTCTTTATGTCGTGGCTGCGGGGCGGGCAGACGCTGGGCATGCGCCCGTGGCGAATCCGGGTTACCGATCAAACCGGTCGGCCTCTGACCTGGCAGCGCACGCTGCTGCGCCTGTTGATCGCCGCGCTGCCCGTGGCTCTGCTGACGATTTACCCGTTCACCTCATTGCGCGTGGCGGCATGGGCTCCCGTGGTCGGCTGGGCGGTGCTGATTGCGCCGGCCCTGCTGGATGCGCGTGGCCGCACGCTCTACGACCGAGTGGCGGGCACCGAAGTGCGGCCGCTGTCTACTTGAACTGATCGCTGGCAGGAACCCACGAATCGCCGGGCTTCGGCGTCGGTCGAACCACCTGCACGTCGGCCTCGCAGCCCGGCGGCAACGGACCACCTGCGATGCGCGCCGTAGTGCACAGAGCTGAATTGTCCAGCGCGATGGGCGCGGATGCGACCGACGCGGCGTTGGCAGGAGGCAGATTGTCAGCCAGTGGTTTGGACGGTGCCATCGTCTGGTTCTTCGCCAGCGCATCCTGCGCGACGGCCTCGCCCGGCTTGTCGCCGTGACAGCCAAACGACAGCAGCGAAATCGCCTTCATCGCCGTATTGGGCGTTCCCGGGCCGCCGGAGCAATCCACGCGGATGCCACGCGGCAACGAAATCGTCGATTTGACCGTGCTGCCTTCCACGCCGTGCCGGACGGCCGTATCCACCGAACTCTCGCCCTTGGGCGTCCACGCGCCGTCGAAGCGCGTGGCCTGGTAATCCACATGCACCTTCCCGCGCGTCATCACGTCGGTGTTGCCATGCGGGCGAACCTGCACATACGTGCCCACGGCGCCCTGCTTGTCCCCCTGCCCGCCCTGTACACCATCCTCGCGCTGGGAGGTGCCGTTGGCGCCGGTGACATTGCGTCCGCTATCCGCACCCTTCGCCGCGCCCGGATTGCCGTTGTCTGCCACCGCACCGGGCGTGTTCGAACCACCCGCAGCAGCCGCCTTGTCGCCCGCCGACGCGCCGGAGCCATCCGACTTCGCCGGGGAGGAATCGCCGGCTGCCTTGCCCTGGCTTTGTTGCGTCTGTGCCGTCGACTCACCGGCAGCCACGTCGCCGGGCGCCTGGCCAGGTTGGGTGGCCGAGGTGTCGATACCTGCAACCGGGCGCTGCATGTCACCCGGCGCCACACGCGGAGCCTGCAAGGCGGGCTTGTCCAGTGTCTGCACCGGAGCTCCGACGACCGGGCGGGCCGTGGCGTCAGGCAGCGGAATCGCCTCCAGATCGGCAGTCGCTTCCACGGGAGGCGCCTTCACCGTTTCCACCGCGATCTTAGGCGGAACAGCACGCATGTCGGCGGTAACCTCGACCTTCGGAGCGGCCGGCTCGATGGCTACGTTGGGAAGCGGCTCGTCCTGTGGCGTCGGCGGTGCGGAGGTGGCTTCCACCTCCGGACGCGGCACCGTCGCCAGCGTCATGGCGGTCGTGGGCACCTTCGCTGCCGTGTCGGCCACGATGCGCGGCGGCTCCGGCGTCACATCCTGCTGGGACGCCGGCACCGGGGGCATCGCCAGTGAAGCAGGTGGCGGCATGGGTGCGGTGCCCTCGGCCTGCGCACGGCGTACCGGCTCCGGCTGGAAGCGCGGCGGCACGACGGTTGGCTGCGGTTTGTCCATCGCCAGATCCGGCGCGGGCAACTCAGGCACGGGCACTTGCTGAAGATCGGGCTGGCGGGGCGGCGCCTTGGCCTGAACCACGGGACGCTCAGGCGTGGCCTGCACGCTCGGCGTGGGCGCACTCACCTTCGTGTCCAGCTTGATCTGCGGCGGTACAGCGGCAGGCACCGCGATGGCAGGCATCGTCGAGCGCGTGTTCGCCGCCACCGCAGCCGCACGCGTATCCCGCGACGCCTTGCTTGCCGTCGCGCTGGCGTTGGCGCGCCGCGAATGATCGACCGGCGCTTTGGACGGCGTGCCGCGCACCGGAGGCACCGGCGGCGGGGGCTTGTCGATCAGGCGGACTTCAAGCGGGGTTTCATCGCTGTGGTCGGGCGGTGGTGGCAACACCTCGTATGCCGGCCCGAGAATCATGCCGAACAGGAAAATGAGATGGATGAGCAGCGTGCCGACCATGGCCGCGATACGCAGCAACCGGTCGCGCGGACGCTCACGCAAACGCCGCCGATAGACGAGCGCATGCATCGCTGCGTCCCGCGGCGATACGGGCAGCGACGTCATGTTCGGCTTGTCGCTGTCCTGCGATGGCGGGGTTGGCATGGCGGTAGTGTGGGCACTCACGCCCGCCGTGACAACGACGAATTACCTATTGCCCGGCGCGCCTGCGAAGTTCCGCGTTTTCCTGGTCCATGGCCTTGAGGGGCGTGTCGGTCGCACAGCCCTGCGGCAGCGGTTTATCGGCACGGAATGCCGCGATGCACTGTGCCTCGGTGAGCTTCGGCGGCGCATCCGGATCGGCCGGCATGTCCTTCACCAGCGGATTGGCCGGTGCCATGTTGAGCCGGACATCGCCGTCTTTCTTAGACGGCGGCGCGGGATCTTCGCCACGACAGCCCACTGGCAACACGAAGAAAACGGTGGCGCATTTGATACGGCCGCCGCCCTTGGGCAACGCGATGGTGGTGGACTTGGTCGTGGTCTCCATGGCGCGACGAATGCCCTTGTTGATCACGTTTTCGTCACGCGGCGCCCAGGCTTTTTCGAAACGCGTTTCGGTATAGGTCACCGCATGCCTGTGATCCATCACCTGGCTGTCGCCTTTCGGCTTCGGCGGCGCGTAATCGGACATCGGTTTTCCCGTTGCCTGGGGCACGGCAACGCTGCCATCCGCGCCGTAGAGATTGAGCGTCGGCGTCCTGGCCGGTTCGGGTGGCGTGGCCGGAGCCTGTACGGTCGCCGTCATGGCGTCCTTCGAGGGCGCTTCCTGATGAGGCACGGGCCGCGGCTCCGGACGGGTAGCTTCAGGCGAGCGCACCTTTGGCGGAGGGGGCGGTGGAGGGGGTGTTTCGGTCTGCGCCGCTTCCGGCGGACGCGGCGCATCCATCAGGCGCACCTGAAGAACATCTTCGTCGTTTGGCAGGGGCTCGGCGGGAAGCGCGTAACGCGGCTGCATCTCGTAGCGGGCCACGAGCAGCAGCAGGATATGGAAGACCAACACCAGCGCGAACATCAGCCCGAAACGGAACGGGTTGCGCGGTGGCTTGCGCCAACGCATGCCGTGCAGCAGGTTCCGCGTATCCGCATCCAGCGGCGCCAGCCCCGAACGGCCGCCCGTCACCGACGGTTCCAGCCGGTGATGCTGCAAGAATTCGGGAGATTCCTTACCGGGATATTGCATGCGTCAGTTTGCGCCCCGGCTGTTGACTGCCTTGTTCAATATCGTTTCCCGCCAGGTGTCCAGGTGCGCCGCCGAGTGTAAAGGGTCGCTATGAGTCCCCGTTGAATGACCCCGGCATGCGCAAAAAATTCCCCATCGGTGGCCGAATACCGCGGCGCCCCTTGATTCTGCGCCCGATTGAGAGAAATCTACGAATGGGCACCCGCCGCCCGCTTCCCGCCATGACCGTCCGCTCTGCCGGACGACCGTGACGGCCCGCTCATCGTCACGCTGGAATGCAGACGACAAGCGACGCCGTTTACGACGCCGCCCCGTCGCTTCCTTGTCAGGAGGAGGGTCGCATCGTGTCTCACGTCACGGAACACATCCGCAGCCTCGCGCTCGCCGGCCATGCCGGCGCCGGAAAGACCACGCTTTTCGAAGCCCTGCTTCACGCCGGTGGCGCCATCTCCGCCAAAGGCTCAGTGGAACGAGGAAGCACACTGTCCGACACCGATCCACAGGAAAAAGCACGCGGACACTCCATTGATTCGGCCATCGCGTCCATCGAACACGACGGCTATCGCATCCACCTGATCGACACACCCGGATACGCAGATTTCCGCGGCCAGGCATTCGCCGCACTGACGGCCGTGGACACCGTCGCCATCGTGGTCAATGCAGCGCACGGCGTGGAGCACGGCACACGAACCATCATGCAGCACGCGCGCGAACGCGGCCTCGCGTGCCTCATCATCATCAATCGCATCGACGCCGCACCTGCCACGCTGGCCGATGTGGTGCTCGCGCTTCGCGAAGAATTCGGATCAGCCTGCCTGCCCGTGAACCTGCCTGCGTCGCGTGGCCAGGTTGTGCGCGATGCGCTGATGCAATCCAGTGGCGACAGCGACTTCTCCTCACCGGGAGAAGCCCATCAGCACATCATTGACCAGGTGGTGGAAATCGACGATGAGGTGATGGAGCACTTTCTCGAAGGCGGCGAAAACGTATTGCGTGCGGACGAGTTTCACGATGCCATGGAACACTGCCTTCGCGATGGCCACCTCATCCCCATCTGCTTCACAAGCGCCCGTGACGGCATCGGCGTCCCGGAACTTCTGCAATTGATTGAGCGCATGCTGCCTTGCCCGGCCGAGGTCAACCCACCACCATTCCGCGATGAAGCCGGTGCCGCAGTCGAAGTCAGCGCGGATCCTGATCGACATGTCATTGCCGACGTCTTCAAGATCATCAACGATCCGTTTGTCGGAAAACTTGGCGTGTTCCGCGTGTGGCAGGGAACCGTGCGCAAGGATGCCCAGCTTGTGGTGGACGACGGACGCAAGCCGTTTCGCGTGGCGCACCTCTTCCGCCTGCAAGGCAAGGAACACATTGAAATTGACGCGGCGCTGCCGGGCGATCTTGCGGCGGTAGCCAAGATCGAGGATGTGCATTTCGACGCCATCCTGCATGACGCCGCAGACGGACGGCGCATACATCTGGAACCTGTCGCCTATCCGCAACCCATGTTCGGGCTGGCCGTGATCCCTGCACACAAAGGTCAGGAGCAGAAGCTGTCGCAGGCGCTGGCGCGGCTGGCCGAAGAAGATCCATGCTTCCGCGTGGAACACCACAAGGAACTCAACGAGACCGTGATTCGCGGCCTTTCCGACCTGCATCTGCGCCTGATGCTTGAACGCATGAAGACGCGCTACGACGTGGATGTGACCGCGCACCCGCCGCGCATTGCCTATCGCGAAACCATAGGTGGAGCCGCCGAAGGCCACCACCGGCACAAGAAGCAGACCGGCGGCGCGGGACAGTTTGGTGAAGTGTTTCTGCGTGTGGAACCACTGTCACGCGGGGAGGGATTTCTGTTCGCCGACGAAACCAAAGGTGGCGTGATCCCCGGCCAGTTCATGCCAGCCATCGAAAAAGGGGTGCGTCAGGCATTGGACGGCGGCGCAGTGGCCGGCTTTCCTATCCAGGATATTCGCGTGGTGGTCTACGACGGAAAACATCACCCGGTCGATTCCAAGGAAGTGGCATTTGTGAGCGCCGGGCGGAAGGCATTTCTCGATGCCGTGGGCAAAGCGCACCCTCAGGTACTGGAACCGATCGTCGATCTCGAAGTGTCCATCCCGGAGCACAACGTGGGCGATGTCACCGGCGGTCTCGCGGCCAAGCGCGCGAAGATTCTCGGCACCGACGCACTGCGTGGCGGAGAAATCATCATTCGCGCGGAAGTGCCATTGGCGGAACTGGATGACTACCCCATCGAACTGAAAGCGATGACCGGCGGTCAGGGGCGTTATTGCCTGGATTTCAGCCATTACGAGCCCGTGCCGGTAGGCGTGCAACGCAAGTTGTGCGATGCATGGAAACCTCACGCAGAAGACGACTGAAGGCAACGATGTGGGAGCGAGCCAGACTCGCGATGACGTTCGCCCGATGGCTCCGGAATCGCGGGCGGGCCCGCTCCCACAAAAAGCGTTTTAAGTTACGCCGCCAGTCGTTTGATCAATGCCTTCGCAAAGGCCGGAATATCGTCCGGCTTGCGGCTGGTGATGAGGTTGCCATCCTCCACCACCTCGCGGTCTTCCCACGACGCGCCAGCGTTCTTCAGGTCATCTTTCAACGACGGCCAGGACGTCACCTTACGTCCCTTCACAAGGCCGGCAGTAATCAGGGTCCACGGACCATGACAGATCGCGGCAATGGGCTTGCCTGCATCGCCAAACGCCTTGATGAGACCGATGGCCCCGTCGTCAATGCGCAGCTTGTCCGGATTGATGACGCCACCGGGGAGGACCAGCGCGTCGTACTGGCTGGCCTCTGCCTTGCCCAGCGCGACGTCAACGGGCACTGACTGCCCCCAGTCCTTCTTGTCCCAGCCCTTGATGGCCTTCGCATCACCCGGTGAAATCACATCCACACGGGCACCTGCCTCTTCCAGCAGGCGTTTGGGTTCCGTCAGTTCCGATTGTTCAAAGCCGTCGGTGGCCAGTACCGCAATGCGGCGTCCTTCCAGCGTCTTGTTCGCCATGGTTCGCTCCAGTGATGAAATGGAGCGACCACAGTGGCGGGCCGGGGATGAGGAACCCGTGCCCGTGGCGTCTTCATACCGTGAGGCAACGCGCTCAGGCAGAGGTGGCCTTACGCTTGGGCTTGAGCATCGTGCCGATGCACTTGGGCGAGCCGCAACGGCAGGCCCACAGCTTTTTCAGGCGCGCAGTGCGCGGCATGTCCAGCACGATGCCGTAGTCGTAGGTCAGTTCGTCACCCGGCGCGATGTCGCGGATGGCTTCGATCAGCACGCGGTCCTTCTTCGACGGCTTGCCTTCGACCGCTTCCTCGATCATCGCCTGGCAGTTCGGATCACAGCTATGGTTGATCCAGCGCGCCGTGTTGCCGTGGCTGTTGCCGTCCACGATGAATTTTTCGTTGAGCGTGAAGAGGAACGTATGGCCCGTTTCGCCGCCATCGCCGTAGCGCTTGTCGGCCTGGGCATGGGTGATCCGGTCGCCCTTGTACTCGATGATCTCGTCGCCAGCCTTGATGGGAGCGGTGGCGAAGACGCCGTTTCCGTGTATGGGCGAGCGTCGTGCGGCGATACGTCGGGACATGATTTACCGGGAGTTTTCAGCAAGGTCGGGCGGTGATGATGCCTTCTCCCACTACGCTTGGGAACCTCAGAAGGCGATGCGTTTGAAACGGCCCCCTCGCATCGGGGGGCCGCCTCATGCATCCTAGTATCGAACAGTCGTTTGAGCTGCCGCTGTCCCACGGTATACACAGGTCGGATCCAAGCCCATGAAACGCACGCTTTCGCTACGTTGCGCGATCGTCGCGCTGATGCTGTTGGTCGGTGCCTGCGGCCCCGTGAAGAAAAGCGTCTTCCCGCCGTCGGTGACCCTCCAGGAAGTGAAGGCAGCCCCGGGCGGCGTCTGGCACGTGGTACTGCGCATCCGCAGCAACAGCTATGGCGGCATGTCTTTCTCCAGCTTCCAGGGCCAGCTGCGCGTCGGCGACCTGGGCGGCGTGCTGCTCGATCGCAAACTCGATCTGGACATTCCCTCATTTGCCGCCGATGTAGCAGACGTCGACATTCTTCCCACCCCGGAAATGTCCAGGGCACTCGCTGCGCTGGCCGCGAAGGGAAGCTCCGGCGCCCTGCCCTATACGCTTTCCGGCAGCATCACCGGCCTTGCCGAACAGGAAAAGAAACCCCGCACCTTCGAAGTGCAGGGCAAGAACTGGCTTTCCCCGGTTCCCGGCATTCCCGACACCTATCGCTCGCCCTGACCGGCGCGCCTCTTTCAGGAACTCCCATGACAATTTACAAAGCTCCGCTCGCCGACATGCGCTTTGCGCTTTACAACGTGCTGAACGTGGAAAAAGTGCTGGCCGGTCTGGAAGGTGGCGCAGAGCACAATCGTGAACTGATGGATGCCGTACTGGACGAAGCCGCCCGTTTCAACGAACAGGTGCTCGCTCCGCTCAACGCCACAGGCGACGAGGAAGGCTGCCACTTCGACAAGGCCACGGCGTCGGTTACCACGCCGAAGGGCTTCAAGGAGGCCTATCGCCAGTATGCCGACGGCGGCTGGGCCGGCCTCACGGCCGCAGAGAAGTTTGGCGGCCAGGCATTGCCGCACGTGCTTGGCGCGCTGACCAAGGAAATGATCGACTCGGCCAACCTGGCCTGGGGCATCTACCCGCTGCTGTCGCAGGGCGCCACCGATGCACTGGAACATCATGGCGACGAGTGGCAGCAGGAAACCTTCCTGAAGCCGCTGGTCGAAGGCCGCTGGACGGGCACGATGTGCCTGACCGAACCCCAGGCCGGCTCGGACCTCGGCCTTCTGAAGACCCGCGCCGAACCCAACGGCGATGGCAGCTACAAGGTCAGCGGCACCAAGATCTTCATAAGCGCCGGCGACCACGATTTCGCAGAGAACATCGTGCACCTCGTGCTCGCCCGCCTGCCCGACGCGCCGGCTGGCAGCCGCGGCATTTCGATGCTGGTGGTGCCCAAGTTCAAGGTCAACAAGGACGGCTCGCTGGGCGAGCGCAACGCCGCGTACCCCGGCGCCATCGAACACAAGATGGGCATCAAGGGCTCAGCCACGTGCGTCATGAATTTCGATGAAGCCGAAGGCTGGCTGATCGGCCCTGCGCACAAGGGCCTGATGGCCATGTTCACCATGATGAACGCGGCGCGCCTGGCCGTGGGCATTCAGGGCGTGGCGGTCGCCGAGCGCGCACTGCAGAACAGCCTGAACTACGCGCGTGAACGCCTGCAGATGCGCGCCCTGTCCGGCCCGACGAATCCGGACAAGCCGGCCGATCCGCTCACCTCGCATCCGGATGTGCGTCGCATGCTGTTCACGCAGCGCGCCTTCGTGGAAGGCGGACGCCTGCTTGCCGCCTACGCCGCGCTGCAAAGCGATATCGAAGCGCGCGGCACCGACGAAGCGGAGCGCAAGAAGGCTGGCGAACTGCTGTCGTTCCTGATTCCCATCGCCAAGGGCCTGCTGACCGAAGCGGCGCAGGAATGTACGAAGGAAGCGCTGCAAATCTTCGGTGGCCACGGCTACATCGCCGAGCACGGCATGGAGCAGTTTGTACGCGACGCACGCATCATCACGCTGTACGAAGGCACCACCGGCATCCAGGCGCTGGATCTGCTGGGCCGAAAGATCATGCAACTGCAGGGCGTGGGCCTGAAGCACTTCCTGGGCGAGATCTCCGCGTTCTGCCACGAACAGGCGAGCAACCCGGCACTGGAATCGTTCATCCGCCCGCTGGCCGTGGCTGCGAAGGAATGGGGTGAACTCACCCAGTCGCTGGCCAGGCGCGGCACCGAAAACCCGGAAGAACTGGGCGCGGCTGCCGTCGATTACCTGTACTACTCCGGCTATGTGACTCTCGCCTATTTCTGGGCGCGCAGCGTGCTGGCAGCCTCCGCAGAGGGCGTTACCGCAGACGTCCTTACCGCCAAGCGCGATACCGCAACGTTCTACTTCACCCGCATCCTGCCGCGCATGCACATGCACAAGGCGGCCATGGAAGCGGGCGTGGCGACGCTCCCGGCCGTCGTCTGACCTGACGTGCGGTGCGTCCTTCCAGGGACGCACCGCACACGCGGGACTTTCCAGCGCCGGAGCGAAGGTGTAGAAACTGGCATTCCAGAGCTCTCCTCCACCACGGTATCCGTACGATGAGCGATCTTGAGTACCCGGTTCGCCTCGCTGAAAGCGAGGACGATAACTTCATCCTCGACATGGTCCCGCGCTTCGTGAACTTCCCGCTGCCCGCGTGGCGGCGACGCAATGAATGTATCGAGGGCATCAGCAAGGATTTGCTGCATCATCTGGATGACCAGCCGCCCAACAGCTTCCTGTTCGTGGCTGAAGATGAAGAAGGTCAACGTGTGGGCTTCATGCATCTGCAGAAGACCCAGGATTACTTCACCGGCAAGACCAACTGTCACATCTCTGACCTGGCCGTGGCCGAACGCCATGAAGGCAAAGGTGTGGGCAAATCGCTCATACGCCACGCAGAACAGTGGGCGCGCGAGCACCACTGCCAACTGCTGACACTGGCTGTGTTTCCCGGCAACGAGCGTGCGCGCGCGATCTACGAGGAATCGGGCTTCGGCCTGGACCTGCTGCGCATGGCCAAGCCGCTGCGCTGAAGGGGCGTATTCAATGGCTGAGGAAGGAACGAAGCACGGCATTGAATGCCCCTGCGTGCGTCATGCTCATGCCGTGTGACGCACCTGCGATCGTCGCATGCTGCGCACAGGGCAGCCATTGCGCCAGCGTTGCCACGTTGCGACGATAAACCGATGGACTCTTTTCACCATCGACCAGCAGCACAGGACACGACAGCGCCTGCGCATCCGCCTGCATCATCATGGGTAGCGGATCATCCAGCTGCGGCCCCAGCGTGTGCGCGTTGTCGCGCGCCATGCGCCTGAACCATTCAGGACTGCGCTCCCATTGCGCAGGGCCGCTGACCGAGTTCACGAACAGCGACAGACCCGCATCGACCTCTCCGCGCGCAATGAGGTCACGCGCTTCGCAGCGCACCCTCTGCGTGGCAGAAGTGGACCCTTCATCGCTGCCTTCACCCTCGACCGCGCCGCCGGGATCGAGCAGCGTGACGCTGGCAAATGCCGCCGGGTCGCGCAGCACGGCCTGAAACGCGACACTGGCACCACGCGAATGCCCCACCAGATGCACCCGTTCGTGCCGCAGTTTTCGACAGAAAGAAACGACATCGTCCGCATGTTGCGACCAGCGGAAGGGAAAGCGATCTGCCGATGGCAGGCGCGGGAAATAATGGGACAGGCTAGGCGCAAGAATGCTCCAGCCGTCGGCAAGCGCATCGAGCTGCGGCGTCCAGTAACGATAATCACAAAGCGAGCCGTGGATAAACACAACGGCCGGACCACTGCCCGCGTCGACATACGCCATGCCATGGTCGTTGCCGATGAGCTTCAGCTTGGGGCGATTCAAGGGACGCAGATGCCATGGCAGATGAGAACGGAGCCAAGCATAACGCCGTGATCGTGCAGGATCGAAGAACGGTCGCCGGCAAGCCAGCGACCGTTCCTCATCGGAGGATTACTCCAGGTCGCCGAGCATCGCGTCCATTTTGGGCGCGGCCAGCCAGCCGGCGATGTCCTTGCCCAGTGCATCTACCGTGCGGCCGAGGACCGAGCAGGTGCCCTTGTAGTTGCCAAACGCGCCGCCCATCGAATTGCGCTTGCCCTTGAAGCTGCCAATGACCTTGCCGTTCTCATACAGCTTGCCCTTCACGGTCACCGACTTGTGGTGACCCATGAACGCGTTGCCGTCAGCCGTGACGTTGGTGAATTCCATATCCAGGACGCGACCCTGCTGCCCCGTCTGTACGGCGGGAGCAAAGTTGATCGTCGTGCCGGTTTCTTTCGCGTACTGCGCGATGAAGTCCGGCAGTTGTTCGTCCAGCTTGCATTCCTTGCGCACGGAGCCGGGAACGTCTGCATCTTCGTTGTACACGGCCGGACGCTGCACCGTCACCGAATCGGCCGCGAACGCGGACGGCGCCATGGCCAGCAGGGCCAGTGCCACAAAACTCAACTTACCCACATTTCTCTCCTTCAGAAAACCTGTGACGCCACGCGTCAATTCATGCATCCACCCGAACCCGTGCCTTCCGCTTGCCGGAAGACGTACCAGGAAACAAGCGCTCACCCCTGTCATGGTCGATACGAAAGGCATTCGTTCGACGACAGGCGATATTGTCGGGGAGGCGTGGGAAAGCCGTCTGTAGGGTAACGCCTACAAATGACCGTCGCGCGAACGGGATCGCGCGATGGGAAGCTGCGGAGCGGGCGGGGACACTGGCCCAAAAAAGAAATGCCCCCGGGATCTCCCCCGAGGGCATTTCACTTGCCAGCATTTCAGCGACTACGTGTCAGAGACGTTTTGACACAGGCGTCGAAAGCGGCTTTTCCCTCAACCCGAGCAGCCGATCAGGCCTGCGCGGTTTCCTCCGAGCGCTCGCGCACATCGAGACGTTCCGCCATGCGGTCGATGTTGGCCAGCGAAATGAGGTGGGCGTAGATCCAGCCGAACGCGCCTTCCTTCAGGAACTCGTGGGCAACCTTCTCGTCGAGCTGACGCAGCTTTTCTTCGTTGATCACGAAGAGGCCGTTGAGGTTGATGCCCTTGCCGTCCTTCTGCAGGGTGATGGTGCGCGGCTCAAGCAGGTTGTGCTCGCGCAGCTTGCCCATGAACCACTGCGTGCGTGCCACGTGATCCTGGAACTCGCCCAGGAAGGTCACGGCGTTGGTCAGCACGGCGGCATCGGTACCGTCTTCGTTGAACAGGCGCTCACCCTCGGTCTGGTTGAAGCCTTCGTAGGCCTCGTCCAGGAACACGGTGAAGTCGTCGCCCTCGGAACCTGCCGGCTTCTCAGCCAGCACGAACGGATAGCGGCGGACGAAAGCCGGGATGTAGATGCCCGTTTCCCAGAAGCCGTTGGCACCGACCAGCAGGTTTTCACCCTGGCGCAGACCAATGAGGGCCATCGGGCCGGCTTCTTCGATGCTGTTGCCAGCGAAGAGGATCGGGAAGTCGCGGGCAGCCGGAGCGAACTCGACGCCGGTCAACGGCACGGAGTGAACCTTCTCGGCGAAACGGACGTTGTTCACGGCCTTCAGGCGAAGGTCGCGATGGGTCGTACGGTTAAGAGGAACCGGACGCTCGTAGAAAAGCACTTCTGCCACGTTGTAACCCTCGGGCCCGCCGCGCCTGGGAAGCCACCCCGGCCCCCCTTCCAAACCCGGCCGGGCTTAGCTAATCGAATGCCCACTATATCAGCGGGAGAGCCCTCGAACAGCCCCGCAAGATACGTACCGGGATGACTGCGAAACGTAGCAAAAGTGGGCTATGCTCGGGCCGTCGACTGCGCTTTTGCACGGTTCGACCGGGGTTTTGCCCCGGTTCGCACGGAGTTCGCTTTGCTGGAACGCTCTTTCGCTGATACGAAGGACGAGACACAGATGCTGATGGAAGTGCCATTTTCCGACACCCCACCGGTCGCCACACTCAATACGACCCGGGTGCTCTCGCTCGACGCGGCCGGACGCATCCTGGACTGGATCAGCTGGCAAGACGCCGTATGCCTGTATGTCCGTGGGGCCGTGGCCTGGACCCTTGGCGACGCCTGCCTCACCGTTCACGGGGGCCAGAGCCGCGCCAGCGGCCTGCAAAGCACCCTGGATCTCCACCCCATCGTCGCCAGCACCGGTCATTGCCGCGAACATGCCATCGACCCGGCGCCCGCCCTCACCAACACCGCCCTGTTTGCCCGTGACCGGCACATCTGCCTGTACTGCGGCAATCAGTACAACCGCCACGATCTGACCCGCGATCACGTGCTGCCCCTGTCGAAAAAGGGCGCCGATGAATGGGAAAACGTGGTCAGCGCCTGCCTCGCCTGCAACCTGCGCAAGGGTAGCCGTACGCCTGCGCAGGCAAATATGCCTTTGCTGGCAGTGCCTTACCGGCCAAGCTGGGTCGAACACCTGATTCTTTCCAACCGCAACATCCTGGCCGACCAGATGGAGTTTCTGGTCAACCATCTGCCCAAGAATCGCCGGCGGGCCTGACGTCGCGGGCACATGCCCGCGATTATTCACGTTTCATCCCTTGCCCGGCCCGGCTCGTCGGCGAACAATACGGGTTATGACCGACCTTTCCCGCTACCCCTATCTGGCGCAGATCGACTCGCCGGAGGATCTCCGTCGTTTTTCGGAGGACGAACTGCCCGCCATTGCCGACGAGCTGCGCGCCTACCTGATTGAGGCTGTGGCCTCGTCTGGCGGTCATTTCGGCGCGGGCCTTGGCGTGGTCGAACTGACCGTGGCGCTTCATCACGTCTTCAAGACCCCGGTGGACCGGCTCGTCTGGGACGTGGGACACCAGTGCTATCCGCACAAGATTCTTACCGGCCGTCGCGACCGCATTACCACGATCAAGAAGAAGGAAGGCCTGGCTCCTTTCCCTCGTCGTGAGGAAAGCGAGTACGACACCTTTGGCGTGGGCCATTCGTCCACCTCGATTTCCGCCGCCCTGGGCATGGCCATTGCGGCTCAGCGCAAGGGTGACCCGCGCAAGGTCGTAGCCGTGATCGGCGACGGCGCGATGACCGCAGGCATGGCGTTCGAGGCGCTGAACCACGGTGGCGACGTCGAGCCGAACATGCTGGTCATCCTCAACGACAACGGCATGTCCATCAGCGAGAACGTGGGCGCCATGACCAAGATGATGGCGCGCGCGATGTCCAGCCGCACGCTCAATGTGTGGCGTGAGCGCGCCAAGCGCGCCATTCCCAAGCAATCGCTGTTCGGCCGCTTCTTCAAGCGCTGGGAAGAACACGCCAAGGGCATGTTCGTCCCCTCCACGCTGTTCGAGGAACTGGGCTTCCACTACACCGGCCCCATCGACGGTCACAACCTGCCGCAGCTGCTTACCGCGCTCAACACGGTGAAGAGCCTCCCGGGCCCGCAGTTGCTTCATGTGATGACCACCAAGGGCAAGGGTTACGAGCCGGCCGAAAAGGCGCAGATCGAATACCACGCCGTAGGTCCGTTCGATCCGGTGGCCGGACTGATCAAGAAGGGCGCACCGGCCAAACCGACCTACACCGACATCTTCAGCGACTGGCTGTGCGACATGTCCGCCGCCGACGAGCGCCTGCTGGGCATTACGCCGGCCATGCGCGAAGGCTCGGGGCTGGTCCGCTTCTCGAAGGAATATCCGCAGCGGTATTTCGACGTCGCCATCGCCGAGCAGCACGCCGTCACGCTGGCAGCCGGCATGGCCTGCGAAGGCGCAAAGCCCGTCGTGGCCATCTACTCCACGTTCCTGCAACGCGCCTACGATCAGGCCATTCACGACGTGGCGCTGCAGAATCTGGACGTCACCTTCGCCATCGACCGTGCGGGCGTGGTCGGCCCCGACGGCGCGACGCATTCGGGCAGCTTCGACCTGTCTTTCATGCGCGTGCTTCCCAACATGGTGGTCATGGCGCCGGCCGACGAAGCCGAATGCCGCACGATGCTGACCACGGGCTACCAGTATCCGGGCCCTGCTGCCATCCGCTATCCGCGCGGTGTTGGCCCCGGTGCCGTCATGCGCGAGGAACTGGACACCTTCCCCATCGGCAAGGCCGAAGTGCGCCGTCGCGGGCACCACGGGCTGGCCATCCTGTCGTTCGGCACCATGCTGAGCCCGGCCGCGATCATCGCTGCCGAAGTGGATGCCACGCTGGTGAACATGCGCTTCGTCAAACCGCTGGACGAAGAAGTGATTCTGGAGATGGCCAGCACGCACAAGGCCATCGTCACCATCGAAGACAATGCCATCGCCGGTGGCGCAGGTACGGGCGTGGCCGAGGTGCTTTCAGCGCACGGCATCACCGTCCCCATCCTGCACCTGGGTCTGCCTGACCTGTATCTTGAACACGGCAGCCGCGACGAAGTGCTGACCATGGCCGGCCTGGACCTGCCGGGCATCCGGAATGCCATCCTCGCGCGCTTTCCGCAGTACGTGGCAACGCCGGTCGCCAGCGCCGGCTGAGTGCCCCGCTTCCGCAGAGCCGCCGTCAGGCGTCTTTGCGGGAGCCATCCCTGGAAGGCGAATTGCCGGTGGGCACCCTACGCTACCCGCCCACCGCTGACCCGATCCCGGTCTTCCATATCCTTTGCGGTGAACACCTCGACGAACCCGGCATCGTCCAGCAGAGCACGCACCGCGTCGCCCTGATCCCAGCCGTGCTCCATCAACAGCCAGCCGCCGGGACGCACATGGGCGGATGCTCCGGCAACGATCAGGCGGATGTCGTCCAGCCCATCCGCACCAGAGGCCAGCGCCGTGGAAGGCTCGAAACGAAGATCGCCCTGTGCCAGATGCTCATCGGCTGAAGCGATATAGGGCGGGTTGCTCACGGCAAGATCAAACGTCTCTTCGCCGACCGCATCCCACCAGCTACCCTGCGCAAAACGCACATGCCCCAGCTGAAGACGCTGCGCATTGCGGCGGGCCACATGCAATGCGTCGTCACTGAAGTCCACGGCCAACACGTGTGCCTGCGGAAATTCCCGGGCCAGCGACAACGCGATGGCTCCACTGCCGGTGCCCAGGTCTACCACGCGCGCATCCGTCGTCATGCGTTCGAGCGCAAGCTCCACCAGCAACTCTGTTTCAGGACGCGGAATGAGAGTGGCCGGAGAGACTTCCAGCGAAAGCGACCAGAAATCCCGCGAGCCCATGATGTACGCCACCGGTTCGCCGGCAACGCGGCGCGCCACGAGGCCGCGAAAATTTTCGATGTGCAGATCAGGCAACCGGTCATCAGCATGCGCAAAAAGCCACGCTCGCGAGACGTCCAGGGTATGAATCAGCAGCAACTCCGCTTCAAGGCGATCGCCCAGCGCATCAGAGGCTTCACGCAGAAGGTTGCGAACATCGTGGGGAGGCATGGTCATGGACCGCAGTTTAGCAATCGGCGTCGACCGATCCGCATGTGACGCGTTTAAAGGGCAATGCTTACCCCGTCAGCACGCCCTGTCCACATTCCCTACCTACACTTGGCGACTATGACTACATCCCTCGCGCGCATCACTCGCCCTGTCCTGCTGACACTTGCCGTCGTGCTTCTGTCGGCGTGCCACAGCGTCTTCTTCGGCGCGATCAATGCGCGGCAGCCGTCCAGCGGCGTCGTGGCGCATCCGGACATCCTGTTCGACAAAGCCTCAGGCCTGTCCCTTGATGTGTATTCGCCCGTGAACGCAACGCACGCGCCTGTCGTCGTGTTCTTCTACGGCGGAAGCTGGAAATCCGGGCAAAGGCAGTGGTATCGGTGGATGGGCGAAGCTCTGGCGGCCAAGGGCATCGTGGCGATCATTCCCGATTACCGGAAATGGCCGCAGGTGAAAATGGCCGGATTCATGCAGGACAGCGCCACGGCAGTCGCCTGGGCCCACGCCCACGCCGCTGAATTTGGCGGAAACCCCGCATCTCTTTTCGTGATGGGTCACTCTGCCGGCGGGCACATTGGCGCACTGCTTGCGACCGATGGACGCTGGTTGCAAGCCGTGGGCATGAAACCGCGCGACCTTGCCGGCTTCATCGGCCTGGCGGGTGCCTACGACTTCCTGCCGCTGGACGAAAAAGATTACTTCGACATGTTCGGCCACACGGCGCAGGAACAGTACCAGTCACAGCCCATCAACTTCGTGGACGGCGATGAACCGCCGATGCTGCTTTTGCAGGGTGACGACGACGGCACGGTGGAGCCGTCCAACGCCATATCGCTGGAAGGTCGCATGCTTGCGCACGGCGAAACCGCGGAAGTGCACATGTATCCGGACCTGGGGCACATGGGCCTGGTGTTTGCATTTGGTCCGACCAAGGGCAAGGCACCGGCGCTGGCCGACACCCTGAAATTCATCCAGGCCCATTCCGCGCACTGATCCTTATCGCGCCTTCATCATCGTGCGCCCTTCTGCGTTGCCGCCGCGGGCGGCATCCAGAATTTCCGGATAGGGATAGTTCAACCCGAGCAACTGACGAATATCCGGGCTGGCCGTGTCCAGAAATGATTCGGGCAATGCCGCGGGGATGTTCTCCATCGGCTTGACCCACTTGGGCAGGTATTGAATCAGCACGGCTGACCGGTCCACCGTGGAACGATTCGGCATGGCGCAATGCCAGAGCGCTCCGAAGAAAATCACGGTATCGCCGGGCTCACCCAGCATGCGTTCACAGCGGTCGAAGAAACGGTCGGACTCATCCGGATAGCGCAGGCTGCGCTGAGAGCCGGGCACATACGCGGTGGCGCCGGTTTCTTCGGTGAAGGGGTCGAGCACGATGGTCGCCTGCGCATTAAGCGGAAACGACGAATTCAGCCGCGACGGATGCGTCTGTGGACAATGGTAGTCCCAGTACGGATAGTCGATGTGCGGCTCCTGTCCCGGGCCACCGGGAAGAATGCGATTGGCCGCAATCGATCCCATGATGAACTCCGTGCCGAGAAACGCACGCATGGTCTGCATCAACACCGGATGGGCAGCCATACGCGAGAACACATCGCCTTTGGCCAGCAGGTTCCAGACCCGTCGCTGAAGATTGATCTTCCCTTCCCGCTCCGCCGCGCCCTGGAAATGGGTGACCTTGGCAGCCTGCGCGTCGCTGTTGGATTCTTCCATGATGATCTGCCGCGCCTGCGCGATCTCATCAGCCGTGAACAACCCGCGAATCGTCACCGCTCCCACGCCATCAAGCAACTCGCCGACGATCAGGTCGGTATCAATGGTCTCCGGCGTGAAAATGCGGGGAACGGTTTTCGGGCGGGACGATTGAGCATGGGCATGCATGGCAGCACTCCGGCGAAAGCACAGAAAGGACAGGCTGGACAGAATCCACGCTAGACCTTTTTGCAAGCGCTTGCAAACCGCACTGCACCATCGGCAGGATAGGGCCTCGACCATGGGAGCACAGCATGCGCGATATTGGATTCGGGCTGATCGGCGCCGGTTACATGGGCAAGGCACACACCCTGGCTCTCAACGCCGTGCACACCACCTTCCAGACCGATGCGCGACCGTTGCGCGTATCTCTGGCCACGTCCACGCAAAGCGGTGCGCAGGAGCACGCCGACCGCTGGGGATGGCAGCACGCAACCGGCGACTGGCGCGAACTGGTCGCGCACCCAGGCGTGCAGGCCGTCATCATCGCCACGCCGCCACGCACCCACCACAATATCGTCATCGCATGTGCCGCTGCCGGAAAGGCCGTGTTCTGCGAGAAGCCGCTCGGCTGCGAGCCCGCCGAATCACTGGCCATGACCGAAGCCATGGAACGTGCCGGCCTCACGAATATGGTCGGCTTCAACTACATACGCACGCCCGCCAGCCAGCTCGCCCATCAGATCATTGCGTCGGGTGATATCGGTGAGGTTATCCAGGTCACCGCAGAACACGTGGAAGACTATCTGCACGATCCTGCCCTGCCCGCCTCATGGCGAACGCGTATAAGCACCGGCACGCATGCGGGCGCGCTTGGCGACGTGGCTCCGCACATCGTCAATGCCTGCCTCCGGCTGGTCGGGCCCATCGAATCACTGGTCGCTGACTCACATGTCGTGCAGTCCCTGCGTCCCGGAACCGATGGCCCCGAACGCGTCGAGAATGACGATCAGGGACAGATGCTGCTGCGCTTCGCGAACGGCGCCACCGGATCGCTCAGTTTCAGCCGCATGGCGGCGGGCAGGAAGATGGGCTACACCTACCGGATCACCGGAACGCGCGGTGCGCTGTGGTTCGATCAGGAAGATCAGAACGCGTTGTGGCTGTACGACGCGTCGAGGCCCGTGGAACGTCGGGGCTTCCAGAAAATCCTGATGGGGCCTGCACATCCGGACTATGTCGCATTCAACCAGGGCGTCGGTCACGGCACCGGATACAACGATCAGATCACGATCGAGATGCGTGATTTCATAAAGGCATTCACGTCAGGCCAGAACGTATGGCCCACCTTTCGCGACGGCTACGAAGTGGATCGCATCATCGCCGCGGCACTCGCATCGTCCGCGCAACGATGCTGGATCAACGTGCGCGACGTGACGTAGCCAGCGCACGCAAGGTGCGGCGTTCCACCCACTCGCAGGAAAACAGCTTGCTGCGCGGCACCTGATCCGGTTGCGCCATCCATGCCACGATGCGTTCGATGGCATACAGCACCATGGCGTGCATTGGCTGCCGCACGGTGGTCAGCTGAAACGCGGGCCACGACGCCAGCGGCATGTCGTCAAAGCCCACGATGCTGATCTGCCCGGGAACGTCGATACCGCGTTCGCGGCACGCATCCATGGCCCCCAGCGCCAGCACATCGTCACCGCAAAATACGCCATCCAGATCCGCGTGGTCATCGAGCAACTGATGCATGGCCCGACGGCCATGCTCGTGCGTGTAATCGCCAGCGAAGAGCGATGCTTTCAATGCGCGCCCGGCCACCGACGCAAAGGCCTTGCCGCGATCCTGCGTGGCGGCATCACCCTCAGCACCGCCAAGAAATGCAACGCGGCGCAGACCGCGCGCCATCATCGCCTCGCCGGCAAGCTGGCCACCCGCCAGGTTGTCCACCGTCACCACCGGCACACCATTGCGCTGCCCGGCGCGTCCAAACACGTGCAGCAACGGCATGCCTGCACTACGGCATGATTCAGTGAAACCCCGCGGCGGCGCCGACGTCGCCACCAGCACCGCATCCACGTTGTACTGGCGCAGCATGTCCAGCGCAGAGCGACCGTCGTCATCGGCCCCCAGATTGGCCAGCAACGGCCGAAGGCCCCGGGCCTGCAATTCGCGCGAGAAGAGATCAAATACGTCCATGAAGGCGGGATTGGCGAAGTGATTGGACACCAGCCCGATCAGTTCCGTACGCCCCGTCATGAGGCTGCGCGCCAGCGGATTGGGCTGATAGCCCAACTGCTCGGCGGCTGCCAGCACCTTGTCGCGCGTTTTCGCCGACACGCTGGCGCCATCCGTGAACGTGCGCGACACCGCAGAAATCGACACGCCCGCCGCGTCAGCCACATCGCGCGCCCGGGGACGCGCGACGGGAAGTTCGGGGGTTGGCAGACGACGGGTCATCGACGGTAAGGCCTCAGGGACGTGCCGCCAGTATGCCGCGTGCACATGCATCCGTGCAGCGCCACCTCAGCAACGGATGTCGAGTTTCCGGTGCCCCTCCGGATGGGCCAGCCGGCAGGCTTCGAGACGCGCCTTCCGCGCTGCCGTCTCGCGCACATGGTGCTGCGTCAGCTCACCGCCCCAGGTTTCCCGAAGACGTGCGAGCAATGCGCGCTTCTTCACTGGCAACGCGGACTTCTGCCCTTCCTCTATGTTGTGAGGCGAGATTTTCGAGATGGGCGATTTGCCGATCTTCTTTGCTGCGGCCATGGCATTTCCGCGCTTCACTTCTCGCGCAACATCGGCATAAGAGGGCGACTTCCCCGCCTTGTCGGGCTTTGCGGCCGGCGAATCACTTTCCGTTTCTTTCCTGTGCGGCTTCTTCGGTCCCAGAAATGAGTAGGACGGAATCATTGCGTCACTCCTTGTGATGATGTTCTGCGGGAACAAGCAATCCTGACGCCGTTGCGCGCGATTGGCAGAAACACTTACGCGCGATGACGTGAAAGCCTCCCTGGGAATACGCACGTTGAATCGCCGACGATTCAACGGCCAAGCGCCCCCTTCGCAGGGATCGCGCTCGCTTTGCGGGAGTGCGGGCGATTGGGTTCGTGCCGTAATGCGCGACAATTTCCCGGCGCCAGCATGTCGACGCATGTCAGGCACGTGTACTCAACCCATGCGGAAATCGCTCCAGATGCTGGAGTTTCGTGGCGAGGCTCCGCCAGGACGATGCCCCTTCGGGATCGCGAATGTAGTCGTGGAAGGAGGCGATGCCTTCAATCCCCTCGTACATATTCACTGGAACATCCAGGCGATTATCCAATGCGTCCGTCGATATCACCCCCAGAACGCAAGATGCATCTTCCGTACTGATGCGCCCTGATTTTATCCAGTCACTGAGAAGAGAAATCAGTTCGCGCGGTGTGATATGTGACAGATCCACCTCTGGCAAATCCGAATTCGCGCCTTCGTTACTTTCCACCACCATCGGTTGAGCTGACGTGCTCATTCGCGAGACCTCATTCGTCACGACCCGCCCCATTGCTACCAGTCCCTGTATGTTCATCGCCCGACTCCTTTCGATAGTGGTTGGGTTCGTGCCATAACGCGCGACAATTTCCCGGCGCCCGCATGTCGACGCATGTCAGGCACGCGTACTCAACCCATGCGGAAATCGCTCAAGATGCTGGAGTTTCGTGGCGAGGCTCCGCCAGTACGATGCCCCTTCGGGATCGCGAATGTAGTCGTGGAAGGAGGCGATGCCTTCAATCCCCTCGTACATATTCACTGGAACATCCAGGCGATTATTCAATGCGTCCGTCGATATCACACCCAAAAGGCAAGCTGCATCCTCCGTACTGATGCGCTCTGATTTCACCCACTCATCGAGAAGAGAAATCAGTTCGCGCGGTGTGATATGTGACATATCCACCTCTGGCAAACCCGAATTCGCGCCTTCGTTACTTTCCACCACCATCGGTTGAGCTGACGTGCTCATTCGCGATACCTCATTCGTCACGACCCGCCCCGTTGCTACCAGTCCCTGAATGTTCATCATCCGCTCCGTTTCGATACTGGAGCATCCGATGAAGCAAATTCAGCTCCACATGGGCCAACCAGATTCATACAGTTCGTGGAAGGCTTCGCTGACGTCGGCGACCGTCGATCAATCAGGCGACGCGGGTCTTCAGACGCGAGCAGGAAAGACATTTCCCCGGTACAAGCACAAGCAGGCCGTCAGCACCATCGGTGTGCGGCCTGTGCCGCCTCAATGGAGATCACGATCATGAAGAAGGCAACCCTTCCGTTCTCGCTCTTTGCTCTTTGCGCCGCGCTGTCGCCGGGGCCGACGCAGGCTGACCAGTACGTCAGGATGCTGGATGCCTCCGGCGCCCCTGATGTTTCCGGGCTGTATGCAGAACGAAGTTCCGCGTCAACTCTGACCAGCGCGCACGTCGTCGCCGTCCACTCCGCGCAGGGAGGAAATGAAGTCATCCCACCGGGAGCATGGTCCACGCAGCAGGATCACGGCGGAGCCAACATGACGATCATCACGGAGGAAATCGGCTACGGACGCTTTGAGCAGGCATCGCTTCTGAGCAATCCGTTGCGCGAAGTGCGCCGGGAGCCGTTGTGCGACTACGGCGCACCTGCACCGTGCAATGGCCGGGGGACCATCGTCGGGTATCGTCGGCACTGGAATGCGTCAGGCTTTGAGGGCGGTAACTTTCAGTTCACCGTCTATCCCAACAGCAATGGCGGTGGGTCGGTGCAGTCCGCTTTCCTGACGATTCGCTGATGTCGGGCGGATCGCTCCGCAGAGATCGGGAGCAAGCTCGCTCCCACAAGCCGTGGAAGGATTATGAACGACGTCAGGTTTTCAACAAAAAAAACGCCGGGCGATGCCCGGCGTTTTCATGCCAGAACGACTGCCTCGGATCAGCGAATCGTCGTCGGGTCCTGCTTGGCCTTCAGGGCTGCGCACAGGAGCGTCGACTCAGTCGTCTGAGCCAGACCGCGCTCTGCACCGGTCACATCCTTCAGACGCGGCTGGAAGAACGCCGTCAGGCGATCAGCTTCTGCCTTCGAGCAACCGCCGCCACCGGCAAGCATCGGCAGCTGGCCACCTGCGAAGCTGCCCGTGCGTGCCACGACCTTGTCGTAATTGGCCACGAACCACTTCCACAGGTCGTCACGGCTTTCCTGCGTGTCGCGTGCACCGCGCAGAACGGCTGCCATCTCGCCGACCTTCACGTCCTTGCCGAGGGCGAAGTTGCGTGCCTCGTCGGCCAGCGGACCCTTGGCAGCCGAGAGGCCTGCCAGCATTGCGTTGCGCTTCTGCGGATCGCTGTTCTTCGGGATTTCGGCAATCAGTGCATCCACCGCCGGCTTGCCACGCTCCTGCACCGCCACTTCCAGTGCAACGCCCAGCAGATCCTGATCCGCTGCATCCAGATCCAGACGGCCGTCCTTCACCTGAAGTGCGGCATCACCCTGCTTGAGCATTTCCGCGCGGACTTCCGGCACGGCAACCTGCGGATCAGCCAGGAAATCCACGACCGACTGACGGGTCAGCGTGTCGTTGTCCGGCTCACCTGCCTTCTTGCGATAGCCCAGCGTCTGCAGCTTGCTGTAGTAGCCATCCTTCGCCCATGCACGCAGATGCGCACGCTGTGCGTCGGTGACGGCCTCGTTCTGCATGATCCAGCCGAACGACGCCATCGGTGCCGTGAACACTTCGCGGGTCTTCGATGCCGTCAGCGGCTTCAGCGCGGCGAGCAGGTCGCCAGCGTTGATGTCGCCATGCTGGAAGCTGGCGCGTACGGCGTCAGCGTATGCCAGCTGCTCGGCGTCGCTCAGCGTGCCGACCACCTTGGAAAGGTTGGCCAGATCCTTCTTGCCCTCGGAGAAGCGGTAGTAACCGCGACCGTTCGCGTTGGGCAGCACCCACGTCGGCGAGCTTGCGCCCTCAAGCGTGATGGTGCCTGTCGCCTTGTCGAACAGTTCGCACGACACCTTGCTGCTGCCACCGGTCGTGCCATAACGCACGCACAGCGGAACGCCCCACACGCGATTCGCATCGCCCGTGCTGCCCAGCGGCAGGTAACGGCTCTGAGTCAGGTGCAGAACGGTCTTGCCGCCCTCCTGCTTCACTTCCGTCGCAACGTAAGGCACACCCGACTGATTGAGGAAGCTGCGGAACGCATCCTTGAACGGTTCGCCCTGGCCTGCTGCCTCGGCGATGGAGTCAATCAGATCGTCTGCGCTTGCGTTACCGAACTTGTGCTTCTGGATGTAGGCACGCATGCCCTTCTGGAACACATCATCGGAGACGTAGCCCTCGAACATGCCAAGGACTGCAGCACCCTTCTGGTAGGTGATGCCGTCGAATGCCGTCTCGATGTCGCCGTTGCCCGTGATCGGCTGACGAATCTTGCGTGCGCTGACCAGGCTGTCGTTGGACATCGCACCCTGCGCACCGCGAACCCGGTCGAGGTCAGCGCGATATTCCGGATGCACCTTGGTCGTGACCTTCTGCTGCATCCAGGTCGCGAATGCTTCGTTCAACCAGAGGTCGTCCCACCAGGCCATGGTGACGGTGTCGCCCGTCCACTGGTGCGCCAGCTCGTGCGCATTGACGTTGAACGAGCCACGGACGTACTGCGCCGGGGAGTCCGGATCAATCAGCAGCAGCCAGTCGCGGAAGGTGACCAGGCCCGCGTTCTCCATGGCGCCCGCACTGAAATCAGGAGCAGCAAGCAGATCGAGCTTGTCGAAGGGATAGCCGAAGCCGTAGTAATCCTCCAGCGTGTGGATGATCGACTGGGTTTCGCCCAGCACGTGCTTCATGCGGTGGCCTTCGCCCTTGGCCGCGATGCCGCGCAGTTCGGTAGCCTCGGCGCGGTACTGGGTCGGGGCAATGTCCGGGCCCTTCACCACGTCCCACGGACCCACGGCAAACGCCACCAGGTAGGTGGGCAGCGGCTTGGTCGTGGAGAAGGTCAGGGTCTTCCAGCCGGCGCCGGCCTTCTCTTCCTTGATCTGCTTGGTGTTGGCCACGCCCTGGTCATCGGACGGAATGGTCAGGCTGATGTCGTAAGGCGTCTTGAAGGACGGCTCATCGAAGCCCGGGAAAGCGTAACGGGCAGACACCGGCTCCATCTGCGTCATTGCATAGGGCACGCCCTCATGCGAGACCTTGTACAGGCCCTGGAGCTGCTTGTTCAGCGGCGCCGTGAACTCGATGGCAATGGTCAGTTCCTGCGGATCGAGCTTCGCGCCGAGATCCAGACGGGCCACGCCTTCTTTCTCGGCGGCAACGGTGTACTTGCCAACGTGCTTCTTGCCGGCAGCATCGGTCACCGTAACCTTGGAAACTTTGAGGTCATGCCCGTGCAGCCACACGAAGTCCGACGCCTGCGAAAGCTTGACCTTGATGGTCGTGCTGCCGCTGTAGGTCTCCTGCTTCGGGTCCACCTTGAAAGCCAGGCGATAGGCTTGCGGGGTTGCCCACGTGGGGAGGCGGCCAAGGGGCGCGGCGGCGTCCGTGCCGGCGGCGAAGGCTGCGCCACAGCAGGCAGCGAGCGCGGTGAGTACGAGAGGACGGACGAGACGACGCATGGGGGTGGGGCTCCTTCGAAAGAGCCCGTAACGTAGGGACGCGCATGACCTCTGGCCCAGTGCCGGAAGGCATGGACTACAGTCGCTTGCAGCAAATCCCCGCAAAGGACGTCGCTTGCACCCGCTGGAAATCCGCAGAACCAATGAAAAGGTGGATGATGATAGGATCAGGCTATCAAACAAGCGGGGCATTCCATGAACCTGCGTGACCTCCAGTATCTCGTCGCCCTGGCTGAGCACCGCCATTTCGGGCGTGCCGCCGAAGCCAGCTTCGTCAGCCAGCCCACGCTCTCCACGCAGATCAAGAAACTCGAAGACGAACTCGGCGTCGCTCTGGTCGAGCGCACCCCCCGCAAGGTGCTGCTGACCGACACGGGGCGCGAAATCGCCCGGCGTGCCCGCGACGTACTGTCGGAAGTGGATGAGATCAAAGCCATCGCGCAGCGTACCCGCGACCCGGAATCGGGCACGATCCGCCTGGGCATCTTCCCCACGCTGGGTCCCTACCTGCTGCCTCATGTGGTTCCTCACCTGCGTACGCGCTTCCCACGGCTGGAGCTGCTGCTGCGCGAGGAAAAGACGGAGCAGATCATCCGCCTGATCCGCGAAGGCGCACTGGACGCGGGCATCCTCGCCCTCCCTGTGCACGAAGACACCCTGCACACCGAGTTCCTATTTGAGGAACCCTTCGTGCTGGCCGTACCCGCCACGCATCCGCTGGCCGACCGCACCTGCCTGCGCATGGACGATCTGGCGGATCAGAATCTGCTTCTTCTGGAAGACGGGCATTGCCTGCGCGATCAGGCGCTGGAGGTCTGCCATATGGCCGGTGCCGGTGAGAAGTCAGGCTTCCGCGCCACCAGCCTGGAAACACTTCGGCAAATGGTGTCGGCGGACGTCGGCATCACGCTGCTGCCCAGCCTCGCTGTGCAACCACCGGTGCCGCGCTCTGAAAACATCCGCCTGATCGAGTTTGAAGCGCCGCCTCCCAGTCGCCGCATCGCCATGCTGTGGCGCAAAAGCTCGTCGATGACGCCGTTCCTGCAAAGCCTCGCTGACGTGATCCGCGATGTGCCGGCACACCTCCTCAGCACAAAAGGTTGCACTACCGGTCAACCGGATGGCGTCAACAACGTTGCCGGTGACAGCATCGTTTCCTGAGCGCGACTCCCTGATGAGATTTTGGCTGATTGCCTTGCTGCTCCTTTGCGGCGCAGGTATGGCAACGTGGTGGCAGCACCGTCCGGTAACGGCGGCCAATGGCGTTCTGGTGGCACAGGCACCCGACCAGGAAGCCCTGGTGGGCGCACCTTCGGAAATTCAGCGGGGCAGGTTCACGCTGAAAACCCGCGCCCGCTTCGACATGAAAGCCCGCGTGCTTTCGCGCGAAGACTACGAGCTGGACGACCTCGCCCCCATCGCACCGACCGATCTGGCGCTTGGCTGGGGCCGCATGTCCGACACGGGCGTGCTCAACAGCATCCGCATCTCTCAGTCCAACCGTTTCTACTTCTGGTACACCGACGACTTTCCCATTCCGCGCCGCGAGATCGAGGAATCCAGTGCCAACATGCACATGATTCCCGCCAGCGACGACGCCGCGCGCCAGTTGCGCGACGTACGCCCCGGCGCGGTGGTGCAGATCAGGGGATTTCTGGTGGACGTGCGGCGCGACGATGGCCGCTACTGGAACACGTCGATGACCCGCGAGGACACCGGAGCCGGTGCCTGCGAGGTCATCCTGGTCGAGAGCATCACCCAGGCCGACTGACGCCGGCCCGCTTTCAGGCGCCGGTACCGATGGGACACGTGACGCCGGTTCCGCCAAGGCCACAGTAGCCCGCCGGATTTTTTGCCAGATACTGCTGGTGATCGTCTTCTGCAAAGAAGAAGGGCACGTTTTCCCGGATTTCGGTGGTGATCTGGCCAAAACCCGACGTGGAAAGGCGCTTCTGGAAGAGGTCGCGTGAGGCCTGCGCATCGGCCAGCTGTTCTGCGTCACTGACATAAATGGCCGAGCGGTACTGGGTACCCGTATCGTTGCCCTGACGCATGCCCTGGGTCGGATCGTGATTTTCCCAGAACACTTTCAGCAGCGTGTCGAAATCGACCTGCCGGGGGTCATACACCACGCGCACCACTTCGTTCTGTCCGGTTTCGCCCGTGCACACCTCGCGGTACGTCGGGTTGGGCGTAATCCCGCCCGCATACCCCACCGACGTGGACAGCACACCCGGCACGACCCAGAACTTGCGTTCTGCGCCCCAGAAGCAGCCCATGCCGAAAAGGACCACTTGGGCGCCAGCGGGCACGTCCTTGAAGCTGCGCCCCGTCACGTAGTGACGGTCAGTAACCTCAAGCGGCGTATCGCGCCCCGGGAGGGCCTTGTCAGGTTGGGGCAGGCGTTGTTTGTAGGCACCAATACCGAACATGAGCTTTGATCTCCGCGTGAGGACATGCGCTTTAAATGGTGACGAAGCACGCCGCTTGCAACGTGATGTCAGGACAGCAGCAAGGCATGCACGGGCGACGGACTCGTCCAGCGCGGGCGACCGCCCAGTGCCGCCAGTTCGATGACCACGCTGGCGCCAACCACCTCGCCACCCAGCTGATCCACGAGCTTGCGCGCAGCCTCCAGCGTGCCGCCGGTGGCCAGCACGTCGTCCACGATCAGCACCCGCTCACCCCGGCTCACTGCGCCGACGCCCATTTCCAGGCGATCAGTACCGTATTCGAGGCCGTAGTCGATGCCTACCACGGGCGGCGGCAGCTTGCCTTTCTTGCGAACCGGCACGAAACCGGCGCCCAGCGCCTGCGCAAGGGCAGCGCCAAAGATGAATCCGCGCGATTCGATGCCGCATACAGCCTGTACGCGGGCCTGTCGCCACGGTTCAGCCAGCGCCTCGATACACGCGTTGAAACCGGCGGCGTCCGCCAGCAGCGGGGAAATATCCTTGAAAAGGACGCCGGGACGCGGAAAGTCCGGCACGTCCCGCACGAGGTCGGAAATGGATTGCATGATGTGGGCTCTTGAAAAGGAGAAAAAAGCGTCAGCTCAGGCGAGCAGGATGTCGCCCGTGTCCGAATCGGGGTTGAGAGCCGCGCGGGCCTCCATCAACCAGGCATCCACCTGCCGGACCACGGTCTCGGCAGCCTCTTCACAGCCTTCCGGGACCATCACGGCCACGAAGTCCCTCGCGGGCAGCTGGCCCACGGCCCCGGTCAGGAATTCGCCGGAGACAAAAGCGGGAATGTCGGCCTGCTCGAGCGCATCTTTCACCAGATGGGCATCAATCAGGGATTCGGCATGGTAGGCAATGCGCATGGCCCCACGCTAACGCGCGGCCGCCACCACGGCAAGCGAGGCGTGATGCCGCCCCATCCCCACGGGGCCGCCCGGAAGGGTAAACTCATCCGTTTGCCGCATTCGACCTACCGAGCCTACCGATGTCGACCGAAACGCCTGCTTCGCAGCTCCATTTCATTGGCCAGATCGTCCGTGACGACCTCGCGTCGGGCAAGCACCGGGTCATCCATACCCGCTTCCCGCCCGAGCCCAACGGCTACCTGCATATCGGACACGCCAAGTCGATTTGCCTGAACTTCGGCCTGGCTGCCGAATTTGCCGGCACGTGCAACCTGCGCTTCGATGACACGAATCCCAGCAAGGAAGATGTGGAGTTCGTCGAAGCCATCAAGCGCGACGTCACCTGGCTGGGTTTCCAGTGGGCCGAACTGCGTCACGCGTCGGACTACTTTGAAGTCTTCTACCGCTCGGCATTGAAGCTGATCCGCGACGGCGTGGCCTACGTGGATGATCTGTCCGCCGAGGAAATGCGCGAATACCGCGGCACACTGACCGAACCAGGCCGCAACTCGCCGTACCGCGACCGCTCGGTGGAAGAAAACCTCGACCTTTTCCAGCGCATGCGCGCGGGCGAGTTCGCTGACGGCAGCAAGACGCTGCGCGCGAAGATCGACATGAGCTCGGGCAACATCAACCTGCGCGATCCGGCGATCTACCGCATCCGCAAGGTCCATCACCAGAACACCGGCGATGCATGGCCCATCTATCCGATGTACGACTACGCGCACTGCCTGTCCGACGCGCTGGAAGGCATCACCCACTCGCTGTGCACGCTGGAATTCGAAGATCACCGCCCGCTGTACGACTGGTGCGTGGATCACGTGGACCTGATCAACCATCCCGACCTCTGGCAGCCGCTGGTGGATGCCGGTCTTCCGACCGCGCCCAGCAAGCCCCGCCAGATCGAGTTCTCGCGCGGCAACATAAACTACACCGTGATGAGCAAGCGCAAGCTGCTGACACTGGTGAGCGAAAACCTGGTGGATGGCTGGGACGACCCGCGCATGCCGACCGTTGCAGGCGTACGTCGTCGCGGCTTCACGGCGGCCGGCATTCGCCTGTTCTGGGAGCGCATCGGCGTCAGCAAGCAGAACAGCATCATCGACATGGGCGTGCTGGAAGGCTGCGTCCGTGAGGATCTGGACGCTGTCGCGCCGCGTCGTCTTGCCGTCATCGACCCGCTAAAGCTGGTCATCACCAATCTGGATGCAGCACACCACGAAGAGCTGACGTTCCCGAACCATCCGAAGGACGAGAGCTTTGGCACCCGCGTGGTGCCCTTCTCTCCGGAGCTGTGGATCGAGCGCGACGACTTCGCCGAAGTGCCGCCGAAGGGCTTCCACCGCCTGAAGCCGGAAGGCGAAGTTCGCCTGCGCGGCGTGGGCATTGTGCGTTGCGATGAGGTCATCAAGGACGCCGAGGACAACGTCACCGAACTGCGCGGCACGCTGGATCTGGACAGCCGCACCGGCATGCCCGGCTCCGAGCGCAAGGTGAAGGGCACCATTCATTGGGTGAGCGCCCGCCATGCCGTGCCGGCCGAGGTGCGCCTGTACGACCGCCTGTTCGACGTGATTGATCCTGACGACGACAGCGACGGCAAAACCTACAAGGACCACCTCAACCCGAATTCACGCCGCGTCGTGCAGGGTTACGTGGAGCCGGTGGCTGCCAGCGCGCAGCCCGAAGACCGCATGCAGTTCGAGCGGCTGGGCTATTTCGTGGCCGATATCGCCGACCACACGGCGGATCGCCCCATCTTCAACCGCGTGGTAACGCTGCGCGATTCCTGGGCAAAACAGCAGTAATGATCTACGCACAGGTTCATCTCACCCTTCCTGCCTGGGTTCACGAAGCCGTGGATGCCAACGCGGTGTATCCGGACGACGCCGCCAAGGTCGGCCTGGCCATCAGGCTTTCGGCTGATAACGTCGACCTGGCAACCGGTGGTCCGTTCGGCGCCGCCGTATTCGATGGCGAGCATCGCCTGATCGCCGTGGGTGTGAATCGCGTGGTGCCGCACACCTGTTCGGTCGCGCATGCCGAAATGATGGCGTACATGACGGCGCAGCAGCGACTTCAGCGCTTCCGCCTCAATGAAGACGGCGGCAGCTTCAGCCTGGCTACCAGTTCGCAGCCGTGCTGCCAGTGCTACGGCGCCACGGTATGGGCGGGCGTGAACGAACTTCTGATCGGCGCCCGCGCAGAAGATGTGGAAGAACTTACCGAGTTCGACGAAGGCCCGCTGCCGGCGGACTGGGTGGGCGAACTGGAAAAACGCGGCATTGCCGTCCGTCGCGATATCCTGCGGGACGAAGCCCGCGATGTCCTTCGCCGTTATGGCGAAAGCGGCACGCATTACTGAGATCTTGAAAGGGATGCCGATGCCTTTCCCGCGCCCCATGCGCGTCCGCGCCCAGCGGTGGCCGTCCTGAGCCGCTGGCGCGCCGCCCTGCCGCTGATCCTGCTGATCCTGGCGGGCGTCGTGCTGCTGTACTCCGGCGCGCTGGATCGCTTCCATCCAGCGCGCCTCGTGGCGGACGAAGCCAGCATGCGTGCCTCGGTGGCAAGCCATCCCTGGATGTCCGGCCTGACCTATATCGGCCTTCTGACGCTTGCCGTGTCCACCGGCATTCCCGGCACCGTCGTTATCATTTTCGCCGGTGGCCTCGTGTTTGGCGTGGCCCAGGGAACGATGCTGTCCTCGGTTGCGCTCACGCTGGGCTCGCTTTTGCTGTTCCTGGCAAGCCGCTACGCCTTTGGCTCCGGCAGCAAGACGCCGCCTCCGCTCGTCGAGAAATTGCGCCACGGATTTTCGAATCACCCGGTCAGCTACACGCTGGCCCTGCGCTTCATTCCCGTGATGCCCTTCGGTGCCGTGACCCTGGCACTGGCATGGCTGCGTTGTCCACTGTGGCTGTTCATCGGCGCCACGTGGCTGGGCGGCACGGTATCGCTCATTTTTGAAACGTCCGTGGGCGCCGGCTTGGGTGAAGCACTGGGTTCGGGGCAGAACGTGGGCCCCGGGCTTCTGCTTGAGCCCCACCTGTTGCTGCCGCTGTGTGCACTGGCTGTTCTTGCGCTTCTTCCGCTGACCATCAATGCCGTTCGCGCACGCATGGAAAAGCGCCGTAACCGCTGACACGCGGGTGTTAAAACTGCGCTAGGCTGTGGCCGCAAGCATCCGGACAGGATGCGGGGGGTGCCATGCGCAGGTTGTCGTCCTCGTGGCTGGAAAAGGTCTGGCGTCGAACTTCGCTGGTACAGCGACTGACGTTCGTTGCCCTCGTGCCCACCGCCACCAGTGCGATCTTCCTGTTTGCCCTGCTTACCCGCCACCAGATGGACAGCCTGCGCGACATGGGCCGGTCCACGGCGGATGCCATTGCGCAACAGGCCGCCTCGGTGGCGGGCGATGCGCTTCGCTCGGGCCAGCGCCGCGAACTGGGGCGCATTGCGCAATCCATGATCCAGCTGCCCCAGGTGGCACGCGTGCGCATCGCAGACAGGGACGGCGAAATCCTGGCCGACCGCCGCAATGGCAGCGTGGACGACAACGACGCACTCACCGTGTCACGCAACGTCAGCGACGACACGACACACCAGCTCATTGGCGCCGTCACGGTCGATGTCAGCGTGGAAGAGGCCGCCAGCGCGCAGCGAGCCAGTCTGCGCAATGCGCTGGCATGGCTGGTTCTGAGCCTGCTCATCGCGATCATCATCGGCTGGTCCACCGCACAATGGATGAGCGCGCCCCTGCGGCGCCTGGCCATCGCGGTGCGTCAGCTGGGCCTTGGGGATCGCACCGTCGTCGTCCCCGTCACCGACGACACCGAAATAGGCGACCTTCAACGCGGCTTCAACAACGCGGCATCGCAGCTGCTGGACGCACAGATCAGCATGGAGCGTGAAATTGCTTCAGCGACCGAAGAACTGGCCCGAAAGAACAGCGCACTGGAAGCGGCCAGCGTGGCCAAGGCACGATTTCTTGCAGCCGCATCGCACGACCTGCGTCAGCCGCTGTATGCGCTGACGCTGTTCTCATCCGGCCTTTCCGTAGACGAATACGATCCTTCGCGGCTGGATCGCATCGCGCATATCCAGGAATGTGTGGACTCCCTGGACCATCTCTTCAGCGAACTGCTGGATCTCTCGCGCCTTGAAAGTGGCGCGATGACCGCCGTGATGCGCGACTTTCCTCTGGATGAGCTGTTTGAAGAGGTCAGCGTGAACTTCCGCATGGTGGCGGAACAGCACGATCTGCGCCTGATTGTCCGCAAGACAAATGTCTGGGTGCGCAGCGACCGGACAATGCTGGCCCGCATCCTGAACAACCTGATCAGCAATGCACTGCGTTATACGCAGTGCGGAGGCGTGCTGGTGGCCGCGCGTCGTCGGCGCGGACAGCAGATTCGACTGGATGTGTGGGATACCGGCAGCGGCATCTCCGCCGAGCATCATGAGCAGATCTTCGATGAGTTTTTCCGTATAGAAGGCCATCCCGATTCCGGACGCCACGACGGCCCGCGCCGCGGACTCGGACTTGGCCTTTCCACCGTGCAACGACTGGCCCGACTGCTGGGTACCCGGGCCAGCGTGCGTTCGCGCCCCGGCGAAGGAAGTGTGTTCAGCCTCACACTTCCTGAAGTGAAACCCGTGAATGATGCGCTGACAGCACTCCCGGCAACCGATACCGTGGCCGATGTCACCGGCATGCGGGTGCTGGTCATTGATGATGAACCAAGCATTCTCTCGGGCATCAGCTACCTGCTGGGAAGCTGGGGCTGCGAGGTGGCCACGGCCGAAGATGCCCAGGAAGCGCTGGAAGCGGCTCAGATATGGACCCGTCCGCCAGATCTTGTGATCTCCGACCTCAGGCTTCGCGAAAGCAACGGGCTGGAAGTTCTTGCACTGCTGGACAAGTACTACCGTCGCCGACCGGGCGATCCACCACCGTTTGCACGTGTGCTCATCACTGGCGAAACACGCAGCGAACACCTTAAAAACATAGAACAGGACACGACGCCGGTGCTCTACAAGCCAGTGTCTCCAGAGCGACTTCGCGAAACCATGATCGCTGCGTATTCCAGACAACGTAGCTCCGTCTGAACGGAAAACGATTCTGTTGCCGCGGTACAGCATCGGAGCTATCTTCGGAAGACGGGGCGGGCCGGGAGCCAGCTGAATAAAGGATCAGCCATGCGCATTCTGATTGCGGACGACCATCGACTGATCGTGGAAGGTGTGAAGCTCAAGCTCGACGAACTGTGGCAGGGAACCACTTATGTCGTAGCCGCCAATGCGGAAGAACTGGCTGAAATAAGCGGTCAGACGCCTACTCCCGACCTTGATCTTGCACTGGTGGATATGGCCATGCCGGGAGCCCACGGCATGGACCATCTGAAGGATCTGCATGCGAAATTGCCGTCTCTGCCCATCGTTGTGCTGTCGGGCTCCGAAGACCCCGACGTGATCCGCGGCGTGCTGGATATGGGCCTCCGAGGCTACATACCAAAGTCCTACTCACCGGACGTCATGCTGAGTGCGGTGCGGCTCGTGATGTCTGGCGGCGTGTATGTTCCGCCCCGCGCACTGTCCAACAGCGAGGCCGATCCGGGCCAGTCCCCGGGCAAATACGGCAAACTTACCGTGCGTGAACTTCACGCGGTGCTGACAGAGCGCCAGATAGAAGCACTCCGGCTACTCCGCGAAGGCAAGCCGAACAAGGTCATCGCGCGCGAAATGGAGATCAGCGAGGGAACGGTCAAAATTCATCTGGCCGCTATATTCCGCGCCCTGAACGTACGCAATCGCGTTGAAGCGGTGGTTGAAGCCAACCGTATCGAAAAATCGTCCGTCGAAAAGTCGAACAGGTCGGCCGAAAGGCCGGTGCCGTAGCCCTCCGGATTCTCCGCGGGGTCAGGTCATCTGCGGGGCCAAGGTCATGCAGGATCAGGGGAAGCCAGCGTCACATTCGTGGTCGTGTCGCTTCATCCGGCTGGGGCTGTTGTTGCTCCTTGCCGCGAGCGCGGTGGCACCCGTGCGGGCCTGGGCGCAACGCGCCGCCGGAGCCGATGAGGACCCCCGTGCGCCACTCACGTTCGGCATTCTTCCCATCGGCGGACCCGCAGAGTCACTGGAGGCCTGGAGCCCCATGCTGGCCGATCTGCGCAAAGCGCTGAACCGCCCCGTGCGCGCGATATCGGTCACCACTTACGAAGGCATCGCCCAGGCCATCAGCGAACAGCGTGTGGATATCGCGTTTCTTTCCGGACGGCTGGCGCTGGACGCCGTTACCCGACAGAACATGCAGGTGGTGGCACACCTCACGCGGGGCGACGGATCGCGTGGCTACAACGCCGTGCTGATCGTCGCCACCGACTCGCCGATACGAACGCTTGACCAGGTGTTTGCCCAGCCGGGCAAGCTGAAATACGCGCGTGCGGAGTCGTTGTCCGTTTCAGGCTATCTCGTGCCGGAAACGCAGGTATTTGCGACGCGTGGACTGGATTCGGACACGTACTTCGCCACCGTTCACATCGACAACCATCAAAATAACGCGCTGGCCATTGCCAACGGCGAGGCCGACATCGCCAGCAACAATACGGCGGACCTCGAACGCTTCGCGCAGCGCTTCCCCGAACAATACGCGCGGCTGCGCGTGATCTGGCGCTCGTCACTCATACCGCACGCCGTGATCGTCCTGCGCACCGACCTGCCCTCGTCGCTTCGCGAACGCATTGCCACGTTCATTACCAACTATGGCAAGGGCAAGGATGGTCCGCGCGAACTGGCCAATCTCCATCTCATCCACGACATCAGTGGATTTGCTCCCGCGTCCAATGATGATCTCGCCCCGTTTGCGGACATCGAATACACCCTGGAACGCCGCCGCGCCACCACGGCCCAATGGGTCAGCGAGGCGGCCCGCGAAGCGCGCCTGAAGAAGATCGACGAAGACCATCGCGCCCTTCTGGCCCAACTGCATTCGCATTGATGGCCGGGCAAGCATAGACCAAAGGAAATAGCCCACCCGGCTACATCGCCTTGCGTATCGCGCTGGCCGCCAGCGCGGAACTAGAGTGCAGTCATTATCCATCGCACCCGCTCAAGGGCTGCACCCATGACTCAGCCGTTCCTGCAGGCGAAACGCCCGATGCGACTCCGTCGCCGCCTGCTGCTGATCGGCTTGCTGCCCATGGCGTTGCTCGCCCTGTGCCTGGCACTCGCGCTGACGGCCACTTACGCGCAGCTTTTGAACGTGCAGTTCCGCGCGCTCACCACGGTGCAGGCGTTTCGCATTGGCGAGGCAATGGTCGACACGCGCACCGACACCCAGCTTCGCCACGCGCTGCAACTGGCGGTGACCGCGAATCCGCCGGCTGTTCGGGCCAGTCTTCGTCGGGATAGCGGAGAGTTGCTCACGGTGGATAACGGACGACCGTTGCTTACCGATGCCACTCACCGGGTCATGGTTGCTACGCCGTACGGCGAACTGACCGTGACATCGGACATGCGTTCCTTCCAGGCCCGTCACGCGACGGCATGGTGGCTGGGCGTGTTCCTCGCATGTGGCATAGCGCTGGTTTTCATGCTTGCCACGTGTGCGTTCGAGGCACTTCTGATCCGCCCGCTCGTTGCCATCCGCGACCGTCTTGTGCGCGTACTTCGCGGACGTCCATTTACCGATCCGGTGCGCACACATCTTGCAGAACTGGACGCCCTGGACATCTGCGTGGATGAGGTCATCGCGCTGCGCATGCATCACGACGAACGCATGACCGAGGCGTTGCACATCCGGCTTCGCGACATTGCGCGCGGCACCCGTTTCACGGCGCGCTTTGGCGATCAGTTCCGGCAGCCGCTGCAGGCACTGGGCCTGTTCATCGCGGGCATGCAGCCGGGTAAGGATCTGCATCAGCGTGCCGCCCTCTCGCAAATGCGCACCAACGTGGTTCGCATGACCGAGTTGCTGGATGCGCTGATGGAAATGACACGCTTCGACGCAGGCATCGTGGAACCGGTGCCCACCGACCTCATCGCATCGGATCTCTTCGTGCGCGAGCGTGACCTCTGTGCCGCAGAAGCCCGGCGGCTGCATGTCGACATGCATTGGCGAGGCGGACGTCTGGCTTTGCGTGGCGACAGCGCGCTTCTGAGTGACCTGCTCCACCGCCTGGTGGTCAACGCCATGGCCAGTGCCCCGCAGGGGCGCGTGCTCGTTGCTGCGCGGCGGCGGGGGTCGGGCGTGCGCATCGAGGTGCGTGACAACGGCATGGGGATTGATCTTGACCAGCAGCAACGGGTTTTCGAGGAGTTCGTCCGGCTGCCGGGACATGCCGGGTACGGCCTGGGGCTGACCATCGCCCGGCGAATCGCTGAAGTGGTGGGCGGCCGCATCGGTGTGCGTTCCCGCCCGGGCGCGGGATCGACCTTCTGGTTCGAGGTAGACGGCCTCCACACCCGCAATCGCTGGCGCACCGAGTCCTCCAGGGTGCGCCGGGCCAGCTAGCCCTTGCGATTCGCCGCAGGGGCACCCATCTGTCGCCTGTCATGCTTCCGGCGTATGGTTCGACGGAGGCACCCGGAGGCCTTCCCGCTTGATCAGCTACCTGCCAGGTCATTGGTCCGCCGCTGCGCCCGTCGCGGCGTTCGTCAGCGTGTTCGCAGGCGCCATCGGCCTGCCCGTGCCTGCCATGCCGGCACTGATCGTCATCGGCAGCACGCTCGTGGCGCTGCACAGTCCCCTGCTTCTTCTTGCGACCTTCGCGGGTGCACTTGCTGGCGCGTTCGTGGGCGACGCCGTGTGGTTCCTGACCGGACGTCGATACGGCTATCGCGTGCTGGACCGACTGTGCAAAGTGTCGTTATCTCCGGATACCTGTGTGCGCCGCGCGGGTGGATTCTTTGAAAAACGTGGCGTCAAACTGCTGCTGATTTCCCGGTTCGTGCCCGGCCTGTCACTGGTGGCCATCCCCATTGCCGGCGCATCGCACACTGAATTCTCGCGTTTCACCCTGTTTGATCTGCTCGGTGCCAGCCTCTGGATTGCCGTGGGACTGAGTGTCGGCATGATTTTCTACCGGCAGATCGACGGCGTGCTGGCCATGCTGCACCAGTTTGGCATCGGCCTCATCGCGGTAACCGCACTTTGCCTGGTGCTGTGGATCGCGTTCCGCTGGATACGGCGCACGCTGCTGATTGTGCAACTTCGCAAGAACCGCATCACTGTGGACGAACTGTCGCTGCTGCTGGCCAACGATCCGGGCGCCCTCATCGTGGATGTGCGTGCCGCCAGCGTCCGCGCCGAGGATCCGTTCGTGATCCCGGGTTCGCGCATGTTCGACCTGACAACAGCGGAGCACGAACTGGCCGAACTGCCCCGCCACGTCCCGCTGGTCATCTACTGCTCGTGCCCCAACGAGGTCACGGCCGCCAAAGTCGCGCAGAAGCTCACGCGCCTCGGTTTTGCCAACGTCCGCCCACTGACGGGTGGCATTGGCGCCTGGCGCGACGCCGGCCGCGACGTCGAGGCCATCGCAGCCACGCTCTGACACGCCCGGTTGTGCACTGCACCCCATCCAACTAAACTAGCGGGCTCTTCGCGTATGGGTCGTTAGCTCAGTTGGTAGAGCAGCGGACTTTTAATCCGTAGGTCGCCGGTTCGAATCCGGCACGACCCACCATTCGCATCAGTGACTTGGCGAAACGCCGCCGTTTTGCATCTCACACCCGCTCTGGTCGCACCGCCCGAGACGCACGTCTCGCATGATGGCCATAAGGCCTTCAGAGCTTATGACGCGCGCCCTTTGTAATTAGTTGAAATTTGTATAAATTGAACTCCGAATGACGGAAGATGGCGACTGGGTCCGGCAAATGGCGTGCATTCCGCTCCGCCGCGCTTCGCTCTTTCCAGACTTTTTTAAACCGACCTGCTGCAGGCACGTAGTAATTGAGGTTAGCCATGACAGAACGGCAAGCTGCAAACGCGATGCTGCTGAAACACTGGCAAGGCAAGACACTCCCTGTCGACCCTTTCTACATTGCTGCGGCCGAAGGCATCCCGTGCCGCAGCCTCAGCTTTGAGAACCTGTCGGCCAGCGGCTGGTACAAGATCGAGGACGGCCGTCCGGTCATCGAATACAACCCGACCGAACCGCTCCTTCGTCAGCGCTTCACCGTAGCCCATGAATTGGGACACCACCTTCTTGGGCACGGCTCGCGTCCGCGTGATTCCTCGCAGGCCATGATGGGCTCCAGAGACCTGGTGGAAACGGCGGCCAACCGATTCGCCGCGGAGTTGCTCATGCCCGCAGGCTCCGTCCAGATGCTCGTGGTCGATCATGGCATCGTCGACATCGGTACCCTGGCCAACTACTTCCAGGTGTCCGAATCGGCCATGACGTACCGCCTCCGAAACCTTGGCCACATATAACATCGAAACGGGAGATCCGCAGGGATGTGGAAATGGCTCGAAGATCGCTTCAGTAGCACGCCATCCGTTCAAAGTGACTGCATTCAGCCGACCGACCCGACGCCCGGGCCACCGCGTCCTGCAACGGTGATCGACGAGGACGGCAATCCCGTCATTCCTCTCCCCGCTGGCGTCATGCCACAGCCCTCCGGCAGCGTCACAGAACTGGCGAGTGCAAAAGCCCGGCGGCACATGCGGATGGCGGCATTTGTACTGTTCGCGCTTATTTCGGTGGGTTACTTCGCGTTTCTTTTGTACGTGCTGATGTACTGGCTTCTGCAGAAGGAATCGATCTGGATTCTCACGCGGCTCCAGCACCAGCCTGCCTTGCTGATCGGTGCGGCACTGGTTATTTTCGCGTCTGTGCCGCTTTCATTGACCCTGGCGATGGTCCGGCTCGCTCAAGATCCGCAGCCGAAAGGGGCGAGCGACGATGCCATGCCCAACATATCAGCCATCACCACACCAGGCCTCGAAGCAATCAAGGCGATTGCGGAGACGCTGAAGAGCGCCGGCAACAAATAGTCTTTCAGACGTCCAGGATCATCAGCCTGCGGCAAGCGCAACGCTCCCATCACGCCAGATGCTGCCGCGACACATGCGGTGACCGGATCTTTCGTCAGTACCGTGGCGTCGACCCAGGCCATACGCCACGGTGAGTGATCAGACGTAGTGGGTCGGATCGGGCACGCCGGCTTCGCGGAAGCCCTGTGCGCGCAGGCTGCACGCATCGCAATGTCCGCAGGCGCGACCCTGCGCATCGGCGTTGTAGCAGCTGACAGTGGCCGCGAAGTCCACACCCAGGCGCTCGCCCTCGGTGACGATCTGGGCCTTGCCCATGTTCATCAGCGGTGCGTGCACCACGATGCCTGCGCCTTCCACGCCTGCTTTTGTCGCGACATTGGCCAGTGTCTGGAATGCTTCGATGAATGCGGGGCGGCAATCGGGATAGCCGGAATAGTCCACGGCGTTCACGCCGCAGAAAATGTCGCTGGAACCCAGCACTTCAGCCCAACCCAGCGCGATCGACAGCATGATCGTGTTGCGTGCCGGCACGTAGGTCACCGGGATGCCTTCGCCGCCCTCTTCCGGCACGTCGATGTCGGCCGTGAGCGCGGAGCCGCCAATGCTGCGCAAATCGACATGTACGGTCTTGTGCACCACGGCGCCGAGCATCTTCGCCACGCGCTCGGAGGCTTCCAGTTCGGAGCTGTGACGCTGACCGTAGGCGACGCTGAGCGCATAGACCTCAAAGCCCTGCTCGCGCGCCATGGCGATGGTCACGGCCGAGTCCATGCCGCCGGAAACGAGGATGACGGCTTTGCGGGTCGGGTTGAATGCGTTCATGGATACCACCGGATAAACATAAAGAGACGGAACCGGCTTCGCTGAGCCGGCGGCGGATCAATGCCCTGCCGCGTCGTTCCAAAGGAGTTTGTGCAATTGCATCTGGAAGCGGACTGGCAGGCGATCGGCCAGAATCCACTCCGCCAGTTCGCGTGGCAGCACCTTGCCGTGCACCGGTGAGAACAGCACCATGCAACGCGTATGGATGCCATGTTCGGCGACCGCATCACGCGACCATTCAAAGTCGGCGCGACTGGCGATCACGAACTTGACCTGATCATGCGGCAGCAAGTGATCGAGGTTCGACCACAGGTTGCGCGCGCTTTCGCCCGAATCGGGCGGCTTCAGATCCATGACCTTGCGCACGCGCGGATCAACGGTCGACACGTCGAGCGCGCCGGAGGTCTCAAGCGACACCTCGTATCCTGCATCGCAGAGTTTGCGCAGCAGAATGTGGCAGCGCTTCTGCGACAGCGGCTCGCCGCCAGTCACGCAGACGTGATGCGCCCCATGGGAGGCCACCTCCGCCATGATGGCGTCGATGTCGTGCCACTGGCCGCCATGGAACGAGTATTCGGTATCGCACCACACGCAACGCAGCGGGCAACCAGTCAGGCGCACGAAGACGGTGGGCCAGCCAATGGCGTCGGCCTCACCCTGCACGGAGTGGAATATCTCGGTGATACGCAACCGTTCCGCGACAGGCGCAGCCGGCGACACATCCGCCGGCGTGACGGTGCTGCTGCTCATGGCTTAGTTGGTCGCCTGATGCTGCATCCGGCGCAGACGTTCCTGGGCGAGGCTGGCGGCCTTCGTACCCGGATACCTGATCACCACGGACTTCAATGTGGCGATGGCCGAGCTGTCCTGCTTCAACTGTGACTGGCAATAACCCACCTTGAGCAGGCCATCGGGCACCTTCTCGCTTTGCGGGTACAGCCGGACGAGGCGCTGGAAGGCTTCCAGGGCCACGGGGTAGTTCATGGTCGCGTAGTACGACTCGCCCAGCCAGTAATAGGCGTTGGGAGCCAGCGGACTGTCGGGGTTCTGCTGGAGGAAGTCGCGAAAACCGCGCGATGCGGCGACGAAATCACCGCCGCGCAACGATTTGAAAGCCGCGTCATAGGCTGCCTGCTCGCCCGCAGAAGCGGTGCCTGGCGATGCCGGTGACTCGGTTGCTGCCGGCTTGCCCTGAGGCGCCGTAACGGGAGCGGAAGCGGCGGCGACAGGCGCCTGCTGCTGTGCGGACGCGCCCTGCGCGCCCGATTTTTCAAGGTTGCCAATACGGGCGTCGAGCACCTGGTACTGGGCCTTGGCGGAATCCTGGAGTTGCTGATTCTGGTGCTGCAGTTCTTCGATCTGACCCTGCAGCTGCTGTACCTGCTGCTGGAGATCGCTGAGCTGATTGACCATGGTGGTCGTGCCCTGGTCACGCTGCGACGCCTGCTCAAGTCGCGACACGCGGTCGGCGAGACTCAGGCGGGAATCCTGCGCATGGACCGGCAGACCGAAGAGCGTGGCGGACGCTAATGCGCCCGCCACGCCAAGCCTGGCCGTGAAGCTGGTAGCCAGTTTCTTCATTACTTACTTCGCGGTGTACACGATCTCGACGCGACGATTCTTGCTCCAGCAATCATCGTTGTGCTCGCGGCAGGTCGGCTTCTCTTTGCCGTAGCTGACGACATTGAGCTGGCCAGCCGAACCACCAGCAGCCTGGAGGGCGCTGGAGACGGCATTGCCACGACGCTCGCCGAGGCCGAGGTTGTATTCACGCGTGCCGCGCTCGTCGGTGTTGCCTTCGAGCGAGATGGCCGACGACGGACGATCCTGCAGGTACTTCGCGTGGCACGCGATGATCTGCTGGAATTCCGGCTTCACTTCGTTCTTGTCGAAATCGAAGTAAACAACGCGCTGGCGCAGGCAAGCATCGGTGTCAAGATCCGACGGCTGGTACTTGCCGTTGGTGTTGGCGCCGGAGTTGTCGACCGTCGTCTGGACGGGCGGCTGGACGGGCTGCTTGACATCCTGCTTCTTCTGGCAGGCGACCGCGCCCACGCACAGCAGGGCGGCCAGGGTGACGCGAACGGTCTTATTCATGGGACGTTCCTTCAACAGTTGAGTTCCGACAGTCGATTACGGTTACGGGACAGGCACCGCCGGTTGTCCGGCTGTTTTTCTACTTACATCCGCGCCGACGGAGTACTGTCCCGTACCCCTGCCAACGCACCGGCAACTGCGAGAAACGCCGTCACCAGTTAAACCTTCGTCCGCAGAAAAGGCGCGGAGAGCCCGCGCCCTTTCCCTGGACGTTGCTGAAGTCGCGCGTCGCTATGAAAAGCGACGGGCGCGCCAATCAGCGCTGTCGATATGGACCCCAGGAAGGTTCGCGAACGTCACCATCCGAAAGGACGAGACGCTGGCGTACCAGACCGTCGGCCGAAACCGCATAAAGGACCCCTCGCGTACCCTGCGACGCCGCATAGAGCAGCATGCTGGCATTCGGCGCGAAACTCGGGGAATCATCCACGTTTCCGGGCGATACGAAGCGCACCTGATTCCCCAGGCTACGGTCCATGATTGCAATACGATACACGTTCCCGTTGCCCTGCACCATCGCAATTTGCTTCCCGTCATAGCTGACGGACGGGCTGGCGTTGAACCCGCCCTGGAAGGTGAGGCGCGTGGCGTTTCCGCCCGAGATCGAGGTCTGATAAAGCTGCGGCTTGCCGGAGCGATCCGAGGTGAAAATCAGGCTCTGGCCGTCCGGCGTAAAGGTGGGTTCGGTGTCGATGGCGAAGTTGTTGGTGACCCGGGTTTCCGTGCGCGAAGCCACGTCGATGATGAAGATTTCCGGATTGCCCACGTAGGACAGGCTGACCGCCAGCTTCGTGCCATCCGGCGACCACGCCGGAGCGCTGTTGATGCCCTTCGGGTGCGAGGCGATCAGGCTACGCGAACCGGTGCCGATGTTCTGCACGTAGACGGCCGAGTTGCCGCTTTCAAACGACACGTAGGCCAGCTTGGTGCCATCCGGCGACCAGGCCGGCGACAGCAGCGACTCGCGCGAGCGGGCCACGACCTGCGGATTGAAGCCATCGGAGTCGGCCACGATCAGCGAATAGGCCGTGTTGTTACCCACGCCCACGGCGGTGATGTAAGCAATGCGGGTCCAGAACGCGCCACGAACGCCGGTGATCTTTTCGTAGATCTGGTCGGCAATCTGGTGGGCCACGCCACGCAGGTCACCCGCCGGAGCGGTGAACTGCTGAGCCAGCAGGCTCTGCTGACGGTTCACGTCCCACAGTTCGTATTCCACGCGGATCATGCCGCCGCCCGCATCAATGATGCGACCGATGGTCAGGTAATCCTGCTTCAGCAGACGCCAGGTCGCGAACTTGATGTCCGCGCCTTTGGACGGCGCCTCGACGATGTCGGCCTTGTCCAGCGAGCGGAACTTGCCGGAACGGTTGAAATCGGCGCGGATGACGTCGGCCACGTCGGTGGGAAGCGGTGCGCCGCCCTCCTGCGCGAAGGGCACCACCGCAATCGGCGTGGCGGTCTTCAGACCGTTGGCGATTTCGACGTTGAGCGTCTGGGCCGCCGCCGGACCTGCCACAAAGGCGGCCACGAGCGACACGAGTATGGCGAGGCGGGAAATCGTTCTGCGCATGGGCTGATTCATTGCGACCTGGAATGGGGGAAACGGCTGGGAGATGTTAACCCGGCCGGAGGGCCGGGTATGACCGAGGTCTGAACCGCCGCGCGCCACCGGAAGGGGCGCGCGGCGTCTCATCATTAAGGCCGGAAGGTGAAGGTAATGTTGGGCGAGTACACGTCCTCGAAGCCCGCGTAGGGCAACGGCTGGGCGCGAAGCACCGCATTCTCGACGTATTGGCGCTGGGTGGCGTCATACGGGCAGCTGGCATCGACCTTCACGCTGGCCACCTGGCCACCCGGAATCTGCACCACGTGGACCTGGCAGGGCACGTTGGGCATGTCGTCCGGACGGGTGTAGTTGGACGTCACCGCGTTCTGGATGGCCGCCAGATACCTGCCCAGCTTGCCGCTGTCCTTGCCGTTTGTGCCGGTCATCTTGTCCGGGGCATTGGGGAGGTCAGGCAGGCCGTCGTCCTTCGCGTTCTGAAGGTCCTTCAGCTGCTGCTCCGCCTGCTTCTTGGTGTTGTCGGCCTTCCTGGTCTGCGCCTTGGCAGCATCGAGCTGCTTGAAGATGTCGTCGATCTTCTTCTGCTGCTCCTGCTTTTTCTTCTCCGTCTCGGCGTCGATTTCAGCCTGGCGCTGACGCTGCTTCTCTTCCTGCTCGCGCTTGGCGTCCTCGGCCTTCTGCGGCGCGTCGTCCACGATTTTTTCCTGATCCTTCAGGTCAGGCTGCTTCGGCGGAGGCGGCAGCGTGGGCACCGGCGGCTTGGGCTGCGGCGGCGTGGGCTCGGGGATGACCTGGGGCGGCGGCGTGGTGTCCGGCGTCGGCTTGACCTTGGTGGCCTTCGGCGGCGGGCTGCCCGTGGGGCCCACCAGGATGGCTTCGATGACCTGCCCCGGCAGCTCCAGGGGAGCCGGACACTTCAACGGATTCCACGCCGCGGGCAGGCCCACGGACTCGGCAAAGGTTTCGTAGCTCGTGCACGGGATGATCGCGAGGGCCAGAAAGCCCACGATCCCGACGTGCAGCAGCGCGGCCAGGACGACCGCGCGAGAGGTTTCCTTACGGCTTGCCATTCTTCGCGCCCGACTCCGGCTGGCTCATCAGGCCGATCTTGGTCACACCCGACTCCTGCAGGATCGGCAGGATGGCGTAAACCTTGCCATAGCCCACGCGCTGGTCACCCGCGACCAGCACCTGCAATTCAGGATTGGCGTTGTGATAGGCCGTGATGCGCGTACGGAACTCGTCTTCGGAAACGGGCTGACGCTTCTCGCCCTCGGCGGTCAGGTAGATCTGGCCGGCCTCGTCCACGGACACGACGACCGGGTCCTTCTTGTCCTTCAGGGACTTGGCGTTGGTCTGGGGAAGCTGGATGTCCACGCCGAGGTTCATCATGGGCGTGGTGACCATGAAGATGATCAACAGCACGAGCATCACGTCGATATAGGGAACGACGTTGATCTCGGACTTCAGTTTCCGCTTCTGGCGGCGATGGGGGCGCATGGTCGTGATCGCTCCGGCCTTCAGGCGACGTCGTCGGAGTGAATCTGACGCTGCAGCACCGAGGAAAACTCTTCCTGGAACACCTCATAGCGCGAGGCAAGACGCTCGACCTTGTTGGCGTAACGGTTGTAAGCCCACACGGCCGGGATGGCGGCGAACAGACCCATGGCGGTGGCGATCAGCGCCTCGGAAATGTGCGGAGCCACCACGGAAATGGTGACGTCCTTCATTTCGCCCAGGCCCTGGAACGCACCCATGATGCCCCACACCGTGCCGAACAGACCCACATACGGACTGATGGAGCCCACGTTGGCCAGGAATTCGAGGTTCTGCTCCAGCTTGCCGATTTCGCGGGTGCCGGCCACGCGCATGGCGCGCTCGGAACCTTCCATCACGCGGTTGGCATCGGTGACGCGACGCTGACGCTGGCGGGCAAATTCGCGGAAGCCGGCTTCAAACACGTTCTCGATACCGTGCTGGCCATCGCGGTTGCCTACTTCGCGGAACAGGGCGGCCAGATCGCCGCCGGACCAGAAGCGGTCTTCAAACGCTTCCGCGTTTTCGTGCGCCTGCTTCAGCTGCGAATACTTGCGGATGATGATCACCCAGGACAGGAACGAGAAGACCAGCAGCAGAAGCATGACCAGCTGCACCGGCAGGCTCGCTTCCGCGACCAGTTTGAAAATGTTCAGTCCACCGTTCATCGCTTCTGGGCTCTCCGCCGGGTATGTCTTTAAGGGGTAAGGAATTCTTGGAAAAACAGGTCGCCCGGAATCTGCGCCGGCCGCACCGCCGCAAGGTCGACGCAGGCGACGCGAACGGTGGCCTTCAACAAGGGGCTTCCGTCACGTCGCGCTATATCCTGATGGAACAGCATACTGGCTGAACGTCGTTCTTTGACCGCTACGGAAACGAGCAGTTCATCATCCAGACGGGCCGGACGCAGAAAATCGAGGTTCATCTCGCGCACGACGAAGCCCAGGCCCGTGCGTTCGCGCAGTTCGACCTGGTCGATACCCTGCGCGCGCATCCACTCCGTGCGCCCGCGTTCGAGGAAACGCACGTAGTTGGCGTGATAAACCAGACCGCCGGCGTCGGTATCTTCCCAGTAGATGCGTACGGGCCAGGTAAAGAGGCTCATGCGTCACCCTGGAAAAGATCGGGCACACTGGCCTGTCGCTGCGGCGGGGTCAGCCCCAGGTAGCGCCAGGCCTTGGCCGTGGCCATGCGGCCGCGGGCGGTGCGGATCAGATAACCCTGCTGGATGAGGTAAGGCTCAACGACGTCCTCCAGCGTGCCGCGGTCCTCGCTGAGTGCCGCCGCCAGCGATTCCACGCCAACCGGGCCGCCCTCGAAACTCTCGATGATGGTGCCCAGCAGACGGCGGTCCAGGTCATCAAAGCCCTGGGCGTCCACTTTCAACATGTCCATGGCGGCGCGCGCCAGGTCGTGGCTGATGCGGCCATCGCCACGCACTTCCGCGAAGTCGCGCACGCGGCGCAGCAAGCGATTGGCGATACGCGGCGTGCCGCGAGCGCGGCGGGCGATTTCCACCGCACCCTCCACTTCACAGGCAATCCCGAAGATCTTCGCGGCCCGGCGGACGATGGCCGTGAGCTCATCCACGCTGTAGAACTCCAGCCGCTGGATGATGCCGAAGCGGTCGCGCAGGGGACCGGTCAGAAGACCTGCGCGCGTGGTCGCGCCAATCAGCGTGAAAGGCGGCAGGTCCAGCTTGATGGAGCGCGCCGCCGGTCCTTCGCCAATCATGATGTCGATCTGGAAATCTTCCATCGCCGGGTACAGCACTTCCTCCACCACGGGCGACAGACGGTGGATCTCGTCCACAAACAGGACGTCGTTGGCTTCCAGGTTGGTCAGCAGCGCGGCCAGGTCGCCGGCACGCTCAAGCACAGGACCGGACGTCGAACGCAGATTCACCCCCAGCTCATTGGCGATGACGTGCGACAGCGTGGTCTTGCCCAGACCCGGTGGCCCGAAAATCAGCACGTGATCCAGCGCCCCACCCCGCTTGCGGGCGGCCTCGATATAAATCGACATCTGCTCCCGCACGGTTTCCTGACCGAGATACTCGTTCAGTCGCTTGGGACGGATGCTGGCTTCCAGCGCCTCGTCGTCCATGGCGGCGGCGGTAGAAATGATGCGGTGTTCGGTCATGGGGCCGATTATGGCAGAGCGGGGTTGGCGCAGGCGCGCACGCAGGGCCCTGGAAGGGCCCGCGTGTTCGCACGATGGAGGTGAAACGGGACGTGGCGCGGGTCAGATTTCGACCTGCGCCCCCAGCTCGATCAGGCGATTGCCCGGAATCTGGAAGAACGCCGTGGCCGGCAACGCATTGCGGGCCATGAACGCGAACAGCTTGTCGCGCCACAGGGCCATGCCGGGACGACGTGCATCCGCCACGATGGTTTCGCGTGACAGGAAGAACGTCGTGTCCATCATGTCGAAATCCAGGCCCATGCTCGAAGCGCGGGTCAGCGCCAGAGGAATGTTGGGGTCTTCCGCAAAACCGAAACGAAGTTGCAGGCCGAAGAAGCCGCCACCGAAGTCGGTGACTTCCATGCGTTCGTCTGCATCTGCCACCGGCGTTTCCAGCATTTCCACGGTCAGCAGCACGTTGCGCTCGTGTAGCACCTTGTTGTGCTTCAGGTTGTGCAGCATCGCGTGCGGCACGGAATTCTGGTTGGCCGTGAGAAACACCGCCGTACCGGGAACGCGCAGCGGCGGATGATCGGCGATATTGGCCACGAAGGGCTCCAGCGCCAGACCGGACTGCTTGATCTCGCGCACCACCAGGTCCCTGCCCCGACGCCACGTGGTCATCATGACGAAGATCACGACACCCAGCACCAGCGGGAACCAGCCACCGTGGGCAATCTTCAGCGCATTGGCGCCGAAGAACGCAATGTCGATGATGAGGAACAGCACGCCGACAGAAATCACCGCCGACCAATGCCAGTTCCAGCGCTTGCGGGCAACCACCAGCGCCAGCAGCGTGGTCATCGTCATCGTGCCGGTCACGGCGATGCCGTACGCCGCACCAAGGTTGTTCGACGAGCGGAACCCGATCACGGCGAGGAACACCAGCACGAGCAGCAGCCGGTTGATCCACGGCACGAAAATCTGCCCGGACATCTCGCGCGAGGTGTGGACCACCGCCATGCGCGGCGAGTAGCCAAGCTGCATGGCTTCGCGGGTCATGGAGAACGCGCCGGAAATGACGGCCTGCGACGCAATGACCGCCGCCATCGTCGAGAGCGCGATCATGGGATACAGCAGATCGTCCGGCACCATCTTGTAGAACGGGTTTTCGATGGCCGTCTGATCGTGCAGCAGCAGCGCGCCCTGACCGAAATAGTTGATAAGCAGCGCCGGCAGCACGAAACCGAACCATGCCACGCGAATGGGCTTCTTGCCGAAGTGCCCCATGTCCGCATACAGCGCCTCGGCACCGGTCAGCGCCAGCACCACGCCACCCAGTGCGATGAAGGCCTGCTTCTTGTGCTCAAGGAAGAAATCAATGGCGTACATCGGATTGACGGCCACCAGCACCTGCGGGTGCTTCACCAGCTGGTTCAGGCCGAGCACGGCCAGCACCAGGAACCACAGCGTCATCACCGGCGCGAACGCCTTGCCGACGGTGGCCGTGCCGTGACGCTGCACCGCAAACACGAAGAACAGGATTACCAGACAGATGGGGACCACATAGTCCTCAAGCTGCGGGGCCGCCACTTCCAGACCTTCCACGGCGGAAAGCACCGAAATGGCCGGCGTGATCACGCCATCGCCGTAGAACAGCGACGCACCAAAAATGCCGATGGCTGCCAGCACCCAGCGCGCACGCGGCGAACCGCTGACGCTGCGCTGCGCCAGCGCCATCAATGCCATGATGCCGCCTTCGCCCTTGTTGTCCGCGCGCATCACGAAGGTCACGTATTTCAGTGACACCACCATGATCAACGCCCAGAAAATCAGCGACAGAATACCCAGCACCGCGGCCGGCTGCGGCGTCATGCCGTGCGTGCCGAGTGTTTCCTTCATCGTGTACAGCGGGCTGGTACCGATGTCACCAAAGACCACGCCAATGGCGCCCAGAGCCAGCGCGGCCAGGCGTCTCTTGTGATCGTTCGTCCCATCCGGATGCGTCTGCGGATTCACGGATTAGCTCCCCAGAGCGGCGCGTAGCGCCTTGCGAATGATGGATTCGGCGGTATCGCCTTCTGCCGCGACCTTGCCCACCAGACGGGTGGCCTCGGGCGGTTTGTAACCAAGCTGCTGGAGCGCGATGGTAGCCTCCCCCACCGGGTCCGTGGGAAGTGCACCCGCGCCATTGGTGGCTCCCGGAAGGCGAACGCCCACCGCTTCCACGCGGTCGCGCAGCTCCACCACCATGCGCTCGGCCGTTTTCTTACCGATGCCGGGAATTTTCGTCAGCGCGGCAACGTCGCCCGCATGAACCAGCCGCGCCAGGTCATCCGTGGCCACGCCGGAAAGCACGGCAAGCGCGATCTTCGCGCCGATGCCACTCACTTTCAGCAGGTTGCGGAACATGGCCCGCTCGGTTTCATGCAAGAAGCCGTACAGCGAGACGCCGTCTTCTTTCACGGCGTAGTGAATCAGCAGCGTCACTTCCCGCCCGGTAGCCGGCAGGTCGTAAATCGTGGACATCGGGGCATCGACGTCGTAACCGACGCCACCCACTTCCACAAGCAATGACGGCGGCTGTTTACTGATAAGCGTGCCACGCAGTCGACCAATCATCGGCGACGTCTCCATGCCGTGCGCGGAATACCCACGCGTTGAATGCTGGAACGGGTATGCGCGTGCGTGATGGCAATGGCCAGCGCATCGGCGGCATCCGCCTGCAACGGGCCCTTAAGGCCAAGAATGATGCCGATCATGTGCTGCACCTGGGTCTTGTCGGCACGTCCGCTACCCACCACCGCCTGTTTGACCTCGGTCGCCGCATATTCGTGCACGGTGATTCCCCGGCTGACAACGGCACAGATGGCGGCGCCACGCGCCTGCCCCAATTTCAGGGCCGAATCGGCGTTGCGTGCCATGAACACGCGCTCGATCGCGGCTTCTGCCGGATCGTGCGCGCCGATGATGCCGCACAGCTCGTCAAATATGCGTTTCAGGCGCAGCGGGAAGGTTTCTTCTCCCACCACGACAAGCGCGCCATGAAACACGTGTTTCAGGCTGCCATCGTCCGCCACGTCGATAACACCGACGCCCGTGCGCTGACTGCCCGGATCGATGCCGAGAATGCGAACCATGCCTGAAAGATCACCGAGACGAGTGAGGTCGAGACCTTACTCCTGATCGGCGTCCTCAGGGGGAAGCACGGCGTTGTGGTAGACCTCATCCACATCGTCCAGTGCGTTCAGACGGTCGAGCAGCTTCTCGAACTGCTCCAGCGCTTCACCGGTCGGCGTGACCAACGGGCCGTTCGGGCGCATGACCACATCGGAGCTTTCGACCGTGAAACCGGCTGCCACAAGCGCCTTGCGCGTTGCTTCCACCGTGATCGGATCGGCCGCCACCAGCACGGTGCCCACGCCATCGGCGATCACCACGTCTTCCGCGTCGTTCTCGATGGCAGCCTCTTCCAGGCGGCTTTCCACATCGGCATCGCCGCCCGTGCGAATGACCAGCTGGCCCACTCGATTGAACTGGAACGCCACCGAATTGGTGGTGCCCATGTTGCCGCCCAGCTTGTTGAGTGCTGCGCGCACATCGGCGACGGTGCGGGTCTGGTTATCGGTGACGCAGTCGATGATCAGCGCGGTACCCGCCGGGCCGTAGCCCTCGTAGCGGATTTCGTGCATGTCGGCGCCGCCATCCGCACCCGAGCCGCGCTTGATCGCGCGGTCGATGGTGTCTCTGGTCATATTGGCCGCAAGCGCCTTGTCGACCGCCGCGCGCAGACGCGGGTTGCCGCCAGGATCAGGCACGCCGCCCCGTGTCGCAATGGTGATTTCGCGGATCAGCTTGGTGAACACCTTGGCGCGCTTGGCGTCTTCGGCGTTCTTGCGACCTTCGATGGACGGGCCTCTACCCATAACGATTCCTGCCAGTGACAGACGGACAAGCGGCGGATTTTACCCGAATGCCGGGGAATGGCGAGAAGCAGGCCACGATCAGGCCATCAGGGAAGCTCGAATCGCCCCGAACGCAGAAACGACACGACCTGCCGGGCCACGTCGGCCGACACAAGAAGCCCGGTGTGACTGGTTTCCAGCGTGCAGTGCGCGGCGATGCCGGGCAATTGGGTCTCGGAAACGGCCACCGAACCATCGTGCTCGCCGTTGGCAATATCACTGACGAAAGCGCCCAGCCCCACGGGCATGCGCCCGGCGATCATGCCGACCTCGCGGCCGCCATCCCAACGCTCCAGACCGTGCGCAAGCAGTTCGCGACTGCGACCCAGCAGCATGTCGCCACCCCAATGCCCGGTGAGCCCGCGCGCAGCGGCGCTTCCGGCCAGCGGCGAACCGAGGCAGACAATGCGTCCGGGTGGAAGATCATCATCGTCGCGACAGGCCAGCAGGCCAAGGATGCCGCCCAGACTGTGCCCGACCAGGTGGACGGGCCCGTCGCCCAGCGCCTTCATGCGCTTGCGCAGGCGCGCGATGGCCTGCTCCGGCGGAGCAGCCACGCTCATGTATTCAAAGCGATACACATCGAATTCGGCATCGCGCAGGCGACGCTGAAGCATCGCAAGCGCGAAACCTCGCATCCACAGGCCGTGCAACAAAATGACCCGTGGCGCGTTGTCAGTCATGGTGTGCGGGCCGTCAGACCTTGGAACCGACGGCGACGCGAACGTGCAGTTCCTTCAACTGCGGCTCGGAAACCGGCGACGGAGCGTCCGTCATCAGATCCTGCGCGCTGGTCGTCTTCGGGAACGCAATGACGTCACGGATCGACTCGGTGCCCGCCATCAGTGCAGCAATGCGGTCGATACCAAAGGCCAGGCCACCATGGGGTGGCGCGCCCATGCGCAGCGCCTTCAGAAGGAAGCCGAACTTGGCCTCCGCTTCTTGTGCACCAATGCCCAGCAGCTCAAACACGGCGCTCTGCATCTCCGGACGGTGAATACGGATGGAGCCACCACCGATCTCGTTGCCGTTCAGCACCATGTCGTAGCCACGGCTGACCGAGTTGGCCGCATTGGCGCGCAGGTCGGCAATGTCGTCGACCTTCGGAGCGGTGAACGGATGATGCAGGGCCACGTAGCGCTGCTCTTGTGCGTCGTACTCGAACATCGGGAAGTCGGTGACCCACAGCGGCTTCCACACATTTTCGACCAGACCACGATCACGGCCGATCCTGATGCGCAGTGCGCCCATGAAATCGGTGACCGTCTTCCAGGCGCCCGCACCGAACACGATGAGGTCGCTGTCCTGTGCACCGGTGAGCGTCAGCACCTTTTCCAGTGCGGCATCGTCCAGGAACTTCAGCACGGGCGAAGAAATACCCTCGCGGCCCTTGGCCAGCGATTCGATCTTCATCCAGGCCAGGCCCTTGGCGCCGTAACGGGAGGCGTAATCGGCCAGGCCGTCGATGTCCTTGCGGGACAGCTCCGAGCCACCCGGCACGCGCAGCGCGGCCACGCGACCTGCCGGATCGTTGGCCGGATCGGCAAATACCTTGAACTCGACCTGCTTCACCGCCTCGGCGATGTCGATCAGTTCCAGCGGGATGCGCAGGTCCGGCTTGTCCGAACCGAAGCGGCGCATGGCCTCTTCGTAGGTCATGCGCGGGAAGCTGGCATCCAGCTCCACGTTGCGCACTTCGCGGAACACGTGGCGGATCAGGTCTTCCACGAAGTCCTGCACGTCGCGCTCTTCCACGAAGGCGAACTCAAGGTCGAGCTGGGTGAATTCGGGCTGGCGGTCGGCGCGAAGGTCTTCGTCGCGGAAGCAGCGGGCAATCTGATAGTAGCGGTCGAAACCGGCCATCATCAGGATCTGCTTGAACAGCTGCGGCGACTGCGGCAGCGCGTAGAACTGGCCCGCATGCACGCGGCTGGGCACCAGGTAATCGCGCGCGCCTTCCGGCGTGGCCTTGGTGAGGATCGGCGTTTCGATGTCCTGAAAACCGGCGTTGTCCAGATAACGACGCAGCTCGCGCACCAGCTTCGTACGGGTGCGCATCATCTGCTGCATCTCCGGACGGCGCAGGTCGAGATAGCGGTAGGTCATCCGCATGTCGTCGTTGGGGTTCTCGTGCATCGCGAAGGGAAGGTCGCGGGCCGCATTGAGGATTTCCACCTTGTCGGCGATCAGCTCAACGGCACCGGTCTTCAGCTTGTCGTTGGAGGCCAGACGCTTGCGGACCTGACCGGTCACCCGGATGACGAATTCATTGCCCAGTTCGCCGGCGACGGCGAAGGCATCGGCGTTGTCGCGCTCGATCACGACCTGGGCCAGGCCCTCGTGGTCGCGAATATCGACAAATGCCGTGTGGCTCTGGAGGCGAAGCGTATTGACCCAGCCACAGAGGGTGACGTTCTGGCCGATCAGCGACTCGTCGATCAGACCGCAAAAGTGCGTGCGCATACGCGTGAAGACTCCGGGCCGCCGCGGCGGCGTAAAGCGGTGAAAAGACCCCGAATCGTAGCACGACGCAGGCCACCGGAAGCCGCCCGCACACAGGCGGGCGGCTGCGGAACCGGCTTAACGGGCGTCGACGCCGAACTGCGCGCGGCAGCCGTCGTTGACCCAGATGCCACGGCGATCCCAGCCCCAGCTCTGGCCTTCGTCACAGCGCGAGTCGGAAGTGCGCCGGATCAGACGGGCACCGCCACGGCCAATGTCGATATCGCAGCGGGTGAAGCGATTCCGGCTGCTGTTGCACTCGATGACCGTTTCCCGGTTCGGGCGGCCGTACCCGTCGCCCCAGCCTGGGCCACCGCCGTTACCCGGGTAGCCACCGCCGCCATAGGGCGGACGCCCCGGACCCGGACCCCAGTCGCCACGGCCGCCCGCGGCCGCGAACTGCGCCCGGCACCCCCGGTCAACCCAGATGCCGTTGCGGTCAAAGCCCCACGTCTGGCCGCGCACGCACCGCGTGTCGGACTCCTGCCGCACCACCACAGCATCGGCCCAGGGCACGCTGCACCGGGAAAAACGCCCGTCATTACTTGCGCAGTACACCCACTGACCCTGAGCGTGGGCCACCGACGGCAGCCCCATCCCCGCTCCTGCAACCAACGCCATCGCCGCCATGGCGACCACGCCGAGGAAACCACGCATATCTTTCGTCCTTCCACTTGGGGGTGATGCGCAAAATAACGCACCAACCCCAACGGCCATTGAACGAACTTGCGATCAGTCCGTGGAGGGTTTGGCCGGCGCCGGAGCGGGCGCTGCTGCCGGGGTCGGCGCGGGCGGGGCGGCGGGAGCCACGGGGGCGCCACTGGACCCCTCGACCAGATTTTTCTTCTTGTCGCCCTCTTTCTTGAAATCGGTCTCGTACCAGCCGCTGCCGGCCAGACGGAACTGGGGTGCGCTCAGCATGCGGCCCACACGCGGCTGGCCGCAGGAAGGGCAGGTCTCGGGATCGGCATCGGCGATCTTCTGCAGGCGCTCGAACCGGTGCCCGCAGGCCTGACACTGAAATTCGTAGATGGGCATGACGCTGGATTTCCGGAAATAAGAGGGGCTTCAGACCGGGCATTATCTGTCCGCCCCCTCTTTTTTCAATGCCCCCGAGGCCACAGACCCGGGAGAAGCGCCCAGCCACCGGCAAAAAAACCTTACAAGAATGCTCGAAACATCTGCCATACAGACGAGCAAAAGCTCCGGGAACCCATCCCGGAGAACATGAGTTCAGACGTCTAAACGGCTATTGACCCAACATCGCATCATGTGCAAGCCTGACCCTTCGTGCACCGCAGCATAACGCGATGGTGCCTCATCAGGGAATACAACATGAGTGAGCTTCGCCTCCGTGCCCGACACGCTGCGCTTTCCGTCGCCATCTCGCTGGCTCTGGGTGCGAACTGTTCGATGGCACAGGACGCGCCGCCCACACCGGAGAAAGCTTCCCAACTCGACACCGTCGTTGTTACCGGCACGCGCGCCACAGGTCGCACGGTCAGCGAATCGCTGGCGCCCATCGACGTGCTTGGCGCGCGCGATCTTCAAGCTACCGGTACCACGGAGCTGGCCACGGCACTCGCACGCGCCCTGCCCTCACTGAACTTCCCGCGCCCATCACTTACCGATGGCACGGATGGGTCACGTCCGGCCCAGTTGCGCGGCCTGTCACCCGATCAGGTGCTGGTGCTGGTCAACGGCAAGCGCCGCCACACAGGCGCCATCGTGAATCTCAACGGCACGCAGGGACGCGGCTCGTCGCCGGTCGATCTGAATGCCATACCCATCGAAGCGGTGGACCACATCGAAGTGCTCCGCGATGGCGCGGCGGCCCAGTATGGTTCCGACGCCATCGCAGGCGTCATCAACATCGTGCTGAAGGGCGGCGCGTCCGGCGGCAGCGTCAACGGCAGCTTCGGCAAATACAGCGCAGGCGACGGCGTGCAGCGCGATGGTGGTGGCGACATTGGCTTTGCGCTCGGCAGCGAAGGCTGGCTGCGCATTGCGGGCGACGTGGGCCACGACGATCCCACCAATCGCGCTGGTGTCGATCTGCGCAACCCTGCGGACCCGAGCTACGGCCGCGTCAATCAGCGCTTCGGCGATCCGGACGTCAAACACCAGTCCGCATTCATCAACGGCGAGTACAAACTCTCCCCCACGGTCACGCTGTATGCGTTCGGCAACGCCAGCAATCGCAATGCCGATGCGGCAGGCTTCTGGCGACCGGGGCTGGACAGCCGCAACATCCGCTCCATTTATCCGGACGGCTTCCTGCCCATCATCGCGACCACCTCGAAGGACAGATCACTGGTGGCGGGCGTTCGCGGACAGACGGCAGGATGGAACTGGGACGTCAGCGGCAACTACGGGCAGAACCAGCTCCAGTTCGACGTCGACAACAGCCTCAATACCACCCTGGGGCCCACCAGCCCCACGCACTTCTATGCGGGCACACTGCAAAACACCGAGAAGCTGCTCAATCTGGATGTATCCAGAGACTTCGATGTGAACGGGCTGCACAGCCCGCTGACCGTTGCATGGGGCGCCGAATACCGTCACGAAAACTATGAGATCGACGCGGGTGATCCCACCTCATACGTCGGCACGGGTGCGCAGGTGTTCCCCGGCTTCCGTCCCACGGATGCCGGGTCCAACAGCCGCCACAGTTATGCGGCATATGCCGAACTGGACGCGGAAGTCACAGAGAAGCTCTCGGCTTCGGCTGCGGCGCGATACGAGCATTACAGCGACTTCGGCCGCGCACTCAATGGCAAGCTTTCCGCGCGCTACGCCTTCACCGACAAGGTCGCGCTGCGTGCCACGGCTTCCAACGGATTCCGCGCACCATCGCTCGCGCAGCAGTTTTACTCCACGACATCCACGGTGTTCATCAACAGCGTTCCGTATGAGGTGAAGACCTTTCCGGTCACGGACCCTGTTGCGCAGGCGTTCGGCGCGCAGAAGCTCAAGGCGGAGAAGTCCACCAACTACAGCCTCGGCCTGGTGGTGCAACCCACGGAGTCCACGTCGGTCACGGTGGATGCGTATCAGATTCGCATCGGCAACCGCATTGTCCTTTCGGAAAACCTTACCGGCACCGCCGTCGCCGCCTTCCTCACCGCACAGGGCTACCCGGGCGTGAACGGAGGTCGCTACTTCACCAACGCCGTGGACACGCGCACACGCGGTGTCGATATCGTGGGCAGTTGGCGGCCGGATGTATCGGTGGGCACGCTGGATCTGAATCTCGGTTACAACTACAACAAGACCGACATTCTCAACATCGCACCCAATCCCGCACAGCTTTCCCAGAACGGCCTCACGCTTCAGCGCATCGGTCGCGTCGAAGAAGGACGCATCACCAAGGGATCGCCACGCGACAAGCTCACACTTGGCGGCAACTGGCGCCTCAGCAACTGGGGCGTCCGCGCTGACCTCAGCCGATATGGCCAGTTCACGGTATTGAGCACGGTGCCAGCCAACGATCAGACCTTCTCGGCGAAATGGGTACTGGACCTTGCTGTGGATTACAACGTGAACAGCTGGACGTTCACACTGGGCGCGGACAACGTCTTCAACAAGTACCCGGACCAGGTGCTGGCGGCCAACAGCACGTCAGGGATTCTTCCGTACAGCAGCAGTTCGCCCTTCGGTTTCAACGGCGCATTCGTCTACGGAAAGGTGGCTTACCGCTGGAAGTGATCTTCCAGCGGTAAGCCGGACGTCTCGCCGCCGGTTATTCGGCGGCGAACGTCAGATGCGCACCATCCGAATCCACCCGGATGGTCTGTCCCGGCGCAAAGACACCGGAAAGAATGCGCTGCGCCAGCGGGTTTTCCAGCTGCTGCTGGATCGCGCGCTTCAGCGGTCGTGCGCCATACACCGGATCAAAGCCTGCACTGCCCAGCAGATCCACGGCAGCGTCAGACAGCTCCAGCTTCAACTGACGATCAGCCAGACGCTTGCCGAGATAGGCCAGCTGGATGCGCGCAATAGAACGGATCTGCGACTTGTCCAGCGGACGGAACACCACCAGGTCGTCGAGGCGGTTGATGAACTCCGGACGGAAGTGCGTCTGCACCACGCCGAGCACCGATGCCTTCATCTGCATGTAATCCGCTTCCCTGTCGCCCGCCTGCTCCTGAATCAGGTTGGAGCCGAGATTCGACGTCATCACGATCACGGTGTTGCGGAAGTCCACGGTGCGACCCTGTCCATCCGTCAGGCGGCCATCATCAAGCACCTGCAACAGGATGTTGAACACATCCGGATGCGCCTTCTCCACTTCATCGAGCAGGATGACGCTGTACGGGCGACGACGCACGGCTTCGGTCAGATAGCCGCCTTCCTCATAGCCCACATAACCCGGAGGCGCACCGACCAGACGGCTGACCGAGTGCTTCTCCATGAACTCGCTCATGTCGATGCGGATCATCGCGTCTTCGGTGTCGAACAGGAATCCAGCCAGCGCCTTGCAAAGTTCTGTCTTGCCCACGCCGGTCGGGCCCAGGAACAGGAACGAGCCATAGGGACGATTCGGATCAGACAACCCGGCACGTGCACGACGGATGGCATCGGACACCGCGCGCACAGCTTCATCCTGGCCCACCACGCGGGTATGCAGCGCCGCTTCCATGTTCAGAAGCTTGTCGCGCTCGCCTTCCAGCATCTTGTTGACCGGAATACCCGTCCAGCGCGACACGACTTCGGCGATTTCCTCGGCTGTGACGCGATCCTGCAGGAGGGTAAAGTCCTGCTGTTCTGCTGTTTGCGCGGCAGCGAGCTGCGCTTCCAGGGCAGGCAGTTTGCCGTACTGGATTTCGCTCATCGTCGCGTAGTCCTGCCGACGCTGAGCCGCTTCAAGATCCAGACGGGCTTGCTCGATCTGTTCCTTGACCTTCGTCGCGCCCTGCAACGTGGCCTTCTCCGACTTCCACACCTCGTTCAGATCGGAGAACTCGCGCTCCAGCGTTTCGATGTCGCTCTCCAGCGTGGCCAGACGCTGCTTCGACTCATCGTCTTTTTCCTTGCGCAACGCCTCGCGCTGAATCTTCAGCTGGATCAGACGACGCTCCAGACGATCAAGCTCCTCCGGCTTGGAATCAATTTCCATGCGGATGCGCGACGCGGCTTCGTCCATCAGGTCGATGGCTTTGTCCGGCAACTGCCGGTCGGGAATGTAGCGGGCCGACAACGTGGCGGCGGCCACGATGGCAGGATCGGTGATTTCCACACCATGATGCACCGCGTAGCGCTCTTTCAGGCCACGCAGAATGGCAATGGTGTCTTCCACGCTTGGCTCACCCACAAACACCTTCTGGAAACGGCGCTCCAGTGCAGCGTCTTTTTCGACGTATTTACGGTACTCATCCAGTGTGGTGGCGCCGATGCAATGCAGTTCGCCGCGAGCCAGCGCCGGCTTGAGCATGTTGCCTGCATCCATCGCACCATCGGCCTTGCCTGCGCCCACCATCGTGTGCAGTTCGTCGATGAAGAGGATGACCCGGCCTTCCTGCTTGGACAGATCATTCAGCACGCCCTTCAGGCGCTCCTCGAATTCTCCACGGAACTTGGCGCCAGCAATCAGCGCGCCCATGTCCAGCGACAGCACGCGCTTGTCGCGCAGGCCTTCGGGCACTTCGCCATTGATGATCCGCTGGGCAAGACCTTCCACGATGGCGGTCTTGCCGACGCCCGGCTCACCGATCAACACCGGGTTGTTCTTGGTACGGCGCTGCAACACCTGGATCGTGCGCCGGATTTCCTCATCGCGACCGATCACCGGGTCGAGCTTGCCTTTCTCGGCGCGCTCGGTGAGGTCAATGGTGTACTTTTCCAGCGCCTGGCGCTGATCTTCCGCATTTTCCGATTGCACTTTTTCGCCGCCGCGCAGCTTGTCGATCGCTGCATCAAGGCGGTCTTTGGTGGCACCCGCCGCTTTCAGCGCGCCGCCCACCTCGCCGCGATCTTCCAGCGTCGCCAGCACGAACAACTCGCTGGCAATGAACTGGTCGCCGCGCTGCTGGGCCAGCTTGTCGGTGAGGTTGAGCAGGCGGGTCAGGTCGTTGCCAACGCTGATATTGCCTTCCTGACCACTCACCTTTGGCAGCCGCTCAAGAATTTCGGCCAGGCGCTGCCGCAGCGCAGGTACGTTGACCTGCGCCTGGGTCAGCAACGGAGCGGTGGAACCGCCCTGTTGATCCAGCAGCGCGGACAGTACGTGCACCGGCTCAAGTACCTGGTTATCGCGGCCCACGGCAAGCGATTGGGCGTCCGAAAGCGCCTGCTGGAACCGGGACGTCAGCTTATCCATTCGCATATCAGTCACTCCCCAAAAGGTTCTTCGACGGCAATTTCCGTCACTGGCCTTCAGATGCGGGCCGCAGCGTAGCGGTTCAACTGTGGACTGAAGGTCATCTTCACGTTCCGGTCGGCACACTGGAACCCAACACGACAAGGCAGTACCCCCCAAGTGACCCAGACCGCCGCTTCCCGCACGCTGCCCCTTCCCCCGCCGGGGCTGATCCATTCCAATTCTGCCCTGTTCCTTGACGCCGACGGCACCCTCCTGCCGTTCGCGGACGACCCCGATGCCGTTATCGTGGCTCCGGGCCTGGTAGATCTGCTGGACGAACTGCGCAGCAAACTCGGTGGCGCCCTGGCCCTTATCAGTGGTCGGGCCATCGCCAATCTGGACTATCTGTTCGGCCGCCCCGACTGGGCAGCGGCGGGCCAGCATGGACTGGAGCGCCGCGGCAGCTATGGCGCGCTGACCGTCGAGGCCGTGGACCCCGTGGAACTGGCCAATCTGCGCGACGCCGCTTATGTGCTGGCGGCGTCGTTGCCCGGCGTACGCGTGGAAGACAAGGGATTCTCCATTGCCCTGCACTGCCGCGAACGGCCAGAGCACGAGCAGGCACTGGCCCATCTCGCGCCTGCCATCGCAGGCCGCTTTAAAGGATTCGAGCTGCAACCGGGCAGCTATGTCTTCGAGTTCAAGCCACGAGGCATGGACAAGGGCAAAGCCGTCGCTGCCCTGATGAGCGTGGAACCCTTCACTGACCGCGTGCCGGTTTACCTGGGCGACGACCTCACCGACGAACACGCATTTGCGGCCGTCAACGCCCTGGGCGGCAGCAGCGTCCGGGTAGGTACAAGGGAGCCCACGGTCGCGGGCTTCACATTATCTAGCCCGGCCGATGTTCATGCTTGGCTGTATCAAGTGAATGCCATGCTTACATAAAAGGAGATGAAGTCGATGCGCCATCGGGAGACACTCGCGCCGTGAGCCGCCTCGTCGTCATTTCCAATCGCGTGGCGCTGCCGCGGCAAACGCAGACCGGCGGCCTCGCCTCGGCCATGAATGCCGCCCTTCAGGAACGCGGCGGCCTGTGGTTCGGATGGAGCGGCAACATCGCCGCCGAAAGCGGCAAGGAAGTGCACGAGATTTCCGAGCGCAACATCAGCTACGCCACCATTGACCTGTCCAAAGCCGACCACGACGACTATTACAGCGGCTTCGCCAATCGAGCCCTGTGGCCGTTGTTTCATTACCGTGGCGACCTGGTGGATTACCGGCGCGATCACCTGGAAGGCTATCTGCGCGTCAATCGCACGTTTGCGCGCACCGTCGCCAAGCTGATCGACAAAGACGACATCATCTGGGTGCACGATTACCACCTGATTCCGCTGGCGGCGATGCTCCGCGAACTGGGCGTGGAAAACAAGATCGGCTTCTTCCTGCACACGCCCCTGCCTGCCGCCGGACTGCTCATCACGCTGCCGCGTCATCGCGAGTTGCTGGAGCCGCTGGCGTCCTACGACCTGGTCGGCCTGCACACCCAGCGCGATCTGCGTGCGCTGGAAGACTATTTCCTGCATGAACTGGGCGCCGCGATGCGCACCGGCGGCCGCATCCGCGCCGCCAACGGACGCATTTTCCGTGCCGGCGTTTTCCCCATCAGCATTGATACAGCCGAAGCGGTGGAACTGGCGCATCGCGCCGAAGACAGCGGTGCGGTGTCTCGTCTGCGCGCCAGCCTGGATGATCGCGCCCTCATCATTGGCGTGGATCGTCTGGACTACTCCAAGGGCCTGCCGGAACGCTTTGAAGGGTTCGCCCGGCTGCTTCGCGACCATAAAGACATGCGCGGCCACGTGTCGCTGCTGCAAATTGCCCCGCCCTCGCGCTCAGACGTGCCCGAATACCGGCAACTGCGCCGCGAACTCGAACGCAGCGCCGGCCACATCAACGGCCAATACGCCGAACCGGACTGGGCGCCCATCCGCTACGTCAACAAGTCGTTCGCGCACAAAGTGCTGGCGGGCTATTTCCGCGTGGCCAAAGTGGGCCTGGTCACTCCCTTGCGTGACGGCATGAATCTGGTCGCCAAGGAATACGTGGCCTGCCAGGACCCGCAAGACCCCGGCGTACTGGTGCTGTCCCGCTTTGCGGGCGCCGCGCAGGAACTGGATGCCGCCCTGCTGGTGAACCCGTCCGATCTGGACGAGGTGTCCGATGCACTGGCTCGCGCATTGAAAATGCCACTGAAAGAACGGCGCATGCGCTGGCAGTCGATGATGGACGTGCTGGAACGCAACGACATCACGGTGTGGCGCAACGCATTCCTGCAAGCGCTGTCCGAACCGCCCAAAGTCAAACCGGACATCTACGTGCAGACGCCCGTCATCTCTCCTTAGGAAACGCTGATTTTGCCCCTCGGTCGAAACGAAGCTCCCACCGACAGAGTGTAGAAGATGTCCGACCAGCTGACGTTAGCCACCCAGGCAGACCGTGGTTTCGAAGCGCATCGCAAGCCGACGCGGTGGGACGTGTTCCTGGCCGAGATGGACAAGGTGGTCCCGTGGTCGGCGCTGTGCGCGGCGATCGAACCGTTCTATCCCAAGGCGCGTGCTGAAGGTGGCCGTCGCCCGGTGGTCTGGAGCGCATGCTGCGCATCCACTTTTTGCAGCAGTGGTATGCGTTGAGCGATCCGGCCGTGGAAGAAGCCCTGTATGACTCGGTATCGATGCCGCGATTCGTGGGTGATGTTTACGTTGTTTGCGCTGAGCAATCTGTGGATGGTGCGCAAGCATCTGCTGGCGCAGACATCGCAGCGGCATCCCGCAGCAAAATGGGGTGCGAAATCGCCTCGTGACGAAGCAAATATCCGTCGGTGATCGTCAAGCGAGAGCGGGCACGGTCACTGTCGTCAAAAAAACGGGATGATCAGATCATCCCTAAGACACCCTTTTTTCGGGTAACCGTGTGGTGTGCCCGCTTTTCCCTCAAGGTCGGCGGTGGGCCACCGTGCTCCTCCGGTAGCGCGATGGGGACCCGCCGTAGCATGCTGCCGTCCACCGAAACTGTGCACCGGTGACCATGCCGCCGATGGTTCCCTTCGTTAAGATGAACCTGCGGCCGCGCCGATGCGGTCAAACCCAGGAGCCACGGAAGATGCCCCGATGATGCGCGCCACTGCCGTGCTCGCCAACCTGTCCACCACCTTGCTGCTGGCCTGCGCTTCGCCGGCCCAAGAAACACCTCCCTCCCCCGCTGCCGGCGCTCACGCAGTCCCCGCAAGCCCTTCTACCGATAAGGACCATCCCATGACCGTTGCCGCTGCGTCATCGCTGCTGCCGGGGGCGAGCGATGCCGGCGCCCGCGTGCTGGCGTTCCTCTCCGACATTTCATCCACGGCCGCCTTTACCCCGACCGGCATTGGCCAGGCGATGGGTGTCACGCTGGGGCCAGACCCCAACAACGACCCCGGATGGGCCGTCTACCATAGCCATGACCTGGGGCACGGCTGGACCTACTGGGTCCAGTTCGCGGCAGGTGAGGCGACCTTGAAGCCCGGATTTCGCTTTTGGTTCGACCATCCCGACCGCTCGGCCGATGCCGCGCCGGTGTGCGCGTTGCCCCTAGACCGGCTTCGCAGCACGCTGACCGCCCACGGCTGGGTCGAGCGAACGGTGCCCTCGGAAATAGGCAGCGTCTTGGCCGTTCAGTTCACCAAGGCCGACATGGTGCTGACGTTGACGCCGCGCGATGGTGCGCAAGTGGACGGCATCGCCTGCGTGCTGTCCCTGCAAACCGCCGACGCCCGCTGACTGCAAAGGATTGCCCATGGCCAAGCCAGATCCTCACCCCCATCCCTATCCCGCTCTTGATGAAGCGGTCCATCAATTTGCCGAGCAAAATGGCGTCACGCCGGCTCAGGTGTCGGCGCTACGCGCCGCCTTGGCCGCCGACCCCAATGTGAGTCAGCGACTGGATGACCAAGTTCGCATTGGTGCTCTGCACGGCTTTGCGCCGGCCGCAGCGGGTGCGCCCGACCATCCGGTGGGCGACTACGAACGGGGTGCGGGCACCGTGACTTTGCCCGCGTCCGCCTTCCCCGCTTCGGGGGCTCACGCGGACCTGGCCGCGGTGCTGCGCGTGCAGGCCATGGTGGTGGAGTTTGGCGGCAAGCACTACACGGATGCCGCCGGCACGAGCCAACCGGTTACCCCGGACATGCTGAGCAATCTACAAGGCACCCTCAACGGCTCGCCGGTGTTGGCCGACGACATCAAGCGCGCGGCCACGACGGCAGACCCCTTACAGCCTCACCACCGCATCCTGGAATCGTTCGCGTTCACCGCACCGGGTGCCGGAGTGGGGGGCAGCTTCAGCGCGCCCAACCACGCCATGAATCTGGTCAGCGAGTCGTTGATGACGACCACGCCGCCGGGTGGCTCGGGCCAATACGACCCGTATGATTTGACCTTCGTCATCGGCCATGAAGTCCAGCACGGGTTTAATGCCCAAGCAGCGGCACAAGCGCGCTCGGCCTTTGTGGCCGATGTGCGCACCTTGGCCGCGACGCCAGGCCCGGTGCACGATTACACCGCGTTGGTGGAGCGGCGCATCCAAGCCGGGCGTGAGGATGAGGCCAGCGCCCACATCTCGGGATGGAACGCGCTGCGCAGCCGGGTCGAGCACGAGCGTGGCGCCGTGAGCCTGGCGGCCATCGACCGTGCGGACCACTCGCGCGCCGCCGATTTCCTTGAGGTGCAGAACGGCGCGTTGGTGCCGCGCGCCAACGTGCAGCTCAACGCCGACCTCTCGATGGCCCACTCACACGCGAACATCGCGGGAATGGGGCACAACTACTTTGACCGGCCGGTGCATCCGGCGCCTGGCGATAACCGCCAGGCCATGCATTTGGGGCATGGGGGCGTCGAGGATTACCCGAACTATTACGCTGGGTGGGCTGTGGCGGTCATCGGCGCGGAAGAGCGCGCCACGGCACACGGCAAGGGTCCGGCTCCGCAAATTCAAATCAACATGACGCACGCCGGCCTCAGCGAGGCAATGATGGAACAGGCGGGCCTTAACCTCGCGCCGTCCAAGCAGTCCATCCCGTATTTGGACAACAGCACGCAACCCGCCACGCTCCATCGCTTTGACCATACGAGCGACGGCCCGCACCAGTATCAATCGGTTCCCGTGGCCCCCGTTCGCCTGGACGACCCGACCCACGCGGACCACGCCTTGTTTCGGCAAGCCCGGGGACATGTGGCGGCACTGGACCAAAGCTTGGGCCGAACACCGGACCAACACACCGACCAAATCGCCTCGTCGCTTGTGGTGCAAGCGCGGGCCGATGGCCTGCAACGCATCGACCAAGTGGCGCTGTCCACAGATGGGGAGCGGCTATGGGCGGTGCAAACCCCTCCCGGCCGCACCGACCACCTATTTGACCTGCGCACCAGCGTGCCGACGGCCGAGGCGGTGACATCGATGGAGCAAAGCGGCGCCAAGTGGCCGCAGGCCATGCAGCAGTTCGAACAGACGCAGGCACAGCAGCAAGCCCAAAGCCAACAAGTCACCCAAAACCAGACGCAAGGCCCGGTTATGGGCCATGGCGGGCATTGAATCATGAAGCACTTATAAACTCCGGGCGGCGATACTGACGATGATCCGTCGAGTTCGAGTTTGGACCGCCAGACCCGGCCATCCGTCCATTCGGGGTGCCACGATGAATCAGCGCACGGCTCAGCTTCTGTCCGAGGTTCCTCAGAACATCATTCCACGCATGGCAACTAAGGGTGAGTTATGACGTCGGAGAATGCCAAAAGCGCAACACTCGACGTCCTCATCGAGGAATCTCATGTCCTCCATGCTGAGCTTTGGGAGGCGCTGGACGAATGTCACCCTACCGGGACCCCTCGCGGCAAGATTGCAACCATCTTTCTCGAACTCGCCCAACAGCATGCTTTGGCGTTTCGCTGTCTCATGGCTGGTGGGCTTACCCATTCCGCCATCCCTCTCCTCCGTCTCCAGTTTGAGGCGACAGTCAAAGGGTTCTGGGTGAACTACGCCGCCACCGACGACTGGATTGGAAAGGCCTCGACGGTCGTGCTGAAAAACAACCGGCCTGTTGAGCCACCCGGCAGGACCATCAATGAGATGCTCACGGCACTCCAGCAGACAGCTCATCCCCTTGTCGGTGTCCAGTTGCGGGAATTCGAGACAAGCAACCTCAAGCCGTTGAACTCCTTCATCCACAGTGGCATCTCTGCGCTGTCGACGCTTCACCGGGGACTGCCAGAGTCGTTTCTTTGCCAGATTGTCCGCATCTCGAATGGCCTTGCCGGTCTATGCGCCACCCTTCTGGCCGAGATGAGCAACAGTGCGGAAGCGAATCATGCGCTGTTTGAGGTGCAGGCTGCCCATATGGCCTGCATGCCAAACATCCGTGCTGCCGGGATATTGATACCCTGACCGAGGGCGCTATCGAGGCAAGCCGGGACGGCTGAGGGCAAACGGGGTGTGCCGGCGCTGCGAATGTCACGCCGCCTCGGCGACATCCTTGACCTCCGGCTCGAAATCGTCACCCATCATCATGCGGTAATGGTCGCCCTGCTGTAGGTTGTCGAAAATTCGCCTAAAGACCTTCAGGTACAGCGCGTCCTGGTCTTCGTTCGGGACCATGTAGAGATCCTCATGGACCGCATGCGACCCGTCGTTCGCCCACGAAAGCAATGAGTGCGCAGCAATCTTCTCGTCGCCAACGAGGTTGCCACAGGCCTTGTCGATATCGAGGCCTCCAAGCAGCTTGAAGTAGCTGTCGAAAATCCTGCGCATGGTGTTGGGAAGCGTGAGTGAATGGCCTGCTGGCTTTCGGACGTCCTGCCAAAGGAGCTGGTAGCTGCTCTTGACGGGATTGTTGTTTTGAAAGGCAACAAGGTTACTGACGCCACCCTTCTTCCTGCACACCCAGAACGCGGATTTAGAAAGGCCGCCGGTTCCTTTTGCAAACGTGACTTCCTTATGGAAGTAGACGTTGTGCGTGAGCACAAGAACCTGCTTGATGGGCCCCTTGCCACCGCGTGCCATCTCGGCCATCTCTCGCACCAGGGAAGACACGACAAAGAGGATGTCGCTGTCGAGGCTTGAGACGGGGTCATCGAGAACGATGACGCGGTCTTCTTCGATGGCGGTGGTGGAATTGGAGGCGCGGGCCAAGTGGTAGAAGTAGAGGAAGGTAATAAATGTCTTCTCGCCCTCACTCAGGTTGTGATGCGCGGGCTGTCCATTTGCCCTGACCAGCACATATGTATGGGCTTCCTCTGCTTGTTTTAGATGAAAGTTGGTGAAGTGGAAGGCTCTTAGCGTCTGGTTTATTTTCTCAACGGTCGGCTGCGTGCTGGTGGTCCTCTCCTCCAGCCCGTTTAGCTCCTTTTTCCATTTTGCCTGCACATCCTTTGCGTTCTGGATTTTTTCCTTCAAGCCTGTGATGGCTTTGCCGGTGGTGTTGCAGGCCTGGTCCCACGCCCCCAGGGCATCCTTAAGCTCTACATCAATGAGATAGCGCCAAAAGTCGGCTGTAAGTGCCGTCTTTTCAGAGGCCGCGTTGGCAACCATCCTGTTGTGTTCCGTAATTTTCAGGTTTGCTTCAGAGACCAGTGTATTGACGGCTTCAAGTGCAGCCACAAGGCCGGTGAGCTTTATCTCCGAACTTGGTGACTGGAGCTTCCGTTGTATCCTAAGGAGAGCCGCCGGGAGACGTTCATCGAACACGTCAATGAGGCGACCAAGCTCCACCCTGTCGTGATAGTCCGTAGACATCTCACGCAACCGTTCCATCGATGCACTGATGTTCGTGGTTGTCTCGGCATAACTGTCGGCCGCCGTTCTGAGTGCTGCCGTCTTGGCAGCAAATGCTTCATCGAAGAAGTCAGCCAGGTCACGTTCCAGGTCTGGCGGAATCTCCTGCTGGCAAAACGGACACTGCGGTTTGCTTTCCGCAAGGAACTTCACACCTTGGGCAACCCAGTCGGAATTCTGCAGGTGGGAAATGAGTCCGGCGATGTCGACATCCTCCTTTCCCACGATAGCCTTTCCGAAAATCGGTGCATTTTCCAGCATGGTGAGGCGCGTGAGGTCAGTAATCGGCAACAGTGGTACCGTCGACGGGTCAGCTGTAAACACCGTGCGGGCCCTTGCCTGCAAATCCTCGAATGTGCAGGTCTTCCCGTTGTTGGTGTTCCGCCGTTCCAAAAGCCGGGCCCGGAAGACGTCGCTGTCACCCATGACTCCGGTGAGCGCAACCTTGAACTCTTCCTTGTGTTTTCTGGTTTGGGCGAGGCATGCATCCTTCAATGCTTTGACGGCTGTTGCCATCTCCCCCAGTTTTCCTCCGTTGCCGTCACTGCCTTGCAGGTTGTGCGTAAAGCCCTGCTCTTCCTTCAGTGAGGCAGCGATATCCTCCGACCGCGCCTTGATGCGCCCCTGGATGGCCTTGTCTTCTTCCCCGAGGGTGAAGACACCTTTGGCCTTGCCGTCTTCTCCGAAAACCGATTGGACAAAGTCGCGGTTATAGACGTCTGTCCGGAGAGCCCGGTTGTCCTGCCACGACACCACACATCCTCCAAAGGATTCGGCCTCCTGCCCGGACAGGAATTTCGACAGCGTCGTCTTGCCTGCCCCATTCGGGCCATAGATGAAGTTGCAAACGTTCAGCGGCCCCATCAGCACGCCGGCAACCGGATACGTGGCCACGTTCGCTAAGGTGAGTGCGGTAATCATTGGTGGTTCCCCCTTTCCCTGTTTTCCACTATCGGCCTGACTTCATCCGGCCTCAACCGGATTGCTGCCCGGTCGCTATGCGTTTCCGGCAACCGCCCCGACCACGGCCCGCAGATTCGGATGTCCGGACTTTTCCAGCAACGCCCGCACTTGGCTCCTGACCGTGCTGATTTTGACCACGCGTTGGGTTGGGACGGCCGGTAACCGGCGTCCGGCTGAGGGGGCGACGTCCCCGTGGGCGGAGCTGTGCGCGGTGATCGAACCGTTCTATCCCAAGGCGCGTGCTGAAGGTGGCCGTCGCCCGGTGGGTCTGGAGCGCATGTTGCGCATCCACTTCCTGCAGCAATGGTATGCGTTGAGCGACCCGGCCGTGGAAGAAGCCCTGTATGACTCGGTATCGATGCGCCGATTCGTGAATATCGCCTTGGGCCGCGAGCCGGTGCCGGACGAAACGACTGTGGGTAAATTCCGGCATCTGCTGGAAAAGCACGGTCTGGCCGAGCAGCTGTTAAAGGCGGTGAACCAGCACCTGCACGATCACGGGCTGAAGCTGTCGCAGGGCACGATTGTGGATGCGACGATCCTGGGCGCGGCCTCGTCGACGAAGAACTAAGGATGGTCTGATCATCCCTTAGAATTGGGTGGACATTACGTCCAGATCAGCGAAGCGAACCGGCCGCTTTTTCCGGCATCGCGCCGGTAAGAGTAAAAGCGCGGATCGGTCAATGTATCGAATCCGCCGCCATGGATGCTGCGCACACCAGCCTGCTCCAGGCGTTGCCGGGCAAGCGCGTAGAGGTCACACAGCCAATGCCCCGGCCGCGTGGGGTGGAAAGCCACAGCTGCCGACGCGTCCCGGGCCACAAAGGCAACCCGGACCTCATCGCCCACTTCAAATGACGCCGGCCCGATGCACGGCCCGAGCCAGGCCATGACGTCGCCGCCCATCGCCTGCACAGTGTTTTCCAGCACGCCGGCCAGCAATCCGCGCCAGCCCGCATGCGCGGCCCCGATGCGCGAGGCGTCCGGGGAGCAGAAGAGCACCGGCAGGCAATCGGCCGTGAGGATGGCCAGCGCCGTGCCAGAACCTTCCGCCACCGCAGCATCGGCCTCGGGCTCCGGACCATCGGAACTGGCGCTCGCCACTGTCGTGCCATGCACCTGCCTCAGCCAGTACGGGGCCCCTGGCAATCCGAGCGCCGCAACAAGCCCCTCGCGATTGGCCGCCACCGCGACCGGATCATCCCCGCAGCGCGAACCGAGGTTCAGCCGGTCAAACGGCTCGACCGACACCCCCGGACCCTGCCGCGTGGTAACCACGGCGCGCACCTGCGGTGGCGCCGGCCATTCGGGAATGATCCAGGGATCGCTCATGCTCAGTCGTCCGGATGCGCCTGGGTGTCCACACGAAGCGCCGAAATCAGCGCCTCCTGATCGGCTGGACGGGGCGACGTGAAGTCCAGCGCCTCGCCCGTGATCGGGTGCTCGAAGGCCAGACGTTCGGCGTGCAGGGCCTGACGACGGAACCCGCGCAGCGTGTCGATCAGCGACTGATCCGCACCACGGGGCAGGCGCAGGCCGTTGCCGTAAAGCGGATCACCGATCAGCGCGTGCCCGATATGGGCCAGATGCACGCGAATCTGATGCGTGCGGCCCGTCTCCAGATTGCACTGAAGCACCATGTGGGCGCGGAAGCGCTCGCGGATGCGGTAGTGGGTGATGGCTTCCTTGCCGCCATCTTCCACCTCACGGACGCCCTGCTTAAGGCGATCATGCTGGTGGCGGCCAATGGCCTGGTCCACCGTGCCGCCGGCCACCATCGTGCCCGTGACCACCGCCTCGTACTGGCGATGGACATCGTGCCGGGACAGCATGGCCACCAGCGCGGTATGGGCAGCAATGGACTTGGCCACCACCATCAGGCCGGCCGTGTCCTTGTCCAGACGATGGACGATGCCCCCCCGGGGCAATTCGGCCAGCTTCGGGCTATGGTGCAGCAAGGCGTTCAGCAGGGTGCCGGCCGAGTTGCCCGCACCCGGATGGACGACCAGGCCGGGCGGCTTGTCCAGCACCAGAAGGTCATCGTCCTCGAAGCGGATATCGAGGTCCATGGCCTCCGGGGCCGCCTCCACTTCCGTCTCAAGTTCCGCTTCCAGAACAACTTTTTCCCCACCGTGCAGCAGTTGGCGGGGGGGCGCCTTCTTACCATCCAGGAGGACCAGACCCGCCTTGATCCAGCCCGAAAGGCGGGAGCGGGAGTATTGCGGGAACATCTCGGCCAAAGCCTGGTCGAAACGACGTCCCGCGGCCACCAATGGCACCGTGGCCTCATGCCGGAGCACAGTCACGAGCGTGCCCCCGGAGACCGGCCGGTTTCGGCTATCATGCAAATTCGCTTAAGCATCCGAACTCTCTCAATGCGCGCTACCAAGCTGATAATTCTGCTCGCTCTCGCCCTCGCGACAAGCGCCTGCTCGATGTTCCGTCATAAGGGCGAAACCATCGACACCATGCCGGTGGACAAGCTTTATGCCAATGCCCACGACTCGCTGGAGAACTCTGATTTCGCAGCGGCGGAGAAGGCGTACCAACGCCTCATCGCCCGTTTCCCGTCTGGTGACATCAACGAACAGGCGCAGATCGAGCTGGCTTACGCGCAGTACAAAGACAACAAGCCGGAAGACGCGTACTCGACGATTAACCGCTTCATCAAGACGTTTCCGACCCACAAGCATGCAGATTATGCCTATTACCTGCGCGGTCTGATCAATTTTGATCGAACCGGCGGTCTGATCGAGCGCTACCTGGGGCGTGAAAGCGCCACCACGCGCCGCGATCAGGGCTACAACCTGCAGTCTTTCGACGACTTCAGCCAGCTGACGCGCCGCTATCCCAACAGCGCCTACGCCACGGACGCCCGCCAGCGCATGATCTTCCTGCGCAACCAGCTGGCCCAGTTCGAGGTCAACGTCGCCGAGTACTACGTCCGGGTGAAGGCTTATATCGCCGCTGCCAACCGTTCGCAGTACGTGATCGAGCATTACCAGCAGTCGCCGGAAACCGCCGATGCCCTGGCGCTGCTCACCCGCAGCTACATTGGCCTGGACCGCCCGGCCCTGGCCGACCAGACCCGCAAGGTGCTGGCCCTGAACTACCCGAACCACCCTTACCTGACCGATGACAAGTGGCCCCACGCCCCTTCCATCTGGCGCAAGGCGATCCCGTTCTCGGGTCACCACTAAGGGAAAAAGAAAAACCGGCGAAAGCCGGTTTTTCTTTGTGGACACCTCCGCAGAGGGGGCTCAGCGCCAGCCCGATGTGATGGGGTAGCGACGCTCGCGCCCAAACGCCTTCGTGGTCACCCGCGGCCCGGGCGCCGCCTGGCGGCGCTTGAACTCGTTGATGAACACCATCCGGATCACCCGGCGCACGGTCGCATCGTCGAAACCGGCCGCGATGATGTCCTCGGCCGACTGCTCGCCCTCGATGAAGCGGGCCAGGATCGCGTCCAGTTCGTCGTACGGCGGCAGGGAATCCTGATCGGTCTGCTCATGGCGAAGCTCGGCCGACGGCGGACGCTCGATCACTGCCAGCGGGATCGCGCCATCGACGTTCGCGCGCCAGCGCGAGATGTCGTAGACCACCGTCTTGTACAGGTCCTTCAGCGGCGCGTAGGCGCCGCACATGTCGCCGTACAGCGTGGCGTAACCCACCGCCATCTCGCTCTTGTTGCCGGTGGACAGCAGCAGCCGGCCCGTCTTGTTCGACATGGCCATCAGCAGCACGCCACGCGAGCGCGACTGGAGGTTTTCCTCCGTGATGTCCGGCGCCCGGCCCTCGAACACCGGTGCCAGCGTTCCCACGAAGGCTTCGTAAATGCCCTCGATCGGAAGGATGTGGTATTCCACGCCCAGATGCTCAGCCTGCGCCTTTGCCTCGCGCAACGAGAGGTCCGAGGTGTAACGGGTGGGCATCATCACCGCCGTGACCCGGTCAGCACCCAGCGCATCCACTGCAATGGCCAGGGTCAGTGCCGAGTCGATACCGCCGGAAAGGCCCAGCAGCACGCCTGAAAAGTGGTTCTTGCCGACGTAGTCGCGCACGCCCCGCACCAGCCCCGCATACATGGTGGCTTCCGGACCCCGGTCGTCCTGCTCCGGCCAGTCGATGGGACGCAGGGAACGAGATGCCGCATCGAACTCCACCAGAAGCAGCATTTCCTCGAACGAAGGCGCCCGTGCCACGACATGGCCGTCGCGCTGCACCAGCAGCGAACCACCGTCGAACAGCAGATCGTCCTGACCACCGACAAGATTCACATAGGCAATGGGGATGTCGTTTTCCGTGGCACGACGGCGCAGCAGCTCTTCGCGCGTGGCCGCCTGGCGGCTGTCATACGGAGAGGCATTGATGACCAGCAGCATCTCGGCGCCAGCCGCCGCGGCATGCGCAGCGGGCTCGGCTTCCCAGATGTCTTCGCAGATCAGCATGCCCACCCGCACACCTTCCATCATGAAGGTGCGGCTGGCTTCACCGGCGCGGAAGTAGCGCTTTTCGTCGAACACCGTGTAATTGGGCAGCGCCTGCTTGTGATACGTCCATTCACGCTTGCCCTCGCGAAGAAGGCTGGCGGCATTGAACACTTCACCGCGCGTGTCCGGATGCCCCACGACCGCTGCGATGCCTTCCAGCCGCGAAGCCAGCCCGACCATTTCCTGCTCGCAGGCTTCAAGGAAACTGGGCCGTTGCAGCAGGTCTTCCGGCGGGTAGCCACTGATTGTCAGCTCGGGGAATGCAATGAGCGAGGCCTGGTGCTGGTCCCGTGCCTTTGCGGCAAGTTCCCGGACCCGGGCGGCGTTGGCGCTGGCCGCGCCCACGGGAAAATCGAACTGGGCCAGAGCGAAGCGAAAAGAAGTCATGGGGACAATCGTTATCGTGCGGGCGAAGTGCCGATGATAACGCCGTCGCGGCCCGCCCACCCGGCGAGCCGCGACAGACGCCCTCGTTCAGAAGTCGTACGACACACTGAAACGCCCGTAACGCGGGGCCTGGCGCTGGGTAATCACGCCATAGGCGGCCTCGGAAATGCCCGGGCCCGACTCCGATACCGCCGACCGCTGCAACGCCCGCTGCTCGTTCAGCAGATTGAAGATGCTGGCGCTGAAGGCGAGCTTCTGCGAGGCAAAGGCAGGCCGGTAGGTCAGGCCCAGATCAATCTGACGAATCCACGGCAGCCGGCCCTGCTTGCCCGGCGGCGACGGTTGCCCGTCGCAGAAGTGGTAGTACGGCGCGTATCCCACCGGGTCCTCGTGATGGGGACCGTAGTAACCGAGGCAGTGACGCGGCGCGCCGGAAATCGCACTGATGTTGGCCGAAGCCAGCCACTCCGGCGCAATCTGGTAATACCCGAACAGCTTGAGCTGATGCGTGTGGTCGTTGTTCTGCGGACCATTCGTGTTCACCATGATCGCGCTGTTGTCCCAGTCCTCACTGGTCGAGGTAGCCGTCTGGCTGAGGTCCGAACGCAACTGGCCTTCCGTGTTGCCGTAGCTGCGCGAGAACGTATATCCCGCCTTCGCATACCAGCGACCGTCGAAGGGATGCTCCAGCAACAGTTCGAGGGCGTAGTAAGAGCGCTTCAGGCCATCGAATCCCAGCTCCTTGTTGCTGACCGGAATGGCAACGTAGCGGCCGGACGTGTCGATGAGGTTGAACGTGTTCGCCTGCCCGGGATTGAACAGATAGCAGCTGTTCGCCTGATGCTTGTTCACGTCGTAGCCCAGCGACTGGCCTTTGCTGATGATCGCGTCGATGTCGCAGAAGTCGTCGATGGCATTGCGCAGCTTGCGGTACGTGACCTTGGCGCCATACACCCAGTGGTCGCCGGCAAGCTTCGTGAATCCCAGGATATATTCGTCCTGGTTTTCCGCCTTCATGTTTTTCGCAGCTACCGTCTTCGGATCAGGCAACACGCCAAACGCATTGTTTGACGATACCGGCACACCCGGCGCAATCGCCGTCAGCCCCGTGGGCGTACCATCACCGGCGATGCCGGTATAGGTGAAGTACTGGCTGGTGCTGAGATAACCGCCCGCCGCATTCAACGCCGGATTAAGCGGCAAACCCAGGTAATAACGGCCAGCGTTGCCGTACACCTTGAAGCTCGCATCGCCATACACGTCCCAACTGAACCCGAGACGAGGCGCCCATTGCGGCTTTGTCTGCCGGATGAAGGCTTCGCTGTGGGCGTTGTAGTTGGTGAACTGGTCGTTGCGCAGACCCACCGTGACCAGCCAGCGATCCGTCACCTGCCACTTGTCTTCGATGTACTGCGCCCGCTGATCCGAGCGGACAGTCGCACGACTCGATGCCACGCCGCGCACCACGTAGTAACCGTTCTCGCCCCCGGGATAGCCACCCGGCGCCGCCACACCCAAACCGGTGGAGATCGGCAGATCCGGCTGCCCCTGCGCATAGGTCCACGTGTAGCCCGGGCCTGAGCTTGCACTACCCTGATTGCGGGCACGCGCAGTCTGGTTGTCGATACCGGCGGTAAGCGTGTGATCGCCCAGCACGTAGCTCAGGTCGATGCGCGTATTGGTCGTTGCATTGCCCCGCCCGGGATCGGTCAGTGACGCGACGGTCTGGCTGCTGCCGCGCGACGAGCCGCCCGTCACTGCCGGGTTCTGATAAACCAGCCCGGCGATGTAGGTTGCCGAAGGATCGTAGCCTGGCGGGCTCAGGTAACTGGCCGTATCCATCTTTCCGTATTGCGCGGTGAGCGTGAGGTTCTCGGTGATGTAACCGGTGTATTTGGCCGTATAAACGTCGCCGCCATATTTCTCGTCGCTGGCTCCGGCGATGTAGTCGCCCCGTTGACGATCCTGATAATCGTAGTCGTAGATCGTGCCGTTCTTCTTGCTCTTGTCCGACGCGCCGGTCACTTCCAGGATGTTGTTCTCGTCGATGTTCCAATCCAGCTTGGCGTACCAGCGCGGATTGGTGTACCGGTAGGCCGTGTCGGGCGCCTGTGTTTTGGTCACGTCGCTTACGGTGTTGCCTGTCTGTCGCTCCACTTCAGCGGCCGCAAACAGGAACAGCTTGTCCTTGATGAGCGGGCCACCGGCATACGCGCTGACCGTCGTGGAGGTGTTGTTGTCCGCGCGGTTGGGCGCATACAGCGCACCGGCTTTGGGCTGCGGCGGCAGGCCGTTGGTGTAGTAGGTGTCGATGCTTTGCGCCCGCGCGCGATTCGGTTCCCACAGCACCTGGGCACCCGCGTGCCATTGATTCGTACCGCGCTTGCCCACCACACTGATGACGCCGCCATCGGAGCGGCCGTACTGCGCGCTGTAGCCACCTGTATAGACTTCCTGCTGCTCGATGGCGCCATAGGGCAGCGAAAGGCCACCAAAGCCACGCAGCGGATCGGTCGTGTTGAATCCGTTGATGTAGTACGCGTTCTCGCTGGCCGCCGAACCGCCGAAGGTCACCAGCGAATTGCCCGTCGCGCTCTTGTAGCCACCGGTGTTGTCGACCACCCCCGGTGCCAGCAATGCGATGGCTTCTGATGAACGGGCCAGCGGCAGGCGTGCCAGCTGATCTGCCGTGACCACGGTGCGCGAGTCCACCGAGGTCACGTCGATGGACGGCGCGACGCGGCCGGACACGGTCACACCACCGAGCTCCTGCACCTCGTTGTCACCGAACGACACGTCCACGCCGGAACCCACGCGAAGGGCAACGTTGTCGCGGCTCTGGATCACTGTGCCCGCATGCGACACCGACACGCTGTAAGTACCCAGCGGCAACTGCGACACGGTGTACCGGCCGCGTGCGTCCACGGATGTCTCGCGCACGATGCCCGACCCGTTGTCCACGCGAACCACATCACCCTCACTCGCCTTGACCTGCCCATAAATTGACCCGCTGGTTGACTGGGCCACGACCCCGTCGACCAGCGCAACCAGCATCGCCGTGCCCAGCGCGGTTTTCTTCCATAGCGGCATTGCCATCGTTTCGTTCCACCCCTTCCCCATGAATGGCCAGCCTCCACCGCGCCACGATCCAGAAGGACGGTGGCGGGAAGGTTCGCTGAGACTGGCCGGATCGACGGCCAAAGCCGCCCGTAACGCCTGCGAGAGCGCTGGTTGATACTGATGAACGGCGAGGAAGCGAGCGCGGACTGGCCGCGGGCCGTCAAGCCCGGGAGCGGAACGCGCTCTGGCTACAACATCGCGGCACGCCAGGCGCGCGGCGATGAATGAGGCGATATGCCTGATATGGAAAATGCACGGACAGCCCCTTGAGTCTGCTGCTGCGCACCATTTGTAGCACACCGCAAGTTCGTGTCAACCGTTTGGACGTCTAACCATCCTTTATGTGAACTACGTTCTGTCAGCGCACGGGGACGTCGTAGATGACACCCGGGTCGACGGCGGAAGGCAGCGAGTAATGCCACCATTCCTGCGGGTAGTTGACGAAGCCCGCACCTTCCATCGCCTTCTTCAGAAGCAGACGGTTCGTCTTCTGTGTGGGGCTGATGGTCGCCGCGTCGGTGTGGGCCATCGGATCGAAGAAATCGAAATCAGTTCCCATATCCAACGGAACACAGGACTTGCCCGCGTGACACTGCATCAATGTGAGATCGACTGTCGCACCTTTGCTGTGTCCCGATACGGGAGCGATGTACTCCCCGAGTAGCGCGCTCTTGTCGATGTTCGGATAGTGCACGGCCTTTGTGCCTGTATCGCTCAGGTCGTGCGCCCAGCGCACAAAAACCGCGACAGCACGCGCCGGGCGATAGCAGTCCCACAGTTTCAGGCGCATGCCGCTCTGACGCAGCGTGTGCTCCACACGCGCCAATGCCGTTGCCGCACCCTTGCGCAGATAACAGCGGGGAGCATCGTAGCCATCCACCACGGTGCCGGTGAAATTGTCGCTTCCGGCATAGCGCATGTCTTCAGCCAGATCAGGCACCAGCGTGCGAACGTCGATCATGCCCGCAGCGGCCGGCGTGGTGGCGGGTGACACGGTGGCGGGCGGCTCGGCCAGAACGGGTAAGGCAACGACCATCCCGGCGAGGATCAGGCTGAGGCGACAACGCATGATTTCAGACTCCGCTTAATGAATCCCCACAGACCATAGCAGCATGTGACCGTGGTCCCCGCAGCCAGGCCGGTCGTGCGATATCCTCGACCTCACGTCACCTCGCGATGAACGAGACTACCGCATGACCTTTCTGCGACTCGCCCTGCTGAGTGCCGCTCTTGCCCTGTGTACGGCGGCCTCGCATGCCGTGGTACAGACTCAGGCCAGCGCCACGCTTCCCGGCGTGGCCGACGCCCAGCTTGACCCGACCTTCTGGGTAGCCCGGCTGGACACGCCCGACGCGATCATCCTTGCTCCCGATGCCATCGCCGCACTCAACCGGAAGATCGCAAGGCTCGATCCATCCATGTACGACATCCGCCACCTGCCTGCGACGCTGCCGCGCAATCAGGTGCTGGCCTGGGTAAACAAGGCGTCGCCGATGCCAACCCGGCCGCTGTACACCGACAACGGACTGCGCATCGATCAGTCCGCTTTGAACACCGTCATGAACCATGCCGGCATCGACACCATTCCCGAGAGCACAACGCCCCGCTACGGCATGGCGGTCACGCGTACTTCGCTGCGCAGTTATCCGACTGGTATGCGAGCCTTCAGCCAGCCGGGCGATACCGATATCGACCGCTTCCAGGAAAGCGCGCTTTATCCGGGCGACCCTGTCGCCATCGTGCACACCACACGTGACGGCCGCTGGTTCTTTGTGGTCAGCGAACGCTACGCCGCGTGGGTGGCCGCCAGCGATATCGCGCAGGGAAGCGCGAAGCAGGTATTCGCCCAGGTCGACGCCACACCCTTTCGCGTCATCACGGGTGCCAAGCCGCGCACGGTGTACACACCCGAATCTGTCGCCGTGTCGGAACGGCAACTCGACATGGGCACGCGCGTGCCGCTCGCTACACAAACAGGTGTCGTAAACGGGCAGAATGCTTCCACCTCGTACGTGCTGCGACTTCCTGTTCGCACGACAGACGGCCATCTCGCGTTCCAGCCGGCCCTCCTGCAACGCAATGGCGAGTCATCCGCGGGATACCTGCCGCTCACCCAGGCCAACATCATCCGCCAGGCCTTTCGTTTCCTCGGTGAGCGTTACGGCTGGGGCAACGCATACAACGGCCGGGATTGCAGCGGCTTCGTTGCAGACGTGTATCGCAGCATGGGCGTCGTCCTGCCGCGCAACACCGGCGACCAGAGCACGAGCCCGGGACTCGACCATCAGGCGTTCACCGATGCAGATGGCCACGACGCGCGCGCGTCCGCTGTCGAATCACTTCAACCCGGCGACCTGATCTACATCCCCGGCCACGTCATGATGATGATCGGCCGCATCGACGGCCAGCCGTACGTCATCCACGATGTCACTGGCATCAATGTGCGCAACAAGCAGGGCGCGCTGATCCGCACGGTCATCAACGAAGTGGCTGTCACGCCTCTGCTACCACTGATGTATGACGAGAAACACAGCTTTGTGGACCGCATGACCAGCATCGTGCGCATTCGCCCCTGAGCATCAACCGGCCACCACGACGAGGACACCCCATGTTCACCCTGCGACGCGGTTCGTGTGTTCTTCTTGGCGCGATGGTTCTGGCGGGCGCAGCGGCGGCGCCCGCACGGACCAGCCATCCACTGCCCTGGAATGGTGCACAGCAGATGGTCGTTGTGGTGATCGACGCATGGGACGCGAATCGCGGCACATTGCACACCTTCAATCGCGTGGCGTCCGGCTGGAAAGATCAGGGAACGACCACGCCTGTCACCATCGGTCGAACGGGCGCGGCATGGGGCATGGGCATCAGCCCACCCCAGCAAACAGGGCCTCAGAAAATCGAAGGCGATGGCCGCAGTCCCGCAGGCGTCTTTCGCATTGGCACGGCGTTCGGATATGCCGAGGACTATCCCACCGCGCTGCCATGGCGCGGGCTCACCGCATCAGACTACTGCGTGGACGTCAGCGGCTCGCCGTACTACAACCAACTGGTCGATACGAAAAACGTTGGCGCGAAAGCTGTCGAGGGGTCTACGGAGGCGATGCGCCGCGATCTGCATTTCCATGGCGACCAGGCGTATCGCGTCGGCTTCGTCATCGAACACAACGCCAAAGGTGCGACGGGCAAAGGCAGCTGCATCTTCGCGCATGTATGGAAGTCGCCCACTTCCCCCACCGCAGGATGCACTGCCATGCCTGACACGATGATGGAACATCTGCTGGCGTGGCTCGATCCGAAGAAGAAGCCGGTTTTCGTCCTGCTGCCCAAGGACGAGTACGCACGCCTTCGGTCCACCTGGCAGTTACCTGCGCTCTGAACCACGACAAACGCTCATAAGAAAAGGCCGCGACTTTCGTCGCGGCCTTTTCTGTATCACTGACGCCGAAGCGTTATTACTTCATCAGACCCGCAAGCGTCCGGCCGAGATCGGCAGGCGACTTCACGGTGGTGACGCCGGCCTTCTCAAGCGCTGCGAACTTCGCAGCCGCCGTGCCCTTGCCGCCGGAGATGATGGCGCCAGCATGGCCCATGCGCTTGCCCGGAGGAGCCGAAGCACCTGCGATGAACGACACGACCGGCTTCTTCACGTATTCAGCGATGAACTCGGCGGCGTCTTCTTCTGCGCTGCCACCGATTTCACCGACCATGATAATGCCTTCGGTCTGCGGATCGTCCTGGAACAGCTTCAGGCAGTCGATGAAGTTCAGGCCGTTGATCGGATCGCCACCGATACCGATGCAGGTGGACTGGCCGAGACCTTCATTCGTGGTCTGGAACACTGCTTCATAGGTCAGGGTGCCCGAACGCGACACGATACCGACCTTGCCCGGCTTGTGAATGTGACCGGGCATGATGCCGATCTTGCATTCGCCCGGGGTGATGATGCCGGGGCAGTTCGGGCCGATCAGCACGGTGTCCGGATGCGACTTCAGCACGTTCTTCACGCGCAGCATGTCGAGGACCGGGATGCCTTCGGTGATGGTGACGATGACCTTGATGCCCGCGTCGATGGCTTCGAGGATCGAGTCGGCCGCAAACGGAGGCGGCACGAAGATCACGGAAGCATCGGCCTGGGTCTGGTCGACGGCGTCACGCACGCTGTTGAACACGGGAAGACCGATGTGCTCGGAACCGCCCTTGCCCGGGGTCACGCCACCGACAATCTTGGTGCCGTAATCAATCGCCTGCTCGGCGTGGAAGGTACCCTGCTGGCCGGTGAAGCCCTGCACGAGCACCTTGGTGTTCTTGTTAACGAGAACGCTCATGAATGCTCTCCTCAGCCCTTGGCCGCAGCCACGGCTTTGTGCGCCGCGTCGTTGAGATCGTCGGCCGGCGTGATCGCCAGACCGGAGTTGGCCAGCAGTTCGCGGCCCTTCTCGACATTCGTGCCCTGGAGGCGCACGACGACGGGGATCTTGAGGCCCACTTCCTTCACTGCGGCGATGATGCCTTCCGCGATGAGGTCGCAGCGCACGATGCCGCCGAAGATGTTGACCAGGATGGCCTTGACCTTGTCGGACGACAGGATGAGCTTGAACGCTTCCGTGACGCGTTCCTTGGTGGCGCCGCCACCCACGTCGAGGAAGTTGGCCGGCTCGCCGCCTGCCAGCTGGATCACGTCCATCGTTGCCATGGCCAGACCTGCGCCGTTGACCATGCAACCGATCGTGCCGTCCATCGTCACGTAGTTGAGGTTGTGCGTGATGGCAGCCGCTTCAGCCGCGTCTTCCTGAGTCAGGTCGCGCATGGCGGCCAGGTCAGCGTGACGGAATTCAGCGTTGTCGTCGGAGTTGACCTTGCCGTCGAGGGCGGCGAGGTTGCCGTCCGCGAGGATGGCGAGCGGGTTCAGCTCGACCAGGGCCAGGTCCTTCTCGTTGAACAGCTTGTACAGGCCAAGCATGATCTTCGTCAGCTGACCGACCTGCTTCGGATTCAGGTCCATCTTGAACCCGAGATCGCGGCAGTGGTACGGCTGGAGACCTTCCACGAAGTCAACCACGATGGTGTGGATGTCTTCCGGCGTCTCTTTGGCGACCTGCTCGATGTCCACGCCGCCGTGCTTGGAGGCGATGAACGAGATCGACTTGGTGTCGCGGTCGGTCAGGATCGACAGGTACAGTTCCTTCGCGATATCAGTCGCGTCGGTGACCAGCACAAGGTTGACGGGCAGCGCGCGGCCGGCCGACTGGTAGGTTTCCATGTTGGTGCCGAGCATGCCCTTGGCAGCAGCGCGGACGTCGTCCAGGCTGCGGCAGAACTTGACGCCACCGGCCTTGCCGCGACCGCCGGCATGAATCTGGGCCTTGACCATCCACTGCGAACCACCAAGGTGCTTGGCGGCGTCGACAGCGGCATCGGGAGAGTTGGCAACCTTGCCCGGCGGTACGGCGATGCCGTATTTCGCGAAGAGCTCTTTAGCCTGGTACTCGTGGAAATTCATTCGATACCTCGAGCGAACGGAAGAAAACGTACGAATGCGTACGAGCCAGCTCGCGGCTCGTACGGGCATGGGGATGGTGCGCGCGGGGGAGCGCGGCGCCGGGATGTAAGTGGGTGAACCCGACAGCTCACTGTCGACTTTTCACACAGTACGGCCGGGTATTTTCCCGGAAGGGCGCCCAGATGGAAAGGGGCGCGACGTAAAACTGGCCGTCCGGCCACTACCCATCCCCCGCACCCCGCCTATACTGGCCCCTTGAGTCCTTGAGCCGCCGGACACCCCAGGGAGCCCCCATCCGTGTCAACTGTCGCGTCGAACCTCGCCCCGAGGGTCCCCGGGGGAAATCAGAGCACGGCGCGCCACGAGCTCTTCTTTTTCAATTACTTCCGTCTGGGACAGGCCGCCATCTACGCCGCGCTGGCCTTCCGGCCGGAACACCTGGCGTGGCCCACCCTCCCCGATCCCCTACTGGCCCGGGTTCTCGCCCTGGCCTACCTGCTGGTGGCGCTCGTGCTGGTCGCGCGTACCCGCCAGGCCATGCACCATCCCATTCTCACCGTGTCTGGCGGCCTGGTGGCCGACGTGCTGGCGGCCGCCGCCGCATTGATCCTGATGCACGACGTCCGCATGGGCGTGGCCATGATGCTGGTGGTCAACATCGCCACCGGGGCCCTGCTGCTGCCTCTGCGGCTATCCATGTTCTTCGCCGCTATCGCCTCGCTGGCCATGCTGGGGCACACCTTTTTCGAGGCCAGCCCGAGCGACGGCGGCGACCGGGAGATGCTGGAGTACGCCCTTTTCGGGCTGGCCTACTTCGCTGCGGCGTCGCTGTGCTATCTGCTTGGTCGAAATATCCGGGCGTCCGAGGCACTGGCTGAGCAGCGCGGCATCGACCTGGCCAACCTTTCCCAGGTCAACGAACTCATCATCCGCCGCATGAAAACCGGCGTTTTGCTGGTCGATGAAGGCAACCGCATCCACCAGCTCAATGAGTCGGCGTGGATGCTGATGGGCAACCCGTCTGCCGACCAGCGCGACCTGGGCACGCTGGCACCGGAGCTGTCGCGCCGGCTTTATCACTGGCGCACGGCAGGCAAGCTCGACGAAACCGCCACCGCGCTGGCCGACGGCGTACCGGAAGTCGTACCGCGATTCTCCCGCCTGGCTCCCAACGACGACTCCCACGTCCTCATCTTCCTGGACGACACCTCGCTACTGTCGCGTCGTGCGGAAGAGTTGACCCTCAGCTCGCTGGGCCGCCTGTCTGCGTCCATCGCCCATGAGATTCGCAATCCGCTGGCTGCCATTCACTACTCCGCGCAGTTGCTGGCTGAGTCCACCGACATGAATGACACCGACCTGCGCATGGTCGAGATCATCAACAACCACTGCTCGCGCCTCAACGAGATCATCGAGAACATTCTCCAGTTGTCCCGTCGCGAGCGTTCCCGCCCGGAAACGCTGGACCTCAGCCAGTGGGTGCATCACTTCGTGGCCGAGTACCGCCAGGGCAATGACCTGGGCGCCGACATCCTGCGCGCCGTCGCCCCCGGCGAGCCCGTGGCCGCCGTCGCCGATCCTCAGCACCTCCAGCAGGTGGCCTGGAATCTGGTGCAGAACGCCCTCCGCTACGGCCGCATGCCCGACGAGCCGGCCCGCGTGATGATCGTGGCCCGCAATTCGGACACGGGCACGCCCATCCTCGAAGTGATTGATCGCGGCCCCGGCATTCCGCCAAAGGTGGCGGCGCAAATCTTTGAACCCTTCTTTACAACGCATGAGTATGGAACCGGCCTTGGCCTGTATCTCGCGCGCCAGATGAGCGAAGCCAATCAGGCGGCACTGGAATACGTGCGTGTGGCGGGGGGCGGCAGCTGCTTCCGCATCAGCCTGACGCCACCGGCGCGAACGGCCTCCGCCGCACCCGTTGCCGCCCGTGCGTGATTTGGCGCTTTGCGTAACGCTCCGTCAGGGTTAACCTTTCAAGATTAGGGATATCGACCGGAACTCATGAGCAAACAGACCGTACTGGTCATCGACGACGAGCGAGACATCCGTGAGTTGCTGACCATCACACTCGGTCGAATGGAACTCGACGTCGACGCAGTGGGAACTGTCGGCGAAGCGCGGAGCGCACTGGCCGGTCGTCGTTACGACCTCTGTTTCACCGACATGCGTCTTCCCGACGGCAGCGGCCAGGAACTGATCGAACTGATCGCCGAGACCTATCCTGAAACGCCTGTCGCCATGATTACGGCGTACGGCAACGTGGACGCAGCCGTCAATGCACTGAAGGCCGGTGCCTTCGACTTCGTGTCCAAGCCCGTGGACATTCAGCTGCTGCGCCGACTCGTGCGCACGGCACTGAAGCTGTCCGAAGAACGCAAGGGCGAAGCCGCTGGCGGCAAGGGCAATGTCTCTTCCGACCGCCTCATCGGCACGTCGCCTGCCATGCAGCAGGTACGCGGCACGATCACCAAACTTGCCCGCAATCAGGCACCGGTCTACATCGGCGGTGAATCGGGCGTGGGCAAGGAACTGGTCGCACGCCTCATCCACGAGATGGGCCCCCGCGCACCGGGCGCCTTCGTACCCGTGAACTGCGGCGCCATTCCGTCCGAGCTGATGGAAAGCGAATTCTTCGGTCACCGCAAGGGCAGCTTCACCGGCGCCCACGCCGACAAGGAAGGTCTCTTCCAGGCAGCGCAGGGCGGCACCCTCTTCCTTGATGAGGTAGCCGAGCTGCCTCTGCACATGCAGGTCAAACTGCTGCGCGCCATCCAGGAAAAGGCCGTACGTCCCATCGGCGGTCGTGACGAAGTACCCGTGGACGTACGTATCCTGTCCGCCACCCACAAGGATCTGGCCGCGCTGGTCGAACAGGGCCTGTTCCGCCAGGATCTTTTCTACCGCATCAACGTCATCGAACTGCGTGTTCCGCCCCTGCGCGAACGTCGCGGCGATGTGCCGGCACTGGCCGACTTCATCCTGCGCCAGCTCGCCGCCGAATCGGGCCTTCCCGCCGGCCGCCTGAAACCGGATGCCCTCGCCGCGCTGGAGTCCTACTCCTTCCCGGGCAACGTGCGCGAACTGGAAAACATCCTCGAACGCGCCATGGCGATGGCCGAAGGCGACGTGATCGAAGCGGGCGACCTGATGCTGCCGCAACGTGGCAACCCCATCGACGCCGGCGCAGGCATGGCCGCCGCTGGATCACAGTCTCCCGCCGCACGCGGTGGGGCACACAGCGATGTGCCGCTGGAAGACTACATCTCCAATATCGAACGCGACACCATCGTCAAAGCGCTGGAAGAGTCCCGCTACAACAAGACCGCCACCGCCAGAAAGCTGGGCATCACCTTCCGTGCCCTGCGCTACAAACTGAAAAAACTCGGCATCGACTAAGCCCCAACGCGCTCCCCGGATCTCCATGCTCTGCGGGAGCGCGCTTGCGCGCGATACACCACGCCCGAAAGCCGCAGCCCTCTCCCGGCGCCGACAAAAACCGTCAGCACACCCCGACAGCCACACTCCGCACACCTTCACATACTTCCTGCTCCAGCCCGCAAGGAAGCCCCATGAACGTCGCGAAGTCGCTCACCGCCCTGCTCTGCCTCACCGGTTGCCCGCTCGCATTCGCGCAGGCCGTGGAACACTGCCCGCGCCCGGAGAACATCTCCCGGTACGGCGGCGTGTACATCGCCAAGACCCACGCTCAAGACCACGAATGGCTGGGCATTGCCTCCAACGGCAATAACGGCCGCGTCATGCGCTTCAACGAGGCCACGTTCTACCCCGACACCGCCGAAAGCACGCAAGGCGAAATCGCCGGCTGCACCTACAAGCTGGAAAACGGCAGCATCAACATCGCATTCGTCGGCAAAACCAGCGAGCGCCCCAAGGTCATCCTCAGCCGGGGCAACGCATGGACCCGCGAAAGTGGCCCCTTCGGCATTCCATACGACAGCTGCGCGGGCGACGATGCCGCGCGCTGCGCATTCCAGATAGTGCAGAAGTAATACGCCGACAGACAGGCGCACCGAAGAAAAAAACGCCCGACTGACCGTGGACATGGGGTGCGGAAGCGTTACCCGGCTCCGCACACTATGGCACCCCTATTTCCCTCGTCGGACGTCTGCGGGGCTCATGCCGCAAGGGATGATTCCGTCCCCTGACCGCAAGGCTGCCCGGGACAATCAGGCCGCGTTACCGTCACTCGCGGTCAGGGCTTCCCGAACTGTTCTCAGCAATGCCCTCGCCTGCACGGGCTTGTCCAGCACGTAGAGGTGCTCCAGGGCGGGCATCTCTTCAAGGTTGGGCGGGGACTCGGGACGGGCCAGCAGCAGCACGGCACGTTTGTAACCATGTTCCATCAGTGCGGCCAGCGTGCGAACGCCGGTGAAGAGGTTCATGTCGGCATCCATCACAACCAGATCGGGCACGCCGTGTGCTTCGATCCATTGCAGGGCTGCCGTACCGCTCTGGCTTGCACCGGCCTGGTAACCGTAGGCGTCAAGCGTGTCGACCAGCAGCGACAGCTGCATGGCCTCTTCAACCACCACCAGTACACGCTCGGCTTCGCCAAGCAGACCGGTTTCGGCGCGCATCGCCTCACCGAAGGTGTCCTCGTCGTGCGCCAGCGGAAGGTACAGATGGAATTGCGTGCCTTCGCCGGGCACGCTGCTCACACGCATCAGGCCGCCGTGGCTCGCCACGATACGTTTGCACGAGAGCAAACCAAGGCCGGTGCCGGTTTCCTTCGTGGTGAAGAATGGTTCAAACAGACGCTGCAACACTTCCGGCGACATGCCCACGCCGGAGTCGATCACACTGAGGCGAAGATAGCGACCGGCCGCTTTGCTCTCGCCGTCGGCAAAGAAGTCTTCTGCCAGATTCACCGGCGCGGTTTCCACGCGCAGCTGGCCGCCCTCAGGCATAGCCTGGATCGCATTGAGACAAAGGTTCAGCAGGCACTGCTGCAACTCGGTGTGATTGCCCTCGAACGACACGTCTGCATCGAAGACATCCACGTCCATCTGAATGTTGCGGGGCACACTGCCCTGCATCAGGAGGTTCAGTGCGTCCAGCAGCGCACCCAGGCGCACCTGCTCGGCACGACGCGCACCGCGCGCGAACGAAAGCATGGACGAAACCATTTCCAGGCCGCGGCGACCGCAATCACGAACCAGCGTGCCGAGGCGCGCCAGACGCGGATCATCGGCATAGTCCTGCAAGGTATCGCCGGCCAGAAGCAGCGGTTGCAGCAGATTGCGCAGGTCGTGACTCAGGCCACCGGCAAGAAGCGCCAGACTCTCGAAACGCTGTGCGCGAATCAGTTCCAGCTCGGCGCGGGCGCGGGCCCGCTGCTCTTCCGCTTCGCGAAGCGCACGACGAACCGCCGACGCGAGGCGCGCGGTGTTCTGCTTGAGGATGTAATCGGTCGCGCCATTGCGCAAAGCCTCGATTGCCGCCTCTTCACCCAGCGTGGCCGAGATGAAGATGAAGGGAATCTCGGTGCTCCGCTCGCGCAGCACTTCCAGCGCGCGCTGCCCGCTGAAGACGGGCATGCTCAGGTCGGAAAGCACGATATCGGGCTGGAACTCGATCAGCGCCTGAGTGAACGCAGCCTCGTCCTCAACCAGTTGCACCTCGTATTCAAGGCCATCCTGATCGAGTTCGGAAAGCACCAGCTCCGCGTCGAGGGGACTGTCCTCGACTTGCAGAATCCTGACTTTGGTAGCGCGCTGACTCATGGGACGTGGATCTCGTTCGCTGGCCGCAACAGTCGGTATCAGATGGAATCAGGACGCTGGTTAAGCACGGCCCAGAAGTGGCCCAGCGTCTGCACCGCAGTGAAGAACTGCTGCACGTCAACGGGCTTCAACACGTAGGCATTCACACCAAGATCCCAGCTGCGCGCCAGGTCGCTCTCTTCGCGCGACGACGACAGGATCACCACCGGAAGACGCTGACGCTTCGGATCGTCACGGAGGCGCTTGAGCACTTCCAGGCCGTCCATGCGCGGCATCTTGATGTCCAGAAGGATCACCGCCGGGTCGCCTTCATGCGGATCGCGGTCGGCGAAACGGCCGGTGCGGTAGATGTAGTCGATGCAGTCGACACCGTCTTCCACGTGCACTACTGGGTTGGCCAGCTTCGCCTCGCGCAGCGCGTCGATGGCCATTTCGGCATCGGCGCTGGAGTCTTCAACAAGGAGGATGGTTTTAAGGTCGCGTTGATTCATGTGTCGCCCATGCGTGAGCCCGGCACATCGGAGGCCGGCAGTGAAAAGTGGAACGTCGCGCCGCGGTCAATTTCGCCTTCGGCCCAGGTGCGGCCGCCATGACGGGCGATGATGCGACGGACATTGGCAAGGCCGATGCCATTGCCGGGGAATTCAGAAGCGCGGTGCAGTCTCTGGAACACGCCAAACAGCTTGCCCGCGTATTGCATGTCGAAGCCGGCGCCGTTGTCCGAAACTGCAAATTCGTAGTCACCCGAACTGGTACGGTCGAGTCTGACCTCGATCCGCGTATGCTCGCGGTTGGCTGTGTATTTCACCGCGTTGCCCAGCAGGTTCTGCCAGACCGTACGCAGCATGTTTTCGTCGCCCACCACGATGGGCAGCGGCGCAATGCGCCAGTCGATGCGGCGACCCTGCGCCTCGGTTTCCACCAGCGCCTGCGCCTCCTCCACCAGCGACTGCATGTCGACCGGCTGCAGACGAAGCGCGCCACGACCGAGTCGCGAGAACACCAGAAGGTCGTCGATCAGCTGCGCCATGCGGCGCGACGAGGAACTGATCACGTCGATGTAATGACGTGTGCGGTCATCGGCCTTGTCGCCAAGCTGGGTTTCCAGCTTGCCCGCAAATCCGGAGATGTGCCGCAACGGCGCGCGCAGATCGTGCGACACCGAGTAACTGAAGGCTTCCAGCTCGCGGTTGACGTCGGAAATCTGCTCCACCTTGCCCTCAAGCTGACGATTCAGCTCATTGACTTTCTGCTCCACCAGCGCGCGCGCGGTGATGTCGCTGACGGTAAGCAGAAGTGCCGGTGCCTTGCTGTCCGGCTGCTCGATGCGGCGGGCATTGATGACTACGTAGCGATCGATGCCATCGACCGTGCGCTGGGTCATTTCGTAATCCCACAGCTCGCGATCACGGGCGATCACATCGCTCAGACGCTGCAAGAGCGCACCATCGTTCCACGCGCCATTGCCCACATCTTTCAGGGGCAGATTGCGATCACGATCAGAGTTCATGCCATAAAGCTCACCGAACGCCGTATTGACCAGCAGCGTACACAGATCGCCGTCCAGCATGGCGATGGGTTCGCGCACGGCCTGCACGATGAGCAGCGAGCGCTGCACGGCTTCCTGCATGCGCGATTCGGCACTCAGGCGAATGGCGATCTGGCGCTCGGACACCACAACGACAATGCCCAGCAGGGCGATCTGCGCAAGCGCGGCGATCAGCAGAACGATGCGGTTGTTGGCTGCCAGTTCCTGCGCATGCACGCGACGCGCTTCAAGCAGGCCGCTCTCTTCGTTCACGACCTGCACCACAAGATCGCGGAACGCGAACAGCTTGCGTGCGTCTTCCATGGATGTGAACGCGCCCGCGCGATCACCGCCATGCAGGCGCTTGACGGCTTGATCCATCAACACCAGCCGGCCATTGGCCACGGCTTCCAGCGCACCCAGCCGCGTCATCTGCGCCGGGTTGTCGCGCATCATTTCGCGCAGGTTGGTCAGAATGCCCGGGATGATCTTGCGCGCGCCGATGGCGCGCTCGTTCAACACGGCATCGCCGTTAACACCCGGTACGAGCATCGTGTAGATGGACGCTTCGCTGTCGCGAAGAGCAGCCTCAAGGCGGTAGACGCTGGCCTTGATTTCGGCGGTATGGGTCACCCAGTCGCGCGACTCCAGTGCGTCTTCGGCGCTGGAGCGGGTAACGATATAAGGAAGCGCAACGATGACCACCACAGCCACCAGCAAGCCAGCCACGCGCCAGCGCAGTCCGATACGTTGGATCATGCAGCCTCTATCCTCACAGCCCTTCCTGCACAGGAACAATGCCCATTTTGGCACGCTTGCAGCGTGTCTTGCATGTTCGGAACGGACATAAGCGCCTGAAGAGGAACGCGACGAACGCACCGAGCGATGCACCAGCGCCTCCGTATAAACGAAAGACGGCCAGGTGCAACGAACGATGCGCCAGTGTCACTGGAGGGCTGCTTGATGCCGCAGGCCGCGTGAAACAGATGTGACGACGGTCGGCCAGGCTTGGGCCCGGGCTCGCGCAAGATGCTCTTGCGCATGGTTTTTTGCCCGGAATCATCAGAAAAAAACATCGCAGTCAGTCCCCCTCTCACACCCCAGGGCGGAAGGGAGATTGGCTGCGATGGGCAGGCGATCAATCAGCCGTTTTACTCATCGACGTGGGCCGCGCAGCCTCGCCCGTACCCCACGTCGTGTTTGGCCTGGCCTGCATCACGAACTTGAGTTCGCCGCCCGCCGCGATCTCTTCGTGACGCACGTAGGTGCGCTCCAGCGGCTTGCCGTTGAGCGTGACTGAACCGACGTACGGATGCGAGGCATCCAGATGCTCGGCAATGACGGTGAATTTCCTGCCGCCGGCAAGGTTCAGCGTGGCCTTGTTCACGAACGGCCTGCCGATCACGTATTCATTGCTGGCCGGTGTTACCGGATAGAAGCCCAGCGACGTGAAGACATACCAGGCGGACATCTGCCCCAGGTCATCATTGCCGACCAGGCCGGTGGGCGTGGGCGTGTACTGGGTGTCCATCACCGTTTTCAGGCGCTCCTGGGTCTTCCACGGCTGGCCCGCGAAATCGTACAGGTAGGCCATATGGTGGCTGGGTTCGTTGCCATGCGCATACCAGCCGATCAGGCCGGTGATGTCTTCCACGTGCGCGAAGGCTTTCGGATCAACCTTTGCATCGAACACTTCATCCAGGCGCTTCACGAAATGGGCGTCGCCGCCCAGCTCACCGATCAGGCCTGCCACATCCTGCGGCACGAACCAGGAATACTGGTATGCGTTGCCCTCGGTGAAGTCGCTGCCGTAGCCGGCCTGCCCCGGATCGAACGGCTCGCGGAAGCTGCCATCCGACTTGCGGGCACGCACGAAGCCGGTCTTCGCATCGAAGCTGTTGCGCCAGTAACCGGCACGTTTGGTGAACTCAGCCGCGACGTCGTTCTTGCCCATGGCTTTCGCCATCTGCGCCAGCGTCCAGTCGTCGTACGCGTATTCAACCGTCTTGGAGGCTGCTTCCGGCTGACGGTCGATGGGCACATAGCCCAACTTCATATAGTCGTCCAGACCGCCATATGGGCCGTAGCTCGCACTGGACACCATGGCTTTCAGCGCCGCGTCGGCATCGTAGCCGCGGATGCCCTTCATATAGGCATCGGCAATCACGGGAACCGCGTGGTAGCCGATCATGCACCAGGTTTCCATGCCCTGATACGCCCACACGGGCAGGATGCCGAACGGACTGGCCTGCTGCGAGGCGATCAGTGAACTGACGAAATCGTTGCTTCGCTCGGGCTCAAGAAGCGTCATCAGCGGCTGCTGCGCACGGAACACATCCCACAGCGACCAGGTCGAGTAGAACGTGAAGCCTTTTGCGGTGTGCACTTCGTTGTCCGGCCCGCGATACTGGCCGTTCACATCCATCGACAGGCCAGGCGCGATCATGGAGTGATACAGCGCGGTATAGAAGGTCTGCCGCGTTTTGGCGGGCGCTTCCACATCCACGGTAGCCAGCGCTTTTTCCCATGCATTGCGCGCATCAGCGCGGCGAGCATCGAAGTCGAAACCGGCACCGTCCTTGTCGAGGTTTGCGATGGCGTTCTCTTCGCTGACCGAGGAAACGGCCACTTTCACGATCAGCGGCTTGTCCAGGCTACCGAAGTCGAACACGCCTTCCAACGCGCGACCGGCCTGCGCATCCCCATCTTCAGCGTGATTGCCCGGGCCTGCGAAGCCGCGATAGGTGATGTTTGCTTCGCGGTTGTACAGCGTGCGCGATGTCATCGGCTGGTTGAAGCGCATGGCAAAGTACAGCTGGCGGCCTGCCGCCCAGCCGCGTGTGATGCGGCCGCCGGTCACGGTGCCATCGGCGCGAACGCGCAGCGAAGACCAGAGCACCTTGCCGTCGTAGTCGTAAATGCCGGGGCGCAGGTCCATCAGCAGATGGGCGGGCTTGCCCTTCGGGAATGCGTAGCGGTGCCAGCCCACGCGCGCGCCTGCGGTCAGCTCGGCACGGATGCCATAGTCGGCCAGCGTCACGGCGTAGTACCCTGCTTCGGCCTTTTCGGTCTTGTGATCAAAGCGCGACCGATAGCCGCTGCCGGGCTGCTCCGGAGTACCCGGGTCCAGCCGTACGTCGCCCGCGACAGGCATGACCAGCACATCGCCAAGATCCGAATGTCCGCTGCCGGAGAAATGGGTATGCGAAAAGCCGAGGATGCTGCCATCGCCGTACTGGTAGCCGGCTGCCCATTTATAAGCGTGCTTGAAGTCCGGCATCGCCGTGTCCGGGCTCAGCTGCACCATGCCGAAGGGCACCGTCGCACCGGGGAAGGTGTGACCGTCGCCACCCGTACCGATCATGGGGTCCACGACCGACCAGGCGCTGCTGCCCTTGTCCGTGGCGGCGCCTGCCGCCAGCGGGATGGAAAGGGCCGCGGCCAGCAGGCTCCGGCGCAGGCGGGTGTACTTCGGCATCTGGCTTCCCCTCGATCGGATCGGTACAAAGGATTTGGATCGTGATAAACGAGCCGAAGCTAACAAACTTCCCTGCCCGATGCATGCTGCAGTGCGTGATGCACTGTTTGCCATCCCGAGCGATGATCGCCCGAATTTAGATCGTTTGAAGGAACAGCCGATGCCCAAGCCTCCCCCGCAGCGCCGCAAGGTCACCCTCGCCGATATCGCGTTGGGGTGTGACGTATCGCGGGCCACCGTGTCACTGGTGCTGCGCGGCAGTCCGCTGGTCAATTCGGCCACGCGGGCCCGGGTCGAGGCCGAGCTGAAGCGGCAGGGTTACGTCTATAACCGGGCTGCGGCCAATCTGCGCCGACGCACCTCGTCGAGCATCGGTCTGGTGGTCAATGACCTGGGCAACCCGTTCTTCGCGGAATTTGCCGCCGGGGCCGACGAAGCCCTGGCCAGCGCGGGTTTTGTCACCCTGCTGGGCAACACCGGCGAATCACCAGAGCGTCAGCAGGCCGTGCTCAATTCGCTGGTTGAACATGGTCCGGCCGGCATCATCCTCTCGCCGGCTGAAGGCAGCGAGGGCGAACGCGTTCTGTCCGCCGTGGGCGTGCACACGCCCCTGCTCGTATTCAACCGCGAACTACCCGACGCCCAGGGCGAGCATCGCTGGGACACGCTGGAAATGGACAACGAGCGAGGCGCCCGCCTCGCCACCGAACACCTGATCTCGCTGGGACATCAGCGCATCGCATTCTTTGGCGGTCATCGCGATTCCAGTTCCGTGGAGCAGCGCCGTCGCGGTTACAGCGGTGCGATGCGCGACGCGGGTCTGCCGATCGACCCTTCGTGGCTGATCGAGAGCGCACCCACCCGACTGGAAGCTGCACGGCAGACCGGCGCCCTCTTCCTTCGCGATCCCACACCCACGGCGGCCGTCTGCTACAACGACGCGGTCGCGCTGGGCCTGATGCTCGGCCTCACTCGTCGTGGACGTCGTCCCGGCGAGGATTTTGCACTGACCGGCTTCGACGACGTTGCCGAAGCTTCGGTCAGCGTGCCGCCTCTGACGACGATTGCGGTGGACCCACGCGGTCGCGGCAGGCAGGCCGCAGAACTCATCCTGAGCAGACTATCCAATCCGGATGCCGCGCCAGGTCATACCATTGCGCCCGTGCAGCTTGTAGTACGCGAAAGCAGCTGCCCGCCTCATTCATCCTGACCCCAACGGAGCGCCTCATGGCTACCGCTTCTGCGCCAACTCCTCCGGTATCCACCGGTCACGCCGGTGATACCCGCTACACCTACTTCCCGCTCGCGCTGGGTGTAATGACCACGATTTTCTTCATGTGGGGCTTCCTGACCTGCCTGAATGACATCCTGATCCCGCATCTGAAGGCCTCGTTCGAGCTGAGCTACAAGAGCGTGATGCTCATCCAGTCCACCTTCTTCGGCACGTACTTCCTCATGTCGCTGCCAGGCGGATGGCTGGTGGCGCGCGTTGGCTACAAGAAGGGCATCGTCGCCGGCCTGGCTATCGCAGGCATCGGCGCACTGGGCTTCTGGCCTGCCGCCGCACTGCATAACTACCCGTCCTTCCTCGGCGCACTGTTCGTGCTGGCCGCCGGCATCACCGTGCTTCAGGTTGCCGCCAACCCGTACGTCGCCCTGCTGGGTCCCGAGCGCACCAGCTCCAGCCGGCTCACGCTGGCCCAGGCGCTGAACTCGGCCGGCACCGCGGTCGCCCCGCTGGTCGGCGGTTTCCTGATCCTGGCCAACACGGTCAAGACGGGTGACGAAATCAAACAGCTCTCGGCTGCCGAGCAGGTGGCCTACCGCGCACAGGAAGCCAGCTCGGTGCAGGGCCCGTATCTCGGCCTTGCCGTCGTGCTGTTCCTGCTTGCCATCTTCGTGTGGCTGTTCCGCCTTCCCGCGCTGGAAGAAACCACCGAGAAGGCAGACACGTCCAGGCATACACTGCTGGATGCCCTGCGCTACCCCCACGTGAAATTCGGCGTGCTGGCGATCTTCTTCTACGTGGGCTCGGAAGTCTCGATCGGCAGCTTCATGGTGAACTACCTGCATCTCCCGGAGATCGGCAACTTCTCCGAGAAGCAGGCGACCCACTACGTGTCCGCGTACTGGACGCTGGCCATGATCGGCCGCTTCATCGGTTCGGCGCTGCTGGTCAAGGTGTCGCCGCGCCTGCTGCTGAGCCTGTTCGCCATGATCAACATCCTGCTGCTCATCACGACGATGTCGACCTCTGGCATGGTCGCGGTTTATAGCCTGGTGGCCATCGGCCTGTTCAATTCGATCATGTTCCCGACGATCTTCTCGCTGGCCATCGAACATCTGGGGCCCCTGACCGGCAAGGCGACCAGCCTGCTCGTCATGGCCATCGTGGGCGGCGCGCTGTTCCCGCCCATCCAGGGTGCGTTTGCCGATTACATCGGCGTGCAGCCCGCGTTCTTTATCCCGCTGATCGGTTACGCGTACATCGTGTTCTACGGTTTCAGCGGCTCGAAGGTGCGCTCGGCTCCCGTCACGCACTGACCGCTCGCCTGCCGGCGGCCGGAGCATTCCGGCCGCCGCGCATTGTTATCGCCGCAGGACAGGCTTCCATCGCATGGCTTCCATTCTCTGCTTCGGCGAAGCGCTGATCGACTTTCACGCGCAGCGCCAAGCCGGCGGCAACCAGCCGCCCGCCTTCATTCCTTTTGCCGGCGGCGCTCCCGCCAATGTCGCGGTTGCCGTAGCACGTCTTGGTGCCACCTCGCGTTTCGCGGGCATGCTCAGCCGCGACATGTTTGGTGATTTTCTTCTGACCAGCCTGCGCGACCTGGGCGTGGGCACCGACGACGTCGTTCGCACTGACGAGGCCAATACCGCTCTGGCCTTTGTCGCCCTGGACGAAAAGGGCGAGCGCAGCTTCAGCTTTTATCGGCCGCCTGCCGCCGACCTCCTGTTCCGCCCGCATCATTTCCGCGTCGATACGTTCGACGGCCTGGCGGTGTTCCACGTCTGCTCCAACAGCCTCACCGAAGCGGCCATTGCCGACACCACCATTGAAGGCATGCGCCGTGCGCGCGTGGCCGGTGCGCTGGTCAGCTTCGACATGAACCTGCGTCCGGCCCTCTGGCCGCGTGATGAAGCCCCGCTGCCGCGTCTGTGGAATGCGCTCAACGAAGCGGACATCATCAAGCTCAGCGCCGAGGAATTCGCCTTCGTGCATGCGGATGGCCAATCCGATGACGACGTGCTTGAACGCCTGTGGCGCGGCGAAGCCAAAGTGCTTCTGGTCACCGACGGCGGCGAGCCCATGCGCTGGTTTACCCGCAACGCCAGGGGTTCGCTCCCTGGCTGGCATGTGGAAACCGTGGATACCACGGCCGCAGGCGATGCCTTCGTTGGCGGTCTGCTCAGCCAGCTCGCCAGCCAGTCGGTAACGCGCGCCAACCTTTCCGCCCTGCTTGCCGACACCCCGCGTTTCCACGACCTGCTGCGTTTCGCCGCTGCGTGCGGCGCAATCACGGTCACCCGCAAGGGCTCGTTCACGGCCATCCCCGATGAGGCCGAAGTGCGCGCCTTCATGGAGCATCACACATGACCCACGTACCGCTTCCCCAATTCCGTTCCGTCGACGTGCTGGCCGCTCATGTCGCAAAGACCATGGCGTTTTACCGGCCCAACGAGGTCGATCCCGCCGGCGGCTTCTTCCAGTATTTCAAGGACGACGGCAGCGTCTACGACCGTGACCACCGTCACCTGGTCAGCAGCACGCGCTTCGTGTTCAACCACGCCATGGCCGCCATCGAGTTTGGCAAGGACGAAGACGTGGAGCGCGCCCGCCACGGGCTGAATTACCTGCGCGAGGTTCATCGCAACCCGCAGACCGGCGGTTACGCGTGGACCATTGCCGCAGGCAAGCCGGACGACGAGACCTACCATTGCTACGGCGTGGCCTTCGTCCTGCTGGCCTATTCGTGCGGCGTGAAAGCCGGCATCGCTGAAGCACGTGCATGGATGGACGAAACCTGGGATCTGCTGGAAAGCCGTTACTGGGACGCTGAATTCGGCCTCTACAAGGACGAGGCGAACAAGCACTGGGAGTTCTCCGGCTATCGCGGACAGAACGCCAACATGCACACCTGCGAGGCCATGATTGCGGCGTTTGAGGCCACCGGCAACGAACGCTACCTGGATCGCGCACTGCTGCTGGCCGACAACATGACCCAGCGTCAGGCGAAGCTTGGCAATGGCCTGATCTGGGAACACTACGACGCGCAGTGGAATGTCGACTGGGAATACAACCTGGACAATCCCAAGCATCTGTTCCGTCCGTGGGGCTTCCAGCCGGGCCACCAGACGGAGTGGGCGAAGCTCTTGCTGATGCTCGACCGTTACACGCACAAACGCGGCCAGTCGGTGCCCTGGCTGGTGCCGACGGCGCAGCACTTCTTCGACACCGCACTCGCCCGCGCGTGGGACGATACCTATGGCGGCATCGCCTATGGCTTCTCACCGGAAGGCGACGTATGCGACGACGACAAGTATTTCTGGGTGCAGGCCGAATCGCTGGCAGCGGCAGCGCTGCTGCATGAGCGAACCGGCGAAGCACGCTATGGCCAGTGGTACGACCGCATCTGGGCGTACTCGTGGGAGCACATGGTCGACCACCAGTATGGCGCCTGGTATCGCATCCTCACCCGCGACAACCGCAAGTACGACAACGACAAATCACCCGCTGGCAAGACCGACTATCACACGATGGGCGCGTGCTATGAGGTGATGGCGATGATCCGGCGGAAGGGGTCGTTCTGAGTCTGGCCATGGCCCTTCTGGGCTGACGGCCATCCCCATCGCGAGCCTGGCTCGCGATGGGCGTACCGACATGCCGCCTACCCCGCCTTCCGGCGCGCAGCCGTTTTCTTTGCAGGCTTCTTCTTCGCCGCGACCTTCGCCACCTTCTTCGCAGCAGTCTTCTTCGTCACCGCCTTTTTCACCACGGCCTTCTTCGCCGCCGGCGTGCGCTGCCTGGTGTCCAGGCTCTTGCGTAACAACGCCATGAAGTCGACCACATTGGTCGTTGCATTCTCCGGCGTGCGCTCGTCCGTGTCATCGACGGCGGCGGTCACGCCCTTGCTCTTCAGCCGCTTCTCGATGACCTTGCGCAGCTTGTCGCGAAATTCGTCGCGATAGTCCGCCGGCTGCCATTTGCCTGACATCGACTGGATGAGGTCCTGCGCCATTTGCAGTTCCTTCGGAGCGATGCGATATTCCGCGACGCCCTTCTCAGGCAGCGCGTACTCATTCACGTCGACCATCTCGGCCTGGTAGCGAAGAATGATGAGCATCAGTGCCGCCTCCTGCGGAATCACGGCCGCCAGATATTCCCGCGTGCGGATCACGACGCGAGCAATGCCGGCCTTGCCGGTCTTCTTCAGTGTTTCGCGCAGCAGCACGTAGCCTTTTTCGGCCTTCTTCGCTGGCACCAGTACATAGGGTTTCTCGTAATACGCCGGAAGAATCTGATCGGCGTCCACGAAGGTGTCTATTTCCACGGTTTCGTGGGAATCGCTGGCAGCGCTCTTGATGTCGCCCTCTTCCAGCACGACGTAGTTGCCCTTCTGATATTCGAAGGCTTTGACAATGTCCTTCCACGGTACCTCATCGCCCGTGTCCGCGTTCACCCGCTCATAGCGGATGGGCGTGTTGCTGCGCTGGTCCAGCATGCGGAAGTGCAGGTCGGTGCGGCGTTCCGCGGACATCAGCCGGATGGGGATATTCAGCAATCCGAACGACAGCGTACCTGTCCAGATGGGGCGAGCCATGGGGGCAACTCCGGGCTGATGACCAGCCCGGAGTGTTACGCCTCACGACGTGGATGAAACGTTACTTCGTCACCGGAAGCTCGATGAAGCTGGCTTTGCCCGGGGTGTGCCAGACCTGCTGGGTGGCCTTCACATAGTCGCCCGGCTGGGCAAAGAAGATGTTCGGCACAAACGTCTGCGGATTGCGGTCGTACAGCGGGAACCAGGACGACTGAATCTGCACCATCACGCGATGCCCCGGCTTGAACACGTGATTGGTCGTCGGCAGGCCGAAGCGATAGAGCAGCGCTTCGTTGGGCACGAGTGCCTTCGGCGTTTCAAAGCTTTCGCGATAACGGCCGCGGAAAATGTCCATGGACACCGAAAGCTCGTAGCCACCCATCGCCGGGTTGGAGGCCATGGTGTCCGGGTACACGTCGATCAGCTTCACCACCCAGTCGCTGTCCGTGCCACTGGTGGCGGCATACAGGTTGACCTGCGGCGCGCCGGAAATCCTCAACGGCGCGGTCAGCGGTTCGGTGACGTAAGTCAGCACGTCCGGACGTCCATCCACGAAACGCTGATCCTGCACCAACCAGGTGGTCCACGATGTGCGGTCGCCAAAGCGCACCGGACGCGGCACGTACGGCACCGGCTTGGCCGGATCAGATACGTAGTCGTCGTGTTCGGGCTGACCGGCAGCCGGGGCCGTGAAAGACAACCCGCCCTGCGCGGTCAGATACAGCGGCTGCGATCGCGACGGGCAGCCCTTTTCACAACTGAGCGGCCACGACTTGAAGCGGTCCCAGTGATTTTCGCCCGTGTTGTAGATGAGCACGGGCGGTGTGTCTGCCTTGGGCGCACCGTCTTTGAGGTACTGATCGAAGAAAGGACGCAACACATCCCGACGGAATTGCAGGGCCGTGTCGCCATCGAACTGCAACGCGCCCAGCGATGAGGCGTCGTAATTCACCTGGCTGTGCCGCCACGGTCCCATCACCAGATAGTTGAGGTTGTTGTTCCTGTCCTTCGGCTCCATGGCCTCGTAACTGTGGATGGCGCCCCACATGTCTTCCTGATCCCACAGGCCCTGAAGCCACATGGTCGGCACCTTCAGCGGCTGCTGAGCCATGATCCGGTCCAGCGCCTGACCCTGCCAGTACGCATCGTAAGCCGGGTGCTCGCTGACCTTGTGCCAGTACGGCAGCTGGTCCATGCCAGCGGCGCGCGCGTAATCGCCCGCCGAGCCCGCGGACAGGAAGTTGGAGTAGTCGTCATAACCCTTGCGCACGATGGTGGCGCCTTTGCCACGCATGGCGTTCTGCCCGGCGAAGTAATCGAAATTGGTCTGGCGGAAGGCGCCGTAATGGAACCAGTCGTCGCCCATCCAGCCGTCGACCATGGGGCTTTCAGGCACGGCTACCTTGAGCGCCGGATGCGGATTGACCAGCGCCATCACCACGGTGAAGCCCTCGTAGGACGAGCCGATCATGCCGACCTTCCCGTTCGACTCAGGCAGGTTCTTCACCAGCCAGTCGATGGTGTCGTAGGCATCGGTGGAGTGATCCACCTCGCTGGAGTTGAGCGGCCCGCGCAACGGCCGGGTCATCACGTAGTCGCCTTCGGAGCCGTACTTGCCGCGGATGTCCTGGAACACGCGGATGTAGCCGCCGTCGACAAACACCTCATCCCCCTGCGGAAGCACGTCGCGCACGGTGGATGCCTCGGCGCGCGCTGCGCGGCCACTGGCGTTGTAAGGCGTGCGGGTCAGCACGATGGGCGCGTGCACGGCACCCCGGGGAATGACGATGACGGTATGCAGTTTCACGCCGTCGCGCATCGGAATCATCACTTCACGCTTGATGAAGTCGAAGCCTGCGGTAGGAGTGTCGAATGACGCCGGAATGTCTGGCGTCATGGGCGAGGTCTGCGCGCCAGCGAAGGAGGCAGCGAGCGCGGCGGACAGCGCGAGAAGGGGCAGCAGGGTGCGGCGGACAGTCATGGAATCTCCTGTGACAGGAAAGGTGCATGCGGCTCCTGCCGCATGCACCGGAAAATCATTCGATGCGTCCCTGCGATTTTTCTGCGAAAACTCAGCGCGCGATGCGGATCGACACCGGGCAGTGATCCGAGGGGTGCTGGTCTTCGGGCACGCCATAGGTGAACTCGTTGAACGAGCCGGGTACAAAGCGCTCACTGGCGGCGCGGTTCATGACCAGATGGTCGATGAAGTCCGGATACTTCGCTTCGCACGTGGCGCTGTGGCCAGCAGTGGCATCCACAAGGTTCACGCCCGGGGCGCTCTTGCCCAGATCCAGCCATACGCGGTCACCCGGCAGGTCCAGCCGTCGATTCCAGTCGCCCAGAATGACGAATGCGGTGTTTTCCTTTTCGCGTGCAGCGATCCACTGCTGCAACACCGGCACCTGCTCCAGCAGCACGGGGCACGCGCCACCCTGGTCACCCTTGAAGCAGCCGCTCTTCAGATGCACGCCCAGAAGACGCACGGGACGGGGCACGTCGATAGTGACGTCCACGCCCCAGCGCAGGTCGGGATTGCCCACACCCAGCTCGCGCACATCCGGGTGGCGGGTGAACGGCACACCCTTGCGGATGGCGAATCCGACGTCCTGCTTGCGAATGGTCAGGCCTTCGCGCGAACCACCACACGAACCATGACGGCCGCTGTCCGGGCGCTCGGAAAACACCACCGTGTACTTGTCGGGAGTGAACACGCGTTCGGCAGCTTTTGCCGTTTCCACTTCCTCGAAGGCGACGACGTCGGCATCCAGCTGGCTCGCGTAATGGCGCATGGCCGCGTAATCGGCATCGGTGCGCGGCCGGCAACCCAGATCATTGGCCTCGGCCAGATGCTCCATGTTCCAGGTGACGATCTTCAGAGGAGGCAGCTCGGCCTGGTGGGGGGTCGTGGAACAACCCGCGGCGAGCGCAAGCAAACCGGCCAGAAGTGGCAGGCGGAAACGGGACATGGACTTTTACCCTGACAGTGAAGTTCAGGATCGTGCCTCAAGTCGCCGTTGGCGGGAACCGGCCGGAAGTACCGGCCGGTCCCTGAGTACAGCAAGAACCCACGCGACGCCGAAGCGCCAGCGGGCTCAGGTCTTACTGAGCGGCAGTCGAAGCGGCAGCCGGAGCAGCCGTCGAAGCAGCAGCCGGTGCGGTCGAAGCAGCAGCCGGAGCAGCCGTCGAAGCGGCAGCCGGAGCGGCAGCCGTCGAAGCTTCAGCCGGGGCAGCGGTCGAAGCAGCGGCCGGAGCGGTCGACGCCGGAGCGGCGTCTTCGGACTTGTTGCAACCGGCCAGAAGCGCGGCCACAACCAGGGCCAGGGCGAAGGTCGAAAGTTTCTGCATGATCGTGGCTCCTCAAAATATTTCAAATGGACAAGCGCGGCGTGTGTACACACGCCGCTGGCGCGTATTCCACGGCTAATCACCGCGGCTGCCTATATACCATGAGAGGGGGGGTAAACTCCCGAAATATCCGTCTGTTGGGGGTCATTTGAGGTTAAAAACCTTCTCCGGACCTCCGGCTCTTCACCTGGCGCATGACGGATTTGCTGGTATAGGTACATGTTCTGACCGTGCCGGGAAGCCATGCCGTGCTCATTAACCGTCAGTTGCGATTGAAAAAACGTCCCGAGGGACTGGTGCAACGCGAAGATTTCGACCTCGTCGAAAGCAGCGTTCCCGCACTCAGTGACGGCCAGGCGCTGATCCAGGTCCTTTATCTGTCCATGGACCCCACCAACCGGGTGTGGATGACCGATAAACCCCAGTACATGCCTCCGGTTGCCATCGGGGAGACGATGCGCGGCCTCGGGCTCGGCCGGGTGGTTGCCTCCCGCTCGAAGAAATACGCCGAAGGCGACCTCGTGCAGGGCCTGGTGGGCTGGCAGAACTACGTCATCGCCTCCGATGAGGGCACGCCCTTCACCCGACTGCCCGCGCAGTCGGGCATTCCGCTACCCACGCTGCTGGGCGCATGCGGCTTCAGTGGCATGACTGCTTATTACGGACTGACCGACATTGCCCCGGTGCAGCCCGGCGAAACGCTGGTGGTGTCGGCTGCCGCGGGATCGGTTGGCTCCGTTGCCGGGCAAATCGGCAAGATCCGCGGCGCCCGCGTGGTCGGCATTGCCGGTGGTCCGGAAAAATGCCGATACCTCATCGACGAACTGGGCTTCGATGCCGCCGTCGACTACAAGGCAGACGACTGGAAAAACGAACTGGCCAAAGCCACGCCTGACGGCGTCCACGTCAATTTCGAGAACGTGGGTGGCCCGGTGATGCGTGCGGTGCTTCAGCGCATGGTGCTTGGCGGACGGGTGGCGCTGTGCGGCCTGATCGCCGGCTACAACAGCGCTGAAAAGCCTGCCGACGACTACAGCATCATCATCGTCAAACGCCTGATCGTGCGCGGCTTCCTGGCCTTCGACTATGCCGAGCCCGAGCGCGCCGCACGCGACCTGGCCAACTGGGTGCGCGAGGGGCGCATCAAGGCCGAAGAGACCGTGGAGGATGGGCTGGAAAACGCGCCAGTGGTGCTTAACCGCCTGTTCGATGGCAGCCACCGGGGCAAGCTCCTGCTGCGGGTAGGCGTCGAAGAAGGATGACCCTGCAGGTGGCCTTCGCCTCCTTCAACCAAACCCTTCGCAATCCAAAGGTGACAACCTTCGCCACGCATCGCCATTAAATAGTGATTTTTTTCAGACTAGTCGTATTCGTCAACGGGAAGTGGCGCTTTAGCTTGCAGCGCACTTCACACAGGGACGAATCATGCGACGCATCTATCCGCACTACCGGACACTGGCCCGAGCCATTGTGCTTTCACTGGCACCCCTACCCTGCTTCGCCAGCGAGCCGCCCATCAACGAAGAACCGCTGGTCATTGATGGCAAACGCCATGCTCCGCTTGAAGGCACGTGGGTCCATGGCAACGGCAACCACGCCGTCCACGTTCTGAACGGAGGAGGCATCCGGGCAGGCACGCTCGTGTTTGAAAGCCACGGCGTGCAGGCCAATGCGCTGCGTGTTGAGCATGCAGGCAGCCACGCGATACTGCGCGGCACCTCGCTCATCACGCATGGCACCTCGGCACACGGCGTTGTCGCCGGATCGCTCTTTGGCGACAACGCCCCCGTGCGGGTGGAGCTGGCCGCTACGCACATCGAGACGTGGGCCGACTACTCCTCAGGGATCATGAGCGCCGCCGGCGCCAGCACCGACATGCGCGGCGGCAGCATCTACACCCAGGGCAAGAGCTCCCACGGCTTTGCCCTGACTGCCGGGTCGCAGGGCTACGCCCAACAGGTCAGCATCCAGACCGACGGCAATCAGGCGTATGGCGCAGACATCACGGGCAGCGGCTCGCACCTCACCTTGAGGCAAAGCAGCATCAGCACGACAGGCGAGGCTGCCGAAGGCATCTATCTGTTGAATGGGGCATCCGCTGATCTGGACTCCACCACCATCCACACAACCGGTGCCTATGCCTACGGCATCAACGCCAACGACGGTTTCGCGTCACTGGCACTGGAACGAACCTCGGTCGAGACGAACGGCAACGGGGCCACAGGCCTGTGGCTGTACGACACCGGCACGGTTGCCGTCCGTTCGTCGTCCATCCTCACCACAGGCAATACCGCCCCGGGCATCCTTGCCTCGTCCGCCAGCGTCATCGACGTGCAGGGCACCGAGGTGCAGACGCGCGGAGAACGCTCGTGGGGAGTGGCCATCGGACGCGACGGCTCACTGGACCTTCGCGACAGCACCGTGCAAAGCGAGCGCTACGGCGCGCTCGTGGCCACTTCGGCAAACAGCATCCGCGCCTCCGGCAGCCTGATCTCTGGCGGAAACGGCGTGCTGCTGGCAGTGAGTGGACACGCTGACACAGCCCTCCCCGTCCACTTCGACAACACCTCCGCCATCGGCGACATCATTGCGCGCAATCCCCTGCCCGCTGCCGAAAGGGTCAACCTCACGCTGGACGCCACTTCCCACTGGACCGGCACCAGCACGATCCTCGGTAACACCGCCCTCGGCGGAGGCAGCCGGTGGAGCATGACGGGCGACGCGCAGGTGGATCGACTGCACGTCGACCATGCCGCCATCGCGTTCGCCAGCCCGGAGGCCGGTCAGCCACATACCCTGACCGTGCGCGGCAACTACACGGCCAACGCTGCACTTATATATATGCATGCCGAACTCGGGGGCGACGAATCCCGAACCAACGTCCTGCACATCGAAGGCGACACGGCCGGCGAGACCGGCGTACTGGTGCAGGCAAGTTCGGGCCAGGGCGGGCAAACCACCCATGGCATCCGGGTCATCGACGTGGATGGTCAGTCGGGCGGCAACTTCACCCTCGCCCGTCGCGTGGTAGCAGGACCGTACGAGTACTTCCTATCCCGTGGCGCGGATGGCTCGGCATGGGAGGGCGACTGGTACCTCCACTCCGCAGCCCCCACGATCAAGCCGCTTCCTGACGAAAGCGACAACGACAACGACGAAGAAAACCCGCCGCCCCCGCCGCCTCCCGTGCTGCGTCCGGAGGCCGGCGCATACCACGCAAACCAGCGCGCGCTCACCAGCCTGTTTCACACCACGCTGCGGGACCGGCGCGGCGAAGTGGAAGTCAATGGCGCGTGGGGACGCGTGGAGCACGACCATGCCACCTACGACACGCACGGCCAGCTGCGTGCCGCCAGCAACACCTGGTCGCTGCGGCTGGGTCAGGACCTCTGGCGATTCGACACCGGCCTCGGCTACGCGGGCGTGATGGCCTCGACGGGACAGGCACATACCTCCAGTGTCTCGCGGGTCACAGGCTATGCCGCACGCGGCAAGGTCCGTGGCGCCGCGTTTGGCGCATACACCACATGGTTCGCCGATCCTGCCGGTGTGCAGGGCTTCCATGTCGACGCGTGGTCGCAATACGCGCACTTCAATGCCAGCGTGGAAGGATCGGGTCTGCCGCGTGAACGCTATAGCGCCGGCACGTGGGACAACTCGGTGGAAGTGGGTTATGCGTTGCCGGTGGCGCACGGCAAGTCTGTCCAGGTATTTCTGGAACCCCAGGCACAGGTCGTGCACACGCAAGTGGATGGCCGCAGGCATACCGAAACGGGCGGGACGCGCGTCGATTTCCGTGATGCGGCGGGCATCTCCCAACGCCTTGGCCTGCGCCTGCACGCGGAGGCAACGACAGCAACGGGGACCACCCTGCGTCCCTACGTGGGATGGAACTGGCTCTACCGCCAGCGTTCGCTGGACCGCCTCGCGTTCAACGGCGAACGCATTGCCGTCAACGCACCCCAGCACACGCACGCCGTTACGCTGGGACTCGAAGCACGCAACCAATCCCGCTGGACCGTGTGGCTGGCCATCGAATCGGTGATGGGCAAGCAGCGTTATCGCTCGCTGGGCGGCACGCTGGGCGCGCGCTACCACTGGTAACCGGCGCAATCGAGCGGCCGGTGTAGCATCCTTGCACGCAAGAATCGCACCGGCCTGCTCATGACCCGACCTGACCAAGGAAACATCCCCGGCCGGCTCCGCCGTCGCACAAGCCGGATCGGGGCGTTTCTGACGAAACTGCTCCTGCTGCTCATCGCACTTCCCGTCATATATCTGCTGGGCGCGCTGATTCTTGGCGTCGTGCCCGTGCACCCTGCGTGGCGCGATGCGCCCGAAGGCGTGACCGTCTGGCTGACCACCAACGGCGTGCACGCGGGTCTCACCATGCCATCGCGCAACGACGTGGCCGACTGGACCGTGCTCTATCCGCCGCGCCCTGGCGTGGCGAACGACACGGTAACGGTCGGCTGGGGCGACCGCACGTTTTTCCTCAACGTGCCCACGTGGGCCGACCTCAAGGCATCCACGGCGATCTACGCCCTGAGCGGACTGGACGGCAGCGTGATGCACGTGGAATACGACACCGCTCCCCTATCCGGCCCGGACGCCATCGCGCTGACGCTCACCCCGGAAGCCTATGCCGCGCTGGTGAGCTTTATCCGGCAAAGCACTGCGCTGGACGTCAACGGGCGCGCCATCCCGGTCACCGGCCGCAGCTATGCCAGCAACGACACGTTCTATGAGGCGCACGGCCGTTACAGCCTCTTTCGCACCTGCAATCAATGGACCCGGGACGCACTTGCGGCGGCCGGAGTCCGGGCGCCCGCATGGTCGCCATTCGACAAGGCCTTGTTCTGGCAACTTCGGGGCGGCCATTCCGGCGATAATGGAGCGCCCGCCCTTCCGAGTAGCCCGCCATGAACTCCTACGACGACGATTACGACATTGATCCGGAACTGGTCGGCGACGAGGAAAACGGCGACACCACAGAGGCCTGCGTCTGGCAGCTGCTGCTGCTCATCAATCCCGGCGACGAAGACATGGCCGAGCAGCAATTCCATCAGTGGCGCGACTTCATGGCCACGGCGGACGCGGACGAAGCTCAGCCCATGGAAGCGGTGACCCGGGTCATCGACTGGCGCTCCGGCTTCCGGATCGAAGCGGACGACACGGTCGCGCTGGTCGAGGCCATCAACGAACTGGCCATGCGCTGGGACATCCACATCGACTGGAACGGCGATGCCAGCGATGACGAGTTCCACGAAAACACCGATGCTCCCGAGCTGTTTGCCGTGGCCTATGACTACCTCGCGCAGCACGGCTACACCCTGTGGGCTTATGAAACCGACGACGGCATGTATGCGGGCTTCATCTCGCAGACGCGCGACGCCGAGCCCATGCGGGAGCTGGCCACTGCACTCGGGATCAACATGCGCCTGGGCAGCGACGTCAGCTGAAGTGGCGGCGCACCATGGAAGCGAGTACGAAATTCACCGTACCGCTTTCTCTTTTTTCATGTGCGCGATGGCAAGCGCGGCCCTGTCAGCAATAATCATTCGCTCAAGCGCGGGAAGTTCTCCGCCATAGCGAAGGGGACAGGAATGGGTCGCAGGAACGAAACGATGGCACGTCGTGCCATCGCCACACTGGTGCTGGGCCTCGCAGCGTGCGCTGCCTCAGCGGCGCCGCAGGTCATGCTGGATCGCAACGGAAGCCATGTTTCGATCGAAACGTACGCCCCCAACGTTGTGCGCGTGACGATCAGCCCGGATGCAAAGCTGGCCGCTGCGCCCGCCGGCTATGGCTTCATCGGCAAACCCGACGACAAAGGCTGGACGCACGACAGCAGCGCATCGGGCGATACCTTCCGCTCCGCCAGGCTCGTGCTGGAAGTTGCCGCGCAGCCGAAGCCCGGCCCGATGGACACCATGGCTCGCTACTTCGCGCCGACCCTGCCTCCCGTAACGCTGAAGGTGCGCAAGCCAGACGGCACCCTGCTGCTGGACATGACGGGCTGGGAAATGTCGCCGCACAAAGTCAGCGGCGAAGAGACGTTCCGCGTGGGCGCCAGCTTCAACGCACCCGCTGACGAGCACTACTACGGCCTGGGGCAGAACCAGGAAGGCATTCTCGACTACCGCGGACGCACGGTCGACTGCCGCCATGATTACGATGCACCCGCTGGCGAAACCGTCTGCGTGCCCTTCATGGTCAGCAGCAAGGGCTATGGCATCGTCTGGGACAACCCCTCTGTCACACGCATCACCGCGGGCGTCAACGGCCGCACGATGTGGCAGTCCAACGTGGGCGAACGCGTATCGTTCTTCATCATCACCGGCGATCACACCGATGATATCTACGCGGGTTACCGCACCATCTCCGGCGTAACGCCCCTGCCGCCGAAGGCGGCTTTTGGCTTCATCCAGAGCAAGGCACGCTATGCGTCGCAGAAGGAACTGCTGGACGCGGCGGCGGGTTATCGCAAGCGCGGCTATCCGCTGGACGTGATGGTGCTGGACTGGTTCTACTGGACCAAAATGGGGCAACTGGATATTGATCCGGAATACTTCCCCGACCCGGCCGCCATGAACCGCACGCTGCACGAGCAGGGCATGCAGAGCATCATCAGTGTATGGCCGCGCTTCGAGCGTTCATCGCGTTACTTCGACACACTGGCCGCAAAGGGCTGGCTGCTCAAGAACGACAAGGGCGAACCTCAGGATGGCCTTCCCTTCCGCAGCGACCGCGCAGGTGCGTTGATCGACAGCACCAACCCGCAGGCGCGCGACTGGTTCTGGGGCAAGATCCGCGACAACATCGCCTCGCAAGGCTTCGATTGGTTCTGGCTGGACGAAACCGAACCCGATCTCGTGCCCGATGGCTATTTCTACAGCATCGGCTCGGGCGACCGATATCACAACGTGTTTCCGCTGCTGCACACCCAGGGTGTGGCGGAGGGCTCACGCCGCGACCGCCCCAACAAGCGCAACCTGATTCTTTCCCGTGCCGCGTACACCGGCACCCAGCGCAACGGCGCGCTCTTCTGGTCATCGGACATCCAGCCGACGTGGGAAGTGTTGAAGCGCCAGGTGCCCACAGGACTGAACTTCACGGCTTCAGGCATGGCTTACTGGGGCAACGACATAGGTGGCTGGCAGACGCTGCCCGCGCAGCACACGCCCGAGCGCAAGCCGCTGCTTGATCCGTCAGCCGCGCGCGACGTGGTGGGCCAGTACGACGACTATCCGGAACTGCTCGCCCGCTGGTTCCAGTACGGCGCATTCACGCCCACCCTGCGCGTGCACGGTCTGCGCAAGCAGGTGGAAGTGTGGTCCTACGGCGAAGGGGCCGAGGGCGTGATGGTGAAATACCTGAAGCTTCGCTACACGCTGATGCCCTATCTGTACGCCATGGGCAAGCACACGTATGACACGGGTGCGCCGTTCATGCGTGCGCTGTACATGGACTTCCCGAACGATCCGCAGGTCAGCAATCTTGGCGATGAGTACATGTTCGGCCCCGCGTTCCTGGTGGCCCCGGTCACGGAGCAGGGTGTGGAGCACCGCGACGTATACCTTCCCCAGGGCAGCGACTGGATCAACTACTGGACTGGCGAGAAATTCACGGGCGGTCGCCATGTGACCGTGGCGGCTCCCATCGACATCATCCCGCTGTTCGTCCGCGCCGGATCCATCATTCCGATGGGCGTCGATATTCCCAGCACGGCGACGAAACAGCCACTGGCAAGCATCCGCGTCTACCCGGGCAAGGATGCCGACTTCACACTGTACGACGACGATGGCGTGACCAACGATTACGAAAAGGGTGCCGGCAAGAGCATCCGTCTGCATTGGGATGACAAGGCCCGCAAGCTCACCGCCAGCGACGGCAGCGACCTGAGTCGTCTCGTGCAGGTGATCAGTCCGCAGTAATCTTCAGTCGCGCGCGAGGCCCCTCGCGCGCAGCCTGTTGTGTCGCCAGCAAAGCAGCGGCGTCGTGGTCATTCCGTGGACCACGACGCTCGCAACCACCACAGTGACCACTACGTTGATGAACTCGTCGGCCACGCTGCCGGGAAGGCCATGCGTCAGCGCATAAGCCAGGTAGTTAAGGCTGCCGATGCCGCGAATACCCAGCCATCCCTGCAAGACACGCCGCGCGCGCGGCGTATCCGTGCCCACCGTGGCGAGATAAACCGCCAGCGGCCGCACCACCACAAACAGCACAAGCGCCAGGAGCAGTCCCTGCCTGGACAGATGAGGGACACAAGTGATGCCCAGCACCATCACCATGCCGGCAGCGATCAGGCGCTCCAGCGTGTCACCGAACGACAAGGCATCGGACACCATCCAGCCCACCGAGCGGGCCGGGTTGTCGGCGTTATCAGACTTGCGTTCGTTGGGATTGACCGTCTTCTCGGCGGGAAGATGGCGCGTTTCGTCGCCGCCATGCTTGCCCACGACGTAAACCTCGGCGCGCCGCAAACCGATGCCTGCCGCGAACACCGCCAGGAACGCGGACGCATGCAACGCCTCGGCGGCGGCGTAAGTCAGTGCCATCAACGCCAGCGCGAGCATGTCGCTGGGCGCCACGTCCGAGGAAGCTGCCTTCAGCCGCGCGCCGAGCAAGCCGATACCCCAACCGAACGCAAAACCCAGAAGCACGCCCGCCGGCAGCGACCAGGCCACATCCATCAGCATCCACGAACCCACGATGGACGATGGCGCCTGGCCGTCCGTCGCCGTCATCAGGGCCAGACCCAGCAACAGGAACGGCAGTGCGGACGCATCGTTCATGCCCGCCTCGCCGGACAACGCGACACGAAGCGCATCGTCGTCTGTGGCGCTGTCCACGGATACCAGGCTGGCCAGCACCGGATCAGTGGGTGAAAGCGTCGCGGCCAGCCCGAGGCAAACGGGCCACGGCCACGCCGTGAACACATGTGCCACGACCGTCATGCCCACCACGGTCAACAGCATCGCCGGCCACGCCAGCCGGGCCGCGATGTGCCAGCCGGAATCGGAAAACGGCAGGCGCAGCTTCAGTCCCGTGATGAACAGCGACACGACCATACCGGCCTCGGTCGCCTCCCGCAGCCAGCCGGCACCCTGGCGCAGATCCACATCCAGCAACGCCAGGCAGGACGGCCCCACCACGGCCCCTGCAATCAGGTAGATGGTGAAAGGCGTGATCGGCCCGCGTTGAATCCAGCCAGAGGCCAGGGAGGTGGCGAGCAGAAGCACGCCGACCAGGGCGATCCAGCCAGCCTCGCTCATGGGCACATTTCCACTGAAGAAGTGTCACCCATCATCCCCAGCGTCGAATGAAAATGGCGGCAATGGCTTGGGTAGCGGCGCCCGCAGCACCCTACGGCGGCGAATGTTGTCGATGCCTATTACAATGCCCGGTCTCGACGCTCAGGGCCTCTCCGTGATCATTCATCCCAAAGTACGTGGCTTTATCTGCATCACCGCGCATCCGACAGGCTGCGAAAAGAACGTGCTCGACCAGATCGCCACCACACGCGCCAGCGGCGCGACCGGCGAAGGTCCCAAGCGCGTGCTCGTGGTGGGCGCGTCCACCGGCTATGGCCTGGCTTCGCGCATCACGGCCGCCTTCGGCTACGGTGCCGCCACACTGGGTGTCTTCTTCGAGAAGCCCTCCAGCGACACCAAGACCGGTACGGCCGGCTGGTACAACTCGGCTGCCTTCGACAAGGCTGCCAAGGCCGAAGGCCTGTACAGCCGCTCGATCAACGGCGATGCGTTCTCCAACGAGACCCGCGCCCGCGCCATCGAAATGATCAGGGAAGAAATGGGCGGCCCGATCGACCTGGTCGTCTATTCGCTCGCCTCGCCCGTGCGCAAGCTGCCGACCACGGGCGAACTGGTGCGCTCGTCGCTGAAGACCATCGGCGAAACCTTCACCGCCTCCTCGGTGGACACCAACCGTGACACCGTGGTGCAGGTCTCCGTCGAGCCCGCCACTGAGCAGGAAATCGCCGATACCGTCACCGTCATGGGTGGCGAAGACTGGGCGCTGTGGATCGACGCACTGAACGATGCCGGCGTCCTCGCCGACAACGCGCGCACCGTGGCATACAGCTACGTGGGCACCGAGATCACCTGGCCGATCTACTGGCACGGCACGCTTGGCCGCGCCAAGCAGCATCTGGACAACACCGCCGCCGACCTGCGCTCGCGCTTCGCGGCCAAGGGGCTGGACGCGCACGTGGGCGTGATGAAGTCGGTGGTCACTCAGGCCAGCGCTGCCATCCCCGTGATTCCGCTCTACGTGTCGATGGCCTTCCGCATCATGAAGGAAAAGGGCATCCACGAAGGCACCATCGAACAGATCAACCGTCTGTTCCGCGACTCGCTCTACCGCAAGGACGGCGCCGTGGCCGCCACCGACGACGAGCACCGCCTGCGTCTGGACGACTGGGAGCTTCGTGACGACGTGCAGGACGCCTGCAAGGCCATGTGGCCCACCGTCAACACGGAAAACCTGTCTGAGCTGACCGACTATGCCGGCTACAAGAGCGACTTCCTGCGCCTGTTCGGCTTCGGCCGCACCGACGTGGATTACGACGCCGATGTATCGCCGCAGGTTCAGTTCGACGTGATCGAGCTGTAATTGCGCACGCACCGCTGAACGAAAAAGGCCGCCCGGTGGGCGGCCTTCTTTTGTGCACGATGAGCCTCAGGCCGCCTGCGCCACGTCGTCTTCGTCGTCAAAACTGAAATGAGCGACGCGCCCGGCCAGACCGGATGCCTGCTCCTCAAGCACCACGCAGGCCATGCGGATGCGATCCACCAGGTCACCGTTGCGCGACGTGATGACGTTGAGCTGGTCGAACGCGTCACCCATCTGCGACAACGCCTGGGCCTGATCGCCACTGGCCTGCGCGATGGTGGAGATGTGCGCCGCGATGCGCCCGAAGCCGCGCGCAATGTCCTCGAATGCCTGCCCGGACTCCTGCGCCAGCGCCGATCCTGCGAGCACACGCTCGTCGTTTTCCGACACCACCGCCTTGATGTCGCGCACGGACAACGAACACCGCTGCGACAGGTTGCGCACCTCCTGCGCCACCACCGCAAAGCCCCGGCCATGCTCTCCGGCCCGGGCAGCTTCAACGGCCGCGTTCAATGCCAGCAGGTTGGTCTGGAAGGCGATGCTTTCGATCACGCCGACGATGTCACGGATCTGGGAACTGCCCGCGCGAATGTCCGACATGGCCAGGATCGTCCTTTCAAGCACGTCCTTGCCCTGTTGCGTGCTGACAGCGACCGACGCCACTTCGTCATCGACAGAGCGACTGAGTGACGCGTGATGCCGCACGGCGCCGGAGAGGCCTGCCAGTTGCGCGGATGACTGCTGCAATGCCACCGACTGACTCTGCGTGCGCTCGGCAAGCTCGCGGCTGCCATCGCTGAGCTGCGTCGATGCAGACTGCACCGTGGACGCACTGGCGCCCATCTCGTGCACGATGTGGGTCAGGCTCGTATCCATGTCGCCCAACGACAACGACAGCATGCCCAGTTCGTCCTGCACGGCATTCACAGGCCGATGACCCAGACGTCCGGCCGTGATGGCACGTGCCACCTCGGACGCACGTGCCAGCCCATTCAGTACGCGCCGAAGCACCATGACATCCAGGGCGAGGGCCAGCAGGAAGCCCGTCACCAGCGTGGCCAGAAGATCGCGACGCGCATGGGCCAGTGCCGTGGCTGATACGTCAAACTGCACTGCGCCTTCATCGGCAAGTTTGTTGAGGATATTGCCCGCGTCCGTTTGCAGCGTGGTGAAAACCGGCAGCAGAAGATCGTCACGAAGCTGGGCGGCGTCCTCGTACTTCTCCTGCGCGAGCTGCGGCGTGATCCGGTCCAGGTACTTGTCCAGCGCTTCCTTGTGCGACGCGAATTCCTTCATCTCGTCCGTGTCGGGAAGACCGCCGCTCACCGAGAGATACGCCTCCCACATGCGACTGGCCAGCTTCTGATTCGTGCCGATGTTGGCAGCCGCCGTCTCCGAACGGGACGGAAGCTTCATGTCCAGCGACTCGGCAAGCTCCTGGGCGCTGGAGCGATAGTCCTCCATGAGCCGACCCACCACACTCGCGGTGGCCAGCTGCTTGGTATAGAGGATGCGCAGCGAATCATCAGCGCGGCTCATGGCACGCATGCCGATGACCGCAGCCACCACCATCACCACCACAAAACAGCCGATGCGAAGAGCAAACGCGAGACGCAGACCCTGGAGGCGAAGGCGCGCGAGACGTATCGAAATCATGATGGACAGCCGTGCAGGAGGAAAGAATTTCTGCTAGCCAGTCTGGCGCCGCGTAATGAAAACCTCACTGCACCCACGTTACCGAAATGACACACAAGCCGCACACGGGCGGATGGTCAGGCCCGCTCTTCGTCATGCCAGCGAACGATGAGGTACAAAGGCACGTCGGCGACGCGGGTGGGCAGATGGCGCGCGAAGCGCACCGTGACCGAGGATGCTGACCGTATGCCCGACTCATCGCGCGCCTCGACACGGATGGTCACGGCATTGACACCGTCAGCACCACCCACCGCCACACCGGACGGCAACGGCGGTGGTGGTGTGCCGGGCGGAGCTGCGTCGCGCTGCTGGATGTATTTCTTCGCCGACGCCAGGTCCATGCCGGGCAACGCGGCCAGCGCCAGCGCCGGTGCAAACTCAGGCTCGGGACTGGCACGCTGCGACCAGATGGTGATGGCGGGCTCAACACGCGCATATAGCGGCAGATCCATGCCCAGCACCGCCTGCAGTTCCTCAAGCACGGGCATCTGTCCGCGTCGCGGGCCATAGGACAGGCCCGCCTGCGTATAGGCACTGCGCGCAGTGGCCGCACCCGGCAGATCCGGGGTTCGCCACTCGACAATTCGCCGGGCAAGAAGCGTCGCGCGATCCGCTGTCGCTCCGGCCGCCAGGAAAAGCGCGCGGAGCACAGCTTCGTCTGCGGTGTTCAGATCAACCTTGCCTGCTTCGTTGGTGACAGTGACCGTCACGTGAACCCGATCAAAGTCAAACCCGAACGGACGTCCGTCCCCGATCCAGCGCGCTGGCGGCCCGGGGACAACGGGTGCCTGCTCGTCGTCGCCTTCCGGCGCAGCCTTGTGTCCCCAGACTTCATAGATGGCCCGCATCACACCCGCCTGCGCTGCATAGCGAACACGCAGCTGGGCCGACTGGTAACGTGTCTGTTCCCCCTCGATGCGTGCTGCGGCGGCGTAACCACCCACCAGAATGGCCAGCAACGTGCAGGCCCAGAGCACGACCAGCAGCGCCACGCCTCGCTGTTGCGTGTGCCTCATGGCGCGTGATCCGGCATCAGGGTGCGACCCGCGCTACGTACGTTCACGCCACCGGCGCTCTGTCGCGGCGCTACCACCAGGGCAGGCCATGCCGCTTCACCATCTTCCGGAATCACGGTGATGCGCACCGCAGCAGGAAGCGCAACTGTGTTGTCCCAATGGTCCGCCCAGCCTTCGCCCGCCCTGGCCGATGCAAACTCGAAGCGAACCGACTTCACCCGTTCGAGCAACACTTCCGGCGCACCCGGTCGCAACGCCTGCGGACTGAGGGGTACAGGTGCGAACAGCACCTCAAGACGATGCCCACCGTCGTGATTGTCCACCACGCGGATAATCTGCACCTGCGGGGCAAGCTTGTTGAGATACCCGGGGAGAGGCGCTACGAATCGGATTTCCGTATCGCTGCCGGTGAATACGACAGGAACTTGCCGGTCGTCCAGCTTCCATGGCAACGCCTGCGCCGCTGCCAGCTCGCGGCGGAGAAACTCCCGTGCGCCGCGCACGGCATCCAGCCGCTCGATCGCCGTCTGCCCGCGCTGCACGCTGAGTGTGGCCGAGCGGATGCCTGCATAAACACCAAGCAGGAGAATGGCCAGCAACGCCAGTGCAGCGAGCACTTCCAGAAGACTGAACCCTGCCTGCCGCTTCATGCGGGGGGAACCGGTGCCGGCGGACGCGGCTCATCCTGCACACGCAGCGTCGTGTAATTCGCCTTGCCAGCGCGCCAGATCACTTCCAGGTCGATGCGGTACAAATGCAGATCCGATGGTTTGATCCCGCCATCCGTTACGGGTGTCACGACCATGCGCCAGCGATACGTCGCATCGAAACGGCCCTCGGTCGTACCGGCAACAAGCGGCGCCGTGTGGCCTGCCGATTCCATTGCCGAGTCAGCCCACATCGCAGCGCGGTTGATCGCGGTCGATTGCGCGGTGAGATGCATGGATGCCGCAGCGATATGCATGACTGCGCCAAAGGCGATCGACAGGAGAAGGATCGCCGATATCACTTCAAGCAGACTGAAGCCTCCCTGCCCCCGACGAGGCATATCGAACCATTCCGTTGTCGTATGAATCCCCATGAAAGAAGGCTGACACGCATTTGTGTCAGGACGTCGAATGAGGCGCCGGGTTTCGGCATGGCGCGAGCAAGCGCGCTTCCGCACGGGGCTGAATGACAGACGAAAAGCGATTCTTCGCAGATTGCGTTGGAGCATTTTCGTGGTGCGGGGAACAGAACAGATCCACTGGTGAGTCCACCCGTGAAGCCCATCACTTTCCACTCGTGATGTGTGCCCATCGACTCGGCGCCCTTCGCGAAGCTATGCCATGATCCGCCGACACGGATGTCCCCTGTTCTTGAGGAAGTGGCATGAAGCCCTGGTTAAAAGCCCTGTGCGCCGCAATGCTGGCGTTGGGTATCGTGGTTGCCGCCGCGTATGTGTCCGGCGTGCTGGTGTTGTGGTCGCTGGGTCTTTCGTTAGCGCAGCTGCGTATTGATCTGATCTATAACACCCTGTGGGTGCTGGATCGTCCTGATCTGCAACCGGTGGCCACGCGCATTCGCGTCTGGACGCTGATCGGCGTGGCCGTGCCGGTGGTGCTGGGCGGTGGCCTGGGTGCATGGTGTCGTCGCTGGCAGCGCACGAACTGGCCCACACCCGTGCCTCCGTTTGCGCGGCTGGGCGACGGCGCGCGATGGTGGTCGTATCGTCGCGGACGCGGTATTGCGCTGGCATCCCGTTGGGGACGCAGCACCAGTGCGCCGGACGCCTCGGTGCTGGTGGTAGGCCACCGTGCCCCCGCCTCGCTGGTGACCACGCTGCGGCATGTGCAGGGACCGGTGCTGGTCATCGACCCGGGCGGGCACCTGTATGCGGAGACCGCCGGCTGGCGGGCGAAGGACGGGCATCCGGTGCTGCAGATCACGCTCTTTGGTGGCTGTCATGGCTGGAATCCGTTGCAGCCGGCGTGGACGCAGGATGGCTGGTCGGACCCGGCGCTCCGTGCCATCGCGGCGTGCTGGTATCCGCGCCAAGCGCAACGCAACGCGCTGCTGGCCAGTCAGGTGCAGCATGCATTTGTCGCGCTGGTGCACGTCGTGCACGATGTGCTTCACGCCGCTGGCGAGGGGGAGACCCGGGTTTCTCCCGTGGACCTGTTCCGGCTGTGCCGGTGGCACGCCAACCACCGGTCGCTGGCGGCGCTGGCCAGCCACCCGGCGTTGTGTTCGGCCACCCGTATCGCGCTGGACGAGTGGCGCGGGCTGGATCAGGCCACCATCGCGCGAATCTGGCAGGAGCTGCGTGGCCCGCTGGAGCCCTTCGCCTCGTGGAACCCCGACCGGGACGCCATCGCCCGCCATGGGGACTTGTGTGGCGGCCACGATCCGCGACGCGTCACGATCTATCTGGACATTCCCGGCGACCGTGGCGAAGAGGCGCGGCCGCTGATCGAGACCTTCGTGAACCAATGGCAGGCGCGGGTCGCGTACCGCGCCCCGAAGGTCAAACCGCTGGTCATCCTCAACAGCCTGCGGACGTTTCCGCCGCTGGCCTGCCTGACGGAGGGGCCGCAGGCGCTGCGCTGGCTGGTCTCGACCGCCGGGCTCGACACGCTGCCCGCCCTGTACGGCAAGGCGACGACGGCACTGCTGCGCCGGTTCGACCTGTGCGTGGTGCAACCACCGCCCGAGCGCGACTGGGCCGAGGCGCAGGCGCCCGTGTGCGGGGCGTTTATCCGGGCCCATGCCCCCGACAAGCACCGGCTCACGTGCCTGTCGCCGTGTGCGGACGACCTGATGACCCTGCGTCGTGGCGAGCAGGCCGTGATGGTTCCCTCGGGGCATCGCGCCGTGCGCTGCGCCATCCCCCGGCCACCGCGTCGCCGGTTACCGCCTCCCCCTGAGCTCCAAGGAGACCTCATGCCCGTACCCCTGCCCATCGGCATGCTTATCGCCGCGCTCCTGGCCGCGTGCCGCTCCCTGCCTCCCGCGGCGCCCGAGCCCACGGCGGACAACCCGTGCCACGCGCAGCCGTCGGTCACTACCAAAACCCTGACGTTACGCGAGGCATGCCTGGGGCCGCATCGGTTCCGGTTGCCGAGCAATCTGTATGACGGGCAGCGGGGGCAGGAAGGCGACAAGGAACGGCTCGACTTCTCCCTCCAGTGGCCGTCACTGCAACCGCTGCCCATGGGGATCGACTGGCACGATGATGCGCATACGTTTCTGTCCGAGATAGGGATTAGGATCCTGCATGTCTCCCGGCAGCCCGATGCGGTGTATCCCACCCTCCTGCGTATGTCGATCCAGCCGATGAGTTCCGACCCGGCGCAGCGGGCCGACCCGGCGCAGAATCTTGATATGCGCATCAAGGGTAAGCCCCTCTATGGCCTTATCCCGTACTACGCCGACTTCGACCGGCTGAAGACCTACTATCGCAAGGTGTATGGGCCGGACACCCGTGCGCACGAGCCCGACGTAAACGACGACTGGTTCGTGCGCTTTGATCCGGAAGGCGTGCCGACGACCGTCATCACCTGCGGATCGCGTCCCCTCCCCGATGGCGCGCATCTGGAACGGGATCATCTCGTGGACGACATCGAACGGGATGGAAGTCGAGCGTTATGCCGCCACGAATTCCTGATTCCCGAATACAAGGCTTACGTCTCCGTGGATTACAAGCGTGTGCTGCTGCCGCACTGGGAACAGATCGAAGCATCCGTGCGCGCCCTGCTGAAAAATGGGGAGATCCAGTAAATGACCTCGTCTTCCCCCGGATTGACCGAAAAAGATCTGGCCATCCTCGCCTATTACGTGAAGACGCGGAATCGCGAGCGCTACTGGAACTACCTGGCCACACGTCCCGGCGACGACGGTTACGGGGATCTGGCCCTCGGTGTCGTGCGTAACGACAACATGCCCGGGGCCACCGCGAACCTCTATGCCAAGACCTATGCGAAGGAACACAACGGCAGGGTCTTGACCGAGCGGGAGTGGGATAACTTTGGCGTCGACCTGATCGGGCGGGATCTGCTTTTGCGGAAGGAGCATTTCTACCAAAATTCGCACCCCGATCTGGCCCTTAATCTGCCTGTCAAGGACGTGCAAAAAGCCCACGACCTCAGCTTCAACAAGATCGACATCGACCCCAACGCCTGGACACCCCGCAAGGCGCTGGAAGCCCTGCGCCTGGACGAACGAGGCGCCGAGGTCCAGACCGAAGCACTCTGGAAGAGCATGCTGAACAACCGCTTCCTCGGCATGCCCCGCCTGATCCACACCCTGAGCGAGATAGCCACGGTGGACAGCCTGCGAGCCGCCGAACGGGCGATCTACAGCAAGGACATGAGTGCTGCCTACTTCTCGGCTTTAGACCAATGGACCAACCAGAGGCCCCACTTCATTGGCGACAGGAAGCACTACTTCGCGCGCGAACGCGATGGTGCATGGATCGAAATCATGGCATCGCCCATGTCGATGAATTCGAGTATGGGTGCGACCATGGATGAGCCGCTCATGCGGGACGTCACCGATCCGGCCGAACGCGCGCAACTGGAAGACACCTACCAGCTTCGCCGGGAACGCGAAAAAGCCCGCGACGCCACCCACCCGGACGATACGAGCCAACTCGTCCCCTCGCAGCATCCGCTGACCCACGTCGTGCCCCGGGCCAGCGCGCCGCTGCCCGGGGAAGATCCGCTGTACTCCAATCTGCGCCAACGCCTGCCGATGGAGGTGTCCAACGACCAGGTCGCCCTGCTGAGCTGTCATGTCAGACGCTACGAATCGCTACGACCGATCAGCGTGAACGACGCGCAACTGGAAGACAACCAGATGGTCGTGACCATGCCGCACAAGCGGGTGACGCTGAGCATGGACGTGCCGGCACCGCCGAAGGAGTTCAGCATGGAGCAGGCCCAGCAGCTGGATGCCGACGCCAGGGAGCAGGCCATCGAACGCCAGATCTCCTTTGCACGACAGCTGGCGATGGAGCGCAGAGGACATTCGTTGAGTCGCTAGACGATGAACCGAAAAAGGGAAGAAGGAGCTTCATGCTCCTTCTCCCCTTTGTGTCGAATCCGTTCGACTCAGCTGAATCAGTTAACCACGCAACCGTTGATCTTGGTGGTCGTGATGTCAGCGTTGGTCAGGAACGACAGGCCGGTGCCGGCACCGATGTTGGCGGTGGCAGTGCGGATCGCCGAGTTGTACGGAGCAAACAGCAGGCTCTGCACGTTGGCAAGCTGCGAACCGTTGCCCTGCGAGTTGCCCAGCAGGTAGGACACGGCAAGGATCGGGTAACCCGAAGCCGGCGTGGCGTAGTTCGACGGATCAACCACAGCGATGCACTGGTTGGTCAGCGGCAGCGCCTGCAGGGTCGGACGGCCGTTGGTGTCGACGGCATCAGCGATCACCTTGTCGTAGCTGAGCGAGACAGCAAGCGGCGAACCGTAGTTCGACGGGTTCACGAACGTGGTGGGAGCCGAATCATTCGCGATGCTGGCGAACTTGGCACCGGCGGTCAGCGCGTTGGCCGTTTCGGCATAGCCGATCGAGCCATCATTGGCGAGAACCGCGGCAACGACGGCCGGGTTGCCCGACGCCGGGAGCGTACCTGCATACGAGCTCAGGTAGGCAGCAGCAGCCGTAGCGAAGGACTGGTTCGTCTTGAACGACGTGGCAACGCCGTTACCGCCGATCGAGGTCGCGCCGCACTTGGCCGACAGGTGGTTGGTCAGGGCGAACGACGTGCCGCTGCCGTCCGAACGATAAGCGATGGAGATGCTACCCGTGGCCGTGTTCGGGACGCCGGAGCCGGCGAGACGCGAATCGCTCCACGACGTGATCTGACCGGAGAAGATCTGGCAAACCTGGGTTTCCGTCAGCTTCAGCGAGGTGACGCCCGTCTTCTTGTAGACGATGGCAATGGCGCCGGCAACGGCCGGCAGCTGCACCGGCTGACCCACGCTGTGGCCAGCGCCGTAAGCGGCGTAGTCAGAAGCGGAGAGCGGGGAATCGGAGCCGACGAAATGCGGCTGAGTGAGGCCCGTGCCGCCGAAACCGGTCGGAACAGCCGTCGCGTTGCAAGCAGCGCTGACGTTGGCCACGCCGGTATCGTTACCAGCGAGAATCTTCTTGCCGGTGCCGCTGCCGGTCTGGCAATAGGTCGTCGCCGGGTTGCCGGAAACGTGCGAGTAAGCGTAAAGCAGCGAGCCGTTGGTCGGCGTGATCAGACGGTTGCTGACGTCGCCGCCGTAACCCACTGCCGGCAGGGTCGCGCCACCGCCAACCAGCGTGGTCTGCGCACCGGCCACCGAAGCCAGGCACATAAGCACAGCGCCCGCCGCCAACTTCATGCGGGTCTGACCCATCGAATATCCATGACGCATGGTGTATCCCCTTGCATAGAAGCCCCCCATTTGGGGGCTCGTATAAAGTGGCAGAGGGGAATGACGCGCGAATTAAGTTACGGTGTCGGCGATTATGCTCATTGTGTTACTTCATTAAATTGGCATAACACGTGGGTCACAACTGCGGTTTTTGGACGTCCGAATGATCCATTTACTGGATGCGACTACGTAGAAATACTCTATACGCAGTCGCATCCATGCGCGATCAATTGTTCTTCAGCCGACTGCGTTCCTTATCCGTCAGCATCTTCGCGTGCATGCTGTCCAGTTGCCCGGCACCCAGCACCTGAACAGGACTGTCCATGTCATAGCTTTGCGCGGGACGGTCAACGCTTGTGCTGTTGTTCCCGTCACGCAGCACCTGCACGGAGATGACCGATGGCATGCGGTCGCGTGAATCCGCCTGCTGCTTGCGAACCACATCCTCGGCAACCTTCGATGCCGCACTGGCCGCTGCGCTGGCCGCGTTCAATGCCCCGATATTCACAGAAGCAGTCACAGGCACACCTGCCGAGTCTCCCTTCACCTGGATATTGTCGGCATTGGCGACCCTTGCCGCTGCAATAATCAGGTTACCTGCCACGCGGATGCCCGCATCACCGGCATCCACCGTACCACGCGGCGCAATGAGATATACGCTGCCTGCGGGCGCCCCTTCCACGGTCTGCAACGTGGCAATACCCGCTCCGCTTACCTGGCCGCGCGCGTCGATGCGACACCATGCGTCGATGTCGCACAGGTAGGTCGGCGGCGGAATTTCCGCGGTCGTTTTTGCGCCCTGACCGGCATTGATGTCGCCGTTGGAACTCCACATCACCAGATCACCACCGCGTTCGGTGAAGACACGGCTTTGTGCAAGCAGCACGCTTTGATCGGTAAACATGTTGATGGCACCGCTCTCAAGCGTCAGCACACCCATGGTGTTCGGGCCAGCGAGCACGTTGCCCCGGCTGTCCACGATCTGTGAAGGAGCCGAGGTGCTGCCGAGCAGCGCCTGGCCACCCGGCCCAAGAACGGTCACATCACCGCCCTGCTGGGTCTGGATGGTCGAACTGCGGATATCCAGATCACCGGTGCTGACCGTCGTTGCCGCACCGTTCTCACCACCGGCACCGCTGCCGTTCGCCGTGTAGCCCAGCGACGCCGGGAACAGCGTGCTGATGGCGTCGTATCCACGCGCGTACTGGTTGAAGTACGGGCTGGAGGGTGTGTTGTAGTCATTGCCGACGGCGGCGAGGATCTTGAACAGTGCTTTTTCCGCAAACAGACGCTGCACATAGTCAGGCTGCTCATCAAACAGTGCGCGGGCCTGCTCCGGCGTCAACGACACCGTTACCTTGTCGCCCGCGTAACCCGTGTTCACCGCCGTACCGGCGACGCGTTGATTCATGAAGTCCACAAGGTCCGGGAGCAGGCTGCCGGTTCCCGGCGCACCATCGGCCGGATCGAGATAGCGCGCGAAGAATGCCGCGGTATCCACGCCCGGGCCCACACCGAACAGCACGCTCACGTCCGCGCCATCGTGAGGAAGGTACGGGTTGAACAGATTGCCAACGCTCTGGATACCGGTCAGGCCGCGCTGAACGCTCGGGTTGGTATCACGGCTGGCGTCCAGTTCGCTGGAGAAAGGACCGATGTTGCGTCCCGCCTCGACCAGCAATGCGCCCGGACCACCGAGCGCAATGGACGGCAGCAGTTGATAGCCACCAAGAATGAAAGCCCCGAATGAACCATTGGGAAGGTACGCGGTGTCATAGATGTCACGACCGGCGGCGACGCGTGTGATGTCGGCATCATGCGTGTGCTGCCCGACCAGCGACAAATTCACGATGTCCCGATCCGCGTAGATCAGCGCCTGCTTGGCCGGTGCCAGCACCAGCGACAGATAGCTGAAGCCGTTCGGTGCAAGCGTGCCGTCCACGATGTCGCCGCCAAGTGCGTAGATGCGAACCGGCTGGTCGTCTGCGCCATGCAGGGCCACAGGCTGGTGGAAGCGCGCGTTGCCCGCACCACCCAGCGGGTCCACGCCAATACGATCAATGTTGCTGGTAGCCGGCGACAGCGGCGACGGCATCGACGCGGGATCGGCGTCAATCAGCCCGAAACTTCGACCCTGGCTGTCCTGCACTGTCTGCCGCGAGAAGCTCACGCCGCCGTCCGCAAGGATGCTCAGATTGCCCGACGCTGAGGGATACAGCTGGCCGTCGGCAAGGATATCGACATCACCACCGAGTGCCGTCAGCGAAAGCGATGCCGGCAACACCGGGCCAGCGACACCACCCGCACCGAAGGCGAGACCCGGAGCACGCAGGCTACCCATCACCAGATCGCCTGCGGCCGTGACGACGCTGAGCGACGAGTCCTCACTGTAGCCCTGCATGTCCGCATGGCCAGCCGGCAGGAGCGCGCCGAATACGTTGGATGCGATGTAATAAGACGGGTCGTACACGCCGCCGATATTCGCTCCCTGGCGCGCATTGACCGAGAGCTGCGCATCTTGCAATGCAAACAGCGTCGATAGCGGCGAGTTGACCGGAGGGTTGCCGAGCGTCGTGAGATTCAGAGCCGACAGGTCCGCCGCAGCGCTGATGGCACCGTCTGCATCAACGCGGCCGATGCCCTTCGCCACGAAATACGCGCCGCTGAGGATGTTGCCACCGGCATGCACATCAAGATTGCCGCCGCCGACCGTGGTGATGCTGTCGCGCGCTGTGCTGGCGTACCAGGTGGTGGGCAGGGACACCGAAAGCTCGCTGATGTTTCCACCGGCATTCACGCTGACGTTGCCACCCACACTCATTACGCCCTGAGCGAAATTGCCATAGTTGATCGAGGACCGGCTGCCGTCAGCCGCGTTGCCCGTTTGCATCCACTGCCACCAGTACTGCGATATCGACGTACCTGCGCCACCCCGGGTGACGCTGCCATCGGCATCGACCACATATTGCACGGCGTTGATGTTGCCGCGAGCGTCAAGCGAGATGTCGCCCGCATTGTCCGGATTGACAAGACCTGTCACGAGCATGTCGGGCAACGTGTCGCCCGCGCCCGGGGCCTTCTCGGAAGGACGCAATACCGACACGTCCGTACCGCTCGTCGTACCCTGTGCCGGTGCGCCAGCGGTATAGACCGTGGCAGGCGACGCGTCGTCCAGCCACTGGATGTCGCCGCCGGATGCCATATCGATGGAACCGGTGCCGGTGCGGATCGTCGTTGGGAAGACCAGCGTCTTGCCTGCGTAAGGACTTCTTGGTGTGACCACCGAAGGATCGGTCAGGGTGTCTTTTACGGAGAAGTGCCCGTCGAGCAGGATGTCGCCCGATGTGGACGTGGCAAGCACGTTGGCGGCGTCCACGTTCGCTCCGGCCACGAAGCGGTACGACGTGCTCGATCCGCCGAGCAGCGTCGCGGACGCAAGCGAGGTTGCATTTCCCAACGACGGCATGTTTGACGGGCTGTTGTTCGCCGCTGCCGGCGGCACGACCGGGCTACCACCACCCGGATCGGTGCCCGCATCCGGGCGCGGAGCAAATGGCGCGTAGAAGAGCTGCGTACCAAAGAAGCGGTTGCCCACCTGGGTAGCCACGTAGTTGTAGTACGTGTTGTGCCCGTCGATGTACGTGCCGTAATTGGCGGTGTAGTCGGCGTACGCCGTGTCGACGGGGGTGAGGATCGGCGATGGCGTGGTGGTTCGGGAGTCCGAATTGAAGTTCGTCTCCAGCCAGTTCTCATAGTCCGCCGCGTAGTCGGCGTAGTGGGTATAGGCGCCAGGCTGCGGTGCCACCAGGGCCGTGGGACTGTAGGTCAGGAAGTGACCGACCACGTTGTTGAACCGGTTGAACGCAGCCGCCCAGTTCTCGTTGTCACCATCACCGATCTCGCCGATATAGAGCTGGTAGTTGGCGTAATAGTTGTTGGACTGGCCCGTCAACGGCGCCTGCAACGGTTGGTAGTACGGGTCGCGGGTGATGTTGGCTATGCCGCCGCCCGGTGTCTTGCCATCGTCCGGGTCACCGCTGGCCAGCGTGATCGTGCCGTTCCAGAGCGCGTTCGCATCAAAGTAGGCAAGCGAGGTCTGATACGCCGCAAGAGCGCTGTCATAGGCCGGATTGTGCACCTGGGCGTCAGAGCGCGGGGCGAACGGTGCATAGAACAACTGCGTGCCGAAGAAGCGATTGCCGACCTGCGTGGCAACGTAGTTGTAATACGTGTTGTGGCCGTCGATATAGGTAGCGTAGTTGACGGTGTATGCGCCGTACGCGCTATCTACGGGAAGCAGGATCGGCGACGGCGTGGATGTGCGAGCGTCGGAGTTGAAATTGGTTTCCAGCCAGTTCTCGTAATCCGTCGCGTAGTCGGCATAGTTGCCATAGTCGCCCGGTTGCGGGGCAGGCAGCGTCGTGGGGTTGTAGGTCAGGAAGCGACCCACGACGTTGTTGAAGCGGTTGAACGTGGCCGCCCAGTTCTCGTTGTCGCCATCGCCGATTTCACCGATGTAGCGTTGATAGTTGGTGTAGTAGTCGGCTGTCTGATCCTTCAGCGGCGCCTGGAGCGGCTGGTAGTAGCGATCCTTGCTGATATCGGCGACACCGCCGCCCGGCGTCTTGCCGTCGTCGGGGTCGCCGTCGGCCAGATTGATCGTGCCGTTCCACAGGTCGTTGTCCAGGAAGTACTGGTCGCTGGTCTGATACGCGGCAAGTGCGGCGGCATAGCCGTTGTCCGGTGCGGGCGGCGTTGTCGGTGCCGGTGCGTCGGAAAGTACGGCGCCATTGTTCTGCTGATAGAAACCATCCGTGATGCTTGCCGACAGGTCGAGATTGCCGGCAGCGCGTACAGTCAGGATCGGTGCAAGATTGCCGTACCGGTAAGCCAGATGGATCTTGCCGTTGTCGTCGGTGACACCCGCGCCGAGATTCCAGTTGGTCAGCACGGAAATCGTGCCGTTGTTGTAACCGGTGGTCGGGTTGCGCAACTCGATGCCCGGACGGACATTCACGTTGGTGATGGCTGCAAAACGATTGCCGAAGGTGAAACCCGGATTCTGGATAAAACCCATCAACGTGCCGGGACCGCTGGCTGCATCGCCACCGGCGTAACCGTAGAAACCCAGATGGTCGGCGTTGGCATCGTCCGGCGTGAAGAAGTTGGTGCTGAGATATTGCTTCAGCTGCGCCTCGTCGACCGGTGCTGCAAGCACCTTGCCGCTCGCATCGGTCCACTTCCCCGCCACCAGCGTGGGCTTGCCGTCCACATCGTGGTACCAGCCTGCCGGATCTATCATGCCGTCGAAGTGTCTGGCCGGCGACGTCGAGGCGTCGGTGGTACTCCACACGGCGTATGGCTCGATGGTGACGTCACGCGCACCCACGATGTTGCCTGCGCCACCATCCAGCGTGATGGGCACATCGCCATCTGCGAGCAAGGGCGCGCGCATGCTGACCCGCCCACCCGTGCTGCTACCCGCGCCGCCCGATACGTCGATGCGTGCATTCGCGCCCACATGAATGCTGCCTGCGTCGCCCCGCTGCACGTTCTGATAGCCGTACGTGTCGTTGAGCGTGCCGTCGCCGGTGCCGGTGGTGCCAAGCACCACGTCGCCGCCGCGCTGCGCGGCAATGGAACTGGTGGCAATCAGGCTGCCTTCCACATCCACACCCTGGCGACCGTAGAGTTCGATACGGCTGCCAGCCGCGGCGGCGGCGTTGACCGTACCGTTGATGCGCGTCGTGCCCCCGTTAGCGCTCAGATACACCTTTTGCGCGGCAAGCGTGTTGCCTGCGGAAAGAGTCAGGTCGCCCGTACCGCTGGAAATGTCGACCATGCCGGTGGCGCCGGCGGCCGCAGCCAGACGGGCAAGTGCGTCCAGGTCCTGCGCCGCGCCGGCATCCAGGGTGAAGTAACCACCGCGATAACCCTTCGCCGCGTGGCCATCCAGCGTGCCACCCAACAGTACGCTCTGTGCTGCCGTGGCGGTGAAGCTGCCGGCATCACCGCCCTGCGCACCGCCGCCGAACAGCATGGAGGCGTTGCTGCCGATGTTCACCGAGCCCTTCGTCGCGTGCAGCCGAAGCGTTCCGCCCGAGGCATACGTGGTGGTGTCGAAGAACGTGCGGTTGATGCCGGCCACGTCCAGTCGCGTGCCTGGCGCAATGACGAGATCACCCTCGGTCGCGCTCAGATCCAGGGTGCCTGCCGTCGCATCCATGTTCATGCCAACGGTCGTGCTGCCGCCGCTCAGCGTGAGTGCGCCGCCCAGCGCATCGCTGGTGAGCGCCGTACCCGTTGATCCGTTCAGGCGCAGTGCGCCCGTGGTCTGCAACGTCGTGTTCGCGCCGCTGTCTGCGATGAATACGGGGGCCGTGAGCGTAGTGCCCATGCCACCGAAGTCCACACCACCCGTGCCCTGGCCACGGAAACCACGCGCTGCCGTCGCCGTGAATGCACTGAAGCCATTGACCGACGTCATGCCCGGCCCGAGGTCGACTTCGTCCGCCATGATTCCAAGACTGCCGCCAGTGGCACCGGCAGGCGCGACCACGGCACCCATGGTGTTGCCGAGTGCGACCCGCGCCGCGCGGATGAGGACGTCGCCGCCGTCGCCAACGAGCGACGACGCGCTCAGCGCCAGAGCATTGGGCAATTCGATGTCCAGATTGCCAAGGAAATCAATTTCGCCGCGGCTGCGCAGCGTTACTTCGTCTGCATTGCGGAACAGGTTCAGAACGCCCGGCCCGATCACCAGACCATCGCGATCCGTGGCATCAACGCCCTCGCCCACGAAGCTGATGCGGTTGCTGTTGGCGTCGATCGCCTTGGCGCTGAATACGGCGTCCGCGTCCACGTGCATCGCGCCCGCGGCGTCCAGCGTGAGTGCGTTCCCGCCCTGCACCAGGGCATTCGCCTCAATGCTGAGGCGACCTGTTGACGTACCCGCCACATCACCGGTTCCCGGAACCTGGTGGCGGATGACCGTAGCGGCACTGTTCTGCGATACGCGAAGCATGGAGCCGTCGCCGCTCACCGCCGGCGTCGCGTTGCCCGCAGCGTCCTTGCCCGGATCAGCGCCAAAGATCAGCGGCTGGCTGGCGACCGGATTGGTCGCGCCCGTCGCCAGAATGACGCTTCCGCTTTGCAGCAGCACGCCACGTGCGTCCGGAGCAGTGCTGGCACGGGAGACCAGAAGGATTTCCTGACCCGCCAGAGGATGCGCCGCATCGTTCGACAGGATGACGCTGTCGGCCACGCTGTCGACCAGGTCGCCCGCGTCCACATGGTGACGCACGCCACCGATCAGCAGACTGCCTGCGCCCAACTGCGTGAGGCCATCAGCGGAAAGAGTGAGGTAACCATCGCGCGCACTCTCGCCGCTTCCCACAATCTCGATGGCCTGACCGGCGATGTCCACCTGCGAACTGCGGCCTCCCTTGGCCGGATTGGCCGTAAGCGTGGCGCCCAGATCCAGGCTCTGGCTGGCGGCAAGCACCAGACGACCGGCATCTGCGAGCAGCGAAGGCGCCTGCACGCCGGCCTTGCTGGCTTGCGCCGCGAAGAATGCATCGGCATCCGTGAGGCGGTACTGCGAATACTGCTGCCACGTGCTGGCCGACTGCACGAGGAAGGTGGTGTTGCGTGCGTCGCGCGCGCCGCTCAATCCATCGGCAAAGTAGCCTGTGACCGAGTAGCTGCCATCCGGATGAAGCGCGGAGCGACCCAGCACGCTGTCGATGCTGCTGGTGTCCTGCACCACGCGGAACGCGCCCGGCAGTTCGGCGTAACGTGCGGGAAGCAACGTGTACATGCCCGGCGGCAAGCCAGGAATGCCGGAGAGATAGACCGACTTGCCCACGGCGGAACCAGCGCCGGAAGCGGCCTCGAAGGCCATGTCGTGTGCCGCGACCGGCGATGCATAGCCGGGAATGATGGCGTAGATGGCGCGACCATCCGCGTACTGCGACGCGAGCAGATCGCGCGAGCCACCGACGCCGGGCACCCACTCGCCCGCCACCAGGGAGCCGCCACCGGAAAGGTCGATGCCTGCGCCCTTGTCCAGCGACACCTGGGTACCGTTGACCTGTACCGCCTTGGAAGGCGGCGCAGTCAGGTCCGTCGATGATGCCCTGGGGCTTCCGTTGTAGCGCCATTCCACGCCATCGACCGTCGTGCCGTATGGCACCAGGAGGCCGTCAAGCGACACCGAGGTCAGGCTTCCTGGCGCAAGGTGCACCGTCGATGTCGCAACCAGCGGAAAGTATGCCGGGGTCAGACCGAAATCCGCAGCCTGCGCGGCCGGATCGGAAACACCCATCACAAGGGAGCCGGCAGGCGCACGAACGGTGCCGCCCTGCTCGATGTCATCGGCGTCGATCAGCAGCGAACCACCCGCCGACAATGGCGTGGTGGATGCACCGCCCGGCAGGATGGTGACGGTGGTCGTACGCGTCGCACCCTGCGCATCGGCAATGCCGGATGCATTGGCATTGATGACAAACCGGTAGTCCGTGGACGGATACAGCTGCGCTGCCTTGAAGGTCAGGTCACCCGTGCTGAACAGCATGCCCGGTACCGGCTTGCCATCGGAGCCATACGCCAGTGCCGCTGGCGTCGTGAAGCGGATGTCGCCGGTCGCATTGAACGTCGCATTTGCCCAGCGCTGGAGATTGATCCGGCCGCCCATGTCGATGAAGCCGGCATCGACCACAAGCGATCCATCGCCGGCCAGCGGCGACGATGTCGGCTGACCACTACCGGGCAAGACGCCCGAGATGTTTACATACGGCGCAGCCAGACGAACATGCCCATTACCCTGTGCGAAGCCCGTGCCGTTCGCCACACTGGTGGCGCCGTCCGGCATCGCAACGTAACCGGTTCCGTAAAGGCTGATGGAGCGTCCCAGCGAAAGATCGACGTCGCCGGCAAAACCGATCGACACAGGAATCTGTGCATCAGCCGCCGGCCCCACGGCCGGCCCGATGACCAGGCTGGAGATGCCCGAGCCATTCAGGCGATCTGCCGCAAAGTGCAGCACACCGGACGGCTTGCCCGATTCCACGGCGCCCTGTTCCGTTGCTCCCGTGGGCACAAGATCGCCCGACTGCTGGATGACAATGCCGGTCGGTTGAGGGCGGCGGTCGTTACCGCCTGAATCCATGGCAAGGATCGACAACGTGCCGCCTTCTGCCTGGGCAGCACCGCCCGTGGCACGCAACGTCGCATCCGCAAACAGGCCTGCGGCTGCACCGAACATGATGCTACCCGCGTCACTCCAGACAGCGGTCGGCGCATAGGCCGTGTTCGCACCTTGCAGCCGCGCGGCAGCGGACGGGAGATCAAACGTGTCTGCAACACCGGATACGTCGATCACCGCACCCGCCTGAGTCACCACATAGCCACCGTCTGCGGCCAGGAGCGACACGCTGCCACCATCAAGCACGGTACCCGTGCGCGGCGTGACACCCACCGGGATGCCGGAAACACTGCGTGTCGCCGCGCCTGCCTGTGTGTCGATCAACGACACACCGGAGGCATCCAGCAGCGCATTGCTGCCGAGCCAGACCTTCGGTGCAACGGAGGGAAGGAGGTTGACTGTCGAGGATGTGGTCAGCGTGATATTGCCGCCGTTCGCGCGCAGCGTGCCGTCCACGATGGTGGCGTGAGTGGATGCCAGACTGATCGTGCCAGCCGCATCGGTTTCCACGACGGCGCCCTTGTTGATGACCACCGAACCGGTGACCCCGGGGTAGGCCATGCTGCCGCCGTTTATGGGATCCCTCTGGTTGAACGGCCACCGGAGGAATTCGCCGGCCGTAAGTGAGAAGCCGGGGCCATGGCCGGTGCGCGGATCACGCGTCGCCCAGCGACGATACGCGTCAAGGAAACCAACACCGCCCGACGTAGTGGCATACAGGTCGCTACCGGTTGCCAGTGTGCGCAAGGCATCCAGATCGGGAAGGAAGTTGGCTCGCTCCACATGTACGGTCGTGTCGGCAGCGATGATGGCATCGGTGATCGCGTGCAGCATGTAGCCATCGAAGCCCTGCCCGGCGAAGAACGATGGCGCCAGGTACAGGCCATTGGAAAGCGCCATGTCGTCCGGATTGCCGCCGATCCGCACTTCGGCGGCCTGTAGCGTCAGGTTGCCACCGCCGCCAAATCCGTGCGAGAGAATGTCTCCACCCATGACGATGCGCGCGCTATCAAGCGCGGTCGGAGAGGGCAGCAACTCGAACGACAGCGGGCCGGGGGACGCGTACGTGACCAACGACACATCACCACCGCGCCCCTGCGGCACACCATGGCTCATGGCAACGCGACCGTCGGTGCCCACATAGCCGCCACCGGATACATCCAGCGTGCTTCCCGCATCGAGCATGATCGACCCGGTACCGTCGATCCGGTTGACGGTGTCGCCGAAGTACGCCTGCTGCGTTTGCAGGCTGATCGTGCCGCCGTTCGCGTAACGGTCACCTCGGATATCGGCCGGCGCCATGCCGGAGTCGTTGATCCACAGACCCCGCGTGCTGAGCGAAGCACCGCTGCCGATATGGATATCTGCATGCTGGAGAGGCGTATCGACGCTACCCGGCCCCGGTGCAGACACCGGCACACCCGTCGTCAATGAAATCTGGCCAGCCGGCGCATGGATGTCGCCATAGATGTCGATGCGACCGGCAGTCAGTGCCACGCTGCCGCCCGGATTGACGTTCAACTGCGTACCGGCCGCTTCCACGATGTTTGATTTCGTGGAGATCGACACATTGTCGAACCCGGCGCGCGAAATCATGTCGGCCGAAACGATCAGCCAGCTGCGCAGATCGTTACTCTGCGTAGCGGTGCCGTCCTGGGCCTTCTGCGCGTCTTCCCACGCCGTGCCTGCGTTGAATCCCGGCACCAGCGAATCGAGAAGCTGGGTGGATTGCTGAAGCAGCACGCCACGCATGTAGACGTCGCGGTTCGACGACGTGGGCATCGTGTCGATGGTGAGTCGGCCGCTGGCTGGCTGCGAGCCATTGGCCACCTGACGGGTGCCGGCCGACGCTACCGCCGAGATGTCGCCATCCAGCACAAGCGCGCGATCCGCGTGGATCGACAGGGTGCCGGCATCGCTGCCACTGACGAAGCCGTCGTCCCAGCGGCGCATGCCGCCAAGCAATGGCGAATTGTATGTTTCGGTTTTACCCCAGCGGGCATGCGTCGCGTTGTACTGGCCCGCGAAGCCCACATAGTTCACAGACGGGTCGGCGTACGCGATGTTGTAGATGCGGCCGTCTGCACCCAGAAGATTCGGCGTGGTGATCCACCCGGCCTGATAGGCGACGAAGCCACCGTCCAGCTTCAGTTGCGAACCGCTGCGCAGGATGACTTCGTTGGCGTCCAGACCGATGCTGCCACCGCGGGTCAGGAGCTGGGAGATATCGCGCGGCACGTTGTCGACGTAGCCCTGCACGTTGAGGATCGGGCTGCCGATCCAGTCCAGGCCATCGTCACGCGTGCCTGACTGCGACGTATCGACGACCACATCTTTCTGGGTGTAGAGAAAACTGTTGCGCAGCAGCGGCGAGTTGGCCAGTTCGTTCTGACCGATGCGCGGGATGGTCACCAGCAGCGCGGAAATCGGCAGCACCACATTGGCCAGACCGGACACGTCGATGATCGCGCCCGCATCCATGTAGATGCGGCCTGCGTTCTCCGGCAGCAGCGAGGCAAATCCTGTATCACGAAGCGCCGTCAGGTTGACGGTGGCGCCGGGGGCTTCGACCAGCGAGCCGTTCTGCAACGTGATCGAACCACCCGTGAGTGTGATGTGTCCGTTGACGAAGGCCTTGTCGGCGGCTGCCGATGACGATGTGGTGGTGCCATCCTTCTCCGGCAATACGGCGGTGACCGAACCTGCCGCCAGAAGCAGAGGGCCGGAACGGGAGGAGCGGCCGTCCGAAGGCGTCACACCATTCTGCGCAAGAAGTTCAATGCTTCCCGGGTGCGCGATGCTGGTGGAGGCAAGTGCGACACCCGCCTGCGTCACGCCATAGCCCAGCATGCTCACCTTGCCGCGACGCGATTGAACCAGACCCGTGTTGGTCACCGTGCCACGGTTGCTGCCGTAGTCTGTTCCGAACGTGGAGCTGTCGTACGCGGACAGTGCGCCGTTCTGTCCCACGTTGCTCAGCTGGGACGTCGCCGCCAGGATCACCTGACCATCATCGGCAACGATGGAACCGGCATTGGTTACATTTTGCGCGGCAACCAGCGCAAAGCCCTGCGCGCCCGAGGTGATGGATGCACCCTTTTCAATCACTACATCGTGGGACCGGCCATCGGTGAAGCTGCCGGTCAGCATGCCCACGCGCGGCGCACCGTTCGGGCTGGCCGCCAGACCTTCATTGAGGAACGTGGCGTTACTGGTGGCGAGGTCTGAACTGAACAGATCCAGCGAACTGGCGACCAGCGCGTGTGTGTTCACGCGCGAACCCGCACCGAAGATCATGCCGTTGTGGTTAAGCAGGTACACCGTGCCCTCGGCCCTGATCTGACCCAGTATCTTGCTGGGCGAGCCGGAGGGATCCACCACCCGGTTGAGCGCGATCCAGTCGTTGCTGCCGTCGTTCTGGTTGCCCGCGCTCTGGTTGAAGTACAACGTGGTGTCGCGGCCGACGTTGAACGTGTCCCAGGTGAGAATCGCCTTCCTGGCGGTCTGTTTCACTTCCACAACCGTGCTGCCTGCGGCCACGCTCTGCACAGGCGTCTTCGCGTTCTGCCACAGCGACGGATTGCCTGCGATCCCGGCAGCGGGATTGAGGCCGCCAGCGGCCAGGCCGTTGGGCACGTCGCCCGGCGTCTTCACGGCCGCTTCTGCGGCAGCTTTCTGCGCGGCGATCTGCGCGGCGACGGCCTGGGCGGACTGATTGAGGTTGTTGATGGACTGCTGCACGCGCTGCTGAAGCAGCAGGTTGGCGGCGGACGATCCGGCCGCAGGCAGACCCGTGCCTGCACCGCCTGGCGTGCCTGCCGTCGGAGCTGTACCCGGCTGCGCCTGCTTCTGCGCAAACCATGCCGGGCTGAACGCCTGAGGCGGAGCTGCATGGGCAGCCATGCTGCCCGCAGTCAGCGCGACGGCGATGAGATGGCAGATCGTGCGCCGGCGGAACGTCGGACGGGGAGCTACGCTCGACGATGCGGCGTTACGGGAACTGCGGGCTCGAACGATCATGACAACTCTCTCCGTTACAGGGTGCGGAGCGCAGCGACGTTATCCGCGCGCTTCCGGTAATGCCGTGTTGCGTGTCCGCTCAAGTCGGGTCCGGGTAGCTGGACTCGCGCATGATGGAAACCACTTCACTGTCCAGTTCAGGCATCCGTGCCAGCTCGTCGATGTCCTGCTCTGTCAATTCACTGAGTACATTGCGTATCCACGTGCGTCGTCCCTGCTGGCACCACAGGTTCAGCACAAACTGCATGGCGCGCGGAACCGAAAGCGTGGGTTCCGGCCGCACCTTGCGAAATCGAAGCCGGTCTTCCACCACATAACGAACCCGGCCTTGCAGTACGTAGTCACTGGAAGACAGCAGCGCCTCCAGCATGGGGCGGGGACAGCGGTCCAGAAGCACCCCTGACGCACGTTCCTGTCTTGCGCGAAACAACAGCTGGAGCATCTCCGCCACCGCATTGGCCAGGCTGGAGCGCACCGCTTCCTCTGTTACATCAACCCCGGTCGTATCCATTCGTCCCCTCCCTGTATGCCTTGCGTTATCCGCCCTCCCCCGAGAGCGGACATCCCTGTCCTTTGCCAACATCCAGCGCTCCCAGCTTGCCCTGTGGCGGGGCGCCATCACTCAAGGGTTACGTGCGGTCTTCGTGTCCACGCGCTGCTCGTAAAGGCGATCGGAAAAAGCCTGGGCCGCGTTATCCAGGCGTACGCGGGCCTTGGCCGCGAACGGCTGGCGAGCCGCAATCACCTCGCTGACGCTCAGGTTTTCGTAGGCTGTGAGAATGTCTTTTCCCACGCCGTACAAAAGGTCGTTCTTCGCCGAGCAGGTGCCGAGCAAGCTCTCACTGTTCTTCAGCTCGCCATCCAGTCGCGCGCGCTCAGCCTGCGCTGCGTGCGCCTCCTGCAATGCCACGTCCCGCTCGTTGCGCAGGCGGTCCATGCCCGATTGCAGTTCCTCCTGCTTCTTGCGCTCGGCAACCAGCGCACGCTCATCGACAGCGGGACGCGCTGGCACTGACGCACGGGCACTTTTTGCCGCACCCGCATCCGCAAGGGCAGCATCACGCTCGGCTTCCAGCGCGGCTTTTTGCGCCGCCCACTGTGCCTGTTGCGCCTGAAGGTCCTGAAGCTGCGACCGGGTGTCACGCAACTGGTCGCGAAGCCGCGATTCCAGGCTGGCCATCTGGGCGGATGCGCTTCCTGCCGCAGCAGCGGCGAGAGCACAGGACAGAAGGAATACGCTGCGTTTCATAGTCACCTCAGAACCGTGCGTTCATTTCAAGCTGGAAGACGTCGATGGAGAGCGGCGGCCCGAAGACCTGTCGGGAATTGAAGTAGCGCGCCGACAGCCACGCATACTTCGTCAGCCCGTAGCTGCCGCTCAGGATGAAGCCCTTGGCATTGGTGCCGCCCAGATGGAAGTCCGGATCGTTCAGGCCATCGACCGTCGCATCCGGCTGCAGGTACTTGTAGCCAAACACCACGTTCCAGTCGCTGCTTGCCTTGGGCGTCGGCGTGCCAAGCGTGGCACGCACCATCCAGCCCACCGGGCCGCTCTTGTACGCGTTCTCGGAGAAGTCACCGGCATCGAAGTTGTTGACCAGACGACCAAGCCCCACGGAAGGGCCGAACGCATCGCGACGGTGATAGGCAAGGTTTCGTACGTAATCCGCTTCGAGGCGAAGCGGCGTGTCAAAGGCCTTCATGTCGAACTGCGTGATGGCGTTGGCGAGCCGGTAGTTGTAAACCAGACCGACGAACTGCGGCTGGGCATAGTTACCCGGCGAGGAGGGATCGGGAATGATGTCGCGCAGCAGGAACAGCGAATTACCCTTCTGCATGAATGCCGAGCGCGTGCTGTCGGTATCGCAGAAGTTGGCGCCAAGATAGATGGCGCACGGTGAGGAAACTTCGCCGCGCATCTTGTCGAAACGGTAGTAGGCCAGCGCGAACTTCCAGCTGGTTTCTTCATCCAGGCGCCACGTCGCGCCGACCTGGGCTGCCGTCAGCCACTTGTCGCGGCTGGCATTCTTGATCTGCGCATTGGACGGAAAATCATCCGCCTGATATTCGATGGGGAACATGCCCACGGTGGCAAACGTTGATACCTGGTCGCTGACGGGAACGTTGAAACGCCCGGCCACACCGTCGAAGTTCAGATCGTCGGCAAAGAGCAGGTTGGTGCTCATGAACGGATTGGTCATGCGACCACCCGTGACCGAGGCCCAGTCCGTCGGCTTCCAGGTCAGGTAGGCCAGATCGAGCCACAGGTCTTTCTTGGCGAAGCCCCCGCCCAGATTCTGCGTGGTGGATACCGGGTTGTTGTCGTTGCCCGTGCCGATGCGAATTCCGCCACTCACGGTGTCGCCAAGATTCAGCGTCACACCAAGACGCGCGCGGACGCGCAGCGAGTTGGTGCGGTTCTCCCGAGTATTTAGCAGCGGCGGCGGATTCTGCGAATTCAGATCGTAAGGACCGGTACGATTGAGCTGCGCGAAGTCCACGACAGGAAACGCATTGCTCTTGTCGTAGTAATGAAACTCGTCGCGGAAGCGCATGTCGCCATTCCACGCAATGCGATCAAGCCATTCGGGAAGCGCGTCGGGTTGGGCCCAGTGTTCGGACCTGGCCTGCGCGATGACTTCTTTCTTCACTTCATCGCGAATCTGGTTGCGCACCACTTCCGGTACGTACTGCACGCGCACCTGACCTGGCACCGCAACGGCACCCGCAACGACCGGCGCATTGCCGGCTGCCTTCGCGGCGTCTGCGTTGGCCTGTGCGATCAAGCCATCGGCATCAGCCTGGGTCAGCACGCCGCGCTTCACCAGAAGGTTCACGAGGTTGATGGTGGCGTTTTCCGACGGAGCGCTCTGCGCGTGGACACCGGATGCGCCCAGCGCAAGGCCGATGCACGCGAACAGCAGTCCACGCCGAAGCGAACGTCCCAAGGACGGGGTGGTGGTCATGCCCTTAAATCTCCGGTATCTGAATACGTGTGCGTGCGGTTGGGGAAGCGTCATGGCATGTCATCCCGGACGCCGTCCGCGGATCGAAACCCGCAACGGAAAGTGAGTGGTGGACGGAGGCGCGGTGTCGAGTCGCGGCATGGCGCGCAGCGCCTCGGCCAATGCGTCATCGGTGGAAGGCGTACCGGTCGAATTCACCAGCTGCGCGCGCGTGAGTCGCCCGTCCGCGTCCATCCAGATGTCGACGCGAACGTCGAACACCAGGCGATTGACGCGTTCATCGCGCTGCACGGCCTGCTGGATGGCGTAGCCCAGGTATTGGTCGTAGCTGCCGGTGCCCGAGCCGTTGCCGCCGCCGGCTCCCACCATGCCGCCACCGGCACCTGCGCCGATGTTGAACGAATCGGTGCCTGCCTGTGCGTCGCTGTTGATCGTGACCTGTTTGGCCACGTCGTTGGACGGTTTCGGCGCATCGACCGGCTTCATCGGCTCTGCGGGCTTGTCGATGGTCTGCTTGACCTCTTCCTCGACCTTCTTCGGCTCCGGTGGCTTTTCCTTCGGCGGCGGAGGCGGCGGAGGCAAGGGCGTGATCGTCGTCACGCGCGGTGCTTCGCGCCGCACGCCGACGCGGCTTCCTGCCATGTTCCATATCGCGGCGACGAGGCTCACCAGCACCAGGGCTGCCACGATGCGTGGCAGCCAGCGCCTGAATCGCTCGCGGGTGGATGTTTCGCTGTTCACGGGCGATCAGCCTTTCGCCGGCTTGCCGGTCACGAGACCGACCTGGGAAAGATCCACCCGACGAAGCAGGTCCAGGATGTCCATGACCTTCTGGTACTGCACCGTGGAGTCGCCCTTCACCACCACCGGGAAGTCCGGCGTCAGCGCCTTCTGCGAACGAAGGCGCTGCTCCAGTTCGGACAGCGTCACCGGATAGGCATCCAGGAATATCTGTCCGGTTTCAGACACGGTGATCGCCTTGGTCTGAGGCTTCGCCATGCTGACCGCCGCACTTGCCTTGGGCAGGTTTACCTTGATGCCCTGCACCGAGGCCGTCGTCATGATGATGAAGATCACCAGCAGGACGTACGCCAGATCGAGCATGGGCGTGATGTTGATGTCGTCGTACGGCTTGTCGTCATCCTGCGCGCGCATGGCATGCTCTCCGGTCAGGCCAGCGCGGGCTGGTCGACACTGCGATGCAGTTCGGCCAGTCGGGTTACAAACTCATCCACGAACACCTGCATGTTGGCGGTGACGTTCTTGTTGCGGATGAGCAGGTAGTTGTAGCCAAACAGCGCGGGAATCGCGACGAATAGACCGGCGACCGTCGCCAGTAGCGCAGCGGCGATGCCGGGGGCGATAGCGTTGACGTTCACATCGCCTGCGGCGGCAATCGCGGCGAAGGTGATCATCACGCCCACCACGGTACCCAGCAGCCCCAGGAAGGGGCCGCCGGAAATGGCGATGGTCAGAAGCACCATGGAGCGGGACAGCTGCTGGTTCTCGCGAACCAGTGTCGAATCCATCGTGGCGCGGATGGCTTCGATCGACTCAGCCGGGATGGTGGCGTGGCCGTACTCGTCGCGGCGGCTCCACACCTCACGCGCACCGACCTTGTACAGGCGGAACAGCGATGAGTTGCGAAGTGATGTAACGACTGCCGAGGTATCCGGCTCCTTGCTGAGTGCGAGGATGTTCTTTCCTGCGGAGCGGAACACGTCGAGGAACACGTCATTGGCGCGCGTCACCGAACCCACGTAAGCGGCGCGCTGCCACATCACCAGCCACGACACGACCGCCATGATCATCAGGATGCCGATCACGACCCAGGCATCCGCCGTCACCGACTTGACGATGATGCCGAAGTAACCGAAGCCCATGCCTGCCTGCTTTTCGTCAGGCCCGTACTCGACCAGCTTCGACTCCGCACCCTGCGACATGGCATCGACGGTGATGAGGGCCGGTGCGCGGGCTACACGCGAGATACGCACTTCATCCAGCTGGCCCACGAACAGATCGGTGCTCTTGCCGCCCTCCGTGGCCGCGTCGCCGCCCAGAAGAGCGGGCGCGGTGAACGCGGGAAGAGCGGCATCAAGCGTTGCGTACTGGCGACCATCCACGTAGACGATGAACTTGCCGTCGGCGGCCGTTACCGCGACGTGCGTCCACTGCCCCGCCTTCACAGGCTCACCGGCAGCGCTGCGAACGGTCGTCCCGCCGGCAACTTCCACGAACGGGATGCCCTGCTCCAGGCCAATCACGACCGCGTTGCCATTCTGACGGCGTGCATACAGCGCCGAACGACCTGCGGCAATGCTGTCGATCTTGAGCCAGGTGCTGAAGGTGAACGCGCCACCCTGTGTGATGTTGAGCGACACGCTGCCCGGCAACGTCAGCGGCGTGAGCCCGTCGAAACGTGCTGACTTGCCGATGATGCCGTCTACCGTCGCCACACTGCCCGTCGCGTTGTTGCCATACGCCGTGGCGTCCCTGGGCGCGCTGCCGGCAGCGTCGTCGAAGTGGTAGACGACACTGTAGTCGGCATCGAATGCTGCCGAACCGCGTGCTGCGTCGGTGGCCTTCTTGTCGCCGTAGTACATCCAGATGGACTGTGCCGACGTACCCACCTCGGGCAGGTCGACCCAGATCAGTGCCACGCCGAGGACCGGATCGAAGCTCTCGATCTGGTAGTTGAGCGGTGTTTTGTCATCGGCCGCGATGAAGCGGATATCGGCACCGGTTTCGGATACGCCGTCGAACTGGAAGTTGCCCGAATGCAACCGGATCAGTACCGGCGTGCGCCCGGCAGAGGCAGCCAGATTGCCACCTTTGGTACTTCCGTCGATGGTGATGGATTTGCGAAACGAGAAGTCCTGGTTCCACCAGGAGCCTTCCGCGTGCACGATGCCCGACATACCGCCGAGCAGGAGCAGACAAGCCAGAATTACGAAGCGCATAAATTTCCCCTGAAACGTGTCACCACCGACCCCGCGGGTCAGAGGTCTGCCCTGAGACTGAAATGAACCCGCGTGTCGTGCGCGCGCGTGGCCTGCCCATCCTTCAGCGGATAGGCAACTTCGAGCGTGCCGGTGAGGTAATCGAAGAACTGAAAACGTGTACCGAGGCCGGCACTGAGCAGATCGAAGGTCGTACGACGGAAGTCGCCCTTCGTCGGGTCGGCCGTATCCACTGGCTGTGGCAATGCATTGGATAGCACCAGATGCGCACCATCGACGAAGGCATGAAAACGCCATTCATTGGCCCACTTGCCAATGGCCGGTGCGATGGACGGTGAGCGCAGCTCCGCCGACGCGATGACACCATGATCGGCGGTGTCCTCAGCTTCCAGGTAGCCGCGCACAGTGCTGTCGCCACCGGCCGCGAACTGCTCGCTGGATACCAGTGACGAGGTCGCCGCCTGCGCACTGCCGCGCAGGGCAAGACTGAAACCGTCGGCAAAAAGCAGCACATGGGTCAGATCGCTGCGCAGGTAGAAGAAGTTGGCGCGCGCGTTGTAGCGCTGACTGTCGAACTCTGCTGCGTTGCTTCCGCCCGCACGCACACCGAAGGTTCCGGCGAGCGCGAAGCTCGTGGTCGACTTCTCCCGCGCGGCCTGACCGTTGTAAGACACGGTCAGAGGCAGGTAGGTAATCGGCGTCTTTGAACTGGCGACGCCTTGACTGATGTTCTGGTCGAAGTGCTTGCGCGTCACGCCAACGCTCAGTGATTGCGCGTAACCATCGTGTGCGGGCAACGTCCGCACCAACTGGAAGCCGAACGCGTTGCCCTTGCCAAGCACCGTGGTTCCGCCGACTGTGTTGGCGTTGCTGTTGGACTTGTAGCCCGACGCCAGCAGATTCCAGTCCGCGTTCAACGGTGCCATGTAGGATGCGGAATAGACTTCCGCAGCACTGCGATCCTGGGGAGCAACGATATAAGTCAACGAGGCTGCATGACCGGCCTGCCAGAGATTGTCGTTGCGCACGCTGGCCACGGTGCGAAGTTCCGGCGTATTGACGCTGTGGTCGTTGTTCAGTTCCACGCTGCCATGCCACGGCGAGGTGTCTTCCACCTTCAGCGTCACATCCATCGTCTGCGGCAACTTGCCCGGCGTCAGAAGGGGAACCACCTGCTGGCCAGCCTGGCGATTCACCTGGGTCAGTTCGGTCTGCGCCTGATTGAAATTCGGCAGCGTTCCTTCTGCCAGCGACGGCACGTTCTCGCGGATCTGTGAAGGCGAGTGATAACGCGCACCTTCGATGCGAACGTGACCGATGGTGTTTTCCATCACCTGAAGCCGGATCACGCCGCCCTTCACCTGCTGCGGCGGCAGGTCGACCACAACCGACTGGAAGCCGCGCTGCTGGTAAACCTTCTGGAGCGCATCGCGCGCGCCGTTGACGTCGTTGAGCGTCTTGCCCGGGCCCAGGAACGGATACACCGCTTCCTCGATATCCGCCGCCTGCAAGGCGGTGTTTCCGTCCACCACGTACTCGTTCACGTCAAACGACTCGGGAACGGCCGCTGCTGTTGCCGGCGGGTTGTCCTGTGCGTGCGCCAGCGACGCCGCCCCGATGGCCAGGCCAGCAAGAAGCCGCACAGTGCCGTTCAACCGCCTACCTGCCACACTGGCCTTTCTCACGCGAACCTTGCCCCTGTCTGATGCAACTCACCGCGCCGGAGCGCTCGTTGTGTGCTTTCGATCAGTAGACGCAGTTCACCGGGCAGGACTGAACCGGTGTCATAGAAAATTCACGAATCAGCTGAGCAGAGTCACGCCACCGGGAAGCTCGGTAACGTGCGCACCGTATGCGTCGTGGATGAGGCGGGTGACATTGGAAAGCTGATCCAGCGAAAAACGCGCATGCACCTTGCGCGATGCGAGCTGCGAGTTGGTCACGATGATCTTTCCCGGACGGTAACGGTTGATATCGTCGATGACGCTGGACAGAGGCTCGCTGTCGAAAATCAGTACACGGTGACGCCAGGCCATGGCCACCTCGGTATTCACAGCCAGCGCGATACCAATGCCTGCGCTGTCGACATCCACCTGTTGCGACGGCTTCACGACCGCCGTGCGTCCTGCAAACGCGAGGCGGGTGTCACCGTCCAGACATGTCACCTGCACGCCTTCATCCAGACAACGCACGTTGCAGGAGGTTGACGAGCCTGCCATGACCTCGCCCGAACCGGCCGTCACGAGGAAACGTGAAGCCCGATGCGCCAGCGTGGAGACCAGCGCCTCACCACGAAGCAGCTCGACACCACTTCCTCCCGGAAGGAGGCTCATGGCGGTCTGCGTGTTCATTTCGATGACGACGTCGTGCAGCTGTACCCGACGCTGCTCGCCAGTGCCGGTCTGCCAGTCCGGTGCCTGTCCATTCCAGCCCGGTAGCGGGCTCCATGGCGAACGAAGCAACACAAAGGCAGCCGCGGATGCAGCGACCGCGCTGCCGAGAAACGCACGCCTGCTCATGCGGGCACGGGGTAGATGGCGGCGCGACACGTCCGCCTGACGGCGCGCAGCCGGGGCGAGGTTGTCCCACAGGACGCGGGTTTCGGCGAATGCCCGCGCGTGCGCGTCACTGATGGAGCACCAGCGGCGGAATGCTTCCGCGTCGTCGGCGGTGGCATGGCCGGAGGTGAGCAACAGAAGCCACGCCTGTGCATCTCGGCGCAGGGCCAGGGCTTCCTCATCCTTCTCGACGTTTTCGCCTTCCATACGCTTAAGACGTTTTTCCCGCCCCGGGACCGAACCGCTGGACCACGGGTCGATCGAGACGCAGTCCACAATGTTCGAGTGCCGCCTTCAGATCCTTGCCCACCATCCGCACTGAAATGCCGAAGCGCCGGGCAATGTCAGCCTGCGGCATGTCGTCCACCCGGGCCGCAATGAGGATATCGCGCTGGCGTGGCGTCAACTCCTGGAGCGCCCGCTCCAGTGCCGCGATGTCGTCGCGGGCGCGGAAAACACGTGCCGGATCGAGCGCGTCGTCGGCCACATGCATCAGCTCGTCGACTTCCTGCCCGGTAAGGTAGCGGCTTTCGGCGCGCCTCTGGTCCGCTGCAACGTTCAGCGCCATGCGGAACAGATAACCGGCCGGATTGCTGGAACCGCCCTCCACCGCACGCATGCTTTCCACACGCAGGTAGGTTTCCTGCATCACGTCATCAACGAGTGCGTCGGAGCGAAGACGCCGGCGGAGGCGGCGCGCGAAGTCATTGTAATGATCCACAAAGAGGCCAAGCATCGTCGCTTCCATCAATTGTCGCTCCGGACACTGTGGCAATCGAACGGGTCGCCAGGCGCCCGTGGAAGGAGAAGCAAAACCAGCGGCGAGGACACCGACGCAGGAGGCACACCCACATTCATCTGCGACAACGCCGCGCTGATTCGTGCATCGCGATCCGCGCTGCCCGAGGTGTCGAGCAAATCGCTGCGCTCCACGCGACCTGCCGCATCCACCCACAAGGACAACGCCAGACGGTACGTGCCCGGACGCGTGTGCTCCGAACGGCACAGGGCCATTTCCACGGCGTGCTGCACACGCGAGGCATACGTGCGATCCACAGCGGCACCGGCGTCGTCTGCGACGCCCCTCCCTTCCCCAGGGGGACGTCCCACTGACGACGCCGGCGCAACCGTGAACGCATCGTGTGACGCGTAACGCGCGACCATGCCCGAGCCTCCCAGAAGCGCATTCAACGCATCGGCAACGCGATAGCGGCCATGCAACCCGGCGCTGTCACGCCCCTCCACCTGATCGTCATCCACCAGCACTGCGATTCCCGTCGCTTCGCTATAGGCGCGCAACGCGCTCACCAGCGACTGTGGCGGGATATCAAAATCAACCAGCGCCCCCTGCGCTCCCTCCGCCCGCCTCTCATCGAGCGACGGGCGCTGCTCTGCCCCCTGGCATACCGAGCTGGCCAACGCGAGAAGGCCGAGCCATGCGACCGCGCTTCGTGCCACGGCCATGTCTTGCCTGCCTGATCCGTTGGATCTAACCGATGCAGACCCTAAAGCTAGGCCCGCTGCATGACAGGCAAGACGCATTTTTGTGACACGATTTGTGACACTTTCCGCGCACGTACATGCACGGGCGGAGAGAGTAGGATCGCGCTCGCCGCCCCTCCATGCCACCCGGAACAAGCTGATGCGATCAGGCCCTGCCCTGCTGATGTGCGCTCTCGCTTTCATGACTGCCACGACGGCAAAAGCGCAGACGACACGTTCGTGTACGGATGTGGAAATCGACGGGCGGCGCGTGCCTTCCTATGACTGCCTCAGTCAATTGATGACACCACGCGAAACACATGCCGGTGCGCCAGCACTCTCTGCCGACGCTGCGCAGTCGGCCATGTCCAACCGGGCGGGCCTGTATAACGCCAGCGCCCTGCAACACCGCATGGGCTCCAACCTGGGCAAGTCGGTATATCCATGGCGACCGGTGGTGTCTTTCCCCACGCCCATCCTGGGCGGCACCACGGGCAAATAGCCTCCGGGCGCATTATCTATTTCGCAATTAATAATGGTCAATTTCGCGATTATTTGCGACCGTGAAATCGGTGCATTTGAAAAGATAAAAAAAGATCAGATAATCGCTAAACTGTCATTATCGGACGCTAAGGTCGGACTCAGCGTTTAGAGAAACACCCTTCCAGCCACTGGCTGCAAGGCTTTTCCAGGAAGACTGCTCATTTCGACCCGCTTTCGCCAGCGGGCGCTTTGCCGTGCTCGAAGGGAACGTTTTTTCTTGCGCACTTCGCAATATTTATCGCACCGGAATAATCGATATTAATTACGAAGTAATGGTAAGTAAATTCGATATTCGCAATTAAGGGCGGACCTGGAAGAGGCCTTCCGGGGACGGTCTGCATTACGGGGCAACGGCATGGGGAATGGCCGTCGCGTCCGAAACGATTCCAACAACACCATTAGCTTTCCAGGAAACCAGTCGATGAACCGCAATTCACTCTCGGCCGCGATCGCCCTGACCTTGTTCGTTGCCGCCGGTGCCGCTTCGGCCCAGGACACCCAGGCAACCCAGGACGCGACGACCCAGCCGCAACGCGCCAATGTCGCATCCACGTCCAATACCACCAACGACAACGCGACCCGCCGCGCTGCCCAGCAAATGAGCGCCGTGCAGGTGAAGGCCAACTCGCTGGCCCTCGGTGGCGGCCTGATGTCGGTGCAGGATGCGGCCAAGGCCGTGTCGACCGTTTCCCGCGATGCCATCGTGAAGGCAGCGCCAGGCGCCACGTTCGTGCAGGCCATCGACTCGATCCCGGGCGTGGTGTCCTCCACGGATGACTACACCGGCCTCAACGATGGCAATGCGACTGTGCGCGGCTTCCCGATGGACGAAATCGGCGTGACGGTGAACGGCGCGCCCATCAACGACAGCGGCAGCTACAAGATCTACTCGTCAGAGTACGGCGACACCGAAAACATGGGCGACATCACCGTCCAGCAGGGTTACCCGGACAACGACACGCCGATCTCGGGCGCGGCCGGTGGCTCCATCGCGTGGGTGACGGTTGATCCGTCGCACAAGGCTGGCCTCGATTTCAGCCAGACCCTGGGCCAGAACAGCTATCACCGCACCTTCATGCGCCTGAACACCGGCGACCTGGGCCCCGTCCGTTCATGGCTGTCGTACTCCAACAACGAGACGAACCTGTGGCGTGGCGTCGGCAAGTCGAAGGTCACGAAGGTGGACGGCAAGTCGGTCTGGACTATTGACGACAAGAACTCGATTTCGTTCTCGCTGCAGTACAACCGTGAGGTCAAGACCAACTACGAGTCGCTGACCAAGGCTCAGGCCCAGACGCAGTACAAGCAGAGCTACCTCGGCACGTACACGCCGGGCAGCACCAGCAGCAACTTCTACGCGCTGCACCAGAATCCGTTCCGCAACTATCTGGCAAGCGCCGACGGCGAGTTCACGCTGAGCGACAACCTGCGTCTGTCCGTGGTGCCCTACTTCCAGTTCGGTACCGGCGGCAGCGGTTCGGGTTCGACGTTCACGGAAAATCCGCTGGCGAACAACAACTACTACAAGTCGGTCAATGTCGATCTCGACGGCGACGGCAAGATCAGCGGCACCAAGCTGGTCAACTCTTTCAGCTATTCCAACACGTATCGTCCGGGCATCATCGCCAAGCTCAACCAGGACCTGACCGACAACAACAGCCTGGAATACGGCGTGTGGTACGAGCGCCCGCGCCAGTCGCAGGGCCAGGACTTCGTGCCGGTGGATGCGAAGACGGGCATCCCGGTCGACACGTGGGCCAACACGGTGCTCCTGCGTTACCCCGACGGCTCGGTACAGAAGGCTTACCAGCAGTACACGACGACGACCAACGAGAAGGCATTCATCACCGACAACTGGACGCCCAACGACCAGTGGACCTTCTCCGGCAGCCTGGCTTACGTGTGGTCCAAGCGTGATGGCTACGTCGCCGAGTTCCCGAACTCGATCGGCTCGATCAGCACGACGGGCAAGGTCACCACCACCAACGCCCAGTACGACGCTTCGCCCAATGCCACGTTCCACAAGTTCACCCCGACCGCTGGCGTGAAGTATCAGCTGGATGCCGAGAACCAGTTCTACTTCGGCATCGGCAAGACCTTCCGCGCTCCGGTCAACGGCGCCATCCTCAGCAACGCGCTGTACGGCAATGGCACGGCCAAGGCTTCCCCGCTGCCGAACAAGCCGGAGACCTCCACGACCGCCGACCTCGGCTGGCGTTTCTACGGCGAGCGCTTCTCGGCGAACGTCGATGCATACGCGTCCAACCTCAACAACAAGCAGATCTCCGGCTACGACCAGGTCACCGGCCTGACCGTCTACACGCAGCTGCCGTCCGTGCACATGCGTGGCCTGAACGCCGAAGGCAGCTACAAGATCACCGACAACTGGTCCACCTACGCGAACTACAGCTACACCCGTGCGCGCATGCAGGACGACCTCAACTCGCTGGGCGACGGCATCTACAACACCAAGGGCAAGACGCTGCTCAACGTGCCGAAGAATTCCGGCTACGTGGGCGTCGACTTCAACGAAGGCCCGTTCTGGGCATCGCTGAATGCCAAGTACCAGGGTCCGATCTGGGGTGACTGGTCCAACACCGAGCGCGCCGGCGGTTACACCACCGTCAACCTCAGCACCGGCTGGAAGTTCGGCGACTTCGCCGACTGGTTCCGCAGCCCGTACGTGAAGATCAACCTGTTCAACGTCGGCGACCGCAAGGCGCTGACCTACGCAAGCAACGTGACCGCGTTCCTTGCCACCAACCCGACCAAGGAAAAAGACGCCAACGGCACCACGCTGTTCGCCTCCGCTCCGTACTACTCGGTCCTGCAGGAACGTACCTTCATGGTGACCTTCGGCGCATCGTTCTTCTGATGCCCGGGAGCCCCGGCGTGATATGACCCGGGGCCCTCTGAAAGACAAAAGCCCGCTACCTCATACGTAGCGGGCTTTTTTGTTCTGCTGTGAGGCGACGTTCAAGAACCAGGATCAGCCAGAACGCGCCAGGGGTATCTCAGCCCTGCGCCTCTGGTTCCGAGACCACGGGAACATGGCGAACCAGACGCGTGGCGAGCTTGTAGGGCTGAGTCACGAAATAGGCGCCAATTGCAATCTGCAGCATATACAGACTCACGGATACTTTGCCTTCGGCACCGAGCAACGCAAATGCGCTCTTGCCGCCATCCTCCGATAGAGAGATGGCTTTGCCCCACAGAGCCAGCAGGGGAAGGATCGCTTCCTTCAGCCACCACAAGCCCATGAGCACACACCCCACCGCGACCAGATCGGTGGCGGAGATTCTTGCATTCCCGATACTTTGCATCCCGGAGGTCAGTACGCGCGACAAAGGGCTGCTTAGTGCCCATACAATAACGGCGATGACGATAAATACTCCGACGAACACCAGGCCTGACCACGGTGTATCGTCCAGGAAGGAAATCATCGTCCGTGCGCTGGCAACCAGACTGAATGCCTGAAGCGCGGCAACGCACAACCAGATTGCGAACAACCTGAAGCCAACGGTGAGCAACTGCCTTGCGATCATGTTTCCCCCTGGTAATCATCCAATGAAACTGTTTTCGACCCCGTAGCCCGTATGCGCGCCGAGGGGCGGAAGCGAACATCCGCGATCAGCTTTCTTTGCGATATGCGAGCCGCACATAGTCGGGGCTCCGGACGTCGCATCGAACCAATTACACGGAGTATCTGGTACGGAGGATACCCCACGTGCCACTCACCCCACCCCAGGTCGCGAAAAAAAGGCCATGGAAATCCATGGCCTTTTATCAAACGCACAATATGCGAGGTGGTGCGGATCAGAACGGGATATCGTCGTCGTCGAAGCCTTCGTTGCTGACCGGGGGCGGAGCCTGGCGGGTCGGGCCACCGCGGTCGTTGCCGCCGCGCGACTGGCCGTAGTCGTCGCCGCCGCGGTTGCCGTAGTTGCCGCCACCGCTGCTGCCACCGGAGCGCTGACCGCCGCCGTAGTTGCCACCACCGCCGCCGCTGCGTGCCTGCTGCGGACGGGCGCCACCCTGACCGCCGCCGAAGCCGCCACCACCGCCGCCTTCGCCACCCGCGTTGCCGCCGAGCATCTGCATCTCGTTGGCGATGATGTCGGTCGAGAAGCGCTCGACGCCATCCTTGTCGGTGTACTTGTCGGTGCGCAGCGAGCCTTCGATATAAACCTGACGGCCCTTCTTGAGGTATTCACCCGCGATTTCCGCGAGCTTGCCGAACAGCTTCACGCGATGCCACTCGGTGCGTTCCTGCTTTTCGCCGCTCTGCTTGTCGGTCCAGGCCTCGGACGTAGCAATACGCAGGCTGGTGATCGCCGTGCCGCTGCCGGTGTACCGGGTTTCCGGGTCTGCACCGAGGTTGCCGACGATAATGACTTTATTGATGCCGCGTGCCATGGATTTCCCTCGTTTGCTGTCTGGTTCACCGCGACCCGAAGGACTTGCCGGCGTCGCGTCCGCCCTCTGAGCCAGGGCCCGCCCTGGTTAAGGGTCGGCGGCTGGGCGGATCGGACCGGTCATTTTCCGGTATCCGGCACAGGGCTGCAAACCGAAGGAGGGAAACGACCGTGGGATGCGGTCTGCAGATGCTGACACCGGCTGAACCGGCGCGCCAGTGGGTCCTGGATGGGCCAATGGGGCGGAAAAGCCACGATGCCGTGAGCCCCGCCCGGGCGTCAGTGGGCCTGGCGCCGGGGCGCGGTCTCGGGTATCAGCGCCACGCCGCACAGATCGGCCAGACGGTCAGGACGGACAATTCGCACGGTCTTCCGGCGCACTTCGAGCACGCCATCTTCTTCCATGCGAGTGAACAGGCGGCTGACCGTTTCGATGACCAGGCCCAGATAGCTGGCGATGTCCTGGCGGGACATGGTCAGCTTCAGTTCGGCGCTGTCGCGCGACAACCGGCCATGGCGATCCGACAGGCCATGAAGGAACAGAGCCAGCCGCTTGATGGCCTGCGGCTTGCCCATCATCACCAGATGGTCCTGGGCCGAACGGACTTCGCTGCCCAATACCGAGGCCAGCTTGCGGCGCAATGCAGGCGCTTCCTGCGCCATGTCTTCAAGGCGCGCGTAAGACAACTCGCAGACGGTAGTCGATTCCAGCGCTTCGGCCGTGCACGAGTGCACGTCTCCCGCAAGCGCGTCGGCGCCCAGCGATTCGCTGGCCAGATGAAAACCCAGAACCTGGGCATCGCCATCCGCACTATCGACGTAAGTCTTTACCGAGCCGGCTTTGACGACGTACAGCGCGCGCGCAGCGTCACCCTGTCGATACAGAACGGAACCGCGACCGAGGACACGCTTCTGCCGCATGGCGCCATCAAGGCGAGCAAGCACATCCGCATTCATGCCAGAAGGCAGGCAAAGCTCGTGCAATCCACACGTGGCACAACTGGTGCGCGCGCCGTGCAGGTCAACAACCGCTGCTTCTGCCTGAGTGTGCATCCCGCTCAACATGCCACCGCCTGCGCCCGTGAATCGGGCTGAAAGCACGATATCACGGGCGAGTTCCCCCGGCCCCACCGCTCGCTGCGGTGAGTTGACGCGGCGAACCGCGCCCTCCCCCTGGGTTGTTGTCAGAAGCGGTAGCCGACACTCAGGCCGTAAGCCAGCGGATCAATGCGCGCCTTGCCGACACGCTCGCCGCCCACCGATACCTTGCTGCGAATCTGGATCCAGCGCAGGTCGGCCGTGACCATCCAGCGGTCGTTGATGTGCACATCAACGCCGCCATGAGCCGCGAGGCCCCAGCTGTCCTTGAGCTCAACGTGTGCGCCCGTGAGTGGACCGGTGCCTTTCGCGTCATAGAAGTGCGTGTAGTTCACGCCTGCGCCAAGAAAGGGCGACACGCTGGAACCGGGAAGAAAGTGATAGTTGACGCCCACCACAGGCGGCAGTTCGCGCACGCTCACCGCGCGCGCTCCATCCAGGCGCACGTCGTGCTTGAACGGCAATGCCGCAAGCACTTCCAGCGACAGCGACGGCGTGAAGAAATATTCAGCACTGAATGTCGGGCGCGTGCTGCTCCCCACCTTGCTGTTCATACCGGCGAGGCGACCCGAATCGGACACCGGATCAACGGTATGCGCACCGACATGCACGACCCAGTTCTGATCGGATGATGCGGCGTGCGCCGCGAAGCTGCCAGCCGCAGCACATGCCGCGACGCATGCCATAACGAGATGCTTGTTCATGATGTTTCCTGCACTTGCAGACGCTTGTCTGGATGGCGAGAAGGCTACCCTTGCGATGTGGTCACGACTTGAGCGAAGTCAATTTGCAGGTGAATACCGCTATTCAAATCGCATGATGACGACGATGCATGCGTTGGCCTCGCCCGCCTTGATATCGCCAATACGAACGTAGCGAATGCGCACGCCGTAGCTGTCTCCATCTTCGGATGGCTTCCAGACAAGCCCGTTCTGGTCATTGGGAAAGATGGCCGTGCCGCCGGCCGTCTGTGCCTCGATGGCAACACCGCCAGAGCCACCTGATGCATAGAAAAGCTCTGGATGACCGTCTGCATTAGCGGATGCCGCGTTGAAGGTCATGATGATGCGCTCGACACCAAAGCAGCCGGACGTCACGATGGAACGCTCCACCCATTCGGTGGGCGACCCCACGGATGGCATGTCGAGTGCGCGTACATCGCCCATGGAGTAAATGACATCGCGCCCCTGATCGAAGCCACAACTTCCCAGAAGGTTACCGCGGACCTGCGCCTCAATGCGATCGGCATCGGCGTGCAACGGCAGGGTGAATAGCGCCAGCGCGAACGTGGCGATGCCTGAAATCAGATAATTCAATGATGTGTCTCCCTGTGCATATCGCGGCATCCGTTGCCGTCAGTCGAACGTCATGCGCACCGTGACGGTGGCGTTTGCCTCGCCGGCCGACAGGTCACGCAAGCGTTTGTAACGCGCGCGGAACGCGTACCGTCCATTCGCAGGAAGCGGATCGAATACCAGTGGCTGGGGATGACGAGGCACCACGATGTCTCCTGCCGCCGTTTGCAGCTCGATGGCCAGACCCCGTAGAGGTTCGTCCAGCGAAAAATGCTCCGCACTGTCAGCATCGGGTTCGGCATCAAAACTCATGGTGATGCGATTCACGGCCTGGCATGCCTTGGCCTGAAACGCGAGATCCACCCACGGACCCGCAGCGCCCACAGCCGGCAACGCGCTCGCACGTATGTGGCCCATGGGCACGTTCAGACTGGATGCCTCGAACTCGCAGCCGCCGACAATGCGACCTTCCACCCAGAGGTTGACGCTCTCGGACGCGTCCGGCAGCAATGGCGTGATGGTTTGCGCATGCACTGCGCCCACTATCGGCAGAAGCAGTGCAATCCAGCAGTACAGACGATCAGTCATAGGTAATGTCCACGACGATGCGCGCGTGGGCGGCACCGGCTTTCATGTCGCCGGTTCGCACGTAGCTGGCAACGAATCCGTATCCGCCGCCCTGAGGCTGAGGCGCCCAGTGCACTTCCCGGCCGGGGATCACAGGACGGCCGTCCAGCGTGTCGAGACGAACCGCAATGCCCTTCGCACCTCCTGGCGATACGCCAAAGAGCTCCGGATAACCCGCTACCTGATCGCCGGAGAAAATCATCTTCACCCGCGATACGCCAAAGCAGCCGGTGGAGCGGATGGCGCTCTCGGCATGTCCGTGCGTGGCGCCCGGCTTCTCGAAGGCGCTGGCGTAGACATCCTTCAGATCAAACGTGATGTCGTCGGTCGCAAAGCCACAGCTTCCCGCAAGCGTGCCGCTTACGACGAAGCGAAGTTCCGGACCAATCGTTGACGCGCGGATAGTGCACAAGGCAAACCCTGCAAGGGCGACGTACAGCGGCACCCAGCGCCGCAACCTCTCATGGACGCGCATCGGGCGTGCCTCCCGGGTAGTGGAGTGAGGTGGCCTGCCGGGCATGGGCAGCCACGGGAACCGGTCGGGCGCAGGAGCCGCTGATCGTGGTCAGCGTCTTGCCCGACGTGGCGGGAAGGTTGTCAGGGAGCACGATGTTGCAGGACTGGTGATCGCCCTTCCCCCAGCGCACGGTAAGTCCATCGTTGCCGGCGCTGTCGCGGACGAAAATGCGCCCCGCCTGTCCAACCACGCCAACAACCTGCCCCGTTCGATCGAATACCTCCGCCCCGAAAGGAAGCACCTGGCCGTCATCAGAGCGTGCCTTGACCAGCAGCGCGCGGCCACTCACCGTCTGATATTTCACCAGCACGACAGCACCGCGATGCGGCGCAACGCGCTGACTGGTGGCCTTGATTTCCACGTCCAGCGACGTGCCGACGGGGTCCACGGCCACTTCATTCATCTGGTAAGGCGACAGATACGGCACCACACCGTAGCCGCGACGATCAAGCCGCGCCCCGCGCGTGCCGGAGAGCTGCGCGCCGGCTGCGTCCGGCGCGTGCGCGAGGGCCACGGTTTCGCCCAGCGTCTGCGAGAACGTGACGCCGCCACCGTGCACGATCAGGCCACCCGCCGCGCCTGCGGAGAACGTGCGCGTCTGGCCGTCGTCGCTACCGGCGACGGACAGGTCTGCCACCGGCGCCGCATAGCTGGCCATGGCTTCCACGGCCGTGCGGCCACCCCGCCGGGACATGCTACCTGCGTAGCCGAATTGTCCCTGATCGCCGAAGCCGCCACTGAGGCCTGCCCGACCTTGCAGGCCGCTGGCGGACTCATGGGCGATTTCCGAGGTGAAATAAGGGCGGCGGGGCGCGCTGCCGAGGGGCAACGACACGGTGAACTGCGCGCGCGACTCGGATCGACGTCGTCCGGCATCCGCGGATGCGGTGCGCACCCGTTGCACGCCGAGCCCCACGGTGGCAGACCCGATCATGCTGCTGTAGCCGGCCGAGTAAGTCACCGAATTGCGTCCGCTGTTCCAGTAGGTTTCTGCCGAACCGGACAGAAACAGCGAGCCGCGCCGGCCACCCAGCGACTGGTTCAATGTGATGTCGAAGCGGCTGCGGATACGTTCGTACTGACTGATGTCCTGTCCTTGCCGATAGAGCGAACGCAGTCGGTTGGCGTCCAGCAGGCCGAGGTAACTGGCCGTGGAGTAGCGGTAGGCACCCAGCGCGAAGATCGTGCCGGTGTCCACGAACGTCTTGCTGTAGCGAAGCTGGATGCTGTGACCGTTGGACAATCCAAGGCCTGGCACGTTGGCATGCGCATAGGTGATGTCCGCGGAGATGGCGCCCACGCGGGCGTTGAAGGCCGTGCCGAACTGATACGCGGCGTAGCCCCGGGACATGAGGCCACCCATGTAGCCGGTAAGGTTGTTGCTGATGCCGTGGCGGATCGTGGCCTGTGCAAGCCATGGGCGCTCGGCCTGCTCCACTTCGTTGAGATGGCCCACGTTGAGGGCGTAGTCCGTGCGGCCTTCACGCAGTAGCTGAGGGGTGGCGGCATAGGGGACGTCGAATTCGCTGCGCCGCCCGTCGGCCTCGGTCACCGTGACTTTCAGATCGCCGCCGTAACCGGTGGGATAGAGATCGTCGATGGCGAACGCACCGGGAGGCACGGTGGTTTCGTAAAGCAATATGCCACGCTGGGTAATGGTGACGCGTGCCGTGCCCGCAGCAACGCCACGGATGACGGGTGCATAGCCAGCACGCGATCCGGGCAGCATCTGTGAGTCGCTGACCAGTCGCACGCCGGTAAGCCGAAGGCTGTCGAACATCGTGCCATCGGTATAGGTCTCGCCCACGTACAACTGGGCACCCATGCCGGGAAGATCACGATGCACATAGGTGGCGTTCTGCTGATAGCGGGCACCACGCCCCGATGTGGAATGCAGGGTGCCTGTGTGGCGAAGATGCCAGGCGCCGAGATTGAGGCCCGCGTCCAGACCAAGGTACGACGTGGTGACGGACGAGCCTTGTGATGTGGACGTCTGATAGGTATTGGCCCGATAAGACAACAGGCCTGCGTTGATACCCTGATCCCATAGTTGCGGCGGAACATAGCCGCGTGGCAAATGACTGATGTGTGCCTGAGGCACCGTCAGCTCCAGGCGCTGGTCCGATACGTCGAATGTCGCCGTGGCGCCAGGGACAAGCTGATCTATGGTCTGACAGGCGCCTGGCGTGGCTTTCGCGCTGGCCAGCGCGGTGGCGTCGACGCCGTATTCGATCAGCCAGTCGGGCTCGATGCAGGGGCTGGCGGTGATCGCGTCGCCCAGCACCGCGAATCGCACGTCACGACCGTTCTGACGCTGTCCATTGAAGATGATGTCCACGGGGTAAACGTCAGGAAGCACGACGTTGGCGTGTGCAAAGCGCGAAATATCGGCGGCTGCCCGACTACCGGCAGGAAAGAACCGGCTGTCGAACTCGTATGCTTCTGCATCGGGCGGCGTCGGCACTTCGCCGGCTACCGCCACTCCACTGCCACCGGCAAGAACAACGGCATGAATGGCGCGAGGAAGTGCGCCATGCCGCCCCACGAATGCGGGATGTGTGACGCTCAGTCGCGGTCGCATGTTTTACAGTCCATAGTGTTGACGGGGGCAACGCCAGGTGCGTTCAGCCCACCGCGAATTGCGGCCGAGCAAGTGCATGAAGACAGGCTGACGCTGGGTCAGCACTCAGCAAAAGTCAGTGGGAAAGTGCCGCCGTGGCCGAAACCATGGCGCCGTAGTCGTTGATGGTTTTGTACTCCACGCGAAGTGCATCGACTGCCGTCTGAACCGCAGAAACGCTGAAGCGCAGGCTCTGATGTGGAGCCACCATGCCACCTCCGGTATCGCGCTTTGGATAGCGCACCTCCCCCGCAACCAGCGACACATCACTGAAGGTGATGTAGTAGGGCGTGGGATTGGTCACCTCCAGATACGCGTTGTTGCCTTCGTTTCGCAGTGTCCATGCAAGCCGGGATGGCGCTTCGTTGGCGGAGTAAGGCAAGTCGGCCGGCCGGTAGAACATCTTGATGCGAATGCGGAACGCAAACTGCAGTGTGTTTTTGGCGGACCCATCCTTCGGCTTCGGCGGAACTTCCAGCACATTCAGCCAGTACAGGGATTCCCGATCCGTCGGCATCGTTTCGCCGGTGTGAATAAGGCGAAGCGAATGACCTTTTCCGCCATCCATGCGAAAAATGGGCGGTGCCAGCGTAAAGGGAGCTTCGGCGGTTTCCGGCGTGGAGCTTTCGTCACCGGCATCCACCCATGCCTGTACAAGCGCCGGTACGTTGGCCTTGTTCTGCAAGCGGACGGTCACTTCACGGGACGTGGCGGGAAACACGACCCGTGTACCGCCGATGATGATGCCGGCGGATGCAGTGTTGGAGAGCGCGCACAGCATGACGCACGCCAGTGCGGTGCACTTGCTGAAGATGTTCATGAGGTTTTTTCCTGAAACACGACAGGCTTGTCGAAAAAACAACGCACCTGTCGTGTCAATACGTACGGGTCGGTGCGATCAATCGTAAGTAACGTTGAACCCGATACGGCTGTTGGCGGCACCTGCTGTCGCTGCGCCCAGGCTGTGATAACGCGCAATCAGCGGAATGATCGCCTGGTGATTGCGGATTTCCACCGGATGCGAGCGGTCAGTGAACATGTGGATCGGCGTGCCGTCGTCCTGGTTGATGACTTCGATCTGCACGTTGGAGGCGGTGTCCTGCCCGCCGTCGATGTTGAGACGGCCAGTGACGGTATCAAGCAGCGGGCTGGTGACGTCGAAGCCGACGCGCGCCATTTTGCCGTCTTCGCAGGTGAGATCGTTGGCCCCGCCGATGGTGATGTTGAAACCGCGATCACCTGCCGTGCTGCCCACGGCGGTGAGCTTGCCAACCTCGACGCCACCCAGGGGCACGTCTTTCTTGGCCAGGTTCTGGCCGGGCGGATGGCCTTCGATGAGGCACGTGGACGTGCTGAGCGCGCCGGTGAATTCGATGGTGCCGTCCAGATCAGCGGACGTGGCGTTGAAGCTTGCGATGCCCAGGGTAAGGGCAACCGCCAGCATGATGCGTGTGCGTGTCATGGTAAGTCCTGCATTTGAGGGAATGGCCGAAGCGCGCAAGGAACGGGAGTCGTTCTGTCCCGCTTCACGAAGAAGTATCGGGACTGGAGGGCGCGGCGCCGATAAGGCAATTCTGAAAATTCGGACTAATTAAATTGGCGGGTGTGACGGGCACCCTCGCGGGGCGCTGTTGCGTTGCTCGTGGGACGAGGGTAGGTCAGCCTTCGCCGAGAAAGCGATATCCCACGCCCGCTTCCGTGCGCAGCCATATCGGCGACGCAGGATCGTCACCAAGCTTCTGGCGCAGCTTGCCGAGCACAATCCGCAGGTAATGGGTGTCCTCAACGTGTGTGGGGCCCCACAGTTCGCGCAGAAGGTGCTGCTGGGTCACCACTCTCCCACGGTGGGTGACCAGAGCGGCGAGTACACCGTATTCCTTGCGGGTCAGCGCCAGCGGACGGCCATCCAGCACGACTTCACGCCGGGCCATGTCGATGCGCAGACGGCCATCGTCGTACACAGGTGACGGGGCGGCGCCCTCAGCGGGACGCTGCCGCAGAAGCACACGAAGGCGCGCCATCAGCTCCTGGATGCCGAAGGGCTTGGTCACGTAGTCATTGGCGCCAAGATCCAGAGCGCGCACTTTCTCCGCTTCACTGTCACGCACGGACAGCATCAGTACGGGAACCTGAGACCAGGTGCGCAATTCGGCAAGAACCTCATGACCCTCGCGGTCAGGCAGTCCGATGTCCAGAATCACCAGGTCCGGCGAGCGCGTAGCCGCCATGGCCAGGCCTTCAGCGGCATTGGCAGCCAGCAGAACCTCATATCCCTGTGCGCGCAGGCCTATGTCGAGGAATCGGCGAATCTGCGTCTCGTCGTCAACGACCAGAACGCGTGGGGCAGCATTCATGTGGGCAACCATGGACGGACTGCGCCTATTGTGGACTGGATTCAGGCGAAACGGACAACAACGGCATGCTGATGCGCACGGTCGTGCCCCGGCCATCCGGCCCGTCCAATGCTTCTACCGTGCCGCCATGCGCGCCTATCATGCCGCGACAGATGGCCAGGCCCAGGCCGGTGCTGTGAGCACCGCGGTCGCCTCGTGCCACGGAATAGAACATGTCGAAGATCTTGCGGCGCTCTTCTTCCGGAATGCCCGGCCCGGCGTCGCTCACGTCGACCAGCAATCGCTGATTCTCGATCCGGGCTGACAGGACGACGGGTACACCGGCCGGCGAAAACTTCGCGGCATTCTCCAGCACATTGAACAGGGCCTGTTCGACCAGCGCGGGGTGCACGTGAAGCAGCGGAATATCGGAGGCGATGGTCGCCTCCACGTGCGTGTCCGGATAGGGAGAACGCAGCCGCGAGACAGCGGATGCCACTACCTCAGCGATATCCACCCAGTCGCGATTGAGTCGCAGGCCACCGTGTCCCAGACGCGTCATGTCCAGCAGGTTCTGTATGTACCGGTCCAGTCGCTGCCCCTCAGCCAGGATGGCATCGAGCAGTTCGCGCCGCTCCTGCGCGGGCACGGCATCCCAGTAAGCCGCGAGCGTACCGGCTGAACCGATGATCGAGGCCAGCGGCGAACGCAGATCGTGCGATACCGACGAAAGAAGCGCGTTGCGAAGCCGCTCGGTTTCGCCATCCATACGCACGCGCTCCAGTTCGTCGGTGAGGCGCACACGCTCCAGTGCCTGGCCGATATCCTGAGCCATGGCCAGGGCCAGGCTACGGCTCTCGATGTCTGGCTCAGGCTCGTTAGCCGGGAAGCGAAGGGCCAGAACGCCCCTTCCCTGTGCGCCGCCCAGCGGCACCATCCAGCTCGTGGCTGCATTCAGGGTGTCGGTATAGCGCCCGGCTGGCTCCTGATGCCGGTCGCTCCAGTCAGCTGCCGCACTGTCGTGGGTATCCAGTTCGAAAGCATGCGGCGCGGATGCGGCGACGCGCATCTGACCATCCTCATCGCGTGTAACAACACCCGCCGCGCAGCGCAGCGAACGGGACAGCGCATCGGCACCCGCTTCGCGCACGCTGGCGGCGTTGGTGCTGGCGGTGAGGCGCTGGCCCAGTGCGACCAGCGCCCGACTTTGCGCGTGCGCGCCGCGCAGCGCCTTGACCTGGCTGGACAGCTGGGTAGCCAGACGGCTGCACACAAGCGCCGCCACAAGGAACAGGCACACCGCCAGAAGATCATCGAAGTTGCTGATGGCCAGCGTGTAGCGCGGCGGCGCAAAGAAGAAGTTGTAGCCGAAAAAGCACAGCAGCGCTGTGTAGACAGACACGGCCATTCGCGTGCGCACCGCAACGATGAGCACGGCCGTGAGGAAAATCAGCGAAAGATTGGCGACGGACAGATAGCGATCTGCCACGAACGACAGACCAAAAGCGATGACAGCAGCGGTCGTGGCAAACAGGTACTCATCACGCGTTCCCTTGCCGCCCGGCACGCGGAGCTTGCGTCGCGCCGTTGCCCGTTCGCTGGGGGTGGCAATGATCGTCAGTTCAAGATGCGCGCCACGGCGCAGCAATTGCTGGGTGAGCGAAAGACCGAGAAAACGTGCAATCGGACGCTCGCGCGTGCGACCCAGTACGATCTGCGCAATGCCTTCGCGGTCAGCATGCGCGATAAGCTCATCGGCGATTGCATGCCCGCGCAGCACCACCGTGTCGGCACCGAGGCGCCGGGCCAGGCGCATGGACCCATCAATGGTTTCGCGACGGTCAGGGTCCATGCGGGCCCCCGTGTCCACAAAGGCTACCGTCCACGGCGCACCGCGACGCTCCGCGATACGACGCGCGACGCGCACCAGATACTCACTGTTCGAGTAACCATCAATGGCGGCCAGCACCCTGCGACGTACGGGCATCGCTGTGCCGTGGGCCAGCATCTGCTCCCGCAGTTCGCTGTCGACGTGCTGCGCGACGATTTCCACGGCAAGTTCGCGCAGCGCGGCGAGGTTGGCCGGTGCGAAGAACGCGTTCAGTGCCTGCCCTGCCGTCTGCGGCAGATACACCTTGCCCTGGCGAAGCCGTTCAATCAGCTCGCGCGGAGGGAGGTCCACAAGAACAATGTCACGTGCGCGGTCAAGAAACGCGTCGGGCACGGTTTCCCGTTGCGCCACGCCGGTAATGCGGCGCACCTGATCGTTCAGGCTTTCGACATGCTGGACATTCAGCGTCGAGTAGACCGCGATACCCGCTTCCAGAAGCTCGGCAATGTCCTGCCAGCGCCGGCTGTGCCGACCGTCGGGAAGGTTGCGATGGGCGAGTTCGTCCACCAGCAGCACCGCCGGTCGGCGGGCCAGCGCGGCATCAAGATCAAACTCGGCAAATTGCGCACCGCGATATTCAACGTTGCGCCGGGGCAACACTTCCAGGTCCGCAAGCAGTGCCTCGGTGTCCACGCGCCCATGGGTTTCGACCAGGCCGACGACCACGTCGACGCCCTGGCGGCGCAGCTCGATGGCTGCCGACAACATGGCGTAGGTTTTGCCGACGCCAGGTGCCGCGCCCAGAAAGATCTTCAGCCCGCTGCCCGTTTCATCGACAGCCAGCAGCGCATTCGCGCGTGCATCACGCTCGTTGCTGTTCATGGGTTACCAGGACATGGTGCGGGCATGGCCGCATGGTAGCCGAGTGCAGACCATCAGCGCGCCAGCCTGTCGAGGGCCATGTTCAGCTCAAGTACGTTGACCCGGGTCTGCCCCAGGGCCCCGAACGTCGGGCCGCGTGTCGAGGCATCCACGAGCGCCTGCACCTGCGCAACCGGCATGTGGCGGGCATGCGCGATGCGCGGCGCCTGAAGCCGCGCGGCAACCAGCGAGATGTCCGGATCAATGCCCGAGCCGGAAGCGGTGACCATGTCAGCGGGAACGGCTGCCTCCGGGATGCCCTCGCGCTTTGCAAACGCAGCGGCCCGTGCCGACATGGCCTTGTGGAGGTCTGGATTGCCGGGCGACAGATTGCTGCCGGCCATCGTCAGCATGTCGTAGCCTGCTGCCGAAGGACGCGGCGAGAAATACCGGTCGCTGGTGAACGGCTGCGCGACCAGCGCACTGCCAATGACCCGGCCCTGGTCCCGCACCAGGCTGCCTTCCGCCTGCACGGGAAACAGCGCATGGCCCGCCAGCGTGGCGATCACCGGGTATACCAGACCACAGAGCACCACGAAGATCAGCGCGAACACGATACTCGGCCAGATGACGCCAGAGCCGCCGTGCTTCGCGCGACCGGATGCATGGGGCACGGAGTGATCGGCAGCCGTGGTGTCGATGCCGTCATCGTCCAGTGTGTAGTAACGAGAGTTCATGACTTGCCTCACCCGCCGACAAACGGCGACAAAAGAAGATCAATGGCCTTGATGGCCACAAACGGCAGCAGCACGCCGCCAGCCCCGTAGATCAGAAGATTGCGACGCAGAAGCGCTTCGGCACTCATCGGCCGCACGCGCACACCACGCAGGGCCAGCGGAATCAGCGCGGGAATGATGAGCGCGTTGAATACCAACGCAGACAGCACCGCGCTGACCGGACTATGCAGGTGCATGACATTGAGCGCACCCAATGCCGGAAGACTGCCCGCGAAGATTGCCGGAATGATGGCGAAGTATTTCGCCACGTCATTGGCCAGCGAGAAGGTCGTCAGTGCGCCACGGGTGATGAGCAGCTGCTTGCCGATTTCGACGACGGCCAGCAGCTTGGTCGGATCGGAGTCCAGATCCACCATGTTCCCGGCCTCACGCGCTGCCTGCGTACCCGAGTTCATGGCCAGCCCGATGTCTGCCTGGGCCAGCGCCGGAGCGTCGTTGGTTCCGTCACCGACCATGGCCACCATGCGGCCACCCGTCTGTTCGTCACGGATGCGACGCAGTTTGTCTTCGGGACGCGCCTCGGCCATGAAGTCGTCGACGCCCGCTTCCGCCGCAATAGCCGCAGCCGTGAGCGGGTTGTCGCCGGTAATCATCACCGTGCGCACGCCCATGGCACGCAGCTGCGCAAAGCGCTCGCGCACACCGTGCTTGACCACATCAGACAGGGCCACCACGCCCAGTACGCGACGCTCGTCGGCCACCACCAGCGGCGTGCCACCCGCGCGCGCAATGCGCTCCACTACCGTGGACAGGTCAGCAGGTACCGCCATCGCGTGATCGCTGGCCCAGCTGCGCATCGTGTCGCTGGCTCCCTTGCGCAACTGGCGCCCCCCGACCAGATTCACGCCTGACATGCGCGTCTGTGCCGTGAATGGCACGAACTCGCCACTCTTCTCTTCAATGACCGAGCCGCGTTCGCGCGCCAGCTGCACGATGGATTTGCCTTCCGGCGTGGGGTCGGCAAGCGATGCCAGCAATGCGGCGTCACGCAGGTCGGCATCACGCACATCGCCCACCGGGATGAACAGGGTCGCGCGACGGTCGCCGTGGGTGATCGTGCCGGTTTTATCAAGCAGCAGCACGTCGATGTCACCGGCCACCTCCACCGCCTTGCCCGATTTGGCGATGATGTTCGCCTTCAGTGCGCGGTTCATGCCTGCGATGCCAATAGCCGGAAGCAGGCCGCCAATCGTGGTGGGAATGAGGCAGACCAGCAGCGCGATCAGGAGAACGGTATCCGCATGCGCGCCGACGAACGCGGCTTGCCCCGGAAGTGTGGCCACCACGGCGAGGAACACGATTGTCAGCGCCGCCAGCAACACGGTGAGCGCCATTTCGTTGGGCGTCTTCTGCCTGCTCGCGCCTTCCACGAGCGCGATCATGCGATCAAGGAAACTGTCACCCGGATCGGTAGCCACTTCCACGACGATGACGTCCGACAACACCCAGGTGCCGCCAATCACGCCTGAGCGATCCGTGCCTGCCTCACGCAGCACGGGTGCTGATTCGCCGGTGACGGCCGCCTCGTTGATGCTGGCGACGCCTTCCACCACATCGCCATCGGCAGGAATCGCTTCACCGGCATAAACGCGAACGCGATCACCGCGACGAAGCGCCGTGGCGGCGACGACTTCTTCGCCCCCGTCTGCACGCACGCGGCGCGCACTCAGTTCCGCACGGGTTGAGCGCAGGCTCTGGGCCTGTCCACGACCGCGCGCCTCCGCAACGGCTTCGGCAAAGTTCGCAAACAACACGGTAAGCAACAGGATCAACGTGACCGCGAGCGCGTAACCAAATGGCAGACCGGTGAAAGCGGCACGCAGCGTGAACGCCGCGCTGACCACGGTACCTACGGCTACGGTGAACATCACCGGATTGCGCGCCGCGGTGCGCGGGGACAATTTGGTGACGCTGCCGATCAGGGCTTCGCGAAGCGCCGCACGGTCAAGCGTGCCGCGCGGGGAAGCGGGAGAGGCAATGGAGGAAGTCATGGTGTTCACCGGATCGAATGAGCAGACAGGCTCAGCCACTCGCCTATCGGGCCAAGGACGAGCACAGGCATGAAGGAGAGCAACGCAAACAGCACAATCACGGCGAGCATCGCAAAGCCGAACGTCGGCGTTTCAACACGCAGCGTGCCGTTGCCTGCGGGAGCTGCGCGCTTCGCCGCGAGGCTTCCTGCAACGGCCAGCGGAATGAGCACCGCCGGGAAGCGCCCCAGGGCCAGCACCACGAAGCAGGACATGTCCCACCAAGCCGTGCCACTGGCCAGACCTGCGAAGCCCGAACCGTTGTTCGCGTAGGCCGAGGTGTACTCGTAGAACACCTGTGACAGGCCGTGGAAGGCGGGGTTGGAATTGCCGGTGATCGAGGGCACCGACAGGGTGAATGCGGTGAGGCCAAGCAACGCGATGGGCTGGAGCACCAGCAACGCGGAAAGCAGCTTGATCTCGCGGGTTTCCAGCTTCCGTCCGAACACCTCCGGTGTGCGCCCGGTCATCAGTCCGCACACGAAAGCGGTAATCCACATGTAGATCAGGAAGCCCAGCATGCCGCAGCCGATGCCGCCCCAGATCATGTTGATCAACATGGCAGACATCGTGGACAGACCCGCGCCCGGATTCATCGAATCGTGCATCGCATCGACGGAGCCGTTGTTGACCTGCGTGGTCATGGCCGCCCACAGCGCGGAATCGACGGCGCCGAAGCGCTGCTCCTTGCCTTCCATGTTGGGTGCGTCGGCGATCAGTCCGCGTGCGGCTGCATTGGGCTGCTGCTCCGAGGTCACCGCCAGCGTGGTCAATGCCACACACAACGTGCCCATCACCGCGAAAATCAGCATCGTGAAGCGCCTGCGTCCGACGAACGCGCCCGCCATGAAGATGCAGGCCATCGGAATCAGCGGAATCGACACCACTTCCATGAAGTTAGACAGCGGTGTCGGATTTTCCAGGGGCACGGCGCTGTTGGGGCCATACCAGCCACCGCCGTTGGTGCCCAGCTGCTTGATGGCGACCATGGGCGACACCGGACCCACCGGGATGACCTGCTTCGCCATTCCGGCCGATGCGTCCAGCGGCGTGCCCTGATGTGCACCGGAGAACGTGGCAGGCACACCCTGCCACGTGAGCGCCAGCGACAGGAGCAGACACATCGGCAGCACGACGCGCAGTGTTGCGCGCGTCATGTCGGCCCAGTAGTTGCCCAGATCGCGAGGCTCGCCTTCACGCGATGTAGCGGCATTGCGACCGCCCAGCATGCCGCGCAATACAGCGACCAGTGCGGCCAGTCCCATCACCGGGCTGAGCACCTGCAGGGTGACGATGGCCGTCATCTGCGAGAAATAGGAAAGCTGCGTCTGCCCCGAGTAGTGCTGCTGATCGGTATTGGTCAGAAACGACATCGTGGTGTGCAGCGCGGTATGCCAGGACATGTTGGGTATGCCGTCCGGATTCAGCGGCAGCCAGGCCTGAGTCAGGAAGACAGTGCATGCGATGACGAACAGCGCCACGTTGCTTCCCAGGAAGGCCAGCGCATACGCGCGCCAGTCCATGCCCTGCTCCGGGTTTACCCGAAGCGCGCGGTAAATCAGCCGTTCCACAGGGCCGAACACGACGTCCAGCCGGCTTGCACGGCCTTGCATCACCACGGCCATGTAGCGGCCGAGCGGCCAGGCAAGAAGCACTGCCAATCCGAATGCGAGAAAGATGCTCATGTCAGAACTTCTCGGGATGCAGCAGTGCAAAAAGCAAATAGATGCCGAGGGCCAGCACAGCTCCCAGCAACACGATATCAATCAGGTTCATGACGCTTGACGCTCCGGAATAATCCACGGAGCAAAGTGTGTTCGCGGCGTGCGTAAAGCCTCTACGTGCGGACCCGTTGCCGGCGTAAAGTTTGCGTAATCAAACGGCCGCAGACGGCCTGCCAGGCGGGGTCAATGGATGCGGCGCGCACCCTGCCAGGCCAGCGGCAGCCACACCAGAGTCAAGGCGGCGGCCGCGGCAAAGACGCCGCTGACACCCAGATGCCCCAGCGCAATACCACCCACCGCGCCGCCCACAAAGGCACCAAAGAACTGACTGGTTGAATAGGCGCCCATCGCCGCCCCACGCAGGTGCTCCGGCGCAAGGCGCGATACCAGGCTGGGGAGTGCGGCCTCAAGAAGATTGAACGCGGAAAAGAACACGGTGGCGGCAACGCCCAGCGCGAGCAGATGCGTACCCACCAGGGACATGCCCAGCAACGCGACGCCCAGCGCGGCGATGCAACCGACCACGATCCGCAGACTCTGCTTCACCTGGCGCATGCGCGGCAGCAGGCCGCCCATGACCAGTGCGGCAATCACCATCACCGGCAGATACACCTCCCAGTGCCGGGCCACGGGCAGATGGAAAACGTCACCGAGCAACAGCGGCAGACCGACGAAGCTGGCGGTCAGCAGCGCATGCAGAAAGAACACCGACCCGTTCAGGACCAGCATCCGGCCATCCTTCAGCATGCCGAGGACACTCCCCGGCGTCGCCGCCACGGGTGCGCGCACGCGAACCGGCGTGGGCACCAGCACCCAGAGCATCACGATGGCCAGCAGGGCCAGCAGCGAGGTAACCCCGAAAAGACCGCCCAACCCTGCCACCGACTCCAGCGGCGGCCCGAGAATCAGCGCCAGCAGAAACGACATGCCGATGGACACCCCGATGATGCCCATGACCTTGCCCCGGCTTTCATCGGACGTGAGATCGGCGGCCAGCGCCGTGCCCGCGCCCGCCACCGCGCCCATGCCCTGCAGGGCACGGCCAAGGACGATGCCTTCCAGCGACGTGGCCATCGCGGCCACCCCACCGCCCACGGCAAAAACCAGCAAACCGAGCGTGATGGCCGGCTTTCGGCCAATCCGGTCGGACAGGAGGCCCAGCGGCACCTGCAACAGCATCTGACCGATGCCGTAAATGCCCAGCGCCATTCCGGTCAGAAAGGGCGTTGCCCCGGGCATGTGCCGCGCATAGAGCGAAAAGACCGGAAGGATGAGAAACAGACCGAACAGGCGCAGGCTGATGACGCAGGCCAGCGTCAGCGCACTGCGGAGTTCTGATGCACTGAGTTTGCTCACGCGGGGACCGGGCACCGGATCGGATGGGACAGGCGGCAATTATACGGTTGCTATCCGGATCAACGGCGACATGACAGTCCAGACCCTATAATGTGGGCTGATCTGTCCCACATGAACCGTCTCCATGGATTCTCTCGCCGTAAGCAGTCAACCCGTCGATTTTGCCCAGGTCCGCAGCCTTGCGGCGCCGGACATGGCCGACGTGGACGCGCTGATCCGCCGTCGCCTGTCTTCGGACGTGGTGCTGATCAACCAGATTGCCGATCACATCATTGCCAGCGGCGGCAAGCGCCTGCGCCCCATGCTGCACACGCTGGCAGCCCGCGCGGCGGGTTACACGGGCGACCAGCACGCCAAGCTGGCGGCAATCATCGAGTTCATCCATACCTCCACGCTGCTGCACGATGACGTGGTGGACGAGTCGGATCTGCGCCGTGGTCGCAAGACGGCCAACGCGCTCTGGGGCAATGCGGCCAGCGTGCTGGTGGGTGATTTCCTGTATTCGCGTTCGTTCCAGTTGATGGTCGAACTCGACGACATGCGCATCATGCGCATCCTCGCCGACACCACCAACACCATTGCCGAGGGCGAGGTGCTCCAGCTGCTCAATATCGGCAATGCCGATGTGGATGAAGCCGCCTATATGGCCGTGATCGAGCGCAAGACGGCGGTGCTGTTCGCCGCGGCAACCGAGCTTGGCGGTGTGCTGGGCGCGCTGCCGGAACAGCAGATTGCCGCGCTGCGCCGCTATGGCATGGAGCTGGGCTATGCGTTTCAGATTGCGGACGATCTGCTCGACTACGTATCGGACGCCGACACGCTGGGCAAGAACATCGGGGACGACCTGGCCGAAGGCAAGCCGACACTGCCTCTGATTTATGCGATGCAGAAAGCCAGCCCGGAGGAAGTCCAGTCGCTGCGCCACGCCATCGAACACGGCGGCCTGGATTCACTGGACCGCATCATCGCCGCGATTCGCGATTCCGGCGCGCTGGATCGCACGCACGAGCGCGCCGTACAGCATGCCCGCGCGGCCCGCGAAGCACTGGAAATCCTGCCGCCGTCGGCGCACCGGGATGCCCTGGCGGCCCTGGCTGACTACTCGGTCGAGCGCCGCTTCTGAAACACAGGTATTGAGCCGCTCTTTCCCGATACCCATCGCAGGCAAGCCCGCTCCCACAAAGCACTGACTCTGGGGGAGCGGGCTTGCTCGCGATGAAGTTACGGTTTACTTGTGGAACGACTCATCAAGAAACGCGTGCATCGCCTTGTAAGCACGCGTCGCGGTGCGCTCGTCATAGCGGCAATTACCGGGCTTGCCGGTCGCTTCCTTCTCCGTGAAGCAATGAACGGCGCCGCCGTAATCCACGAGGCTCCAGTCAACTTTCGCATCGCGCATTTCCGACTCGAACGCCACTTTCTGCTCCGTCGGGACATTCGTATCGTCAGCGCCATTCAGTGCCAGCACGTGCGCCTTGATGTTCCTGGCCAGCGACGGATCGTCGGTGGACAGAAGTCCATGGAAGGTCACCACGGCAGCAATATTCGCACCGGAGCGCGCCAGATCCAGCACCGCAGAACCGCCAAAACAGAAGCCCAGCGCACCCAGTCGGGTCGTATCAATGGGGGCTTTTCCGGCCTGCGCCTTCAACTCGTCCAACGCGCGGGTCACGCGATGACGCATCAGTGCGCGGTCACCGTAAAGCGGCTTCACGGCCGCCGTCGCATCCGCGTCGGTCGTGGGACGCACTGAGCCGCCGTACATGTCGGTGAGCAGGATCACGTAGTCCTTGCCGGCAATCGACTTGGCCTTCGCAATGGCCATGTCGTTGACGCCGTACCAGTTGGGCACCATCACCAGACCCGGGCGCGGAGTGGTCACCGCGTCGTCGTACACCAGCACACTCTTGAAGGTCGTGCCGTTGTCGGTCCACTGCACCGGCTTGGCCACCATCGCGGCGTTCGCCGCACCCGTACATCCCAGAAGCAGCAACAACACAAGAGAACGCATCGACTTCTCCATCGGTGAGGTGATGAACAACATCAAACGAGCGCGGATCTACAGACCCGCGGCGTGACGCCCCAACAAGCGCTTCAATGGCGTGGCCTTCTCAAGCAGCCGCACGCCCAGACCCCTGGCCGCAACCAGCGGCGCGGCGCGCCAGTCGTAAACACGGCCCAACGCATCGAACGACAATGCATCCAGCGTATCGGCACTGCGCCGACGACGCGCATAGCGACGCAATACGTGCGACGCGGCGATATCACTTCCTGCCTCGCGCGCCGCCACCAGCACGTCGCGTAATTCCGTCACGTCACGGAACCCCAGATTCACACCCTGCCCCGCCAGCGGGTGCACGGCATGGGCCGCGTCGCCCAGAAGCACGAGGCGCCCTTCTTCGTAACGATCCGCCAACTGCAATTTCAGGGGAAATGCCGCGCGCGCCGTGGTGGCCTCGATGGGCCCCAGCCGGAAGTCGCTTGCCACACCCAGCGCCTGGCAAAAGGCTTCGTCATCCAGCGCGAGCACGCGTGCTGCTTCGGCGTCAGGCAACGACCAGACGATGGAGCTGCGGCCATCGGCCAGTGGCAGGAACGCGAGTGGACCACCGGGCATGAAACGCTGCCATGCGGTGGCCTGATGCGGAAGCTGCGTGCGCACGTGCGCGACGACGCCGCGCTGCGCATAGTCGCGACCACGCGTACCAATGCCCACCATGCCGCGCAACGGCGACTGGCTGCCATCGGCAGCCACGACGACGCGCGCCGATGCCGTCTGGCCGTCGGCCAGTTCAAGCACGGCGCGGTCCTCACGTACGGAGTAACCGCTGACTTCGCCTGGCACCACGCGACGAACACCCGCCGCATCCAGCGCGTCCCACAGGGCGCTCTGAACGAGGCTGTTTTCCACAATGAAACCGAGGACGTCGCGACCTTCGTCGGCAGCGTCAAAATGAAGGGTGGCGCCGTTCTCGCTGTCCCATACGCACATGCGTGCATAACCGGATGCGCGTGCGTCGCGGATAACCGGCCACACACCCAGCTCATCCAGCAGGCGCACCGACGAAGGCGCCAGACCGACCACGCGCAGATCAACCTCGGCCGACGCATCCCAGCGCGACGGCTCACGCAGATCAATCAGTGCGGTGGAGAAACCCGCTTTGGCCAGCGCAAGCGCCGTGGCCGCGCCCACCATGCCGCCACCAACCACGGCAACATCCAGCAAACCGCCGCGACGGCGGGCGGACTCGGAAGCATACGTCGTGCTCACGGCGTGGGCTCCCTGACCGCTGACGGCGCACGTTCGCGAAAGCCCATGCCACGGCGGGCCATGGCGTGACGAAGCGGCGACACACGATCAAACGCAAGCATCGCCAGCGAGCGCAGCGGTCCAAGGAAGGGCTGTTCCAGGCAGGCCAGACGGACCAGTCCGTGACTCATCGCCATGGTGCCTTCGCGGTCACTCTGGCGACGCGCGGCATAATCGGCCAGCAGGGCATCCGCCCCCGGATCGGTGGCTGCCGTGACCATTTCCGACAGGGTCAGCGCGTCGCGCAACCCCAGGTTGAAGCCCTGGGCGCCAATCGGGTGCACGGTCTGCGCCGCATTGCCGACCACGACGGCGCGACGGGCCACCAGCGCGTCTGCTGCCACGCGGCGAATCTGATACGGGTGACGCTTGCCCGGACGCGACAGCCGCCCCAGCCGCCAGCCGAATCGCTCCTGCGCGAATGCCGTGAAGGCGGCATCGTCCATCGCCGCCACGTCCTCGCCGAGCGCGCCAGCGACGGTCAGCACCATGCCGACGCGACGATCCGCCAGCGGCAGCACGGCGACAGGGCCGGCATCGGTAAAACGTTCAAACGCCCTGCCCCGTGGATCGCGTTCGGGCGTCATCGTGCAGACGATGAGGGTCTGGTCGTAATCGTGTGTCCGGGCAGTGATGCCAAGCTGCTCGCGAATCTGCGAATGAGTGCCATCGGCGCCGACCAGCAGCGGTGTGGCAAGGCGGCGGATACCTTCAGGCGTCTGCACCTCGACCGTCCAGCCCGCGTCGTTTGCCTCGATGGCGCCGACGCGGCCAGGCGCGATGCGGGTCAGGTGGCGGCAGGTGTCCAGACGACGCAGCAACGCCTCGCCCAGTTCACGGGCCGGAAGTGTCCATCCCAGGGCATCGACCTGTTCGGCCGCCGCGCTCATGCGCACACTACCGAAGTCACCGGCGCGACTCACGTGGATATCAGTGATCGCCGTGGCGCGCGAAGCCGCGAGCTCCCACACCCCGATGGCCTTGAGCCCATTGACGGTCGCGCGGGCCAGCGCAAGGTTGCGCTCGTCGTAGCTGGGTTGTGCCCCGGGGCGTGGCGCCGCCGCCTCGATGAGGACGGCCGGATAGCCGGCGGTATCCAGGGCAATGGCCAGGCTGGCGCCAACCAGGCCGCCTCCAACGATGATGATGGGGTCGTTCGCGATCATGGCCGGGATGATAGCTCCACGAATGGCATCCGCACCGTGACACGACGCCGCGCGTCACCACCGGGCACTCACCACCAGGGAAGCGGCGCGCTAGACTTGGCCCCTGTCGCTTCCGGAGCCTGCCCACATGGCATTGACGCAAAAACAGCGCTTGGGTGTCTTCCTCGCCCTGGCCCTCGTAATGGCCGCCACCCGCATGAATCATTTTGGCGCCCTGCCCGATGCGTCGTGGGCCGTGTTCTTCCTGGGCGGTTTCTGGCTGCGCGGCTCCGCGCGCTGGGCCTTCCCGCTACTGATGGCCGAGGCTGTGCTCGTGGACTTCCTGGTCATCACGAATCAGGGCCTGGATTTCTGGAGCCATTACTGCGTCTCGGCAGCCTACTGGTTCCTCGTGCCGGCCTACTTCAGCATGTGGATGGGCGGCAGCCTTCTGGCCCGCTTCGCCCCCCGCATCGACGCGAAGGCGCTGGGCCTGCTGGCCGTGAGCCTCGTCGCGGCGGTCAGCGTCTGCTACCTGATTTCCAACGGCAGCTTCTACTGGCTGAGCAACAGCGTGCCGCAGCCGCGCAGCATGGGCGCCTGGATGGCAAACCTTGGCGACTGGTATCTGCCGTACCTGCGCACGTCGGCCATCTACGTGGGCATTGGTGCTGTGATGCATGTGCTGGTCGTGAAGCTCACCGCCGCGCTGGGCCACCAGCACGATGCGGGTCGCGCCATTCACTGACAGCGGCATGGGCAACCGGCTTTCAAAGATCTACACCCGTACGGGCGACGACGGGAGCACCGGCCTGGGCGACGGCAGCCGCACGGAGAAGGATTCCCTGCGGGTCACGGCCTACGGCACGGTGGATGAGCTGAACAGCGCGCTGGGCATGGTGCTGGCCTCCGAAGGCGTGGACGCCGACGTGAGCGAGGTGCTGAGTCAGATTCAGCACGAGCTCTTCGATCTGGGCGGCGAGCTGTGCATTCCCGGCATGGCGATGATGAACGACGCGGACGTCACGCGCCTGGAAACGGTGCTGGATGGCTTCAACGCCGACCTTCCGCCGCTGAAGGATTTCATCCTTCCGGGCGGCGGCATGGCGGCGTCCTGCTGCCACCTGGCACGGACCATCTGCCGGCGGGCCGAGCGGGATGTGGTGGCACTGGCACGGATCGAGCCGATCAGGCCCCAGGCCCGGCAGTACCTGAACCGGCTTTCTGACCTGCTGTTCGTGCTGGCCAGGGTCCTGGCCCGTCGCAGCGGGCACGGCGAAGTGCTGTGGCAGCACGAGCGCCGCCCCCGCAGCTGAACGCCCTGCGGATCAGGCGGGCTGGAAATCCATGGCCAGCGAGTTGATGCAGTAACGCAGCCCAGTGGGCTTCGGGCCATCCGGAAAAACGTGACCAAGATGTGAATGGCATGTCCCGCACAACACTTCCGTGCGGCGCATGCCATGGGTCTCATCGAATTTTTCTTCGACGGCATGCTTGCTGAGGGGCTGCCAGAAGCTGGGCCAGCCGGAGCCTGAGTCGTATTTGGTGTCCGACGCGAACAAGGGCGCCTGACAGGCCGCACACGTGTAGGTGCCCTTTTCCTTGTGCTGGTACCAACGACCCGTGAACGGGGGCTCGGTAGCCGAACAACGACAGACGGCATACTGCTCGGGTGTAAGCTCGGCACGCCATTCGGCGTCCGTTTTTTCGATTTTCTTCAGGGGATCGTCTGTCATGGGGAATGCTCCGAAGTGCCGTGAGGACAAGGATTCTGCTAGGTTAGCTGCCTTTCGTACGGAACAGACCGCGCCCGTGACATCACGCACAAGCATCCTGCCTCAACGCCGCCTGCTCGCGGTTGCCGCCGCCCTGTTTGTGTCCGGCCTGTCTGCCGGTACCGCCAGCGCAGAAGACGCACCAGCGCCCACAGGGTCAACGACCACGTCGACCAGTACAACGAGGGAAGCGCCCGTAGCGGTCTGTCCGCTTGGCTCCTTTGTATGTGCGCCGCGTCCGATCAATTTCAATATGTGTCGCCCGAATGCGATGCTGGATTTTTACGATCCGACCATCACGAAAGACACCACGCTGCGTGATACGGCCGTAACGAACACCAATTCCATTTCAGTGGAAAGCCCCGAGCCCAACGTCTACCACATGCAGGGTGGCGTCCGTCTGGAGCGCGCCGATCAGCTGTTGCGCGCCGACGACGTGCACTACAACTCGGACACGACGGCTTACGACGCGAAGGGCAACGTGCGCTATCAGGAAGCCGGCATGCTGTTGTCCGCCGACCACCTGAGCGGCACGACCACGCCCAATCAGGGCGAGGCGGACAACGTCCGCTACCAGTTGCTGGAATCGCGCGGAAACGGCATTGCCGCCCACGGCACGCTGCTGGACCCGATGCACAGCCGCATGCTGCGCGCCACATATTCCACATGCGACGTGGGCGCCCATATGTGGGAGTTCCGCGGCAAGGACATTTACCTGAACAAGGATACCGGCGTGGGTACGGCGCGCAGCGCCACCATGCGCTTCAAGAACATCCCGTTCATGTACCTGCCCTACTTCACGTTCCCGCTGGACGATCGCCGCAAGAGCGGCGTGCTGTATCCGACATTCGGCAGCTCCAGCAATTCAGGCATGTATCTGGGCGTGCCGTATTACTTCAACCTGGCGCCGAACTACGACGCCACGGTGGAACCGCGCTACTACTCCGACCGTGGCTTCATGGCGGCCGGTGAGTTCCGTTATCTGTTCCCGCGCACCAATGGCAGCATCGACCTTGAGTACATGCCGCACGACAAGGGGCCCGATGAGGACATCAGCGGCACCAGCGACCGGGATGGCAGCAAGCAGCGTTACCTGCTGAAGTTCGCCAACTCGACAGCCATCGCACCGGGCTGGTCGCTGTTGACGGGCATCAACCGCGCGTCGGACAACCAGTACTTCCGCGACTTCAGCAACGACCTGTTCGGCGCCGCGACGGGCATCCTGTCCTCCAGCATGTACCTGTACGGCAACGGCAAGTACTGGTCCGCCTCCATCGGAGCGGATGCCTACCAGAACGTGGACGCGGGCTTGCCCAACTATGTGGCGCCGTACAAGCGCTGGCCGCGCGCCACGTTCGGCTACAACTATCCAATCAACAAGTGGCTCACGGCTGGCATCTCTACGGAAGCGGTGGCGTTCCGCAAGACCGACAAGGCCCCGGGTCAGATCGACGGCAACCGCCTGGATCTCTATCCGTACCTGTCCGCCGACTTTGGCGGCCCGTCGTGGTTTGTGCGCCCCAAGCTGTCCTATCGCTATACCGCGTACCAGCTGGACAACGATTACGCACAGGTCGGCTACACCCAGCGTGACCCGACCCGCTCGCTGCCCATCGCAAGCGTGGATGCCGGACTCATTTTTGACCGGCAGACAAACCTTTTCGGCAGCTCGTACACCCAGACGCTTGAGCCGCGCCTGTACTACCTGTACGTGCCCTATCGCAACCAGAACAACCAGCCGCTGTTCGACACCAACCAGATGTCGTTCGACTTCTGGCAGTTGTTCACGACCAACCGCTTCTCGGGCGCCGACCGCCAGATGGATGCGAACAACATTACCGCTGCGGTCACCACGCGCCTGCTGGACGATACGGGCGTGGAGCGGGTATCCGCTAGCGTGGGCCAGATCCGCTACCTGACCGACCAGCGTGTCCAGTTGCCCGGCGTGCCGGTAACTGACTACAGCGGATCGGACTACATCGCCCAGTTCAGCGTCCAGTTGAACGACCGGTGGCGCATGAACACGTCCTACCAGTGGAATCCGAACACCAACAAGCAGGGCGTGTTCGACGAACAGGGCAACGTCGTCTATCAGGGCCACGACACCGACCTGGCCACCGTCCAGGTCCAGCGCCGCATCAAGGGCGACGGCATCCTCAACTTCTCCTACCGCTATCGCCGCAACGTGATGGAACAATTCGACACGTCCGTGGTCTATCCGGTCTCGGAACGCTGGCGCGCTCTGGCGCGCTGGGTATTTGCCCGTCGGGACGTGTTACCCAACCAGTACGGGCAGCAGGTCTTCACGTTCTCCCATCGCACCCTGGAAGCGGCGGCGGGTGTTGAGTACGACAGTTGCTGTGTGGCCTTCCGGCTCCTGGGCCGCCACTACGTCCGCGACTACACCCGCTCGACGACGAACGCGATCATGTTCGAGGTTGAATTCAAGGGCTTGGGCTCGCTCAGTCCGCAAACGGGGACCTATTTGCGGCGTGCTATCCTTGGCTATCAGTAAGAGGGATTAACCTCCCTTTTGTATACGACGGGGCGGCGCCTGGCGCCCCCCGGCGACTCACCGACACGCCCTGAAGGGCTCCAGGCTCGATTCGATGAAGCAGATCCTCGCTTACTCCCTGCTCGCTGCCGCCCTTGCGGTCGCCATGGCCCCCGCGCATGCCCAGATGCTGCCCTCTGCTGCACCGGCGGCTGGCACCAGCGGCGCCACGGGCAATGGCTCGCTCGACCGGATCGTGGCGGTGGTCGAAGAAGACGTCATCCTGCAAAGCGAACTGGACCAGGCGATGAACGCCATCGTCCAGCAGTACGCAAGCAACCCCGGTCAGCTCCCGCCGCGCGACGTGCTGGCCCGCCAGGTGCTGGACCGCCTGATCCTGATGAAGCTCCAAGTCCAGAAGGCCGAGGATCAGGGCATCCGCGTTTCCGACGCTGATATCGACGCTGCCGTCGGCAATGTCGCCCAGCAGAACAAGATGTCGGTCGACCAGTTGCAGGCCGCGGTCAACCAGCAGGGTGGCCCGGGCAGCTTTGCTGCATTCCGCAAGCAGATCGGCGACCAGATCCTGGCCCAGAAGCTCCACGAGAACGTGGTGCGCGACCAGGTGACCGTCACCGACGCCGAAGTGAACAACCTGCTGGACAGCGCCAGCTACAAGGCCGGCGAAGTTCACCTGGCCCATATCCAGATCAGCACCCCGGCCAACGGTGGCGCCAGCGACATCGCTCAGGCGCAGAAGAAGGCCGAGGACGCGATCAACGCTGTGAAGGGCGGCATGGACTTCAACGCTGCCGCCATCCGCTACTCCGATGCTCCGGACGCCCTGGAAGGCGGCGATCTCGGCTGGCGCCGCATGGACGAAGTGCCGCCGGCCTTCGCCGACGCCATCGCTGCCCTGAAGCCCGGCGAGACCAGCCCGGCCCTGCGCGGTCCCACCGGCTTCCATATCCTGAAGCTGATCGAGACCCGCGCTCCCGGCAAGCAGATCGTCACCGAGTACCACGCCCGCCAGATCCTCATTCGTCCGTCCGAGCTGGTTACGCCGGAACAGGCACAGAAGAAGGCTCAGGACATCTACAACCGCCTGGTCGACAAGAAGGAAGACTTCGCCAAGATCGCGAAGGACGAATCCAAGGACAACACCACGGCCAACGTGGGCGGCGACATGGGCTGGTTCGCGAAAGATTCCTGGGGCACCGCCATCGGCGGCGAGATTGCCGGCCTCAAGGACAACGAAATTTCCCATCCCATCCAGACCGAAGCTGGCTGGATCGTCATTCAGCGCCTGGGTACCCGCGAAAGCGATCTGACCGTGCAGTTGCAGCGCGATCAGGCCCGCCAGGCCATCGGCAACCGTAAAGCCGACACGGCCTACGAGAACTTCCTGCGCGAAACCCGCTCCAGCGCCTACGTGGACATCCGCGTACCGGAACTGCGCGACCCGGCCGACACCAACAGCCAGGCTTCCGCCGACAAGTGAGTCACTGATGACCTCCACCACCCTTCCACGGCTCGCCGTTACCGCCGGTGAGCCGGCCGGGGTGGGGCCGGAACTCATCGCACGACTGGCCGCCACGGACCTGGCAGCCGACCTGATCGCGGTCACAGACCGCGATCACCTGCTGGCTGCTGCCGCCATCTGCGGCATTGAGCTCACCCTTACTGACGACGACGGGCAACGCCTTTACGAGCGGCCGCCGGGGCATCTGCGCATCCGCCACGTGCCGCTGGGCTCGCCCGCAGTATTCGGCCAGCCGAGCCCTCGTCATGCTGCGCACGTCATTGCCACGCTGACACTGGCGGCCGACGGCTGCCTGTCCGGCGAGTTCGACGCCGTGGTCACGGCGCCCGTGCAGAAAGCCACCATCAATGAAGGTGGCATTCCTTTCAGTGGCCACACCGAGTTCTTCGCCGAGCGCGCGTCAGCCGAGGTGGTGATGATGCTGGCCAGCCCGGAATTGCGGGTGACCCTGGCCACCACGCATCTGCCGCTGTCAGCGATTCCCGCCGCGATCACCGCACCGCTGCTGGAACGTTGCCTGCGCATCGTGCAGCAGTCGCTACAGCGGCTGTTTGCCATCGCGCAGCCGCGCATCGCCGTGCTGGGCCTCAATCCGCACGCGGGCGAAGGCGGCCACCTGGGGCGCGAGGAAATCGAGACCATCGAACCGCTGCTGGAACGTCTGCGCGGCGAAGGCATGGATCTGCTGGGCCCACTGCCCGCCGACACGGCCTTCGTACCTGCCATGCGCTCCCGCTACGACGCCGTGCTGGCGATGTACCACGACCAGGCACTCCCCGTTCTGAAAAGCGAAGCGTTCGACCGCACCGTCAACGTCACGCTCGGACTTCCCTTTATCCGCACGTCGGTCGATCACGGCACCGCACTCGACCTCGCCGGCACCGGCCAGGCTGATGTGTCGAGCCTGATTGCCGCCACGCGCATGGCCATGGATCTGGCCCAACGTCGAGCTACCCGATGAACGCACGTCCCAAAAAGAGTTTCGGCCAGCACTTCCTGCATGAGAAGCGCTATATCGAGCGCATCGTCTCGTCCATCAGCCCGCGCGACGGCGATGTGGTGGTGGAGATCGGCCCCGGTGAAGGCGCACTGACGATGCCCCTGCTCGCCGCAGCAAAACGCATGACCGCCATCGAACTGGACACGGACCTCATCCCTGGCCTGCGCGAACGCGCGGCAGCCGTGGGCGAGCTCACGGTGATCCACGCCGACGTGCTGAAGGTGGACTTCACCGCACTTGCGCGCGACCTTGGGGTCGACAAACTGCGCATCGCGGGCAACCTGCCCTATTACATTTCCAGCCCGATCCTTTTCCATTGCGTGGAGCACGCGCCGGCCATCGCCGACATGCACTTCATGCTGCAAAAGGAAGTGGTGGACCGCATGGCGGCCGAGCCCGGCAGCAAAGTGTACGGACGCCTGAGCGTGATGTTGCAGCTGGCATGCAAGGTGGTGCCGCTGTTCAACGTGCCACCGGGTGCGTTCCGGCCGCCCCCGAAGGTGGACTCCGCCGTCGTACGGCTGGTGCCGCTGGCGCCCGAACAGCTTCCCCGCGTGGACGGCGATGCCATCTACAAGGTGGTGAAGGCCGCCTTCGCCCAGCGGCGCAAAACGCTGTCCAACACGCTGAAGGGACTGATCGACGAGCCGACTATCCGCTCGCTGGACATTGATCCCAAAGCACGCGCTGAGACGCTTTCGCCGAGCGACTTCGTGAGACTGGCGCAAACCCTGGCGCGCGATGACTGATCACCGCACGCCGGACTTGCTCCACCCCTCCCCGTCCCCGACAATCCCTCAATGACCGAGAAATCCCCCTACACGATCGCCGTGGAGGTTGAGAGCCGCTTTGAAGCCGAGCAATCCCAACCCGCCGACAATCGCTACGTTTTCGCCTACACGATCACCCTGCGGAATGCCGGCAGCGAAGGCGCGCAACTGATGACCCGTCACTGGGTCATCACGGACGCGAATGGCAAAGTCGAGGAGGTGCGTGGTGAGGGCGTGGTGGGTGAACAACCTTGGATGCGACCTGGCGAGACGTTCGAGTACACCTCCGGGGCTGTACTCGAAACCGCCGTCGGCACCATGCAGGGCAGTTACAGCATGCTGGCCGATGATGGCACGCGCTTTGATGCCCCCATACCGGCCTTCGTACTCTCCATTCCCCGCACGCTGCATTAGGAAGCAACACATGGATAGCGTGCACGCCGACAACGGCGCGGCGGAGCGCCTGTACTGATGGCCGTTTACGCAATCGGTGACGTACAGGGATGCTACCCCGAGCTCCAGCGGATGCTGGAGAAGATCCGCTTCGATCCTGCGGCGGATCGCCTGTGGTTCTGTGGCGACCTCGTCAACCGTGGCGGCCAGTCCCTGGAAACCCTGCGCCTTATTCATTCGCTGCGTGACAACGTCATCATTACGCTGGGCAACCATGACCTGAGTCTGCTGGCCATTGCGCAGCGGCGCGAGGATGCGCAGTCGCGCGTCAACGCCGAGTTGCGCGAAGTGCTGTTTGCAGAGGACGCTCCGGTGCTGCTTGAGTGGATGCGCAATCAGAAGTTGCTGCACACCGATGAATCACTCGGCTGGACCATGATTCACGCCGGCCTCGCCCCTTCCTGGACGCTGCGCCAGGCGCAGCGCGCCGCGCTGGAAGTCGAGCGCGAACTGGGCGGCCCGCGCCATCAGCGCCTGCTGAAGAACCTGTTCGGCAATCGCCCGCCGGGCTGGAACAATCGCCTTCAGGGTGTGGAGCGTCATCGCGCCACCATCAACACGCTGACCCGCATGCGCTATTGCGACGTGAATGGCCGCATTGATTTTGAAGGCAAGGGCACACCCGGGACACAGAAGCCGGGCATGTATCCGTGGTTTGAAGTGCCAGGCGTTCGCCGTCGCGAGACACGTGTGGTTTGCGGACACTGGTCAGCGCTGGGCCGCTTTGCCGGCCTGGGCGTCTATGCCATCGACACCGGCTGCGTCTGGGGCGGCCAACTCACGGCGCTGCGCCTGGATACGGAAGAGCCGGAATACATCACGGTGCAAGCCGAATCGCACAGGCAAAAGCCCAAGGGTGGCGGAGACTGAGCAAGTGAGCCAAAGCCCATTCTTGTCGGGCGTGGCGGAAAAAATGGATTAAAAAAAACCCGCCTTCTCCGGCGGGTTTTTTTATCAGCTGAGCTGACCGTGGCAGTGCTTGAATTTCTTGCCCGAACCGCAGGGGCAAGGATCATTGCGACCGACCTTCGGACCATCACCCAATGCCGTTGCCGTGGCCACCGAGGCGGCGGCAACCTCAGGCCCCTGGCCTGCGGAACCGGCATCGGCGTGCTGGAATTGCAGACGCTGCGATTCGGCGGCGCGCTGCTGCTCAGCTTCCATCTCGGCGACTTCTTCCTCGCTGCGAACGCGAATGCGCGCAAGCATCTGGACGACTTCGGCCTTGATGCGATTGAGCATCTCGGAGAACAGCTCGAACGACTCGCGCTTGAACTCCTGCTTCGGCTGCTTCTGGGCGTATCCGCGCAGGTAAATGCCCTGACGCAGGTAGTCCATGCTGGCCAGATGCTCCTTCCAGGCGTTGTCCACCACAGAAAGCATCACGTGCTTTTCGAGCGAACGCATGGTGTCGGCACCAATCTGCGCTTCCTTCTCGGCGAACAACGCATCAACCGCTGCGCGCACGTGCTCGAGGATGCCGTCAGCGTCGACTTCCGTCTGCTTCGCAACCCAGGCCACGAGGTCCAGATGCAGGTTGAGTTCGCTCTGCAGTTCGCGGTCGAGACCGGCGATGTCCCACTGGTCGTCGATGCTGTCGTGCGGTACGAATCGACGCACGAGGGCCGTCGAGACGTCCTCGCGGATGTCACGCACCATGTCGGAAATGTCGTCGATTTCCAGAAGCTCGTCGCGCTGCGCGTAGATGACCTTGCGCTGGTCGTTGGCGACGTCGTCGAACTCGAGGAGGTTCTTGCGGATATCGAAGTTGTGCTGCTCGACCTTGCGCTGGACCTTTTCGATCTGGCGCGTGATCAGGCGATCTTCCAGCGGCTCGTCTTCCTTCATGCCAAACATGCGCATCCAGCGACCGATCCTCTCGCCACCGAAGATGCGCATCAGGTTGTCCTGAAGCGACAGGTAGAAGCGGGACGAACCCGGATCTCCCTGGCGGCCTGAACGACCGCGCAGCTGGTTGTCGATACGACGCGACTCGTGACGCTCGGTACCGATGATGTGCAGACCGCCCGAAGCCAGCACCTGCTCGTGGCGCTTTTTCCATTCGGTACGGACCTGGGCGCGCTCAGCGTCAGTCGCATCTTCCGGCAGCGCGGCGAGAGCAGCTTCGAGGCTGCCACCCAGCACGATGTCGGTACCGCGACCGGCCATGTTGGTGGCGATGGTCACCGAACCGGGCGCACCGGCCTGGGCCACGATGTGCGCTTCGCGTTCGTGCTGCTTCGCGTTGAGCACTTCGTGCGGGATGCGCTCCTGCTTGAGCAGCGAGGACACCAGCTCGGACACGTCGATGGATGCCGTACCCACCAGCACCGGCTGGCCGCGCTCGTTGCACGCCTTGATGTCCTGGATGACGGCCTTGAACTTGGCTTCCGGCCCGAGGAACACGGAATCCGGATTGTCGACGCGGACCATCGGCTTGTGCGTGGGGATGACCACCACTTCCAGGCCGTATACGGTCTGGAATTCGTAGGCTTCGGTATCGGCCGTACCGGTCATGCCGGCCAGCTTGGAATACATGCGGAACAGGTTCTGGAATGTGATGGTCGCCAGCGTCTGGTTTTCGCGCTGGATGGGCACGCCTTCCTTCGCTTCCACCGCCTGGTGCAGACCCTCGGACCAGCGACGACCTGCCAGCGTACGGCCGGTGAATTCGTCCACGATGATGACTTCGCCGTCGCGCACGATGTAGTCCACATCGCGCTGGTAGATGGCGTTGGCGCGCAGCGCCGCATTCAGGTGGTGAACGATGGCCAGATTCTTCGAATCGTACAGACCGCTGTCCGGATCAATGACGCCGTCTTCGCGCAGCAGCTGCTCGGCGTGGGTCATGCCCTCTTCGGACATGTGCACCTGCTTCTGCTTCTCGTCCACCCAGTAATCGCCGGCGCCATCTTCGGCTTCCTGGCGGATCAGGCGCGGAACCACGCGATTGACGGCGATGTACAGCTGCGGAGAGTCTTCGGCCGGGCCGGAGATGATCAGCGGGGTACGGGCTTCATCAATGAGGATGGAGTCCACCTCGTCGACGATGGCGTAGTTCAGGCCGCGCTGATTGCGCTGGTCCTTGCTGAGCGCCATGTTGTCGCGCAGGTAATCGAAACCGAACTCGTTGTTGGTGCCGTAGGTGATGTCGGCGGCGTAGGCCGCTTTCTTGTCACCGTGGTCCATGCCCGGATAAACGACGCCGACGCTCAGGCCAAGGAAGTTGTAGAGCTTGCCCATCTGCGCCGAGTCACGGCGAGCCAGGTAGTCGTTGACGGTAACGACGTGAACGCCCTTGCCTTCCAGCGCGTTGAGGTACACCGGCAGCGTGCCGACGAGGGTCTTGCCCTCACCGGTGCGCATTTCCGCGATACGGCCCCCGTGAAGCACCATGCCGCCGATCATCTGGACGTCGTAGTGGCGCATGCCCAGCACGCGGCGCGCGGCCTCGCGGGTGGTGGCGAAAGCTTCCGGAAGCAGCTTGTCCAGCGTTTCGCCGGCCGCGAGGCGCTGACGGAATTCTTCCGTCTTGGCCTTCAGCTGGTCGTCCGATAGCTTTTCAAACTCCGGCTCGAGCGCGTTGATGCGGCGTACGTTTTTCGACAACTCGCGCAACACACGTTCGTTACGGCTGCCGAAAATACTCGTCAGTGCACGATTGAACATCGATCATCCGGATCAGAGACTTAAGGGGTCCCCGGCCGGCATACCCGGTCGGGACAGAAGGGCGATGATACTACGGCCCGCCCATGCTTTCCTCGGGGTGGCGGCGACCGGGGCGTGATTCAACCCCAGAAGCCGTGAGTCAGCGGTGACTGCGGGCAAAAGCCAGCGGATTGACCACCCGGTCGTGATACCAGACCTCGAAATGAACGTGCGAGCCCGTGGAACGGCCCGTGGAGCCGGCCTTGGCGATCACATCGCCCACGTGAACGCGCTGGCCCGGCTTGGCCACGATCACGCTGTTGTGCGCGTATCGGGTCATATAGCCGTTGCCATGGTCGATTTCGATGACATCGCCGTAGCCGTTGCGGATACCCGCGAAGGTGACCATGCCCTCAGCCACTGCCGTCACGGGCGTACCCGTGGGCGCGGCGATGTCGATGCCGGTATGACGTGCGCTGTGGCCGCTGAACGGATCGGGGCGACCACCGAAGTAAGAGGAGATGTAGCCCTGAACGGGCATGCCGGTGGGGCGCAGGCTGGATTCGATGCTGCGGTCGAGCAGCAGATTCTGCAGGGCCTGCAATTGGGCCTGCTGGCTGTCGAACTGACCGGCGAGGTCGTCGATACTGCGATCCAGGGTCTGCGGCAGGGCGTAGGAGACGTCGGTGGACGTGGTCTCCGGGCCGCCCACTGCGGGGGATTCGTCAAAGTTGAACTCACCATCGTCGAGCTTGCCGACCTCGGTAAGTCGTTCTCCAAGAGCGTTGAGACGGATGGACTGTGCCTGGAGCTGGCCGAGCTTCACGGCCAGGGCGTCCAGATCGCGCTGGGCGGTCTTGCGCACCTCGGCCAGCTGGTCGTTCTGGCTGGCCACTTGCTGGCGCAGCGTATGGATGTCTGACAGCGCACGGTCGTGCGGATTGGCCACGGTCAGTGCCAGAGCACCCCCGATGGCCGCGACGCCGAGAACTACGGCTGATGCGCCCAGAGCGATCTTCCGGCGCATGCGCCTGCATGAAAGATCCAGCGTTTTTGGCCCTTTCTGGCCACGTGACACGAGTATGATTTGCATACGATCCACAACAAAGATTTCCGACCGGCCCATGCAGCCTCCGTTCCAGCCACCCCGTCGCTCGACCCGCGGACTGAAGTCCGTTGCCGAGGCCGGGCCCGTCGCGTCGCTCGCCAAAAAGGCGCGCGAACTGGACGAACTGGACCGCAAGTTGCGCCAAACGCTGCCGTCACCACTGCGCGATCAGGTCCGTTTTGCCGATCTGCGCGATGGCCGCCTCGTTTTCCTGGCCCCCTCCTCCGCCTGGGCTGCGAGGCTGCGCATGTACCAGGCGCAAATCCTCTCAGCCGCGCGCGCCTTCGGCGCACCAGCAGGTTCGTTAGCCGTGAAAGTGGCCCCCTTGCCGCCCGAGGAAATCATTCCGGATCGGCATAAAGCACTTTCGGCCACGGCAGCCAGACATCTCGCAGCCGCCGCGGCGTCCCTGTCAGACCCCGTATTGAAGAGTCTGTTCCTCGAACTCGCCTCCCACGCCGAAAAACCCGGCGATTCAGAGACTTGAGATAGCGAGAACCCCCGTTCCACACCCCCGGCTGTCCGCCAGGTGATCACTTTTATAGCACGATCCGTAAGTGAGAACACAAGACCTGCACGCCGCCTTCACGGAAGTGTGACGGGAGCGACGACCGTCGGGCAGATTTGCAGACAACAAAAAAGCCGCGGCTTGCGCCGCGGCTTTTCCGTCCCTGATACGCCTTTAAGGCGTAGCCCGTCAGACCGCCGCAGCGGGATGGGCGTAGGAAATCGGCGCTTGCGCCGGATCCTTGAAGCTGACTTCTTCCCACGCAGTGGCATCGGCCATCAGCGTGCGCAGCAGCTTGTTGTTCAGTTCATGACCCGACTTGTGCGCGTAGTACGCGCCGATCAGGCTGTGGCCAAGCATGTAGATGTCGCCGATTGCATCGAGGATCTTGTGCTTCACGAATTCGTCGTCGTAACGCAGGCCGTCTTCGTTGAGCACGCGATAATCGTCCAGCACCACGGCGTTATCCATCGAACCGCCGAGGGTGAGGTTGCGCTCACGCAGCATTTCGATGTCGCGCATGAAACCGAACGTGCGGGCGCGGCTGACTTCCTTGACGAACGAGGTCGTCGAGAAATCCATCTCGGCCTGCGAATTGCGCTTGTTGAACAGCGGGTGGTTGAACTCGACCGAGAAACCCACCTTGAAGCCGTCGAACGGCTCAAAACGGGCCCACTTGTCGCCGTCCTGGACCTTGACCGGCTTCTTGATGCGGATGAAGCGCTTCGGGGCTTCCTGCTCCTCGATGCCAGCGGACTGGATCAGGAACACGAAAGGACCGGCGCTGCCGTCCATGATGGGGACTTCCGGGGCCGACAGGTCGACGTATGCGTTGTCGATGCCAAGGCCTGCCATCGCCGAAAGCAGATGCTCGACGGTGGAAACGCGGACGTCGCCGTTCACCAGGGTGGTGGAAAGACGCGTGTCGCCGACATTTTCAGGGGACGAGCGAAGCTCGACCACCGGTTCGAGGTCGGTGCGACGAAACACGATACCCGTGTTCGGCGCCGCGGGACGAAGCGTCATGTACACCTTGTCGCCGGTATGGAGGCCGACGCCCGTGGCGCGAATGATGTTCTTGAGCGTGCGCTGCTTAATCATTTTTGGTCAAACCTGTCTGGCAGCAGCCTGAAGTGGCGGAGATGCTAACACAGTCTTAACCTCGGAATAAACAAACCAGACGGTACAGTCTAGATTTGCTTCACTGTTCCTTCAGTCTCAAGTTGAGATTCGTTCTCATATTCCCGTCTCGAAAGTTCTTGCGAATCATGGATCTGGCGGCAGCGAACCGCGCTCCGCCACCGGACGGGGGGCGGCGGAGCGCGGCGGCGTCCAGGCTCCTGCCTGGCGTCGCCTCACGTCATCCCTGACGCGTCATGGGTGCTGCCGAAGCGGTATCAGTCAGCCTGGCGGCGCAGGAACGCCGGGATATCCAGGTAGTCGATAGCCGGCTCGGCCGATTTTGCCTGCACGGGCTCCGAACGCGTGGCCGCGACGGTTTCCGGCTGAGCGTAATCCACCACTTCGTTACCGGTACCGGTGCGAAGCACGACCGGACGCGGACGCTGGCGCATTTCCACCTGCTGCTGGACGGCCTGGCGCACCGGCTGCTGCTTGGCAGCGGCGGCACGGTTCAGGCCCGTGGCAACCACGGTCACGCGGACGTCGTCCTGCATTTCCGGGTCAAGCGAGGTACCGATGACCACGGTGGCGTCTTCGCTGGCGAAATCGTGGATCACGCGACCGATTTCGTCGAATTCGCGCATGGTCAGGTTCGGACCCGCCGTCACGTTGACGAGGATGCCGCAAGCGCCGTTCAGATTCACGTCTTCCAGCAGCGGGTTGTTGATCGCGGCTTCGGCGGCGGCCTGCGCGCGGTCGTCGCCACGGGCGGTGCCCGAACCCATCATCGCCATGCCCATTTCGCTCATGACCGTACGCACGTCGGCAAAGTCGACGTTGATGAGACCCGGGCTGGTGATGAGGTCAGCGATACCCTGAACGGCGCCCTGGAGGACGTCGTTGGCGGCCTTGAACGCATTCAGCAGGGTGACTTCGCGCCCCAGCACCGAGAGAAGTTTCTCGTTCGGCACGGTGATCAGGGAGTCGACATGCTGGGACAGGTCTTCGATACCCTTCAGGGCGACCTGCATGCGGCGACGACCCTCGAACGGGAACGGCTTGGTGACCACAGCCACCGTCAGGATGCCCTTCTCTTTCGCGAGCTGGGCCACGACCGGAGCCGCGCCCGTACCGGTACCACCACCCATGCCAGCGGTGATGAAAACCATGTCCGCGCCTTCCAGCATCTCTTCGATGCGCTCGCGGTCTTCCAGTGCGGCCTGACGGCCGACTTCCGGGTTGGCGCCAGCGCCAAGACCCTTGGTGACGTTGCTGCCCAGCTGAAGATGCGTGCGCGACGCGCAGGTCTTCATGGCCTGGGCATCGGTGTTGGCGACGACGAACTCGACGCCTTCGATGCTGGAGTTGACCATGTGGGCCACGGCGTTGCCACCGCCGCCACCGACGCCGATGACCTTGATGACCGCGTTGGGTGCCAGTTTCTCGATGAGTTCAAACATTTCCCGTCCTCCGCAGAACTTGTGATTTTTAGTTATGTCCCGTTCCCGACTCCTGTCGGGCGCGGGTTGCGGGCAGTCCTATCGCCCCGGCGCCCACCTCCTTCGGGCGCCGAAATAAATCATTTCGTCAGAAGTTCTTCGTAAACCAGCTACGGAACTTCTCGACCATTCCGCCGACACTGCCGCCCGACGAACCGGAGCTGCGCATGCCGCCGCCCGAACGCGAGCCATGCAGCAACAGGCCAACGCCCGTCGAATGCAGCTCACTGGACACGACATCACCCAGGCCCGACACGTGCTGAGGCACGCCGACGCGAACCATCTTGTGGAAAATTTCTTCCGCCAGTTCCAGCGCGCCTTCCATCCGCGAAGCACCACCGGTGAGAACGATGCCGGCAGCGACCAGGCTTTCGTAGCCCGACCGACGCAGTTCGTCCTGCACCATCTCGAAGATTTCTTCGTAGCGCGCCTGCACCGACTGCGCGAGGGCCTGACGTGCCAGACGACGCGGCGGACGATCACCCACGCTGGGCACCTGGATCGTTTCCTCGGCATGGGCAAGCTGAGCCAGCGCACACGCGTATTTGATTTTGATCTCTTCCGCGTGAGCGGTTGGTGTGTGCACCCCATACGCGATGTCGTTCGTCACCTGGTCGCCGCCGACCGGCAGCGACTTGGTGTAGCGAATGGCACCCTGCGTATAGATGGCGATATCGGTGGTGCCTGCGCCGATGTCGACAAGACACACGCCCAGTTCGAGCTCATCTTCGGTCAGCACCGCTTTCGCGCTGGCCACGGCCGCAGGTACCAGTTCGTCCACCGACAGCCCGCAACGCTGGATGCACTTGCTGATGTTCTGCACCGCGCTGGCCGCGCCGGTTACCAGATGCACGCTGGCTTCCAGACGCACACCGCTCATGCCAACCGGATGGCGGATGCCGTCCTGGCCGTCGATGCGATATTCCTGCGACTCCTTGTAGAGCACCTTGCGGTCAGCCGGAATGGCGACGGCGCTGGCCGCTTCCAGCACCTGTTCCAGATCGGCAGACATGACTTCACGGTCGCGGATCGCGGCGGTGCCGTGTGAGTTCTTCGTCTCAAGGTGGCTGCCGGAGATCGACGCATACACCGAGCGAATGTCGCAGCCGGCCATCAATTCGGCCTCTTCCACCGCGCGCTGGATGGAGTGCACGGTCGATTCGATGTCCACGACCGAACCGCGCTTCATGCCGCGCGACACGTGGGTACCGATGCCGATCACTTCGATCGGTTCGCCCGGCTCGTACTCACCCACAATCGCCACCACCTTGGAGGTGCCGATGTCGAGGCCGACGACGAGCTGTTTATCGTTCTTGTTTCTCATGTTCCGGCCTTAGCTTCCGCACGCGTGGCAGCCGGCGCTTCCGGCTGGGGCCACTTGACGGCAAATCCATTGGTGTAACGAAGGTCGGCGTAGGCGAACGAGCCCTGCCGACCGGCGATCAATTGCGGGTACACATCGAGGAAACGCGACAGCCGGCGGTCGGCCTGTTCGCGATCACCGATGACGATGTCGGCGCCACTTTCGGTCGTAACGCTCCAACTGCCACGATCACTCAACGACACGCCGGTCACCTGAAGCTGTGCACGGCCGGCAAACGCTTTCTGCGCCTGCGCATAGAAGCTCACCACTTCAGCCAGTCGCGCATCCGGGCCCCGCAATTGCGGCAGTCCGGCCATCTGATCGGCGCCGGGGGCCTGGAAAACCAGGCCCTGGCGGCTGATCAGCTTGTCGTCGTTCCAGCGCGCAAACGGCTGACGCTCGTAGATGCGAACCAGCAGCGTGTCGGGCCAGCGCTTGCGCACTTCCACCGACTCCACCCAGGGCAACGTGCCGATGGCCGTGCGCACGTCTTCCAGATTGGTAGCAAAAAAACCTTTCCCCAGATGAGGCAGCACAGCGCCGCGCAGCTGTTCGGCACTGACGTGCGTGAACTCCGCCTCGACTTTCAGCTGCGTCACCGGCCAGCGATTGGCCGCGAACCAGCCTTGCATCACGCCAACCACGGGCAACACCACCAAGGTAATGGCGATGACCCAGGCAACGATCCGCGTGGCGGCGCTTCCTTTCACTGATGTCCTCCGTTGGTGCGGACTTCTGCACGGAACGAGGTTTCCAGGATGCGCCAGCACAGATTCTGGAAATCCAGACCTGCCGCTGCTGCGGCCTTGGGAACCAGCGAATGGGTGGTCATGCCCGGTGCCGTATTGACCTCAAGCAGCCAGTTCCGGCCGTGCTTGTCGCGCATCACGTCCACGCGGCCCCACCCCGAGCAGGCCAGCGCATCGAATGCGGTGAGTGCCAGTGCACGCATCTCGGTTTCGGCATCGGCGGAAAGACCCGGAACGATGTACTGGGTGTCCTCGGCGATGTACTTGGCGTTGTAGTCGTAATACGCGCCCTTGGGCACGATCTTGATCGTCGGCAGCACTTCACGCCCAAGGACGCCGACGGTGAATTCGCCGCCCTCCCTGTCGTCACCTTCGATCAGCGTTTCCATCAGCATGTCGCCCGGATAGCGCAGCGCCAGTTCCACAGCAGAATCGAGCTGGTCTTCGGAGAACACGCGCGAGACGCCCACGCTGGAGCCTTCCCACGCGGGCTTTACGATCAGCGGAAAGCCGATCTCGGCGGCAGCAGCGTGCACGTCGGCACCGCGCGGCAACGCCTTGAAGCGCGGGGTGGGAAGGCCGAGCGAAGCCCAGACCTGCTTGGCGCGGATCTTGTCCAGCGACAGCGCGGAGCCCAGCACACCGGAACCGGTGAACGGGATGCCCAGCGATTGCAGCGCGCCCTGAAGCTCGCCGTTCTCGCCGCCACCGCCGTGAAGGATGTTGAACACGCGCGCGAAGTGACCGGCCCGCACGGCGTCCAGCAACGCCGGAATGCCGTCGATGGGGTGCGCGTCGATACCGCTGGCGCGCAGGGCGTCCAGTACATTGCGGCCGGAATTCAGGGACACCTCGCGTTCGGCCGAGCTTCCGCCCAGCACAACAGCGACGCGGCCGAACTGCGCCGGATCAGTCACCGTGTGGCCAAACGTGTTCTGGCCGGTGAGTTGGGTGCTCATCACTTCTCAGTCCTCAGATTTCCAACAGCAGCAAGGTCGATAGCGGCAGCGCCGATATCGCCTGCGCCAAGCAACATGACCAGATCGCCATCGCGCACCAGCGCCGGAAGCGCATCGCGCAGATCGCGGGGATGGTCAATCAGTACCGGGTCGGTCTTGCCACGCGCACGGATGGCGCGCGCCAGAGCGCGGCCATCAGCACCCGGAATCGGGCTTTCACCCGCCGGATAGACTTCCGTCAGCACCAGCACGTCCACTTCGGCAAGCACCTTGGCAAAGTCGTCCAGCAGATCACGCGTGCGGCTGTAACGATGCGGCTGGAACGCCACCACCAGGCGACGATCCGGCCAGCCACCACGCGCAGCAGCGAATACAGCAGCCAGTTCGCGCGGGTGATGACCGTAGTCATCCACCAGCAGCACACTGCCCTGATCCAGCGCCAGCTCGCCGCGACGATGGAAACGGCGGCCCACGCCTTCAAAGCGCTGCAATGCCGACGCAATGGCCGTGGCCTCCACGCCCAGCTGCCAGCCCACGGCGGCAGCGGCGAGCGCGTTCTGCACGTTGTGGCGACCGGGAAGATTCAGCGTGACCGGCAGCGTGCCATCCATGCCGGGCAGATGCAGGTCGAAGTGCATTTCAAAGCCCTGCTGACGCACGTTCGTCGCGCGAACGTCGGCATCCTGCGCATCGATACCGTAGGTCAGCATGCTGCGCGACGTGTCCTGCGCGAGCCTGGCCACTTCCTCATCATCAATGCACAACACGGCCAGGCCGTAGAACGGCAGGCGATGCAGGAAATCACCAAAGGCCTTCTTCACCTGCGCGAAGTCGCCGTTGTAGTTTTCCAGGTGATCGGCATCGATGTTGGTCACCACCGCCATCACTGGCGACAGCATCAGGAACGAACCGTCGGACTCGTCGGCTTCCGCCACCAGATACTGGCCGGTGCCCAGGCGCGCATTGGCGCCAGCGGCATTGAGCTGGCCGCCGATCACGAAGGTCGGATCGTAGTCAGCCTCTGCGAGCACGCTGGCCACAAGGCTTGTGGTGGTGGTCTTGCCATGGGTGCCGGCAATCGCGATGCCACGGCGGAAACGCATCAGCTCACCCAGCATTTCAGCGCGTGGCACCACTGGAATGCGATGGGCAAGGGCAGCCATCAGCTCGGGATTGTCGGCGCGAATGGCACTGGAGGTGACCACCACATCGGCGCCATCCACGTTGGCGGCATCGTGACCCACGTGCACGTCGATGCCCAGACGGGCCAGACGCTCGGACGTCGGCGACACGGCCCGGTCAGAACCGGACACGCTGTAGCCCAGGTTGTTCAGAACTTCGGCAATGCCACTCATGCCAACACCGCCCACACCAATGAAGTGCACGCGGCGGAAGGTGGTCATGAAATCGTCGTGGGCGCGCAAACGACTGGGCGTCATGCGGAAACCTCCATGCAATGACGTGCAATTGTTGCTGCGGCGTCGGGCTTGGCCAGCGTACGTGACGCTACGGCCATCGAGAGAAGGCGACCTCGGTCGCCGGTAAGTTCGCGGATGCGGCCGGCCAGCACACTGGCGTCCAGATCACGCTCCTGAATCATTTCTGCCCCACCGGCAGCGACAAGCGCCTGGCCGTTGCGGGTCTGGTGATCGTCCACCGCGTGCGGGAACGGCACCAGGATCGAGGCCACACCGGCAGCGGCAAGTTCAGCTACCGTCAGCGCGCCTGCGCGACAGACCACGAGGTCAGCCCATGCGTACGCCGCTGCCATGTCGGCAATGAAAGGCTCAACGGACGCCTGCACACCTGCCTGGGCATACGCTTCGCGGGCCTCATCCACGCCGCGCGCCCCGCACTGGTGCAGCACGTCGGGGCGGATATCCTCCGGAAGCATGGCCAGTGCAGCTGGCACGCGCTGATTCAGCGCGCGGGCGCCAAGGCTGCCGCCGAGCACGAGCACACGAGCCCTGCCCTCGCGACCGGCAAGACGGACGGGAGGCTCCGGCAATGCGGCGATCGACTCGCGCACGGGATTTCCCACCCAGTCCGAATGCGGCAAAACACCAGCAAACCCGCTCATCACCGTACCGGCAACATGGCTGAGCATGCGGTTGGTGAAACCCGCCACGCCGTTCTGTTCGTGGACCAGCAGAGGCACACGCGCGAGCCACGCGGCAACGCCTGCGGGACCGGCCACGTAGCCGCCCATCGACAGCACGCAGCGCGGACGCAAGGTGCGCATCAACGACATCGACGCACCCAGCGAGCGGGCCAGCATCATCGGCGCGCCGAGACGCGTCCGGATGCCCTTGCCACGCAGGCCGCCGACGGCAATGGTGTGCAACTCGATGCCGTGCTCGGGAACCACGCGGGTTTCCATGCCGCCTTCGGCACCCAGCCAGACCACGGGAACACGACGCGCGCGAAGCACGTCAGCAACCGCCAGTCCGGGGAAGATGTGTCCACCCGTACCGCCCGCCATGATGAGAACCGGGCCACTCATGCGGTGGCCTCCATCGGCGCGTTGGTCGGCACGCCCATGCCGGGCATGCGGGTGGCCATCTGCCGCGCGTCTTCAGCACGATTGATTTCAAACGTGGCGCGCAACAGCACACCGACCATGGCGCAGGTCAGCAGCACGCTGGAGCCGCCCGAGCTGATCAGCGGAAGGGTCAGGCCCTTGGTCGGCAACACGCCGAGATTCACTCCGATGGACACCATCGCCTGGAAGCCCATCATCAGCGAAATGCCAAAGGCGACGTAGCCGGAGAAACGCTGACCCAGTTCCACGCCCTTGAGGCCAAGATAAAGGCCACGCCCCACCAGCAGCATGTAAAGGCCGATCACCAGGCAAATGCCAGCCAGGCCAAGCTCCTCGGCCAGCACGGCAAGAATGAAGTCGGTATGCGCTTCGGGCAGGTAGAAAAGCTTCTGCACGCTGGAGCCCAGCCCCACGCCCACCCACTCGCCACGGCCCACGGCAATCAGGGCCTGCGTGAGCTGGAAGCCGTCGTTGAATGGGTCCTTCCACGGATCAAGGAACGAGGTGAGGCGCTTGATGCGGTAGTCCTCGGCGGTCGCCGCGTAGATCAGCAGTGGCACCAGGGGTGTTCCCAGCAGCAGCAGGTTGCGCATGCGCGCACCGGCCAGCCACACCATGCCGACCGTAGTGGCCACCACCAGCGCTGCCGAGCCGAAGTCGGGCTGCGCCAGCAACAGGAGCACGATCATGCCTGCCACAGCCACGGGCTTCACGACGCCGAAGAGGTGATATTCCACACCTTCACGATGACGCACCAGATAACTGGACAGATAAATCACAAGAATCAGCTTCACCGCTTCCACGGGCTGGAAGCTGGTGACAATGAGGTTCAGCCAGCGACGCGCGCCGTTGATGCGCATGCCGAACACCGGCAGGAACACCGCCAGCAACATGGCAATGCCGATCAGCAGAAGCGGCACGCTGTACTTCTCAAGCGTCTTCAGTTCGGTGCGCATGGCAGCGCCAGCAAGGCAGCTGCCCAGTACGAGAAACACCAGGTGGCGCTTCAGGTAATAGAACGCACCGATATGCTGACCATCGGCCACGGCGATCGAGCTGGACGCGACCATCACCACGCCGAGGCTTGCCAGCGAAAGCGCAGCAAGCAGCAGCAGGAGGTCGAAACTCCCCCGCGGCCCTTGCCGACGTTTTGCCTGGCTGTTACCGAAGCCGAACATGATTCTCAGCGCACCTTCAATGTGGCAAGACCGATAAGCACCAGCACAACGCTGATGATCCAGAAACGCACGATGACCCGCGGCTCGGGCCAGCCTTTCAATTCAAAGTGATGGTGGATCGGCGCCATGCGGAATATCCGCTTGCCGCGCAACTTGAAGCTTGCGACCTGCAGCATCACCGACGCGGTTTCCATCACGAACACGCCGCCCATGATGAGCAGCACGATCTCCTGACGCACGATCAACGCCACGCAACCCAGCGCTGCGCCGATGGCCAGCGCGCCGACATCGCCCATGAACACCTGAGCCGGATACGTGTTGAACCAGAGGAAACCAAGACCGGCACCTGCCAGCGCACTGCAAAAAATGGCCAGTTCGCCCGCACCCGGAATCGCAGGAATGCCAAGGTATTCGGAGAACAGCTTGTTACCCGCGAGGTAGGCAAAGATGCCCAGCGCGCCAGACACCAGCACGCTGGGCATGATGGCCAGGCCATCCAGGCCGTCGGTCAGGTTCACCGCGTTGGAGAAGCCAACGATGATGAAGTAGCCGATCACCACGAAGAAGAAGCCCAGCGGCAACGCCACCTGCTTGAACAGCGGCAGGTACAGCGCGGTTTCAGCCGGCACCTGATGCGTGTAGTAAAGAAACAGCGCTGCGGCAAGGCCGAATACCGACTGCCAGAAGTACTTCCAGCGGCTGGCCAGACCGCGGCTGTCCTTGAGCACCAGCTTGCGGTAATCGTCGTAGAAGCCGATGACGCCGAACGCAAGGGTCACCAGCAGCACGACCCATACGTAGCGATTGCCAAGATCCGCCCACAGCAGCGTGGACACACCAATGGCAAACAGGATCAACGTGCCGCCCATCGTCGGCGTGCCTGCCTTGGACAGATGGGTCTGCGGGCCATCGCTGCGCACGACCTGACCGGCTTTCAGCGCAGCCAGCTTGCGGATCAGCGCGGGGCCCAGCAACAGCGACACGGCCAGCGCCGTGAGGGCAGCCATGATCGCGCGGAAGGTGATGTACTGGAAAAGATGCAGCGACGTGAAGTGCCGAGCCATCCATTCCGCCAGTTCAAGCAGCATCGGATGCTCCTTCAGCGTGTTTCTTCAACGCAGCGACCACCCGATCCATGCCCGCCGAACGCGAACCCTTGACCAGGCACGTCACCCCTTCGTGCAAACCGGCCACCGCATAAGCAACCAGATCGGCCTGCGTCGCGAAATGCATCGCGCCATCACCGAAGGCAGTCACGGCGGCAGCGCTCAGCGTGCCGGTGGCCAGCAGCCGGTCAATGCCGCGCTCGCGCGCCAGGCGGCCAATGCCTGCATGCAGGGCCTGTGCACCGGAGCCAAGCTCCGCCATGTCGCCCATTACCAGCCAGCGCTTGCCATGGGCCAGCGCCAGCGTGTCGATGGCGGCGGCAGTGGAACCCGGGTTGGCGTTGTAGCTGTCGTCGATCAATGTCCAGCCACCGGGCATCGGTTCAAGATTGAGCCGGCCCGACACACGCGGCACGTTCTCCAGGCCTTCCACAATCGTGTCGACCGGCACATCCAGCGCGATGGCAATCGCCGCGGCAGCCAGCGCATTGGCCACGTTGTGGCGACCCGCCAGCGGCAGCTGCACGTCAGCATCACCGTGCGGAGTGGATAGCACAAAGTGCGTTCCATCCACCCGCATTTCGACGATATCGGCGCCAATATCCGCGCGATGGTCAAGGCCATAGCGCAACGTGCGACGCGAACCGGCCAGATTCATGAAGTAGCTGGCGAACGCATCGTCGGCGTTGATGATGGCCACGCCGTCCGGCGGCAGAGACTGATAAAGCGCACCCTTGGTCTCCGCCACACCTTCCACGCTGCCCATCCGCTCAAGATGCGCGGGCGCAATGGAATTCACGAGGCCGATATCGGGCCGTGCGATGGCAGCCAGGTAGTCGATGTCGCCCGGCTTGCCAGCACCCATTTCGAGTACGGCGTACTGCGTGTCCGCAGGCATGGCCAGCAGCGTGAGCGGCATGCCGATCTCGTTGTTGTAGTTGCCACTGTTCACGTGCGTGCGGCCGTGACGCGACAGGATCGACGCCGTCAGCGTCTTCACCGTGGTCTTGCCGTTGGAGCCGGTGATGCCAACAACGCGCACATTGCTCTGCGCGCGCATGGCGCTGGCCAGATCGCCCAGTGCCAGCTGCGTGTCATTCACGATGACCTGCGCAATGGGCGCATCCACCGGGCGGGTGACCAGCGCGGCAACGGCACCGCGTTCGGCAGCCGCCGCCACGAAATCGTGCGCATCATGGTTTTCACCGGGCAACGCAACGAACAGTTCGCCAGCCTTCAACGTGCGGGTATCAATCGAGAAGCCTTCGATCTGAACATCGGCGCCCATAAGGCGGCCGCGGGTCCAGAGCGCAACGGCGGAAAGGCGCATCATGCGCGTACTCCTTTAGTGCTGTGACCGATCGCCTCACGGGCGACGGCGAGATCGTCGAAGGGACGTTTGCCCTCCGGACCTTCCTGATAAGTTTCGTGGCCTTTGCCCGCCACAAGCACCACGTCATCGGATTTCGCATCGGCAATCGCCAGCGAAATGGCCAGCGCGCGGTCGCGCTCCACGATGACGGTGTCGCGGTGGGCAAAGCCTTCCAGAATCTGCTGGACGATGAAATCGCCATCTTCGCCGCGCGGATTGTCGTCAGTGACGATCACCACGTCGGCCAGGCGCTCGGCAATCTGCGCCATTTGCGGGCGCTTGCCCTGATCGCGCTCGCCGCCGCAACCGAACACGCAGATGAGGCGGCCCTTCGTGTGCGAGCGCACGGACAGAAGCGCCTGCTTCAGCGCGTCCGGAGTGTGTGCATAGTCCACAACGATCAGCGGCTTTTTGCCTTCACCACCAAGACGGCTCATGCGGCCGTTGACCGGCTCCAGCGATTCGAGCGCGGCATGAATGCGATCAAACGGCTCGCCCAGGGCGCCCAGCGTGGCAGCCACGGCGAGCAGGTTGGCAACGTTGAAACGGCCGATGAGCTGGCTGCGCACCGTGCGCATGCCCCAGGGGGTAACGAGATTGAACGACAAGCCGCGCGCCGACGTCACGACGATGTCTGCCTTGATCTCGGCATCGGTATCGGCGGCCATGCTGGTGCGCAGGCGCGTGATGCCCTCGCCCAGATGTTTGGCAAGCTTCGCACCAAACGGATCATCCACGTTGATGACGGCGGCGCTCAGGCCCGGCCATGCGAACAGGCGCGCTTTCGCTTCGCCATACGCTTCCATGGTGCCGTGGTAATCGAGATGGTCGCGGGTGAGGTTGGTGAACACGGCCACATCGAACGCGATGGCGTTGACCCGGCCCTGATCCAGCGCGTGGGACGACACTTCCATGGCCACATGCGTGGCACCCGCCTCACGAAAATCCGCCAGCACGGATTGCATGCTGATGGCATCCGGCGTGGTGCGCTCGCCTTCGGTGACCGCGCCATGCATACCGGTGCCCAGCGTGCCGACCGTAGCCGGACGACGACCCAGGAACGCCAGCGCCTGCGCGATGAGCTGCACGGTGGACGTCTTGCCGTTGGTGCCGGTGACGCCAACTACCTGCATGGATGCCGACGGCTCGCCATAGAAGCGCGCAGCAATCTGGCCGGTCTTCTCGCGCAGCCTCTCGACGCCGATCACCGGCACGCCCGGATCAACCGCATCGAACGGCGTTTCTGCCAGCACCACGGTCGCGCCACGCTCAATCGCGCCAGCAGCGAATTCCAGACCATGGTTCTTGCCGCCGCGCAGGGCGACGAATGCCTGACCGGCGCTCATGGCGCGCGAATCAAGGCCAAGTCCCAAAACGACAAGATCGCCGGCAGCAGAACTGTCGGCGAATCCATCAAGCAAGTCAGCCAGTCGCATCTCGCGCGTCATGGCACCACCTCTTCGGCGGCACTGTCATCAGCGGCCGGTGGTGGCGCGCTGGCATTTCCGATCAGACCGCCCTGGCTGGGACCGCCGGCGTACCAGCGACCCACGTTGTCGGGGGCGATATCCAGAAGGCGCACTGCACCTTCCATCACCTGCGCGAAGGCCGGACCCGCCACCGAGCCGCCGTAATAACGGCCACCCTGGGGGTCGTTGACGACGACCACGGTCACCAGTCGCGGGTTGCTCGCCGGAATCATGCCGACGAACAGCGAAATATAGTTTTTCGAGTAGTAACCGCCGACGGACGCCTTGTGCGACGTACCCGTCTTGCCGGCCACGCTGTAATTGGCCACCGAGGCAAAGCCAAAACCGGTACCGCCCGGGCTCACCACCGTTTCCAGCATGCGCACGAGCTCGTTCGCCACTTCCGGCGTCACGACCTGGGTCGGCGGGTTGTCCGCACCCTTGATGAAGCTGGGCGCGCGCAGCTGGCCGCCATTGGCGATGGCCGAATAGCCGACCGCGAGCTGCAACGGCGTGACGTTGAGGTTGTAGCCATACGCCATGCGCGATTTTTCAATAGGCTTCCAGGTGCGTCCCACCGGCAGGTAGCCAGCCGCTTCACCCGGAAAACCACTGCCCGTGCTGTTGCCGATACCGAACGACTTGAACATGCCGTAGAGGAAGTCGGTATCGAGCGTCATGGCAATCTTGGCGGCACCCACGTTGCTGGACTTGGTGATCACGCCGGTTGGCGTGAGCGTGCCCCAGTTGTGCGTATCGCGCACCGGGTGACCGCCCATCATCCAGGTGCCCGGCGACGTTTCGATCAGCGGCGCCGTCGGCGTGTACTTGCCGCTGGTGAGCGCGGCGGCCATGGTGAACGCCTTCATCGTGGAGCCCGGCTCCACTACGTCGGTGACTGCGCGGTTGCGGCGCTCGGAAGGCGTGCTGCTGCGCACGGCGTTCGGATTGAACGACGGAAGGTTGGCCATGGCCAGCACTTCGCCCGTATGCACGTCCATCACGACAATGGAGCCTGAGTCGGCCTTGTTCTTTTCCAGCGTCTGGCTGAGCGCGCTATAGGCAAGGTACTGAATGCGGCGGTCGATGCTGAGCGTGATGTCGCGACCGGCCTGCGGCTCGCGCACCAGTTCCACGTCTTCCACCACATGCCCCATGCGATCGCGGATGACGCGCTTCGCACCGGGCTTGCCTGCCAGCCATTCGTCAAACGCCAGTTCCAGACCTTCCTGCCCCCGGTCGTCAATGCTGGTAAAGCCGAGGATGTGGCTGTTGACGGCACCGGACGGGTAATAGCGGCGGTATTCGCGCTGCGAGGCGATGCCGGGAATTTTCAGGTCCATGATCGCCTGCGCGTCTTCCGGACGCATCTGGCGCGCGATGTACATGAACTCCTTGTCGCTGCGCTGGACAATCTTCTGTTTCAGATCATCGGCATCCATGTGCAGCGCCTTGGCGAGATCCGGGATGCGGTCCTCGTTTTCCAGCACTTCGGGCGGGTTGGCCCAGATGGATGCCACGGGCGTCGATACAGCCAGCGGCTCGCCGTTGCGATCAAAGATCGTGCCGCGCGATACGGCAATCGGCATCTCGCGCAGGAAACGCGCGTCGCCCTGATCCTGGTAGAACTGTTTGCGCACCACCTGCAGGTCGAATGCGCGAACCACGAGACCCAGCGAGCACAGGCCAAGCAGCACGACGACCACGGTCATGCGCTTGCGCGGGCTGGGGCCCTGGCCACGACGACGGCTGGGCAGCGCGGTATGGGAGAACCGGCCCTTCATCGACGCACCAACTGGATGTCCTGCGGGCGCGGATTCAGCATGCCGAGCTTGCCGCGCGCTTCCGCGTCGATGCGGCTGGGTTCGGCATAGGTGGCCTGCTCAAGTTCAAGGCGGCCGTATTCCACGCCGAGCTCGTCTTTCTGATTCTGCAACCGCGTGATTTCCATGAAGAGCACGCGACTCTCGTGACGCGTCCACACCACACCGATCGCGCTGCCAAGCACGGCCAGAAGCAGAAGGGTGAGGCAGATCGCGCCGAAGGTCTTCATCCAAGCTTCTCCGCCACGCGGAGAACGGCTGAGCGCGAGCGGGGGTTGGCTGCCACTTCCGCGTCGGACGGGAAGCGCGCCTTGCCGACCGGTGCCAGCAGTGCAGCCTTCGCTTCCACGGGCGGCGCGCGGCGATTACCCTGCACGCGGCCTTCGTGCTTGCGGATGAACTGTTTGACCGCGCGATCTTCCAGCGAGTGGAAGCTGATGACCGCGAGACGGCCGCCGGGCTTGAGCAGATCCAGCGCAGCGGCAAGACCGCGGTCAACCGCGTCCAGCTCGCCGTTCACACGGATGCGCAGCGCCTGGAAACTGCGCGTGGCGGGATTCTTGCCGGGCTCACGACGGCCCACGCAACGGGCCACCAGATCGGCAAGCTCGGACGTGCGGGTGATCGGCTGTTCGGCGCGGCGCTCGACGATAGCCTTCGCGATGCGGCGACTGAAACGCTCTTCACCGAACTGCCAGAGCACGTCGGCAATCTCGCGCTCTTCGGCCATGGCCAGGAAATCGGCCGCGCTTTCGCCACGCGAGGTATCCATGCGCATGTCCAGCGGAGCATCGCCCATGAAACTGAAGCCACGCGAGGTGTCGTCCAGCTGCGGGGACGACACGCCAAGGTCCAGCAGGATGCCGTCCAGGCCGCCTTCGGCGAGCTCGGGCCATTCACCCATGGTGGCGAAATTGTCGTGACGGATGGCCACGCGCGGATCGGCAGCGAAGCTGGCCTGCGCTTCGGCAATAGCGGTGGGATCGCGATCCATCAGAAAAAGGCGGCCCGAGTCGGACAGTCGCGCAAGCATCGCGCGGGCATGCCCGCCACGACCAAACGTCCCGTCCAGATAGCGCCCGCAAGACTGCAAGGCGAGTCCCTCCAGCACTTCATCGAGCATCACCGGGATGTGCCGCAGTTGAAGACCCGCCATTGCCGCACCCCGCTCCCGTTCCACCGTCACCTCAAAATGTCGTTACAAACGCAGATCAGTCATGTCGTCGCTTATTTCGTCTTCACCGATGGTTTGGCGAATCTTCGCGAGGTGGGCTTGCTCGCTCCAGAGTTCAAACTTGTTACCCATGCCGAGCAGTACCGCCTTTTTCTCGATACCCGCCGCAGCACGCTGGCTGGCAGGGAGGAGAATGCGCGCCGCACTGTCGGGCTCGACGATGGCCGCCGCACCCACCAGTTTCATCTGCAGGGCACGATGGACCGCCTTCACGCTGGGCAACGCGTTGACCTGATCCCGGACCTTCTCCCACTCAGCGTGCGGGAAGACCCAGAGGCAACCGGATTCAAAGGGGTTGTATGTGAGGACCAGACGGTTCGCGCAGGCGGCCACCACCAGATCCCGATACGAGGTCGGAATCGTCAGACGACCCTTGTCGTCGACCGTGATGGCAGTTTCGCCTTGGAACATTCGCTGGTTACCCCACCAAATCCCACAATTTCACACCGGAGCCCACGATAGTCTCGCCCCCTGAGACTGTCAAGAATTTTTTCTTGAGAATCAAAGAGAAAGCGGCGGTTCATGCGAATTTCCAGCCGTTTATGAGGAAGGATCGCAAGGTGCTTGAATCACTGGGTTTTTTTGCGCGAGCCTTCGATGAATAGCGGGCTCCGGCGGGCAAACGTGAAGATGGAACTGAAGAGGTCGTTCAGACCTGCGCCGTCAGAAAACAGAATGCCCGACGTCAGAACGACGCCGGGCACCTGAATGCTCAGAATGAATGGAGTCGGCCTGTAAGCCGGGTTCTGTGCGTCTTGCGACGTGACAGTCATTCTTCTCGGCCTGACGTCACCGTCAGGCTCTAGCAACCTACCCGGGGACGACACGGGCCGCGTCATAGTCCCCTTATTTGGTCTTGCTCCGGGTGGGGTTTACCGTGCCATGCGGCGTTAGCCCCGCACGCGGTGCGCTCTTACCGCACCCTTTCACCCTTACCTGATCCCCTTGCGGGGCCATCGGCGGTCTGCTCTCTGTTGCACTGGCCGTCAGCTCACGCTGCCCAGGAGTTACCTGGCACCCTGCCCTGTGGAGCCCGGACTTTCCTCGATACGCTTGCGCGCGACGCGACTGTCCGGCCGACTCCACCGCCCATTGTACACGAGTGGACTCATGGGCCGGCCGCGGCGGTGACGCTCACGCCGTCAGGACGCCCCGTACAACGCCTTGCGTGGCGCACCTGTAATCGCCGCCGCCAGCTTCGCCGCCTTGGCCGGAGGCATCTCTTCCCGAAGGATGGCAAACACGCGCAGGCCTTCACCTACACGCGCATCCTCGTCCGCTTCACGTCCCGCGACCATCAACACGAACTCGCCCTTCTGCTGATGGGGATCGCCCGCAACCCGCTCGACCAGCGCGCCCACCGGCTCACCGAGCACGGTTTCGAACATCTTGGTCAGTTCGCGCGCCAGCACCACTTCGCGGTCGGCGCCGAAGATGTCACGCATGTCTTCCAGACATTCCAGCACGCGATGCGACGACTCGTAATAGATGACCGTACGTGTCTCCCCCAGCAACTCCTGAAGACGCGAACGCCGGGCACCGCCCTTTGCGGGCAGAAATCCCTCGAAGACGAAACGGTCGCTGGGCAGTCCGGCAACGGACAGTGCGGCGATGGCGGCGCAGGCACCGGGAATCGGCACCACGCGGACACCGGCCGCGCGTGCGGCCCGAACCAGCCGGAATCCGGGATCGCTGATAAGCGGGGTGCCTGCATCGGACACCAGCGCCACGCTTTCGCCGGCCAACATGCGCGCAACCAGGCCATCCACTGCCGTGCGCTCGTTGTGGTCATGCAGAGCAACCAGCGGCGTATCCACCTGATAGTGCTGCAGCAGCGGACGTGAGTGGCGGGTGTCTTCCGCAGCTACCACATCGACGCGCTTGAGCGTCTCAATCGCCCGCGCCGTGATGTCGTCCCGGTGCCCGATGGGCGTGGCGACGACGTACAGCAGGCCTTGCCTCGGCGTGGACATCTGGCTTTCCTCTTTTAACGACCGGACATTGTAAGCGGCCTACCTGTTTCGCGGGCGCAGCTCGCAGCGGCCCGGCGAGGGGATCGGCTATGATCCCGGGCGCAGCTATTAATGGAATATTCTCATGCGTCCGCTTCGCCTCACGGCAATTGGTCTCCTGCTCAGCGTCGGTCTGGCCGGTTGCGTTACTCCCGGTGCCACCCAGCACACCACCAGCGCGCCGTCCGGCGCGGCCACCCAGGCGGCGCAGGCGCTGTACACCCGAGGCCAGTTCGACGAGGCCGCCCAGGCCTACATCAACCTGGCCAATGAAGACGCAGACCATCGGGATTACTACAAGCTTCTTGCCGCCGAGTCCTACCGCCAGGAAGGCCACATCGAGCGTGGCGCCCCGCTGATCGCCGATATCCGCCGCTCGAAGCTTGAAGGTGAGGACGCCATCCGGTTTGACGCCCTGCGCGCCGAACTGGCCCTCAAGAACAAGGACGCCAACACGGCCCTGTCGCTGACCGGCCAGCCGACCACCCGCATTTCGCCGCAGTTGCTTGTACGCATCACGGAGCTTCGCGCGCAGGCCCAGGCCGCATCGGGTGATCCGTGGAAGGCCGCGCAAACCCGTGAGGGCATGGATACCCAGCTGCAGGGTCTGGACCGGGAGCAGAACCGCCGCCAGATCGTCACGTTGCTGACCGGCATGGGCGCCGCCGACCTCGCGGCACGGGCGGCCGACCTGCCCGCCAACGATCCGATGCTTCCGTGGGTCAACGAGGCTCAGGTACAGCTCGGCGTCAGCGTCACCCGTCCGCCCGCCCAGCTCGACCAGGCAGTCGGCACGGTCACCGGTGGCGACAAGGGTGTTCGCGAAGGCTACAAGGTACCGACGAAGGTCGCCCTGCTGCTGCCGCTCAGTGGCCAGCTGGCCTCGGCCGGCAACACGATCCGCGACGGCTTCTTTGCCTCCTACATTGATGCTGGTCATACCGACGCGCCGCGTCCGGCCGTTGTCGTGTACGACTCGGGCAATGACGCCGCTCACGCCGTGGCTGCCTACGAGAAAGCCGTCTCCGAAGGCGCGCGTCTCGTCGTGGGCCCGCTCAACCGCGAGGGCGTGTCGGCGATCTTCGCCAAGGGCGCTCTCCCGGCACCGATCCTCACGCTGAACTACCCCAACGACAACAAGAACCTGCCGCCGGCCGGTGCCAACGAATTCGGGCTGCTCCCGGAGACCGAAGGCGCCCAGGTAGCGGACCACATGGCCGACAAGGGTATGAAGACCGCCACGGTCATCGTCTCCACCGACGATTTCGCGCGGCGCGCCGGTAATGCCTTCAAGGCCGAGTGGCAGGCGCGCGGCGGTACGGTGGACAGCCAGATCACCATCGACCCGGGCACGATCGACTACGCACCGCAGTTGCACGAATCCGGCGACAAGGACCCGGCACTGAGCGGCGTGTTCATCAGCATGAAGCCGCAGCAGGCACGCCTGCTCGTGCCGCAGCTGCGCCTGGCAAAGAACACCCTGCCGATCTTCGCCACCTCTCACGTCTATGGTGGTGTTGACGACGCGGCAGCCGATCACGATCTGGAAGGCGTGGAGTTCTGCGACGCGCCGTGGCTGTTCGACGCGCAGCCGGGCCTGCCCCGCCGCAGCGACCTGGCCACCAGCATGCAGGCAGTGCGTGGCGTCTCCGCCCGCCTGTTTGCCTTCGGCATGGATGCCTGGGGCCTGGTGCCCTATCTGGATTGGCTGCGCGCCCATCCGGGCAGCTACTTCCCCGGCGCAACAGGGCAGTTGGTGGCCGACGAATTCGGCCGTGTGCGCCGGGTGCTGATCTGGGCACGTTTCCAGGATGGTATCGCTCACCCGGTGGCTGGCAGCCTGGAGCTGGAAGCCCCCTCCGCCACACCCAGCGTGGATACCGGCGAGGGCTGAACAACGCCCTCCCCCGTCACTCAAGGACAAGGACGTCCCGTGAACACCCCCAACGAACGCGACCGGCAGCGCAAAGCCACCGGCCTGGACGGCGAAGCACGCGCCCGCCGTTATCTTGAAGCGCAGGGTCTGGACCTCATCGAGACCAACTACCGCACCCGCGCTGGCGAAATCGACCTCATCATGGCTGACGGCCAGACAATCGTGTTTGTGGAAGTGCGGGTTCGCCGAAGCCGTGGCTTTGGCGGAGCCGCCGCCTCCGTCACGAGGACCAAACAGCAAAAGCTCGCGCAGGCCGCGTCGCACTGGCTCCTCAACCACGGCCGTCATGCCGCCCGCCCTTGCCGCTTTGACGTGATTGCCTTTGAAGGCGATGGACCACCCGACTGGATTCGCGGCGCCTTCGAGGTTTCCTGACGGCGGTATCATCGCTGGATGAATACGCCGCTCCCCGCCACCCTCCTTGCGGACCTGCGCCAGCTCCTGGGCCACAACCTGTCGACAGATGATGGGGAGCGTCTGAGTTACGCCTACGACAATTCCCGCCGGCAGGCGCTGCCGGACGCCGTCGCTTTTGTCACTACCCACGACGAAGTTGAAGCGCTGGTCCGCGCCTGCCGACAGCATGGCGTGCCAGTCATCGCGCGTGGCCGCGGCACGAACACCACGGGTGCCACGGTGCCGGTGAATGGCGGTGTGGTGGTCAGCTTTGAGCGCATGAACCGCATCGTGCGGCTTGACCCGGATAACCGGCTGGCCGTGGTCGAGCCAGGCGTCCTCAATGGTGACCTGCAGAAAGCGCTCGCGCCCCTCGGGTTTTTCTGGCCACCGGACCCCACCTCCTCCCCGTGGTGCAGCATCGGCGGCAACCTCGCCTGCAATTCCGCCGGGCCGCGCGCGGTGAAGTACGGCAGCCCACGGGACAACACGCTGGGTCTGCGTGCCGTAGCGGGCACGGGCGAGAGCTTCCGCTGCGGCACTTACACGACCAAGGGCGCCACCGGCTACGACCTCACCCGGCTACTCATCGGGTCGGAGGGCACATTGGCGCTCATCACCGAAGCCACGCTCAAGCTGACCCCGAAGCCGTCCGGGCTGCGCACCATGCGGGCGACGTACGAGGATGTGGGAAGTGCTGCCCGGGCCGTGGCGCGCATCATGGCGCAGCCCGTGACGCCTTGCGCACTGGAATTCATCGACGACGTGGCACTGGGTCTCGCCCGCGCTCACGGCGGCGACAGCGTGCCGGTTGCCGGCGCGATGCTGATGATCGAAGTCGACGGCGAACCCTCTGCCCTGGACGACGCCGCACATGCTGTGGCGCAAGCCGCCAGCGGGCACGGCCTGATGGACTTGTCGGTCGCGCGAACTGCGGAAGAGACCGCGCTGCTGTGGTCGGCGCGCAAGGCGCTGTCGCCCGCACAGCGCACGATTTCGCCACACAAGATCAACGAAGACGTCGTGGTGCCGGTGAGCCGGCTGCCGGAACTGGTCGACGGCGTGAAGAGACTGGCGGCGCAGCACGATGTATTGATCGTTTGCTTCGGCCACGCCGGCAACGGCAACCTCCACGTGAACCTGCTGCCCCGAAACGATGCCGAACGCACGCGCGCCGAAGCATGCCTGCATGAATTGTTTGCGCTGGTCATATCACTCGACGGCACGCTATCGGGCGAGCACGGCATCGGCATCGCCAAGCGCGACTTCATGCCCCTCGCCCTGTCGGCCAACACGCTCGGACTCATGCACCGGGTCAAGGATGCATTTGATCCCGACGGCATCCTCAACCCCGGAAAGCTGCTACCGCCCCGCCTCTAAGCCCGGCCCTGCATTGCACTGGGGAAGCGGGCCTGCTCGCAATGCCTGCAAAGCGGCACATCCACGCCGTAAAGCAGGCACCATCGCTCGCGATAGACCCTAAGCCACGCGCCCGGGCAAAAACGCTTCCGCCCCAAAATGCCGCAGCTCTGCAATGCTGTCCACCGTGATATCCGGCGGCGTGTGCTCAAGCTCCGCCCCCGCCGCTGCCGCGTAATGCCCCTGGCGCACGAACACGGTCGTAACCCTGTCGCCCATCGCCTGCTTCAGCGCGACAAGAATGCGCGGCTTGTCGTCCACCATCACGTAGTGATCGGCCGGATAACGCGCAAACACATCATCGAGCATGTCTTCCTTGTGCACGTAGATGAGCACATGCCCGTCCAGCGCATCCCACAGACCGGCACGACGTGCCTTGCGCGGCTGGAACACAGCGTCGCCGTCAGAAAGAATGACCGGCTGCCCCAGCGTCTTCAGATGATCCAGCACTTCGAACGTGCCCGGAAACACGCGCTCGTCAAACGGGTAATCAAGAAGAAAGAACGACATGCCGGAGAAACCGGGCTGCGTCTCCCGGCCAATGCGCAGCCGTTGCAGCGTGGTCAGATAATCGGCGAAGCCGTACGTCTTGCGAAGCTCACGATCAATCGCGTTATACGCGTCGCGACCCTCAGTACCGAAATCGCGCTCCAGGCGGGCGTACAGATCAGCACCGAAGCGATCGTTGTCCAGCAACGTGTTGTCGATATCGAGAAGAAAAACCAGCTTGTGAGTGTTCGACACCGTACGGCCCTGCAAGTGGGAAACTGCCCACCATGCTACCGCGCGACGCGTGAAAGATTCAGATCACCGCACTGGCGCCCGGAATAGTCATGCGCGCTTGGGCGGCACCAGGGTCAGCTTTTTCGCAGGTTGTTTCGCATTGGGCGCGAGCAGCCGCTCGATTTCATCGGTAAGCAGCGGCTTGGAGTACAGATAGCCCTGCCCTTCACCGCAACCCGCGCGCAGCAGGAATTCATGCTGCCCCTCGGTTTCGATGCCCTCGGCGATGGTGTGCAGATCCAGGCTCCGTGCAATGGCGACCATGGCTTCGGTGATCGCCGCATCGTTGGTGTTGCCGGGAAGGCCCATGACGAAGGAGCGGTCGATCTTGAGGAACGCCACCGATGGCAGTTTCAGATAAGCCAGCGACGAGTAACCCGTGCCGAAATCATCAATGGCCACACCGATGCCCAGCCCATGCAGCGCCAGCATGGTGCGATGCGTGTCTTCGCCCAGATGAAGAATGGCGCTCTCGGTGATTTCCAGAATCAGGCGGGCCGGCGGCAAGCCGGTGGCCTGAAGTACGGCGTGGATGCCGGGAACGAAGTCCGGATGGCCAAATGAGCCCGCCGATACATTGACCGCCACGCGGATAGGTGGAAGCCGCGCCTCGTCCCAGCGACGCACCTGTGCGCAGGCCGTCTCCAGTACCCAGTGATCAATCTGGCGAATCAACCCGAGGCTTTCCGCGATGGGAATGAACTCGTCCGGTGGCACGTTTCCGCGATCCGGATGGTTCCAGCGGATAAGCGCTTCCACCGCCACGATGCGCCCGGTACGCAGTTCGACGCTGGGCTGATACACCACGTGGAATTCGTGCCTCGTCAACGCCTGACGCAGATCTGCCGCCAATTGCAGGCGTCGCCGCGCATCCGCATGCATTCGAGGCGTGTAGAAGCGCAGCGCATTGCGCTCTTCGGATTTCGCCGTGTACATGGCCGCATCCGCGTTGGCGATCAGCGTCACCGCGTCACTGCCATCGAGCGGAAATCCTGCGATGCCAATGCTCGCACTCAGGAATATTTCGTAGTCGCCCAGATCAAATGGCCGTGCAAGCGCCACCAGCAATGCCTGCGCGACGTCGTTGGCTTCCTCGCGCGAGCGCAGGTCGGTAAGCAGTACGGTGAACTCATCACCACCAATGCGACCGGCTACATCTTTACGTGCCAGTTGCGCCCGGATGCGCTCTGCAACACGCACCAGCAACGTGTCGCCGATGGCATGGCTGTAGCTGTCGTTGACGACCTTGAACGCGTCCAGGTCAACAAACATCACTGCCACGGCACCGCGCTGATGGGTCGCCTGCGTGATGGCTTCGCTGCACAGTCGCTCGAACTCCGAACGCGTGACCAGGCCGGTCAGTGGATCATGCGTGGCCAGATGCTGAAGCCGCTGGCGATCCGCCTTGCGTGCCGTGATATCCGTGACCACGGCCACGTAATGCTGCGGCCGCCCCATGCTGTCCCGGATGGCACTGATGCTCAGCATTTCCGGATAGGTGGTGCCATCGGCCCGGCGACTCTCTACCTCGCCCAGCCAGTTCGCTCCCTCGGCCACGTCTTCCCAGATCGACTGTGGCAATGGCTGGCCGTCGGGCAGCGTGCGTGTGGCGTCAAAGCGAGTGTGGCGCAACGCGCTTGCCGGGATGCCGGTGAGCCGGGTGTGTGCTTCGTTGGCGGTGGTGACGCGACGGTCGGCATCGGCAATGAGCACACCTTCAGCGATGCTGGCCAATGCTTCGGCGGCGATCCGGCGCTCCTGCTCGATGGCAACGCGCTCGGAGATATCGCGCACGATGGACTGGCACACGCGCCGGTCAGCCCACACCACCAGCGTACTCTGGGTTTCCACCGGAAGCGTGCCGCCCTCTGGCATGCGCAGGGAGCCCACGCCGGAATGCGGCGAGCCTTCCGCGAACAGGCTGGCCAGATCAATGCCCACCAGTTCGCTGCGCGCGCAGCCTATCCACGAGGCCGCGCGCTGATTGACGTCAAGGATGCGTCCGGTTTCTTCATCAGCCATGAAAATGGCGTCCGCCGCGCTGTCGAACAGCAGCGTGTAGCGCTCTTCCGTGCCGCGTATGCTGGAGAGAATGCGACCTGCCATGCGCAACCACAACAGCGATGCTATCGCAGCCACAGCCAGCACGGCGAAAAACAATACTTTGCCAAGCCACACCGCGCCCAGCGCGATCTGCAACGAGAAGAGTTTCGTGCGTGGCTCGATGTAGCGGTTGAGTGTGGCAATGCGCGCACGCGCTGCCGCTACGTCGTGGGGAGGAACCGTACCTTCGGCAAATTCCTTCTCAAGGTCCTGTGCGATCTGGTTCAGTTCTTCGAGACTGGAATCCACCGACCGCCATGCCATGTTCGCTTCTTTCATGTATGGCAGGTTGGCGAAATGGTTGAACATGAAAACCATGCCCGGAATGGCATCCGGAATGACATCTCCACGCGCAAAGGACGCCTCGACGGCCTGCTGGTCGAACTGCTTGCTGGCGATGGCGTCGCGGGCCGAACGGTCAGCCATCAGAATGGCGTAGTTGGCGTGGAAGCTTCTCAGGTGCACGGCATCGCCGCTGGCGGCGTAGTTGTCCAGGTCGATCACTGCCTGCTTCTGGGCTTTCGCCCAGACACTCTCGCCGTTAAGAAAACCAGCCAGAATGACCTGGGTCTGCAAAGCGCCCCAGGTAAGCAGGAGGATCAGGGCAACAACGGCCACAAGCGCGTAGGCCAGAGGCCTCAAGCGTCGCAACAGAGGTTGTTGCATGCCGGCATCGGTTTTGCGCATTGAGTCCTCAGGCTGCCCTTAGCTAGCGTCAATCATGCGCCACTTTGCAATGACGCTGCCCGATTATGCTGCGGCCTCGTTCACCTTATCGAACGAGCTTGCCGCATCCATGCAACGATCAAGGGTGATGCTCATGCTGACGTAGCTGCGGCGGACACATTCTCCGATGTGTTCCACCTCGTCGACCGGGGGGTTGCTCCCGAGCAACGCGCAGACGATTTCCAGAGCCTCCCAGGGATGGGTATCGTCATAGGCTGCGTGCAACTGTAGCCAGCGCAGGCTCGCTTTGCGGCCGATAATCGGCAAACTTTCCGCATAGGCCTTGCTTTCCCAGATCAGTTGGGACCAATCGCCCGTGGCCCCTTCCACGGCATAGTTGGTGGCGGCAATACCGGCCGCCAGCGAGTCCCGGGCGCTCACTTCCTCGCACCATTCGGCCAGAGCCTGAGAGCCTGCGGGCGACCGCCCGGTCAGAACCTCCTCGCGGGCGACGCCAGCCCCCTCGGCCCAGTTCAGCCAGTAATCGGCGTGGTTCTGCTCGACGCGGATATTGCGCACCAGCCAGCGCCGGGCCATGTCGTCGCCCTGGCTGCGTCCATAGCGCGTTTTCAGCAAACTATGCGACATGTACCCGGGGAAACGTTCGATCACCGGCCATACGCCCACCATGAAATTGCGGGTGGATATCGCATCCAGCTTTGCGGCACGCATCGCGTCCCACATGGAGTGCTCCACAATGCCCTGCCGCGCATCCGCGCAAGAGGAAACCATATCCTGCGCCCATGTCGGGTAGCTAAGAATGTCCATCTGCGGGCCGGTCAGTTCAAAACGAGCGTTCATATCAATCTCCAGGTCTGTATGTGTTACTGCCATTGAGTGAAAAGACAGGAACCGGCCCGGGTGCCCCGTAGCCGGCCCCTACCGGCGCAAAAGCGGGCGCCGGGCAGTCATTACGGCACAACCCTCTGATCGAGCGTGTCTGCGAGAGCTCCGAGAGCCCTTTTTCAGAAAATTCGCCCCCCCCAAAGCGACCCATCCCATGGGTCATGGGTCACAACAGGCCCCGTGAGGGCTATCGTGGGCCCCCCAACCCATGCCCGAAGGCGTATGACCATGGCCCGACACAGCTGGCTTCTCGCTTCTGCCATCACGATGGCACTTGGTATTTCCGCGGTTACCGCCGCGCCGGCCTCGGCGCCGGTCGGCGTCGACCAGACAGGGATCGACCGGTCGATCCAGCCGGGCGACGATTTCAACGGTTACGCCAACGGCAACTGGGAAAAGACGGCCGTCATTCCGTCATACCGCTCTAGCACCGGCATTTTTCTGCAGCTGTACGAGCGCGCCGAGAAGCGCACGGCCGATCTGGTCAAGGCGGCCGGCGACAGCCATCCGGCCAAGGGCTCTCAGGAGCGCCTGATCGCGGACTACTACGCGGCCTTCATGAATGTGGACGGCATCGAGAAGGCAGGCCTGAAGCCGCTGGACGGCGAGCTTTCCGCCGTTGATGCCATCAAGACACGCACCGACCTCTCCCGCGTGCTCGGCAGCCAGCTGCGCGCCGATGTCGACCCGATCAATGCCACCAACCTGCATACCGAACACCTGTTCGGACTGTTCGTGGCCCAGGGCCTGGAAGATCCGTCGCACAACATGCCGTATCTCCTGCAGGGCGGCCTGGGCATGCCCAACCGCGATTACTACCTGGGCACCGACAAGAACATGGTCGAGGCGCGCCAGAAGTATCAGGCGTATATCGCCGACGTCCTCAAGCAGTCCGGCACCGCCGATGCCGATGCGAAAGCCCGCGACATCCTGGCGCTGGAAATGAAGATCGCCAGTGCGCAGCAGAGCATCGTGGACAGCGAAGACATCCACAAAGCCAACAACCCCTGGCCCACCAGCGCCTTCGCCAGCAAGGCACCGGGCATCGACTGGAACGCCTATTTCAAGGCCGCCGGCCTGGATACGCAGAAAACCTTCATCGTGTGGCAGCCGGCCACCGTCACGAAGCTTTCGGCGCTTGTTGCCAGCGAGCCGGTAGAGACCTGGAAAACCTATCTGCGCTTCCATGTCATCAACGAGAACGCCTGGCTGCTGCCGAAGGCCTATGTGGACATGGCTTTCGAGTTCTTCGGCCACACGCTCCAGGGCACGCCGAAGCAGTCTGATCGCTGGAAGCGCGGCCTCGCCCGTACCAACATCGACCTGGGTGATGCGGTCGGCCAGATCTATGTGAAGAAATATTTCTCCGCCTCTTCGCGCGCGCAGGTGCAGACGATGGTGGAAAACATCCTCAAGGCCTTCGATGAACGCGTGGACAAGATCGACTGGATGACGGCCGCCACCAAGAAGAAGGCCAGCGAGAAGATCGGCACCGTCAAGGTAGGCGTGGGCTATCCCGATACCTGGCGCGACTACAGCAGCCTGGACATCCGTCCGGACGATGCTGTCGGCAATCATCTGCGTGCACAAGCACTCGAATACCGTCATCAGGTGGCCAAGCTGTCGCAGCCAGTGGACCGCAACGAATGGTGGATGACGCCGCAGACGGTCAACGCCGTGAATCTGCCGCTTCAGAATGCACTGAACTTCCCGGCAGCCATTCTAGAGGCACCGTTCTTCGATCCGAAGGCTGACGCCGCTTCCAACTACGGTTCCATTGGTGCGGTGATCGGTCACGAAATCAGCCATAGCTTCGACAACACCGGCGCCGAATTCGATGCGCAGGGTCGTCTGGCCAACTGGTGGACCGACGCCGATCAGCAGCACTTCAAGGCAGCCGGCCAGCGCCTCGTCGAGCAGTACAACCAGTACGAAGCGCTTCCGGGCCTGCACGTCAATGGACAGCAGACGCTGGGCGAAAACATTGCCGACGTGTCCGGCCTGGCCATTGCCTATGCCGCGTATCGCAAGTCGCTCAATGGCAAGGAAGCGCCGGTGATCGACGGCCTGACCGGCGACCAGCGCTTCTTCCTGGCATTCGCCCAGTCCTGGCGTACCAAGAGCCGCGACGCGGCGCTGCGTGCGCAGATCATCGGCGACGGCCACGCACCGGGCCAGTTCCGTGCGCAGACGGTTCGCAATATCGATGCGTGGTATGACGCCTTCTCGCCGAAGCCCGGCCAGAAGCTGTACCTGGACCCATCGCAGCGCGTGAAGATCTGGTAAGCCCCATGGCGACGACGGTCATCCGTCGTCGCCATTTTCCACATGTCCGTTCCTGACGACCCCAAGCCGCTCCCACCGCCCGAACCCGACCCGGAAGATTGCTGCGGTGAGGGTTGCGTGCGCTGCATCTACGATGTCTATGACGACGCCGTGGAGCGTTATCGCGCGCGGCTTTCCGAGTGGCAGTCACGCCACCCGGACACGCCCGCTACCAGTCAAGACGCTCCACCACCGAGCGCTTGAGCGCATCGTCAATGGGCGTGGAGTTGATGCTCTCCGGCAACGCTGCAAAGCGCGCATCGAACTGACGCACCGCATCCACAAAGCGCTTCGCGCGCCCCTCGTCGTCGCCGTTCTCCACAGCATAGGCAAGCACGCGCGCTGCCTGGCCAGCCAGATCAATGTCGTCGGGCAAGGATGAAATGTCGTTCCACACCTGCTTGAGGTGGCTTACCGCATCGCGCGCACGGCGCATCCGGTGCAGCAGACCGGCAGACTTCACAAATGCCGGATCGAAACGCGCCACGATGTCCTGTGCCTCGTCAACACAGGCCGGCTCAAGCTGCACGCGCACGCACAGCCACTGGGTGTCGAATAGCCACGTACCCGGCGCAGGAACGGCACTGAACGGGAGTGCACGGCCGTTGACTTCCACCGAATGGGGAACATCGGCGTCCAGCAGTTCAACGATGTACGTACGCAGGTCAGGCTTGCCGTCGTAAACACCATCCATCGCATCAATATGGACGCGATGCGTCCGGCCAGACCGGCGGCTGCGCACACCCGTGCGTGCAAACTGGCCGCGCTGGTAACCCTGCGTGGCGCCGTCGTCGTCATACAGCACGGTGTCACCTTCAGCCCCGGGAAACACCTGAAGGATGATCGTCGACGGCACGCTGGAAAGATCACGCAACCCTTCGGGGTAAAGCGGAAGCACGGCACCGGGGCGTACGAATACGGGAATTTCGTGCAGGCCGTAGCTTCGCTCGAACACCTGTCCGCCCTCGAAGGATTCGGCACCGCCGCGGCTGTACCAGCGCCCCGGTGGCAGCCACACCGGGAACGGCGCGGCACCGTCTTTCATGGGCACCGTCACCGGTGCAATGAGCAGATCGTCGCCGAACATGTATTGCCCGGGCACTTCATAAGCTTCGTCGTGCTCCGGCCAGTCGTAATACATGGGCCGAACCATCGACACGCCCGTGTCGTATGCCGTGCGCGATGCCGCGTAGATATACGGCGCCAGCCGGTAGCGCAGCCGGATGGCTTCAAAGATTGCGTCGCCATAGGGCGGGCCGAAATGCCAGGGCTCTTTGTGCAGGCTGGCTTCTTTGGCCGAGTGCGTGCGAAATACCGGGCTGAACACGCCGTACTGCATCCAGCGTGCGTAAAGCTCCGGGTCAATACGGCGTTCGCTTCGTGGAATGCTCTTGGCGAACGTGTGGCCACCGATGTCGTGGCTCCAGTAGCCGTACAGCACGTTGGACGCCATGGCGGTGAAATGCGGCTGATAGGCCAGCGATTTCCAGGTAATGACGCTGTCACCGGAAAAACCGATGGGATAGCGATGATTTCCAAGGCCGCCCCAGCGGTGATAGATCAGCCCGCGCGCGTCATCCCTGCGCTGCATCTCGGTAAAGAACACATGATTGAGCCACCAGGTATTGCTTAGCCCCGGATGCGATTTTGAATCTGGCCACTGCTGCCAATCCAGCCACCAGAAATTGACACCCTGCTCTTCCAGCGGATGCAGGATCGTGTCAAACAAGGCGCGCATGTACGGCTGCGACGCACCCTCGAAAGGTATGGGCGCGTTGGTCGAGGTATCCCAGGACAACGCCGCTGCCATCGCCTCGTACTTCTCTTCGTACGGCATCACACCAGATGCCGGGTGCAGATTCAGCGTGATCTTCAGGTTTTGCCCGTGCGCCCATTGCATGAAGGCGGCGGGTTCGGGAAACAGGCTGCGATTGAAGGTGTAGCCCGTCCAGCCGGATTTCTCGCCGAATTCGTCGGTATGCTCGTGGCCCTCGCGCAGCGACAAGCCGGGTGTGATGTGCCAGTCCATGTCCAGCACCAATACATCCAGTGGCACGCGCTCCTTGTCGAAACGCGCCACGAGAATGCGCAGTTCCTCGTCGGAATAGTTCCAGTAGCGTGACCACCAGTAGCCGAAGACGAAGCGTGGCGGCATGGGCTGCGGACCAGAAATGGCCGCGAAGTCTCCAATGGCGGCGCGATACGCGTGTCCGTAGCCGAAGAAGTACAGATCCTGATCGCCCTCGCCCTTTCTGGGCAACACCCAGCCGCTGTCATCGATGCGATAGCTGGTCGAGTCATCCACCACGTGCCAGCCATCACGGGCAATCAGGCCGTCTCCCAGCGGAAGCCTGCTGCCGTCCTGCCATATGTCGCCGTCATAGCGATCCAGCGTGCGGTACGTCCCGCCCAGGTTGTGATGTTGCACGGTGCCCGGCGTCCAGGAGATGCGCTGGTCGCCGTCCAGGACGTCGATCTGCAGATTCGATGCATCAAAAGGGCCATCACCTTTGCGGAACCGAAGCTGCAACGTGCCGGTGTCTATCGACAGCGTGGTGTCGTCTTCATCGAGGCGGAACGGCGGTACTTGCAAGGCCCGGAATACGGCGAACTGCGTTCTCTCATCATCGAACACGCCCAGCGCGTTCCATTCCAGGCGGATGACGCGCGGTGTCAGGACCGTGAATCGTGCGTTGCCGCGAACGATCGTTGCACCTTCGTGCGCAAGCGCGCAGTCGCGTGGAGCTGTCATGGGGCTTTGATCCTCTAACCGTCAGGCGATTCCAGTATGACAACCGAAGAATTCGCGAACGGTGAAAGCGTTCCGCCTTTGCCTCAGGAACCGGCCCAGGCACTGTGCCGGTGGGCTTCGTGCAGGTTCAGGCGCTGGTCTTCCACATAGCGATGAGCGGATCGCAGCAGTCCATCCAGTTCCACGATAGCCGCCGACATGCTGCCGCCCGCATCAATCAGCACGGCCAGATCGTCACACACCCGCGTTCCACCGGGTGCGCCAAGGTTGCCCACCACGTTTTTCAATGCATGCAGGGCTTCGGAAGCATCCGGGTATTCGCCGCGCGACAGCGCGTCACGCAAGGCTTTACCGTGGGTGCGCATCGCATCGTCGCAAAGGTCTACGAACTCACGCAGCTCCTTCGGCGAGACCAGCGCCCGCATGTCGTCCAGCGGTGCGCGGTGTGGATCGCCGGGTACGGGCGGGTCAATGGCCGGTTGCCAGTTGCGGGCGAACTGCTCCAGGCGGCGGTCTTCGGCGATGGACTCCAGGACGTCCAGCAGGCGCGGCGTGGGGATGGGCTTGGTCAGATAGGCGCGTGCTCCCCCCTTGAACGCAAGGCGGATGGCCTCCTGGCTGGAGTCCGCACTCAGCATCACGATAGGAGGCGACTGCGCGGAACCGGCGGCTTCTTCGATGCGCCGGATCACGTCCCAACCGGATCCACCAGGCATGTGCAGATCCATGAAAATGACGTCGAAGCTGCGATTGCCCAGGTGCTCCATGGCCTCATCGCCATCCGCGCAGAACGTGGCGGTGTGACCTGCACGCTCAAGAATGCGTCCAATGATTTCGCGATTGGCGGCGTGGTCGTCCACCACCATGCAGTTCAGTGGCGGCACGCGCGTGCGATGCTCATCCAGCCGGTCGATAACAGACAATTCCGATGAAGGCCGTGCACCCACGGGGGCACGTGCCAGCGGGAAGCGCCACGAGAACACGCTGCCGCCGCCCGGACGATCAGCCACGTCGAGCGAGCCATGCATCTGATCTGACACACTGCGCACGATGTAAAGACCCAGGCCCACACCGTCATTGGTGCGCGCGGCACCACCGCTTACCTGATGGAAGGGGCGGAAAATGCGGGCCTTGTCTTCATCCGCGATGCCGATGCCCGTATCGGTCACCGTACACAGAATGGATTCGCCCACGCCAACCGGCGATGGTGCAAGTCCAATGGCCACGTGCACGCGGCCCCCTGTGGGCGTGAACTTCACGGCGTTGGACACCAGGTTGCTCAGCACCTGCTCGATGCGGCCCGGGTCTCCCTTGAAGATGCCATCGACGGCCGGGTCGCAGGAGAACGTAAGGGTGATGTCCTTGTCCACGGCGTGCGAGCGGCAGACGTCGCGAACGGTGTCCAGCACTTCGTCGAACCCGAACGACTGATGCCGCAGCGTCAGTCGTCCGCCGTTGAACGACGCCACGTCCAGCACGGCATTCACTCGGTGCAGCAGCGCATTCGCATTGGAAGCCAGCAGCGTGACCAGACGGCGCTGGTCTTCGGTCATCGCGTCGGTGTCGATCAACGCCGCCGAGTGGATCACGGTGTTGAGCGGCGTGCGCATTTCGTGGCTCATCATTGAAATGAAACGATGCTGGGCCTCGCGTGACGCAATCGCCTCCACCGAGACTTCGCGCAACGCGTCCATCATGCGGAAGATCATCAACGGCAAAATGATGACGAGGGTCAGCGCATAGACGGCATAAGCCGGGCGACTGATCCAATAGCCCGACGGCGCGCTCACGGCCAGGATCACCAGTGACGCGACGATGCTGGCATAGAACGGCCGGCGCCCGTAACGTGCGCCCACGGCGACTGAAAGAAACGGCAGCACGGCCGTCAACGTGATCACCAGCATGAAGCCAAGCTTCAGCAGAACGCCCACGCCGACGAAGTTGGCGACCACGCCGATGGCATCAGCGCGACTGCTGTCACGCAGCCATGCGGCACGCACCAGCAGCATCCACACGATGCTGGCCACAAACAGGGCCACCGCCATCGGGAAGGTTTCCCGCGCGTCCTGCAACATCGCCGGCTGGGTGGTTGTGGTGGTCCAGTACGCAGTCCAGACCGTGGTCAGGCCCAGAAGTACCGCACGCATGACCGACACGTGGTGTTCACGGAAGGATGCAACGATTCGGTCGATCCGCGGGTGTCGCAGACGGGTTGCCACGTCCACCAGCATCGCGGCTTGCGCCACGTTGCCAGTGTTTGCCCGGTCGATCCCCATCCGTACTGCCCCTGTGCTTACCAGACCCCCAGTCTAGTTCGAACGAGAGCCCCGGCCGATACCCTCCTAAGCATGTAAACGTTTCCACTAACGCATTTTTATGCGAATCGGCATTCAGGGAGGCGCCGCGACGCCACTTTAGGAATTTCGTACAATTATGCGATCGCGGACATCGGTGCGCCGTACCGACGCGACATCCAATAAGGGACATCTTCAATGACGATCGCGTCCTGCGCGCTGCGGGCGGCTTTGCTCGCTGCTCTGGCCACTACGCCTGCCCTCACCTTTGCCGAGCCAACACCTGTTGTTGCCGATGATGCCGCCACGCCGGCTGCCGACGAAAACAACGATGCGGAAGTGAAGAAGTTCCTTTCCTCGCTGACGATGCAGACAGGCAACGTGTCGATCCCCGCCGCGCACGCCACACTGAAGCTTCAGCCGGGTTACGCCTTCCTGCCGGCGAAAGATGCCCAGCGCGTGCTGGAAGATCTCTGGAACAATCCGCCGGACAGCGACGTGCTTGGCCTGATCGTGCCGGGCGAGAACACCGATGTGCTGATGAAGGAAAGCGCCTGGGCGGTTGTGGTCACCTATTCCGATGACGGCTACGTCTCCGATGCCGACGCCAGCAAGATCGACTACGACGACCTTCTGAAAGACATGCAGAAGGAAACGCTGGAAGCCAACGAAGAGCGCGTGAAAGCTGGCTACGACGCCGTTGAACTCAAGGGCTGGGCTGCCGCTCCACATTACGACGCCGCCACGCACAAGCTGTACTGGGCGCGCGAGCTGGCGTTCAAGGACAAGGACGGCGAAGAAAGCCGCAGCCTGAACTACGACATCCGCGTGCTGGGCCGTCACGGTTACCTGCAGTTGTCGGCAGTAGCGCCCATCGGCCAGCTGGCCAAAGTGGAAGCGGACATGCCTCAGGTGCTGGCCATGACCGACTTCGACGCGGGCAAGCAGTACGGCGACTTCGACGAGAAGAACGACAAGATTGCAGCCTACGGCATCGGTGCGCTTGTGGCCGGCGGCATTGCAGCCAAGGCCGGCCTCTTCGCCAAGCTGGGCGTCCTGCTGCTCGGCCTGAAGAAGTTCCTCTTCGTTGGCATTGCGGCCATCGGCGCTGCGATTGCCAAGCTGTTCAAGAAGAAGACGAACTGATCCTGGCGAAGCCATGTGCGGCGCAGGTGCCGCGCATGGCTTCGCTGTTTACAGCGTGGCGCAGCGATTGCGCCCTGCGCCCTTGGCCGAATACAGCGCGCGATCTGCGCGTTCAAAAGCCGATGCCGGCGTGTCCAGCGTATCGAAGCGGGTGACGCCTCCGGACATCGTGACCTTGACCGGCCGCGAGCTTGCATGAAATGCCAGCCCCTCCACGATGCGCCTGAGGTCATCCGCGACATCCGTCGCTGCCGCCTGATCCATGCCCTCGAAGATCGCCACAAACTCCTCGCCGCCAAAACGCGCCACGAAAACCTCGTGCGACGCCGCATGCGCCGTCATGGCCTGGCCGACGATGCGCAGCACCGCGTCACCCGCAGCGTGGCCAAAGCTGTCATTGATCGTCTTGAAGTGGTCGATGTCGAACGCACCCACGCAAAACGGCGTACCTGATTCACGCAGGGCGCGCTCGCTTTGTGCCATGCGGCGCTCGTAGGCCAGACGATTGGGAATGCCGGTCAGCGGATCGGTCAGGGCCAGTTCGTGCTCGCGGCGCAGAGAGTCCTGCAGCGACGTGGCCTGGGTTTCCAGCTCTTCCACGCGGTCCCGCATCTGTGCAGTGCGGTCGCGCCAGGCGGCCAGGCGTGCCTCTTCCCTGTCGCGGAATTCGCGGAAATGCTGGTCAATCATTTCCAGCCGCGATTCGACCTGACGCTGCAACGTGCCGAGGTCCACAGCCTCACGGGTCTGCTCGCCCAGCAGGCGCATTTCCTCGCGGACGCTTGAGTCAAAGCCGCGGCCATCATCGGCCCCGGTGTGCTGTCCTTCCATTTCGCCAGCCAGGTAACGGGTCATCTCGCCCAACCGGCCGCTGACATCGGCCAGGAGCGCCTGAAGGCGATCAATGTCGGCACGCAGGACGTCGCGCTGCTGGTTGATCAGGTCGGCCAGACGCGCAACCAGCTCCGCCACGGCCTCCGCGTTCTGCGCCTGGCCCAGCGCACCGCGCAACGATTCCGCATGCTCGGCAAGGGCGGGCACCAATACCACGCGCAGCAACACCTGCCGCAGCGCCTCGACGGCCGGCGATCCGGCATCGGGGGCGGGTGTTACTTCCAGCGCGGGCGCGGTGGGTGGTGCCTTCGGTGAAGCATCCATTCGCGCAACGACATCGGCCAGCGCGTCCAGAAGAGGATTCAGCGCGTCAGGCGAGGATGCCTGCCGAAGACCGTCGCCCAGCTGATCGAGCAAATCATCCGCCTCGGGGCCCTGCCCGCGGGCAAGTGCCACCAGCCGCAGGACCAGCCGGCGCAAACCTTCTTCCAGCGCACGGAAATCGCGTTCGTCGCGCTCCATCCGTTCAAGCGCAAGATGATATTTGCGCTCCCAGTGTTCCTGCTCCACGCCATTCCCCGAGTCGACCGTGCCAGAAAGCACCGCGCTGGCGTCCCGGCCCGGTGCAAGAAAAGCTGCCGCGGCAAGGCGGCTCGCCGTGCTCTATACGACGTGCGAACCGCTTGCTTCGCATAATTGATTCAGGGCGTGGAAGTCCATCGCGCGGGCCACGTAATAGCCCTGCGCATGGTCGCAACCCACGCCACGCAGGTACTCCAGCGCATCCGCATCTTCCACACCCTCGGCCGTCACCTGGTAGCCCAGCCGGTGGCCCAGTTCGATCAGCGACTGCACGATGGTACGGTCGGTCTCGTCACTGGCCAGCTGCTGCACGAACATCTTGTCGATCTTGAGCTCGTGAACCGGAAGATGCCGCAGGTAACCGAACGAGGATTGTCCGATACCGAAATCGTCGATGGCGATGTCGATACCCATATCGGCTAGCCGGCGCAGGACTTGAAGCGCCGCCTCCGGCTCGCCGATCACCGCGCTTTCGGTGACCTCAAGCACGATCATGCTACCCGGCACCCCGTGCATGCGGAGAAGCTGGCCAACCCGGTCAGGCAGCTCGGCGTCCTCAAGATCACGGGCTGACAGGTTGATGGACACCTTCAGCGCATGCCCCCGCTCGCCCAACTGATGAACATGGGCAATGGCGGTCGCCAGCACCCAGCGGGTCACCCGGCCAATGTTGCCGGTTTCCTCCGCCGCGTAGATGAACTCTTCCGGCTGAATCCATCCACGCGTGGGATGGTTCCAGCGGATCAACGCCTCGGCCGCATCCATGGTGCCGTCGGCCAGGCGGAGTTTGGGCTGGTAGTGCAGTTCCAGCGCATCCGAATCAATGGCCGCGCGCAATTCGCTCATGAGCGAAAGACGCTCCGGACGATGGGCGTCCAGATCGGGATCGTACACATCCACGCCCCGGGTCGAACCGGCCGCCGCAAACTGCGCCACTTCGGCATGGCGCAGCAGCGTCGCCGCCTGCATGCCATGTTCTGGCGCCAGTGCGACACCAATGGCCGGCCCCATGTCGATGCTGACGTCAGCCTCGGTGTACGGGTGACCCAGCGCGTCCAGCAGGCGGAAGGCCAGACCGATGGCAGCCGCGCGATCCGCTCCGGCCATCCACAGAACGAAGTGCGTATCCGTGGCGCGAGCCACCAGATGATGACCGGCCAGCTGCCGGACCCGTGCGCCGGCGTCACCCATCAGGCGATCTGCCAGCGCATGGCCAACCGTCTTGACGATGTCGGGCAGACGGGTCAGGCCCACCAGCAGCAACGCGCCTTCGGCACCGGGATGGCGCGTCAGGTAGTCATCAATGTCGTCTTCGGCGGCCGTGCGGTTGGGCAGGCCTGATACCGGATCGTGCATGGCCTGATAGCGGATATGCCGCTCGCGCTCGCGCACGGCCTCGCTCATCGTGCGGATGGCCAGCGCCAGCTGACCTATTTCGTCTGTGCGGTTCACCACCACAGGGGTGTCGTAGTCACCGGCCTCGATGCGCCGCGCGACTTCCGCCAGCGCTTCCACGGGGCGCGACACGCTGCGCGCCACGAGCCACGCCACCAGCAGACCCGTGGCCAGCGACAGGGCAAGCAGCGCCGCCCATGCGCCACGCACCGCCCGATACGGCGCCAGTGCATTGTCCAGCGAATAACCGATCAGGGCATACACCGGCGAACTGCCGCCCGGCGTCTCCAGCGGCTGCGCGAGCAGAAGCATCTGCTGGCCATCAACGTCTATGCGAGTGGGCGTAAGAGGAAGCGGAAGGCCGGCGGCACGCAGCCCGGAGGCCAGATTCAGGTCACCCGCGCCACGAGCCACCACGACCCATTCACTGTCCGCGCCCCGGGTAATCAGCTGCGCATATCGCGGAAGCACACTGAGGTGCTGCATGTGTTCGATCAACGTGTCGTCCACGGGAATGCTGGCGGCAATCCGGCCAATCGGGTGCGGCGCCGAAACCGGCACCGTAACAATCCAGAACGCATTGCCGTCCACCGTGGTCACCGCCGCCGCGCGGGCGCCAGCGCCGTCCTTGAGCAGGTCAGGTAAAGGAAACGGGTGCGGCGTAGCGTCGCCGGCCGTGTCTTCCTGGACCACGCCATGCGTGTCGATCATCTGCATGCGCTCAGCACCCATCCGCTGACCGCTGGTACGCAGGATCGAGAGCATCGCTTCCCGGTCACGGGATGCCACAGCCGCACGCATGCCTGCATCCAGCGACATCGACTGGGCGCTGGTGGCAACGCCGGCCGAAAGGTCGGTCATCTGCGCCACGAAGGCCGCGGCATCGGTGCTGAGCTGGTGCCCGCCGTCCACCATGAGCTGGGACCGGGCGACGCCGGAGGCGAGCGAGGCCGTGAGCACCTGCACGACTACCAGAGTGCCCACGAAAAACAGCCCCAGACGAGTGCGAAAACCGAGCGCTCTCATTTGCCTCGCAGCCAGCCTGGCATGACAGGAATTACCTCGGATATCGCAAGAAACAGCGCAGCCTGACGGATCAGGCGCTCCGTTCCGGATTGGTGCTGCCAGTACATGCGGTTCCCCTAACGACCACGGGCTAGCCTACATGGCTCATCCCGTTATCGAAAGGCATTAGCGGGTGTCAGACGAACGTTTGGGAGCACGTCCTTTCGTACCTGTTCGGCAAAACCTCAGAAGCTGCTCATAACTTTCGCAACCACGTCGTGCTTACGCAGCAAGCCATTCGAGCGGAAGGCCGAACGTTTCATCTGCAACAAATATGCACGAGAAAAGGTGTTTTTCCTGTCACTCCGATTTGCCTCATGGCACTAAGGCATTTCTTTGTTGACACCTCATGGACGTCCGTTTACTTATCCGCCCACTGCACGAATCGGAAGCGAAAGGATATGTCGCTCTTCAGGACGCAGGCGCATCGCGCCCACACCACGGATGACATGGGAACCATCAATCTGCGCTCACCTGTCGTCGGCAGGTATGCACTTGGCGTCGCAGTGGCGCTTATCATCATGATCGCCTTGCACTACGCATGGATGATCTGATCGACAACGGGCGACGGCGATTCCTGGAAATCATCCCTGTTGGTTCGTTTGTCGACGGGCCAAACCTCGTTACAAAGGCAAGCTGATGCGTCGACTCCTGCTCCTGTGCATTCCGGTACTGACCGCGTGCGCCAGCACATCCGAACACCTCTCGAAGCGCGCACCCGCTCTCACCTACGACATCGTCGCCACTTATCCGCACGAAACCTCCGCGTTCACTGAAGGCCTGCTACTCCATCACGGGGTACTTTTTGAATCGACGGGGCTTCCCGGCCGCTCCACGCTCAGACGCACTGACCGTGCTGCACAGCTATCCTGCTCCGTCGGCATATCGCGTGAGACATTCGGCGAAGGCATCGGCGTACTCTCCGGCTATCTTTACCAACTAAGCCAAAGCGCTCCGACTGTTCACGTCTACGACATACGTGACCTCGCACCCGTGGACACGCTGTCTCTGCCCGGCGGTGGCTGGGGCATGACCTCCGATGGTCGTCGCCTCATCGTGAGCGACGGCACTGCGCGCCTTCGTTATTTCGAGGAGCGCATGCGCCATATGGAAACACTGGAAGTCACCGAGCACGGTCGCCCCGTGGAGCGGCTGAACGAGCTGGAGTGGGTGAACGGCGACATCTACGCCAATGTATGGCCCTCCACCCGCGTGGTCCGGATCAATGACCAGAGCGGTGAAGTCACCGGCTGGCTGGACCTCAGTGCCATCGCCGCACAAGCCAATACCAACGACAAGGACAAGGACAAGGACAGCGTGCCCAACGGCATCGCTTATGACCAGAAGCGCAACACCCTTTTGGTCACCGGAAAATACTGGGCGAAAATCTACGAGCTGCGCCTGCACGATCCCTGACGGGCACGCCGGATCTCCCTTGCAATGCCACGACGTCATCGGTAGCTTCGGCGCGGCCCCGTGCCGTCACAAGCCCACCGGAACGTACCCATCGTGAATCAGTCGCCTGCCCGCCGCACGCCGCGCCGTTACCGAACGGCCATTGCTCTCGCCCTCGTTACCCTGCTTGGACAATCAGCGGTCGATGCCGACACCATTCCCGTCTACGGGTACAAGGTCGTGAAGCGGTATCCGCACGATCCGAAAGCATTTACGGAAGGCCTTTTTTACGAAGACGGCTTCATGTACGAAAGCACAGGCCAGATCGGTGCCTCCACCGTCCGCCGCGTGGATCTCGACACGGGCGAAGTCCTGCAGCGCGCCAACACGTCGTCAGGCTATTTCGGCGAGGGCATCATTGCGTGGGGCCCGAAGCTGATCCAGCTGTCGTGGCAGCAGGGCATCGGTTTCATTCTTGACCGCAAGACCTTCGCGCTGAAAAGCACTTTCACCTATCCAGGGGAAGGCTGGGCTCTGACGCGCGATGCAAAGCACATCTACATGAGCGACGGCACGCCAACAATCCGCGTGCTTGATCCCGATACCCTGTCACCGGTGAGCACCATTCAGGTAACTGCTGACGGAAAGCCGGTACCCAACCTCAACGAGCTTGAGTGGGTAAAGGGACAGATTTACGCCAACGTCTGGCTGACCAACCGCATTGCGCGCATTGATCCGAAAACCGGCCATGTGGTGGGCTGGATCGACCTCAAGGGTCTGATCGACGAAAAGGAACTGGCTGATCCGGGCAACGATGTGCTCAATGGCATTGCCTATGACGCCGAACACGACCGCCTGTTCGTCACGGGTAAGCGTTGGCCTTACCTGTACGAGATCAAGCTGACCCGTTGATGACGTGACACTCACTTCCACCGACATTCCGCCGCGGTGAAACAAAAAAAAGCCGCCGCGCCCCGCCCGCCCTCTCCGGCGAACGGTGCGCGACGGCCCTGTCGCAACTTTACTTCTGAGCCTTCAGCCAGGCATCGACCGACGGCAGGCGCTCGCGCACGACCATAGAGCGATACTTGATGTTGGCGATTGTAGTATCCGAATCACGACGCGCGTTCTCCGCGATGTTGGCCTTGGCAAACGCCTCGATCCGGGGAACCAGCGAAAGATCCAGCGACGAGCCACCCAGCATCGGATAGAAGCGGCTGCCGGTGGTGCTGTCGATGAACTTGTCCACCTGCGCCTTGTGCGCCACCGCGAAATCAAACGCCATTTCCGGATGATTGCGCGAGACGGCACCGATCATGTCGGCGCTGTTCGTGGCACCCGGCTCGTCGGTCAGGGCCAGCTCAAGCGCACGCTTGGCCAGCGCATCGTCCTGCGGGATGGACAGCATGGTGTAGAGCTGGTCCTTCACGAGCGGCGTGGTTTCAGCCTTGGCTTTTGCGTGCAGGGCATCCCACGTGGCGGCGTCAGCATTGCTGGCAACGACGTACGTGATGATCTTTCGCAATTCGCCCGGGACGGCCTTCGGGTCGGTGTCCTGCGCGGCGTAACGACGACGGGCTTCGTCGATCACCTTCTTGTCGCCCAGCTGCGCAAGCGTGGCAATCAGCTCGGAACGAAGAATGGAAACCGATGCGGTATCGGACGACTTGCTTTCCCAGCCCACGCGCTCGAACACCGGGTGCAGACGACCCACGGCGTACTTGCGCAGCGCGTTCTGACGCGTGGTGTCGCCCTTGTAGTAGGCATCCAGGCTGCGCAGATCGCCAGCCACCACGCCCCACATTTCCGGCGCCGCGTCGACCGGCACCTGCTTGGCCAGATCAAGGAAGTTCGACACCGGCTCCAGACCTGCCAGACCCAGCGCCCATGCATCGCCGATCATGCCCATCTGGTCGATGGCAGGCAGTTTCGGATAGGCGGTGCGAAGGCCAGCGAACTGGTCCTGCGGGTACAGCGTGCGGTAGTAGCCCGACTGGCCAGCGTTGACCAGCACCGGGCCGCAACCGGGCAGCGAAACCGAAGCGGTACCGTCCACCAGTGTGGTGACGCTGGCGCCATCCACCGTCTTCGCAATCACCGGCACGTGCCAGCGCAGCGGCGTCTTGCCCGGGCGGTCCTTGGTGAACTCACCCTGGGTGAACGTCACCGAGGTCTTGCCGCCTTCGCACTTGGCAGCCGACACCGTGATGAGCGGCACGCCCGGCTGCAAGGTGAATTCATGCGCGATGGTGGTCACGCCAGGACCGGCCACAGCATCCATTTCCTTCCACAGGTCGTCGGACACCGTGTTGCCGTATGCGTGCGCCTTGATGTAACGCTGCACACCCTGCTGCCATTTATCGGCGCCCACATAGCCCTCAAGCATGCGGATCACCGCCTCGCCCTTGGAATAGGTGATGGTGTCGAAAGCCTGGCTGGCCTGCTCCACGGTGTCGATGTTCTGCACGATGGGGTGCGTGGTGGCGATGGCATCACGCGACATCGCGCCTTCACGCGTGTAGACCGCATCGAGCTGTGCATTCCATTCCGGATGCAGCTTCTCGGTGGTGCGCGCGGCCATCCACGAGGCAAAGCCTTCGTTGAGCCACAGGTTGTCCCACCAGCGCATGGTCACCAGATCACCGAACCACTGGTGCGCCATTTCGTGCGCGGCGGTGTTGAAGATCGCCTGCTTGTCCGACTGCGTGGAGATGGACGGGTCCAGCAGCAGCGCATATTCGAACGTGAAGATCGCGCCCCAGTTTTCCATGGCGCTGAAGAACTGGCTGCGACCCGGCGATGCAATGTTGTCCAGCTTCGGCAGCGGGTACTTCACGCCGAAGTAATTGTTGTATTCCTGCAACACCGCCTTGGACGATTCGAGCGCGAAGTTGGCCTGGTCGGCCTTGCCCTTCTGCGCGATCACACCGATTTCGGTGCCGTCGATGCTGGTGGTGGCGCGGTCGAATTCACCCGTGCCGAAGAACAGCAGATAGGTGGACATCTTCGGGGACGGCGCGAACACGACGTGCGTGTTGCCGTCGCCCTTCTTGTCGGTGGTGGCGGCCGGCATGTTGCTGACGGCCATCTGGTCGGACGGCACTGTGACGTCCAGCGTGAAGGTGGCCTTGTAGTCAGGCTCGTCCCACGACGGGATGAAGCGGCGTGCGTCGGAGTTTTCAAACTGCGTGTAGAGCGCGCGCTTCTTGCCGGCCGTGGTGTCGTAGTCGATGGCGAACAGGCCGTTGGCCTGCGTGCCGATCTTGCCCGTATAGGTCATGGCCAGTGTGTAGCTGCCCGCAGGCAACGGCTTGGCAAACGTGAAGGTCGCCGTCTGTGCGTCTTCGTTCACTGCCACCTTCGGAGCGGCGAGTGCCTTCTTGCCCTTGGGCGTCAGCGTCACGGCCGAGAAGTCCATGCCTGCGGCATTCAGGGTGATGCTGGTGGTCGGATGAAGCACTTCGACCGCGATGCTGACCTTGCCGTCGAACTTGAGCTGTTCGGCATGCGGCACGATGGAAACATCGTAGTGGCTGGGGCGGACGTCCCGCGGCAGCTGCGTCGTGGTCTGATCGGCGGCGAAACTGGCCATCGAAGCGCTGGCCAGAGCTAAGGCAATGGCGGATACGAGTGCGGTACGCATGTCTACCCCATGTACATGATTGAGGCGCGATAGTGATCCCGCCAGCAACCATGCCGTAACAGCCGGAAGTCATGCCGTACAAACTTACGCCAAGGGCACGAGTGCCAGAGTGGCCACCGAAATGGCCTCTGTGACCCAAAGCACACAAGCCATGCGCATGCCGACCAGAAGCTTCTGGATGCTGCCCGCGGCATCCTTGGGCAGACGATGCCAGCCCACCACATAACGCAACGCGTATAACGCCGACCATGACCGGCGCGGCGTCAGATCGGCACCGCCACCGTATTTGTAATGCATGATTTCGGCGAACGCATACGCCAGATGCCCATAGACAATAAGCAGCATCACCGCCGGATACAGGATGATGAAGTCAGGCGGCTGATTCGCCGGCAACACCAGGCAACCGTGACAGTCCGTCTTCGCCAGGGCGTTGGAAAATCCCTGATAAACGAACGCGCAGATGAACAGAAACACCAGGCCGTACCACCAGCGCAGCACCGTCAGAAATCGCGCCAGCTCCGGCGATGCCGCAGGCCGGAGGCCGAAGAAGAACGCCATGAAATACGAGCCATCGTGATATCCCGCTCCCTGGCGCTGACCAGAATCGTTAAGCACAGCGCCTGTGCGCTTCACGAAAAGCGCCACACTGATCGACCATCCGACGGTCAGCGCGATCCAGCCATAGAGGAGCCAGGTCACGCGTGCCTCCGCAGGAATATGTGAAGCGGCGACGTGCGCTGGCAATGATTCATCGTCACGACGTGATCCTCCCCGTGAAAGGCCCGCCCAAGCATATCGCCATTCGCAGCCACCGGCCTCCCCGTAGCCAGCCCGTTCCACATCTTCTATGTTGTGTGCTTCTTCCAAGCCGACGGCCACCCGATGTCCTCTTCGCTGGAGCAACACCCGGACCACCTCAGGCGCAGCCTGTCCAACCGCCACCTTCAGCTGATTGCCATCGGCGGCGCCATAGGCACCGGGTTGTTCATGGGCTCGGGCAAGACCATCAGCCTGGCTGGCCCGTCGATCCTTCTGGTCTACCTCATCATCGGCGTGATGCTGTTCTTCGTGATGCGCGCGATGGGCGAGCTGCTGCTTTCCAACCTGGCCTATAAGTCGTTCATCGACTTCTGTACCGATCTTCTGGGGCCCTGGGCCGGGTTCTATTGCGGCTGGACCTACTGGTTCTGCTGGATCATCACCGCCATCGCGGACGTGATTGCCATCGCCTCGTATGCCCAGTTCTGGTGGCCCGGGCTTGCGCCGTGGATACCCGCGCTGCTTTGCGTACTGCTTCTTCTGTGCCTGAACCTTGCGACCGTGAAACTCTTCGGCGAAATGGAATTCTGGTTCGCCCTTATCAAGATCATCGCCATCGCGGCGCTGATCGTGGTGGGCTTCGGCATGGTGGCCTGGGGCTTCACCGCGCCATCCGGGCACAAGGCATCGCTGAGCAATCTGTGGAGCGACGGCGGCATGTTCCCGATGGGACTGTCCGGATTCTTCGCCGGCTTCCAGATTGCCGTATTTGCCTTCGTCGGCATCGAACTGGTCGGCACCACCGCCGCAGAAACCGCCGACCCGACGCGCAACCTGCCCAAGGCCATCAACTCCATCCCGGTACGCATCATTCTTTTTTACGTGCTGTCTCTGGTGGTCATCATGGCGGTGACCCCGTGGCGTGAAGTGCAGCCCGGCCGCAGCCCGTTCGTTGAACTTTTCGTGCTCGCTGGCATTCCCGCCGCCGCCAGCCTCATCAACTTCGTGGTGCTGACCTCGGCGACCTCGTCGGCAAACAGCGGCATCTTCTCCACCAGCCGCATGCTGTTCGGCCTGGCGCAGGAGAAACACGCACCGCAGGCCTTCGCGCGACTGTCCAGCGCCGCCGTGCCATCGCGCGGCTTGCTGTTCTCGTGCCTTTGCCTGCTGGCGGGCGCCACGCTGGTCTACATCATTCCGAACCTGGTCACCGCTTTCACGCTGGTGACCACGCTGGCCGCCGTGCTCTTCATGTTTGTATGGTCACTGATTCTCGTGGCGTACATGGCCTACCGCAGGAAGCGTCCGGAATTGCACGCCGCGTCCGCATACAAGATGCCCGGTGGCGTATTCATGTGCTGGGCATGCCTTGCCTTCTTCGTCTTCGTGCTGGGCCTGCTATCCCTGGAAGCCGACACGCGCCAGGCCTTGCTCGCCAGTCCCGTATGGTTTGCGCTGCTGGCGGCGGGCTATGCGTGGAAGGGACGCGGAGCGAAGTCAGTTCGCTGACTTCGCTCAACCCACGCAAGGCGCAAATTCGGCAACCTCCCCGTAAGCCAATCTCCAGTAGACGCAACACGAGCGCGCATAGCAGAATGCGAGACTGGCAGTCCTTCGGGGGAAGGGTGTCAGATGCGAGTACAGCCGCTCAGGGGGAGCTTCGGGTTATGTACGGACGCAAGAAGGTAAGGCAACGCCACGAGGACGCCCTGTCGCGGGTGTCGTGGCAAGACTTTGAACACCTGATGGCAAACTATTTCCGCAGTCAGGGATATGTGGTCGAGCACACGGGGACCGGCGCTTCCAGCACAGCATTTGATGGGGGAATCGACCTCAAGCTGCGGCGCAACGACCAATACATTGTGGTGCAGTGCAAGCACTGGAACGCGTTTCAGGTACCGCACAACGACGTGCATCAGCTCATCGGCGTCATGCAGACCCAATGTGCTTCGGGTGCCATTTTCGTCGTCAGCGGCGAGTACACGAAGGCAGCTCTGGATGCCGCTGCGCAATGCAACACATTGCGCCTCATCGACGGCACGGAAGTTCGCGCACTTCTGGGAGATGCCGTCATCATGGCAGCTGCCGCGCGGGCGCCGCACCATGAGCCCGACTGGACCATCCCATCGTTTGCGCAGCCGAAAACCTTGCGTCGCCGATCCCGTAACGACTGGCTGCTTCATCGCATGACCCTCGCCGTGGGCTTTGCGATGTGCGTAGGGTTTGGCATGTCGATGTTTCTGAGCAGCGGAGCCATTCACTCGCGCCCGCCGGTTCCTCAGAACACCACGCTGCCCACACAGGTTGCAGCCATTCCGCAGCCGGTGATCGCGCCGCCGCCACATCCTACGTACACAGCCACACAGATGACGCCCGCGCAACTGAAAGAGTGGGAGCATAAAAACGCCGAGGCGATGCAGATCATGGAACGCACGACCAAGGCGCTCTGACGAGCGCCTTGGTCGTGAGCCGAACGGATTCGGGTCGGCCCGGACGATCAAGCCCGGCCACCTTTGGCCGCCGTGTCCCGGCCTGGGCGGCACGGTTGAAAATCGCGATGCCGTAGCCTCGCCCGCCATTCACCGCACCGCGCGCACGATCCGTCGCAGGACGCTGGCAGAAACGCCGAGGGGGCGCTCCAATCGGAGCACCTCCACCCATCGGGCATCCCCATGCGCAGCACTCTCACCCTGGCACTGTTGTTTTGCCTCGCCGCGACACAGGCACACGCAGCCACCCCGAAAGAAGATATCGGCAAAGTCGTTGATGCTTTTCAGAAAGCCATCATCACCCATGACGGCAAAGGCCTGGAGGCGATGTTCCTGCCCAAAGGCGGCGCGTGGATCGACGTGATGGATGACGCGAGTTTCGCGATCATCAAGGCGCAAAAGCCCGACGCCATGCGCATGCACACCGCTGACTACAAGCCGTTCTGCGATTTCGTGGGAAGCACCGACAAGCGTATCGAGGAGAAGTTTTCCAACGTTCGCATCGAGGCCGATGACAACGTCGGCATGGTGTTCTTCGACTATGTATTTCTCATGGAGGGCCAACCCACCAATCACGGCGTCGAAACATGGCAGATGGTTCGCACCGATGGCGGCTGGAAGATCGGATCAATGATGTACTCGGTCTCGCTGGACAAGCCGAAAAAGTGATGCTTTCCAACGTCATCGCCACCTGCGAAGTGGCCGATGGCAGAATACGTCGACTTTGGTATCCGCCGCCGCATTGAGCATTCCGTTGAACACACGCACCGCCAGCCGGCCGCATATACCCTTCGCGCTGCCGTTGCTGGCGGGCCTGCCGATTGTGCTGTGCATGGCGGTGATGGGCCTGCCTGAGTTGTCGTTCCCCCACGCGGGGCAATATCGCGCCCTGTACGCCACCTGTTACCTCCTGTGGAGCGTGCCACTCACCGCGATCCAGCGCGCGCTGTGGCGGCGCGTGTCTCCGTGGACACTGGCTACGGCGATGCTCGTCGTGACCTACATCTTCTCGGTAATCAACAACAGCCTTGGCTGGATGATGGCCGCGCACTGGCGTGTGGCGACGGCGTTCTCGTGGACTCGCATATTCCAGGGGCTGGATGGCTGCTGGCTCGCGCTGATCGCCTTCTGCGCCATCCATGCCGTTGTGTCGTACTACTACGAACTGCGCACCACTGAGCAACGCCTTCGCGACGCCCAGAACCTGGCGCGAGATGCCCAGCTGCGTGCCCTGCGTTACCAACTGCACCCTCACTTTCTTTACAACACCCTCAACGCCATTTCCTCGCTGGTGCTGGAGCATCGCAACGACGACGCAGCACGCATGCTGTCCAGCCTGGGCGACCTGCTCCGCGCCACGCTGGACAGCGGCGACACTCATTCGGTCACACTGGCCGAAGAACTGTCGATCACCCAGCTGTACCTCGACATCGAGAAAGCACGCCTCGGCGACAGACTGGTTGTGGACATCCGCGTCGGTCCCGACGTGCTCGCCGCCCGGGTTCCTTTCCTTCTTCTCCAGCCGCTGATGGAGAATGCCGTGCGCCACGGCATAGCCATGCGGCGCACAACCGGCCACATCCACCTGGACATTGCGCGCGCGGGCGACACTTTGAGGGTGACCCTGACCAACGACGGCATCGAAGAGGCTGGCAGGGAAAGCGAGCGCCCGGGTGCCATCGGGCTTCGCAACGTACGCGACCGGCTGGCCACGCTGTATGGCGACGAGCAAAGCGTCAACGTCGACATTGCACCCAGCGGATCGTGCGTCGTTACCGTGACCTTCCCCCTTCAGTCAGGCCCACCCCTGAAGGTGATGGATTGATGGACGTGTTGATCGTCGACGACGAACCGCTCGCTCGCAGCGGCGTCCGGACACGACTGGCACGGCACGCCGGCATCCACGTGATCGGCGAGTGCACCGACGGAGAGCATGCACTGGACAGACTGACAAATACGCACGTAGATCTCGTGTTTCTCGATATTCAGATGCCGGGAGTCAACGGCCTGGATGTGCTGCGTCAGTTGAAGCCCGAGCAACGCCCGCTATGCATTCTTCTGACGGCATACGACGACCATGCCGTACACGCGTATGACCTGAAGGTACTCGACTACCTTCTGAAGCCCATCAACGATGCGCGCTTCGACGAAGCAATACAACGCGCACGCGATGCCATGGACGCCAAGCGACACCTCTCGCAAAAGCGCCATAGCCACGTTCACCGATTTCAGGTGCGAGTCGGACGTCGCGACCTGCTCATCAATGCCGGCGACATCGACTGGTTCGAGGCCAGCGGTGACTACGTCGGACTCCATGTGGGAAGCGCCACACACCTCATACGCGAGACGATGCTTCAGGTGGAACAATCGCTTGATCCGGAACGCTTCGTCCGCATCCACCGATCCACTATCGTGCGTATTGACCGTATCGCCGAAACCCAGGCGCTGTCCAACCGCGATTGCATCGTTCGCCTGCACGACGGCACGATCCTGCGGGCAAGCCGCAGCTACGTGGCCGCGATGAAGGCCTTGCTGGAGCGGGGAACGCTTTAGCGTCGACCGACCTGCCGTGCATCCAGCCGCACCGTCACGCTAATCCCTGTACCAAACCGGACGAAGTCGCCGACTCGCTGCCCGACAAGGCAGCCGCCAGCGTCCATGCACCAAGGCCGCACGCAGCGGTCGCGCAAAAGCCGCACGAATGCACGCACCCTCACCCACCATCGCCGCCATCATCTCTTCCCTCTTATCCGGCGAGATGATGAGCTTCCGACCATTCGCCAGGACCACGAGAAACGGTGACGTAGCATTGCGAATATGCAGTCGCACCCAGCGATGCCGGGGGCTGTAGTAGAGGCCATCCACGGCAAAGAATGCGCCATGGCCTGGCACACGTTTCAACCCGTACATGATCGAAGCATCCAGGTAGATGGATGCGCCAGCCAGCGAATATTGGCGACACCACGCAAGCTGCCGGATACGCAACTCCCCACCCGAAACCGCATAGTCCTGTGTGGCAACGACGTAACGCACGGCCACAACAAGCACCGTCACCAGCCAGACCGTCAACGTCCACGGCGAGCTCAATCCATGGAAGGCCAACACCAGGACATCAACAAAAACAAGCACAGTGATCGACATCACCGTGCTGCATACGAGCGCCCTGCTCCGATGGGCATCAAACACCTTCATCCCGAATACCTCGCGCCCCGAAGACCGCGACACGATCTCGCGCGGCAGATTTCCGGGCAACGAGAAAATTCTGAGTTTTTACGGAATTAGCTGAAGGTTTTGTCAGCTGGAGACAGGACTATGCCTAATGGGAGATGTGTGGACGAGCCGTCACACACATTCGGCGAAAGTTACGAAATGGATTCCATGACTGCGCAACATGCGCCGCACGGTCTGTCACTACACAAGTGTGGATCGTCGCCGAGTAGTGCGAATCAAATGGAAGCCCGCAGTTCATACATCACCGATGACCAGAAGGCCAAACAGCGAGCGCTGGCATTCACCGGAATGGCAGACCTGCGTGCTCGCTTTGGAATTGGCTCAGATGACGCCGTCGACGAGAGTCACTGATCCACAGACTCTCGCCGTAAGCGCGGCACGCTCGCGTACAAACCGTCCACTAAGGCAGGCGAATCCAACCCGTGATGCAGGCGACGATGGCAGTTGGGGCAAAGGGCGACGGCATTGGTGATGGTGTCGGAACCACGGTCAGCGAGACGACGTACATGGTGTACTTCCAGGAACGGTCCATGGATATCGTGGAACGGCGCGGGCAGCCCACAGCAATCGCACACGCCGTTTGCTTCTTTCAGCACCCATGCGCGCACGTCCGGATCACGGGCGTAGCGCTTCACCACGACCGATGTCGACGACGGATGTTTGCTGCCGCCAGGTAGATTTTTTGGGGGACGTCTGGCGGCGCCTCGATAATCCAATTGTTCCGGTTCACGCTGCTCGACCTCGGCAATCATGCCCTCCAGCCGTTGAGCCACCACCGCTCCGACGTTCGATGCTGGAACCAGCCCCTTGATCCAAGCTTTACCCGACATATGAAGCACCGCCGAAATGTTCTGCATACGGCGCTCAAATGCCGAGGGCGAACGATTCCAGGTGTGACCCAAGACACGATAGACCTCCGCCTTGACGAACGGCTGCCCCGCCAAGGCCTTTTCACGCATCTGCATATAGGCCCGGACGGACGCCATCAGTTCGTCATCCGTCCACGGTCGCTCTTCGCTAATCAGCGTGATACGAACCGGGCTAACGGAATCCTCCTGGATAAATCGTTTGGATCTCTTGGCTTCCGAATGCACCGAACGGGTCAGGGCCGCCATCGGCGTTTGCCCTATCGGGCTATGGCGCCGGCCCGGGGTCGTCAATAATTCGGGAAATCGCTCCGCGGCCTGACGAGCCAATTCGGCGGCGTCCAAGCCATCAGGAAAGTCGGCCAAGATGGCCGCCATTGCGTTTGCCACTGACATGGATGTCGCCCCAACCTCGACAACCACGGAGGATAGCGAAATTTCTCAAAGACCTCACCCTACCCTACCCTAAAGGCAACGCATCCCCGGCCGATATGTGGTCAATGCCTTGCCCGACATCATCGGTCATAGTTGACACAACGGGCAGTCGAGGCTTATGGATTCAGCCACGGAATCGAACAAGGGGGGCCACGATGGCCAAGTTGATACCGGCACGGGGGACGTGCCTTCACGGGATGACTTCCGGAGAAAAGCGGGTTTCAGAGCGTCTGGAGCAGAAGCTCGATGACGACTATTTGCTTTGGTACGACGTACCCATTGGGCTCAAATACAGCAAACCCGACTTCGTGGTGTTTCATCCGCGACGGGGCCTGCTTGTTCTTGAAGTAAAGGACTGGAAGCTCGAATCAATTCAGAGCTTCGACAAAGAGAGTTTTGCGCTACTGACCTCACAAGGACTGGTGCGAAAACGAAATCCCGTGGCTCAAGCGCGGCTTTACTCGCTAGAGATCGGAGTCGTACTGGAGCGCGATCCGCTACTGCGACATCCTCCTGAGTCAAAATATGCTGGCAAGTTGGTATCGCCTTGGGCGTACGGCGTTGTTCTGACCAACATTAGCCGCAAGCAATTCGATGCGGCGGGCCTGGACCAAGTCATTCCTTCCCACTTGGCGATTTGCCAGGACGAAATGGTTCCATCGGTCGAGTCTGAAGCGCTTCAATCTCGTCTTTGGAACATGTTTCCGTGGCACTTTTCCGTCGCCATGAGCCTGCCGCAGATCGACCGAGTTCGCTGGCATCTTTTCCCTGAGATTAGGGTCGTTCCTGGCGAGGGCCAGTTCGGGCTGTTCGACCATCAGGAATCGAGTAAGACGTCGCTTGCCCTTCCAGACATCGTAAAAGTCATGGATATGCAGCAGGAGCAGCTTGCCCGATCCATTGGCGATGGCCATCGAGTGATTCATGGCGTGGCCGGCTCTGGCAAAACCATGATCCTCGGCTATCGATGTATGCACTTGGCGCGGCAGCCCATCAAGCCAATTCTGGTCCTTTGCTACAACAAGACTCTTGCAGCTAGGTTGCAGCAACTTATTGGCGAACGCGGCATCAGCGACAAGGTCCAGGTTTACAACTTCCACGCCTGGTGCATGGCACAAATCCGCTTTTACGGCTTGGTGCGCCCTGCCGGCAAGGACTTTTTCAACAAGCTCATCGAAGCGGTCATTGATGGCGTTGATAAAGGCTTGATTCCTCGTGAGCAATACGGCGCCATCCTCATTGATGAAGGGCACGACTTCGAGCCGGACTGGTACAAGCTAATCGCGCAAATGGTCGATCCGGCCACCAATTCGCTTCTCGTCCTTTATGACGATGCTCAGAACATTTACGGAAAAGCCACGCGCCGAAAGTTCACCTGGAAGAGTGTAGGTATCGACGCCGTTGGCCACACCACGATCCTAAAGCTCAACTACCGCAACACTGTGGAGATCTTGGCGGTGGCGCGCGGATTCGCGGAGGCTTTATTGGATCACCGCGAGGCGGCGGACGATGAAGTGCCTCTCGTCTGCCCCGAGTCAGCGGGCCGGCGCGGCGAGATTCCCGAACTCGTTCGGGTGGGTAGCCGAGACGAGGAAGTGCGCTTCGTGATCGGCCGAATTCGCGATGAAGTAGCTCATGGCCGCTCGCTTTCCGATATCGCCGTGATTCACCGCAAAGATCAAGATGGGCAGTGGTTCTTTGCCGAACTCGTCCGGGCCGGTATCGCCTGCCGACTGGCAAAGGGAGATGGAAAGGCTGATCTATTCACCGGCGAGCCGTCGGTAAAAATTGTCAGCATGCACAGTAGTAAGGGCCTAGAGTTTCCTGTCGTATTGATTCCACGCGTCGGGCAGATGCCCAGCGGGAAGGACGAAGAGGAAAAGGATGCCCGATTGCTATATGTCGCTATGACCCGAGCGACGGAGCGCTTGGTGCTCCTGAGCGATCAACCATCACAAATTTCCGACCGCGTATCGGAGTCGATAAGCCGCGTAAAGGTCGCAAGCGACGCGAGTCTCAGTATCGCTTGAACGAATGGGAAGCTCATGAAGGGGCGTCGGATTCGCCGCCCCTTTTGTTACCTCACCCGCACTTCGAATATCCGCAATTCAAGCAAGTCTGACACCCATCCAGGAGCACAAGAGCCTGGGTATTGCACTTGCTGCACAGCGTGGCGCCGGGCGGGAAGCTGGCTTCGGTGTCTGAACTGGTGAAGCTGCTCAGGTCGGCGGTGGGGGCTGCGGCGATGGGAGCGGGCTTCTTTGCTGCGGCCTCGTAGGCCGCGCGTTTCTCCGCGATGAGGGCGCGGGTGGCGTCGCTCATGTCCGGGTCGTGGATGAGGCCGATGGACTTCATGTGGGTTTCGATCGTGGCGCCGATTTCGGCGACGATGCTGGGCATGTAGATGCCGCCCGCCTTGAAGTAGCCGCCACGCGGGTCGAATACGGCCTTGAGCTCTTCAACGATGAAGGTCACGTCGCCACCCTTGCGGAAGACGGCGGACAGAATTCGGGTGAGCGCCACGATCCACTGGAAGTGGTCCATGTTCTTCGAGTTGATGAATATCTCGAAGGGGCGGCGCTGTTCGTGGGGGGTGCCGGCGTTGAGAACGATGTCGTTGACGGTCACGTACAGGGCGTGCTCGAAGAGCGGCGACTTGATCTTGTACGTACTGCCAACGAGGGTCTCGGGACGCTCGAGGCTTTCGTGCATGTGGATGACTTCGGCCATGGGCGCGGCGTCACTCACGGGGGCCGGGGCTGTTGCCTGGGCGGTTTTGTCTTCGGGCTTCACGACCTGGTAGCCCGTGATCTTCTTCTCGATCTTGATCGCCATGGCGTTGTGCTCTGTGTAGATCCTGGACAAAGGCAGCCCGGAGGGGTGCGGCCCGGCAGGTGCCGGGCCGCACGAGTACTACTTACTTGCGACGGACGCCACGTGCGGCGGACTTGCGTGCCGCGGTACGACCCGTCTTCTTGCTGGCAGTGGACCTCTTGACCGCCGGAGCGGCTTTCTTTGCAACGGGCTTGCGCGCCGTCTTGGTGCTGGCGACCTTACGGGTCGTCTTCTTGGCCGTGCTGCCGCGAACGCCAGCCTTGCGGCCGAGCTTGTTCACAGCCTTCGTGACTGCCTTGCGGGCGGTCGAAGCCTTCTTCGCAACGCGGCCGGCCGTCTTCTTGACTGCCTTGCGTGCGGTGGTGGCGGCCTTGCGGACGCCCTTGGTCACGGCAGCCTTACGGCCTGCAACCTTGCGGGCCACCTTCTTGACGGCCTTCTGGAGCGCGCCCTTGCGGGTCGTGACCTTCTTCGCAGCCGACTTCCTGACGGCGGCCTTCTTGACGGCAGTCTTCTTGACGGCCTTCTTTGCTGCGACCTTCCGGGTGGCTGCCTTCTTGCCAGCAACCTTCTTCGCGGCAACCTTCTTCACTGCTGCCTTCTTGACGGCCGTCTTCTTGGCGGGCGCCTTCTTGGCCGCAGCCTTCTTGACCGCAGCCTTCTTCACGGTGGTCTTCTTCACAGCCTTCTTGGCGGTCGCCTTCTTAGCTGCGGCCTTCTTGGCCGATGCTTTCTTGGCCGGTGCCTTCACGGCGGCCTTCTCAGCAACAGCCTTCTTGGCCGAGGCCTTCTTCGGCGCCTTTTTAGCCACCTTCTTCGGTGCAGCTGCCTCGACGACTGCCGGAGCGGCCTTGCGGGAAACCTTGCGAGCCTTCTTTACCGGTGCTGCTGCGACGACCGGCTCTTCGACGACCGGTGCTTCTGCAACCGGCTCAACGACCTTCGGTTTACGCGGCTTGCGCTTCACGACCTTCTTCACCACGGGGGCTTCGGAAGGGACGGGAGCTTCTTCTACTGCGTCAATTACCGGCGTGACGTCGGTAGCGTTGGTGTCGAGATCGAGCGTGTCGCCTTCGACAACCTGGTTTTCATCAGACATTTTTATCCCTCTCCGCGGGGTCAGAACTTGCCGTAATAGCCTTCCTTCAGGGCATCAAAAAGGTTGGCGGCGGTATGCATTTCACCGTCGTACTCCACCTTCTCGTTACCTTTCAGTTCGACAACGCTACCGTCTTCCAACTCGAAGCGGTAGAGGGTGTTTTCCAAATCGGTTTCTTTTACCAGTACACCCTGGAACGCGGCGGGGTTGAAACGGAATGTCGTGCACCCCTTCAAACCCTGTTTATACGCGTAAAAATAGATGTCTTTGAAGTCTTCGTAGGGATAGTCGGTGGGCACGTTCGCCGTTTTTGAAATGGATGAATCAATCCACTTCTGGGAGGCCGCCTGGATGTCCACATGCTCTTTTGGACTGATGTCGTCGGCCGAAACGAAGTATTCGGGCAGTCTGGCCTTAGGATCTTCGGAGTACGGCATCGCCTGTGCATTGATCAGGGCGCGGTATGCCAGAAGCTCATAGCTGTACACCTCGACCTTCTCTTTTGACTTCTTTCCTTCGCGAATGACGTTGCGCGAATAGTGGTGCGCGAAGCTCGGCTCGATGCCGTTGGATGCATTGTTCGCCAGGCTGAGCGAAATGGTGCCGGTGGGCGCGATGGAGGTGTGGTGGGTGAATCGCGCGCCGGTTTCCGCCAGGGACTGGACCAACTGTGGCGCCACTTCCGCCACCCGCTGCATGTAGCGGGAATACCGTGCGTGCAGCACGCTGCCCTTGATGGAGTCGCCCACCTTGTAGCCGTCGCGCACCATCTCCGGGCGCTTGCGCAGCATGTCGCCCGTCACTTCATAGGAGGCGGCCAGCACGGGAGCCGGGCCTTTTTCCTTCGCAAGATCCAGTGCCACTTCCCATCCGGCCACCGCCATGTCGCGGGACACAGCTTCGGTGAAGGTCACGGCATCGGCGGTGCCGTAGCGCATCTTCAGCATGGTCAGCGTGGAGCCCAGACCCAGGAATCCCATGCCATGGCGACGCTTGCCGATGATTTCCTGGCGTTGCTGTTCAAGCGGCAGGCCATTGATTTCCACCACGTTGTCGAGCATGCGGGTGAAGATTTTCACCACCTCGCGATACTCCTCCCAGTCGAACCGCGCCTTGGGGCCGAATGGGTCACGCACGAAAGTGGTGAGGTTCACCGAACCCAGCAGGCAGGAGCCATAAGGCGGCAGGGGCTGCTCGCCGCACGGGTTGGTGGCGCGGATATGCTCGCACCACCAGTTGTTGTTCATCTCGTTGACCCGGTCAATGAGGATGAAGCCCGGCTCGGCATAGTCATACGTGGACACCATGATCATGTCCCACAGATGCCGCGCGCGGATGTGGCCGTAGATCTTGCAGGCCACCAGGCCATCTTCGCGGACCACATAGTTCTGCGTGGTGGGCCACTCGCGCCAGATGACCTTCGTAGCATCGTTCAGGTCAAGCTCGTCCTGCTCTTTCACATGAATGGGAAAAACGGTGGGCCAGTCGCCATCGCTCTCCACGGCATCCATGAAGCCATCGGTGATCAGCAGCGACAGGTTGAACTGGCGCAGGCGCCCGTCCTCGCGCTTGGCGCGGATGAATTCCTTGGCATCGGGGTGACTGATGTCGAACGTGCCCATCTGCGCGCCGCGCCGGCCACCTGCCGACGAGACGGTGAAGCACATCTTGTCGTAGATATCCATGAAGGACAGCGGGCCGGATGTGTAGGCACCCGCTCCCGAGACGTAGGCGCCACGCGGCCGTAACGTGGAAAATTCGTAGCCGATGCCGCAACCGGCTTTCAGGGTGAGGCCGGCCTCGTGCACCTTCTCAAGAATGTCATCCATCGAATCGTGGATGGTGCCCGAGACGGTGCAGTTGATCGTGGAGGTAGCCGGCTTGTGCGCCAGCGCCCCCGCATTGGATGTGATGCGACCGGCAGGAATGGCACCGCGACGCAGCGCCCACAGGAATCGCGCAAACCAGTGCGCACGCAATTCTTCCGTAGCCTCCACATCAGCCAGCGCGCGGGCCACGCGCGAGTAGGTCTCGTCCACACTGCCGTCGACGGGTTCACCCGATTTGGCTTTCAGGCGGTACTTCTTGTCCCAGATGTCGTACGAGGCGGGCTGAAGCGGGATGACCGCGGCTTCAAGCCCTGCGGCTTGCGCACGTGCAGTGCTCATCGGTGTGTCGTCCTCGGTCTCGGCCATGTGTGGTTGGGCCGTTGTTGTCGTTCGCGGCAAAGCACTCAGATGCGTCCCCCCGGATGCACCTGAAAACCCTCATTTTCCGACATCGCACCGCCACCATTCCGCAGCGCACGCCGGCAAATCCCGACTCCACTTCAGCACCACCACTTGTGATATGCGAACACAAGAACACAAGATGTTGTGGTTGCCGTAGGTGGGAACCATACTGCTGCGCCTGGACGAAGTAAAGCTCGGCGTTGGCCTTTTTACGGCAACGGAAACCGCGCGTATTTGTTGTGGTCGAAAGGGAAGTTTTTGATGCCGGTCGACGCGGCCGCGAGGGGACCACACGAACACGGTCGCCCGTCCGTCGTAGCATCCTGATCCACACTGAAATCCACGCATCTTGATCACGTTAAGGAGACCGAACATGTCCGCTTTTCGACGTAATGCCAGCCGGATGCTTGCTACGTTGCTGCTGTGCTGCGCACCGCTTGCCGCCAGTGCGGCACTGCCCCCGGCGGTAAACGGCGAGGCGCTACCCTCGCTTGCACCGATGCTCACGAAGGTCACCCCCGCCGTCGTCAACATTTCCACCAAGACGCGCGTGCGTGCCCGCGATCCGTATTTCGACGACCCACTGTTCCGTCAGCTCTTTGGCAATCAGGGCGTGCCGCGTGATCGCGTGGAGCAGAGCCTCGGCTCAGGCGTGGTGGTGGATGCCACGAAGGGCTATGTGCTGACCAACCATCACGTGGTGGGCGGCGCGGACGACATCACGGTCACTTTGCAGGACGGGCGCGACTTCAAGGCGAAGCTGGTGGGCAGTGACGCGGACACCGATGTGGCCGTGCTGCAAATCAACGCCGACAACCTGCAGGCGCTGCCCATGGCCGATTCCTCTCAGCTGCGCGTGGGCGATTTCGTGGTCGCTGTCGGCGATCCGTTCGGACTTGGCCAGACGGTGACCTCAGGCATCGTGTCGGCACTGGGCCGGTCGGGACTGGGCAAGGGCTATCAGAGCTTCATCCAGACGGATGCCTCCATCAATCCGGGCAACTCCGGCGGCGCGCTGGTCAATCTGCGCGGCGAGCTGGTGGGGATCAACTCCATGATCTTCTCGCCGTCGGGCGGCAACGTGGGCATCGGCTTTGCCATCCCCGTGGATCTGGCCAGCCAGGTCATGAAGCAGTTGCTGGCCTACGGAAAGGTGCGTCGGGGAACACTGGGCGTGGAAGTGCAGGATGTGACAGATCGCGTCGCGCAGGCGCTGCGCCTCAAGGACGCCTCAGGTGCGGTCGTCACGCGCATCAACGAGGGCTCGCCCGCACAGAGCGCCGGGTTGCAGATCGGCGACGTGCTCACGGCCGTCGATGGAAAACCGGTACGCAGCGCTCAGGACGTACGCAATGCGGAAAGCCTGCTTCCGTTGGGCGCGTCGGTGCGCCTCACCGTCCAGCGAGAGGGAACCACCCGGAATATCCAGGCCACGATCGAGGCGACCAAAGTCGCCACCATGGAGGGTGGGCGCATCGACCCGAGGCTGACGGGCGTCACCCTTTCAGACGTCAATGCCAACCAGAAGGAGCAAGGCCTGTACGGCGTGGTGCTGAGCGGGGTATCGCGTGGCACCCGTGCGGCATCGGCCGGATTGCAGGACGGCGATATCGTCATTGGCGTGGGTCAACGCCGCATCATCAACGTGAAGGCCTTGCAGGCCGTCGCAGGACAACTGCCCCGGCAATTGCTGCTCACGGTGGTGCGGGGCAACGAGGTGTATTACGCCGTCATGTGAACGACAGCAGCCATCGGCGTGTCGCAGTAGGCAAATTCCTGCATTGTGCAGGTCTTCACCTACTACGATGGATCATCCGCTTTAGTCCGAAAATCAGCAGCCGAACGGGGTTTTTCGTCCTCAGGCCCCGTTCGGCTTTGTCACGGCAGGATGCTGAATGACGCCGCAGGTGCAGGCGAGGGCCTACATGGCCATAATTGCCGCCTATTACTTCACCGCTTTGCCCTTTGAGGTTCTTGCCGTCCATGTCCCTACGTCTCGCGCGACTGATTTCCGCCACGCTTATTAGCGTCTGTGCGTCCGCCACTGTTCTTGCCGCCGAGCCTCCGCTGGTCTGGCGTGGTGATATCACCACAGCCCGCGGCGTGGTCACCGACGTCGCCAAGGCATGGGAGAAGTCCGGCAAAGGCAAGATCGAACTGCAGCCCTTCAACACAGCGTCGGGTATCGACGCCGTGGCCAAGGGCTCGGCCGACCTCGCAGGCAGTGCCCGCCCGAGCTTCGGCGCCTCCGAACAGTCGCTGACCTTCACGCCCGTGGCGTGGGATGCGCTGGTCATGATCACCTACCCGTCCAACCCGGTCAGCAACATCACGCTGAAGGAACTGCACGAGATCTACTTCGGGCACATCACCAACTGGAAGGACGTGGGCGGCAACGACGAGCCCATCAACCTTTACGCGGTGGCGAGCCCGGCGGATGGTGTGGAATTCAGCATGCGCAAGCTGCTGTTCGGACGCGGCAACCAGCCGGTGGCCGCTCCGCGCCTGTACGTCAACGTGGCCAAGCTTGAAGAGGGTGTGACCCTCGACAAGCGCGGCCTCGGCGCCACCACGCTTGCGGGCGTTGCCGGCAACAAGAAAGTGAAGATCATCTCCATTGATGGCGTCGCGCCGTCGGCGGCCACCGTGGCAAGCGGCGCGTATCCGCTGTACACCGAGCTTTACCTGGTCACCAACGATGCTGGCCCGAAGGCTGCCGAGACCAAGGAATTCATCCAGTTCGTCACCAGCAGCCAGGGTAGCTCGCTGCTTCGCGCACACAGCCTGGTGCCGTACGCCGATGGCGCGTCGCTGGCATCGGGTGATGCGGCGCGGCGCGCCCGTATCGCCTCTGTCGTAGGCACCCGCGCCAATGTGGGCGCAGCGATGACCACGCCGACGGTGGCTGCCGCTGCCGCCGCGGAAACCACCGAGGCCAAGGCCGCGGCTGCGAAGGAGACCGTGGTTGCCAAGACCGGCAAGTCGGCGAAAGGCGAGAAAGCGGCGAAAGAAGCCGTTGCCAACGCCGAACCGTCGAAGTTCGCTGGCGTTGTTGCCAGCGTGACCACCACGGGCCACGTGGCGTTCAACGGCGTACACGCCGATGCGATCACGATTTCGGACAACGCAAAGCGCGGTGGCCGCTTCGCCAAGGTGATGGCCGACGCCGTCACCGTGCGCGGCAAGGCTGTGGCCAAGCCGATGCCGGCTGCCGAAATCCCCGAGAAGACGCCCGCTCCGCTGCCCATCAAGCCAGTCGCAGAAGCCGCCCCGGCCAAGGCGAAGGCTGAGCCCGCCAAGGTCGAGCCGAAGAAGGCCGTAGCCAAGGAAGTCCCGGCGAAGAAAGCTGCCGCCCCGACGCGCACCTACAAGGTGTCCTCCGGTGACACGCTTTATTCCATTGCAAAGAAGAATGCCGTGGACGTGAATCAGCTGCGCGCCATGAATGGCCTGAAGGACAACAATGTTCATCCGGGTCAGGTGCTGAAAGTCGGCTCGGCCCGCTGAGACCTTCGATGCAGATACATGCGGTATCGCTCGACCTCGATGACACGCTCTGGCCGGTCCTTCCAGCTCTCATCGAGGCCGAGCACTGTGTGGACCGGTGGCTGCGCGAACACCACCCCACCGTTGCCTCCGCATGGCCCATCGAGGCCATGCGTGAGTTGCGCGATCGTATCGCGCAGGAAAACACCCACCTCTCCCACGACTTCAGCGAACAGCGGCGCCTGACCATCCGGCACGCCTTTTCCGCTTGCGGCATCGACGATGCCCCGGTGGACGAGCTGTGGACGATCTATTTCGCCGCACGCAACCGCGTGGAGCTCTATCCTGACTCCCTTGCCGCACTGGAACGCATCGCGGCCCACCGGCCGATTGCCAGCATAAGCAACGGCAATGCGGACCTGGAAGTCATTGGTCTTCATCATTTCTTCCGTGAGCGCCTGAGCGCCAGCATCGAGGGTGTCGCCAAGCCGCACCCGCGCATCTTCCGCGCAGCCGCCGAGCGACTGGGCATCGCGCCAGAGCACATCCTGCATGTGGGCGACGACCCGCTGCTTGATGTCGTCGGCGCCCGCGAAGCCGGACTGGTCACCGGCTGGCTCAATCGCACGGGCGCCACCTGGTCGCATGGTCCTGCACCTGATTACGAATTTCCGGACATGACCGCGCTGGCCGACTGGCTGGAAGCGGATCGACTGTCCGGCAGCTCTTCGCGCGCCAGCCAGGCGCATCCCATTTCTTGAACGCGCGGTGCTTTGCATCGCAGGCATCTGGAGGCCCCCATGTCATCGCTGATTGAACGCAAGTCCGGAAAACATGCATTCGTTGTCATCGAAACCGTCGATACAGCAGGCATGGCCGCTACCGAAGGGCGACTGGATGCAGCGCAGAAGCAATGGCTGACGGCAACCGGGTTTCGCCCCACACCAGGCAGCGTGGCGCTGCTGCCGGACGCCAAAGGCGCGCTCACGCGCGTCCTTATAGGCGTGGATCGCGATGATCCCTTGTCGGGCGTGTCGTCTCTGCCCCATCGGCTGCCGGCCGGCGACTATGCCCTCGCACCGGAAGGCGTGATCGACAACGAAGAACTGCTCGCACTCGGCTGGGCGCTCGGCGCCTACAGTTTTGATCGTTATCGCAAGACGGCGCGTAGCCCCGCGCGCCTGGCCATTTCCGGCACCACCCTGAAGACACTCGCCCCGTTGGTGGATGCGACGGCGCAGGTGCGCGACCTGGTCAACACGCCGACCGAGGACATGGGCCCGGAACATCTGGCGGAAGCCATCAAGGCGCACGCCAACACGTACAAAGGCAAGTTCCGGGAGTGGGTGGGCGACGAGTTGCTGTCAGCCAACTTCCCGACCATTCACGCTGTGGGCCGCGCGAGCCATCGTCCGCCGCGCCTCATCGAGCTGACCTGGGGCAACGCCACCGATCCCAAACTGATGATCGTCGGCAAGGGTGTGTGCTTCGATACCGGCGGCCTGGATCTGAAGCCCGCCGACGGCATGCGCTGGATGAAGAAAGACATGGGTGGCGCAGCGCATGCGATTGCGCTGGCCAGCCTGGTGATGCAGGCCGGGCTGCCGGTGCACCTGACGCTACTGGTTCCGGCGGTGGAGAACGCCGTGTCCGGCAATGCCATGCGTCCGGGCGAGGTGATTGTCACGCGCGCGGGCTATTCCGTGGAGGTGGACAACACCGATGCCGAGGGCCGGCTCGTGCTGTGCGATGCACTGGCTTACGCCTCGGAGCAGAAACCCGACCTGATCGTGGATTTCGCAACGCTGACGGGCGCCGCACGCGTCGCACTGGGCCCCGACCTGCCCGCGCTGTTCACCAACCGCGACAGCCTGGCCAACGACGTGCTGGCGGCCGGTACGGCGGTGGCTGACCCGCTGTGGCGCCTGCCGTTGTGGCGCCCGTACCGTCGCATGCTGGAATCGTATCTGGCCGACTTCGCCAACTCGGGCGCGTCGCGTCATGCCGGCGCCATCACTGCCGCGCTTTACCTTGAGCGATTCGTGCCGGAAGACATCAACTGGATGCACCTGGACACGTATTCGTGGAATGACGCGGATCGTCCCGGCCATCCGCGCGGCGGCGAAGCGCAGGGGCTTCGCGCGTTTTTCCGCTTCCTGAGCGAACGTTACGCTGCCTGATCTGCACAGCCTGCCCCATCGGCCCGCCGGCGCCTGCGCTCAGGAGTCGGCGTCGGCCTGGCCGGCGCGACGGGCTTCAGCAACTTCCAGCGCCACCACGGCGCGCAGGTTGCGTTCCAGTTCGGCAATCGTGAGCGGGAAATAATTGTCGGCACGATCGGGGGCTGACCAACTCTCGACGCGCGCTTCGGTGACCGGAACGCCCACGGCATTGAGCGCTTCGCACACGCGCCTTGGGTCCAGGTGAGTGGATTGCAGCACCAGTTGCCACAACCAGTTCATTCGCTGCGGATCCACGCCGCGCGTCATCGGTGGGCGCGTGTATTCGCGCGCCGGAGTGTCTTTGCTGTTCACGAGGCGAGCCCTTCCTGATGCCGTGCCGGGCAACGATTATGGCATCGGGAACGCATAAGTTTGCGACCAGAAAGAGCGTAAGCCGCGCCCATGAATGTCAGAAAGCCTGTTCGTCCTCGCGGCCACGGGTGTCTGGTTGCACCGGTCGGATGACGTAGCCGACGGGCGACCAACCGCCCTGAACCGGGGCCAGCGAAATGCTTTCCTGCACGTCGCCCTGCGAATAGCGTGCATGGAATACGACGTTGAGATAGTCCCCTTCCGGCAATCCCTTGGGATCGACCACGCGGGTAATTTCAAACCAGTCCCGGGCACGGAATCGCCCCAGTTGCGCACGCAGGCCGATGAGGTAACGCAGCCAGTCGGCGAGCGGTACGCGGTCACGCATGAGGATGTCGGCCGCTTCCCACATGGCCTCGGCCTGGTGAGTGTTGGACAACTCGACCCAGTGGGTGGCCGTGGCCACGGCGCTGTCGATGCTGCGAAGAGGCGTGTCGATGCCCGGGCCGATGGTGAGGAATTCGGCCAGTGCACGCATCTTGCCCAGGTTGTCGACCGCGGCGTAGCCGCGTGTACCGGATCGAGCCATGCGAACCTCCCTGCATGCGCCTGAAGGGTCTGCCCATCACCGCGCCGGGTCAAGCCAGCCGAAAGGACTAGGCCCCGACCGCACCTTCACGCGAGCACGCCCTAGCGTGCGGGAAAGGTCAGGACGTCGGCCGTGTAGGTTTCCACAACAAGGCTGAAGGGCTGGTTGCCCGCCGTGTACAACACGGCCCGGTGTTGCAGTACCTCATGGGGGATCGCCAGGGGCAGAGTCTTCGACGGCCCCACAGGCGCGCCCATTTCCCAGCCCCTGGGTAATGGCGACCAGAGCAGTTCTGCCTTTGTGGTCTGTCTGCGGAAGCCCAGTGGCTGCACCACCTTGCCGAATGGCTGATCGGTGGTGTCGAGGGTACGGTTCATCTCTGGTGTGAGCCGTGAAGGCACATACCAGTTGTCGGCCTCGGACAGGACGTGTCCACCGCATGCCAACTGTACGCGGCGATACCGGACGGGCTCAGCGTCATCAATGCCAAGCTCTGCACGTGCGCCTTCCGGCAGCGGCTTGTCGGCACCAGGCACGCGATTTGCCACCACTTTGGCCGGATCAGCCATGCCGTGCTCACCGCACCAGCGCTCCAGCGTCAGCGTGGCGCTGGGATGACTCAGGAGATCTGAGTTGAGCGTTTCCAGAAGCGCAAGCGCCTGGAGGCGTGATTCGAAGTCGTCCACCCACGGTGCACGCGGCGGGCGCGCCTGCGTGCTGCTGACAGCCACGACGGCCGCCATGGCCGCCACTGTCGTCAGGCGGTTCATAGTCCTTTGGCCGCCTGCGCCACCGCGCGGAATAGCGCCCTGCCCTTGTTCATGGTTTCTTCCCACTCCGCCGCCGGGTCGGAGTCATACACGATGCCTCCGCCCGCCTGGACGTGCAGGCGACCGTCCTGAATGACTGCCGTGCGGATGGCGATGGCCGTATCGGCGTCGCCCCACCAGTTAAGCCAGCCGATAGCGCCTGCATAGATGTTGCGCTTGAAGGGCTCAAGCTCCTGGATGATTTCCAACGCGCGAATTTTGGGGGCACCGCTTACCGTGCCTGCGGGGAACGTCGCCTTGATGACGTCCATGTACGACAGGTCATCACGGATATCGCCCTCGACCTGAGACACGATATGCATCACGTGCGAATAGCGCTCCACAACGAAGGATTCGGCCAGTTCCACGGTGCCCGTCTGACTGACGCGACCGACATCGTTGCGGCCCAGATCAATCAGCATCAGGTGCTCGGCACGCTCTTTCGGATCGGCCAGCAGATCCGCTTCCAGCGCCTGATCTTCCGCCTCGTCCACGCCACGCCTGCGCGTTCCTGCGATGGGGCGAAGGACCACCCGCCCGTTCTTCAGGCGCACGAGAATTTCCGGCGACGAGCCGACAATCTGCGTCGTGCCAATGTCGATGAAGAACATATAGGGCGACGGATTCATCGCCCGCAGCGCGCGATAGACGTCCACGGGGCGGGCATGAAAGCCCACGCTCAGGCGTTGTGAGGGAACGACCTGGAAGATGTCCCCGGCGCGGATGTACTCCTGCGCCGTGCGGACCATGGCCTCGTATTCTTCGCGCGTAAACGACGACTTGAAGTCAGACTCGTCCAGTACAGCCGGCTGCAACATCTGCGGATACGACGCGCCGCTCTGGCGCAGGCGGAAAGCCAGCGCCTCCAGGCGTCGCGACGCTTCTGCATAGGCCTGCGGACGCGACGGGTCGGCGTGCACGATCAGGTACAGGCGGCCCTTCAGGTTGTCGAATACGGCAACTTCCTCGGCCAGCATCAGCAGAACGTCAGGCGTGCCCAACTCGTCACGCTTGTCCCACTGCGCCAGCCGCTTTTCGATGTAGCCAATCGTCTCGAATCCGAAGTAGCCGACGAGGCCACCCGTGAAGTCCGGCAGCCCGGCGAGCTTGGGAACCTCATATTGCTTGCGAAGGATTTCGATCTCACCAAGCGGATCATCAAGATGACGACGCTCGACGACCTCGCCCGACTCCTCCACCTCCAGCTCATGCCCGCGCAGGCGGTATACGCGGCGGGCAGGCAGGCCGATGATCGAATAGCGTCCCCAGGTGGCGCCGCCCTCAACCGATTCGAACAGGAAGGTATACGGGCCATCGGCCAGCTTCAGGTAAACCGACAGGGGCGTGTCGAGGTCGGAGAAGACCTCCCGCACCAGGGGAATACGCGTGTTGCCTTCGGCAGCCAGCGCGTCGAATTCGTCTCGGGAGATCACGGCGGAGCTCTTGTTCGATGGATCGGCCATTGTAGGCCAGTCAGCCGAGTCGCTGCCTGGGTAGCCCGCGAAGATGCAGAGTAAAGGCCACGCCACTGCCATCTTCCAGATTGCGGGCACTGGCCGAACCCTGATGGCGCTCGGCCACCAGGCGCACTACATACAGGCCCAGGCCCAGATGGGGCGCGTCGCCGGGCGTGGCCTTGTCGCGCAGGCTGACCAACGAATCGAACAGGCGCCCCTGCATGGCCGTGGGCAAAGCAGGCCCCTGATTGGCCAGTTCGATGTCGGCGCCATCCGATGTCGGACGCAGGGAAATACGCAGCCAGCCGTTCGGCGGGGTGAACGACAGGGCGTTATCGAACAGCTTGTCCAGCGCCTGCGCCACGAGTTCAGGGGACACATGCATGAGCACGGGGCCTTGCGGCAGCAGGCATTCAACCCGCCGATCCCCCGCCAGCGCCCGGTAGCCCTCAGCGCAACCGCGCACGATGTCGGCCATATTCACGTCTTCGGCTTCCGCCGCAGCAATCGCCCGCTCCATGCGGCTTGCCTCGCTCATGGCGCGCACAAGCGCACCCAGACGGGCCACGCCGTCGCGCGCCCGCAACAGATACGGCTGCGCTTCGGCGGGAAGGCCGGCGTGATCCAGGTTGTCGAGCGACGACTTGACGATAGCCAACGGGGTATTTAGCTCGTGCGACAGCTTCGATGCCAGGGTTCGCAAATAGTCTGTGTAGCTGCCCACCACATCGAACAGTCGGGCGAAGCTGCGGGCCAGATCCCCCAGCTCATCCTCTGAGTCGATGAGGGGAAACGGCCCGTCCAGACGTCCATCGTTGTCCTGAGCGCGCTCGGCGGCATTGCGCAAACGGCGCAGGCGAATGGTCAATCGGGTGGCAAACATCAGCAACACGCCACCGGCGATCAGCAGGACCGCAAAACTGGTCAGCAGCAAGCCGAACAAGGCACGATTCGCCAGCAGCGGAACAGCCCGGCTTGGCTGCTCCAGAAGGACAACGCCACGCGATTGTCCGCGCACCTCGATCGGCATGGCGGCGGCAAGAACCACACTGCCCCGTGCTTCACCTGCACGCCACGCCGTGGCCGGGGTGCCCTTCAGGGCTTCTGCAACTTCAGGCAGATCGACGCGCGGGGCATCTTCTGCCCAGCCACCGTCTTCGTCCAGCCGGGTGGCCAGCAGCGAGCGGTAGATCAGCGACGCGAACCAGCCCGGACGCTCCGATGCGGGCAAGTTGGGCAGATCCAGACGGCCGCTCTGCGCGAGCAACCATGCATCGGGCGCGAGGACGCGAACGCGAACGCCGTCGGGCGCAAGGAGGGCAAGCTCACGGGAAAGAGCGGTCGAGTACTCAAGAATGGGCCGGACATCCGCCGCCGCAGGGTCGCTGCTGTCCCCGGGAAGATGTGCGCCTATGCCGAGTCGCTCGATGGCCAGGCCGCGCGGCAAGCGAAGCTCCACGCGAAAACCGCTGCCATCCTCCTGCCACTGAGCGTTCAGACGGTCGGGCAAAATGCCTGCCGGCGGGTCCATGGCAATGCCTGTGGTGGCACCGGGCGCGGAGCTGGCAATCAGGTAACGCTGCGTGTCATCACTGCTGGCGATGGTGAGGACCAGATGGTCGGCGCTCATGGCCAGATGGTCTTCGGCGTCCGCCCGATGACGTCGGGGAGCGCGCACATCTATGTACGCATACAGCCAGTGCGCATCTTCAGCCAGAAGAAGGCGGGCATTTTTGCCCACCGGCTGCGCCCATGGCGTAAGCGCTGCCCAGTCGTCTCCGTAGCCATCCACGGTGATCGGCAACGAGGTGCGCTGGACGTACCAGGCAGGGCCCGCCGGCGGCAAAGGCGCATCGACCACGACAAGACTACGTGCCAGCGCGCGTGCGGATGCGACAAGCGCCTGGGCCTGACCTTCGCGCAGCAACGTTTCCATCTGCCGCACATATAGCCAGCCGGCCACTGGCAACGCCAGCGTGCAGAGGGCAACGAGAAGAAGTTTCTGGCGCAGGGTCATGACGTGAAGCCTGTTATTGCGCGACGGCGATGGCGACGCGCAACGACATTGCGCACGGAATCACCGTCACGGAGTCCAGCGATAGCCCACGCCATGAACGGTTTCGATAGCGTCAAAATCCGGTGCCAGGGCAATGAACTTCTTGCGGATGCGTTTGATGTGCGAGGTGATCGTGGCGTCGTCCACTACCAGTTCGGCTTCCCGCATCAGCTGGTCGCGGTTTTTCACGTGGCCGGGGAAGCGCACCAGCGTGTGCACCATCCAGAACTCGGTCACGGTCAGCGGAATTTCGATGCCATTCCAAAGGACGCGCATGCGCTCTGATTCCAGCTTCAGTGGGCCGTGCTCGATAACGGTTTCACTGGCAGCCGGCGCTTTCAGCGACTCAATGCGACGGAACAGGGCCGCGATGCGGGCTGCAAGCTGATGCAGGCTGGTGTCTTTGCTCAGGTAGTCGTCCGCGCCCAGACGCAGGCCGGAAATGACGTCAAAGTCGGAGTCACGGGCGGTCAGGAAGATGAGCGGAAGCGTGGCGGACTTCGCGCGCAGTTCGCGGCACAGGTCAAAGCCGCCTTCGGGCTCATCGCCCAGGCCGATGTCGATGATGACCAGGTCCGGCAGGCGCATGGAAAACGCGATGGACGCCTCACCCCGCGACCCGTAGCCACGCGTCTCGTAGCCGAAGCGATTGAGGGCTTCGACGTAGTTGGCGCGGATGATGGGCTCGTCTTCGACGATGGCGATAGTGCGGGCCATGCGGTACTCCAATGGATAAGCGGCGTGCGCAGGGTGCTATGGGATGCCGCCATGCGCAAGGGACGAGAGTCAATTGCCTCAAATTCGCCCGATTCGGTCGGCGCAATGCCTCTTCACTGCCGCACTGCGCCCTCGCTGGCAGGGTTTACTTAACCCCACTGGAGGACACTCATGAAAGCCGAAGCGAACAACACCGAACTGGAACGCAACTTTGAACCGCTGCGCGTCGCACTGGCCATCGGAGCACTGCTGCTCGGTATCGTCTTCGGCATGCACTGAGGGTCATCCGGCGATGAACTTCCGCAGCGACCCCGACCCGGACTGGCAGCCGATCTGAACCCCCTCGCTCCTCGTGGAGCTTCTCACTCCCCCGTACTCCTCGTCCGGGGGAGCTTTTTTTGCTCAGGCGTCCTGGATCGACCGATGCATGCTGGCAATCGCTGCGGCGTAGTCCGGCGCATTGAAAATGGCTGATCCGGCAACAAAGGTGTCGGCGCCCGCCGCTGCGATCTGTGCGATGTTTTCCGTATTGACGCCGCCATCCACTTCCAGACGGATAGGCCGACCGCTGCGGTCAATGCGCTCACGTACCTGACGGATCTTCTCCAGCGCCATCGGAATGAACTTCTGACCGCCGAAACCGGGGTTCACCGACATGATCAGCACCAGGTCGATCTTGTCCATGACGAAATCGAGGTAGTCCAGTGGCGTGGCCGGATTGAAGACCAGGCCGGCCTGGCAGCCTTCTTCCTTGATGAGGCTGATGGTGCGGTCGACGTGCTCGCTGGCTTCCGGATGAAAGCTGATGCTGTTGGCGCCAGCACGGGCAAAGTCGGGAACGATGCGATCCACGGGCTTGACCATGAGGTGCACGTCGATGTGCTCCATGATGCCGTAGTCACGCAGCGCCTTGAGCACCATCGGGCCGATGGTCAGATTGGGCACGTAATGGTTGTCCATGACGTCGAAGTGCACCCACTGTGCGCCGGCGTCCAGCACTTTGCGGGTGTCATCGCCCAGGCGGGCGAAGTCGGCCGAGAGAATGGAAGGGGCGATGACGGGAGACTGGCGGGACATGGGCTGGCCTTGGTCGAAGAGCTAGGGGACTAGCGTAACGCGGATCAGTGATGCGCCCGGAGACGCTTACTTGAAACCGCGCTCCGCCTTGATGCGTTCGTAAGCGGCGTTGATGTCGCTGGCGCGCGATTCGGCGCGGCGGCGCATGTCGTCCGGCAGGTCGCCCAGACGATCCGGGTGATGCTCGGAAATGAGCTTGCGATAGGCGCGCTTGATGGCGCGGTCATCTGCGTCACGAGCGATGCCCAGAACGGTGTAAGGATCTGGTCCCTGCGTACTGCGCTGGGGCGGAATATAGCTACCCTGGCCGCCGCCACCGCCGTAGGCGCGCCCGCGTTGCTGCCCGCCCGTATTCCAGGCATAGCCCTTCATGGCCATGAGGGCCATAAGTTCCATATCACTGATGCGCAGGGCAAACGCGAGCTGGCGCAGGATCGCCATCTTTTCAGGCGCGGGGTCGCCCTCGGCCAGAACCGTCTCCATGACCACATCCAGCACCGTGAAGCTGTGATCCCGGCGATGACCGACCCAGCTGCGCAGCTCATTGATGACGATGGTGGCGTTGAATTCGGGCTGTTTGCCCTGGTTGAAGGCCACGATGGCATCGCGACGGCGTTCCGTATCGAGGCCAAAACGGTCCATCAGGCGTTCGGCGATGGCGATCTCCGCTTCGGAGATGCGGCCGTCGGCTTTGGCCACGGCGCCGATCAGGGCAAACAGCGGCTGGAGGTAGCCGCCCGCTGCGGGAGCCGCCCGGGCGCGCTTCTGCTGACGGCTGGCATCGAACATGAAGCCGAGGGCAGCACCCACCATGGCGCCGAGAAGGCTGAAATGGGTGAACCAGAAGCCAATGAAGGCACCAATGAGGGTGACGGAAAAATTCATGGAGCGGCCTGGGGATGGGGCGTCTGGGCGGAGAACCACTCGGCGAGCTGGTCCAGTTCCGCATCGGAGAGGGGGCCGGTGGCCGCGCGCATGACCGCAATGTCGCGACGCCCGTCCCGGTACTGGCGCAAAGCTTCGCGCAGATAGTCCTTGCGCTGACCCGCGAGGTTGGGCGCGCCCGGCATCGTCGCCGTGCCGTCCGCGCCGTGGCAGGCCGCGCACAGCCCCAGACGCGCCGGCTTGGACGGCGGGGCAGCGAACGCAGGGAATGTCAGGGCCAGGGCAAGCGCCGCGGTCGTCAGAATACGCATTCGTAACGCTATGAGGGCATCGGACGCTAATTCTAGCCTGCGGTGGGGCGGGTCGGGGGCGGTACAATGGCGCATCCCTTAGCCTTTCCGGAGTCCGAGCCGTGCCGACCACCCTGCTGCAATCCGAACTGCCCGGCCTGGACCTGATCCATCGCGGCAAGGTCCGCGACGTCTACGCCCTGCCCGGCAACCGCCTGCTGATGGTGGCAACGGATCGGCTGTCCGCTTTCGACGTGGTGCTGCCGGACCCCATCCCGGGCAAGGGCGAGATGCTCTGCCAGATTTCCAATTTCTGGTTCGACAAGACGGCGCACATCGTTCCGAACCATCTGACTCACGAATCCGTGGCGTCAGTGCTGCCCGCAGGCGTCGATGTTGCCCTGTACGACAAGCGCGCTGTCGTTACGAAACGTCTCAAGCCGGTTCCCGTGGAAGCCATCGCCCGCGGTTACCTGATTGGTTCCGGCTGGAAGGACTACAAGGCGACAGGATCGCTTTGCGGCATTTCGTTGCCCGCCGGGCTGCAGCAGGCTCAGCAGTTGCCCGAACCCATTTTCACGCCGTCGTCGAAAGCCGCCGTGGGCGACCACGACGAGAACATCACCTTTGATCGCATGATCGAACTGGTGGGCGAAGAGATGGCCAACAAGGTGCGCGACACCACGCTGGCCATTTATCGCTTCGCGGCGGCGTACGCTGCCGAGCGCGGCATCATCATCGCGGACACGAAGTTTGAATTTGGTACGGACGAAGATGGCACGCTGTACGTGATGGATGAGATGCTGACACCCGACTCGTCGCGCTTCTGGCCCGCCGAGGAGTACAAGGTCGGCATCAGCCCGCCCAGCTACGACAAGCAGTTCGTGCGTGACTACCTGGAAACGCTGGACTGGAACAAGACGGCGCCTGGCCCGAACGTGCCGGCCGACGTCATCGCCGGCACAGCGGCGAAGTACGCCGAGGCGCTGGATCGACTGGCAGGCATCCGGATCGACTGATCCGGCACATCACGGGAGGGAGGGATCGACATGCGCGACGCAGCCACCTGGTTTGGTAACTACAGTCAGGATCATCAGCATCCGACGAATCGCCTGATTCACTGGATCTGCGTGCCCGCCATTACCTGGTGCGCCATCGCGCTGATCTGGCTGATCCCCGTCCCTTCCGTGATCGGACGACCCGGCCTCTGGGCCGTGGTTGCCATGTTTCTGGCGTTCCTCTTCTATTACTACCGCTTGTCCCGACGGATTGGCCTGGCGATGGCACTGGTGTTCATCGCGCTGGGCGTCATCACCGAGCTGCTGTTCCGGTCGCTGGGTGCTTCAGGCCTGGCGTGGCTGGCTGTCGGAGTTTTCGTCGCGGCATGGATAGGCCAGTTCGTGGGCCATGCCATCGAAGGACGTCGTCCATCGTTCTTCACTGACCTGCAATATCTGCTGATTGGCCCCGCGTGGCTGATGAGCAAAGCCATGCGGCGCGCAGGCTTCTCTTACGAAACGCCAAAGGATCACGCGTGACGCAAACGCTTCTGACGTTTCTCAGCGCGTCCATCTGGTGGGTGATTTACAGCAGTGCAGGAGCTGTCCTTCCTGCCCTCGTGGTGTGGCTGGTATTGCGCTGGCTTGAGAAGGTGCCTGTCGTATTCAACCGGGCCTATTTCGCCAGCCTGCTGTGGACGCTGGCCGCCGTTGCCATGGGCGCGGGGGTCCTCATTGCCCAACACGGCAGGTCGGCCGGCGTCTCGATCTTCCAGCTACCCTGGATGCGCGCAAGCCTCGTGGTCGACATGCTGCTTGGCGTGCTCCTGATCTGGCGACTGGTGCCCCGGACAGACGCCCGCCGTGTGAAGCCCACCAGCGCCTGCATGGCGGTCGCCCTGGTCATGATGGTGGCGATGATTGTGGGAACGACGATTCGGCGATAAGGCGCCGATATACGGGGCCTATCGGCGTCATTCAAAGGAACCGTTGGACTATCCGGGCGCCGACCCCATAATGAGAGTCATTCTCATCAAGGAGTCGCGCCATGGCACGCCAGATCAAATATGCCGCGACGCATTTCAGCATCGCGTTTTCCATGAGCTATGCCGCCAATCAGAATGTGCTGACCAGCGCCGTCATCGGCGTCGTCGAGCCCGTGGTGTTTGCCGTTGGGAGCCGCTGGTTTCGCGGCAAGCAAAGCTCGCCGCCGGTGAGATCGTCCGCCGCCTCTTACGCGGCTTGACGGTGCATCGCGATAATCAACGGCGTGATGCCTTGTCGTTCTCGTCCGCTACGGCGCGAGTGAAATCGTCGAAGGGAATGTCGGTGATGCCCACCAGACCGATATGGGCATTTTCGCCATCCAGAATGCGGCCCGTGACGGGCTGATCGACGTACTGAAACCAGTGCGTTCCGACAATGACGCCCGACGATACGGCCGCATCCACGAAGCGTGCGTATGCCTTGCCACGCTCCGCCTCCGTGGCCACAGCTGCCACACCGCTACCGAAAGGTCCGCGATCCGAAGAGCCGAAATGGAATTCGGTAATGAGAACCGGTTTGTCCATCCGGCGGAATGCCGCCACGTCAAAACCGTGCTCCGGAAGATCGGTGTAGGTGTTGATGCTGGTGACGTCAGCCCATTGCGCGCTGGCCGCCTCCACCTCCGGCGTTCGGACGGCCAGACGGCCTCCGAGGAAAAGGTGATGCGGGTCTGCTTTCTTCAAGGCCTGCGCCACTGTGCGGAAGTATGTATCCGCGTACAGCTTGAGGAATACGATGTAATCCTCCGCGACGGCGGGATGGGATTCGGAAGGATCCGGTGCTGCGAAGTTGGCCGCATTGAGTTGATCCCATGATGCAATCGACACGCCCCACGCCTGCGCCAATCGCGATACATCGTCCCGGTATTTGTTGCGAAGACTCGTGACGAAGGCCTGCTTGGCCGGACTATCCGGCGCCTGCTTCAAAGTGCCCGTAGCAAGTGCCCAGCGCCCCTGCGGGCCTGTACCTGCCCACGCCAGTTCATTGTCGGCGAAATATCCAAGAAGCCAGGGATCGTTCTGCATGTCTTTGGTCGCCGTCGCCACCGCGCTGCGGGTAGCGCTGACAAAGCGCGGATCGAAGGGGTCCGGCATCCGGCCCCAATAATCGAAACCGGTCGCTACCGTATTGAAGTCGCCGTGGATCAGGATGGGCACGGTGTACGCGATGCGCCGCGCTTTGCCGAGCTCAGGATCACTCCAGTTGCCCAGCGTATTGAATCGCCAGTTCAGCAGGCGGGTGATGCTGCGATCACGCCAGCCGGGCTGCCAGTTCTTGCCTAGCGTCCGGGCCACATTGCTCGCGTACACGTCCCACCACTTGCCATGATTCAGGCCATTGTCGCGCTGTGATCCCTTGTCGCTGCGGCTATCCCCCGCACCCATCAGATCATCGGCCCACGATGTATCCGTGAACATGTACTCGCGGCCCTCGACATAGGTGCGTCCGTCCGTCGCGTTCACCGCGTTGACGCCAAGCGAGAAGAACGCGTGCCCTTCGGGGGTCACCAGATACCAGCGATTGCCCTGCTTTTGCGTATGAAACCACCCCGTACGCTTGAAGCCGGCAAGATCCGTCCGACCACCATAGGTATCCATGCCTTCGCGAACGGTGGTGGCCTTGGAAAGGGCGACGCGCGCTTTCAGTTCACTGTCCGACGCAATTTTCTCAGGCCAGGTCGCCCGGGTGAATTGTCCGTAGCGATCCACGATGCCGGTATAGGCGGACGTCAGGGAGAAGTTGCCCGCAACACCGTCCAGCTTGCCGACAAGAATGGTCTGGGCGGCGCCAGGTTGCGGCATGGACAAGGTGATGGATCGAACCGCGCGAGTGTCGATCTGACCCTCCACGAACGTAGCCACGATGCGTCGATGCGCTTCATCACCGAACGGCATCGGCGGGCCCGCCTGCATCCCGAAAGCACGGGGCGATGTGGCAGCAAGCGGTATGTCCAGCGTTTGCGGCGGCCCGGGCGGCAGACCTGTGGTGGTCCGAATGTGGGTGTCGCCCTCCCCCGCAATATCCACAATGAGCGTGACCGGCCAGGGCATGCCGTTCTGCACGCGAAGGGCGACGCTGCCTTTTCCTGACCAGTCCCAATGACCCGAGGGTGCGCTCAGTTGCACGAAGGGCCGGGTGGCCGGGCGGAACGTCAGGGCCACCAGTTCGCTGCCGTCGGCGGCACGCTGAACCTTGCTGTCCAGGGTGGCATCCGCCGAATCGACTTTGACGCGTGAGTCGATGTGGGCGAAGTCTGCCAGGTCGCTGGGCGAGGCCGGGCTGGCTACCGAAACGGAAGGCTGTGCCGCTGCAGAGCAGCCACAGGCCACGCAAGCGACCAGCATCAGGGAATTCAGGGGGCGCATGGCAGTGTTATGCCACGTCGCCTGTGAATCAGAACTGGCCGCAGATGAAACCCGCGAAGCAGCGATAGTCGCTCGTGCTCATCCTGTGGTTGATCGGCTGCCGCGTGGCGCGGTCGGTCGAGTGCTTGGAATGTCGGTCGACACGCCTCCCATCACACCCCGTCGTTGTCTGGTGATCGAGTCAGACGATGACGCCACAGGTAGAAGACCGGTACGCCCAGCGCGATGATGAGCAGGCTCATGCCGGCATTGCGGGGATCGTTGATGGCCGTTGCCAGGATCACCCCGAGCACGGTGACCACGAAGATCATCGGCAATACCGGATACAACGGCACAAGGTAGGGAGAGGGTTCGCTTTTCAGCTTGCGCCGGTACCAGAAGATGGTGGCGATGCCGAATGCGTGGGCCAGCCATTCGCCTACAGTCGTGTAGTCCAGCAAGGCACCGAAGCTACCCGACAGGATGAGGAAAATGGCCCAGATGCCCAGCGCAGCCAATGCAAACTGAGGTGCACGGGTGCGCGGTTCGATGCGCGCAATGGGGCGGAAGAACATGCCGTCAGCACTCATCACCTGCAACACGCGGGCACCGCCTGCGATGGCAATGCTGCAATAGCCGAATGTGGAGCAAGCGATGCCGACAGCGATAACTGTCGCGCCGTGCGGGCCAAACATGCGGCGCATCAGTTCGGCAGCGGGCGCGGTACTTGCCGCCAATCCCGCATGCCCGAGACCCGCGAGGTAGGCGAAGTTGACCAGCACGTAGCAGACGACCACGGTCGCCATGCCCAGTCCGAGCGCGCGCGGGAGCGTGCGTTGTGGATCGCGGACTTCGCCAGCCAGATCGTTCAGATAGTGGAAGCCGCCGTAGGCGAACAGCACGGGAAGCAAAGCGCCAACGAATGAGCCTGCGGGCACATGCGTGGTGTCGGGAGCGAATGCCACGCCATAGTGACCCTGCGCAATGACAAGGCCGACGACAATCAGCAAGGCAACGGCGCCGAGCTTCAGCACCGTGAACAGGTTTTGCACCAGTGCGCCAGCCCGGATGCCGAACAGATTCACGGTGACGATGAAGACGATGGCGCCCACCGCAAGCGGCTTCACCCACAGGACAGGCAGGCCGATGGCGGCGCAGGCGTAGTCTGCGAACGTGGTGGCCACGGCCGCGACGCTGCCGGGATAGTTGATGAGCGCCATCGTCCAGCCGAAGAGGAAAGCGGGCAGCTGTCCGAAAGCCTCTCGCAGATAGACGTAAGTTCCGCCCGCCTGCGGGCGTCGGGCACCCAACTCCGCATAACAGAGCACGCCGCAAAGAGTGAGCAATCCGCCCACGACCCAGAGCGCCAGCAACGCGCCTCCGGAGCTCGTGCGTTCCGCCACGGTAGCCGGCGTGCGGAAAATGCCCGCGCCGATGACACCGCCGATCACGATGGCCGCGGCATCCCACAAGCCGAGGCGACGAAGGTAATGCTGTGATGCGGGTGCATTAGGCATGGCCTAACGATGCCACACGTGGGCGCTGGATTGGAGTGGCTTGCGAGGAGTATGAACGTGCTGTGGAAGCGAGCTTGCTCGCGATCCTACGCAGCAGGCCCCTCACCGCTTTCCTCCGCGAGCTTGCGCCGCTGATCGCCCGCTTCGCGGAATCAAAGCATCGTCACCGGATGCCCTCTGCACCTGCATCGAACGCTCTCAGAAAAGGCCGCGCCTCACAGGCGGGGCGAATCTGCCTGGTCACGGCATTCACCTGGGGGCGAGCCCATCTGTTTGCCCAGTGTGGAGCCGCGCGTACGGTAGCTCGCCTCTCCCACGCGTCATCCACGTGGCCTGACGCCACCTGTCTTGCATGGGTCGTCATGCCGGATCACTGGCACGGTTTGATCCAACTGGATCAAGGAGATCTGTCCCGGACAGTGGCTCGGTTCAAATCGAAAGTGACTGTCGCCTTGCGTGCATCCGGCAGGAAATATCCTGTGTGGCAGCAGGGGTTTGATGAGAGGACTTTGCGAGCTGAGGACAACCTTCGGACGGCCGCAAGATATCTGGTGGGCCATCCAGTCAGGGCTGGACTCGTTGACCGGATCGGAGACTATCCCTACTGGGATGCCGTCTGGGTCGGAGGAGGCGCTTGAGGATGTGTGGGCAGGAATATCGCGAGCAGGCCCGCTCCCACTGAGGCGTCCGTCTCGGCTGCCTGCCGCCTTGTGGGTTGTTCATTGCGAGCAAGCTCGATCCCACAAGGCGGCGGCCGGGGCTATTTCTTCTTCGGGATGTACAGGTCGGTGATCGTGCCTTCGTACACTTCCGCCGCCATGCCGACGGATTCGCCGAGCGTGGGGTGGGGGTGAACGGTGCGGCCGATGTCGCCGGCTTCTGCGCCCATCTCGATGGCGAGGGCCAGTTCGCTGATGAGGTCACCTGCGTGCACGCCGACGATGCCTGCACCCACGATGCGGTGGGTCTCTTCGTCGAAGATGAGCTTGGTGAAGCCTTCGGTGCGATCAATGCCGATGGCGCGGCCGGAGGCTGCCCACGGGAATTTGCCCACGCCGACCTTCAGGCCCTTCTCTTTCGCTTCGCGCTCGGTGACGCCGACCCATGCGATTTCCGGATCGGTGTATGCCACCGACGGAATGACGCGTGCGTCGAAGAAACTCTTCTCACCATGCGCAGCTTCCGCAGCAACCTTGGCCTCATGCGTGGCCTTGTGCGCCAGCATGGGCTGACCCACCAGATCGCCGATGGCGAAGATATGCGGCACGTTGGTGCGCATCTGTTTGTCGACCGGAATGAAGCCGCGATCGGTCACTTCCACGCCCGCCTTGTCCGCACCGACCTTGTTGCCATTGGGCGAACGGCCCACGGAAACGAGAACGCGGTCGAACACGGTGGTTTCCGGAATGCTCTCGCCTTCAAACGTGATGACGATGCCCTGCTTCTCAGCCTTGGCAGCGACAACCTTCGTCTTCAGGTGGATGCCCTTGTAACGCTTGGCGATACGCGCCTGCAACGGCTTCACCAGGTCGATGTCGGCACCCGGCATCAGCTGATCGGCCAGCTCGACCACAGTGACTTCGGCGCCAAGCGACGCGTAAACCGTGGCCATTTCCAGACCGATGATGCCGCCGCCGACTACCAGCAGCTTCTTGGGAACGTCGCGCAGTTCCAGCGCGCCGGTGGAATCGATGACCCGATCATCGTCCCACGGAAACGACGGCAGCTTCACCGACTGCGAACCTGCCGCGATGATGGCTTTCTGGAAGCGGACGAGCTTCACGCCGTCTTTCGTGGTGACTTCGATTTCATGGGGCGAAATGAACATGCCCACGCCGGTGACGGTGCGCACTTTGCGCTGCTTGGCCATGCTGGCCAGACCGCCGGTGAGCTTGCCCACGACCTTCGTCTTGAAGTCACGCAGCTTGTCCAGGTCGATCTGCGGCTTGCCGAAGGTGATGCCGTGCGCGGCAATGGCCTCGGCTTCTTCGATGACGGCCGACGCATGCAGCAGCGCCTTGGACGGAATGCAGCCCACATTGAGGCACACGCCGCCCAGCGATTCGTAGCGCTCGATCAGCACGACGTCCATGCCGATGTCCGCGCCACGGAAAGCAGCCGTATAGCCGCCCGGACCCGAACCCAGCACCACGAGCTCGCACTCGATGTCTGCGGTGCGACCCGATGCGCCAGCCGCCTTCGGAGCCGTAACGGCCGGTGCCGGTGCAGGTGCCGCCGCAATGGGCGCAGCAGCTGCCGCCGTCGTTGCCTGACCCACAACCTTTTCGCCCACAGGCTTGCCGGTGTCGACAGCCGCGGCCACTTCGATCGTGGCGATGACGGTGCCTTCGTTCACTTCGTCGCCAAGCTTGATCTTGATGTCGACGATGGTGCCGCCCTGGCTGGCCGGAATATCCATGGTGGCCTTGTCGGATTCGAGCGTGATGAGGCTCTGTTCCTTGATGACGGTGTCACCGGGCTTGACCAGGATTTCGATGACCGGCACGTCGTGCGAACCGCCCAGATCGGGGACTTTCAGTTCAATGATGTTTGCCATGGTGGCCTCCGGTCAGAGCAGCAGGCGGCGGATGTCGCCGAGCTGGTTGGCGAGGAACACGGCAAAGCGTGCAGCAAGCGCACCGTCGATGACGCGATGGTCATAGGACAGCGACAGCGGAAGCATCAGGCGCGGGGCAAATTCCTTGCCATTCCACACGGGCTTCATCTGCGCCTTGGAGACGCCGAGGATGGCCACTTCAGGCGCATTGACGATGGGCGTGAACGCCGTGCCGCCGATGCCACCGAGCGAGGAAATCGAGAAGCAGCCACCGGACATGTCGTTGGCGGTGAGCTTTTTGTCACGTGCCTTCTTCGAGATTTCGCCCAGTTCAGCGGCGAGTTCGAGCAGGCCCTTCTTGTCGGCATCGCGGATGACGGGAACGACGAGGCCGTCCGGCGTATCCACGGCGATACCGATGTGGAAATACTTCTTGAGCGTGAGCTTCTCGCCCGTGACATCCAGCGACGAGTTGAACTGCGGGAATTTCTTCAGCGCAGCGACCACTGCCTTGATCTGGAAGACCAGCGGGGTGATCTTCATGTCCTTGTTTTCTTCACCCAGCTTCTTGCGGAAGGCTTCCAGCTCGGTGATGTCCGCGTCTTCGTGCTGCGTGACGTGCGGAATCATCGCCCAGTTGCGCGCCAGGTTGGCGCCGGAAATCTTCTGGATGCGCGACAGCGGCTTTTCTTCGATCTCGCCAAATTTCGAGAAGTCGACCTTCGGCCACGGCAGCAGATTCAAGCCGCCGCCTGCCGCGACAAGGCCGCCTTCAGCCGGACGGGCGCCCGAGGCAAGTGCGTGCTTCACCCAGCCGGCGACGTCTTCGCGCTGGATGCGTCCACCACGGCCACTGCCCTTGACCTGCGCCACGTCGACGCCCAGCTCGCGCGCAAATGCGCGGACAGCCGGGCTGGCATACGGTGCCTGGCCGGGCATGATGACGCTGGCATCGAAGGACACCGGCGGCGTGCGCGGGCCGCCAGCATCAGCGGATTTGGCCGGCGCAGGAGCCGCCGCTTCCACGCGCCTGGGCGTTTCGGCCGGAGCAGCAGCGGGCACGGCAGGAGCAGCCGCCGGAGCAGGTGCGGCATCGCCCTCGGCGTCGATCAGGGCGATGACGGCATCCTGGGACACTTCATCGCCAATCTTGACCTTCAGCTCCTTGATGGTGCCCGCGAACGGTGCCGGGATTTCCATCGTGGCCTTGTCCGACTCCAGCGTCATCAGGCTCTGGTCCTTGGTGACGGTGTCGCCCACTTTGACCAGGATCTCAATGACGGGCACGGCGCTGGTACCGATGTCGGGCACGCGCACTTCTTTCGTTCCACCCGAAGCGGCCTTGGCAGGAACCGGGGCCGGGGCGGCGGGAGCCGGAGCGGCGGGCGCGGGTGCGGGTGCGGGTGCGGGTGCAGCGGCCTTCGGGGCTTCAGCGGCGTCAGCTTCCACCAGCGCGATGACTGCGCCTTCGTTGACTTCGTCGCCGATCTTGACCTTCAGTTCCTTGATGACGCCGGCAAACGGGGCCGGCACTTCCATCGTGGCTTTGTCAGATTCGAGGGTGACAAGACTCTGGTCTTTCTCGACGCGGTCGCCGACCTTCACCATGATTTCGATCACGGGAACGGCGGAGCCGCCGATATCGGGAACAAGTGCTTCTTTGACGTCGGCCATGGAACCTCCAGGAACTGCACGGACGGGCTGACGAACCCGTCTGCGGGGGAAAGAGGGCGCCGTCGTAGCGGCGCAACCCTCTAATCATAATCCCTGTTTACCCATTTCCCACGGTTTAAACGCTCGTTTGCCTCATTTCGCGGCTGGCGGCGACGGCACAAGCGGGTTCGTGGCCGACTCGGCGGGGGCCGGCTGGCTTACTACGCGGATTTCGCTTTGCGGATAGGGAATGGTGATGCCGGCCGCGTCGAAGCGCTCTTTTACCTTGCGCAGAAGGCTGGTCTGGGTCTCCCACATGTCTGCGACCTTGGTCCAGCCGCGGATCACCAGGTTCACGCTGCTGTCGCCCAGGGCTTCGGTCCAGACGCCAGGAGCCGGGTCGTTCAGGATGCGGGGGTCGGCGGCAAACAACTCGCGGACGGTCTCCATGGCCTTGCCAATGTCATCGCCGTAGCCGATGCCCACCTTGATCTCGAATCGGCGGGTACCGCGACGGTTGAAGTTGATGATGGCGTCACCGCCCACCTTGGCGTTGGGCACCACGGCCTCACGGTTGTCGCCCATGACCAGATAGGTGTGCATGAGATTCACGCTCTGCACCGTGCCTTCCACACCACCGACCAGCACGTAATCGCCCACGCGAAAAGGGCGGAACAGGATGAGCAGCACGCCCCAGGCCAGGTTGGACAGCGAGCCGTTGAGGGCCAGGCCGATGGCCAGCCCCGCCGCACCCAGAGCCGCCACAAACGGTGCGGTAGGAATGCCCGCGACGCCCATCGCCTGCACGATCAGCAGCGCGATGAGCACGCCGTAAATAACGTTGCGCAGAAACAGCGCCAGCGTGACGTCGACACTGGCGCGCTCAAGCGCACGGCGACCGACGTTGGATATGCGCGCCGCCAGCCAGAAGCCCACCACGACGACCAGCAGCGCCAGGCCGATCTTGATGCCGTAGTGCGACAGGTTCTGCGTGAAGTGCTCGAATCCGATCGAGTCGAAGAAGTCGTTCATGGGCTGCCCTTCGGTGGAGATCGCCGGGGAGGGTATCAGCGCAGGGGTGAATGATGAGTGGGCTGAAATCGCAAAAGGCCGGACTTTTCAGGGTCCGGCCTTTCGATCATGCGGTAATGCAGCCAGCCGTCAGTGCGGCGTGGCGGCCGGTGTTGCCGGAACCTGCGCGGTCTGCGGCTGCGCCATGTCGATCTTCTTGCCGCCGTACGGCAGCACGGTCGCGGCGAGCTTGCTGTCGGCCTTCAGCATGCCGACTTCGTCACCCACGATGTGGGCGGCTTCGTCCAGCGGCGTGTCCTTGGCTTTCTTGGCAGCATCTTCGGACTTCAGTTCCGACTTCAGGCTGCGCTCGTTCGGGTTCAGGCCATCGTCGCCGGAGTTGTCGTCAGCGGTGCTGTCCGAACCGTCACCACCGAAGATCGCCTTGCGACGATTGCGGAAGTCGGTCTGCAACGCGTCGTACTGCTTACGCTCTGCCTGACGTGCGGCGAAGTTCAGCGACACGTCCGTCTTGTCACGCAGCTTCTTGTACTGAGCCAGCTCGTCCAGCATCAGCTTCCACGCGGGCGAGTTCGCCGTGCGGGCTTCGTGCTTCTGGGTGAGCGGCGCAATCAGCGGCTTGAGGTCAGCAACCGGCTTGTACTCGGCCGGATCAATGTGACGCCACGGCAGCGCGTTGTCGTAGGTGGATTCGCCGAAGTCCTTGTCGTCGCCATTCTTCGGGAACGCGATGTCCGGGGTGACGCCACGCAACTGCGTGCTGTCGCCATTGATGCGGATGAACTCCGCAATGGTCATCTTGAGCTCGCCGTACTGAGCCTTCTCGCTGGCACCACGGCCGAAACGGTCGAGGTCCACCAGGTTCTGCACGGTGCCCTTGCCGAAGGTGGGCTCGCCAATGATGAGGCCGCGGCCGTAATCCTGGATGGCGGCCGCGAAGATTTCCGATGCCGACGCGGAACCGCGATTGACCAGAACGGCCATCGGACCATCCCACGCCATGCCCGGCACGTCGTCGCCCTGCGCGTCCACCTGGCCACGGGCATCACGCACCTGGACCACGGGGCCGGTGTCGATGAACAGACCGGTGAGCTCGGTGGCTTCGTTGAGCGAACCGCCGCCGTTGTTGCGCAGGTCGATGACCACGCCGTCGACCTTGTCGGCCTTGAGCTGGGTCAGGAGCCTGGCAACGTCGCGCGTGGCGCTCTTGAAGTTGGGATCACCGGCACGGTGCGCGGCGAAGTCCTGGTAGAACGTCGGAAGGGAAATGACACCGATCTTGCGGGTGACATCGCCGTCCTTGACGTCGATGACCTTCTTCTTGGCCGCCTGTTCTTCCATCGTGACCTTCTTGCGGACAAGCGCGACGAACTCGTGCTTGCCATCGAGGCCCACGTCGGCCGGAAGGATTTCGAGGCGAACGGTGGTGTCTTTCTTGCCGCGAATCAGCTTGACCACGTCGTCCTGGCGCCAGCCGACGACATCGACCATCGGGCCGCTTTCGCCCTGCCCGATCGCCACGATACGGTCGCCCGGCTTGATCTTGTTGGACTTGGCAGCCGGACCACCGGGAACGAGTTCGCGCACCTGGGTGTAGTCGTCACGGGCCTGCAGAACGGCACCGATGCCTTCCAGCGACAGGCGCATGGCGATATCGAAGCTGTCTGCCGCGCGGGGACCAAGGTAGTCGGTATGCGGATCGGTGGACTCCGCGTAGGCCGTCATGAACGCCTGGGTGGCATCCTCGTTGTCGAGCTGGCGCACGCGGCTGACGTAGTTGGCGTAGCGCTTGTCCAGCGTCTTGCGGATGTCGTCATCAGACTTGCCGGCAAGCTTCAGGCGCAGCCAGTCGTTCATCGTGCGCTTGCGCCACACGTCGTCGAGTTCGGCCTGATCTTTCGGCCACGGGGCCTTCTTGCGGTCGAAGTTGTAGCTTTCGTTGCCGCTGAAATCAAAGCCCTTGGCCAGCAGGCCGCGCGCATAGTTCATGCGGTCGACGGCGCGCTCGACATACAGGTTGAATACCGAGAACGGGCCGGAGAGGTCCTGGTTCCAGATGGCATCGTCGAACTGCGTTTTCAGCGGCTCGAACTTGGCCATGTCAGCCTGGGTGAAGAAGACTTTTTCGCTGTCCAGCGCGTCGAAGTAGGCCTTGTAGATCTTGGCCGACATCGCATCGTCGAGCGGCTGCGCCTGATAGTGGAAGCGCGTGAGAAAACGCGCCGACAGCTGCGCAGCCTGCGCTTCGGCCGCTGTGGGCTTCAGCGGAAGCGTCGATTCCTTGCGCCCCGGCTCCGGGGAGGTCGCCGCTTGCGACGCGTCCGGTGCGCTCTGGGCGTGAACGCCCATGGCGGAGAGAGCCAGAAGAAGGGCTAACGCGGGGCGAAAGGTCATACGGGATGGGCCTCGAAAGCGCTTTATTCGACGACGCCGGCGGCGTGAGCCATCAGGTCGGCATGGTAGGAAGAACGCACCAGCGGCCCGGAAGCGACGTGGCCGAAGCCCATCTCTTCACCAGCAACACGAAGCGTCTCGAATTCGTCCGGCGTCCAGTAACGAATCACCGGATGGTGATGCGCCGTGGGTTGCAGGTACTGTCCGATGGTGATCATGTCCACGTCATGGGCGCGTAGATCCCGCATCGTTTCCAGCACCTGCTCGAAGGTTTCGCCAAGGCCCAGCATGATGCCGGACTTCGTCGGAACATCGGGGTGCTGCGCCTTGAAGCGCTTCAGCAGGTCAAGCGACCACTGGTAATCGGCGCCCGGACGCACTTCGCGATAAAGGTGCGGCACGGTTTCAAGGTTGTGGTTGAACACGTCCGGCGGGAAGTCCTTCATGACTTCCAGCGCACGCTCCATGCGACCCTTGCCCCGGAAATCGGGCGTCAGGATCTCAATGCGGATGTTGGGGCTGGCGTGACGCACCGCGCGGATGCACGAGGCGAAATGCTCGGCACCACCGTCGCGCAGATCGTCGCGGTCCACCGAGGTGATGACCACGTACTTCAGGCGCATGTCGCGGATGGTTTCGGCAAGGCGCGCCGGCTCCAGCGGATCGGGCGGCTGCGGACGACCATGGGCCACGTCGCAGAACGAGCAGCGACGGGTGCACACCTCGCCCAGGATCATGAAGGTGGCCGTGCCCTTGCTGAAGCACTCGTGGATGTTCGGGCAGGAGGCTTCCTCGCAGACCGTGACCAGCGAGTTTTCGCGCAGCCGCGATTTCAGCTGCTGCACGGCGTTGCCCTGCGGAAGGCGCACGCGAATCCAGCTCGGCTTGCGCAGCGTCGGCACCGTGGTGTCGAAATTCGCGCGGTTCAGGCCGATTTTATCGTTGCCCAGCATCTTCTCGCCCGGCTTGTCGACCACGGCGATAGGGATGGAGCGGGAGGGGGATGTGGTGGTTTGGCTCATGACGTCTACCACTCTCAGACCGCGATGCGGGCCGGGAGTTCGGGAAGAGTGGGAGCGGCCGGCACGGCGTCGAAGCCAAACTGGCGGCAAAATTGCTCCACCAGAACGTCTTCCACGTCCGCCAGTCGCGACGGACCACCCAAGTCTAGCACCTGAGTGACTTCCAAACCCTTGTAGCCGCAGGGGTTGATGCGGTGATACGGCTCAAGGTCCATGTTCACGTTGAAGGCCAGCCCATGGAAGCTGCAGCCGCGCCGGATGCGCAGGCCAAGCGCCGCGACCTTGGCCCCGGCCACGTAGACGCCAGGGGCGCCTTCGACCCGCTCAGCCACGATGTTCCACTCGGCCATGGTGTCGATGATCGATTGCTCGATGCGGCAGACGAGCTGCCGTGCGCCCACACCAACGCGGCGCAGGTCAATCAGCGGATAGGCCACGATCTGGCCGGGGCCGTGGTAGGTAACCTGCCCTCCCCGATCCACCTGAACCACCGGGATGTCTCCCGGCGCCAGCACGTGTTCGGCCTTGCCCGCCTGTCCCTGGGTGAACACCGGGTCGTGCTCCAGCAGCCATATCTCATCGACAGTGTCGTCGGTACGGTTGTCGGTGAAGGCGCTCATCGCCTTCCAGATGGGCTCGTAGGGAACGCGGCCGAGCCGGCGCACGTTGAGAGGTAAGGACATGGGGATGGCCTGGATGGGGGCTCAACGGGAGAATTTGCGGGCGCGCCGGAGGCGAAACAAGTGGCAAAAGACGGGGGCGGAGCTCCCCTGACCCGCAGGCCAGGGGGCTCGCCACGCTTCAAAGGGTGAAGCGGATATTTTCGTCAGCCTTCAGGGCCGCGTGTGCTTCGTCGTACTTCTCGCGCGTTGGCGCGACAAAGCTGACGGTTACCGACTGGTAGTTGCCAGCCGGGGTTTTCTTGGTCGAAAGCGTTTCGTGCAGCACCGTCAGGCCAATGCTGGCCAGAATCTCCGGCACCCGGGCATCCAGGCCCTTGTCGGCAAAGCCGATGGCGGTGATCTCAAACTCGCCCGGGAACTGAAAACCCTGGTCCGGACGTTTGATCGCGTGCAGGTCAATGTGCTGCATGGCTGAAGGCCCTCTTACTTTTTGTCACCATCGCTGTGGAACCACAGCATGATCGTGTCCCAAAGACGGGAGAAGAAACCGCCTTCAGGCGCGTCGTTCAGCGCCACCAGCGGTGCGGTGAGCACCGGCTGTCCATCAAGGGTAACGCGCAGCGTGCCGATCTGCTGGCCCTTCTTGAAGGGGGCGATCAGGGTAGCCGGAATATCGAGATTGGCTTTCAGCTTGTCGTAGTCGCCGCGCTTGACCGAGACCATCGCGTCTTCTGCCACTCCAAGGGCCACGGTGTTTTCAGCACCCTTCCACAGCTTGGGCGTGGCCAGCGGCTTGTTGGCTTCGTACAGCTTGTGGCTTTCGTAGAAGCGGAAACCGTAGTTCATCAGCGCCAGCGCCGCATCAGCACGACCTTTCTCGCTGCTGGCACCCATGATGATGGCGATCATGCGGGCGTCGCCCTGCTTCGCCGAAGCAGCCAGGCAGTAGCCGGCAGCGGCTGTGTGACCCGTCTTGATGCCATCGACCGTCTGATCGCGCCACAACAGGAGGTTACGGTTGTGCTGCTTGATGCCGTTCCACTCGAATTCCTTGACCGCGGAAATCGCGTAGTCCTCGGGGAAGTCGTGGATCAGTGCACGCGACAGCACCGCGATGTCGCGGGCGGTGGTGTAGTGGTTGGCGACCGGGTAGCCGGAAGCGTTCTGGAACTGGCTGTGCGTCATGCCCAGCTGCTTGGCGTAGGCATTCATCAGGTTGGCGAACGCCGGCTCGGAGCCTGCGGTGTGTTCGGCCAGCGCGATGGCGGCATCGTTGCCGGACTGGATGATCATGCCGTACAGCAGGTCCTTCAGCGGCACCTGGCTGTTCAGCTTGAGGAAGCTGGTGGAACCGTCGGTGCCCGCACCGCCGCCGCGCCAGGCGTTTTCGCTGATGTTGACCGGATCGGTCATGTGGACCTTGCCATTGGCCACTTCGGCCGACACGACGTAGTCGGTCATCACCTTGGTGATCGAGGCGGGTTCGAGCTGAAGGTCCGGCTCTTTCGAGGCCAGGATCTGCCCGGTGTTGTAGTCCATGAGCACCCAGCTCTTGCCCTCGACGTCCGGCGGCGGCGGCACCGGCGCTTCCGGCACCACAGGGCGCGGTACGGTCGGGCGGGGCGGCGTCTGCGCGACGGTAACGCCAGCGATCAGCGCGACCGCAGCGAAAGCGAAGAGAGAGCGGGGCATAAGCTTCATGGTTTTCGGCAATCCAAGGGTTAAGGCTAAAAGTCTTGCGGCTCTTTGGGGCCGCTCAAAGCGGGTCAGTCTACCGCGACCTGCGGTCTGGGCAGTCCCATGCCCGCGATCTGGTCGGTCACCCGGTCAGCGGTATCCACGTCGGCCAGCGGGCCGACACGGACGCGACGTACGCTTCGGCCATTGATGCTGGCCTCCACGACACTGACAGGACCGAGGCCGGCACGGTTCAACTGATCGGCCACGCGGGACGCGTTCGCCAGATCGGAAAACGCGCCAACCTGCAGATAAATAGAGGGTTTCGGCTCAATCACCGGCGTGCCAGCGGGCACGGCGGAAGACGGAAGCCGCGTGGGCAGCGGCGGCAACAGTTCGGAGGAGCTACTGGCAACCGTGACCGGCGCAGGCGATGCGGGCGCAGGCACTGATCGTGTCGGCAGCGTCTGCACGGCGGGATTCCCTGCGGGCACGACGGTCGTCGGCGGCCGGGCAGCCACCACCACAGGCGCAGCAACCGGCGCACTGCGCGGCGGCGGCGTGGTCAGAAGCGGCGCAGGACCGCTTTCTTCCGGATGTTCCGGATCAATGGCGCGCACCTCGACCAGCCCGGTACCTTTGGGCCATACGCCCAGTTTTACGGCAGCCGCGAACGACAGGTCGATGATGCGGTTCTCGTGGAACGGACCACGGTCGTTGATGCGGACGATGACGCTGCGACCGTTTTCCAGATTGGTGACACGGGCGTAACTCGGCAGCGGCAAGGTCTTGTGCGCCGCCGAGAACTGATACATGTCGTATTCCTCCAGGCTGGAGGTTTTGTAACCGTGGAACTTGTTGCCGTAGAACGAGGCGATGCCGCGCTCCACATAGCCGTTCGGCGACGGCAGCACGTTGTAGCTCTTGCCCAGTACGCTGTAGGGTGACTTGTTGCCGTACAGCGCGCGCGGCTCCACCTTCGGCACGGGCTCGGGCAGCTTGCTGACGTCTGGAATCTCGGTGGGCACGCTGTCGTTGTCCACGCTGTAGCGCGAACCCTGCGACTTGCGGATGTCGTCATTGCGCCCGGAGCCACGCGGATATTTTGACGCACTGGCACTGGATGAGCCCCGCGACGGACGCTTGTTTTTCGAGCCACCACAACCGGCGATCAGCGCAACCAGCGCACAGAGCAACAGCAGCGCGGCGATTCGGCCGAACCGTGGTGTTGGCGCCCCCGCCTTCTGCGCGCCCCGTGAACTCATCTGCCGCTGCCTGCTCCCTGCGTGCGCTGACGGATAGCCTGCGCAAGTTGATCCACCGCCATGGCGTATAGCGGGCTGCGGTTATAGGTAGTGATGACGTAGAAATTCTGGAAGGTGAACCAGTACTCATCACCACCGGGGCCATCCAGGCGCACCAGCGCTGCATCACGGCCGGGCTCCAGGTGTTGCACGGGCGCGTAGCCTTCAGCCATGTAGTGCTCCACCGAAGCGGTGGGGCGGTAGTCCTTGGGAACGGCGGGCGGCACAGCGCGGGAGTCCGGCTGCGCACGTGCGGCGACCGGGCCACCGGCTTCCCAGCCGTGTTTCGCGAAATAATTGGCAACGCTTTCGAAGATGTCGGGCATGGAGCCCTTCATGTCGATGCGGCCATCGTGATCGCCATCCACACCGAAGTCGCGGATGCTTGAAGGCATGAACTGACCCCAACCCTGCGCGCCGGCGTACGATCCGGTCAGGGTGTCGATGGGACCGCCCAGGTGGTTGTCAGGCAGGATCAGCAGCGCCTTGAGCTGTTCGCGGAAGAACGGCGCGCGCTTGGGGTAATAGAACGCCAGCGTGGTCAGGGCATCGATGACTTTGTACTTGCCCGTGTTGCGGCCGTAGAACGTTTCCACGCCCACGATGGCCACGATGTATTCGGGCGGCACGCCATATTTCTTGCCGATGCCATCGAGCAGGGCACGATGTTCGCGGTAAAAATCGGCGCCGGCAGCGATGCGCTGCTCGGTGAGGAAAATGGGCCGGTAGTCTTTCCACGGCTTGCCTTCCGCCGGACGGCTGATCGCATCCAGAATGCTCTGCTGTTTCTTTGCGGCATCCAGAATGGCGGTAAGTTGTGCCGGGCTCTTGCCCGTCTCCTTCGCCACCTCCCTGACCAGTTGCGCTTCGCCCGGATGCGTTTCTGCATGGGCGGTGGCAACGAGGAACGGGAGGACGAACATCGCGCCGGCAAGGCGGCGAATCCGGTTCGTGGCGGGGCGTGCGCTGCGCGCTTTCATTACATCATCCATGTCCTGAAGCGTAGCACGCGATATCGCCCGCGCCCTGCCCGATTCATGGCGCCGTTCAGGCATTACTCGTGCAGCTTTCGATTCGCGTGAATGGACATCAGTACGCCAAACCCTACCAGCAACGAGACCGCCGACGTGCCGCCATAACTGACCAGTGGCATGGGTACGCCCACCACCGGCAACATGCCCGCCACCATGCCGCCGTTGACGACCACGTATACGAAAAAGCTCATGCCGATGGCACCCGCCAGAAGGCGCGAGTACGTGTCGCGCGCGTTCATCGCGATCCACAGGCAGCGGCCGATGATGAACGAGTACAGCAACACGATGGCACACACGCCCACCAGTCCGAATTCTTCGGAGAACACGGCGAAGATGAAGTCGGTGGTGTGCTCGGGCAGGAACTCCAGACGCGACTGGGTGCCCTGCCCCCAGCCCTTCCCGAACGCGCCGCCTGAGCCGACGGCGATCTTCGACTGAATGATGTGCCAGCCATTGCCAAGCGGATCGGATTCCGGATCAAGCAGGGTACGCACGCGGTTGCGCTGATACTCGTGGAGGAAATTCCACGCCACGGGAATCACGGCTGCCACCGCACCGACCAGGGCGCCAATGCGCCACCATGCCATGCCGGAGAGGAACAGCGCGAACGCGCCTGCGCCCGTGACCAGCAACGCGGTGCCAAGGTCGGGCTGCTCGGCGATGAGACCGGCCGGCACCGCGATCAGCAGGCCGACCACGATGATGTCTTTCCAGCGCGGGGGCAGCTGACGCGGATGCAGATACCAGGCCACCATCATCGGCATGGTCAGTTTCAGAAGCTCGGACGGCTGAAAGCGCATGAAACCCACGTCCAGCCAGCGATAAGAGCCGCGCCCCTCACCGAGGACGGCCACCACCACGAGCAATGCGGTGCTTCCCGCGTAGAGCCACGGCGTCCACGAGCGCAGCACAGGCGGTGGGATACGCGAAATCACGGCCAGCAGGATGCCGCCCAGCACGAAGCGCGCGGCCTGCCCGCCCACCAGCGCCATGTTGCCGTTGCCCGCGCTGTACAGCGTGGCCAGGCCGACGCAGCCCAGGATGAACAGCGCCAGCAGCAACGGCAGGTCCAGGCGCGGCCGCTTCAGGAGACGCAGGCCGAACCGGCGCAGGCGCGCGGGAATCGAGGCAATCATGGCGTGTCTCCGTTGGGCGTTCCGTCGTCCACTGGTGCATCAGCGGGCGGCGGCGGTGCAGAGCTGGTCGGGGCCGGTTCGCGTTCGGGCTCCGGCACGGCGTCGCTGGTCACGACGTCCACCGCGCCCGGCGGGGTCGGGCGCTCGCCGCCGTTGTCCACGACCCATTCGTCGAGAATTTTTCGCGCGATGGGGCCGGAGTCCTTCGCACCCCATGCACCGGCTTCCAGCACCACCGCTACCGCGATGCGCGGATCTTCCGCCGGGGTGTAGGCAATGAACAGCGCACGGTGACGCGTGGCCAGATAGGCCAGATTCTTGTTTTCGTTGTATGCGTTGGTGGTACGCGAGAAGCGCTCGGCCGTGCCGCTCTTGCCCGCGATGATGTACGGGAATCCCTTGCCCAGGCCTATGCCGGTACCCGTGCCGTTGATCACGGCGATCATGCCTTCATCCACCGCATCCCAGTCAGCCGACTTGCGAATGACCGACTCGCCCGCTGGAAACGGCTGCGCCACGCGCGGACTGTCCACGCCGTCCTGGGTGTCCAGCAGCAGATGCGGCGTATAAGGAATGCCCTTGCCGGCGAACGTGGCGGTGGCGTGTGCCAGCTGCAACGGCGTGACGGCCCAGTAGCCCTGGCCGATGCCCGCAATGATGGTTTCACCGGGGAACCAGCCCGCCTTGCTGCGGCCGGCCTTCCATTCGCGCGACGGAAGAATGCCTTCCACTTCGCCGACCAGGTCAATGCCGGTTTTGGCGCCGAAGCCGAACTTGCTCATCCACGCGCTGAAGCGGTCAATGCCCATGTCCAGCGCGAGCTTGTAGAAATACGTATTGGTCGACTTCTCGATGGCACGCACGAGATTGACCACGCCGTTGCCGCCCCGCAAATCGTCGCGATAGCAGCGCGATTGCCCCGGAATGCAGAACTCACCGGTGGAAAGCACGGTATCGGACGGGCGGCGCAAGCCGAGTTCGAGGCCGCCCAGCGCAATGAATGGCTTCACGGTGGAACCCGGTGGGTACACGCCGCGCAGCGCGCGGTTGTATAGCGGCTTGTCCGGCGCCGTGGTCAGCGCCGTGTAGTCGGCGTGGCTGATGCCGTTGACGAACAGGTTGGGGTCGTAGTCGGGCACGCTGACAAACGCCAGCACCTGGCCGTTGCGCGGATCAATGGCTACCGCCGCACCGGAACGGCCAGCGAATGCCTCCTGCGCCACCTTCTGCAGACGCATGTCGATGCTGAGGTAGATGTTCTTGCCCGGCGTCGGTGCGGTGGTATCCAGCACGGCCTGGGTACGGCCGTCCGCATTGACTTCCACCAGCTCGTAGCCCGGCGTGCCGTGCAGCAGGTCTTCGTAGTAACGCTCCACGCCGATGCGGCCGACGTGCGTGGTGCCCTTGTAGCGTGACTCGTCCAGACGCGTGAGGTCATCCGCATCAATGCGGCTGACGTAGCCGACCACGTGCGCCATCACGGCGCCCTGCGGGTAGCGCCGGGTGAGATAAGGCACCACGTCCACACCGGGGAAACGCCAGCGGTTCACCGCAAAGCGGCCAATTTCGTCTTCAGTGAGCTTCAGCTTCAGCGGCACGCCATCGAAACGGCGGCTGCCCTTGACCTGCTTCTTGAACGTGGCGATGTCGTCATCGCTGATGGGCACGACCGCGCTGAGGCGACCGAGCATGTCGTCCATGTCCTTGACCTGCTCCGGCGTGACTTCGAGCCGAAAGGCCGGGACGTTGTCTGCCAGCAGCACCCCGTTGCGATCGTAGATCAGGCCACGCGCAGGCGGAATGGCGCGGGGCTTCACGCGGTTCTGCTCAGAGCGCGCCGCGAACTCGTCGTGATGCAGCACCTGCAGGTAGACGTAACGTCCGATCAACGCCCCCAGTCCGAGCAGGATCAAAGCGAAGCCGGTCAACGCGCGACGGCGGAACAGGGCCACCTCGCCGCGGATTTCCTTGATGGAGGCGCGACGCGTGCTCATGCCTCGTGGATGCGCAGGCGCGCCCGAAGGTCATCAAGAATGAGGAACAGGAACGGCCAGAGCGCCGCGCCCACGAACGGCGAAATCCAGTATTCAGCAGGCGGCAGCGCATCGCCACCCAGCACGCGCACAAGCAGCAGGAGCACACGGTCGTTCAGCAGGAATCCCAGCACGGCCAGCGATTGCTGCCACATGGGGAAAAAGCGCAAGCGCGAGCGAAAGCGCAGCGCGATGAACACCATGGCGGTGAGCCGCAGGGCCTGCTCGCCGAGAAGCACGCCATCGAACAGGTCCGCCCCCACGCCCACGCAGAACGCGAGACCAAGCGTCACCCGGTCGCCCGACTGCAGGCACCAGTACAGCAGCACGAGCGCAGGCCAGTACGGCTTCAGCGGCATCAGCGGCGCAGGAAGAGGAATGAGCATGAGGAACAGCGACATGACCAGCGTCGCCACGAACCACAGAAGCCGGATGCGCTGACGGTTCATGGTGTCCCCGTGGGCGCAATGGCGCTGGAACTGGTGGCGTTCGCCGGCACAGGCGTGACAGACGGCGAGGTCACGGACGGCAACGTGGGTGCAGCAGACTGGGGCGGCATGGCCAGATCTGCCGGCGGTCCCGACGAAGTGGCCGGCGCGGGCGGCCCGGCGCCTTCTGCCAGATCGTGCAACAGCAGGACGTCTTCACTGCGATCCAGGTCTGCTGCCGGACGCGCCTGCGCGGCCAGGAACATGCCCGATGGCGTCTGCGCCACTTCGCGGATTTCGCCCACCGGGAAGCCGGGCGGGAAACGGCCGCCAAGACCGGAGGTCACCAGCTTGTCGCCCTCGCGCACATCGGCGGAAACCGGAATGTTGGGCAACGTCAGCATGTCGCCCGCGCGCGAGCCATACGCAATGGTGCGCAGGCCTGTGCGTTCAACGGTGACCGGGATCGCGTGATTCGGATCGGTAATCAGCATCGCCACGGACGTGGTGGGCATGACATCGACCACCTGCCCCATCACGCCACGGGCGTCGATCACCACCTGGCCGGGCTTCACCTGATCGCGCGCGCCCACGTTGAGGACGATGCGATGACGGAACGTGCCCAGGTCCACGCCAATGAGACGGGCGAGCTGCACGTTGAGGTTGAGGCTGTGCTGGGTGTCCAGCAGCTCTTTCAGGCGGGCGTTCTGCTCGGCCACCGAGGCCATGCGGTTGAGCTTGGCGTTGGCCAGCAGCAGATCTTCGCGCAGGCGCTGGTTGGCCTCGGTCAAACGCTGACGATCCGCGAAGGCCACCGTGGCGGCATGGAAGCCCTGCGATGGCAGGCCCGCAATGCGGTATACCGGCTCGACAATCAGTGACAGGCCGTAGCGCACGCTGTTGAGCCAGCCGCCGCGGTGGTCAAGCACCATCAACACACAGGCCAGCGCCAGATACACAATGAGTCGAAGCGTTCCGGCCACGGAGCCGGCGAAGAGCGGTGAGGATTCGTCCCTGTTCAACGCCATCGCATCAGCTTCCGCGCGGCAGCATGACGCGGGCCGCAGGGCGGCACGTCGGATCGGTGGACGACGGGGCGAAACGCGCGCGTTGCATGGAGGCTCTGTATCCAGGCCAGCGCGAGCCGGACGGCCCGCGCGGTATCACGTAAACGACCGGGCGCGCAGGCGCGCCGGCCATGGCGAGGATGACGGGATGCGTTGTGCCCCCCGTCATCGGCACCGCTTACTCGAACGCGAAGAAATCGCTGCCGTGCTGGTCGATCATTTCCAGAGCCTTGCCGCCACCACGGGCCACGCAGGTCAACGGATCATCGGCCACCTGCACGTGCAGGCCGGTTTCTTCGGAGATCAGGCGATCCAGGTCACGCAGCAGCGCACCACCACCGGTGAGCACGATGCCGCGTTCGGCGACGTCGGAGCAAAGCTCCGGCGGCGTCTGCTCCAGCGCAGCCTTGACCGCTGCCACGATGCCGGACAGCGGCTCGTGCAGCGCTTCCAGCACTTCGTTGGAGTTGATGGTGAACATGCGCGGCACGCCCTCAGCGAGGTTGCGGCCGGAGATTTCGATCTCGCGGACTTCGCTCTGCGGGAAGGCGCAGCCGATTTCCAGCTTGATGCGCTCGGCGGTGGACTCACCGATCAGCGTGCCGTGGTTACGGCGCACGTAATTGATGATGGCCTCGTCGAAGCGATCGCCGCCCACGCGCACCGACTGCGAGTAGACGATGCCGTTGAGCGAGATGACTGCCACTTCGGAGGTACCGCCACCGATGTCCAGCACCATCGAGCCGCGCGCCTCGTGCACCGGAATGCCGGCGCCGATGGCAGCGGCCATCGGTTCCTCGATCAGGAACACGTCGCGGGCGCCTGCGCCTTCGGCCGATTCCTTGATAGCGCGGCGCTCCACCTGGGTGGAACCGCACGGCACGCAGACCAGCACGCGCGGGCTGGGACGCAGCATGCGAGATCGGTGAACCTGCTTGATGAAGTGCTGAAGCATCGCCTCGGTCATGGTGAAGTCGGCAATGACGCCGTCCTTCATCGGACGCACCGTGGCGATATTGCCCGGCGTACGACCCAGCATGCGCTTGGCGTCGCCACCCACGGCCGCGACCGTGCGCGGACCACCCGGCCCGCGATCCTGGCGGATGGCGACCACGGAGGGTTCATTAAGGACGATCCCCTGGCCCCGCACATAGATCAGCGTATTGGCCGTGCCGAGATCGATGGAAATGTCGTTGGAAAAGAGTCCGCGAAACTTCTTAAACATGATGCGGCATGCGCCAATAGCGGGAAAAAGTAAGCGTGGCAGTCTAGATTGGACCCCTCCCCCACGCAAGGGCGAAGAAGTTAAGAAAGCCTTGTAAGTCTGAATGATGCGAGCATGTGCTCCCGCTTTTGCGTAATTCTGTACGTACAGGCGATATCGCCATCGGTCGTCTTTCGGGGTACGATTCGAGTCTTTGCCGGGCATTCGCCCGCCGCCCGCGGCAGCAGGGGTCTGCGCCGCCTCAACCGATATTGGGTCGCCCACGCATGACAGCCGTTATCTGCGGTTCCCTGGCTTACGACACCATCATGGTGTTCCCTGACCAGTTCAAGAACCACATCCTGCCGGACAAGGTCCATATCCTGAATGTTTCCTTCCTCGTGCCGCGCATGCGCCGCGAGTTCGGCGGCTGCGCGGGCAACATTGCTTATAACCTGAAGCTTCTCGGCGGTAACCCGATGCCGGTGGCCACGGTGGGTCAGGACTTCGCGCCGTACCGCGATCACCTGGTGAAGAACGACATCAGCCTGGACAACGTCCGTCAGTTCGACGACCAGTTCACGCCGCAGTGCTTCATCACGACTGACCTGGACAACAACCAGATCACCGCATTCCATCCGGGTGCGATGTCCAGCGCGCACGAAAATCACGTGCGCGACATCCCCGATTGCGAGTTCGGCATCGTGGCACCGGACAGCCGTGACGCCATGCTGCAGCACGTGGACGAGTTCGCTGCACGCGGCGTACCCTTCATTTTCGATCCGGGTCAGGCGATGCCGCTGTTCAACGGCGACGAGTTCCGCTCGATGATCGAAAAGTCGACCTACGTGATCGTCAACGATTACGAGTCGCAGCTGCTTCAGCAGCGCACCGGCTGGAGCGCCAACGAGATTGCCTCGCACGTAAAGGCATACATCGTGACTCAGGGCCCGCGCGGCTCACTGATTCACACCGATGGCCAGATCATCGAGATCCCGCCCGCACGCGAGCGCCAGGTGGTTGATCCGACGGGTTGCGGCGACGCCTATCGTGCCGGCCTCATCTTCGGCATCATGAAAGGCTACGACTGGAAGACCATCGGCCGCATGGCATCACTGATGGGGGCGCTGAAGGTCGAGCACCACGGTACGCAGAACCAGAAGTTCACGTACGACCAGTTCGCGGCCGAGTTCAAGGATCAGTTCGGCTACGCGTTCGCCTGAACGATTCAGCCGTCCAGATGAAAAAGGCGACGCAGCAATGCGTCGCCTTTTTTTGTTGTCTTCGGCGTGGCCTCAGGCGACGCGGAAACCCATCGTGGCTTCTACCGCCATCTTCCAGCCTTTGTAGAGCCTCTCGCGTTCTTCCTCGCCCATCGCCGGCTTGAAGCGATGATCGACGGCCCACTGTTTGGCGATGTCTTCCCGGCTTGACCAGAATCCGGTCGCGAGACCTGCCAGATATGCGGCGCCCAGCGCCGTGGTTTCCTGCACTTTCGGGCGTAGCACGTCGATGTTGAGGATGTCGCTCTGGAACTGTGCCGTGAAGTCATTGGCGATGGCACCGCCATCTGCGCGCAGCTCCTTCACGTCAATACCCGAGTCACCAACCATCGCCTCGAGCACGTCGCGCGTCTGATAAGCCATGGATTCCAGCGCCGCACGAACGAACTGTTCCTTCGTTGTTCCGCGTGACAGTCCGAATACAGCGCCGCGGACATCACTTCGCCAATAGGGTGCGCCGAGACCGACAAACGCCGGCACGAAGTAGACACCGTCGTTGTCACGCGCGCGCTCGGCGTAGGCCTGCGAATCGCTCGCCTTGCCAAACATGCGTAATCCATCGCGCAACCACTGAACCGCAGAGCCGGCAACAAAGATGCTTCCTTCCAGTGCGTACTCCACTTTGCCGTCCAGACCCCACGCGATGGTGGTCAGCAGTCCGCTCTTCGAGCGCACGGCTTTCTCGCCTGTGTTCATCAGAAGGAAGCACCCGGTGCCATACGTATTTTTGACCAGACCCGGCTCGAAGCACGCCTGACCAAAAAGGGCCGCCTGCTGGTCACCGGCGATGCCTGCAATGGGAACCTCACGCCCGAAGAAATGCTTCGGCAACGTCTGTCCATACACCTCGCTGGACGAGCGAACTTCGGGAAGCATGGCGCGGGGAACGTCTAGCATCTTCAGAAGTTCGTCGTCCCACTCGCGCTTGTAGATGTCGTACATGAGCGTGCGCGATGCGTTGGTGTAATCAGTGACGTGCACCTTGCCGCCGGTGAGGTTCCAGATGACCCAGCTGTCGATGGTGCCGAACAGGAGCTCGCCCTTCCGGGCCCGCTCGCGCGCGCCTTCCACCTTGTCGAGAATCCACTTGACCTTGGTACCCGAAAAATAGGCATCAATCAGAAGGCCCGTCTTCTCGCGAACCATCTCTTCGTGGCCGTCCGCCTTCAACTTCTCGCAGATGTCCGCCGTCTGACGGGACTGCCAGACAATGGCGTTATGGATGGGTTGCCCGGTCTTTTTGTCCCAGACCACCGCCGTTTCCCGCTGGTTCGTGATGCCGATCCCGGCAATGCACGAGGCGTCGATACCTGAACTGCTGATCACTTCAGTAAGCGTGGTGAGCACACTGGTCATGATTTCGCGCGGATTGTGTTCGACCCAACCCGGTTGCGGGAATATCTGGGGAAATTCGCGCTGCGCCATGCCGGCAATGGAGCCTTCGTTATCAAACAGGATGGCACGGGAACTGGTGGTGCCCTGATCAATGGCAAGGATGTATTTTTTAGTCGTCACGTCAGTGTCCTCGTGTCAGCCGGCAACAGCATTGAAGAAGAAGGCGGCAAGCAACGCACCCACGATGGGGCCGATGATGGGCACCGGCGCGTACGCGAAATCCGAGCCGCCCTTGCCAGGAATGGGAAGCAGCGCATGGGCGAGTCGCGGGCCCAGGTCGCGTGCAGGATTGATCGCGTAACCGGTAGGTCCGCCCAGGCCCATGCCGATCACCACCACCAGCGACGCGACAGCCACAGGGCCCATGCCGTTGGTCAAATTGTTTGCGCCAATCGCGAGCACGCCGTACACGAGGACGAATGTGCCGATCACTTCGGTGAGCAGGTTTGCAGGGATATTTCGCACGGCAGGAATGGTGCAGAACACGCCCAGCTTGGTCGTCGGATCATCCGTGCGCGCCCAGTGCGCCAGGTAGGTCAGGTACGTGAGTACCGCGCCCGCGAAAGCACCGGCCATCTGTGCCGCAATGTAGCCGGGGACCAGCGCCCAGGACAGCTTGCCGATGGAAGCCATCGCAATCGTGATGGCAGGATTCATGTGCGCGCCGCTCGCCGCCGCCACGAATATGCCCATCAACACCGCAATACCCCACGCCACGGTGATGACGATCCAGCCAGAGTCCTTGGCTTTGGAATCTTTAAGAAGCACACCTGCCACAACGCCATCACCCAGGAGGATCATGACCATCGTGCCAAGGAATTCACTCAGATAAACCGACATGCGTATCTCTCCTTGAATGTTCTTTTTCGGGTCAGCGGGTGATTCATGCGCACCGGATCGTCAGTGATTCTGTCGCGCCGTTCTGGCCAGATAGGCGTCCAGACGAACGGTCTGATCCGACGTGAAATGAAGGCCCAGTTTGCTGCGCCTCCACAGAATGTCTTCGGCATACCGCGCCCATTCGTGGTGTACGAGGTAGTCCACTTCGGCCTGATAGAGGTCTGCACCGAAGTGCTCACCAAGTGTCTCCAGACTGGTCACCTCCCCAAGAAGCTCGCGGGCACGGGTGCCGTAGCTATGCGCGAGACGCCAGGCCATCGTCTCCGGAAGCCAAGGGCGGGTACTCCTGACATCGGCAATCAGCGCATCCATGTCGCGCTCGCCTCCGCCGGGAAGTGGCGTCGCATTGGCCGTCCAGGCCGGCTGGCGATTACCCAGAAGCGGCGCCAGTCTGTCGATGGCTTCTTCGGACAGCTTGCGGAATGTCGTGAGCTTTCCGCCAAACACGTTGAGCAGCGGCGCGCCTTGCGTATCCAGATCCAGAAGGTAGTCGCGAGTGACTTCCGATGCGTTGCCCGATTCGTCCTGGAGCAGCGGGCGAACACCGCTATACGTCCATACGACATCTGCGCGAGTCAGCGTTTTCTTGAAATAGCGATTCGCCGCTTCGCACAGATACTGAGTTTCTTCGACGTCGATGGTCGGCTTCGACGGATCAGCGTGGTACTCGATGTCCGTGGTTCCGATAAGCGTGAATTCCCTTTCATAAGGGATTGCGAACACGATACGGCGATCAGGCTGTTGGAAAATATACGCGTAACGATGATCGAAAATCTTCGGCACGACGATATGGCTTCCCTTTACCAGTCGCAGCGAATGGTCATGCTTGATGTGCGCGACGTTATCCAGGAAAGAGGCGGCCCATGGACCTGCCGCATTGACCAGGGCACGGGCGCGCACCGTCGTTTTCGTACCGTCTGCGGCGACCAGTTCAGCCGTCCATCCGTCCTGATCGCGCGCCGCATGTGTGCATTCCGTATGTGTACGGATCTGCACGCCACGAGTCAGTGCATCCATCGCGTTCAGGACCACAAGGCGCGCATCCTGTACCCAGGCGTCCGAGTAGACGAAGCCCACCTTGAACTCGCTGCGCAGTGGCTCACCCGTCACGTGCTTGCCGAAGCGAACACGTCGCGACCCCGGCAAGGTGCGCTTGCCGCGTCCAAGGTGGTCGTAGAGAAATAATCCGATACGGATCATCCACGCGGGACGCAGGTGTGGCTGATGTGGAAGCACGAAGCGTAGCGGCCAGATGATGTGCGGTGCGGCGCGAAGAAGTACTTCGCGCTCCGCGAGCGCCTTGCCTACGAGGGCGAATTCGAACTGCTCCAGATACCGCAAGCCACCATGGATCAGCTTGGTACTTGCGCTTGAGGTATGCGCGGCAAGATCGTCACGCTCGCACAGGACGACGGAAAGCCCCCGCCCGGCAGCATCCCGGGCGATACCTACGCCATTGATGCCTCCACCCACTACCAGGACGTCGACTTGCTCGGTCATGCCACGCTCCGCTCAAAGGAGGGCTTGCACTGGCGATTTCGCATTTACGAACATTTCACGCACGAGATCGGCAGTCCATACCCGTCTATCGAGCATAAACGAACAAAATCGAACATCGCACGCTGCACCGCAGCGTAACCGGATACTTGAGGCGGTGTGGCCTGGTGGATATGCGGATCGTCTGGCGGTATCAGCGGGGCACGTGGGAAGGGAAGCCCGTATGGCTCTAGTTGTGCGCGTCGGCGATATGCAACGTGGTGCCTGCCTCGATCAGCGCGGAGAGCAACGGCGCCGGAGGCTGTCGATCCGTGTACCAGGCGCTGATGCTCCCCAGATTGCCAAGGCGAACCATCGCATTCCGCCCGATCTTGCTGTGGTCAGCAGCGAGGAACACCTGTCGCGAGTGCTCGATGATGGCCTGTGCGACGCGGACCTCGTGGTAATCGAAGTCCAGCAGCGTGCCATCCAGCTCGATACCGGAAATTCCGATGACGCCGAAGTCCACCTTGAACTGGCGTACCAGCTCAATGGTGGCCTCGCCGGTGACGCCATGATCCCGACCACGCACGACACCACCGGCGACGATCACCTCGAAGGTCGGATTATTGCTGAGCATGATCGCGACATTTAGGTTGTTTGTGATCACGCGAAGACCGCGATGATCCAGCAACGCACGCGCGACGTCCTCATTGGTGGTGCCAATATTGATGAACAGCGACGCGCCGTCGGGAATATGGCTGGCCAGCAATGACGCGAGGCGTCGCTTTTCCGCCTGTTGAAGTCCCTGGCGCGCGGTATATGCGAGATTTTCCACGCTCGAAGGAGCCTTCACTCCGCCGTGATAACGGCGAATGAGGCCAAGGTCGGCAAGCAGATTGAGGTCGCGACGAATGGTCTGCGGGGCCACATCGAAGTGGGCCGCCAGATCTTCAACGGCCGCGAAACCATCGCGCTGAACCATGGCGACCAGCTCTTCCTGCCGCCGATTAAGAATAGGTTCCATGGGCCCTCCAACTGAACGCAACACAAGCCATCATGCAGCTTGCCGACCTCAATGTCATGGCGCGCCGCGGTGTAATCAGTGCGAGTGCGCTGCTTTTGTCGCCTCCCCGTAAACTTACTCCAGACATAAACCGAGGTCCCCGGGCAAAATATCCCCAAGGAGACCTACGATGCGCAAAAGCAAATTCACCGAGAGCCAGATCGTTGCGACGCTAAAGCAGGTCGAAGGCGGCAGGCAGGTCAAGGACATGTGCCGGGAGCTGGGCATTTCCGAGGCGACCTATTACACCTGGAAATCGAAGTACGGCGGAATGGAAGCGTCGGACGTTCATCGCCTGCGCGACCTGGAAGCGGAGCACAACAAGCTCAAACGCATGTACGCGGATTTGGCGATGGAGAACCACGG
>NZ_JACHYH010000004.1 GCF_014192715.1 Luteibacter sp. Sphag1AF
GTCGCCCTCTGAACATTTCGTCCCGAGGTGAGCCGCCCATTCTATATCGTTTTTCGTTTCCGTCAACACCCTCGTGAATCTTTTTTTCGAGGTTGCTGGTGGAGCAGAACCCCTCGTTGGAAGGCGTTTCCGTCGAGGGAGTGAAAGAATAGCCCGGTTTTTAAGATCTGTGAAGAGGTTCTGCACAAAAAGTGTAAAAAAATTTGCGCGCTACACTCGAAACCCTTACCCACACTAATAAGGTGTCCTGATGTTGATGCGCGCACTCGCCTTCTGCGCCCTCGGGCTTCCCTTCGCGGCGTTCGGCGCCAACGCTCCGTCAGTAACGCTCCACGGACGTACGTTCTCCACGGAATTTGCCACCGACGACGCCTCGCGCGAGCACGGCTTGATGGACCGGAAGCACCTGGCTCCGGATCACGGCATGCTTTTTGTGTTCCCTGATGATGAGCCGCGCTCGTTCTGGATGAAGAACACGCTCATCCCGCTGGACATCCTGTACTTCGACGGCAGCCGCCGACTGGTGTCCATGCAGCTGAACGTGCCTCCGTGCCAGGCAGACCCCTGCGCGGTCTATCCCAGCACGGGAAATGCGCGTTACGTTCTGGAACTGGCGGCAGGTACGGCATCGGGCCTGGCCCTGAAGCCCGGCGATACGTTCACTATCGAGGGCGAGCCCGGTGTCATCCGCTGATCGGACGTTCCAAGACCATGCTCACAGGGCACGCCCACGTGATACGGAACGAGCATCGCCACATCAAGGGCGTCCAGTTCGTTCCACTGGTCTTCAAAGGGGATGAATTTCTGCATGGCGGCGTATTCCACGAAAGCGCACATTGCGTGCGCACCACCATGTAAGCAGGGCGATGAGGCGAAACCATGGCCGCCTCATGCCCGATGACGGGAAAAACCCGTCAGTCCATCTCTACCATCTCGAAATCGTCTTTCGTGACGCCGCAATCGGGACACGTCCACGTATCGGGGATATCTTCCCACCGCGTACCTGGCTCCAGTCCTTCTTCAGGCAGGCCCATGGCCTCGTCGTAGATGAAGCCACACACGACGCACATCCATTTGCGAAGGGTGGTGGTATCAGGCGTGCTCTGGCTCATGGCTGGCGTATTGTCGCTGTGCTGGAAAGTCTTCCATTCTGTCACCCCCGGGGCACTGGTTAAAGCGCGCCCCATCCACGGATTTGCATCTCATGAACCTTGCAACTCAACACCGCCTCGCCGGAAAGGGCGTTTATGCCATCACGGACGGCCCGCGAGACGACCTTTTTGCCGCGGTGGAAGCGGCCCTGGCCGGGGGCGCCCGCCTGCTGCAATACCGGGACAAGACCAAGGACGCCGCGCGCCGCCTGGCCGAGGCCTCGGAGCTTTCCAGCATCTGCGCGCGCTACGACGCCACATTCATCGTCAACGACGACGTCGCGCTGGCCGCGCAGGTAGGCGCGGGAGTTCATCTGGGCCGTGAAGATGGAGATGTGGCAACGGCGCGCGCCGCGCTGGGCGAGGACGCCGTGATTGGCGTGTCCTGCTACAACTCCATTGAACGCGCGCGCGAACTGGCTTCTGCCGGCGCGGACTATCTTGCATTTGGCGCCATGTACCCCTCGACCACCAAGCCACACGCACCGCATGCGTCGCTGGATGTTCTGCGGCAAGCCGCCGCACTGGGCCTTCCCATGGTGGCCATTGGTGGAATCACACCGGAGAATGCCCCACCTGTGCTCGACGCCGGCGCGGATTACCTGGCAGTGGTGTCGGCGATTTTCGCCGCCAGCGACATCCAGACCGCGACCCGCCGTTTCGCCAACCTCTTTGACGCCACCCACGGATTTTCTGCATGACCACGAACCACGAACTGTTTCAGCGCGCCCAGGCGGTGCTTCCCGGCGGCGTGAATTCGCCTGTCCGTGCTTTCAAGTCGGTGGGCGGCGAACCGTTTTTCACCGCGCGCGCCGATGGCCCGTACCTGTGGGACGTGGAAGGCAAGCGTTATATCGACTACGTGGGCTCGTGGGGCCCCATGATCGTTGGCCACAACCATCCGCATGTACGCGCAGCCGTGGAACGTGCCGTGCGCGACGGGCTCTCGTTCGGCACGCCCTGCCCTGCTGAAGTCACCATGGCCGAATCCATCGTGGGACTCGTGCCCTCGGTGGAAATGGTGCGCATGGTCAATTCGGGCACGGAAGCCACCATGTCGGCCATCCGCCTCGCACGCGGCGCCACAGGTCGCACGAAGATCGTGAAGTTCGAAGGCTGCTATCACGGCCATGGCGACAGCTTCCTGGTGAAGGCAGGCTCCGGCGCGCTGACCTTCGGCGTGCCAACCTCGCCGGGCGTGCCCAAGGCATCGGCCGATCTGACCCTTACCCTGCCGTACAACGACATCGAGGCTGCGCGCACGATGTTTGCCGAACAGGGCCATGACATCGCGGGCCTCATCATTGAGCCGGTCGCCGGCAACATGAACTGCATTCCGCCCAACGAAGGCTACCTTCAGGCACTGCGCGAGTTGTGCACCCGTCATGGCGTGCTGCTGATCTTCGACGAAGTGATGACCGGCTTCCGCGTGGCGCTCGGTGGCGCGCAGGCGCATTACGGCATCACGCCGGACATCACCTGCTTCGGCAAGATCATCGGTGGGGGCATGCCCGTCGGTGCTTATGGCGGCCGCCGCGACCTCATGGAGCAGATTGCGCCATCGGGCCCGATTTATCAGGCAGGTACGCTTTCAGGGAACCCCGTCGCGATGGCCGCAGGCCTTGCGATGCTGGAACTGATCCGCGAAGACGGTTTCTATGAGCGCCTCACGGCACGCACGCATCAGCTGACTGATGGCCTTGCAGCGGCGGCGGCCAAAGCAGGCGTTCCTTTCAGCTTCAACCGCGTGGGCGGCATGTTTGGCCTGTTCTTCAGCAGCGAAACCGTGTCGACCTACGAACAGGCGACGCGTGCCGACGTAGCAGCCTTCAACCGCTTCTTCCACGCGATGCTGGATCGCGGTGTGTATCTCGCGCCGTCGGCCTTCGAGGCGGGTTTCGTATCAAGCTCACACGACGATGAAGCCATCGCGCAGACGCTGCACGCAGCGCAGGAAGCGTTTGTGGTGGCCGCTGGCGGCTGAGTGGCACGGAGCCTCCGGGCATGCTGCCCGGAGGCTTGCCACGCGTTACGCGACTTTCGATTCGCGCATGAATTCGGCCAGTGTCGCGGCCAAACGCGACAGACCTTCCGCCAACTCTTCATCCGTGATGGTCAGGGGCGGCACAAAACGCAGCACATCCGGACCCGCCTGCAGCACCAGCAAGCCGTGCGCCGCTGCGATATCCAGAATCTCGCCCGCGCGGCCCTTGTAGGCCGTATCGAGCACCGCGCCGATCATCAGGCCACGGCCGCGCACTTCGGCAAACAGATGATGTTCGGCGTTGAGCTTAGCCAGACCCGCACGCATGTCATTGGCCTGGCGCTCCACGTTCAACAGCACTTCGGGCGATGCCAGCTTGCGCAATGCCACGCGTGCCACCGCCGCTGCCATGGGATTGCCGCCAAATGTGGTGCCGTGCGCACCGAACTGCATCACTTCAGACACCTTCGGCCCCACCAGCATCGCGCCGATGGGGAATCCACCACCGAGTGCCTTGGCCAGCGTGACGATATCGGGCGTGACGCCGTCATGGGTGTGCGCGAACAGCGTGCCGGTGCGGCCCATGCCGCACTGAATTTCGTCCAGCACCATCAGCGCGTCATGCTGCGTGCACAGCTCCCGGACCTTCGTGAGGAAGCCCGGCGCGGCAGGCATGACACCACCCTCGCCCTGCACCGGCTCCAGCATCACGGCGGCCACATCACCGTGTGCGAACGCCGCCTCCAGCGCTTCCACGTCGTTGAACGCCACGTAGCGGAATCCGCCGGGAAGCGGCTCGTAACCTTCCTGGTATTTCGGTTGTGCGGTAGCCGTCACCGCCGCGAGCGTGCGGCCGTGGAAGGAACCGTGGAACGTCACGATCACACGCTTGTCCGCCGCGCGACCTTCAGAGGCCGCCCATTTGCGCACGAGCTTGATGGCGGCCTCGTTGGCTTCCGTGCCCGAATTGCAGAGGAACACGCGCGATGCGAACGGCGCCGCCTCGACGATTTCTTCCGCCAGCCGCAGCGGCGGCTCGGAATAAAACACATTGCTCGCGTGCCACAGCTTGTGCGCCTGATCGACCAGCGCGTTCACCAGATCCGGGTCCTGATGTCCCAACGCGTTCACCGCGATGCCAGCGCCCAGATCAATGTAGTCGCGTCCCTCGGTATCCCAGACTCGTGCGCCTTTACCGTGGTCAAGCACCACGTCGCGGGGACGATAGACGGACAGCCAGTAACGCTTGCCGAGCCCGAGGAGGTCGGTGGCTTGGGGATGAGACATGGACAACTCCCGATACCGGCTGCAGCGCCGGCATCTCAACAGGAACAAAAGCGGTCGCACGGTACGCTGCAGTCCGACATCGACCCGTAGGTCCAGCCGAGGGGTCAGGGTTCGATACACCCCTGACGCGCCGAGCTGAATCCGCATCCTATAAGGCTTCGGACCCCCGCGACAACGCGGTGTACGTGTAAACCGGGCGCTGTAACAGGATTGCGACAGGCGAGAAATCACGTTTCAGCGGGAAATTGCGGGATTTCGTGGCATCGGGTGTAACAGGGGCGCGGACGGGCGGCCTACGCCAAACGGTCTATGCCGTCGCGCACTCTCTTCGTTTTCAATCACTTACCTTTGTGGCACGACGATTGCTCTCTGTTTCGGCAGGTCCGCTTGGGTCCCACCCACCTGACGGCACCTGTGTTCGCCTTCCCGACGACCCTGCCAAGCCGGGCGGGCGGATGGAGGCTCCCGTCCCCGAAAGGGGCCGGGAGTTTCCTTTGATTCGTCCGACCGGCTCAGCGAAGCTGATCCAGTGCGAGCTGGTGTTTCTTGCACAACCGATACACCGTGACCCGCGAGACGCGCAGGCGCCTGGCGCACTCGCTCACGTTGAACGCGCTGGCTCGCAGGCAATCCATGATGGCCTCGCGTTCGGCGGAAATGCGCGCGCTTCCCAGGCTGTCGTTGATGCCGTTGCGTTGATCACCCGTCAATTCCAGATCTTCCGGCGTAATAAGCGCATCGTCCGCGACCACGGCCGCGCGCTGCACGCGGTTCATCAGCTCGCGCACGTTGCCCGGCCAGGAAAACGTATTCATGGCGCGTCGGGCGCTGGTGCTGAAGGCACGCGCCCGTGTGCCATAGCTCTCGCGGAAGGTTTCCAGGAACTGCTGCGCCAGCAGTTCGATATCCCCATCGCGTTCGCGCAACGGCGGCATGCGCAGGCGCAGCACATTCAGGCGGTAAAAAAGATCTTCGCGAAAACGCCCTTGTGCCACGGCCTTTTCCAGATCCACGTGAGTGGCAGCCAGAACGCGCACATCCACATGCAGCGACTGACAGCTGCCAATACGTTCCAGCGTTCCCTCCTGCAGAAAGCGCAGAAGGTTGGTTTGTGCGTCCAGCGGCAAATCGCCAATTTCATCGAGAAATACGGTGCCGCCGTCGGCAGATTCAAAATGGCCGATGCGCCGTGACGTTGCACCTGTGAACGAACCACGCTCGTGTCCGAACAGTTCGGACTGCACCAGATTGGCAGGCAAAGCACCGCAATTGATGGCTGCAAAGGGCTTGTCCCGTCGACGGGAAAGACGATGAAGCGCACGCGCGGCCATCTCTTTGCCCGTACCGGTCTCGCCGGTAATCAGCAGCGGCAGTTCCACGGGCGCGAACTTGTGGATATTGCGCGACAGCGCCTGGATGGCCGGACTACTCCCCGTCATCACCGCCAGCCGCTCGTCGTCAGGCAGCGTGGGAGCCCCTGCCAGACCAATGGCCCGCGCCAATGCCTGATGAAGTGCGGCCATGCCTGCCGCGCCCACGATGATTTCTGCGGCTTCGGCCAACCTTCCGGCGACCAGCGGATCCTGCCGGCCGCGCGTACCCACCATCGCGATCCACGGCAGCGGCGTGGCCGCCAGTATCTGATCCAGCGAGGTCAATGCGTCGATGGCATGAGTGCGCAGATCGACCAGCGCCAGTACGGCATCGGACCAACCTTGAGTTTCACCGCTATCACGTCCCGGATCGGCAACCAGCGTTCGCCAGCCAGCCCGTATCAAGCCGAAATGCTCTTCCGCGGACGGCCTGCCAATCCAGACGACGCAACGCCCCGATACTGAGTGGTGCGACATGCCTGCTCCTCGCCCGCGAGGCCTGCCGGCATCACGCGGACACATCCCGAACCTGCCGCCAGCACCCCCTGCAACACCGGCAAGCCCCACCCCGACGCGAATACGCATGTATTCGACGCCATGGGCAGACGGTATACCTATCGGCGTGAAGGCAACCATAAGCCAAAAGCGCTAGCCATCAGCCAGCACCGTTCGCCATCAGGCGGTCACAAAGGCGCGGATCAGAGAAACAGGTCGGGCATCAGGGGCTGGCCGGGTGCCACCGCGTAGGCGTCGAAATTACTTACGCCATTTTCCCGGAGGATCTCTTCGTCGATCACGAAGTTGCCCGTGAATGAGCGGGAGTCACGCGTCAGGACGGCGTGCGCCGCATCGGCCACGATATCGGGCTTGCGGCAGTTCTCGGCACGCACACCGTCGATCATGGCGATGGCGGCCGTGGCGATGACCGTGCGGGGCCACAGCGCATTCACGGCGATACCCATCGGAGCAAACTCCGGGCTCATGCCCAGCACGCACAGGCTCATGCCGAACTTGGCAATCGTGTACGCGGTATGCGGCGCAAACCACTCCGGGTTGAGGCTGGGCGGCGGCGACAACATCAGCACATGCGGATTGGCCGACTTTTTCAGGTACGGCAGGCAGGCCTGCGTGGTCACGAACGTGCCACGCGTGTTCACCTGCTGCATGAGGTCAAAGCGCTTCATCGGCGTGCCTTCCACGCCGGCCAGCCAGATCGCGCTGGCATTGTTCACCACGATGTCGATGCCACCGAAACGCTCCGCCGCTTCGGCGGCTGCGCGCTTCACCTCGTCCTCTTCGCGGATATCCACCTTCAGTGGAAGCGCCTTGCCGCCTGCCGCTTCGATTTCGGCGGCGGCGGTGTGGATGGTGCCGGGGAGTTTCGGATTGGCGACACTGCTTTTTGCCGCAATCACGATATTGGCACCATCGCGCGCAGCGCGCAGTGCAATGGCCAGGCCGATGCCACGCGAGGCACCGGTGATGAAAAGAGTCTTGCCGGCCAACGACGACATGATGGAAACCTTTTTTCAGGGACGCTGGAAGCGCGGAAGAATATCGCGCAGCTCGGCCAGCCGTTGCAGGGGATCATCCAGCTCAAGCATGTGCTGGCATTCGTTGGCATCCAAAGGCAGAAGCTCGGACAGACGAAAGCCCACCCAACTGGCGTCGTCGTAGCGATCCCGGTCGGCTTTCTGCCAGGGTGGCGCCATCTGCTCGGCCAGCCGCTCAAGAATGGTGGTCAGCAGACCGAATTCGGGAGGCACGGGAAGAACCTCTTCTTCCGGCCAGGGCCGTACGTCGCCGCGCAGCAGGCCATCGGAACGCACGCGCGTGCGGGTCACGCGGAAACGACGGCTGCCATCGGCAACGATGCCCAGGAGGCCGTCTTCACGCGTGTGGAAATCCGTGATGGTCGCCAGCGTGCCCACAGCGGCGGGTACCGCCGGAACGCCTGCCTCGCGCCCCTCCAGAATCATGCACACACCGAAACTGCTGTCCGATCGCGCGCACTCGCGCACGAGGTCGAGATAGCGGGGTTCGAAAATGCGCAGTTGCAGCTGCCCGCCTGGAAACAGGACGCTGGACAGTGGAAACAGCGGAAGATCGAGAGCGGGCGTGGTCGCAGCCATGCCCGTCAGTCTAACTCGCGTTCAGTGCTTCGAAGAAGCGCCGCGGTGCACCTTCAAAGCCGCCGTTGGACATGAAGACCACGTGATCACCCGCGCGCACGGTGTCCACCAGGCGCGCAATGAGTTGATCCACAGAAGACACCGCCGCCCCGCGCCCGCTGAGCGCGCCAGTGACCTTGCCAGCGTCCCAGGCGAGCTCGGGCCGGTGCAGGAACACCACCGCATCCGCATCGGCCAGAGAAGGCGCCAGCGCGTCAGCATGGGCGCCCAGACGCATGGAGTTTGAACGCGGTTCCAGCGCTACAACGATGCGCCCGTCGCCCACGCGGGCGCGCAGCCCGGCCAGGGTGGTGGCAATGGCGGTCGGATGGTGTGCGAAGTCGTCAAACACGGTGATGCCCGCGTGCTCACCAATGAACTCCATGCGGCGCTTCGCGCTCAGGAAGGTGGCAAAGGCGGGAAGCAACGCCACCGGATCGGCGCCTGCTGCGGTGGCTGCGGCGAGCGCCGCCAGCGCGTTCATCATGTTGTGCCGGCCAAGCGACGACCAGCGGATGTCGCCGATCAGCTCGTCACCACGACGGACGCGGAAATGCGAGCCGTCTGCCTCGATGGGTTCCGCGCGCCAGTGGCCTGCGTCGATGCCGAAGGTGTCTACCGGCGTCCACGCGCCCATGGCCAGCACTTCGGCCAGCAGAGGATCTTCCGCGTTGACGATCAGGCGTCCCTCACCCGGCACCGTGCGCACGAGGTGATGGAACTGGCGCTGGATGGCGGCCACGTCGGGGAAAATGTCCGCGTGGTCGTATTCCAGGTTGTTGAGGATGGCGATGCGCGGCCGGTAGTGAACGAACTTGGAGCGTTTGTCGAAGAACGCCGAATCGTATTCGTCCGCTTCGATCACGAAGGCCTTGCCGGCCCCCATCCGCGCCGAGACGCCAAAATTGCCGGGCACGCCACCGATCAGGAATCCGGGTTCAAGGCCCGCGCTTTCCATCAGATGCGCCAGCAGGCTCGTGGTGGTGGTTTTCCCGTGCGTGCCGGCCACGGCCAGCACCTGACGACCACCCAGCAGCGTCTCGCCCAGCCACTGCGGGCCAGATACGTACGCCAGTCCTTCGTTGAGCATGTACTCGATGGCCGGATTGCCACGCACCATCGCATTGCCCACCACGATCAGGTCGGGGGCAGGCTTCAGGTGTTCTGCGCTGTAGCCCTGCATCAGGCCGATACCCAGCGCCTCAAGTTGATCGCTCATGGGCGGGTATACGTTGGCATCAGAGCCTTCGACGGTCAGCCCAAGCTCGCGCGCAAGCGCCGCAACGCCGCCCATGAACGTGCCGCAGATACCAAGGATGTGCAGGCGCATGTCGATTCCGTAAGGTCCGGTCGCGGAACGCGTGCCGGAAAGCGGCCCGCCGCCGTGAGGCGGCAGGCCTTGCGATCAGCCGTTGATGGCTGCGCTGGTGCCCGGGAGCACGGCCAGGATGCGGTCGGTGACCTCGTCCAGCTCGCCCACCCCGTTCACGATTTTCAGCTCGCCCTTCTGGGCGTAGAAGTTCGCCACCGGCGCGGTCTGCTCGGCGTAAATCTCAAGACGCTTCTTCACCGTCTCGGGATTATCGTCGGCGCGGTGTTCCTTCGCGAAGCGGATTTCGCAGCGCCCGATGATGGTTTCGCCCGGCACTTCGAGCTTGACCACGGCATCCAGTGGCTGGCCAATACGCTGAAGCAGGCTGGCCAGCGCATCGGCCTGAACCAGATTGCGCGGGTAACCATCGAGGATGAAGCCGCGCGCGGCATCCGGCTGCGCGAGACGCGCTTCCAGCATGCCCAGCAGGATGTCGTCCGCCACGAGGTTGCCGGCATCCATCACGGCCTTGGCCTTCAGACCCAGCTCCGTACCCGCTTTCACCTCGGCACGCAGCAGGTCGCCGGTGGAGATGTGCAGAATGCCGAACCTGTCTTTCAGGCGCGCGGCCTGAGTGCCCTTGCCCGAACCGGGTGCACCGAGTAGCACGAGTCGCATAAATGCTCGAACCCTAGAAAATGGCTGCCAAAGTAACGGCAGCGGCCTCCCCCCGTCAAACCATTGTCTTAAAGGCGTGCTGTCGCGCTACCCTCCCCGGGGCATACCGCACCGTTCAAGAGGAACCGACGCATGGCTCAGGGAAAACTCCTTTACGCCCAGTCTGGCGGCGTTTCTGCCGTGATCAACGCCACGGCGGCAGGCGTCATAGAAACGGCCCGGGACAAGGGCATCAAGGTCTACGCAGCCCGCAACGGCATCCTGGGCGCGCTGCGCGAGGACCTGATCGATACCACGAAAGAGGCAAAGGCGAATATCGCGGCACTTCGCCACACCCCCGGTGGCGCCTTCGGGTCCTGCCGCTACAAGCTGAAGTCGTTCGAGGAAAACAGGGCCGAGTACGAGCGCCTGATCGACGTATTCCGCGCCCATGACATCCGCACGTTCCTTTACAACGGCGGCAACGACTCGGCAGACACCGCCTATAAGGTGTCTCAGGTGGGCCATGCGCTGGGTTACGAGGTCAACTGCATTGGCGTGCCGAAGACCATCGACAACGATCTGGTCGTTACCGACACCTGCCCCGGTTTCGGGTCAGTGGCCAAGTACACCGCCATCGCCGTGCGTGAGGCCAGTCTGGACGTTGCCTCGATGGCAGACACCTCGACCAAGGTCTTCATCATCGAGGTCATGGGTCGCCACGCCGGCTGGATCGCGGCAGCGGCGGGTCTCGCCGGCCAGGGCGCCGATCAGGCACCGCACGTGATCCTGTTTCCGGAGAACGTGTTCGACGAAGCGACCTTCCTGGCCAAGGTCAAAGCCACTGTCGAACGGGTGGGCTATTGCACCGTGGTGGTGTCGGAGGGTGTGAAGGGACCGGACGGCGCCTTTCTTGCCGAATCCGGCGCGCGAGACGCATTTGGCCACGCGCAGCTGGGCGGAGCCGCGCCCGTGCTTGCCGCGCTGGTGCGCGAAAAGCTGGGCTACAAATATCACTGGGCCCTCCCCGATTACCTGCAGCGCTCCGCGCGCCACATCGCGTCGAAGACCGATGCCGACCAAGCCTATGCCGTGGGCAAGGCGGCGGTGGAATTTGCTGCCGATGGGCTCAACGCGGTGATGCCGGTGATCGTGCGTCTGTCCGACGAGCCGTACAAATGGAAGATCGAAGCAGCACCGCTGCAGAAAATCGCCAACCACGAAAAGAAAATGCCGAAGAACTTCATGTCCAAGGATGGCTACGGCATCACCGCCGCCGCCCGCCGCTACCTGGCTCCCCTGATTCAGGGCGAAACGCCGCCACCTTACGGCCCCGACGGCTTGCCGGTATACGTCACGCTGCGCAACACGCCAGTGCCGAAGAAACTCAACGCGTTCAAGGCAGGCTGAGTCGCCCGTGTCCATGGATCTCATTCTTCGTAACGCCCGCCTTCCCGATGGTCAGCAGGGCGTCGACATCGGTATTCGCGGTGATCGCATTGTCGCCGTTCAACCGGCGCTGGACGCCACCGCGACGGAAGTGATCGACGTCGCGGGCCGGCTGGTCAGCCCGCCCTTCGTCGATGCCCACTTCCACATGGATGCCACGCTGTCACTGGGGCTGCCCCGGCTCAACGAGTCCGGCACGTTGCTCGAAGGCATCGCGCTGTGGGGCGAGCTGAAACCCGACCTCACGGTCGAAGCCATCGCGAAGCGCGCCATGGCGTATTGCGACATGGCCGTGGCGCAGGGCCTGCTGTCCATTCGTAGTCACGTGGATGTGTGCGACGACCGCCTGCTGGCGGTAGACGCGCTGCTGGACGTGAAGCAGCGCGTTGCACCCTACCTGGACCTGCAACTGGTCGCTTTCCCGCAGGACGGCCTGCTTCGCTCGCCCACCGCAAAGCGCAACCTGGTCCGCGCGCTGGATGCAGGCGTCGATGTGGTGGGCGGCATTCCGCATTTTGAACGCACGATGGCCGATGGCGCGGAGTCGATCCGCTGGTTGTGCGAACTGGCGGCCGAACGCGGACTGCGCGTCGACATGCATTGCGATGAGTCGGACGATCCGCTGTCGCGCCACATCGAAACCCTGGCAGCGGAAACGGTGCGTACCGGTTTGCAGGGCCGCGTCACCGGCTCACACCTCACGTCCATGCACTCGATGGACAATTACTATGTCTCCAAACTGCTGCCGCTGATCGCCGAGGCAGGCGTTCACGCCATCGCCAATCCGCTGATCAACATCACGCTGCAGGGCCGTCACGACACGTACCCGAAGCGTCGCGGCATGACGCGCGTGCCCGAACTGATGGATGCGGGCGTCAACGTGGCCTTCGGCCACGACTGCGTGATGGACCCGTGGTATGGCATGGGTTCGGGCGACATGCTGGAAGTGGCCTCCATGGGCCTGCACGTGGCACAGATGACCAGCGCCACGGGCGTGCAGCGAGCGTTTGATGCAGTCACGGTCAATGCGGCACGCGTTCTGGGCCTGGACGACTATGGCATCGCTCCCGGTCGGCGGGCTGATCTGGTCGTGCTCCAGGCGGCCGATCCGTTTGAGGCCATTCGCCTGAAAGCCACGCGCCTTGCCGTCATCCGCAGCGGCAAAGTCATTGCCAGCACGCCGGAAAAACAAACGGCGTTGCGGCTTCCGGGGCGTCCCGATCACGTATCGCTGGAGTTCACTCCGGGCTCGCTCGCCTGAACGGGCAGACGGATACCTGACGCGACAGTAAATCCTTTCACCAACCTTTCGGGCCATCCGGTATCTCGTTCAGGTTCGCAAGTTCACGATGCGAATCGCCGGTTATTGCAGCCGGGCAGAGGAGAGACCGGATGACCCTTGTTCGTAGCACCCTTGCCACCCTGGCCCTGTGTGTCGCCGCTGTTTCCGTGGCGCACGCGGCCCCGGATCGCGACGACCACGGCCGCGATCGTCACGGCTACGATCATCGCAATGATCACCGTGACAACCGCCGCTACGATGATCGTCGCGGATACCACGACGGCTACGCCCATCGTCCGCCTCCGGGCTACTACCATCGCCCGCCGCCGCCCCCGCGTTACTACGGACACTGGGAACGTGGTCACCGTTATTACGGCCCGACGTACGTGGTGAATGACTATCGCGGTTACCGCCTGCGTCCGCCGCCGCGCGGGTACCACTGGGTACGCTCGGACAACAGCAACTTCCTGCTGGTCGCCGTCGCCACCGGCGTCATTCTCGACATTGCCACACGCTGATCGCGGCGTCCCGGATAAAGAGAGGCCTTCATGAAAATCATTGCACGCACTCTGCTTTGCATCGCCGTTGCCGCCACTGCGGCACCCGCCTTCGCCTTCCAGCCGCCGCCCTACCCACCGGGCCAGGATCATCGTGACGACCATCGCGATGACCGCAACAACAACCACCCGGGCCCCGGCGACCGTCACGACGATCATCGTGACAACTACGCCGGCCGCCGTGGTCCGCCGCCGCCGCGTGGTGGCCATTGGGAGCGTGGTCACCGCGCACCGGACATCTACCGTCGCAACGACTATGTGGTGAACGACTACCGCACGTATCGCTTGCGCGAACCGCCGCGTGGCTATCACTGGGTGCGTGCCGACAATGATTTCCTGCTGGTGGCCATCACCACCGGAATCATCGCGGACATCATCAGTCACTAAGGCGTTCGTGCAACGCACAACACCTCGCAAGCCATCCCCTGCCTATACTCGGCCCAGCCGCGTCATCACGAGCGGCTTCGGGCCGATGACGGCTCATACAATCCGGGGAGGCTTCGATGCTGCAGCAGTACGGTTTATGGATCGCGCTGGCATGTTCGATCGTCGCGATTGCCTATGGCGCATGGTCAGTGCGCTGGGTGCTCGCCAAGTCCGCAGGCAATGCACGGATGCAGGAGATCGCCGCGGCGATCCAGGAAGGCGCATCGGCTTACCTCAACCGCCAGTACGGCACCATCGGCGCCGTGGGCGTCGTTCTATTCATACTCATCGGCCTATTCCTCGAGTGGGGCACCGCCATCGGCTTTGCGCTGGGGGCCGTTCTCTCCGGAGCGGCCGGCTACATCGGCATGAACGTTTCCGTCCGTGCCAACGTTCGAACCGCAGAGGCCGCCCGCAGCGGCCTTTCTTCTGCCCTGGCGGTCGCCTTCCGCGGTGGTGCCGTCACCGGCATGCTGGTGGTGGGACTCGGCTTGCTGGGTGTCGCAGGCTATTACGGCGTGCTGCGCCACATGGGCTACGAACAGACACATGCACTGCATGCCCTCGTCGGCCTGGCCTTCGGCTCGTCGCTGATTTCGATCTTCGCGCGCCTGGGTGGCGGCATCTTCACCAAGGGTGCAGACGTCGGCGCCGACCTGGTCGGCAAAGTGGAAGCAGGTATTCCCGAGGACGATCCACGCAATCCCGCCGTCATCGCCGACAACGTGGGCGACAATGTGGGTGATTGCGCCGGCATGGCCGCCGATCTGTTCGAGACCTACGCGGTGACGCTCATCGCCACCATGCTGCTCGGCGGCATCATGGCCGAGCAGACCGGGCCCTCCGGCGTACTGTTCCCGCTGGTGCTTGGCGGCGCCTCGATTGTCGCCTCCGTCATCGGCACGTTCTTCGTGAAGACCCGGGGCGGCAAGATCATGAACGCGCTGTACGCCGGCGTGTTCGTCTCTGCCCTGCTGGCGGCCATCGCGTTCTGGCCCATCACCAAGGCATTGATGAGCGACTCCGCCTACGGCGTGGGACACCTGTATGGGTGCGCCATCATCGGCCTGGTGCTGACCGGTGCGATGGTCGTCATCACCGAGTACTACACCGCCACCGAGTACAGCCCGGTGCAGCACGTGGCCCGCTCGTCCACCACCGGACATGCAACCAACATCATTGCGGGCCTGGGTGTTTCCATGAAGTCCACAGCGCTGCCCGTGCTGGCGGTATGCGCGGCCATCTGGGGTGCTTTCGACCTCGCCGGGCTGTATGGCATTGCCATTGCCGCCACCGCGATGCTGAGCATGACCGGCATGATCGTCGCACTGGATGCCTATGGCCCGATTACCGACAACGCGGGTGGCATCGCCGAAATGGCGGAATTGCCGGCTGACGTGCGCGGTGTCACCGATCCGCTGGATGCCGTGGGCAACACCACCAAGGCAGTGACCAAGGGTTACGCCATCGGTTCGGCGGGGCTTGCCGCGCTCGTGCTGTTCGCCGACTACACGCACAACCTCAGCCAGCACTTCGGTGGCGCGGACATCCGTTTTGATCTGTCCAACCACTACGTGATCATCGGCCTGCTCATCGGCGGACTCATCCCGTACCTGTTCGCGGCCATGGCGATGGAAGCCGTGGGGCGCGCAGCCGGTGCCGTCGTGGAAGAAGTGCGCCGACAGTTCCGCGAAATCGCCGGCATCATGGAAGGCACCACGCGGCCGGACTATTCCCGCGCCGTCGACATGCTGACCCGCTCGGCCATCCGCGAAATGCTTGTGCCCTCATTGCTGCCCGTCCTGGTGCCGGTCGTGGTGATGTTCGGCTTCAAGATGCTGGGAGGCGCCGAAGCGGGCGCGCAGGCGCTGGGTGGCGTGCTGATCGGCACCATCGTCACCGGCCTGTTCGTCGCCATCTCCATGACCACCGGTGGCGGTGCGTGGGACAACGCGAAAAAATACATCGAGGACGGTCATTTCGGCGGCAAGGGCTCGGACGCGCACAAGGCGGCCGTCACTGGCGATACCGTGGGCGACCCGTACAAGGACACGGCCGGCCCGGCGGTGAATCCCCTGATCAAGATCATCAATATCGTGGCACTGCTGCTGGTCCCCCTTATGTAAGAAACAGGCCTCTGGCCGTGGCCCCCCGAGGGGTCACGGCCGCCTGGCTTCGTGCTGGCTGGCGATCAGCCGCCCGGCGTATCGCAGGTGACCGTGGCCACCACACGCTGCTTGCCCGAGCTCGCGTCCAGCCCATACCGGTATGCAACCACGGGAATGATGCCGCCACGCTGATGGCACTGGCCCGGCACACGGGGCTGTACCGCCTCGAACGCGCCCGCATTGGTCGAGGCTTCGGCGGTGACGGCATAGGTCATGCCACAGACGGCGTCGCCCTCCGCCCCGCACGGAGCACTGACGCCGGACAGGTCAATGGCAACGACCGATGTGCTGAAGGCCAGCGTGACTAACACCAGCGGGATGATCCGGAGCTTGTTCATGCGCATTCCTCTTCGATGATGGATGGCTTGCTGACGGACGTCGCCTCAAGCCATGCCCGACGCTACGCCGCAGCTTTTCGGCTAAGAATCAGAAGATTCTGAAATGTCGCCCCGAATTCGCTGCATGGCGTCCGGGCGTGCCGGTCGGTCTGTCGGCGATTTTTCGCATCTGGCCCAGAAGTCACGGCTGCGTACGGGCGCGGGTCGGCTATGGTTGGTTTTTCAACCGCAACGGAATCGACCATGCACCGACGCTGGATTGCACTGGCCGTCGCCCTTACCTTGGGTGGCATGACGCACGCACAGAACGCACCTACCCCGCCCGCTTCGCCGGCCACCACGCCCGCCAGCGACGACCCTTACCTCTGGCTGGACAACATCGACGGCGCGAAGCAGCTGGACTGGGTCAAGGCCCGCAACGCGCAGACGGCCAGCAAGTACGCACAGGGCCCGGAGTTCACGGCCTTGCAGGGTCGCCTGCTGGAAATGCTCGATTCGGACGCGAAGATTCCGATGGTCAGCAAGATCGGCGACCACTTCTACAATTTCTGGCGCGACAAGCAGCACCCGAAAGGCGTGTGGCGCCGCACGACGCTGGCCGAGTACCGCAAGGACAAGCCCGCGTGGGAAACGGTCATCGACCTGGACGCCCTGGCCGCCGCCGAGAAGGAAAACTGGGTTTGGCACAGCGCCCAGTGCCTGAAGCCGGACTATCGCCGCTGCCTGGTGTCGCTGTCGCGTGGCGGCGCAGACGCTGACGTCATCCGCGAATTCGACCTTGGCACCAAGACGTTCATCGCGGATGGCTTCACGCTTCCGGAAGCCAAGAGCCAGGTCGCCTGGATCGACGATGACCACATCTACGTGGCCACCGATTTCGGCCCCGGCTCCATGACCACGTCCAGCTACCCGCGCATCGTCAAGGAGTGGAAGCGCGGCACGCCGCTCACCTCCGCCACCACGGTGTATGAGGGCAAGCCTACCGACATGTCGATTTCGGCCTACCGTGATCGCACACCCGGCTTCGAGCGCGACTTCGTGCAGCGCGCGCTGGAGTTCTACAGCAGCGAAACCTATGTGCGCGGCAAGGACGGCAAGCTCACCCGCGTGGACGTGCCCACCGACGCCAGCACCGACGTCGAGCGCGAATGGATGACCATCGAGCCGCGCACCGCGTGGACGGTCAACGGCAAGACCTATCCGTCCGGCTCCCTGCTGGCCGTGAATTTCGACGATTTCATGGCAGGCAAGCGCGATATCACGGTGTTGTTCCAGCCCGATGAACACAGTTCGCTGGCAGGCTATTCGTGGACCCGCCACCACCTCGTGCTGAACGTGATGCGCGACGTGGTCAGCAGCATCCAGGTGCTGACCCCCACGGCCAGCGGCCCCTGGAAATCCGAGGCGCTGAGCGGTGCTCCCGCACTCAGCACCGTCCAGGCCAGCGCCATCGACCCGGACAACAGCGACGAATACTTCCTGACCGTCAGCGGCTTCCTTCAGCCCACCACGCTTTATTACGGCGTGCTTGGCAAGGGTGAACGCGAAGCGCTGAAGCACAGCCCGGCCTTCTTCGACGCCTCGAAGTTTGTGGTGACCCAGCACTTCGTCACCTCGAAGGACGGCACGCGCGTGCCCTACTTTGAAATCGCGCCGAAGACGCTGAAGGCCGACGGCACCAATCCGACGCTGGTCTACGGCTACGGCGGCTTTGAGATCTCCCTGCAGCCGGCCTATGCGGCGGGTGCGGGCCGCGCGTGGCTGGAGAAGGGTGGCGTGTACGTCATCGCCAACATCCGCGGCGGTGGCGAGTACGGCCCGCGCTGGCATCAGGCGGCCCTCAAGGCCAACCGTCCGCGCGCCTATGAGGACTTCGCGGCCGTCTCCCAGGATCTCATCAACCGCAAGATCACCTCGCCCAGGCACATGGGCATGATGGGCGGCAGCAACGGCGGCCTGCTGGCCGGCAACATGCTGACGCAGTACCCGCAACTGTACGGCGCGGTGGTGAGCCAGGTGGCCCTGCTGGACATGAAGCGCTACACCCACATGTCGGCCGGCGCATCGTGGATGGCCGAATACGGCGATCCGGACAAGGCGGACGAATGGGCATACATCAAGACATTCTCCCCCTACGAGAACGTGAAGGCCGGGGTGAAATACCCGCCGGTGCTGTTCACGACCTCGACCCGCGATGACCGTGTGGGCCCGGTCCACGCCCGCAAAATGGCGGCAAAGATGCAGGCCATGGGCTTTGACGCCAGCCTGTACGAGAACATCGAGGGCGGCCACGGCGCGGCCGCAGACAACAAGCAGGCCGCCTTCATGTCGGCGCTGGCTTATACCTATCTGTGGGACCACCTGAAATAAGGTGCAGCGGGGGTGGGCTCGTCCCGCCCCCGCTCTTGGTATCCTAGGCGGCCATTTATCAGCCACCCTCAAGGATCCCCATGGGCCTCCACCTCGTTCCCGCCGGCCGTGACGTGCCGAACGAAATCAACGTCATCATCGAGATTCCGAAAGACGCCGAGCCGGTCAAGTACGAAGTGGACAAGGAAAGCGGCGCGATTTTCGTCGACCGCATCCTCTCCACCCCGATGCGCTACCCCTGCAACTACGGCTACGTGCCGGGCACGCTGGGCGGCGACGGCGATCCGCTGGACGCCCTGGTCATTCTGCCGCTGCCGCTGGTTCCCGGCTCGGTTATCCGTTGCCATCCGGTCGGCATGCTGAAGATGACCGACGAGGCCGGCGCTGATGAGAAGCTGGTTGTGGTGCCGGTTTCCAAGGTGTTCGCGGGCTACTCGCACATCAAGGACATCGAGCAGGTGTCCGGACACTGGCTGGAGCGCATCGGCCACTTCTTCGAGCACTACAAGGATCTGGAGAAGGGCAAGTGGGTCAAAGTCGACGGCTGGGTCGGCGCCGCCGAGGCCAAGGCTGAGATCGAAGCCGGCATGGCTCGCTACAACGCCGAAAACAAGTAATCAGCAGATCCAGAGCTGACCTCACACCCCGGAAACGGTACCGTTCCCGGGGTGTTTTTTTGTCCGGTCAGCCCCGGCCCAGCAGCGTTCGCAGGTCGATGATGGCCGCATTGGCGCGGGAAATGTAGTTGGCCATCACCAGGGAGTGATTGGCGAAGAAACCAAACGGCGAGCCATTCAACACCACCGGGCTGCTGAGCGCCTTCTGCGACTCTTCCAGCTCCCGGATCACCTGCTGAAGCCCCGCATCAGCATTCTTGCTGCGCAGGATGGGCGCGAAGTCGTGGCGGATGGCCTTCAGCTGCTCCAGCAGCGCCCACGTGTAGCCGCGTGCCTCGTAGAAGTTGTCGTCGATCTTGTTCCAGGGCGTGCGCACTATCTGCCCGGCGCCTGTCGACGCGTTGCCAGACGCGTCTGCATTGGGCGCTGCATCCACTTTCAGCTGACCCACGCTCGCAGACAGTCGCTGCGACAGCGAGCCCAGACGCGTGGACACAATTTGCAGATAGTCGGCCAGGTTGTCCGCGCGAGCATAGAAGTGCGCGTTGCCATCGTCCGTGTCACTCAATCGCGACAGATAGCCTTCCATGTGATCCACAGCCTTGCGGTACTGGGACTCGGAACTGGGCAACAACCAGCGATCATTCGGACTGGACAGCAGCGGATCGGCTTCAGCCAGATCCTTGTCTTCGGTGGATTGGGTCTGCGAGCGGCTGAAGTCGTTGCGCAATGCGCGAATCAGGTCCCGCGAGGCGGTCAGCGAGCCGAATTCCCAGTTGGGCATGTTGTCCAGAAACACGCCCGGCGGAAACTTGTCGTTGCTGATGTAGCCGCCGCGCTTGTCCAGCAGCGTTTCCACCGAATGAACCAGCGTGTACGTCGTGACCGCGCCCGTGCTCATGGGACGGTTGATCGACGTCATGTACGCCGTGGTGCTGGTCACCGGATCGAACTGCGGCGGCTCACGGTCCCACCACCACATCAGGGCAAGCACGATGATGGCCAGTAAGGCCACCACCGCGAGAATCAGTTGCGCTAACGGATGCCGCCGGCGCCGGTAAGGAGGGTTCACGGTAGAGGCTTCCATCGGTCGTTCCTTCGCGGTCAGGTCGACCCAAGCTTATACCGCGAACCCCGGCGGCGCCTGAAGATCAGGCCACGGCGGGTTTTGCCGGCTCGCCCTTCTTGCCCAGATTCTCCAGAAGCGTGGCCATGTCCTCGGCGTGCTCCTCTTCCTGCGCCAGAATCTCCTCCATCATGCGGCGCGTGGTCGGATCGTCCTCCCCCAGATACGTCACGATCTCCCGGTAACTGTCCACGGCGATGCGCTCGGCCACCAGGTCTTCCTTGATCATGTCCACCAGATCGTCGCCGGGCACATAATCCGCATGGCTGCGGCTCAGCAGCCCTTCGGGATTGAAATTGGGCGTGCCATTGAGCTGGGTGATGCGCTCCGCGATGCGATCGGCGTGTACCTGCTCTTCGTTGGCGTGCTCCAGAAACTCGGACTTGACGCTTTGCGAGTGAATGCCCGGCGCCATGTAGTAATGGTATTTGTAGCGAAGCACACACACGATTTCCGTGGCCAGCGCCTCGTTGAGAAGCTTGATGACCGTCTCGCGGTCAGCCTTGTAGCCGCTGGTAACAGCGCCTTTGTCGATGTGCTCGCGGGCGCGCTTGCGGATGTTTTCTATATCTGTCTGAAACGGCTTTTTCACGGCCATGACCTGCCTCCTCGTGAAGAGTGGGTTGGGTTGGATGAGCTGACCGGACCCAAGGTAGGCGGGCCACCGGGAAGGTCGGGTGAAGACGCTCCCCTCCCGGCGTGACGCCATCAGGCCTTGCGATAAACCTCCGAACCCATGGCCCTGAACTGCGCAGACATGCCGGCCATGCCTTCTTCCACATTGGGAATGGGCTGATCCCCGTGGACGGCTGCGTAGTCGCGAACATCCTGGGTGATTTTCATCGAGCAGAATTTGGGCCCGCACATCGAACAGAAATGCGCGGACTTGTGGGCATCCTTCGGCATGGTTTCATCGTGGAATTCACGCGCCTTGTCCGGGTCCAGGCCCAGGTTGAACTGGTCATCCCAGCGGAACTCAAAACGCGCCTTGGATAACGCATTGTCGCGGACCTGCGCACCCGGATGCCCTTTGGCCAGATCGGCCGCATGGGCGGCGATCTTGTACGCAATGATCCCGTCGCGGACATCCTGCTTGTTGGGCAGGCCAAGGTGTTCCTTCGGCGTGACATAGCAAAGCATCGCCGTACCGAACCAGCCAATCATCGCGGCGCCAATGGCGCTGGTGATGTGATCGTAACCGGGCGCGATATCGGTCGTCAGAGGCCCAAGCGTATAGAACGGCGCCTCATGGCATTTCTCCAGCTGGCGCTCCATGTTTTCCCGGATGAGCTGCATCGGCACGTGCCCGGGGCCTTCGATCATCACCTGCACATCGTGCTTCCACGCGATCTGCGTCAGTTCACCCAGTGTGTCCAGTTCGCCGAACTGCGCTGCGTCGTTCGCATCCGCCACGCAACCCGGGCGCAGACCATCACCCAGGCTGAAGGACACGTCATATGCCTTCATGATCTGGCAGATGTCTTCAAAGTGCGTGTAGAGAAAATTCTCGCGATGGTGGGCAAGACACCACTTCGCCATGATCGAGCCGCCGCGCGACACGATGCCTGTAACGCGCTTCGCGGTCAGCGGTACGAAGCGAAGCAGCACGCCCGCGTGGATGGTGAAGTAGTCCACTCCCTGCTCCGCCTGCTCGATGAGCGTGTCGCGGAAGATTTCCCAGGTCAGGTCTTCGGCAACGCCGTTCACTTTTTCCAGCGCTTGATAGATGGGCACCGTGCCGATGGGAACCGGCGAGTTGCGGATGATCCATTCGCGGGTTTCGTGGATGTGCTTGCCGGTGGAAAGGTCCATCACGTTGTCCGCACCCCAGCGGATCGACCACACCAGCTTTTCCACCTCTTCGGCAATGCCCGAACTCACGGCGCTGTTGCCGATGTTGGCGTTGATCTTGGTGAGGAAATTGCGACCGATGATCATCGGCTCAGCTTCGGGGTGGTTGATGTTGGAAGGAATGATGGCGCGGCCACGGGCCACTTCATCCCGCACGAATTCCGCGGTGATGCGCGCGGGCAGCGATGCACCGAACGCCTGTCCCGCATGTTGCTGGATCAGTGCGCTGTCGCGCAGCGCCTCCAGACGCTGGTTCTCGCGAATGGCGATGTATTCCATTTCCGGCGTGATGATGCCGCGGCGCGCGTAGTGCATCTGAGTCACGTTGGCGCCCGCTTTCGCGCGCAGCGGCGCACGCAGGCCGGTGAAACGGAATGCGGCAAGGCGCGGGTCCGCAGCACGCGCGCGACCGAATTCGGAACTCAGGCCCTCCAGCTGTTCCACATCGCCACGCTCCGCGATCCACGCGGCACGCAGGGGCGGCAGGCCGGCGGCAAGATCGACGGTGTATTCGGGGTCGCTATAGGGGCCGGAGGTGTCATAAACGGTAATCGGCGGATTGGCTTCGCCGCCAAACAGCGTGGGCGTCGGGTCCTGGAGAATTTCGCGCATCGCCACGCGCAGATCAGAACGCGAGCCCTGGACATGCACTTTGCGGGAGCCCGGAATCGGACGGGTGACAGATTCGGAAAGTTGCTGCGCGGCACGCGCGAGATCGGAAGGCATGGCATTCATCGGCTTGCGTCCTCTTGGATGAGCAGACGAAGCGACGGCGCCGCACACAGCCGCACCCCCGCATGAGGGCGCGTGCTGCGAACGAAGCTCCCTACACCGGTGCTAACCGGATCAGGTTCGAAGGGACTCTCTCAGCCTTGTCGGCACCCCCGCTTCTTGCCGGCTATTCAAGCACGAAGCGGGACGTGGCGCGAGCGATCAGTTCGCGCGGGGAGCGTAAGCGCGCAGGAACATGTCCACGGCGGCCAGGGCGTTGTTGGTGACTTCGTCGGCAAACTGCACGACGCAGTCTTCGCAGCCAAACAGGCGACGCAGCACCAGATCGCCCTTGAGCAGGGCCAGAAACTGCGTGGTGGCGCGCGGAACGTCGTCGATTTCCAGCTGGCCGGCCTGCACGGCGTCTTCAATCAGACGCTGCAGGAGCGTGTGCATGCGCACCGGACCTTCTTCCCACAAAAGACGGCCAAAGCGCGGATTTCCGCCCTGCTGGCAATCCGACAGGATGGCGCGGAAGGTGCCCACCGACTCCGAGTTGGTTTCCATCGCCGAATGGCGGCGCGCGATGCTGGTGAGCGTGGCACGGATATCGGTGCCCGGAGGCGCCGAGAAAAGGTCGTCCGGCAGACGGTCCTGCACGTGCGAGCGGATCACTTCGCGGAACAGGTTGTCCTTGTCGCCAAAGTGGCTGTAAACGGTGAGCTTGGACACGCTGGCCGCTGCGGCCACGGCATCCATGCTGGTCCCGGCGAATCCGCCCTGCGTGAAAAGCTGTTTGGCCGCTTCCAGAATGGCCGCGCGCTTCTCCATATCCTTTGGACGCCCGGGACCCTGGGTCTTCACTTTCGGGTTGGCGTTCATGGTCGCACCTTCACAAACAGGAAACATGGTTTTATTATACGCGTCGGTTTAGTTATTTCCATAACACCAGCCAAACAGCCTGGCACCCTTAATCCTATGTCCAACACCAGCCCGGAACTGCTTCTGAGCCCCGCTTACCGTCAGGCGCAACGCGCCCTGTCGGCGTGGATCGAACAGACCGGCACCGGGGCCCGGCAGCACGCGTTTATTGTTCGCGCCAGCCTCGGTGCGTTGTCCGCCACGGAACGGGGAAGCCTGGCCAGATGGGTGGCCTGGCTGTGCGTAGCGGGTGAATCCCGCGGCGATCTGTCGCTGTTCACCCGGATACGGCGACTCGATACGTCCATCCAGACAAGCGTGGATGAGGCACTGAGTCGTCTGCCCGGAGCGGCAACCCGGCTGGCCGGTCGTGTCCGGCAGAGTGCCTGATTACCTTATCATTAGTGGGGTCGGACCATGTCCGATTCCATGAGCCGGTTTTCCGGCCAGCCATTTCGTTCAGGTGAATGCGATGGATCACAAAAACGAGGCATGACTTCCGTCAGGCTGAGTCGATGACTTCCGGCACTTCGTCGGACAGGTCGCAGGCCGCAGCCTTGACGCTATAGGAACTCGTGCCCTAAGCGCTTATCCTTTCAGCCCTTTTTTCCGATTTCGCAAGGCACTGACATCATGGCGATGAATTTCGAGCAGGCCCGGCAGAACATGGTGGAAAACCAGGTTCGTCCGTGGGAAGTACTGGATTTCCGCGTGCTCGACGCGCTCTCTCACGTACGTCGCGAAGACTACGTGGCATCCGAACATCGCAACATGGCGTTTGCTGATCTCACGCTGCCGCTGGGTCATGGCGAAGTCATGATGAAGCCGGTGATCGAAGGTCGCCTGCTTCAGGCGCTTGAGCTTCAGCCCACCGACACCGTGCTGGAAATTGGCACCGGCTCGGGCTTCCTCACGGCCTGCATGGCGTATCTGTCGCAGCGGGTGACCTCCGTCGATGTACATGCCGACTTCGTGGAAGCCGCACGCACGCGTCTTGGCAAGGCGGGTTTCGCCAACGTGCAGGTTGATGTGGCCGAGGCAGTCAACGGCTACGAGCCCGCTGGCGTTTTCGACGCCGTAGTGGTCACCGGTGCGGTGGCGGCCATTCCGGAGAAGTTCGTGCGCTGGCTCAAAGTGGGCGGTCGCATGTTCGTCGTACACGGGGAATCCCCGGCGCAGACCGCCGTTCTGATTACGCACGAAGGTGACGGTCGCTTCCGCGAGGAATCTCTTTTTGAAACGGACCTTCCCTACCTGGCGCATGCTGCGCCGGTGAAGCGCTTCGTGCTTTGACCCACAGATTTCCCTACACCATTCACGAGGCGACCCCATGCGTTTGAAGCTCCTTACCGTCGCACTGGCACTGGCTGCATGCCCGATGCTGGTCCAAGCGGAAGACCTGCTGGACGCCTACCGTCAGGCCCGGGCCAACGATCCGGTGCTGTCGCAGGCCGACTCCACCCGACTGTCGATTGGCGAGAACGTCGTGCAGTCGCGCGCCCTTCTGCTTCCGCAGGTGAGTGCTCAGCTCAGCCTGAGCCAGACGCAGGTCGCCGGTCCCACGCCGACCGTGGATACCAATGGCAACGTGATCACGCCAGATACCGGCTATGGCCGCACGCGTGATCTCAATGCCACGGTCTCGCAGAGCGTGCTCGATTTCAGCAAGTACGCCAATCTGAAGGCTGCACACTCCGCTGCCGATTCGCAGACGGCGACGTATGAAGCCGCGCTGCAACAGTTGGCCTCCCGCGTTGCCACGGCTTACTTTGGCGTGCTGACCAGCGACGACGCCCTGACCTTCGCCAAGGCCAACGAGCAGGCGCTTGCCCGTCAGCTGGAACAGGCGCAGCAGCGCTTCGACGTGGGCCTTTCGGCCATCACGGACGTACAGGACGCGAAGGCTCAGCACGACTCCTCCGTCGCTGCCGTCATCACGGCTGAGAACACGCTGTCCGACGCCCGCGAAGCGCTGACTCAGATTACCGGCAAGCCGGCAGACAACCTGAAGAAGCTGCGCGAGCAGCTGCCGATGGACGCTCCCGCGCCGAACGATGCGAAGGCATGGGTCGAAGAGGCTGTGCAGAAGAACCCGACGATCCTCGCGTCGCAGTTCAACGTGGAATCGGCCGAGCACACCATTGATTCGGCGCGCGCCGGTCACCTTCCGACCATCGACGCCACGGCCCAGTACGGCCGTTCCAGCAGCTGGAACGAGCGCGGCGGCCTCACGGCTGCCACGCGTGCAGCCAATGGCCGCGGCGCTACCACGGTTGGCCTGACGCTGTCGGTGCCCATCTTCTCCGGCGGCGCCACCCAATCGCGCGTTCGCCAGAGCATCTACGAGCGTGACGCCGCGCAGGATTCACTGGAAGCCTCGCGTCGCCAGGTAGTGCGTGACACGCTGAACTACTTCCGCTCCGTGGTCGCCGGCATCAGCCAGGTGGAAGCCACGAAGGCTGCTGTCGAGTCGTCCGAAAGCGCACGCGATGCAACGCAGGCCGGCTTTGAAGTGGGCACGCGCACCATCGTCGACGTACTGATCGCTCAGCAGAACCTGACCCAGGCGCTCAGCAACTACTCGCAGGCCCGTCACCAGTTCATCCTCAACAAGCTGCTGCTCAAGCAGACGGCTGGCACGGTGGACATCAAGGACCTGGAAGCCATCAACTCGCTGCTTCAGTAATCAGAGAGTCAAACGGCTCCAAAGAGAAACGGCGCGAAAGCGCCGTTTTTTTTATGTCCGGGATGCGTGCCAGCCCTACTCCTGAAGCAGGTTGTCCACCAGCTTCATCACCCGCTGCACGGAACCGCGCTCGCTGTCGAATACCTTGCGCGCTTCTTTGCCCATGTGGTCGCGACGCTTCTCATCGCGCAACAGGTGCAGCACATCCTCGCCCAGCGACTCAGCCGCAGCCACCCGGGCGCCAGCCCCGGCATCCAGCAGCGCCTGGGTGATTTCCTCGAAATTGTGGGTGAACGGGCCGACCAGCACGGGCTTGCCCAGGGCGGCGGGCTCCAGCACGTTGTGACCACCGATGGGCACGAGACTGCCCCCCACGAAGGCGACATCAGAGGCCGCGAAGAAGCGCAGCAGCTCACCCATGGCATCAATGACGAAGCACTGCGTGTGCGCGGACGGCAGACGGTCGCCACTGCGCGTGGCCGTCTGGAAACCCAGGCTGCGCACCGAGGCCTCTACCGCACGGAAACGCTCCGGATGGCGGGGTGCAATAAGCAGCAATGCATCCGGCACGCGACGCAGCACTTCCAGGTGCGCCTGCAAGACCGCCAGCTCTTCGCCTTCGTGCGTGCTGGCTGCAATCCATACCGGTCGCCCCGCGCCCCACGTGGCGCGCATGCTGATGCCTTCGGCAAGCGCATCGCACGGAACGGGCATATCGAACTTGAGGTTGCCGCATACCGTGAGCTGGCTGGGCTCCGCACCCAGCAGGCGATAACGCGCCGCGTCGGTGCGCGACTGTGCCGCAATATGGCTGACGCAACGCAGCGCCTTGCGCACCAGCGAACGCATGCGGGCGTAACCGCGCAGCGAGCGCTCGGACAGGCGCGCATTGGCAATCAGCAGCGGAATGCCATGACGGCGGCAGGCGAAATAAAGGTTCGGCCAGATTTCCGTTTCCACGATAATGGCAAGACGCGGACGCACACTGCGCAGGAAGCGCTTCACGGCAAACGGCAGGTCATACGGCAGGTACACGCTGTAGACCGAATCGCCAAACAGCTGACGCACACGCTCAGAGCCGGTCGGCGTCACGGTGGTCACCAGCAGCGGCGCCTGCGGATAAGCCTCCATCAGCGCCTTCACCAGCGGCTCTGCGGCATTCACTTCACCCACCGACACGGCGTGCACCCAAAGACAACCATTGAGTCGTGGCGATGCGAAGGTGCCGAAGCGTTCGCGCCAACGCAGGTGGTAGTCGCCGTAGCGCATGCCGCGCGCCATCAGCCGCAACATGACCAGCGGCGTGAACAGATACATGGCGAAGTTATAGAGAAGGCGCAAAATTCGATTCCGCGTCAGGGCTGGCGATTATAGCCGTCAAACTCCCGCTGGCCGGACGGCGGCACCAGCACGTTACAATCCCCGACCATGCCAGGTACACCACGCCCCTCGTTCTCCCGCTCGCTGCTGATGCCGCGCCACTGGCCCGCCTGGATAGGCGTGGGCGTCATCTGGCTGATCGCCCGGCTGCCGTTTCGCGTCCTGATGGGCCTCGGCCGGCTGCTGGGCGGCCTCGCGCTTCACCTCAATTCCGGCCGTCGCCGTATCGCGGCGATCAACATCGGCCTGTGCTTTCCGCATCTGTCGCCCGATGAGCAGAAGGCGCTGGTCACCGCGAACCTGCGCGACGTGGGCATGATGCTTGTGGAGTTCGCTCTGGGCTGGCTCGGCACCAACCACGCCATTGCGCGCGTGCCCATCGACATCGAAGGGCTGGAGCATCTGGAATCCGCGCGCGCGGCAGGCCGTGGCGTGCTGCTGGTGGGCGGTCACTTCTCGCATCTGGAGCTGTGCGCGCGACTGGTGTCGCAGCGCATCCGCATCTCCGGCATGTACCGGCGCATGGACTCGGACGTATTCGAATGGATCGTGCTGCGCGCGCGCCTGGGCTACGCCGAGGCGATGTTCGACAAGGACGACCTGCGCGGCACGGTGAAGTACCTGCGTGCAGGCGGCACACTCTGGTACGCACCCGATCAGGACATGCGCAGCAAGGACAACGTGTTCGCGCCCTTCTTCGGCGTGCCAGCGGCCACCATCACGGCGACCCATCACCTGGCCCGCCTTTCCAACGCCGTGGTCATTCCTTTCTTTCATCGTCGTCGCGCGGATGCCACGGGTTACGTATTACGCCTGGGAGCACCGCTTGAGGGTTTCCCCAGCAAGGATGCCGCGGGCGATACCGAGCGAGTCAACCTCGCCATCGAGCAGATGGTTCGCGAAGCGCCCGAGCAGTACCTGTGGGTGCACAAACGCTTCAAGACCCGGCCGCCGGGCGAGCCGCCGATTTACTGAATGGCTCGCTGAACGACTTGCTGAACCGCCTGCCGAAGCAGGTTTTTCGTGAAAGTTTCGCGAAAACTTGCGGGCGTAGAACCTCTACTGTCCCCACAGTCCAAGGTTCCAGATGTCATCGCTCGCGCGATTCATTCGTTCGCTTTCCGGCCGGAGTGAATGGCACCGCTCGCGTGCGAGTGGGGCCGTGTCCACGCTGAAATATGCCGTGCGCAGCGCTGTCGAGTGGAAGGGCCACAATCGCTGGCTCACGTTCCTTGAACAGACCCCGGGCATGCCTGCCGTGGCAGCGAAAGACCGGACGCTGGTCGAACGTTACCAGCACCGCTTCATCCATCTGGGCCTCAGCCGGGCACAGAAGCTGGAGATCCTGTACGCGCATTATCTCTTCGCGTCGCAGAGCTTTCCTTCGCACCTTTTCAGCAAGCTGTATCACGAGCGCACGGCGAACCTCGGTGCGGTGATCCTGCGCGACGGCAGCGAGCTGAATCTTGTGCTCAAGGCGCCGGAACTTCGCGGCCATGAGGGGGAGTTGTCGATCTATCTGCAGAATGCGCAGGGCCAGCGACTCTCTTTTGCCACCGTGACCTTCGCCGATGGTGGCAAGACGCTCCTTATTGGCTGCATCCAGGGTGCGACGTCGGGCGCCGGGCGTGAAGCCATCCGCGAACTGACCAAACAGTGCCACGGCCTGCGCCCGAAGAACCTGCTGCTTTCGGCCATCCATGCGCTGGCCGAAGGCTTCGGCGTCCAGCGCATTCGCGCGGTGGGCAACGCGAACCATCCGTTCGCGCGCATCGCCAACAAGATCAAGGCCGACTACGACGGCTTCTGGACGGAAAGCGGCGGAATCGCCGCCCCCGATGGCTTCTTCGACCTTCCGCTGTACGAGGAAAAACGCCTGGAAGCCGATGTCGAAAGCAAGCACCGCAGTGCCTTCCGCAAGCGCGAGGCGCTGCGTCAGCAGGCATGCGCCCTGGTGACGGATGCCTTCGGCATCACCTCGCACACGACGTCAATGGCGGCCTGAATCCCGCTCGCGGCGACGTTTCTCGTAGAGCTTGGCGTACTTCAGAAACGCATAGAACGCATGGACACGGGCCGCGATGAATCCGGCCCAGCCCGCGCGGTAATGCCCGCGCACAAAGTAGTAACGGGTGAAGGCCACACCCGAATAAAAAACCATGCGCAACCGCAGCGCTCTCGGCGCGCGGGTATGACGGTCGTCTACCTGTAGCGTGGAATAGCGGTTGGCCTTGTCCACCCGACCGGCGATATCGCGCTCGCCGTAGTGGTCGATCACGGCGGCAAGCTGCTGGACCGGCCCGTCCACTTCGATGCTTTCGTGTACCTCGTGGCCGCTCATGCGCGCGCGCTCGCGGTCAAACAGCCGCACGTAGTGATTGAGCCGCGTGCGGTTTGCCTGCCACCGCCAGAACACCCACTCCCGGCGCCAGAGCTTGAACCCTGCCACCTGCGGCGCGACCAGAGCCTCGCGCACGACATCCGCTGCCAGGGCCGGCAGCGCCTCGTCGGAATCCAGCAATAGCACCCAACGATGCGTGGCCAGATCAATGGCCGCCTGTTTCTGGGCGCTGTATCCCGCGAACGGCTGCACGCGGAATACGGCACCGTAGCTCCGGGCAATCGACTCCGTGCGATCGGTTGAGCCCGAATCCAGCACCACAATTTCGTCGGCCCAGCGTACGGAGGCCAGGCACGCGTCCAGCGTGTCTTCGTTGTCCAACGTGGTCACGACCACCGACAACGGCTCACGCACGCACGGGCTCCCCATCGCTGAGGTCCGCATACAGCGCGGCCGCCCACACCGCGAGCAGCCACCAGAACACCAGGCCCCACCATGCGGAATAGAAGGCCATGTGCGTGTTCAGCGGAAACAGCATCGCGGCCAGCGCCACGGTGGCCGGGAAGGCTCGCGCGCGGCCCTCGGGCCCGGCACGACGCCACGCACGCCATGCGATCACCAGCCCCGCCGCCCAGCACAGCAATCCAAGCACGCCGGTTTCAGTCGCGATCTCCAGCAGCAGCTGGTGGGCGTGACAGGCGCCCTCGCCCACCGCGCAGCGCTCGATGCCAACGAAGCGGTCGTCGGTGGTGGTGTAGGAGGGGTAAGCATTGCGGAAGCCGCGCACGCCAACGCCATTGATCGGGTGATCGGCAAACATGCGAAGAGCGGTCTTCCAGATTTCCAGGCGGCCAGTCAGCGCCGTGTTCAGCGATGCCTCCGACCCCTGCGTCACGACCAGCGTATGCGCGATGCGGTCATGCATGCGCGGCGACACCTTCCAGCCGATACCCAGCGCAGCGACCAGCGCGAGAGCGCCCGCCGCGCAGAACGCCGCGAATCGCAAAGGCGTGCGGCTTTCACGCCACAGGAAAGCCAGGCCCACCAGCCCGTAGCAGATCCATGCCGCGCGCGCGCCCGACAGCAGCACCGGGCCTAGCACCAGCAGATAGGCGAGCAGCAGACCCCGCCAGCCCCAGCGCTCGCGCGCGGCCCACAACGCAAAGGGCGCGAATGCGGCCAGTGCGGGGCCAAGCTTCAGATTGTCGGCCCCGAACAAACCCGAAAGACGTTCGGGATTGGACATGCCGCGCAGCCCCCACCCCGTAAGAGCCTGCACCCAGGCATCTGCCACCCACAGCGCCACGACCACACCCGTCCACAGGTACAGCGCGCGGACCTTGCCCGGGCGACGCATCGCAAAGCACGTGTACACCCCCAAAGGCGCAAAACGCAGGATGCCAGCCACTGTTCCCAGTGTGCGGCCGGGAGCCACGGCATCCACGGCAGAAATGAGTGCGGCCAGTGCGTAGGCCGCAAAAAGCATCAGGAAAAGGCGCGCTCCCGGATGGCTTTCCAGCGCGCGCGGCTCGCGCGCAATCAGCAGCAGAGCGCCGATCAGCGAGAGGACCACGCCAAGCTCCGCACTGCGCCCGAACGGCAGAAGTGCCGGGACCAGCCATATCGGCAAAAGGGGCGAACGGAGCGCGGCTTTCAGCGACATGGAATGACCATAGAAGGAGACCGACGCGATTATAGACGTGCGTGCCTCCCCACCGGGCGCGGACGGGTCAGGTGCCGGCAACTACTTCGGCGTACAGCGAAAGCGTGGCGTTCTGCATGTCCACGAGGCGATAGCTGCGCGGCGGCGGAATGGACGGCGCGAAGCGAAGCAACTCCGCCGCACGCTCCACCAGCTTCTCGCGATCCCCCAGCGGAACGCGTCCCGCCGGATAAAGCTCGGCCAGAAGCTCGCCGACGCCGCCATGGGCATACCCCATGACCGGACGGCACATGGCCAGCGCTTCCACCACCGTGCGCCCGAACGACTCCGGACGGGTGGACAGCTGGAGCACCAGCGCGGACATCGCGTAGACATCCCGCACGTCCGGACGGGTGGGAGAAATCACCACCTTGTCGTCCAGGTTGCGCTCGTGAATCAACTGGCGCAGCTCGGCGACATAGGCCTCGCGCCCGGGCTCGTCGGCGCCCAGCAGCAGCAGGCGCGCGTCGATGGCGCGGTGATCCAGATCGGCCAGCAACTCGATGGCGTCACGATGGCCTTTCAGGCGCGTGCCGCGTCCGGGCAGCGTCAGCAGCGGCGCACCGGCCAACTGCGGATACTGTTCAAAAAAGGCCTGCTGCCAGCTGTCGTCCGGACGATAGCCATAAGGAAAGGCATCCGTATCAATGCCACGCGGCACGACGGCGATGCGTGCGGTGTCCAGGCTGGGATAGTGGCGCAGCACGTAATCACGCAGGGTCTGCGACACCACAATGACCCGCTCGCCGCGCATCAGCACCGCACTGTAACGGCCCGGGCTGTTCAACCCGTGCACCGTAGTGACGAAATGCGGGCGCGGCTTCACACCCCGCATGGCCCACCAGCCAATCCACGCCGGCAGGCGCGAACGGGCGTGAACCACGTCAGGCTTCAGTTCGCGAAACAGCTTGCGCAGCTTGCCAACGGTGAACAACGTGGACAACGACTTGCGTCCGATGGGCAACGTGACGTGCCGGCTGCCTTCGGCTTCCAGCTGCGCCACGAGCCCACCGCCGGCCGATACCACGACCGACGTATGACCTGCGGCCACGAGGGCGCGCGCAATCTCAAGCGTCGACCGCTCAGCTCCACCGGCATGCAACGCGGGGATCAGCTGTACGACCGTCATCGCCTTGGGGCTCTGGGTGATTTCGGCGGCCATGGTGGTTATCCGGAATGGTCTGCCGAATCGGCAATCAGGTTACGTACCGGCTTGCGCCGAATCAGTCGCGCAGGATGTAGCGGGCACCGCAATAGGAACACACCGACTCACCACCTTCCGTCTCGATAGGCAGATACACCCGCGGATGTGAATTCCACAGATGCATGCCCGGCATCGGGCATGACAGGGGCAGATCCGCACGGGTGACCTCGTAACGGTTTTCTGCGTTGGCGGGCTTCAGCGGCAGCGCCGCGTCGGTAACAGTCATGATGGTGCTCCGAAAGTACGTCGATTCGGTCGAAGAGGGCATGTTAACAGGAGATAGCCGAAGGAAGATGAGCAAAAAAAAACCCGCGCCGTCACCGGCGCGGGCTCTGAACGCGGGCCCGGAGGGCGCTGGCTCTTACTTGCCGCCCATCTTGGCCTTATAGGCTTCCGATTCGATGGCTTCGGTCGTGATGCGGATCTTGATCTCGTCCGACACGTTGGGCACATAAGCGCCCATGCCAAAGTCCGAACGCTTGATCGAGGCGACAGCGTCGAAGCCGGCCGCCTGAGCCTTCAGCATCGGGTGCTCACCCACCTTGTTGATCGTGACGGCAAGCGTCACCGGCTTGGTGACACCGTGGACCGTGAGGTCGCCGGTGACATTCAGCTTGCCCTTGCCAGCGGCAGCGACCTTCGTGCTCTTGAAGGTGATGTCCGGGTACTTGGCGGCATCGAAGAAGTCCGGCTTCTTCAGGTGATCGTCAAGCGCAGGCACATGGGTGTCCAGAGCCGACAGCGGCAGGGTCACTTCCACGCTGGACTTCGTCGGGGCGGCTTCGTCATAGACGAGCGTGCCCTGCACGCCGCCGAGGTTGGCGGTCGGGTTGGAGAAGCCCATGTGGTTCCAGCTGAACAGGACCATGGTATGGCCAGCGTCCAGGGTGTAGTTGACCGGGGCGGCCTGGGCCGAACCGGCGGCGATCAGACCGGCGAGAGCGAGGTAACGGATTGCGCGCATGGTTATCTCCAGCTGCGGGGTGGGTACTGCAAGGGGCGGACGGCAGTACGAGGCTGCCGCCCTTGGAATCAGGCGATGGTCGCCGCTTCGTCGAAATCCAGGCGCGGCAGGCGGCCGAACAGGTTGGTATTCGCGTCACCGTAACCGATGTTCACGATGAAATTGGACTTGATGGCGGTGCCGGCGAAGAACGCCGCATCGACTGCCGCGTTGTCGAAGCCGGACATCGGACCACAGTCCAGGCCCAGAGCGCGGGCCGCCATCATCAGATAGGCGCCCTGCAGCGAGCCGTTGCGGAAGCCGGTGGCCTGGATGTTGGGCTCGTTGCCCACGAACCAGGCGCGCGCATCAGCATGGGGGAACAACTTGGGAAGCTTTTCGTAGAACTCGAAATCCGTCGCCACGATGGCAGTGACCGGGGCAGCCATCGTCTTGGCCACGTTATTTTCCGAAAGTGCAGGCTTCAACTTTTCCTTGGCCTGGGCCGACTTCACAAACACCACGCGCATCGGCGAGGAGTTGGCGGCCGTCGGGCCGAACTTCGCCAGCTCATACAGGCGATGCAGTTGCTCGTCGGTCACTTCCTTCTCAAGCCACGCGTTATAGGTGCGGGCGGTCAGGAACAGCTGGTCGAGGGCGGCATCGTTCAGCGGAGCAGTCATGGTTATCCTTTATGGGTCAGTCGGGCCGGCACTGTCGGCATCCACACAGTGTAAGCGGGACAATGGTGCCGTGAACCGACGCAATGAGGAACGTAGTGTGCGAAATACGACAACAATCGACCTGACGAGGGTTCCCACCGCGTGACCACCACGGGCGAATGCTGGGTTGTGACCGATGGCGCGGCGGGCAACCGGCGCCAGGCCCTGGCGCTGGCCGAGGCACTGGGCATGCCGGTGCGCGAGTTCATCCTCTCGCTCCGGGCCCCCTGGTCGTGGCTGGCCCCCCGGATGTTGCCGGGCGTCGATCGTGCCTGCCGCCGCGATGGTGCCTGCTTTTCGCCGCCGTGGCCCCGCATTGCCATTGGCTGCGGACGGGCCGCTGCCCTGCTCACGCGGCGGCTGCGGGTGCGCTCGGGCGGCGCCACGCTCGTTGTGCAGATTCTTGACCCACGGGTTTCACCCAAGCACTGGGACGTGGTGATTGCCCCCCGGCACGACGGCCTCGCGGGGCCGAATGTCATCACAACCGCAGGATCACTCAACCCGGTCGACGATCAATGGCTGGGCGATGGGCGCGATGCGTTTGCCTCGCTGTCCGACCTGAAGGGCCCCCGGCTTGCCGTGTTGGTGGGAGGGCCGCGCCGGGACATGCCCTTTGACGCGAAGGCCGTCGGCCACCTCATCGACGCCATCGCGGCGCGCCACATCCTGGATGGCGGCAGCGTCATGACCGTGGTGTCACGCCGTACGCCCGCCCCCGCCGTGTCCGCATTGCGCGCAACCTTACGGGATCTGCCCGGATTCATCTGGGCCAGCGATGAGGACGGTCCCAATCCGTATCCGGGCGTACTGGGCTGGGCTGACCGTTTCCTGGTCACACCCGATTCGGTGAACATGATCTCCGAAGCCTGCGCCACGGGCCGCCCGGTGCACACCTTCGCCGCCAACGCCCTGCCCCCGCGCATCGCCCGGTTCCATGCCAGCCTTCGCGCCAGTGGAAGATTGCACGACACCACAGCCATCACGCCCCCAGAGCAGATCCCGCTGCGCGAAACCGAGAGCATCGCCGCCACGCTGAAAGCCCGGCTTCGCGCACGAACCTGATCGCTATCTGCGAAGCACGTGTGCGAACTCCGCCGCGATCAGCGCATTGCTGAAAGAGCGCTGCACGAAAGGACGCGCTGCCTCGGCCATCGGCGCCCTGCGGCCTGGATCACACATCGCGAGAATGGCATCGCGCCAGGCAGCGGCATCATCCGGAGGCAACAGCAGGCCCGTCACACCGGGCACCAGGGTTTCCGGCAAACCGCCCAGTTCGCTGGCAAGCACCGGCACACCCGCTGCCTGCGCCTCAGCCGACGACCGCCCGAACGTCTCCGGCTCGGTAGACGGAAAAGCCAGCATCGAAAACACGTGGTAATAGGGCGACGGGTCGTTGACCCATCCGAGCATGTGATGGCGCGCGGCAAATGAGTCGGCGGCAATGCTCGCCGTGAGGCGCGGCGTGTCGATGCCGCTGCCAAGCCACACGCAATGCAGTCTCGGCTCGGCCGCCATCGCCTCGCGCAATGCGTCAAGCAGGACGTAGACACCCTTCCCTTCGTGCAGACGCCCCACGTAGCCGACCACGATGGCGTGCTCGTCCAGCCCCAACTCATTCAACAATTTATGCCGCTGTCTGGGACAGGTTTTTCCGAGCGCACGCACGTCCATGGGGTTGTACAGCACGCGCACCCGCGCAGACGGAATGCCCTCATCCACGGCGCGACGTCGTGCGTACTCCGATACGACAAAAAAATAGTCTGCGAGCCACGGCACCAACCGTCGCGACAAGGGCTTCATGGGCCGGACCCGATGCCGGAACAGCGCGACGCGCACGCCATACAGCCAGCCCAGAAGGATGAGCGGCCAGTACTCCTTGCCGAAGTTGCTGACGAGCACATCAGGCCGCAGATCGCGCATGGCACGGACAATCGCGGCGTAGCCCCGGATATCCAGCACGTTGCGCAACGCGGCTGGATACATGCGCACGTCCGTGGCGACGAACTCGCTGGCCATAAGGCTTAAGGGATCCACGGCAGCACCCACGCTGTGCCCGGCCTCTGCCATCGCCGTGGCAAGCGCCACCATGTGCTTTTCAGCCCCGCCACCCCCGCGGGACGAACCGACAAACAGAAGCCTCATGCGCGCCTGTCCTCGTAGCGGGTGAAAGCACGCATCGCGAACTGCGGCAGGATGTGCCGATAAGACACCGCCACCCTGGGCAACCGCAGCAGGTCCGATCCAGGCACCGCGCGGCCCCGCTGCACCGTGGTCGCGCCTTCGTACCCAGCCTCGCGGGTGGCTTCCACCACTGCGTCGTTTACGTCGCCATACGGGTAGCAGAACTGGGTAACCGGCGCGCTGATCACGTCTTCCAGATCCGCTTTGCTGCCGCGCACTTCGTCTTTCATGACCCAGGGACTGCACCGGCTCAATCGTGCGTGCGTACGGGAGTGCGCACCGACCTCCATGCCTGCCGCGTGCCAGGCACGAAGCTGATCGGCATTCATCAGGGGCTTTCGCAAACCCAGACGTTCAGAGTCCCATTCGTTGTACCGACCGACTGCACCACTGACCACGTAGCAGGTAGCGGTGAAGCCGTAGTGCTGCAACAGCGCCAGTGCGTTGTCGACGTTGTCGGCGTAACCGTCATCCAGTGTGATGACGACAACGCGCCCGTGCTCGTCACCGCGCAGATAGGGCATCGCATCGGACATGGACAATGCGCGATAACCCAGCGCATGCAACAGGCCAAGCTGATGGGCAAACGCGCGGGGTTTGACGTAAAGCCCACGGTAGCGCGTGACCCCTCGCGGCAACGGCGCGATGTTGTGATACATGAAAATCGGGATAGGCGAGGAAGTCCTGAGCCCGTGGGGTACCGCCTTCGTTGAACCATGTTCGCGACTTGCCATGAACTCCCTGCGCCTCGTCAGATGGCAGATCACTTCCTGTGACCCGCAGCGTGTGCCTTCCCCATGTTACGACCGAAGGCGGCCCGGCCTGACGGCGAAGATATGCCGCGCATTTTTCGTCCGTTCATATTCGGACGTCTTTTCGCAATTGAGAATTGGCAAAAGAAAAAGTAAGCACTGACAGCACGCGCATTCTTGCGGCGCGCGCAAGAACATGACGAACGCCTACAACTAGCGGTCTATTGATGTGTTACCGATGCCGCGCGCCTGGTGCATGCACACGCGTTACGTGGCAATGGCATGATCCACACGAAAGCCGCCGTTAGGCGTGCACGTAGCGCGCCGCGTCGCCCACCCAGCGTGCAATCAACTGTTCGCAGCGGGCCGGGTGATCTTTCATCATGGCTTCCGCCACGCGCTGCACATCAGGCATCAGATCGGCATCGCGTGTGAGGTCGGCGATGCGGAACTGAAGCTGGCCGGTTTGCCGGGTGCCCAGCACTTCGCCAGGGCCGCGAAGCTCCAGGTCTTTTTCTGCGATGCGAAACCCGTCGTTCGTCTCGCGCATGACCTGCAGGCGCTCTTTCGCCAGGCGCGACAACGGTGCCTGATACAACAGCACACAATTGGATGCGATGGCACCGCGCCCTACACGACCGCGCAACTGATGCAGTTGCGCCAGTCCCAATCGTTCACTGTTCTCGATAACCATCAGGCTGGCGTTGGGCACGTCCACACCGACTTCGATCACCGTGGTAGCCACCAGAACGGCAAGTTCACCTGCCTTGAAAGCATCCATCACAGCCTGCTTTTCTTTCGGTTTCAGACGTCCGTGAATCAGGCCCACCGCGAGTCCTGGCAGCGCAGCGGTCAATTCCGCGTGCGCGACTTCAGCGGCCTGCGCCTTCAACTGCTCAGACTCCTCGATCAGGGTGCACACCCAGTACACCTGCCGTCCTTCGGAACACGCCGCATGTATGCGCCCGATCACTTCGCCGCGTCGCGCGTTGGACACGGCGATGGTCTGCACCGGCGTGCGGCCCGGAGGAAGTTCGTCGATGGAGGAGACGTCCAGATCGGCGTAAGCGCTCATGGCCAGCGTGCGTGGAATCGGTGTGGCCGTGAGCACCAGTTGATGAGGCACAAGGTCTGCTTCAGCCCCCTTGTCGCGCAACGCCAGACGCTGATGCACACCAAAGCGATGCTGCTCGTCCACGATGACCAGCCCCAGTTTGGAAAACGCCACGCCTTCCTGCATCAACGCGTGCGTACCCACGACCACATGCGCACCGTTGGCCGCACGATCCAGCGCTGCCTTGCGCGCCCTGCCCTGTACCTTGCCCGCAAGCCAGACGACTTCCAGCCCAAGCGGCTCAAGCCACGCGCGGAAATTGCGCAGGTGCTGTTCTGCAAGAAGTTCGGTCGGTGCCATCAGTGCCACCTGATAGCCGCTTTCCACCGCAGCCAGCGCGGCAAGTGCAGCGACCACCGTCTTGCCGCTGCCCACGTCGCCCTGCACGAGGCGCAGCATCGGATGCGCACGGGCGACATCGCGCGCCACTTCTGCCGCCACGCGTTGCTGCGCGCCAGTCAGTGCAAAAGGAAGGCCTGCCAGCAGTTGTTCGCGGAGCACCCCGGCGTTCTTCAGCGCGGGCGAGCGGCGCCGCTTGACCGCCGCACGCATGCGCCGCAGGGTCAGATGCTGGGTCAGCAGCTCTTCAAACGCCAGTCGCTGCTGCGCCGGGTGACGACCCGAGCCCAGCTGGCCGAGGTTGGTATCCGGCGGCGGCCGGTGCACGTACATCAGCGCATCGCGCAATGACGACAATCCGAGCGGCCGGCCGATGTCGTCAGGAATCAGTTCCAGCCTGTCGTCTGTGGGCAGCCGTCCCAGCGCTTTGCCAATCACTCCCGCCAGACGCTTCGGCCCCAGGCCTTCCGTCGTCGGATAGATCGGCGTCAGCAGTTCATCCACCACCACCGGATCTCCAGCCTCGATGATCTGGTATTGCGGATGAACGATTTCCAGCCCCTGCGCGCCGTAACGCACCTCGCCAAAGCACAGCACGCGACTGCCGACAGCGAACTGCTCGATCTGCGTCTTGCGAAAGTGGAAGAAGCGCAGCGTCAGCGAGCGGCCGGATTCGTCGCCGATCACGACCTTCAGCTGAGGGCGATAGCGAAACCCGCGTTCTACCGCTTCCACCGTGCCTTCCACCTGCGCGCGGTCACCCGGGCGCAGGTCGGCGATGGGCAGCACGTGGGTCTTGTCTTCATAGCGCAGTGGCAGATGAAACCAGAGATCCTGCACTTCCCGCAGGCCAAGCCTCGCCAGCGTCTCAGCCAGCGCCGGTCCCACGCCGCCAAGCGACGTGAGAGGAGCATGTCCCGCATCAGCGGGCAACATGGGCTTGGCCGGTGACACGTGAGGCCGCGATGGAATCAGGGCAGGACGAGGATCGCGTCCACTTCCACCTGCGCCGCCTTGGGCAGGCCGGACACTTCAATGGTGGAACGCGCCGGATACGGCTGCTGGAAGTAGTCGGCCATCACGGCGTTGACCGCTGCGAAGTTGCCCAGGTCGGTGACGTAGATGCCCACGCGCACGATATCGGCCAGCGAACCGCCAGCGGCTTCAGCCACGGCCTTCAGGTTGTCGAACACGCGACGCGTCTGCGCGGTGATGTCGCCGGCCACCATTTCGCCAGTTGCCGGGTCAAGCGGAATCTGACCGGAGAAGAACACCGTCTGCCCTGCACGCACAGCCTGCGAGTAGGGACCAATGGCGGACGGAGCCTTGTCGGTGGAGATGGTGCTGCGGGTCATGTCAAATTCTCAGGGTCGATACGAACCCTGAGTTTAAAGGAGTCTGAGCTCACGCGGCGCGACACTGTGCTGGCTACAGCGGGTGCCTGTATACGCCACTGACCACACCGGTGCGGCGCACGCGGCGCATCACGTCGGCCAGATGCTTGCGGTTCCTCACCTCGATGGCGAACAGCAGCGTGGCAGCGGTGCTGTCGCGCTCGATGTATTCCACGTTCTCGATATTCGATTCGGCATCCGCGATTGCCGCCGCGACCGTGGCAAGCACGCCGGGGCGATTGAGCACTTCGATACGCAACTCGGCGCGATAGTCACCCGCGACGTCGCGATCCCATTCGATGGCCACGCAGCGCTCGGGCGACTTGCGGAATTCGACCACGTTGGGGCATTCCACGCGATGCACGACGATGCCCTTGCCCGAGGACAGATAGCCGATGATTTCGTCGCCAGGCAGCGGATGGCAGCAGTTGCCGAAGCTGAGCACGCCGCGCTCTGCGCCACTGATGCGGATTTTCTCCGCGTTGTGCACGTGCGTGGTGATTTCGTCACGCGGACCCAGCAGCGCCATGAGCTGCGCCGCCACCTGGTCAGGCATGCGGTTGCCCAGCGCGATGTCCGACAGCAGTTCTTCCAGCCGCTTGAGCTTGGCTTCTTCGAGGAAACGGTCCAGTGCTTTCGCCGGTACGGCATCGAGGTTCATGCCGCGCGCATCCAGAGCGCGATCCAGCATGCGGTGACCGAAATCAACCGCATCCTCGTGCTGGAGATGCTTCAGGTACTGACGGATCGCCGTGCGCGCCTTGCCGGTGACCACGGCTTCCAGCCATGCCGGGTTGGGCACGGCAGAGGGCGCGGTGATGATCTCGACCTGCTGACCGGAGGTCAGGCGTGTGCGCAGCGGCACCAGCTTCTTGTCGACGCGCGCAGCCACGGCGTGGTCGCCCACATCGGTGTGCACCGCGTACGCGAAATCGAGCGCGGTGGCGTTACGCGGCAGCGAGAAAATTTCTCCGCGCGGCGTGAACAGGTACACCTCGTCCGGGAACAGGTCGATCTTCACGTTCTCAAGGAACTCGGAAGCCGACGGCGTGTGCGCCTGGCTGTCTGCCAACGCGGAAAGCCATTCGCGTGCGCGCGCCTGCGCGCTGTTGGCCGGACCCGAATCGCTCTTGTAGGCCCAGTGGGCCGCCACGCCACGCTCGGCCACCGACTCCATTTCCGAAGTGCGGATCTGGATTTCGATGGGCGCGCCAAACGGCCCCAGCAGCACGGTGTGCAGCGACTGGTAACCATTGGCCTTCGGAATGGCGATGAAATCCTTGAAACGGCCATCCACCGGCTTGTACAGGCCATGCACGGTGCCGAGCGCCTGATAGCAGTGCATCGCCGAATCGGTGATGACGCGGAAGCCGTACACGTCCATCAGCTGCGCAAACGTCTTGTGCTCATTGCGCATCTTGGAATAGATGCTCCACGCGGACTTGATGCGGCTGACCGCGCGCCCGGGAATCTTCTCGGCCGCCATGCGCGCTTCCAGGGCCATTTCGATCTTGGCCATGGCTTCGCGGCGGTTGCCCAACGCAGCACGGATGCGCTCGCCGATGACCCGGTGACGATCCGGATACAGCGCGCGGAAGCCAAGATCCTGCAACTCGGCCTTGAACTTGTTCATGCCCAGGCGCTGCGCAATCGGCGCGTAAATTTCCAGCGTTTCGCGCGCGATGCGGCGACGCGAGGTGCCGTCTTTCGCGCCCAGCGTGCGCATGTTGTGCAGCCGATCGGACAGCTTGATCAGAATGACGCGCAGGTCACGCGCCATGGCCAGCAGCATTTTGCGGAAACTCTCCGCATCCGCTTCCTGGCGGCTGCTGAAGCTCATCTTGTCGAGCTTGGTCACACCGTCGACCAGCTCTGCCACCACCGGGCCGAACTCGGCTTCCAGTTGCTCGCGACCCAGCTGCGTATCTTCCAGCGTGTCGTGGAGGATCGCGGCGATGATCGTTTCGGCATCCAGACCGAGCTCGGCCAGGATGTACGCCACCGCAACCGGATGGGTGATGTAAGGCTCACCGGATTTGCGCGTCTGCCCGGCATGCGCTTCGGCACCCACGATATAGGCGCGACGGATGCGCATGACCTGCGGCTGCGGCAGGTAAGCGGACACGCGCTCTTCCAGCGCCTGCACATACGGCGGGACGGGCGTGTTTTCCAACGACGGAGTAACGGGGATAACTTCCATGGAGGCGTCACGTCGCGTCAGGCGACGGCCTCCATGCAACCGCGTGTCAGAACGCGCGGCGCATAATCCGGCAAGCGCGACAGAACGCGCCGCGTGCCGGAGGGATACGCGGGATCAGATGACGTGCGGGGTCGACAGCGACCCGGCGTCATTAGTCATCTCCGCCCTTCGAGAGGTCGTCGTCCACTTCGGTCGCGGCCCACTCAAGCGCCTCGCGCTCGGCACGCTCACGCGCGGCCTTGTCGATCTCGTCGATCATCTGGTTGGTAACGCGACCTTCGGCGATTTCGCGCAGCGAAAGCACGGTGGGCTTGTCGTTGTTCGGATCGATGGTCGGCTCGGCACCCTTGGAGAGCTGGCGGGCGCGCTTCGTCGCCATGAGCACGAGCTCGAAGCGGTTGTCGACTACCTCAAGGCAGTCTTCGACAGTAATACGGGCCATTTCAAATCCTTGACAATAAAGATACTTCTGGTTGTGCAGTTTAGCGGTCCAGGCCGTTGGCTGGCAATTGGCCCGGGCGTATGATGCGCGGTTACCGGTCGCCAGGAAGGCTCAAGTGCAAATTAAAGAACCACGCGGTACAATAAAGCGGTACCCCTTCCCCCACCAAGCCGCCAGAATGCCAGCCAACGCCATATTCAAAGTATTTCGCCGCGCCTTGCCGCTGCTGGCGATTGCCCTGCTGGCCGCCTGCACCGTTGCCAAGCCGCGCACGGATGACCCGGCCCAGAAATTCAATCGCAAGATGTACGCGTTCAACGACTCGCTGGACAAGGCGATCATCCGCCCGGTCGCCGTGGGTTACCGGAAGGTCACCAATCCGCCCGTCCGCCGTGCGTTCAGCGACTTCTACACCAATATCCGCCTGCCCATCACGGTAGCCAACGACCTGCTCCAGGCCCGTCCGAAACAGGCGCTGCAGTCCACGGGCCGTTTCGTGGTGAACCTCACCATCGGCGCGCTGGGCTTCATGGACCCGGCGAGCCAGCTCGGTATCCCGCTGGAAGATAACGATTTTGGCGTGACCCTGGCCCGCTGGGGCGTGCCCGAAGGCGACTACCTGGTGCTGCCGTTCGTCGGTCCCACCACGGTACGCGACGTCTGGAGGCTCCCGGTCGACAGCTACTTCTTCGATCCGCTCAGCATTTACGCCCGCAACCACGACTACAAGTACAGCCAGCAATACCTGCCGCAGCTGCTCTATCTCGTGACCCTGCGTGCCCGCGCCATTGATGCGGAAAGCTTCCTGGCCTCCGCTTACGACCCGTACGTGTTCATGCGTGACGCCTACCGCCAGCAGCGCCTGTACCAGATTTACGACGGCAACCCGCCGGCAGACGTCATCGAGCAGATGCAGGGTCTGGATGAAAAGGGCTTTGACCCGGACGAACTGCTCGAAGAGCAGCACAAGTGGGAACACCAGAACGACAAGCCGGCCGAAAAGCAGTAAGCCAGCCCTCCCACTCGTTCCGCCCGCCCATGAAAAAGCCGCCGACCCTCCCGGGTCGGCGGCTTTTTTCGTACCCGAGGATGCGATCAGACCAGCTGATCGACCCCCGATACCTGCGCCAGCGCATGCAAACCCGCCGGGACATGCACAACATTCAGTGCGCGCCCCTCGCTGCGATGAGCCGCCAGCACCGCCAACAGGCAGGCAAGGCCCGCGCTGTCAGCATGGGTGACACCGGAAAGATCCAGCACCGTCTGGCCACCACGCGCCAGTTCGGCGTTGGTAGCCTCCAGTGCAGCCGCCGCCGTCGAGAACGACAGCGCACCGGCCACCTTGAGGGTGCCGGGCGTCGCGGTCGTCAGCGTGAAGGCGTCGTTGCTCACTTCTTCGCCTGACCGCTCTGGTTGGCCATGTCGTCGATAGCCTTCGAGCCCTGGGTTTCCAGGTCCAGGGTCAGCTTGTCGAGGCCTTCCTTCTTGATCTGCGCATCCACCTGGTTGCGGTAGTTGGTCACATACGAGATGCCCTCGATGATCACGTCGTACGCCTTCCAGTCGCCCGAGCTGCTCTTGCGGAAAGCGTAGTCGACCGACACCGACTTGCCGTCGTCCAGCTTGACCTGCGTGCGGACCAGCGTGCGCTTGTCGTTCGTCTCGCCCGTACCCGGAAGCACCTGCACGCGACCGCGCGTGTAGTTGACCAGGCCTTCGGCATAGCGATGGGTGATGGAGTTGTAGAACGCCTTGGCAAAGCGCTCGCGCTGCTGCGGGGAGGCACTCCTTGCGTTCTGGCCAAGCACCAGGATCGAGGCGTAGTCGATGTCGAAATGCGGCAGGAAGACGTCGTCAATGACGGCGATCATCTTCTCCGGGTCTTTCTTCAGTTCTGCCTGATGACCTTCAATGGCCTTGGACAGTTCGTCGGCGATGGTCTGCACGATAGCTGTGGGCGACTGATTGACGCCGGCCGCCGGAGCAGCAGCGTCCTGCGCGAAAGCCGGGGTGGCGACCACGCCGCCGAGGGCAAGCGCGAGAGCCAGAGTGAGTTTGCGAACCATGAGTCGTCTCCTGATACCGGCTTATTTTTTACCGGAGGATGCATCGGGCTGGCCGCCAGAATTGCCGGCGCCATTCTTGTTGTCGCTCGGCGAACCGTTCACAAGGAACTTGCCGATCAGATCCTCCAGTTGCAGTGCAGACTGGGTCAGGACCATCTCGTCGCCGTCCTTCAGGTACTCCGGCGAGCCGCCAGGCTGGATCGCAACATACTGGCTGCCGATCAAACCGCTGGTGAACACCGCCGCCGCCGAGTCATCCGGTATCTGGGAGTAGTTCTTGTCGATAGCAAGGGTGACGAACGCATCAAGATGACCCGGCTGGATCACCACGCTGTCCACGCTGCCGATGGGTACGCCGGACATCTTCACCGCGGCGCCGGTCTGCAGTGAGCCGACGTTGGTGAAATGGCCCGTGACCTTATAGGTGCCGCCCAGACGATCCGCAGCACTGCCGCCGCCGAAGAACTTGCCGATCATCTCTTCCAGCTGCTGGGCCGGACGGGTGAACCCGATGGTGCCACCTTCGGCCAGGGTCTTCTTCGACTGGCCAAACTGGATGCCCACATACTGGTCGCCCAGCAAGCCGCTGGTGAAGATCGTGGCCACCGAGTCATCGGGGATATCTTCGTGTGCCTTGTCGATCGACAGCGTGACCTTCGCCTCTTCCTTGCCGGGCACCAGATCAATGGCCTGCACGGAACCCACGCGGACACCGGCAATCTTCACCGGAGCACGTGCCTTGAGCTGGCCGACGTTGGCGAAATGGGTTTCGACCGTATAGCTGTCGCCCTGGCGGGAGTTGGCCACCGAGGTGGTCTGGGTGGCGAGGTACGCCAGTGCGGCAAAGCCAAGCACGATGAACAGGCCCGTGCCCACGGCATAGGAACGTCTCTGGGTCACGGTGCAATCCTCGAAATAATGGGCGAAAGAATGGGAGTCGTCATGGCGGGTCGGCCCCTCAGATCAGGAACGAGGTGAGGACGAAATCCAGCGCCAGGATGGCAATGGACGAGGCGACCACGGTGCGCGTGGTGGCGTAAGCCACCCCTTCGCTCGTGGGGGGCGTGGTGTAACCCTGATACACCGCGATCAGCGAGACCACGATGCCGAACGCGATGCTTTTCAGCAGTACGCCATTGATGATGTCTTTGTGCACGTCCACCGTCGCGGTCATGTTCGACCAGAAGGTGCCGTTGTCGATGCCAAGCCAGGTAACGCCGACCAGATGGCCGCCAAACACACCCATGGCGCAGAACACCACACCCAGCAGCGGCAATGCCACCACACCCGCGAGGAAGCGCGGCGCCGCTACATAGGCGATGGGGTCGACCGCCATCATTTCCATGGCGTCGAGCTGATCGGTAGCACGCATCAGGCCGATTTCAGCCGTGATGGAGGTGCCGGCACGACCGGCGAAAAGAAGCGCAGTGACCACAGGGCCCAGCTCGCGATAAATCGCGATGGCCACCACCGTGCCCGTGGCCGACGTGCCGCCGAAGATCGACAACACATCGTAAAGCTGCAGGCCAAGCACCATGCCCACGAACAGGCCGCAGGTCATCACGATGGTGAGGCTCATGGCACCCACGAACCAGATCTGGCGCAGCGTTTCGCGGAAATAGCGGAAGCTGCGCGGCACCGCCGCCAGCAGGGTCAGCAGGAACAGGCCGCACGCGCCAATCTGCGCGAGGCTCTGGGTGACCACGCCACCACGATCCATGCGGGCGTTCATAGGGAACCTCCGGGAAAACCGAGCGCCGTGGCGTAATCGCCGGCCGGGTACTGAAACGGTACGGGACCATCCGCTTCGCCGCCGAAGAACTGGCGCGTCCAGGGCGAGCCATCGGTGGCCAGCGTGGCAGCATCCCCCTGCGCCACGACCTTGCCGTTGGCGATGAGGAACACGTGGTCTGCAATGTGCTGCACGGCTGCCAGCTCATGCGCCACCAGAATGCTGGTGATGCCCAGCGTCTGGTTGAGCGTGCGGATGAGCTTCAGCACCTGATTCAGTGCAATGGGGTCAAGGCCGACAAACGGCTCGTCATAAAGAATGAGTGCCGGATCGAACACGATGGCCCGGGCCAGCGCCACACGACGGGCCATGCCACCGGAAAGCTCGGTCGGCATCAGGCGCGCGGCACCACGCAGGCCCACGGCCTGCAGTTTGGTCAGCACGATATTGCGGATGAGGACTTCCGGCAGCTTCGTGTGCTGACGCAGCGGGAAGGCCACGTTCTCGAACACGTCGAAATCGGTAAGCAGTGCGGAATTCTGAAACAGGTATCCCACCCGCTCGCGCAGGCGGAACAGGTGCTCGCGCGACAGATCGGGCACGTTTTCGCCATCTACGCGCACTTCCCCGCGATCACCGCGCATCTGCCCGGTGATGTGCTTCAGCAACGTGGTTTTGCCGGTGCCACTGGGGCCCATGATCGCGGTGATCTTGCCGCGGGGGATGTCCAGGTCCAGCGAATCGAAAATGGTCTTGCCGTTCAGGACCGTGGTAAGGCCGCGCACGCGGACGATCGTGTCGTCGGACCCGGAGCTGGCTGTGTCGGTCATGAGCAAATCATTCGCCAAGTGAAGTGGGACAAAGTAGCGGAAGCCATCGCAGCACGCCATGGGACAGGTCAGGGCGCGAGCAGTTCCTCAATGAGCGTCTCGTGGCGGCGCCACTGCAATGACGTGCGCTGACGCACGGCATGCACGATGGCCCGCAGATCAGCCAGCGCGTCCTCGAAGCGGTCGTTGACCACGATGTAATCGAACTCGTGGGCGTGCGAGATTTCCTCGCGCGAGTTGAAGAGGCGGCGCTCGATGACCTCCGGCGCATCCGAGCCCCGGCCGCGCAGGCGGCGCTCAAGCTCCGGCCGCGAAGGCGGCAGGATGAACACGCTGACGCAATCCGGTTTGCGCGAACGGATCTGGCGGGCGCCCTGCCAGTCGATTTCCAGCAGCACGTCGGAGCCGGATTTCAGCTTGTCGTTGACCACGTTGCGCGAGGTGCCATAGAGGTTGCCGTGCACCACGGCGTGCTCAAGAAAGATGTCCTCGGCGATCTCGCGTTCGAAATCCGGGCGCTCCACAAAGTAGTAGTGCCGGCCGTATTCCTCCCCCACACGCGGCGGACGCGTTGTATGGGAAATGGACAGCGAAATGCCCGGCTCGCATTCGAGCAGCGCATTGACCAGCGTGGATTTGCCAGCGCCCGAAGGGGCGGCGACCACGAAAAGGGTGCCTTCGATCATTCGGTAATCCGCACTATCCGGGGTCGGGTTTCGTCGGTGGCAGGCGATTATAGCGCCTGCCTGCCCCAACCCGCCCATTGTGGCGGTTACTCGATATTCTGCACCTGCTCGCGCATCTGCTCGATCAGCACTTTCAGCTCGACGGCGGCGTTGGTGGTACGCGAATCCACCGACTTGGAGCCGAGGGTGTTCGCCTCGCGGTTGAATTCCTGCATCAGGAAATCAAGGCGGCGACCCACCGGCTCCTTCAGCGCCAGCACGCGGCGGGCCTCGGCGATGTGCGTTTTCAGGCGATCCAGCTCTTCATCCACGTCCACGCGGGTGATCTGCAGCACCAGTTCCTGCTCCAGACGGCCCGGCTCCACCGGCTGGCGGATATCGGCAAGACGGGTTTCCAGGCGAACGCGCAGGGCGGCCTGGATCTCCGGCAGCCAGCCGCGCACATCGCCCACGATGCGCTCGATCTGGTCCAGGCGCTCGGAAATCATCTCGCCCAGCTTCGTGCCTTCACGGCCGCGCGTGTCGGCCAGGGCCACCAGCGCGCGGTCCAGTACGTCCAGAAGGGCGGCCTGAAGCGCGTCCGCGTCCGTTTCGGCCTGCTGGAGCACGCCAGGAAAACGCAGCAACTCGGTGAAATCGACCGTCATGCCGGTGAAGCGGCCCCGCATGTTCTCAGCCAGCTGGGACAGGCGCCCCAGCACCGCATCATTGACCACCAGGGTGTCTGCCGAGGCGCCGTCGCTGCGCAGGCGCACGGTCACATCCACTTTGCCACGCGACAGCTTGCCGGCGATCCGCTCGCGCAACGCACCCTCGAAATTGCGCATATCCTCGGGCAGCCGGGGGCTGATTTCGAGGTAGCGATGGTTCACCGTGCGCAGCTCGCAGGTCAGTAAACCGGAGGGGCCTGCGTGCTCCGCAGAGGCGTAGGCGGTCATGCTGCGGATCATAGGGAGGACCTGTTTGCGCGAAGGGAAAGGAGGCAATGGTAAACTTTCCCACCCGCCGCCCCCAAATCAAGCCAACCCTATGACCGTCATCCGACCCAGCGGTCGCGCCGCCGACCAGCTGCGCGCCGTCTCCATCGAACGCCACTTCACCCGCCACGCGGAGGGTTCGGTGCTCGTTTCCTTCGGCGACACCCGCGTTCTGTGCACGGCCAGCATTGAAGAGCGCGTGCCGCCCTGGCTTCGCGGCAAGGGTGAGGGCTGGGTCACGGCCGAGTACGGCATGCTGCCGCGCGCCACTTCCGACCGCACGCAGCGCGAAGCCGCGCGCGGCGGCCAGGGTGGCCGCACCATGGAAATCCAGCGACTCATCGGCCGCTCGCTGCGTGCCTGCGTGGACCGTGCCGCCCTCGGCGAGCGCGTCATCACGCTGGATTGCGACGTGATCCAGGCCGATGGCGGCACGCGTACTGCTGCCATCACCGGCGCGTACGTTGCCCTGGTGGATGCCGTCGCCACGCTGACCAAACGCGGTGCCATCAAGCGCAACCCGATCCTGGGCGCCATCGCCGCCGTATCGGTGGGTGTGTACCAGGGCATGCCGGTGCTGGATCTGGACTACGCCGAAGATGCCAACTGCGATACCGACATGAATGTCGTCATGAATGATGGCGGCGGTTTCATTGAAGTGCAGGGCACGGCCGAAGGCCACGCTTTCCGCCGCGATGAACTGAACAACCTGCTCGATCTGGCCAGCAAGGGCATCACCGAACTGGTCGCCGCACAGCGTGCTGCCCTGGAGCTGCCGTAATGGCCGATATCCGCCCCGCCACCCTGGATGATCTGGACGCCATTGCCGCCGTGCACCGCGCGGCCTTTGGCCGTGAAACCGAAGCCAACCTGACGATCGCGCTGCACAAGGCCGGTCGCGCCCCCATCTCGCTGGTCGCCGAAGACGACGGTACGGTGGTTGCGCACGTGCTGTTTTCGCCGGTCACGATTGAACAGGGTGACGACGGCAAGGCCCTGGGCCTGGCACCCGTCGCCGTGCTCCCGGACTACCAGCGCCAGGGCATTGGCCATGCGCTGATCGAAGAAGGCATCGGTGCGTGCTTCGTGGCCGATGCACGTGCCATCTTCGTGCTGGGCTCGCCGGTGTATTACTCCCGCTTTGGTTTCAGCAAGGCATCCGCGCACGCTCTGCACGACGCCTACGAAAGCGGCAACGCGTTTCAGGTGCTGCCGCTGACCGTGGACGGCCTGGGTGACTATCGCGGGCGTGTGGATTACGCGCCCGAGTTTGCAGCGGCAGGAACCTGATCGCATGCGTATCGTTCTGGGCTCCAGCAATGCCGGCAAGGTTGCCGAACTCAACCAGCTGCTGGAAGGCAGCGGCATCGACCTGGTGACCCAGACGTCGCTCGGCGTCACCGACGCGGACGAAACAGGCCTCACCTTTGTCGAGAACGCGCTAATCAAGGCGCGTCACGCAGCGCGCATCACCGGCCTGCCTGCACTCGCGGACGATTCAGGCATCTGCGTTGATGCCCTGGGCGGCGCGCCGGGCCTGTATGCGGCGCGCTACGCGGGCACGCATGGCGACAGCGCGGCAAACAACGCCAGGCTTTTGCGCGAACTCAACGGCGTGCAGCCGCCCTGCCGTCGTGCATATTTCATCGCGGTGCTCGTGCTGCTTCGCCATGCGGATGATCCGGCACCGCTGATCGCCGAAGGCCGCTGGTACGGGCAGATCCTCGACGCGCCGCGCGGTGAGAAAGGTTTCGGCTATGACCCGCTGTTCCTGCCCGATGGCCAGGACGTCAGCGCAGCCGAGCTCGATCCGGCCACCAAGAACCGCCTCAGCCATCGCGGTATCGCGCTGGACATCCTTCGCGCGCGTTTCGCGGAATTCTGATGTTGCTGACGCCGCCACCGCTGTCGCTGTACGTGCACATGCCGTGGTGTGTGAAGAAGTGTCCTTACTGCGATTTCAACTCGCACGGCGTGCGCGGTGCGCCGCCGTACGAGGCATACATCGACGTACTGCTGGCTGACCTCGATGCAGACCTTCGCGACTTTGCGCAGGCGCTGCACGGTCGTCCGGTGGAAACCGTGTTTTTCGGGGGCGGCACGCCCAGCCTGTTTGCACCCGAACTGGTCGGCCGCTTCCTGGACGGCGCGCGCGAGCGGCTGCCGTTCGCAGCGGATGCCGAGGTTACCCTGGAGACCAATCCGGGCACCGTCGAGCACGGCCGTTTCGACGGCTATCTGGCGGCCGGGGTCAACCGCATCTCCTTTGGCGTGCAGAGTTTCGACGACGACAAGCTGCGCCGCCTGGGCCGCATCCATTCGGCCGGCGAAGCCGAAGAGGCCGTGCGTCAGGCTCAGGATGCCGGGTACAGCAATATCAATCTGGACCTGATGTACGCCCTCCCCCAGCAGACCCTTGAAGGTGCGCTGGAGGACGTGGAACGAGCCATCGCGCTCGGCCCCACCCACATCTCGCATTACCAGCTCACGCTGGAACCGAACACTGTCTTTGCCGCCAATCCACCGCCCCTGCCCGATGACGATGCGGCATGGGCCATCCAGGAAGCGTGCGAAGCGCGGCTGGCCGCTGCGGGATATGGCCAGTACGAGATTTCTGCGTACGCCCAGCCGGGTCGCCGGTGCGCTCATAACCTCAACTACTGGCGCTTTGGCGACTACCTCGGCATTGGCGCGGGCGCGCACGGCAAGATCAGCGATGCGTCGGGCGTGCACCGGCGCTGGAAGTCCCGCCATCCAAACGCCTATATGGATGCCCCCGGGCTTCCGGCGCGCATCGGCGGCGACAGTCTGATCGAGGCAGCCGACCTCCCCTTCGAGTACATGCTCAACGCGCTGCGCCTCATCGACGGCGTGCCCGCTGCCGATTTTGCACAGCGGACAGGCCTGCCTGCCGCCGCGATTGCCGCCGACCGTGCCGCCTGCATTGCCCGTGGCTGGCTGCACGACGAGCCTGACCGCCTGAAGACGACCGAGCTGGGCCAACGCTTCCTCAACGACGTCATCGGCGCCTTCATGCACTGACTGGCCATATGGCCAGTCCATATGGCGCGCTGGCGCCATGCGCGGGGCACACCTAAACTAGGGCGAAGGTCGGGGAGGCCTTAACCCATGAGCGCAGAGCCGCAGGTCCCGTCGCCCAAGCCACGGGCGACCCGAGTCGCCCTTTCTGCGCGCGCCGTCCGCGAGGCTGGCGATGGACTGGAGATGTGCATCACCTGGATGCGCGTGCCGCTCCGTGATGCACTGCGCGAGTTTGATCAGCGCCTGTTTGCGCAAGCCGAACACACGCCCAATCATCTGGAGCAACAGGCGTGCTTTGAAAGTCGCGCCGCCATCCAGCGCGAAGGCGAAGCATTCCAGGAGCGCTTCATGGCGCACATCGTCCAGCGCTTCAGGCACCTGGGCGACATCGCCGAAGAACGCCCGACAACGCTCGATCACCTGACCCTGACCCTCGTCGACCCGGTAGAGCAGGAGCAGGACGACGCGCTGGCCAACATGAGCGCCCGCGCCGAAGCACGCAATGCCAGCACCCTGTTCGAGCTGGGTTACCGGATGGCCGTCCTCACTGGAACACCGCCGCTCGAAGGCACGTCCCTCCCCGTGGGACCGCGCGTGCTGACGGCTGCCCTGCGCGCTGCCGCCACACCCATCGTGCTTTCCCCGGCCCACCGGATACTGCTTTTTCAAGCCGTGGAACAGCGCCTGATCGGCCCTGCCGACGCGTTGTACGGTGCGATGAACGAACACTACAAAACGCGCGGCATCCTTCCGGGCTTTCGCGTGTTCCCGCATGCTCGCGTCCCCGCTCACGCGCATGCCGAACGACGTGCGCGACCGTCCGATGCGGTCCCGCCCTCCCTCGAAACGGCCGCCGCATCGTCCGGTGCAACGGCCGCAAGCCCCAACATCGGCGTGCTGGAAAGCCTTCGCGATCTGCTCGCTCAGCGCGTGCATCAGGCGCAGGCGACCCAGGCCGTGCAGAGCAGCCTTGCCACTGACGCCGAGCTGCAAACCGCGCTCTCCGCGCTGCAAGGCCACCTGTCTGAAGTGGCCGACAAGGCGTCGCGGGAAATCCGCAGCGCACAGCGCCTTCGTGAAGAACTGCTGGCTCAGCTGGATCTCCACCGCCCTGCCGGCTCGGGGCCCGCCGAACTCACTCCCGAGCACGGCGACACCGTCGAACTGACGGCGATGCTGTTTGAAAACCTGGCCCGGGAACTGCAAACGCACGGTGCAGGGCGCTCTGTGCTCGGTGGCCTGCAATGGCCGATTCTCCGCGCGGCAGTGAAGGACAAGGGTTTCTTCGACCAGCGCGAACATCCTGCACGACAGTTGCTCGACACCGTCGCTGAAGCCGCGCACGACTGGCTTGAGCCGTCCGATGGCGAAGCCGATCACGCGCTGGTCGCGCGCCTGGACAAGCTGGTGGAAGACGCCGGCCATGCGGACGCCATCGACCCTGCGTGGCGCGCAGACATCGAACAGCAGATCGCCCACCTGAGGCGCAAGGCACATGTTGCCGAGCGCCGCCAGATCGAGACGATGGAGGGGCGCGACCGTCTTGATCGCGCGCGCCGTCGTGCTGCCGAACTGATGCGCGAGCGCCTGGGTTTCGGCCCGAACGCGCCGCGTGGTGTCCTGCGCATCCTGCTCGAACGCACCTGGGCCGATGTGCTGTCGCTGCATATCCTTCGTGGCGGCGAGTCCAGTGAAGCCTTCGTTGCCTGTCTGGATGTGACCGATCAGCTGCTGGGGCGGCACCCGGTCACCGATCCCACGCGCCTGCGCTCGGATGTGGAAGACGGCCTTGAGCATCTGGGCATGCATCCGGATGAGGCCTCGCAGGTCGCACGTGGCCTGCTGGATGTGCCTTCGCGCGAAACGTATCCGGACGGCACAGCAAAAGAACGTCTCTCGCCCACCGACGTCGCCATGCGCCTCAAGCAGCGTCCACGTCTGGGCGACCACGGCCAGGATGCGCTGCCGGAACCCGAGCCCGCGCCACTGGATAGCCGTTCGCGCCGCATCTACGACGGATTTTCCGAGCTGCGCTTTGGCACATGGTTTGAATTCATCCACGCCGACGGAACACGCGCACACCGCAAACTCGCCTGGTTCTCGCCCGCCACCGGCCGCTGCCTGTTCGTGAATGCGCGTGGCATACGCTGCGACGATATCGACCTCACCCGCCTTGCCCGTCTGGTGTCCACGGGGGAAGCACGCGAGTGGTCGGAACAGCGATCCTCCTTCATCGACCGCGCCTGGTCAGCCGTGGCGCGCAATCTGCGCCGGGCAGGCCAGCGTCCTGATTCCATGGCGGACTCCGCATGAGCGACATCGAACAGCGCCGCGCACCGCGCAAGCGCGCCACCCAGCGAATGCCCGTGGTCGATGTCATGACCGAGCAGGTCATCGGCCAGCTGGGCAACCTGTCTGCCACCGGCCTGATGCTGATCGGACACGCGCCCCGTGCCGGTGGCGTGTATCAGGTGGCATTTGCGTTGCGCGATGCTCAACAGCGTGAGCATCACGTCCAGATCGGCATCCAGGAGCAGTGGCAGGAACCGGCCGCCACGCAGGGACAGACCTGGTCCGGCTACCGCATTGTGGCGGCCACCGATAAAGATGTACGCGCCATCGACGAGTGGATTGGCCCCGCAGCAGACTAGACCGCGATGCCTCCGGGCGCGCACCATGTCGCGCCAGAGGTTGTAAGCGGAAACGATGAATCACGACACCACGATCCTTGTGGACACCCAGCTCGAACGCGACGATGCAGCCGCGGCCGCGATGGATATCTACCTGCGTCTGGCCGGCGAAGGCATGCTTTCCCCGCAGCTGGAAAATGCCGAAACGCCGAGGTTCCGCTTGCTGGACACGCGCCTGGCCGGCCCCGGGATCCACGCAGTCACTCTGCACGCCACGGGTCACAAATGGGTGCACGACGGCATGGCGGCACGGCTGGTCGAAGGAGGCAGGGAAAACGGCATCTTCTGCCGTTACGACGGCATCTTCGTGGTGCAGTGCCCTGATTGCCGGCACGAGCTGTCGTTGGGCGACGAAGGCAGCGAAGCGCTGGAGGAAGCGCTCTCGGTGTGGTGCGAGGCGCCCGATTCGGCGTATGTCGCTTGCCCCGCGTGCGCCACATGGACACCACTGCCTGCCTGGCGCTCGCCCCGTCGTGATTTCGCGGTGGGCCACTTTGCCATTTCGTTGCACGGCACGCAGTTGCATGAGCTTTCGCGCGGCGGCGGCAGCCATGCGGCACTGGCCCTGCGTCATCGACTGGGGGATCTGGCCGGCGAATTCACCGTGGTTTACGGCCGGAGTTAGCTCGCAAGGGTTGGCTCGGGGCGCCCAGAAGCGCACCATTGGGGTTTGCCGTTTCAAGCCCACTTCCCCCGGAGTCAGCCATGACAGATACGCTCGCCGCGCTTTATCCCCAGCACCTCGCCACGCTGCGCGAGCGCACCGACACTGCGCTTGCGCGCGGTGGCTTCGACACCCTGGTGGTGCCGGCCGGCCGACCGATCACCAAGTTCCTGGACGACCAGGACTATCCGTTCATCGTCAATCCGCATTTCAAGCACTGGCTGCCGCTCACCGATGCGCCGGGCAGCTGGCTGGTCTACACGCCGGGCAACAAGCCGAAGCTCATTTTCCTGCAGCCGCGCGACTACTGGCACGTGGTGCCGGAAGCTCCGTCCGGCTACTGGGTGGACCATTTCGACATCGTGATCGTGCGCAAGCCCGCCGACGCCATTGCCGAACTTCCCGCCGCCACCGCCCGGTGCGCCATCATCGGCGACGATCACTGCTCGCTGCAGGACGTGCGCCCGAACAATCCGCAGGTCGTCATCGACCACCTGCACTATCACCGCGCCTATAAGACGCCGTACGAACTGGAACTGATGCGCGAAGCCAGCCGTCGCGGCACGCGCGGCCATCGCGCCGCAGAGCAGGCCTTCCGCGCCGGTGAAAGCGAATTCGGCATCCACATGGCCTACCTCAAGGCTGTGGGCCAGATCGACGCCGAACTGCCGTACGCCAGCATCGTGGGCCTCAACGAACACGGCGCGGTGTTGCACTACACGAACTTCGACCGCTCGGCGCCCGCCGCGCTGCGTTCGTTCCTCATCGACGCCGGTGCCAGCGCCAGCGGTTACGCCAGCGATATCACGCGCACCTACGCCAGCGCGGATGCCGGCGAGTTCCAGGCGCTCATCGACTCCGTCGACGCGGCCGAACGCGGCTTCGTGGCCAAAGTTCGCCACGGCCAGAGCTACCCGGACCTGCACGTCCACGCCCACCACGTGCTGGCTGGCGTGCTGCGCGAGCACGGCTTCATCCGCATGAGCCCGGAAAGCGCCGTGGAATCGGGCGTCTCCGCCGCCTTCTTCCCGCATGGCCTCGGCCATGGCATCGGCATGCAGGTACATGACGTCGCTGGCTTCCAGGCGTCGGAAACCGGCGGCACCATCGCCAGGCCCGAAGGTCATCCGTATCTGCGCCTCACCCGTGAGCTGGGCGCCGGCATGGTAGTCACCATCGAGCCGGGCATCTACTTCATCGACATGCTCCTTGCCGAACTGAAGAACAAGCCCGTCGCCAGCGACATCGACTGGGCAAAGGTTGATCGCTTCCGCCAGTACGGTGGCATCCGCATCGAAGACGACGTGGTGTGCACCACCGGCGAGCCGGAAAATCTCACGCGCGACGCTTTCGCAGCGCTGTAAGCAGACACGGCAGGAGCAGTCCGCCGCGATGCGGACTGCTCCTGCCGAACTTGCTGCCAGCCCAGGCGTGCCGCGACGGCGAACGTCGCCGCCGCTACACCTTGAGATAGATGCGGCGTGCGTCCATCCGCTTCACGACCAGCCACCACACCAGCACGAACACCAGGCCATAGGCCAGCGACGGTACGTATGGCCCGAACAGCGGCGTCATCCAGCCGGCGAAACCATGCTGATAAAGCGGGCCGGCCACCCCGAGTCCGATCAGCAGGTAAACCATCAGACCCGAACCCGCATAGGCCGCGATGGCGTTGACGCCAAAGGCGCGACCCAGCGCGGGCCAGCCGCGCCGGTCAATCAGATAGTGGGCAGTCGCCAGAGCCAGCATGGCCCAGCCTGCGGTCCACAGTACATACGACGGCGTCCACAGATTCTTGTTGAGCGGCTGCCACAGCGACAGCAGCGCCCCCGCCACCCCACTCACCACGGCGGCAGCCAGCAACGCCCTGAGGTTGCCTCGACGCAGCCAGTCGCCTGCCCGCATGCCAAGAATCGTGGTGGCCAGCGATGGGAGCGTGCTGAGGAGCCCCTCCGGGTCGTGCCCCCGGCCGGTGGCCGGATCAAGCGCATACACAAACGACCCCAGCACGGCGCTGTCGAAACGGCTGGCGATATTGGTCCACGGCTCGAGAGAACCGCCAGCCTGAAGCAGCAGCGCGTAACCGACCAGCAGCACCGCCATGAGCGTCCATTGCATGCGCGGTGGCGCGTGAATGGCCAGAAGCGCGGCGGCGGCAAAACACAGGCCGATGCGCTGGAGCACCCCGGGAAGGCGCAGATGCGCATCGGGTACCACCAACCACGCCAGCAGGTTAAGTAGAAACCCCAGTGCGACGATGCGAACCGCCCGCCACAATGCAGCACGCTGGACAGGAGCAGCCGGCGCGCCCGCTTCCATTTTCGGCACGATGGCAAGGGTGATCGACACACCGACGATGAAGAGAAACAGCGGGAAAATGAGGTCGGTGGGCGTGCAGCCATGCCACGAGGAATGCTCCAGCGGCCAGTACACATGCCCCCAGTCACCGGGATCGTTGACCAGCAACATCGCCGCCACGGTCAGACCGCGGAGGGCGTCGACCGAGGCGTAGCGCACAGCTCGTGATGACATGGACACGTATCGTGGACCCTGAAGGACGCTAGCCTAACGCGCCATGGCTTACTTGCCATCCCTGTTGCACAGAGCCTGCACCGACGCGCTAGGATGCAGGTCAGGGTCAAAACCGGAGCCGTTCAATGGACGCAATGGTTCGACGACGGGCACCACGCTGGCGTGATCGGCGCCCTCTCCCACGGCTAGCCCTTGAGCTGACGGGCATCGTTGTCATCAAGCTCGCCGTGCTGATGCTCATCTGGTACGTAGCCATCCGGCCCCTGCCCCGTGCAGACACCTCGCCCGATGCCGTGGGCAAGCTGCTTGGTCCCGCTTCCTCAGCCACCGTCACTCCAGCCAGGGAACACCAGCCATGATCGTCGATCCCGATGTTGTCGGGTTGTCACGCCTGCAATTCGCACTGACTGCGCTGTATCACTTCCTGTTCGTTCCACTGACGCTGGGCATGGCCTTCATGCTGGCGATCATGGAAAGCGTCTATGTGATGACGGGGCGCGAAGTCTGGAAACGCATGACGCAGTTCTGGGGCGTGCTCTTTGGCATCAACTTCGCCATGGGCGTGGCCACCGGCGTCACCATGGAATTCCAGTTCGGTACCAACTGGGCGTACTACTCCCACTACGTTGGTGACATCTTCGGCGCGCCGCTGGCCATCGAAGGCATGATGGCCTTCTTCCTGGAAGGCACGCTGGTGGGCCTGTTCTTCTTCGGCTGGGATCGCATCTCCCGCGTGAAACATCTGCTGGTCACCTGGTTTCTGGCGCTGGCCACCAGCCTGTCCGCGCTGTGGATTCTGATCGCGAATGCCTGGATGCAGAATCCCGTGGGCGCGGCATTCAACCCGCAGACCATGCGCATGGAAGTCACCTCGTTCAAGGACGTGATCTTCAATCCCGTGGCCCAGTCGAAGTTCGTGCACACGGTAAGCGCCGGCTACACGATGGGAGCGATGTTCGTGCTGTCCATCAGCGCCTGGTATCTGCTTCGCGGTCGCAATATCGATTTCGCCAAGCGATCCATGACCGTTGCTGCCAGCTTCGGACTGGCGGCCGCCCTGTCTGTCGTCGTGCTGGGTGACGAGTCCGGATACACCGTTTCGGAAAACCAGAAAATGAAGATGGCGGCCATCGAGGCCATGTGGGAAACCGAGCCCGCACCGGCATCGTTCACTCTGTTTGGCCTTCCAGACGTAAAAAACCACGAAACCCGCCTGGCTGTTCGCGTTCCCTGGGTCATGGGCCTGATCGGCACGCGATCCATCGACACGCCGATCCCGGGTATCCGCAACCTGGTGGACGATGCGAAGGTACGCATCAGCCATGGCATCGAAGCCTACGATGCCATGCTGATCCTACGTGAGAACAAGAACGACGCACAGGCCAGCGCCATCCTTGCGATGCACGACAAGGACATGGGTTATGCGCTGCTGCTGAAGCGCTTCATCGACGATCCCCGCAAGGCAACTCCCGCCGATATCGAGAAAGCAGCCGACAGCACCATTCCCAATGTGCCCGTGCTGTTCTGGGCCTTCCGCATCATGGTGGCCTGCGGCCTCTACTTCATCGCACTCTTTGGCTATGCGTTCTGGCGCGCCAGCAAACGACGTCTGGACGGAAGGGGATTCCTGCGCGTGGCACTGTGGAGCCTGCCGCTACCCTGGGTGGCCGCCGAGCTTGGCTGGATCGTGGCCGAGTACGGCCGCCAGCCGTGGGCCATCGAGGGTGTGCTGCCCACCGCACTGGGAGCCTCGTCGCTGACCAGCGGGCAAGTGTGGATATCACTGGGTGGCTTTGTGCTCTTCTACACCGCGCTGGCGGTGGTGGACGGTTATCTGATGTTGAAGTTCGCGCGTAAAGGACCGGACGGCCTCGGACTCTGGCCCAAGCGCCCGGATGCCATTCCTCCCACTGCCGCCACGGCCTGAAGGAGAACGCCATGTTCGACTACGACGTGCTGAGGGTGATCTGGTGGGCGCTGATCGGTGTGCTGCTTGCCGGCTTCGCCATCATGGACGGCTTCGATTTCGGCGTGGCCGCGCTGCTGCGCGTGCTGGGGCGCACGGAGGAAGAACGCATCGTCCTGCTCGAAACGATCGAACCTACCTGGGAAGGCAACCAGGTGTGGTTCATCCTGGGCGGCGGCGCGGTGTTTGCCGCGTGGCCGCTGCTGTACGCAGCATCGTTTTCGGGCCTGTACGTCGCGATGTTCGTGCTGCTTCTCGCGTTTATCGTGCGCCCGGTCGGCTTCAACTTTCGCGAGAAAGTGGAGAATCCGCGCTCGAAACTCATCTGGGACAGCGGACTGATCGCATCGGGCGTCATCGTGATGCTGGTGTGCGGCGTCGCGTTCGGCAATCTCTTCCTCGGATTGCCTTTCCGCTTCGACGGCGACCTGCGCATGAGCTGGGACGGCAGCTTCTTCGCACTGTTTCGTCCGTTCGCCTTGTTGGGCGGACTGGTGAGCCTCAGCATGCTGACGGCACACGGCGCCACGTGGGCGGCGATGAAGGCGGATCACAGCATCGCCGTGCGCGCCGCCAACATCGCGCGCATCGCATCGGCGTTGCACGTGGTGCTCTACGTGCTTGCCGGCATCTGGCTGGCCTATGGCATTCCCGGTTACGCGATCTCCGGCCCGGTGGTCACCGATGCCGTCTCCAACCCGATGTTCAAGCAGGTCGCCATTGGCGGCAGCTGGTTCGCCAGCTATCTGATCCACCCGTGGTTCTGGGCGGCGCCGGTCATTGCCATCGTGGGTGCGCTGGGCGTGCAGATCTTCGTGGGCAGACGCGGATTCGCGGGCTTCGGGTGCAGTGCACTGGCTGTCGGAGGCACCATCGCCTCGGCGGGCTTCGCGCTGTTCCCCTTCCTGATGCCTTCGGCGCTGGACCCGGTGTCCAGCCTTACCGTGTGGGACGCTTCATCCAGCCGCGGCACGCTTCTGACGATGCTGTTCGTCACCGCCGTGTTCATGCCGGTCATCATCCTCTACACCGCCTGGGTGTACCGGGTGATGCGCGGCCGGGTCACGCTTGAGCACGTGCGCAAATCGCACGGCATGTACTGAAGGAGGAGCAGGACGATGTGGTATTTCGCCTGGATTCTGGGTCTTGGACTCGCCTGCACGTTCGCCATTCTGAACGCAATGTGGTTCGAGGTGCATGCAGACGATGAGGCGCACGCGAAGAAGGAGGCGACGCCGTTGTCCGAAGGCACCTGAGCGTCAGTCAGCCCACTCCAGCGCGTCCATGCCCCGGGGTACGGACGCCGTCAGGATATCGGGCGCGGCGCGCGTCACCGCCACATCGTCTTCGATACGGATGCCGATGCCGCGCCAGCGCTCTGCCACACCCGTTTCGCCGGGCGGCACGTAAATGCCCGGCTCGACCGTGACCACCATGCCTTCTTCCAGCACGCGCGGCTCGCCGTCGATGCGGTAGTCGCCCACGTCGTGCACATCCAGTCCGAGCCAGTGACCGGTCTTGCTGGGGAAGAACGTGCGGTAGCTGCCATCGGCAATGGCCTGATCGGCGCCACCCCGGATGAGGCCCAGCGCACACAGGCCCTCGGTAATCACGCGCACGGCAGCATCGTGGGCCGCGCCAAAGGATCGGCCGGGGCGCACCTGTTCAATGGCGGCGTGCTGGGCTTCCAGCACGATGTCGTACAACGCGCGCTGTTCGTTCGAGAAACGCCCGTTGACCGGAAATGTTCGCGTAATGTCGGACGCATAGCACTCGACTTCCGCGCCCGCGTCGATCAGCAACAGGTCCCCCGCGCGCAAGGTGGCCCGGTTGGCCTGATAGTGCATGACGCAGGCGTTGACGCCGCCGGCTACCGTGGGCGGAAACGCTGGTACGGCACCGCGGCTGCGCATCACACGCAGCATTTCGCCTTCCACTTCGTATTCGGCGACGCCTGGCCGGGCCATGGCCATGGCCGCCATGTGTGCCGCCGACGCGACATCCGCTGCCTGGCGCATCAGTGCCAGTTCGTCGCGCGACTTGAACAGGCGCATGTCGTGCAGGAGATGCCCCAGAGCCACCAGGTCCTTCGGCACCACACCACCACCGCGCGCGGTGCGCAGACGGCGCATCCAGCCCAGCAGGCGCGCGTCGAAATCCGGTTCGCGCCCAAAGTGACAGTACACGCGTGCCCTGCCCTCGATCATGCCGGGCAGGATGTCGTCGATATCGTCGATGGGAAACGCGTCGTCGACGCGAAATTCCTTCACGGCCCGGTCGGTACCGATGCGCTCGCCATCCCAGCGCTCCCGTTCGACGTCCCGTTCGCGGCAAAACAGCACCACTTCACCGTGAGCGCGACCGGGCAAGAGGGCCAGTACGGCTTCGGGCTCGGGAAAGCCGGTGAGGTAGTGGAAGTCGGAATCCTGCCGGTACGGCCAGGGGGCATCGGCATTGCGCATGCGCTCGGGTGCGGCGGACACCAGAAGAACGGCGTCTTCGCCGGCCATGTGCATGAGTTCCCGGCGACGCCGGGCGAATTCCGCCGTGGAGATCAATGCAGGGTATCGCTGGCCGGCCGTTCCTGATTGCTGAGTTCAGCGTGCAGCAGCAGGGCACCGACGCGGACAAATTCGATGATCTCGATCAGGGCGTCCTCGTCTTCTTCTGAGTCTTCAGCGAATTCAAACTCCGTAACGGCGATGGTCGCCATGTCGCTGAGCAGTTCCTTCGCCTCGTCTGTGAGGCCGTCCTTCGCGCGATTGGCGCCGCCGCCAAGACCCAGGCCGCCAAGAAAGCCACGGGTCCAGTCGGACAGGGCTTCGGCACGTTCGGCCAGCGTGGAATCGTCATCCGGCAGCCAGGGCTGGAAGCCGAGGTCCGAATCCGCCAGTTCGCGGTCGGTCTGGTCGCGCAGGCGGACCAGGATGCGCAGTTCGTCCGGGGTGGGCGCTTCGCCGGGCTCGAAATGCAGTGCTTCAAGCACCGCACCGCCCTGAAAACGGCCGCCGCCACTGATGAACCCGGCAAGCGAGCCGTGCAGTTCGCTGACCGACGCGGAGAGCTTCACGCGGTTGACGAGATCGAAGATGTCGTCAGGTTCGACGATGGGATTGGCCGTCATGACGCGGCTCCTGGCAAGGACTGGATAAGACAGTTTAATCCACTGTAAAACCCTGTGCCTTCACCGCCTGCTGACAAGCCCATGGGTCCTGTTATAGTTCGCCGCATGAGCACTCCGGAAGCGGTCAAGACCGAAATTGAAGCCTTGAGCCAGTCCCTGGACCGGCTCGTGGAGACTGTGCGGCGTCTCACCGAGGAAAACCGCAGCCTGCGGCATAGCCAGGAACAACTGGCCAACGAACGTGCGGGCCTCATGGCGCGCAATGAACAGGCGCGCAGTCGCGTCGAAGCGATGATTCAGCGCCTCAAGGCGCTGGAAAACACCGGCTGAGAAACCCATGAGCACCGTATCCAACGCCAGCGAGCCTGTTGCACTGCGCCTGCTCGACCGCGAGTTTCACATTGCCTGCGCGCCGGATGAACGCGCGGGACTCGTTGCTGCTGCCCAGTTCCTGGACGGCAAGATGCGCGATCTCAAGTCCCATGCCAAAGCGCCCGGGTTTGATCGCATTGCCGTGCTGGCCGCAGTCAGCATCGCCCATGAACTGCTTGCGCTGCGCAAGGAGCATGAGTCGCAGGAACAGGTGCTGACTGAAGGCCTGGCTTCTTTGCGCAGAAAACTTGATGGCATGCTCGACGCACCGGTAAAATAAGCGTCAGGCGTTCCCTGCGGTGTTTGCCAGCGCACTTTACATTTGCCTTGTTCCTACATACGACCCCGGGTCGGCTTTTCATGATGGTTGTGCATGTCCGCCGCGTGCGGAAAGCCTCGAAGTCATGTAGCTCTCCCACCTGATCCTTTGGATCAAGGTCGTTTGGTGCGCAGCGGCATCGCGGAGAACGCCTCTCCTTTCCAAGGCCGACCGGTTACGCTTGTGGCCGGTCAGCGCTTCATCCGGCTTGATGGATGCAGCGGCTCGACGGCAACCCCACCTCCACCCCGGGTAACCGACCCATGCCAAAGCAATCCGAGAGAGGCGCGATTCGCGGCGATCTGGTCCAGCGCCGTCGCCAGTTGAAGCCCGCCGAGCGCGTCGCTGCCGCACAGGGCCTGCGCCACTCGCTGGAACAGCTCCCTGAATTCCTCACTGATGTGAACGTCGCCGGTTACTGGGCCACGGGCGGCGAGCTGCCGCTGAATCTTGCCATCGCGCCACTGGCCGGTCGCGGCCAGCAGTTCTATCTGCCCGTCGTTGGTACCGACAAGCGCCTGACCTTCGAACCGTGGAACACGGGCGACGAGATCAAGCCCAGCCGGCTGGGCATTCCCGAGCCCACCCCCAGCGACAACGGCATCACGCCGGACAGGCTCGACCTGGTACTGGTGCCGCTGCTCGGCTTCGACCGGCGCGGCAACCGCCTTGGATTTGGTGGCGGCTACTACGACCGCAGCTTCGCGTTCCTGCGTGAACGCACGCGTCCGACCCGGCCGCTGCTGGTTGGCATCGGTTATTCGTTTCAGGAGCTGGACGACATCGTTCGCGCAGACTGGGATGTCACGCTCGATTACATCGCCACCGACAAAGAACTGATCGACTGCACCGGCTCGAATAAATGAAATACTGGTTGATGAAGTCCGAACCGGACGCCTTCTCCATCGACGACCTCGAACGCAACGGCATCGAACCCTGGGACGGCGTACGCAATTACCAGGCACGAAACTTCATGCGTGATGGCATGAAGGTCGGCGACAAGATCTTCTTCTACCATTCCAATTGCGACGTGCCCGGCATCGTGGGCATTGCTTCGGTGGCCTCACTGGCCTATCCGGACGAGAGTCAGTTCAACCCCAAAAGCAAGTATTACGACGAGAAAGCCACGCGGGAAGAACCACGCTGGGTGCACGTCGACGTGAAGTTCGAGCGCAAGCTCAAGCGCACCATCTCGCTCGAAGAACTGAAAAACCTCGATGAACTGGCCGACATGGCACTGGTTCGCAAGGGCAACCGACTTTCTGTCATGCCGGTCGCCAAAGGCGACTGGGATTTCATCCTGTCCCTGGAAAAGAAATGAATCAGGCGAACGAGAAGCGACTGGCTGGCGAAGCGGCCATCCGTTTTGTCGAAAAAGGCGTGATCGGCGTGGGCACCGGCTCCACCGTCAACTTTTTCATCGACGCGCTGGCCGATGTGCGTGACCGCATTGAAGGCGCGGTATCCAGCTCGGAACAGTCGACCGAGCGCCTGAAGAAGCTGGGCATTCCGGTCCTTGACCTCAATGCTGCGGGTCCACTGGCGCTGTATGTGGATGGCGCCGACGAGTGCGACACGCACAAGCGCCTCATCAAGGGCGGTGGCGCGGCACTCACGCGTGAGAAGATCGTGGCTGCTGCGTCCGAACGCTTCGTCTGCATCATCGACTCCACCAAGCAGGTGGACGTCCTCGGCACGTTCCCGCTGCCTATCGAAGTTATCCCGATGGCACGCAGTCATGTCGCGCGGGAAATTGCCCGTCGCGGCGGCCAGCCCGTGTGGCGTGACGGCGTTGTCACCGACAACGGCGGCTGGATTCTCGATGTGCACGGATGGAAGATCACCGATCCGGTGGCGCTCGAAGCGGAACTCAACCAGATCACTGGCGTGGTTGCCGTAGGCCTGTTCGCCAAACGCGCCGCCGACGTGGTGCTGGTCGGCAACCGCGAAATCTGATCCATTCCAGACCATGGTGGAAGCTCGCTCCCACCATGGTTTTTCAGCTACTCACCAACGGAATCGGGCCGACGCCGTCATCGTGCGCGGATAGCCGTAGTAGCACCAGATGCCGCTGTTGCACGTCGAAACATACTGGCGATCAAACAGGTTGGCGGCGGTGACCTGGAAAGTCCAGCTATCTTTCGTGTAGTGCACGTTGGCGTCGTAAAGCACGTAACCGCCCGTGCGCCACAGGTTCGGCGCATCGCCGTAGCGTTCACCGATGTAACGGATGCCGCCGCCGAAACCGAGGCCATCCAGTGCGCCGCCGTGCATGGCATAGTCCGCCGACACTGATGCCTGCCGCTTCGGCACCAGAGCCACCTGCTTGCCAAGTGAATCGTCGTTGGCTTCCACGACCTTCGCATCGGTGTACGCATAGGCTGCCGTCATCGAGAAATTATCGGTAACAGCGACGTTCGCCTCGATCTCCGCACCGCGCGTGCGCGTCTTGCCCTGCTGCAACGACTGGAAAAGATGATCCGGGTCGACCGTCAGCGCGTTGCGCTGGGTGAGCTGGTAAACCGCCGCGCTGATGAGCGTGCGGCCATCGGCCGTCTGATACTTCATGCCCGCTTCGACCTGATCGCCCGTGGTCGGCTCAAACGCTTTGCCCGCGAACGTCTGCCCCACGATTGTCTTGAACGAGTGCGAATAGGCGACATACGGCACCAGGCCGATGTCCGTCCTGTAATTGACACCCAGTCGCCCGGAAAACGCGTTGTCGCGCTGCTCGCGGCCTGAATCGGTAAACGGATAGTCAATGTCGTTGCGGACCCAATCCTTGCGACCGCTGGCCACAATGCCCCACTTGCCGATATCCACCTGATCCTGCACGTACGCGCCCAACTGCTTCAGCGTGGTGATGGTGCGCGAGGTGTACGGCACATCAGGCAGAGCGGCGCCGTAAACCGGGTTGTAGATATCCAGCGACGGAGCGCCACCATAACCGGAGCGGTAATCGTCGTGATTGCGCTGGTAATCCACACCCATCAACACGGTGTGCTGCGCTTCGCCCGTCGCAAACTTTGCCTGTGCCTGGTTATCCACGGCGAACAGGTGCGTCTTGTCGAGAATCGGAAAGTTGTAGCGGGCAATCCTTGTCAGGCTGCCCGGTTCAAAGCCCAGGCTGCCGATGGCGCGATGATCCACGCTGGCGTACTGCACGCGCAGATCCTGCTTCACTGACCACACATCGTTGATGCGGTGGGTGAGTTCCCAACCAATCGACCGGTCCTTCTTGCGGTACTTGTCGTAACCGGGCTCACCCGGATTGGTGTCGTCCGGAATGCGGCCATTCGGATTGGGATACAACGTGCCGATGGAAGGCAGGAAGCCACCCACGCCGTTGGAGTAGGTCTGATGCCAGCGACCAAGGATGGTCAGCTTCGTGTCGTCGTCCATCTGCCAGGACAGGCTGGGCGCGAAGTAGTAACGGTTGTCTTTGGAATGCTTCAGCGATGCGTCGCCTTCGCGCCCCAGTCCCACCAGGCGATAGAACACGTTGCCGTCGTGGTCGAGCTGGCCACCCACGTCGGCCGCGAGCTGGCGCTGATCGAACGTGCCGACCGTGGCTTCCACTTCATGCGGTGCTTCCAGACTCGGACGCTTGCTGGTCATGTCGATCATGCCGCCGGGCGGTAACTGGCCGTACATCGCCGACGACGGCCCCTTGTTCACTTCGATGCGCTCAAGGCCGTAGGGCTCCACGCGCGAATCGCTGGTCCACGTACCGCTGGGCAGCGGCAAGCCATCCAGATAGCGCGCCGGGTCATAGCCACGAACCAGAATCCAGTCACTGCGCGGATCGGTGCCGTAGCCTCCGCTGACCACACCGGCCAGATAACGTACCGATTCATCCAGTCCCTGCACGCCATAGGCATGCATGCGCTCCGGCGTCACCGCACTGACCGACTGGGGGATATCCACCGCTGCCGTGACCGTCTTCGTGCTGGAATACACCACGTTCACCGCATCCAGCGGCACGACTTTGTCGGACTTGCCCGGCTCAGTGGCCTGGTCGGCGGCGGAAGCCATCGACACAAATGCGAGGGTCAGCGCAACGAGTAGTGCGCGCTTCTTGAAAGGTGCAGACATGGGAGCGGCCTGTGCAGCAAGAAATAGTGGCCATCCCTGGCCAAACGCCGGCTCCGGCCGACACATGCCACAAATGATAATTGTTCCCATTCTTCCGTGCACGCAAATTTAACAATTAAACCGCGTCATTTTGCGAACCCTGTCTCGTCGCCGGCGCGCGGGATCGCTATGCTCCGGTCTCCAACAGGGACATGGGGAGATAAGGGAAATGAAGCACTTACGCTGGCTCGGGCCTCTGGTTGCCTCGGCATGTTTTTTCGTCGCCCCAGTGACCACCGCGCAGGCTTCCCCGCCATCTTTTGCGGCTTTCGCGGCAGCTGCCCAAAAGGCGGAAGCCATCCAGGACCCGCTGGCACGCTGCCTCGCCTACCCTGACCCGGTGGGCTCCTCCTGGAATGCCCAGACCACGGCCGCCTACTGCCGCATGCGGCTGGGGGCGCCCTTCACGGCCACGCAGGCCGAAGCCCTCCTCGAAAAAGGCGAGTCTGCCGCGCTCGACAAACTGCTTGCCGGGAAATTTCGGGAGGCAAAGAAAGACCCGGTCGCCCGCGCCACGTTCGACACGGCATTCCGTACCGCGTTTGGTACGGCCGATACGCACATGCGCGCGCTTCTGGACAGGTGGGTAAAGGAACGGCCCGAAAGCGCCTTCGCGGCGGCCGCCAGCGGCTGGCAATTTCTGGCCACCGCCGAAGACGCGCGCGGCAGTGCATACGCCAGTCAGACCAGCGCCGGGCAATTGCAAACGATGCACGACTATCTCGCGCGCGCCCTGCCCGAGCTGGAGCGCGCTCAGAAGCTTGAGCCGACACTGACAACTACCTATGTCGCGATGCTCTCCGCCAGCGCCTGGGAAAGCGGCTTCGCTGACGAGAACGACATTCTGACGCGCGGACTGGCTGTCGATCCCACGAGCTTCACCTTGCGCATCGCGTCGTCCTCCCGTTCAACACCGCGCTGGGGCGGAAGTCTTCAACTGGTGGCCGCGCAGCGTGCCCAGGCGATGAAGTTTGTCGACAAGAATCCGCTGATGCGGCTCGTGGGTGCGGCACCTGGCCTGGACGATCTGGCTTGTGGTGGGGGTGACGCATTGCCTCCCGCGGATGCCGTGCGGCAAGCGGTGTCTGAAGGCGTGTCGATGTCGCAGCTGCACTGCGCAGCCTATGGCGCCATCAGCGATGTCGGGCTCTATGCCGAACTGACCTCGCAGATCTATCGCTTCGATCCCAACGACGCCCACAACATCCTGATGCGCTTCCCGGCTCTGCAACGCCTTGACCAGAAGGACTGGTACCGCGCGAGCCTGCAACAGAGCCATGAGCGCGACCCGGGCAACGCACAACTTGCCATCGCATATAGCAATTACCTGAAAGTCACGGAGACAAAGCGCGCCATCGCCGTGATGCAACGTTCGCTGGCCACAGGGGGCGACACGCCCGCCGCCCTTCATCAGCTTGCCGATCTTTATCTGCTCAATCGCCAGCCGGACAAGACACTGGAACTGGCGAACCAGATGATTGAAAAGCACCCGGACTGGCCCGACGGCTATGCGCTGCGCGCGAATGTGGAAGTCTCGTACAACAAGCCGGATCGCTACCGGTCGATTCACGCATTTCTTGACCGCTTCGGCGACCGCCCCGCATGGAGCAAGACAGCCGCCGAACTGAACCGTTACCTCGCGGAACACCCCGAGGCACCGAGTGATGCCGCGCAGCCAGTTACTTCACGTGCGGGCCAAGCAACGCCAGATCAGCCGCTCCCAGCCGATCGCTCGCGGTCAGAAGCTGATGCCAGTACGGATAGAGGATCGGCGGCGCGCTGACCTCATCCAGCCGCTGACGCTCGTCAGCGGTCAGTTGCAGATCGGCGGCAGCGAGATTGTCTTTCAGCTGTGCGTCGGTGCGTGCGCCAATCACCACCGACGTCACCGCAGGACGGCCCAGAAGCCACGCCAGAGCCACCTGTGCACCGGACACCTGTCGCGCATCCGCGATCGACACCAGTACGTCCACGATGCGCCACAGCCGCTCCTCGTCGCGAATCGGGGGCTCGGTCCAGCCACCCAGCTGACGGGAACCTTCCGGCGCCTTCACATTACGGCGATGCTTGCCCGACAACAGCCCGCCGGCCAGCGGACTCCACACAAGCACGCCCACATTCTGATCGACCGAAATCGGCAGCAGTTCGTATTCGGCTTCACGCGCTTCCAGCGTGTAGTGAATCTGCTGGCTGATGAAACGCTGACGATGCTCTCGCTCGCTGATGCCAAGCGCCTTCATCAGGTGCCATGCCGAATAGTTGGAGCAACCGATGTAACGTACCTTACCCTGGCGCACCAGCGTATCGAGCGCTTCAAGCGTCTCTTCCAGCGGGGTCTGGCCGTCCCACTGATGGACCTGGTAAAGGTCAATGACATCCGTGCGCAGCCGCTTCAGGCTGGCTTCGCATTCGCGGATGAGGTGATAGCGCGACAAGCCGCCATCGTTCGGGCCGGGGCCCATCGGGAACCGCGCTTTCGTGGCCAGCAACACACCGTGCGGGCGCTTGCCAGCCAGCACTTCGCCAATGATTTCTTCGGATGCGCCATCGGAGTAGACGTTGGCGGTGTCAATCAGATTGACGCCTGCATCCAGACACATGTCGATCTGCCGACGAGCATCATCCACGCCGGAACTGCCGACGGAGGCGAACTTGCCCTGTCCGCCAAACGTCATCGTTCCCATGGTGAGCGTGGAAACCTTGAGGCCGGATCGGCCGAGTAGTCGGTACTGCATGGTGGCACCTTCATGATCGGGGAATTTCAATTCCCAACTTAATCACCCCGCGACGCATCCGACAAATGAAGAATTGTTACAGGCGGCTCGATGGCGTGGCGGGCACGTGACGGCAGCACCCGCCCACGCAACCGAAGGAACGGACGTTCAATGCCGTAGTACAGCAACGCGCCGGCAGACACAGAGGCACATGCGTAGGTGAGAAAGACGAGCACGCCGTACTGGGCAAGCCAGGAAGGCATCCATGCATCCACCATGGCGAACACGGCCTTGTGCACCAGATACAGGCTGTATGAAATAAGTGCGAGCCAGCCTGCACCGGGAATCCGGCACCGTGCGATCAGACTGCTGGCAGGCGTCGCTGCGGCCACGAGCAACGCCATGCCCAAAGAAAGCAGAGGAAATCCCACCACGGTCGCGAAGAAGCCAACACGATGGGTGAAGACAACAAACGAAAGCGTCAGCACGACCAGTGCCGAAGGAAGCAGTACCGTGTTTGCCCGCTGCTGCAATGCCTGCCACCACGCCGGACGGAACTGTTGAATCGTCGCCAGCAACACGCCCAGAAGCAGGCCGTCCAGACGGTTATAGGTGGGGAAGTACACGTACTCCACGTAACGGTCGTTCCCATGCCAGCTGAACCCGCGCGCCAGCATGCCCGCCACCACGATGAAAATGCTTACCGCCACCACCACGCGAACCGAACGCGCGCGCCAGATACTCCAGGCCAGCAACGGAAACAGCAGGTAGAAGTGCTCTTCCACGCACAGCGACCACACATGGGAGAACGCCGGATTCTGGCGGTAGTCGATCAACAGGTTCACCGTATAGGTGAGGAACTGCCACAGCGGCTGGATGCCTTCGCGCTCACGGAATCCCGGCACGCAGAAGTACAGCGCCAGCACGACCAGATAGGCCGGCAACACGCGGAACGTCCGCCGCAGGTAGAAGCCCCCCAGATCAATCCCCTTGCCAGCAGCCATGGGCTTGAGCAGCTGCGAACCGATCAGATAGCCGCTGAGCACGAAGAACAGGTCCACACCCATCCATCCGTAGTCGCCAACGCCGGTGAATGGCGCAGGCAGTCCTCCCACCAGCCATGAATGGAAAAGCATCACCCAGACAATGGCGATGGCGCGGAGCAGATCCAGCCCTGGCATGCGACTCATGGTGTTCCCCCGGTTCTATCCGGTGAGTTTACGGATGCTTCGGGCATTTCCCGGCCGTCATGCGACCAAACGGTGGCAGGTTGCGGCGAATGGCCGGGCACACAGACTCACCCCGTGCGACACGACGCCATTACAATGCGCGCCCGTTCTCTGCGTCCCGGATCTGCGCCATGGAAATCGTCGTCATCGAGAAGCTGAAGGCTTATATCGACCCGCTGACCCCGGAAGAACACGAGGCGCTCGAAGCCAGCATCCTCGCCGAGGGCTGTCGTGACGCGCTGGTGTTGTGGGGCGACGTGCTGGTTGACGGCCACAATCGTTATGGCATCTGCAAGAAGCACGGCCTGCCCTTCCAGACCGTGCAGAACACCCGCTTCCAGTCCATGGACGATGTGCATCTGTGGATGATCGACCAGCATCTGGGCCGCCGCAGCGTGTCCGACTTCCAGCGCGGCGTCCTCGCATTGCGCCGCCGGGAAATCATGGCCGAGCGCCTGGCCGCAGAGGCAGCCGCAGCCGAAGCGGCCGCCTCTGCGGCACCGGATGCGGCATCCTCCACCGAGGAAGCACCGAAGGGTGCGAAAGCCACGTTGCCCAGCCGTGACGCTATCGCGCGTGCAGCGCGCCTGAGCAGCAGCCAGGTCGGCCTGATCGAGAAGATCCAGAACGACGCCGCGCCCGAGGTGGTCGCCGCGGTGAAGTCAGGCGCCATTTCCATCAGTGCTGCCGCCGCCGTGGCCTCGCTGCCTGAAGACGAACAGCGTGCCGCCGCCATGGGTGGTGGCAGCGAGCTGAAGCAGGCCGCCAAGCGCGTGCGCGATGCAAAGCGCAAACCGAAAGAAAAGCCACCGGCCGAAGAAACCATCGAGGAACACGAGGAAAAGCACGAACTGCGCCTGCGCATCGCTGCCCTGGAAGCCGAAAACGAAGCCCTGCGCGCTGAACTGGCAGAGCTTCGCGAAAGCCTGGGCGTGGACGCCTGAGCGTCAGTTCGTACCTTCCGCCGCCGCGCCGGTTGTTCGCGACGCACGGCGCGGCGCGAGGCAAGCCAGGGTAATCACAGCCGAAACCGCGGTGATCGCTGCGAGCACCTGCAACAACACGCGGAACGCCGCGTCGTAGTGCACGGTCAACGCTTCCCGCGACATGCCCGGAAGCATGGCCACCGCATCACGTACATTGCCCGACGCCAGTTGCATGCCCGCGATATCGGCATGCCCCATGCCAGCGGCCGCCAGTCCTCGCTGAGCCATGAACGCCAGCAATGCGGTGACGATGGCCAGCGCGATGCCTTCGCCGGCCACGCGCGTCGTGCTGAAAATGCCCGTCGCCATCCCCGCACGTTCGCGCGGCACCACGGTGATCGACAGCGCGTCCATCAGGCCCCACGGCAACCCTGTGCCCACGCCGATCACAAGCAGCGGAATGCGCAACGCCGCCCCTGTTTCGCCGTGGGATACGCCACTCAGCAAGTACAGACCAAAAGCGGCGACAAACAACCCGAACGCCGCGAGCGGTCCTGCGGCGATCCAGCGAGTGAGCCATGCGGCAATGGACGGCATGACCAGCATGGGCGCGCTGAGCGACAGCATCATCCAGCCGGCATCCAGTTCACTATGACCGTCGATACCGATGAACTTCAGCGGCAACATCATTAGCAATACGATGAAGCAGTAGCAGGTGCCGATGGGCAACACCTGCACGCCGACGAAGCGGCCATAACGAAACAGGCTCAGATCAAGCATCGGCCGCTGAACGCGCAGCTCGATCCATACAAAGGCCGCCACAAGCACCACGAAGGCTGCCAGCAACAACAGTACGAGTGCACTGCCCCATCCACTGGAGGGCGCCTGCACCACGGCAAAGGTGAAGGACGCCAGGGCGGCGGTGAACGTCAGTGCGCCCGGCCAATCGAGTCCGGCAGCTTCCGGATCGCGCGAGTCACGCATGTGCCGCAGGCCGAACAGGAGTGCGACGACGCCCACCAGCGCGATCCCGAGAAAAATGGATCGCCACCCGTGGTGCGCGATCAACCAGCCGGCCACCAGTGGCCCGAACGCCAGCCCGACGCCAAAGCTGGTGCCCAACGCACTGAAGGCCCGCGTCAGTGCGGGACCATGAAACACCTGAGCCAGCGCCGCCGAGCCACCCGCGAGCGCCGCAGCTGCCGCGAAACCCTGAAGCCCACGAAGCATGTCGATCAACAGCACGCTGGGCGCGAAGCACTGCCCCAATGACAGGAGCGCCATCGCGCCGATACCGGCAATGAAAAGCTTCTTGCGCCCGAACGCATCAGCCAGCGCACCTGCGGCCATCAGGCTGCTGCCGAAGGTGAGCATGAACGCGTTGGTGATCCAGACCAGATGCGACGCGCTGCCGCCCACTTCCCGCCCGATGGCGAGCGTGGCGACCGCGCCAGCTGAAAAATTGAGCGGAAGCACGAGGGCCGCCAGGCAAACAGCAGCCAGCACGGGAAGGCCGCGCGGCGCGGCACGGGGATGAAGATCGGACATGGGTCATTCCGGGATAGTGGAGCGGAAAGTGTTGGAGGCATGCTATCCATGCCGCAATCAAAGATAATCAGCCTTCAATTCCACGCATCACGGAATCTGGCGCTTGAATCCGACCACCGAAAACCTGTCGCGCATCCTCACCTTCGTGCAGACGGCGGAGTCGCTGAGCTTCGTCGGCGCGTCGCGCCACCTCGGCGTATCGGCCTCCGCAGTAGGTAAAACCGTGGCCAGGTTGGAGAAGACGCTGGGTGTCCGGCTGTTCCAGCGCAGTACGCGAACCGTGCGCCTGACGGACGAAGGCCGCCTCTTCTATGAGCGCTGCCGAAAGATTCTGGATGACCTTCAGGACGCCGAGGCCATGGTTTCCGAAGCGGCAGACGCACCGCGCGGCCGCCTGCGTGTGAGCCTGCCCACCATTGGCTACCGCTTCCTTGTGCCTCACCTGGCCGAGTTCCATCGGCTTTATCCCGAGGTGCAACTGGATCTGGATTTCAGCGACCGCCTGGTCGACATCATCGAAGATGGCTTCGACGCCGTGATCCGCAGCGGTGACCTGCCCGATTCGCGATTGATGTCGCGACTGCTGGGCCCCTTCCGCTTCGTGCTATGCGCCTCACCGGCCTACATTGCCGCGCATGGCATGCCGCGTAGCGTGGCCGAACTGGCCGATCACAACTGCCTGCAATTCCGCTTTCCCACAAGCGGACGCATACGGGGCTGGCCATTCGCGGACGCCATTCCAGCCAGCCAGTCACTGAGCCCCCTCACATGCAGCAACATGGAAGCCATTCGTGCCGTGACGGTGGAAGGCCTGGGCGTCGGCTACATGCCAGACTTCCTGGCGCACAGTGCCATTGAAGAAGGCACGCTGTGCCGCATTCCGCTGGAGCTTCCGGCGGATGAGGGACGCTTCTGGGTCATCTGGCCATCCAGTCGGCAGCTCTCGCCCAAGATCCGTGTCTTCGTGGATTTCGTCTGCGCGCGATTGTTCACCGCAAACTAGTCGCGACCCTTCTCGCGGGCGCACACCTCTTTGACGAGCATGTCGGCAAGCAACGCGGGCATGCCTGCATTTGCTTCCACGATGGGCACCGCCCATGCGGCATCGGACAGCACCAGATGCTGTTGCCAGTCCGGCCACGCCAGCAACTCCTCTGGCGTGAGGGCGATGGCGCCGCCGCGCTCGGCGTGACCGCCACCGATGGACTCACCCGCCACGAACAGCTTCTCCGCAAACGGCGCGAGATACACGTAATACACGTGATGATTCTGATCCTGCGCGGTCGGCGCGCGATTGGCGTAACCCAGCCGCAGCGACAGCCGTTCGCGATGCTGCTCCGTCATGGGCTGCGAGTGCTCATGGAGCCACGCGGCCGTCACGGTCTCGTCTTTTGACCAGCGCACAAGGTCGTGCGTCCAGGTCAGATGCTTGAAATGGTTCGGATACGCGAGACGTTCATACCCCTTCTTCGAACGGAGCGAACGCGAATCGAAAAGGCGATCGTCATCCTCACCGAAGGTCAGACCCAGCTCCCACGTTTCCGTCGGCACGACGCGGGTGAGCGGCGCCAGCGCATCTATCTCCCCGTTCGCGATGCGACGGAGAAACGCAGCTACATCAAACAGCGAATTCGTCATGCGTGAGTCACTGCCGTTTTTGCTTATTCGACGAGCGGGCCTACATCCATGCCATCGTATGCACCCAACTGTCGTTCCTGCGCGAAGGCGTACAGTTCGCTGTTGCGCGCATCGAGCGAATCGGGCGTATGCACTTCCTCTTTCTCGACATGCAGCCACCACAGGTCCGGATCACCGACCTCTTCCTTGTCGGCAAGAAACACATCAATGACCCGGTAGCCCTTCGCTTCCAGCAACGGTGCTGTCTCGCGCAGCTTCTCCGGCGACACGTCGGTGAAGAAATAACCCCACACCATGGGGCCATCCAGATCCCAGTCCGTGTTGTCCCGGATCTGGGCAAACATGTCCACTAGCTGTTCTTTCGTGATCACAAGCGGGCTTCCCGTATGACGTGGCGAGGCGTGAAACAACCTGCCCGATCATACGGGAGCGGCGTGTGTGTTGCTCAGAAGAACCGGGAGTTGAAGGTGACCGTGTACAGAGTGCGGCATTCCCCGGGATTGGCAGCCTGCCGGGCGCACGCTAGCCTTGCGCCCCTGGGGATCGGGGGGAACCGGTGCCATCACCATACAGGGAGTGCGCGCACGTGACTTTTTCTCGCTATGCCATCGCGCTGGCGCTGGCTTCGCTTGTGGCCACCTCGCCGATACAGGCGGGTGCCGATGATCCCGCGCTTCGTGTCGTACTGAGCAAGGCAACGTCCCCTGCCGCTGCCGAGAAGGGCAGCATCGTCGTAACCGTTACCAATACCAGCCAACGCACATGGCTGCTACCGATCCCTTTCACCCCGTTGCAGACACCGGATGGCCATCTGTACAACGAGATATTCACGGTGACCGATGCGAACGGCGCGGCGACGAAATTCATTGGCCGACGCGTGCGCGTGATACCCGAGCCGCGCGAGACGTTCTACACGCGACTTGAACCGGGTGCTACCGCATCGAAGGAAGTAGATCTGTCTGCCGACTACGATCTGCGCGCAGGCGGTCCCTACCAGGTGCGCTACACGCAGACATTTCAGGACACCGCCATCCTCACCACGGACGAAGTACACGGGCATGAAGCACAGAGCAATACGCTGGATATCTGGGTGAACGCCATGCTGCAAGACAAGCGGCAGTAGCTCCTGTGGGAGCCAGTTTGCTCCCACATTACAGGAGATGAAGCGTTCCGTTGCCGCCTTCAACCGGCGGGTCCTTGATGCTTCGTCGTCCGGCAGGCACATACAGGCGGCTGTCCTGCGCGGTGGGATCACCGCGCATCGTGTCGCTCAGAATGCCTTCAAGCCGGGTGATGCCACGCACGCTCGCGTTCGCACTGAAGGCTTCGACAATTTGCTCCGACTGTCTGTCGATGTTGTAGTGGGCTGCGCTGGCCGCGCTGGAAAAGGCGGACTGGTAAACGCGCAGAAGAAGCTCAGGGCCAAACTGCGTACGCGTGAGCACATTGAACGCAGCCTGCCCGACCAGTACCACGGTTTTCGGCGACGCGCGAAGCACACCCGCCATGGAACGGTGGCCGCGCAGCGTGTTGCCGATCAGCGCGTGATAGTACGTATCGCCATCGTAGTACGCGGCCAGATGCGAGAGCTGGTCGCCAAGCCGCTTGCCGTCACCGCCCTTCGCGGAACCCGTCTTGCTCTTCAGCTGGTGGAAGCTCGGCTTGTGGCCAGCCCAAAGCGGCGGCTGGATCACATCGGCGCCGGGGAACGGATTGGACTGCGTGTCGAAGCCTTCCTGGTCCTTGCCACGCGGTTCGGGCACGCGCACGTTGCCGCGCATCTGACCGATGAGGTCTTCGTGCAGATGGCCCATCAACCCTTCGATCATCATCAGGGCTTTATGGGCAACCGTAGCGTTGATCGCGCTCTCGAATTTGCCGCCGTACAGCAGGAATTGCGTGGCTGCCAGGATGTACGGGTCGAGAACGTCACCCGGATTCTTGCCGCACTCTATGTCGGCGGCTGTGCGCGGGAAACTTTTCGCGACGTCCATGACCTTGTCATGAGCGAATTTAATTGCCGCATCCGGGTCTTTGAACGCCACAAGAAGCTGCACGCGCTGGGCAAGCGCCACGGCGTGGTGCTCAATGGCCTGAAGCGGGAAATTCTGCGCGAGCAGGGCGGCGTGGCAAGTGAACCGCAGTTCGTTGCCGCCCAACGCCGCAAGATCGGCCACCGGCCTGTGCGCCAGTTCAGCGGGAACGCGAAACATGAGCCGAATGCCATCCGCCGCTTCGGCAAAAACCTCCGCCGCGCAGCTGTAGCTTCGCTCAAGCAGCGATTTCTGGGCGTCGATCATCTTCTTCAAAAGCGGGTTATGCACGCTGTTGAGCGGATGATCGTGCGGTAGAAATTCAAGCACTGGTCAACTTCCCTTTCCCTGCGGTTTTCTTTGCAGCCACTGCCCCTCGGGCGACCTTGTTCCTGGCTTTGGAACGCAGATGCGCCAGCGATTCGGCGAGCATGGTGTCAATGCGTACATTCGCGCGCCGCTTTCCTGGCGGACGCTTGCTGGCCTCCAGCAGTGCTTTGCCTACAACTTCGCCCAGCGCCAGTGGCACAGCGTTGCCAATCTGCAAATACTGCTGACTCATCGATCCCCAGAACTTCCACGTATCCGGGAAACCCTGCAAGCGCGCGCACTCGTGCACGGACAGAGGGCGTGTTGCCACGGGATGGCACAGCGCGCTGCCTTTGCGGTTTGGCCGTCCGACGATGGTCGGCGCTGGAGCATCCCACGGAAGACGACGATAGAACCCCGTCTTTCCGCCACCGGACTCGAACGAACCACCCAGCGCTTCCTTCTGCAACGGAACAGGAAGTGCCCGCCAGTTCTTGCCTTCGGGAATCTTCTCGAAAAACCGCCTGACTTCCGGCGTGTACGACGAATGCTGGCCCGGGTCGCCCTGCAAATCCTCGATGGCCTGCCTGACCGTGGCATACGGCAACAGGTCGCTGCCCGGCTCGCCATGCGTGGGCGTCAGCGACGGAATGGCAACATTGTCACGCGAGCAGATCATCACGAAGCGCATGCGTGCCTGAGGCGCCCCGAAGTCGGCCGCATTGACCACGGAAAACGTGGGGGTGTATCCGATGGCCTTTACGTCGTTGAAGATCTGCCTGATCGCCGAACCGGAAAGCTCGTCCGGGTCCAGTGCCAGAGCCTCGTCGCTGGACTCGTTCAAAGTGCCACTGGCGTAGCGCTTCAGGCTCCAGTGCTTGCCCGGGCGCTCGGCGATGGGGCGATGTTTCAGCGCGGCGGTCAGGATGCTGGCCACGTTCTCCAGGACAAAAAAGCGCGGCCGCACCTCGTTGACGATACGCAGGTATTCGTAAATCAGGTTGCCGCGCGGATCACTTAGCCCGGAACGCTTTCCGCCCGTGGAAAAGCTCTGGCACGGCGGGCCGCCGACGATGGCGAAAATCTCGCCATGCTCCTGGGTTCGCTCGCGAAGCTGCGCACCGGACAGCGTGGCGACATCCGCCTGCCAGACATCGAGGTCCGGCCGATTCAGCCTGAGCGTTTCACAGCAGGCCTGATCCACGTCGACGGCCAGCGTAGCCTTTATCCCGCCCCTTTCCAGGCCAAGGTCCAGGCCATAAGCGCCTGAAAATAAAGACCAGACGGGCTGGACTGGAACGGACTTGGACATCGCTGAGGCAGGGCCTTGGAAGGGTGGCAGAACGTTCGAGTATGACGGTTTGCGCCGGGTTTCGCGAAAGCTGACGAAGGGTGCCCCAAGCCAGTATCGCGCCCTGAGACCGGGCTCACGCGCCACGCGGGAGACACACAAAAGCGCCACCGGAGGGGTGTCCTGATTTTACCGGGTTCCCAGCCGCAGGCACCTTACTGGGGAACGCGATCTTTCCTGCTTGCCGAAAGCGTGGTGCCTGCCGACGCCGCGATGATCGCCGCGATGCCCAGCCACTTCATCGGAGAAAGTGTTTCGCCCAGAAAGATCATCCCAATGACGGCACCCACCGCCGGCTCGCCGCTGGTGAGAATGCCGAAGGTCTTCACCGGAAGGCGGCGCAGCGCGAACATCTCCAGCGAATAGGGGATGGCGCTGGACAGAAGGGCGACGGCCAGACCGAGACCGAGGACGCGCGTATCGAGTAGCGCCGTTCCCGCCTCCATGAGACCAAACGGCATCGCAATCGCAGCAGCTATGACGATGCCCAGGGCAGGCGTCTGTGCACCCAGTGCGTCGCCCGCCCGCTTCCCGGTAAGAATGTAGAGTCCCCAGAACACGCCGGCAGCCAGCGCGAAACCCATGCCGACCAGATCCATGCTGCCGGCAGACATGTTCAACGACAGCAACAGCAGCAAACCCACCACAGCGAGTGCCGCCCAGCCAAGGTCTGCAAGACGGCGCGACGACAGAATCGCCACCGTGAGCGGCCCGGTGAATTCAAGAGCAATGGCAATTCCCAGCGGAATGCGCTGAATGGCCATGTAGAACAAAAGATTCATCACGCCCAGCGAAATGCCATAAGGCAACACGGCCCAGAGCATCCGGCGATTCAGCCGCACCCGCCACACTCGCTGCACGATGCAAAGGATCAAAGCCGCCAGGCCCAGGCGAAGCGCCGTTGCGCCAGCCGCACCGATCAAGGGAAACAGGGATTTGGCCAGCGACGCGCCCAGGGTGATCGACAGCATGGCAACCACAACCGCTGCCAGAGGTGCCGACGTTCGGGAAGGCGATAAAGGTGTTACTGAGGAAATCACGATGGCGTTCTTGGCGGAGGATGGTCGGAAACCGTTACGTCACGGACGAGCGATCTCGTTGGCACTTTGCCTTCAACTCGATGCTTCCGACACTCTGAAGGCGTGGTATCTCATGCCGTGCTTAACTCAGGCAAATACCAAACCCCATAAACGAAAAAGCCCCTGCGTAAGCAGGGGCTTAGACGATTTGGCTGGGAGACTAGGATCTTTTCAGATTTCCAGCCAACCCGTGCCGCGTCTAAGCATGATGACGCTTGGCCTCTCGGGGTCGTTGACCTCGTGAGTTGACCAAGGGATTGCACATTATCACGACACCTGGACGGGTCCTGCCAGGGTGGCCGTGTCTCAGCAAACGAGGGCCCGGAGGCCCCCGCCGCTGTTTTTCGACTTACTTAGGCTTACGGTTGTAAGGCGACTGGTTCGTAGGCTTCAAAGAAACCCCGTCCTTACTCGCCTGGTTGCTGACCGCGGCCGGCGTGCGCCCCATCTTCAACCCGATGACCCGCGTGGGCGTATTGCCACGGGCGAGGTCCTTGAGCTGACTGTGATCCTTGGAAGTCCAAGGCTTGCCCGAGTTGGGCGGCTGCTTCGTCATAACGTTTTTGCTCCTGTCGGATATCCGACATAGAAGCCGCCCCTCTATTTGCGGTGTTGAGGCGACGGCGCTATAAAATGGAGCACTGGTCATAGGCAAGCCTGTGATCAGCGCACCCGGTGGGTGCTCACCACGACCTCCGATCAGGCTCGTTTCCAAGGCCAGACTGATCGGGGGTCTTCTTTTTTACGGCACCCGACGGGTGGGCTCGCGCCGGATGCCGATTGCTAATGTCTTGTGCATACCATTTTCTCCGGGTAAAACCCGTTACGTGCTCGACTCGGTTGCCGACCCCGGCGCCTCTGGCACTGGCGGCGGTGTTACGACAGGAGCAGCCGCGGCCTGCTGCTGCGCAAGCCAATATTTACGAATGCCTTCCAGATCACCAAAGGCGCCGACATCGGCAACGCGATCCGTAAACCGCGAGTAGATGCCGTCCTGAACCAGTTTGTGGCTGCGCATCCACTCGACGGCCACGTTGGGGTTGAGCAGAAGCACATAGTGATATTCGCCAGACGCCCCGGGTTTCGTCGCCAAGAAGTTGAGTTCTTGCAGTCGCTTCATCCGCCGGCGCCACGTGTCTACGGCTCGCGCACCTGAAAATCCGGCCTCGGCCGCGAACGTAGAGGGATTTTCAATGGAGACCACGGGGTGATCCGGGGCCCGTGCCCACAAGCAGAACAAAACGTGGCCGGCTGGCTGCCCCTTTGACTGGTCGTCAATCGCCTGCATGGCGATCGGCAAGGTGCGTGGGACAGTCGAAAACCCGTCGTTTTGCTTCCGGTGCCACAGCCACTCCGCCGGATACGTCGGAAAGTGGATCTTCCTCTGCTCCTCCGCTCGCTCGGCCATTTTCAGGCGACGTGCAGAGGACTGTTTGCTGTTGGCCATGGAAATCTCGTGCCGATGCGATAGACAGATGATCCGCCCCCAGCAGCGCGATTTCAAGGAATCGAAACGCGAAGAAATGCCCGGGACAAGGATAGACGAAATCTATTCCTGATGTTCTAAAAACACAACAAATATGCACGTCACGGCTAGTCAAGGACGCACGATACCGCACATGATCCAATCGCAAGCCACGGTAATACCTACAATATTTCTACCATCTGTGTGCTCAAAGTGATCCGGTACTTTCCGTCCTCGCCTGTGCTCGCAGTGATCCTGAGGTTCGTAAGGAGGCCTTATGGCCCCGACGGCCGTCGAAGTTGCTCCGAAAATCGGCAATCGGGGGCGTCAAAAAGAGCCAGGGACGAGGTGTGCATGCTGCTCCGCTTACCCAGCCCGGAACCCATGCCACACCCGGATCAACCATCCTCGTCCAAGGGTGTCGGTCATGCCAGCCCTCCCGGCCGTTACACCGGACCGGGGCCTCGCGGGTTAATCACTTTCGACGCCGAAACTGATCGAAGGCGAGCACCGTGCTCGTATTGAACGGCTGATCGCTCGCTGCCGAGGATGCCACGCGGCGAACTGGCAACTGGAGCACCTCGCCGCCTCCTTGAAGATAGTTTTCTGGAAGACCGGTCAGTGCCTCCACGTCGCGCTCCGACAAACCGAAATGCCGAGCAACGCCATTCACGGTCATCACCCCTTCCGTGAGAAGCAGCTCAATGGTCCTGCGCAGGAGCCTCGGCTGCTCAGGGGCCCAACCTGCATCGCCGGGCTCCGACTTGACGCCCCAGCGTGCCGATCGCCGTTTGAACAAGGAGACTTTGTCGCCCTCGGTGATCATCCCCAGGGCCTCAAGGCGCATGACGATGGCGCCAACGGAAATGCCCCAGCGCTGCTTCAACAGCAACAAGTTATCCAATGTAACGGGCAATCGCACCTCGGCGGAGAAACTCTCAGCAGGCAAAAGAAACGCGCCCGCAAAGCGATGAGCCTGCTTCTCCATTTCGTTGTGACGCAGTCGATCACTCGCCTTCGGAATAAGCCGATGAAGGACCAGGTGCCCCAACTCATGAGCGGCATCGAAGCGACTACGAAAGCCATTGGCTTTGTCCGCCGCAAGGAGAATGAAGGGGCGGCCAAGAACCTTGCTCCAGGCCGACAGCCCTTCGATCTGAGCCACACCGGTTTCTTCGCGAACGACAATAGCACCTGCATTTTCCAATGCCAGAACCACGTCCTGAACTGGGCCCGATCCCAACCCCCATACGTCACGGCATTCCTGGGCTACCGCCTCAATGTCTTCCGCGAGGATTTGATCCGGCTCTGTAAACGAGCGGGTCGGAAACGAGAGCGCTGGAAAATCCACATACTCCTGGAGCGCAGCCGAGATTTCCTGGGCCCACGACATGCGAGCCTGGAGCATTTCGCGCGCGGACTGGTGGGCCGATGCGTTACTGCGGAATAGGGGAGCAGTTGTCGCCTCCAGCACCGGACGCGTGAACCACTCCCCCTTCACGTTCACCACCGACGCCAAACGCTCCAGCGTTTCCGGTTCGGGCGTCTGCGCACCTGACCGCCACTTGCTGATGGTTGAGGGTGAAACACCAATCATGGCCGCCAACTGGACCTGAGAAAGACGACGGACCGCCAGCACTTCAAGCAGGCGGTCCGATTGGAAACCACTTATTCTTTTGGACATGATCAAGACCCCGGAGGTGTAGGTCCAACTCCCTTCTTCACCTTGAGCGTCGGCAACGCCTTATCTTCCTGCGCTGCTTGCTTGACGTAGCGACGCACGAAGAGATCGATCGGCTCATGAAACAGCCAGCCCTTCATATCTTTATCTGGGACGGCGATTTCGATGGACAGCGGTCGCTCGGCTTGCTTGACGATCGGGCTGAAAATCCCGACGAAGAACACCGATGCGGTGGCGGGAGGAACGATAGGTTCAGACGAAAATATGTCTCGGATGACCAAGGGCTCAATCGCCTTATTCGCTTCCGCCATGATCAAGCGTTGCTTGCTCCGGCGGGCGTTAGACCCTGACATTTCCCCTGGCCTGCTCGAAGCGTCAAAAACGATGCATTTCGAAAGCGACGGCAAGGGAACATGAAACCTCTAGGCAGAGGGGTTGAACCTCTCACAAATCGAGGTCGTGTCAACAGGCCAGAGGAGAAGCCGTCATCGACTGCATGCCTCGGAATCGGCGCTGTGACGCGGTTCCCGTGAACGGATGTAGCGTTTCGCCGCAGTGCGGACGTGATTCGCGAACGTGTGATCAACCCCGCCCAAAATAGGCTTGACGGCGATTTATTCTCCGCTACAAGGCGCGCTTCTCTTGCTCGGTTAGGTTGTCATGTTGAGCGCCACTCCTGTCCCCTCCGTTCCCGTTTGGGAGCCTCACCTCTACGACATCATTGCCCACGGCGACGAGGTGCGGCTGTCGCCGACCTGTGCGGAAGGCCATGCGATGGTGATGGAGATCATCGAGCGCGGTTTCTTCAATCACATGCGCACCCCACGGGCAGGCGGTGCCGAGGACAGCGGTGACGTGCTCGCTCGCCTGTTCGGCGCTCCACCAGCGGGGGCCTCGGATCCGATTGTGGTTCAACGTGGGCGTGACCAGCCTTCATCGTCGTTGCCACCGGATGCCAACCCGTTGCCCCAGGAGGCGGCGCCCATCCCTGCGACGCCCAATACTGTGACACCGGTTGCCGCCCCTCCGATGCCAGCCACGGGATCGGAAAACTTGCTGAGCGAGTTGACCTCACGTCATCTGCGCAACCTGAAGCGCGGACCGAAGAAAGCCACGCCAGCCGATCGCGAGCGCCGCTATGTCCTCGACCTGCTGCGCGAGGTCATCGGCGATAAGCCGGTGGACGCCATCACTCCCGAGGACGCCGAAACCTTCGCCGACGTGCTGGCGGTCTGGCCGGTGCGGTTGATGAACCTGCCTGAGTTTCGTCACATGTCCGCCGTCAACATCGCCGCCAAGGCGAAACGCGAAAAGCGCCAGGCGATCCAACGCAGCACCCAGCACAAGCACAAGCACAAGCACAAGCACATCATGAGCGTCAGTGCGTTCTTCAACTGGTTGGTGAATGACTTAAAAGTCATTCCGATAAACCCTTTCCGGTTCATCCAAATGTCGCGGTATCACGACAACGTGCGGAAGAAAAAAGACATCTTCTCTGTGTAGGACCTGGAGGTGCTATTCGCGCCACAACACTTTCGCCGCTTCACGGAGCCGCACAAGTATTGGATGCCGTTGATTGCGTTGTTCTCGGGCATGCGGGTCAACGAGATCTCCCAACTTTACCTCGACGATGTCGAGACCGAAACCGTGATGGACGAGACCGGCGCCAAACGGAAGATCCTATATTTCCACATCACACCCTATCGCGATGGTCAGAGCATCAAAACCCCCTATTCGCTGCGTCGCATCCCGATCCATTCGAAACTGCTGGGCCTGGGCTTCGAACGCTATGTGGCTGACGTCAAGTCGACGGGAGCCGTCCACCTGTTTCCGGGACTGCACTGGGCGGAAGGTGGACCCGGTGTCGGGGTGTCGCATTGGTTCAACCGCTGGCACCTTCGCAGGAACTGCGCCATCCACACACCGACGAAAACCCCTGCATTGCTTCCGCCACACGCTGACGACGATGGCGGAACGCCAGCGCATTCCGGTTAGTGTAATCCGCACGCTCAATGGGCATAGCGACGGTCAGGGGATCGACGAGCGAACGTATGTGGCCCGGGGAAGCCTCTTGGAATGTCAGCGGGCTTTGGAGACGCTGGAGTTTCCGCCGTTGCCCTTGGAACCGTATGTATCGGCTCGGTTCCAGGCCTACCTCACGCACGCTGTAACGGAAGACATCCACGTGGCGCGCATGACGGATGACGGCAAACCCTATGTGCGACGGAAAGGGCGACCGCCGGCGTTGCCTGCCGGCGATACGCCAATGACGGGTTGAGCCTGGGGAAGCCACCATCATGGAACCGGACGACCCGCCGAGCGCCATTCATACCGTGGTGGCTTTGGCGCTGGACCATCCATGGCCTTGCCGCGATCCGGCTCCAACCTCGCTTTCGGCAGCAACACTTCCACCTGGTGGCGATCATCCTTGGGAAGCACGGCCAGCAATGGCGGCACATGCTCGGGGCTCACCTGAGCGAACTGGCCCACGGTCGATCGCAGCAGGTTCGTAACACGTGACTGCCGCGCTTTGAGTGTGTCACCCCGACCCACCAAATCCGCCAGCTCGGCCAGATGGGTCCGCGCCGTGGTCTTTAAGTCCTGAACGTGTCGGTGGTCGAACTGGATTTCGTGGGACAGTTCCCGCCACATCCGCGGCCTTCCGCTCTTTCCATGGATCGCTTTGGCTCGCATCATCTGCCAACGATGCGTGGCCTCCCACTTTTTCAGGCGCACGTCTGCCTCCGCGCGTTGCGCGCGACTGTCATCAAGCGCGGTGTCCGTATCCAATCTTGCCACCGTGCGTCGCCGCTGATCTTCGTCGTGCTGAACCAACGCCTTGGCAAAGGATCGTAAGGCACGAAGCGCGCGCTCAATCACACGAAGAAGTTCAACGAGCCTCGCGAAAACATCGTGTTGCGCAGGCGTCACGGGGACCGGTGCAGTCGCGCGAAAGCGCGCAAGCAGCGCGGTGTCCGCCAACGGCGCCGCATCAACCGTGGATGCGCCAGCAATCTCGGGTTCGATGTTGAAGCCCTCCCACCTGGGCGACCGCGCATGCCGACGGCGGGTCAGTGGAAGGCGATCGAGCAACGCCGGCGCCTCGGACGGCTCGGGTGTCGCTATGGGCACCGAGGCTTCGCGGGAGACATCGGCAACAGCCTGGTTTGTTTGCGCCGCGACTGCGGTGACGTGAGCGAGTTCGTAGACCTTGCTCATAAGGACAATCTCGCGCACGGCGTCACCCTTGCGGGTAAAGAAGCCTTTACGTTCCAACGCAGTGGCCGGGGCGCCGAGCGTCCGCTGCGGCACGGTAGGCAGGCCTTGGCGGAGGTAACTCCGGTGGTCGTAGTCCGCAGGCAAGCCCAGGGCAGCGGTGGATTGGTTCCACAACTCCGCCCACTTGGCATTGAACTGTTCAACGATGCCCGCGGACGTGCGTTTGTTCGACAGCACGGACAACTTTGCACCGAAACCTGAGCCCGCAGGATCGTTCTCCGCCCCCGAGCAGATCAGTTGCCGCGTTGGGAAATACAAGTGCGCGTGGTAGCCAACCTTGTCCCGAGATTTGGCCACGCCGAGCGCATCCACGTCGGCATCGCGATGGAGACCAACGGAGACCGCCGTGGTCAGTTGCTGCGCAATGAACCGGGCCAGGTGCTCGGCCAGGTCACCGGCCTGCGCATCCGACAAACCGAAGGGGATTGGAATGCGATAGTCACGAGCGACCTGCGCATCCTTGCGCTTCTCCGCGGCCTCTGCACGGTTCCAGAGTTCGGTGGGGTCCGTCGCCCAGGCCGGTGCGCCGAGCGGCGCCACGGTGAGCGCACGGACAATCTCTTCGCCCAACTCGCGTTTCCGATAGTCGTGCCACGTCTGTGTGCGTTCGTCGTAGAGCCGGAGGCCCAGACGATACGCGGCGCCCGCCACGGCCGAGTGGCCTGACGAGCGCGTGTGAGTTTGAAGGTGGGGGCGGGCATGTTGCGACAATCCATCCTCCTTGATGGTCGTGCAGCGAGGCACGATGGCGGTCATCCTTGACCAAAACACGGCGGGCGTCGGGCAACACGCCCCCTCGCCCCCACGTGCAACATCAAAGCAGAGCCGCGCGACATGTCAAGGACACTTGACATGTCAGAGTTGGGCGCTGGGTCTGCGGCGGGCATCACCCCGGGGCCAGGGCCTGCCGGGGCTCGGCTCCGGACTTTGCAGTGCTTCGGCTCTGAGCGTCGTGTTCGCAGAACACTAAGACGCGCTCTTGCTGACTTTACGCGGTGTGCTTTTTCTCTGGCTTCAAGCTGAGGACACCTTTGGTTCTAGGCTTAACCTCACTGGGCTCAGAAATGACATCCTCACTTGGATCCTTTCTTGACTTCCTAACCTCAACCACGGTTGGTGGAGGTGTCACAAGAGCGAACTGAGGCTTGCGAGCCGAAGCAACACGACCTGAATAACGTCCTATTTCGGTGTCGTAAACCGATCGCGTGTATTCGTAAATCGTCGTGACGCTAAAGAAGTTGAGGAGAGGAAAATACTTCAGAATCATCAAGCACGACGGCGAAAGCGTCATGTGGACAGAAAAGTCGCCTCTCGACTGATAAACCTTACCTACTTGACCGCACTTGTCCCAGAGCATCTGAGGGACCGTTCGCTTGCACTTTTTTAGCCAGGGGCCATGACGGTGCTTAATGTGTTCGGCACCCCATTCCCTGTCTCCGAGAAAGAGGCGTATTGGCGCGTCCTCAGTAAGAAAAGGAAGCGATCCGGCGGGCATCATGCCAAAATCGGGCGAGCCATTGACTGTCCAGAACTCGGCGCCAGTCGGTATCTCATACGTTTCGAAGTCCATTGCCCCGCCTTAACTGCGTCCTACCGTCATCTTGCCATGAACGTGAAGGTCTGGTAACCTCTGCATGCCGATAACGACGATTGACCCATCTGAGTGGCACGAAGATGAGGTCCACCTGCAGCGGCACCGGGGCCACACAGCATTAGCTGACCGGCGGGCGGAGAGAACCTAAGTTGTCACCGGGATAGGATATACGGTGTTGTTGTCGCTTAGGATGGGCACCAGGTAACTGGGTCTACGGGCGCCGTCCAAATGATTTTCGCCAAAAGCCGCCTAGTGCGGCTTTTGGTTTTTTTGGTCGGCGAACACCGATTGATTGCCCACTCAGACGCACGTAGGCATGCGAGCAAGCCGGATTAGCAACTCTTCATCGCTCTGTTCTTAGCATCAAACCTAACTCATAGAAATCGATCCACTCGTCCCACCGCAATCCCGGGAAGAAAGCCGACAACTCCCTGGCGCTCCACGCCCGCATGTAGTCACCGGCATGCACGTCCTCGCCAGCCTCATGGCCGACCAGTGCGCGGCGACGCTCCGCTGGCAAATCTGATCCTTGAAGCGTTTGGATGACGGTCTTGCGCAGGCTGTGAAAACCGACGATCCCCGCTGCACGCCGTGGCTTGATGCCGAGCGTGCCCAGGTAGTAACTGAAAGATTTGGAGATGCTGTTCCCCGCACCCGCACGACTGTCAATGCGCATGTCAGGGAACAGGCGTTCCGCACCACGCGCTCGCAACGCCTCGACGCGCTCCCACAATCCGAGCCGCAGCAGGTCGGGATGGATGGGCACCAGGCGCCGGCTGCTCTCCGTCTTCAACGACTGCCCATCGCTGTCGGCGGTCAGACGCATGCACTGCACACCGTCGACGATCTCGAAGTCCCGCAGGAAGAGTTGCGCCACTTCCGAAACGCGCGCGCCGCTGTAAAGCCCGATGAGCGCACCCCAACGCACGTGATCGCCGCGGGTCCGCTTGAGGTTGGCCGGGTCAAAGATGCGCTTCAACGTGATGGGCTCAAAACTCTCCCAGGCATGGCCACCCGCGCGGAGCGCCTTTTTCTCGGCCGCCTTCAGAACCACCACACCCTTGACCGGGTTCTCGCCCTTGGAGATATGCCCCGCCCGGATCAGTGCTTCGAAGATCTGCGCGACGTGGGAAACGGTGTTCGCAACGTAACGCTTCGTCAGTCCGCTGCGCAGCAAATCGGTGGCCCAGGCTGATGCCATGGGACGGGTGATTTCGTTGACCGGAACCTTGGGGCCGATGGCTTTAACAAACGCCGCACACGACCGCCTCCGCTGCTCAAACGTGTTGGGCTTGAGGGTGCGGCCCTCGGTCTCTTCATACGTCAAGATGGCATCGGCCAGGGTCGGCGCCTTAAGCATCTTCGACTTGGCTTCGGTCAGGAGACCCGGAGGCAACTGGACGCCCTGGAGCGCGCCCTTAGCCTGGGCGCCCAGCAAGATCGTCAGCGCCGCGGCGGCGCCGTCGTTGTCTTCCTGACTGCCGTTCGTTTTGACCCCGTAGAGCCCTCCCGGGAGGGGCTGGATTTCATACCGGCGCAAGCCCTTCAGATACTCGTCGAAGTCGCTTCCCATGCTTGGCCGTCCCCTGGCTTCCCTGAAGACCTGAGCATACTGCGCGCTGAGCACGTATGCCCAGACCTGAGCCGAGGCTGGGTCACGGGTGCGGAGACTACGCTTGATGATCCGGAGCCCGAGCGCGTCATGCAGATCGCGGGGAACGGTTAGTCGGAAGTGCCAGACGCCCGAGGCATGGCGGACCAGATGATGGGGGAGACGCATGGTTGGTGTTGACCAACCGAGTGACCAAGCGCGCCTGCACCTAGAAACGAAAAAGCCCCTGCGTAAGCAGGGGCTTTGACGATTTGGCTGGGAAACTAGGATTCGAACCTAGATAAACAGAGTCAGAGTCTGTTGTCCTACCGTTAGACGATTTCCCAATAAAACCAGAACCGGTGCACTCTGACCTTGGAGCACCGACCCTTGAAGCATTTGCCCTAGTGGAACAGAGCTTAGCGCTTCGAGAACTGCGTAGCGCGGCGAGCCTTGTGGAGACCGACCTTCTTACGCTCAACTTCGCGAGCGTCGCGGGTCATGAAACCAGCCTTGCGAAGCGGCGACTTCAGCGCTTCGTCGTACTCAACCAGGGCGCGGGAGATGCCGAGGCGGATAGCGCCGGCCTGACCCGTGATGCCGCCACCGGCGACAGTCACCATGATATCAAACTTTTCGGTGTTCTCGGTCAGTTCGAGCGGCTGGCGCACGATCATGCGCGAGGTCTCGCGGCCGAAGAACTGGTCGAGGGGCTTGCCGTTGACCACGATGCCACCGGTGCCCTTGCGAAGGAACACGCGGGCGGCGGAGGTCTTGCGACGGCCGGTGCCGTAATTCTGCTGAGTCGCCATCATGATTCCTTAGAGTTCCAGCGCCTGCGGCTGCTGTGCGGTATGCGGATGCTCGGAGCCACCGTACACCTTGAGCTTGCGATACATCGCGCGGCCCAGCGGGTTCTTCGGAAGCATGCCCTTCACGGCAATTTCGATCACGCGCTCCGGATGCGTAGCCAGCAGGTCCTTGAGACTCGTGGTCTTCAGGTTGCCGACGTAGCCGGTGAAGCGGTGGTACATCTTGTCGTCCAGCTTGGCGCCGGTGACTGCCACCTTCTCTGCGTTGACCACGACGATGTAATCGCCGGTATCGACGTGCGGGGTGAACTCCGGCTTATGCTTGCCGCGAAGACGACGCGCGATCTCGGTCGACAGACGACCGAGGGTCTTGTTCGTGGCGTCTACCACGAACCAATCGCGCTTGACGCTTTCCGGCTTGGCGCTGAACGTTTTCATTTCGGAATACCTAGTCTGCCGCCGCGAGGCGGAACACGAAATCGGTGAATCAAAGGCGCGAGAGAATAGCTGAACTTTCCCTCATCGCGCAAGCCCACCGATCGGTGAGCTTTGGGCCGACGATGATAACATGACTTTTATGCCTGTCGACAACCGCGAAACAATAATTTCTCTCGCGGACCAGTGCGTCATGTGCGGACTGTGCCTTCCCCAGTGCCCAACGTATTTGCTGGACGCGCAGGAAGCCGAGTCCCCACGGGGCCGAATCGCCATGGCCGCCGCAGTCGCCAAGGATACCGTAACTGCAACGCCCGCGCTAAGGCTCCATCTGGACCATTGCCTCGGCTGCATGAGCTGCGAGAAGGTTTGCCCCGCCAAAGTGCGTTTTGGCGAGCTTCTTGTGGAAACCCGGGCCCTGCTGGGCCCCTCCCCGGCGCGGGCACGTGTTCTTTCAGATGTGGTCCGGCGTCCTTCGATCTATCGGTGGATACGCGCCGCAGCCCGGCCCGCCCCGATACGCAGGCTGATGGCCCGCGTCGCCCGTCAGCTTCCCCGCTCAAGCGCCTGGCGGGCCGCCGCCACGATTCTGCTGGGACGCTTCACCAAAAACGGGGCGCTGCCCGCGCCCCTGCCCCCGCAGGGGGCATCCATGGGGCCGTCGCAAGATCGCGTCGCCCTGTTTCCAGGCTGCGTGGCCAGCGTGGAGGACGCCGCAGCACAACGCGCCGCCGCCACGCTGCTCAGGGCAGCAGGCTATGAGGTGACGGTATTACCGGCCTTCTGCTGCGGCGCCATGGATGCTCACGCGGGCGCCGCTGCAAGCGCGCAAGCCTCGGCCGAAGCAGTACGAGAGGCATTTGCCGGTTCAGGGGCCAGCCAACTGGTCACCGCCACGCCAGGTTGCCTGTCCACGCTGCGCCATGCGCTTCCGGAACGCTCGGCCGACGATGTCATCACGCTTCTGGCCGCCCGCGCGGATCGGCTTGCTTTTCGCGCCCTCCACGAGCGCGTCGCACTGCACATTCCCTGCACTCAGACCAACGTGGCGCGCAGTGATACCGCCTTGCGCACGTTGCTATCGCGCATTCCCGGCCTCGATGCCGCTTCGCTGCCGGCCCAGCCAACCTGCTGTGGCGCGGCCGGAACTCACATGCTGGATTTCCCGGAGCGCGCACAGACCTTGCGGGACATGACGCTGCGACAAGTCACCGCGTTGGCGCCTTCACGACTTCTGTCATCCAATGTGGGCTGCCGCATGCACCTGGCAGCGGGCATGACGCCGGAAACCGCCGTGCCTGACCTGCACCCGCTTACTCTGCTTGCCGATCAACTGGAGTCACCATGACCGTCCGCACACTCAGCCCACTGGATCGCCTTCTCTCCGGCATCGAACGCGCCATGGAGGCCGTCGGCGGGTCCCCGGAAGCCGGGCGACGCTCACCGGGCGATGTGGTTCCGGACGTTGCCATGGAAGAAGCGGATCGCAGGCACGCTGCGGGCCTCATGCGCATCAATCACGTGGGCGAAGTCTGCGCCCAGGCGCTTTATGTGGGCCAGGCCGCCCTGGCGCGCACCGAGGAAACCCGCGCCCACCTCATGCATGCCGCCGCCGAGGAAACCGACCATCTGGCGTGGTGCGCCGAGCGCCTGAAGCAGTTGGACAGCCGCCCGAGCCTGCTCAATCCACTGTGGTATGCGGGCAGTTACGCCATCGGCGTGGCCGCCGCTGCCATTGGCGACCCGATCAGCCTGGGCTTCGTGGTGGAAACCGAACGTCAGGTGGAAGCCCATCTGGCGGAGCATTTGCAAAGCCTGCCCGCTGAAGACGAGCGCTCGCGTGCCATCCTGCGGCAGATGCAGGAGGACGAAATCCGCCATGCGCAGAACGCCCAGGAACGTGGCGGCGTCGACCTGCCCTGGCCAATTCCGGGGCTGATGCACGCCGCGTCCAAGGTCATGAAGACCGTGGCCTACCGCTTCTGAGGGCTGACTCACCAGCCGCATATGCAAAAAACCCCGCTTTCGCGGGGCTTGGTTGTTACATCAGGTTGCGGCCGTGGAACAGTTCTTCGATCTCCCGGCGCAGCAGCGACTCGATGCGCTGACGCTCCTTGAACGACAGATCGTCGGCCTGAGCCTCGAACAGATACGTGTCCAGGTCGAAGTCCTTGATGTGCATCTTCGTGTGGAAGATGTTTTCCTGATAGACGTTGACGTCGAACATCTCGTACTTCTGACGGATGTGCTTGGCCAGGTAGTCCTGCACCGAGTTGATCTTGTGGTCGATGAAGTGCTTCTTGCCCTTCACGTCGCGGGTAAAGCCGCGCACGCGGTAGTCCGCGATCACGATGTCCGACTCGAAGCTGTCGATCAGGTAGTTCAGGGCCTTCAGCGGCGAGATCACGCCACAGGTGGCCACGTCGATATCGGCACGGAACGTGGCAATACCGTTGTGCGGGTGGGTTTCCGGGTAGGTATGGACGGTGATGTGGCTCTTGTCCATGTGCGCTACAACGGCGCCCGAAATCGTGTCACGTCCCAGCTTTTCGACCACCGGCTCCTCGGAAATGAGGATGGTGACCGACGCGCCCTGCGGATCGTAGTCCTGACGGGCGATGTTGAGGATGTTGGCGCCGATGATCTCGGCCACGTCCGTCAGGATCTGGGTCAGGCGGTCGGCGTCGTACTGCTCATCAATGTATTCGATGTAGTTCTGACGCTGCTGCTCGGACACGGCGTAGCAGATGTCGTAGATGTTGAAGCTGAGTGCCTTGGTCAGGTTGTTGAAACCCTGAAGGCGAAGACGGGGAAGCGGTTTAACCACAGCGACTCTCCGAGGCCGGAAATCGGCCAGCAGTAGACGCGGGTTAGCTACATGGGTCCCCGCAAAGGATTGAGGCAACGAACAGGAAGTGTCCGTGACTCGTGTTACCGGTATGAGACCCTGTGAAGGGAAGCCATCATCCGAAGGGGGGAAATTATGGGGCAAGATGCTCAGAATTTGAACAAGCAGTGCCAGACGTCATACATCGCCCTAACTCTGCAATAATCCTCGACGGATGTGGCGCGTCAGTGACGCCGGTCTTCGGCCGGCCACTGCAAGGGGCCGCCACCCCCCATCGGATGACGGAATCAGCTGTGGCTCAACTTAAATATCTGCTGCAACAGGCGTTCGAACGCTCCTCGGCACCAACAGGCTTCGCTCCCGATCCCGCATCGATGGAGCGATTTCTGGAGGCATGCCATCGCCGCCGGTACCCCGGCAAGACGGCGATCATTCGCCCGGGCGACCCCGCGAACACGCTTTATTACGTGGTCGAAGGCTCGCTGGCGGTATGCACCGAGGACGAAGAAGGCCGGGAATTGATCCTTGCCTACATCAACCGGGGGCAGTTCATCGGGGAGATGGGGCTGTTCGTGGAGCAGGCCCAGCGCGAATCGCTGGTTCGCACCCGCACGGCCGTTGAAATGGCCGAAATCAGCTACGAGCGGCTTTTCCAGCTTCTGGAAGGCCCGCTTTCGGCGGAATGCCCCAAGCTACTGTTCGCCATCGGCTCGCAACTTACCCAGCGCCTGCTCCGCACGTCGCGTCAGGTCAGTCGCATGGCCTTCATGGATGTGACCAACCGCGTGTCGCGCACCCTGCTTGACCTGTGCACCGAGCCTGATGCCATGTCTCACCCGGATGGCACGCAGATCCGCATTTCCCGTCAGGAAGTCAGCCGTATCGTCGGTTGCTCGCGTGAAATGGTCGGTCGCGTCCTCAAGCAGCTGGAGGAAGAACGCATGATCGACGTAGCGGGCAAGACCATCGTGGTACGCGGTACCCGCTGAATCTGCACGAGGGTGCGCCCGCCTGCGCGGGCACCCTTTTCGCTGATCCGAGGGCGGATCAGCCCTTCCAGATCATGTAAACGTCGGCGCGGGCGTAATGCGAGCCAGGGCGAATTTCGGGCTGACGCTCGAAACCCGCACGCTCGTACATGCCCAACGCCCGCTCCAGCCGGCTGTTCGACTCCAGGAACAGATCCTGCCCGTCCACTGCACGGAAGTGCTCGATGGCGGCGTCAAGCAACTTGCGGCCAGCGCCGAGCCCGCGATAGCTCTCATCCACGCCCATCTTCGAAAGCTCAAACACCCCCTCCGATTCGCGCAACAGCGCACAGGTGCCCACTACCTCGCCCGCAAATCGGGCAAAGAAGATAGCGCCGCCGGGATCAAGCACGGTGCCTTCCGGGTCGGCAAACATGGCCCTGTCCAGGTCTTCGACCTGAAAATGACGGGCAAGCCATTGCTCATTGAGACGGCGGAAGTGGTCACGCAAAGCGGGCTCGTAGGGCACCACCTCGACCGCGCATTCCCCAAGCATCTGGCGATGCGAAAGGATGGAAGCGACCAGGGGACGTTCGCTCAGAGCCTGCTCGCATCCTTCAATGGCATCGAGCAAGGCAGCCGACTGGGTTCCCAGCGAGGCGCAGATGCCGCGGCGGATGGCAAGCCAGACCGGCCCCAGCGCAGCAAGGGCGCGCTCGGCATCGTCGGTCAGAGCAAGCACACTGCGGCGGCCGTCCTGCGGATCGCGCTGGCGTACGACCATGCCCGCCTCAACCAGCCGGTCGGCCAGCTGGCTTACGGCCGAATGGGTCTGGCCAATGGCCAATGCCACCTCGGTGACCGTGGCAGGGCCACCGTCGCGAAGCAGCCGTAAAACGGGAAACCATCGTGATTCGATGCGAGCGCCGCAAGCACGGTAGACCTCGTCCACGGCCTGGTACATCTGGTCACTGAGCGCTTTCAGCCGACTGCCAAGCGCCAGTTCGCGCAACGTGGGGAGGTACATGTTTGCCCGATCTGTCCCTGTGGTCGCCTAAGCTAGCCGCGGATGTTTGCCCTGTGCAAGTAATTCCTTCATCGCAAGAAGGCACAGGCGTCAATTAATGTGCGCGTTGGCTTTGCGACCTTCGAAATCGCCCTGATGGACTGGACTCAGTTTTTGATATTTGCCGGCGTCGGCCTGCTGGCCCAACTGGTGGATGGCGCGCTGGGCATGGCTTACGGACTGGTCTCCAACGCCGTTCTGCTGTCGCTGGGCCTGCCTCCGGCCGTGGCCAGCGCCACGGTGCATACGGCAGAAGTCTTCACTACCGGCGTCTCGGGCGGCAGCCACGCGTTCTTCGGAAATGTGGACTGGAAGATATTCCGACGCCTGGCCATTCCGGGCGTGGTGGGCGGCGTCATAGGCGCGTGGTTTCTGGCCAGCGTGCCGGGCGAGGCACTCAAGCCCTTCGTATATGCCTACCTGCTTGTTCTGGGGATCGTAGTGCTGTTGCGGGCCGTCGGCCGCAACGTGTCTCACCATCGCGTACGCCATAAAGGTGTGCTGGGCTTTGTGGCAGGGCTGCTCGATGCCATTGGCGGGGGCGGCTGGGGGCCTATCGCGACCTCCACCCTTCTGGCACGTGGCGGCGCGGTGCGCACAACCATTGGGTCGGTGAATGCCGCGGAATTCGTCGTGACACTGGCAATCTCCCTCACCCTCATCTTTCACCTGGGCATCCAGCACTGGCAGATCGTGGCCGGCCTGCTGACCGGAGGCGTGATCGCCGCTCCCCTCGCCGCATGGCTGGTAAAGAGCCTACCGCCCCGCGCCGTCATGGCCGCCGTGGGCACACTCGTCACGGCCATCAGCATCTACCAACTTTGGATGCACTTCGTTGGCCGCTAGTGGCCCGGTCAGAACCAATGGACGGTTTGCAGGGCGCTCCCTATCGCCTTGGCCGCTTTCTTGCTCAGCTTCGCGTCCGGGTTGACGATGAATGGCGTAGTCGCAGCCCGAAGCAGGGGCAAGTCCGACAGGGAGTCGGTGTAGGCGATTGCGGCGGGCAATGGCACGCCGGCCGCCTTGAGCACGGCAACTTTTTCCTTGCCAACGTTGTGAGACACCAGCCGCACCCCGAAAAGACCACCACGGGTGCGGGAGGCGAGAAGCTCGAATCCCCCGAGTCGCACCTCGTCAAGAATGGCTTCGATCAGCGGGGCGTCGTTGCCGGTGACAACCACAACCCTGTCGCCTGCATCCACGTGACGGCGCAGCGTCGCGACGGCATCCCGCAGGAATACTCCCGGACGACGCGCATACAGACGTCCGAATTCGGCCACGCGGCGACGATACACAGCCTCACTTCGGCCGAAGGTCGCCACCCGCAGAAATACCCGGGCGAGAAAACGGTTGCCAGCCGGGGAAGGCAGCAGGAAAGGGACGAACGGAATCAGCGGCAACACGAAAAGCAGGCGCCAGCTTCCACGACGCGCAATACGTTCGCGAATGAACAGTTCCAGCGTCTGATCGCGCACGATCACGCCATCGAAATCGAACAACACAACGCGCTGCGTGGCAGCGACTGCCTCGTCGGCGGCCGCTTCCGGAATCCCCTGATTCATAGATTTCAGCGCTTACCGAACAGATGCCGCAGTTCTGAGCCCGGGTCGGCGGCGCGCATGAAAGCTTCGCCTACGAGGAAACAGTCGATGCCCGCCGTGCGAAGCTTGTGCACATCCTCATGCGTGTGAATGCCCGACTCGGCCACCAGCACGTGGTCGTGCCCGATGCGGTCTTTCAAACGCAGCGACGTACCCAGGGACGTTTCGAATGTACGCAGATCGCGATTGTTTACCCCGATCAGCGACGTGGGCAGATCAAGCGCCAGCTCCAGCTCCGTTTCGGTGTGGACCTCCACGAGCACATCCATATCCAGCTCGGCTGCCAGCATCGTCAGGTCACCCAGGTGAGCGGCGTCGTACTCTTCGGGATCGCAATCCGGATGCTTCGGCGCAAACGCCGCCACGATCAGCAGGATGCAGTCCGCGCCCATGGCACGGGCCTCGTACACCTGATATTTGTCGATGATGAAATCCTTGCGGAGCACCGGCAGCGAACAGGCATTGCGAGCCGCTATGAGGTAATCCTCGCTTCCCTGGAAGAAGTCGACGTCGGTCAGGACGGAAAGGCAGGCTGCGCCACCCGCTTCATAGCTGCGCGCGATGGCGGCAGGGTCAAAATCGGCACGAATCAGGCCCTTGCTGGGGCTGGCCTTCTTCACTTCGGCGATGACCGCCGACGAACCGGCGTGAAGCTTGGCCTCGATGGCAGCGGCAAAGCCACGTGTATGGGGAAGATCTTTCACTTCGGCCGCAAGGTCATCCAGCGAGCGGACCCGGCTGCGCTCGGTGATTTCCTGAACTTTGCGATCAAGGATTCTATTGAGAATATGGGACATCGGAGCGACTTCCTTCGGTATGCGAGGCGGATAGGGCATCCGGCCCGTCTACGACTTCAAGCGCCGAGGCGCTGAGTGGCCGCCACGAACGCGTCCATTTTTACACGAGCGGCGCCGCTGGCAATGGTCTGTCTTGCCAGCGCGATGCCTTCGGCAATAGATGCGCTGACATTCGCTGCGTAGAGGGCGGCGCCGGCATTCAGGCAGACGATGTCGTGGGGCACCCCGGGAACGCCAGAGATAGCCTCGATCAGCATGGCCTTCGACTCCTCGGCATTCTCCACCCGAAGATTCCGGCTGGACGCCATGGCCAGCCCGAAGTCCTCTGGCTCCACTTCGTATTCGCGCACTTCCCCATCACGCAACTCGCCCACCAGGGTGGCCGCGCCCAGGGAAATCTCGTCCATGCCATCACGGCCCCAGACGACCAATGCATGCCTTGCACCCAGCGCCTGCAGGGCACGAACCTGAATACCCACCAGATCCGGATGAAACACACCCATCAGAATGTTGGGCGCGCCCGCCGGATTCGTGAGGGGACCCAGGATGTTGAACAGAGTACGCACTCCCATCTCACGCCGCACGGGCGACACCACCTTCATGGCGGGATGATGGTTGGGGGCAAACATGAAGCCGATGTCGGTTTGCTCCATGCACAGGGAGACCTGCTCCGGCGTCAGGTCGATCCGGGCACCAAGCGCCTCCAGCACGTCGGCGCTGCCCGACTTCGACGACACACTGCGCCCACCGTGCTTGGCCACACGAGCACCCGCCGCGGCGGCCACGAACATGGAAGCGGTCGAGATATTGAAGGTGGAGGCGCCATCGCCGCCGGTGCCCACGATATCCACGAAATGCGGATGCGGCGCAGTCGTCACGGTGGCGGCCAGCTCACGCATCACGCGGGCGGCGCCTGTGATTTCTCCTACCGTTTCCTTCTTTACGCGAAGGCCGGTCATGATCGCAGCCGTCATCAGCGGGCTGACATCTCCACGCATGATCTGCCGCATCAGCTCGATCATCTCGTCGTGGAAGATCTCGCGGTGTTCAATGGTGCGCTGGAGCGCCTCGGAAGGAGTAATCGTCATGCGTGGCACCCGGGATTACGCCGCCATCGGCAGCGGCTGACCCAAAAAATTGCGCAGCAGGTCGTGACCATGCTGGGTGAGGATCGACTCGGGGTGGAACTGCACACCCTCGATGGGTAGCGTGCGGTGGCGCAGGCCCATGATTTCGTCGATGGAGCCGTCGTCGCGCTCGGTCCAGGCCGTGACCTCCAGACAGTCAGGCACGGAAGTCTTTTCCACTACCAGCGAATGGTAGCGCGTGGCCTCAAAGGGATCAGGCAACCCGGCGAATACACCCTGGCCACGATGACGCACCGGCGAGGTTTTGCCGTGCATGATTTCGCGGGCGCGGATGACCTTGCCGCCGAAGACCTGCCCAATCGCCTGATGCCCGAGGCAGACGCCGAAAATCGGAATCTCGCCCGCAAGCTCTTTCAGGATGTTGATCGACACACCCGCATCATCCGGCGTGCCCGGCCCGGGCGAAATCATGATCCGGGCAGGCGCCAGCGCGCGGATGTCCGCGACCGTCAGCGCGTCATTACGAACGACCTTCACTTCCTGCCCCAACTCGCCCAGGTACTGCACGAGATTGAAGGTAAAGCTGTCGTAGTTGTCGATCATCAAGAGCATAAAAACGCCTAAGCTACTGATTTTACAAAATCATTCTGTCAGCTAATGAAGAAAATACCAACAGATGTGCCAACTATTGCTTCCGCTGGCCCGCTCGCATGAATGCCAGTCGGTCATTGTAGCCACAGGCTGACGCAAGAAGCGGTCGTTCATTCCTCTGGCCACCTTCCGAGGCGGTCGGCGAGCAAACAGGTTGCCCCTGAAAACGTCAGCCATGCACCGGATAAGAGCTATCCCCTGCAACCTAATGGGCGCCGCACGCATCAGTCACTGACATCAACCTGCCTGGACATCTCATGAAACGACCCGCGCTGCTCATCATTGGCCTGGCCTTAAGCCTTGCAATCATGTCGGGGACGGCTGGCGCCAGCACACCGTCTCCCGAAAGTGTCGGGAAAGCCGACGCGGTGTTTCAGCGATTGGGGACGGCGTTTGTAAAGGATGGAAAGGCCGATGCGGTTTCCATCGCCGTGGTCATGAATGGACAGGCGCGGTTTTACAACTTTGGCCAGACTGGCCAGGGCAGCGCGGCGGCGCCCACAAAAGACTCTGTCTATGAGATTGCCTCGATCACCAAGACACTTTCTTCGCTGATCCTTGCTCACGCCGTTCTGGAGGGGAAGATCCGCCTGGATGACGACATCCGCCAGTATCTGCCTGGGTCTTATCCGAATCTGCAGTGGGAAGGCACCCCCGTCACCATACGGGATCTGGTGACTACCACCTCCGCACTACCTGACAATCTGCCCGATTTCGCCTCCGTTGTTGGCAACGCTGGCCCGGATAAGGCGCCCTTACTGATCAGCGCCTCGTTGCAGACGCAAACGAAGGCTGGCCTTCTGGAAGCCCTCAAAACGGCGAAGCTCATTGGGAAGCCCGGGCAAACGCCCCGGCATTCCAACGTAGCCGCCGAACTTGTGGGGATCATCCTGGAAAAGGTTTACGGCAAACCCTACCCCGCTCTGCTCGCCCAATATGTAGAAAAGCCATTTGGCATGAAGACGGGGACGGCGGCGCGTGAGGACCAATTGGTTCCTGGCCTTGATGCCAACCACGTCCGGATGCCCGCGATGACGGGCTCCCTGATTCTTCCCGCTGGCGGCCTGCGCTACAGCTCGGCTGACATGGCACAGTTCCTGAAAGGCGAACTCGCCAGGGGAAATGCTGCCGTCGACCTGAGCCAAAAGCCGGCATGGGGCAATCCGGACGACGCGGCTGTCGCTTTCAACTGGATCGTGACCACAACGATTGATGGCAGCCAGACACTGCGATCCTCTGGCGGGGCTTTCGGCTACTCAAGCTACATCGAGATGATGCCCGGCAAGAATTACGGCATCGTGCTGCTGGCCAATCGCCCGGGTGCAACACAGGGGCAGCTGGCTGACCTCGCCAACACGGCGGTCCTGGAAATCATGGGGCCGCCGCCCGCGCAAATCGCGCTTGAGCAGGCGCTCAGCGCCAATGCGTTTCGGGATGTGGCAGCAACGGTTCAGAAGGTGAAGCAGTCCCATCCCGAGCTTAATCTGCAAGAGGCCTACATCAATCGGTGGGCATACCGGCTTATGAACGACAAGCACACCGCCGAAGCGCAGGCGCTGTTCGCCTACAACGTCGCCGTCTATCCGACCAGCTGGAATGCCTACGACAGCCTTGCCGAGAGCTACGAGTCGTCAGGCAACGCGCCGCTTGCCATTGCCAACTACAAGCGGTCACTTGAGATCAACCCGGGTAACCAGCACGCCACTGACCATCTCAAGCGACTGACGGCACCCGCCGCACGTTGAGAACCGAAGGCGCGGCACCCCGATCAACGAGGTGCCGCGCCCGCAACGCAAGTCATCGAAGAACGACGGGGCTGCGGTCTTCCAGCAGATACCGGTAGATCAGCCCACCGACGATACCGCCCACGAGCGGGACCAGCCAGAACAGCCACAGCTGATGAAGGGCCCAGGTCCCCTGAAAGAGGGCCACGCCCGTGCTGCGCGCCGGATTCACCGACGTGTTGGTGACAGGTATACAGATGAGGTGGATCAGGGTGAGGCACAGGCCGATAGCCAGCGGGCCGAATCCCGCCGGCGCCCGGGCATCCGTTGCGCCATGAACCACGATGAGAAAAAACGCGGTCAGTACGAGTTCGGCGACGGCAGAGGCGTAAAGCGAATAGCCGCCCGGAGAATGCTCGCCATAACCGTTGGATGCGAAGCCCGACGCGGTGGCATCGAACCCCACCTTTCCACTGGCAATGGCATACAGCACGGCGCCAGCGAGAATCCCTCCGACGACCTGGGCGACCATATAGGGAATCACGTCCCGTACCGGGAACCGACCACCCGCCCAAAGGCCCAGCGTGATGGCGGGATTGAAATGGCCACCGGAAATGTGACCCACGGCGTAGGCCATGGTGACGACCGTCAAGCCGAATGCCAGTGCGACGCCCGCAAAGCCAATACCCAGTTCGGGAAAAGCCGCAGCCAGCACGGCGCTACCGCATCCTCCAAAAACCAACCAGAACGTGCCGAACAATTCAGCGGCAAAACGCCTGCTCATGCTCATGACGGCTCTCCGTTGATTACGTGAGAGACGAGCGCGACCCGGATATCGGGCCAGCACGCCCCGATCACCGCCAAAATGACGGCGGGAGCAGGCTAGCACGGAAGATTTGGGGGAAAGTGGTGCTTTTACTTACATCGAATGGCTAGTATCCGGCTTCCTTGCCACGTGATATACGCCGAATCGAACCTCGTACGAGTGGCGATCTGGCCATTGGCTCATTCCGAAGCCACGCGCGATTGACTCTTGTCGTTCTCAGTCTTCGGCCGGATGGTCATCAACTGCAAGCCGGAACCATCGCTCAGCTTGATGTGCCAGCTCTTCTGCAACGCCGCCAGATCATTCAGCCGCGGACAAACATTGTCGGTGTCGGCATCCAGGCGTTTGGAGCGCACATCCATTGCCCGGTTGAGCGACTTGTCCAGAGAGTCGGCGCGTTCCTGAAGTGCAGCCATCTTTGTGCTGTCGCCACTGAGGGCGGCACTTACGGCATTGGCGGTGACCGTGCCGACGAGTTCCCCGACGGTATCGCCCACCGAATCTTCTATAAGATTCTTCGCGCGCTTTGCCTGCCAATGCCCCTGCCCCAGCGTGGCATCCACCTCACGCAATGCTTCGGCATGTTTGCGGTTGAGCTTGTCCAGCACATGAGTGCGTTCGTCGCCCACGGCAAAACTCGTGGTGACCGTAGTCATCGCAGCGAAGCCAAGGTCCAGAGCCTCATGCGCAATGCTTGCAGCAATGGGCATCAGCTGACGTACGCCGTCCTCATACTTGCGCAGAGCCTCGGCGTCGGCCGCGGAAACGCTTACATCACGACCATCCACGCGCAGCGCGCCGTCATGGATGAACACCTTTCGAGGCGTGCCGTCTTCCTGATGGAACGTGATGCCATCGCGGGCCACGTCCACGTCGAAAGGTGTGCTGTAGTCGTACGAGCACTTGCTGGTGCTGATATTGATGGTACGGGCGGTAACAGGTGCCGCCGCAGCCACAATCACGGCAGCGATAGTGCAGGCAATAAGTGAACGGTGCATGGCAAAACTCCCCAATGATATCGCTGGGTGAGATGCGCCAGCGTGCATATAGGTTTAAGCCGATTGCTTCATTCCCACATGAGCGTTAAGTCACCCATGACTTTCGGCAGGGAATGTCATCGAACGAGGATATCCTCGAAGAATGCACCTACCGGCAATGACGGATGGGCAATCTGGATTTCCAGAATCCACAGACCTCCCGTGGGCGAGGACGAAAAGTCTCCCAGGTCGCCTGCTCGCCAGATGGCGTGGGGGAAATCGCCGACCCGGTGACCCTTCGTCTCGTGGTTCAAAACCCAGCCCATGTCCGCCGCCCGCTGTGAGGCCACGTCATAAAGTGCCTGCCCCGTCGTGCCACGTTCCCGCCACTCTGCTGCGACCTGGTCGAAGATGTGGCGTGCTGCGGCGGCACAGGCAAGCGCTACCGGGTCACTTCCTGTCGTGAACGTGTCGCCGACATCGCCCTCGTGCCCTTCGAACACCAGGCCAAGATCAACGAAGAAGATGTCGTTCTCGCCCAGCACGGTGTCAGGCTCCGAACGCTCACGGAATGTCTTGAGAGTATTCGCGCCAAAACGCACGATGCTCGGATGCCATATGCGTTCGGCATCTGACGACGCAATGATGTCAGTGGCCAGCTGACGCGCCTCTTCTTCGCGCATGCCAGGACGAATGGACGACGCGATGTCCTGAAGTACGCGCCAGCTTCCATCGCGTGCGGCCAGCATGGAAGCCGCGGAGAAACGTTCGCCGACGCGTTCCTGCGGAGCGATGGTGGTCATGATGCAATACCCCGTTCACGTGCATATTCGGAAAGCCGACTGTCGTGATCCACACCAAGCTTGCGCATGGCATCGCGCTTCTGACGACTGACGGTTTTGACACTGCGACTCAACCGCTCAGCGATCTGGGTAATCGACATGCCGCCTACATACAGACGCACCACTTCGATTTCCCGGGCGGAAAGCCGGGTTTCTTCTTCGGACGCGGGCCGCACGCCATGCACCTCAAACTGGGCACGAATGGACTCACTGGTATATATCCGTCCCATGGCCACGTGACGCACGGCAACAGGCACTTCCTTCAATGGCGAGCGCTTGTCACAAAGCCCCTGAGCGCCGCGCTGACGCATCGCCTGAAGCACAGCCATGTTGTTGACCATGGTGAGCACGACGATAGGCAGCCTGGGAAAGCGTCGGCGAACGAGGTCAATCAATGACAGTCCATCGCTATGCGTGCTGCCAGGCATTGAGAAGTCGGTAACCAGGATATCGCAGGGGCGGTTGGCCAGCATGTCGACCAATTGATCGCCGTTGGCGGCCTCACCGACCACCTCGAAATCACCGGAAACCTCGAGCGCAGCCCGGGTGCCCATGAGTACGACCGGATGGTCGTCAGCAATGATTACTCGCAGAGCCATTCTTTCCCTCGCCCGACCGGATTGTGGCCGCTACTCTCCATGAGTACGTGTAATTCGTCGTACGATGATCCCCGAGATTACAGCAACCTTCGCTCGTGGTCGAAGGGCCGTCATGTCTTTATTGAAATACATCTTCGTCATCGTCCTTCTTTGTGTTGCATCGGCAGCAAATGCGACCGTGGCAGACCTGCGCCCGGACGAAAAGGCGTGGCTCGCCCAACATCCAGTCATCGAAGCGGGAAGCTACGCCGAAGGTTTCGCACCCTTCGAGATGGAGCGAGCCGGCCATATGGAAGGTGTCGCTCCGAATTATCTTAGAGAACTTGCACGAAGACTCGGCATCGAAGTGCGCTTCAAGGTCTATCCCACATGGAGTGACGCGTTGCGTGCCGCGCGCGCGGGTCAAATCGACGTGTTGATGAATGTCACACCGACTCCCGATCGAGCAGCCTATCTGCTGTTTGGACAGCCTTACTTCGAGCAGATGCCCGTCGTCATTACACGACGATCCGATACCACGGTGACACATTTCAGCGACCTGAAAGGTCGAACAGTAGCCACACAGAGAGGCTATGCAGAGGCGGAAACGATTTCACGCTACGTACCGGACGTGAATATCGTAGAGGCGGCAACAGGAGCCGAAGCGCTTCGCATGGTGGCCTCATCCAGGGCTGACGCCACCGTAGACGACCCCGACGCAGCGCGGGCAGCCATCGCTGCCGAACATCTTGAGGATCAGCTGCAAATCGGCCCCGTTGCTGCGTTGCCCATTTCAACACTGGCGTTCGCTGTACCGCGCGACAAGGATCGCGCGCCTCTGCTGTCGGCGCTGGACCGGGCCTCCGCCACGCTTTCCGCACAGGATCATGCGCGGCTTCGCGCTCCCTGGGTGGGGGGCGAAGCCGCGCATGTGACAGCGCCCACTGGCGTTCCGCTCACGGATGCGGAACGCCAGTGGCTGTCCAGACTTCCTGCATTACGCGTCGGCATTGATCCGGCAGCAGGTCCGATCACGATGACCAACGGCCAGGGACAAGCCGAGGGTATCGGTGCGGATTACCTGGCAGAAATTTCCCGCGCACTCGGCATCGAAACCACCTTTATTCCTACGCCCGACTGGGCGGTCACCCGGCGGCTTGTCGAGCGCGGCGATATCGATCTTTTGCCTTCCGCATCCCCCTTTGGTGATCTACCTGATCAACCCTTCGATTTCTCGACGCCTTATCTTGAGTTCCCCGTGATGATCGTGACCCGCGAGGGGCGACCCACGATGTCCGGACTTGCGGAGCTGGCCGGACTGCGTGTTGCTGCCAACGTCATGAAGCCGCCGATTGCCGCAGCAACACGGCAATTGCAGCAATCCACGCTGGTACCAGTGCAGAGCACGGCTCAGGGCCTTGCCGCCGTAGCTGATGGACGGGCGGATGCGTTCATCGGTGATATCGCCACCAGCGAATACATCATGCGGCGCGACTATCCCGGGCGTCTGAAATTCGCTGCACCCACGGGCGAAATTGCCGTGTATACCGTTGGCGTTCGCCACGAGTACGCGCCGCTTGTTCCGCTGATCAATCGCGTGCTTCGACACATGTCGGATCGGCGCAGTCGGGAAATTCGCAACGCGTGGCTTTCGTCGGAGTACACGTACGGCGGATCGTGGACTGCCATCGCCCGCAAGACCATGCCGGTGATCCTGCTCGTGCTGACGTTGCTCGCGGTCATCTCCTACGCGTATCTGCGGCTGCGTCGTGAAACACGCAAGCGCATGGCCACCGAGGCACAGTTGGCGGACGTCACCCGGCACATCCCCGCTGTGGTGTACCGATGCCGGTATTACGACGATGGGCGACTGGAGTTCCTGTATGTAGGCGGAAATCCCGTACCTATTTTTGGAATATCCGCCGACGTGTTCATCCAGGACGAACGCCTGGCGTTCGCCCGCATCGAACCCGCCGATCAGCCGCTGCTGATGGCTGAGGTCGCCCGCGCCGCCACGACGATCACACCCATCAAGGCAGTGATGCGCATCCGCGACACCGACCCGGTGCGCTGGGTGGCGTCGCATGCCACGCCAAGTCGTACAGGCAATGCTGTCGATTTCACGGGCTATTGGGTGGATGTGACCCACGAACGGCAGCAGGCAGAGCAGCTCGAAGCAGCGCGCGATCTGGCAGAGTCCGCCACGCGTGCGAAAAGCGAATTCCTGGCGACCATGAGCCATGAGATACGCACTCCGATGAACGGTGTCATCGGCATGCTGGAGCTTATGGGCGACACGCCCCTGGATGCCCGGCAGCGACGCATGCTGGGTACCGTGGAAACCTCGGCGGCGGCGCTGCTGCAGATTCTTGATGACGTGCTGGATGTGTCGCGCATTGAAGCCGGGCGCCTGTCCATCGAGCGTACGCCCGTGGATTTGCGGGCGCTGCTGACAGGTGTTCACGACCTGATGGCAGGTCAGGCGCAAAGCAAAGGCCTGCAATTTGAAACCACCGTGGACGACGCGCTCGCACCACGGGTTCTTACAGACGGTGTGCGTGTGCGGCAGGTCCTGTTGAATCTTGTCAGCAATGCACTCAAGTTCACTGCAAGCGGCAGCGTCCGCGTTGAACTGACAGTCACGGCCACTTACAACTCGCGGCAGAGCCTGTCGCTTGTCGTCAGCGACACAGGCATCGGCGTCACCCCTGAGCAGGCCCGACGGCTGTTTGAGCCCTTCAGCCAGGCCGAATCATCCACAACGCGACGTTACGGCGGAAGCGGGCTTGGCCTCGCCATCTCCCGGCAGCTGGTGGAGCTGCTGGGCGGCAGCATTCGCATGGAAAGCCAGCCAGACGTGGGAACGCGCCTCCTGGTGTTGCTGGACGTCGACATCGCCGGAAACGCCACGGCCGCCATCCCCGAGAGGGCGTCTTCTGCCGCGCCTGCACCGACCGTGGCCATGCCGCGCCCGCTGCACGTGCTGGTAGCCGAAGACAATCCGGTCAATCAGGCGCTGGTTGCCGCGCAGCTGGAAAAGCTGGGGCATACGAGCCATGTGGTCAGCAATGGCGAGGAAGCGCTCGCCGCGTATCGCGCGCATTCCTACGACCTGCTGGTCACGGACTGTCATATGCCGGAGATGGATGGCTACGAACTGGCCAGGGCCATCCGGCAAGACGAGGCATCCACGGGCCGGCATCTGCGCATCGTGGCCATGACCGCCAATGCCCTGGCTGGCGCCCGCCAGCGCTGCCACGACGCAGGGATGGACGACTACCTGGCCAAGCCCTTTCGCAGTGCCGATCTTGGCGCCATTCTCGGCGTTTCCAGCGACATGACCGCTCCCGCGACCGCCCTCTCATGGAACGAGGCAGAGCTGCTCGACACTTTCGGAAGTGCCGCGGTGGTGAAAGCGCTGGCGTCCCGCTTTGCTTCAACAGCACGGACGGAATTGGCCACGCTCGCAAGTCTCATAAAGAACAGAGACAGCGCCGCGGCGGCAGACTGGCTGCACCGCATGGCGGGCGGGATGCGCGTGTTCGGCAAGTCCGCAGCCGCCGACGAGGCGGAGTTCCTGGAGCACGCACTCCGGCTGAACGAAGGGTCGGATATCTGGGAACGTCTCGCCGCATTTGACGAGGTGCTAAGTCGACATCTGACGGACCTGAGCGATTTCGCCGACTCAATGCTCGACTGAATGGGACGCCGATATCAGGAAAATTCGTCCGATTTTTAAGATTTATCTTATTTTTTTGATCGACCGAGCCCTTGATCCTTGGTGGCCTGCGCGCACTTCCGTCCGCGCCCCTGGCCTCAAGGAGGCGTCGTGCTCAACTCATCCATTGATTATCACGTCACCGACGTCGGCGGCGCCTGGGGCATCTTTCGGGGTGAAGCCCAGATCGGCGTGCGGCAGTGTCCGTGCGACGCCATCGCATTCGCCAACTTTTTTGCCGATTGGGAAAGCCTGTCGTCCAGGCGTCGGGTCAACGTGCTGAGTGACCCGGATCTGCACCACACGCTGCGCAGCTATCGCGCCAACGCCTGATTCAGGGGCCCGCCGCCCGGCCTACGCTGGTCATGTCCAGGTGCAGCAGGCGAAGACGGGCAATATGGCGGGAAACAAGCGCCCGATCCGCCGATGTGGCTTCCAGCTTCAGGAAGGCGCCGAGCAGGCGGCGCTCCATGTGCTCCAGCGAGCGCACGTACGACATGTCAGGGTCGCTGGACAGACGAACCGACGCCTCCATCACCGTGCGACGGACGCCACTGACGCCTGCGTTGGCCGCCTGCGCCGCCCGACCGCCGGCTGCGCCTACTTCGCGCTGCAAATCTGCCGCGATTCCGGTTAACGCATCGGCCGATTCTTCAAGAATGACGCGGAGGCCAGGCTCACGGACACCGCGGGCTGCCTGTTGATACAGGTCGCGATCCCCGATTACCCGGCGAATCAAAGCATTGAGTACGCGAATCGAAGACCGTTCCATGGACCAAACGTTAGTCCTTTCGGACTTAGCGGCTGCTAAACGGAGCGGCCGCCGGTCAGCCAACGGTCATTGACCGGTATCGGTTTCGATCAACTGCAAAGGCTGACCGCGACTATCCCGAATGCCCGACTGCAGTTCGGCAAGCTGGCGGACGCTTGGGCAAAGCGCCTGCACGCGTGGTCGCAACTGGCTTTCAAGCTGAGCGACGATGCGATCCTGCCCGCTCGTCAGCGAACCTACCCGGTCGCGAAGCGCGGCAGCGCCGTTCAGGTCGCCCGTCATGGCAAGGTTCATGGCCTGATTGCCCACATCCTGAGTGAGGATCGGCGCAATATCGGACACGATCTGATTGGCGTACTCGCGCATGGCCGCCTCCTGCCAGTCCCTGCTGCTATGACTTACGGCGATGCGCTGACGAATCTCGGCCACCCGGGCGTTCAGCACCCGATCCAGCTCGCCGCTGGCCACGGCGTCCGGAGCGGCGGTAGCTGCCTCGCGGCGTACCGCCTGTGCGGCCAACCCGATGCCATCGGAGGCCAGCGCCCGCACGCGGGGCAGCAAATCGCGCAACTGCCGTTCAAACAGCGCGACGCGATCTTCTTCGTCCGGACGCAAGGTGACCCGGGCACCGTCCGTGGTGAGCGAGCCATCGCGCATGATGACCTGGCGAGGTGCATTCACCCCCCGGTCGAACACCACGTTGGCATTGTTGATGGTGACATCGTACGTACTGGCCACGTGGCAAACGGCGGAGAGATCTTCGGCGCTGGCGTGAAACGCGGCCAGCGCGAGGGCGACAGCAAGTACCCGACGTGGCTTCATGGAAACTCCGGAGCAAAGTCCTTCGATAGCGGGCGCATCGCCAACGGGCGCTGAATCCTCAGCCCGACGTCATCTCAAATTGCGCACGCACTGGCGCGCGGCCCAGCTGCCAGATCAACCAGCCGAGCAACGGTACCGAGATCGCCTTGAGGATGCCGCTGGTCAGAATGATCGCCCGCGCATAACCCACAGCCGCAATGGCCTCAGGCGGAAGCGTTCCGCCCGTCATGAGCGCTGTGAGTTCAAAGCACTGCCTGAAAGCCAGCCCTGCGGTGACGGCTGCCCATACGAGGAGCACGGCTGATACAACGCGCATGCCGTTGCGCGCCCATGGCCGCCAGCGCAGCGCGGCCAGGCACATGACGATCACGATGAACGCAAAGACGGCATACCCCACCGCCCAGGCCAGCGCCACCCGCGGATCGGGCGTGCCCGGCACGTTGGCCAGGCCTTCCATCATGTTGCCTACCATCATCACGGAGCGCACGTTGAGGATGAAGCCAACGCCTGCCAGCAACATGACCAGCCAGGTGACCATGCGCCAGGCCGCGAACGGCCGGGCGCGCTTCTGAGCCTTGTTTGCGGCAAGAACCATCAGGCGTTCGCCGCCTTCAGGGAGGCCAGGTCAGCAAGGACCTGCGCGGAATTCTTCTCCGGGTCCACGTCCTTGTAGATCTTCACGATCTTGCCAGCCGGGTCGATAAGGAAAGTTTCGCGGCGTGCGTACTTCATGCCCAGCTTGCTGGTCAGCACGTCGTACTTCTGCGCCACCGAGCCGTCGGCATCGGACAGCAACGGGAAGGGGACGTGGTACTTCTCGGCGAATTCGGCATGCGACTTCACATCGTCGAGGCTCACACCCAGCACCGTGGCGCCGGCCTTGTGCAGCCTGGCGATGTCGTCACGGAAGGTGCAGACCTCGGTCGTGCAGCCGGGCGTAAAATCTTTCGGATAGAAATAGACGACGAGCCACTGTCCCTTGTGAGTGTCGAGCGTGTGCCACTCGCCCTTCTGGTCCTGCAGGCGGAAGTCGGGCGCCTGCTGACCGACGGCGGGCTCAGCGGCCCAGGCGGAAACAGCAACGAAGGCAAATGCCAGGAAAGCGATGAGTCGACGCATGGGGAAACCTCGCAGGTGTGGGAACGCGGACACGAAGTGTAGCGTCAAGCCTTACCGTCCCGCAGGGCCGCACCCCATGACATAAAAGAAAGGGGCGCCGAATGAGGCACCCCTTTCCCATTCCGCCGTCAGGGCAGAAATTACTTCACACGGGTGATCGTGAACTTACCCACGTCGACACCGAGGTTCACGCCTTCGCCCGTACCGGTGATGGCCAGCGAGACGGTGCCCTTGGTCATGACGCTGGAGCCTGCGCTCTTGACCACGCCCGCATCGGCATTGGCCGCGACGTAGTCACCGAAGACATCGTTGATGCTCTTCACGTTGGTGATGTCGCCCTTGCCATCGTTGATCTGCCACTTGCCTGCGGTGAGGCCACCGCCCCGGACTTCAATCTTGATGTTCGCGGTCTGTCCGTTCTCGCAACGGACCTTACCGGCGCCGTCTGCCTTCTTGTAGATGGCCGACCAGCCCTTCAGGTTGAAGTCCATATGGCATTTCAGTGCCGCATCATCCGCCTTGGCGGGCTGTGCGGAGAAAACGCCGGCTACTGCGAGAGCCAGTACAGCCAAACCCGTCATGCGCTTGATCATTTCGTTTCTCCGTTGAAAGTGGCAGGAAGTTGTGGGAGGGGATTGTCTACTCACGAATGTGAAGAAACCTGCAGGCCGCAAAAGCCTGTTCAGGATCGGCAAGGTTTCGTGGATTTCCCGTCACATCCTGCCCGGTTCGCACCCGTGCCCGGACTGCGCCTACTATCGGCTCAACAGGCACATTTCAAAGGAAGCGCCATCCATGCCGAAAAATATCCTTGTGGGCTACGACGGCTCGGACACCGCCCGCCGCGCGTTCCATTTCGCCCTGGAGCTGGCGCGCTGCGCGGGCGCCCGGGTGCGCGTGGTTTCCGTCATTCAGATCGCCGAGGGCGGTCCCGACGTCGCCACCCTCATGATGAGCGACACCAGCGAGAAGCGGGTCCGCGAACTGATGGCCGAACTGACCAGCATAGAGCCCGACGCCGCCTTACTGGTGGACCTGGACATCGTGCACGGCAGCCCTGGTGACGCCCTGCTCACCCAGGTCACGCAAAATGGCATCGACCACATCGTCATCGGCCATACAGATCGTGGCGCCCTCGCCCGCTGGCTGCTCGGCTCGGTATCAACCGATGTACTGGCGAAGGCGCACGTTCCTGTCACGGTCGTTCGATAACGCGGCTCAGCCTTCCAGCGTGGCCATGTCGATGACGAAGCGATATTTCACGTCGCTGCGCAGCATGCGCTCGTAAGCCTCGTTGATGTCTGCGATGGCGATTTTCTCAATGTCGCAAACAATGCCGTGTTCGGCGCAGAAATCGAGCATTTCCTGCGTCTCGGCGATGCCGCCGATCAGTGAGCCGGCCAGCGAGCGACGGCCGAAGATCAGCGGTGCGCCGCTCACGGTGGGCGGCGTGTCGGGCAGACCCACCAGAACCATCGCACCTTCACGCTTGAGCATGCCCAGATAGACGTTCAGATCGTGCGGGGCCGATACGGTGTCGAGAATGAAGTCGAACGTGCCAGCGTGCGCTTTCATCGCCTCGGCATCGTTGGAAAGAACCACTTCATTGGCACCCAGACGCATCGCGTCAGCGCGCTTGGACTCCGACGTGGTGAACTGCACCACGTGTGCGCCGAATGCGTGAGCAAACTTCAGCGCCATGTGGCCAAGACCGCCCAGGCCGATGACGCCCACCTTGCTGCCCTTGCCTACCTTCCAGTGGCGCAGTGGCGAATAGGTGGTGATGCCGGCGCAAAGCAGGGGAGCAGCGGCCGCGGCATCAAGCTTGTCGGAAATGCTGAGCACGAACTCCTGGCTGACCACGATGTTGTTGGAGTAACCACCCTGGGTCACGCTGCCATCGTGGCGATCCTTTGCCCCGTAAGTTCCCACGAATCCCTTCTCGCAGAACTGTTCAAGGCCTTCGTTGCAGCTGGAGCAGGTACGACACGAATCGACCATGCAACCGACGCCGACCAGATCGCCTTCACGAAACTTTGTCACACCTGAACCGGTGGCGCGCACTCGGCCGATAATCTCGTGGCCCGGCACCATCGGGAACTCGCCCCGGCCCCATTCGTCACGAATCTGGTGAAGATCGGAGTGGCAGACGCCGCAATAAAGGATGTCGATCACGACGTCATCGGCACGGGGATCGCGGCGCTCAAAGGCATACGGGGCGAGCGGCGCGTGGGCTTGGGAAGCCGCGTAACTACGGGTGGGGATCATGGGGACGTTCCTTTGGGGTTGACGCAAACCCGTATGGTAGCGGCACAGACCTCTTCGACACGTAGCCACCGGCTGTACGGTTTGTCACAATTCGGTCACTGGCCCCCGGGGGGACCAACGCCGAGCATGGTGAGGAACAAACCGAGTGAGCTACCCCGCAACGTTACCCTGGACGCTCGAAAGCCTCGATCTCAACCGCATTGAGGTCGACCGCGTCCGACAGAATGAAGACCTGTTCCTCCTGCTTTGCAGCTCGTCATTCGTCGAAAGCGGATCGGACCTGTATACGCACAATCTCGTGGATCACTTCGCGGGCGACGACGAATTGCAGGGGTGGCTGCGCGACCACTGGGAACATGAAGAACTCCAGCATGGGCGCGCGCTGGCCGCCTATGTGCGCCACGTGTGGCCGGAGTTCGACTGGGACACCGGCTTTCGCAACTTTTTTGCCGAATATGGCGCGGTGTGCACGGCCGAAGAGCTGGAAGACAGCCGCGGCCTGGAGCTTGCCGCGCGCTGCGTGGTGGAAACCGGCACCGCCAGCCTCTACCGCGCGCTCAACGACGTGACAGATGAACCGGTGTTGCGTCAGCTCACCAACTACATCAAGAGCGACGAAGTGCGTCACTACAAGCACTTCTACCAGCACTTCCGCATTTACCGTGATCGCGAGAAGATCAGCCGGTTCAAGGTATTCCGCGCGCTGTTCAAGCGCGTGCGCGAAATCAAGAATGAAGACAGCGACATTGCGCTACGCCACGTCTTCAACATCCGCTATCCGGACAAGGCGACTGACGACGCAGAATTCCGCCGGGTCATCAGCCGTGCGGAAGGCCTGCTGAAGCGCCATCTGCCCGCGGAAATGACCGTGAAGATGCTGCTCAAGCCGCTGGACCTTCCGCCCAAAGTGCATACCGCACTGGAATGGCCGCTGACGCGCATCACCGAGAAGCTGTTCCTGCATTGATGCAACTGCCTGGTCGCGGCATGACCGCGACCAGGCCCGCGATCATTTTTTCTTCTTCGCAGGCAACGGCGCCCACTTCTGCGGATCGTAGCCACCCACTTCGTACACCAGCGTCTGCTTGCCGCGCGTTTTCGTCACGACGTCGATCGTGATGCGTTTGGCCTTCTGTAGCGCCGTGATGAACGCCGGATCATTGCGAAAGATCAGGGCAGGCTCGCCCGTAGGTGGCGAGAATGCTTTCAGCGGATGCGACTTTCCATCAAACGTGGCGGGAAGCGTGCAGTCACCAGAGCACTGGAAGCCCTTGCCGCTACCGTACAGGAACACGTTCTGTCCCCAATCGGTATGGCGGCGAAGCACCAGACGCACCTTGTCGTCACCACGCGGCTCGCTAGAGTAAATGGTGGCCGTGCTTTGCGTGCCGCCCTGCATCGGCGCCACCTGGTACTGCCACAGATTGGAAAGGCGCGCTTTGGTGGATGCTTCCTTCCATGACGCTTCGATGCCCGGCAAGGTCTTGTTGACCTCGTTGGCGGCCTCGGTCCCCGGATACGTCGACACGATTTCCTGGCCCAACTGGATCGCCACTTGATCGCTGTGAATCTTCACCATCTCCTGATACGCCGCCAGCTTCCGCGCCGACGCGTCGGCTTCCGGCGCCTGTGCCGCCGCAGGCGGGGCCGCATCCGGCTGCTTTGAACATCCTGCGAGCGCGAAGCCGCCGAGGGTCATGGCAAGCAGGGAACGGGAAATGGCGGGCATGCGGGATTCCTTGGAATGGATGTTCAGGCCGCTACTTTGGACCGCACGGACCTGCGCTGGCAACTTGCGCTGGCGCGCGGGCACATCGGCCGTACAATGGCGCGTCGATTTCGGAACGTACCCATGTCTACCAGCACCCGGGGCGATGCCCCGCTGTTCGCGCACCGCGCCTTCGTCCAGTTCTGGTTTGCGAAGAACGCTTCCAGTTTCGGCTTCCAGATGATGTCGGTGGCGGTTGGCTGGCAGATTTACGAGATCACCCATCGCGCACTCGATCTCGGCCTCATTGGCCTGGCGCAGTTTGTGCCCTCGGTGCTGCTCGCACTGCCGGCAGGCCACGTCGCGGATCAGTTCGAGCGTCGGCGCATCGTGGTGCTCTGCCAGATCATCGAATGGATCGCCATCGCGTCACTTGCCGTCGCCAGCGTGATGGGGCGGCTGGATGAAGTGATCATCCTTTCGCTGATATTCGTCATCGGCGTGGCGAAGGCATTTGAATTTCCTGCCATGCAGTCGATGCTTCCCGCCCTCGTGCCGGCGAGCATTCTTCCACGGGCGATGGCGGCCAATGCATCCGCCGGACAGGCCGCGATGATCATGGGACCTGCACTGGGCGGCTTCCTGTATGTGGCTGGGCCAGCGATGGTCTATGGCGTTTCCGCACTGCTGTTTCTTATCGCCGTGCTGCTGATGACGCGTCTGGAATACGATCATCCGCCCGCAAGGCGCGAGCCACCCACGTTGCGCACGCTGTTCGCAGGCGTCCATTTCATTCGCCATCGCCCTGCCGTGCTAGGCGTGATTTCGCTGGACCTCTTCGCTGTACTGCTTGGCGGTGCAACGGCCCTGCTTCCCATCTTTGCGCGCGACATCCTGCATACAGGGCCGTGGGGTCTCGGCCTGCTGCGCGCGTCGCCGGCGGTGGGTGCACTGCTGATGTCGGTGTGGCTGGCCCGCAACAGTCTCACCCGGCGGGTGGGACCGATCATGTTTGCATCGGTCGCCGGCTTCGGCGTCGCCACGCTGGTATTCGCCCTGTCGAAGACCCTGTGGATGTCCATGGCCTCGCTGTTCGCGCTGGGCGCGTGCGACATGGTGAGCGTAGTGATCCGGGGCGCGCTGGTGCAATTGGAAACGCCCGATGACATGCGCGGACGCGTCAGTGCGGTCAATGCCATTTTCATCAATACGTCCAACCAGCTTGGCGAGTTCGAGTCGGGCATGCTGGCCGCTGCGCTCGGCGCCGTGAATGCCACACTGATCGGCGGTATCGGTACGCTGGTGGTGGTTGGGCTGTGGATGTGGTGGTTTCCGTCGCTGCGCAAACGCCAGGGACTGGTCTCCCACCCCGAGCCGGCAGAGGGCGCCAGCAACACGATCTGACCGACGGCGGCACTTGCCGTTTTCGCTCAGGTGCGTGCTAGTCTGGCCGTCTATACCGCCGGGAGGGGAACACCATGCACCGTCTTGTTGCAGCCAGTCTGCTTGCGCTGGCCGCGCCCGCCTTTGCCGCGACCCATGAGGGTCCGGCCACCATCGACGCCGCGCTGGCTCAGGCAAGGAAGGACCATAAACCGGTCCTCATAGATTTCCAGGCGGTGTGGTGTTACTCCTGCTATTACATGGCCAGCCACGTGCTCAATGGCCCGGAATGGACAGCGCTGAACAGCAAGGTCGTCTTTGTTGAAGCCGATGCCGACACACCCGACGGCCAGGCCTGGATGAAGAAGCTGCGCGTCCAGTTCCTTCCCAGCTATGTGGTCATTGGCGACAACGGTGACGAACTGGGCCGCATTCTGGCCGAGCGCCCGCGCGACAAGTTCTATCCCGAGATCAACACGATCCTTGCCGGCGACGCGCGCCTGGACAAGCTCAAGGCCGATTCCGCGAAGGGCTCCCTCGCCGCCACGGCGGCCGTGCTGGATACCTACCAGTCGCGCTATCAGGGCGACGAAGGCATGGCCTGGTTCGCGAGCCTGCCTGCCACCGTGCGCAATGTGTCCGACCAGGACAAGCGCGTGGCACTGGCCAAGCAGCGCCTTCTGCTGTTGCAGGCCAAGGCGGCAAAAAACTATCGCGGCATCGCCGAGGCGGCGACCAAATCGCTTGCTGGCAACATCGGCTGCGACCGTCCCTATGTGCTTGACGACCTGATCGAGGCCAGCGGCCACTTCCACCCGGAAACCGGCACCCCCATGCTCACGCCGCAGAAGGCGCCCATGGACAACTACCTGGCAACCCAGGTGTTCACCGCCTCCCCTGCCTGTGCGGATCAGCGCAGTGCTGTCATCACCGCCGCAGACCTCGACGCTGCGCTGGGTGACAAGGCGGCTGAGGAAGCCGTGCTCAGAAAGGCCATTGACCTCACCCGCGAGAAGCTTGGCAGCAACCTCGGCTCCGACCGCAACCTGGCGGACAACCTGCGTGCTTACTACGTACGGGCGAAGGACACGGACGCGCTGAATGCATTGCAGAAGGATCTGATCGCAGCGTACCCGGACGACTACGTCTATCCGTACCGCTACGGTCGCAGCCTCACCGATGCCGGCAAGCCGGACGAAGCGCTGCCCTATCTGGAGAAGGCCGCATCGAAAGCCTATGGCGCCAATCGCTTCGCCGTGGCCACAGCACGGGTCAAGGCGCTGCGCGCCCTGCACCGCGACAACGAGGCGCGCAAAGTAGTGGACGCCGTAGTGGCGTCGGACGGCAAGGCGTTCCCCGAGCAGTCCAAAAAGCTGAAAGACAGCCTCACTTCGTAAGAACCGCGCGCGCGGTACATCAGGTCTGGGATGTGCCGCGCGCGACCGAGTCCAGGTGAATCACCTGCTCGATCCGATCCAGCCACAGCGTGACTTGCCAGCCGGGACGCGTGGGGTCGGTGAGCTTCACCACGCCGTTGACCCCCTCTTTGCCGTCCGCGTCGCGGAAAGTCTGCACCGTGGGAAGCACGGTGACGATGCCGGTCGTCCGCGTCCCGTCCGTCTCCACGATGGTGACTTTGGCGTTGTCCGCCAGATCGTCCACCCGGGCCTCAAGCCGCTGGATGGACGCCGGGTCTGAATATACCTGTGGCGCGTGACTACCCATGGGATCACCTTCGACGACGGCTGACGTGTGGAGGCTTGAAACTACTCCCCGCGCGTCGACGCGATGTCTACGAGTCACTGGTACGCTTCATACTTCCACTGAAGGGGCACCGTGATGATCGTCGTTCACCACCTGAACAATTCGCGCTCGCAGCGTGTGCTGTGGCTTCTGGAAGAACTGGGCCTGCCCTATGAGATCAAGCGCTATCAGCGCGATCCGAACACGATGCTTGCGCCCAAGGAGCTTCGTGCCGTTCATCCACTGGGCAAATCACCTGTCATCACCGATGGCGAGGTCACCATCGCCGAATCCGGCGCCATCGTGGAATACCTCGTTGGCCGCTACGGCCAGGGGCGACTGATTCCGGCCGCCGATACGCCCGAGCGGCTGCGCTATACCTATTTCCTGCACTACGCCGAAGGCTCGGCGATGCCGCCATTGCTGCTGAAACTGGTGTTCATACGGATGGAATCGGCGCCTGTGCCGTTCTTTGCCAGGCCGGTGGCACGCATGCTCGCCAAGGGTGCGCAGAAAGCCTTCGTCGATCCCCAGCTCAAGCTGCATCTGGACTACCTCGAAGGCGAAATCAGCAAAACCGGCTGGTTCGCAGGCAATGAATTCACGGCAGCCGACGTCCAGATGAGTTTCCCCCTGGAAGCGGCTGCCAGCCGTGGCGGCCTGGATGAAAGCCGGCCGCACCTGACCGCCTTTCTCTCCCGCATCCACGAACGCCCTGCATATCAGGCTGCGCTGGAGCGCGGCGGCGACTACGACTTCGCCCCCAGGCCCAGACGCTGAACGACTGCTCAACCGGCAGCTCCCCTGTTTACATGGCAATCACGGTGGCAAACGCACAGTCGTTGCTCAAACATGTCAAACGAGGGAGCCATCCGATGAGCAGAGACCGGGAATTTGCACGACAGGTGGAAAGCGCCGTCAATGGCGTCTCGGGCCGCGTGCGTCACTACGCTGACGAAGCCACCGGCACCGCCAGCGATCTTTATGATAGCACCCGCCGCATCAGTGCGAAGCTCGCCAAGAAGAGCAACGGCAGCGGCCAGCGTGCACGCTACATGGCAGAAGATTTCGCAGACGAAGCCACTTATCAGTATCGTCGCCTGCGCAAGCAGGTGCGCCGCCATCCGGCAACGACAATCGGCATAGCCGCGGCTGCCATCGGCACGTTCCTGCTGATCCGCCACGCACTGCGCAGCAACGACGACTGAGTCGGCTCAAGCTGAGATGCGGGAGCGAGCCTGCTCGCTCCCGCAGTCGTTTTTGTTCACGGAACCGGATGCTGCTCCACGATTTTCTCAACGCGCCAGCGCAGTGACACGCTGTCTGCTGGCGGATGCGCCACGCGCACCTCGGTAATTTTCAACAGGTACTCGTTACCTGGCTGATAGTCGAAGTTGTCGATGGGTATATACGACAGCTCCCACGGTTTGGACGGCTCTTCGCGTACCTGAAGACACTCGGTCTTCGCCACGCCCGCCGTGCAGGGTGCCCTGCTTGCTGCCACGTAAATCTGTCGCGTACGCGAGCCATGCTCGCTGCCTGTACTGGCGCAACCGGCCAGCAGTGTGCACAGGGCCATACCGATAAGACGCATTGCGGCCACCATCATCCTGGAATCTGCGGACAGAAATAGCAGAGTCGCCGTGCAGACACGATAAAGGCCGGACTGGCCGGCCTTTATCGTTACCTTTCGATTCGCAAATTAACGCGTAATCGGATTCGGCGTTTCCGGATCAAGCTTGTACTGCTTGATCGCGCGGCTGACGTCCTTCGCGTTGACCTTGCCTTCCTTGACCAGAGCCGACAGCGCGGCAACCACAATCCAGTGGCGGTCGACTTCAAAGAAGTCACGCAGTGCTTCACGCGTATCGCTGCGCCCGTAGCCGTCCGTACCCAGCACCGTGTAGTGCATGCCATGGGGCATGAACGCGCGGATCTGATCGGCAAACTCGCGGACGTAGTCGGTGGAGGCGATGGCCGGACCCTGACGGTCCTGCAGCAGGCTGGTGACGTAGGGCACGCGCTGCTCGGCTTCCGGATGCAGGCGGTTCCAGCGTTCTGCGTCGAAACCATCGCGACGCAGTTCGATGAAGCTCGGGCACGACCAGATGTCGGAGCTGACACCGAAGTCCTTCTCCAGCAGTTCCGCCGCAGCGATGACTTCACGCAGGATGGCGCCCGAACCCAGCAGCTGCACGCGCGGCTCGTTCTTCTTCGCCTTGCCGCCATCCTTGAACAGGTACATGCCCTTGATGATGCCTTCCTCGCTGCCCTTGGGCAGGTCGGGGTGAACGTAGTTCTCGTTCATCACCGTGAGGTAGTAATAGACATCTTCCTGTTCCTGCATCATGCGGCGCGTGCCGTCCTGCAGGATCACTGCCACTTCGTACGAGAAGGTCGGATCGTACGACTTCACGTTCGGGATGGTGCCGGAGAACAGGTGCGAATGGCCGTCTTCGTGCTGCAGGCCTTCACCGTTCAGCGTGGTGCGACCCGACGTGCCGCCGATCAGGAAGCCGCGCGCGCGCATGTCGCCCGCTGCCCAGCAAAGATCGCCGATGCGCTGGAAGCCGAACATCGAGTAGTAGATGAAGAACGGCAGCATCGCCACGTTGCTGATGCTGTAGCTGGATGCGGCAGCCATCCACGCGCCCATGCCACCGGCTTCGCTGATGCCCTGCTGCAACACCTGACCCTTCTGGTCTTCGCGGTAGTAAAGCAGCTGGTCCGAATCCTGCGGACGGTACTTCTGACCGAACGGCGCGTAGATGCCGATCTGACGGAACATGCCTTCCATACCGAACGTGCGGGCTTCGTCGGCCACGATGGGCACAACGCGGGGACCGAGTTCCTTGTCGCGCAGCATGAGGTTCATGCCGCGGACCAGCGCCATGGTCGTGCTGATCTCGCGATCGCCCGAGCCCTTGGTGATCTGCTCGAATGCTTCCAGCGACGGTGCAACGAACTGCTGGTCGGCCTTGCGGCGACGCTGCGGGAGGAAGCCGCCGAGCTTGCTGCGACGATCAAGCAGGTACTGCACTTCCTCGGAGTCCTTGCCCGGATGGTAGAACGGCACTTCTTCCAGCTTGTCGTCGGGCACCGGGATGTTGAAACGATCGCGGAAAGCGCGGATCGAATCGGTATCCATCTTCTTCTGCTGGTGCGCCGGGTTCTGCGACTCACCCGCGCGACCCATGCCGTAGCCCTTCACCGTCTTGGCGAGGACCACCGTCGGCATGCCCTTCGTGTTGACGGCAGCGTGGTACGCGGCATACACCTTGTGCGGATCGTGACCACCACGGTTGAGGCGCCAGATGTCGTCGTCGGACATGTTGGCGACCAGCGCAGCGGTTTCCGGATACTTGCCGAAGAAATGCTCGCGCGTGTAGGCGCCACCAAAAGCCTTGCAGGCCTGGTACTCGCCGTCGACGGTTTCCATCATCAGCTGACGCAGCTTGCCCGTCGTGTCACGTGCAAGCAGCGGATCCCAGTAGCTGCCCCAGACCACCTTGATGGCGTTCCAGCCAGCGCCACGGAACACGCCTTCCAGTTCCTGGATGATCTTGCCGTTGCCACGCACCGGGCCGTCGAGGCGCTGGAGGTTGCAGTTGATGACGAAGATCAGGTTGTCCAGACCTTCACGGCCGGCCAGCGAGATCGCACCGAGCGACTCCGGCTCGTCCGTTTCGCCGTCGCCCAGGAAGCACCAGATCTTGCGATCGGACTTCGGAATGAGGCCACGGTGTTCGAGGTACTTCCAGAACTGTGCCTGGTAGATGGCCTGGATCGGGCCCAGACCCATCGAGACCGTCGGAACCTGCCAGTAGTCGGGCATCAGCCACGGATGCGGGTACGACGACAGGCCCCTGCCCTTGCCTTCCACTTCGCGGCGGAAGAGGTCCATGTCAGATTCGCTGAAGCGACCTTCCAGGAACGAACGGGCATACACGCCGGGGCTGGAATGGCCCTGATGAAAAATCAGGTCGCCCGGATGCTCGGCACTGGGAGCGCGCCAGAAATGGTTGAAGCCCACGTCATACAGCGTGGCCGACGAGGCAAAGCTGGAAATGTGGCCGCCAAGATCACCCGGCCGGCGATTGGTGCGCACGACCATGGCCAGTGCGTTCCAGCGGATCAGCGAGCGGATGCGCCATTCGATGGCGGCATCGCCCGGGCTGCGCGCTTCCATGTGCGCCGGAATGGTGTTGACGTATTCGGTGGTCGGGTCGAACGGCAGGTAGCCGCCCGCACGACGAGTCGAATCGACCATGCGCTCCAGAAGGAAGTGTGCACGCTCGGTGCCGTCATGGTTGATGACCGCATTGAGCGATTCGACCCATTCCCGGGTTTCGGTGGGGTCGAGATCCTGGTGGAGGATGTCGTCGATCTGATCCATGGACTACTCCGCGGCGCGCTGCGCGCTCATGGGGGAAGGAAGGCCCGCGGGGGAGCGGGAAAACCTTTTCATGATAGCGCCGGGAGGGGCATTTCGCACGTGATAACGCCGTACCTGGGCGTATGTAGACCGGTCGCGGGCCAGGAAGAGAGGGGCAAAGCCCCGCTCCTCCTGGCCCGGCAAGACGTTTACCGGGGCTTCTGCGTCCGGATCTGGGCCTCGACGCAGGCCACCGAGGTCATATTGACCACGCGGCGGACGGTCGCCTGCGGCGTGAGGATGTGGGCCGGCTTGGCCACGCCCATCAGGATCGGGCCGATGACCACGCCGTCGCACAGCACGCGCACCATGTTGTAGGCCGTGTTGGCGGCATCGAGGTTCGGGAACACGAACATGTTGGCCTTACCTTCCAGACGCGAGTTCGGGAAGATCCGCTCGCGCAGTTCCGGCGTGAGGGCCACGTCGGCCTGCATCTCGCCTTCCACTTCCAGCTTGGGCACGCGCTCGCGGATGATCTTCAGCGCTTCGCGCATCTTGGCCGAGCTCTTGGTCTCGCGGCCGCCAAAGTTGGAATTGGACAGCAACGCGACCTTCGGCTGGATGCCGAACAGCTTCAGGCGGATGGATGCCTGCATGGTGGCTTCGGCAATCTGCTCGGCGCTGGGATCGTCCTGCACGTATGTGTCGAGGAAGAAGAAAGTGCCCTTCTCCGTCGAAACGGCTGCCATGGCGGAGGCTTCGGATACGCCTTCGTCCAGACCGATGATGCTGGTGATGTATTCCAGCTTGTTGTGATACGTGCCCACGAGACCGCAAATCATGGCGTCGGCTTCGCCGCGCTCGACCATCAGCGCCGCAATCACGGTGGAACGCGAACGCACCGCCGCCTTCGCGGAGGCCGGCGTGACGCCACGTCGCTCCATGATGCTGTGGTACAGGCGCCAGTAGTCTTCAAAGCGCGGATCAGAGTGGATGTTGCACATCTCGAAATCCACACCCGGGCGCAGGCGCAGGCCGGCACGCTGGATGCGACGCTCGATCACGTCCGGGCGGCCCACCAGGATGGGCTTGGCCAGACCTTCATCGACCACCGTCTGCACGGCGCGCAGCACGGTTTCTTCTTCGCCTTCGGCGTACACCACGCGCTTCGGATCCGCCTTGGCGCGATCAAACACGGGCTTCATCAGGAGGCCGGTGCGGAACACGAAGCTGGTCAACTGGTCGATGTAGGCACCGAAGTCCTCGATGGGACGTGCGGCCACACCCGACTCCATGGCCGCGCGCGCGACGGCGGGCGGCAACTGGATCAGCAGGCGCGGATCGAACGGCTGCGGAATCAGGTATTCCGGGCCGAAGCTCGGCGGCTTGCCGCCATAGGCGCGGGCACTGACGTCCGACGCTTCGCGGCGGGCCAGCTCGGCGATGGCGCGCACGCAGGCGACCTTCATCGACTCGTTGATGACCGTGGCGCCCACGTCCAGCGCGCCGCGGAACAGATACGGGAAGCACAGGGCGTTGTTCACCTGGTTCGGGTAATCCGAACGGCCGGTGGCCATGATGCAGTCGGGACGCACGGCCTTCGCGTCTTCGGGCAGGATTTCCGGGTTCGGATTGGCCAGCGCGAAGATGATCGGACGGTCGGCCATGGTGGCCACCATTTCCGGTTTCAGGATGCCGCCCGCCGACAGGCCGAGGAAGATGTCGGCACCTTCCACGATTTCAGCCAGCGTGCGCTTGGGCGTGTCGCGGGCGTAGCGCAGCTTGTCCGGGTCCAGGTCGGTACGCCCGGTATGCAGCACGCCGTCACGGTCGAACGCCAGGATGTTTTCCTTGCGCATGCCCAGAGCCACAAGCATGTCGACGCAGGAGATGCCTGCCGCGCCCATGCCGGTGGTGGCGAGGCGCACGTCTTCGATCTTCTTGCCGGTGACCAGCAGCGCGTTGATGACCGCCGCACCAACGATGATGGCGGTGCCATGCTGATCGTCGTGGAACACCGGAATCTTCATCCGCTCGCGCAGCTTGCGCTCCACGATGAAGCACTCCGGCGCCTTGATGTCTTCCAGGTTGATGCCGCCGAAGGTCGGCTCAAGGCTGGCAATGATGTCGACCAGCTTGTCCGGGTCGTTTTCGTCGATTTCGATGTCGAACACATCGATGCCGGCGAACTTCTGGAACAACACGCCCTTGCCTTCCATCACCGGCTTGGACGCCAGCGGGCCGATGTTGCCAAGGCCCAGCACTGCCGTGCCGTTGGTGATCACAGCCACCAGATTGGAACGCGCGGTCATTTCCGCCGCCGCCTGCGAATCGCTGACGATGGCCTCGCACGCCGCTGCCACACCGGGCGAATAGGCCAGCGAGAGATCGCGCTGAGTCAGCAGCGACGTCGTCGGAGTGACCTTGATTTTGCCGGGGCGAGGAAGGCGGTGATATTCAAGCGCCGCCTGCCTGAGTTCCTCTGAGATAGCCATCGGAATCCTGTGAATGGGGTGGAGATGGGGACGCGCAGCATGGAGGGAGCACGTGAGGCCTGAAATGGTAGCACCGGCGGCCCCTCACCGGCCCGCCTGCGCAGCCGATTCACGCGCCAGGGCGCGGCAGCGGCCCGCAGGTCCCGGGGACATCACGTGCTTGCATGACAGCTATGCGGCCGACGTCGCTGACCGACCGCGATCCCGCATTCCTCCTACATTCGTGCAGGCACCAGCCGACAGACCAGCCCACACCTTCGTGGCTTCATATCTGTCAGGCACGCCTCATCCGAAGCGCGCCGTTCATCCCAAGGAGCACCACGTATGGACACAACCCTCACTGTACGCAAGCACCGGCTTCCACTGATCATCGGCGCACTGCTTTGCGCCACCGCCGCCCACGCCGAAACCAGTTCCGACCGCCTCTGGACAGATGCACCCGCCACCGACAGAACGCAGGCTCCCGCACGACGCGGCGCTTCGGTCCCTTCCACCCTGCCCAGCCAATACCGCACCGTGATGCTGGATGTCGACGCACTCATGCGCTCCATTGCGCCGCGCACCCACACCACCGCGCGCGGCGCGACGACGGCGGCAGCGTCCATTGACATCCCCATCCCGGAGGGCGGCTTCTCGCGCTTTGAACTGGAATCCTCTGACGTGATGCCGGCAAGCCTGGCGCAGCGATTCCCGCACCTGCGCAGCCTGAAGGGCCGCGATGCCTCCGGCCGCAGCATCCGTCTGGATACCACCGCGCGGGGCGTCCAGGCTCTGGTTTCCGACGAGAAGGGAAGCTGGCTGGTGCAGCCGTTGTCCGACCTGACCGGCGCCCGCAAGACCATGGCTCGCGGCGCAACGCCGGATGCCACCTATGCGGCATTCCGGCGCAAGGATGCGGCACGCACGAAAGGCGATTTCCTTAAAAACGACATCATGTCGCGTGCCAGCACCGCCAAAGCCACGCCAGCGATGACGGGTGTTCACGCCACGGCGCGCAACGGTGGCGCGGTGCTACGCACCTTCCGCATCGCGATGTCCGCGACCAGCGCCTACACAAAGGCATTGGGCGGTTCGGTCGAAGACGGCCTCGCGGGCGTCATCCGCACCGTCAACCGGGTAAACCAGATCTTCGAAAACGATCTCGGCATCCATCTGGTACTGGCCGAAAACAGTGACCGCCTGATCCTCACCGATCCGGCCAACGATCCGTTCGAGGCCGAAAACAACAACCCGGCCCACACGGCCAACGGCGCGGAAGGACGCGATGAAGCCGTCGCCCTGGCCAATACCAGGTTCACCGACGAGAAGCTCACCCAGAAGGGATTCGATATCGGCCATGTGCTGGATGCTCACCGCGATTCGGGCGTGGCCGGAACACTGGGCAATAGCTGCGTGGACTTCACGCCTGGCATGTCTGATCCGGGCCTCACCAAGGCCGCCGGCATGACCGGCAGCCCGAAACCGGTGGGCGATGCGTTCCATGTCGATTTTGTCGCTCATGAACTGGGGCATCAGCTGGGCGCACCGCATACGTACTCGGTATGCGGCTCATCGGGTAACTACGCCAATATCTCGATGGAGAGACGCTTCGAGCCGGGATCAGGCTCAACGATCATGGCGTACGCCGGCTTGTGTGGCGAAAACGACCTGCAAGCCAACAGCGACCCGTTTTTCCACATCGCCAGCATCGACGCCATCAACGCCTGGATGGCCAGCGCGGGGGGTGCATGCGCCAGTACCCGCAGCAAGTCCACGCGCACGCCCTTCCTCCAGCCGGCCGCCCCGGAACCCTTCATTCCGGCGCACACCCCGTTCTACCTTAGCGAAATTGCCAGCTTCGCCGACCCGCTCGCAACGCTCACCTACGCCTGGGACCAGGTAGACGTGGGGGTGCCGCAGCGCTCGCCCGTGCTGACCGATCAGGGCAATGGCCCGCTGTTCCGCTCCCGGGCTCCCACCCGTGAATCACGGCGCACGTTCCCGGCAATGAAGGTTCTGCTGGGCGACGAGCCGCTGGGTCTCGGGGATGCCCTGCCAACCACCAGCCGCGTGCTGCACTTCCGCGCCGTGGTGCGCGACAACCTGGATCATCGTTCCACCGTGGCTTCGAGCGATCGCTACGTCCACGTGCACAACACTGGCGAGGCATTCGCCATCCGGGCTCCCCGGGCAGGCGCCAGCCTCACGGCGGGCAGGACCTACCTGCTCAACTGGAATGTTGCCAAAACCGATCAGGCACCGATTTCCTGCCGGAACGTCAGCGTGGACCTCTCGGTGGATGGCGGCCGTACGTTCCTTGCCAGCCCGCTGCTGAAAAATGTGGCCAACAACGGCAAGGCGCGGATTGCCCTGCCGGCGACGCTCCCGGCCAGCGCTCATGCACGCCTTCGTGTGACGTGCGACAGCAGCACGTTCTTCGCCCTGTCACCGGGTGACTTCACCATCCGCAAATAGCGCGCGGCGCTACAGGCCGAGGGAAATTTCCTCGGCCTGTACGCCAGCCATGTGGATGTGATTCACGAACAGCGAAAAAGCCAGCTTGCCGGCCAGTCCATGCACGTGCTGCATCCACGGCGGCAGATAGCGCGGAGCAGCGATTTCGCCGGAGATGAAGTGGGCTTCCAGACTCATGACGTCATGCAGCGCGAGCTTGCCGGCAAACAGGTTGCGCAGCAGATCCAGCCGGCGCTGACGCAGCGCCCAGCGGAAGAACGTATGCACGGCAAGCAGGCCGGTCAGGTACACGTTGTCTTTCGCAAACGCCGAGCCACCGGTCAGCGGCACGCCACGGAACACGCGCTGCGCGGAGTGGAAGCTGTCGGCCACGTTCTGTCCGCAATCGCGGAAGAAGCGGAACACGTCGACGAAGTCCGCGCCGTTCAGCGCCATGTCGATGGCAAGAATGCGCAGACTGATGCGTTTCAGGCGTGAGATGTCGATAGCGCCGGACATCAGCTCGGCGAACACCGCAAGACCTTCCTGCGTTGCCGTGACACGCGGCGAGGTACGCGCCAGCGACGCCAGCACAGGCTGCTCGCGACCATTCAATGCGGTAAGCGAATGCACGAAGGCTTCGTGCGCCAGCAGCTGATGGCGATCGTATTCAGTGAATCTTGCGCCGCCGCGCAGACGGATGCGCGTGGCGCCTGCCGCTGCCTTGGCGGTCAGTTCCGGGTCAACTTCCACGGAAATGGTGCCGGGGGCGAAAAAGGCGTCCAGGCTCTGCGCCATGTCGCGGCGCAGATCTTCGGCCTGAATGTTGCCGGTGGCATCTTCGGTATCCAGATCGGCGCCCAGCTCGTCGGCCAGGTCCACGAAATAGCGCGCGGCGTCCAGATTGCTGCGGTTGCTGCCCGGAATGGCATCGCCCGGCCGGCCGTACAGCGACACCGAGGCGGCCGTAACCCCCTCGGTACCCACCGCATCCAGCAGATCGGCGGCCACCCGCCAGGACTCCGCCGTGCGCTTGAGGTAATCGGCAATGGGATGACCCTCGCCGGCCTCCGCCTCGATGGCGTCCAGTTCATGCCGGGCCGCCGAGAGGTCTGGCGGGGCATAGCGGATGTCCGGCAGGGACAGCCGGCCGGCGCCGAACTCGGCAATCAGCCTTTCTTCCACCGAAGCCGGCCAGGCGACCGTCGGAAGGATGCGGATCGGACGCACGGCGGCGAGCAAGCGCTGATCCAGCGTGGCAAAACGCTGCATGTCCGGGCTGAGATGGGCGACAACAAAGGGTGCGTGCATGTGCTTCGGAGTCTATCCCGGCTTGCCTGCCACGGCGATTACCGGGATGAAATGTATTTCTCGCGACGGATATGCTGAACCGCCAGCCCGGCCTCTTTCAGCGCCGCGAACGAGGCGTCCACCATGTTCGGGTTGCCGCACAGATAGGCGATGTCGCCATCTGCACGGGGCTCCAGCTCGGCCAGAACGCTCTGCACATAGCCCAGGCGATCATGCGGACGCGGGTTCGGGCGCGCGCCACGGCTCAGGCACGGGTGGAACACGAAACCCGGATGCTGACGCGCAAAGGCTTCAAATTCCTCACCGTAGAGCAGCTCGCCCTCATTACGCGCCCCGTAAAGCAGCACGAACTCGCAGCCGCGGTCGCGGATCAGCGCTTCGATCTGGGGCAGCATGGCCCGGTACGGCGTGACGCCGGTGCCGGTGGCGATGAGGATGTAGCGCTTGTTGGTGTCGCCATCCATCAGGCAGAAGCGGCCGTACGGGCCACTGGCGTCGATCACGCCCTCGTGGGGCAGCTCGCTCAGAAGCTTGGTGGCGGCGCCGCCTTCCACGTAGCTGACGGCGATTTCGATGCGCTGGACCGGGCTCGAACCATCGCCCACGGTACCCACCGAATAGCTGCGCTTGGTCGGCTTGCCATCGTCGTAGGCGAAGTGCACCTGCAGGAACTGGCCCGGCACGAAGGTCAGCGGCTGACCGTCCACCCGCTCAAACGACAGGTGTCGCACGCTGGGTGCGAGCATGAAACTGTCCGCGAGGCGGAGCTGGAATTGTTCAGCCATGGCAACTCTCTATTGACCGTGCGACACAAAGTCGGCGTGGGAAAGCCCGGTATAATAGGCGGCTTGTCAGTCCGGCGCAGCCCATGACCACTCCCGCTTTACACGTCAAGGATTTACGCAAGACCTACGGAAACGGCGTCGAGGCCCTCAAAGGGGTCTCCCTGACCGTCGAACAGGGCGATTTCTTCGCGCTGCTCGGCCCCAACGGCGCGGGTAAATCCACTCTTATCGGCATCCTGTCCTCGCTGGTGAACGCCTCCAGTGGCGAGGCCGAGGTTTTCGGGGTGTCCATTCACAAAAACCGCAGCGCGGCGATGCAGCTGATTGGCCTGGTCCCCCAGGAAATCAACTTCAACCAGTTCGAGAAGCCATTCGACATCTGCGTGAACCAGGCCGGTTTCTACGGCATTGGTCGCGCCGAGGCATCCGTGCGCGCAGAGAAGTACCTCAAAGAGCTGCGCCTGTGGGACAAGGCACACCATCAGGCCCGCATGCTGTCCGGCGGCATGAAGCGCCGCCTGATGATCGCCCGGGCCATGATGAACGAGCCGCGGCTCCTGATCCTGGACGAACCCACGGCGGGTGTGGATATCGAAATCCGCCGCTCCATGTGGCAGTTCGTCAGCGGCATCAATGCCGCCGGCACCACGGTGATCCTCACCACGCATTACCTTGAGGAAGCCGAGCAGCTGTGCCGCAACATCGCCATCATTGACCACGGCCGCATCGTCAAGAACACGACCATGAAGAGTCTCCTGTCCACTCTGGACGTGGAAACCTTCGTGCTCGACGTGGCCACGGTGCCCGGCACGCTGCCAGTGCTTCCGGGTGTCACGTTGCGCCCGATTGACGACCACACCATCGAAGCTGAAATGTCCCGGGCACACGACCTCAATTCGCTTTTCTCGTCGCTTTCCGCACACGGCGTCACCGTGACGTCGATGCGCAACAAGGCGAACCGGCTGGAAGAGCTCTTCGTCCGTCTGGTTGAACAGGGCCGGGAGGCCGACGCATGAGCACCTCCACCAACCTGGTCGCCCTGGGCACCCTTGTTCGCCGCGAAGTGGCCCGCATCCTGCGCATCTGGACGCAGACGCTGATTCCGCCTGCCATCACGATGACGCTGTATTTCGTGATCTTCGGCAAACTGATCGGCAGCCGCATCGGCGTGATGCATGGCTTCACGTACATGCAGTACATCGTGCCCGGCCTGGTCATGATGAGCATCATCACCAACAGCTACGGCAACATTTCCAGTTCGTTCTTCGGCGCCAAGTTCGGCCGCTTCGTGGAAGAGATGCTGGTGTCGCCGATGCCCAACTGGGTGATTCTGCTGGGGTACGTCACCGGTGCCGTAGCGCGCGGCGTCATCGTTGGTGCGCTGGTGCTGGTCATCGCCCTGTTCTTCACCGACCTCAATGTGGCCCACCCGCTCATCACCGTGCTGTCGGTCATTCTGGGTGCCACGGTGTTTTCGCTGGCGGGTTTCGTCAACGCGGTATTCGCCAAGAAGTTCGACGATATCGCGCTGGTGCCCACCTTCGTGCTGACCCCGCTGACCTATCTGGGCGGCGTGTTCTACTCAGTAGACCTGCTGGGTGAACCGTGGCGCAGCATCTCCATGGTCAATCCCATCCTGTACATGGTGAACGCATTCCGCTTCGGCGTGCTGGGTGTCAGCGATGTGCAGATCGGCACCGCCTTCGCCGTCATGCTGGTGTTTGTGGTGGGGCTGTCTGCGCTGGCATTGCATCTCCTGAAGCGTGGCGTCGGTCTGCGTTCCTGATGCGCGTCAACAAATACATCAGCGAAGCGGGCATCTGTTCGCGGCGTGAAGCCGACGAACTGCTTGTGGCGGGCCGGGTCACCATCAACGATGAAGTTGTTGGCATGGGCTCCAAGGCGCTCGACGGCGATGTCGTGCGCGTGGACGGCGAAATCGTCGTGGCGCGCACGCTGGCGCCCACGTCGTCCCGGAGTCGCGCGGTCTACATCGCGCTCAACAAGCCGGTGGGCATCACCTGCACCACTGACCAGTCGGTGGACGGCAACATCGTCGATTTCGTGGACCACCCGCAGCGCATCTTCCCCATCGGTCGTCTGGACAAAGACTCCGAAGGCCTGATCCTGCTCACCAGCAACGGCGACATCGTCAACGAAATCCTGCGCACTGAAAACGGTCACGAGAAGGAATATCTCGTCGCCGTGAACAAGGCGGTGACCGACGAATTCGTGATCGGCATGTCGCGTGGCGTGCGCATTCACGGCCAGATGACCAAGCCATGCAAGGTGCGGCGCATCGCGAAGTACGGCTTTTCCATCGTGCTGACCCAGGGTCTGAACCGGCAGATTCGCCTGATGGCCGCCGCATTCGGCTACCGCGTGACCCAGCTTCGCCGCGTGCGCATCATCAATGTGAAGCTCGGCCACCTGAAGCCAGGCCAGTGGCGCAACCTGACCGAGGCCGAGCTGAAAGGCCTGCTTCCAGGCCGCACCAGCTGGTAAATCACTGATTGTCGCGGGTCGCCGCATGGCGGAGGCCCGCGCTGTTTCCTTCGATGGCGCCGGAGATGCGATCATGTGCGCATGACCGATTTCAGCCAGCTCGCCCTCAAACCCGCCCTTCTCTCTGCCGTGGAGGCGCTGGGCTACCCCGGCATGACGCCCATCCAGGCCGCCAGCCTGCCCCCGATTCTTGAGGGCAAGGACGTGATTGCCCAGGCGCAGACAGGCAGCGGCAAGACGGCAGCGTTCGCTCTGGGCCTCCTTCAGCACCTCAAGGTGGAGACCATCCGCTTGCAGGCACTGGTGCTGTGCCCCACGCGTGAACTGGCCGATCAGGTCAGCAAGTCGATCCGCAAGCTGGCCGTGAACATCCCGAACGTGAAGCTGCTCACGCTGTGCGGCGGCATGCCGCTGGGACCGCAGCTGGCATCGCTGGAACACGATCCGCACATCGTCGTCGGCACGCCAGGCCGCGTGCAGGAGCACCTGAAGCGCAACAGCCTGCACGGCGGCGGCATCAACGTGCTGGTGCTGGACGAAGCCGACCGCATGCTGGACATGGGCTTCGAGGAAGCGATCAACGACATCGTGTCGCGCATCTCCAAACACCATCAGACGCTGCTGTTCTCGGCCACCTATCCGGACGAAATCCGCGCCGTCAGCGGTCGCGTGCAGAACAACCCGGTCACGGTCACCATCGACACGCCGCATGGCGAAGCCACCATCGAGCAGCGCCTGGTTGAGGTGGAAGTGAGTCAGAAGATCGACACGCTCTCGCAGATCATCACGCACGAACGCCCGGAAGCCGCGCTCGTCTTCTGCAACATGCGCAAGGACACCGAGACGCTGGCCGCCGAACTGGATCGCCGTGGCTTCTCCGCGCTTGCCCTGCATGGCGACCTTGAACAGCGCGACCGCGACGAGGTGCTGGTGCGCTTCGCCAATCGCAGCTGCTCGATCCTGATCGCAACGGATGTGGCCGCACGCGGCCTGGATATCGCCGAACTGCCGCTGGTCGTCAGTTACGACGTGGCGCACGATGCCGACACGCATACCCATCGCGTTGGCCGCACCGGCCGTGCAGGCAACACCGGCCTGGCCATCACGCTGGCCGGCTCGCGCGAGCTTCCGAAGATCCGCGCCATCGAAGAGAAACAGGGCGCGCCGCTCAAGCGATATCCCGCCAGGCCCCTGGTGGGCGCACGCAAAGTGCTGAACCTCGCGCCGATGAAGACGGTAGTGATTGATGCGGGCCGCAAGGACAAGCTGCGTCCCGGCGACATTCTGGGCGCCCTGACCGGCGATGCGGGTCTGGATGCAAAGGACATCGGCAAGATCGACGTCTTCGCCACCCGTGCCTATGTAGCCATCCGCCGGGACCTTGCCAACAAGGCGCTGGAGCGTCTGCGTGCAGGCAAGATCAAGGGCCGCAACTTCCGTGTGCGGCCCCTGGGTTAAGCCTCAGCAGTCCGGATCAGGCGCCGGCGGCGGCGAACGCGGCGGGCTGTCCAGCACATCCTCCAGGTACCAGCTCGACTGTGCAGCCCGGTGCCTGCGGGTAGTCCGCCAGACGATGTTGCGCACGTCCTTGTAACGCGCATATGCCGGGGAGTCCCTCAGCAGATACTCGATCTGCGGTTCGGCGATGCGGGGATGAAGTTCAAGGAACTGCTCGAACGCGCCGCGGCATGAATAGCACGGCGCCTGAGTGATCCGGCCCGCAAGCACCCCACCGTCTTCCACCACGCCACTGGCAATCTCCGCGTGCAACTGGCGAAGCATTTTCAGCTCCGCGTCGCGCGCGTGGACCACGCCATCGAGCGCATCGCCAGCCTTGATGGGCGATTGATCCTCATCAATCAGCACCACCCGTACGCTGCTGCTGGACGTACGAAACGATTCCGATGCAGGCGATAGCGGGGGTCGGTAGCCCGTAGCCGCTTCAACGAGACGTCCGAATGCTTCGTCAGGCTCTTCGCCTGACGTGCTGTAGTAAGTCCGCACGAATTTCCTGCCGTTGACCTCGTACTTGTATTCAAAGCGGCCGAACGTCGCGCTCAGAAAGCGACTGGCGAAATTGTCATACACGCCACCCACAATCAGCGTGGGCGAACCCGGTGCCTCCAGACGCAACCAGGCGTCAATGCTGAATGCGAAACGGGAGAACGTGTCGATCATCTCCTCGACCACGCCGCTTTCCGCATCGTCTACCGGCACATACTCCGGCGTGCCTGCAAATGCGGGGCTTGCAAGGCAAGCGGTGAGCAACCACGCATATATCCGATGCCTCTTGGCGCCATGCCGTGCCATCACAGATAGATCCTTCCGCAAGTGCGCTCTTCGGCGCGGGACGATGCCAATTCCGCCTCTTTTTCTTCAATGAGGCCGGACGAATACATTTCCTCTGCAACAAGCGGCTCCATGAACTCAAGCAGTGCGCCCACATCCGTGAGCAGTAGCGCCGGCGCAAGAAGATTCAGGATTTTCGAGGCCGTGCTCGGGCCTTCGGCATGCAAGCGTTCGCGCATGCCGTGCGCCTGATTCCACAGTTCGCCGACGTACCACTTGTAGACCGCCCGATCCGTGGCGCCCACAAAACACAGCGGACGTTCGTCGCCAGGCTGCTGGGTACCGGCGTAGCCCAAGCGTGCGTTGCCCTGGGCATCACAGGGCCACGTGGCGAAGTAACCCTGCATGTCGCGATAGGCAGCGGCCACGCGTGCCACGCGGAAATGTGTGGGAATTTCCCGGTCACCCCGCGATGTGGCGCGACCCACGCGCCAGCGATTCATCTCCTGGCCGATAGTCATCGACAGATATTCGCGATCAGACTCAAGCAGTTCGTCGGAATTGCGGGTGGCGAGAAAGCGCTCCAGCACGTCAAGCCGGACTCCCATCTTCCCGTAGTCGGAAGGATCCACGCCACGTGCCCTGTCGCGGAGAATCTGCGCTCCCACGGCGATGTTTGCAGCAACGGTGGAGTGCCGGTGACTCAGAAGGTCGATGGCCTTGTCGAAGATGTCGCGGTCCACCCCGGCTTTGCTGTAGTTCGCCGCAATGAAATCATCAGGGGCGATACGGCTGATTTCCTGTCCCGGGCGCGCCTTGGTAAAACCGCCATCCCATTGCAGAAAAGCCAGCGCGACTTCCGGTGACATGGGGCTTCCGGCCACTGACAGATTCGAGACGGCATCGAACCACGCCACGTCGTTGGTCAGTGTGGGAGCCGCCTCCAGTTCGCTGTACGGCGATGCGGGGTCAACCAGCATCATGGCAACGAAGTCGCGGTCGTGCATGGCGATGGCACTGGCCACACCTTCGCTTTGCATTCGTGACTTGATGAGTGCCGAGGTGATGTCCGTCGGGTCCGACGCCGCCATCGCGTTCGTGGCGGCGAGGCACCCCGCCGCGAGGGCGAGGCGAATGATCCGTTTCATGTTTGAACTCCCATGTATGTGTCGGCGATTCCGTCTTTGGAATCGCTGACATTAGAGTGGGTTCATCAAACAGCCGGGATCGGCGAAGCGACGCAATGTCTGCGGGCGAGCCTGCGTGTGCAGGCAGGAACAATGCAGGGCCCTCGCGTAGGTCTTCAGTCCTCGACGTGCGAAACGAATGACTCAGGTTCCGCGAGGCTTCGCCCGGTGCGTGGCCGTGGCGGTCCACGGATCATCAGGCCAGGGGTGCTTGGGATAGCGCCCTTTCAGTTCCTTTTTCACTTCCGGATACGTGCGCGTCCAGAAGCCGTGCAAGTCCTGGGTCACCTGGATGGGCCGACCGGCGGGCGACAGAAGATGCAGCATCACGGGCACGCGACCACCGGCGACACTTGGAGTTTGGGCCAGTCCAAAAAGCTCCTGGAGCTTGACCGCGAGCACGGGCGACGCGCCCGGATCATCGTCACGCGTGCCGTATTCAAGGCGGCGGGTCATGCCACTGGGCACCGTGATGTCATCGGGTGCCTGCGCGTCCAGTTCACGACGCTGATCGTAGGTGAGCATCGACGCCAGCGCCTCGGACAGATCACTGGCCTGCAACGCACCGAGCCGGCGCTTGCCTGCAAGGAACGGCGCGAGCCATGCTTCCAGCGTGCCAAGCAACGCCTCGTCAGACACATCCGGAAGGCCTGCTTCCGGGCGCCACAATCGCAGCGCCCCCATGCGCGCGCGCAATCGGCGGGCCGCTTCACTCCATGGCAACGCATCGACACCACGTGAGCGAATGGCCGCGAGCAATGCAGGCAGCGCATCTTCCGGCGTGATGGGCACGCTGCGCCGCTCGATCACCAGCGCATCGAATCGTCGCTCTTCAAACGCTTCGGCGATATCGCGTTCGTCGTCCCAGCGCAGCACGCGCTCACTCACGAGGCGCGAGGGATAGTCCGATTCAAGCAGGCCCGGGTCGAAGGGCGCGGCTGAGTAGATGAGGCTGTCGCGCGCTTCCAGTCGCAGGTCCAGCACGACGAGCCACGGCTCGCCATGCAGTGCGCTATTCTCGTGCAATCGCGCACCACGGCCATTGGCCAGCTGATAGCGCGACGCATTGCTGTCGTCGCGCCGGGCAATGCGATCCGGGAAGGCATGCGCAAGCATGTCGCCCACCGCGTGCGCATGCGGCACGCCGCTTGCGCCATTGCGCACCTGAAGTCGGCGGCGCCAGCCTGAGGCCGATTTTTCGATGGCCGCCAGCGCGCCGACATCAGCAGAACTGGACCGCGCGCCACGTGCGCCGCTGTCGCGCCACACATGCAACGCCGCCACGCGCACGCGAAAGTCATCGGTACGCCCCTGTTCGCCACGCAGTGGCGAGCGCGCCTCCATCAAGGCAAGAAGGTCCGATACCAGGGGACGCAGCGTGGCGTCCGCGCGCAGCGCGGCCGCGGCCAGTCGCGGTGACGCACCCAGGACGAGCATGTCGCGCCCCAGCGCTGTGATGCGCGCATCCTCATCCAGCGCACCAAGACGGCGCAGCAGATCGCGTGCCTGACCCAATGCACCTACAGGGGGTGCGTCCAGCCACGCCAGGTCGTCGCTACCCCACGTGGCCAGCTCCAGCGCGAGACCCGACAGCTCCGCCTGCGCGATTTCTGCCGTGCGCTGTGCCTCCAGCCTCCTGCTCTGTGCCCACAGCCGATATGCCACGCCTTCGGCAACGCGGCCCGCACGTCCGGCGCGCTGGTCGGCGGATGCCTGCGAGATGGTCACCGTTTCAAGGCGCGTGAATCCGGATGACGGGTCGAAACGCGGCTCGCGCGCAAGGCCGCTGTCGATGACCACGCGAATGCCCGGCAGCGTCACACTGGACTCGGCCACGTTGGTGGCGAGGATCACGCGGCGCGTGCCCGGATCGGCGGGAGCCAGCGCCAGCTGCTGCTCTGCCAGCGACAACTCGCCGTGCAGGGGCACCACTTCCACGCTTTCATGCACGCGCTCCACGATGAGCCGCGTGCGTTCGATTTCGCGGCGTCCGGGAAGAAACACAAGAATGTCGCCGTCGTTGTCGCGCAGCGCCATCTGTACCGTGCGCGCTACATGCTGCTCCACCGTTTCCTGATGGCGCGCCGGCGGGTAGTCGATGCGCACGGGAAAACTGCGGCCCGGACTGCTGATGCGTGGCGCGTCCAGCCACGTGGCCATGCGCTCGCCATCCAGCGTGGCCGACATCACCAGCAGACGCAGGTCCGGACGAAGATTGGCCTGTACGTCCAGCGCCAGGGCAGCGCCAAGATCGCCGGCCAGATGACGCTCGTGGAATTCATCAAACACGATGGCGCCCACGCCTTCCAGCATCGGGTCGTCCTGAATCATCCGGGTGAGGATGCCCTCGGTCACCACTTCGATGCGCGTGAGTGGGCCGACCCGCGACTCAAAACGGATGCGGAAACCGACCGTCTGACCCACCTCCTCGCCCAACAGCGACGCCATGAATCCGGCGGCCGAACGGGCCGCGAGGCGACGCGGCTCCAGCATCACGATCTTGCCGCCGTCCAGCCAGGGCGCGCCGAGCAAAGCCAGCGGCACCTGCGTGGTCTTGCCCGCGCCAGGCGGCGCCTCAAGCACCAGACGCGGGTGGTCCGCCAGCGACGCCAGGATGTCCGGAATAACCGGAGTGATGGGAAAAGAAGTGCTCATGGACCGGCTATGGTACGGAAAGCCGGTCCACGTGGGCGAACGGATCAGGCCTCCCGCGCAGCCTTCGGGCCATCGGCCCTGGGCGGCGCCACCGGCTCAAGCGAGCGGAAGCGCTGACGAAACTCGTCGGCTACCCGTTTGGCGTCCTCACCGTTGGCGATGACTTTCGGGGTTATCAACACGATCAGTTCGGTGCGGCCGTCCTGACGCGAGGTCTGGCCGAACAGGTTGCCGATCCACGGAATGCGACTCAGGAACGGCACGCCGGATCGCGTGCGTTCATCGCCTTCCTTGATGAGCCCACCCAGCAGGACAGTCTGGCCACTTTGCACGGCAACCTGCGTCGCCAACTGGCGCTTTCCGATCGTGGCGTTGGCCGCATTGGGGCCCTGCTTCACATCGCTGACTTCCTGTTGGATTTGCAGGTAGACCAGACCACCCGGATTCACGCGTGGCTTCACGTTGAGGATGACGCCGGTGTCCTTGTACTCCACCTGGCCCACCTGATTACCCGCGTTGGCGCCTGTCTGGACGAAGGTCTGCACAATGGGAATCTGATCGCCGACCTGGATGCGCGCCTTCTGATTGTTGACCACCACCAGCGAGGGTGAAGACAGCGTGCGTGTATCGCCACTGGTCTCCAGTGCGCGCACTTTCGCCTGCACTTCGTTGTTGATGAACGAATAGAAAAAGCCACCGGTTTCCCGGGCTGGCAACGCTGCCCCCAATTGCCATTGCTGTTTGTTGCCCGGCTGCCCGCCGCCCACCAGGCCTTCGAGGAACCACTGCACGCCGAAAGCAAACTCGTTGCGCAGCGCCACCTCAAGAATGCGCGTTTCGATCTGCACCTGAAGCGGTATGGCATCAAGGCGGCGGATCACTTCCTCGATCTCGGCCCACTGCGCAGGCCGTGCGCGAACGATGAGCTGGTTGTTGGCTTCCACCGCAGTGAAGCGGACGCTGTCGCCCGATGCGTTGCTTGGAGTGGGCACGGATGCGGCGGGTTTCTTCTCCGATGCAGCAAAGAAATCCGGATCGCTGTCGCCACCGCCCGCTGCTGCCGTCCGGGGATGGGTCGCAGGCGATTCGGATGATTCATCCGTGTTCTGCGTCGTTGCCGCCGTGAGCCCCGGTGAAACGCGTCCGCCCTGATCCACAGGCTTCGACGCGCCGCCATACAGACCCGAAAGATATTGGGCCATGTCGGCGACCGGAAGATTGCGCACGTCGTACACGAACAGTCGCGGCTCATTGCCTCCGCCCTGGTCAATCCGCTCGATCCACTCGTGCACTTTTTGCAGGTAGGCTTCCTGCGGGCTGATGACGACCAGCGCATTGGTTCGCTCGATCGGCATGAAGCGCATCAGTCCTGCCACCGGCGTGCCGCTCTTGTTGCCGAACAGGTTCTCCAGCGTGGGCATCAACTCTTTGACGTTGGCGCGCTGCAAATTGAAAACACCCACGGACATGCCGCGCAGCCAGTCGACATCGAATGTTTCGATGGTGCGCTGGTAGTTTTCCAGTTCGCTGGCCGAACCGGCCATCACGAGCACGTTGCGCGACGGATCGGCCAGCAGCACGGCATCGGGCCGCGCGAAGGGTTTCACCAGCTTGTGCATTTCCACCGCGGAAATGAAGCGTAGCGGGAACAGCCGCGCCTGAAGACCATGTACCGGCTTTGCCGCACCCAGGCTGGGCGCCACGTTTCCCGCAATGGCCTCGCGCGCGGGCATCACCACGTAACGGGTGCCCTCGCGCACCAGCGCGTTGTCTGTCCACGACAGCAGGGTTTCGAGAATCGGCAACGCCTGATCCTCGGTCACGGGTTTGGATGTAGAGAACGAGATGCTTCCGGCGACGCCGGGAACGATGCTGTAGTTCTCACCGAGCAGGTCGCCGAGGATCGCCTTCACGACGGCCTCGACCGGCTGGTCTTCAAAGTTGAATGTCACCGTTTCCTTGCCGCCCACCACGGGACGGGGCTTTTTCAGAGCGGCAGGATGAATGAACTGGCCAGTGCCCCTGGCGATGACGCTTGTTGGCGGTGTCGAAGGTGATTCGATCGCGGGAGGGGCCTGCGGGCGTGGCGGGTCTTTGTCCAGGCCAGCGAGAGCTTCCCGCTGCATGGCCCCGTTGTCACGCGGTACGCCGAAATCCGCGCAGCCGGCCATGAGCGTGACAAGTGCCGCGCCTCCGATTCGCATTCCCGTATTCATGTTTCACCGTACTCCTTCCTTGGCTGGATCTGCCTGCTGCTGTTGCTGCTCGGCCCTGCGCTTCTGCACAGCGGCCTTCAATGCTTCAATCCTCTGCTGTTGCAACGCCGCGTCGTCCTGACGCGGGCGGGGCAAGGCAGGACCTGTCATGCCTGGGCTGGAAACGCGCGCCACCGGCGGGGCTGCCGGCAGGATGGTCGGCGGGGGCGGAGGCGGCGAGTTCTGCCCATCGGCGCGTTTCGGCCCGTCTTTCAATGCTTCGGGCGCGCTGACTTTAAGCGTGAGCTCACGACGTTCGCCGCCGTTGTCGAATGTGGCGCTACGTGCACCCAGCGTGGCCAGCGTCCAGCGCCCTTCCAGCAGCGCGCCTTCGCGCACGCGCACCGTGGAGTCTTTGCTGCGATCACGCAGAAGTGCGATGCGCAGGCCGGGCGTCATGATGATGCCGGTAAGTTCCAGATCGCCCAGGTTGCTGGCTTCGCCGTCGCCGTCGGCCAGTACCAGCGGCTTGCGATCGCTGGTGAACAGCGGACGCTGCCAGACCTCGGCAAAGGTGGCCAGCGGCACCGACGGCGGCAGCGCGGGCGGCCGGGCGGCCGGGGGAGCCGTGGCAGCCAGCGGCTCTTCCCAGCGGATGCCGCTGCCTGCCCCGGCCAGGATGCCGACAAAAACCAGCGCGAGTACACCCGTTACCGCTGCGAGCACGGGCGTCAGACGACGTTGCTGGGCGGCCCTCATGAGGACCCCTTCGCGCTGTTGGCCTGGCGGATGTAGCCCGATACGGTGAACTGCACTTCCATCGGCACCGGGGCACCGGAACGTGCCGCTACCGGATTGCGATAGACGCTGAAGTCTTCGATGAACAGGTATGGCGTGCCTTCTTCAATATCGTGCAGCACCGCGGCCAGCGGCTGCATGTGGCAGCGCAGGCTGATGTTGACGGTGACCTTGCGATACGGGTCCGATGCCCGCTCCTGGCTGGGCACCGGCTGCTTCTGCACCACGTCGCAGGAGCCATCGTCGTGATGGGCGGCAGCCACGTCCACGATGTGCTGCATCAGGCCAGCCGCGGCCGCGTTGGTGTCGTCTTCCGGCAGGAAGGCGCTGCTCTGGGTCTGTCCCTGCGCGAGGCCAGCCAGACGCTTCTGAATCAGCGGACGCTCGGCGATGGCGGCGGCGTACCGGCGCTGGGTGTCGCGCAGATCGTTCATTTCATCGGCCATGGCGAACTGCGGTGCCACAAACCACCAGTGCACCAGCACGAAATAGGCTGCGACAAGCACCACCACCAGCAGAAGAATCGCGGCGATGCGCGACTCAGTGGGTTTCATTCGCACGGGCGACCTCCGGCTTCGCGACGTGTGCCTTCGCCTGCATGTAGAAGCGCTCCTTGCCTGACGTCGGGTCGGTCTGGATGGTGCCCTGGAAACTGGGATCGCCCAGCTGCGTGGCGCCCTTGAGCGTGTCGATGAGGCGCGCGGCCTGCGGGCTTTGTCCCTGGAAGCCGATCTGACCGGTGGTGCTGAGTGTGAAGCGCTCCAGCCAGGTGTCGTCAGGCAGGCGGTGCGTCAGTTCGTTGAGCACCGGCAGCACGGCAGGGCTTTCCGCCTTGCGCTGGGCAAGGAAGCCCGAGGCGCCCGCGCTGTCGGTCAGCCGTTGCCGAAGCGCCGCCACGGCCTGCGCGTCACCACGCATGGATTCGACCTGCTCGCGCATGGCATCCAGTGCGGCTTCACGGTTGTGCAGCCACGCGCCCATGCAGGCAAAGACCAGCACGACTGCGCCCACGGCCAGCGCAAGGTTGATGCGTCCGCGCATGTTGACGCGCCGCGTGGCACGGCCCGGTGGAAGCACGTCGATACCGACACGCTGGCCGCCCTCGATCACGTCAACCCGATCCAGTGGTACACCCAGCGCCTGCAACCGGTCCAGCAACGGATCGAGCCGTCCTCGGGGAACCACGGCAAGCTCCACGGGGAAGCGACCTTCGCCTGCCGGCCCGGTGAGTTCGCGAACACCGAAATACACGTCCGCACTGCTGAAAGGGGTTTGCCGGTCGATGTCGTAGCTGGCGACCTGGCGCAGGTTGGAACGCGCCACCAGCGGCAGATGGAGACGACGGCGCAGCACATCGGTAGGCGGAAGGCAAAGCGCCACATAGCGATCCACCGGCTCCACGCCGTTCATGGCGGCCTTCAGCGCCGAGGCCTGTTCGTCATCCGGAGCGTCGTCGCTGACGCGTACCGGCAGCGCATCGGCAGCAGGCCCACGCATGGACCAGCCATCGCCATCGCGCTGAATCACAAACCATGTGGCCCCGCCTTCCAGCAACGAGCGCGCGCGCGGCGGCACCAGCCAGCGAAGTTCGCCGCCCCACCATGAAAAAAAGGCGGGTAACGGTGATCCCTGCCACGCCCGGCGCATGCGCTCCAGGGGTTGAGCAAGAGCATCCTGCATTGAAGTCATTCACCGTCTCCTTCGCGCCATCGCAACACGGCGTAGGGCTGAGTTCCCGATCTTATCCCACGCAGTCGGATCGTCGCTGTAAGGGAAGCCCTTGTCTTGTCCGGAAGAATCGCCTGCGCGTGGATTGTATGTGTCACACCATTACCGCCTGACAACGCGTTGCCGACCGTGCTGCCCCTTTGCGCAAGAATCGCGCTGGCCTGATCGGGTGACAGGCCGGGCACGGCGGCCAGTGCCAGCGCAGGCGCATGGGCGGTGTTCGGACGCTCGCGGCCGGACCAGATGGTCACCACGGGCGCGATGGTGGCAAAGGTCGCCGCATCCATGCCAAGCACCATGCGGGCTTCCTCGATGGTGGCGAAAGGTCCGTTGCGCGGGCCGTAGGTGAGTCCGGCAGCCTCGTACTGCGGCTTCTTCGCGCCATTGGGCAGCGCGCCCTGGGTCGGATTGCGCCAGTCCTGCACTGCCGCCGACAGCTTTGTGGCGCGGTCGTTGTCCATGCCGGCAGCGACGAACAGCGCCACCAGCACCTGATCGGACGCCGCGTTGAGATCCACCTTGCCGTCTTCGTCGGTGACGCTCACCTCGACCCGGGCATGGTCGAACTGGAATGCGTATGTGCGACCGTCAGCGATCCAGCGGGCGTTGTCGCTGGAATCCTGCAACGCCTGTACCGCACGCATGATCCCGGCCTCGGCCGCGTAATGGGCCTGGGTCTGCGCAAACTGGTAGCGCGCCTGCAAGCCTTCGGTACGCGCCAGCATGGCAAAGCCGCCCAGCATGATGGCGAGCAACGTGCATCCCCACAGCACGATCAGAAGGGCGACGCCCCGCGAGGAACGACGGCCGCGCATCAGCGCACCGTCCCGGCGCGCAGACCGCGCGCCAATGAATTGGGTCCGCCGGTCGCCGACGGATCAATTCGCAGCGGCGCTTCCATCAGCGGCCACGCGGTACCTCCGTTCAACGTAAGCGACAGGCGAACCAGCGAAGGCGTGCGCTGTTCGTCGGACCAGCTGTCTTCCCAGCCTTTTGGCTGTCCCTGATCGTCCAGGCCCCGGTATTCAAAGCTGCCCGAGCGAATGCCCGTCAGCAGAACTTCGGGCTCGCCCACGGTTTCCGGCTCGCTGCCATCCGGCGGCAACAGCGCGAAACTCGCTTCAAGACGCAGCCCGTGGCCGTCGTTGTCCACCAGCCGCACGGTCTGCAACTGGGGACCGAGCTTGCCGAGATAACCGGGCAAGGGCGCCACGAACGTCACGGTTTTTGCGTCGCCCTTGAAAACGATGGGGTCACCATCGTCGTTGCGTTCAAAGCCCACACTCAATGTCTGCGCCAGTTCGGTGCGCAAGAACTGCTGGGTTGAACGGATGGCGTCGATGCGTTCAATGGCCATGTCTCCGCTGCGCACGATGCGTGATGCGGTACGAATGCCTGAATACACACCCAGCAACACGATGGAAAGCAGCGCCAGCGCGGCCAGCACTTCCATCAGACTGAAACCCCGCGCGCGCCTCACTGAAGCCCCCCCTCAGGCGGAGCGCCCATGCGCAGCGTGCTGAATCGTGCGCTGCGCTCGCTGGAATCATTGCCCCACAGCACATCCAGATCGAGGCGATACAGCTTGCGCGATGCGTCGCCTGCGTCTGCCGGACGATCCGGCGCCTGCCAGGGCGTGACGGTCAGGCGCCAGCGGTAGGTGTCGTCAAAGCGGCCTTCGGAGGTGCCTTCGCGCAAGGGTTCAAGCACGAAAGCGGTATCCAGCATCGAACGGGCGCGGAGTGCGGCCTGGGTCCGCTCGGTGGCGCGCGCCGTGAGGCTCATGGAACTGCCCGCCACCTGCATCAACGCCGCGAAGGCGATGGACAGGACGGCGATGGCGGCAATCACTTCAAGCAGACTGAAACCACGTGCTGACTTCACGATCGTCCATCCGTGATAACCACACTGACAGCTCCGGTCAGCCAGCCGACATTGACGTGCCACTCGCGACTGCCGCGTCCCAGCGTGATCCGCCCGCCCGTCGAACTGCCGTCGGGAAAGAAACGGATGCGTCCGGTGGTCGCGTTCACCCGGTCTTCCTGTGCACTGGTGAGCGCGAGCTTCATGCCCTTGGGCAGACGCACATCGGATTTGCCAGGCGCGCGATAACTGGCATCGGCCGTGTTGATTTCCAGTGCAAGACTTTCCCCGCGAACGATGGACTGCGCGCGCGTCCAGCGCAACGCGGCGGCAAGCTCACTGGATGCCGCATTCACGCGCGCGCTGGCCAATCCCTGGGTCACCGGAATCGACACGGCAGCCGCGGCTATCCCGATCAACAGGATGACGGCCAGCATTTCGAAAAGGGTGAAGCCACGCGCGCGCATGCGTTTTCGTCCGCTTACTGCCAGTTGCCCACGTCGGCGGAATAGCCTTCGCCGCCCGCCTTGCCATCCTGCCCGTAGAACACGAGGTCAAAATTGCCGTGCTCACCCGGATAGCGGTAACCGAACGGATGACCCCACGGATCTTTCAGGTCGGACGGCTTCGCGTACGGGCCCTGCCAGTTGCCCGCATCGGCCGGCTTGGCCACCAGGTCATCCAGCGCCTGCGGCGGGGTGCCGTTGTCCAGCGCGTAGTTCTCGATCTTCTGGCTGAGCGTGGTCAGCTGCGCCTTGCCTGCGCCGTACTTGCCCTTGTCGACGTTCTTGCCGACCTGGGTGACGACGATGGCGCCGATGATGCCGATAAGCACGATGACCGCCAGCATTTCCAGCAGCGTGAAACCGCGGGCGCGGCGGGAGCGATAAGTCGGTTGAGAGCGCATCGAATGTCCTTGTCTTGATTCGTCGTCAGTTGATATTGCTGGTAAGGCTGAGCAGCGGCAGCAGGATGGCCGCCATGATGATGGCCACCATCACTGTCATCACGATGGTCAACGCGGGGACCAGCGCCGCCAGCAGGCGATCAATGGCCCGTTTGGCTTCCACATCGAACGTGTCGGCCACTTTCAGCAGCATGGTGTCCAGCGCACCGGCTTCCTCGCCCACCTGCACCATTTGCAGTGCAAGGCGTGGAAAACGCTCCGATTGCGCAAGGGCAACGCCGAGGCCCGCACCACCTTTTACCTGTTCGGCCGCTTTGGCCAGCGCGTCGTCCAGCGCGCGGTTGCCGGTCACCTGCCGCGCAATGGTCAACGCCGAGAGCAGAGGCACACCGTTCTTCAGCAGTGTGCCGATGGTGCGCGCAATACGGGCCGTTTCCACTTTCAAAAGCAGCGGACCTGCCACACGCATGGTGAGCAGCCGTCCATGAAACGCGAGTCGGGCATCCGGATCACGCAACCGCGCATGCACCAGCAGCGCGACCACGATCAGCGTGACCACCATCGCCCACCACCACGAACTGATGGCCGAGCCCAGCGCCAGCACAGCGGATGTGATCCACGGCACCGGCACCTGCATGTCTTCAAAGATCGGAACGAATTGCGGCACGACGTAGGCCAGCAACAACACCAGTGAGCCGAGCACGCCGACCATGAGGAAGGCCGGGTAGATCAGCGCGTTGACGATGCTGCCGCGCAGCTGCTGCGAACGTTCCAGATAATCGGCAAGGCGACGCAGCGTTTCGTCCAGCGAACCGCCCGCTTCACCCGCGCGCACAAGGCTGATGTAGAGACGCGGAAATACGCCGTGTTCTTCGTCCAGCGCCTGCGACAGCGTGGTGCCGCCGCGCACGCGGTCGCGCACGCGCTCCACCAGATTTTTTGCCCGCTCGCCTTCCGGCAAATCCAGCAGGATGCCCAGTGCACGATCCAGCGGCTGGCCCGCGCCCAGAAGCGTGGCCAGCTGATGAGTGAACTGCGCCAGCTGATCGCCGGTGAACGGACCTTTGCGGAACAGCGCGGACAAGCCGCTGGCACTGCCATCGCCGTCGGCCAGCCGGGCCTCAAGAGGCGTGTGCCCCTGATCCTGCAAACGTGCAATCACGTCCTCGACCGTGGGCGCTTCCATTTGCCCGGTCAGCGCTTCACCGGCCGCCGTGATGGCGCGATAGCGAAACTGGCTCATGACCGCTCACCTGCCCGGCCGCTACGCGAATCAGGACTCCTGCGTGACACGCAACACCTCCTCGATGGTGGTAATGCCCGCCACCGCCTTGGCCAGACCATCTTCGTACATGGTGCGCATGCCTTCGGCGCGTGCCTGCTTTTCGATCTGGCCAGCGTCAGCACGCTGCATCACCAGACGGCGCAGCGGATCGGTCATCACCAGGAATTCCATGATGGCCCGGCGGCCGCGATAGCCCGTGGGATTGGTGGCACTGCTGCCCGGCTTCCACAGGCGGATCGGGCGCTCGTCGGTGTACTTGTCCAGTTCGAACTGCTCGATGACTTCCGGCAGCGCCTCATAAGGAATGGCAGTTTCCGGATCGAGGCGGCGTACCAGACGCTGAGCCAGGATGCCGTTGACCGTGGAGCCCAGGAGGTAATCCTCCACGCCCATGTCCAGCAGGCGGGTAATGCCGCCCGATGCGCTGTTGGTATGCAGTGTGGACAACACCAGATGGCCGGTGAGTGCCGACTGGATGGCGATGCGGCAGGTCTCAAGATCGCGCATTTCGCCGATCATTATCACGTCCGGATCCTGGCGGACGATGGAACGCAGCGCGCCCGCGAAGTCCAGGCCGATCTGCGGCTTGACCTGAATCTGGTTGATGCCCTCGATCTGATATTCGACCGGGTCTTCCACCGTGATGATCTTCACGTCCGGCGTATTGATCTGCGACAGCGCCGTATACAGCGTGGTGGTTTTGCCCGAGCCGGTGGGGCCGGTCACCAGCAGGATGCCGTGCGGTCGATCCAGCACTTCCACGAAGCGCGACTGGAAATTTTCGGTGAAGCCCAGCGACGCGAAATCGAACACCACCGATTCGCGATCCAGAATACGCATGACCACTGATTCGCCGAAGCTCGTGGGCACGGTGGACACACGAAGATCCAGCTCCTTGCCCTGCACGCGCAGCTGGATGCGGCCATCCTGCGGCAGGCGCCGCTCGGCGATATTCAGGCGCGCCATGATCTTCACGCGCGAAATGACCGCCGCCGTGGAGCTGGCCGGAGGTGCTTCCACTTCATGCAGCACGCCGTCGATGCGGTAACGCACCTTCAGGCGGTTCTCGAACGGCTCGATGTGCACGTCCGATGCGCGCTGTTCGACGGCGCGCTGGAGAATCAGGTTGACCAGACGGATCACCGGCGCCTCCGACGCGAGGTCGCGCAGATGCTCCACGTCGTCTTCCACCGCCGCGCTGCCGTCCAGGCTTTCCACGATGCTTCCCATCGCGGAGCGGCCCTGACCGTAATAACGTTCGATCAGGTCATCAATTTCCGACCGCAGCCCCACGCGGAGTCCCATGTCGCGCCCGGCCGCCAGACGCGCGGCTTGCAGCGGATACGGGTCAGCGGGGTCAGCCACCAGCAACACCAGGCCATCTTCCCCCTCGCGGACGGGAACGACGTGGTATTGCTTCAGGAAGCGGACGGACAAATCCAGATCCACCGGGGGTAATTCCGGCGCATCCTTGGCGGCCAGCAGCGGCAGCGCCAGCAATTCGGCCCAGGTATCGGCCAGATCCCTTTCTGACACAAGCCCAAGGCGTGCCATAAGAGAAGTGAGGGTGCCTTCGGGCGATTCTTCGTGCAGCCTGCGGGCGCGGACCAGGTCGCTGTCCTTCAGCCGACCGCGCGCCACCAGGTGCGCGCAGACCTCGGCTTCGCCCGGCTCGCCAGTCAGCATCTCCTTATGCGCGGTCGTCACCGACATGGGCTCTCCTGATCGTGAACGATCTTTCGGGTTACGTGCGGACGATCCTGTACGCACGGGCCGACATTGTTATCACAGACCATGCTTCATCCGCGACCGTCCGGCCAACGTATTGCGACAGGACGCAAACAACAAGGGCCGGTGCAACGCACCGGCCCTCCCTTTCAGACATGGAGCGCCCTCGCGGGCACCCCTGCATCATTACCAGCCGATGCCTACACCCACACCGCCGGAAGTCTCACTACCGCTGACGGCGGCGCCGAAGGTGACGTTGGCATTGTGCGAGATCGAGCGGGAGTAACCCACCGACAACGCCGCCTGCCCCCGATAGCCGCCCACGCCCACGCCCACGCGGTTGTCCGTGTTGATGCCCTGGGTACTGAAGGCCATCTGGGACATCGCCGCGCCCATGGCACCCACCTTGTTCAGCTTGTCGTCCAGGCGGGTGAACCGGTTGTCGGTATCGCGCTTGAACTGGTCAAAGGACGAGCCGCTGACCATATCGCCGAACTTCTGGTCCGTATAAGCACGTGCACTATTAAGAGTGGCAACGTCGCCGGCGTCCGCGTACTGCTTGGCCGTCGTCAGGGCCTGGTCGACCTGGCCCACGTTGGCGGCGTCCGTGGGCGCCGTACCGGCCGCCACGTTGGTCACCCGGCGCTGGGCAGTGGCCGAACCCACCGACACCGTGTTGGCCTGATCGGCCACCGAGTTGGCACCCAGCGCCACCGAGTTCGTGGCATTCGCCGTTACCGTGGCATTGGTGCCCACCGCCGTGCTGTTGTCCGCCCCGATGGTGGCGTTGTTGCCGAGGGCCAGATCGCCGGAGTCCTTCGCGTGGCTGCCCGTGCCGATGGCCAGACCGTTACCCGTGCCCTGGGTAATGGTGGTCCCGGTGCCGGGCAGCGGATCGGTGGCCGGTCCCCGGGTGCTCTCCAGCGTTCCCACCCGGCTGTTCAGGCTGGACAGGGCGCCATCCAGGGCGCCAATCGCGTCACCCACCGAGCTGTACGTGCCGCCCTGAGCCCGGTACACCGGCCCGACGAAGCCGTTGGCTCCGACCATGGCGCCTCCACCCAGTGCCTGAGCCAGCACGTCGCCGTAGCCTGAGGCGGTCAGATTCACCGCGTCGATGGCCAGGTTCATCTGCTTGAGGTTCACCGCGTCCGTATCGCGTGAACCGGCCGCCACGTTCACGATCTGGCGTTCGCTGCCCACGCTGCCGACCGACACCGTATTGGCGCGCGAGGCGCTGGAGCCGAAGCCCAGCGCCACGGAGTTGGCGGCGCTTGCCGTCGCCCCGGCGCCCAGTGCCGTGCTGTTGTTGCCTGCCGCCGTGGACAGCGCACCCACCGCCGTCGTGTTGGCGCCCGTAGCGGCCGCCTGTACGCCGTTGGCCACCGAGAGGTCGCCGCTGGCCACGCTTTCCGCGCCCGTGGCGGTCGCCGCAAGACCGGAGGCACTGGCGTAGTAGCCGGTGGCCGTCGCTTCCACCCCCGATGCATCGCTCAGGGCGCCACTGGCCGTGGCGCCGTCGCCGGTCGCCGAGCTGGCAGCACCGGAGGCCGTGGACTGTTCGCCGCTGGCAAGACTTTCCGCGCCGGTCGCCGACGCGTATTCGCCCGTCGCCTGTGCCGTGGCACCCGTGGCAACCGAGTTCGCGCCCGAAGCCGTGGCGTTGAAGCCGCTGGCCGTGGCGTTGATCGCCGCTGCCGTGGCCCCGCTGCCGATGGCCGTGGCACCGTTGCCCAGGCTGAAGGCCGCCGAGCCGATAGCGGTGGCGTAGTTGCCCGACACTATGGCGTCGTCATTGCCCGTGCCGTCGCCGGATGCCGCCACGTAGCGGCTGGCACTACCGATGTGATCGGCCAGGCTGTTCAGCTGATCCAGATTCACCGCATCGGTGCCGGAGGTACCGGCAGCCACGTTGGTGATCTGACGCTCGCTGCCCACTGCACCCACCGACACCGCGTTGTCCCGCGAGCCCACCGAGTTCGCACCGATGGCCACCGCATTGCGGCCGCTGGCGCTGGAGCCGAAGCCCACCGCCGTACTGTCGCCGCCCGAGGCCGTGGCCAGTGCGCCCACTGCCGTCGCGTTCGGAGACGACGCGTAGCTGCCGCTGCCGATGGCCGAAGCAAAATCGCCATCGGTCGCCGCGCCTGCACCCACCGCCGTGGACTGCTCGCCATTGGCCGTCGATTCGGAACCCAGCGCACTGGCACCCAGATCGTTGGCCACCGCCATTTCGCCCAGCGCCACGCTCGAATCCGCCGAGGCCGTGGCATTCCAGCCGATGGAGGTGGCGTACTGACCCGTTGCCCAGGCACCGGCACCCAGCGCAATCGCGCCAGCACCGCTGGCCTGAACCGGGAACAGGCCGAAGGAGGAACCGCCGATGGCGATGCTTTCCTCACCCGTGGCCTGCGAGCTTTCGCCTACCGCAACGCTGCTCGTGCCGGTGGCGGCACTCTGCGTACCCACCGCCGTCGAGTATTCGCCCGTGGCGTTGGCTACTGCACCCAGCGCCAGCGCCTGGCTGCCAGACGCATAAGCACCGACGCCGAAGGCCGAGGCCGCAAAGCCATCCGCCTGCGAACTCGCACCAACAGCCGTGCCGCCAACACCTGCGCTCGTTGAACCGGTTTCCACCGGCACGCCGCCGTTGGTGATGAGCGGATTGCCATCTTCGTCGACAGCCACGCCGCCGATGGCGACACTGCCCGGGCCGCGGGCCTGTGCATTCGCGCCGTAAGCGGCGCTGTTCTGACCATCCGCCACACTGTTGTAACCGGTGGCCGTGGCGTTCGAGCCCGTGGCGGTCGCGCCGCTGCCGACGGCCGTTGCACCCTGTGCACCGGAGAACGCCGCCGAACCGAGTGCCGTGGCGTAGTTGCCGATAGCCATCGCGTCATCGCTGCCATCACCCAGACCGTTGGCCTTGAAGTAGTGACTGGCGTCGCCCACGTTGCTGGCCAGCGCATCCAGCTGCGCCTTGTTCACCGCATCGGTGGACTCCGTACCGGCGGCCACATTGGTGATCTGCCGCTCGGCTCCTTCGTCGCCCACCGACACCGTGTTGTCGCGGCTGGTGAACGAGTTGGCGCCGATGGCTACCGCGTTGTTCGAGGCCACGACAGCCCCGGCACCGAGAGCCGTGCTGTTGTCGCCAAACGCCCAGCTGCCCGAGCCCAGCGCCACCGAGTTGATGCTCTCGATGCCGAGTGCGGCAAAGCCGGTTTCTGCACCGTTGCCGATGGCAACGCTGTTGATGCCCGAGGCGCTGGCGCCCACACCCAATGCCACCGCACCACCGCTGTACGCGGCCGAGAGATAGCCTGCTGCCAGCGACACATCACCCGCCGCATAGGCCTGTGCACCCAGTGCCGTCGCGCCTGAACCAGATGCTTCAGACAGGTAGCCCGCCGAGGTCGACTGCTCGCCCTGAGCAAAGGCTGCCGTACCCAGCGCGGTTGCGAATTGACCGGCCGACTGCGCGCTGGCACCGACTGCCGTCGACGACAGACCGGACGCATTCGCCGGACCCACCGCCTCACCCGTCGAGGTGTATGTGATGAGCGGATCGCCGTTCTCATCTACTGCCTGGCCGCCGATGGCCGTGGCGCCATTCGCCGCAGCCGTGGCACCCGCACCGTAGGCCGTGCTCTGCACGCCCGTAGCAACACTGTTGAAACCGGTCGCCGTTGCCTGATTGCCGAACGCCGTGGCGCCGCTGCCGAAGGCCGAGGCGCCCGTGCCGTTGGCAAACGCAGCCGACCCGGCAGCGGTCGCATAGTCGCCAAAGGCGATAGCGTCGTCGCTACCGTCACCCAGGCCATTGCCCTTGAAGTAATGGCTGGCGTCGCTGACGCTCGAAGCGAGCGAATCAAGCTGCGACTTGTTCACCGCATCAGTCGCTTCCGTGCCCGCCGCAACGTTGGTGATCTGACGTTCGGCACCTTCGTCACCGACCGACACCGTGTTGTCGCGGTCGTTGTACGAATTGGCACCAATGGATACCGAGTTGTTCGCCACGGTCCACGCATTCGTGCCAAGCGCTGTGCTGTTGTCGCCCAGCACCCAGCTGCCCGCACCGATGGCGACCGCATTCGCGCTTTCCAGGCCGAACAGCGCGAAGCCCGTTTCAGCCGCGTTGCCGATGGCAATGCTGTTGCTGCCCGCTGCGCTTGCGCCTGCACCCACCGCAACCGCGCCCTCGCTGTATGCCGCCGCCTGATAGCCCGAGGCCAGCGAGAGATCGCCGGCCGCATAGGCCTGGCTGCCGCTCGCGACCGAGCCTGCACCGGACGCTTCTGCAAGGAAACCCACCGCCGTGGACTGCTCACCCTGGGCGAATGCAGCCGTACCCAGCGCGGTCGCAAACCGACCCGCCGACTGCGCGCTCGCACCCACTGCCGTCGAGGAGAGACCCGACGCATTGGTCGGACCCACGGCCTCACCGGTCGAGGTGTAGGTAATCAGCGGATCGCCGTTCTCATCGACCGCCTGACCACCGATGGCCGTCGTGCCATTGGCAGCCGCTGTTGCGCCCGCGCCATACGCCGTGCTCTGCGAACCGGTAGCAACACTGTTGAAGCCCGTCGCAGTGGCACCGACGCCGAACGCCGTCGCACCACTGCCGAAGGCCGAGGCGCCCGTGCCGTTGGCAAACGCAGCCGACCCGGCAGCGGTCGCATAGTCGCCAAAGGCGATAGCGTCGTCGCTACCGTCACCCAGGCCATTGCCCTTGAAGTAATGGCTGGCGTCGCTGACGCTCGAAGCGAGCGAATCAAGCTGCGACTTGTTCACCGCATCAGTCGCTTCCGTGCCCGCCGCAACGTTGGTGATCTGACGTTCGGCACCTTCGTCACCGACCGACACCGTGTTGTCGCGGTCGTTGTACGAATTGGCACCAATGGATACCGAGTTGTTCGCCACGGTCCACGCATTCGTGCCAAGCGCTGTGCTGTTGTCGCCCAGCACCCAGCTGCCCGCACCGATGGCGACCGCATTCGCGCTTTCCAGGCCGAACAGCGCGAAGCCCGTTTCAGCCGCGTTGCCGATGGCAATGCTGTTGCTACCAGCCGCGCTTGCGCCTGCACCCACAGCAACCGCGCCCTCGCTGTATGCCGCCGCCTGATAGCCCGAGGCCAGCGAGAGATCGCCGGCCGCATAAGCCTGGCTGCCGCTCGCGACCGAGCCTGCACCGGACGCTTCTGCAAGGAAACCCACCGCCGTGGACTGCTCGCCCTGTGCGAAAGCAGCCGTACCCAGCGCGGTCGCGAACCGACCCGCCGACTGCGCGCTCGCACCCACTGCCGTCGAGGACAGACCGGATGCATTCGCCGGACCCACGGCTTCCCCGGTCGAGGTGTAGGTAATCAGCGGATCGCCGTTCTCATCGACCGCCTGACCGCCAATCGCAGTGGCGCCATTTGCCGCAGCCGTGGCACCTGCACCGTATGCCGTGCTCTGCGCACCCTGCGCGACACTATTGAAACCCGTGGACGTCGCGCCAGCACCGAACGCCGTCGCACCGCTGCCGAATGCCGAGGCGCCCGTGCCGTTGGCAAACGCAGCCGACCCGGCAGCGGTCGCGTAGTCGCCGGAAGCCACGGCATCATCGCTGCCGTCACTCTTGCCGTTGCCCTTGAAGTAATGCGCTGCATCGCTGACGCTGGAAGCAAGCGAATCGAGCTGCGACTTGTTCACCGCATCCGTGGCTTCCGTGCCCGCCGCAACGTTGGTGATCTGACGTTCGGCGCCTGCCTTGCCGACCGATACCGTATCGGCGCGATTCGCTACCGAACCCGCACCCAGCGCCACCGAGTTGTCGGCGGTCGCGCGCGCATTCTGGCCCACCGCCGTCGCGTTGGCTGCCGTGGCGCGGCTGCCATTGCCCACTGCCGTGGCATTGGCGGCGTTGGCACGTGCATCCGTGCCGAAAGCGCTGGCCTGCGAACCCGTGGCGCGGCTGCCCTGGCCGAAGGCAGAGGCACCGGCCTGATTGGCGATGGCGTCCTGGCCAAATGCCGACGACTGGAGACCCGTGGCGCGACTGCTCTGACCTGTGGCCGTTGCATAGTCCTTGTTCGCGATGGCGTCCTGTCCGTATGCCGTGCTTGCCACGCCCGTGGCACGACTCATCGTGCCCACGGCCGTGCTGTAGACCCCTGTAGCACGAGCCGATACGCCGCACGCAAAAGCCGACTCGCCGCTGGCCACCGGGGCAAGGCCCTGGAAATCACCGGCACATATAGTTCCTGCCTGCGCTGATACGCTGCCCAGCGCCAGCATCACGCCGGCTGCCAGTGGCAGTGCCACCATCGACTTGCGCGCACGCCGGCCTGCGCTGCCTTTGCCATTGGCACGAGCCAGCTCCGAGGCAACCACAAGGATGCCGAGCGACTTGTTCCAGACTTTGCTGTAGATGGTGTTCACAGACTTTCCTCCCACGGAAACCCGCGTTGAGCGATTGAGTGACGACGCCTCACGGCGCCACCTGCTGCATGCTGTTCGCACGTCGCCCGAGGGCTCGGTGCCGGAATGACAGGCAGCCGACCCCGTGTCGGCGGCGACGCCTACATCGAATGCTTCAGTTACCCCTGTCCGCCATGCGCGGACCCCTTGGAAAAAAGTCCCGGCGAACCGGGACTTTTTCCTGACTCTTACTTCGAGTAGGCCGCGTACACGGTCACTCCGGCGTATGCCTTCGTACCTGCGCTGACGCTCAGGTAGTAGGTCGTCACCTTCGGCGACGCGATGGTCACCGTTTCGGTATTGCCCGGACGGGTCGACACGAAGTCGTACACGGTGGACGTGGGAGCCGAATCGGCCTTCACGTATAGCGAGACGTCACCGCTGCTGCCGCCATAGGTGCGCAGCACAAGGTTCTTCGCACCTGCCGGCACGGTGATCTTGTAGAGCACCGAGGTACCGGCTGCACCGCCAGCTGTCCGGGTTGCACCGTTGGTCAGCTCGATCGCGGGCGTACCCGGGTCCGTGCCGCCACCTGGGCCCCAGGCGTTGTACTGGTTCTGCGTTTCGGCATCCGAGAGGCAGGCGTTGAGGCTCGTGGCCTGGCCGGCCGTGATCAGGCCATCGGCAGCCAGCTGCGCGGCGTAGGCGTGGATCGCGGCGCGGTAGTCACCCACCGAGGACGCGGCACCGGCCAGCACCTTCACGTTGGACAGCACGTTGGCACCGATGATCACGCCACCCGGCACGAAGGTCGGAATACCTGTGTCGCAGGTCAGCAGCTTCTGCGTGCCGGTATTGATGCCCCAGCCGATGTCCTTGAACAGCGCAGGCGTCAGGTCAACGTCGATCTGGCCAACCAGGTCCTGGTTGATCGCGTATTCCATGATCGCGTTCGGCGTCAGGCGGGTGTCGTAATGCGAGAACGACGAACCCTGAGCCAGCACGGTCGGTGCATAGATCAGCACGTTGCCCGCTGCATCAGCGCCAGCGAGGCCGTTGCCCTTGGTCACGGCGCCGGTGAGGCCGGCAAGGTTGGCCTTGAGCTTGTTGCCGTCCACCTGGCTGACCGCCACGACCGGAATGGTCACCGGGGAAGCAGGCGTGCCTCCCGGAGTGATCGCGCCAGCCTGGTTGTTGGCGATGATGACGCCCGTCGCACCAGCTGCCTGGGCGTTGAGGGTCTTCACCGTGAAGTCGCAGGTACCACGATCAATGAGCGCGATGTGGCCTGCAATGGCCGACGCATTGGACGGTGCAACGCAACCCAGCGCGTCGGTGCCGCTGACCACCTGCACAACAGCGCCTGTCAGGTTCGTGGACGAAGCCTTCGGACCAAACGATGCCTGCGAGAACTCGTAGTCACCCTGTGCCGCCGCCGGGGCGGAAACACGGAAGACGTCCGGCGTCGACAGCGCGAGCGGCGCTTCCGCCTTCACGGTGGCACCGGTGAACACCAGGTGGCCATCGTCGAGAGCGGCCGTGACGCGCTGTGCTGGCGTCAGGTCGTACCAGTTCTTGTTCTGCGTGTCGGAGAACACGTAGGTCGAGTAGATGTCGTTCAGCGGCGTGCCGTCGTCATCCGGGTAGCCCTTGCCGGTGGTCAGGCTGCCGAAGCCGGAGAAGCCCAGACCATGCGCCATTTCATGGAGCACGACGTTGAGGAAGTTGATCGAGCCATCGGGCGTCTTGCCGTCCAGACCGAAGTACCAGGACGAACCCTCAAGGCACCCGGGGCTGCCGAGGCTGCCGTTGAACTGGCTCTGGATATCGTCGTCATCCGGCACGCCGTCTTCGTGGGTCAGCGCATCGGCCAGCGCCGAGTGATACCACGTGTTGGCGATGGCGCCGGCCGGCACGTTCGGTGCCTTGAAGTTGAAGATGTAGTTGGTGCCCGAGGATCCCAGCGTGCCGGAGGTGGCCGTGCAGGCCAGCGCCTTGAAGGTCGCGCCGTTGCGGATCTCGACGTCGCTCTGCAATACCGCGCCCCAGATGTCGGCAGCGAACTGGTAAACGATCAGGGCCTGCTTGCCACGGGTGGTACCCGGGTTGCCACCAACCGGCGAGGCGGGTGTCGGGTCGTCCAGGCCCTTACCGGTGCCGACGTCCTGGTTGATGATCTTGATGTCGGCTGCGCTGGCCATGCCGGCGGCACCGAAAGCAGTGGCCGCGGCCAGCGCGGTGACGAGCAGTTTACGGCGGATCATCGCGTCACCTCCGGTGCGCTCGCGGGTGCAGGCGCCTGGCCATCGTCGTGGTGGATGCTGAGGCTGCCGTCCGGCTGGCGCTCAGCGACCACACTGCTCATCAGGCTGGCCGGTACTTTCACCGCATTGGCGCGGGCACCGTTCTTGAACTGCACCGTGCGGAAGGTGGACTTCGCATCCGCTTCCGTCAGGGGCTGCCCGACAAACGCATCCTGCTGAAGCGAACGCGCTCCGGCAGCCTGCGCCAGGGCGGCACGCTCTTCAGCCGTGGGCGCACGGAGGCGACCGGTGGCCGGGTCAATCGAGACCTGAACACCCTGGACCGTCACCGACTGCGTCGCCGGCTTCTGCGCATCGGCGGCATAGGCCGAACCCGCGGTGAAAATGCCCGTCAGCACAAGGCCTAACGCCTGTGCCATGGATCGTGAAGTCATGAAACGTTCTCCCATGATGTGGCGCCGGGACCCCTCCCTGCGCGCCGGTCGGCGAAGGCCCCCCTTCACCGACAAAAACCTGGTGTTCCGATGTGACCTGATGGGGTCGGTGGCGCTGAAAATTGCGCCTGCCGTCTTTTCTTACGGTCGCAACTGACCGCAACAGCGGGTATCCGCCATCGGTTGTAGTTCATGTCGGCCAGACGGCCGATGCGCAAGGACGCGCAGGCAGAGGCTCACGGCGGGCAACGCGGAGCCCGTGGTGGCGGGGAGGCGACGCGCCTCCAAATGAGCTGAATCAAACATTTGCACTACTCCTTCAGTGACACAGTCGGCCAACACCCCGTCGGCGGACCCCCTTGCATCCATCCTGGACGCCTTGCTGGACGTTCCCCCCGGAACGGCCACTCCCCTAACGGATCGTCATTTTTTTGACATCCGTCACGAAACCTAACAGCGCATGAAGTTGCGAGTCAATTGTTTGACGCAACATTTTTCGTGAAGATCGAAAGATCCCGGAAACCATGCAACTCGCGCGATAATCACGCGTCATATCAAACAGATGCGTGCGCCTCCGGGCGCCGTAATCCTTCTGAAGCTCAGGCGACAAAGCGAAAAAAAACATGGACTTGATCGACATCGGAGCGAACCTCACTCACGAATCTTTTCGTCATGACTTCGACGACGTGCTGGCTCGCGCCACGGCCCACGGCGTGGGAAAGATGGTGATTACGGGTGCATCCAGGGAAGGCAGCGAGCAGGCGCTCGAACTGGCCCGTGCGTCGGGTGGACGGCTATTTGCCACAGCGGGCGTGCACCCGCATCACGCCATCGACTACGACGACGACATCGACGCGCTGCTGCGCCAGCTGGCCGCACAACCGGAAGTCCGCGCCGTGGGAGAGATGGGGCTGGACTACCACCGCAACTACTCGCCGCCGGATGTTCAGCGCGATGCGTTCGAGCGCCAGCTGAAAATTGCCGTGGATCTGGGCATGCCCGTGTTTCTGCACCAGCGCGACGCGCATGAAGATTTTCTGACGCTGCTGGCGCGCTACCGCCCGCAACTTCCCGCTGCGGTCGTTCACTGCTTCACCGACACGCGTGAGGCGATGCTCGATTACCTCGCACTGGACTGCCACATCGGCATCACCGGCTGGATCTGCGACGAGCGCCGCGGCAACCATCTGCGCGAGTTCGTGCGCGAGATTCCTGCCAACCGGCTGATGCTGGAAACCGACGCACCCTATCTGCTGCCCCGCACGGTCAAACCGCAGCCGAAGCATCGGCGCAACGAGCCCATGTATCTGGCACACATCCGCGATGAAGTGGCGCGTGATCGCGGCGAGTCGGTGGAAGAACTCACCGCTGCCACCACACGTACGGCAGAAGCCTTCTTCGGGATCTGACCGGCTAGCGGCGACGGCGCGCGGGGGTAGCGTCCAGCACCCGCGTTTCGCCCGGCTGAAGACCTGCAAGTGCGTGCCCGCCCACCTCTTCGCGCACCAGGCGCAGGGTGGGCAGGCCGACCGCTGCCGTCATGCGCCGCACCTGCCGATTGCGGCCTTCGCGAAGCGTCAGCCGCAGCCACGCGTCCGGCACCGTCTTGCGGAATCGAACGGGCGGATCACGCGGCCACAGCCATTCGGGCGCGCTTTCCAGCGCTTCCACACCGATGGGAAGCGTCATGCCATCGTTCAGCATGACGCCGCGACGCAGGGTGTTCAGTGCCACATCATCGGGGATGCCTTCGACCTGAACCAGATAGGTTTTTGGCTGTTTGTGCTTCGGGTCGGTGAGCCGGTGCGCAAGACCACCATCATCGGTCAGAAGCAGCAAACCTTCGCTGTCGTAGTCCAGTCTTCCGGCCGGATAGACGTCCGTTTGACGGACAAAATCCGCCAGCGTGGACCGACCATCCACAGCACTGAACTGGCACATCACATTGAACGGTTTGTTGAGCGCGATCAGCACGGCAATTACGGCGTGGCGGCGGGCTTCACGAAGCGCAGCGTCATGCGATCAGACTCACCGATGGCCTGATATTTCGCGTGATCCTGGTCGCCCAGCTGGTAGGTGGGAGGCAGCGTCCAGACTCCCTTCGGGTAGTCTTTCGTATCACGCGGATTGGCGTTGATTTCGCTCTGCGCCTCAAGGCGGAAACCCGCGTCGGTCGCCAGCTTGATGACCGAATCCACGGGCAAATAGCCCGAGTCCATCACCTTGGCCAGGGTGGCACCTTCGGCCGCACGATGATCCACCACACCCAGCACGCCGCCGGGTTTCAGCACGGCAAAAAAGCCGCGAAACATCGCCGCAGCGGTGTTGGCCTTCACCCAGTTGTGCACATTGCGGAAGGTAAGCACGCGATCGGCCGAGCCTGCCGGGCCAAAGGCCGGGGCGCTGGGGTCGAACGTGACGACGGACGCCTTGCCGTAGTGGGCAGGATCGGCCGCAAATTTGGCCTTGATGGCGTCTGCGCCCTTCGTCGACACCTGCACGGCGGCAATGTAGTGGCCGTTGTCCATCAGCAACGGGGCAAGCACCTCGGAGTACCAGCCGGCACCCGGTGCGATCTCGACCACCGTCATGTACGGCTGCACGCCAAAAAATTGCAGCGTCTGGGACGGATGACGATAGACATCTCGCGCCCGATTCTCAGAAGATCGCCAATCGCCTGCCAGCACGCGGTCAAGCTCGCTTGCCGTCAGCTGACTGGCACTGGTGGGCGGCACCAGGGCGGCGGGCTGATCGGACTCGGCCTGCTTGTCCGGCGCAGTCGTCGTGGCGTTGCAGGCGCACAGGGTAAGCAGCGCGGAGAGGGCGATGGCTGTCTTGAACATGGGAACCTTGGGGAGGCGGCGGGAACTGGCGCAAAGGCTAGCATGGCCCTGCCGCCTTCACCGGCAGCATCCATACGTTCGCGCGAAAATCGCATCCGACGAGCCGCCGCGCCCACGGAATGCCTGTATGCCCTCTTCCTCCGTCCGCCACCTGCTTGCCTGCGGGCTGACCTTTTTCACACTGAATGCCGCTGCGCAGAGCGCGCCGCCTGCCCGCACGGACCTTTCCCCCGTGGTGGTGACGGCCACGCGCACGGCACAGCAACCCTTCGACGTTGCCGCCGCCATCGACGTGGTGCCCAGTCCACCGGATGGCACGCTGGATGTGAACCTCTCCGAACGCCTTCAGTCGATCCCCGGTGTGGTCGCACGCGACCGCCAGAACTATGCGCAGGACGAGCAGGTTTCCATCCGTGGCTTCGGCGCCCGAAGCACGTTCGGCATTCGCGGGGTCCGTCTGTACACCGATGGCATCCCGGCCACCATGCCCGACGGACAGGGGCAGGTATCCCACTTCAACCTTGATTCGTCGGATCGGGTGGAAGTGCTGCGCGGGCCCTTCTCGGCGCTGTACGGCAACGCATCGGGCGGCGTGATCCAGCTGTTCACCGCCGATGGCACCGAACCACCGGAGTTCCGTTTCGGCGTGGCGGGCGGCAGCCAGGGCAATCTGCGTGTCTCGGCCAACGCGCGTGGTGTGGAAGGCCCGGTCGACTACAACATCGATATCAGCCACTTTCGCACCAGCGGTTACCGCGACCACAGCGAAGCGCGCCGTGAATCAGGCAACGCCAAACTGGGCTGGCAGATCAACGACGATGCGAAGCTGACCCTCGTATTGAACGCGCTGGACGTACCCCACGCACAGGATCCTCTGGGCCTCACCCGGGCGCAGTACCAGGCCAATCCGCAGCAGGTCGCCAGCGTCGCGGACATCTACAACACCCGCAAGTCCACCAACCAGCAGCAACTGGGACTGATCTGGGACCAGCAGATCAACGGCAGCAACAGCCTGCGCGTGATGACCTACTACGGCCAGCGCAGCGTCACCCAGTACCTGTCCATTCCGAAGGCCACTCAGCTCACCCAGGCGGGCAATTCGGGCGGCGTGGTCGACCTGGGCAATGAATACGGGGGCGGCGACGTCCGCTGGATCTATCACGACACGCTGGCCGGACGTCCGTTTGAGCTTGCCGTCGGCACCACGTACGACAACCAGAATCAACATCGACAGGGCTATAACAACTTCGTGGGCGACACGCTTGGCGTGCAGGGTCTCCTTCGCCGCGACGAAATCGACCGCGTCTACGACTTCGACCAATACGCGCAGGCCACCTGGCGCGTGGCGGACGACTGGACCCTGATGGGCGGCGTGCGCCACAGCTCGGTGAAGTTCCAGTCCACGGATCGCTTCATCAATGCAGGCAATCCGGACGACAGCGGCCGCGTCGATTACAGCGCGACCACACCTGTGCTCGGCGTCCTCTGGCGCGTCACACCCATCGCGCACCTGTATGCCAACTGGGGCAAAGGCTTTGAAACGCCCACGTTCTCCGAGTTGGGCTATCGTTCGGACAGCGGGCCCGGTCTGGCATTCAACCTGCTTCCATCGCACAGTCGCAGCCAGGAAGTGGGCCTGAAACTTCAACCAGCCGACGACACGCACGCGGACATCGCGCTGTTCCGTGCGGATAGTCGTGATGAACTTGCCGTCGCCACCAATGTGGGCGGTCGCACCACATATCAGAACATTCCGCGCTCGCGCCGGCAGGGCGTGGAGGCGTCGTTCGATACGAAGCTTTCCGAACGCTGGAAGCTGGTCGTTGCCTATACCCATTTGCAGGCGACCTTCCGCAGTCCGTTCCTGACCTGCGTCACCGCGAACTGCGCTGCGCCGAACACACCCGTACCCGGAGGAACCCGGATTCCCGGCGTGCCGCGTTCCAACGGCTACGTGGCAGCCCGCTACGGCGCCGAACGAGGCTGGCAGGCGGGCATCGATGCCAGCGCGATGGGCGCCACGTCAGCCAACGATCTGGGCACGGCTGCCGCGCCTGGCTACGTGGTATTCGGACTGTCCGGTGGGTACATCATTGAGCGCGATCACTGGCGCATCAACACATTCGCCCGCGTGGACAACCTGGCTGACCGCCACACCATCGGCTCGGTGATCGTCAATGACGGCAACGGCCGCTACTACGAACCCGCACCGGGCCGCAGCTTCCTCGCAGGCGTAGACCTGCGATGGAAGCCGTGACCCGAACCATCAGCCTGATATCGCCAGCCGTTCGGAGCGATACATGTACGCGGTGGCAGCCACCGCCACCGCAGCAGCAGCAAAGCCACCGGCCATGCACAGAAGAACCTGCTGACCGGTGACGCCATCGCCACGCAGCAACTGCACGATGCCCAGGTTCTGACCAAGCAACGGCACCGCATACATCCATGCTTCGGCCTTGATCGGCATCACCGACATCAGTGCACTGGGGAGCACCGGAATGATCATCAGGATCGACTGGTACGTCTGCGCCTCGCGGTAGCTTTTCGCAAACGCGGCCACCAGCGACTGCAACGCGGCCATCAGGATGATGAGTGGCAGCATCAGAAGCACGACGCGACTCGCGAACGAGAACCCGAGATCCAGCGCGATGCCCAGCTTCTCGATGGGAATGAAGAACGGCGCTGTCGCAAATGCCGCAAGGCTGAGGAACAGGCTCACTGTCGAGAACACGCAGATGGCCGCCAGCTTGCCCGCCAGAATCTTCCAGCGCGCCACCGGATTCACAAACAACGGCTCCATCGACTGACGCTCGCGCTCACCGGCCGTGACATCAATGGCCAGATACATGCCGCCCAGGAAAACGGTAAGCACAAAGAAGTACGGCAGGAACGAGAACATCAGTGCCGAGCGCGACTGCGAGGTGGCCTGATCGCGGTCGGCCACCTGCACCGGCCATGCCGTGATCGGCGCCATGCCACGGGCAATCAGGCGCATCGCACCTTCGCGCCGTCCGTAGCTCTCCACCACGCTGCGTACGCGCTGCACCGGCGTGGAGGCGTCGCGACGGGACGAGTCGTAAATCAACTCCACCTGCACGGGCTGCCCCTTGTTCCATGCCTGGGCGTAGTCCGGCGCAATGCGGATCACGACGTCGGCGCGCTGGTCGTGCACCGCCGCTTCCGGGTCACTGACGGCGGGCAGCGCGTCGATGCCCGCCGATTTCAGCGAGGCCACGAGGTTCGGCGCCAGCGCCGCACCAATCACCGGCACGCTGATGGGCTGGTCCACTTTGGCCAGCTCGCGGTTGACCATCACGTTCATCAGCATGATGAACATGACCGGCCCGAGCAGTGGGCCGGTAATCAGTGCATTGATCAGCGTGCGACGGTCGCGCAGGTTTTCCCGCACTTCCTTCATGAAGACAACGATGGAACTGTTCATGCGGCAAGCCCCTCGTCCGTGCCGATGATTTTCACGAAGGCGTCCTCAAGATTCGCCTCGCCCGTCTGTTCGCGCAGCGCGTCAGGCGACTCATCGGCCACGACGCGGCCGTGCGCAATCACCACGATGCGATCGCACAGCGCCGCCACTTCCTGCATGATGTGGCTGGAGAACAGGACGCAACGTCCCTCGTCCTTCAGTTGCCGCATGAAGCGGCGCATGGCTCGCGTGGCCATCACGTCCAGACCATTGGTCGGCTCGTCCAGCAGCACGTTGCGCGGATCGTGCACCAATGCACGGGCGATGGCTGTCTTGACGCGCTGGCCCTGCGAGAAGCCCTCGGTGCGGCGGTCAGCGATATCGCGCATTTCCAGTGCGTCGATCAGCGCTTCGCGACGCGATGCCACCAGGCGTTCAGGCATGCCGTGCAGGCGCGCGAAGTAGTCGATGTTCTCGCTGGCGGTCAGTCGCTTGTACAGCCCCCGTGCATCGGGGAGCACGCCGAGCTGGCGACGCACGGCCTGCGGATCAACGGCCGCATCCACACCGTCCACCAGCACCTGTCCGCTATCGGGCTTCATCAGCGTGTACAGCATGCGCAGCGTGGTCGTCTTGCCCGCGCCGTTGGGGCCCAGCAAGCCGGTGATTTCGCCGTCCCGCGCCGTGAAGCTCACGCCGTTGACGGCTTTTACGTCGCCGAAGGCGCGATAGAGATCCTTGACTTCGATCATGGCATCGCTCCGTTGAATCCGACGAACACAGGAACCGGACCCATGCGATCCAGACACGTTGTGTCCAGCGCCTTGGGGTCGGTCTTGTCCAGGAAGTTCTGCACCAGGCGCGGCATGCAACCGCGCGTAATCACGTTGTGCCCCTGCCCTTTCAGCACCACGTGCCTTGAATTGCTGAGCCCTTTTGCGACCTGCTCGCCGTAGTGCGGCGGGGTGACCGGGTCATACTCGCCGGACATCAGGAGGGTGGGAACGTCACTGCGCAGCGGCTCGTGGAAGTCCGCCGGACGCTTGCCGTGCGGCCATACCGAACACGCGGCCCGGAACGCTTCAATCATCGTGTCACCCAGAATGGTGTCCTTGTCCTGGGGGCGTGGCTGCAACAGGTCGGCATCCTCGCTGCAAATGACCGAATACTGCATGCCGCCGTCCATCGTGTCGCCCAGATCGCCGGACAGAAGCTTCGCCTGCCCCAGCAACGGCCCCACGTCACCATGCGCTGCCGCGTCGATCGACAACGGAAGCAACGCCGCCGTTTCTGGCGAGTAGGCGAACATGCGCACTACTGTGGCCAACGAATACTCACTGAGCACGCGCTGCACGGACGCGTAGTTCTGCGGATCACGGAAGCTCACCTTGTGAGGATTCGCCCGAAGCGCATCACGCAGCTGATAGAGCGTCTGGTACGGATCGGCAAAGCGTGCCTGACACGCCTTGTCGGCGGCGCAGCGGGCGAACTGTGCTTTCAGCGCAGCGTCCAGATCAACGGCGAAGCTCTCACCCAGCACCAGCTCGTTGGGCGCCACGCCATCAAGCACCATCGCACGCACGCTTGAGCGGTGACTGCGCACGTATTGCTGCGCCACACGGGTGCCGTAGGAAACGCCAATCACATCGAACTGCGGCGATCCGAGCGCCTTGCGCACGTCTTCCAGATCAGCCACGGCGTCCGTTGTGGTGTAGAAGCGCACATCCGCGTTCTTCGACAGCGTATCCAGACACTCCTTCGCTCCCTTGCGTACAGAGTCCGCATCGAAACCATGGCTCTCAGCCGAATCGCTCCCGGCGCCCGCATCCTCATCGTTACGACAACTCAGCGGATGGGATGCACCTGTGCCGCGCTGGTCCAGAAGAACGAGGTTACGGTGCGCCAGAAGCGGCGCCATCGCCGGCGCAATGGTCGGATACGTCTCGGTGGCGGCCTGCCCGGGTCCACCGGCCAGGAACACCACCATGTCCGACAGCGGCACCTGCGCACTGCTGCGGATCACGGCCAGACGCAGCGGAATGCGTCGCCCGTCCGGATGTTCGCGATCCTCCGGCACGTCCAATGGCGCACACCATGCGGCCGTGCTCAGGCCGCTATGCGGCTGGGGCAGTTCGCAGGGCGTGAAGGTAAGCGAGCCAACGCGCCACGTTCGCGGCCTGGATGGCGCGACCGGCGCGTTGCTCGCCTGGGAGGTGACGGATACGGCTTTTTCCTTGCCGTCGTCACGCAGATAGTGGCGCCCTGCCAGTACTGCCGCTGCGATCACGACAGCCAGCACGATGCGATGAGAACGTTGCATTCGATTATTCCCCCGGCTCGAAGATGGACTCGATGGAAAGCGCGAAAAGCCGCGCTATTTTGAACGCCAGCGGGAGACTGGGATCATATTTCCCCGTCTCGATCGCGTTGACTGTCTGCCGGGATACATCCAGCTGCTCTCCCAGGTCAGCCTGCGACCAGCCGTGTTCGGTACGAAGCTCGCGAAGACGGTTGTTCATTGCACGCGGTAACGCCGATTGGTGAGGCATTTGACGACACCAAAGGTGCCCATGAAGGTCGGCAACACCCAGATGGCCACCGCCTGGGCCGTCGGCGACGGCAGTACTGATGCGCCAAGCAGCAGGCCATAGGTGAAATAACCGAAGCAGGAAACGGCGCCCGCAATCGCGAAGGATTCAAGATGAATGCGCCGCTCCAGTTCGTCCTGGCCGCGGATGGCCCGAACCATGGCGCGGATAGCAAACGCGATGGGAATGGTGGGCAGCAGGGTGATGGCCGCACGCGCCGGCGGCGAACTGACATAGCGGACAAGCCACACAGAACCGAGCATCAGAACCACATATGCCGCCATGGCGGGCAGGAATTCGCGCAGATAGCGCTTGTGTACCGGTCTCATGCTCATTGCCCCGCCCCCGCGTGTAAAGTGTGCTTGACACGCATCCTCGGCCAATGATTTCGTCATGTCAAGCAACCTTTACATACTCAACCGCGCGCTTGCCGTTTATGTGTGACGTGCCGGGCGGGTTTTTCGGCAAAAAATGTGTAGCCGTCGCAAGTTCTTCTGCGCGTGCGCAGCGAAATCATGGATCACTAAGCAAAATGGGCACGACCGCCGAAAATTCACACACGGTCGTCGCTCTTCACGCGCAAGCTGGCTCCCACCACTGACTCGACGTCATAAGGCGGCGCGCAAAACGCGTCGAATGCACGGGGGAGAGAGCCATGAAGCACCTGATCATCGCAGCGCTGGGCACCATCGGAACCCTGGCGGCCGTCACGGCTGCACAGGCGGCCACCACCACGACATTCAATGTGCGCATCACGATCAGTGCGGCGTGCGACATCAGCACCACGGCACCCACGGACGTCAATTTCGGCACCCAGCCGTCCACTGCAACCAACGTGGACAATCAGGGCGCGCTCAACGTCAATTGCACACCGAGTTCGCCGTATACCATTACGCTGGACAATGGCCAGAATGGCACCGATGCAAACTCGCGCAAGATGAGCAACGGCACGGCGCTGGTGCCCTATCAGCTGTATCGCAACGCGACCCGCACAGCCGCCGATGTCTGGGGCAGCACCACCGGTACCGGCGGCAATGTCTACTCGGGGACCGGTAGCGGCACGACACAGTCGGTGCCCGTGTACGGTCGCGTTCCTTCAACGAACTTCCCGGCCGGCAGCTACGCCGACGTGATCACCGCCATCGTCACGTACTGACGGTGTGCCGGTGGTTCATGCGGGTGCGGGGCGCCGTGTTGCTCGCGGTCTGGGCGCTTTGCGTCCACGGCACGGCAATGGCCAGCGGCCTGCAGGTTTCCCCGATCGGATTGCAGCTGGCTCCCGACGCCCAGGCGGATGCCTTATGGCTCACGAATACGGGCAGCGACATCATTCATGCGCAGGTCCGCGTGTTCCGCTGGACACAGGTGGACGGCAAGGACGTGCTGGAACCGTCGCGCGACATCATCGTCAGTCCACCCATGATCACGGTGGCACCGGGCGAGCGCCAACTGGTGCGCGTGATACGCGGCGCGGATGCGCCGGCCGATACGGAAGCGTCCTATCGCGTGCTGGTGGACGAATTGCCGGTCGATCAGGACAGCAAGCCGGGACTGCGTTTCGTACTGCGCTATTCGATTCCCGTTTTCCTCAGCCCGACGGACGGGCGCGCCGTGGTCGCCAATCTGCGCGCGCAATGGGTCGATTCACCCGAGGGGCCGGCTGTGCGGGTGATCAATACGGGCAACGGACATGCGCAACTGGCGGATCTCGCGATAGCCGGGCCCAACAACCGGCATACCACCGTTCTGCCGGGACTCGTAGGCTATACGCTGCCGGGCAGCACCATGACGTGGCGCCTTCCGGAAGGCACACGACGCGCCGGCGCCACGCTGCGCGTAAGGATCAACGGTGACGCGTCGGAGTCGACTCTCGCCATGGACGCGGACGGCCGTTAGCCTTCTGATGCTGGATGCCGCCGCCCTGCACGCGACCTCCCGTGACGAAGCAGAGCCTGCTCCACCACCACCGACAGTCACGCCACGCACGCGCGTGGCCGGGGAAGACCTGTATCTGGAGGTGGTCCTGAACGGTACGACGACCAGTCGGCTAGTGCACTTCATCCGTCGCGGCGACGCGCTTTGCGCCTCCACCACGGATCTTCGCTCGCTGGGATTCGCCATTCCGCCGGACAACAACGAACGGTGCCTGGACGACGTGGAAGGCGTGCGTTACGCGTACGACGTGCCCATGCAGCGCGTGTCGATCAACGCAGCACCAGACTTGCTTTCACTGCCGCGCAAGCTGCTCAACCCGGCCGAACGTCCGGCGACCACGCCGACCAGTTCCACCGGCGTGCTGCTCAATTACGACATCTACGGATCAAGCGGCAGCGGTACCGGCAACCTCAGTGCGCTGGCTGAAGCGCGCGCGTTTTCATCGGGCCTCGGCGTATTGAGCAACACGGCACTGGCCCGCCGCTATCAGACGCCGGGCGAGGGTTGGCAGGGTGATTCCGTGCGCCTGGATACGCAATGGCGCATGTCGTTTCCACAGCGCTCAGAAGCACTGACCATCGGCGACACATTCACCGGATATCTTTCCTGGACACGCCCCACGCGCATCGGCGGCATTGCGTTCGGTACGGATTTCGCGTTGCAGCCGTACCGGATCACCACCCCGCTGCCGCAGTTTTTCGGCGAAGCCACGGCACCTTCAGCGGTCGAGCTGTATGTGGATGGCATCCGCCAGTACAGCGGGAAAGTGCCCGCTGGCCCGTTTCAGCTTACGGCCGTCCCGGGGGTGGATACGGCCGGACAGGCCCAGGTGGTACTGACCGATGCGCTCGGGCGCAGCAGCACCGTCACGTTTCCCATCTATTCCGCGCGCCAGCTGTTGCGCGCCGGGCTGGACGACTGGTCGGTGGAACTGGGCGCCGTGCGCGAAGACTACGGCATCCGCTCTTTCCAGTATGGCAACGCACCGATGGCCAGCGGCACCTGGCGGCACGGTGTCACCGACAGTTTCACCTTCGAGAGTCATGCGGAAGCGGGCGACGGGCGCGGCACGGCCGGCGCGGGCGCGGTGTGGACACCCGGCGGCGCCAGCGTGCTGAACGCATCGGTGTCGGCCGCCTATGGCGGCGGCATGCAGTACGGCGCCGGTTACACGTGGATGGGGCACTTCATGAATGTGTCACTCGATACGCTGCGCGGTTCGGCCAGCTATCGCGACGTGGCATCGCGATATGGTGCGCCGCCGCCGCGCGTGAGTGATCGCGCATTGATCGGATTCAACGTGCCACATGCCAGCTTTGGCGCGAACCTGGTCCGGCTTCAATACGCCGGACAACCGATGAGCCGCTACGCCGGGCTGTTTGCCATCGGTAACCTTGGGCGTGGTGCATCGATCAATTTCAGCCTCAACCAGAACCTTGACGAAGCCCGCGACCGCAGCATCTATGTGGGCGTGACACTCGCGCTGGACGCAAACACCACGCTCAGTACATCGGTACAGCGCGACCGCGACCACACCACCGGCATCGTGGATGCCAGCCGTCCGATCGACGGCGACGGCGGCTTTGGCTGGCACGTGCAGGCACGTGGCGGCCAGGACGGCGGTGGACTGGGCGAGCTGGGCTGGCTCACCAATCAGGGCCAGGTCACCGTCGGCGCCAGCAACATCGGGCCGGGCGGGTACAGCTACGCCGACGTCAACGGCGCGGTAGTTTTCCTGGGGGGCCACGTGTTTGCGGCACGACGCATCGACGATGCGTTCGCGCTGGTCACGACCGAAGGCGTGCCGGACATCCCCGTGCTGCTGGAAAATCGCCGCACGGGAGTCACAGATAGTCACGGCACCTTGCTGGTGTCGCGCCTGAATGCCTATCAGGACAACCGCCTCGCGATTGACCCGCTGGACCTTCCCGCCGACTCGCGCGTGCAGCGCGTGGAAGCCATCGTGGCGCCCGCAGATCGCTCCGGTGTGATCGTGCGCTTCCCGGTTCATCCGGTGCGCGCGGCCTCTGCGGTGCTGGTGGATGAGCACAACGCAGACATCCCGCTGGGAAGCCGCGTTGACGCCGGCGACGGTCAGCCTGCCGCAGTCGTGGGCTACGACGGGCTGGTGTATCTGGACAACCTCAAAGGCACGACGCAACTGCGCGTGACGCTGCCCGATGGCGGCGTGTGTGCGGCGACGCTGGTGTATCCGGACAGTGCCCGCGATCTTCCGCAACTGGGACCGCTTGTGTGCAGGAAGACCACGCCATGAAAATGATTTGCACACTGCTCTTACTGCTTGCCGCACTGTGTTTCGCGCCCGGCGCGCAGGCCACCACCACCTGCAAGGTCAACTCCGTCACCGCAGTGGCATTCGGGCCCGTGCAACCGACGTCGGGAAACATCACCACGATGGCCACGCTGACTTATTCATGCAGCTACACCGGCGGCGTCATCGGTGCGTTGTCCGGGGCATTCGTGCGCATGTGCGTGAGTCTCGGGCCGGGCGCGAACAACCTGTATAACCCGCGCACCATGCTCGACAGCAGCGGCGACGCGATGACCTTCAACATCTACAAAGACAGCGGGCACTCGCAAATCTGGGGTTCATCCGCAGACACCGGCACCACGCCCAACAATTTCACGACCCAGTTCGGCATTCTGTCCACGGGGACGAGCACCACCGGAACGATCACGCTGTACGGCCAGGTGCCGGGGCCGCAGGCAGGACTGGCGTTTGGCAGCTACACGGCCACGCTCACCAGTTCGATGGCGTACGCCTATAACGAAGTGCTGCTCAGCCTGGGCACCTATCCCACCACGTGCACGAACGGCAGCACGGGCAACGGCACCAGCGTCGGGCCATCCGTGAGTGTCACCGCCAACTCCCCCGCATCCTGTGCCATTGGCACCGCCACGGACCTGTCCTTCGGCACCGTGCCGGGGTTTCTCAACACCGTGACCGACCAGACCTCGCTGGTGCGCGTCACATGCAGCAATCGCAGCCCGTTCCAGATTGGCCTGGACAATGGCCAGAACGCGCTCGCAGGGCAAAGACGCATGGTCAACGGAACGAACCATGTGAGCTATGAGCTGTATGCGAACCCCGGACGAACAACACGATGGGGCAATACGCTCAACACCGATACCGTCAGCAGCGCAGGAACGGGCATTGAGCAGGACCTGACCGTCTACGGACGCGTGCCCGTGCAGACACCTGTCCCGCCGGGCAATTACAGCGATGTCATCACCGTCACGCTGACTTACTGATCCGGTCAGTCGTCCTGACCACGACGGAACTTGCGATGACTTTTCGTCGGTGGCTTGGCGGCCGCCTTGCGCTTGAGCCGGGCTTCCAGCGTGGCGGCCTGCTCTTCGCGCTCGTCGTGCAGCTTCAGGAAGCTGCGCCACCGCTGCGGCGACAGCTCGCCGGACAGAAGCGCCGCCTGGATGGCGCATCCCGGTTCGTTGGTGTGTCCGCAATCGGTAAAGCGGCACTGTGACGACAACGTCTCGATATCCGCGAACAGATCGAGATTTTCTTCGCCCGTGAGCTTGAGTTCGCGCATGCCCGGGGTGTCGATCAGGCAACCGCCGGTCGGCAGTTTCAGCAGCGCGCGGTGCGTGGTGGTGTGCCTGCCGCGGCTGTCGTGCGAACGGACGGCCTTGGTGGCCATGCGCTCTTCGCCAAGAATCGTGTTGGTCAACGTGGACTTGCCCGCGCCGGAAGAACCCACCAGCACGGCACTGCTGCCAGGCCCGAGGTACCGGGCCAGCAGCGGAACGGTGGCCGTGTCGCGCGTGTTGATGGCGTGGATGTCGGTGCCTTCGGCCACGCGTGCGCGTACGGCCGCGATGGCTCCCGGCACATCATCGGCCATGTCCGCCTTGCTGAGCAGTACGACCGCCTGCGCCCCGGACCCTTCGATCAGCGCCAGATAGCGCTCGATCCGGGTGGGATTGAAGTCACCATCCAGGCCCATCAGCACCAGCACGTAGTCGATGTTGGTGGCGATCACCTGGCGCTCGTAGCGTTCGCCAGCTGCTGCGCGGGTCAGCACCGTGCGCCGGGGCAGCACGGCCTCGATCACCGGATGGGACGCGTGATCCAGGAACACGAAGTCGCCCACGGCCGGCCGGATCGAGGGATCCAGTCCGCGTTTCAGGAACTGGCCCGCAGGCTGCGCATTGAACGTGCCCACGCCATCGTCCAGCTCGTAGCCGGCGCGATGCTGGGCCACCACCCGGGCCAGCCGGCGGCTGTCTTCGGGCAGGCTGGGTTCGCGCCAGCCGATCTGGCGCAGGCGCGCGATATCCGGTGTATCGGTCATGACGGCAATTATGCCCTTGTTCTGCCCCGATTTTGCCTCGCAGCGACAGATCGACGCTGCTAGGATCGGGAAGCGACCGCCGGAAAGGCCTGGCGGGCATGAACTTGAATGGACTTTTCGTGGCTCCGATCAAACCCAGCGCGCATCTTGCTGACGTACGTTATGAAATCCGCGGCGCGCTCACCCGGCGTGCACGTGACCTGGAAGCCGCCGGCCATCCGATCATCAAGCTCAACATCGGCAACCCCGGCCGTTACGGCTTCAAGACCCCGGATCATCTGCGCGAAGCCATCGGCGCGCACCTGGTGGACAGCGAAGCCTACGGCCACGAGCAAGGCCTGGAAGAAGCCCGCGAAGCCATCGCCGCCCAACAAATCGCCCGCGGCGCGCGCGGCGTGGAGGTGGAGCGCATCTTCATCGGCAACGGCGTCAGCGAACTGATCGACATCTCCCTGCGTGCGCTGCTGCAACCGGGCGACGAGGTACTGCTGCCCAGCCCGGATTACCCGCTGTGGAGCGCGGCCACCATCCTCAACGACGGCAAGCCGCGCTATTACCGCTGCCCGGCCGAGCGTGGCCACCTGCCGGACCCGGAGGAAATCGAGGCACTGATCACGCCGCAGACGCGCGCACTGGTGCTCATCAATCCCAACAACCCCACCGGCGCCGTCTATCCGCGCGAACTGCTGGAGCGCATTGTGGAAGTGGCTGGCCGTCATGGCCTGCTGCTCCTGTGTGACGAAATCTACGACGAGATTCTTTACGACGGCGTGCCCTTCCAGCCGCTGGCGGAAATCGCGGGCGACCTGCCCTGCGTCAGTTTCGGCGGCCTCAGCAAGGTGCACCGTGCCTGCGGTTACCGCGTGGGCTGGATGAGCCTGTCGGGTGATCCGCGCCGCAACGCCGAGTATCGCGATGCGCTTCAGCTGCTGGCCGCACTGCGCCTGTGCGCCAACGTCACGGCGCAGTGGGCGGTACGTCCCGCGCTTCTGGACAAGCCCACCATTGGCGAGCTCACCACCCCGGGCGGTCGCCTCCATGAGGCTCGCCGTGTGGTGCTCGAAGGGGTGGCGGCCAGTCCCTGGTTTGACGTCGTGGCACCGGGCGGCGCCATTTATGCGTTCCCGCAGGTACGCGCCGATGCGCTGCCCCACTTCGACGACACCGCCTTTGCGCTGCGCCTGCTGGAAGAGGAAGCCGTACTCGTGGTGCCCGGCACCAGCTTCAATCTGTCCGCAAGCCGCCACCTGCGCCTGACGCTTCTTCCCGAGCCAGCCCAGCTTGCGGAAGTGTTCGTGCGCATGGACCGCGTGCTGGCCCGCATGGCCGCAGAGAGCCAGCCGGCCAGCGCTGTCGCATGAAGTCAGCCACCTATCTCGCCCTCGGCGATTCATACACCATCGGTGAGGGCGTCGATCCGGCAGGCCGCTGGCCGGATCAACTCGTTGCACGACTGCGCACCGATGGCGTGACCATCGAGGATCCGCAGATCATCGCCACCACAGGATGGACGACGGACGAACTTTCCGCCGCCATCGACACCGCAACGCTCGCACGTCACTACGATCTGGTCACGCTGTTTATTGGCGTCAACAACCAGTATCGCGGTCGCCCTGCCGAGGAATATCGCGAACAGTTTCTGGCATTGCTGACGCGCGCCATGGCATTCGCAGGCGACGCACGACGGGTCGTGGTCGTATCCATCCCCGACTGGGGCGTCACCGCCTTTGCGCAGGATCGGGACCGCGCCGCCATCGGCCGCGACATAGACATCTTCAACGCCATTGCCCGCGACGAAACGATCCGCGCACACGCGCGCTGGGCCGACATAACACCCGCGTCCCGCATCGCAGGCGCGCAGCCGGACATGCTGGTGGCCGACGGCCTCCATCCTTCCGCCGCGCAATACGCGCTCTGGACTGACGTCATCGAACCCATGGCACGCGCCGCATTGAAAGAGGCAGGCTTTTCCGCGAAGCTGCCCTGATGCCAACCGGCATTGTTGGGGGGAATGATGCGCAAGCAGATGAAGAGCAGCTGGCATATTGCCGGCTCGTTGCTTTTGGCGAGCAGTTTGAGCCAGGCAGCTAACGCGAGTGAGAAGGTTACGTTCTACTACACAGACGTACAGGGAACTGTGCTGGCCACTGCTGATGAGCAAGGCAACCTCTCGGGAAGTTCAGACCGTAAGCCCTATGGCATCCAGGTCATGGGCATGCGCCAGAACGGCCCCGGCTATACCGGACACATCGACGATTCGGACACCGCCCTGATCTATATGCAGGCGCGTTATTACGACCCCGAGGTAGGGAGATTCCTGAGTACCGATCCTATTCGGCCATCTGCTGCCAACGTATACGGCTTTAACGGATACGCATACGCAAACAACAATCCGGTTCGATTCATCGATCCAGACGGTCGCTTCAGTCGCGGAGCAAACTGGGATGCGAAGAGTTGGAAGGAATTTAACCGCGCGCAACAGAACTCTGCGAAACGTCTGGAGAATGTTGCAGCAAAGATAAACGGGGCACTCAAGTCGGGCGCCGGCTTGAAGGAAGTCACTAGTGCATTTGAACGCAATTTCGGCGAAGGCTCAGCGACGACCGAGAACCTGACCAAAGTGGCGTCCGATCTATCCAGCATGGCAGCGGCCTTACGTGATACCAGCCCAGACGCTATTGCCGCGAATGCGACCACAACAAAAGAACTCCAGGCTTCATACAAGGATGTGAAGCCCACTACATTGGCGGGTGTCCCCAAAAGTGGACCAAAGCAAGTATTAGTAAATATGGATCATCCCGCCATTGGCAACGAGGTAGCGATGGCTTGGGCTGCCGGGCATGAGGCGGCTCACGCCGTGCTTGACTACGACGATCACTCAGTCAACGGTGTCAATGCATACAAGCTGGGAACTACCGAACAGCAGAACAGCTTCCGGGACCTTCCGAGCTCAGAACGCTTGGTCAACCCGGATCATCTAATGAATTTCTCCCCATGAACAACACTCATCTGCTTCGCGCAACCGCAATAGCTCTTCTTCTCGCCGTTTCAGGGTGCGCCACGACCAACACCTTTGAACGTCCTCCTCCGGAAAGTTACGAGCTGCAAATTGTCGACAATGTAGCCGCGCACCGCTTCGATCTGACACTGGTATCCCACGACCGGGCAATCTGCGTGGCCAATGAAAATTGGCCGGAGACTGGACGCATGCCGGTCGCCAACGACAAGGTGACGGTCACGACGGGGCAAGCCACCCTGCCTGTTGACGCAGCCATGTTCGACGTGTATTGCCCGGGTGGTTGTGGCCAGCAGCGGGCCACGCCCAAGAAGCCATTGACCGGCTTCATTTCCTACGAAGCCGTGGGCAACGTAGCGGAACTGGCGGCCGATCCGGACAAGCAGCTTCACTTCAGGGTGCAACCCACGTATTGCAGGTAGTCGGCGGCCAAGGACGCATGACGCACCAGGGATGGTGGATGAAGCTCAGGGCATGGGTCTGGCTTTAAAGAAGACGTCATCGTCCATGCCGTCACGCTGACACGCTGCTGCAACGTCGGGGGACGACCATGCCCATCCGGGACCTCCCGGAGCCACGCGCATGGCCAAGCTCACCTGCCGCACCGCGTTCATATCGGACGTGCACCTTGGTACGCCAGACTGCAAGGCGGACTTTCTCCTCGATTTTCTCCAGCATCTGGATTGCGGGAAGCTGTTCCTCGTTGGCGACATCGTCGACATGGAAGCCATGGCCCGGCGCCGCGGATGGCGGCGCGAGCACAGCGCCGTGGTCGGGCAGATTCTGGACATGGCCTCCCGGGGCGTCGAAGTCATCTATATCCCGGGCAATCACGACGCACCGCTGCGCGGCCTGGCCGGGCAGATGCTGGCGGGCATCCGGGTGGAACTGGACGCCGTGCACGAAGGCGCGGACGGACGCCGTTATCGGGTAAGCCATGGCGACGAGTTCGACCCGGAACACGTCGGCCGCACCTGGATGCTGTATCTGGGCGACACCCTGCACCGCGCCATCTGCTGGGCCAACCGCCGCGTGCATGCCGTGCGCCGCCGGATGGACCTGCCCTACCTGCCGCTGTCGATCATCATCAAGTCGCACGTGGGCAAGGCGCTGGCCTATATCCGCGGCTATGAGGAAAGGGTGGCACGGGACGCCCGCGAACGCGGTTTCGATGGGCACATCTGCGGACACATCCACTATGGGCACGTGCGCACCATCGACGGGGTGGTTTACCTCAACGATGGCGACTGGGTAGAGCACTGCACCGCTCTGGTGGAGGATGCCAGCGGCGCGATGGAGCTGATTCACTGGACGGGCCAGGCCACCCCGCTCGGCCGGGCCAGCCGGGAAACCGTGCTCCCCTCGCCGGCCGGCGCACTGGCATTTGCGCCGCTTGCCGACTGCCGGGCCAATCTGGCCGAACTGGAAGCGACCAGCCGCCAGGCCGCCTGACGGCCGGCAAGAGGTTGAAAACGGGGTCAAGGGGAACCATGTCCGGCCCATGCCGGTAGAATGGCCCCCTTATCTTTACCGCGGTGACCCCATGGCCCTCGATACCCCCACCCGTGAACGCATCGAAACGCTCCTGAACGACCACGAAGTGGTGCTGTTCATGAAGGGTTCGCGCGCCCAGCCGATGTGCGGCTTTTCCGCTGCCGCCACCAACACGCTGAACGAACTGCTGCCCACGTACCACACGGTCGACGTCCTGTCGGACCCGGAAATCCGTGAAGGCATCAAGGAATACGGCCAGTGGCCCACCATTCCGCAGCTGTATGTGAAGGGTGAGCTGGTGGGCGGTTCGGACATCATCCGCCAGCTGTATACCAGCGGTGAGCTGCACACCCTGTTCGGTGCGTCGCCGCCGGATCGCACGCCGCCTGAAATCACCATCACCGACAAGGCCGCTGACGCCATCCGTGGTGGCATGGCCAGCGCGCAGGGCATGTCGCTGCATCTGGAAATCGGCCCGGACCACAGCGCGGGCTTCCAGCTTGCACCCGCTGGCGACCACGACATCGTGGTGCACGCCAACGGTATCGAAGTGCATTTCGATCCGGGCAGCGCTCAGCGTGCCAAGGGCGTGATTATCGACTGGGTGTCCACCGTGCAGGGCGAAGGCCTCAGCCTCAAGTTCCCGGGCGCCGTCGAGATCCACTCGATGACCGTCGTTGAACTGAAGGCTCGTCTGGACGCGAACGACATCGTGCTGGTGGACGTCCGCCCGGCGCACGCACGCGCCATCGCCGCGCCGTTGCCGCAGGCACGCATCCTGGAAGACGAAGGCTACGAAGCGCTGGCAGCACTGCCGAAAGACACGGCCATCGCGTTCATCTGCCACCACGGCATTTCCAGCCGCGCAGCCGCCGAGCGCTTCGCCGCTCATGGCTTCACGCAGCTGTACAACGTGGAAGGCGGCATGGATGCATGGTCGGTCCAGATCGACAGCAGCGTTCCGCGTTACTGATCCGCTTGAAACCTGCCTGCCCCTGAGGCAGGCATGAAAAGGCCCCCATCGTCCGATGGGGGCCTTCTTTTTGCGCGCTACATCAGTTCGTCCAGGTAGCCTTCAAGGTCACACCGGAGAACGCGGCATAGCCATTCAACATCACGTAGTACGTGCCGGTCTGCGGCGACGCGACAGTGCAGCTTTCGGTGTTGCCCGTCACGTACGGGCGGCAGTCGTAGCTGGAGGTCGTCGGTGCCGAGCCGAACTTCAGGTACAGATCCGCATCACCGGTACCGCCGGAAATCGCGACCTTGAGGTTGGTGGCTCCGGCCGGGATCGTGATGGTGTATCTCAGCTGCGCATTCTTCGCCGCCGCAAGACCCGTCACAGCCACGCCGTTGCTCAGCACGTTGCCACCCGTCCCGCTGCTCACCGTGACCGAGGTCGACTTCGAATTGGTGGCACCGCCGTTGTCCGTCACTGTCTCCGTCGCCGTGTACGTGCCTGCGGCGGCATAGGTGTGGCTCGGGCTCGCAGTGGTCGACGTGGAGCCGTCGCCGAAGGTCCACGCGTGCGATGCAATCGTGCCGTCGCTGTCCGTGGAGCTGTCGGTGAAGGTCGCGGTCAGACCGCTGGTTACCACGCTGAAGTTTGCCACCGGCGGCGTGTTGGTCGTACCACCACCGCTGACCCAGTTGGCCTGCGCATACGTGTTGAGCTTGGAAATATCAAAGCTGCCGAAGCCGGTCGCCTGATCGAAGCCCGTGGTCGCGGTGTAGCCGTGGTTCTGATAACCGTTGTTGCCCGAGGTCACGTCATGCAGCAGCGATGTCTGCGTCGGGAAAGCGGCGTAGAAGTTCGATGCCGGGAAGCCGATGGCGTTGTTCGCTGCCGACTCGATACGGGCAAACGCACCCACGAACAACGGCGAGGCCAGACTGGTACCGCCCACCTGTTCGTTGGAACCGTTCACCACGATGACCGCACCTGACGACGAGGCCGCATCGAAGGCCAGATCAGGACCGACGCGCTTGCTCGCACCCAGTGCCGTGACCTGCCAGGCAGGCGCCGTCTCATAAAGGCTGGTGCCGCCACCGGTCGCCCACAGGCGCTGGTTGTTGTCACCCTCGCTCGGCGCGATGGCAGCGAGGCCTTCATTCCATACCGTCTCACCCGTCCACGTCGTGCCCGTGGTCGAGAGCGTCGTGCCACCCACCTGAATCACGTACGGGGAGCTGGCCGGTTCGCTGACCGAGTAATGCGTCAGATCGATCTTCACCGTGCCGGCCGAGTTGGCCACGTAGCCCGGGGAGCCCGAGGTCGGGTCGGTCGACCACTGGTACACGCCTGCGTCGCCCGAAGCGATGGAGAAGGTCTGACCCTGGGCCACGGCCTGCTGGAAGATCGCATCGTCGGCGGCCTGGGTACCGGACTGCTCTGCCGCCGTCTCATCTTCACCGAGGGAAACGTTGATGATCTTGGCGATGTTGTCGACAACGGCCTGGTTATAGGTAGAAGTGATGCCAGCGTCCGTGATGCCACTGGAACTGGAGTCGCCGTTGGCCGACGTGTAGAAGATCAGCTGCTTCACGCCACCGGAGATGCCGACGATGTCCTGGCTGTCCAGCGACCATTCGCCGTTGGAGTCCGGATCGTTGGCGAACGTGCCGCTGCCCACCTGCTTGACCAGCGTGTTGACCGTGGAAAGGCCCGCGCCCGTGGTGAACGTCTTCAGATCGGCGACCGTCTGGGTCATCGAGCCCCACGTGATGATGCCCACGGCCGTATTGGTCGCCGCAGGCACCGAGCCTGCGTCATAAATGGTGGCGAAGTCTTTCGGACTATGCGATGTCACCGCCGCGGCGGCCTGCGTGCTGGAGGCAGGACCGGGAACGGTGACGTTCTCCGGCTTGTACACGTGATGCAGCGTGTGTTTGACCGACACGTTTTGCAGACCGAGCACAGCGTTGACGCTGTCACCCAGTGCAGCAGGAACCATGGCCGGCGCATCGTTGGCGAAGAACTGGCGGCCATTGGCGCTGAACTGCTTGATGGACGTATTGAAGCCGTTGACGGCTGAGGTGGTCGTGCCATCTGCGGAAATCAGCAGATGGTTGGGCGCCACTTCAATATGGGTGAAACCGGATTGTGTCAGATGCGCGACCACGGCCTGGACCTGCGCATCCGTGGGCGCGTAATTCGCCTTGAACTGTGCAGGTGTGAGGAACTTGCCAAACCGGGCACTTCCTGGCGTGTTCACGTCACTCAGAAATGATTGCAATGCATCCGTGTTGCGAAGCTTCAGACTCACCACGATGTGCAGCGGGTGATCGGCTTCCAGCGCCGTGACCACGGCACCATTCAAACTCGGTGCGCCGGTCATGTTCAAAACGTACGACGAAGCAGAAACGGCAGGAGTCGCCGTACTGGCCGCAGTGACCACGCCTGTGGAAGTCGGAGCAAGCAATGCGGCCCGGGTTTTCGTACTCACCCAGCTATCGGCAGCATGCGCGGAAACGGAAAACATCGCTGCAATCACCGCGACGGAAAGAACAGTCCTGCGGGATACGACGCTCAACCTGTTGAATCCTTGAGTCTTCATATTGGTCCTGTAGGTAAGCCACATGGATTTTGTTCACGAAATAATTCCGTGAACCACGGCACTACTCACTTTGTGGCTTGGCGCGAAGCGGAATTCACAATCCGACTCAATGGCAAAAAATCGGGTTATTTATCCGCAAGTTATTACGACGCGCCATCCCCAAAGTTCAACACTCCCCTGCTCATTTCGAGCATCAGCATCGCAACCTTTCACTGGGCTTTCCTCTAATTCATCGAGTGAAAAAGTAATCGTCGTTCGTGATGTCGGACACAAAAACAATCCTTGATAGCCCCTTAAAACAAGGCATAAACGGCAACATGCCGATAATCAATCGACGTCTGGACGTCCATTCACAAACGCAGGTTTTTACGTAGGACTAATTCCTATTGTTGATTTACTTACATCGGTATTACGTTTGCTTCACGAGTCGCCATGCGGCCCGTGCGAGTCTTACGACAAAAAAGTGAGGCCGCTTGAGGGATCCATGGATGGCTTGCGTCGTGTCCTTGGGGAGTAGCTCTTATGTTCACGCCACCTGGTGCCTTCGCGTCATCCGCGCGCCCACGTCCGCACGTACTACCTGATCAGCAAATACAACGCATGAGCTGAGCGCGCGCCTGCGCGCATATCCGGCCTTGCGAACCCGTTGTGCACTGCACGACGGGCAGGGGAGGTTTTTGCCGTCAAAAAGGGCGGTGGATTCACTAACGCGAAAACGTTCGTACATTGAGGAGGCGTTTATGCCCGTTGTAACCCGTTCCCATAATCCCACCCCTCGCCGACTGGCTCTCGCCGTGGCCATCGCCTTTGGCGTGGTCGGCGCAGGCGGCGCATGGGCGCAAAGCAATTCCACTGGCGTTATCTTCGGTTCTGCCGCACCGGGGGACACCATCCACATTGAAAATGCAGGCACTGGTTTCAAGCGTGACCTGGTGACCGATTCCAGTGGCCGATATCGTGCGGCGTCGTTGCCGATCGGCGTTTATAACGTGTCGCTGATTCGCAACGGTACAACCGTCGACTCGCACAACGGCGTACAGACGTCCATCAGCCAGGGTACGGACGTGTCCTTCGCTGCAGGTGCCTCGGCCTCGTCGGCCAGCGCCACCACGCTCGGCACGGTCGAGGTATCGGGCAACACCCTGCCTGCCATCGACGTCAGCTCGGTTGACTCCCGTACGGTGCTGTCATCCGATCAGCTGCAGAAGCTGCCGATTGCACGCACGTCCATCAGCTCCATCGCGCTGCTCGCGCCGGGTACGGTGCAGGCGGCACGCGGTTACGGCAACGCGCTGTCGTTCGGTGGCTCGTCGGCCTCTGAGAATGCCTATTACATCAACGGATTCCAGGCCACCAACCCGCTGACCGGCGTGAGCTCGCGCCAGCTTCCCTATGACGCCATTGATCAGGAACAGGTGCTCATCGGTGGTTACGGCGCGGAATATGGCCGCTCCACCGGCGGCGTGATCAACGTGGTCAGCAAGCGCGGCACCAACGAGTTCAAGGGCGACATCCAGGTACTGTGGTCACCCAGCGAACTCGCGCAGCAGCCCCGGGACGTCCGGCTGAGGAGTGGAACGCTGTATGAGAAGGGCAACGCGTTTGCACTTCGCAACAACGACAACCTTCAGTACTCCGGATCGTTCTCCGGCCCGCTCATCAAAGACAAGCTGTTCTTCTTCGTTGCGGCCGACTGGATCAAGCAGACCGGCGACTACACCGGCCCCACGTCCGTCAGTGACGATGAGCATCAGTCCGCGAAGACCCGCCGCTGGTTGGGCAAGATCGACTGGAACATCACCGACAATCACATCCTTGAATTCACGGGCTTCGGTGATAACGAACAGACCGATTCGACGCTCTATGCGTACAACTACGCCACCGGTCGCGGCAACTTCCTGGGCACGCAGTACACCAAGAACTACAACCTGACCCAGACCAACGCGACGCCCGGCGGCAACACGTATATCGGCCACTACACCGGCTACATCACCGACGACTTCATCATCAATGCCATGTATGGCCGCTCCAACTCCAGCCATCAGCAGACGGTGAATGGCGTTTCCGGCACCCCCTGCCCTCTGATCACCGACGCACGCGCCGAGTTCACCAACAACCGCCAGACGGGCTGCCTGGTTGGTGCATCCACCACGCTGCTTCCGGGTGCCAGCGACAAGACCCGTGGCTGGAACATCAACCTTGAGTATCACCTCGGCGACCACGATCTGCGCGCCGGTATGGATAACTACGTGCTCCGCGCAACCTCCGGCGCCATCCCTGTGGGCGGCACGGCATACATCTACAACGACGTGGGTGACGGTACGTCGATCAAGCAGCGCCTCATCAACCTTGGCCTGAGCCCGACGCTGTACAACCCGGCCGACTTCCCGAACGGTTACTACGTTGAATCGTCGGCCCTCACCACCGGCACGTCTGCCCGCACCAATCAGCGTTCGCAGTTCATCGAAGATCGCTGGCAGATCACCGACCGCGTGAGCACGCAGATCGGCTTGCGCAATGAGCAGTTCACCAACTACAACGGCGTGGGCGAGGTCTACGCGAAAGAGCGCCATCAGCTCGACCCGCGCCTGGGCGTTTCATGGGACGTGTACGGCGACAGCTCGCTGAAGGTGTATGCGAATGCGGGCCGTTACCACCTCGGCCTGCCCACCAGCGTCGCGATTCGCGGTGCCGGCCCGTCCACCTTCCCGTCGCAGTACTTCTCCTTCACCGGCATCGATCCGGTCACCGGTATTCCGCAGGGCCTGAGCACGGGCGCACCGTACTCGCAGACCTACTACCTCAACGGCGCCAACGGTACTCCGCCTGACGCCAAGACCGTCTCCGCGCAGCAACTGCACTCGTACTACCAGGATGAATACATCCTCGGCTTCGACAAGCAGATGCCGGACAACTGGGTCGTGGGTGCGAAACTCATGTACCGCAAGCTGCGCAGCCTGATCGACGATACGTGCGATCCGGGTCCGCTGCAGGCCTGGGGCGATGCCAATGGTGTGGGTCCGCAGGTGGCCGCCGGTATTGCACGAAGCACCGGTTGCTGGCTGTACAACCCGGGGCGCGCCAACACCTTCACGCTGTCGCCGGCTGATGGCCAGTACATCAGCGTTCCGCTGACCGCCGACGCGATTGGCGAACCGAAGCCGAAGCGTGCGTACTACATGGTGAACCTGTATGCAGAGCATCAGTTCGCCGACAAGTGGTACGGCCGCATCGACTACACGTTCTCTCGCAGCTACGGCAACTCGGAAGGCCAGCTCGATTCGGACATCGTGCAGGCTGACGTGTCGACCACAGAAAGCTGGGACTTCCCGGCCATCATGGAAAACACCAACGGCCCGCTGCCCAACGACCAGAAGCACCAGCTGCGCGTTTTCGGCACGTATTCTCCCACGGACGAATGGCAGTTCTCCACGGTGACCCGTGTGGCCTCCGGCACGCCGGTCAGCTGCATTGGTGTTCGTCCGACCTCGGCGGGCGGCGACCCGTTCGGTTACGGCCCGGCCTATTTCTGGTGCAACGGCCAGCCATCACCCCGCGGTTCACGTGGCCGCACACCCTGGACGTATAACCTTGATGTGAGCGCCGCCTGGAAGCCGGCTTTCCTGGATCACAAGCTCGCCCTCAGCATCGACGTATTCAACCTTTTGGGTAAGCAGCGCGTTACCCAGTACTTCGAGGTCGGCGAACTGCCCAACGGCTCACCGAACCCGAACTATCTGCGTCCGCGTTCGTTCCAGGATCCGCGCTATGTACGCCTGGGTGCCCGTTACGATTTCACGCTTTAAAGGAATAACAAGACCGAAGGGCGGCGACTCACGATGGGTCGCCCGCCTTAGCACTCCCCAGATTCGGCAACTACCAGAGGGTAGTTGCCGTTTTTTTTGAAAGCAATTTGAAAGCCGAACGCCGCGCGATAAGTTTCGACTGCGCGTCAGAAGGATGAAAGATATTTCATACAACTCATGTCAACGAAACTTTCACGGTAATTTCCTGCAACAGGAAACCGCGTCAAATGGACGTCCGAGCGATTTCATGCGATTGCGAAAGATGAATTGACGCAAGTCCCGTACCAAAACCATGCACGCAATAACTTGCGTTCAGCAAAAGGCACATTGCCGCGTCTCAACACACCAAGTAGCGTCCGCCCCGGTCGAACGTTTTACTTTCGTTAAACGTTGGCAACCACACACACACGTGGGCAATCAGAACCGGGGAGATTCACAAAATGCATTTGCGCAGTTCTTTGGGGAACGCAACGCGTCGTTCACTTGCCGTCGCCGTTGCGGTATCGCTTGGCCTTGTAGCGACCGCAGCGATGGCACAGAGCACAGTGGGTTCGGTTTACGGTACGGCCGATGCAGGGGCACAGGTCACCATCGTCAACCAGGGTAATGGCTTCACCCGCAGTGTGACCGCGGGTAACGATGGAAAGTTCTCCATCTCGTCGCTTCAGCCGGGCGACTACCAGATCAGCGAAACCAACAAGGGTCAGACGGTCAACCGTGTGATCAGCATCGTTGCTGGCCAGGGTTTCAATCTGAATCTTGCTGCACCGTCGGGTGCCACCTCTGGCGCCGAGAATCTGAGCACGGTTTCGGTCACCGCCAATGCGCTTCCGCCGATCGATATCGCGTCGATGCAGACCAACACGGTTCTGACCTCCGCACAGATCAAGCAGCTTCCGATCGCACGCAACCAGACGGCTGTCGCATTGCTGGCACCGGGTGCCACCAAGGGCGACAGCGCCTTCGGCAACCTCGCTTCGTTCAGCGGCGCATCGGTTGCTGAAAACAGCTACTACGTGAACGGCTTCAACGTCACGAACTTCTTCCAGAGCCTGACCTATTCGCAGGTTCCGTTTGAAGCGATTGACCAGGAAGAAATCATGGAAGGCGGTTACGGTGCCGAATACGGCAACTCGACCGGCGGCGTGATCTCGGTCAACACCAAGCGCGGCACGAACGAGTGGAAAGGTGGCGTCGATGTCACCTGGAACCCGTACAACCTGCAGGCCAGCCAGCCCAACATCTACCTCCAGAATGGTTCGCTTCTGCGCAACACCGGCAGCAACAAGAACTACCTGGTTGGTAACAACAACACGGGCAATGCCAACGATTTCGGCACGCGCTACAACGCGTGGATCGGCGGCCCGATCATCAAGGACAAGCTGTTCATGTTCGCCCTCGTGGGTGGCACGAAGACCAGCGACGAGCACTACGGCGACGTGACCGGAGGCGGCAGCTACAACCGCACCTCCATCAGCGACCCGCGCTACCTCGTCAAGCTGGACTGGAACATCAACGAAAGCAACATCCTTGAGTACACCGGCTTCAGCGATACCAGCAAGACGAACCAGAGCATCTACGGCTATGGCTACGATGACTCCGGCAAGCCGTATCGCACCGACTATCTCGGCAACGTGTACGACAAGACGGGTGGCCAGACCAACATCCTGAAGTACACCAACTACGTCACCGATGACTTCACGATCAGCGCGCAGTACGGCAAGAGCGTGAACAAGCGCGCGAATACCGCGACCGCCGCCAACGGCATCGTGGAAACCTATGACGGCGACATCTTCGACGCCGCCAACTCGCCGGGTTGCCCGGGCATCACCGACAACCGTCAGCCGGTCAAGGCAGGCGCACAGGCTTATCCGCATTGCGGCTTCGCCGGTGAACTGAACACGCCCAACGGTGAAGACCGTCGTGGCGCAGGCCGTATCGACTTCGAGTACAAGCTGGGCGATCACGACCTGAAAGCTGGCTGGGCCCGCGACCACTTCACGTCGCAGACCGGTACCGCCTACGAAGGCGGCGCGCTGTACACGTACGTGTCGATTCCCGAATCCATCCTGGGCCACGCGCCCGGCCTTGATCCGTCCGACAGCGTCGTGGAACAGACGGTGTTCGCGACGGGTGCGAAGATCGGCGTGACGCAGAAGTCCTACTACCTGCAGGACGACTGGCACATCACGGACAACTTCATTGCCCGCATCGGTGCGCGCAACGATGGTTTCGAGAACACCAACAGCGTTGGCCAGACCTACGTCAAGCAGGTGCACAGCTGGCAGCCGCGCCTCGGCTTCTCGTGGGACGTTCATGGCGATTCGTCGCTGAAGATCTACGGCAGCGCCGGCGATTACTCGCTGCCGCTCGATGCCAACGTTGCACTTCGCGGTGCGTCGGCCTCGCTGTACCAGCAGCAGTTCTTCAGCTACACGGGCACCAACCCGCTCACGGGCGCCCCGACCGGCCTGGGCCCGCTTTCCGACGCATACGCTGCGGCGTTCCCGTCGCGTACGGGCGTCGTCTACCAGAACGGCGAAGCGGGCGTTGTGCCCGATCCGGGCTCGGTGGTCACGCAGGGTCTGAAGCCGTTCAAGCAGCGTGAGTTCATCCTCGGCGCGCAGCAGCAGGTTGGCGACTGGACACTCGGCATCAAGGGCATCTACCGCTTCATCCTCACGGGTGTGGACGACTCCTGCGACTTCCGTCCGATTGCCGCTTACGCCAACCGCACGTACGGTCTCGACCTCGATACCACGAGCCTGACGCCGGACGCATCGAACGTTCCGGGCTGCTACATCTTCAATCCGGGCAGCGGTGTCACGCTCAATACGCCTGTGGATGCTTCGGGCAAGATCTACAACATCCACCTGTCCGCAGCGGACGTGGGTGAGCCGAAGTACAAGCGCTCGTACGAAGCCCTTCAGCTCACCGCGGAACGCAGCTTCGACAACGTCTGGTACACCAAGGCGTCGTACGTGTGGTCGCACACCCGCGGCAACTCCGAAGGTGGCGTGGACTCGAACAACGGCCAGGCCGATACCGGCACGACCGAGCTCTTCGACTATCCGGAAATCATGGCTGGCACCAATGGCTATCTGCCGAATGATCGCGAGCACACGTTCAAGCTCTACGGCGCATGGCAGATCACGCCGGAATGGCTGGTTGGCGCCAACGGCATCTTCCAGACCGGTCGTCCGGAAAACTGCTACGGCCTGAATCCGATTGATTCGCAGGTCGTGGGCGGCTACGGCTCGGGCGCCTACCTGTACTGCAACGGCATGGTCGTGCAGCGCGGTTCCGTCGGTCGCACGCCGAACTACTGGAACATCGACCTGAACGCGTCGTACAAGCCCCAGTGGTTCAAGGGCCTGACGCTCACCGCCAACATCTACAACGTGTTCAACAAGCAGAAGGTGCTGTCGGTCAACGAAGTGGGCGAAGACAACAACGGTGCATCGCTGGCTACCAGCACGTACCTGACGCCTACCAGCTTCCAGCAGCCGCGTTACGTGCAGATCTCTGCCGAGTACGACTTCTCGCTCTGATACAAAAAATGAGATTGGGTACGCGCCGTTCCCGCGGCGCGCTACCTGGCACTCTCCCCAGATTGCCGCCGGCAACCCCGGCGGCTTTTTTTGTGCGCGCGCCGCCAGACCTGCGCGAGCGAGTCACCGTGCCTCTTCGGTATTTGAGAACATGTCGGTCAGACTGTGCGGCGAGTCAGCACCGAACAGGATGCCCTGCACCTCGTCGGCCTCGGCCGCTGCCGCCGCGCTGCGGATGAACAGCTCTTCCTCGTACGCAGCAAGCGCCGCCTCCACGTCGCCCGGATGCGCTACCAGCGCGTGTGCCAGTTGAGCGCCGTCGTACATCGCAAGGTTGGCACCCTCGCCAGAGGGCGGCATCAGATGTGCTGCATCGCCCAGCAGCGTGACGCCGGCGGTGCGGTTCCAGCGATGATCCTGCGGCAACGTGTACAGCGGCCGGAGCACGGGGGTTGTATCGCTGTCCGTGATGAGCGCCCGGAGTGCAGGTGCCCACCCTTCAAACTCATTCGCGATGCGGGCCAGCGCGGTCTTTGCATCGGCGAAGTCGATGGCGGCCATCCACGCTTCCGGCCTGCTGAGCGACACGTACGTGTGCAGCACGCCGCCCGGTTCGCGATGGGCCATGATGCCCTTCCCCGGTGCCACCGCGAACAGCGAGCCGCCACCCACCACCTCGGCGCTGGGCGCGTGACGGACGTCGCTGTCGTGCAGATGCGTCTCCACGTAAGAGATGCCGGCGTAGACAGGCTTCATCGCAGACACCAGCGGCCGGACCTTCGACCATGCGCCGTCCGCGCCCACCAACAAATCGGTGGTCGCGGTTGAGCCATCGGCAAAGGTGAGCTCATGACGCCCGTGGTCCTGTGACGCGATGGATGCCAGCTTGTGTCCCCAGCGGATCGTGTCCGCAGGTAGCGATTCCAGCAGGATTCGCCTCAGTTCACCCCGACGCACCTCCGGCCGCCCGCCCGAGCCGTCGTCGGGTGCCTCAAAGAGCACGCGACCATCGCGGTCGAGTACGCGGGTGGCCTGGCCACCGGGGAAAACGAGCCCGATAAAAGCGTCATGGAGGCCGGCAGCTTTAAGCGCCAGCTGCCCGTTGAAGTCATGGATGTCGAGCATGCCGCCCTGCCCGCGCGCCAGCGCGGACGTTTCTGCCTCATAGACGGTAGCGGCGATGCCGTGGACATGAAGGACGCGGGCCAGCACCAGACCGCCGAGACCGGCGCCTATGATTGCGATGGGGGTATGCACGGGGAATTCCTTGATGGGGTAGCGGCCGACGTTCCGGGCACGTCCGTGGAACGTCGTTCCAGTTAGATTGGAACGACGTTCCACTTATGTCAATATGCACCCATGGCCAGCAAAGCACGCACCGCACCGCGCCGGGAGGAATCACTTTCCCGGGAACGCATCATCGAAGCCTCCATCGACCTGCTGGACAGCGGCGGCGAAGCAGGGCTCACCTTCCGTGCACTCTCCGAACGGCTGGCGACTGGCGCGGGCGCCATCTATTGGCACGTGGCCAACAAGAGCGACTTGCTGACCGCCGCGAGTGACGCCGTCGTGGCGCAGACGATGGAGGCGCACGTGGACGCGGCCACGCCTGAGGCGGCCATTCGCACCCTCGCGCTGGGCATGTTCGATGCCATGGATGCGCATCCGTGGGTCGGCACGGCACTGGCCAGGGCGCCCGGGCAGTTACCGATGCTGCGCCTCATGGAACGGCTTGGCCAGCAAGTGAATGCGATGGGTGTGCCGCATCATGCGCAGTGGGCCACCGTGTCGGCGGTGTTGAACTTCATTCTGGGTGTGGGCGGCCAGAACGCGGCCAACTCGCAGACGGGCCGTGAGCAGAAGCTGGATCGGAACCACGTTCTGGGCTCGCTTGCTGCCACGTGGTCGGCGCTGGACGCCGAGGCTTTCCCGTTCACCCGAAGCATCGCCGAGCAGTTCAGCTCGCACGATGACAAGGCGGATTTTCTGGCAGGTGTCGACCTGATTCTGCGCGGTATGCAGCCGCAGGTCTGAAGGCGCCACCTAGCCGGCATGCAGGCCGGTAAGCGCCGCCTCGGCCAGGTCCACCTCGCGCAGCAATACGCCCAGCGTTTCATCGTTGATGTGGTGCGTGCCACGCAGGTGATACAGCTCCTTGCGCTCGGCACGCAGCGCGGCAAGCCGAATGGCGCGCTCGGTTCCCGCCTCCGCGCGGGCCTTGTCCGGAACGTCACCCTCTTCGCCCGCCGCTTCCATGCGCTGCTGGTAATCGGACATCACCCTCGCGGCCACCTGTGACGACAAGGCCACGCTGTCCTCGTCCGCATCTTCCTGGATGCGCTTCACCTCCGCCTCGATGCCGCGCAGCGCGGCCTGTGCCGTCAGGGCGCGCGCCTCACGCTCCTCACGGACGCGCGGGTCTTCGCCCGGCAGCTTCAGACCTTTCACCAGCAACGGCAGCCCGATGGCGCCGAAGATCAGCGTGCAGAGAATGACTCCGGAGGCGAGAAAAACAAGAAGGTCGCGAACAGGAAACGGCACGCCCTCGCGAATCACCAGCGGAATGGAAAGCACGCCGGCCAGCGTGATTGATCCGCGCACGCCGGCAAGCGCCGTCGTCCACACCAGGCGCACACCCGGCCTCGGTCGCGATTCATGGCGCACCAGCGAGCGCAGCAACACGAAGCGCAGCGACACCCATACCCAGATGAAACGCAGCAGCACCAGCGCCAGCGTGATCGCCACCACATAACCCGCCAGATACCACATGTGTCCGCCACCGGCCTGCGCAAGATCCAGCTTCGCGTTGCCCAGCACGCCCGGCAGTTGCAAGCCCAGCAACAGGAAGATGATGCCGTTGAAGGTGAACTCCACCATCGACCAGACGCTGTTGTTCTGCATGCGCGTGGCAACGTGACCACCCTTCAGCACGTCGGTGTAGTTCATCATCATGCCGGCTGCCACAGCGGCCAGAATGCCCGACACGTCGAAATGCTCGGCCAGAAGGTACGCCGCGAACGGCAGCAAAAGCAGCAGCGCAACCTGGCTGGAGGGATCGCCCTCGCCGCTCCAGCGCACCAGCCGGCGACGCACGTGCCCGAACACCCAGCTGACCAGCGCACCGGCCAGAATGCCGCCCAGGGCCTTGATGAAGAAATCGACGGACGCATCGGCCAGCGAGAAATGCCCTGTCACCGCCGCCATCACGGCGAACTGGAGGGCCACCAGGCCCGACGCATCGTTGAACAGCGCCTCACCCTCAAGCACGTGCAACAAGCGCGAGGGAATGCGGCTGCCACCCGTAATCGACGTCACGGCCACGGCATCGGTGGGTGACAGCACCGCGGCGAGCGCGAAGGCCACCGGCAAGGGCACGGTGGGAATCATCCAGTGGACGAAGTAACCCACGCCCACGATGGTGAAAAACACCAGCCCGATGGCCAGCGCGAGAATCGGCCCACGCAGGAGAAACAGCTCACGCTTCGGAATGCGCCAGCCATCCGCGAACAGCAGGGGCGGAATGAACAGAAGAAAAAACAGCTCGGGATCGAACTGGACCCGCATGCCAAACATGGGCATGGCGAGAACGGCCCCCAGGCCGATCTGTACGAGCGGGAGGGGAAGCTTGATGGGAAGCAGGCGTACCACCGCACCGGACAGCGCGACGACCAGCAGCAAGACGAGGGCGGTCATGACAATACTCATGCCCTCAACGCTAACGGGGCATGGCAGCCATGTCGAGATAGAAAGAGCGCTGCCCGGTCACGACAACCGGGCAGCGCTCAGTTTCAGGGCCGATGGCCGCGACCTGGCCTCAGAGGCACTCGGTAAGCACTTCGTAGATGGGCACCCCGGTTCCCGGAAGCGGAGCTTCCATCGGATCGGACGCCTCAAGCGCGCTGTAGAAGTCCTCGACCGGGGTTCGCGGGGCGAGCGGAATGCGGCACTGGAAGAAGTGGCTGTTGGTCGTTACCTCACCCGTTGCAGGCAGCACCTCGTCGTAGCTGCCGAAGAATGTCCACAGACACTCCTGCATGTATCCCTTCCGGCTGTCGGCCGAACAGGTGAAGCGTATGGAGCGAAGGTTGCTGTAGTCACCTTCGCAGAAGGTGTCACCACAGATGAAGTCAAATGAACGGTTGAGCCTTTCGCGCAGTTCGTCGAAACGATCCAGGGCGAACTCCTTGCTGGGATAGTCCACCACGTCGACATAGCGGCTTTTGGCGGCAAATGCCGGCAACGATGCGAGCAACAGCAACAACAAAAGACTGATTCGGAACACGATGGTCTCCTTGCGTGAGGGTCCGCAAATCAGACCTCACGCAGCCACCCGCCCGAAAGAAGCCGCGCTCACCCCACCCCGTAGGCCGCCCACCCGGATCAACCGGATGGGCGGCCGGCACGCTCGGATCAGAGCCAGCGACCGAAGCGCCGGATGTAGATCGTCTTCATCAGCTGCGTCAGCACGCAATAGCAAAGCAGCGTCACGGCCAGCCAGGCGAAATAGATGCCCGGCAGCGGCTGCATGCCGATTTTCGCGCCAATCTCGCTGTACGGAATGAGCATGCCGATCACGATAATCAGGCCAGTCAGCGCCAGCACCGGCGCGGATGCCACGCTTTGCAGGAACGGAATGCGGCGTGTGCGGATCATGTGCACCACCAGCGTCTGCGACAGCAGGCCCTCGATGAACCAGCCGGACTGGAACAGCGACTGATGTTCCGGGCCATTGGCACCGAAGTAATGCCACATCAGATAGAACGTGGTCATGTCGAAAATGGAGCTGACCGGGCCAATCCACACCATGAAGCGACCGATGTCGCCGGCGTCCCACTTGCGCGGCTTGCGCAGGTATTCGTCATCCATGCGATCAAACGGAATGGACAGCTGCGACAGGTCGTACAGCAGGTTCTGCACCAGAATCTGCAACGGCAGCATCGGGAGGAACGGCAGGAATGCGCTGGCCACCAGCACGCTGAACACGTTGCCGAAGTTGGAGCTGGCCGTCATCTTGATGTACTTCATGATGTTGCCGAAGGTGATGCGACCTTCGATCACCCCCTCTTCCAGCACCATCAGATTCTTTTCGAGCAGGATGATGTCCGCCGATTCCTTGGCGATATCCGTCGCGGTATCCACGGAGATGCCAACATCGGCCTCGCGCAGCGCTGGCGCGTCATTGATGCCGTCGCCCAGAAAGCCGACGGTGTGCCCGCGACGCTGAAGCGACTTGACCACGCGCGCCTTCTGCACCGGCGACATCTTGGCGAACACCGTGGTTTTCACCACCAGATCGTCGAGCGCGTCATCGTCCAGCGCTTCCACGTCCCGGCCCAGCACGGAAGCGGTAACGTCCAGCCCCACTTCGGAGCAGATCTTGCGCGTCACGGCTTCGTTGTCACCGGTGATGACCTTCACGGCCACGCCATGGTGATGCAGCGCGCGGATCGCGGTGGCGGCGGAGTCTTTCGGCGGATCGAGGAACGCCAGGCATCCCACGGCGATCAGGCCACTCTCGTCCGCAATGCCGTAGGGACGGTCGTGCTTAGGCTCGCGACGGATGGCGACCACTAGTACGCGCAGGCCATCCTCATTGAGGCGACGCGTCATGGAGCGGATTTCGCGACGCTTCTCATCGGTCAGCGTCTCGATGGTGTCGCCAATCTTCGCCTCGGTGCAGATGGCGAGCATTTCTTCCACCGCGCCCTTGCACACAAGCAGATGCTGACCATCCTCCCCGCTGACGATCACCGACATGCGACGGCGCTGGAAGTCGAAGGGGATCTCATCAACGATGCGGTACTGGCGCGCGCTTGGCTCCAGGTCGCGGTGTGCGAGCACGGCCTTGTCCATGAGGTTGCGCAGGCCCGTCTGGAAGCGGCTGTTGAGATAGCCGTATTCCAGCGCTTCGTCCGACTCGGCGCCGGAAAGATCCAGATGACGTTCCAGCACGATCTTGTCGAGCGTGAGCGTGCCGGTCTTGTCGGTGCACAGCACGTCCATCGCGCCGAAGTTCTGAATCGCATTCAGTCGCTTGACCACCACCTTGCGCTTCGACATGGCGATGGCGCCTTTGCCGAGATTGGCGGTGACGATCAGCGGCAGCATTTCCGGCGTGAGGCCCACAGCCACCGACAAGGCAAACATGAAGGCCTGCAGCCAGTCACCCTTGTCGATGCCGTTGATCAGGAAAACAATCGGCACCATCACCGCCATGAAGCGGATCAGCAGCCAGCTCACGCTGGAGACGCCACGATCAAAACTGGTCTGCACGCGCTGCCCGGACAACGTGTGTGCCAGCGAGCCCAGATACGTGCGGCCGCCGGTGGCCAGCACCACAGCGGTTGCCGTGCCGCTGACTACGTTGGTGCCCATATAGCAGACGGTGGCCAGGTCCAGCGGATTTTCCACGCTGCCGGTGTCGCGGCCGTTCGGCGCCACTTTCTCCACCGGCAGCGATTCGCCGGTGAGGATGGCCTGGCTGATGAACAGATCCTTGGCGGCGATCAGGCGAAGGTCCGCAGGAACCATGTCGCCCGCGCCCAGATGCACGATGTCGCCCACCACCAGCTCTTCCACCGGCACTTCGATGCGCTCGGCATGGCCATCATCAGCACGGCGGGTGACGGTCGAGGTATTGCGCACCATCGCCTTCAGCTTTTCAGCCGCGTGCGAGGAACGGAATTCCTGGGTGAAGCTCAGCAGCACACTGATGCCCACCATCACCGCGATGATGATCGGGCCGGTGAGGTCATCCGGCTCGGTGGCCAGCTGCACGATGGCCAGCACCAGCAGCACGATGATGAACGGGTTCTTGAAGGCCCGCAGAAGCTGCAACGTCCAGTGCGGCGGCTTCTCGTGGCTGACCTCGTTGACGCCGTCACGGTCGAGTCGCGCGGCAATCTGCTCCTCATTGAGGCCCTGCAGGCTCGTTTCCATGGACACAAGCAGCTCCGCGCCCGGGCGCCATGCGTCGCGGACGAGGTTGTCACTGAATGTGGGGGTGGCCGTAGCCTTGCCGCGCTTGTTCATCACTCGCTTTCCCTGGTGCACGTTCAAGCCACCAGGCGCGAGCAGACGTCAACGTGAGTTGCGACGTCCCGCGCCAGCGCGTGGCTGACGAATGGTGTTCTTGTGCTGGTCTGCCGGCCCGGTATTTCGCGGCGTGTGCCGCGCCCGGGACGCTATGTCGCCGCTCATACTGGCGAAAGGGTGCGACTCTGGGGTTTCGCCTGGCTTTCATCCGCAAGACGGGAACGCGGCACGGTGATGGTGCGCGGACGAGCGGAAGCAGCGTTGCCGGCACGACGACGGGCCAGGGCGAACGCAAGACGGCGGCCGAACATGCGGGCACCGGACATATCAAGATTGAGCTTCATGGCTCACTCCTCAGATAACGGAAGCTCACGGCTTCCGTCGAGAGTGAGCCGGACTTTCCCCAGTCAGGAAAGCGCCGACTGACCGTTACGGTCGCCGCGGGCGGTTATTTTTGAACGCCGCCATCCGATGCTTGCGGATGTCGGCGCGTCGACTAGGGTAGACGTCCATATGCCTTGAATAAGGAAAGGTCGGGATGCTGGCCGCACGTGAAATCCGCGCGGTAGCGCGAGAATTGTCGTGCTGCGGCGCGCAAGTGTCAAGCTCCGCGAGGCATGCCGATGCCCGCTTCGTGGCATGCCGCTTCCTCCCGCAACCAATCGCGGAACGCCGCTACGCCAGCGTGGGATTCCGAACGGCGGGGGTAGACCAGATAGTAGGCTTCAGCCACCCGCAGGCGCTCTTCACACAGCACGACCAACGACCCGCACTCGATAAGTGAACGGGCCATCACCAGGCGCGCGAGGGCCACGCCCATGCCTTCCAGGGCCGCCCGTTGCAGGGTTTCAGTGTTGTCGAAGCGCGCCACGTAGCGATTGGGCAGTGGCATGCCGAATTTGTCCGCCCATCCGGTCCAGCGACCGGACGGGTCGCCCAGCAGGGGCCAGCCAGTCAGCGAGGTATCCGGCATGCCGCCCATGCGTTCGATCAGGGCCGGGCTTGCCACGGGCACGATGTATTCGCCGAAAAGGCGCTCGGATATGCAGCGCGGCCACTGCCCCAGGCCGTACCGTATCGCAGCATCCACGGGTTCCCGGTCGAAATCGACCAGGGCAGCGGTGGATTGCAGGCTCAGTTCCAGTTCCGGATGGCGCGCCACCAGCCGCGGCAGTCGCGGAACCAGCCAGCTGGATGCCACCGAGGGCAGCACACTGACCGTCAGCGCATCCTGATGGCGCCCCGCATACCGGTGCAGCGCCTGTTCGATGCCGTCGAAATGGTGACCGATGGCATCCAGAAGGTGGTTGCCCTCCATGGTCAGCGCCACGCCGCGCGGCCCGCGCTCGAAGAGGCGGCGTCCCAGGCGGGATTCCAGATTGCGGATCTGATGGCTCAGGGCGCTGACCGTCAGATTCAACTGGTCTGCCGCACTGGACAGCTTGCCAGTGCGCGCCACCAGTACAAAACCTTGCAACAGGGCCAGCGGCATCCGCGACATGTGAATTCCCCTCAAGTCAGGATTGCAAACATATCGCTTTTTCGGCTGCCGTCCAAAGCGCACGCTTTGACCCCACAACAAGTCGCAGCGTCCTGCGACGTGATCGGGGAGAGGATCATGGCGTCGATGTTCACCGGACTGGCGTTCCTGCACGGACACATTACTAACCGCGAGTTGATCTGGTCGCTGGCCCGACCGGCCACACCGGCCCCGGCCCCGGAAAAAACGGCCCGCAAGGAGCGGCCCGTCCGCGCCGCTTCGGAGGCCTGCACGCTTGCACCCTGCGACTGCGTCATTGCACCGCGCCACGCCTGCTGAGTTGGCGACATCACCTTTACCGCCTTCACGGCATCATGGTGGCTTTCCGCATCTGTCTGGAGAGCCCCGTGACGAAACGCAAACTCGGCCAATCAACCCTTGAGGCAGCCCCGCTGGCCTTCGGCGGCAACGTATTCGGCTGGAGCGCCGATGAGAAGCGCTCGTTTGAGCTTCTGGATGCGTTTGTCGATGAAGGCCTGAACCTCATCGACACGGCAGACGTCTATTCGGCATGGGTGCCCGGCAACGAAGGCGGCGAGTCGGAAACCATCATCGGCAAGTGGCTGAAGAAGTCCGGCAAGCGCGACAAGGTACTGATTGCGACCAAGGTGGCCAAATGGGGCCGTTACCCGGGCCTGTCGCCGGTCAACATCCGCGAAGCCGTGGAAGACTCGCTGCGTCGCCTGCAAACCGACGTGATCGACCTGTATCAGGCCCACGAGGACGATCCGAAGGTGCCGCTGGAGGAGACGATGAACGCGTTTGCCGACCTGGTGAAACAGGGCAAGGTGCGCGTGCTTGGCGCATCCAATTACAGTGCCACGCGATTTGCCGATGCCCTGAAGATCAGTCGCGAAAATCACCTGCCGCGCTATGAAACGTTGCAGCCGGAATACAACCTGCTTGATCGCGCGGGTTACGAAAGTGAATTGCAGCCGCTGGTCGTCAAGGAAGGTGTGTCGGTCATCAGCTATTACTCGCTGGCCAGCGGTTTCCTGAGTGGCAAGTATCGCTCCGAGGCAGATCTGGACAAGAGCAAGGCGCGCGGCGGCTCGGTAAAGAAGTATCTGGATGCGCGCGGCCTGCGCGTGCTGGATGCGCTGGATGAGGTGGCTCACGCACATGGGGCGACGCCGGCGCAGGTGGCACTGGCGTGGCTGATGACGCGCCCGGGCATTGCAGCGCCCATTGCCAGTGCAACGACGGTGGACCAGCTGCGTGAGATTGCTGGTGCGGCGAAGCTGGCGCTCAGCGCACAGGACATTGGCAAGCTCGACACTGCCAGCGCCCCGTAAAGTCGCTGGCAAGCCCGCGATGGGTGCTTGCCAGTGAATGGACGTCCATCCGCGTCGACAAGAAAAAGCCCGCCCGCACCCCACAGGTGCAGGCGGGCCTGGGCCGGACTGACTTACGCGGTCAGCATGGCCAGTGCCGCATTCAACGTGGCGCTGGGGCGCATGGCCTTGCTGACCCGTGCCAGGTCCGGCTGGTAATAGCCACCGATGTCCACGGCGTGACCCTGCACACCGACGAGTTCGGCAAGAATCGTTGCCTCGCCCTCTTCCAGTGCACGTGCCAGCGGAGCGAACTTCGCCTTCAGAGCAGCATCATCGTTCTGTGCGGCCAGAGCCTGCGCCCAGTACATCGCCAGATAGAAGTGGCTGCCACGGTTATCCAGTTCACCGACCTTGCGGGCGGGGGACTTGTTGCTGTCGAGGAACTTGCCGTTGGCCTGATCCAGCGTGCGAGCCAGCACGGCAGCACCCGCGTTGTCGTAGCGGTTGCCCAAGTGCTCAAGCGATGCCGCCAGCGCAAGGAATTCACCCAGCGAATCCCAGCGCAGGTAGTTCTCTTCCACGAACTGCTGCACGTGCTTGGGGGCCGAACCACCTGCACCGGTCTCGAACAGGCCACCGCCAGCCATCAGCGGCACGATCGACAGCATCTTGGCGCTGGTGCCCAGCTCCATGATCGGGAACAGATCGGTGAGGTAATCACGCAGCACGTTGCCGGTGACCGAGATGGTGTCCTCACCCTTGCGGATGCGATCCAGCGAGAAGCGCGTGGCTTCCACCGGCGACATCACGCGGATGTCCAGACCCGTGGTGTCGTGATCCTTCAGGTAACGCTGCACCTTGGTGATGACCTGCGCATCATGCGCACGGGCCGGGTCCAGCCAGAATACGGCCGGCGTCGAACTCAGGCGTGCACGGGATACGGCAAGCTTCACCCAATCCTGGATCGGCGCGTCCTTGGTCTGGCACATGCGCCAGATATCGCCCGCTTCGACTGCGTGCTCCATCAGCACGTTGCCCGCGCTGTCGGTGACGCGCACGTGGCCATCGGCTTCGATCTGGAAGGTCTTGTCGTGCGAGCCGTATTCTTCCGCCTTCTGCGCCATCAGGCCCACATTGGGCACGCTGCCCATGGTTGCCGGATCGAAAGCGCCATGCGCCTTGCAGTCCTCGATCACCACCTGGTACACGCCCGCATAGCTGCGGTCGGGAATGATGGCCTTGGTGTCCTGCAACTTGCCGGAGGCGTCCCACATCTTGCCGGAGTCACGAATCATCGCGGGCATGGATGCGTCGACAATGATGTCGCTGGGCACGTGGAGGTTGGTGATGCCCTTGTCCGAATTGACCATCGCCAGGCCGGGGCGCGTGGCGTATTGCGCGGTCACGTCGGCTTCGATGGCTGCCTGCTGGTCAGCCGGCAGCGACTTGATGCGCGAGTACAGGTCGCCGATGCCGTTATTCGCATCGAAGCCCACCTGGCGCAGCACGTCGGCGTGCTTGCCAAGCGCATCCTTGTAGAACTCGTTGACGACGACACCGAACATGATGGGGTCCGAGACCTTCATCATCGTGGCCTTCAGATGCAGCGAGAACAGTACGCCCTGGCTCTTCGCATCGGCGATCTGCGCATCAATGAATGCGGACAGTGCCTTCTTGTTCATGACCGCTGCGTCGATCAGCTCACCGGCAGAAATCGCCGTCTTTTCCTTCAGAACCTTGCTCGTGCCGTCCTTGCCGAACCATTCGATGCGGACATTTCCGGCCTGCTCGACCAGTACGGACTTCTCGCTGCCGTAGAAATCACCGCCATCCATGTGGGCAACGTGCGATTTGGAATCGTGACTCCACGCACCCATGCGGTGCGGATGCTTGCGGGCGTAATTCTTGACCGAAAGCGGTGCGCGGCGATCCGAGTTGCCTTCGCGCAGCACGGGGTTGACGGCACTGCCCTTCACGCGGTCGTAGCGTGCCTTGGCGTCTTTCTGTGCGTCGTCGCGCGGCTCGTCCGGATAGTCGGGAAGGTCGTAGCCCTTGCTCTGAAGTTCCTTGATGGCAGCCTTGAGCTGCGGCACCGACGCGCTGATGTTCGGCAGCTTGATGATGTTGGCTTCCGGCGTCGTGGCCAGTTCGCCAAGCTCAGCCAGATCGTCGGCGATCTTCTGATCGGCCTTCAGGCGATCCGGGAACTGGGCAATGATGCGCCCGGCGAGCGAGATGTCGCGCGTTTCCACGGCGATGGACGCGGTAGCCGTGAACGCCGCCACGATGGGCAACAACGACTGCGTGGCGAGGAACGGCGCTTCGTCCGTCAGGGTGTAGATGATCTTTGGCGTACTGGACATGTCAGGGACCTCTCAGGTTACGGCTCGTGTTGGGGGCGCCAGAGGCTGGTCGCAAGGCGCACGCGTGCGCCGCGCCCGGTTCCGGTCGCGCAAGCCCTTCATTGTCGCGGTTTCGCGCCGGTTTTTGAACGCCGCCGTCAGTGCGGCGGCGTATGGACACGACTCAGCTGGCTTTCGCAAGCTCGCGGCGCGCCCGGCGACGGGCGATGCGGGCGGCCTTGCGCGCCTTCCAGCGGTCGCTGAGGCACGCGAAGATCACGTACAACGCAGGCGTGCTGAGGAGCGTGAGGCTCTGGGAGATGATGAGACCACCGATCATCGCGATACCCAGCGGACGACGCAACTCGGAACCTTCGCCCAGACCGATCGCCAGCGGCACCGCCGCGAGAATGGCGACCATCGTGGTCATCATGATCGGCCGGAAGCGCACGAGACATGCCTCACGAATGGCTTCCATCGAGGTCTTGCCGTGCTCGCGCTCCGCCACCAGTGCGAAGTCGATCATCATGATCGCGTTCTTTTTCACGATACCAATGAGCAACACCAGCGCGATCATCGCGATGATCGACAGCTCCGTGTCCGTAATCAGCAGCGCGGCAAGCGCGCCCACACCCGCAGCAGGCAGCGTGGACAGGATGGTGACCGGGTGAATCAGGCTCTCGTACAGCATGCCCAGCAACAGGTAGACCGTGATGATCGCGGCCAGGATCAGCAGCGGCATGTCGCTCTGGCTCTGCTGGAAACGCTTGAAATCGCTGCCCACGTCCAGGCGGATGTCACCGGGCATGCGCATGTTGCTGATGGTCTTCTGAATGACCTGCATCGCCTCGCCCATGCTCACGTTGGGAGCGAGGTTGAAGCTGACGCCCATGCTCGTGTACTGGTCTTCGTGCACGATCTGGCTGGGTGCAAGTCCCGGCTTCTGCTGAGCGACCGCCGTGATGGGTACCATCGCACCGGAACGGGACTTCACGTAAAGCTGGTTGATCGCTTCAGGCGTGGCGGCAAGACCGGGCAATGAGTTGATGATGACGCGGTACTGATTGATGTCCGAATAGATGGTGGACACAGCGCGCTGACCGAACGCGTTATACAGCGCGCCGTCGATATCGCCGATGGACACACCCAGACGCGCCGCATCGTCGCGGTTGATGACCATGTTCTGACGAAGGCCCTGCGCGTCGATGTCGCTGCCGACATCCTTCAGCATCGGATTTTTCTTCAGCTCATCGACCAGCCTGGGCAGCCATTCCTGCAATTCAACGATGTCGTTGCCCTTCAGCGACACGGAATACTGCGCACCCTGACTCGAACCACCACCGCCACCGGTGGGCAGATCCTGCAACGGGCGAAGGCGCAGATTGAGGTCGGGGAACTTGTTGGCCTTGGCACTCAGGCGCGCCAGTGCGTCGAACGTGGTTTCGTCGCGGCCCTCGGCGCGTGTCTTCAATTCGATGTTGAAGTTGCCGCTGGAGCCCGTACGGCTGGTGCCCAGACGCGAGCCCACCGCCTTCACAGCCGGGTCGGCCAGCAACATGTCGGTGACGCGAGCCTGGCGGATCATCATCTCGCCGAACGACACGGTGGAGCTGCTGGTTGCGCGGGCAGAAATCAGACCGGTGTCCTGCAACGGAAACAGGCCCGCCTTGACCATGCCTGCCAGCACGAAGGTCAGCGCGATAAGAAACAGCGGCGTCAGCGCCATCAGCAGAGCGTGACGCAGCGTCCAGTCCAGTGCGGTGCGATAGACACCCAGCATCCGCTCGTGGAACACATCCAGCTTGCGACCCAGCCACGACGGCTTGCCCTGATGCTTGTGCGCAGAAAGGAAATGGCCACACAACGAGGGCGTGAGGGTAAGCGACACCAGCGCGGACACGCCGATGGCCGCGCACAGCGTGACCGTGAATTCCTTGAAGAACATGCCCGTGATGCCGCTGGCGAACAGCAGCGGAATGAACACGGCAACCAGTGAGGCCGTGATCGAGACGATCGTGAAACCGATTTCCTTCGCCCCCAGCAACGCGGCCTCGAATCGGGGTATGCCTTCATCCATGTGACGGATGACGTTCTCGATGACGACGATGGCATCGTCCACCACGAAGCCAATGGCAATCACCAGCGCGAGCAGCGTGAGGTTGTTCAGCGTATAGCCCAGCACATACATCACCACGAACGCGCCAGCCAGCGACAACGGCACTGCCAGGCCCGCAATCACGGTGGGCGCCAGGCGGCGAAGGAACAGCGCCATGGTCATGATGACCATCGCAAGGCTGATCATCAGCGTGATCTGCACTTCCGCCAGCGACGCACGGATGGTGGGCGTGCCATCGAAGAACGGTGAAAGCTTCACGCCGGCCGGCAACCAGGTCTGCATCTGCGGCACCTGGGCCTTGATGTTGTCGACCGTGGCGATCACGTTGGCGTCGGACTTCTTGTACACGTACATCAGGATCGCGGGACGACCGTTGAACCAGGCCGCCTGATACGCATCCTGCTGACCGTCGTACACCTTCGCCACGTCGGTAAGGCGAATGGGAACGTTGTTCTTGTTAGCGATGATGAGCTTGCCGAATTCTTCTGCAGTGTGCAGCGAATCGGTGGCGGTCACCGACATCGTCGTGTGACCGTCGGAAAGGAAGCCCTGCGGCGAGGTCACGTTGGCCGCAGTCAGCGCGTTGCGCAGCTGATCCGGCGACAGGCCCATCGCATTGAGCGCGCGCAGATTCACATCCACACGGATGGCAGGCGTGGCACTGCCCGCGATATCCACCGACGAGACGCCTTCCTGCTGGCGCAGACGCTGCGCGAGGATGGAGTCGGCCAGGTTGTACAGCGTGGTGGGAGACTGCGTGTCGGAGGTCAGCGCCAGCACGATCACCGGATCGTCGTTGGGGTTGGCCTTCTGGTAACTGGGGGCATTGAGCAAACCGCTGGGCAGATCCGCCTGCGCACCGTTGATCGCGGCCTGCACGTCACGTGCGGCAGCGTCCAGATTGGTGCCGTTCTGGAAGAACAGAAGGACGAACGTGCTGCCCTCGGAACTGTTCGATCGCATCTGGTCGATGCCTGGCACCTGACCCAGATGGCGTTCCAGCGGAGCCGCCACGGTCGACGCCATGGTGCTCGCGTCCGCGCCGGACTGCTGGGCCTGCACGAAGATCGCCGGAAACTGGATGTTCGGAAGCGCAGCCACGCCCAGCATGAAGTAGCAGATCATGCCGCAAACGAAAATGCCGATGGCAAGCAACGACGTGCCGATCGGTCGGCGGATGAACGGGCCGGAAATATTCATGCGCGGTGGAGTCGATGTGTCGAATCGGAAGATGCTGACGTCATCGCAACAATAACGTCACTCCCGCAAAAAGGTTTCGCCGGGCGGGTGACCGTCCGGCGAAAGATGAGGTGGATCGGGAACCTTCCCGGTAACGCCATCAGTTGGCGGTTCCCGGGGTTGCCTGAGCCAGAGCGCGACGTTCCTTGCGCACCTGCAACCAGTCAGAGAAGCGTTCCATGTACAGATAGATCACCGGCGTGGTGTACAGCGTGACCAGCTGCGACAACAGCAGACCGCCAACGATGGACACACCCAGCGGCTTGCGCAACTCCGAACCGATACCGGTGCCAAGTGCCAGCGGAAGCGCGCCGAGCAGTGCGGCTGCCGTGGTCATCATGATGGGACGGAAGCGCAGCAGGCAGGCGCGACGGATGGCATCGTGCGCGTTCATGCCGGTGCGCTTCGCCTCGATGGCGAAGTCGATCATCATGATCGCGTTTTTCTTCACGATGCCGATCAGCAACACGATACCGACGATGCCGTCCACCGAGAGGCTCATGCCGCACATCAGCAGTGCGAGCAGTGCGCCCACGCCCGCGGGCGGCAGGGTGGAGATGATGGTGATCGGATGGATGTAGCTCTCGTACAGCACGCCCAGCACGATGTAGATGACCACGATGGCGGCAAGCAGCAGAAGCACTTCGTCGCCCACCGAGGAAGAGAACTCGGCAGCCTTGCCGATGAACTGGCCACGGACCTGCGGCGGGAAGTTCAGCTGCTTCTCCACCTCGGCAATCGCATCCACTGCCGCCGACAGCGAATAGCCCGGCGCCAGGTTGAACGAGATGGTCACAGCGGGAAGCTGCTGCAGGTGGGTGACGACCAGCGGCGCATTGGTGACCTTGGAGCTGGCCAGCGATGCAATGGGAATGGTGCCACCGCTACCAACCTGGAAACCGACGTTGCCGGTGTTGCCAATGCCCGAGGGCGTCGCCGAGTTGCTGGACGCCAGCTGGCCGAAGCTGGTGGCGTTGCTGCCCGTGAGGGCACCGTTGCCGTTGCCGCGGACGGTCAGCTTGTTCAGCAGATCGGAGCTGGTGCGGAATTCCGGACCCACTTCCAGCACCACGCGGTACTGATTGAGCTGGGTGAAGATCGTTGAAATCTGGCGCTGACCGAACGCGTCGTACAGCGTGTCGTCGATGGTCTGCACCGGCACGCCAAGACGGCTGGCCGTGTCACGGTCGATGGTGAGCTTCAGCGCCTGACCCTGATCGGCCAGGTTGTTGTCCACGTCGGCCAGCTCCGGACGCTTGCGCAGCGCCTGGGTCATCTGGTTCGCGTAGCCGGAAAGCTCCGTAGCATTCACGTCCGACAGCGAGTACTGGTATTCCGTGGCCGACACCTGGCTGTCCAGCGTGACGTCCTGCACGGGCTTCAGATACAGCGCCACACCGGGAATGCCAGCGGCGGCCTTCTGCAGGCGTGCCACCACTTCTTCCAGACCGTCGCGCTCGCTGCGCTCCTTCAGCACCAGCGACAGCTGACCCTGATTCAGCGTGGGATTGACCGAGCCCGCGCCGATGAAGGCGGCGACACCCGCCACGGCCGGGTCTTTCTGCAAGGCATCCGCCACGGCCTTCGTGCGCTGTTCCATTTGCGGGAAGGCGACGTTCTGGTCAGCCTGCACCACGGCCGTGATGAGACCGGTGTCCTGCTCAGGCAGAAGACCCTTCGGGATCACCATGTACAGCACGACGGTGAGCGCCACCGAGAACGCGGCAACCATCATCGTCAGCGGACGGTGATCCAGCACCCAGTCCAGACTGCTGCCATAACCTTCAACGATGCGCGACCACCAGGTGTGCTTGCCCGAGGCCGACGCGTGCTCGTGCGCATCTTCCGCATCGGGCAGTTCGTCGGCTTTCAGCAGGTACGCGCACATCATCGGCGTGAGCGTCAGCGACACCAGCATGGAGATGGCGACCGCGATGGTCAGCACCCATGCGAACTCGTGGAACAGGCGACCGGTAACGCCGGGCATCAGCAGCAACGGCAGGAACACGGCGATCAGCGAGACCGTCAGCGACACGACGGTGAAGCCGATTTCCTTCGCGCCGATTTCTGCGGCTGTCTTGCCGTCGTGGCCCTGTTCGATATAGCGGACGATGTTCTCGATCATCACGATCGCATCGTCGACGACGAAGCCGGTTGCGACCGCCAGCGCCATCAGGGAGAGGTTGTCCAGCGACATGCCGGCAAACGACATGACGCCGAACGTGCCCATCAGCGAGAGCGGCACCGCCACCGACGGAATGACCGTGGCCCACAGGCGGCGCAGGAACACGAAGATCACCGCCACCACGAGGCAGACCGTGAGGATCAGCGTGAACTGCACATCTTCCACCGACGCGCGGATGGTGATGGTGCGGTCGGCGAACACTTTCAGATGGACGTCCGCCGGCAGCACTTTCTGCAGGTCGGGGATGGTCTGGCGGATGTGCTCCACCGTCTGCACGATGTTGGCACCGGGCTGACGACGGATATCCAGCAGCACGGCAGGCTTGCCGTTGGCCCAGGCGGCCAGCTGGTCGTTCTCCACGCCATCCACCACGTTGGCCACATCCGACAGGCGCACAGGCGCACCGTTGGCGTAGCTGATGATGGTGTTCTTGTACTCAGCCGCCGTGGACAGCTGATCGTTGGTGCCGATGCTGTAGGACTGCGTCTTGCCGTTCAGCGTGCCCTTGGGCGCATTGACGTTCGCCTCGGTGAGCGAGCTGCGCACGTCTTCCATCGTGAGGCCAAGATTGGCCAGCTGCGCGGGATTGACCTGAATGCGCACAGCCGGACGCACGTTGCCCGCGATGGACACCAGGCCCACGCCCTGCACCTGCGCCAGCTTCTGCGCCAGGATCGAGTCCGCATAGTTGTTCACGTCACGCAGCGGCAGGCTGTCGGACGTGAGCATCAGCGTCATGATCGGCGCGTCGGCCGGGTTCACGCGGTTGTATACCGGCGGATACGGCAGGTTGTTGGGCAGCGTGCCGCGGGCCTGATTGATGGCTGCCTGCACGTCCTGCGCGGCGATGTCGATGTCCCGGTCCATCGCGAACTGCAGCACGATGGTGGACAGCCCGGCAGACGAGTCGGAGCTCATCATCGTCAGGCCGGAAATCTGGCCGAAGTTGCGCTCGAGCGGCGTGGTGACCAGCGCCGCCATCGTCGTGGCGCTGGCGCCCGGATACTGCGTGCTGACCACGAGGCTGGGCGCGTCGATTTCCGGCAGCGCCGACACCGGCAGCTGGCGGTAACCGAGGATGCCGAGCAGAAGCACCGCCACCATCAACAGTGACGTGGCAATCGGCCGGCGAATGAAGAGTGTCGAAAAACCCACGTGACGTTCCTGGTTGTGGTGCTGTCGGCCCGCTGGGCCGGTCCCGGTATGGGCCGGCCCGTCTTTCGATCAGCCGCGGCGACCGCCGCCCTGTCCCTTGCCCTGACCCTTGGCCTTGGAAAGCTCATCCGCCGTCGGCGCGGCAGGCACCTGACCCGGCGCCAGCGGCTGGATCTTGCTGCCCGGCTTCAGGCGGAACTGACCTTCCGTGACCACCTTCTCGTCGATCTTCAGGCCCTTGGCGATCAGCACGTGGCTGTCACCCACTTCGCTGGCCACATCCACAGCCTGCATCTTGACGGTGTTGTCGCCCTGCACGAGGTACACGTAGTCGCCATCGGGACCACGCTGCACAGCCTGAGCCGGAATCACCAGACCGTTGCTGACCGTGCGCACCTTCAGCTGCACGTTCACGAACTGACCCGGCCACAGCTCGGTCTTCGGATTCTGGAACACCGAGCGCAGGCGGAACGTACCGGTGCTGGTGTCGATCGTGTTGTCGATCACATCCAGTGCGCCGGTGGAAACCACGTGGCTGTCGATGCGATCCAGCGCCATCACTTCCAGCGAACCGGCCGCACCACCCGGCGTACCCATCGACGAACGGACCATGTCCAGGTTCTTCTCGGGCAGATAGAACATGACGTAGACCGGATGCAGCTGGGTCAGCGTCACGATGGCGTCGGTCGTGGCGACAATGTTGCCCACGTCGACCGAGCGGATGCCTGCCAGGCCATCAATCGGTGCGATGACCTTGGTGAAGCCAAGCTGCACCTGCGATGCGCGGATGGCAGCGTTGTCCGCCGCGACCGTCGCTTCAGCCTGGCTGAGCGTGTTCTTCAGGTTGTCCAGGTCCTGCTGGGAGACGTACTGCTGTCCGCCCTTGCTGACGAGGTTCACCGAACGGTCGAGGTTGTTCTTCGCCGTGGCCGCAGCGGCCTGGTCCTGGCGCAGTTTTGCCACCGACTGGTCGTACTGCGACTGGATGGTGCGCGGGTCAATCTCGGCGATCACGTCGCCCTTCTTGACCTCCTGGCCTTCCTTGAAATTCAGCTTCATCAGCTGACCGCCCACCTGCGAGCGCACCGTGACGGTGTTCAGGGCCTGAACCGTACCCAGCGCCGTGAGGTAAACCGGCACATCCTGGGAAACCACAGGCACCACCGTGACGGGCACGGGCGGCTGGTCCTTGTCCTTGCCATCACCGCCCTGCTCGCTCTTGTCCTGCGACTGTCCCTGAGCGCCACCATGTGCTGCACCGCCCTTCTTTCCCAGAAGGAAGTGAGCCGCTACGGCACCTACAGCGACCAGGACAAGGACAAACAGCGCGATCTTCCAAAAACGCGACATGAAACACTCTCCGAATGATTGAGGCCTGGAGCACCTGCTCCGGCCGCCGCGCCATGCGCATGAGGGCTGCAACCCTCTGTCGAAACAATGGATCGGGTGATCCACGGCGCCAATACTAGGTGTACCGGAACGGGATTGAACAATGCCGGTTGACAGGGGGTACCCATGACTGACGACATGGATAGCCGAAAACCCCTACTTTGACGCCCCCGTATGAGCGGGAGTTTAGAGAGGAAATGTGACGGATGGTTCCGCTATGATTGAGGTCCTGTCGCGCCCCTGTGGTGCGGCACGTGGGGGCCAGGGGCTTTCGCGTGGTTGAAAAGGCAAGCCTTGTGCCGGGATCGGCCCGAGGGCATACCCATCTGACTGGAGTACAGCGTGAGCGGTTCCCCGAGCAAATCAGATCAGAACTTCGTGCGTCAATTTTCGTGGCTTACGCTTGGACTCAGCGTATTGGCCCTTGTCCTGATGGTCATCGCTTACTCCATCTATTCGGGCATCCCCAAAGAACAGGACCCCACCCAGACCCGTGCCCAGACCGCGCGCATCGCGCCAGTAGGCGGGGTTTATGCCGGTGATACGGGCCGCGCCGCCATGGCTGCCGCCCAGGAAGCCGCTGCCAAGGCCGCCGCCGCACAGGTCGCTTACGGCGGCAGCACCGACGGCAAGACCATTTACGACAACCTGTGCCACAGCTGCCACACCGCTGGCGTGGCCGGAGCGCCCAAGCTTGGCGACAAGGGCCAGTGGGGCACGCGCATTGCCGAAGGTACGGCCACGCTGATCAAGCACGCCATCGAGGGCTACACCGGCCCGGACGGCAACCACATGCCGGCCAAGGGCGGTAACCCGTCCCTGACGGATGAGCAGGTCGAAAACACCGTCAAGTGGATGGTCGATCAGGCAAAGTGATGCCCTGAAGCCCTACAGGCCGGCCGCATGGCTGGCCTTCCAGCTTCCCGCAAACGCCTTGAGCTGCGGGAAGAAAACCCCGAAATGCTGTCGCAGTGCATCGTCGTTTGCCACAAGCAGTGGCATCGACTCGCCTACAGGGTTGGCCCGGGTCAGCCGGCGCGACAATCCCTGCAAGGCACGCTCCACCACCTCTGCACGCATATAGCCTGCCGGCAGGTCGTTGCCGTCCATATAAGAAAGAAAGCGCAGCAGCGACGGCGGCAGCGGAAAATCAGCCGCATGCAGGTCAGCGCGGAACCTCGCTGAGAAAGCGTCCAGCGGTTCGTCGGACCAGCGGGCGAAATCGCGCGCCAGACAATAATCGAACCACACGTCCAGCAGGATGCCCGCATAGCGGCGAAATGGCGGTGGAATCAGCGTCCTCGCCGCGCGGACCTCGTCGTGCTGATCCGTGAAGCTGTCGATGGCACGGTGAAGCTGAATCCCCAGACGCACCGACTCCGGAAGCTCAGGGTCGGGCGCGCCGTGCACGAAATCGCCGAGCAGACCGCCCAGTCGCAAGCCCGTGTCAGAGCCCGCCAGCAGCGCGTGAGCAAGTACATTCATCGAGGCCAGCCGTCACGGACTTCACAACGGCCGGGTATCATGGTGGTCATGAGCGATCACAATTCCCCAGCGCCGGAACGTTTTCCGGCCGAAGCCGCCAGCTTCGCGCTCGCCGGCCCCGCAGGCAAGCTTGAGACCATCACGGAAGTCAGCGAAACGGAGGTCGCTCGCAAGGGCGTGGCCGTCATCTGCCATCCGCACCCGCTTCAGGGCGGCACGATGCACAACAAGGTTGTGACGATGCTTGAGCGCTCGCTGCGCGAGTCTGGCCTCGACACCGTGCGTTTCAATTTCCGCGGCGTGGGCGAGTCCGAAGGCCAGTTCGATGATGGCCGCGGCGAAGGCGAGGACCTGGCTGCCGTGGTGGCGTGGGTGCGACGTACGCGTCCGCACGACCAACTGTGGCTGGCAGGGTTCTCGTTCGGCAGCTACGTCACCCTGAACGAAGCCGTCCGCCTGCGCGCTGATGCACTCATCAGCATCGCCCCTCCCGCAGGTCGCTGGGACTTCGAAAGCATCCGGATTCCGGCATGCCCCTGGCTGATCGTGCAGGGCGAGGCCGACGAAGTCGTGGACCCCGAAGCCGTGTTCGCGTGGATCGACAGCCTGCCGGTGGAGCCCACGCTGGTGCGCATGGCCGACACCAGCCATTTCTTCCACCGTCGCCTGATGGATCTGCGCGGCGCGGTGAAGCACGCCATCCTCGACTGGCTTCCGCCGCAGCGCAACGCATGAACTGTCCGACGCTAACCCCCAGTGAACGCTATCGTGAAGGCGTGGCCGGCCACCGCTGGGAGTCCGATCCCGCCCAGGTGCCCGTCCTGGCCCAGTTTGACCGGCTGCACGCCGCACTCTGCCAGGCCACTCCTGCCGCACCGTCCGGCGGCCTTTTCGGCAAGCTGCGCTCCATGCTCGGCAACGAACAGCCCGAACCCATCCGCGGCCTGTATCTGTGGGGAAGCGTGGGTCGCGGCAAAACCTTCCTGATGGACCTGTTCGTCTCCAGCCTGGCGCCCGGCCTGGCGCTGCGGCGCCACTATCACCGCTTCATGCTGGAAGTGCACGAATCCCTGCGTGAGCTGGGCGAACGGCAGGACCCGTTGATCGAAGTGGCTGCGCGCATTGCCGCGAAAGCCCGCGTGGTCTGCCTGGACGAGTTTCTGGTCAACGACATCGGCGATGCCATGATTCTGTCGGGCCTGCTCGATGCGCTGTTCGCACGCGGCGTCGTGCTGGTCACCACCTCCAACACGGCCCCGCCCGGCCTGTATCGCGACGGCCTTCAGCGTGCGCGCTTCCTGCCTGCCATCGCGGCCATCGAAAAGCACTGCGTCGTGCACGAGATGGTATCGCCACACGACTGGCGCCTGCGTGCGCTCACCCAGGCATCGGTATACCTCACGCCGCCGGGTCTTGAAGCAGAACGTTCGCTGCAGCGCATCTTCACCAGCCAGGCGGAAGGCGGCATCCGCGACGACGAACAGATCGACGTACAGGGCCGCGCCATTCCTGCCCGGCGTCGCGCTGACAACATCGTGTGGTTTGATTTCACCGCATTGTGCGAGGGCCCGCGCGCGGTTGCCGACTACATCGAGCTTGCGCGGCGCTTCCCCTCCGTCGTGGTGTCCAACGTTCCACAATTCACTGTGTACACAGAAAACGAGGCGAAGCGATTCATACTGCTGGTCGATGAGTTCTACGACCGGCACGTCAAGCTGATTCTCTCCGCTGCCGCGCCGATCACCGAGCTTTACGATGGCCAGCGTCTGCGCGCGGAATTCGGCAGGACAGAGTCACGCCTTATCGAGATGCAGAGCGAGGACTACCTCGAACGTGACCACAAACCGTAATACCAACCATCCAGACGGGTCTGGTGACACACGACCCGTTGCCACATGCTTTCATCGCGGACTTGCCGCGCAAACAAACGAGGGTCGCCATGGATAAGTGGGAGCTGGTCCCGGGCCGCGGAATTGTCCGTGGCGAAAACAATATCTTCTTCGGCACCCAGCGCAAGGCATTGCAGGACAGCCTCGGTGGCAAGCCTTCCGGCGACCAGCTCTGGGACGACGAAGACGAATACAGCCTTCCTGACGGCAGCGACTGGCTGCGCCTTCGCTATATGGATGGCAAGCTGTGCGACATCGAAGTCCTCGGTGGCAGCCTGCAATACGAAGGCATTGAGCTTGTGGACACCACGGGCCCTGAACTTGAAGCCGCGATGAGCGCGGCAAAACACGACCTGGTAGACACCCAGTGGCTCAGCCAGGGCCGTGATTGCATCGACTTGCAGATCGTCGTTGCCACGCGCGCCGACGAGGGCGAGGAAGGCGAAGACCGTGAGCGCATCGCGTGGGTGTTCACCAGCGTGGACTTCAAGGTCGAATGATCCCTCAGCCAACAAGCGCATGCAGGCGTGCCGCGTCCCCGCTTCTGTGGTGGCGCGGCATTTGCGTGTGCCTGTTGCTGCTACTGACGGGCTGCGCCACCACCGCGCCCACTGTGCCACCGCAGCGCAGTGCGCTGGCCCACTGGACGCCGTCACCCAACTTCAACGCACGGCGCGCGCAGCTCATCGTGCTGCATCACACCTCCATCGGCAACATGGAGGCATCGCGGCGCGTGTTGTCACGTGCTGGCGGCGGCAACCCGGTCAGTGCGCACTACCTGATCGGCGACGATGGCACGATTGACCAGCTGGTAGATGACCGGGATCGCTCGTGGCATGCAGGCGCGGCCACCTGGGCGGGCGTCACCGATATTAACTCATCGTCTATCGGCATCGAACTGGACAACGATGGCGTCGCTCCGTTTTCGAGCGCGCAGATTCAGGCACTTATCCGGCTTCTGGCTGACCTGACCACGCGCCTGGGCATACCAAAGCAGGCGGTGGTTGGCCATGGCGATATCGCGCCCGGCCGCAAGAATGATCCGAGTGTGCAGTTCCCGTGGGCGACCCTTGCACAGTATGGATACGGCCTCTGGTACGACCAGCCGCTGATTCCCGCACCGCCCGCTTTCGACAGCCTGGCCGCGATGCGGCTTGTGGGCTATGACGTCAGCAATCCACGTGCAGCGATCATCGCTTTCCATCGGCACTACAGGAACATGGAAACCGAGATGCTGGACGCAACCGATGCGTCCATTCTTTATTCCCTCCAGCGCAAGCTGATGGCACCGCGCTGATGCGTCCTTTCATCCCGTAAACGAACGGAACGCCGCAATCGTGCGCTCGATATCGTCGTCGCTTACATGCAGGTGAGTGACCAGGCGAACGTGGGGCAGATAGCCAATGCTCACCCGTACACCCACGCTGCGCAAATGCTGATCCAGCGCCTTCAGCCGGGGCGCAGGCACATCCACAAACACCATATTGGTATGGCAGCCGGTGACGTTGATGTCTGGCACGCTGCGCAAGCCATCTGCGAGGTGCTGCGCACGTGCGTGATCCTCTGCCAGTCGGCCCACATGATGATCCAGCGCATACATCGCTGCCGCGGCCAGCATGCCCGCCTGGCGCCATCCGCCGCCGGTGACCTTGCGCCAGCGACGTGCCTTGTCGATCAATGCCGCACTGCCCAGCAATACTGATCCCACGGGTGCGCCCAGACCTTTTGAAAGGCAGACCGACACACTGTCGAAATACTGCGTGATGTCGCGGGCGGGTCGGCCATACGCCGTAGCCGCGTTGTAAAGGCGTGCGCCATCCAGATGGAGGCCCAGGCCGCGACGCTTCGCCAGATCATGTGCCTGCTCAAGGTAGGCAAACGGCAGCGCGCGGCCGTGCCACGTATTCTCCAGCGCCAGCAGCTTTGACCGCGCAAAATGCGGGTCCACCGGCTTGATCGCCGCCTCCACCTTGTCCAGCGGCAGGGTGCCATCCGCATCCTGCACAATGGGCTGCGGCTGAATGGAGCCGAGAACAGCAGCACCGCCCCCTTCGAAGCGATACGTGTGTGCATCGGCGCCAACGATGTATTCATCGCCTCGCTCGCAATGGCTCATCAGGGCAAGCAGGTTGCTTTGGGTACCCGTGGGAACAAAAAGGGCAGCGTCGAAATTCAGTTCGCGGGCCATCCGGTCCTGCAACGCGTTGACGGTGGGATCTTCGCCATAGACGTCATCTCCCACCGGCGCATCCAGCATGGCGGCCCGCATGGCCGGGACGGGCTGGGTGACAGTGTCGCTGCGCAGGTCGATCCACTTCATGGCGGGGGTACTCATGGGCTGAAAGCCTTAATGGTAACGCTCGTCGGCTTCACGTCGCGCGTGGACAATACGGAAATGACCAACAGAGGAGTTCCAGGACCATGATCGTGATCCTGATGGGCGTGTCCGGCAGCGGGAAATCAACTATCGGCGTGCGCCTGGCGACCATCCTTGGCTGTGAATTCGTGGACGGCGACTCACTTCACTCCGACGCAAACCGCGCAAAGATGGCGCGTGGTGAGCCTTTGAACGATGCTGATCGCGCACCCTGGCTGGATGCCATTGCCGAAGCCATGGATGCACGCCGCACTATCGACGCCTCGCTGGTGGTGGCCTGTTCCGCACTGAAACAAGCCTACCGGGATCGCCTGAGCGCGGGCCACAACGACGTGCGCTGGGTCTATCTGCGCGGCACCCGCGCGCTGCTGGCCGAACGGCTGGGTCACCGCACCGGGCATTTCTTCGACCCTGCACTGCTCGACAGCCAATTGGCCACGCTGGAGGAGCCCGCCCATGCGGTCACGGTAGACATCGGGCCGGAGCCGGGCGACATGGTCAGTCAGATCGTCGCGGGGCTGTGTTCCAAGGCGCACGCTGGGCGCGGCGACGACAGCGACTGAGGCTTCGTCAGTGACCCATCCGGTCACGGCGATCGCTCCAGACTTGCGACTGCGCCCGCATCCGCACGCAGGTGATGCCCAGGGGCATCACCTGCGCGCTCAGACATCAATCCGGCAGCGAATACGCAATCACGGCATCACCCTGTTTCGTGCCCAGCGAGCCGTGGCCGCCAGCAGTCACCAGGATGTACTGCTTGCCATTCTTGTCCGCATAGCTCATCGGCGTGGCCTGTCCGCCTGCGGGCAGGCGCGCCTCCCACAGCTTCTTACCGGTGCGCACATCGTAGGCGCGAACGTAGTAATCCAGCGTGCCTGACAGGAAAGTCACGCCGCCAGCGGTGGTCACCATGCCACCCAGGCTCGGAACGCCCAGCGGCATCGGGATCGGCAGAGGCGCGCTATCCACGATGGTGCCGTTCTTGTGCTGCCACATGGTCTTGCCCGTTTGCAGGTCAACCCCTGCGACGTAGCCCCACGGCGGCGCCTGGCAGGGAATACCCAATGGCGACAGGAATGCGGAAAGTTCGATGGCGTACGGGATGCCCTCGGCCTTCTTGATGCCCTCCGTCTCGCTGGTGGCCATCTTTACTTCCATCTTCGCGAGCTGTTCTTTGGGAATCAGCCGCGACTGGAACGCCATGTAGCTCGGATTGACCAGCATCAGCTGACGATCCGGATCCACCGAGATGCCACCCCAGTCAAACACGCCAAAATTGCCGGGGAAGACCAGCGAGCCCTGCAACGAGGGCGGAGTGAACATGCCGTCGTAGCGCAGCGAGCGGAAGCGCACACGGCACCACAGCTGGTCGAGCGGGGTCGTGCCCCACATGTCCGCTTCGGTGACTTTGGGCGGGATGAAATTCAGCGCCGACAGTGGCTGGGTAGGCGAGGTGTGATCGCCTTCAACGGCCCCCTGCGGACGTGCCACTTCGGTAATCGGGAAGATCGGCGTGCCATCACGACGATCCAGCACATAGATGCTGCCCTGCTTCGTGGATGCGAGCACCGCCGGCTTCACTCCGTCGGCTGTTTTCAGATCCATCAGCGTCGGTTGACCGCCCACATCCATGTCCCAAAGATCGTGGTGCGTGAACTGATAGACCCAGCGCAACTTGCCCGTCGCGATATCCAGGGCCACCAGCCCGGCGCTGAATTTCTCCGACGTGGGAGTACGCCCACCGCCGAACTGATCCGGGGTCTGATTGCCCATGGGCAGATACACAAGACCCAGGTTTTCATCGACGCTGAAAAGCGACCAGACGTTGGGAGAGTTGCGCGTATAAACCTTGCCCTCGGCAATCGGCGCGGTTTCATCCGGGTTGCCCGGATCGAAGTTCCACACCAGATGTCCGTCATGCACATCAAACGCGCGGATGACGCCCGACGGCTCATCGGTCGAGTAGTTGTCCGTCACGTGGCCGCTGATGATCACCAGATCACGCGTCACGGCGGGGGGCGACGTGGAGTAGTAGCCACCGGGATTGAAGGGTCCAATGTTGGCGCGAAGATCAATCGTGCCGTGATTGGCGAAGTCATCGCACGGCACGCCAGTGTCAGCGTTCAGCGCAATCAGGCGGGCATCGGCGGTTGGCAGGAACAGCCGGCGCGGACAGCTGTTGGCAATCGCCGGGGCTGCCACGGGCGCACCGCTGGTCGATGCTGCCGCCAGTACGGGCGATGTCGACGAACTGGCAGGCTGGCCAATGGTGGCCGACGCGGCGGGTGCGGCGGCCGGATGGGACATCCCCGCATATTTGGCGTCGTCGTGATACGACACGCCACGGCACGTCATGTGCTCCCAATGCTTGAACCCGACAGGGCTCTGAATCTTCGGGTCATATTCCCAGCGCTTCTGGCCGGTCGCGGCATCCACGGCAAGCACGCGGCTGTGCGGAGTACAGATATAGATCGTGTCGCCGATTTTCAGCGGCGTATTTTCACTGGTGGTCTCGGTCGGATCATCCGGGCCAACCTTGTCGCCCGTCTCGATCTGCCAGGCGACCTTCAGCTTCGACACGTTGTCCGGCGTGATCTGCGTCAGCGGTGAATAACGCTGGCCATAGGGCGTACCGCCGTAGTCGGTCCAGTCGCCGGGAGCCTTGGCCTGCTGGTCTGCCTGCGGGCCGGTGACATCGGCCATCGGCAACTCACCCCGCAGGTCGTGATCGGTATGCACCATGCCCACGATGCCCACCACCAGTGCGACAAGGACAGCGAGCCACAGCGGGAGCACACCGGATCGTGGAGTCACCCGCACGTCCAGCGAGCTGTGAATTCGCACCAGCCCCCGGCGCACCCACGGCGTCAGCAGCCACAGGCCCATGACCCACCAGACCCACAACCTGGGCAGCAATTGCCACCAGTCCAGCCCCACTTCGCCGATAGCCCAGACAGTGGTGCCGAAAAGCAGCAGCGCGAATAGCCAGAGCGCCGCTGTGCGGCGCGACAACAGCAGGCCCGCAACCACAAGGGTGACGATGCCTGCAATGAGGTAATACCCCGAGCCACCGTGTGCTACGAGGCGAAGCCCCCCCAGCACGAGGGCAACGCCGAAAAGGGCGTAGACCACAGCGGTAACAAGTGTGACCGGACTGAAGCGCGATGCTCGATTCACGGCTAGGCCTTTTCGGTAAAGACGATGAACATGTCGCCCCTGACCTGCCATGGCTCACTTTATGCATCGCAGCAGAGGCCCACACCCCACTACAAAATCCGTTCGTGCACGTGAATTTAGGGTGATTTTTCGCCCAGTTCCTTCGCCATCGCTTCGCGCATCAGATACTTCTGCACTTTTCCGGTAACGGTCATCGGAAACGCGTCCACGAACCGTACGTAATGGGGCACTTTGAAGTACGCCAACTGGTGCCTGCAATAGTCCTGGATACCGGCGACGGTCGCCGTGGCGCCCTCGCGCAGACGTATCCACGCGCAGACCTGTTCGCCAAATCTTGCGTCCGGCACCCCAAAAACCTGGACATCCTGCACGTCGGGGTGTCCGTAAAGAAATTCCTCGATTTCACGGGGCGAAATGTTCTCGCCACCACGGATGATCATGTCCTTCAGCCGCCCCACGATAGTGCAGTAACCCTCATCATCAAGCACGGCAAGATCACCGGTATGCATCCAGCGTCCGGAGTCGATGGCATCGCGCGTGTTGACCTCGTCGCCCCAGTAGCCACGCATCACTGAATAACCGCGCGTCAGCAATTCGCCCTGCGTGCCGCGCGGAACGATTTGCCCGGCTTCGTCCACCAGCTTCACTTCCACATGCGGATGAATGCGACCGACCGTAGCCACGCGCTTGTCCAGCGGATCGCTGGCTGTCGTCTGGAAGCTCACCGGGCTGGTTTCAGTCATGCCATAGGCGATGGTGACCCCGGCCATGTTCATGTCGCGCACCACGCGGCGCATCACTTCAATCGGGCACGGCGAGCCAGCCATGATGCCCGTACGCAGGGATGAGAGATCGAAATCGCGGAAGCGCGGATGCTCAAGCTCTGCAATGAACATTGTGGGCACGCCATGCAACCCGGTGCAGCGCTCTTCCGCCACCGCCTGCAAGGTAGCCAGTGCGTCGAAGCCTTCGCCGGGAATGACCATGCACGCGCCATGCGTCACGCATGCCAGGTTGCCAAGCACCATGCCGAAGCAGTGATAGAAAGGCACAGGAATGCACAGGCGGTCGTCTTCGGTCAGCTGCATGGCTTCACCGATGAAGAAGCCATTGTTGACGATGTTGTGGTGGGTCAGCGTGGCACCCTTGGGCGCGCCGGTCGTGCCTGAGGTGAACTGGATATTCACCGGATCATCAAACGACAGCATCGCTTCAACGTCGCGCAAATGCGCCAGCGCCGCGTCGTCAGCCACAAGGTCGTTCCAGCGAAGGGCACCCGGCTGCGGCGCATCGTCCAGAACAATGACGTGGCGCAGGTCCGGCAGGGCGGCGCAGGACAGCTGCCCCGCCGGGGCCGCGCCCAGTTCCGGTGCGATGCCCAGGAGGATGTCCAGATAGCGGGACGACTTGAAGGCGCGCGGCAGAATCAGCGCACGACAGCCAACCTTGTTCATCGAATAGGTCAGCTCATGCGAGCGGTAAGCCGGATTGATGTTGACGAGAATGAGTCCCGCCTTGGGTGCGGCGAACTGTGCCACTACCCACTCGGCGCGATTGGGCGCCCAGATGCCCACGCGGTCGCCGGGGACCAGTCCCAGCGCCAGCATCGCGGCAGCGACGCGTTCCACTTCCGCATGAAATTGCTGGTAGGTCCAGCGAACGGACTGCTGACGCACCACCAGCGCGGGACGATCCGGCCAGCGTGCCGTGATCCTGTCGAGCAGCGCGCCGACGGTTTCTCCGAGTAGCGGCGTGGAACTCACACCGTGAACATAACTTGCCGCGTGTTCCAATCCACGCCCTCCGCTCGATGACATGGCCTGAGCATAAACCGGGCAGGGACATTTGCGCGAAGGGGACGGCCGGACGCCTGAAGTACGCCCGGCCATCAGTGCATCATGCGGTGGCCAGTTCACCGAAGGACGTGTCGTGCGAACGGACGTCCGCGCTGGCGCGGCCGGGCACCACGTCTTCCACTACGAAGAAGGCAATCTGTTCGCTCAGTGCCGCCGCCTGATCCTGCATGGACTTGGCCGCCGCCGACGCCTCTTCAACGAGTGCCGCGTTCTCCTGGGTGACCTGATCGATCTGCGAGATGGCCACATTGACCTGATCGACACCGGAGGACTGCTCCTGACTGGCCGCCGCAATGTCGGCAACGATGTCGGTCACCTTAGTGACGCTGGCAACGATGCCCGTCAGCGCTTGGGCAGACTGTTTCACCAGATCGCTGCCCAGATCCACGCGCTCATGGCTCTGGGTAATCAGACGCTTGATGTCGCGCGATGCCTGCGCACTGGACTGCGCCAGACGACGCACCTCGGCTGCCACCACCGCAAAGCCACGCCCCTGCTCACCCGCACGCGCGGCTTCCACCGCAGCATTGAGCGCCAGCAGATTGGTCTGGAACGCGATCTCGTCGATCAGGTTCACGATGTCGCCAATGCGACGGCTGGAATCGCCGATATCGCTCATCGCCTGCATCGCCTGCGCCGCCACGCGACCACCATGCTCCGCGTCGGCACGAGCGCCACGGGACAGGCCATCTGCGTGCCTCGCGTTTTCCGCATTCTGCTTGACCGTCGCGGTCATCTCTTCCATCGAGGCTGCCGTCTCTTCGAGGCTGGAGGCCTGCTCCTGCGTACGCTGGGACAGATCGTCGTTGCTCCTCGCAAGTTGCAGCGCCGTGGTCGATACGACGTGCGCGCCTTCCTGCACTTCGGACACGATGCCCGCCAGGCGACCGCGCATGCGATCCAGCGATTCCAGCAGACTTCCCGGGCCAAAGGCCATCTCGTCGGACTGACGAAGATCACCATCGGCAATGCGGCTGGCAATCAGGAGCGCGTGCGAGGGCTCGCCGCCAATGGTGTCGCGAATGCTCTGCATCGAAAACCACACCACCAGCATGACCAGCAGCGCGATGAGACCCGAACGGGTCAGACCAGAAATCAGGTCGTCGTGAAAGGTCGCATCAATATCGGTGAAGTACGCCCCGGTGATGAAGTGCATGTCCCACGGGGCATACAGTTTGGAATAGCTGATTTTCGGACGATGCTCATTGGTCGTGGGCATCAGCTGCGTGTAGCGGGTCAGGCCGTGGCCTTTCGTCTTGTCGACGTCGCGCATGGCCACGTAATGATGAAAGCCTTCGCCATCCACGTCATCGCGGATGCTTGTACCTACCTGTTTCGCGCGCAGCGGATGCATCAGCAGCCTGACGTCCGAATCGAACACGAAGATGTAGCCTGTGCCGTCGCTCCAGCGCATAGCGCTGATCGCCTCAAGCGCCTGCCTGCGCGCCTCGACGTCGCTCATTTCGCCCTTTGTGGCGCGCTGGCGATATTCCTCTGCAATGGAGATCGCGGAATCCACCTGGCTTTGCAGCGAACTGGCCAGTTCACGCATCTGCGTCGCCCGTCCCTGCACCACCGATATCACCGTCAGGGTCACCAGACCCATCACCACGACCGCCATCACCATCCACACGCGCGTATTGAGCGCCGTGTGGCCGAACCACCTGCGAATAACGGACAACATTGATCTCACCCCGAGAAGCGTCTGTGGGGACCGGCTGGCCCCCAATGACGGAGTAGCGGCTTGAATTCGTGAAACTTTACGGTTCAGGGTGAATTACTTTCACGAATTATTAACTTTGGCCCTCAGGGCTCGCCCAGGGGTCCGCCACAGCACGAATCTGCATGACACCGGCCCCGCCAGCCCCGATGCTGGCCCCGAAAGCAAAGACGAAAGACCCCGGTCAGCTCGAACGACCCCCTGCGGAGTTCAAGAAGCGATGCCTGACATGACACCCCCACGCCCTCCCCTTACGGGCCGCCAGCGCACGCTGCGCATCGCGTTGATCAGCTCGGTGGTGGTCGTCTCCGCCGCCGCATTTGGATATGTGGGCGGCTGGCTGGCTCCCTCGCGGCTGTCGCCCGGACGCATCGTCGACACGCTTGAGCACAACGGCGGCGATCATCCGGGCTTCCGGCGCAATCACGCCAAGGGCGTGTGCGTGGCGGGGGTGTTCGAGGCCAGCGGAGATGCGGCGACCCTGTCGCGCGCCGGCCTGTTCGCCCATGGTGTGCAGACGCCGGTCCTTGGACGGCTGGCCATCCCTGGCGGCAATCCGTACGCGGCGGACAGCAGCGTGCCCATCCGCAGTTTCGCGCTCCGCTTCACCGAAGCCAATGGCCAGCAATGGCGCACGGGCATGAATGCGATGCCGGTGTTTCCGGTCACCACGCCCAAGGCCTTTTACGACCTGCAAGTGGCCACCGCGCCGGACCCGGCTACCGGCAAACCCGACCCGGCCAAGGCGGGCGCATTCTTCGGTGCGCATCCGGAAACCCATGCGTTTCTCGGCTGGATCAAGACGGCCAAACCGTCGGCCAGCTACGTGACCGAGTCCTACAACTCGCTCAACGCGTTCTACTTCGTGGATGCCAACGGTAAGCGCCACGCCGTTCGCTGGTCGCTGGTGCCTGATGCCAGCGACGCAGCGCCTGGCCCCGCAGGCGACGCGGACTATCTGGCCACCGATCTGAACAGGCGCCTGGCGGCCGGCCCGCTGCGCTGGCATCTGCGCGTGACGCTGGCGGCCCCGGGTGACGTCGTGGACGACGCGACCGTCGCGTGGCCCGCTGACCGTCAGCAGGTGGACGCCGGCACCCTGACCATTCTGGCCACGCAACCTCAGGAAAGCGGCCCGTGCCGGGACGTCAATTACGATCCGCTGGTGCTGCCCGATGGCATCATGGGCAGCAACGATCCCCTGCTGGCCGCGCGTTCGGCGGCTTATGCCGACTCGTATCGTCGCCGCACTACGGAAGAAGCGCGCGGGGAGAGTGCACGATGAAGACCATCCCGAAACCGTTTCATCCGCTGGCCCGTGCGCTGCACTGGCTGATGGCCATCCTTGTGCTGGCCATGCTTTTCATCGGCGCAGGCATGGTCACCTCGGTCACACAGACGCACGAAACACTGATCCACATCCACAAGCCGCTGGGCATCGCCATCCTCCTGCTGGCAGTCATCCGGATCGGGGTGCGGCTGACCCACCGCCCGCCACCGCTTCCGGCTGATCTGTCGCCGCTGGTGCGTTTCGGTGCGCATGCGTCCCATCTGGTGCTGTACGGACTTCTGCTGGCCATGCCGCTGATTGGCTGGGCCATGGTGTCTGCCAGCGGGGAGCCAGTGATGCTCAGCCCATCGCTGCGGCTGCCGTCGCTCGTGCCGGCCAACCCCGTGTTGTTTGCCTGGCTGCGCAATGGCCACGCATGGCTGGCCTGGCTGCTGTTCCTGGTTGTGCTGGTGCATCTGGCGGCAGCGCTCTATCACGGCCTGATCCGCCGGGACGGCGTGCTGCGCTCCATGCTGGGGGGCAAGGCCGCGCCCGCCGATCCTGAGGACACATCCGGATAACGTCCGCGGCGGTACTTATGTGCACCTCGCCCCCTGCCGGAGTCACGCCATGCGTCCGTCCCGTCGAGCGTCCTGTTTCGCCCTTCTCCTCGTTGCCGCCGCTGGCTGTGCCAGCGCGCAGAGCATGGATCAGCTCAAGGGCATGATGGGCGGATCATCCGCCTCGTCCTTGACCTCCGGCAGTGCCAGCAATGCGGCCGGCATCATCCAGTTCTGCATGAAGAACAACTTTCTCGGCGGCGACAGCGGCGCGGCCGGGGTGAAAGACAAGCTGCTGGGTTCGCTGGGTGGAAGCAGCAAAGCCAGCGATGCCAGCAACGGCTCGGCCACCGACAAGCTGATGAGCAAATACGGCGTCGGCGGCAAATCGGCGACTAAAGACCAGGGCTACACCGATGGCGCAGCCGGCATCCTGAAAACCGGTGACGGCAAGAGCTTCGACCTGAACTCGCTGGGCAGCAATGGCGCCAAAGGCAGCATGAACCTTGGCGCGCTGGGCGGCTCCGGCGCAGAAAACTCCACCGGAGACCTCAAGCAGAAACTGACCCAGAAGGTCTGCGACAAGGTCCTGTCACAGGGCAAATCCATGATCGGGATGTAACCGGTCAGGCAGTCGCTGACCCGGTCAACACCCGGCTGACGGCCGCCATCAGATCGTTGGCGCCGTAAGGCTTGCCGATCACCGCCGTGCGGCCGTCGTCCACCATGCCATCCACCATCCGGTCGCCCGTGGCGAATACCACGGGCAGCCCTGGCTGGATACGCCGCAGTTCCTGAGCCAGTTCAACACCCGACATACCCGGCAAACTCACGTCTGCCAGCAGTACGTCGATGCGGTGGGTCTGGTGCACGCGCACCGCTTCTTCGCCGTCGGCCGCTTCAAACACGCGGTGGCCCTTGCTTTCCAGCATCTCGACAATCGACATGCGGATCAACGCGTCGTCTTCGCAGACAAGAATGCGCAGCGATGCAGGCACGGCGGGGATCACGGGCGTCACCGATTCGGACGCCTCGGACGCCGCATGATGCGCAGGCACCATGCGACGGCGACGGTTGGCCAGCACGCTGCGGATCTTCCGCGCCAGCGCCTCGCGGGAGTATGGCTTGCTCAGCAGATCAATGCCTTCATCCAGCCGGCCACCGTGCACGATGGAATTTTCGGTATAGCCGGAAGTGAACAGCACGCACAGGTCGGGAATGCGCTCTACCGCCTTGCGAGCCAGTTCGGGACTTTTCAGCGGGCCCGGCATCACTACATCGGTAAACAGCACGTCGATGGCCATGCCGCTTTCGATGATCGACAGCGCGCTCTGCGCATCGCGTGACTTCAGCACGCGGTAGCCAAGCTCCGTGAGCAGCCCCACCACGATGTCGCGCACGGCGTCGTCGTCTTCGGCAACAAGAATGGTTTCGTCACCTCCGCGCACCTCCCCTTCGTCCAGCGCCACCTGGCGATCTTCGCTTTGCGTGGAGCGCGGCAGATAAAGCTTTACCGTCGTGCCCTGACCGGGCTCGCTGTAGATCTTGATGTGTCCACCGGACTGCTTCACGAAGCCATAGACCATCGACAGGCCAAGACCCGTACCGCGGCCTTCCGGCTTGGTAGTGAAGAAGGGATCGAAAACGCGGTCGATGATGTCCGCGGGAATGCCCGAGCCGGTATCGCTGACGGCCAGCATCACATATTGACCCGCCCGCACGTCACCGTGCGCCTGTGCATACGATTCGTCCAGCAGCGCGTTGCCCGCTTCGATGGTCAGGCGGCCACGGCCTTCCATCGCATCGCGTGCGTTGATCGTGAGGTTCAGCAGCGCATTTTCCACGTTGGTCGGATCGACCAGCGTATTCCACAGGCCACCGGCGATCACCGTCTCCACTTCCACCGCTTCACCCAGCGCCCGGCGCAGCAGGTCGTCGATTTCGCGCACGAAACGGCCGATGTTCACGACCTTGGGCGCCAGCGGCTGGCGCCGGCCAAAGGCAAGCAGCTGCGAGGCCAGCTTGGAACCACGGGTGACGCCGGCCATGGCATTGGCCACGCGGCGTTCGGCGCGTTCGTTGCCGGCGATGTCACTGGCAAGCAGTTGCAGATTGCCGCTGATCACCTGAAGCAGATTGTTGAAGTCGTGCGCAACGCCGCCCGTGAGCTTGCCGATGGACTCCATCTTCTGCGCCTGGCGCAGTTGCTCCTGCGCATTGAGCAGGGCGTCCTGACGTTCGCGATCCGCCGTCACGTCACGGGCCACCGCGTGGATGATTCCGTCGCTCGGCACAGCGCGCCATGACAGATGGCGGTAGGAGCCATCCACGCAGCGATAGCGGTTTTCAAAACGAAGGGTGGCATCGCCGCCCGCCAGATGATCGGTTTCCACTTCCGTACGCGGCATGTCTTCCGGGTGCACGAAATCCAGGTACGAGCGTCCGATGGTTTCCTTTTCCGTCCAGCCAAGAATCGCCGTCCATGCCGGGCTCACCGCCAGCAGATGGGTCCGGACGTCGGCCACCACCATGATGTCGCTGGACAGGCGCCACATGCGATCACGCTCTGCGGTGCGCTCTTCCACCTGCAATTCCAGCGAGGACGCCAGCGCCTGAAGCTCCTGCTCCGCGCGGCGACGCTCCACGGCAACACGCGTGCGATTGGCGAATTCGCGCATCAGCGCAATTTCTTCAGGCAGCCAGCGGCGGGCGTGCTCGTGATTGAGGTACAGCAACGCGACGAATCCGCCGTGCTCGGTCACCGGCATGTTCACGAACGACACGGCGCTGATGGCGCGCAACGCGTCTGCCGTCGCCGCCGTGCGCGCGTCTTCATACGCATTGGCACACACCACCGTGGTGCCACGCTTCAGATCTTCGATATAGGTGCCGTACTCACGGAAGTGCAGCACGCCCGCCAGGGTATGGATGCCCGGCGCATTCCAATCCCGTTCGATGGTGATGGTTTCGGTGACCGGATCGATGGTGCCATAGCCGGCCCGGCTGACCCCGAGGGTCCGTCCCAGAATCTCGGCGGCCCGGTAAGCCACCTCCGCCATGTCGTTAACGTCCCGCAGCATGGTGCTGAGCTCGGCCAACGCCCGCCGCCGCAGGTCGGCGCCGTCCAGATCGGAAGGCGGGGGTGCCTGTGCCGGGACCAGGGACAGCCAGGAGGCATCTTCCTGCGTGGCCTCAATCACCACGATCCAGCGGGACAGGTCGTGGGAAGCGGTAAGTTCCATCCGGGTAGAAATGCCGCGAGCCGCTGCCTGCAATGCCATCGCCAGTCGCTCTTCATCCGCCCGGACCCAATGGGTGAGGATGGCCTGCGAGCCAGGCTGTGCGTCCGTCGCTGCCAGGCGGCTCTGCATCCATGTGTTGGCGAACAACATCGTCCCCGCCTTGTCGGCGACGACAATTCCGTAAGGGACGGCGTGGAGCGCCTCCTTCAGAAGGGCATGATCGTGAAGCGCGAACGATGGCGGCATGTACGGCAAACTTCCCCCGGGACTGACCTGCAATTCTAACGTGGCCCTGTGTCGGGACTTGTCAGTGTCATCTTCACATTAGGGCGCTGCCCGGCCGTCTTACATTCCATGTAAAAAAGTCCCACAAAACGGTTGAGATTTTCCGCGCTTTCTGGTCCTTCACTCGCCGTGAAACATCGCGAAAATTCGTTCCGAAGTCCAATCAATGACATAGCCTTAACACACTACATCTTGTGTTGACCTGCCCTCTTCCCGCCTATATCGTGTGCCTCGTTGGTGTTCGTCCAGACGCGACTGTCGGGCGGACTTAAAAGGGAATCCGGTGTGAAACCGGAACTGCCCCGCAGCGGTAAGTGGGAACGATCCTGTCACATGCACTGGCCCTTATTGAGAGCTGGGAAGCGACAGGTAGGCTGGCTCCGGAAGGGCCGAGCCCACAGAGTCCGAAGACCTGCCAGCAACCGCCGTCCGACCGGCGACGGTAGTGGTGACGACCTCCGCGGGGAGGCACGTCGCGGCGCGGGGCCCGTTTCGGGCATCCCGTCCACGACCCATTCCGCGCGTCTCATCCGGTAATCAGCCCTGCGCGTGGGAGCAGGCGAGCTTTCCTGGCCTTGGGGCAAGCCGAATATGACGACCATGGATTCCTCCGCGCGCGAGCGCACCACCTCGACGGCTGATGCCGCGAGCACTTCCACTGACAAAGCTCCGGCCGCCGGCTACAAGACCAGCGCCGAGCGTCCCGCACCGGATTTCACTCTGACTCCTCCGCATAATCCCGGCCAGATGCGCGTTACCAAGCGCAACGGTGGCCACGAAGTCGTCGACGTCAACAAGATCGTGCGCGCGGTAACTCGCAGCGCCGACGGCCTTTTTGCCGTCGACCCGATGCGCGTCGCCCTGAAAACCATCGGTGGCCTGTACGACGGCGCCACCACCCAGGAACTCGACCAGCTGTCGATCCGCACCTCGGCCGCCCTCACGGCGGAAGAGCCGGAATACGGCCAGCTCGCCGCGCGCCTGCTTTCCGCGTTTGTGGACAAGGAAGTGTCGGGCCAGGAAATCCAGTCGTTCTCGCAGTCCATCCTGCGCGGCCACGAACTGGGCATCCTGAACGACCGCCTGCGTGACTTCGTCACGGTCAACTCGCGCAAGCTCAACGACGCTATCGACATCCACGCGTCGCGCCGCTTCGAATACTTCGGCCTGCGCACCGTGTATGACCGCTACCTGCTGCGTCATCCGCAGAAGCGCACCGTCATCGAAACGCCGCAGTACTTCTTCATGCGCATCGCCTGCGCACTCGGTGGCAACGACATCGGCGAAACGCTGGAGCTGTACAAGCTGCTCTCGTCGCTGGAATACCTTGCCAGCTCGCCCACCCTGTTCAACGCCGGCACGGCGCACGAGCAGCTGTCGTCGTGCTTCCTGCTCGACTCCCCGCAGGACGCGCTGGAAAGCATCTACCAGAAGTATGGCGACGTCGCGCAGCTGTCGAAGTTTGCCGGCGGCATTGGCCTGGCGTACTCGCGCATCCGTTCGCGTGGTTCGCTGATCAAGGGTACCAACGGCCATTCCAACGGCCTGGTGCCGTGGCTGAAGACGCTGGACGCTTCGGTCGCCGCCGTGAATCAGGGCGGCAAGCGCAAGGGCGCTGCCTGCGTGTATCTGGAATCGTGGCATGCAGACATCGAGGAATTCCTCGAACTGCGTGAAAACACCGGTGACGACGCACGCCGCACGCACAACCTCAACCTGGCCAACTGGGTGCCGGACCTGTTCATGCGTCGGGTCGAAACCGATGGCGACTGGTCGCTGTTCGATCCAAAGATCGTGCCGCACTTCGTCGACAGCTGGGGCGACACGTTCGACGCCGCCTATGTCAAGGCGGAAGCGGAAGGCCTGGCCGTGAAGACCGTGAAGGCGCGCGAGCTGTATGCCCGCATGCTGCGTTCGCTGGCCCAGACCGGTAACGGCTGGATGACCTTCAAGGACCGCTCCAACGCCACCAGCAATCAGACGGCCAAACCGGAAAACGTCATCCATCTCTCGAACCTGTGCACCGAGATTCTGGAAGTCACCTCCGAAGGCGAAACCGCCGTCTGCAACCTGGGCTCGATCAACCTGTCGCGTCACGTCATCGACGGTCAGTTCGATTACGAGAAGCTGGCCCAGACCGTGCGCATTGCCGTGCGCCAGCTGGACCGCGTGATCGACCTGAACTTCTACCCGATTGCCACGGCAAAGACGGCCAACGTGAAGTGGCGTCCGGTGGGTCTGGGCGTGATGGGCCTGCAGGACGTCTTCTTCAAGCTGCGCCTTCCGTTCGACTCGGCCGAAGCACTGGCGCTGTCCACCCGCATCGCTGAAGAGATCTACTTCAACGCCCTGACGATGTCGAACGAGATCGCCGAGCGTGAAGGCGCGCACCCGGGCTTCGCGGAAACCCGTGCGGCCAACGGCGAATTGCAGTTCGACTACTGGCCGCAGGCCACGCCGACCGGCAAGGACGACCGCTGGGCTGCCCTGCGCGAGAAGATCAAGACGCACGGCCTGCGCAATTCGCTGCTGATCGCCATTGCCCCGACCGCAACCATCGCGTCCATCGCCGGTTGCTACGAGTGCATCGAGCCGCAGGTGTCCAACCTGTTCAAGCGCGAAACGCTGTCGGGCGACTTCCTCGTCGTCAACCGCTACCTCGTGGAAGAGCTGAAGACCCTGGGCCTGTGGACGGCCGACGTGCGCGACGCCATCAAGCTGGCTGAAGGCTCCGTGCAGGGCATCACCGCCATCCCGGCGCCGCTGCGCGAGGTGTACCGCAACACGTGGGAACTGCCGCAGAAGGCCCTCATCGACCTGGCAGCCGCACGCGGCGCGTACATCGACCAGAGCCAGTCGCTGAACCTGTTCATGGAAAATCCGAACATCGGCCAGCTGTCCTCCATGTACATGTACGCATGGAAGTCCGGCATCAAGACGACCTACTACCTGCGTTCGCGTCCCGCCACCCGCATCCAGAAGACCACGGTCTCCTCGGGCGCGGCAGCGGCTCCGGTCGCAGCCCCGGTGGTTGCGCAGGAAGAGGCAACGGCGGCGGTGTTCTGCTCGCTTGAGAACCCCGAGTACTGCGAAGCCTGCCAGTAAAAACAAAAGCGGGGCGGGAGACCGGGATGCGAGCCTTCAACGAGGTTCCTCCCGGCTCCTGACCCCCTGTTCCATGCCCCACCGAATTTCGAGGTTCACTTTATGTCCGCAGCTCCGATCACCCGCGATTCCCACATTCTCGACCCCGGCTTTGAGCTGACCCTGCGGCCGATGAAGTACCCGCAGTTCTACGAGATGTACCGCGCCGCGATCCGCAACACGTGGACCGTTGAAGAAGTGGACTTCTCGCTGGATACCTCGGACCTCAACACCAAGATGTCCGATGCGGATCGCCACCTGATCCATCGCCTCGTCGCCTTCTTCGCCACGGGTGACTCCATCGTGTCGAACAACCTCGTGCTGAACCTGTATCAGCACGTGAACTCGCCCGAAGCGCGCATGTACCTCTCCCGCCAGCTGTATGAAGAAGCGCTGCACGTGCAGTTCTATCTCACGCTGCTGGACACCTACATCCCCGAGCCGTCCGAGCGCAACAAGGCGTTCGCCGCCATCGAGAACATTCCGTCCATCCGTCAGAAGGGCGAGTTCTGCTTCAAGTGGATCGACTCCATCCAGGGCCTCAACCGCCTGGAAACCCGCGAGCATCGCCGCCAGTTCCTGCTGAACCTGATCTGCTTCGCCGCATGCATCGAAGGTCTGTTCTTCTTCGCGGCGTTTGCGTACGTGTACTACCTGCGTTCGCGCGGCCTGCTGCACGGCCTGGCTTCGGGCACCAACTGGGTGTTCCGCGACGAGTCCGGCCACATGGCCTTCGCGTTCGAGGTGGTGCGCACCGTGCGTGAGCAGGAACCGGATCTGTTCGACGACGAAATGCGCGCGCAGGTCGAAGCGATGATGGAAGACGCCATCGCATGCGAAACCCAGTTCGCCGCCGACGTGCTCTCCGGCGGCGTTGCCGGCCTGTCGGTCAACGACATGCGCCAGTACCTGGAATATTGCGCCGACCAGCGCCTGGTCCAGCTGGACATGCCGAAGAAGTACGGCTCGAAGAACCCGTTCGACTTCATGGACCTTCAGGACGTGCAGGAACTGACCAACTTCTTTGAGCGCCGCGTGTCGTCCTACCAGGTCGGCGTGCAGGGCGAGGTCACGTTCGACGCATCGTTCTGATCCCGCTGCCCGGCTGAAAGCCCGCCCCTGCCACGCAGCGGCGGGCTTTTTAGTGGCCCCAGGACGTCCCCGAGGGGGCGGCATTAAGCCCGTGTCTGGCGTGCGGCCAGCCGGAAAGGGCTATAATGCTGCATTGCACAATACCCCTGAGAATCCCCATGCAGCCCGCTACCCGCCTCACCGAAGCCCGTCTCCTGGAAATTGTTTTCCCGGATCACACCAACCACCTGGGTACGCTTTTCGGCGGCCAGGCGCTGGCGTGGATGGACAAGGCCGCCTTTCTTGCCGCGTCGCGTTACTCGCGCAAGGTGGTGGTAACCGCGCGTTCGGAGCAGGTGGATTTCCACGTGCCTGTGCGCAAGGGCCAGATGGTGGAGCTGATCGCCACCGTGGTCGGCGTGGGCCGCACCTCGATGAAGATCGACGTGGCCATGTTCACCGAAGACCTGATCTCCGGCGAGCGCGAGCTGTGCACGCGCGGCACGTTCACCATGATTGCGCTGGACGCCGACCACAAGCCGACGCCTGTCGAGCCGCTGCCCACGGCCTGAAGCCCATCGTCGTGCGCTCACTCCCCGGCCGTGGCGCCATGGGAGTGCAGCGCACGATACGCATCGCGAAGCGCGGTCGGATCGTGTTTCGCCTTGTAAACCTGGGGTGGCTTGCGCGTCAGCCCCAGCAGTGACCACGCCGCCGTCATGGCCGAGCGTACCGAGTACTCCACGGTGAACACCACATCGTCCGGCTGCTCGCAGAACTGCCCCACGATGGCCAGGTTGTGGAAACCCTCCGGACGAACCTGAGGACGATCTCCCGCCTTGCGGCGAAGAAACTGGCTGGTGATGAACGGCATCATGCAGGGAATGCACGTAGTGCTCGCTGCGATGCGCCTGTCGCTGTCGTCGATCCCCAACTGGCCTAGCAACTCCGTCAGGATCTCGCGACCACTGCACTCGCCGATGGGTTTATCGACGAAGTTGCCGCGCGCACTCATGTCCAGCGCGTAGCCCCACACCACCTGCACGCCATCGGGCTGACCGATGAAGTGCGGCTGGTGCGGCACGACGATCGACATCAGCCAGCGCGAATCAGCGAAAGTGATGAGTCCGCCCTCGCCTGGCACGTTGCCTGTCATGTCGAGGATGTGCTGAAGCAGCGCGGGATCACGCAACGTCAGTGTGAATGAGGTCCAGCGCGAATCGTCGGCGTGATCGCAGAATGCGCGCGGATTGCCCAGATGCGGACGGTTGCGCGCAATGCGTTCCCAGAAGCTCCATGCGCCGCCGTCCTTCTTGCCAGGCAACACAGGCGCGTGGTCCATGTCGCCCAGCGACGAGGCTTCCGTCATGGACCCCAGCGTCGCCACCACGATGTCGTCAGGACGCACGGTCATCGCAGCAAACACGCCATCACGGCGATAGAAGATGGCCTCCACGCGCTCACCATCCTCGCCATGCACGAAGCCAAGATCGGTCACCTCGGTGTTGGCCTCGAAACGCACGCCGCGATCCTTCAGCCAGCGCGACAGCGGCAACACCATGGAGTCGTACTGGTTGTAAACCGTGCGCATGATGCCGCGCAGCCTGTTGAAGCCACCGACCATGTGAATGAAACGCACCAGATAGCGCTTGAATTCCACCGCGCTGTGCCACGGCTGGAACGCGAATGTCGTACACCACATCAGCCAGAAGTTGGTGCCGAAAAACGTCCGATCCATGCGGTCAGCGATGGAACTGTCGCCAAGGATGGCTTCCGGCGTCACGGCCAGCGCTTCCAGCGTCACGATCTGTCGCTCTGTCAGACCGAATGGCGGAGCGGGGATCGGCTGACCACCGCGCACCAGGCGCGCTTTGGAATCGGTCTTCAGCACCCGGTTCCACGCCATGATCTCTTCCGTCACCGTGCGCCCGCCATCCAGTGTGGGAATGGAATCGAACAGGTCGTACGTGCACAGATATTTGCTCTCGATCATCCGGCCGCCGCGCACGACGTAGCCGTTGGTGGGATCGCCTGCGCCATCGAGCGCACCGCCGAAGCGCCCTGACTCCTCATAGATGGTGATGTGCCTCCCCGGCACGCCGCCATCCCGGATGAGAAACACTGCTGTCGCCAGACTGGCAATACCGCCGCCGATCAGATGCGCGCGAACGTGCCGGGTGTCGATGGTGGGCATGAGCTGAACCGTTTGAGCGAGGGTAAGCAACATTTCTACGCTGTCCCGGCCAGCCCTCGTTGACGTGAATCAATTGAGCGCGACGTGCGTCGCTCACAGGTTTGCGAGGACATGAAAATCCCTTCACGCACACCTGTTGACTTCGAGCGCGCTCGAAGGGTTATCGTCCCTGCATGCCTACCGCACTCAGCATTCGCGAAGCCGCCCTCGCTACGGGCCTGACCGCGCACACCCTGCGCTATTACGAACAGATCGGCATCATCGATCCGGTGCCCCGGCGCTCTGGACAGCGCATTTACGGGGACAACGAGATGGCCTGGATCGAGTTCGCGCTGCGCCTGCGCGCCACCGGCATGTCCATGCGCGACATCCAGGAATACGCACGCCTGCGTCGCGAGGGTGAGTCCCCGGCCAACGTGCGCCTGAAAGGCGACCTGCTGGCCCAGCATGCGCGAAGAACTGCGCCAGCTCACCGAAACCATTGCCCGGCTGGACGAAAAAATCGAGCTCTACCGCACGATGTACGACCAGCCCCTTCCCGACATCCCCGCGGACCCGGCCCCCTCGGCCGCTCCGATTACCCCCTCGCCCCGGAGAAAACAGGCATGAACCATCGCACCTTAGGCAAGCACGGCCCGAAGGTCTCCGCCCTCGGCCTCGGCTGCATGGGCATGAGTGAGTTCTACAGCGGCCGCGACGACGCCGAATCCATGGCCACGCTGGAACGCGCGTTCTCGCTGGGCATCGACTTCCTTGACACCTCCGACGCCTACGGCCCGCACACCAATGAAGAATTGGTCGGAAAGGCTATCGCCAGCCGTCGCGACAAAGTGTTTGTGGCCACCAAATTCGGCATCGTCCGCGACACATCCAACCCCGGCGCCCGCGGCATCAACGGACGGCCGGACTATGTGAAGAAGTCGGTCGAAGGCAGCCTGAAGCGCCTTGGCACCGACTACATCGACCTTTACTACCAGCACCGCGTGGACCGCGAGGTGCCCATCGAGGAAACCATCGGCGCGATGGCTGACCTGGTGGCGCAGGGCAAGGTGCGTTACCTGGGCATGTCCGAAGCGTCCAGCGCCACCATCGAGCGTGCGCACAAGGTTCACCCCATTACCGCGCTGCAAACCGAATACTCGCTGTGGACGCGCGATCCGGAAACCAACGGCATCCTCGATACCTGCCGAAGGCTGGGCATCGCCTTCGTGGCGTACAGCCCGCTGGGCCGCGGCTTTCTCACCGGCGCGATCACCCGGCCGGAAGATTTCGAGGACGACGACTATCGCAAGAACAGCCCGCGTTTCCAGGGTGAAAACTTCACCAGGAATCTGCAGATGGTCCAGAAGGTCAAAGACTTCGCGACCGCGCGTGGCTGCACGCCTTCACAGCTGGCGCTGGCCTGGGTGCTGGCACAGGGTGACGACATCGTGCCCATTCCCGGCACCAAGCGGCGCAAGTATCTGGAGGAAAACGCAGGAGCACTGGACGTACGGCTGGAGCCTTCGGAGGTCGCGCAGATCAACGCGTTCTTCCCGGCCGATGCGGTGGCGGGCGAGCGTTACCTGCCCACCATGATGAGCTCCCTCAACGGCTGAGGCGCCTCTCACGTACAATGGCGGTTCTTTGAATGCATTGAACCGCCATGTCGTCCCCTGATCATTCGCCGCTGGGCAAAGCCACCGTCTACGCCGACCGCTACGACGCCGGGCTGCTCTTCCCCATTCCCCGCCAGGGAAAGCGCGACGAAATCGGAGTCAGCCATCCGCTGCCGTTCCACGGCACGGACGTCTGGAACGGCTATGAGCTGTCCTGGCTGAACCCCGCCGGCAAGCCGATGGTGGCCATCGCGGAGTTCCGCGTACCGGCCACCACGCCGAACATCATCGAGTCGAAGTCCTTCAAGCTGTATCTGAACAGCTTCGCCCAGGAGCCGCTGACTGACACCGACGCCCTGCGCGCGGTGCTGGAGCGTGATCTTTCGGCGGCGGCAGGCGGGCCGGTTTCCGTGGTCCTGCACACGCCCCGTCAGCTGGAAGGCACGCCCATCGAGGAGCCCAAGGGCTTCGTGGTGGACGATCTGGACATCGCGATGGACGCCTACGGGCCGCCCCGTGCCGACTTCCTCGGCACGGGCGAGGGCGCCGAAGTCACCGAAACACTGGTTTCCCACCTGCTGCGCTCCAACTGCCCGGTAACCGGTCAGCCGGACTGGGGCAGCGTGCAGATCCGCTATACCGGCGCCCCCATCGACCGCGAAGGGCTGCTCCGCTACATCGTCTCGTTCCGCAACCACACGGAATTCCACGAGCAGTGCGCGGAGCGCATTTTCATGGACATCACGGCGCGCTGCGCGCCCGTCGCCCTCACCGTCTATGCGCGCTACACGCGCCGCGGCGGCCTGGACATCAATCCGTTCCGCAGTACCGACCCCACCGCGGTGCCTGCCAATCCGCGTGGCGCCCGCCAGTAACGGGGCCGTTCATGCGCACTTCATTGCTCTTGCCTTTACTTACGTAGCCTGTACTCTGCCGCGGCCACAGGGGAAACCACGCCGCGGTCCCCCGATTTGAATCGAACGTATCCGGAATCACACGCCATGAAGCTTTCCTTCCGCTCCACCGTTGTCGCCACGGCTACCCTCGCCGGTATGCTGGTCCTTACCGCCTGCGGCAAGAAGGAAGAGCAGGCCGCCGCGCCGGCACCGTCCGCCACGGCTGCTGCTCCGGCTGCCGCTTCCACCGCTCCGGCCGCCGCCTCCACCGCCGCCGTGGCCGCTCCGGCAGCCGCCAGCACCGCACCGGTCGCCGCAACGCCGGTCGCCGCTCCCGCCGCTCCCGCCGCAGCGGGTGAGTCGCTGAAGGTTTCCTCCGTCACCCTCGGCAATGCCGTGGGCGCCGACAAGAAGGTCGCCAAGGCCAAGAACACCTTCGTCGTCAACGACAAGACGATCTACGCCAGCGTTGCCACCGACGGCACCTCGGCCGGCGCCACGCTGAATGCGAAGTGGACCTACCAGGATGGCGAGACCGTCACCACGGTCAGCGACATCAGCCAGTCCATCAGCACCGACGGCCCGGCAGTCACCACCTTCAAGATCCAGAATCCGACCGAGTGGCCGGAAGGCAAGTACAAGCTCACCGTCTCGCTCAATGGCCAGGCTGTGGGTAACGAGGCATTCGAGGTGAAGAAGCGCTAAGCGCCTCTTCACCGTGCCAACGAAAAAGCGACCGGTTCCCCGGTCGCTTTTTTTTATGGACGGGCTCGCAAATCCCGCGAGTGGGCTCGCCCGAATCAAATATGCTCGTGCAAACGCACCGCATCCACAGCGCGGCTGAGTTGCTGCATGTCGTAGGGCTTGGAGACCGTCAGCGAGTCCACATACTCAGGGGGAATGTCCGCCGGACGCGCGCACGTAGTCACGATGTACGCGATGCCCCGGCTGGACAGCGAATCGAGCACCGGCCACGCCATGCACCCCTGGAGATCCAGGTCGACGACGGCGAAGTCACACGGAGTGTCGCGGACAGATGCCATGGCCCGGTCCACCGACGCCGCGCTGGCCACGACGCGACAGCCAAGTCGCGCCAGCACGTCTTCCAGCGTGCCGGCCAGCAACAGATTGTCTTCAAAGACCAGTACGCGCGGCATATTCACATCCACGACGCCCCCTTTGTCTGGTTTTCCCCCCGCAAATCCAGCATACGCCGAACCTTCACGCGAAAACCACACTGAGATGCGTCAGTTAATACGCATTTTCATGATCATTTTTTTATGACCCCTGCCCGCTTTTGCACGTAAACGATTTCCCCGAAGCCGGGGACAACCGCATGGACGTCCATTCGCAAGGCTTCAACGGGCATGCGAGGCGGGAAGCCGGAGGGTAACTTGCAGGCCCGCCGGATCAAAAATCAGCTCACTGCCGCCATTGACCTCGTGCGCCAGCTGCCGCTCGATCAACCGGAGACCAAAGCCCCGGAGAGCCGGCGGAAGCACGGGCGGACCATCGCGTTCCGTCCAGAGAATGGCCACCTCGCCCGTAACGGCGTTCGATGACCAGTGCACGTCCACTTGCCCGGCAGGTACAGACAACGCCCCGTGGCTCACGGCATTGGCCACCAGCTCGTGCAACACCATGCCAGTGGCCCAGGCCTCCCGGGGGCTCAGAAGTACGGTCGGCCCGCTGAGCGAGAAGCGCCCAGGTTCCACAAGCGCACCCAGCGCCTCTGCCACCAGGCGGGCAAATGACAGCCTCCTCCACTGGAGCTCCGTCATCAGCCGGTAGGTGCGATTCATGGCATCGACGCGCCCCACAAACGCATCCACCTCCGGACGATCGCCCGAACCGCCCAGGGTCTGCGATGCCATGGCACTGATCACGGAAAGCATGTTGCGCACGTGGTGATTCAGCTCGCGGATCAGCGAGTCGTCATGCGGGCCGGTTTCAGCAGAGTTGGTGTAGTCCACCGGATCAGGCCTCAAAGGCATGCGGAACCTCATTCTAGCCCTGGCAAATCGCCGCTTTGCCAGCCGATGTGTACGGCCCGACAAAACCTGGTGATACCTCACCTCACCGGGCACTGACGTGAAATTCAATCCAGGAATGGTCGAATGACACCCGGAACGGCTATTCACCCGCCGCCGAAATTCAACCGAGCGATCCCTGCACACGTGGGGCGTAACTCAAGTGAGGAGTCAAACATGCTGCACTGGGCCGTCGTATTCTTCATCATCGCCATCATCGCCGCGGTTTTCGGCTTTACCGGCATCGCCGCGGGTGCAGCCAGCATCGCCAAGATTCTGTTCGTGGTGTTTTTGATCCTGTTTATCCTGTCGCTGCTGTTTGGTGGCCTGCGTCGCGGGCCTCGCATATAACCAACCCTGGTTAAAGGGAAAAGAGGCGGTACCGGCATGCCCCCAGAGCTGCCGGCACCGTCTCTTTTTTTATGCCTTATCAGAACGTGTAACGAGCCGTAATCTGCACTGACCAGCGCGACTGCGCACGATCATCTTCGGTCACGTAACCACCCGGGTTGTAGTTACCCTTCGCATCCACCGGCAATGCGTACACGTACTTGCCCGTGGCCGGGTCCACGCCCGCGAAGTTCGCCAGACTGCGCATGTACGGATAGCCGATGTCGCGGACCTGGCCCCAGCGCTTGTTGATCATGTTGGTAACGTTGAACAGGTCAAGGCGAAGCTCACCCTTGTTGCCCTTGAACAGGCCGGGGATCTCCTGGCGAATGGCGATGTCCAGTTCGTTGACCCACGGCGAATGAGCACCGTTACGCTGGGCCACCGTGCCCTCGCGCCCCTTCAGGTAGCTGTCGCGACCGATGAAGCTGTAGAACTGGTCGATGGTGGCCTGCTTCGTACCCGCCTGGAACTGCACGTCACCCGGCTTCGGAATGTAGGCCAGACCCAGCGGCCAGGACGTACCTGTGGCATTGATGCCACTGACATCATTGCCGAACGTCCAGCTGTACGGCTGACCAGTGTGGCCATCGTAGAAGGCCGAAACGCTGGTCGTGTAATCGCCGAAGAAGCGATGCTGCCAGCTCAGCGACGCGATGATGCGGCGGCTGATCTCGAAGTTGCTGTGGCCTGTCGCATCCGCATTCGGGTTGAACACGGCGTCGTTTGCCCACGTGCTGGCGGCAACTTTCTCGTTACCCGAACTCACGTCCTTGGAGCTGCCGAACACGAAGCCCACCGAGCCGGACCAGTCGGAGTCCGCCGTGAACGGCCTGGACAACTGGAGCGTGCCGTAAGTCGCCTGACCCTTGCTGGTGTTGCTCAGATAGATGACGTTGCCGAAGGCCGGATTGCGATTGGCACGCGCCGATGCGCACACGCCGTTGGGCGTGGCGCAGATGGCGGCACCCGTGGAGGTCTTGCCCACGGTACGGAACGCGTCAGGATTCGTGGTGGTCCAATAGCTGTCGCGGCCGTCCGGCAGCACGCCCGTGGCCGCACCCAGGTTCAGATCCTGGAAACGGACGGCATTCTTGGTTTCCAGATGCTCCACTTCGGCGGTGAGCACGAGGTTGGACCACGGCAGCTGATGATCGAAGCCCAGGCTCGCCTTCCACACCGTGGGCATCTTGAAGTTCGCGTCCGTTACGTCGACTTCGGGCGAACCACCCTTGCGCACGTTGGACGGAATCAGCGGATTCATCGGGTCAGCCGTAAAGCCCGTGCCGTTGGACGACGAGTAGCTGGTCAGTGACAGACCGTTATTCGTATACGGGTTGGACAACCACACCCCCGGAGGCGCACCTTCGGACAAGCCGATACCGCCACGCAACTGCGTGGGACGCTCGGTGTTGAAGCTGTAGTTGAACGAGGCACGCGGCTCAAGCACGCCGTTGCCGTCAATCGTCGCGTTGTTCGGGTAGCCCGGAAACGCGCTGTTGAAGGCCGGATTGTTCAGCGGTGCGTTGCTGACTTTCGGCAGGTCATAGCGCAGGCCGTACTGAAGCGAGAGATTGCCGATCTGCCAGGTGTCCTGTGCAAACAGGCCCCACTGCGTCAGATTCCAGCGCGCGGCGATGCTGTCCAGGTTGCCATCGGTCGGCTGATACACCGAATAGCTGAAGTAATTCTTGTTGGCGAACGCATCAATGCTGGGGAAGACGTAAGCGCCGAATTCCGTGCGACCGAACAGGTTGTAGAACTCGTCACGCTGGTAATCGACACCGGCCTTGATGGTGTGATCGCCCGCAAACCACGTACCGGCGAAGAAGCCGTTGTAGCTCTTGATGCCAAGGATGTTGTAGTGACGGAACTCTTCCTCACCCAGGTTCACGAAGGGACCGGTGATCGTGCTGCCGTTGACCACACCGTTGGTATAAACCTTCACCTGCGGCTGGCGCGTCTGCACCGTCGGACTGGCGTCATATTTGGAATAGGAGAACGCGGCCTCGGTCGAGAACGAATCATTCCAGTCGTCGTATGCGTTCAGGACCCACTGCGAATTCTCGCGATGCTTATCGAACCAGTAGCTGGAAAGGCTCAGGCTCGGCGACGTCGATGAGGTGCTGTAGCCATTGAGGTTGGGCTGTTCGCTATTGGTCTTGTCGTAGCGCAGGCTGAGGCGATGGCCATCGGCCACGTTCCAGTCGAGCTTGAACAGGCCACGCTTTTCCTGCTGGTCAGCGCCCGCCGCGTTCAGCGTGCCCGGCGTCATGCCGAGGCTGGAGGCGATCTGCGAGATGCGGTCGATATCAGCCTGGCTGATCGGAACGATGTTTCCCTTGCCCGAGCCCAGCGGGCCGAAGTTCGGCGCCGGCGCCAGCGTCTTGGACTTCTCCACGCTGGCGAAGAAGAACAGCTTGTCCTTGATGATGGGGCCGCCGACGGTGGCGCCGCCGGTCCACTGGCGCGTGTAACCCTTGAACTCATCGCCCGCCTGGTTCTTGCCCACCATGTTGCTGGCGTTGCGGTACACGTAATACACCGAACCGTGGAAGTCGTTGGTGCCACTCTTCGTCACGATGTTGATGTTCGCGCCCACAGCGCGCTTGTTGGCGACGTCGTAGTTGGCGGTGGAAATGTTGTATGCCTCGATCGCATCCAGCGAAATGGGCTGATTCAGCGCCGGCAGGCCGTTGTCTTCAAGACCGAACGAATCGTTCGTCGGCACCGAGTCAATGGTGATGTTGTTGTAGCGGCTGTTCTGGCCGAGCGCGGAAATCTCGCCCTTGCTCTTGTTGGTGATGGTGATCGCAGGGTTGAGGCGCGCAATGTCCTGAATCGAACGATTCGGCACCGGCAGCACTTTCAGTTCCTGCTGCGACACCTGGGTGCCCATGCCCTTGTTGTCGGCGGTGAAGATCTGCGCCATCGCCACGTCCGTGGCGTTGGCCCGCACCGTCACGCCTTCCATCTGCGTCGGCGCCGTGCTGCCCTGCGCCGAGACCGTCAGGTCCAGGCTCGTGTCCTGCGCGAGCGTGAGGTAGATGTCGTCACGTTCTGCTGCGCCACCCGGCGTTTTTGCCGTGACGTCAAACGGACCACCGACGCGCAGACCCTGCGCCTTGTAGCGACCTTCGGCATCCGTGGTCACCACGCGCGTGGTGCCCGAGGGAACGTGGACGATTTCTACCGTGATGCCAGCCGCAGGCGCACCGCTCGCGTCCAGGACGCGGCCGCTGAGCGATGAGGAGGTGTTTTGGGCATAAGCCGTGCTGGCCATCAAGAGCGACGCGATGGCCGCCGAAAGCCAGCGCTTGCGGATATTTCCGTGCATTCCAGGTCCCCAATAAATCCATTGATGCTCAACCCCGTACCGTCGGGGCGAGCCGCGGACGATAAGGGGCAAGCGTGACCGATTCGCGACATATTGCGTTGTGGAACGTGTCCGGTTTCGCAAAATCCGTCATGCACGTGGCCTGCACCTGACGGGGCTTAACGTCGCGCCACGGCTTGAGGAGAACGGCATGCACGGTTTTCACAGGGCCCTGATAGCAACATGGCTCGTCTTCGGCGGAGCGGCTGCCTGGGCACAGCCGCCGCAAGCTCCTGCGAGCAAGGCAGGGGCTGTGGACAACGATTTCCTGCGCCAGGCCAGCGCTGCGGGACTCACGCAGATCGCGCTTGGCAAGCTCGCTGCCGGCCATGCCGGCTCCAGCGACGTGAAGAGCTTCGGTGAACGCATGGTCACCGACCACACCGCCATCAACGTCGACATGGCGAAGCTGGCCGGCAGCAAGGGCAAGCAACTGGCCACGTCATCCGATCCGGATCAGCAGCAGATCATTTCCAAACTGGGGGAGATGACCGGCGCCGATTTTGATCGCGCGTACTCGGACACGGTGGTGAAGATGGACAAGAACGCGCAGGGCATCTACGAACTGGAAGCCACGCATGGCGAGGATGCGGACATTCGGGAATTCGCGCGCAAGACGATGTCCACGCTGAAGGAGCACGACTCGCTGGCAGGCTCGCTGCCCTTGTTCTGAGGCATGCTCACACAGAAAAACTGGCGCGCCCGGAGGGATTCGAACCCCCGACCAATGGCTTCGGAAGCCACTACTCTATCCGGCTGAGCTACGGGCGCAGGTGCAGCGGACGCGTAGTGTAGCGGAGATGGAGGGGGCCCGCGACCCTTCGGAATGCAGGCCACCGCCCCTGCGTGAGAGCGGGGCGTCTCGCGATTCGCGCGCCGTCGACGCGTCGGGGTCCGGTCCCGCACCCATACAAGAAGGCGCCCCGAAGGGCGCCTTCTTCTTACTTCGCCTTGTACAGCTCGCCCAGCCAGTCGGGCTTGCTGGTGTCCCGCTCAAGATGCGGGTACTTCAGGCCGTCGTGGTAGTCGATGCGAACGGTCTTGTACTCATCGAAGTTCTTCACCAGCAGCTCGACCGGCACGTTGGTGCCCTTGGCTGCGGTGACGGCATCCTTCAGCGCTTCGCCGGAGAATTCCTTGCCGTTGACCGCGACCACGTGCATGCCCGGCGACAGGCCGGCGTTGAAGGCCGGACCATCCCAGCGAACGTCGCCGATGTCGCCCTTCGAGGAGACCGACACGCCCAGCGAGTAGGTCAGGTCAGCGAAGCCGCGACGGGCTTCGATGGCCTTGACGGCGTCGGACGGCTTGTCGGTGTAGACCAGCTTCCAGCCACCGCGTGCGATGCCGTCGATGGGGCCCTTGTGGCCGTCGATGCGCTCGCGCAGGTAGGTCGCCCAGTCGTACGGCGCGATGCCGTTGAGGGTGGAGACCACGTCCTCGAACGTGTACGGATTGACCTTCCAGTCACCGTCCTTCATGCCGAAGAACGCCTTGGCGAAATCGTCCAGCGAGCGCTTGTTCTTTGTCAGTTCGCGCAGACGCGTATCCACGTCCAGCCACACCATCTGGCCGCCGGAATAGTAGTCTTCGCTCATCTGATAGTTGCGATAGGCGAGCGGACGACGCTGTGCAATCGTCGGATCGTTGGTGGTGTCCTGGATGTTGCGCCAGGACAGACCCGGGCGACCCTGGTCGTAGGTTGCTGCCACATAGGCCAGCGAATCGCGCGCCTGATCCTGCGTCACCAGACCCGAACGGGCCGCAACGACGTTGCCCCAGAACTGCGTCTGGCCTTCGTACACCCACAGCAGGCTGTCGCCCATCGGAACGTTGAAGCTCGGCGTGGCCAGATCGGCGCCACGACGGTACTTGCCGTCCCAGGAGTGGTTGTACTCGTGCGCGAGCAGGTCGCGTCCCATCCAGTTCTTGTCCCACTCGGTGAAGTAACCCGGCGAGGCGCTGTTTTCGCTGGAGCGGTGGTGCTCAAGACCGATGCCACCCAGCTTTTCAGTCAGGGCCAGCAGGAAGTCGTAGTGGTTGTAGTGGCGTGCGCCGTACAGCTTGTCCATCTGCTGGACGAGCTTGCGGTGGATTTCGAGCTGTTCGGGCTTGATTTCCAGCGACTTGGCGTTGTCGGCCACGATGTTCAGGTGAACCGGCGAGCGGCCATTCGGATCGAGGTCCACGCGCTTGAAATACTTGCCGGCGAAGACCGGCGAGTCGACCAGGTTGTCGAAATCAATGGGCTTGAAGTTGACCGTGCTGCCACTCTGGCTGGCCACTTCCAGCGCGCTGCCGAACTGGAAACCTTCCGGCAGCTTGAGCGAAGCTTCGATCTGCACGCGGTCAGCGTTGTAGCCGGCCGGGTAAAGCGCCACCTGGTTCCACTGCACGTTGACGATTTCAGGCGTCATGACGATGCGGCCCTGACGGGTGTCCTGCGCGGTCAGCGTCTGGAACTCCACGTCGACGCCAGTGGCGCCTTCGGGCACGTTCACGTGGAACGCATACACATTCATCTGATCGCGCGTCCACTCGATGCGCTTGCCGTTCGCCGTGACCACGAGACCGGCGAACTGGTCGATCGGGCCGGTCGGGGAATGGTGGCCCGGAATCCACTGCGGGAACAGCAGGGTCAGGGGGCCAGCCGCGGCCGGGATCGTCTCACGCACGCGGAAAATGCGGTGGTTGAGATCGGTGGCGTCCACGGAGAGCTTCAGGGTGCCGTTATAGGCGACGTCCTGCGGCGGCGGTACATCAGCATGAGCGGCCGACGCGCCGATACCGGCGATGGCGGCCAGCAGCGCGGAGGCGAGGATGGTGGCTTTCAATGGGGTCTCCCGAAAGGTGCTGGTAGCGCTCCGCCATCCTTGCCGAGCTTGTGGGTCGCGCGCCCGGGTCAACCCGCCGCGCAAGCGGTCGATGCTAACGGCACCGCCCCCCCGACCCACCCTGCCATTCGTCACGACTGACGCAACGGATGCGCCAGCCGGACGTTTCCCCGGGTATGCCGTCAGCGATTCAGGCGGCTGTGGCGCACGCCATAAGCGAAATACACGATCAGGCCGATGAGCATCCAGATGGCAAAGCGCTCGAAAGTGATCCACGGCAGGCCGTAAATCAGCGCGGCCGAGAACAGCATGCCCAGTGGGGCAACGAACCAGACAGCCGGCGTGCGGAACTTGCGCTCCAGGCCGGGCTTGCGCACCCGCAGCACCAGCACCGAGGCGCAGATGAGGATGAATGCGCTGAGCGTGCCGATGTTGACCAGCTCGGCCACTTCGCCAATGGGCAGCAGACCGGCGACCAGCGCGGTGAAGATGCCGAGGATCATGGTGGGACGGGCCGGCGTGCCGAAGCGCGGATGCACGCGCGAGAACCATGCAGGCAGCAGGCCGTCGCGGGACAGCGCAAACCAGATGCGCGCCGCACCCAGCATGAAGGCAAACAGCACGCTGATGACACCGATGACGGCTGCCACGGCGATGACGTTGCTGAGCCACGGCAGGCCAATGGCATTGAACGCATCCGACACCGAGGCTTCGCCGCCGAGCGTCGTGTAAGGAACGATGCCGGTGAGCACCAGCGACACGGCGATGTACAGCACCATGGCGACGGCCAGCGACAGCAGCACCGCACGGGGCAGATCACGCTGCGGTTCTTTCGCTTCTTCGGCGGCCGTGGTCAGCGTGTCGTAACCGAACACCGCAAAGAAGACGACGCTCGCGCCGGTCAGCACACCGTGCCAGCCGAAATGGCCCATGCCCTTGGCGTCGAAGATGCGTTCGGGAATGAACGGGTGCCAGTTGGCCGTGTTGATGAAGAAGGCACCGACGCCGATCACCAGCAGCACGCCGATGACCTTGATGCCGACGATCACGGTGTTGAGGCGGGCGCCCCACTCAGTCTTGACGGACAGCAGGATGGCGACCAGTACCGAAATGCCGGCGGCAATGACATTGAAGCGATGCGCGTCGGTCGGGCCGGGAACCGGATCGGAGACGCTGATGCCGACGGCAACGAGACCCTGCTGCCAGAAGTAGCGCATGGTGTCCGGACTCATGCTCTTCTGCGCCCATTCGGGAAGATGCACTCCCGCCGAGGCCATCAGGACCTGCACGTACCCCGACCAGCCGATGGCGACCACGGCCACCACCAGGGCGTATTCAAGCAGCAGATCCCAACCGATGATCCATGCCGCGCCTTCGCCCAGCACGGCGTAGCCGTAGGTGTAGGCACTTCCGGTGACGGGGATAAGACCCGCGAATTCCGCGTAGCACAGGGCGGCACAGGCACTGCCCAGACCGGCGATGATGAAACTCAGGGCTACGGCAGGGCCCGCGTTGACCGCTGCCTGCTGGCCGGCCAGCACGAAGATGCCGACGCCGATGATGCCGCCGATGCCGATGGCGGTCAGCTGCCACAGACCGAGCACGCGGCGGAAGTCGCGGCGCGCGCCCACTTCCGCCTGCAACATCTCCACGGACTTGTGGCGGAGAAATTTCTGGAACACCGACATCAGACAACCCCTGAAAACTGGCGAGGCGGCGATCATAGCCAATCGCGCGCCCAGGGGTTTCCGATGATCCTCAACCCCGGCGGCTGTTTACCTGTCCAGCGCCTTGCGACCCAGCGCCGGGTCGTCGGTGAAGAACGCATCGATGCCAGCCGCCAGATAGGCACGGATTTCCGCGATGGAACCCGCATCGTTGCGCGCCGCATCACCCGCCGTGCTGCGGAAGTCCTTCGCCAGGAAGTGATTTTCCGGGCGGAAGGTATACGGGTGCACCAGAAGGCCAGCTGCGTGAGCGTCACGGACCAGCGCCGTCGGCTTGCCCAGCGAACCGTCCGCATTGAGCGGAATGATGCTGCGCGTGGCCGGGCCGATGGCATCGGCATACGTAGCGACCGTTTTGAGACCTGCCGGGCTCATCATCGTCGCGTAAGTGAGACCGGGCTCATCCGCCGGGTGTGACGCCGGTGCCTCGATCAACTGAAGCAGCGTCACATTCGGATGCGACTTGCCGAGCTTGCCGCGCAGGTAACGCAGGTTGCCCACTTCAAACGACTGGATTTCGACCGGCGCCGTACGCGTATAGGTGTGCGCGTCGATGGTGGCCAGCACCTTGTCCTCCATCGGCAGGCCCAGGCCGATGAAGTACGTGGAGTGCTTGATCTCCGGAATGATGCCCACCACGCGGCCCCGCGCCGCCGATTCCGCCGCCACGAAATCAATGATTTCGTCGAACGTCACCAGTTGGAACTGACCGTCGTAGCGGGCGTTTTCCTTGCGGATCTCCGGCAGGCGTTCGCGGGCACGCAGGGTCTTGAGCTCATCCAGCGTGAAGTCTTCCGTGAACCAGCCGGTGACCGACACGCCATCAATGGTCTTGGTGGCCCGACGCGCTGCGAATTCCGGATGCGAGGCGACGTCGGTGGTGCCACCGATTTCGTTCTCGTGGCGCGCTACCAGCGCGCCGTCCTTCGTGGAAACCAGATCCGGCTCGATAAAGTCCGCACCATCCTCGATAGCCTTGGCGTACGAGGCCAGCGTGTGCTCGGGCCGGAGCGCACTGGCGCCCCGGTGACCGATGACCAGAACCTTGTGCGCCAGCGGGGGCGTGGAGCTTTGGGCATGTGCAGACATCGCGAGCGTTCCCATTACGGCAGCCAGAACGCACGAGGATAGACGAATCGTCATGCTCAGAATTCCGCGGACAGCGTGAGGAAGCTCTGGCGCGGCGCGCTGGCGTGGAAGGCCAGTGCACGGCCGTTCGGGTCGGTGCCGGCAAACGCCGTGAGGTTGGTGGCGTAGCGCTTGTCGGTCAGGTTGGTGACGTTGAGCGCCAGCGCCAGATCCTTCAGACCCATGAGCGGGCCAAACGAGTAGCCGGCACCCAGATCAAAGCTGGTGGCGCCCGCCACGCTCTGGTCGTTGGTATAGGTGTAGTAGCGCTTGCCGGTGTACTTGCCGCGCAGGCTGGCAAACCACGGACCCTGGTGCCAGCTGATTTCGCTGGCGAACATCTTCCTGGGCGTGTCGACCGTGGTCTTGCCCTTCACCGGAACAATCGCGCCGTTGGCCACGTAGTTGTCCTCGTAGGTCGAGTCGTTATACGAGACCGAGTTGTACCATTCCAGGCCCTTGATGGGCTTCAGGATGAAGGTCAGTTCGGCACCCTGGCTCTTGACCGAACCCACGTTCACGAAAGCGGTGTTGCACTCCGGACGCGTACCCTGCTCGATGCTGGGGCACGGGTTGAGCGACAGCAGACGGTTGTCGAAACGCACGTCGTAGACCGCAATGGAGGCTTCGTAGAAGCGACCCGTGCTGCGGAAACCACCGTCCCACGTACGCGACTGCTCGGGCTTCAGGGTGCCGCGGGTCGCGTTGAACGCCGCCTGCGTCACCGACAGCGGGCCACCAGCACCGCCGCCCTGGAACGCCGCGATGTTCTTCGCATAGGAAAGGAAAAACTCCTGGCCCGGAGCCAGCTCATAGGCGGCACCGATCTGCGGCAGGAAGGCCTTGCCTGCGTCAATGCGGCCGTTGGCATACGGGCTTTCCACCCCCGGCAGTTCACGCGCCACCATGCTGGTGTGCGGGCTCTTCACGCCCACATCGACGCTGAGCTTGTCTTCCAGCAGCTTGAAGCTGTCCTGGATATACGCCTGCTTCGTCGTGATCACATAGTCCTGCGAGAACAGGCGGCGATCCGGGTTGGTCAGGAAGCGGTCATCGTTGATCGGGCCGGTGATGTAATAGAAGTTGCGCTCGACGTGATGGTTGTTCTTCTCGTACCAGACGCCCGCTTCGAGATGATGGCCACCGATTTCATACTGAAGCGACGCAATCGCGCCATTGCGGTTGATGGTGTAGTTGGTGCTGCGCAGGGAGATCGGCAGCTCCTGGGCCGTGCCCGGGTTGGACTTCTGACCCGGCGCCCACCAGTGGCCCTGGCCTTCGTCTTCGTGGTGATACACCTGCGTGTGCAGCGTGACGCCATCGGCCACGGCGAAGTCACCGGCCAGGTAGTACAGATTGTCGTTACGCAGCGCGCGGCTCAGGTAGTACGCGTCGTCGATGTTGTCCACGCCGCCGGAGAAGCCGCAGCGCGCATCCTTCACCGTGCCTTTGGTGTAAGCCGGCGAGCAATACGCGGCGGCCAGCGCACGCTGCCAGTCCGGTGCGTAGAGATTCCAGTCCCAGCCGAGGCCGCGCTGCATGCCGCTCTTGGAAAGGTAGGTGTAGTCAGCCTGGCTGGTACGCGAGGTATCGGCAAACGCGGTGATGCGATTGCCTTCACCGAATTCATATACCGCCTTGCCGTTGAACTGCTTGGTGCTGGTCGGCGAATTCGGCGAAGCCCACATGTCCGCACCGGCATGAATGCCGGACAGGTACATGGAGAAGCCGTGATAGTCGCCCGTGTCGATACGCGCGTACGTGCGACGGTTGTTGTCGCTGCCGATGGTCTGGGACACCTTGCCACCAAAGGTCTTGGACGGATCGGACGAGAAATACTGGATCGCACCGCCCAGGTCGCTGGTAGACGGCGTGCCGAGCGAGCCTATGCCTTCGGCCAGTTCCACCGACGTGAGGTTTTCAGCAATCAGCGCGCGGCTGATGTTCAGGCCGTTGTAGTTGCCGTAGGCGTTGTCGCCCAGCGGCAGGCCATCCATCGTGTAACCAAGGCGGGTGGTGTTGAAGCCGCGCAGCGTGATGGTCTGCGACTCTTCATTCGCGCCGAAGGCATCGTTTGCCTGCACGGAAACGCCAGGCAGGCGATTGAGCACCTTCTGCGGGCTGGTACCGGGCGGAAGCACGCGCTGGTCTTCCGGCGTGATGCGCTGAACCTGACGGGTTTCACCCTGACCGATGACCGACACGGCGTCGAGCTGCTGCGCCTTGTCGGACGTCGGCGGCGTGTCAGAGGCGGTGGTAATGACTGCCGTTTCAAACGGAGCATCGCCCGCGTGGACCACACCGGCAAAGGCGGCAGTGAGGGCAAGAACAAGCAAGCGGCGCTGATACATCGACACGACTCCGAAGGCCTTGACAGCCATTGTCACGATTGAAGGGAATCGCAAGATCGTGAGGTGCGGATGTGTACAGGGTCTTACAGCGCTGTTTCAGTGTTACGCAGCGAGATGTGCGTCATGCAACACATCCGGAGCCATCCCGCTCCCACAGATTGAACATTCTGTGAGAGCGAGCTTGCGTGCGATACATGCCTGCGACGACACGCCTGTCGCTGATTACTTGATGGACTGCGTCTTCCAGGCTTCGTACGTCGGCCGATTCACCGGCACGCCATCAGCGTTGCAGCTGCCAAGCTTGCACAGCTCGCCGCGAATCAACGGTGCGTGCTGCACGATGACGTGGAAGATCGCATTCTCTTCAAGCTCGCCATGGAATGCAGCGGCGCCGGGACCATGCGCGAAGATCGCCACGTCTTCACCGCCATGCGTTTCTGCCTTCATCGGATACACCGACTCCTGCATGTAGTCCGGCGCGGTGGTGTCCACGTGCGTGAGGTCCGGGCGCCCCTTGGTCACGCCGGTGTATGTGCGCGGGTTGTGCGGATACGTCTTGCTGCCTTCCGGCTGCGCATCGCTAGCACCGGTGTAGCCCGGGCCATTGGCGAAGGTGAGCGTGGTGTACGGTTTGCCGGAAGCGTCCTTCGCCAGGCCGGCGCCGCCTTCTTCGTCGTAGCTGTCCGTTGCGCCGCGTACCAGGCCGAGGATCGGGTTGCCGCGCGTCGGATAACCCGCAAAGGCCATGGTGTGGCTGTGATCGGCGGTCACGACGATCAGCGTGTCGGATGCGTCCGTGTTGTCCAACGCCGCCTGCACGGCATCGGCCATGCCGATGGTTTCGTCCAGCGCGCGATACGCATTGCCTGCATGCAACGCATGGTCGATGCGACCGCCTTCCACCATCAGGAAGAAGCCGTTCGGGTTCTTCTTCAGCACCTTGATCGCCGTGGCGGTCATTTCAGCGAGGCTGGGCTCACCGGCTTTGTCGTTGGGACGGTCGTGCGCGTAGTTCATGTGCGAAGGCTCAAAAAGGCCCAGCACATTCGTCGTCTTGCTGATGTCCAGCGCCTTGAACTGCGCTTCGTTCCACACGTATTCGCCGCCCGGATGCTTCGCCTTCCACTCGGCGATGAGGTCGCGACCGTCCAGGCGCTGGCCCGACTTGTCGGCGTACTCCGGATCGGCAACGCCCCTGGGCATGAACTCGGTGCGTCCACCGCCCATGGCGACCGTCAGGCCGCTGGCCTGGGGGAAGTCGACCAGTTGGGCGGCGAAGTCCTTGCAGCCCTGCGCGCGGATGTCGGCCGGAATCGCCGCGTCCACTTCCCAGTTGCGCTCGGGCAGATGGCCATAGGTGGCGGCCGGCGTGGCGTGCGTCACGCGCGTGGTGGTCACCGCTCCGGTGGACATGCCCGCCGCAGAGGCAAGCTCCAGCGTGCTGACCAGTTCCTGCCCCTTCGAGGTCAGGCAGTCCTGGCGCTTCGGCACCTGGGACACGCCGATAAAGCCGGCGCGCGTTTTGACGCCCGACATGATGGAGGTCATGGTGCCTGCCGAGTCCGGGGTCTGCTGGTCGGTCTCGTAGGTGCGACTGAGTGCGCTGAACGGGAAATTCTCAAAGCTCAGCCGGTAGCTCTCACCGTCCACGCCCTTCAACTGACCCGCGCGGATGTGCGCCGCTGCGATTGTCGGGATGCTCATGCCATCGCCGAGGAAAACGATCACGTTCTTCGCGTGCTGCCCGCCCGCATTGGCTTCCTGACTGGCCTTCGCCGCCTGGGCGGCGCCGTTGCGGAACCACCACTCAGGGGTTTCCTGGGCAGGGCGCTGGATGGCTGGCACGTCGATTGCGGACGGAGCCGGGGTGGCCGGGGCGTGCGGCGACGGGGTAGCGCAGCCAGCGACCAGAGTGGCCGTGGCGCTCAGCAGGGCGAGCCGGAGGCTCGTCGGGATGGGCTTCATGCGGTGTCCTTCGGTGGTGTCAGCCCACGAGGGTAACGCCCGGCGACAGCAAACTGAAACAAAGGTGAAGGACCATGGCTGATTGTTCCGTCATCCCCACGAGCCCATGATCCCGCTGCGCACCCTCGCTTTCTGCCTCGCCGCGGCCGCTGCCGCGCTTTCCCCTGCGCTGGCCAGCGCCGTACCCGCACGCCGCGTGATCGTCTTCGTGTGGGATGGCATGCGTCCGGATGCCATCAGCCAGGAAGACACCCCGAACCTCAAGGCCATGGCGGATCGCGGTGTGTTCTTCGCGGACAACCATGCCACGTACCCCACGTTCACCATGATCAATGCGTCGAGCTTCGCCACCGGCTCGTTCCCGGGGACGATTGGCTTCTTCGGCAACCGTTTCTGGGCGCCCGGCACGAAGGGGCGTGACGCCAAGGGCGGCGCCATTGATTCGGTGTCGCCGGTCTATACCGAGGACTACGCAATCCTGCGTGCGCTGGACGAACACTACGACCACGAACTGCTGCAAGTACCCAACCTGCTGTCCCGTGCGCAGAAGGCAGGCATGAAGACGGCCGTCGTCGGCAAATCCGGCCCCGCGTTCCTCCAGGACTATAAGGAAGGCGGCGTCATCCTCGACGAGAACGTGGCGCTGCCGCTGGCCTTCGCAAAGCGCTTGCAGAAGGCGGGCCGCCCGTTGCCCGCCAACACCGTGAATGCCTATGAGCCGGATCGCTTCTCGCTGGAGCCGGACAACGACAAGCCCACCGCCCAGTTGCCCATCGTGACGCTGAAAGACGGCGTGACCTCCGATGCCTCCGATGGCGCAGGCACCACGCCCGCTGCGGCCAATGCGTATCTGATGGATACGTTCCTCAGCTACATCCTTCCCCAGGAAAAGCCCGATGTCAGCATCGTGTGGCTGCGCAACCCGGACATCACCGAGCATCAGTACGGCGTCGGTTCGCCGAACTTCCACGTGGCGCTGCGCCAGCAGGACGAACTGCTGGGCAAGCTGGAGACAAAGCTGCGCGAGCTTGGCATGGACGCGGATACCGACGTGGTCGTGGTGTCCGATCACGCACACAGCAATATTGCAGGCCCGACTGATCTGTTCCCGCTGCGCGGCATCAACGACGGCCGTGTCGCCAATGTTGATGCCGACTGGGGTTACTCGGTATCCGGCTCGGTGCGTCTGGCCGATGAAATGACCCGCGCAGGTTTCACTGCCTTCGACGGCACAGGCTGCATCTACTCGCCCGTGATGTCGGGCATCCGCGCCGATGGATCGCAGTTGCGTCCCACGAAGTTCGATGACGACGGCCGTCTGTGCGGCAAGCCGGGTCCGTACACCACGCCTTCGTACAAGATGCCGGCGGAACTGCCCAAAGGTGCTTTCGTCCTTGCGCCCAACGGCGGCAGCGAATATCTGTATCAGCCGGAGCACAACGCCGATCAGGTCCGCCGAGCTGTGCGTTTTCTGCAAAGCCGCCAGCCGTTCGGTGCGATTTTTGTCGACGAGCGCTATGGCCGCATTCCCGGCACGTTGCCCCTGGCCAGCGTGCATCTGGAGAATCGCCGCGCGCCGGACATCATCGCCAGCTACGACTACGACGCGAACGCCGTGGTGCAGGGATTCCGCGGCACGCTTTACAGCAGCATGTCCAACGAACGTGGCATGCATGGCAGCTTCAGCCCGGTGGATGTGCACAACACGCTGATTGCCAGTGGCCCGCATTTCCGCCGCGCCTGGCGCGATGAACTGCCCAGCGGCAACGTGGATCTTGCGCCCACGCTGGCCGCGATTCTGGGCGTGTCGCTGGGTCGCACCGACGGACGCGTGCTGCACGAAGCGCTGGAAGGAAAGGCCGGTCGTGCCGCCGACACATATCGCGTGGTGCCTGCGGACGTGCGCACCGACGAAGCTACGGGCCTGACGATGCAGCGCATCGACGGATCGGCGCTTCCGGCAAGCACGTATCGTTTTATTCTGCGAACCAAACGCCTCAATGATGGCGAGCGCGATTACATCTATTTCGACGAAGCCAAGGCAGAGCGCCACTGACCGCAGGCGATGCCGCCAACGAGCATCGCCTGGCTCATTCTGTTAATTTTCGCCCCCTCAAGTACCCACCGGACGTCCCCATGTTCAAGCCTTTCGCTCTGGCCACGCTCTCGGCCGCCCTGCTCGCGGCGTGTGCTGCCGCCCCCGGCAGCAAGCCTGCCGCCACCACCACGGCCCCGCAGGGAGCGAAGCTGGATCTGGCGATTCTGGAAACCACGGACGTTCACTCGAACATCCTGAGCTACGACTACTACAAGCAGAAAGACGATCCGACGCTGGGCTACGAGCGCGTCGCCACGCTGATCCGCAATGCCCGCAAGGAATTCCCGAACACGTTCCTGTTCGACAGCGGTGACACCATCCAGGGCACCGTGCTGGCCGACTACCAGGCAACGGTGAAGCCGATTGGCTGCGACACGGAACTGTCGATGTACCGCGCAATGGATGCGCTGGGTTACGACGGCGGCACCGCAGGCAACCATGAGTTCAACTACGGCCTGTCGTTCCTCTCGCAGGTAACCGGCACGCCGATGAACGTGGAGGGCGGCAGCGACAAGGCCTGCGCCGGCCCGCATTTCCCGCTGGTGCTGTCCAACGTGTTCAGTGCGCGCGACGAAAACCCCATCTTCAAGCCGTGGACCATCGTCGAGAAGACCGTGACCGCCACGACACCCGACGGCAAGACGGTGAACGTGCCGCTTCGCGTGGGCATCATCGGCTTCACGCCGCCCCCGATCATGGAATGGGACAAGCGCAATCTGGAAGGCAAGGTCACCGTCACCGGCGTGATGGAAGCGGCCAGGCGCTACATGCCCGAAGTGCAGGCTCAGCATCCTGACCTGATCATCGGCATCCTGCACGGCGGCCTCAACACCGAGCCGTACTCGCCGACGATGGAAAACGGCGGCTGGTATCTGGCCGGCGTTCCCGGCATGGATGCGCTGTTGCTCGGTCATTCCCACACTGAATTCCCCGGCCCCCATTACGCCGGCATGGCCGAGGTCGATGCAAAGCGCGGCCTCGTGCGCGGCGTGCCCGCTGTCATGGGCGGCTTCTTCGGCAAGGATCTTGGCGTCATTCGCATGACCCTCAAGCGCGAGGGCGATCACTGGGTCGTCGACAAGTCGGCCAGCCACAGTGAAGTGCGTCCGATCTGCGCGAAGAAAGACGACTGCGTTGCACCGGACCCGTCCATCGCACCGCTGGTGAGTGATGCTCATCAGGCCGCCGTTGCCTACGTCAACACGCCTATCGGCAGCAGCGATCACCGCATGAGCAGCTACTTCGCCGATGTGGGCGACATGTCCGCGCTTTCGGTCGTGACGGCCGCCCAGCGCGACTACGTCACCGAACAACTCGGACGCGAGCACCCGGAACTGAAAAACGTGCCGGTGCTGTCGTCGGCTTCTGCGTTCCGCACCGGCTTCGGTGGCCCGGAAGACTTCACCGATGTGGAAGCAGGCCCGCTGACCATCCGCAACGCGGCCGATCTTTATTTCTATCCGAACACGCTGGCGGCTGTGAAAGTTGACGGCAAGGGCCTGAAGGCGTGGCTGGAAACCAGCGCCACGCGTTTCAACCGCATTGACAGCAAGACCACGGCTGCGCAGCCGCTGATCAGCAAAAAGCTGCCGGGCTACAACTTCGACCAGATTCAGGGCGGCATCCAGTACGTGATCGACCTGTCCCGGCCGGACGGCGAGCGCATCACCAGCCTGCGCTACAAGGGCAAGCCGGTGAAGCCCGATCAGACCTTCGTCGTGGTCACCAACAACTACCGCGCCAGCGGTGGCGGCAGCTTCCCGGGACTGGACGGCAGCAACATCGTGCTGAACGCGCCGGACGGCAATCGCGAGGTCGTGATCCACTGGATCGAAGCGAAGAAGAACATCACCCGGGCCGATGTCGAGAAGACGTCCTGGCGCTTTGCCCCCATGAAGACGGCTGGCGATGTGACCTTCGTGTCGGCCTCGGGCAAGGAAGATGTGGCCCGTGAGTCGGGCCTGAAGAACGTCCGCCAGCTGAAGGACAACGGTGACGGCACGGCCGTCTATACGATTGATCTGTCGAAATAAGACGACACGGCCGGCTTTGGGGGAGCGGGCTTGCTCGCGATTCCTGCCAAGCCGGCCGGATCCATGCCCATCGCCGTCAGGCTTGCTCTCATGCGCTTGACAGCCGCCCCGGCCCGGGCCTAACGTCGGCCCATGTCATTCCTCGCCCACGCCCCCTGCTTTTTCTCTGCCGTGACCACGGCCGGGGCGCGCGCGTCCGATGTTCGCAACACCACCGCCACGACCACCACGACCACGACTACTACCGTCGAGGGCCGGGAGCTCGTGCGCGACTAGATCTGAAAGTCGCAACCGGCCCCGCCCTCGCAAGGGATGGGTCCGGCGCGCAATCCACGTCTTCCGATCTCAAGCGAACAGGGGCCTCTCACCCGGAGGCAACCCGTGTCCAGCGCCATCGCACAACCTGAAAGTCCGCATCACCGCGCGCCACGACGCGTAGTGGCTCCCCCGCTCGTGGTCGACATTGGCCTCATCGGGCCCGGCAAAGTGGGCACCGCCCTGCTCGCCCAGCTGAAAGATGCGGCACCACGCCTGCTTCGCGACGCCGGGCTGCATCTGCGCCTGCGCGCCGTCACCGACAGCCGGCACATGTGGCTGGATTGCGACGACGAGGCCCTCAATGGCCGATCCCATGGCGCCCAGACCTGGCGGCCGGCGGATCTGCACGCCTTCGGTGCTTACGTTCGAGGCGAAGGCGACGGCGTGGCCCTGCTGGCCGATTGCAGCGCCAGCGACCGCGTGGCGGATCACTACGCGAGCTGGTTGTCGGCCGGATTGCACGTGATCACCCCGAACAAGAAAGCGGGTAGCGGCGACCTCGCCCGCTGGCACGCCATCCACGAGGCAGCGGCAGAAGGGTCCGCGCACTTTGGCTACGAAGGAACCGTAGGCGCAGGGCTGCCCGTGATTCAGACCCTGCGCGACCTGCTCGATACGGGCGACCAGCTGATTGCCGTGGAAGGCATGCTGTCCGGCACGCTGGCATGGCTGTTCAACCGTTACGACGGGAATGCCCCGTTCTCCCGGCTGGTGCGTGAGGCGCACGACATGGGCTACACGGAACCGGACCCCCGCGATGATCTTTCCGGCGTGGACGTGGCACGAAAACTTGTGATCCTGGCCCGGGAAGCCGGCATCCGGCTCACGCTGGAAGACGTTCGGATCGAAAGCCTGGTTCCTGAGCACCTGGCCAACGTATCGCGCGAGGATTTCATGGATGCGCTGGCAGACATGGACGCCACGATGGTCGCCCGCCACGCCCTGGCCCAGGCCGAAGGATGCGTGCTTCGCCACGTGGCACGGCTGGACCAGAGCGGCGCGTCGGTGGTTCTGCAAAGCATTCCGCGCGACCACGCCTTTGCGCATTCCCGCCTGACCGACAATGTGCTGCGCTTCGCCACGCGCCGTTACTGCGACAATGCGCTGGTCGTGCAGGGTCCGGGGGCCGGCCCGGAGGTCACGGCCGCAGCGGTATTTACCGATCTGCTGCGCGTGGCCGGTGCGATGGGAGTAAAACGATGCGCATGCTGAAAGACACCTTCTCCATTCCCCGGGCCGATATGGCCAGCGCACAGGCCTTTGCCAGCGTCGGCAACGTTGGCATCGGCTTCGACATCCTCGGCCACTGTGTAGCGGGCGCCGGCGACCGCGCGGACGTGCGCCGCATCCCGGAGCGCGAAGTGCGAATCGCTGCCATCGATGGCGTGATCACCGACCTGCCCCTTCGCCCCGAAGAGAACACGGCCGGCGCGGCGCTGCTGTCGCTGCGTCATGCCCTGGACCTCCCGTTCGGCTTTGAACTTACCCTGCACAAGGGCATCGCGCTCGGTTCAGGCATGGGTGGCTCGGCCGCATCGTGCGTGGCCGCGCTGGTGGCCGCCAACGAATTGCTGGACGAACCACTGTCGCGCGAGGCGCTTTATCCCTATGCGCTGGATGGTGAATCGGTGGCCAGCGGCAGCCGTCACGGCGACAACGTGGCGCCCATGCTGCTCGGCGGCCTGGTGCTGTCCACCCATGACCGTCTCATCCGCATTCCGGTGCCGGCCCAATGGCATTGCGCACTGGTGCATCCGCATTACGTGCTGGAAACCCGCCGCGCGCGCGCCGCGCTGGCTGGCAGTTACGAGCTGGGCCAGTTCGTCACCCAGAGCGCGAATCTCGCGCTGGTGCTGGCCGGCTGCTACCGCGGTGAAGCAGCCCTGGTCCGGGAAGGTCTGTCTGATGTACTGGTGGAGCCGCGTCGCGCGCCGCTGATTCCGGGTTTTGACCGGGTGAAGCAGGCTGCGCTGGATAACGGCGCCATGGGCGCCAGCATTTCCGGCGCAGGCCCCAGCGTGTTTGGCTGGTTTGAAGACGCCGCCAGCGCCGGGCGCGCGTCGCTGGATATGGTGGCCGCATTTGCCGAGGCAGGCTATGCCAGCGACCGCCTGGTCGCTCCCGTGGACGGCCCTGCCGCCAGGGTGGGTTGAGCCATGCGCTTTGTCAGCACACGGGGCAACGCCCCGGCAGCCACGCTTTCCGATGCCATCAACGCGGGCCTGGCGCCCGATGGCGGGCTATATGTTCCCGAGAACATGCCACATCTTTCGCCAGACGATTTCCCGCAGGGGCTCTCCCTGGCGCAGACCGCCGCGTATCTGCTGGCTCCCTTTTTTGCAGGCGATGCACTCGCACCGGAGCTGAAGGCCATCTGCGCGGAGGCCTTCGCCTTCGATGCGCCGCACCGCGCGCTGGCGATGCCTGGCGCGCACGTGCTCGAGCTCTTTCATGGCCCCACGGCGGCATTCAAGGATTTCGGCGCGCGTTTCCTTGCAGCCTGCATGCGCCGGCTGCGCGCAGACGCAACGCGGCCGCTCACCATTCTCGTGGCAACTTCCGGCGACACGGGCGCTGCGGTAGGCGCTGCTTTCCACCGGGTGCCGGGCATGCGCGTGGCCATTCTTTATCCGGACCATCGTGTGTCGCCGCGCCAGGCGCATCAGCTGGGCAGCTTCGGTGACAACGTGGACGCCCTGCGCGTGGCGGGCAGCTTCGACGACTGCCAGCGCATGGTGAAAGCCGCGCTGGGCGACCGCCAGTTGCAGGCCGACGTACCGATGAGCTCGGCCAACAGCATCAGCCTGGGCCGCCTGCTGCCGCAAATGGCGTACTACGCGCACGCGGCACTCAATCACTGGCGGCGCACGCACGACGCGCTGAATGTGATGGTGCCCACCGGGAATCTTGGCAACGCGGTGGCCTGCCTGTGGGTGCGCGCGATGGGCTTGCCGGTAGGCGAGGTGATGTTTGCCTGCAACGCCAACGACACGCTGCCGCAGTTCTACGCAGGCGCGCCGTACCGGGGCCGCGACGCCATCGCCACCATCGCCAATGCCATGGACGTGGGTGCACCCAGCAATTTCGAGCGCCTGGCGCATCTGTTTGGCGGCGAAGACGCAGCCCGGGCCAATGGGCATGCGCAGAGCGTGGACGATGCAGAAATCCGCGACGTCGTGCGTCGCCATGCCCTCAGTGACGGCGAAATCTATTGCCCGCATACCGCCACGGCCATTCGCGTACTGGAGCGCCAGCGTCTGGCGGGCGATCACCGCGCCTGGACCGTGGTGGCTACGGCGCATCCGGCCAAGTTCGACACCATCGTCGAGCCACTGGTGGGGCGGCCCATCCGCGTTCCCGATGCGCTGGGCGCCATGCTCGACCGCCCGGCCTACGCGGCACCGATGGCTGCCGATCACGGCGTTTTTCACCACTGGCTGCGCCACGGCCGCGCGGCCTGACCCGCAAGGAGGCGTCTCCGGACGCCTCCGGCGTGCGCCACAGCCGGTATCATTGCCGGTCGCACTTTGAACGGATGAAACCCATGTCGCACCACTCCGACGCCACGCTGGCCAGCCGGGTCGATCACCTGCTGGAAGCCGCTTTCCGCGATTGCGGTCTGCCGACCGACACCGCGCGATCGGTGCCGGCCTCGCGTGCGGAACTCGGTGACCTGCAATGCAATGGCGCCATGCCGCTGGCCAAAACGCTGGGTCGCCCGCCGCGCGACATCGCCACCGACGTCGCCGCACGCCTGCGCGAGTTGCCCCAGCTGGAGTCCGTGGACATCGCCGGCCCGGGCTTCATCAACCTGCGCCTGTCGCCGGCCTTCCTGGCCTCGGTGGCTGAAGAGCAGCTGGCCGCAGACGGCGCCGGCATCGTGCGCCAGCCTCCGCAGCGCATCCTGATCGACTTCGGTGGCCCGAATGTGGCCAAGCCGCTGCACGTGGGCCACCTGCGCTCCCTGGTCATTGGTGAAAGCCTGCGTCGCATTCTCGGAGCGCTGGGCCACCACACCATCGGCGACGTGCATCTGGGCGACTGGGGCTTGCAGATGGGCATGCTGATCGCGGAAATCCGCCTGCGCTGGCCCGACCTGCCCTGCTTCTCGGCCGAACCGACGTTGCCCGAAGGCGTGCTGCCGCTGGGCATGGACGACTTGCAGAAGCTGTATCCGGAAGCGGCTGCCGCGTGCAAGGCAGAACCCGCCCGCATGGAAGAAGCCCGCGCCGCCACGGCGGCGCTGCAAGCCGGCAACCCGGGTTACATGATGCTGTGGCGCGCGATCCGCACCATTTCGCTGGATGCGCAGCGCCGTGACTTCGACTCGCTGGACGTCCATTTCGACGTGCTGCTGGGCGAAAGCGATGTGCAGTCGCTCATTCCCGGCATGCTGGACGATCTGCGCGCGCGCCACGTGGCCGTGGAAAGCGAAGGCGCGCTCGTCATTGAAGTGGCGCAAGAAAGCGACGGCAAGCCCATGCCGCCGTTGCTCGTGGCCAAGTCGGACGGCGCCGCGCTGTACGCCACGACGGACCTTGCCACCATCCTCGACCGCAAGCAGCGCGACAATCCCGACCGCATCGTCTACGTGGTGGACCAGCGCCAGGCGCTGCACTTCGAGCAGGTATTCCGTGCCGCCCACAAGGCCGGGTACGCCGATGGCATCGACCTGTTCCACGCGGGCTTCGGCACGGTAAATGGCCCGGACGGCAAGCCGTACAAGACCCGCCAGGGGGGCGTGGCCCAGCTGAAAGACCTGCTGAGCGATGCCATCGACAAGGCACGCGAACGCGTCGCCGGAAATACCGAAGTCAGCGATCCGGAAGCCCTGGCCCGCTCGGTGGGCATGGCCGCCATCAAGTTCGCCGACCTGTCGAGCTACCGCACCTCCGGCTACATCTTCGATGCGGATCGCATGGTCTCGTTTGAAGGCCGCACCGGCCCGTACGTGCAATATGCGTGCGTGCGCATCGGCTCGATTCTGGCCCGTGCCAGCGAGCGCGGCGCGGCGCCGGGCCCGATCACGGTCGATGCACCTGCCGAACGCGCGCTGGTTCTGGACTGCGCCCGCTTCCCGGAAGTGGTGACGTCGGCCGCTGCCAACCTCGCCCCGAACGAGATCGCCGATTACGTGTTCGGCCTCGCCCAGACCTTCAGCCGCTTCTACAACGAATGCCCGGTACTCGCCGCCGAAGAGGAAGCCACCCGCGCATCGCGCCTCGCACTGTGCGCGCTGACCCGCAACGTGCTGGTCCAGGGCCTGACCCTGCTGGGCATCGTGGTGCCGGAAAAGATGTAATGCGATATCCGGTGGGCACCGCGTCGCGGATGCCCACCGGGGTTGTCGCGCGCATCGTTACTTCGCCTTGGCGCGAAGATCCCTGATGTAGCCAAGCTCGCCGGTGGACTTCGGCTCGCCGGGCTTGATCTTCAGGCAACCCTCGTACGCTTTCACGGCCTCGTCCAGACGCCCCAGTTCCACCAACGCGTAACCGCTGCCCCGATAGGCGATGCACTTTGACTTCACCGGGTCAGAGGCGATGATCTCAGCATCGGCGAGCGCTTCGTTGTACAGGCGCAGCGAACTCTCGAAGTCGCGCTTGATCTGGTAGACGTAGGCGAGTTCAGACTTGTACTCGGTTTCACGGGGAGACAGGGCAATGGCCTTCTCCAGTTCCACGCGCGCATCGTCCGGGCGGTTCATCTCGTTATAGGCATAGGCGCGACCGCCATAGGCCATGGCCCAAGCCGGCCCAAGCACGGTCACGGATGATTTGCTGTCAGCCACCAGTGCGCTGCTCGAGTAGAGCAGTCCGTCCTCCATGGTGCGGGCACAGAACACGGTCTTTCCGGCCTGATTGCCGTACTTTGCCTCGTATTTGTTCACCACCTGATTGAACGGGCCGTCGATGGCCGCCTGGATCTTGCCGGCACGAATCATCGCCCAGCCTTCCATCACCGTCGCGCGATCCGCATCGTTCGCGGCATCGTCGACCTGCATCTGGACCGTTACGGTGGGCTTGCCCGGGTGCTCTTTACCCGCATGGGCGTACCCGGATGCTCCCAGCGCGGCGCATAGCGCCACGTACGAAACGACTCGCAACATCCCCTGCCTCCCCCGTTGAGCATCATGCGATGCACCCGGAGCATAGCGGGCTTGCACGGCCTCGGGGTGGGTTATGGCGCGTCGCGTCGCAGGAGGAACAATCCTGCTCGCGAAGGCGCCAGGCGGGCTGGCCCTTCCATGGCAGCCCGCCGCCGCGTCGAGCCCCGAATCGGCTATGCAGGTAGCCGTCAGGACTAGTTCGGGTGTTCCGGCAACTCATCTGGCCACGTCGGCTCACCAAACTGCTTGCCGGTACCGGGGGTCGGGACGTCGTTGCTCTCGTCTTCGTCTTCGTCTTCTTCTCCGCCCAGCCTCAGCCAACGCTCGTTGTCCGGGTCGATCTTCTGCTTGGTCATGACAGCTTCCTCTCGCCATTCCGCCACGCGGCAGCGACTTCAATCTACGAGCCTTCCCCGGGCCCGAACATAGACCGTCAGGTGTAGGGGATCGCAGGTTGCGCGGTACGACTGATGCTTTCGCATGATGCGGATGGCCGTGCGCAGCCGCCTCTTCATATAGTGCTTGACCTAAAGCGCACTCGAGGTCGTAGAGTCTCCACTCCCCTTCCTCTTGCCCGCCCCGGAGAGCCTTTCGATGTCCCGAAAACCGAGTACACAGAGCCTTACTCAACACGATCTTGCGGGCACCTGGGTGACCGCGCATGGGTATGTCCGCCAGGATCTTCATGCCGACGGACGCTATGAAGAGACCCGCGGATTCCGCAAGGCGGCCTATCGCGGCACCTGGACGGTCAGCGACAACCGCATCGTCTATGTCGACGAACGAGGGTTCAGCGCCCGGGCCGATGTGGTCGACGGCGAGATTCACCACGCCGGCATGAGGCTTTTCCGCATTCAGGCCGCCATCGCGGCCTGACGCGGGGTCATGCGCGCAATGCGCAGACCACGATTGGCAAACCCGCATAGCACCGCGCCTGCGACGATAAGACCAGTCCCATTTGATTAGCCGTCCAGACGGCTCTTGAAAAAAGTTTCGACGGAAAGTGTTGACAGTCCGCAACGGACTGACTTACGGTCGACCACATGACGCATCGCACCAACATCGGCCGCAACGCCCTCATCAACCGTCTTTCGACGGTCGGCGTTCCGCTGCGTCTTCGCGGCCTCCTTCTTCTTGCCCTTGTACTTGTACTCATTACCAGCGGAGGTGCGGGTTGAGGGCGCTCAGGTAAATTAAGAAACACACCTGAAAAACTCAAAACCCCGCACCCGGGAACGGATGCGGGGTTTTTTATTGGAGTGAAAAAATGACGGCGACAGAGCAGACACAGGCCAGCGAGCCCACCGAGGGCGACGTAGGCGAGCGCGTGAAGATCTTCGACACGACATTGCGCGATGGCGAACAAGCCCCCGGATTTTCCATGGACCGGCGGGCGAAAATGCGCATGGCGCACGCGCTGGAAGAGCTGGGCGTCGACATCATCGAAGCCGGATTCCCACAGGCCTCACCCGATGATTTCGCCGCAGTCGCCGAGATAGCCAGGTCATTGAAACAACCCACGATCTGCGCACTGGCACGATGTCAGGAGGTCGACATAGATGCCGCGGGGCGCGCACTGGAACAAGCCCGCCACTCACGCATCCATCTGTTTCTGTCGACAAGCCCGCTGCATCGCGAACACAAGCTGGGCAAGAGCAAGAACGAAGTCATAGATATCGCGGTCAACGCGATTCGCCGGGCCTCCCGGCTTTCCCACGAAGTCGAATTTTCCGCCGAAGACGCGATGCGTACCGAGCCGGACTTCCTGGTCGAAGTATTCAATGCCGCCATCGAAGCCGGCGCCACCACCCTCAACGTTCCCGACACAGTGGGCTACGTCACCCCCTTTGAAGTCGCCGACATGTTCGCGTTCCTGCGCGCGAACGTGCGTGGGGCCGAGCGCGTGGTGTTCTCCGGACATTGCCACGACGACCTGGGCATGGCCGTCGCCAACAGCCTCGCCGCAGTGAGCGCGGGCGCCCGTCAGGTGGAATGCACCATCAACGGCATCGGCGAACGCGCTGGCAACGCTGCACTGGAAGAGGTGGTGATGGCGCTGCGTACGCGGCAGCCACACTTCAACGTGCATACCGGCATCGTGACAAAACACCTGTATCCCGCCTCGCGCCTGCTGGCCCAGCTCACCGGGCAGCCCGTGCCGCGCAACAAAGCCATCGTGGGCGACAACGCGTTTGCGCACGAATCGGGCATCCATCAGCACGGCATGCTGAAGCACCGCGGCACGTACGAGATCATGCGCCCGCAGGATGTGGGCGCCACCACGTCGCTGGTGCTGGGCAAGCACTCCGGCCGGCACGCGCTGCGCCAGCGCGCCAGCGATCTGGGCTACGTGCTGGACGACGCCGCGATGGATGTGGTGTTCGAGCGCTTCAAGGCACTGGCTGATCGCAAGCGCACCGTCACCGACGAAGACGTGGAAGCGCTGGCCAGCGGTGCCGATCCCGAACACACCGGCCCTTGGCGCTTCACGCATCTGCACACCAGCTCGCATCTGGGTGGCGGCGCATCGGTGTCCTTGAAGCTCACCCACGAAGATGGCCGTACGGTGAGTGAGGCGGCCATCGGCGATGGCCCGGTAGACGCCATGCTGCGCGCTGTCGAGCGCGCTACCGGCGAAGCCATTTCGCTGGCCGATTTCAACATTCGCGCGGTCAGCGAAGGCGGCGACGCCGAAGGCCACGCGACGCTCACCGCGCATCACGACGGTCACGACTACCGCGGAAGCGGTGTCAGCACCGACATCGTGGAAGCCACCGCGCAAGCCGTGCTGGCCATCGTCAACCGTATCGAACGCCAGGTGCCGCGCCGTGCCGCGGCAGCCCATTCCTAGAGGAGACCGTTACATGCAAGCCCCGACCCATCTCTGGCACAACGGCCGCATCAAGGCATGGCACGAAGCGACCGTGCATGTGGGCGCTCATGCGCTGCATTACGGCTCCTCGGTGTTTGAAGGCGTGCGCGTGTACGCCACTCCGGACGGCCCGCGTTACTTTCGCCTGGAAGAACACACCACGCGCCTGTTCAACTCGGCGCGGGTCTATGACCTCACCATTCCGTTTGATGCCGATGCGATCAATCAGGCCTGCCGCGAGGTGATCGCCGCCAACGGCCTGGCCTCCGCGTACGTGCGCCCCATCGTCTACCGCAGCGGCTTCACCTTCAGTCTGGCGCCGCCGCTGGATACCCCCGTGGATGTCGCGATCATCGCGCTGCCGTGGGGCGCCTATCACGGCGCCGACGCCATCGAGAAAGGCGTGGATGTGTGTGTCTCTTCGTGGAACCGCGCGGCGCCGAACACCTTCCCCAGCGGCGCCAAGGCGGGTGGCAATTATCTGAACAGCCAGCTCATCGCACGCGAAGCCGCGAACGGCGGCTATGCCGAAGGCATCGCGCTGGGCACCGATGGCCTGCTCAGTGAAGGGGCTGGCGAGAATCTGTTCGTGGTCCATCGCGGCAAGCTGTACACGCCGCCATCGGCCGCGAGCATCCTGTGCGGCATCACCCGCGACAGTGTGCTGACGCTGGCTGCGGAGCGCGGCATCGAGGTGGTGGAACAACCGTTGCCGCGCGAGATGCTGTATTTCGCCGACGAAGTGTTCATGACCGGCACGGCCGCAGAGGTCACCGCCGTGCGCTCGGTGGACCGCAAGCCGGTCGGCACTGGCCAGCCGGGTCCGGTAACACGACAGATTCAGGCGGACTTTTTCGGCCTGTTCAATGGACGTACTGAAGACAAGTGGGGATGGCTCTCGCCCATCGACACGGTCGCGGATGCCGGGAGGGCCGCTGCATGAGCGCACGCACGCTGTTCGACAAGCTGTGGGACGCACATCAGGTCGTCGCCGAAACGGATACCACGCCGGGCGTCCTGTATATCGACCTGCACCTGGTGCACGAAGTCACTTCGCCGCAGGCATTCGATGAACTGCGTTCGCGCGGGCTGTCTGTCCGTCGTCGCGACCGCACACTGGCCACGCTGGATCATTCGACGCCGACGTTGCCTGCCGATGCCAGCGGCAAGCGCCCCTACTACACGCCGGAAGCAGAGGCGCAGGTCGCCACTCTGGAAAGAAACGTTGCCGAGTTCGGCATCGACCTGATGGGCTGGGACAGCCCGCATCGCGGCATCGTACACGTAGCCGGGCCTGAAGTCGGTGCCACTCAGCCGGGCATGACCATCGTCTGTGGCGACAGCCACACCGCTACACATGGCGCGTTCGGCGCGCTGGCCTTCGGCATTGGCACGACGGAAGTCGGTCATGTGCTGGCCACGCAATGCCTGCTGCAACGCAAGCCCAAATCGCTGGCCATTCACGTGGATGGCGTGCTGCAAACCGGCGTAACCGCGAAAGACCTGATCCTGCACATCATTGGCCAGATCGGCATCGGGGGCGGTACCGGGCACGTCATCGAATACACAGGCGAAGCCATTCGCGCACTGTCGATGGAAGAGCGCATGACCGTGTGCAACATGTCGATTGAAGCAGGCGCCCGCGCGGGCCTGATCGCGCCGGACGACATCACCTTCGCGTGGCTGGAAGGCCGCGAGCGCGTGCCCAAAGGCGACGCGTGGAAGCGCGCCGTGGCTCACTGGCGCACGTTGGCCACAGACCCGGGCGCGAGCTACGACAGCGAAGTACGCATCGACGCTTCCACCATCCAGCCAAGCATCACTTACGGTACGCACCCGGGCATGGTGGTCGCGATCAACGCCACGGTGCCCGCGGCACGCGATGCACTGGAACAGCGTGCGCTCGATTACATGAAGGTGACCGCAGGCCAGCCGATGACCGGCGAGTCGGTGGACGTCGTGTTCATCGGCAGCTGCACCAATGCACGCCTGTCCGACCTGCGTGCGGCGGCACAGATCATGCGCGGTCGCCGGGTGGCCAGCGGCGTCCGCATGCTGGTGGTGCCCGGTTCCGAACAGGTACGCCGTGATGCGGAACGCGAAGGGCTGCATCAGGTATTCCGCGATGCCGGCGCCGAATGGCGCGAGCCGGGCTGTTCGATGTGCATCGCCATGAATGGCGACCTCGCTCAGCCGGGCCAGCTCGTCGTATCCACCAGCAACCGCAATTTTGAAGGCCGGCAGGGCAAGGGTGCCCGCACGGTGCTCGCCAGCCCGCTGGTTGCCGCTGCATCCGCCATTGCCGGCTGCGTTGCCGATCCCCGCGCATACATCGAAGAAGAGGCCGCCGCATGAGCCAGACCACCCGACCGCTGGCTTACGTGCATTCGCGCACGGCTGTGCTGGCCAACGAAAACATCGACACCGACCGCATCATCCCCGCGCGATTCCTCACCACCACCGAGCGCACGGGGCTGGGGAAACACTGCTTCGAGGACTGGCGCTACAACGCCGACGGCACCGACAACCCGTCATTCGTGCTCAACCAGCCCGCCTCGCGCGGCTGCTCCATCATTGTCGCGGGCCACAATTTCGGCTGCGGTTCGTCGCGTGAACATGCGCCGTGGGCGCTTCTGGACTTCGGCATCCAGGCGGTGATCTCCAGTGAGATCGCCGACATTTTCCGCGGCAATGCACTGAAGAACGGCCTGCTGGCCATCGTTGTCAGCGCACCCGAACACCGCTGGCTGATCGAAAACCCCGGCGTCGAACTGCGCATCGACGTGGCGTCGGGAACGATCCGCCTGCCGGACGGCGGCACGATTGCCTTCGATCTGGACGCGTTCGCGCGTCACTGCCTGCTCAACGGAGTGGATCAGCTGGGCTTCCTGACGCAGCAGGACGCCGCCATCACCGCGTTTGAAGCACGGATGGAGGAAGCCGCATGAAGGCATCCATCGTTGTACTGCCGGGTGACGGCATTGGTCCGGAAGTGGCTTCGGCAGGCGTGGCCGTACTGCGGCAGATTGCCGAGCGATTCGGCCATGACTTCACCTTCGCCGAGCATGCCATCGGGGGCGATGCGATTGACCGCTTCGGCGACCCGCTGCCGCCTGCCACGCGCGAGGCTTGCCTCGCTGCCGATGCGATTCTGCTCGGCGCCGTCGGTGGTCCGAAATGGTCCGACCCGAATGCGCCGGTACGCCCCGAACAGGGCCTGCTGGCCATGCGCAAACTGCTGGGCGTGTTTGCCAACGTGCGTCCGCTGAAGCTGCATCCGCGCGCGGCGGCGCTGTCACCGCTGAAGCCGGAGCGCACGAAAGGTGTCGATCTGGTGTTCATCCGTGAACTGACCGGCGGCATCTACTTCGGCGCGAAAACCCGGACAGACGATGCGGCCACCGACGAATGCCGTTACACGGTGGAAGAAATCGAGCGGGTGATGCGCCACGCCTTCGACCTGGCGCGTACGCGCCGCAGGAAAGTGACATCGGTCGACAAGGCCAACGTTCTGGAAACCTCGCGCCTGTGGCGTTCGGTTGCCACCCGCGTTGCGGCCGACTATCCGGACGTGGCGCTGGAACACCAGTTGGTCGATTCGATGGCCATGCACCTGCTGACCCGTCCCGCCGATTACGACGTGATCGTGACCGAAAACATGTTCGGCGACATCCTGACCGACGAAGCCTCGGTGCTGGCCGGCTCGCTGGGCCTGTCGCCCTCCGCCTCGGTGGGCGGCCCGGGGGCCGGCGTGTATGAGCCCATTCACGGCTCGGCACCCGATATCGCGGGCAAGGCGCTCGCCAATCCACTCGGCACGATCCTCAGCGTGGCGATGCTGCTGCGTCATTCGCTGGGCCTGACCGACGAAGCCGACGCCGTGGAAGCCGCCGTGGATCACGTGATGGAACACGGCAATCTCACCCGCGATCTGGGCGGCGACGCGACCACGCATGCCGTGACGCGCGCTGTGCTGGACGCCTGCAACGCCAGTGCGGAGGTCGCATGAACGACAGGAAGATTCCCATCCGCACGCTGCGCAGCGACGCGATCAAGACCGGTCCTGATCGCGCACCCGCCCGCGCCATGCTTCGCGCCACAGGTCTGGACGATGACGCCATCGCCCGGCCGATGGTCGCCATCGTGCACAGCTGGTCCAACGTGTCGCCGTGCAACCTCAACCTTCGCGAACTGGCCGAAGCGGCGGCGGAAGGTGTGCGTGCCGCAGGCGGCACGCCCGTGGAATTCAACACCATCGCGGTGACCGACGGCATCGCCATGGGTACGTCCGGCATGCGCGCCTCACTTGTGAGCCGCGAGCTCATCACCGACTCCATCGAACTGGCGGTGGATGGTCATTGCCTCGATGCGATGGTGGTTCTCTGCGGCTGCGACAAGACGATCCCCGCCACGGCCATGGCGCTGGCCCGCCTCAACATTCCCGGCGTGGCGCTGTACGGCGGCAGCATTGCGCATGGCAGCCGGAATGGCTGCCCCATCACCGTGCAGGAAGTATTTGAAGCGGTAGGCGCGCACGGCGCGGGCAAGATCGACGACGCGGAACTGGAAGACGTGGAGCGTCATGCGTGCCCTGGCGCGGGCGCCTGCGGCGGTCAGTTCACGGCCAACACGATGGCCATGGTGCTGACCACCCTGGGCCTCACCCCGGTGGGCCTCAATGACATTCCGGCAACCGACCCGGCCAAGCTGGATGCCGCTCGCCGTTGCGGCGAACTGGCCATGGAATGCCTCAACACCCAGCGCCGTCCGCGTGACCTGCTGACACCGACCGCGTTCCGCAACGCGGCGCGCATGGTGGCGGCCACGGCCGGTTCCACCAATGCCGTGCTGCATCTGCTGGCCATTGCGCACGAAGCACGCGTGCCGCTGAGCATTGAGGACTTTGAATCCGCGTCGGTGAAGACGCCGGTCATCGCGGACCTGAAACCCGGCGGCCGCTACAGCGCTGTGGAACTCACGGCGGCGGGCGGCACAGCCATCGTGGCGCGTGAACTGCGTGCTGCTGGCTTGCTGGATGACTCCCCGACGGTAACGGGCCGCAGTCTGTTCGCCGAACTGGACGCCGCCCCCGCGGCAACCGAAGGTCAACAGGTGGTGCGCAGCGTGGCGCACGCATTCAAGCCGCGTGGCGGTTACAGCATCCTCTACGGCAATCTGTCACCGGAGGGCAGCATCCTCAAACTTGCCGGGCATGGTCGCCTGAGCCACGCCGGTCCCGCACGCGTATTTGAAAGCGAGGAAGACGCGTTTGCCGCCGTGCAGGCGGGTCGCATCCGCTCAGGCGATGTGATGGTCATCCGCAACGAAGGCCCCGCGGGTGGCCCGGGCATGCGCGAAATGCTGGCCGTGACCGCCGCACTGGTGGGACGCGGTCTCGGCAACGACGTCGCGCTGATTACCGACGGACGATTCTCCGGAGCCACGCACGGCTTCATGGTGGGACACGTCGCGCCGGAAGCCGCACGTGGCGGCCCCATCGGGCTGCTTCGCGAAGGCGATGCCATCTTCATTGATGCCGGAACGCGCGAACTGCGCACTGACGCCGACCTGGCAGCGCGCCGCGCCAGCTGGCGACCGGCGCCGCCCAAAGTCACCCGCGGCGTGCTCGCCAAGTACGCCCGACTGGTCGGCTCGGCCGCCGAAGGCGCGGTAACCCATGCCTTCGAAGATGACGAAGACGCGCCGACACCCGCCTTCAACACGCGCGACGAATCCGCCGAAGACCTGACGCAGGTACTGATCGGCAACTGATCCCGCTTTCCTTCGCGCACTGCGAGTGCGCTTCGTTGAATATCAGGAGAAACACCCGTGACCGAGAAACAAGCCACCACCGCTCCGCTGCACAATGCCCGTATCGCCGTGCTGGGTTACGGCAGCCAGGGTCGGGCGCATGCCCTCAACCTGAAAGACTCCGGACTCGACGTCGTCGTGGGCCTGCGTCCCGGCGGCCCGTCGTGGAGCCGCGCCTATCAGGATGGCTTCGCCGTCGCCGAGCCCGCCGAAGCAGTGCGCGGTGCGGATCTGGTTGCCGTGCTCACGCCCGACATGGTGCAGCCCGCGCTGTACCGTGAATCCATCGAGCCGAACATCAAGCCAGGCGCGGCGCTGCTGTTCGCCCACGGCTTCAACGTGCACTTCGGGCAGATCCAGCCGCGCAAAGACATCGACGTGGTGCTGGTTGCACCCAAGGGTCCGGGCGCGCTGGTCCGTCGCGAATACGAAATCGGCCGCGGCGTTCCCTGCCTTTACGCCGTGCATCAGGATGCCACGGGAAGCGCGCAGGAAAAGGCAACGGCCTATGCCGCGGGCATCGGCGGTGCGCGCGCCATGCTGATTGAAACCGACTTCAAGGAAGAGACCGAAACCGATCTCTTCGGCGAACAGGCTGTGCTGTGCGGTGGCGCCAGCGAGCTGGTCATCAAGGGCTTCGAGACGCTGGTGGAAGCGGGCTATCGCCCGGAAATCGCCTACTACGAGGTGATGCACGAACTGAAGCTGATCGTGGACCTGTTCTACGAAGGCGGCATTGCCCGCATGCTGGAATTCATCTCCGAGACGGCCCAGTACGGCGACTACACCCGCGGGCCGCGTGTGGTGGATGAAGGCACGAAGGAGCGCATGAAGGCGGTGCTGAAGGACATTCAGGACGGCACGTTTGCCCGCGAATGGACGGCTGAATACCAGGCCGGTCTTCCGAACTACAAGGCGTTCAAGAAGCGCGACCTGGAACATCCGATTGAACAGGTCGGCGCGCGTCTTCGCGCACGCATGCCGTGGTTGCAGGCCAACCGCGCTGAAAGCCCGGCCACCGAGGCAGCACCTGCTGCCGAGTAAGCGTCGTCCCGGCGGCCGGCAACGGCCGCCGGCGTCTGCAAGAAGCACTGGATCTTCTTCAACAGGCTGCTCGCGCAACCCGCGATTTCAAGGATTTCTCTGACGTGAACGCGCAACTGGATTCCATCGGCGACATTAGCCGCCCCTCTTCCCATCCGTTGGCCGGAAAGGCCATGACCGGCGCCGACATCGTGGTGCAGGTGCTGGCTGATGAGGGCCTCGATGTACTTTTCGGCTATTCGGGGGGCGCGATCCTCCCCGTCTATGACGCCGTATTCCGCCACAACGAAGCCAACCTGCGCGACGACGGCAGCGAACCCCTTCCGCTGATCGTCCCCGCCAACGAACAGGGAGCCTGCTTCATGGCGGCGGGTTACGCGCGCGCCTCCGGGCAGGTGGGGGTTGCGCTGCTGACCTCCGGCCCCGGCGCCACCAATGCGGTGACCCCTGTGCGCGATTCCATGGCCGATTCGATTCCGCTGGTGGTCATTTGCGGTCAGGTGCCCACGGCGGCCATTGGCACCGATGCCTTTCAGGAAGCGCCCATCAGCACCATCATGGGCGCCTGTGCCAAGCACGTTTTCCTGGTGACCGATGCCTCCGCGCTGGAAGCCACGCTGCGCACGGCGTTTCATATTGCGCGCAGCGGACGGCAGGGTCCGGTCGTCGTGGACATTCCCAAGGACGTGCAGAACACTCCGCTGACGTTCCGCGGCAATCGCGAACTGCCCATGCGCGGCTACCGCGCGCGACTGCGTGCCGTGCAGGACGCGACGATCAGCGAAGACCACTGCGCAGCCTTCTTCGCAGCGCTGGGCCGGGCGAAGCGGCCGCTGATCTATGCCGGCGGCGGCATCATTTCATCGGGCGCTTCTGCGTCACTGCAGAAGTTTTCTCGCACCTTCGGCATACCGGTGACCACCACGCTGATGGGCATCGGCGGCTTCGATACTACCGACCCGCTGGCCCTGCACATGCTGGGCATGCACGGCACGGCGTATGCGAACTATGCGATGGATGACTGTGACTTTGTCTTTGCCCTGGGCGCGCGCTTTGATGATCGCGTGGTGGGCGTGCCGGCAGCCTTCGCGCCGCGCGCGAAGACCATCGCGCAGATCGACATTGATCCGGCCGAGATCGGCAAGGTCAAACCGGTGCACTGGCACCACGTGGGACACCTGGACGCGGCCCTGCAGCGTCTTGTGAAGTACGGACAGCGTCACGGGTTCAGCCCCCGCGAGGATGGGCGGTATGACGCGTGGCACGCTCACGTAGCGGCGCTGAAAAAGGATCACGCCCTCAATTATCAGCGCGACAGCGCTTTGATTCAGCCGTATGCCGTGATCGAGGCGATCAACCGGATCACCGATGGCCGCGCCATCATCACCACGGGCGTGGGCCAGCACCAGATGTGGTCGGCACAGTACTTCGATTTCCGCGAGCCGCGTCGCTGGCTGACCTCCGGCTCCATGGGCACGATGGGTTTCGGGCTTCCGGCGGCCATTGGTGCGCAGTTCGCCCGCCGCGACCTGACCGTGATCGACATTGATGGCGATGCCAGCATCCGCATGAACATTGGCGAGATGGAAACGGTCACCACGTACAACCTGCCGGTCAAGATCGTGGTCCTCAACAACGCCGGCGACGGCATGGTGAGGCAGTGGCAGAAGCTCTTCTTCAAGGGCAGGTTCTCGGCCTCGGACAAGAGTCTGCACAAAAAGGATTTCGTCAGGGCGGCTCAGGCAGATGGCTTTGCCTGGGCACAGCGCCTCGACGACCCGACGCGTGTGAACAGCACCATTGCCGACTTCCTGGCATTTGACGGCCCCGCCTTTCTTGAAGTGGTGATCGACCCCGATGCGGGCGTGTATCCGATGGTGGGCCCGGGCGCCACGTATGCGCAGATGATCACCGGCGACTGGATCGCCAGCCGCACCGGGCCCGTGGCGGAAACCGCCGGGCCGACGGGGATGTTTTGACGATGCGGCATCTGATTTCCATCCTGCTGCAGAACGAGGCGGGTGCACTGGCACGTGTCGCGGGACTGTTTGCTTCGCGCGGTTACAACATCGAGTCACTGACCGTGGCTGCGACCCCTGACGTGGAAGCGTCCCGATTGACGCTCGTGATCTTCGGTGACGACGGCTTGGTCGACCAGATCATCAAGCAGTCGCGCAAACTGGTGGACGTGATCGAGATTGCGGAACTGACCCGCCGCGACCATCTGGAACGCGAGCTGCTGGTAGTGCGGACAGATGGCGCGCCTGAACGCGTGGACGCATGCGTGCAACAGTTCGGTGCCCGTGTTCTTGAGCGGCATGGGACAAGCGTGCTGGTGGAATTCACCGGCCAACCTGACGAGGTGGACCGGTGCCTCGATGCGCTGATGCGTGCGGCAGAACTATGTGAGCACGCACGCAGCGGCATTGCTGCCATCGAACGCGCGGTGCTGACAATGGCTTGAGCGACGAGGCGGTGAACGACGCCGGGTTCACCGCCTCATCTCGCCTGTTTCACCACGCCGGTAGGAGGCTGGAACTCTTCCCCACACCCGGAGAGCCCCATGCCGACCAACCCGACCAGCCCCAGCACACCGTTCGCCGAGCCAGGCAAGCAACGCCCCGACAGCGAGATCAGGCAGCCGGGCAGCTATAGCCCGGAAAGGGATGCGGATCCGGAACCCCTCGACGAAAACGACGATCCGCTTGAGCCGTAAGCTGTTGCGACGAAAAGGGTCATGCCTCGTCGGCTAAACTGCCTGCATGAGTCAGACGCCGCGAAAGCCCACTACCCGTCCCAAGTCACGTACCGACGCGCCGGTCGCCCGTCGCGCGGTACCCACAGCCCCTCGCAGCCGTCCCGCTGACGCTTCCACGCGCGCGGAACGCACGCTGGACTGGCTGTTGAAGCCGCTGCCGCCGCATCTGCGCGAGAAGGCCCATGCCTATCTGGTGCTCACCCGCATGGACCGGCCTGTCGGCGCGCTTCTGCTGCTGTGGCCCACGTGGTGGGCGCTATGGCTGGCAGCCAAGGATTTTCCGCCGGTTGGCCCGCTGATCATTTTCACCCTTGGCGTCTTCGCGATGCGCGCGGCAGGTTGCGCCATCAATGACTACGCCGACCGCAAGCTGGACCCCCAGGTAGCGCGCACCGCAGGGCGGCCCATTGCCTCCGGACGCGTTACGCCGCGCGAAGCGTTGATTGTCTTCGCTTCATTGCTGGTGTTCGCATTCGTGCTGGTGCTGTTCACCAATGCGCTGACCATCGGGCTGTCGTTTGCGGGCGCCGCGCTCGCCGCCATTTATCCGTTCACCAAGCGATACACGCACCTGCCGCAGGTCGTACTGGGCGCGGCGTTTGGCTGGTCGATTCCCATGGCGTTTGCGGCCGTGACGAACCATGTGCCACCACTGGCGTGGCTGCTTTTCATCGGCAATATCATCTGGTCGGTGGTGTACGACACTGAATACGCCATGGTCGACCGCGAGGACGACCTGAAGGCGGGCGCGAAATCCACCGCCATTCTTTTTGGCGATGCGGACCTGGTCATCATCGGCGTGCTCATGGGCACGTTCCTCCTGACCATGGTGCTTGTGGGCACCCGCGCCGCACTGCACTGGCCTTACTGGATCGCCCTGCTGGTGGCGACCGGATTGTTCGGCTGGCAGCAGTGGATCATGCGTGGCCGTGCGCGCGATGCCTGCCTCACTGCGTTCCGCAACAACAATTGGCTGGGCCTCGCGCTCTGGGTCGGCATCGTGATCGCGCTGGCCCTCTGAGATCACAGCGGCGCACGCGCCAGCACCCACACGTCAACGCGCGCCACCCCGGCCTGACGCAGCACGCGCGCGCACTCGGCCAGCGTAGCGCCCGTGGTCATCACGTCGTCCACCAGCACAGCATGTGACGCAGTAACGGACTTTCGCAGCCGGAATGCCCCTCGCACGTTGCGACGGCGCGTGGATGCATCGAGTTCGGTCTGGGCGTGCGTGCTGCGATGGCGTACCAGCAGGTCATGGCGCAACGGAACGCGCAGTTCACGTGCCAGCGGGCGAGCCAGTTCCAGCGCCTGGTTGTAACCGCGCTCCCGAAGTCGGGATACATGCAGCGGCACGGGAAGCATCAGGTCCGGCAACGGTGCCGGGGCGGGCATCTCACGCCAGCGCTCGGAAAGCACACGGCCACAGGCAAGACTGCCGTGGAACTTGAAGCGTCCCTCCAGCACATTCAGCGGCCACGCATACGTGAACGGAACCCACGCGCTGTCCCACGGGGGCGGACGTTTCTGGCAGCGGCCGCAGAGCCGCGTGGCAACCGGAAGCGGCAATGCGCAGCGCGCGCAGCAGACCTCGTTGCGGACGAGCGCGGCAGCACAGGGCTCACACAGATCGCTGATGCCCGTGCCATGCGCGCCGCAAAGCACGCAGCGCGTCGGCAACACGAGCCGCGAAAGCCATCGACCAACGGCCTGACAGGTCATGGACGCCTCCGTGCGTCGGGTAAATCAGCCGCGCGGCTTGAACATCGCCGCATCCAGGATCGACCACAGATGGATGATCCACCCCATCCAGATGATCCACAGCACCGCCGCCAGCACGAACATGATCAGCGCCTTGAACGGACGGCCCTGTACCAGTTGCCCCAGCCCCGGTATGAAAAAGCTGCAGATGGCAGCGAGAACATTGCCCGAACTTCCTTGCCCAGCGGTCATACGACACCTCTAACACGAGCGACGGTGAGGTCATGGTAAGGCATCGGCAGCTCCGTCGCCGTCAACCAGAGTACGCGCGCGTAGGTTGACATAGCCCCGGCCGCGTTCCCAAACTTCGCGCCTGAAGCCAAGGAGCCCTCATGCCCACAGCCATCCGCCACGACTGGTCGCGCGCCGAAGTCGAAGCCCTGTTTTCCCTTCCGTTCAACGACTTACTGTTTCAGGCGCAGACCGTTCACCGCGCCCATCACGACCCCAATGCCGTGCAGGTGTCCACGCTGCTGTCGATCAAGACCGGCGGCTGCCCCGAGGACTGCGCTTACTGTCCGCAGGCCGCGCGCTACGCCACGGGTGTAAAAGCGGAGAAGCTGATGAGCGTGGAAGCCGTCGTGGCCCGCGCCCAGGCTGCGAAGGACGCAGGCGCCAGCCGCTTCTGCATGGGCGCCGCATGGCGTTCGCCGAAGGATCGCGACGTGGAAAAGGTGGCCGACATCGTCAGCGCGGTAAAGGCGCTTGGCCTGCAAACCTGCGCCACGCTCGGCATGCTGACCCAGCCGCAGGCCACGCGCCTGAAGTCGGCCGGCCTGGATTTCTACAACCACAACCTCGATACGGCGCCTGAGTTCTACGGCGAAGTCATCCAGACCCGCGACTTCCAGGACCGTCTGGACACGCTGGAATGCGTGCGCGAGGCGGGCCTGAAGACCTGCTGCGGCGGCATCGTTGGCATGGGCGAATCGCGCGCCCAGCGCGCCGGCCTGCTGCAGACGCTGGCCAATCTGCCCGAGCATCCCGAATCCGTGCCCATCAATCAGCTGGTGCAGGTTCCGGGCACGCCCCTGGCAGGCACCGAGGCGCTGGACCCGTTCGAGTTCGTTCGCAGCATTGCCGTGGCCCGCATCCTGATGCCGGCCTCCGTGGTACGCCTGTCTGCCGGCCGCCAGGCCATGGACGATGCGTTGCAGGCGCTTTGCTTCGCCGCGGGCGCGAATTCGATTTTCTACGGCGAGAAACTGCTGACCACCGGCAATCCGGACGTCGAGCACGACCGCCAGCTGTTCCAGCGCCTGGGTCTTCAACCGCTGCAGGTGGAGATTGAGCCGGGCACCGTGCACGCCGACATCGTCGAACGCGCCGACGCCGCGTGACCCGTCCGGATCTGCTCGCGCGCCTGCATGCGTCGCGTCTGGCGCGCGATCAGGCCGGACTGCTGCGCCGTCTGCGGACGGTGGATGAGCGCACAGGCGCCATTCGCCGCGTGGACGGACGCCAGCTCATCGACTTTTGCAGCAACGACTATCTGGGCCTTGCCAGTCATCCTGATCTGATCGACGCCCTCGGCACCGCCGCCGCGCGTGATGGCGTGGGTAGCGGCGCGGCCCATCTGGTCTCGGGCCACCACCGGGAACATGCGGCGCTGGAAGAAGAGCTTGCCGACTGGACCGGCCGCGAGCGGGCCCTGCTGTTTTCCACCGGCATCATGGCCAACCTCGGCGTGATGCAGGCGCTGTTCAACGCAGGCACGCCTCCCGGACGAAACACGGCGCTATGCGTGCAGGATCGCCTGAACCACGCCAGCCTTATCGACGGGGCTCAACTGTCCGGTTCGCGCTTGCTTCGCTACGCCCATGCCGATGCCGACGCTGCTCGCCAGGCATTGCGCGCCAACGAGGGGCAGGCCGCCCTTCTCGCTACCGACGGCGTATTCAGCATGGATGGCGACGTGGCCCCTTTGACTGCCCTGGCCAGGGTCTGCAAGGACGAAGGCGCGCTGTTGTACGTCGATGATGCCCACGGCCTGGGCGTGCTCGGGGTCGCCGGAGCGGGATCGCTGACGGAAGCGGGCGTGTCGCCCGCAGATGCCCCCTTGATGATGGGGACGCTGGGCAAGGCGCTGGGCTGCGCCGGCGCTTTCGTGGCGGGCCCGGCCGACGTGATCGACGGCATCCTTCAGTTCGCCCGTACCTATGTCTATACAACCGCGCTGCCACCCGCCCTGGCGGCCGCCACGCGGGCGGCCGTGCGTCTCGCGCGACTGGATCCGGAAGGCCGGCGCGAACGGCTTTGCGCCCACGTGGCCCGGTTCCGTCAGGGTGCGAAGGCCATCGGCTTGCCGCTGATGCCGTCGCGCACCGCTATTCAGCCTCTGATGCTGGGTGATGCCGACCGGGCCATGGCGGTCGCGGCGGCGCTGGATGCGCAGGGCTATCTGGTTACCGCCATCCGGGCGCCCACCGTGCCCCCCGGGTCGGCACGGCTGCGGATCACGCTGTCTGCGGCGCATACCAACGTTCAGATCGACGGCCTGCTTGGCGCACTGGCTGCGGCCTGCCCTGCTTCCCCCGGGGGCGCCTGAGCCCCGACTGTTATAATCGTCGCCCGCTCGACCCCGCCCATGCCCATGTCTATCCTCAATATTTCCGCCTACAAGTTCGTCAGCCTCGACGACTGCGCCGACCTGCGCGCGTCTGTCACGGAGCAGTGCGAAGCGCTGGAGCTGAAGGGCACCATCCTTCTGGCACCCGAAGGCATCAACCTGTTCCTGGCTGCGCCGCGCGAGCGTATCGAGGCCTTCATGGCCTGGCTGCACCGCGACCCGCGCTTTGCGGATATCACGCCGAAAGAGAGCCTCTCCGACAACGTGCCATTCGGACGCATGCGTGTGCGCCTGAAAAAGGAAATCATCACGATGCGTGCCCCGCTCATCCGGCCCGAAGAAGGACGCGCCCCGGCGGTAGCGCCGCCGGTGCTGCGCCGCTGGCTGGATCAGGGACACGACGACAACGGCCGCGAGATCGTACTTCTGGATACACGCAACGACTACGAAGTGGACGTGGGCACGTTCGAAAACGTGGTGGAGTACCGGCTGTCGAGCTTCACCGATTTTCCCGGTGCGGTGGCAGCCGACCGCGAACGCTTCGACGGCAAGACCGTCGTGTCGTTCTGCACGGGCGGCATCCGCTGCGAGAAGGCCGCTATCCACATGCGCGAAGTGGGCATCGACCACGTGTATCAGCTGGAAGGCGGCATCCTCAAATACTTCGAGGAAGTAGGTGGCGCGCACTGGCGCGGTGACTGCTTCGTCTTTGACGGGCGCGGTGCGGTGGACCCGACCCTGGCGCCGAGCAGCGACGCATGAACAGCCTCCATATCGACGTGCGTGGCACGGGTGCCATCCCACTGGTGATGATCCATGGCTGGGCCATGCATGGCGGTGTGTTTGCACCGCTGATCGAACGACTGGAATCCACTTGCACGATGTATGTGGTGGATCTGCCGGGGCATGGCTATTCGCGTGACAGTACCGTTCCGCTTCAGTTGCAGCCCTGCATCGATGCCATTGCGGCGCAGACGCCTCCGGCATTCTGGCTGGGCTGGTCGCTGGGCGGCCTGATAGCGCTGGCGGCGGCATACAAGCCGCCGGCACAGGTCGAAGGCGTCATCATGCTGTGTGCCACGCCGCGTTTCCTTCGCAATGACACATGGCCATTTGGCAACGACCCCGCACTTCTGAGCCAACTGGCCACCGACCTCGACCAGGATTTCCGCGGAACGCTTGAGCGCTTCATTGCGCTTGAAGCCATGGGTAGTGAAGACCCGCGCAGCGAAGCACGGCGCATTCGTGACGAGGTTTTCTCGCGCGGCGAACCTGATCCACGCGTGCTGCAGGAAGGCCTCGCACTTCTGGAATCGACCGACCTGCGCAACGAGTGGGCCGCCATGGGGCAATCCAGCCTCTGGATCGCAGGCAACCGCGACCGGCTGGTGCACCCGCGGGCCATGGAGAACGCCGCCCGCACGTGTCGCGGCAATTTCGTCAATATTGCCCACGCAGGGCACGCCCCCTTTATCGGGCACGTCGAGCCGGTGGCCGATGCCCTGACATCCTTTTTTGGCGAACACGCATGACCGACTTCCATTTCGACCGCCGCCAGGTGCGCCACAATTTCAGCCGCGCCGCAGGCACATACGAGAAACACGATGTACTGCAACGCGAAGTGCAGGCGTCCCTGATCGAGCGGCTGGACATCTACAAGCAGACGCCCGAGCGGGTGCTTGATGTCGGCGCGGGCACGGGACGCGGCAGCGCCGCGCTTAAGAAAAAGTATCCGAAGGCGCAGGTCATCGCCATGGATCTTGCGTTGCCGATGCTCAAGCGCGCGAAGGAACACAGCAGCTGGCTGAAGCCGTTTTCGCGCGTGTGCGCGGATGCGTATTCACTGCCGGTGCCGGATCAGAGTGTGGACGTGCTGCATTCCAACCTGTGTTTCCAGTGGTGTGATGACCTGGCACGCCTGTTTACCGAGTGCGCGCGCGTGCTCAAGCCAGGTGGCCTGCTCACATTCTCCACGTTTGGTCCGGACACGCTGAAGGAACTTCGCGAAGCCTGGTCGCAGGCTGATCAACACGCCCACGTGGCGCGATTCCTCGACATGCACGATGTGGGCGACGCCATGCTGACGGCCGGCCTGCGCGATCCGGTGCTGTTTGCCGAACGCTACACGCTGACGTATCCCGACCCAAAGGCATTGCTGGCCGAGCTCAAGGGGCTCGGCGCCACGAATGCCGATACCTCCCGCTCGCGCGGACTGACCGGAAAGCAGCACTATCTGCAGATGCTGGCCGCTTACGAAGCCATGCGCGTGGATGGAACCATTCCATCCACGTGGGAAGTGGTGACAGCGCATGCTTTCGGCCCACCGGAAGGCCAGTCCCGTCGCATGGACGGCGGCGAAATCGCCACGTTCCCCCTCGACAGCCTGCGCGGCTCGCGCCGAAAGTAATCCGGTGGAGGTGCGAGTACGCTCGCGCTCCCACAGAAGTTCAGGCGTAGCGGTGGCAGTCCACTACATGGTCGTTGACCATGCCGGACGCCTGCATCAGCGCGTAACAAATGGTACTGCCCGCGAAGCGAAAGCCCCGCTTGCGCAACGCAAGGCTCATGGCGTCTGACTGCGCCGACTGCCCCGGAACATGGGATGCCTGGGTCCAGGCGTTGGTGATCGTATCCCCGTCAACAAACGACCACAGGTATCCGGAGAACGAGCCGTGCTCGGCGATGATGCTCAGCGCGGCACGCGCGTTGGTGCGCGCAGAGGCAATCTTCAACCGGTTGCGGATGATGCCCGTGTCGTGCGCCAGCGCATCGAGATCATGGTCTGACATCGCTGCAATGCGCGCGATGTCGTAGCCATGATAGACCTGCCGGTAATGGTCGCGCTTGGCCAGGACCGTGCGCCACGCGAGGCCGGCCTGCGCACCTTCAAGCACGAACAGTTCAAACAGGCTCTGATCGTCGCGACAGGGAACGCCCCATTCCCTGTCGTGGTACTCGCGCTCGATGTCGCTATGGTCCGCCCATGCGCAACGTATGATGGTCATGGCATGCTCCTTTTGTGACGACGGAGCATAGCCAGCCGCCCGCGTTGATAATGTCCGCTTTAAGCATTGGTGTCCGTGCGCATGAGAGAAGAAACATCACGTCGCAGCGCTGTCGTCGCACTGGGCATCACCGTCGTCATCTGGGCGTACAGCTGGATCGTGATGAAGCAGGTGCTCCGTTACGCAGGCCCCTTCGACTTCGCAGCCATCCGCTACACACTTGGCGCGGCTCTGCTTTTCAGCGTGCTACTGGTCACCCGCAGCAGCCTGCGCGCGCCTCCGCTGATACCGACGATCATCGTAGGCCTTAGCCAGACAGCGGCGTTCCAGGGATTGGGCCAGTTGGCGCTCGTCAGCGGCGGCGCAGGACACGTGGCCCTGCTCGCGTACGCCATGCCTTTCTGGGCAGTGCTGCTCGCCTGGGTGCTGCTCCATGAGCGGCCCACGCGCCGGCACGTGCTGGGACTGGTGCTCGCTGCCACGGGCCTGATTTGCGTCATCGAGCCCTGGCAAGGGCTGGGCAGCGCGCAAAGCACGTTCTTCGCGCTGGCCGGAGGCGCGTGCTGGGCACTGGGTACGGTGATGAGCAAGAGGGTGTTCCAGACACACAACCCCTCGCCGCTGACGTTCACCGCATGGCAAATGCTGTTCGGCGCGATGGCGCTGATCGTCGTGGCGCTTTGCGTGCCCCAGCGCGCCATCGACTGGTCCGCCCCTTTCCTTGCCGGCCTCGCCTACAGCGTGATTCTCGCCTCCAGCGTGGCGTGGGGACTCTGGCTCGTGGTGGTCAAGCGGCTGTCGACGGCGGTGGCGTCGGTGTCGAGCCTGGCGGTGCCCGTCACCAGTGTGCTCATGGCGTGGGCCATTCTGGGCGAACGGCCGACTCTCATGGAAGGAGTCGGCATCGCCTTTATCCTCGCGGGCCTGGTCGCTGTCACCGGCGTGCGGCTGCGGCGGGCCCGCATCGCGGGCTGATTGCCGCTACCAGGGCAGCGCATCGAGATCGACGTTGCCACCCGTCAACACCACACCCACCGTACGACCGGCAAACTGCGGGGCGTAACGAAGCAGCGCCGCGAGCACCGTGGCACTGGATGGTTCGATCACCAGCTTCAGTTCGGTCCACAAGAGCTTCATGGCTGCCACCGTTTCCTCATCGGAAACGGGGAGTGCTGTCACCGAATGCTGCTGCAACACGGCGAAGTTTGGCTCGCCGATCAGCGTGCGCAGCCCATCGCAAATCGTGTTGGCAACAAATGGTCCCACCCGCTTGCCGTCACGCAGCGAGCGAAAGGCATCATCCGCACCTTCCGGCTCTGCGCCAAACAGACGGATGGACGGTTCCACGCCATGCGCTGCAATGGAACATCCCGAAGCCAGCCCACCGCCGCCAATCGGAAACAGGATCGTGTTGATACCCGGCGCCTGACGCAGCAACTCCGGAACCAGCGTGCCCTGCCCCGCCATGACGCGTGCATCGGCGTAGGGATGTACGAGATCCGCGCCGGTCTGCTTCTGCACTGCGGCAGCAGCCGCCTCGCGGGCGGCCTGGGTGGGCTCGCAACGATGGATATGCGCGCCAGCAGCCACGATCGCATCCACCTTGGCTTGCACCGCGCCTTCCGGAACGACGACGTGCGCCGGAATGCCGCGAGACCGCGCCGCCAGTGCCAGCGCATTGCCGTGATTGCCGGATGAGTGGGTCACCACGCCACGAGCGGCGGTTGCATCATCCAGCGACCAGACAGCATTGGTCGCACCACGAAACTTGAATGCGCCGCCGCGCTGAAGGTTCTCGCACTTGAAGTGCACGGCGGCCCCCACCAGCGCATCCAGGCGATCACTGCGCATCACCGGCGTCACTGCTGCGTAAGGGGCAATGCGCGCTGCGGCGGCGCGCACGTCTTCAAAAGTCGGAAGGATCACGCGATGAATTCCACACCACAAAGGAAACGGCGCTCTTCTCCCGGCGCCAATGTGATCAGCGGACGGCAATCATCGCGATTGAACGCATCGGCCATGCATTCCATGGGCTCCAGAGCGACAGCACGACGCGGATCGCGATTCACCGTATCGGCGGTAAAGGCCAGCATCACGCCGCTCTGCTGCCACACGGCGATTTCCGTGCCCGTTCTCGGATCGCGCAGACGCGTGCGTGCACGGCCGTCGGCGTCAAGACGCAGATCGGCATAAGTGTGATTGAGCTCCAGCGAGCCAATGGCGCGCGGGGAGCGAAAGTCGAATGCGCTGTCGGCCTTGTCCAGCGATCCCCACGCGCGCGTGCCCGGCAGCGGGATGTAGTCGGCATCGGTGGCAATCAGCGTGTCGGCCGGAATGGTCAGTTCCCATTCGTCGATGGGGCCGTCCGAAAGGCGAAAATACGGATGCCAGCCAAAGAACGTCGGTGCGGCCTGCTTGCCCACGTTTCGGGTCCGGGCCTCCAGCGTAAGGCCCGAGTCACTGAGCGTGAAGGTCACCGCGATATCCAGCGAAAACGGATAGCCCGGATGTGCATCAGGCCGGATGGACTGACTGGTGAGCGTGATGGACGCCGAATGATCGTCCGCATGCTCCCGCTGCACGTCAAAAATGGCGTTGCGCAGGAAGCCATGGCGAATCGCGCGATCAGCGCCTTGCGCACCTGGCAAAAGGTCGTGGGCGTGCCCTTCAAAGGTGTAGCGCGCATCGGCAACGCGGTTGGCGAACGGCGTCATGATGGCGAAACGCGAACCCTTCTGCGTCGAAAGTTCCTGCGTGTCGCGAAAGCCGTCGGCGATGTTGCGCAGGCCTTTGCGGGTAGGGATTTCCATACCCAGGACAGTCGCACCGCGACGTGCGATTCGCAGGCTGCGGTCGGCGTCCGCGTCAACGAGAACCAGCAGGGGCTCATCGCCGAGCGACGCGTGACCAGTGGTGAAACGGGACATGGAGGCTTCCTTTTGACGAATCCGACCGCATGTTAGCCTGCCTGTTCAGCCTTCACATGCCCTTATTCATGAACGATCGCGTCGACACCCCCAACCCCGTCATTCGCCTGGCCGACTACTGCCCACCCACGTGGGCCGTGGAGCACGTCGAACTGGATTTCGATCTGGGCATCGACCGCACGGAACTGGAAGCCACGCTTCGGTTGCGAAGGCATGCGCCGGGTCCGCTGCGACTGAATGGCGAAGGCCTGGAATTGCTGGAGGCCACGCTCGACGGCCGCCCTCTTACCGCTGCCGACTACACGCTGACCGACAGCACACTGGAAATACCCCTGGAGAACGACACCGCTGTGCTGCGCACGCGCGTTGCCCTTCGGCCAGCGGAAAACACCGCTTTTGAAGGTCTGTATCTTTCAGGCAGCCGCGACTCCGGCTTTCTGCTGACCCAGTGCGAGGCAGAGGGTTTCCGGCACATCACCTTCTTCCCGGATCGCCCGGATGTGCAGTCCACCTATACCGTGACGCTGCGCGCCGACAAGGCACGCTTCCCGGTGTTGCTGGCAGGCGGCAATCCGGACGGAGAAGGCGACCTCGACGGCGGCCGTCACTGGGCGCGCTTTGTCGATCCGCATCCCAAGCCCAGTTATCTGTTTGCACTTGTGGCCGGCCGCCTGGAGCGCATCAGCCACGACTACACCACCGCCGACGGCCGGGCGGTCGCGCTGCATATCTGGGCCGAAGCCGACGTGATCGACCGGTGCGACTACGCGATGGATTCGCTCATCCGCTCGATGCGCTGGGATGAGGAAACCTACGGTCGCAACTACGACCTGGACGTGTTCCACGTCGTGGCAACCCATGACTTCAACATGGGCGCGATGGAAAACAAGGGCCTGAACATCTTCAATGCGAAGTACCTTCTGGCCGATTTCGACTCCAGCACCGATGACGAGTATCGGCACGTGGAAGCCGTGGTCGCACACGAATACTTCCACAACTGGAGCGGCAACCGCGTCACCTGCCGCGACTGGTTCCAGTTGAGCCTGAAGGAAGGCCTCACGGTTTTCCGCGAACAGAGTTTTTCCGCCGACATGAATTCAGCGCCGCTGAAGCGCATTGAAGACGTCGCGCTGCTGCGCCGTGCCCAGTTCCCGGAAGATGCAGGTCCGCTGTCCCATCCTGTTCGGCCGTCCGAATACAGCGAGATCAACAATTTCTACACCGCCACCGTATACGAGAAGGGCTCCGAGCTCGTTCGCATGCTGGCCGGCAAGCTGGGCAAGGAAGGCTTCCGCCGCGGCATGGACCTCTACTTCAAGCGGCATGATGGTCAGGCGGCCACCATCGAGGATTTCCTTTCTGCACTCGGTGATGCAAATGACACCGACCTCACGCCGTATCTGGCGTGGTACGGGCAGGCGGGCACGCCCCGCCTTTCGGTCACGGGCCAATACGATGCCGACGCGCGCCGCTACACGCTGCACATGCGCCAGCGCACGCCGGCCGGTGCCGGCCAGATCGAAAAAGTGGCGCTGCCCATTCCGGTGAAGCTCGCGCTGTTCGGCAAAGACGGAACCATGTTGCCGCTTCGCCTTGAAGACGATGTCCAGGCTCACGGCACCGAACGCACGGTCGTAATTGATAGCGCCGAGTCGCGCGTGGTGTTCCATGACGTGGATGCAGTGCCGGTTCCTTCGCTGCTGCGCGGGTTTTCTGCGCCGGTAATCCTTGAGTTCGATTACGCGCCCGACGAACTGGCGGTTTTGCTTCGTCACGACGTGGACGGTTTCAATCGCTGGGAAGCAGGACAGCAACTTGCCGGCCTGGCGTACGACGATCTGCGCGATGGCCATCAGGAAAGCGCTGCCGTCAGCGCATGGACACAGGCACTCGCGGCCCTGTTCGCTGACAGCAGCATTGATGACGCGCTGCTTGCCGAGTTGCTGACACCGCCGGGAGAAATCGAACTGGTGGAGCGCCAGCCCGAACGCGACCCCGAGCGCATCCGCGCCACGCGCGTCCAGTTGCTGACAGCGCTGGCGCAGCGCATCGGCGCCAGCGCACTGCGCGCACGCTACGATGCACTTCGCGCCCGCACCAGCAACACGCTGGACGCCGCAAGCCAGGCAGCCCGCCAGCTGAAGCGTCGCGTACTGGACCTGCTGGCACTGGTCGACGCCGGGGCCGCTCAGCAGCTGGCGCAGGACCAGTTTGCGCAGGCGCCCGGCATGACGGATCGTCTCGCGGCGCTCAGCACATTGGGCCACAGCGACATCGCGGCGGCCGCCCCGCTGCTTGGAACCTTCCGCGAACGCTATGCCGACAACGCCCTGGCGCTGGACAAGTGGTACAGCCTGCAGGCCCAGCTTCCGGGTGACGGTGCGCTTGAACGGGTGATGGCGCTGGAGGGCGATGCAACGTTCACGCTGCGCAACCCGAATCGCGTGCAGTCACTTATCGGAACGTTCGCCCGCGCCAACCCCACCGGCTTCCATCGCACCGACGGCGCCGCCTATCGCTGGCTGGCAGACCGGCTGGTGGCTCTGGATGCGCTGAACCCGCAGGTGGCCGCCCGAGTGGCCACCGCGTTCAACGGGTGGAAGCGGCTGGAACCGGTGCGCCGGGAGGCAGCCCATGCCGTGGTTGCGGGACTGGCTGCCCGTACCGACCTCTCACGTGATCTGACCGACATTCTGGGCCGTGTAGCTTTGGGTTAAGCCTGATTCAAACGTGTGACTTGGTTCACAGGATGTGAACCTCAGCGCAAAAAGGTGACGCTCTGCGTCACCAATTGCCGATTTTAGGTAGGTGCTGAACGGAAAAGTCACACATGGTTCACCTAATCGGGGTTAGCGTAGTCCCAACGAAAAAAGCCGCGGCTCACGCCGAGGCTTGGTTTTCGTGCCAGTCATACAGTTTCTGGCGCCCGGCAACACGGTCATCCTGGATTCCCCCTGTTCCTGAGACCGCCGGGCGCCAGATCTCATTCTTCGATCGAATGGGGCATCCGTGCCCGCATCCCGCTTCCTTCGTCCAGCACACGACCAAACCCCTGTCGTTCGGTCTCGGCGCGCGTGTTGTCGCGCAGCGTCTGCCTGGGTGAAGTGCACAAAAAGGGAAGCAGGGATCGTGCCACGCCCATTCTGCGGCGCCTGGCCAAACAGCTTAAAATGATCACCCTGGCCTTTTGCCCGAGCCCCTGACAATGCTTCACAACGAAACCTACGACGTGATCGTGGTCGGCGGCGGCCATGCCGGAACCGAGGCTGCCCTCGCGTCGGCGCGCGTCGGCGCCCGCACCCTGCTGCTCAGCCACAACATCGAAACCATCGGGCAGATGAGCTGCAACCCGGCCATTGGCGGCATCGGCAAGGGACACCTGGTCAAGGAAATCGACGCCCTCGGCGGCGCCATGGGCCACGCAGCGGATCGCGCAGGCATCCAGTGGCGCACGCTCAATGCATCCAAGGGTCCGGCCGTGCGCGCCACGCGCTGCCAGGCCGACCGGTCGCTGTACAAGTCAGCCATTCGCCACATCGTTGAAACCCAGCCCAACCTTCAGTGCTTCCAGCAAGCAGTGGACGACCTGCTGCTGGAAAACGGTCGCGTCGTGGGCGTGCGTACGCAGATGGGCCTGGATTTCCGGGCCCGCGCCGTCGTGCTGACAGCCGGCACATTTCTCGCGGGCAAGATCCACATCGGTCCTGCGCAATATGCCGGCGGCCGCGCGGGCGATCCGCCAGCGTCCACACTGGCCGCCAAACTTCGCGAATTGCCGGTCGCGGCTGATCGCCTGAAGACCGGCACGCCGCCGCGCATCGACAGCCGCAGCATTGACTTTTCGCTCCTGGAAGAACAGCCCGGCGACGATCCGGCACCCCATTTCTCGTTCATGGGTTCGGCCAGCGAACATCCGCGCCAGGTCAGCTGCTGGATCACCCATACCAGCGAAGCCACCCACGAACTCATCCGTGGTTCGCTGGATCGCTCGCCGCTGTACAGCGGCCAGATCGAAGGCGTGGGTCCGCGCTATTGCCCGTCCATCGAAGACAAGGTGGTGCGCTTCGCAGAGAAGTCGTCGCACCAGATCTTCGTGGAACCGGAAGGCCTGGACACCTTCGAGATCTACCCCAACGGCATATCCACCTCCCTGCCCTTCGACGTGCAGTACGCATTGGTGCGCTCGATTCGCGGCTTCGAGAATGCGCACATCACACGCCCGGGCTACGCCATCGAATACGACTACTTCGATCCGCGCGGCCTGCACCCGTGGCTTGAAACCAAATCCATCCCCGGACTGTGGTTTGCCGGTCAGATCAATGGCACCACAGGCTACGAAGAAGCAGGTGCGCAGGGCCTGATTGCAGGCATGAACGCTGCGATGTTCACGCGCGGCGAAGCACCGTGGTATCCGCGTCGTGACGAAGCCTACATCGGCGTGCTGATCGACGACCTCACGACCAACGGCACCATCGAGCCGTACCGCATGTTCACCTCGCGCGCGGAATACCGCCTGCATCTTCGCGAAGACAACGCGGACCTTCGCCTCACCGAAGCGGGTCACCAGTGCGGCGTGGTATCGGATGCGCGCATGCAGCGACTTCAATCCAAGCGTGAAGCGGTGGAGCGTGAGACCCAGCGACTTCGCGCGTTGTGGGCGGCACCCACGAATACGCTGGGCGCCGCCGTGGAGCGCTCACTCGGTATCGCGGTCAGCCGCGAGACGCATGCGCTTGACCTGCTTCGCCGTCCGGAACTGGACTACATCAAACTCACCACCGTCCCGGAACTCGGGCCGGCCGTGGATGACACCGAAGTTGCCGCGCAGGTGGAAGTGCAGGCGAAGTATTCCGGCTACCTGGAGCGCCAGCGCGATGAAATCGAACGCCAGCGCCGCCACGAGACCACGGTAATCCCGACGGGCTTCGACTATGACCGCGTTCACGGCTTGTCCAACGAAGTGCTGCTGAAACTGAAGCGAACGTTGCCGGAGACCATCGGCCAGGCCGCGCGTATCAGCGGCGTGACGCCAGCGGCCATTTCGCTGCTGCTGGTCCACCTGAAACGCCGGGCAGCATGACCGGCGCATCATGCCGCTATGGCATGATGGGCACAGGACAGTTGCGAAGAGCAGAACGATGACCAAGCAGGTCTGGATCGGACGGGATGGCGAACGCCTTGGCCCCTACACCGAGGACGAGGTACGCGCAGGATTACGCCGCGCTACGTATCATCCCCATGAACTTGGCTGGTACGAGGGCCTGGCTGACTGGGCACCGCTGAGCCAGCTTTTCCCTGGCGTCACGTTCATTCCTGACGTCAACGAGGCCACACCGCCCCCAGTGCCGCCGCCCTTCCTGGGCGTGACCGATGAAGCCCAGCCCGAGTACGCGGGTTTCTGGCTGCGCTTCGCCGCGTGGTTTATTGATTGCCTGATTCTGCTGGTCCCGTTCGCCCTCATTCTTCTGAGCTTCGGCTGGCCAACGGCACTGAATGAGTTTACCGTCAACTTCCGCACCAACCAGACGGTAGCCATGACCAACTACATGATGGCCATGCAATCGCCCGCCGTCGTGTGTGCCTTGTGCGCTTACCTGTATTACGTGGGGTTCGAAGCCTCCCGCTTGCAGGCCACGCCCGGCAAGCTGGCCGTTGGCCTGCGCGTCACCGACCTTTACGGCGAGCGCATTTCGATCCAGCGCAGCTTCGCCCGCAACGCCGTCCGGCTGATCAGCATCCCCAACATTGGGGTGCTCAATCTCCTGCAGCTGGTCTCCTATCTCATGACCGGCTGGACCGCGCGCAAGCAGGGCCTGCACGACATGCTGGCAGGTACGCTGGTGCTTCGTGGCCGCGCCAGCGAGGCCCCGGTGCGCGAGGGGACGCCGCCCCCAGCCAAAGGCGGCAGCTTCAACGCATAAAGTGAGTTGCGGGGCGTCTCCTGTGCGGCTTGCTATCATCGGCGGCTGATTCGCACCAAGCGGCCACCGGCCGCCGCACAGGAACGACATGCAGAGCATCGAAGAACGTATTGCCCAAGATATCGCCGCAAAGACCGAACAGGTGCGCGCGGCGGTGGAATTGCTGGACGGCGGCGCCACGGTGCCCTTCATCGCCCGCTACCGCAAGGAAGTGACCGGCGGACTCGACGACATCCAGCTTCGCCTGCTCGAAGAGCGCCTGCGCTACCTGCGCGAACTGGAAGACCGCCGCGCCGCCATCCTCGACAGCATTGTCGAGCAGGGCAAGATGACCGACAGCCTGAAGGCGGACATCCTCACGGCCGACACAAAGGCCCGTCTGGAGGATCTGTACCTTCCCTACAAGCCGAAACGCCGCACAAAGGCCCAGATCGCCCGCGAGGCCGGCCTGGAGCCGCTGGCCCTGGGTCTGCGCGAAGACCCCACGCAGGTACCCGACGTTGTCGCCGCCGCCTATGTGGATGCGGAAAAGGGCGTGGCTGACGTCAAGGCGGCCCTGGACGGCGCCCGTGCCATCCTGATGGAAAGCATCGCCGAAGACGCCGGCCTGGTGGGCCAGCTCCGCGACTGGCTGTGGGACAAAGGTCAGATCCGCGCCAAGGTGGTCGCCGGCAAGGAAAACGAAGGCGCGAAGTTCCGCGACTACTTTGACCACAGCGAGCCGGTCAACAAGATCCCCTCCCATCGTCTGCTGGCGCTGATGCGCGCCCGCAATGAAGGCGTGCTCGAAATCGACCTCAATCCGGGCGCAGACGCCGATCAGGGTCATGCCGAAGGCGAAGGCCGCGTTGCGGCACACGCCGGCATCATCGATCGCGGCCGCCCCGCCGACGCGTGGCTGCGTGAAACCGTACGCCTGACCTGGCGGGTCAAACTGCATCTGCACCTGACACTCGACCTCTTCGGTCGTGTTCGCGAGAGTGCGGAAGACGAAGCCATCCGTGTCTTCGGCGACAACCTGAAGGACCTCCTGCTGGCCGCTCCGGCGGGCAACAAGACCGTGATGGGCCTGGACCCGGGCATTCGCACCGGTTGCAAGCTGGCCATCGTGGATGCCACTGGCAAACTGCTGGCCTACGACACCATCTATCCGCACGAGCCGCGCAATCAGTGGGATCAGTCCGTCGCGCGCATCGCGCAGCTGTGCAAGCAGCACGGCGTGAACCTGATCGCCATCGGCAACGGGACCGCCTCGCGTGAGACGGACAAGCTGGCCGCTGAAGTCATCAAGAAACACGCGGACCTGAATCTGGCAAAGATCGTCGTCAGCGAAGCCGGTGCGTCGGTGTACTCCGCTTCGGAGCTCGCCTCGCGCGAATTCCCCGACCTGGACGTGTCGATCCGTGGCGCCGTCTCCATCGCACGTCGCCTGCAGGATCCGCTGGCCGAGCTGGTGAAGATCGAGCCCAAGGCCATTGGCGTGGGCCAGTACCAGCACGACGTGAACCAGGTGAAGCTGGCACGTGCCCTGGATGCCCGCGTGGAAGACTGCGTCAACGCCGTGGGCGTGGACGTCAACACGGCATCGGCGCCGCTGCTGTCGCGCGTGGCCGGCCTGTCGGCCAGCGTGGCCGAGAACGTGGTCAAGCACCGCGACGCCAACGGCCCGTTCCCCAGCCGCAAGGACCTCCTGAAGGTCGCGCGCCTGGGTGACAAGGCCTTCGAGCAGTGCGCAGGCTTCCTGCGCATTGCCGGTGGCAGCAACCCGCTGGACGCAAGCTCGGTGCATCCGGAGGCCTACCCCGTCGTTGAGCGCATCCTCAAGCAGTGCGGTCGCGAAGTGAAGCAGGTCATCGGTGACACCGCCTTCCTGCGCGGCCTCAAGCCGGAAGACTTCACCGACGCGACCTTCGGCGTTCCGACCGTCCGCGACATCCTGAAAGAACTGGAGAAGCCCGGCCGCGACCCGCGTCCGGAGTTCGTGGCGCCCTCGTTCGCCGAAGGGGTGGAAGACCTCAAGGACCTCAAGGTCGGCATGGTGCTGGAAGGCCGCGTAACCAACGTGGCGGCCTTCGGCGCGTTTGTCGACATCGGCGTCCATCAGGACGGCCTGGTCCACGTGTCGGCGCTGTCGCACACCTTCGTGAAGGACCCCCGCGATGCGGTGAAGGCCGGTGACATCGTCAAGGTCAAGGTCATGGAAGTGGACCTGCCCCGCAAGCGCATCGCCCTCAGCATGCGCCTGGACGACGTGCCGGGCGAAGCCCGCACGGGACGCCCGCAGGGTGAGCGCAACGAGCCCCAGGGCAATCGCCGCCCGGGCGGCGGTGGCGGCACCCATAACGGCGGCCGCAAGGCCGCCCCGCCGAAACCCACGCCCGCACCGTCCAACAGTGCGTTCGCTGACGCGTTTTCCAAGGCGCTGAAGAAGTAAGCCTCCCGAAGCGGATGCTCCCAATACCGGGACATCCGCTTCGCGCATCAGAAATTTCTGATGCCGCGCACCTGTCCGGCGCATCTGCCTCCCCGCAACATCCAGGGCGCGCCTTCTTGCGCCACGCCTCGTCGCCGCGGCATCACCGTCCGCAACATGCTTCAAAAAAAATTAGCTCGTGTTGATACCGGACACACCCTGTCCGTTGCCGATTATGGCCAGCGATGACGCTGCCTTCGGCTCTTACCGTTGCCGCCATGGCACACACAAGCCGGCGTTCCTCCTGCATACTCCGCCACCTTTGCCGAGGCTGATCGCAGGGGGCTGCTACGCACCTTTGTCGGCCTGCGCCATGTCGGCCGCAGGCCTTTGCGGTGCAGCGCAGCATGCGCCGCCGTATGGCTTGCATTAACGTAACGTTTCTCTAACGCCCCACACACGGAGTGCATTCATGCGTATCAGCCATCTCGCAGGCGCCATCAGCGTCGCCCTGTTCTTCAGCGCCGGCGCCGCCGCTGCCGATTTCCAGCAGGTCGTCGCTTTCGGCGACAGCCTGAGCGACAACGGAAACGTGGCCTACCTCTCCGGTTCGCCGGTGGCTTCGCGCTTCACCACCAACCCGGGTACGGTGGCGGTTGAGAACATTGCCAAGTACTTCAACCTGACGCTGGACCCGTCGCTGAAGGGCGGCACGGATTACGCCTACGGCGGCGCGCGCGTTGCGCTGGCCAACCCGGTGCCCTCCACCGTGTCGCAGGTTCAGAGCTACCTGACCGCCAACGGCGGCAAGGCCAACCCGAATGCGCTGTACACCATGTGGATCGGCGCCAACGACCTGCTGGCTGCCACGCAGAACCCGGCTAACGCGCAGGTGATCGTTGCCACGGCTGCCACCCAGGAAGTGGGCACGCTCAAGACGCTGCAGGCTGCCGGCGCGAAGACGATTGTGGTCTTCAACCTGCCGGACGTCGGCAAGACCCCGATGGCTCTCGCCGCGGGTGCGACGGCTGCCGGCCAGATCAGCCAGCTGAGCCAGCTGTACAACGGCGTGCTCAGCGGCGGCCTCAGCACGCTCAATCGCGGCATCGTGCCCATCGACACGTATTCGCTGCTGAATGAAGTGATTGCCAACCCGTCGCAGTACGGCTTCACCAATGTCACCACGCCGGCCTGCACCACGGCGAGCTCGCTGACCTGCACGCCGGGTACGCTGGTTGCGCCCAACGCCAACCAGAACTACCTGTTCGCTGACGGTATCCACCCGACCACCGCGGCGCATGCACTGCTCGGTCAGTACGCCGTCTCGATCATCACGGCTCCGGAAAAGATCTCGCTGCTGGCTGAGTCCGCCCTGGCCTCCAACGCTGCCCACACGCGCACGCTGCGCAACCAGATGCTGGCTGACAACTTCGGTGCCGACACGCGCGTGTTCGCAGCCGTCGACTACGGCCAGCAGAAGTTCAAGGCGGGCGACACGTCGCCGAAGACTGACAGCGACAACGTCAACCTGACGATCGGTGCTGACGCCCGCGCCTCTGAAAATGTGTCCGTCGGTGTCGCGCTTGGCGTGGCCCAGGCTGATGCCGATTTCGCAGGCGGTGGCGGCTACAAGATGCAGGACATCGCTGCATCCGGCTACGCGCTGTACCACAACGGCGGCGCCTACTTCGGCGGCTACGGCAGCTTCGGCCAGCTGAGCTACACCAACATCGACCGCTCGTTCGATCTGGGCACGGCCCGTCGCACGGAAACGGGCAAGACCGATGGTTCGCACATCGGCGCTGCGCTGACCGGCGGTTGGTGGTTCGGCAGCGAAACGCTGAAGACCGGCCCGTTCGCCACGATGGAATGGCAGAACATCCGCGTGACCGGCTACAACGAATACAGCAACGACAGCTCGGCCATGGTGTTCGGCAAGCAGCGCCGCAACGCGCAGATCGCCACCGTCGGCTGGCGCGTGCAGGGTAACTGGACGACCGGCAATACCGTTCTGCACCCGTACGCCGAACTGGCGTGGAACCACGACAGCAAGGCTGATCCGCGTTACGTGGAAGCCGGCCTGACCAGCATGAACGGTCGCTTTGCCCTGCTGGGCTTCTCGCCCGACAAGACCTGGGGCACGGCCGACCTGGGCCTGCTCGCCGATTTCAACCAGTCCTGGAGTGGTTGGGTCAGCTACAGCGGTCGCTTCAGCGACGACAGCCAGAAGTACAACGGCCTGAACCTCGGCGTGAAGCTGGCGTTCTGATGCCTGGCGGGTAGCGTTGCTGCCCGCCTTGGTTGTGTACGAAGAACGCCGGCGAAAGCCGGCGTTCTTTCGTGTTCGGGGACAAGCCCGTTCCCACGCACATCGAGCAAAGTGGCAAAAAAAACGCCGGCATGAGCCGGCGTTTTCTGTCACATGGAAAGCAGAGCTTACTTCTTGCTGCCGCCAACCTTGGCGTAGATCGCTTCGGACTGCTTGCGAAGGTCATTCGCCGCGTCGACCGGAAGGTTCTCGGTCTTGCTGCCCGTGACGTTGTCCTTCAGGACCAGCTCGCCAGCATCGTTCCAGCCTGCGCGCTCGGTCGAGGTCGGCTTGCCATCCTTGCTGGGCTTCTTTTCCTGCACGACAACCCACGGCTTGCCGTTCTTGTAGGAGTAGTCGGTGGAGGTGAAACCCTTGTCGCCGTAGTCAACGAGTTCACGGATGAACTTGGTGTCGTTGCCCTGCTTGAAGATCTGCCAGCTGCGCGAAGCGCCTTCCTTCAGTTCGGTGCCCGAAGTGACCTTCATGCCGCCGATCATCTTCTTGACGCTGTCGTGGCCAGCCAGTTCCTTCTCGCCCGGCGTGGCAACGCCCACGAGCTGGATGTCGACAGTGTTCTTGCCGGCGCCAGTCAGCACCTGTGCCTTGATCGACGTGGTGTAGGAACGCTCGCCATCGACCAGGTTGGCCTCAACCACATACATGTCGCTGGGGTTGATGTCACCCGGAGCCACATCCAGCTTGAACTGAAGCGGCAGCGTTACGGGCTGCACGGTCTTGGAAGCGACCGGCGTGTCGCTGTGCGCGGTGAGGTCCACGATATTGATATCGAGCTTCGCTTCACTGGAAAGCGTGCGGCTGGTATCGCGCAGGGTGATGTTGCCGCTTACGCTGTTGCCCTGCGGGCCAGCCGCTTCGGCGCCACCAGCAGCAGCCTGCTGCTGCGAGGCGTCGGAAGAATGGTTGCAGCCGGCCAGAGCCAGAGCGGCCATGGACGTCAGCGACAAGATGATCCTGCGCATGGAGTGAACCTCGTCAAAGAACATGAATGTGTCGCGAAAGTACGCGCGCGTATGTGCGTGAACTTTCGGGGGGAACATCGAAGGATAGCGGCAAAAATGTCCGCAGAAAAGTCAAGATGTCTGACGGCAAGGCCATCCAGACTGGGCGCTGCGGCACAAATCCGGCATCCCGAATGAGATTCGGGCATACCAAAATGCGAAAGCTCTTACGTTTCAGTCACTTGATAGCACAAAAAAGAACGCCACCTCGAAAGGTGGCGCGCTGTACTGGAGTGCTTGTGGCCGTCAGCTGGTCAGTGAAATCAACCGCTGATGGTGGTCATCGAGCCTCAGTTTGAGTACATGCCCGAGGTCACCGGGCCGGTCTGGTAGCCACTCAAGAACGAAGGCTCGGACCTGCTGCACGTCCCGTAGGTGACACAGAACGAGTCGCGCACCGCCGTGGGCAGCTGTGAACCGAAGTGCACAGAGGTGTCATTGGAGGAGCAACCGTAGAAGACTTCCGCGTAGTTCTGGCTGGTGCTGGAAGCAACGCCCCAATGCTGGGTGTTGTTGTTGCAGTAGCGGATCGACTCTCCAATGATGTGACCTTGATCATCGAAGTAAGTGCGCTGGGTGGAGTTGACGGGAAGCGCAAGCGCGCTGGGCGTATAGACGGCTGAAAGGCACAGAACAGCCGCCAAGGTGGCGAGTACGTGTTTCATGACATTTCCCTTGATGCGAATGATGGGTGTCTCACCGGCACGATGAATGGCACGGCGAAGAGATCACACGGGCCGACCGGCCGGGGTGACTCAGTCGGACCAGAACGACGGACGGAGGTCGCCGTTCCCGGGAATGCCCGGCAGAGGCCAGGGCTGAAGCTGCGAGCAGCTGCCATAGGTGGCACAGAAGGTGTTGCGCGTGGACGGTGTGGTACCGGTGCCGAACTCGACCTCGGTTTCACCGCCCGTCGAGCACGGATAGGTAACTTGCACGTAGTTCTGATTGTTGCGCGAGGCGGCGCCCCAATGGCTCGTGTTGCTGTTGCAATAGCGGAACGATTCGCCAATGACCTGGCCCTGGTCATTGAGATGCGTGCGCTGCTGCGAACTACCGAGGGCGGCGAAGGCGCTGCTTGCAAAACAGCCGGTCGCGATAACAGCCAACAATGCGGAAGCAAAAGTCCTGTTCACGTAATCCCCTTAAGCTTGGGTTGCGTACATGAGTGATTCGGGAGTTCCCCGACATACGCGGTCGTGGTCCGGAGGACGCTACAGACGGCTATACATGCGCAACGCCATAGTCAGGCGACTATTCCCGTCAACGAATTCCGCGCAACTCAGTGTTGGCGAACTGGGCGGGATTTTATGTAGGTGCATGACGCATCGCGCGTAGGGCTACACCTACAAGAACTTACGATTTGGCTGCCGCCTGACGCCATCTTCAAAACGAAAAAAGCCACCGGAAATCCGGCGGCTTTTCACTTCGTCCCATCAACGCTGCCACGGGGTTGCCCGTGACAGCGCGCTTGATCAGAAGTCGTACGTTGCAGTCAGACGCATGTAGCGCGGAGTCTGGAAGTACGTGCCCATGTTGTAGATGTTCGACACGGTGCCTTGGAGGGCCTCGTACTGAGCACCCACCTGGATCGGCTTGCGCTCGTTGGTGACGTTGAACACGTTCATCGAGAGAGCCAGCTTGCTGTCGGCGAAGGCCGGACGGTACGTGACCGCCAGGTCGAGCTGCTTGGTCCAGGGATTCGACGAGTCACCCGGATGCGACGGCTGGCCGTTGCAGTAGTGATACGACGACCCGTAGTTCAGCGGATCGGTACCGTGCTCGCCGTAGCCGCCGGGCGCACCGGTTGAATCGAGCATGCTGCCAGCGTAGAAGCCCAGGCAGGTCTTCGGAGAGCCGGACTGGACACGGACGACGGCAGAGAGCATCCATTCCGGTGCAACCTGGTAGCTACCGTAAGCCTTGATCTGGTGAGTGCGGTTGTTGGCCAGCAGGCCGTTCGCATTCTCCATCAGTGCGGCGGCATCCCAGTCCTGCGTCTTGGAGACGTCGTCCTGGCCGATATCCGACTTGACCTGACCTTCGGTGTTGCCATAGCTGCGCGAGAACGTGTAGTCCAGGCGACCCTGCCACTTACCATCAAACGGATGCTCGAGGTACATGTTCAGAGCGTAGTACTTACGCTTGGCGCCCTGCTTGAAGCCCCAGTCCGAAGTGGACATCGTGACCGACTGGCGAGAAGCACCATTCTCGAGGCTGAAGGTATTCGTCTTGCCCGGATTGAAGATGACGCAGCCGGGAACGACGAGGTTGTCGGTATTGACTCCCTGCGCGTCCAGCTTGTCGATGATCTTGTCCGTGTCGCAAACGTCGTCGATAGCCGCCTGCAGCTTACGCAACGTGAACTTCGCACCGGTGACCCACGACGAACCAAGCGTCTTGTCGAAGCCGAGGATCACCTCGTCCTGGTACTGAGACTTCAGGTCCGTCGCTGCAACGGACTTGGCATCGTTTGCCTGACCGTATTCACCATTGGACGAGACAGGACCAGGTCCGAGAGCCGCGAGACCCGTCGGATTACCGGACTGGTCGATGCCGGTGTAGGTGAAGTACTCGCGGGTAAACGTCGACGACGACGCGCCACGGATCGCCACGCTGTTGGGCAGAGCGAGGAAGTAACGACCCAGGTTACCGTAGATCTTCAGAGACGAATCACCGAACACGTCCCAGCTGGCGCCAAAACGAGGAGCCCACTGGTTACCGCTGGCCACGTAGACAGCGCCAACGTTGTTGTAGTTGGTGAACTTGTCGTTGCGGACACCGATGCTCAGCAGCACGTTGTCAGCCACCTGCCACTTGTCTTCGAGGTAGTACGCCTTCTGATCCACCGACATGCTGGTCGTGGTGACCAGGATGTACTTGTAGGCGTAGTAGCCCTCGCCGCCCGGAGCGCCGACGCCCAGACCGGCCGAGATCGGACGGTTCGGAAAGTTGGACTTGCCGTAATACCAGGCGTAGCCCGGGCCGCTCATCGACTGGCCTTCGTTCTCGGCGTTGTACTTCATGTTGTCCATACCTGCCGTGAGCAGGTGATCGCCAACGTGCCACTCAAGGTCTGCGCGCAGACCATGCGTGCGGCTACCCGCATCCGGAGCCACGGAGACGTAGGTCGGGTTGAAGTTGCCGAGGACCTTGCCGGGACCGCCGGTATAAGCCGGGTTCTGGTTGTTAATGTTGCCGATGTACGGCTGGCCGTCACCGCTGGGATTGTTGAAATAATCCGTGGTGTGGCTCTTGCCGTAGGTAGCACTGAACGTCAGCGAATCAGTGATGTAGCTGGTGTACTTGGCAATGCCATAGGTCGTCGCGAGCTTGGTGTGGTTGGCAACCGCACCGTAGTACGCGCCATCCGTGTTGGTGGCGTAGTCGTAGTCGTAATACTGGCCCTGCGCTTCGTCAGTCGACTTGATACCGGTCAGCTCAAGGATGTTGCTGTCGTTGATGTTCCAGTCGAGCTTGGCGTAGTACTTCGGCAGGTTGTACTGGTACTTGTTGTACGCCTCGATGCTCGACTCAATCGAGTTGGTCGAACGGCCTTCCGTCTTCTCCGCTTCCGCGGCGACAAACATGAACAGCTTGTCCTTGATCAGCGGGCCACCGGCGTAGGCGCTGTACGTGGTCGTCCATGCCTTGTTGTCTTCGCGGTTGCGATAGATGGTGCCCGGCAGCTCAGGGTGCTGGTACAAGTAGCCCGGCGGCAGAGCCGCATCCGGGTAGTAGATGTTCTTCGGCGACGAAGCGGCGAACTTCGGCTGCCAGAGAACCTGCGCGCCGAAATGCCATTCGTTCGTGCCGCGCTTACCGACCTGGTTGATCACGCCGCCGTCGGAACGACCGTACATGGCGCTGTAGCCGCCCGTATAGACTTCCTGCTGGTCGATCGCGCCGTACGGCAAGCCCACGCCGCCGAGGTTCTTGAGCGGGTCAGACGTGTTGTAACCGTTGATGTAGTACGCGTTCTCGGTGACACCCGCGCCGCCGAAGGACACGGTGCGGCCAAAGATGCCGGCACCCGCAACGGCGCCCGGTGCGAGCAGGGCGATCGATTCGGCATTGCGACCCAGCGGAAGGCGGGCAAGCGTTTCGGAGGTAACGACCGTACGCGAGTCCACGCCCGACACGTCGATCGGCGGCAGGCTGTTTGCCGTGACCGTGACCTGATCGAGGGACGTTGCGCCGCCAGCAGAACCGGCAGCCGTGACGAACGAAATTTCCGTACCCTGACCGACGGTCAGCTGGACGTTCTTGCGCGAGTCAACGACGTTGCCGTCTTTCACCACGTTGACGGTGTACGTGCCGAGCGGCAGGTTACCGAGACGGTAACGGCCGGTGGCGTCAACGGGAACTTCGCGGGTAACACCGGTGCTGCCGGAGACCTGGATGGTCTCGCCAGCTGCGGCCTGGCCAAAGATCGTACCCGTGGTGGACTGCGCGAACGCGCCGCCCGTCAGGCCAAGGCCCATCGCGAGTGCAATGGTCAACGTCGAGCGACGCAGGACAGACGCCTGCCGAATGTTGCGAGAACTCATGTGAAAAATCTCCCCAGATCGACCCGGAGCCGGGCCTGAAAACGAGCAAAATCCGACGAAGCCGTCGGAAAAAAGACCCATTGCGGGCGCACGTAATCAAGGTGATGGATTAGCCGCTCACTCCTCCCGAGTGGCCGCCTCCCCCTGAAGACTTGCTCCCGACAAGTCTGTCGACTAACCAAACCCACATGGACGCGCAGTGCGCAAAAACATGCAGGTTTTGGATCGCCGAAGCCGAACATAGGGGCACTCGAAGCCCCGTGTCAACAAATTATTTACATGACCTACACCGTTTTTGCGATGTCGACTTCGTCACAAAGCGGGCATTGCCGACACGAAATCGGTTACATGCGCAACAAAATGAGGCGGAACGCCATTTCTTGCAGGGGTAAGACAAATTCGGCGATCTGGCGCCAAAAAACGTCGCATGAAATAGATTTCATGTTTTGCCGGATACGCACTTTTCGATCCGGAAATCGTCGAACCGTACGCGAAAATCGTCAAAAAAGAGGCTTTCCTGCGAAATTTGTCCTGAAAATCACGCCATCGGCACTGAGAAACTTCTGAGACGACGGGTAATCGAAAGGTACAGCGGTGTACACCGTATTCGCGGATCGCGCGTTTGATGTGCGATCCCCAGGTTGGGCAACCAACCCCGAAGCACCCCAAAACGAGGTTTATACGCGCATGAGCGAGAATCTGAGGGCACACACTGTCGCGATCCGGTCGGCGATGGCTACGTCCGGTATGTCGTCCAACGACGCCATGGCCAACGAACCAGCGCAAACTTTTGCGGCCCGCGTCAAAGCGGTGATCAAGGCTTCCGGAAGCGTCAGCGATATCGCACGACGTTGTGGTTTTTCTGAAGGCGTAGTGCGCAGCTGGCGTGACGGCAATACCGATCCGTCGCGTGGTCGTTGCGTCACGATGGCCCGCACTCTGGGCATTTCGCTGCTATGGCTCGCTGCCGGCGAAGGTCCGATGATGCTGGACAGCAATACGGATGACATCGCCGGCCGCACAGAGTCGTCGGAGGGCATGCGCAGTCGCGGTCGCGATGGTGCAGAGAGCCAGGCCACCGGCGCACTTGACGCAAGCCGTCTCGCTTCAGCCATGAAGCTGTTGCAGTCCGATATTGAAATGGCAGGTGGCTCGTTCTCACCTGTAGTGCATGCCGATCTGGTTGCGGAGATGTACGAAATTCTCCACCACACCGCACGCACGGATTACGCCGATCGCATGGTGGCTTTCCACCACAAGCTGCAGTCGCGAGTGCAGGCCGAACGCAACGACGGTATCGCTGCGTAAGGGATAACCCGCGGCTCCGACAGGAACCGCGGGTGAATAGTTTTACAGCCTGGAAATGTCGGCAATAGCGCCGAACGACGCTTTGAGCTGCGCCAGCAGCGCGAGGCGATTGGCACGCACGGCCGCGTCCGGTGCATTGACGAGCACGCCATCGAAGAACCGATCCACGGGCCCTTGCAACGCTGCGAGGCGAGCGAGAGCGCCCGTGTAGTCGCCGTTGCCAAGCAACTGCTGGGCATCAGCTTTCGCCGCACCCAGGGCAGCGTGCAGCTCGCGCTCGACGTCATGCTCGAAGTGCGAGGGGTCAACGGTCATACCCACCGGCGCGGCGCCTTCTTCTTCCGCCTGTTTGCGCAGGATATTCGCCACGCGCTTGTTGGCTGCGGCCAGGCTGGCGGCTTCCTCGCGGCGGGCGAACTCGCCCACAGCACGCAGACGACGATCGAAGTCCGGCAACGTGGCAGGTGCCACCGCCAGCACGGCCTCGAACTGATCCGCCGTGAAGTCCTGATCCGCGTAGTAACCGCGCAGACGGTCCAGGACGAAGGCATGCACTTCATCGCCCAGGGCCGTGCGGCGCGCGCCGATATCCACAGCGGGAACCTTGCCATCCTTGCCCGGCTTCACGCCGGCAAGCAGCGCTGCTTCCGGGAGCATTTCCAGCGCCTCAGTGAGCGCAGCCCGCAGCTCAATGTCCAGCCCCCCCTCAATGAGGGTGCGGGCGAGACCAAGCGCCGCACGACGCAGCGCAAACGGATCCTTGTTGCCGCTGGGCTTCTGGCCTACGGCAAAAATGCCCGCCAGCGTGTCCAGGCGCTCGGCTACGGCAAGTACCTGGCCGACTTTCCCTGCGGCGATGGCGTCGCCACCGAAGCGCGGCTGGTAGAACGAGTCCAGCGCGTCTGCCACGTCGGCGTGCTGACCCTGGCGGGTCGCGTAATAGCGGCCCATGATGCCCTGCAACTCCGGAAACTCACCGACCATGCGGGTGAGCAGATCGCATTTGGACAAGGCAGCCGCTTGTGTGGCCAGACCCGCATCCACGCCCACGCGGTTGGCGATGACACGCGCCAGTTCGGCCACGCGGATGGTCTTGTCCCACAGGCTGCCCAGTGACTGCTGATAGGTGACGTTCTTCAACGACTCCTGATAGCTGGCCAGCGGCTGCTTGAGGTCTTCGTCCCAAAAGAACTTCGCATCAGCGAAGCGCGGACGGATCACACGCTCGTAGCCCTTGCGGATTTCAGCCGGGTCTTTGCTTTCGATGTTGGCCACGCCGATGAAGTGCTCGGTGAGCACGCCCTGGGCATCGAATACGGGAACGAACTTCTGGTTCGTCTCCATGGTGGTGACAAGCGCCTCGGGCGGCACGTCGAGGAACTCTCGCTCGAAGGTGCAGGTGATCGCCACCGGCCATTCGGTGAGGTTGGCAATTTCGTTGAGCAGGCTTTCGTCCAGACGCGGCACGCCACCGGTGGCCACGCGAGCCACCTCGTCGCGGATGCGCTGACGACGTTCGGCCGGATCGGCCATCACGTGCGCGTTGCGCAGTGCGTCCAGCCAGCTGTCAGCATCGGCCACATGCACGGGCTTCGGGTGGTGGAAACGGTGACCGCTGGAAAGACGACCGCTACGCAGGCCGAGGATTTCGCCGTCAACGATGGATGACCCGTGCAGCATCAGCAAGGTGTGCGCCGGGCGCACGAAGGAATCTTCGCGGCTTCCCCAGCGCATGGCCTTCGGAATGGGCAACGCCTTCAGCGACTCGGCAACAATTTCCGGAAGGAGCACGGCGGTGTCCTGGCCCGGCTGGACGGCCCGGTAGACGAACCACGCACCCTTGTCGGTCTCCAGACGCTCCAGCGCGTCGACGGTGACGCCACAGGATTGGGCAAAACCCAACAGGGCCTTGCCCGGCTGGCCTTCCGCGTCCAGAGCGGCAGCGATGGCGGGGCCACGGCGCTCGATGGACTGTTCCGGTTGGGCCAGGGCGACGGCCGGCACGTAAACAGCCAGGCGTCGCGGCGACGCGTACGCACGGGCGCCTTCAGCGTCGGCGGCAATGCCGCGCTTCACCAGGCCATCGACGATGCCCTGCGCGAAAGCCGCCGACAGATCGTCCAGGGACTTCGGCGGCAGTTCTTCCGTGCCCAGCTCGATGAGGAGAGGCAGACGCTTATCAGCCATGACGGACTTCCTGATTTTTCTTGAGGCCCGGGAACCCGAGCTTTTCGCGCTGCGCGACGTAGGCTTCGGCTACGCTTCGGGCCAGCGTGCGTACGCGCAGGATGTAGCGCTGGCGTTCGGTCACGCTGATGGCGCGGCGCGCGTCCAGGAGGTTGAATGCATGGCTGGCCTTGCAGACCTGCTCGTAGGCCGGCAGCGGCAGGCCGACCGAGATCAGCTTGGCAGCCTCGCCCTCGCACACGTCGAACCAGTGGAACAGCTCGGGCACGTTGGCGTATTCGAAGTTGTAGGTGCTCTGTTCCACTTCGTTCTGGTGGAACACGTCGCCGTAGGTCACCACGCCATGCGGCGCGTGCGTCCAGACGATGTCGTAGATGCTGTCCACGTTCTGCAGGTACATCACCAGGCGCTCAAGGCCGTAGGTGATTTCGCCCGTGACCGGACGGCATTCGAGGCCGCCAGCCTGCTGGAAGTAGGTGAACTGGGTGACTTCCATGCCGTTGAGCCAGACTTCCCAGCCAAGGCCCCATGCACCCAGCGTCGGCGATTCCCAGTTGTCCTCGACGAAGCGCAGGTCGTGGACCAGCGGGTCGATACCCAGCGCCTTCAGCGAGCCGATATAGCGCTCGAGGATGTCGTCCGGATTGGGCTTCAGCACGACCTGATACTGGTAGTAGTGCTGCAGTCGGTTGGGGTTGTCGCCGTAGCGACCGTCCGTAGGGCGGCGGCAGGGCTGCACGTAGGCCGCAGCCCAGGGCTCGGGCCCCAGTGACCGCAGGAACGTGGCGGGATGAAAGGTGCCGGCACCCACTTCAGTGTCGAGAGGCTGCACTAACACGCAGCCCTGGTCGGCCCAGTAGCGGTTCAGGGTCTGGATCACGTCTTGGAAGGTGGGCGCGGACATGGTTCCCGAGTCCTTGAGAAAGCGGGCTAGTATAGCGATGTGCGATTCGCCCGGGGCCCGGGTGGTGTGACGGGCGTCGCCCGACCGCTATCCCATCCCCGACGCTGCGAGTCATCACCCCGCAGGCTCGCCCGAGGCACGCTCAACGATGGCAGTGAATCCGCAATCCACCACCCTGCTCGGCCGCCGCGGCCGCCTTGAAGTCGATGAGGTTCTGGCCACCCTGGTGGTCGATGGGTTCATCAGCGGGGAAGACGCCAAGCGCGTCCGGATGGGCTCCCGTGCGGGGCGCAGCGTGATCGAACTGCATCCTCTGGTCATCATCGCCAACGCCCGGCTGGATAACCGCCGCGACCCGGGTCGCCCGCTGAGTCTCGAAGGCCTGATGGAATGGCTGGCTGCCAAGGCCGATCTGCCCTACCTGAAGATCGACCCGATGAAGATCAACGTAGCGTCGGTAACCCAGGTGGTCAGCCACGCCTACGCTGTGCGCCACCGCATCCTGCCGGTGGCGGCCTCGCCCGGCGAGGTGATATTCGCCACGGCAGAGCCGTTCGACGCGACCTGGGCGAACGATCTGGCCCAGATGCTGCGCCGGGACATCCGCCGCGTGGTGTCCAGCCCGATCGACATCAATCGTTACCTGCAGGAGTTCTACGGCGTCCAGCGCTCGATCCAGCTGGCCCAGGACGCGAAAGGCAACGACACCTCCAAGATCATCAACTTCGAGCAGCTGGTCGAGCTCGGCAAGGGCGGCGAGCTCGGTGCGGATGATCGCCATGTAGTGCACATTGTCGACTGGCTGCTGCAGTACGCGTTCGAGCAGCGCGCCTCGGACATCCATCTGGAGCCCCGTCGCGATGCCGGGCAGATGCGCTTCCGCATTGATGGCGTGATGCAAAAGGTGTTCGAGCTGCCGCCGCCGGTCATGACCGCCGTGACATCCCGCGTGAAGATTCTGGGCCGCATGGACGTTGCCGAGAAACGCCGTCCGCAGGATGGCCGTATCAAGACGCGCTCCGCTGGTGGTCGTGAAGTCGAATTGCGCATTTCCACCATGCCGACGGCGTTTGGCGAAAAGGTGGTGATGCGAATCTTCGATCCCGATCTGGTGGTGAAGGAGTTTGCCCAGTTGGGTTTCTCCGAGACCGAGGGCGAACTGTGGCGTTCACTGGTAGAGCGGCCACACGGCATCGTTTTGGTCACCGGTCCCACGGGCTCGGGAAAGACAACCACGCTCTATTCCACGCTCAAGCATCTGGCGCGGCCGGAACTCAACGTGTGCACGGTGGAAGACCCCATCGAAATGGTGTCACCGGAGCTGAATCAGATGCAGGTCCAACCCGCCATTGATCTGGACTTCGCTGCGGGTGTGCGAACACTGCTTCGTCAGGATCCGGACATCATCATGATTGGCGAAATCCGCGATCTTGAAACAGCGCAAATGGCCGTCCAGGCGTCTCTGACCGGACACCTGGTGCTGTCCACGCTGCATACAAATGACTCGCCCAGCGCAGTGACCCGCCTGCTGGACCTGGGTGTGCCGCACTACCTCATTCAATCCACGCTGACCGGTGTGGTCGCTCAGCGACTCGTGCGCACGCTCTGTCCTCATTGCAAGGAAACCAGCACGCAGGATGCACAAGAGTGGCGCATTCTGACGCATGGCTGGGATATCCCGGTACCCGAACAGGTGTGTCGTGCCGTTGGCTGCCTGGAGTGCCGAAAGACCGGTTTTCTAGGTCGAACAGGCATTTACGAGATGATGCGGGTATCATCCCGCCTGCGCTCCATTATCGGTGCGCAGCTGGATCTTGGTAAATTTGGCGATGCCGCGCTCAAGGAAGGCATGAAGCCGCTGCGCATTTCGGCCGCCGCACAGGTGGCCGCTGGAGTCACCACGGTCAAGGAAGTGCTCGCCGTACTTCCGCCTTCCGATATTGATCTTGCCGACTGATTCAAGCATGCCGTCCATGAAACCTGTTCTCATTATCCGCACCGGTCGCGCACCGGACGTCATCAGCGAACGTCACGGCGATTTTCCTCGCTGGTTTCAGCTTGGTCTGCGTCTTCGCGATGCCAACGTACGCGTCATTGACGTGGAAAACGGTGATGCCCTGCCAAACCCCGACGCATGTGCTGGCGCCGTTCTTACCGGTTCTGCGTCGATGGTGACCGAGCGTCTTCCGTGGAGCGAGCGCACGGCGGGATGGATCCGCGATGCGATGGACGTGGACCTTCCGATGATGGGCGTTTGCTACGGACATCAGCTCATGTCGCATGCATTGGGTGGTCGCGTGGACTACCTCGAGGGTGGACGAGAAATGGGTACGATTCCGTTAAGTCGCACCACGCACGCCGCCGACGATCTTCTGGCGCGCCATTTGCCACCGCAGTTTCACGCCCATGCAACGCATGAGCAATCCGTTCTGGAGCTTCCGCGCGGTGCCCGTTCCCTGGCAACGTCGGCGCGCGATCCGCATCACCTTGTACGTTATGGCCAGCATGCTTTCAGCACGCAGTTCCATCCTGAATTCAGTGCAGAAGTGATGCGCGCATACATACGACGCAAGCACGACACGCTGCAGAAAGAAGGACGTGCGCCCGATCAGCTTCTGGCATCCGTGGTGCCCACGCCGGAAGCCACGTCTCTGCTGCGCGGCTTTTTGCGCGAACATGTTGGTGCGAAGCAGGAAGTGTCAGCCGCGTAAGCGGCGAACGATCGCTCCACGCGAGAAGAACGCGAAAACAACGCCAAAAACAAAGCCGCCGATGTGAGTCCACCAGACGACGGCGCCGTAGCGCGGGCCAGCGTAACTGAAAAGAAGCTGCACTAATGCCCAGATGCCAATCAGCAGAAAGGCAGGTACGCGCACGAATTCCAGGTAGAGCCCCAGGGGTACGACGAGACCCAGTCGTTCGCGCGGGAAGAGTGCTACATAGGCCCCCACCACGGCGGAAACCGCCCCACTGCATCCGATGATGACGACCGGTGCGCCGGTTAAAGAGATGGCGCCAATCAGGTTGGCGACGACGCCACCAAGCAGGAAAAGAAACAGAAAGCGCGGAGAACCCAGACGTCGTTCGGCAGGCAGGCTGAAGATCACAAGGAACAACAGGTTGCTTACCAGGTGCAACCAGCCGCCATGAATGAACAGCGCCGTGACTAATCGCAGAAGCGCCGGATCACTGAGCTGCTGCAAGAGCGGCGTTCCCGCGCTGAAGATGTTCGCGGGAACGGCGCCCCAATTGCGCATCACAGACAGACGCTGATCGGGCGGGCTCAACGCCAGCGCAACGAAACAGGCGACGCACGCAATCACTACGACAAGCGTTGCCCAACACAGACGCGAACGCCGTCGCGTATCCACACGAACAAAAAGATTCATGGCACGTTGCGCACAAGATGAGGACCGTCCTGATCACCTGCAGCCAGTGCGAACATGGTTTCCGGTCCCACAATGCCATCGGCAGCAATGCCAAATTGCTGCTGGACAACCTTGACGCGATTCTCCACGCTGCGATCAAAGTCCGTACTTGCAACGCCGGGCGACGCACTGGGCAGGCGGCTGAGCAGCCAACGCATGCCGTCGCCGGAATCACCACGCTTCAGGCGTGGCGGCATGTTGGGATCGACGCGAAAAACAGCATAAAAGCGGCCTTTCCATACACTTTCGAATGCCGACCGGGCCAGCTCGACGTACTTGCCGCCGAGGTAAAGCCGCACCGTCGTATCGCCGGCGCCCACAAGAAGAACCTGCTGTTTCCTTCCGCCATCGTCGAGTTCCAAAACCATCGGACGGTCGAAGTGACGAAGCTGATCGAGCGAGCCGCGCCCGCTGACGCATGCGAATCCCGGGAAGATTGTCGCATCGCAATTGATCGCGTTGGCCACGGATGTCTCGCGCGACGACACCTGCCAGCGTGCCAGCAGCTCTCCCCACACTCTGACCTGTCCTACTTCCGGCGCCGGTAATGCATCGCGAAATTTCCCCAGTACTTCGTCAGGTGCGACTGCAACGAGGTTCTTCGGACGGGAGGGGCTGCGTCCTGACAGGAAATAGCCTGCTACACCAACGACCAGCAACAGACCGACCGCGATAGCCGCAATCCACACGAAGCGGCGGTAACGTCGCAGCCAATATCGCGCATATTGCGGAAGCACTTCTTCTGCGGCCTGAGCCAGCGTTCGTTCGCCAATGGACTGTTCGCCACGCTCTGCTGCGCGCTCCAGGGCGCGATGCGCCAAAGCATTAAGACGGGCAGGATTTCCCATGCCATCTTCACATAGCGAACGGAGGCCCAGACGGCTAAACGGCATGCGCGTTGTGCCTGCCACATGCAGTCGATGACGAACATATCGTTCGCTTTCATCTGCCGTCAGTGGTGAAAGAGGAAGCCGCGTACGGATGCGTGCATCAATGGCGCGCGCTGCGCCTTCTTCCAGCCGGGAACGGAGTTCTGGCTTCCCCGCCAGGATGACGTGCAGCGAAGCCTGTGCGTGATCCGTCGCCTGAAGCAGTTGATCCAGCAGCTGGTAGGAAGTCTCACGGAGTTCATCCGCGTCATCGAGCACCAGAAGGAAACGCTGACCTTGATACGTCAGCCGTCCAAGTGAGTGCGCCAGACCATCGACCAGATGCTCTTCCGTATTGGCTTCCGCACTCAAGGGGAGCGGAAGGCCAAATGCCACATAGAGCGAACGCAGCCAGTCAGCGACAGGCTGCGCGTGGAATTCACCATCGAGACGAGCGGTGCGAATACCCTGATCTTCGATGTTGGCTTCGAGCAACATGGTCAGCAGCGTCTTGCCACTACCCACGTCACCGGTCAGCAAAATGACAGCTGGCGCGGTCGACAGGAGCGCGTACTCGCAGTGCGCCAACAGCTCACGCTCGCGCGTGAACAGGCAGGCGAAGCGCGGGTCGGGTGCCTCGGAAAACGGAGGCTCGCGCAAACCGAATGTGTGTAGATACATAGGCCTACTGTATCCGATTGGAGCGGAAAGCTTCATCGGGCAAGGGCATATTGTTTGGCCGGAATGGCGCGACCAACGACACTTTCGCGCGGCTTCGTGGCCTGCCTGGGCGCTATTTTGCTCGCGCCCTTCTCTCGATCCGCGGGAAACCGCCTGTAGAACAGCGGTCCTTCGGGTGGGCTGATATGGGTCAAGAAAAACCCCGCCCTCGGAAGAGGACGGGTTTTTGGGATAAAGCCTTTGGCGGTGACCTGTTGCAGCCGGTTCCCTGCGGGAACCGTTGCCCGGGTTCGCGGTTTGAGCAAGAAAAAACCCGCCCTCAGAAGAGGACGGGTT
>NZ_JACHYH010000005.1 GCF_014192715.1 Luteibacter sp. Sphag1AF
GGCCTTACCGCCGACGGCCAGGAGCTTCCCTATGGACCGATCGACGAGACAGCGACGACCGACAGTTTCCTGATCTTCGTCGTTCCCAATGAGCGTGTGGCGGGTCTCGCGCCGCAGGGCAGTGTGGCGTTGTACTACGAAGTGCTGAAGAGCACGGGACCGAAGCGCTCCGTCCAACGCAACCTGATCGTCACCGGTGAGGCGGTGACGCTGCAAGCGCCGAGTGTTCGGGAAGCGCGTGACGGCGCCCTCGATCCGGAAGCGCTGACCGATGGCCTGGCCCATCTGGAACTGGGACCGTATCCGCTGATGGCGCTGGGTGATGAGGTGACCTATTACTGGAAGGCCACGGCCCCCGGCGGGGCGACGTGGTTCAAGACGGAGGGGAGGGATGTCTCCGGCAACGATGTGACGCCCGTTCCCAAGGCGCTGGTGTTCACGCTGACCCGTGCCGAAATCGAGTTGATCAAGGGCTATACGGTGAGCGTGTATTACACCGTGACGCACTTTGCCTCCGGCATGAAGTCCACCTCCCGGGCGCTGGAACTGCGCATCGGCGGCGTGGTCACCTTGCCGCCGCCGCTGGTGGATCATGTGGTCAATGGCTATCTGGACCCGGCCGCCGCACCCGATGGCACCAACATCCGCGTGCGCACCGACTACAGCGGGGCGGTGCATGGCGACTTCGCCAACGTGTACTGGAACGCCCTGCTACCGTACAGCAACATCCACGCCGTGGACCCCGCCAAGCTGGAGGTCGTTTCTCCTGTGGGCGTCGAGTACATCACCGGTAACGAAGGTCGTCAGGTCACCGTCAGCTACGCGATCACCCATCAAGGTCAGCCCGCCCGTCAGGGCGGCTCGACCACCTTCGTGATTGGCACGGCAACCAGCCCGCTGCCGGCCCCCAGCGTGCTGGAAGCGGGGGCAGGCAATACGCTGCCTGGTGACGCGACCAAGGCGACGGTGCGTGTTCCGGTGGGTGCAGCGCTGACGGTGAACGACGTGGTGACCGTGCTGTGGAGCGGCGTGACCGGGGCGGGCACGGTGACCGTGTCAAAAACGGTGACGACGGAAGCGGGCTCTTACATTGACCTCGATATTCCCGCCGTCGCCATCGCGGCGAATGCCGGACTGACCGTCCTGGTGACTTACACGATCCGTCGTTACAGTAATGGCCGTCTGGACGGCCCATCGCCTGAGTACCTGTTGAATGTGCAGGCCACCGCACCGGTGCCGTTGTTTGAGGATTTCTCCAGTATCCCGCTCGGAACACAAGTTCCTTATAACAATCAACTCGAAACGCCGACGATGATTGTCACGCGGCAATCGCCCGAGTTGGGGAGCCTGTACTTCTCGATCTTTGGGGGCTTTGGCGGACACCCGCTCACCTCATTTGGCACGAACGATCAGCAGGGTCCGCCGAACGACCGCCTGGGCGGATTGTTCCTCAAGAACAGCTATAGCAAGGTCACGTTCGAATATTGCACGTGGAACCCGCCTTTTCTGGTGATCGCCACCGACGAAGGGGGCGAGCCGGCCATGGCCAGCCTCAGCCTTCCAGGGTCGGTCGGAACGGCGACGCTGGTCCCGTATCCGGGAAAGCGAATCAAGGCAATCTATGTTCGGGGCATATTCCTTGTCACCGACTTCTATTTCACCCCCTGACGTGATGTTGCGCGTAAACACGGCGAATCCGGTCGCGTGCAAAAGGTCTCCGGGAGACCATGCACGCGATCAGCCATGCATATGGACGTCCAGTCATCCGCATCACGATGGTCGCGTCGCGGCTTCGCATGATGCATCGTCCGCACCTACAACCGATGGCTGACTGGCAGGGTGCAAAGGGCTGAGTAGGATCAGGGCTCGACCCGTGGTTGATTGCCTTGTGACCGCTGATCGTGCTGTTTTTCTTTTTCTTCGACACGCGCCTGTTGCGTGAGTGCACGGTGCGTAGCAACTCTGCCAGGAGCCTGCCCATGTCCGACCTGTCCAAGTCGTCGCCCGTCACCTCGTCCAGCGAGAATCGCGGCATGCCCAAATTGAAGTTCGCCAAGCCGTTGGCACCACCTGCGCCGCTCCTGTGGCCCTCGCCCACGATGCCTGAGGTCGAGCCCTTCGGTGGCATCAATGCCAGTCATCTGAGCGGCGAGTATCCGAAGTTCCTGGTGCAGACCGGAAGCTTCACCACGCCCCTGGCGCCGCGCGACACGATCAGCGTGTACTGGGATTCCCCGGGGGAGCTGATCGGCACCACCACCATCGAGGATGCCACTTCCGGCAACGTGTATGTCCAGGTGGACGGACGGCTTATCCGGGAGCGCGGGGAAGGCTTGCGAGTCTATTACTACATCCAGCGTAATTTCGCTGGCACGGTCACTTCTTCGAACCTGGGCTTCGTGCTGGTGAAGTTCCGCATCCCCGGTGAAGACGACGAGGGCAACCTCACCCTGACCGCGCCCATCGTCGCACCGGCACTGATTGACCCCGATATGCCGGTGACCGTCACCATTGAACCCTGGCAGAACGCCTTCGAGGAAGACCGGCTTATCCTGCTGTGGGGTGCCGTGTCCTATGAGGTGCCCGGGCCCTTCCCGGCGGACCTTCCCGTGACCTTTACCGTGCCGCCCGAGATCATCGCCAACGGTGGCAGCAACCCGGCGATGGAAGTGAGCTACCGGATCGTGGATGAGGTGGGTAACTGGTCCCCGCGCTCGCCGGTGGCCGTGGTGCACGTGCCGGCGGGAAACGAACCGCTGAAACCGCCCGTGGTGATCGAGGCGCCGGGCGGCGTGCTGGATCTGATTACGCTGGATGGCGACGACGTCCATGTGCAGGTCGATCTGGAGCAGGCCGGACTCGCCGTCGGCGACACCCTCGTGCTGACCTGGAAAGGCATGACGGGGGAAGGCACGGAGCTGCCGTATACACCGCAGGAGGAGACGGTCACCCACGACTCCTTTGTCATTTTCACCATTCCCCATGCGCGGGTGATACCACTGGGTCCCGACGGCAGTGCGTGCCTGTACTACGAAGCGCACACGAGTGAAGGCACGCTGCGTTCCGGGCAGCGCAACCTGACTGTCACCGGTGAGGAGCTGGTCCTGGAGGCACCGAGTGTTCGGGAGGCGCATAACGGCGCACTGGACCCGGAATTCCTGGTGGATGACGTGGCCCATCTGGACGTGGGACCGTATCCCCTGATGGCCATCGGTGACGAGGTCACTTATTACTGGACCGCCACGAGCCACGGTGGCGTGACCATATTCAGGACCGGCTCGGTAGATGTGTCCGGCAATGATGTGACGCCCGCTCCCATCCCGCTCGTCTTTACCCTGACCCGTCAGGAGATCGAGCACATCAAGGGCTACGCGGTGCATGTGTATTACACCGTCAAACACTATGACACCGGCCTGACATCCACGTCGCAGCGGCTGGATCTGCGCATCGCTGGTGTGATCACCCTGCCGACGCCTCATGTGGATCATGTGGTCAACGGGTACCTGGACCCGGCCACTGCGCCCGATGGCACCACCATCCGCATCCCCACCGACTACGGCGGCGCGAAGCTGGGGGATTTCGCCAACGTGTACTGGGATGCGCCGCTACCGTACAGCAACCTCTACGCCGTGGACCCCACCGAGACGGAGATCGCCTGCCCGGTGGGCGTCGAGTACATCACCGGCAACCAGGGACATGAGGTCACCGTCAGCTACGCGATCACCCACGATGGCCAGCCCACGCACGAGGGCGGCTCGACCACTTTCCTGATTGGAACGGCAACAGGCTCACTGCCGGCACCCGGCGTGCTGGAAGCGGGTGTGGGCAATACGCTGCCCGGCAGTGCGGTCAGGGCGACCGTGCGCGTTCCCGCGGACGCCGCGCTGGCTGTGAACGACGTGGTGAAAGTGCACTGGAAAGGCGCGGCCGGTGTGGGCACCGCGAACGTAAACAGGACAGTGACCACGGAAGCGGGCTCGTACATCGACGTCGAGATTCCCGATACGGCCATCTTTCCTAATGCCGGCAAGGTGGTCCATGTGACGTATACGATCGCGCGTGCCGCATCCGGACGGGAGGAGGGGCCTTCGCCTGAGTACGTGTTGAATGTGCTGGTGCCTGTCTTCGTCGAGGAAACCTTCGAAAACGGGCCAGAGCGACTGGTCCTCTTTCCGGGTGAGAGCTATAAGTTTCGCTACTTTTATGCCCTGAACCTCGCCACGGACCCGAACCCCCGGTACAACCGCGTGTATCTGCGCGATCAGTATGGCGAACGATACGCGCCGCATGTCTCCGGCAATGCCCTGGAGCCGACAAGTGAAAACACCACCCTTGAGCTTGCCTTCGATATTCCATGCACGAAGGTGGCGTTTGGCGTGGCCGCCTCAACAGACTCAACGGATGAGCGGATTTTTGCGTACTCAGACGGAGAGCAAGTTGGCAGTGCCATCCTGCCGCCGGCGGGAACGGCCACGACCATGACCTTCAACGCGCCTGAGGGCAAGCCGATCACGACGCTCACCGTGCGTGGCGTGGGAGACGGCAGCGGCACAACCTATCATGTGCTCATCGACAACATCGTGATGACTTTCTGACGCCTCAGTATCTCTGGCCCGGATCATCGCTGCCTGGATGAGAGGCGATGATCCCGGCCAGTGTTTCAGCAGCAGGGCGGGAAGGGCGCTCATGCTCCGGAAGACCGCGGCCAGTTCAGGCAACGCCTGTCGTGACGTTGTTGCGATGAGGTGCACTCACTGCGACGAGATGCCATGTCTGCGCCTACAACCGACGGCTGACTGGCAGCGTGCAAGGGGCTGGGTAGGATCACGATTCGACCAGCGGTGATGACTTGTTCACCGCTGCTCATGTCGATGCTTCCTATTTGATACGTGCCTGTTGCATGCGTGCACGGTGCGTAGCAGCCCTGCCCGGAGCCTGCCATGTCTGACCTGTCCAAGTCGTCGCCTGTCACCTCGTCCAGCCAGAATCGCGGCATGCCCAAATTGAAGTTCGCCCAGCCGCTGGCACCACCTGCGCCGCTCCTGTCGCCCTCGCCGACGATGCCCGAGGTCGAGCCCTTCGGTGGCATCAATGCCAGTCATCTGAGCGGCGTGTATCCGAAGATCCTGGTGCAGACTGGAGGCTTCACCACGCCCCTGGCACCCACCGATTCGGTCAGCGTGTACTGGAATTCCCCGCCGATGCTGATCGGCACCACCACGATCCATGAAACCACTTCCGGCAACGTGTATGTCCAGGTGGACGGACGGGTAATCTGGCAACACGGAGAAGGCTCGCGAGTCTATTACTACATCCAGCGCAATTTCGCGGGCACGGCCATTTCTTCGAACGTGGCTACCGTGCTGGTGAAGTACCGCATCCCCGGCGAAGACGATCAGGGCAGCCTCACCCTGACCGCGCCCGTCGTCACGCCTGCCGTAATTGGCGCTGGCACGACGGTGACCGTCACCATCGACCCCTGGCAGAACGCCTTCGAGGAAGACCGGCTGATCCTTCTGTGGGGCGCCGTGTCCTATGAGGTGCCCGGGCCCTTCGCCGCTGACCAGCCCGTGGCATTTGTCGTGCCGCCGGAGATCATCGTCAACGGCGGCAGCAATCCGGCGATGGAAGTGAGCTACCGGATTGTGGATCAGGTGGGCAACTGGTCGCGACGCTCTCCAGTCGCACGGGTGCACGTGCAGGCGGACAACGATCGGCTGAAGCCGCCCATGGTGATCGAGGCCCCGGGCGGCGTGCTGGATCTGACCGCCCTGAAGGGCGACGACGTCCATGTGCAGGTCGATCTGGAGCAGGCCGGACTCGCCGTCGGCGACACCATCTTCCTGACCTGGAAAGGCATGACGGGTGAAGGCACGGAGCTGCCGTATGGGCCGTTCGAGGAGAACGTCACTGACGAGGTCTTCATCATTTTCACCGTCCCCCATGCGCGGGTGGCGCCGCTGGGTCCGGGCGGCAGTGTGTCCCTGTACTACGAAGCGCGCACGAGTGAAGGCACGCTGCGTTCCGCGCAGCGCAACCTGACCGTCACCGGTGAGGCCGTGGTGCTGGACGTATTGAGGGTGAGGGAAGCACGTGACGGAGTGCTCGATCCGGAAGCCATTGTGGATGGCGTGGCTCATCTGGACGTGGGGCCGTATCCCCTCATGGCCCTTGGCGATGAGGTCACTTATTACTGGACTGCCACGAGCCATGGCGGCGCGACTGTGTTCAGGAAAGAGTCCAGGGATGTGTCCGGCAACGATGTAACGCCCGCCCCCAAGCCGCTGGTGTTTACGCTGACCCGTGAGGAAATCGAGCGGATCAAGGGCTATGCGGTGAGTGTGCATTACACCGTCAGGCACTTTGCCAACGGTGTGACATCCATGTCGAAACGGCTGGAACTGCGCATCGCTGGTGTGATCGCCCTGCCGCCGCCTCGGGTGGATCACGAGGAATACGGATACCTGGACCCGGCCGCTGCACCCACCGGCACCAACATCCGCGTGCGCACCAACTACAGCGACGCGGCGCATGGCGATTTCGCCAACGTGTACTGGGATGCGCCGCTACCGTACCAAAACCTCCACGCCGTGGACCCCGACAGGCTGGAGGTCGTCTCTGCGGTGGGCGCCGAGTACATCACCGGCAACGAAGGTCATGAGGTCACCGTCAGCTACGTCATCACCCGCGATGGCCAGCCCACGCACCAGGGCGGCTTGACCACTTTCCTGATTGGAACGGAAACGGTCGTCCAACTGCCGGCGCCCGGTGTGCTGGAGGCGGGGGCGGGCGATACGCTGCCCGGCGATGCGGCCGGGGCGACAGTGCGCATTCCGGCGGCCGTGAATGTGGCAGTCAATGACGTGGTGACCGTGTTTTGGAACGGCGTGCCGGGAGAGGGCAGCGTGAGCGTAGCCAAAACAGTGGTGACGGAAGCGGGCTCGGACGTCCATATCGAGATTCCCGACACGGCCGTCTTTCCTAATGCCGGCCAGGCAGTCCATGTGATGTATACGATCGCGCGTGCCGCGTCCGGACGGGTGGATGGGCCTTCGCTTGCGTACCTGCTGAATGTGCTGGTGCCTGTCTTCGTCGAGGAAACCTTCGAAAGCGGGCTAGCGCAACTGACCCTCTTGCCGAGTCAGAGCTATAAGTTTCGCTACTTTCTTGCCACGAATCGCGCCACGAACGCAGACCCCGGGTTTAACCTCGTGTATCTGCGCGATGCGTATGGCCAGCAATACGCACCGCATGTCTCCGGCACGGCCCTGGAGCCGTCGAGTGAATATACCGTCCTCGATCTTGCCTTCGATTTATGGTGCACGAAGGTCACGCTTGGCGTGGCCGCCTCAACATCTTCAACGGATGAACGGATTTTTGCGTACTCATTCGGAGAGCAAGTTGGCAGTGCTGTGCTGCCACCGACGGGAACGGCCACGACCGTTACCTTCAACGCGCCTGCGGGCAGGCCGATCACGAATATCAGCGTGCGCGGCGTGGGAGACGGCAACGACGCAACCCATTATGTGGTCATCGACAACATCGTGATGACTTTCTGACGCGTCGGGATGTCTGGCCGGGATGATCGCTGCGTGCATGAGAGACGGTGATCCCGGCCAGTGTTTCAGCAGGGCACGAAGCGCACCTGCGCCTACAACCGACGGCTGACTGGCAGGGTGCGAGGGGCTGAGTAGGATCGGGGTTCGATCCCGTGGTGCTATCTGATCACCACGGTCGTGCCGCTGCTTTCTATTTGATACGTGCCTGTTGCGTGCGTGCACGGTGCGTAGAAACCCTGCCAGGAGCCTGCCCATGTCTGACCTGTCCAAGTCATCGCCCGTTACTTCGTCCAGCCACAATCGCGGCACCCCCAGACTGGTGATCACCGAGCCATCGGCACCGCCGGCACCGCTTGTGTGGCCCGCGCCCGAGATGCCTGAGGTTGACCCCTTCGGAGGCATCAATGCCAGTCATCTCAGCGGCGAGTATCCGAAGATCCTGGTGCAGACCGGACGCTTCACCACGCCTCTGGCACCCCGCGACACGGTCAGCGTGTATTGGGATTCCAACGCCGAGCTGATCGGCATCACCACCATCCAGGAAACCACGTCCGGCTCGGTGTTTGTGCAGGTGGATGGACGGGTGATCAGGGAGCATGGGGAAGGGTGGCGAACCTATCACTACATCCAGCGCAATTCCGTCGGTACGCCCACGCCTTCGGACGTGGCCACCGTGCTGGTGAAGTTCCGCATCCCCGGTCAGGACGACGAGGGCAACGTCACGCTGACTGCACCGGTCGTCACGCCGGCCGTGATTGGTGCCGGCACCCCGGTGACGGTCACCATTGATCCCTGGCAGAACGCTTTCGAGGAAGACCGGCTGATCCTGCTGTGGGGCGCGGTGTCCTATGACGTGCCCGGGCCCTTCCCGATTGACCTTCCCGTGACCTTTACCGTGCCGCCCGAGATCGTCGCCAACGGCGGCAGCAACCCCGCGATGGAAGTGAGCTACCGCATCGTGGATCAGGTGGGCAACTGGTCGCCGCGCTCGCCCGTAACCCTGGTGCACGTGCAGGCAGACAGCAATCTGCTCCTGGCGCCCACGGTGATCGAGGCGCAGAGCAACGTGCTGGATCTGACCGAGCTGATGGGCGACGACGTCAACGTGCTGATCAATATCGAGCAGGCTGGAATCGCCGTCGATGACACCATCGTGCTGACCTGGAAAGGCATGACGGGTCAGGGCGCGGAACTGCCGTATGCACCGAGCCCGCAGGTGGTCACCGGCGACGCCTTTTTGACTTTCACCATCCCCAATGCGCGGGTGGTGCCTCTGGGTCCCGATGGCAGTGTGTCGTTGTACTACGAAGTGCGCACGCGTGAAGGCACGCTGCGTTCCGCGCAGCGCAACCTGACCGTCGTCGGTGAGGTGCCGGTTCTGGAGGCACCGAGTGTTCGGGAGGCACATGACGGCGCGCTGGACCCGGAAGCCCTGATGGGTGGCCTGGCCCATCTGGACGTGGGACCGTATCCCCTGATGGCCATCGGTGACGAGGTCATTTATTACTGGACGGCCACGGGTCACGGTGGCGCGACCTGGTTCAAGACGGAGTCCAGAGACGTATCGGGCAACGATTTGATTCCTACCCCCAAGCCGATCGTCTTTACCCTCACCCGTGAGGAGATCGAGCAGATCAAGGGCCATGCGGTGAGTGTGTATTACACCGTCAAACACTTTGCCAGCGCCCTGACATCGAACTCAAAACCGCTGTTGCTGCGCATCGGCGGCGTGATTACGCTGCCGCCGCCCCTCGTGGATCACGTGGTTAATGGGTACCTGGACCCGTCCGCTGCACCCGATGGCACCAACATCCGCGTGCGCACCGACTACAGCGGTGCGGCGCATGGCGATTTCGTCAACGTGTACTGGGATGCACTGCTGCCGTACAGCAACCTTCACGCCGTGGACACCGACAAGCCGGAGGTCGTCTCCCCGGTAGAGGTCAAGTACATCACCGGCAACGAAGGTCGTGAGGTCACGGTCAGCTACACCATCACCCACGATGGTCAGCCCATGCGCCAGGGCGGCACCACCACCTTCGTGATTGGAACGGGAGCGGAAGCGGGTTCGCTACCGGCGCCCAGCGTGCTGGAAGCGGGTGTGGGCAACACGCTGCCCGGCGATGCGGCCAGGGCCAGGGTGCGCGTTCCGGCTGTCGTGAATGCGGCGGTCAACGACGTGGTGACCGTGCTTTGGAGTGGCGTGCCGGGTGAGGGCAGCGTGAGCGTGGACAAAACGGTGGTGACGGAAGCAGGCTCTGACGTCTACATCGAAATTCCCGGCACAGCCATCTTTCCTAATTCCGGCAAGGTAGTGCGTGTGACCTATACGATCAGGCGTGCCTCATCCGGACTGGTGGAGGGGCCCTCATCGGCGTACGTGCTAAATGTGCTGGTACCTTTCCTGGTCGAGGAAACGTTTGAAAGCGGGCCAGGGCAACTGATCCTCTTGCCCGGCGAGAGCTATAAGTTTCGCTACTTTCTTGTCAGGAACCTCGCCACGAATCCGGAACCCACGTTCAACCGCGTGCATTACTTCAATTCGTATGACACATATGCCCCGCATGTCTCCGGCTGGGCCTTACACCCGACAAGTGAAGCTACCATCCTCGAACTTGCCTTCGACTTGCCATGCACGAAGGTCATGCTTGGGGTGGCCGCCGTGACATATTCAACGGATGAGCGGATTTTTGCGTACTCAAACGGAGAGCAAGTTGGCAGCGCGGCCCTGCCGCCGACGGGAACCGCCACGACTGTGACCTTCAACGCGCCCGCGGGCAAGCCGATCACGAATATCAGAGTGCGTGGCGTGGGAACCGGCAACGGCGCGGCCTATTATGTGTTCATCGACAACATCGTGATGACTTTCTGACGCGTCGGGATGTCTGGCCGGGATGATCGCTGCCTGCATGAGAGGCGGTGATCCCGGCCAGTGTTTCCACAGGGCACGAAACGCACCTGCGCCTACAACCGATGGCTGACTGGCAGCGTGCAAGGGGCTGAGTAGGATCAGGGTTCGATTCCGTGGCGATGACTTTTTTCACCGCTGATCATGCCGCTGTTTTCTTCTTGCGATACGCGCTTGTTGCGTGCGTGCACGGTGCGTAGCAACCCTGCCAGGAGCCTGCCCATGTCTGATCTGTCCCCGTCGTCGCTCGTCATCTCGTCCAGCAAGGATCGCGGCATTCCCAGGCTGGTGATCACTGAGCCGGCGGCTCCGCTGGCACCGCTTGCTGCGTGGCCCGCGCCCTCGATGCCCGAAGTCGATCCGTTTGGCGGCATCAATGCCAGTCATCTGAGTACCCCGTTTCCGAAGATCCTCGTGCAGACCGGACACTTCACCACGCCCCTGGCGCCGCGCGACACGGTCAGCGTGTACTGGGATTCCAACGCGGAGCTGATCGGTGTCACCACGATTCAGGAAACCACGTCCGGCTCGGTGTTTGTGCAGGTGGATGGACGGGTGATCCGGCAACATGGGGAAGGCTGGCGAACCTATCACTACATCCAGCGCAATTTGGCTGGCACGGCCACTCCTTCGAACGTGTCCACCGTGCTGGTGAAGTTCCGCATCCCCGGCGAAGACGACGACGGCAACCCGACCCTGACTGCGCCTGTCGTCACGCCGACCGTGATTGGTGCAGGCACCCCGGTGACCGTCACCATCGACGCGTGGCAGAACGCCTTCGAGGAAGACCGGCTGATCCTGTTGTGGGGCGCGGTGTCCTATGAGGTGCCGGGGCCCTTCCCGGTGGATCAGCCGGTGACCTTTCCGCTGTCCGCCCACGTCATCGTCGAGGGCGGCAGCAATCCGGCGATGGAGGTGAGCTACGTGGTCGTGGATCAGGTGGGCAACTGGTCCCAGCGCTCGCCGATCACCCGGGTGCACGTGCAGGCGGACAACGATCTGCTCCTGGCGCCCAAGGTGATCGAAGCGCCGAGCGGCGTGCTGGATCTGACCAAGCTCGATGGCGGCGACGTCCATGTGCAAGTGGATACCGAACAGGCTGAACTCGCCATCGGCGACACCCTTGTGCTGACCTGGAAAGGCATGACGGGTCAGGGCACGCAGCTGCCGTATACACCGAACGAGGAGAAGGTCACCGACGACGTCTTCATCATTTTCACCATCCCCCATGCGCGGGTGGCGCCGCTGGGTCCCGACGGCAGTGTGTCCCTGTACTACGAAGCGCGCACGAGTGAAGGCGCGCTTCGTTCCGCGCAACGCAACCTGACCGTCATCGGTGAGGCCGTGGTCCTTGAAGCACCGAGTGTTCGGGAAGCGCGCGACGGCGCACTTGATCCGGAATCCCTGGTCGATGGGCTGGCCCATCTGGACGTGGGACCGTATCCCCTGATGGCCATCGGTGACCAGGTCACCTATTACTGGACGGCCACGGGCCACGGCGGCGCCACGTGGTTCAAGACGGACTCCAGGGATGTGTCCGGTAACGACGTGATTCCTGCGCCCATCCCGCTCGTCTTTACCCTCACCCGGGCGGAAATCGAGCAGATCAAGGGCTATGCGGTAAGCGTGTATTACACCGTCAAGCACTTTGCCACCGGCCTCACCTCCACGTCGCAACGGCTGGAGCTGCGCATCGGCGGCGTGATTACCCTGCCCCCACCCCTCGTGGATCACGTGGTCAACGGCTACCTGGACCCGTCCGCTGCACCCGATGGCACCAACATCCGCGTGCGCACCGACTACAGCGGTGCGGTGCATGGCGATTTCGCGCACGTGTTCTGGAATGCGCTGGAATCGTACACCAACATCCACGCCGTGGACCCCGCCAGGCCGGAGGTCGTCTCTCCGGTGGCCGCCAGGTACATCACCGACAACGCAGGTCGTGAGGTCACCGTCAGCTACACGATCAACCACGATGGCCAGCCCACCCGTCAGGGCGGCACCACCACCTTCGTGATTGGAAAGGAAGGTGGCTCGCTGCCGGCACCCAGCGTGCGGGAAGCCGGGGCGGGCAATACGCTGCCCGGCGACCTGGCCAAGGCGACGGTGCGCGTCCCTGCGGGCGCTGCGCTGGCGGCGAACGACGTGGTGACCGTGCTTTGGAGCGGCACGGCGGGTGCGGGCACCGTTGCTGTACCCAAAATGGTAACGACGGAAGTGGACTCTTATATCGACATCGAGATCCTCGCTCCAGCCATCTTGCCGAATGCCGGCAAGGCGGTCAGTGTGACGTATACGATCACGCGTGCCGCATCTGGACGTCTGGATGGCCCATCATCTGAGTACGTAGTGAATGTGCAGGCGCTCGTCATCGTCATTGAAACCTTCGAAAACGTGCCATTGCCAGATCGCATCTGGCCCCGTGAGAGCCATAAGTTTCCATACTTTCTTGCCAGGAACATCAGCTCGTACGGGGACGCTCAGTACAACCGCGTGTACGCCGTCAATACGAATGCCACCTATGCACCGCATGTCTCTGGCTGGGCCTTGGGCCTGACAAGTGGCAATACCATCCTTGAGTTTGCCTTCGACTTGCCATGCACGAAGGTAACGTTTGGGGTGGCCTCTATATACACATTGGTGGGTCAGCGGATCTTCGCGTACTCAAACGGAGAGGAAATTGGTAGTGATGACCTGCCGCTGGCGGGAACCGCCAAGACAGTGACCTTCAATGCGCCGTTGGGTAAGCCGATCACGAGTATTAGTGTGCTCGGCGTGGGATACGCGTACAAACCGGAGGATTGGGGTATGTGCGTCGACAATTTCGTGCTGACTTTCTGACGCGTCAGTATCCCCGGCCGGGATCATCGCTCCGGGATCAGGGAGCGATGATCGGCCGGCCAGTGGCTCAGCAGGGCGGGAAGGGCACCCATGCTCTGGAAGACCGTAGCCACGCCTTCATCAAGCAACGCCTGCGTTGAACTATGCCCGGGTCCGCCCGGGCTATAGCCGAACACCGTGGCCCCTGCGGCCACGCCTGCGCGTGCACCGGTTGCGGTGTCTTCAATGATGGCGCAGCGTGCCGGGTCGACCCCCAGTGCTTTGGCGGCTGCCAGATAGACGTCCGGCCACGGTTTGCTGCGCGGTGTTTCGTGACCGCTGAACATCTTGTTGGCGAACGCGTCGTGCAGCCCCACCTTGCGCAGCTGCAATTGAACCTTGTGCCGATCCGCGCCTGACGCAACGGCAATGCGGCCGTTCACCATCGTGGCGATGGCGCGCACCGCTTCCGGGGCGTCGGGAATCGCGACCAGATCGCGTTCCAGTGCAGCGTTACGGCGCTCCCGGAAATCGCCCAGCCAGCGATCCGTGATGGCCACACCTGTGCGGAACAGGATTTGCGCGGCCTCATCGCGAACAGCCTTGCCGACGAAGATCTGCATCGTTTCTTCGAGGCTCAGGTGCCACCCCATCTCACCCAGCATGTCGGCCAGCACCTGGCAGGTGATAGCTTCGGAGTCCACCAGTACGCCATCGCAATCAAACAGCACGGCATCGAACGGGAAGGGCGGCATGGTCTGGCCAGGTGATGTGAATGGCCCATGATATCGCGAGGGGATTGCCGTTCGCTGCAAGGCGCTGCACGATGCGCGGATGTCCCGCACACATCCCGCATCCTCCCTTTTGCCTGTGCAGCCGTCGTCATGGGGGCCCCGCGCCTGGTATGTCCTGTGGACCATGGTGCTTGCGCTGGCAGGCGTGTTTCACGGATTTCACTTTTATCTGGACGACATCACCCGTGGTCACGACGGGCATTTCGTCCGGCGCATGCTGGAAGAAATAAGTGGTTCGGTGTCGGTGGGCCTGCTGCTTCCCTTCGTGGTAACCCTCGCCAGGCGCACCCGCGTGCGTGGCAGAATCCTTGCGGCGCTGGGTATCCATGTCTGCGCGCTGCTGGCTTTCTCGTTCGCACACACCAGCCTGATCTGGGCCTCGCGCCTCCTGCTGGCACCGCTGCTCGGGCTGGGCGATTACGACTACGGACAGATGCCATGGCGATACGCCATGGAGTTCGGCAGTGACGTGGTGACCTACGGGCTGATTGTTTTTCTCACCTGGCTGCTGGATCAGTTGCGCGCGGGACGTGCGCGTGAACTGCGCGCCGCCCAGCTGGAGGGCGCGCTGGCCGAAGCCCGGCTGGATGCATTGCGACTTCAGCTCAACCCGCATTTCCTGTTCAATGCGTTGAATGCGGTGTCGTCGGTGATGTATGAGAACCCGCGTGTTGCCGATGAAATGCTGGCACGTATCGGCCAGTTGCTGCGGGTGACGCTGCGGGCGTCCGCCAATGAACATACGCTTGGCGAGGAACTTCATCTGCTTGAGCTGTATCTGGACGTGCAGCGCGCGCGCTTCGGCAGTCAGCTGGATGCCCGCGTATCTGCCATGGACGACTCGCTGCTGCGCGTGCGCGTGCCGTTTCTGCTGTTGCAGCCGCTGGCGGAAAACGCCATCGAACATGCTGGCGGCGAGCATCGGGTGGTACACGTGGAGGTATCGCGCCAGGGAAACGAGTTGACCATGCACGTGCGCGACCGGGGTGCCGGATCGGGCCATCATCAGGGACACGGCATCGGCCTGGGCAACGTGCGCGAGCGGCTGGACACGCTCTATGGCGCGCGTGCGGGCGTGGAGCTGTCCTCCACGGATGAAGGCACACATGTGCGCGTGTGGTTGCCGGCGGAGGTGTCGCCGTGACGCTGCGCGTGCTGCTGGTGGACGATGAAGCGCCGGCCCGGGACAAGCTGACCCGGTATCTGATGCAGACACCCGGCGTCGATATCGTGGCGGAAGCGTCCACGGGCGCGCAGGCGCTGACCCAGATTCGCCTGCACAGGCCCGACGTGGTGTTCCTGGATATCGGACTGCCGGATATGGATGGCTTCGACGTGCTTGGCACGCTGGGCGAATCGCTGCCCGCGGAAATCGTGTTCGTCACCGCGCACGGCGATCATGCGTTGCGGGCATTCGACGTGCACGCGTTCGACTATCTGCTGAAGCCGGTGAGTCCGGAGCGCTTCGACCGTCTGATGAAGCGGCTGATGGCGCGCGTGGTTCCTGCCGGGGAGATGGGGGCTCGCATTGATGGCCTGCTGGACGCACTGCCGACACCGGATTCATACGCTTCGCACCTGCTGGTGGAGCGCGACGAGCAGACGCGCAAGCTGCCTGTGGCCAGCGTGGAGCGCATCGAGGCTGACCGCAATTATCTGGTCATCCACGGTGACGGCGGCCCGTACCGGCTGCGTGGCACGGTAGAGCGCATGCAGGCACGCCTGGACCCGGCGCAGTTTGTCCGGATCAACCGCTCCACGCTGATTCGCCTGGGCTCGATTGTGGAAGTGGCCCCCTGGCCCGGTGGCGAGTACCGTCTGGTATTGAGCGACGGCGCCCGTGTCACCTGGACGAAGCGCTATCTGGAAGCCATGCCGTCCGCGTTGGTGCGGCACCTGTAAACGGCGCGGGTTCGTCCCGGGGTGCCACGGGTTCGTCCCGGGCAGACGGACGCGAACAGGCAACGCCCGCATCATGTCTTCCTCACAGAACCACCGGGGGTAACGGAATGAAGCGACGCGATGTTTTGAAGGCTGCCTGCCTGGCACCGCTTGCCCTTGTGGCCAGCACGGGTTCATTGCAGACGCTGGCAGCGGCGGTGTCACGCAGCATGGCGGCGGTGCGGGGTGCATCGCGCGTGCGCCCCGGCCAGCCGGGCTGGCCGTCGGTGGCCCAATGGGACGAACTCAACGCGCAGACCGGAGGCAGTCTGCAAAAGCTCAGCTCGCCCTTTGTCTCGTGCGCAGGTACGGCCGACCCGGTTTGCGCCGAAGCGGTGGCCAACCTCAAGAATCCGTTCTACATCGGCGATCAGGCCGCCTTGACGCAGACCAGCGGCTGGGCGGATGCGTGGACTTCCGAGCCCAGCGCTTACGCAGTGGCCGCCCGCCATACACAGGATGTGGTGGCAGCCGTGAATTTTGCGCGCGAACACCATCTGCGACTGGTGGTGAAAGGCGGCGGCCACAGCTATCAGGGCACCTCCGACGCCCCCGATTCGCTGCTGGTGTGGACCCGCCACATGAACACCATAACGATGCACGACGCCTTCGTGGCACAAGGCAGCATGTCGCCGCCTCAACCGGCCGTGAGTGTCGGTGCGGGCGCGATGTGGATCGACGCCTATGACGCAGTAACCACGAAGGGCGGACGGTACGTGCAGGGCGGTGGTTGCACCACCGTTGGCGTGGCGGGCCTCGTGCAGAGCGGCGGGTTTGGCAGCTTTTCAAAGAACTTTGGCAGCGCCGCGTCCAACCTGATCGAAGCTGAGGTGGTCACGGCCGATGGCAAGGTCCATGTGGTCAATGCCGTGAAAGAGCCGGAGCTTTACTGGGCCATCAAGGGTGGCGGTGGCGGCAGCATCGGCGTGGTGACGCGGCTGACGCTGCGCACGCATGATCTTCCGGATGTGTTTGGCGTGGTATTCGGCACCATTTATGCGACCACGCCTGCGTCTTACCGCGCCCTGGTTGCGAAGGCGATGTCGTTCTATCGCGATGCCCTGTTCAATCCGCACTGGGGCGAGCAGATGTCCTTGCGCGAGGGCAACCGGCTGAATGTGTCGATGCTGTTCCAGGGCATCAGCCAGGCCGAGGCAGAAGCCACGTGGAAGCCCTTCATTGACTGGGTGGAGGCGCGACCGGAATACGTGGTGTCCGAAGCGCTCAAGGCAACGGCCCTTCCTGCGAGGCATTTCTGGGATGCTGACTTCTTCCGCGAGCACGCGCCCGGATTCATCGTTGCCGACACGCGCCCGAACGCACCGCGAAATCATGTGCTTTGGGCGGGAGATCGCGGGCAGGTGGGCTGGTTCATCCATGCGTACGAATCGGCGTGGTTGCCCGAAAGCCTGTTGCAGGGCAGTCAGGACGCACTGGTGGATGCGCTGGTGGCAGTATCGGTGAAGTGGGGTGTGGAACTGCATTTCAACAAGGGACTGGCCGGCGGCACGCCGGAAATGCGCAAGGCATCGCGCGATACCGCCACCAACCCCGCCATGGCCGACGCGTTTGCCCTGGCCATCATCGGCGCCGGCGGCGATCCTGCGTATCCGGGTTTGCCGGGCGCAAAGACGGATCTGCCGCGTGCCCGGAGGGAGCGCAAGCGGGTGGGTGAGGCGATGGACGAGCTTCTGCGCGTGGCGCCGGGAGCCGGTGCCTATGTATCGGAGAGCAGCTATTTCCAGAAAGACTGGCAGCAGGCGTACTGGGGAAGCAACTACGCGCGCCTGGCGGCCGCCAAACGGCGTTACGATCCGGACGGCCTGTTCTTCGTCCATCACGGCGTGGGCAGCGAAGTGTGGAGCGCGGACGGCTTCACCCGCACGGGCGGCCTATTCTGAACAAAGGGGGGTGTCTTTCAGGGCACCCCACGCCTGTGTGTTGCGCTACCATCGCAGCCACCGATGGCTGTCCGACGTATGTGAAAGGGAATGCGATGAAGCGGTTGGTCGTAACGCTGGCGTTGACGTTCATGCTGGCCGCCTGTCAGGGCATGGGTACCAAAGTCTCCCGACTCTCCGTGGGCATGCCCCGTGAGGAAGTGATGGACCGCCTGGGCCAGCCTGACGCCGTGCGTACCATCATCGGGTTTGAGGTTCTCAGTTACCTCAACCGGCATCGCAGCCGTTTTTCCCTTTCCTCACGCGACTACACCGTGGTGCTGAAGGACGGCAAGGTCACCCAGTTTGGTCCCGGCCTCGTCCAGCGCGACAGCAAGACCACCCTGGTGATCGAAGAGGACAAGTAGCCAGTAGTTTTGGGGGCTGGCTTTGCGCACAACTGCGCTTCCGGCACGCAACGTGCCGGACGAACCTCGTGGCGTTACGGCGTCGCCCTGGTGGCGCTGTGCATTGCGATGGAGCGTCGTTTGCCTGATGGACGTTAAGCGGATGCTTCCGCGATGTCCGAGGCGCGGAAGGTCACCACCAGAACGTCACGGTGCGCAGGCTGCGTGTTATCCAGTGGCGTAACCGGGGTTACCCCATGAAACACGCGCGGATCGTCCACCAGTGCCGCATCCAGTGGCCGGGTAAGCGTGAAGTCGCCCAGCAACTGGCCGTCGGGTGTGTGGATCGTGGTGGTGCCGCTGGCGATGTTGTGGCGGTCGATCAGCAGCACCAGCACGTAATCCACGCCATCGCGGTGGCTGCCTTCGGGCGTGGGTTCGCCCGCACTGTCCGCGCTGGCCTCGATGCGGAACTGATGCACTTCGATATGCCAGCGGGGCACCTGCGGGGCCAGCGTGCCAAAGGCATGATGGCAGAAGCGCAGGATGGTGCCGAGGCTGGCCGTGGATGCCGTTTCCGGCGTCATGGGCTCGAACCAGCGCTGAAGGTCACCCTGCAGCCGGTTGTACGTCAGCGCCTGGAAGTGGGCCTGATGCGGTTCGGGAGTGACGTCCTGCCCCGCAAGCGCCGAATACGTGGCATGCCGGCGGCGGCGATAGCGGCCGTGCGCGGCCAGGTAGGTATCGGGTGCGAGGTCGTTCCAGCTGGCGGCAAAGGTTGCCCAGTCGGCAAGGCCGCCGTCGCGCTCAAGCATGCCACCCATCGCATCATGGGTGACAAAGGCGTAACCGTCGTTACGTACCAGGTCGATCAGCGCCGGCAGTTCCGGTGCGAAGAGCGTAGTCATCCGCAAATTATACGGCGTTTGACCAGCGCCTCGCCGCATCGGGACAACAGGTCGCACCTGCGGAAACGAGTGCGCTCGCGATGGCGTGGCTTGCCGGATGGCCGACAAGCCACGCGCCGCACAGGTCAAGGGCAAAGCAGCCCGGAGGGAGCCTTATTTTGCGTTCAGGCTGAGGCGAATGCCGCCGTCCTTCAGTACCTTGCCCTTGGCGTCCTGGAATTCGTAGTCGCAATAGGTTGCACCCTTGCTCACCTGGGCGGCACCCATCGACTTCGCCACGATGGTCTTGTCGTTCTGGCTCGAATACGGATCATTGCCTTCCCAGGTACCGGCGGAAGTGGTCACCGAGTAGTCACAGCCTTCCTGCGTGCTACAGGACTTTGGCGTGACAGTGCTGGCACTGGGGCACGTTGCCGCGTCGGCCGCGTACGCGCCGCTGATCGAAAAGCCGGCGAGAAGACAGCAGGCGATGGCAAGGGTCTGGTTGCGCATGGTTTTGCTCCTGAGGATGGACGTGCCGTGTGGATCGGCAACGGCGCGCATTCGCGCCGTGCCATGCAGTGTTTGGTGGTGTGGGGTGCGCCGCAATACACCATCAGACGTAGGCGCGTCACATCCGTGCGCACAAACGGCAGAGCGTCAGTTCACAAACACGTCGGTAATGACGTGAGCGAGTGCCGTATTCAGGTTGAAGGTTTCATCGTCAGTGACGTTTGCGTTCACTTTGACCAGCCCGGCTCCCGCAACCTGCACGCCGCCTCCGACGGCAAGGTGTATGCCGTGATGTTCGACCGTCACGTTCACCGTACCGGGACCGGTTACCACGGTTTCATTGAGTACCAGCGTGCCACCGACCGGGACCTGCACCGTACCGACCAGCGGCACGTCGACGCTGACGTTGACAGATGGCACGGGTATCGTGAAGTTGGGCGGTACAGGACTGGGCACGGCGATGGATTGGCCATTGACGGAGACATTGGCACCCTGCACGTGGGTGTTGCACGTCAGCGCCGTATTGCCCTTCCGTGCCGTGCATTCCAGGAACGAATCGAGCCCCGTGACCTCAATGAATCCATCCAGGAGGTTGAAGTCCGAGGCCTGCGATTCGGCGGTCAGCACCGTATCTCCAGGTGCGACGGCGCGTTCCGCTGCGAGGTTGACCAAGCCATCGACAGTTACGTTGATGTCATAAGGTGCGGCCACACGGACTTTTGCTATCGACTCGTCATCTTCACCGTAGTCGTTTACCTGTGCCTGTTTACCGCAGGGAAGGGGCTGTACAAGCGTCACCGGGCCAATGGTCAGGACGACGGTCGTGCTGACGCCGCAGGTCGTAACCTTTGCAGATAGCAGATCCGTATCCTGCGCGGCCACCGGCATCGCAGCGAAGAGGCCCACAACGAATGTGAGCAGGCCGATTTTCAGGGGCACGTGTGTCATTGGCGGACTCTCATGACGGGCGGATGCTCCAGCGCCAGTGTCATGTCGCGCTGTGAGCGTCGCAATCCAACTTCAGATGTAGGCGCGTGCGGTAGCACGCTGCTCAGGCCGCATTCCCGTGTAGTGATCCATGTGGCGTCGGCAGGAACCGGCTGCCACTCCATGTCTCGGGCGCGAATTCGTCCCGTCGGGATTTGCACACGCGAAGAAACTGCTCGATCTGCGCATCGGTCAGGCCGGCGTGAATGCCAAACCGGATCAGGGAGCGCGTCCGTCCCGTTGCGGGCGGGCAGAAGATGGAACCGAAGATACCGTCGTTTTCCAGAACGTCGCGCAAGCGCATCACGGCAGGCTCGGTGCCGATTTCAAATGAAATGATTTGCTCCGATCCAATGCCGACCGGGTAGCCAAGCGCACTCAATGCGTCTCGCAGATAGCGGGTAATCGACCATAACCGCGTGCGACGCGCATCGCCACTGATGACCAGTTGATGTGCCGCTTCAATGGCCGCCACGTCAGTGGGCAGAAGGGTCGAGCTGAAGATGGCGGGACTGGACGTGGAGCGAATGTACAGATTCATCGACTTCGGGCACGCAATGAAGCCTGCGCGACACGCATATGCCTTGGAAAGGCTGGCGGTCACGAAATGCACCTTGTTTTGCAGGCCAAGGCTGGCAACCAGGCCTTCGCCATGCACACCATGCGTGCCCAGCGAATGCGATTCATCAACGATGAGCAGACAGCCGCCTTCTTCGGCCGCAAGGGCGCATTGTTGCAGATCGCACAGCGAACCATTACTGGAATACACCGAGTCGACCACGACCACACCCACGCCGTGCAGGGCAATGAGTTCACGCAGCGCGTCCGTATCGTTGTGCGCGAAATGAAAGCAGGGGGCTCCCACATTGCGCACGCCGTCCCACAGCGATTTGTGGGCAAGTATGTCGATGTAGACCGGTGTATCTGACTCGACGACGGACTCCAGCAATCCGACATTTGCCAGGTAGCCCGACTGCGCAAGTACGCCTTCGTCGTAGCCGAGAAACCGGGCCAGGACATCTTCCATCACATGCATGGGGCTGCCCGGCAGCAGCAACGCCGCGGACATCAGGGGAACGTCGTGTCCGGGCTGGCAGGCGGCTGTGATAGCCCTGGCCATATCAGGGTGGTTGGCAATGGACAGGTAGTCGTTGCTCTGAAGCACAACGTCCGTGGCTTCTGGTGTTCTGCCGTGGAAGATTAATTTTCCGCCCCATGTGGCCTCATAGCGCTCCTGGTAGAAGCGCGTGACGCGCTGTGTCACGAAGTCGGGCATCGGCGCATGCGCCCTATCTGCGCCGGGAAAATGGGATGAGGGCGTCGTGGCGCCTGGGTTGCGGTCCATGGGGTGTCCTCCCGCGTTGAGGCGACCCGATGTGCTATCACCAGGGTCGCGCGGCCTGGATGGTCATCTCCACTCTGGATCGTTTACCCGCAGCGCCACAATAGACTTTCAGGTGTAGGCGTGTGATGCCGCCAGGGAGCGACGGCCTGACGCAGCCTCAGGGAAGTTTTACCGTCGATGGCTTGTTCAATGCGCGCAGCAGCGGATCATCGCGGTCGTAGATGTCTGGCTTGAATGCGATGCGGCCATCGTCACCGATGTCTACAGTCCAGTAAGCCAGAAGCACGGGCACGGCGGTAGGCAAGGTCACGTTTTGTGTTTTTGCCGAGGCGATGCGGTCGTCGATGGCCTGGCGGTTCCACTTCGTGTCGTCGTTGAAAAGCAGCTGCACCAGATCCAGCGGATTCTCCACGCGGATGCAGCCGGAACTGGTGTCACGCTTTTGCAGGTTGAACATCTCCTGATGCGGCGTGTCGTGCAGATATACGGAGAACGAATTGGGGAAGCGGATCACCACGCGGCCCAGCGAATTGCCCGGGCCCGCATCCTGGCGTAGCGTGATGCCGCGCGGATTGTTCCAGTCCACGCTGGACGCGGGGATCACCTGGCCGCTGCTGTTGAGCACGCGGATGCGGTTGTTGGCCAGATACGCCGGGTTTTTCCGCACCTTGGGAAGGATGTCGTTCTTCAGGATGGTAGGCGGCACCGTCCAGGTCGGGTTGAACGTGATGTACGTGATCTGCGAGCGGAAGATGGGCGTGCTGCGATACGGCTTGCCCACCTGCACACGGGAACGCCATGCGAGCTTTCCGTCGCGGTAGAAGCTGATCTTGTAACCGGCAATGTCGACCACGACGAACGTGCCCTGCAATTCGTGCAGCAACCAGCGGGCCCGTTCGAGGTTCACGCGAATCTGACCGATGCGTTGCTCGATGGGGATGTTAAGCGCCGCAATGGTGCCGCTGCCCACGGTGCCGTCGGCATCCAGATACTGGTCGGCCTGGAAGCGCTTGACTGCATCGGTCACCGGATTGTCGAAGCGGTTGCCCGTGGCGAGCGTCGGATCGAGATAGCCACCGGCCACCAGTCGTGCGCGCAAGGCTTCGACGCGCGGATCGGTCATGCCGGCTTTCAGCGTCGGGCCATCGGGAAGCGCTTTCCATCCACCCTGTGCCGCGAGATCTCGCATGCGCTTGAGGCCGTCGCGCAGACTGCTGTACAGCGGATTCTGCGGGCGCGCCATCGCATAGGCCTGCTCCACGTTACGCTCGTCCAGCGCGGTCTGAATGGCTGCCATGCTGCCTTCGGGATCAATCACGACCGGATCGTAGTTCCAGTTCGGATCCAGGCTGGTGGGATCCACCTTGCCGCGTGCAAGGTGCACCAGCGAGGTGATGTACGCACTGGTGGCCTGCACGTCGAAGGCCGCCTTTATCTCCGCTGAGGCGCCGGGTGCGAACGCTGCATCGCGTGCGTGTGTCAGGTCGGTAAGGCCATAGTCTTCCGGGTTCAGTCCATCGGCATCCAGCGCTGCCAGCGATTTGAGCAGCGCATCGGTGTTGGCCTGATCGGTCCACGCGGCGGCGTCGTGGCGCACGGCGTAGAAGTCACTTACCGCCTTGGCCAGCGTGACGTCGGAGCGGGGCAATGGGCCGCCCTGAAGCGGCGTCATCTGTTGCATGCGCGCATAGATGGCCTGCGCGAGTGGATCGTCGGCAGGGGGCGGTGTAGCGGGCGGCGCTGCGGTGGCAGACGTGGTGGGGTCGGTGGCCACGATGGGTGGCGGGGACACACTGGAGGCGGCGCTTGCAGGAGAGATCTGCGCGCTCGCGGTGAAACTGGCGGCAAGCATCAGGCCGCAAAAGATTATCCGGTTCAAACTGTTCTTTTCCATAGATTGCATCAATCCTTTTTCCGGATTAATAACATTAGTCTTAACTTTTCACATATATGAATGGCTGAAGTGTGACGGCAATGTGGTTAATAAATGATCACCGCGTTAGGATGCCCGCTGCACTAATTGTCGGTCGGTTGCATGATCAGATCCCAACGCTTGCTCAGCCTCATGGCACCCCTCGCTGCGGGTGCCGGCTTCTTCCTCTCCGGCAATGCCTTCGCGGCCGACTCCCTCGGCGACGCCCTGGCACGACTGGCTCCTTCCGCAGACCCCAAGGTGATTGGACTTGCCGTCCGCGCTTCGGAGTGCGCGCAGGGGCAGGGTATGGCGCCTTCAGACAAGCTTGCCGTCATCGACTACTCAAAGCCATCGTCCGAGCCGCGCCTGTGGGTATTCGATACGGTGCATCGCAAGCTGCTTTTTCAGGAACTGGTGGCACACGGGCGCAATAGCGGCGATGCGATGTCCACGCGCTTCTCCAACGCGCCGGAAAGCCTCGCATCCAGCATCGGCCTGTTCCGCACGTCCGATACCTACCAGGGCAAGAACGGCTACTCGTTGCGCATGAATGGCCTTGAGCCCGGCGTCAACGATCACGCGCTGGATCGCGCCATCGTGTTCCACGGCGCGTCGTACGTGAGTCAGGCCATGGCCCAGGCGGCCGGGCGCATCGGTCGCAGCTGGGGGTGTCCTGCCGTGCGGGTGGCGGTGGCGCACAAGCTCATCGACGCGCTGAAGGGCGGTCAGATGGTCTTCTCCTATTACCCGGACAAGCGCTGGCTCTCCTCGTCGTCGTTTCTCAACAAATGCTCCAACAGCCAGCTGGCAAAAGTGGAAGCGTCGCGCACGCAGCATCCGGGCATCTGATCTCGCGTTAGAATCGGCGCTCCCTTACCGTGGATTCGAGCATGAAATACGTTCTTGCGATCGCCGCCTGCGTTGCCCTTGCCGGCTGCGCCACCCGTGGCATGTCCGACACCCTGCCCAAGCTCAGCAGCCACACGACCAAAAACGTGCAGGCTTACGCGCAGTGTGTGGAGCCGAAGTGGCAGGCGATCACCTCCGGTGCGAAGTCCAGCGGCAAGGACGATCAGGCGCGGATCACGGCGGATGACAGCAAGTCGGGTGTGCATGCGCGCCTTGATGTCACTGCCAGCGGCTCGGGCGCACAGGTCGTGATGTACGAAATTCAGAAGGGCGATTACGACAGCCGCTATCGTGACGAAGCCATCAGCTGCCTGTAACCGCTGATGACGGTTGGGCGGGGCGGTCATCCGCCCCGCCCGGACACACTCCCGGTGGAAACGCATCGGGCAGACAAGGACGTACTGTGCACTTTGATTCCCGTTTCCGGCCCGATCATGGCGACATGATCTTCGGGCTATCCGAAACCATCCGTCATTACGCGTGGCCGCATCATTACCGTTACCTGTTCGGCTGCATCCCGCTGGGCCCGCAGGCTCACATCAGCTTTGTGGGACGGTGCAATCAGATACTGGGACGGGCGGATGACCGGAAAAGCCTGCTGAACGCCCTGTTCCGCGTGGGTGTGGCAGCTCAGGGCCAGGTCACAGCCGATGAGGCAGACGCCATTCTCCGCTTTGCCTGGCAACACATACTGGGCAGCGGTGACAAACCGGTAATGGATGACCCGGTCACCCTTTACGCCTGCGTTTTCCTCACCGACCTTTTTGCGCACCCGCGCTATTCGCTGATGGGCCCGCTCATCAAGCATCTGAAAGTTCAGATAACACAGGACGGACAACGCTTTGCGCCCGCCTGGAGCGTGGTGAATGCGACGTGGCTCGCCTCCAAGCAGATGAGCAAGTTCGCGCTGGAGCAAGGCCTGCGCGAGCGCGGCATGCTGTGGACCGGGGCACGACGGGCCACCTTCCATTTCGCGCTGGATGGCATCGACATGGACCGGGTGGTGGACAAGAAGGACCGCTCCCACGCAGGGGGGCGTCCGCAGCAAGCCACCGATATGTCCGTGCCCGGGTATACCGGGTCGGAGCTGCGCTATCTGTTTCGCCACCGGCACGAACTGGAGGGCGTGGTGTGCTTCTGGCGCAACAAGCGCGAGGCACAGGCACCCTGGGTCGATGCGCCGGCCACGTGGGCCCGCTATGTGCCCCGGGCGGATGTACCGGCGCCACCATCGGCTATCGGAAGGCACTGACCCATCGCCACTATTGTCAGCCCGCTTCCGAATGAGGACACTTTGCCGTCGTTCGGGGAAAGGGTTTTATGACACGCACGCTCGTCATGGCCATTCGTCTTTACCCGGGCAGCAGGGAGGACGAAGTTATCGCACGGGTGACCGAAGCCCTGGAGATCGCCCGGGCACGCGCGTATCTGACTTCCAAGCCGTTTTACCTGGCCCGCACCGATGCCGGTCACCTGTTGCTGGTAGCTGAAGTTGCCTCGGTGGCGGCCATGGACGCCATGGACGAAGACACGGACTTCCAGGACGCTGTGACCCGCGTCAGCCGTCTTGCCGAGGCGATACCTTTGCACGGGCTGATGGATTTTCAGGGCGTGCGCGTTTCACTGGAAACCGCAGGCCATTCCGCTCCCTGACCTATCCGGGCAGGGGCGTCCGCCCGGCAATATTGATGGAAATGTGAGCCAGGTCGCGAACATGCCGGCCGTGGGTGACCACGATGCCTCAACGGCCGTGCGTCTGCGGCTGTGCATGGGAGGCGGCATGGAACTCACCCAATACCGACGCTCACGGGGGTTGCAGGCGACCTATCAGGTCGAATACGGCCCGGAGGGATACCAGATCAGCCGGGACGGCCGCCTGCGACGCGCGCGGGACCTGGGGCCGGCATGCCAGTGGATGGGGAAGCGCGAACGCATCCGCGTTGCGAAGCAGTTTGCCATCGAGGACATAGAGCGCCTTATCGGCATGGACGAGTAGACTCCTGCCGCCCCGATTCACCTGTTCTGCACGGCTTGCGCACGGATACTCGGTCCCATTCATTACCGGGAGAGCATCCATGCGCACCATCTGCACCGCCCTGGCTCTGGTAGCCCTGACCGGATGCGCAGCCACGGCGCAAAACCAGCGCCACACCCAGATTCATGACGCGATGTCCAATACCACGTTCATGTATCAGGACCCGGCCGACGGCGACGCCACCGTGACCCTTATCCGGGATCACGGCCTGAATGGCGCGGGCTGCTCCAGCGCCATCTATGTGGACGACCATGCCGTGGCCGATATGGAAATTGGGCAGCAATTGGTGCTGCATGTGCCTGCTGGCACAAGGAAACTGACGCTTCTGCCGCATGGTGCGTGTGCCAGCCAGCGCCTGGATGCCGATGCGTCGGTCAACAAGGGTGAAAGCAAGGTATTCCGAATTTCCCCGGACGGAGGTAGTCTGACCCCCGAGGCACACACATCGGGTTGACCAGCCCATCATCACGTGTGGTCTTGTACTTCGGTAAGGAGAGACCATCATGCATCGGCGGGTCGTTGGACATTTCTGCGTCGAAGTGCGAAGCATGAAGACACCCAAGGGTGTATTTAAGGCTGCCTATATTGTGGAGCCGGCCGCTTACGCCGGCCCCAAAGACTTCGTGATGATTTCTCTGCTGGACGATTTCGACGACGAGCGCAGCGCGGTGGATGCCGCGATGGGACGAGGCGTTAAACACGCGGTGTGGCTGGACGCTGCCAGAACGGAACGCATTGGATGAAAACGTTACGATTTGCGGCTTTTGCTCTTGCCGCCATGTTTGCAGGCCATGCTTCGGCGGCCAGCACGGTACGCTTCGGACAGCAGGTGCTGTCGGTGGGCGATACCGAAGGCAAGGTTTACCAGGTGGCCGGACAGCCCACCCGCACGCGCCCGATTGAATCGGACCACGGCGGCTATCAGGGTGATCGCCTCGACTACGACACCGGCGCAAAGACCGTGCAGGTCTTCGTGCGCGACGGTCGCGTCACGCGCATCGAAGAAATCAACAACTAGCGTGACCGGGTTCACCACCCGGTCGTAACGCTTCGCGCACGGAGCAGCCTCTAACTTCTCACAAGAAGGAAGCCATGCGGCTTCCAGGTGGGAATTCATGGCCGTTCAAAGCACCATTCTGTATGTGCCTTTCAACTCATCGGCGCGAGGCCAGTGGACGCTTCGTCGCGGCGCCGAGCTTGTGGGCCATTACGCCACGCGTGAAGAAGCGCTGATGCATGCCACGGCATTGTCTTGCTCCATCAAGAAGCAGATGGGGCAAGATGCTGAAATCAGGATTGAAGACGAGCTCGGCGCGTGGCGTGCGCACCGCGGCGGCGACGCTGTGGCGTTGTGAGCAGGAATTGCCAACCACAATATGTATTTCTTATGGTGTTTTTGTAGGCCGGCGCCTACAGACGAGCGCTTTGAATGCTGCTTCACTACACAGGCTTTCCCGCTCAGGAAATAGTGGCCTGAGCAGGTGAGCTGTTTACTCGATTGCCCCCTTTTATCGGCGCCCCTTAAAGGCGCCGTTTTTTTGTTCCGCAAGTGCACAAAGCAGCACCATGCCCGAGAGGGTGTGCAGCAACCGAGGTTGGCGATACCGATGTCATCGCCCCACATGACCAGAATATGGGGCCGCTTGCCGTTACCCGGCGTGCCGTTCTTACTTTGCGGATGTGTCGGCTGCCGCCGGCTTGTTCGTCGCCATCGGATCGTCTCCTCACAGAGGATCACCGCCAGGCTGGCGATGTCGTATGAGGATGGAAGCACAGCGGCGCCCGGCGCAGCCTCCGCAATGACGCAGCGGCTTGTTGCGGAAAACTACCTGGTGGCCTTGCGCGGCGCAGGTGGTCGTTGTCTGACCATGGCATCGGCGGGCTTGAGCGGGAGTCCGGAGGCGTTGCGGGGAACCATCACCGGGACGATGCGGCCACTGTCTGCGCACACAAGCCGCGAGTGTTTTTCACCGGCAGCATAAAGATGCCGCTCACCCCACTGGCGCAGCGCCACGATCACCGGAAACAGATTCTCGCCCTGGCGGGTGAGCACATATTCCTGCCAGGCACTGCCGTCAGAAGCGGGTTGCACGGCCAGCACACCGCATTCCACCAGGGCATACAGCCGGGAGGTGAGAATGTTGCGCGCAACCCCGAGGTCGCGCTGGAAGTCGCCAAACCGGCGCGTGCCCTCGAAGCATTCCCGGACGATCAGCAGCGACCAGCGGTCGCCGATCACATCCAGTGCGCGTGCAATCGGGCAGAGTTCGTCCTTGAGGCTTTTGCGGCGTGCCATGCGATACCGGTCAATACGTGTAATTGGTTTCATATTAAAACTGGCCCGATGTAACTTCAATGGGTTACACACACTGGCGGCTACAGCCGGTCGCCAGCCTCAACTGAAGAGCCACAAACTGTTCGGGCAGCACGGCCCAGATCACGTGTGCAGACTGTGTGGGCCACCTGACTGCGTCAATCGACCATTGGACGTAGGCGCGATCGAAGGCGCATCGCTTGCTATGCTTTGCGGCGAACAATCCAGTGGAGGACGGGGGCGCCATGAAGGTCGCAATTGCAGGCTACGGAACGGCAGGGCAGGCGGCAGCGCTTTTCCTTTCGGCACAGGGGCATGAGGTCACGGTGTTCGAAAAGAGCCCGGTTCTGGGTCCTGTGGGCGCAGGGTTTCTGTTGCAGCCCACCGGCATGGGCGTACTGGCCCGGCTGGGCCTGCTCGGCAAGGCGCAGGCCATGGGCCAGCGCATCGACGAACTGCACGGGTCCACGCCGTCAGGCCGGCCGGTGATGGCCATGCGTTATGGCGACCGCCGCGAAGGATGTTTCGGGCTGGGCATGACGCGTGGTGCGTTGTTTGAACTGCTGCGCGATGCGTGGCCCGGGGCTGGCCGCATTCGCACGGGTGTGCGCATCGACCGATACGACGAGGCCACGCACACGTTGCACGACAGCCATGGACAGAGCCATGGTCCCTACGATCTGGTGATTGCGGCCGACGGCGCGCATTCCGCACTGCGCGCGACCTGTGAAAAGAGCGTGCGCCGCGAGTCGATGTATCCGTGGGGCGCGGTCTGGTGCCTGGTGCGTGCCGACGACTGGGCGACGCCACATCATTTGCAGCAGCGCTACGCAGGCACGCGGCAGATGCTTGGCATGTTGCCTGTGGGCACGCGACCGGGCCATGAGGGCCGCTGGGTCACGTTCTTCTTCAGCCTGGCAGGCGACGCCGTGGAGTCGTTTGACGATGACGCGCTGGCTGCCATGCATCGCGATGTCGCCGACATCTGGCCCGATATCGTGCCGCGCATCGCGCATCTGAGACACCCCTCGGATCTTCAGCGGGCGCGCTATCGTGATGTGGTCATGGCCTCGCCCTGCCGTGGACGGCTGGTGGTCATCGGCGACGCGGCGCATGCGATGAGTCCTCAGCTGGGGCAGGGCGCGAACATGGCGCTGCTGGATGCGGCCACGCTGGCTGATTGTCTGCGCGATCACGTTGACGTGGATCGCGCGCTTGCGGTGTATGCGAAGACGCGTCGCACCCATGTGCGCACGTATCAGTTCATCAGCCGCTGGCTCACGCCGCTGTTCCAGTCAGATCACGCGTGGCTGGGCGGTTGGCGTGATGCATTGTTTGGTCCGATGGGCCGCATGCCCGGCGCGCGCACGCCCATGCTCAGCATTCTCACCGGGGAAGCACGCCTCGGCCGATATGGCTACGAAGCGCGCCCGGTTGACGTCACGCCGCTTTCGGATGAGGACGAAGCGATTGCTGACGCCACTCCCGCCAGCCATGGATAGCCAGGCCCACGAAGACGCCGTACAGCAGCGCGGTGACGAACAGGTCCTTGTAGACGTACAGGCCCACGTACACCACGTCCACCGCGATCCATAGCCACCAGGTTGCCACGTGGCGGCGTGCCTGCCACCACTGTGCCACCAGGCTCAGGGCCGCCAGCATGGCGTCCAGCCATGGCAGGGCAGCGTCGGTCCAGCGATGCATGGCATAGCCCAGGCAAAGCGCTCCCGCCACGCCGATGGCCAGATGCAGCAGCGCGTCACGACGCGGCAGCGGCGCCACCTGCACACGACCATCGTCGCCGAGGTGGCGTAGCCACCGTTGCCATCCGTAGATCAGAAGGATGGCGAAAACGACCTGCAATCCGGCGTCTGAGTACAGTCGCGCGTCCACGAAAATCCATGCGTACGCTGCCACGGATACCAGCCCGACCGGCCAGCACCAAGGATGACGCCGCGCGGTCAGCCAGACCCCCAGCGCGCTGGCCAGCGCGGCGCCGCCTTCGTACAGGGTCAGCTCAGAAGTCATAGGAAACCGACAGGCGTGCCAGTCGCGGCATGCCCGGGAACAGGTAGCGGTCGCCACCGGAGCTGCCCGTGTCACGCCAGTAGAAATGGTTGAACACGTTGTCCACGTTGAGGCGCCAGGTGACCGCGTGGCCGGCAAGCTGCATGTCGTAGACCAGGCCGGCATCAAACACGTGATACGCCGGCACACGGGCCACGCCGTCTGGCGTGGCCGTGTTGGTGCTGGCATAACGCCAGCCGCCCAGCACGCTCAGGCCCTGCACGAACGGCAGGCGATAATTCGCATACACCGCCGTGCGCACGCGCGGCACGTTCACTACCTGATGGCCTTCAAAGGCCGGGGTGCCGGTGTCCTGCGCGCGGGCGCGCATCGCGTTGATGCTGGCCGTGAGCTGGAGGTTGTCGGTGACGCGTCCTGCGGCGCTCAGTTCGATGCCGGTATGCACCTCGTTGCCGCGCTGGATGAAGGTGAACCCTTCAGCGGTGCTGTCCGGCTGTGCGTACTGATACGGCTGGTCGATGCGATAGATGGCTGCCTGAAGATCCAGTGCGTGGCTGACGGCATATTTCGCGCCCACTTCCACCTGACGGGAAACGATGGGGGCAAGCGTCGCGCCTCCATTGGACGTCCAGTAGGGCGCCTCGGCGCCGAGCGACAGGCCCTTGGTATAGCTGAGGTACGTGGTCAGCGGAGCCACCGGTGTCCACAGAAGTGCGGCCTGCGGCAGCACTTTGGTCAGCTGCGTATCGCGCTCGGGAGCGCCCTGATCGTCGTACGCAAGCTCGTGCAGGCGAACAAACCGGGCGCCGGCCACAAGCTGCCACGCGTCACCCATGTGCAGGCGATCCGAGGCGAACACGCTGCGCTGCCAGCTGGTCAGGCGACGGACGGAGTCGCCGGGCTGATTGGGCGACGGGGCGTAGACGGGCGGTTCGTTCTCGTCGATGTTGGCGCTGCCGACGTAGTCATACACGTAGGCACGTTGATCCATCGTGCGGCGGAACACGCTGATGCCGGCGGTGAGGTCGTGGCGAATGCTGCCCGTGTCGAACGAGCCGTGCACAACACCCTTTACTTCGTCGTTGACGCGGGTGTCGTCCGGACTGCGGAAGTCGTAGATGTCGTAGTCGCCGTTGGGCGCGAAGAAATAGCCCGGCGTGGCGCCGCTGGCACAGGCTTGTGTGTAGAAACATCCGTACGCGAAGGCGACGTTGTCGTCGATCTTTGTCCGGCTGTGCGTGGCGGATAGCTGCGCTGACCAGTCGTCAGTGAAGCGATGATCCAGGCGCAAGGACGTGTTGCTCGCAGCGATGCCCACGGGCTGCTGCCACGGCTGGTAACCCAGCAGGCGCGTACGCGACGGGTCGGAGGGAATCACTGTGCCGCCGAGCAACTGATAGCCGGATGCGGAACGCTGGCCGCTGTGCTGGTAGTCGCTGTCCAGCTGGAGCGTGGTGTTGTCGTCGATTTTCCAGTCGGCGGCCACGGAGAGGAAACTGCGGCGGCCGTTGGCATGTTCGATATACGAGTGCGTGTTGTCCTGCGCCGCATTGATGCGGACGCCGAAGGTGCGGGTGAGCCAGCCGCCCACATCCAGTGCGGCATAACGCGAGCCATGCGAGTCGGTGCCCAGCGTGGCGCGTGCGACGTCTTCCGGACGCTTGCTCACATAGTTGATAAGGCCGCCAGGCGCGACCACACCCGATTCAATGCCTCCCAGGCCCTTGAGCACTTCCACGCGCTGCTTGTCTTCCAGTGCCAGCGGCTGTTCGGCCGACATCATGCCGCCGTTGAAACGGAAGCCGGTAGCCAGATCCAGCGGGAAACCGCGGATGGCTACGTCCTGGTAATAGCCAACCGGTGCGTAGTTGTCGCCAATGGACGCATCGCTGCGCACCAGTTCGCTCAGCGAGCGCGGTTGCCGATTGTCGATCTGCTCGCGCGTCATCACCGTCACGGAAGCGGGAAGATCATGCGGCGACACGACGCCCGCACCGGCGCCACCCAGTTGCGAGGCATCGGCACGGTAGCCTTGCGGCGCACGCGCATGGACATCCACCGGGGCCAGGGTGGTGGTCTGTGGCTCGTCGGAAGCATGGGCCAGCGCGCTGGCAGACAGCAGGAAAAACAGGGCAGGCGGAGTGTGGCGTTTGATCATGGTCGTCTTCGCAAAGAAAGGGACGAAGCGACGGCGACCACGGGCCGCAATGCGGGCCTCATGGTCGATAAGCTCCCTACGCCGGTCCTAACCGGGTCAGGTTCAAAGGGACTGTCTCAGCCCGGCTCAACACCAGGCACCCCCGCTTCTTTCAGTGCCTATTGAAGCACGAAACGCCCGTGAGCGTTGCGGATGGCGTCCAGCAGGATCACGCCATCGGTGGTCTTGAACCATGCCATGTGACCCAGGAGGAAGGTGTGCCACGCCACATCGGCATCCGCGCGGGACTGGGTAATGCCTTGATAGTATTCAACTTCAGACAGGGCAAAATCCACGTGCACGATGGGCAGCAGTGCGGCCAGCACGTCCAGGTCACAGGAGCTGAGTGGACGCCTCTGGTGGTATCCCTGGATCAGCGCCAGTGCGATATCCGCGCGCGCAGGACGCGCGCCATCGAGATCCAGCCATGCAATCGCGTTGCGTTCGATGGCGGTAGCCAGGTCGAAGAGTGCGAAGGTCCGGGCCGCCAGTCCGAAGTCCAGCACAGAGGTGATGGAGGCATTTTCGCCTGCGTCACTCCAGCACAGATTGGAAACGTGCCAGTCGCCGTGTGTCCACAGCGGTGGCTGCTGCGCCAGGTGCGGCTGCACGGCGGCGTGCCACGGTGCCAGCGCGGCATGCCAGGCGTTCGCCTTGTCGGTGTCGTGCATGTACGTAGCAAGCGCCGGTCGTTCGGGAAGCTGCCGGCGCAGCGTTGCAACAGGATCGACCGATGCGATCAGTTCGATGCGCGCGACGAGGATGTGTGTGTTCCGTTGTGCGGCGGTGTGCGCTTCGGACGCATCGTGCAATGACGCAAGCATGGTGCCAGCGGTTCGTGCATGCGCCGCGTTGTCCAGCGGCTGCCACGAGAACGCATCACGATACAGATCGACGCCGCTCGCGCGTTCGTGCAACTCGTAGACCCAGTCGCCGATCCATGTGGCTGATGCGTTGTCGCTGTTGGAGAGCACGCGTGGTACGGGCACGCCGTGTTCGCGGAGCGTGTGCATGAAGCGGTGTTCGTCTTCCAGCGTTGTGCCGGGTCGCACGCTTTCGTGGTGACGCTTCAGGAAAAAACTGCCGCCGGTTGTCTGCACGAGACACGCCGCAGAAAGCGGTCGGGGGCTATGCCAGTCGATGCTGCGAAACGTTCCGGCGTCCGGATAGTGCGCCAGCACGGCGTTCACTTCGCGCGATGTGATCGGTGCCCAGTCGGGCGCCACTTCGTTACCGGCAAGCCCGTGGATGCGATGGGGTGTGTCGCTCATGGGCTCGCGCATGCGTGTTCGGGGGAGGGGCAATTATAGGTTCTTCGCAGATTGCCGTGGAGCGTTTTCGTAACCGGCTATCGAAGGGTTCGTGGTGCGGGAAAAGTCGGTTGGCACGCCACCCGTGAAGCCCATCACTTTCCACTCGTGATGTGTGCCCATCGACTCGGCGCCCTTCGCGAAGCTATGCCATGATCCGCCGACACGGATGTCCCCTGTTCTTGAGGAAGTGGCATGAAGCCCTGGTTAAAAGCCCTGTGCGCCGCGATGCTGGCGTTGGGTATCGTGGTTGCCGCCGCGTATGTGTCCGGCGTGCTGGTGTTGTGGTCGCTGGGTCTTTCGTTAGCGCAGCTGCGTATTGATCTGATCTATAACACCCTGTGGGTGCTGGATCGTCCTGATCTGCAACCGGTGGCCACGCGCATTCGCGTCTGGACGCTGATCGGCGTGGCCGTGCCGGTGGTGCTGGGCGGTGGCCTGGGTGCGTGGTGTCGTCGCTGGCAGCGCGCGAACTGGCCCACACCCGTGCCTCCGTTTGCGCGCCTGGGCGATGGCGCGCGATGGTGGTCGTATCGTCGCGGACGCGGTATCGCGCTGGCATCCCGTTGGGGACGCAGCACCAGTGCGCCGGACGCCTCGGTGCTGGTGGTAGGCCGCCGTGCCCCCGCCTCGCTGGTGACCACGCTGCGGCATGTGCAGGGACCGGTGCTGGTCATCGACCCGGGCGGGCACCTGTATGCGGAGACCGCTGGCTGGCGGGCGAAGGACGGGCATCCGGTGCTGCAGATCGCGCTCTTTGGTGGCTGTCATGGCTGGAATCCGTTGCAGCCGGCGTGGACGAAGGATGGCTGGTCGGACCCGGCGCTCCGTGCCATCGCGGCGTGCTGGTATCCGCGCCATGCGCAACGCAACGCGCTGCTGGCCAGTCAGGTGCAGCATGCGTTTGTCGCGCTGGTGCACGTCGTGCACGATGTACTTCACGCCGCTGGCGAGGGGGAGACCCGGGTTTCTCCCGTGGACCTGTTCCGGCTGTGCCGGTGGCACGCCAACCACCGCTCGCTGGCGGCGCTGGCCAGCCATCCGGCGTTGTCTTCGGCCACCCGTATCGCGCTGGGCGAGTGGCGCGGGCTGGATCAGGCCACCATCGCGCGGATCTGGCAGGAGCTGCGTGGCCCGCTGGAGCCCTTCGCCTCGTGGAACCCCGACCGGGACGCCATCGCCCGCCATGGGGACCTGTGTGGCGGCCACGATCCGCGACGCGTCACGATCTATCTGGACATTCCCGGCGACCGTGGCGAAGAGGCGCGGCCGCTGATCGAGACCTTCGTGAACCAATGGCAGGCGCGGGTCGCGTACCGCGCCCCGAAGGTCAAACCGCTGGTCATCCTCAACAGCCTGCGGACGTTTCCGCCGCTGGCCTGCCTGACGGAGGGGCCGCAGGCGCTGCGCTGGCTGGTCTCGACCGCCGGGCTCGACACGCTGCCCGGCCTGTACGGCAAGGCGACGACGGCACTGCTGCGCCGGTTCGACCTGTGCGTGGTGCAACCACCGCCCGAACGCGACTGGGCCGAGGCGCAGGCGCCCGTGTGCGACGCGTTTATCCGGGCCCATGCCCCCGACAAGCACCGGCTCACGTGCCTGTCGCCGTGTGCGGACGACCTGATGACCCTGCGTCGTGGCGAGCAGGCCGTGATGGTTCCCTCGGGGCATCGCGCCGTGCGCTGCGCCATCCCCCGGCCACCGCGTCGCCGGTTACCGCCTCCCCCTGAGCTCCAAGGAGACCTCATGCCCGTACCCCTGCCCATCGGCATGCTTATCGCCGCGCTCCTGGCCGCGTGCCGCTCCCTGCCTCCCACGGCGCCCGAGCCGACGGCGTATAACCCGTGCCACGCGCAGCCGTCGGTGACTACCAAGACCCTGACGTTACGCGAGGCATGCCTGGGGCCGCATCGGTTCCGGTTGCCGAGCAATCTGTATGACGGGCAGCGGGGGCAGGACAACGACATCGACACCATTTACATGTCGATCCAGTGGCCGTCCCTACAGCCGCTACCGATGGGGATCGATCAGCACGATGATCCTCATACGTTTCTGTCCAGCATCACGATCAACGCTTCGTACCTGTCCCGCATCGCGGACGAGGACTATCCGCGCCATCTGTGGAAAACGATTCAGCCGTTGAACCCCAGTGATCCGGAGCAGCGTGCCGATCCGTCGGAGAATCTTGACCTGCGGATCAAGGGTAAGCCCCTCTATGGCCTTATCCCGTACTACGCCGACTTCGACCGGCTGAAGACCTACTACCGCAAAGTGTATGGGCCGGACACCCGCGCTCACGAGCCCGACGTGAACGACGACTGGTTTGTGCGCTTTGATCCGGAAGGCGTGCCGACGACCGTCATCATCTGCTCATCGCGTCGGCTCCCCAATGGCGTACATCTCGAACGGGATCAGCTCGTGGACGACATCGCGCGGGATGGAAGTCGAGCGTTATGCCGCCACAAGTTCCTGATCCCTGAGTACAAGGTCTATGTCTCCATGCATTACATGCGCGTGCTGATGCCGCACTGGGAACAGATCGAAGCGTCCGTGCGCGCCCTGCTGAAAAATGGGGAGATCCAGTAAATGACCTCGCCCTCCTTCGGATTGACCGAAAAAGATCTGGACATCCTCGCCTATTACGTGAAGACGCGGAATCGCGAACGCTACTGGAACTACCTGGCCACACGTCCCGGCGACGACGGCTACGGTGATCTGGCCCTCGGTGTCGTGCGTAACGACAACATGCCCGGTGCCACCGCGAACCTCTATGCCAAGACCTATGCGAAGGAACACAACAGGCGGGTCTTGACCGAGCGGGAGTGGGATAACTTTGGCGTCGACCTGATCGGGCAGGATCTGCTTTTGCGGAAGGAGCATTTCCAAAATTCGCAGCCCGATCTGGCCCTTAATCTGCCCGTCAGGAAAGTGCAGGAAGCGCACGACTTCAGCTTCAAAAAGATCAACATCGACCCCAACGCCTGGACGCCCCGCAAGGCGCTGGAAGCCCTGCGCCTGGACGAACGAGGCGCCGAGGTCCAGACCGAAGCGCTCTGGAAGAGCATGCTGAACAACCGCTTCCTCGGCATGCCCCGCCTGATCCACACCCTGAGCGAGATAGCCACGGTGGACAGCCTGCGAGTTGCCGAACGGGCGATCTACAGCAAGGACATGAGTGCTGCCTACTTCTCGGCTTTAGACCAATGGACCAACCAGAGGCCCCACTTCATTGGCGACAGGAAGCACTACTTCGCGCGCGAACGCGATGGCGCATGGATCGAAATCATGGCATCGCCCATGTCGATGAATTCGAGTATGGGTGCGACCATGGATGAGCCGCTCATGCGGGACGTTACCGATCCGGCCGAACGCGCGCAACTGGAAGACACCTACCAGCTTCGCCGGGAACGCGAAAAAGCTCGCGACGCCACCCACCCGGACGATACGAGCCAACTCGTCCCCTCGCAGCATCCGCTGACCCACGTGGTGCCCCGGGCCAGCGCGCCGTTGCCCGGCGAAGATCCGCTGTACTCCAATCTGCGCCAACGCCTGCCGATGGAGGTGTCCAACGACCAGGTCGCCCTGCTGAGCTGTCATGTCAGACGCTACGAATCGCTACGACCGATCAGCGTGAACGACGCGCAACTGGAAGACAACCAGATGGTCGTGACCATGCCGCACAAGCGGGTGACGCTGAGCATGGACGTGCCGGCACCGCCGAAGGAGTTCAGCATGGAGCAGGCCCAGCAGTTGGATGCAGACGCCAGGGAGCAGGCCATCGAACGCCAGATCTCCTTTGCACGACAGCTGGCGATGGAGCGCAGAGGACATTCGTTGAGTCGCTGATCGCCACGCGGCGGTCGCGGAGCCTTTTGCGCGGGTGCTGCCAATGGGGTAGTCCGCGATAAACCCACTTATCGCGGCCGGGCGTGCGTCAGTGCGCTACGATCCTTTCCGGACACACGGGGATCGGGAAGGCACGCATGGCACGCATCTGGCTGGCAAACACCATGGGCGAGGCCACCGTACGGGTGGCGCAGGTGAGTACGCGCGGCGAGGCGGATATCTGGGTCAACCGGGTCAGCAGCTTCGGTCTCGCATCGGGCGACGCGCTCTGGTACATCGTGAAGGATCGCGGGGAAGCTACCGCGCGGATATTCATGACATCCATCGGCCTGGCACAGATCAAGGTCTATTTTGTGTCCACGCGCGGCGAAGCAGGATGGCGTGACCCGAATGCGGCCAGGCACGGCATTTTCTCACGACCCTGAGGGCGCCGGGGCAGGCAGGCGCACCACGGGAAAGCCACCCGCCACGCCCAGCACGCTCGCCACCCGAGCTGTCGCCGCCGAGGCTTCATCGGCTGTTACAAACCGGCCGGCCGCCACGATGGTCCAGGTGGCATGCGAGGCATCTGTCGCTACCCAGTGCGAGAGAGGAAGGTCCAGTACTTTTGCGCGCGCCAGTAATGCGTCGGCGTCGTTCGCGGTGACGAACTGCCCCAGTTGCAACGCATACGCCGGTTGTCCGGCGGCCGGTGCGGCCGAGGCGACTTCGCTGGTGACCATCATGCTTTCCAGCGCGGGTGGTGTTGGCGATGTTGACGCTTTTGCGGCAGAAGATGCGGGGGCGGCACCATGCGTATCCGGCGCTTTGGCGACCACTTCATGTTGCGCAACTCGCTCGGCCAGGGCGACCAGGGGTGCGCGCCAGTCATCGGGCGCAGCCATGCCACCAAGGAAGCAAAGTACGCCAAATACAAGCACCAGAAGAATAAAACCGAGCCTGGCGAACATCTTCCATCCCCCTGATCTGTATGCGTCGCGGCGGCCGCATCATGACACGGACACCGGGGTGTCATGACAGGGCACGGCTGATTGAAGCATGAGTATGGCAACCGTAAATCATCAGTTGCGGGCAGAGGATCGGAGCGATACATTCACCGGCCTTGGGGCTCCGGTCGTCAACCACCGGTCGCCTTCAAACAGGGGGAAGTCATGGTCGATACACTGGAGTCCAACTTGCTTGGCTCCTCCCCGCAGTTCGCTCATGTGATTGCACAAATTCGGCGAATTGCGAAATTCGACGTGACCGTGCTCATTGGCGGGGAGACAGGTACAGGCAAGGAGCTTGGCGCAAGGGCAGTGCACTATCTCAGTGCGCGGGCGGCTCAGCCGTTCATTCCTGTCAATTGCGGTGCGCTGGCTGAAACACTGATCGAAAGCGAGTTGTTCGGTCACGAACGTGGCGCATTTACCGATGCGCGGCAGGCCGCACCCGGGCTTATCAGCGAGGCCGAAGGTGGCACGCTGTTTCTCGACGAAATCGACACCTTGTCGCCCAAGGCACAGGCGGCCCTGCTGCGCTTCCTGCAGGACCGCACTTATCGCCGCGTGGGCGGTACGCAGACCCGGCACACCGATGTCCGCCTGATTGCCGCGAGCAACGCCAATCTTGAGGAACTGGTCGAAGCACGGCAGTTTCGCCGCGATCTTCTCTATCGGCTGAAGGTCATGCCCCTGGTGATGCCGCCGTTGCGCGAGCGTGGCAACGACGTGACCGAACTGGCGCGTATCTTCCTCGACCGGCTCAACCGGGAATACAGCAGGCAATTCCAGCCCAAGCGATTCCATCCCGAATTCTCGGCCGCGCTGGGCCGCTATTCGTGGCCGGGAAACATCCGCGAACTGGAGCATTTCATCCAGCGCGAATACCTGATGTGCGACAGCGAAGTGATCAGTGCGGCGGTGCCGCGCGACCAGGGCGCCATTCCCACGCCATCGGATCACTTCAACGCGATGTTCAAGCAGGCCAAGGCCAGCGTCATTGCGGACTTTGAAAGAAGCTACGTGAGCAGCACCATGGCGCGTGCGCAGGGCAACATCAGCCGGGCGGCCCGCCTGGCAGGCCAGGATCGCAGTGCCTTCAGCAAGCTGGTCAGCAAGTACAGGGTCGCTTCTACGGCCGATCAGGAGCAAGATTCGGCAGAATGATTCCCTGATGCGAGGTCTGGCCTTGTTCGGCTTTCCTGTTCGTGCCATCGCCGACGCCATCACGCAGCATCTTGCGGCGCAGCCGAAGAGTGCCGATACGGTTGAGGGCGTCCAGCAATGGTGGCTCCGGCCACGAGGCATCGACGTGTCGCTGTCCGCGGTGACCGAAGCGCTTCTTCTGCTTGAACACGAGCAGGTCGTAACCCGCCGCGTCTGCGGTGCGAGGGAAGTCTGGCGCGCCATGCGCTGACTGTCGTTTTCCCATCCCCTTCGTTTTTTTTCGGGAGTGAGCTTGCTCACGATGCCTGCGTGGCTCGCTGCCGACTTCTTGCCGAAATCTTTTCGCGGGCAAACAGCTCTCAAGCAGGCTGCGTGTCATTTTCTTCACGGCGTGTGTGACGTCACACACCCCGCTTCAGTGGCTTTGAGCAACGGGTGAGTCCGCATTTTTATCGCGTGTGCCGTGTAGAAAACCACACACATGAACATGCGACAAGACGCGAAGAACCTCCGGAAACCCGCGCAAAAGCCCACTTCTTCGTGTTGGCACGCATCTTGATTAACTCTGTCCGTAACGCGAGCGGCAGCGTTCGAGTCCGAGCATCTTGCAGCCGCCTACCCAATGAGGTCCGTTCATGACTGTCGAAAGCATCCAACAGAAGTTACTGCGCGTGCGTCCGCCGCGCGTGCGCATTACCTACGACGTCGAGACCGGCGGTTCGAGCGAGAAGGTGGAGCTGGCCTTCATCGTTGGCATGTTTGCCAACCTCTCGGGCGATCTGGACTCAAGTGCGTTGCCATTGATGAAAGACCGGCGCATGCGCGAAATCGACGCCGAATCGTTCGACAAGATTCTGGCCGACAGTTCGCCCACGGTGCGCCTGAATGGCATTCCCGACACGATCCGGGGCGGCAACGCCGTACTGACCGGAAATCTGACATTCACCTGTCTGGCGGATTTCGAGCCACTGGCCGTGGTACGTGCGGTGCCGTCGCTGAACAAGCGCTACGACGCCCGTGCCGATCTTCGGGCGCTTCAGTCCATGGCCGAGTGCAACGACGCATTGGGTGCGGCGCTGGACATGTGCACCCGCGACGCTGCGGCCATGACCGCCATCAAGACAAGTTTCCCGGCAGGTGAGCCTGATAGCTGGGTGGCGCTTGATGTAAATCCGATGGCCACGATGCCGGATGTTCCCACGGGTGCAGACGCCCCGGCTCTGATCGTGACGCTGCTTGCCACGCAGATGAAAGCGAACACGGAACTGGCGCTGGCGGCAAAGCAGGCGGACGACGATGCGGCGGCAGCATCCACCAAGGCGGCAACGGCAGTCACGGATGCCACGACAGCACGCGATGCGGCCCAGACAGCCGCAACGAAGGCCGCCACGGATTACGACACAGCGGAAGCTGCGGCCAAGGCTGCGACTGGCGACAAGGCCATCGCGGACGCCAATGCCACGCTGGTGACTGCTCTGAAGGCCCGTGACGACACGGCCAAGGCATTGGCCGATGCGAAGGCGGCGGCTGATACGGCCACGGACACGGCGGCGCGACTTGCCGCAGTGGCTGCCGACCGCCATCAGGCGTTCCTGGCCATTGATCCGCTGTCCAAGGCACGCCGCCTGGCAGGTCGTTACGCCAATGAAATCATCGTGCCTGTGGGCAACAAGGAACTTCAGCTGGTCGGGCTTGGCGCCAATGGCCTGATCGACGAGCGCGCTGTCGCCGTGGATCTGCAAATTGGCGTCCAGCTGGATGGCATCCTGCATTCAAAGTCGTTCCAGTCGCTGGAAGCCACGTGGCGTGGCCTGTTCTATGTGGTTTCCCGCAGCGAGACGGGTCGTTTGCTGAAGCTGCGCGTGTTCAACGCCAGCATGGACGACCTGCGCAAGGAACTGGAGAAGGCCGTCGAGTTCGATCAGAGCGGCGTCTTCAAGATGATCTACGAGGCCGAATTCGGCACCTACGGCGGCTCGCCATACAGCCTGCTGGTGGGTGGTTACGAGTTCGATCACTCGCCCAATCACATGTCGCTGCTCAACAACCTCACCAAGGTGGCTGCCTCGGCACATGCGCCGTTCATTGCCGCCGCCGCACCGGGCCTGTTTGGCCTGGACAGCTTCGACAAGCTGGCCCGCCCGCGTGATCTTGGGCAGTTGTTCGAGTCGCCGGAGATGGCCGAGTGGGTGGAGTTCCGCAACAGCGAAGACTCCCGCTACGTGGCCCTTGCGCTTCCCCATGTGCTGCTGCGTTTGCCCTATGGCAAGGATTCGCGTCCGGCTGAAGGCCTGCACTACGAAGAAACCGTCAACAACGACGACGGCCCGGACCATGATGCGTTTCTCTGGGGCAACGCGGCCTGGGCACTGGCCGAGCGCATCACCCACGCGTTCGCGCTGTATCACTGGACCGCTGCGATCCGTGGCGTGGAAGGTGGCGGCATGGTGGACGGCCTGCCCGTGTACACCTACCGCGACAGCGCGGATCTGGTGAACATGATCTGTCCGACCGAGGTGTCCATTACCGACCGTCGCGAAAAAGAGCTCAACGATCTGGGCTTCATCGCACTGTGCAACTGCAAGGGCACGGGGCAGGCGGCATTCTTCGGCGGCCAGACCACCAACCTCCCGCGCCAGTACATCAGCGACGAGGCGAATGCGAACGCCAAGCTCTCGGCCATGCTTCCGTACATCCTGGCTGCTTCGCGATTTGCGCATTACATCAAGGTCATCATGCGCAAGAAGATCGGCGCGTTCCTGACCCGCGGCAACATCGAGGCGTATCTCAACAGCTGGATTTCCCAGTACGTGCTTCTGGATGACAACGCATCCCAGGAAGTGAAGGCCAGCTACCCGCTGCGCGCGGCGCAGGTCACCGTTACCGAGGTGCCGGGCTCACCGGGTTCGTACAAGGCCACGGTGTTCATCAAGCCGCACTTCCAGCTGGAAGAACTCACCACGTCGATTCGCCTGGTGGCGGATCTGCCCGCGGGCTGACGCGCCACGCGCGTGTTCGGCCCCGCGATCTCAACCAGGAGCGACCATGGATCTCATTCTGTTACAGCCCGGCGACTCATCCATCTTTGGCGGACCCAACGGCTTCAAGGGCGGCGGCAGCCTCATCGACGACCAGTGGCGCGATGAAGTGCTGAAGCTTGGCCAGTGCCTCGAACTTGTCTCGGTGCATCAGGGCATGAAGCAGCAGATCACCACCGACGTCAGCAACTCGGCCCGTACGTCGGGTCGTCCGATCATCACCGAGTTCACGTGCGTGAAGTACGTGGACAAGACTTCGGTGAAGTTCTACGAGTACTGCCTTCGCGCACAGCCGCTGGGCAAGGGCGAGAAGGCACCGACGAAGATCTACATCGCGCGCAACTCCGGCGAGAAGACCGCCAACATTCTCACCATCGAACTGCGTGACGCGATCATCAGCGAGATTCAGTTCCAGTCCAATCCGGAAGACATGCCGACCGAGCAGTTCAAGCTCAATTTCACCGAAATCCTGTGGACCTACACCGTCCAGGAAACCGACATGAACACCTCCGGCAACCTCGCCTCTGGCTGGAGTATCGCGCGCAACCGTCCCATCGGTCAGTTCACGAGCTGATTGATCCGCCTCATGCAGTTCAAGGAGTGGGTGGCATGCAGTTCCTGATGGAGCGACTGGTCAACCGGACGGATACAGGCCTTGGCCTGGCGCCGCCATTCGACCTCGCCCAGGCGGTCGCCGCGCAGATCCAGCGCATCGTCGAGTGCCGACCGTTCCGTGGGGCCAACGATGCGCGCGTGTGCGACTTCGGAATGCCTCCCATCGTGGACTCGGGCATCGGCATGCCCGATCACCAGGTCTACGGTAGCCACCTCATCGAAGCCATCGTGCGTTTCGAGCCGCGCCTGCTTGCACCGCGGCTGGAGTGGGTCACCACCGGCAAGGCGCTCAGGCCCTATGCCATGGTGGTGCACGGAAACCTATGGCAGAACAACGAACCGGCTCCGTTCCGGTTCGAGATGCCGTGCCCGGGCGACATGGCATGAGCGTCGAAGTGCCTCGCCTCAAGATGTGGTTCGAGCAGGAACTGTCGTCCCTGCGGAACGAGGCCGTGCAGTTCGGTCAGTCGTTCCCGGCCCTGGCCCGCACGCTGGAAATGAGCGGCGGGCGCAGCAGCGATCCGCACGTGGAAATGCTGCTCCAGTCATTCGCCTGGCTGGCTGGCCGCCTGCGTTATCAGCTGGAAGTGGATCAGGCGGTGCTGCCGAACGCGTTGCTGGGCATCCTCTATCCGCACCTGGAAGCGCCGCTTCCGTCCATGATGATCGGCGAAATCGACGTCCGCTCTGACGGCGCCAACTTCGCCCACGGCGCCACGCTCGAGCGCGATCGCTACGTCTATGCGCTGGCCACCAACGACCTGGGCCAGCAGGTCCGCTGCCGCTTCCGCACGTGTTACGACACACCACTGTGGCCGCTGCGGATCGCCGGCCTGGACGTGGTGGCAGCCAACACGTATCCACTGGACGCCAGCGACACGCTCACGGCCTCGGTCATCTGCGCGCGCATCGCCCGCACAGGCAAGGAGCCGGTGCACGCGATGAACATGTCGTCGCTGCGCCTGTGCATCAATGCCGAACACAAGCAGGCCTATGCGCTATATGACGCGCTCTCCCTGCATCTGGTGCGCATGGCCGTGCGGATTCCCTCCACGGGCGAACTGCGCTATCTGGACGCCAACCAGCTCACCTGGTGTGGTTTCGACGAAAATCAGGCGGTGCTGGGCATCAACACGCTGACCCACCCTGGTTATCGCCTGCTCCAGGAATACTTCGCTTTTCCGCAGAAATTCATGTTCTTCGATGTTGCCGGTATGGACCTTGCCGGCGTGGATGAAGAGTGGGAGCTGCTGTTTCTGCTGGATGACCCGTTCCTGGTTGACGTGCCTGCCACGCGGGAAGATCAGTACGACACGCCGCTGCTGAAGCTCAACTGCCTGCCGCTGATCAATCTGTTCCGCCAGCGCATCGAGCCGTTTGCGCTGGATCAGGCGCACTACGAATACCGCGTGATCGGTGACGAGCAGAACCATCGCTATTGCGAGATCTACCGGATCGAAGAGCTGGTGTCGCTGCGCCCTGATCGCAGCCCGAGGCCGGTCGCGCCGTATTTCTCGCTGGACAACTTCCAGCAAATGGACAAGCTGGATTACTTCTACGCTACCCGGCGCGAGGTCAACCAGACTGGCGCGGTGCATGGCACAGAGACGTTCGTGTCGTTTCTGGACGCGGAGTTCGACATCACGTTGCCTGCCGACGAATTGATCGGGGGCACGGCGCTGTGCACCAACCGGCGACTGCCGCAACAGCTTCTCGTTGGTACCGTGTTGTATCTGGAGGGCGCCGGCCCGGTCAGCTCGCTTCGTGTGGCCAGCAAACCCACGCCCAACCAGCCACCGCAGATGGTGGGTGAGCGGCCCTGGGCGCTCGTGTCGCAGCTGTGCCTGAACCATCTCTCCCTGATCGACGGCGACCGTGGCCCGCCTGTGCTCAAGAACATGCTCCGGCTGCATGTCGGACCCGCCAGCCTGACCGGCTTCCGGCAGATTGACGGCATCCGCTCGCTCAGCAGCCGGCGCGTGCAGCGACGCATGCCGCGACGAGAGGCATGGCGTGGCTTCGTGGATTGCCTGCAAGTGCGCGCCCAGGTGGACCCGGGACATTTTGAAGGTGGCAGCGCCGTGCTGTTCGGCAGCGTGTTGCATCGCTTCCTCGCGTTGTATTCGGAAGTGAACACCGTCGTCGAACTCGTTCTGGAAACATCCGACCGCCGAGGAGAGCTGAAGTCATGGGAACCCCTGACTGGCGCACAGGTCAACCTCTAGTCGAGCGGCTGCACGCGCGGCCGGCCAGTTTCGACTTCTTCCAGTGGGTGCGGCTGCAATCGTGGCCAGGCGCAGGCACGCTTGATATCCGCACGCGCCAGCGCGGCGCACGCGAGGCCAGCGGGCACCTGCGTTTTCGCAACGAGATGTCTCCGGTGTTTCCGGGCAGCGAGATTTCCGCCGGGCGCCTGCGCCAGGAACGGACGCGCGCCTTGTCGGTCAGCCGGCGCGATGGCACGAAGCGTACGGAACTGTTTGTTTCAAACTTTGTGCTGTCCGGCGTTCTCGGGCCGATGCCCGACAGCTTCGCCGAATGGATTCGCCAGCGCCTGATCGACAGCGACCCGGGCATGGCCGAGTTTCTGGACATCTTCAATCATCGTCTGAGTGCGCTGCGCTACGCCCTGAAGGCGGCCAGCGTCCCGGCGTTCGATGCGGTTCGTCCCGAATACACCCGTTATGCCGATGCCGTGGGCGCACTGATGGGTCTTACGGCGTTTCAGGGTGAAGGCGCGACCATCCTGCAACGCGAAGTGCCGTTGCCCAAGCGCGCATTGCTCGCGCTGGCGGGGCTGGTGGGGCAGGGGCGCAAGAGTGTGGCGCCGGCGCGGCTGATACTCAGCATCTATCTCGACGCCCCGGTGCGCATCGAGGAATGGGTCGGCGCGTGGCGACCCATCGAGGCACGAGACCAGACGCGGCTTGGCCGGCGCCGGCTGAAAGACACGGCCCCGCTGGGCAGGCGTGTATGGGTGAATCATGCCGGCATCCGGCTGCACGTGGGCCCGATTCCGTACGCGCGCCTGTGCACGCTGCTGAATGATCGGGTAAACCACAACGAGGAAGGCGTGCTCCATTTTGGCGACGGTTATCGCGGGCTGGTCGCTCTGGTCCGCTATCTGTTTGATCGCCACGTCGATGTCGAGGTGGAAGTGACGCTCGACGACGATGGCGCACCGATACCGGGCCTCGGCGGCACGGGAGTGCCGGGCGGTACACAGAACACGTTCGGCGCACGGCTTGGGCAAACCAGCTGGGTATCGGGCGCACCGGGTGAACCGCGCCGCGTGCGTTTCTCCATCACAGCCGACGACAGCGGAGCCAGCGCATGAGCGCGTGGGTCACCGAAGGCGTGGGCCAGACTGCGATCAAGCCCATCGGCCACCTGGGCGAGGCCGACTCACCGCTGCTGTATCTGCATTGCGGCATTTCGCTGGCGGGCAACCAGTGGCTGGGCGATGAGACCTTCCGGCTGCTGTCGTTTGAAGGGCAGGAGTCCATCTCCGAGCCGTTCGACTACCAGTTGCAACTGCGCGGCAACACGTCGCCGAGGCACGGTCGCGCACTGACTTTCGAGTCGATCATCGGGCGTCCGGTGACGGTCGGGCTCAACCGTCCGTTCCCGGATGGCGCTGCGGATGCAGCAGCGCGTTTTGCGCGTGCCATTCGCGAAGGCAGTGCGCCGGGCATGACGCTGTACAACGGCCTGGTCACCTCGTTCGCGATGGAAGAGCCTGGCGTCTACCGGCTGGGTATGAAGCCCGCACTGTGGCGGCTGACGCTGACCAACCGCTATTGCGTGCATGCACAGATGAATGTGCGCGACGTGATCGAAAAGCTGATGCGCATGCACTACATCGACTATTCACTGGAGGCGGTTTCCGGGCACGACAACATCGCCATAGCCCGCACGCAGGACTGGCTCCAGGCAGGCGAAAGCGATTTCGAGTTCCTGCGCCGCATGATGTCCAAGGCGCACATCTACTACTACTTCCGCCATACCGGGCAGGGGCATACGGTGGTGTTCGCCAACCGGCCCGCCTATCCGAAGGCGTTCGGGGATCGCCCGCTGCGCTACACCCACACCTCGCTGGACGAGGCGGGCATGCAGCAGGACGACGTTGTCTTCCAGTACGCGTTCCAGCAGTCCCTTACCAGCACGGGCGTAAACGGTCGGTTCACGCACCAGGAGAACGCGGCGGACCAGGATCCGGTGCCAACATTCCAGACTTTCGCCTCGTATGCACCGGCTGATACGGGCGAGCTGCCGTTTCAGCAGTACCGCAGCTACCAGTACGGCATGAGCAGTGCCACGGTGCGCGAATACGTACGCAACACCGCGTCAAGCATGGCCGGTGCATCGCGCCAGTTGACCGGGTCGTGCACGTGTTCCGGATTCCGGGTCGGCTACCAGTTCACCCTGAAGGGTGAGATGGCCGCAGGCCTGCACCCGTCACCCGTGCGGCCGTCGCTGGAAGGCGTGGCGTTCGTGCTCAACAAGGTGCAGCACAAGGCATCGGCAGACGGTGGCTACAGCAACAGCTTTGAATCGACCGATGCGAACGCGATGCTCAGTCCGTTCTCGGTGGGTGACACGCAGATGGGTGCCATCCTGGCCAGGGTGGTGGACAAGGCCGGTCACGGCCCGATCGACTGGCGGTTCTATGAGCCGAAGAACTTCGATCCGGAAATGAGCCGGTTGCGTGACACCCAGGCGGCACCGCAGGACCTGATGGCGCGCGGCGTGTATGTGGAGTTCTCCACGCCCGGATCGCCGGCCACGCCCACCTGGGTGAAGCTGGCGGCGCACATGACGACCGTGCCGGAGATCGGCGTGACCGTGCTGGTCACCCGTGCCAACGACGAATCGGAACTGCCTGAAGTACAGAGCGTGGTGCAAGCCAACGGCAGCCTGGTCATTACGCCTGCCGGGTGGAGTGCGAACACGCACGTCGGCAGCAGCTACTCCACCAGCTACGGCGACGGCCAGAGCATCCGCTTCGGTCGCACCTCGCAGTACAACCTCAACAACGCCGTAAAGATCGTCAACTCCACATACGATACCGGCGACTATCGCGACACCAGCTATTCGCAGGGCGCCAGCTACAGCTATTCCACGTCGGAGAATGGCGCCGACGGCCTGCTGAGCCGGTCGGAGTCGTACGGCAGCACGTACAACACGCAGGAAGCCAAAGAGGTGTGGAGCAAGAGCACCCTTGGTGGCTCGATCAGCTACTCCACGGTCAATGGCGACACGCACTCCGAAGACACGACGACGGGCACGGCGACGCGCATTTCCTCGCAGAACATCGTGCTGGGCACCTCCACCACGCAAATGCAGAGCAACACCAACATGGTGGGGCTGACCTCGAGCATTGACCTCGTTGGCCTGTCCAGTGCGGTGTCGACGACGGGTGCGAGCATGGGTGTGCACACGGTCGGTATCGCCGGCAGCGTGGCGTTGACCGGCCTGCGCTCCGATGCGCAGATCACCGGCCTGACCGACAGCACGTCGGTGACCGGACTTTCCACTGCCATGTCGGCCACGGGTACCAGCACGCAGGTTCATGCCACCGGCCTGAGCTCCACCACATCGCTGACCGGCGTCAGCACGCAGGTCGGACTCACCGGCAGCAGCAACGACATCAGCCTGACCGGTGCAAGCACGCGCATGAGTGTGACCGGTGCGAGCACCAGTGTTTCGGTGACCGGCAGCAGTTCGGATGTCAGCGTGACAGCCAGCGAGACGCGCTTCGGTTTTCATGGCTCATCCACCTCGGTGGATGTGACCGGCACGGGTGCGTCCATGACGATTGCAGGCGCGCGACTTACCGTCGAGATCGTCGGTATCAGTTGCAATATCCCCATCATTTTCGTGTACGTATGAGGCAGGCATGAAAATTGTCAAACCGATGACGCTCGGCGTGATGCACCGCCCGTACCGCTGGCGGGGCAAGCACCGGTTGCTCGTCGCGACGCTGAGCTTCTTCGATCTGGGCGGGCGCGTGCAGTACCTGCTGCGTGACAACCTGCAATGGCGCAAGGTGATGGCGAGCCTGCCAGCCGGCAAGCCACTGGACGAGCTGATGCCCAAGGCGCGCGGCGAGGCGTTGGTCGCGGGCAGTGCGTATGCGGCCCACGGCATCGCCACGACCGAGCAGCGTGTCCGTCTGCAAGTGGGTGCCATCGACAAGAGCCTGCGCGTGCTCGGTGATCGCGAGTGGCTTTACGGCATGCTGCCGTTTTTCAGTGTGACAGAGCCGAAACCCTTCACTTCCATGCCGCTGACCTGGGATCGCGCCTATGGCGGCGCCCGGCACCCGGCCAACCCGGAAGGCCGCGGCTATACGCCGTCGCCCGTGCGCGCGTGGGTGGGGCGCAACCATGGCGTGATGCCCAACATCGAAGATCCCCGTATGCCGGTGCGTGGCCTGCGCCGCCGCTATGCGCCCGCCGGTTTTGGTCAGCTGGATGTTGGCTGGATGCCGCGCAGCCAGTGGATCGGCACCTATGGCAAGGCCTGGCAGAGTGAGCCATATCCGGGCCTGGCGGATGATACGCACCCGGAATTCTTCAACGCAGCGCCGCTGGACCAGCGACTGCCGGGCTTCTTTGAAGGTGGCGAAACCTATCAGCTCGAAGGCATGCATCCGGAGCGGGCCATGATCGAGGGCCAGCTTCCGGAGTTCCGGCCGCGCGCGTTTGTGCATCGGGCGGGGCATCCGGCCGATGCCGTGGACGAGGTGTCGCTCAGCTTCGACACGGTCTGGTTCTTCCCGGATGTGTCGCTTGGCGTGGCCATTCATCGCGGCGAAGTGGATGTGGACGACAGCCTGGCGATGGATGTCGAGGCGCTGATGGTTGCCTACGAACATGCCGGTGACGCTCCGCGCTCGTTCGCGCACTACGGACAGGTGCTGGCGTTGCGCATGAATCGCGACACGGCCGCCCGTCACGTGTTCAACGAATCGCAGCTCACCCCCGAGCCCGATGCCAGCGTTCGCGCTACCCGGCTGGAAGAAGATCAGGCAGAGCGCAAGCGCCGGGAGGCGGCCCATGTGGTTCGCCATGCCGCCATCGCAGCGGAGCTGGAAGCCGAAAGCGGCATTCCTGCGGCACCGGCTCCGCCGATGCCCGATCTCCCGTTACCCGGCGAAGCGGCTATTGCACGCGGTGACTTCGACATGGGCGCGTTGCTTGACGCCGCACAAGCGGTGGCCGATAAGGCCAGCGCCGATGCCGATGCCCTGCGCAAACAGAGCGCCGACGATCTGGCGAGCGTTACCCAGGCCGCCGCTTCTGATCCGATGACGGTGGACGAAGCGCTCGCACGTGCACAAGGCAACGGTGGAGCGATGCCATCGCTGGCGGAGTTCAGCACGATGTTCGATGTGCCCGCCGCATCCATCGAGCAGCTTCACGACTTGCAGCGGCGCGGCCGTCTGGCCTCTCCGGCGCCCGAGACGCCGTTGCCCGCACTGGCCCCCGAAGTGGCGGCTGCGGTCGGGCAGTGGGTGTTGTCGCGGGTTCGCCAGGGCGCCTCGCTGTATGGCTGTGACCTGGCAGGGGCGAACCTGCGTGGCGCGATGCTTTCCGGTGCGGACCTTCGCGGGGCGCTGCTGGAAGCCTCTGATCTGAGCGATGCCCAGCTCGATGGCGCCGACCTGAGCGAAGTGGCACTTGCCGGTGCCACGCTGGATCGTGCCAATTGCGCAGCAGCACGCTTCGATGGGGCGAACCTCGGACGCACCCTCGCGCGGCGCACGAGCTTCCGTGGAGCGATCTTCACCAACACCCAGGCGAGCGATGCCAACTGGAGCGATGCGGACCTGACCGGCGCACGCTTCGACCAGTGCGTGGCACCCAACATCGTGCTTGATCGCGCGAACTGCGAACAGACAACGCTCAACGACTGCGTGTTCCTTCACGCGCGGGCGCAGGGCAGCCGCTGGGCCCGCAGCCAATGGCAGCGTACGGTGGCGCTGGGCTCGCAGCTGGCAGACACGGACTGGCAGGAGGCATCGCTGACGCGTTGCGTCCTCATGGAAAGCCGCCTGACGGACAGCGTCTGGACCGGTGCAACGCTCACCCGCGTGCAGGGCGGCGGTGGTGCCGATTGGGCACGGGCTGATCTGCGCCGCGTGCGCGCCGAAAAGTCGAGCTGGCGGGATGCCAGCGTCGCCGATGCCAACCTCAGCGAAGGCCAGTTCCGCGAATGCGACTTCAGCGGCACCACGCTCACCCACGCCTTGATGGAGCGCACGCTGTTCTATCGTTCGCTGTTCATGGGCGGTGTGCTCACGGCCTGCCATGCGCAGTCGGCCGATTTTTATCAGGCCATGTGCCGCCGTGCGGATTTCCGTTCGGCGAATCTTCGCGATGCCAACTTCGTGCAGGCCGAATGCACAGAGGCCCTGTTCGCGGAAGCCTGCCTTGATGGCGTGCGCCTGGAACCCGGCCGGAGGCTCAGGGTATGACGACCTGGAGCGACATCGAGCAGGCACAGCGACTTGGCCGTCCGATCACGGACGTCACCATCGTTGGACTGGACGGCACGGGCCGGCACATTGACACGCTGGTGGCCAGCAACGTGAGCTGGGAGGGCGCCGTGCTGACGCATAGTCATCTGAAGCACGTTTCCTTCGTGGATTGCGACCTGCGCGGCGCGGACTTCCGCGGCGCCGTCATGAGCTGCTGCAGCTTCACGCACTGCCAGCTCGACGGGTCGCTATGGGATGGCGCCTCCCTGGAGCAGACCGCCATCACCCAAGGCAGCGCAGCAGGCAGTCAGTGGCGGGGTGCATCCATCGCGCTGAGCACACTGACGCAGGCCTCGCTGGTCCGCGCGGACTTCTCCACGGCCAGCCTGCATCGCTCCGTGATTGCCCAGTGCGACATCACGGGGCTTTCCTTCGCGGGCGCGTCGCTTGATCTGGTGGTGATGCCCGATGCGGACTTCCGCACCCTGACGCTCGCCGGCATGAAGGCGTTCGCGTGCGTGTTTCGCGCAGCCAATTTCTCCGCCATGGATCTGAGTGGCCTCTCGCTCCAGCGCTGCCTGATGGAATCGGCCGATTTCACCGGCACGTGCCTGCGCGGCGCCGACCTGCGGGAGGCCAACGCGCACCAGGCCGTCTTCATGTCCTGCGACATGCGCGATGTGCAGGCCAGCAATACGCTGTTTCTCGAATCAAAGTGGACCGACGTGGATGCCTCGTCGCTGATTTGCGAAGGCGCGCTGTTCCAGTCTGCCGTGATGGTCCGGGTCAGGATGCACGCCGCGCGCGCCACGGGAACGGTCTGGGACCACGCGATGCTGGATGACGTGGACCTCACCGGAGCGGATCTGCGCTACGCCCGCTTCGATCATGCCAGCGCACAGGGACTGGGCTTTCGCGACGCCAATCTCTCCCATGGCAGCCATCACAACACGCATTTCATCACCGTGGATCTGCACGGAAGTCGCCAGACCGGCGTGCGTGGCACGTCGCCCGCGCGGCTTGTGGCGGAATCTCGTTCCCTATCGCTGGAGAGTCACTGATGTTCGCCGCCCATCGCAGCAAGGTTTCCCCTCTCGCGCCCGCCTGGTCTGAAGGCGTGATCCGCGCGCCTCTGGACGGCAACGCATGGCGCCTGGACGACGGCCGTTCGGCACGGCAGGCCGTGTCGTGCCTGGTGACGCCGCAGCCCGGCGATGCCGTGCTGTTGCTTGCCTCGGCCTCGGGCGAATGCTTCGTCGTGCATGTGCTGTCGCGGGATCAGGGCGGTCGCGCCACGCTGGCCGTGCCGGGTGCCGATGGCATGTCCATCCGCCAGGACCACGTGGATATTGCCAGCCAGACCATCGCCGTCCGCGCGCGCGGTGCGGTGGAGGTCACCTCCGTGGAAGGTGCCGTATCGCTCAACGCGCGGCGCATTGTGTTGGGCGCTGCGGAGTCGCTGGTGCAGACCGCACGCACCTATATCGGTCAGATGGAACAGTACCTGCTGACCGCACGCCAGCTCCTGCGCCTGCACGGTGAGCAGACCATGATTACGGCGAGGCAGGACGCCAAGATTGATGCCGAACGCATCAGTCTGGGCTGACAGACATGTTCGTGAACACCAACCTGGGCGTACTCAGCCTCGCGTTTCCGGACGTGTGCTTCATTCCCGTGCTGGGCATTCCGACACCCGCGCCGTTCCCCAACATTGCCCTGTCGTTCGCGGATATCCCGGCGCAGTTCCAGGTGATCGTCGGCGGCGGGCTGGCCGAGAACATCGTGACGGTCGGTGCCATCAGCAACGGCGACACGCCCGGTCTGCAAGGCGGCGTGGTCTCGCACATGTTCATGGGGCCATTCCGCTCGCTGCTGGGAAGCTTCAAGGTGATGATGGGGGTGATGCCATGCACGAAGATGCTCGGCATCATGGGTCAGAACGGGCTGCTGCCCAATGCGGTGGGCATCTCCCTGACGCCCTCGCAGGTCAGCGTCGTGGTGCTCAGTTGAATACGCGCATCGTCATGCTTCTGGCATGCCTGCTGACGCTGGCCGGGTGCGGGGCCATTGCGAAGCTGATGCCAGGCCATGTGCCGACGACGCGCCTGTCCAGCCTGCGTGTGGCCGCACCTCCCGGTGCCAACCTCAATTCGGCCGTGGCACTGGACGTGGTGTTCGTCTACAACGCGACGGCCACCGCGATGCTGCCGAAGACGGCGCCGGAGTGGTTCTCGCAAAAGACGGCGCTGATGACGGGCCTCGGCCGCAACGTGGACGTCGTGTCGCTACAGATCCCGCCGGCCACGGTGGTCGATACGGTGCGCCTGCCTGATCGGGCGGGCAAGGCCATCGGTGTGTACACGTTCGCCAATTACCAGAGCAAGGACGGGCAGGCGCGCGGTGACATCACCACTAATCGTCACGCCGTGATCTGGCTGGCGGCAAGCCAGATTGCCGTGACTGAACAGTAGGAATTCCCATGAGCGCCGTCGTTGATACAACACCCATGCTGCCCGAGGCCGTCTCCTGGTCCGAGGGCATGCTGCTTTCGCCACAGCACTTCCAGCAGAACGACATCTTCTGGAACCAGTTGTTGCAGCAGCGCCTTGCACTCTTGCAGCCCTACGGATGGGGCGTGCTGGACATGGCACTGGATGCCACGGAACTGAGCAAGGGGCGCGTACAGCTTTCGCGTCTGCGCTGTGTGATGCCCGACGGGTTGCTGATCGACTACCCGGGCTACTTCGAGTCGTTTGACCTCATGCTCGACCTGAAGGATCACGACTGGAGTTCGCAGCCGGAAGTCGTTGTGCACGTGCGCGTGCCCGTGCGTGGCAAGGGCGCGGCCAGTTCCGTCGGTGACATGCAGCGCTACACCATCGAGCGCGGTGCTCCGGAGTCGGACGAGAACACCGGCAAGGACGACATCATCGTCGACCGCATGCGTCCGTGCATGAGCCTGGTTGCGGGAGCCACCGTCGCGCGCAGCTACTGTTCGTTTCCACTGTTGCGCCTGTTTGGCGATTCCCTCGGTGTGCACCTGGCACCGTTCCACCCCCCCATGCTGCGAACCGACGCGTCGGGCTTTCTCGGCCAGTCGGCGCTGCAAAGGCAGCTGAGCCTGCTTTCCGATGCGCTGTGGCAGAAGTACCGCGAGCTGTTGGGCGTCCGGGTGGATGACCGCGGCCAGTCGCGCTATGACGGAGAGGCGAGCGTGCAGATTCAGGCCGCGCGCTATCTGGTAATGGGCCTGCCGACATTTGACGCGCTGCTGCACGCGGGCACCACCCATCCCTGGCAGATGTATCTGGCGCTTTCCCAACTCGTGGGCTTTGTAGCGGCAACGGCCGGCGCGCGGCAGCCGCCTGCGATGAAGGGCTACGATCACAATGACTGCCTGCCGCAGTTCCAGCAGGCCATCAGTTACATACGCGAGCAGCTGGCTCATCTCAACGCGGACTACCGCGTGCTGGACTTCAGGCGGGTAGGGGCCTCGGGTTTCCATTGCGATCTGCCTGCGGGCATCGCCACGGACAATCTGTTGATCGAAGTGACGCCGCGTCAGGGGCAGCTCCCGGCGAAGCTCAACGAGTGGATGACCAGCGCGCGCATCGGCAGTGAGTCGCTGATCTACACGCTGGTTCGCCAGCGCATGACCGGCGCGTCCATTCATGCTGCGACGCCCGCGCAGGTCACGGCGCTGAATCTGCGTGCCGGTGCGTTCGTGTACGAGCTGAGCAACGGCAGCATGCAGACGGCGGCAGGTACGAACCGGCACTTCATCTCCGATGGACAGACGCTGGTGATCCTGGGCGAGCCGGACAGCGACGTGCCGTCGGCCATCACGCTATACCTGCCGCGCGAGGCCGCCCGCTGACGCCATGGTGACAAGCATCGCCAGCCCGAGCTTCCTGCTTGCCCGCTTCGCCGCCTTCTACGAGGAAGTGGCGAAGATCAAGCTTGCCGCGCAAAGCGGGGATCTGGTGCGCCTGCTGCAGCCGGACGACCCGCATGCGGCCATTGATGCGCACCAGTTGGCCGAACGGGTGTCGACGCGTTTGCTCGGTGTGCTGGACCGGCAATCCCGCGATGTGGTGGCCGCAGCCACCGAGGCGGAACTGCGCGCGTATCGTCGCGCACGTTATGTGATGGTGGCTCTGGCCGATGAGATATTCATCCTTGATCTTCAGTGGCCCGGCGCGGAGCACTGGCCCGAACACATGCTTGAGTACGCCGTGGAACGCACCCGGCTCGCGGGACGCCGCTTCTATGAATTCGTGAACGACCTGATGGGTGTCAGCGAGCGGACAGTGCTTGATGCGGACCTGGCGGCGGTGCTGCTGATCGCGTTGCAGCTCGGCTTTCAGGGCATGTACCGGCGCCACGATGGCCAGGAAAACCCTCGCATCCGCGAATGCCGCACGCGCCTTTATCCGCTGGCCAGTGGCCGCCGACTGGGCGCGGAGGCGGCGCGCGCGTTTTCGCAGGCCTACGAATACACGGTGGTGGTGGACCGGGACAATACCCGCGTGGCGCTGTCGCCGTGGCTGCGGGGCGTGGCGTACGGCGCATTGATCTACCTGGTGCTGTCGTCACTGGTGTGGCTGTTGCTGACCTGGTCGCTGCTGGACACCATCGGGGGGGTGAAATGACCGCGCCGGTCACCACGCACTCATCCATGAGCACGGTCTTCATCGTGGTGGTGGTGCTCGCCGGCATCGCGTTCATCATCGCAGCGTGGCTGATGTGGCGCGCACGCGCACGGCCCATGGCGGCGATGCCGAAGACGGGCCGCGATGGCCAGAGCCTGTGGGTGCGTTTCCGTGACAACGTGCGGCGCCGCTGGGCGGTGATCGACCGCGCGGTACGCTACGTTCTGGCGCGACGGGACTGGCGGTACAACAGTTCGTGGCTGCTCGTGCTCGGCTTCCCCGGTGACGGCAAGAGCAGCATCGCCGCATCGGTGCCCACGGCCATGCAGCGCGCGCCGCAGCGGCGCGACGCGCGCCAGGAGAAGTTCCTGTCGGCGGCGGTGGCCAACAGTTCGTGGTATTTCCTCGATCAGGGCATCCTGATCGACACCCACGCGGTGATGCCGGTGCCCGGCCCCAAATCGCTGGCGGATGCGCGCTGGCCGGACATGCTGGCCGATCTGGACACGCTGCGCCCCGACCGCGCCGTGGACGGCATCGTCTGGGTCATTTCCGCCGCGCGCCTGTTTGCCGCCAGCGACGACGAGCGCCTGGCTCTGGGACGCTACGCGTATGCGCGCGTGCACGAATTGCAGGACGCCATCGCATACGCGTTACCCGTGTACGTGGTGGTCAGCCAGTGCGACGTGCTGCCCGGCTTCAACGCGTTCTGGAAGGCACAGGACCCGGCGTTGCGCGAACAGATGATCGGCTGGTCCAGTCCCACCATCGACGACAATGGCCTGCCGTCGGAGTGGGTGCCGCGTGCGTTCGACAAGGTGATCGACGGCATGCGCGCACTGGTGCTGGATGCCGCAACCACGAAGGATCATATCGAGGACGCCGACGGATTCTTTCTGTTCCCGCAGCACATGCGCAGCCTCCAGGCCCCGCTGCTCACCTTCCTCGAAGCGCTGTTCAAACCCAACGTCTATGACACCCGCTCATTCTGCCGGGGCCTGTACTTCACCGGTGCCCCCGAGCCGGTTGCGCCCGGTGGCGGCGTGCGCAAGGACATCGCTTTCGTGCCCGAACTGGTTGGCTTCAAGGCGCTGGCCGAACGGCGTCTTGCGGTGCGCACGCAGAAGGGACTGCTTGCGCGCAACCGCCTGATTCGCAGGCTTCAGCTGGGCTGTCTGGCCGTTGCGGTGGCACTGGCCGTGGCGCTGCCGTGGAGCGCGGCGCAGGTAAATCGCCATGCGCAGATCCTTCGCGACACCGTGGTCAACATCTCGGTGAACAGCAAAGTCACCGAGCAGCCGGGATGTCTGGATCAGGCCCGCGTCTACATGCTGGTGGAGCAGGTAACCTCGCTCAACGAGAACACCCGCTACCTGGCCATTCCGCTGTCGTGGGTCGACAGGCGCATCAATCACGGTGTGGCCGACGTCGTGTCGACTCAGGCCTTGCAGGAAGTGGTGCTGCCGTCCCTGGCCTGCCATCTCCAGAAGAAGATCGACGCGCTGACGGCCACGACACTGAACGTGTCCGAGTCGATGACTGAGCCCAGCGCGGCGTATCGCAACGATCAGGACCAGCTGAAGGCCCAGTTGTCCGAACTGGCGGTCCTGGAGAAAAACCTCCAGCGCTTCGTCAACATCGCCCAGCCAGGTGCCGTGGAACAGCGCTCGCTGCTGCTGGATTTCGGCGCGTTGTCCGAATACGTGTACGGCAAGCCGCTGCCGGACAAGACGCTCAAGGTCGACAGCCCGCTTTCCGATGCCTTGTTGCAGGCTACATATGCCGATCCACCGAAGGTCACACCCGAGCTGCGCGCCCGGCTGGCCCAGCAGTTTGATCGCATGGCAGCGCAGGCCCAGAGTGATCTTCTGCGGCGTGCCGGCTCGGGCGTATCACTGCTTTCCTCGTTGCAGGAAGGCAAGCCACCGGTACTGGACACCCTGCGCAGCTTCAACGGCTGGCTGGACTGGGTGCATGGCGCGTGGCTGCTCAGTACTCCGGAAGACAACCCGTGCACGCGCATGGGTGCGGAGATTGCGCCCGGCATCCAGACGCTGATCCGCGACCATCTTTATGACCCGACCCTGCGCGCCACGCTGGACCGCTTCAATGCCACCCAGTGCTATCAGCCCGCGCTGGACGGCCTGCGCGCAGCGAGCGTGGCACCGTATGGTGCGCTGCTGGTAGTCAATCCCACCACGCATCAGCTCGAAGGCATCAATCCGGGCCTCAACCGGGAAGCGGCGGGTCTGCGCGCGCTGGCCGACGTGGGCTACATGCAGGTGAAGTCACCGCAGCCGTATCACTGCAATGGCGCGGCCGGTGGCTGGCGTCCGGGCACGTTCGATCCGCTGCTGTCCGATCTTCGCGAGTACCAGATGTTTGCCAGCCAGCAGAACATCAGCCAGCTGACACCCGCGGCGGACCAGCCCCTGTATGACCGTCTTGCGCGCGCTCAGCTGGACATGGCTCTACAGGATGCGCTTGCCCGGAATCTGCGTACGGTAGTGCAGCCGGTGGATACCGGACTGGACGCGACCTCGCAGATTGATCGCGAGCTGGCCACGGAAAGCGCCGACCTCGCAGCCGCGCTGCCACCGCTGATGCAGGCCCAGCAACGCATGCGTCAGCTGGGTCTGAACAATCTTGCCGATGAAATGGGCCAGTGCGCGCAGAACTACGGTTCGAGCATGCTTCTGGACGTGTCGGGCCTGGCGTCGGCCAGCCATCTGTACGATCCGCCGGGACAGTCGACCGAGGGAGACGGCTCGCCGCTGTTCGACCTGGGCACTACGCCGGTACTTCAGGACTATCTGGATCGCCAGCTTCAGCGCGTGCAGGTGCTGGCACGCTACGCGGCGCCGTTCGTGTCGCTGCTGAAACAGACCCAGGGCGTCAACAACACCCAGCGGCGCAACTCGCAGACCGACACGTACTGGAGCAACACCATCGCTGAGCTGAACCGTGCGGTGCAGTTCGCCGATCCGGCTGGCCAGGCAGCGCATCTGAACGATGTGTTCCTGAAGCAACTGGCCAACCTGACGGCGGCCACCTGCGATTCCACCTGGAGCACGTACGTATCGGCGCCGGTTGGCAACGACCTGTTCTCTGCACGGCGCAGCGCGATGGAATCCATGGGGCGCGCCGCCTGCGCCAACCACGGTCAGGCGGGCATCGACCTGCATTACATGCGCATCGGCATGCTGTTCAACAGCCAGCTGGCGGGCCGCTATCCCTTCGGCAAGGCCGACTCGCGCGAGCTTTCACCGGGCATCGTGAAGGGGTTCTTTGTGTACTACGCGCAGGAGAAGCCGGAACTGGTCGCCCAGCTTGCGCATGCGAAGGGGGATCGTGCGGATCGCATGAAGGCCTTCATCAGCCAGCTGGATGCGGCACAGACGTTCTTCGCCAGCAATCTGCTGCTTACGCCGCAAAGTGGTCCGGTCGATGTGCAGGTCGGGTTCCGTGCGCAGGCTGCCGATTCGCCGGTCAGCAATCAGCTGATCGCATGGACCCTGACGGGCGGCGACCAGCCACCGGCCGCGTGGCCGGGCACGGCAACCACCTTTACATGGCACGTGGGCGACCCGCTGTCGCTGGACCTGCAATGGGCGGATCGGTCGCGCTTCACGCCCGTGGCCGACGATGCGCAGCCGGATCTGTCGGTCATCGGCTATCACGCTACCTTCCGCGTCAATGGCTCCTGGGCGCTGTTGCGCATAATGGATGCCTACGCGGCGGCGGGCCCGGCGAATGCGCTGGACCCGGACCAGAAGCTCCTGCGTTTCCAGGTGCCGGTCCTGGACAGTCAAGGATCGCGCACTGCTGCCGACTTCTACCTGACGCTCAAGCTCGGCGGATCGGATGCGGCCACCCACGCGCCGGTATCGCTGGCTCCCCCCAATTTCCCGCGCGAGGCACCCGTGCTGTGGTGACCTTTCGCCTGCCGAGGAGTATCGAACGCCATGCCTGATGCCAATAGCGTGACATCCGCTTCCGCCCATCCAATGGATGCCGCAAGGGAGCCGGATTACTTTGCGACCCATTTGCGTGTTTCGCGTGAAGCGCTGCTCACGCCGCTGGATGGCACCTTGCCCACAGGGCTGCCCTTGCGCGGCACCACCGCATGGCGCGCCATCGGGCATGCCCGGCAAAGCGATGATCCCTCGCTGCCGATGGGCGCGTGGGCTCAGGAACTCAAGCGCACCGACTGGTCACGTGTGTCGCACATGATCGTCAATGCCCTGAATGTTGTGGGGAAGGACATGCAGCTGGCGGCATGGCTCGTGGAGTCTGAACTGCACGAACGCGGCCTGGCGGCACTGGCCCCTTGCTTCGGTCTGATTCACGACTTGTGCGAGCGCTGGTGGGTCGAACTTCATCCGCAGGCCGTTGACGGCGAATTCGAAGCACGCGCGAACGTCGTCCGCTGGTTGAACGAGAAGTTGATCACCACGGTCTCGCTGGTGCCGCTGGTGGACAACGAAGAACAACGTGCCACGTGGTCGGACTGGGAGCGGGCTCACTTCTACGAACGCTTGCGCGGCGTGCACGGCGACGTTCCGGATGAAGCACGGGACGCCCTCACGCTCAGCGAACTGCGCCAGATAGTGGAAGGCTCCAGAAGCGACGACCTGCAAACAAAACAGGAGCAACTGGCAGCCGGTCGTATTGCCATCGAAGGTCTGCAAACGCTTTTGCGTGCACACCTGGGCAACGATGCTCCTTCACTGGGCAGGATCGACGATCTTCTGGCCAGGATGGAAGCGCCTTTCAAGGCCGAACTCATGCGGCGTGGCAAGAGCACGCCCGTTACGGATGCACCGCTTGCCATGGCGGCGGATGACGATGGCCATGAGCCGGAAGGAGATGTCGTGGATGACGATGACGGCAGCGCAGACATCAACTCCACCGCAGAGCGCGCACGCGCCTACCGCGCGCTGGCCGAAATCGCGGACTACCTCATGCATATCGAACCGCACAGCCCGGTGCCCTATCTGGTTCGCCGTGCGGTGGAGTGGGGTCACCTCAATGCAGCGGAGCTTTATCAGGAAATGTATGTGCGCTCAGGCGGCCGTATCGAGATGGCGGACCTGTTCGGCAGCGACGGCGACCGGCAAGGAGAGTGATTCATGAAAGGACCAGGCAGCAGGGCATGGAAGTCATTCAAGGTGCGTGCGACGCCAGATGGGAGCCCCGAAGTCCGGGTGACGCACACCTCCATCCAGCAACGACGCTACGAAGCATTCAAGCGACAGGCGAATATCACCCGTAATTCGCGGGGTTTCGGCGCGCGCAAGGAGTTCGTGTTCTTCCATGGGAAGAGGGCCATCAGCAAGGCATTCGTGTCTGGCACGCTCAGGCGCAGGCCAACCAATGCCCCGCGCCAGTCACTGAAAAACATCGGCGTTCTCAATCCTGCTCATAGCCACGGCGCGATGCTGACCCACAAATCGCATCTTCTTCCCGATACGTTTGGTGGCCCCAATTCGCCCAACAACCTGATCAACGAGCATCGCAACGTCAATCTGCGTGCACACAAGAGAATCGAGAACCGTATCGGCAGTCAACTTGATACGCATTTTCCGACGGCAACACCGTTGGTCAGGCGAGGCAGCCTGGTGATCGTGGATTCGTTTCATCCGAACGGACGCCCGCAGAGTCGCGAATACCAGGTGCACACGTATGCGAGCCCGTCGGGTGTGACGCCTGCGCATCCGGATCGCTATGACCGCTTCACGGTGAATCACAAGTAGCGCAGCCGTAAACCTGAAAAGCAGAGCTACGGAGTTCCGATCATGGTGAAAAAACTCACGCCGCTAAAGATTGTCAATACCAAGAAGCACTCAGCGCACAAGGCTTCAAAAGCCTTGTCGCCCATGAAAAAGACAGGCAAGCCGAGCTCGCTGAAGCTCGTGATCAAGGGCATCAAACTGCAACGCATGGCGAATCTTGCCGAAACGGGTCTGGCTCCCGGTGTGTCCAAAGAGCTTGTCCGCAAGCGGGTAGACTGGGCCAAACGCATGACGGCTGCCGCGAAGAAGACGGCCATGGCCGCACGTGCGATCCGCGTCAAGGCAGACAAGACGCTCACCAGCAAGGCGGGCGCCAAGCAGAGCTTCGTGGGAACCGGCCTTGATGAGCACGTGCCCACGCGCATGCTGCGTGACCCCACGCATTGGGGGGGCATAACCAAGAGCGAAGCGGAAGACGTGTTCTCCAGCCGTTCGCGTACCGCCGACCTGGCGTGGGTCAACGCGCACGGTTCTTCAGAACCTGTTGGCGGCCATACGCCCGCGATCAAGTCAAAGCTGGTGGGTGGCACGCTGGGAGCCATCACCACAGAACATGGCACGCGCGACACCACACGCGAGAAGGCCGTAGAGACAACGCTGAAGGATCATGCGTCTCCGTCGCGGTTCAAGGACGTCGCCATCATGGGCTCACTGGCGACCATCAAGCACATGGTCAGTCCGTCGACCGAGTTCCATACCGTAAAGGGTGACGTCGCTGCGCTTTCAACGCCGCGCCATTCCGCGCTGACCGGCAACGCTGATCTTCGCCAGGCACCGCATTTTGACAATTTCGTCGATCACATCCAGGAAGGCCGGGAGCGGTTGAAGTGGGAAACCGGCGCACAAATGATGAGCGACTCGCGGTTGCAGCATCTGGTGCCGCCCACGATGAAGGCGGTATTGCAGCACACCGGCAACGAGCCATTGCAGGCCATGGATGTGTTCCGCACACACCAGGGCAATCTGCCCTCGGGCCACACGGTCAATACGCACACCAGGACGGATACCGAAGATCTGACGACTCGCTCTCTGCACGACATGGCCAGTACGACGGTCACGACAGGCACACGTCGGCGCGCTTTGAGTGACGCGCGCATGCTTCCGCCCGTGAAGCCCACCAACGCCCGCGGCTAAACACCCAGTGGCACCAGTACCGCCGTGGCTACTGCGGCGGCTGTCATAAGCGGTACCGTCCAGCGCGGACAAAAGACCAGCACCACAAAGACCAGTAGCACCGCCGCGACCGTGCACCCGATGGCAAACGCCACGAAGCCGACGGGGCCACCCCAGCGGTACATCGCCACCGCCATGGCCGCACACAGCGCCGCCCAGCCCGCCCAGCGCCAGACGCGGCGACGTGCCGGAGTGGGCCTGGCCTGCATCAGTTCTTCATGGTGTTTTTCCATCGCGATCATCAGCGCCACGAATCCCACGTAGGCAAGGGCCACCACGCTCATGCGGTGACCTCCGCACGGGCATTTCGACGCGGGACCGGAGGCGTCCAGTGCCCGATCCGGTACGACGTCCAGACGAACAGCAGCCCCAGCAGGAACGTCACAACGTCGAAGCCTGCCATGGGCCAGTCGCGTGCAGTGATGGACTGCACCAGCGACGCGTCGCCGGTCAGCGCATTCACCACGACAAGGCTCGCGAACATCAGGCCTGCCACGCCCATCTGTAGCTGCCACATCTTCCGCGACGGCTTCACGAAGGCGGCAAGGACAGCCGTCGCCCATGCGGCGAAGAATACGTAGATCTCTGCATGGCTGCGGCCGGCGTACGAGGCGGGAATGATCCGGTTGGCCAGGAAGAATGCGCCCATCGCAATCAACAGGCCGGTGATGGCGCCGATATTCAGGGCATCGACCAGGCGCAGCCCGAAGTGACTGCCGGTCTTGATGTGCTTCTGCTTCTCCTTGATGGCCCAGAGCACCAGGCCACTGGCCACCATCACGCTGCCAGCCAGTCCGCACAGGAACAGGAAGACGCGCAGCAGCGGCCCCGCAAAGCGACCGACATGCATGCCATACATCACGCCACGCGCGGCGCCGGCATGCGTTTGCCCCTGCGAGGCATGGATCAGGTGACCGTCGCTGCTGGCAAAAGTCATGGATCGCCCATCGAGGTTGAGGCGATTGCCGCTGCCTTCGATGACTTCCACACGTCCCGCTGCATCGGTGGGATGCTGCACATTCACTCGTGTAATGGGCGCGCCATTCCATGCCTTCGCTGCACTGGCAACCATGGCGGCAACATCACCCAAGGCGGCGGGCTGGTGCGAGGCTTCCACGGATACCGGCGTCCCCAGTGACTGGCTGAAAAAGTCGTCGCTGCCTTGGGGATAGGCCGCGGAGATACCCCACGGCATGTACATGAACATCAGCGTGACCAGGCCGCTGTACGTCATCACCAGATGGTAGGGCAGGCCAAGCACGGCGGTGGCATTGTGGGCATCCAGCCACGAGCGCAGGGGCGCCTTGCCGGGTCGGAAGGTGAAGAAGTCCTTGAAGATGCGCTTGTGCGTGATGACGCCGGAAATAATCGCCACCAGCATGAACATCGCGCAGAAGCCCACGATCCAGCGTCCCCAGACGGGCGGCATATGCAGCTGGAAATGAAAGCGGTAGAAGAACTCACCGCCCATCGTGTCGCGTGCGCTGATCTGCTTGCCTGTGGCCGGATCGACCACGGCGCTGGCGAAGCGGCGCACCGCCGGATCGTGCCAGTAGAGGGTGAGCACCGGCTCGCGCGCGCTGGGCAGGCCGATGATCCAGCTGGTTGAATCCGGCGCGCGTTTCCTTAGGAATGTCACGGCGGCAGCCGTGGCTTCGGCCGGGGTGATGGCGCTGCCTGCGTGCAACTCGGGCCGCATCCATCGCGATATTTCATCGCGATAGTACGCCGCGGTGCCGGTCAGAAAGATCGCGAAGAGAATCCAGCCGACCAGCAGGCCAGACCACGTATGCAGCCACGCCATGGACTGGCGGAATCCGTTTTTCATGCAGGGTTACCGGGTAACAACAGCCACAGGCCCAGGGCAAGGCACGCCCCTGGCACGATCAATCCCAACCAGGCACGCCACGCGGTGCGCGCGGCGAACACCCAGATCACGGCGCACGCGTACACAGCGAAGGAAAGCAGCAGTCCGGTCATCGTCAGTTCGGCCCGGTTTCCGGGAAGCACGGCCACGAAGGCGGAAAACGCGGCGGCCAGCGCGTATCCGCCTACCATGGCCGCGACGGCGCGCGAAGCGACGCCAGGCCAGATCCGTGTGCGGCTTACCATCGGTAATCGAGCGTTGCGTTGACGGTGCGTCCTTCACCGTACAGGCAATAGCTGACCGAACAGATGCCCGGGAAGGTTTCCTTGTTGAGCACGTTGGTGACATTCAGCGCTATCCGCATGCCGTGCAGGGCAGGGACGCGCTGGCCCATGTCGTAACGCAGGAGGGCATCCATCAGCGTATAGCCAGGGATCTTGCGCGTGTTGGCGCTGTCCATCCACATCCAGCCCGTGTAGCGCGCGCCGCCGCCGAAACCCAGGCCTGCAAGCGGGCCGGCCTGCACGGTGTAGTTGGCCCATACGGAAGCCGCATTCGGTGACAGGCCCGTGGGCTCCTTGCCCTGCACGTCGAGGTTCGCCTTCGTGTAGCTGGAGTTGTTGCGTGTATAGGCGGCCGTGAGGTTCAGCGCATCGTTGACGCTGTACTTCGCCTCAAGCTCCACACCGCGCGAACGGTATTCGCCGGACTGCACCGAGCAGCTGAGCGGGCCGCCGCCATTGCAGGTATGTGTCGGATCGTAATCGGTCATCAGGTTGTTGACCTGACGCAGATCGAACAGTGCGGCGGACAGGAGCAGGTTGCTCCCCACCGGCTGGTAGCGCACGCCGATTTCGTTCTGCTTGCCCTTGGTGGCCTGGAACGGCGCACCGTAGAAATCCACACCGCTCAAGGGCTCGAACGACTCCGAATAGCTGACGTAGGGCGCCAGACCGTTGTCGGCCAGGTACAGGAGGCCAGCGCGCGTGGTGAACGCATGGTCATTCAACTTCGCGGTGGTCAGGCCCGTGGCGCGGTTGATGGTCTGCGTGGACACATCTTCGTAGCGGCCCGCCAGGGTCAGGCGCCAGCGGTCGTACGAGATTTGATCCTGAAGGTAACTGCCCGTACGACGCTGGGTCTGGCGGGTGGGCGTGCCGATGGTCCATGTCGAGGGAAGCGCGGCGCCGTAAACGGGCGTGAACACGTCGATGGGCGTGGCAGTGCCGCTGCGGCTGGCGGCCGATTCGCTGTAGTAGGAGTAATCCACGCCGCCGATCAGCAGGTGATCGAGCGGGCCCGTCGCGAAATCAGCTTCCAGATGGGTGTCCAGCGCGGTGGCTTCGCCTTCGCGCCATGCTTCGCTGGCGGTACGCGACATCAGGCGCTTTGACGTACCGGAGAAGCCATTGAAACCCGGAGCCACCGAGCGTGTGTGCACGTGCACGTCGGTGTAGCGGAAATTCTGTTTCAGGCTCAGCCAGTCGGTGAAACGGTGATCGAGCGCGTAGCCCACCGCCGTCTGTTCGCGGGTGTACTGATTGAACGCCGGATCACCCGTGTAGCGGTGCACCGAGACCTTGCCGTTGGGGTTGGGCAGCAGTGTGCCTTCGCCCGGCAACCAGTTGCGTGGCGTGAGGTCTTCTTTCAGGTATTGCGTCAGCAGCGTGAGGCTGGTCTGGTCAGACGGGTTCCACGAGATGCTGGGTGCAATGAAGCGGCGGTCGTTGCGGCCGTGGTCGAAGCGGGTGCCGGCATCGCGAACCAGGCCGTCGATGCGATAGCGGTAAACGCCGGCATCGTCGATGCGGCCGCCGACATCGAACGCGCCCTGCACTTTGCCGTAGGAGCCGGCCTGAAGCTGCACGTTATGCACCCGATCAAGCGTGGGGCGCTTGCTCACGACGTTGGAAATACCGCCGGGCGCGTTCTGGCCGTACATCACCGACGCCGGGCCGCGCAGCATTTCCACGCGCTCGATGCCCCATATTTCCGTCTGCATCGTGGCGGCGCCGCCGCCGCTGCTGTACGGAATGCGCAGGCCGTCCAGATACTGCGACGAGAAGAAACCCCGGAAATACAGCCAGCTGCCGTTCGGATCGGGATAGGGCGACTGCACGCCCGGCGAATAGGCGGCTGCCTGGACGAGCGTCTGTACGTTGCGCACGTCCAGTTCTTCGCGAGTCACGATGGACACGGACTGCGGCGTTTCAATCAGCGGGGTGTCGGTCTTGCTGCCCACGCCCGTCTGCCGCGCCACGAAACCGTACTCGGTCACGCCCGACACCTTTACCGCGTCCAGCGCGGTGGCTGCCTTCTTCTTTTCCTCGTCGCTGATGTCCTCGGCGGCGAAAAGCGTGGGGCTGACGAGCAGGGCGCTGACGCAAAAGGCGCGCGCACACAGGGCGGCTCGCTTGAGCCGGGGACGGTGGATCATTGAATTTTCCTGTTGGCTGACCGCCGCCGGAGATAAGGGCGGTGCGGGAACGCGACAGGAACGCGCTGCCTTACAAGCCTTCGATGCTGGCCTGTGGGTGGGTCTGTTCCGTGATGCCGCGTAGGCGTAAACGATTCCGTGGCGCAATGTAACTGAGAATGAGTCGCATTAAAAGACTCTGGCGTAAAATTTTGCGCATCATTCTTGCCGCAGCTGCGCATAGGCGGGGCGCATGCCGGTGCATGCTTCAGCCTTAACTCTCCCGCATGGCTGTCAGTTGCCTGCCTTACGTTTGCCCCGTAACTGACAGCGCTTTCCGCTATTTACGTCCCGTGCCACTCCCCGAAGCGAGCACAGGTTGACGTACCAAAGTTATGCGGAATCGGCAGCACTACTCATTTCGCGCTGGATTTCGTGGAGAGTGTGCCCGTCGGCGCACCGTTCCGGAGTCCGGGACGGGCGTAACGCAACTTCACTGGCACCGTTCCGACAAACGCGGCGCCGGTTCCCGGTCAAATCAAAGGAGTTTCCCATGCGATCCGCAACCCCTCTCCTGCTGTCTGCCATGCTTCTTCTGCCGGTTGCCTCGATGTCGGCGCACGCGGACGGATTGCCGCCTGCCACCGGTCTTGGCCAATCGTGGCCCAACGCGACTGACGTCAGCGCAAGCCCGCATTACCACGTGTACGTGTTCGAGCGTTCCGGTCTGCGCTACGTCCAGGTCAACGACCTCAACGGCGTGGTTCGTGGCGCCGTGCTCAGTGCCGGCAACAACGTGATCGGCCTTCCGGTCGGTGTGGATGCATCCCGCGTCGCCACGCCGTCTGATCCGCAGCCCGCGCCGGCCAGCACCGCTGGTGAAGTGGTTTACAGCGACAGCACCGTCACCGTGCTGGTCGCACCGCAAACCGACGGCACCAATGCCCTCCGGGCGACCAGCGGCGATTGCAAGGATCCGATCGAGTGCAGCACGCGCGGGCCGTAAGCCTTGCCGACATAGGCAAAGCACGCCTGTGTGAAGTGACGTAAGCACCCCGGGGCCCGGGTCTGGCAGGTCGCCAGACCCGGGCCTCTTGCGTTTCAGGTGTACGGCCACGAGTCCGGCGGGGTCAGGGAGTGCCCGAATGCAGGCGGCGTATGTCCCAGGCCGATGCTTCCGGCGCGGATGGGTTGAAGGTCAACAGCAGACGGTTACCCAAAGCGTATTTTTTGTCTGGCGGTACGCCCGCTGGCAATGCGGGCGCTTGTTCGACGATCCGGGGAGTAGCTCGCAGGAATACGTACGCGCGCGGCACGGCCTTCCACCGCATCCAGCTCAGTTCGTATGAATTTATCTCCTGAATGACGAGCTGGTTGCCCGTACCCGGCTGGCTGACGAATTGCCTGGCCAGCGTCAGCGCCGCGCTTTCCTCCGACACGTCATGCAGTATCCAGCCAAGCACCGGGCAGGTGCTGTTGGACTGGACCAGCGCGCCAGCCTGCCTGACCCAGTCATCGGCAAGATAGGCCAAAGGGTGATAGGAGGACGGCAGGTAGTAGCCGTAGTAGCGCCGTTCGATCATGAAGCGCACGCGGGGTGAAAGCGAGGGGCCATAGGTACGAGGCTGGGAAATAACTGGCAGCGTGGCGCCGTTGCAGCCAGGAAGACCCTGCACGTAGGCCGCCGATGCCCGCCAGGGCTCAGTGGAGGGCAACAGCCGGCCGCGACACAATACGGCGGCCTGAGAGCCAAGAAGTATCACGATGGCCGCCGCAGCAATGGCCCCTTTTCGCGTCTCCGTGCGAGGTCCCGCGGCGTCGTAAAGTCGCGCCAGCAGGAGCCAGCCGAACGGTGCGCATACCAGCACATTGCGATAAGAGAACGACGGTGCAACCAGCAGCGATACGGCAATCCCGCCAGCAATCACTCCGACAATGACGAAACCGCACAAGCCCACTTCCCAGTCGAGTGTATGAGGCGGGTCGCGCGTTGCCGGTTCGGCACGTTGGCGGCGTATCCACCCCATCACCAGCATGACCACCACGATCAGCAGCGCCTGGCGGCTCATGAACTGGAAAATGGCCCTGCGCAGGTGTGAGCTGAAGAAGCCTGCGCTATTGCGGAACCAGGTGGCGTCGAAATCGTGTTCCGGCGCGTGGATCATCATCCACAGGAGAGCGACGTAGAGCCCCAGTACGACCAGTCCGGACAGGCAAAGGCCAATACGCTGCGGCCAGTTGCGTGTCGCGAGCAGAAGAAACAGAAACACCATGCCGGCAACGAGCAGCATGTATGCATGGGTCTGGCTGCCGGCAATGGCGAGCAGGGTAAGGGTCAGCCATGGGCCCGCCGGAAAGCGTTCGCCTGCGCATATGCGACGGTGGAAAGTAACGGCGGTTGCAAGCAGCGCGGCCGAGATGACCATAGCGAGGCTGTAGTTGCGCGCATTTTGCGCCTGCACGTACCAGAACATCGAACTGGTGGCCACCGCGCAAGCAAAAGCGATGGCCGCCGGACTGAACCGGCGGCGCGTGCTTGAAACGAACAGGAGGATGCACAGGACCGCGAGGATGGCACTGGGCAGGCGCACCGCCAGTTCGCTGGTGCCGAAGTACTCCACCCAGCCGTAAAGCAGGAAGTCGTACAAGGGGGGATGGACGTCCGAAAGCATGCGCTGGAACACGTCGCCCAGGCCCTGGTGATGATCGACCAGTCGCATGGTGAACAGTTCGTCGCCCCACAGACTGCTGCTGGAGATGCCGATAAAGGCAAAGACGCAGCAGGTAACGGCAATAAGGGCGTTGAAAGTGCCTGGCCAGCCGAGTCGGGCAAGGGTTGTGTCGCGGTAGGGGTGCGTTCCGGAGGCGTCTGATATCTGAGTCAATGCACCATCTCGCGAGCGTCAAGGGGGATGTTCAAGGGCGACCACATCTGAAACCCCGGAAGTTGGACTAAGTTCCGCTTCCGGGGTTTCAGATGTGGTGCGCCTTTGTCCTTCGGGACGCTTACTTTTCGATCAGGCGGGGCTCGTGCAGCGTGAAGCTGGCCTGGATCGACCGGGCGTGCTGGCGAACGCGCAGCATTCCACCGTGCATGGCGGCATGAGCCTGCATGGCGGCAAGGTCGAGGCGGCGGGAGCCGAGCAGGGCGATCATCTCGGCCCAGCGCCTCGGTGAGCGGAAGGCAATGCTGGCCTCGCCCGAGCGGTGCGCGACCACGCGCAGCACCAGCCACGGCCTGTCGCCATCCATGCCTGCGCGAAGCTGCAGGCTGATGTCCTGGCACGGACCGGTGGCCAGCGCATAGGGAATCAACTCGCTGGCCATGCGCTGGAGTTCGCGTTCCACGGCAGGCTCAAAGGCTGCCAGGGGCAGACCCCGTGCGCTGTAGCGATAGTTGGCACCCGTGCGCTGCACGGCCGTGGCGAACGAGCTTTCAAACGCGACAGGCGCCTCGCTGGGCAATTGCACTCGGGCCGGAGCTGCCTGCGGCTGGCGTTCCGTCCCCTCAAACACATCGCGGAAGCGGGTGCGGGCCTGCACATGGTTCCGGGCAGCCCGCGTCGGGGACGCCGGTGCCTCGGCAAACGCCACGCCGGCATGGGCCATGCGCAGGTGGTTGAAGAAGGGAATGCGCAGCAGGGCGGATGGCCCCACGCGGGCGGCCATGCGCACACCGACAATAAGCGAGGTGGAAATGGCGAAGGCCAGCACGACCTGCGCCTGGATCATCTGCGGATCGCGGACGGTCGTGGCGGTGGAAGCCTGAGCGATGCTGGCCAGCATGCCGCCCAGCGCGCCACCTTGCCAGCCATGGCGAGCGGTGAGCACCGCCACGGGCAGGACCATCAGCAGACGGCACCACTGGCGTGGTGCATCGTCCAGATGCGGGGCGGCCACGGCCAGCACGGCCAGCGTGGGGACCGTCCAGAACAGCAGATCGCGCAGCAGCCGGCTTTGCGACCAGGTGCGCCAGGCCAGCACGTCACCGTGGCGGGCCACCCACTCGCGGATGGCTAGCAGCGTCGGCATCAGGGTCAGCGCGCCCAGGTAGGCTCCCAGGAACCAGGTCAGCAGCACCGGGATGGCAACATGCGGTGCCGGGGAACCGTCGGGCATGTGCACGGAAGCAAGGGCCACCGCGTTGCCCAGCGTATTCAGGGCGGCGCAGGCCATGGAGGCCACGAGCAACATGGCCATGTTCAGATGGCCATCGGGCTTGAGCATGTTCAGATGGCGCTTGATGAGCGCGACGGCCGGCATGCACAGGACGATGGGCGGGAACGAGGCCGCAATCATCCACGCCAGACCATACGGCGGGGCGTCCAGAAGGGCGCTTTCGGCAATGGTGATCGTCTCGCCGATGGCCAGTGCAGGCCACACGCGGCGGGGAAGCAGCAGCAGGCAGACCAGACGCAGGCCAGCGGGCAGAATCCAGTGCGAGAACGAGAAGTAGCGGGTCAACACATAGCACGCCGCATAGGCTGACGCGATGGCGGCGTGGTGCGCGAGCGTTAACGAGTCCTTGTTTTCGGTTCTCACGTCGTCCTCCGCGATTTCCACCCGATGGCGATGATGAGCCACCCCGTGCGGCAAGGCGCCCCCGCTGGCGTCCGCATGCGTGACCTGTATGACAGGCATTGCACCCGATGGGCGAAGTTTGAGGCGCCGCGACCCGGAGCGCTACCGTATAACGGCACAGTAGCTGACTTTGCCGAATTTGCGTGTAGAAGATGTATTCGTCTGCTGGCGTGATCCTGCCAGCTTCATCATGCCCTGCCGGGGCCCGGATGACAAAACTGGCTCCCCTCGCGCATTCCCTGGCGCGTTTCACTTAGCGGTAGTAGTAGCCATGGCCCCAGTAGCCGCCGTGGTAATAACCGCCACGTGCGGGCACCACGATGCAGCCGGAAACGGCGATGGTCATCGCCAGGACGGCGGCGGCAAGGATAAGTCGTTTCATGATGCCTCTCCGGTTGTTGGGAACCTGAGGCAAAAAACGGGGGAGCCGGTCGCGCTGTTGACCGGGAGCTGCCGGATTTGCGGGCCGGCGTTCACATTTCAGATATCGGGCGTTTAGCTATGTGACACGCGCTTTAGTCCAGCAGCCGCTGCCAGTTGTGGGGGACGCGCCCTGCCGGGCCTGGTGTGGGCTGGCTGAGCGGGTGGCTATGGGGTGGCTCAAGCACAGGACCGTCGAACATGCCGTCGTTCCGGTAGTCGTAAAACCAGTCTTCCCCGGGCTCGAAACTGGTGATGACCGGGTGGCCCGATTCATGGGCATGCTGGCTGGCGTGCTTGCCCAGCGACTCATCGCAGCATCCGATGTGTCCGCACTGCGCGCAGCGGCGCAGGTGGAACCACCAGCTGCCGGTGGCCAGGCATTCCACGCAGCCAGTGCCGCTGGGCGGGACGGATGGATTGATCTCAGGGGTGTGCGTCGTCATGGGGCCGGTTACCGGAGCGAAAGGGCAAGAGCAGGTTAGGCCGGCAGCCGGAGGGGTTCTTGTAGCCATTGACTCTGCCGGGCCATGAATACGATAACGGGCGCGTCCACATTCTTTCGTCCGAGGCCCCGCCATGCGTCGTCTGCCCGCCCTCCTGATCGGCGCGCTCCTTGCCGCCCCCGCATTCGCCACGACCGATTTCGCGGTGGGGCCGCAATATGACAGTACGCATGTTTACGTTGCTCCGGACAAGGTGGACGCCTTCGTCGCCAGTTTCGCCACGACATTCGGTGGCCATTCTTCGCCGCAGGTCGTGGCCACCGTTACGCCCACGCCATCGTCGACTTCGTCGCAAATCGTGCAGACGCCGTCCGGCATCGTCTCGGTATTTGGCTTCCGCACGCCGGTCCCTTATCCGTTTGGCAGCGAACGCACCGGCTATCTGGTCACCGACCTGGATGAGGCGGTGAAGGCCGCGCAGATGTCGGGGGCCACGACGCTGGTGGCGCCTTTCAATGATCCCATCGGCCGCGATGCCGTGGTCAGCTGGCCCGGTGGAGTCAACATGCAGCTGTACTGGCACACGAAGAAGCCCGAGTATGCGGCGCTTCAATACGTGCCTGAAAACCGCGTGTATGTTCCCACGGCAGCGGCAGACAGCTTTGTGCGCGCGTTCGTCCGTTTCGCTCATGGCAAGGTCGTGTCCGATGTGAAGAACGCGCCCGGTGCCGACATTGGCCGCAATACCTCCTATCGCCACATCCTCATCGAATCGCTGTACGGCAAGGTAGCCGTGTTTGCCACGGACGGGCAGGTGCCCTGGCCTTACGGTCGCGAACTCACCGGTTACGAGGTCGGCGATCTGGATGCCACCTTGCAGCGAGCCACCTCCACGGGCGCAACCATTATCGTGGCGGCGCACGCACAGGCCGACCGCCGTTCGGCGATGGTCGAGTTTCCCGGTGGTTACGTGGCCGAGATCCACGCGGTGCAGAAGAGCATGCCCACCAAGTGATTGACGGCGGCCGTGAATGGCACGGCCATCAGTTGAATTATCGCGATGTCGCCCACCATGAGGGCGTGACAGTGCGTTCATCAAGAAGGTCAGGCTGAGTGGCCCGAGCTTCAACGTGAACTGGCAGTTCTGACTCAGGCGTCCGTCAGCAGCGGTTCGAGCCCTGTCGGGGTAAGCCGGAAGTTCTGCTGCATGCTGCGCTCAGCAAGGCGGACGTTCTGCATTTCATTGGTAATGACCAGACGGTTCTTCGGCTCGGCGTGATAGATGCGGATCTCTTCCCCACCATCGCCTGAAACCGGGAACGTCCATGTTTTCGCTGCCTGATCCGTCGTGCCCAGCACGTCCAGATCCAGTAGCGGCTTGCCGTTGGCATCCATGATGAAAAGCCGGACATAGGTTTCGGGGAAGCGACCATGCGCCACGCCTTTGCTGAGGGCGACCGTGATCTGCCGGGTCCGCAGGTCAATATGGGCGGTCAGAAACTCGCGGTCGCTGATGCCCAGGCAGGAAAGGGAAAACGCATTGCCCAGCGTATCGGCCGGAACATCGTTGTCCGTCGGAAGACAGTCGGCATAGAGGGCGAGCAACGATTCGCGCTCCGGACTTCGATAGGTATCAATGGCGAAGAGCAGGTTGTCCTTGGCCGCGGCATGCTTCGCATTCAGCATGGACGGTATGGTGCGAATCTTCGCCGCCGTGGCTTCCAGGCGCGGCAGCAACGCCTGGCCGGTATCGTTGCCGAGTGACTGGTTACGCAGTCCCTGCGACGTAATCTCGAAGACATTCGTCTTGGACATGCCGTCCAGTACCCCATCAAAGGGGGGCACGAGCTTCAACCGGTTTTTCGGCTCATCGTGAAATATCTGGAGCACGTCGCCGAAGTCGAAGGGGATTTCCGTGTGAGTCAGCGTCGCCTTGGTCCCGGGAATCACGAGGCTGAAAACCACGGCACCTTTTCGCATCACGGTGATCGAAGCATACGTTTCGTCGGGGTAGTAAAGATGCGGCGTTTCGGTGGAGACATCCACGACGAGCCAGTGGTTTTCCTGATCAATCGTGACGTAGGCAAATTGCTTGTCCGACAGGCCGAGGAGACGGATCTCCTGCGAAAGCACATCGCTTCCGTGTCGTGGCAGGAACGTTATCTTTTCGGCGCGCTTGCCGGGGGTGACGACCAGATAGTCCGGACCTGACAGATACTTGATGTTTCGCCCGGTGGGGACGCGCACCGTGTAAATGCCGATGGGAAGTTGACTGAGAGAAATCGTCTCCTCTTCAATCAGCACGGATCGCGCAACATGCGCTCCATCAAGACATACCAGCGTTTGCCCGTAGATCTGGCTGAAGTCGTCGATGGACAGCGAAAGCTCGACATCGCCCTTGATCCCCGTTGCGCGAAGTTGCTGTGGCGACACCAGACTGAGATCACCCTCCTGCTTCAGCGTTTGCCGCCATCGGCTCAGTTCGTCACCCGAGAAGAACTGGTTCAGCGGATAAACGGCCTGCGCCTGACTGAACAGGTTGCGTTGACGCTGCCACGGGCTCAGAGGCTGATGACCCAGGTCCATCACCGCTGCGACATCGACTTTCGCACCTGCCGTTGCGAAGCTTTCCGCCAGCATGTCCACCAGCGGCGGGGCATCGGCAGGGGTGCCGGGCGGGTTGCAATACATGCGGTATTGCTGGTTGAACCAGGTAAACGCGCTTCTGCCCGCGCGGTCGATCATCAGCATGGTGAAGTAGAGCTTCAGCCGGAGATCCCACTGGTTCAGGGGCGCCCCGGATGCGATAACATCATTGAGCTTCTTTTCAACGCCCGCCTGGCCACCATAGTTGTATAGCCACCCGTCTTCGAACTTGGCGTCGCCCAGGTTCACGGCCTCATAGCTGGCAGCGTAGATGTTGTTCCAGACCTCGCTCATGGCAAGAGCAGAGTTCGTCATGAAACCGCCCTGATAAGCATGCCCAAGCTCATGCAGGCATCCCCAGTTGTCTGCCTCGGGGGTCAGGAAGAACCCCTTCATGGAGTTCGAGGACTCGGCTGTCCACACGTTGCCGAAATACGCCAGGCCGATCCCGTGCTCGTCGGCCTTCATGAAAAAGCGGTTGGCAATGTTCAGATCGGTGGGTCGCTGCGGCTCAAAAGACAGGCCGACCAATTCGTTGTAGAACGAAAGCACATCCTGGAAGAACGCGAACAGCCCCGCGATCCCGCCTTCGAGGCTGCGCAGGTTTTCCTTGTCGATAAGCGGCAACAGCATGATGACTTCGGCGCTTTCAAGCAGCGCGAAGTCGGCATCCTGGCTGTCCCACTCGGCGAAGAAGGCGGCTTCGTCATCACCTGCGCGGAACGTGGGCAGTGCGATGGCATCGTCCGGATACTCGAACTCCACCGTGGGTACAGCGTCCGGGTCCTCGACAAGAGGCGTGTCGATGAACGCCACGGAGACAGCCTGCGCCACCACGCTCACCCACGCATTTTCTACCCACGAGGAAAGCTCGGTCTCGCTATCGTCATTGAGCAGCCGCAGATTCAGGCGCGAAGCGAACGCCTCATTGGACTGGCGAACCCGAAGCGTGGCCCCTACGGGCAGGATGATGCCAAGCGACTGCCGGTCGTGTTCCACACCCTTGCCCAGCTTCGCCAGTTCAAGCCAGACAGGTCGTTGCAGGGTGGAGATACGTTTGGTCTGCGTGAGCGTGGCCATGGCGGGGCTCTTCGGGTTGGGATACGCGGGTGATGCTAACGGCCCGCCCCCCGCATACAACCCGGCCATCGGTTGTAGGTGCGCCTGCGATCACAGGGGCACCACCACCTTGGCCCAGATGCTCGAACCCTGCGCGCGGTTTCTCACGGCGAACTCCTTCAGCGCCTTGAAGTCGACAATGGTGGAGCCGAGCTTGTATTCCAGCGCAGGACCGATGGCGAATACGCGGCCGCGCATGCCGTCAGGTCCGACGCGCGCGCTGTACTGGCGGTCGTCGGTTGTCTGCTTGACCAGATATCCGTTGACGCCCACGCGCAGCGCATCGGTCACGGGGAAGGTCAGCGAGTAGTCGAAATGAAAGAGCTGGCCGGAGTGATAGTGGGTGGCGTTGTTGGTCGTGTTGAAGGTGTAACTGGCCTTGATCGACGCTTCGATGCCGCTGGCAGGAAGCCAGGAGACCGAATAGATCGGGCGGAACGAGTAATAGTTGTTGCCCGTATTGAGCGCACGCGTACTGTTGTAGCTGCCTGTCGGCAACACGACATCCATAGCCACCAGCGTATGCCAGGGGCCGTTCTCCCAGCCGAGTGCGGGGCCCACCGTGATGTCGCCAGCGCCATCGCGGCGAGCGCGACCTTCGGGCGTTTCGCTGCGCAGCGAGGCCAGCGAACCGATGGCGAAGAAGCCCAGCCTGCCACCAGCCACCTGCGTATCGGTCATGTAGAACAGGCGGCCGGCAAGCACATCGGCTTTCAGGTCGAACGACGGAATGGACGAATGGCCGTCGCCATCATTGAATCGTGTGGCGTGGTAGTGGTTGCCGTAAAACACGCCATACCAGCCAGCCGGGGGAAGGGCGCCCGCGTAGAAACCTTCCGATCCCTGTCCGATGTTGTCGCCGCCATGTTCGGTGGCGTGTGTCTGGGTGGCGATGCCCACGCCTGCGGCCAGCGCGAGAAGAGCAAAGGTTTTCTTGAAGTGTTTCATGACATTCAGCCCGGAGCCTTGTCGAGAAGACGAATCAGTGCATCGCCGAAAAGCATGAGCAGCACGCCGACCACCAGTACCGCCGCACCGGCGATGCGCAGTGATGAGACGTGGCGTACTGCCATGCCCAGAAGACCGAACTGGTCGATCGTGATGGAGGTCACCAGCTGGCCGGCGATCACCAGCGCAAGCATGTTGGCCAGGCCGATGCGTGGCGCCAGAAGCACGGTGCTGAAGATGGCGGCCGCACCAAGGAAGCCGCCACCGAAGCGCCATAGCGGCTGCTGGGGAATGTGTGCCACGGCGTCACTTATGCCGCCCTTGCCGAAGGCGACGGCCGCGAGCACCAGCGTGCCGATGACAAAGGAGATCAATGCAGCGACCACGGTATTGCCGCCGAGTCCGCCCGCCAGCTGGCTGTTGACCGCCGCCTGGGCAGAGATGGCCGAACCCGCCGCAAAGGCGACGAGCAAAAGAAGCACGTTCATGGGATGGACTCCGCGTGGGAAAAGGGGTCAGGCAGCAACCGCAGGGAAGTCTGCAAACGAATCGGGCGTGTAACCCACGCCAGCGAACAGGTGGGCCCGCGAGGCTTCGGTCGCCGCGCGCAGCGCCGGCATGTCCACGCCAAGCAGCTTGCCGTCGCGCTTGCGAATGCGGCCACCCACGATCACGGTGTCCACGTTGCTGCGTTCGGCTGCGTGCACCACGGTGCCAACCGCATGGTTGGACGGGTAAAGGTTGATGTCGCTGGTGCGGATCAGGATGAGGTCGGCCTGTTTGCCCGGCGTGAGCGTGCCGATGCGATCTTCCAGTCCGGCAACGCGTGCGCCGTTGATGGTGGCGGCGGCGAGGATGTCGCGGACCAGCACGGGTGCCGGTGCGTTCTGGTCGCCTGAATGCCTGCGATGCTGTGCGTGGCCGCGCTGCATGAAGTACACCGCACGCATCTCGGCGAACATGTCTCCGCCGTACGACGCTTCCACATCAATGCTGATGGCCGGGTCGATACCGTGGTCCACAGCGCGCTGGTAAACGGTGAGGCCTTCTTCAAGACCGTACTGGGCGTCCGAACGCGGGCACACATTGACCTGTACGCCGTGGTTGCGAAGAATCTGCCACTGGCCGTCGGTCAGGCCAGTGCAATGATTGAAGATGTTGTCGCGGCCGAGGTAGCCGCCTTCGGCCAGATCGGGAAGCAGGTTGCCCATGTCCTGGCCAAGAAACTCGGTGATGATCCGCAGACCCGACGCGCGTGCAGCTGCCCAGGTGTCCTTGTCCCACTGCGACATCATCGCCATGGTGACCAGTTGCTGGTCGTTGGCGAAGCGCTCCTGTTTCAGGCGCGCCAGATCATGCGGCCAGTGCTCGGCCCACTCGCCAGCAAGCGGCCGGCCGGGAGCGTAAACGGCGCGGATGCCTGCATCTTCCAGCGCATCCACGGAAGCATCCGAGTGAGCCGGGCTGCGCGCATTGTGCGAGTTGTCCACCAGCGTGGTGATGCCCGCGTCCAGTGCGCCAAGGGCGGTGAGCAGGTTGCCCACGTACATGTCTTCCGGGCGGTAATGCGTGGCGAAGGAGAAGTGCGTGGAGTTCAGGTAATCCATCAGCGTGGGCGAGTTCGGGTCGATCCGGCGCAACTGGCCCTCCCAGGCATGGCGATGGGAGTCGACGAAACCGGGCATCACGATCATGTCGCTGGCGTCGAGCACCTGCGCGCCATCGACGTGAAGTTCGGCGGCAATCGCAAGAATCCGGTCGCCCTCGATGAGCACGTCGCCGCGTTCCAGGTTGCCGATGGCGTGGTCCAGGGTCAGGACCGTGCCGCCCTTGATCAGCAGCTGGCGGGTGGCGGGCACGGCGTCCAGAGGCGCCACGACGGCACGCAACGCCTGCCAGCTGGTGGGCGGATAGGCGTCGGTCTGGATGGGGGTTGCGAGGGTCATTGAAGACTCCATATGAACTGCGAAGAGGGCGGCGTTAGAATGGTTTTGCCCGCGAAAAGCGGCCCATTCGCCGTGATGAGAAAGTTAGGCTCACCGCCCGTCCGCAACAATCGCCCGGGGCTTTCATGCCCTGTGAAGCTGGAGATACACAATGCGTGGGGCCGAATTTGCCGACCTGAAAGCGTTTGTCACCATCGCAGAGCAAGGTTCCTTTGCGCGCGCCGCCGGAGAGCTGGGCGTGTCGCCGTCGGCCTTGAGCCAGACCATCCGGGGGCTGGAAACCCGCATGGGCGTTCGCCTGTTCAACCGGACCACCCGCAGCATGGGCCTGACCGAGGTGGGTAGCCGCCTGTTTGCTCGCGTGCAACCGCTGTTCGACCAGTTCGATGAGGCGATCGAGGAAGTGAACCAGTTGCGCGACACCCCGCGCGGCACGCTGCGAATCGCGGCGCCGCAGATGGCGCTGGTGCATCTGCTCCAGCCCATGCTGGGCATCTTCCAGCGCGACTATCCGGACGTGGTGCTGGACCTGCACAGCGATGAAAGCCTTGGCGACATCATTGCCAATGGCTTTGATGCAGGCATCCGGCTGGGCAAGCACATTGACCAGGACATGGTGGCGGTGCGTCTGGGGCCTGATCTTCGACAGATTGCCGTGGCGTCGCCGGCTTACCTGGAAAAAAACGGCACGCCCAAGACGCCGGAGGATCTTCGCGAACACCGCTGCATCAACTGGCGCCGTGCCGGACAATCCAGTCTTTATCCGTGGGAATTTGCCCGCGACGGCAACTGGTTTGAATTGCAGGTTACCGGCTCACTGATCGTGAACGACTGCGCGGTGGCATTGCAGGCCGCCGTGGATGGCCTGGGCATCACGGTGTGGACAGAAGAATGGATGAAGCCACTCTTTGACGAGGGCAAGCTGGTTCCGCTGCTGCGCGATTTCTCGCCGCCCAGCCGGGGTTTTTATCTGTATCACCCCAGCCGTACGCGGATGCCGCCGAGCCTGGAAGCCTTCATTCACGTGGTGCGCCAGGTGGCCATGGGCAACGTGGAGCCTGCGGTTTAACGTGGCGCATCAGTGCGGGCACGCAGCCGCCCCCTCGACGAGACGATCACCGGCACGACCCGATACCTGTTTCTCTGAGGCAGGGCTGTTGTGGGAGCGAGCAGGCTCGCCCCCACAGGCAGGTCGTTGATTACCAGCGGTACGTCGCGCTGGCCATCACCGTGCGACGGTTGCCGAACGTGCAGCCCAGGTCGCCATAGCAGGTCGACACATAGCGCTTGTCGAGCAGGTTGTTCGCATTGAGTGCCAGGCGCACGCCGTCGATGTCGTAATGAACCACGGCGTCCACCAGCGTGAAGCCGGGAACATTGAAGTCGGTGGTCACGCCGTTGGGCGCATACGTGCCGCCATAACTCTCGCCGAGGCGACGGACGCCCGCACCAAACCCGAGTCCCCGTGCCGCGCCACCTTGCAAGGTGTAATCAGCCCACAGCGAGGCCATGTGCATCGGCACGGTTACCGGGGGCTTGCCGATGGCCGTGGGATCGGTGGAGCGCGTGGTTTCCACCTGGTCATAGGTGTAGGCCGCACGCAGCTGCAAGCCCGGCAGCGGATTGGCCACGCCTTCCAGTTCCGCGCCGCGCGAGCGCATTTCGCCCGTGGCGATGGAGAACTGCGGATGGGCAACGTCGGTGGTCAGCACGTTGGTCTGATGGATGTCGAACACCGATACGGTGACGAATGCGTCCATGTCGCGCGGCTGGTACTTCAGGCCACCTTCGATCTGCTTGCCTACAGAAGGAGCAAACGGCGTGCCCTGGAAGTTGGTGCCGGTGTTGGGCTCGAACGAGGTTGCCCAGCTCACATACGGCGACAGTCCGTTGCTGGCGACATAGACGATGCCAGCGCGGAACGTGTTCTTGCCGTCGTCCTGATGGCTTTCCGTGCTGCTTACCTGGTCATGCGTGCTGCTGCTCACCCAGTCGTGCCGCGCGCTGAAAAGGCCAACCCACTTGCCCCAGGTAATCTGGTCCTGCGCGTACAGGCCGGTCTGCTTGAGCACCTGATGGACCTCGGAGCCCGGCGCGCCCAGCGCAGGCACAGGCTGGTTGTACACGGGAGCAAATGCGTCAATCGGGGTGGCCAGTGCGCCGTAGCTCGTATCGAAGCCGACGTTGTATGAGGCGTCCAGACCAAGCAGCACTTTGTGCTTGAACTCACCGGTTTCAAAATCGGCAACCGCCTGATTGTCGAACGTGTACGCATTGCTCCACGACAGATCGTGCATCGCGAAGCGGTTAAACGAGCGCAGATCCGGTGAAATACTGCCGGTGGCGTACAGCTGACGCCAGTCCACTTCGATGCGTTCTGCGCGGCCGGACAGGCGCACCGTCCAGGTATCGTCGATGCGATGGGAGAACTGATAACCCAGGCCGTACTGGCTGCGACGGTAGCTGTCGAAGTCCGGATCACCCACAAACAGGCTCGTGCTGATGCGGCCGTTCGGGTTCGGATACACCGTGCCCTGTACTGGCAGGAACGGATACATGGCATTCGTCAGGTCGCGCTGGTAATTGGCCAGCAAGGTGAGATGAGTATCGGCGTCCGGCGCCCACGTGATGGCCGGCGCGATGGCAACGCGCTTGTCGTAGGAGTGATCCATCTGCGTATCGTTGTCGTGCGTGGTGCCGGTCAGGCGGTACTGCCAGGTGCCCGATTCGTTCAGGGCACCGGCAAAATCGCCCTGGGCCTGCCTGTAGCCGTTGTTGCCCACGGAAACGCCGACTTCATGCAGTGATTCAGCCTGCGGCATTTTGCTGGTCACGTTGATGAGGCCGCCGGGGGAGTTCTGCCCGTAAAGCACGGAAGCGGGCCCTTTCAGAATGGCGATTTCCTGGGCCAGATAGGGCTCGACCCGGCCGGCAAACTGGCCGGGCTGGAAGCGCAGGCCGTCCACGTAGATGCCCTGCGAGCCTGCCGAGAAGCCGCGAATGTACGGCCAGTCGTAGCGCTGATCCGTACCGGTCGCATTGGAAGACACGCCAGCGGAATAGGTCAGGGCATCGCTCAGGGAGTGAGCTGCGCGAATCACGATATCGTCGCTGGTGATGACGGAGATCGACTGCGGCACCTCGATCAGTGGCGCGTCCAGCTTGGTACCGGTGCGGCCGGGAGCGTCGGTAGTCGCCTTGACGTTCACCGCTTTCAGGTCCGTGACTTTGTCGCTGTCCCGGTCATCTGCCTGGGCAACGTTGGCGGACAGTGAAGAAAAAATGGCCAGCGCGAGCGGAAGCATCGCGCGACGAGGCGAAAAGATGTGTGCCACAGAGAAGCCCCTATGAGGAAATCGCTTGCTGGGCTTCTGAGGCGTGGCTGGCGGGAGATAAGTTGAGGCGCGGATTCTCCGGCGTGCCTTATCTGCCGTCAATAGGTATTGAGGGGGCTTTGTACCGTGAATTTCGCATGAAAGTGCGGGTAGCGAAGCCGCCGGGCGGATCGCCCGGCGGCTTCCGATAGCCGTTTAGCCGTTTGTCAGACGATCAACGGTGCTCGTCACCGCGGCCACCGCCGCCATGCCCGTCACGCCATTCGTCGCCACGGAAGTTCGGAATCCGGTCGAACCGTTCCGTCGGCATGGGGCGTGAATGGGGCGGCGGAAGCGGGCGCCCATAGCCACGACGCGGGTCAAAGCGCGGGTCCACGTGACCGCGGAAGCCCGCCGGGCCATGGAACCACGGGCCAGCGCCGATGAACACACCGCTGATGAACCATTCCGGGCCGTAGTAGCCATAGGGCGCGCACGGGTACGGGTCATAGTCGTAATAGCCATACGGGCATTCCGGTGCCGGTCCCAGATTCACGTTGGCATCGACGTACACCTGGGCCATCGCCGCCGGGGCAATGCCGGCCGCGCAGGTAAGAAAGGCGGTGGTCAGGGCGAGGCTGCGAAAGGTCTTCATGAGATCACCTGCGATAGATGAGGGTGGCCGCGGCAGGTGGATGCAAACGAACGAGCCGTGGTGTGTCGTTGGTGCCAAGCGAACGCGGGTCGCCAGACTGGCACGGAATCACTGGTGGCCACGCGTAAAAACGGCTGGGCAGACGGCACGGTTTACTGCATGAAAAGGCATCCATTCATGTTGCGAACATGAATGGGTCAACGCCGTCGTCACGCCAATCGTTGCTTAGGCATCCTTTTTTGGGAGCTGCATGCCCATGCAAAAGACGCCAACCATCAGTCCGCTTGCGGAAGGGACCTGCCGCATGATCTGCACCATCTCCGCCGCCATGGTCGGGGTGTGCCTCACGGGCATCGGATTGCTGCGTGTTGTCATCTCCTACACACGCACCGACACGATTGCTGACGACCTTCTTTCGTTTGATGCCATCTTCTTTCTGGTGGCCACGCTTGCCGCCTATATGGCCATGCGTGTGGACTCTGACGTGCGCCTGCACCGGCTGGAGCGTATTGCTGATGTGGCCTTCATCCTCGCCATGATTATGTTGACGGGCGTGTGCTTCCTCATCACTTACGTCGTGAACCTCTGAAATCGCAGCTTCCTGCGCTGTGCTGAAAATGAGCGTACGGTAAACGCTGTCATACGTTATTAAACGTATCGCGCAGTGGCGCGTTCCTGCCTTTGAATCCGAATGGAGCTGCACCGAGATGGCATCAATGAATGACGCGACCTCTACCGCGAACCGGCCACATCGCAGGAGGCGATTCTGGATCATCGCCGTTATCGTCTGCGTCCTGATCGGCCTGGTGCTGTTTCACCTCATCAGCGGTGCAGGCAAGGGCAAGCCACCCCAGCAGGCGCAGCTGGTCAGTGCCGCCAAAGCCACGCTGGGCGAGATGCCGGTAGTGCTGAACGCGCTGGGCACCGTCACGCCGGTGGCCACCGTGAATGTGCTTCCTCAATTGAGCGGCTACCTGACGGAGGTGGGTTTCAAGGAAGGGCAGGATGTCGAGAAAGGGCAATTCCTTGCGCAGATCGACCCGCGCCAGTACGAAATCAGCAAGAAGCAGGCACAGGCCCAGCTCGCCAAGGACCAGGCAAGCCTGGCCCAGGCCCGTTCCGACCTGACGCGCTTCACCCAGTTGTATCAGCAGAAGTCGATCGCCGAGCAGACCTATGTCGATCAGAAGTTCACCGTGCAGCAGGGTGAGGCGGCCGTACAAGCCGATCAGGCGTCCATCGCACAATACGATCTGGACCTGACCTATTGCCGCATCACCGCGCCGGTTGCCGGACGCGTGGGTCTGAGGCTGGTTGACCCGGGAAACTACGTGACGCAATCGACGTCACCGGGCATCGTCACCATCACCACCATGAAGCCCACCACGGTGCAGTTCACTGTGCCGCAGAATGCGCTGGGCAAGGTGCTCAAGCGCTTCAACACGGGGACACCGCTCGTTGTCACGGCCTATAACAGTGACAACAGCAAGGTGATCGCCACCGGAAAGCTTTACGCCCTGGGCAACCAGATGGCCACAAGCACGGGTACGGTGATGCTGCGCGCCAGTTTCGACAACGACGACGAAGCGCTGTATCCGAATGAGTTCGTCAACGTGCGCCTGCTGGTCGACACGCTGTCGCAGGCCGTGCTGGTGCCCACGCCTGCCGTGCAGAGCGGCGCACCGGGCGACTATGTGTATCTGGTCAATGCCGACCAGACGGTCTCGGTGCACAAGGTCACGCTCGGACCCAGCGACGGCAGGAACACGGTAATCACCGCAGGCCTCACGGCCGGACAAACCGTCGTCACCGATGGCATGGACCGGCTGACGGATGGCGCGAAGATCAGGCTTCCCGGTGCGCGTTCCACGGATCATCCTGCGTCGTCGTCATCGACACACGGTGGCGGTTCACGGCGGCATTCGACGTAACCGCCGCGCATGAATATCTCCCGTTTGTTTGTGCTGCGACCGGTGGCGACAGCGCTGCTGATGGTTGCGCTCGTGCTGGTCGGCCTCGTGGCCGTGCGCTTCCTGCCTGTGTCGTCGTTGCCGGACGTCGACTACCCGGTGATCCAGGTGCAGACGTTCTATCCGGGCGCCAGTCCCTCGGTGATGGCCAACACCGTTACCGCGCCGCTGGAAGTGCAGCTGGGCCAGATCCCCGGGCTGCAACAGATGACCTCCAACAGCTCGGCCGGTGCCTCGATCATCACGTTGCAGTTCGACCTGTCGCTGAGCCTGGATGTCGCCGAACAGAACGTGCAGGAGGCGATCAATGCGTCCAACAGTCTGCTGCCGACCGGCCTTCCCGCGCCGCCCACCTATGCCAAGGTCAACCCCGCCGACTTGCCGATCCTCACGCTGGCGGTGACCTCCACGTCGATGTCACTGCCGCAATTGCAGGACATCGCGAACAATCGCCTGGGCTCGAAGATCTCCGAAGTACCCGGCGTGGGCCTGGTGGTTCCCGCAGGCGGCAATGTGCCGGCGATCCGCGTGGAAGCTGACCCGAAGAAACTTGCCGCGTATGGGCTCAACATCGACGACCTGCGTTCGTTGCTGGCCAACGTCAATGTCAGCCAGCCCAAGGGAAATTTCGACGGCCCGGAGCTGGATTACACCATCAACGGCAACGACCAGATCCATGACCCGAAAGACTATCTGGCCACGGTGATCTCGTATCAGAACGGCGCGCCGGTATACCTGAGCGACGTCGCACGCGTGACCCAGTCGGCGCAGAACACGGAGCAGGGCGCGTGGTACGGCAAGCAGCAGGCCATCGTGCTCAACGTGCAGCGTCAGCCGGGGGCCAACGTGATCGCCACGGTGGACCAGATCAAGCAGAAGCTGCCGCAGCTTGAGTCCACCTTACCCGCAGGCATGAAGGTGCAGATCGTTTCGGACAGCACAGGCGTGATCCGCGCGTCGGTCTCCGATGCCGCCTTCGAGCTGGGACTGGCCATCGCGCTGGTGGTGCTGGTGATTTTCGTGTTCCTGCGCAACGTGCCGGCCACGATCATTCCCAGCATCTCGGTGCCGGTGTCGCTGATCGGCACGCTCGCGGCGATGTACGAGCTCAACTACTCCATCGACAACCTGTCCCTGATGGCGCTGATCATTGCGACAGGTTTCGTGGTGGACGACTCGATCGTGATGATCGAGAACATTGTGCGTTATCTGGAAGAGGGCATGACTCCGCTGGAAGCCGCGCTGGAAGGCGCGGGCCAGATTGGCTTCACCATCATCTCCCTGACGGTGTCCCTGATTGCCGTGCTGATCCCGCTGCTGTTCATGGGGGGCGTCATCGGACGGCTGTTCAATGAGTTTGCGGTGACGCTTGCCATCACCATCGTGATCTCCGGGATCGTGTCGCTGACCCTCGTGCCCATGCTTTGCGCGCGGATTTTGCGGGCGCAGGTCGACCGGCATCCCAGTCGTTTCGAGCGCATCAGCGAAGCACTGTTCGACCGCACGCTGGGAGCCTATGAGCGTGGGCTGCGTTTTGTGATGGCCCGGCAAACGCTGACGCTGGTGGTCTTCGTGATTACCGTTGCCATCACCGTTGGCCTGTATATCGTCATCCCCAAGGGCCTGTTTCCCACTCAGGACGTCGGTGCCATCGAAGGCATCAGCGTGGCGGACAATTCGGTGTCTTACAGTGCCATGGTGCAGCGTCAGGCCGCGCTCGCCGATGTGCTGCTGAAAGACGCCGACGTCACCGGCCTCACGTCGTACGTGGGCATCGACGGCACCAACAAGACGCTCAACAACGGCCGCTTTCTTATCAGCCTGAAGGACAAGAGCGACCGCTCAGGGACCGCTGAAGAGATTGCGCGCCGCCTCCAGCAGTCCACAGCCAGCGTTGCAGGCATCAAGCTGTTCCTTCAGCCGGAACAGGATCTGACGCTGGACACGACGGTGTCGCCCAACCAGTACCAGTTCGTGCTGCGCGGTTCCACGCAGCAGGATCTGGCCAAGGTCGTGCCTGATCTGCTGGATCGCATGCGCAAGATCACCTCCATCACGGACGTGACCAGCGATCTCAACAACGACGGCCTGGCGGTCAATATCGAGGTGAACCGGCAGCTGGCCGCACGCTACGGCATCACGGCGGCCACCATCGACAATGCGCTGTACGACGCGCTGGGCCAGCGCATCGTGTCCACTATTTTCGAGCAGGCCGGACAGTACCGCGTCATTCTGGTGGCCAAGCCGGAAAGTCTTCCGACGGTGGAGTCGCTGGGTGACATCTACCTGCCCAGTCAGACAGGCACGAGCGGGCAGGTGCCCCTGAAAGGCATTGCGACCATCAACATCGTGAAGTCGCCGCTGGTCATCAGTCATCTCGCGCAGTTCCCCACGGTGACGCTGTCGTTCAACCTTGCCAATGGGGCTTCACTCAGTGCAGCCGTGGATGCCATCACGAAGGCAGAGCAGGCGGTGCATCTTCCGTCGTCCATCTCCTCGTCGTTCCAGGGTGCAGCGCAGGCTTTTCAGGACTCGCTCTCCAGCGAGGTCTACCTGCTGCTGGCCGCGCTGGTAGCCGTCTATATCGTGCTGGGCGTGCTGTACGAGAGCTTCATCCATCCGCTGACCATTCTGTCAACGCTTCCTTCGGCGGGTATTGGTGCGTTGCTTGCCCTGATGGTGACCGGCCACGATCTGGATGTGATCGGCATCATCGGCATCGTGTTGCTCATCGGTATCGTGAAGAAGAACGCGATCATGATCGTGGACTTCGCGCTGGAAGGTGAGCGTGAGCACGGGAAGTCGCCTGAAGATGCCGTGTTCGAGGCATCGCTGCTTCGCTTCCGTCCCATCCTGATGACGACGCTGGCGGCGATGCTCGGCGCACTGCCCATGCTGCTGGGAAGCGGTACCGGCTCGGAATTGCGTCGCCCGCTGGGTCTGGCGATCATCGGCGGACTTGCACTCAGCCAGCTGCTCACGCTGTTTACCACGCCGGTTGTCTATCTGTTCTTCGACCGGCTGGCCTCGCGGTTCCGCCACAAGCCCGCTCCACCTGCCGATCCCGCGATTGAGCACACCCCATGAACATCCCGGGGCTATTCATCCGCAGGCCCGTCGCCACCACGCTTCTGGCGGTGGCGATCCTGTTGTCGGGCATGCTGGCGTATATGAATCTGCCAGTGGCTCCGCTGCCCAACGTCACCTTTCCGGTGATTGTGGTGCAGGCAAGCATGGCCGGCGCAAGCCCGGACATCATGGCGTCCACCGTGGCCGAACCACTGGAGCGCCGGCTGGGCTCGATTGCCGATGTGTCCGAACTGACCTCCACCAGTTCGGTCGGCTCGGCCATGGTGGTGATCCAGTTCGGATTGGGCCGCGACATCAATGGTGCCGCGCGTGACGTGCAGGCTGCCATCCAGGCCGCCCGCGCCGACCTGCCATCCACGCTGCGCAACAACCCGACGTATCGCCAGTACAACCCGTCCGATGCACCGATCATGGTGCTGGCTCTCACCTCGTCCACGCTGACGCGCGCGCAGCTCTACGATTCGGCCAACTCCATTCTCCAGCAACAGCTTTCGCAGGTAGACGGGGTAGGGCAGATCACCCTGGGAGGCAGCGCGCTGCCGTCGGTGCGCGTGGAACTGCATCCGGACCAGTTGAACAGCTATGGCATCGGGCTGGAGGACGTGCGCGCCGCGCTCGGCTCGGCCAACGCCAACAGCGCGAAAGGCCATATCGACCAGGGCGACCAGCGCTTCGAGATCCTGTCCAACGACCAGATCAGCAAGGCCGCGCCGTACCGCGATCTGGTGGTGGCCTATCGCAACAATGCTCCGGTGTTCCTGCGCGATGTGGCCGACGTGGTGGATTCGGCGGAGAACCTGCGCAACGCCGGTCTGTACAACGGCAAGGACGCCGTGCTGGTGATCGTGTATCCGCTGCCCGGAAGCAACATCGTCAGAACCGTCGGGCAAATTCGCAAGGTGTTGCCTGCCGTGGAGGCATCGCTGCCGCACGACGTGCATGTGGGCGTTGCCGTTGACCGCTCGCAGTCGGTGAACGCAGCGGTGGATGACACCGAACGCACGCTGTTCATCGCGGTGCTTCTGGTCATCGGTGTGGTATTCATTTTCCTGCAATCCCCGCGCGCGGTGATCGTGCCAGCGGTGGCGTTGCCTCTGTCCATCGTGGGCACGTTTGGTCCGATGTACATGCTGGGATACAGCCTGGACAACCTGTCGCTGATGGCGCTGACCATCGGCACCGGATTCGTGGTGGATGATGCGGTTGTCGTGCTGGAAAACATCGTGCGCCATGTGGACGAGGGCATGGATGTGCAGGAGGCCGCGCTGGTGGGTAGCGCCGAGGTCAGCTTCACCGTGATCTCGATGAGCCTGTCGCTGATCGCCGTGTTCCTGCCCATTCTTCTCATGCCGGGTATCGTTGGCCTGCTGTTCCATGAATTCGCGGTGACTCTGTCCATCGCCATCCTGCTGTCGCTGCTGATTTCGCTGACCGTGACGCCTGTGCTTGCCGCAGCGGTGCTGCGTCGTGAAGCGGCGCGCGGCAAAGGGCCGGGCCGCTGGGCGGCCTGGGCAGGGCGCCAGTTTGACCGCTTCAAGGATGGCTACGACCGCTCGCTGGCCGTGGCGCTGGATCATCGGCTTTTGGTGGGCCTCACGCTCATTGGCCTCATCATCCTCAACGTGTTGCTCATCCGCTTCGTGCCGTCCACGTTTTTCCCCGAGCAGGACAACGGCATTCTCACCGGCCAGATCATTGCGGACCAGAGCATCTCGTTCCAGGCGATGGAGAAGAAGCTGGCCCAGCTCCAGGACATCGTGCAGAAAGATCCGGCGGTAGCGTCCGTTGCGGGGTTCACGGGAGGGCGCGCCCTCAACACGGCCAACGTATTCATCGAGCTGAAGCCGTTGGCCGAACGGAAAATTTCGGCGGCGCAGGTGGTGGATCGGCTGCGACCCCGACTCAATGCGGTATCGGGCGCGCGATTGCTGTTGCAGGCAGCGCAGGACCTGCGCATCGGCGGTCGCCAGTCGGCGGCGGAATATCAATACACGCTGACCAGTGACGATTCTGCCGCACTGTTCGCCTGGGTGCCGAAACTTGTCGCCGCCCTGAGCAAGGGCCACTCGCAGCTGTCGGACGTCAATTCCGATCTTCAGCAGCATGGCTTGCAGATCTTCGTGAACTTCGACCGCGCCACGGCGGCGCGCTTCGGATTCGCCCCGAACCAGCTCGATAGCGTGCTGTACGACGCCTTCGGGCAACGCACGGTTTCCACCGTATACAACCAGCTCAACCAGTACTACGTGGTGATGGAAGTGGCGCCGCAGTACTGGCAATACCCGCAGACCCTCGACCGCATACGTTTCAGTACAGCGGCGGGCAATGCGGCAGGCAGCCAGCAGACGCAGATGTCCAGCTCGCTGGTGAAAGGGGTCACGGTGCCATCCACGGTGACCAGCACAGCGGCCACCAGTAACACCAACCAGAGGAACGCGGATGCCGTGGCCAACCAGCTTACCAACGCCATTGCCAACGCCAAGGGCGGCAGTTCCAGCGGCAGCGCGGACAGCACGGCGGCGGAAACGCTCGTGCCGTTTCCCGCGATGGCCAGCTACGTCAGCAACCACACAGCCACCCAGGTGAGTCATCAGGACGGCCTGGTCGCGGCCACCATCTCGTTCAATCTGCCGCCGGGTGGTTCGTTGAGTGCCGCCTCGGCGGTGATCGACCAGGTGTCCCGGGAGATCGGGTTGCCTGCTTCCATCCATGGCAGTTTCGCCGGGGCGGCGCAGGCATACGGTCAATCCATGTCCACCATGCCGTTGCTGATCCTGGCTGCCCTGGCGGCCGTATACATCGTGCTGGGCATCCTGTACGAAAACACCGTTCACCCGCTGACCATTCTGTCCACGCTGCCGTCAGCAGGTATTGGCGCGACGCTGGCGTTGCTGATTTTCGGCATCCCGTTTTCGGTGATCGCGATGATCGGCATCATCCTGCTCATCGGCATTGTGAAGAAGAACGCCATCATGATGATTGACGTGGCCATCCGCCTGCAGCGCCATGAACAACTGGAAGCGCGCGAAGCCATTCACCGGGCCGCGGTGATCCGGCTGCGCCCGATCATGATGACCACGGCAGCGGCTGTGCTCGGTGCCGTGCCGCTGGCCATTGGCATCGGGCAGGGCGCGTCGCTGCGGCAGCCGCTGGGCATCACGGTGATGGGCGGGCTGATCCTCAGCCAGATCGTCACGCTTTACACCACCCCTGTGATCTATCTCTATCTGGACGGATTACGCGCCAGGTTGGCGACCTGGTCCGCCCGCCTGCCGTGGAATCGCGTGGACGCAAGCGCATGACTATGACCCATTCCCGCAAAGCTCTGGTGGTTTCGCTCCTGTGGCTGCTGCATGGCTGCATGGTGGGGCCCGACTATCACAAGCCTCAGGTCAGCATGCCTGCTGACTTCAAGGAAACACCCGGCTGGAGCAAGGCGCAGCCCGGCGACGCGGTGCCCAAGGGCGAGTGGTGGGCGGTCTTCGACGACCCGCTGCTCAACGAACTGGAGCCCATGGTGTCGGTGTCGAACCAGACGGTTCGGCAAAGCTACGAGAACTATCAGGCCGCGCTGGCCGATGTGCAGGTGGCGCGCAGCGGATTGTTCCCGACCATCGGCATCACGGGCTCGGCCACCCGGCAGCGCACGGGAAGCAATGGCGTGGGCAATACGGTCAGCGTCAGTCCGGGCATCCGTTCGTCCGGTTCGCTGGAAGGCAGCGTGAGCTGGGCACCTGATCTGTGGGGCAAGGTGCGCCGTGGTGTGGAAGAGAACACGGCCACTGCCGAGGCAGATGCCGCGAGCCTTGCCAATGCAACGCTTACCGCGCAGGTGGCGCTGGCTACGGCTGTAATCGACCTGCGCGTGACGGATGCGAACATCGACCTGCTGACGCGGACCGTCAACGACTACAAGGAATACCTGCGCGTCATCGGCAATCAGGACGCCGCGGGCATCATCCCGCCCTCGGACCTCATTTCGGCCCGCACGCAGCTGGAGAACGCGCAGTCGAGCCTGATCGCGCTCGGTGTATCCCGCGCAAAATACGAGCATGCCATTGCGGTGCTGGTGGGCAAGACGCCGGAGGAGTTGAATATCCCTCACAGTGACAAGCTGCCCACGCTTCCCACCGTGCCGGCGGGCGTCCCGTCCACGCTGTTGCAGCGCCGCCCCGACATCGCGGTAGCCGAGCGACAGATGGCTGCGCAAAACGCGGCCATCGGCGTAGCCATCGCCGCCTACTACCCGGACATCACGTTGTCCGGCGCTGATGGCTTCTCGCAGTCGCCACTGGCCGGGCTCCTGCACGTGGCGAACCACGTGTGGTCGCTGGGTGCCGACGTGAGTGAGACGATCTTCGACGCCGGCGCCCGCCATGGACAGGTCGCAGCCGCGCGTGCCACATACGAAGCGGCGGTAGCCAACTATCGCGGCACCGTACTCACCGCCTTGCAGGACGTGGAAGACGATCTCGCTGGCCTGCGCATCCTGGCGCAGCAGGCCGAAGTGCTGGACTCGGCGGTTCGCGACGCGACCCGCGGATCGGAGATTGCGTTCAACGAATACAAGGCAGGCACCGTCGATTACACCACCGCACTGACCGCGCAGACGACGCTGGTCAGCACCCAGCAAAGCGCGCTGAGTGTTCAGCAGCAGCGTCTTCTGGATGCGGTGTCGCTCATCGGTGATCTGGGCGGCTCGGCCACCCAGCCAGCTCCACCTGCTTCAGCGACGTCTTCACCCTGAGAACGCCGCTGAAGCCGGATCGTGTTCCGTTCGTTCGCTTAGGCGCCTATTTGCCGGCCTTCTTCGCCAGCTCGCGTGATTTGTCGTAGTACATCTTCGCCTTCTGCTGGTCGCCCTTGGCCGCCCAGGTTTCCGCCAGGCTGTCCCACGTATTGGCCGAGGCGGGAAACAGTACGGTGTTCAGTTCAAACACACGCAGCGCCGCCTCCACGCCCAGGTTTTCACGCACGGTGTATCCGGTGGTGTTGACCTGGCGTTCGAGGTCCTTGCCCTGCAACGGGGTGCTTTCACGGATGGATTTCGCTGTGCCGACGACCGGGTTGGCGTAGCGTGCGGTCGCCTCGTCGATAAGCCGATTGGACAGGGCCTCCGCCGGGAAATCCCCCGGCGAGACGGTGCCAAGCATGCTGTCGACCAGAACGCGTGACCATACGTTGCGACGGCTTCCGTTGGTCAGGTACACCACGATGTAGGTATCGCCGTCCAGCGAACCTTTCCACGCGATGCGGACGCGTACCTTCGTGCCGCCATCGTGGCCGACGTAGCGATAGCCGTCGCTCTGGCCCGATTCCCAGCCTGTCGCGAACCAGCCGGTTCTGCCGTTGGAAAGCGTGTCTTCCCGCCAGAGCTTTTCAAGCGTTTCCTTCCTGACCATCTCCCCGGCAGCCATGGCCTTGAGGAAGGTGCCCAGGTCATCAATGGTCGAGAACATGCCCGCATGGCCATAGCCATACGCCGGGAAGGTGATGCCGGGATCTTTCTCCAGCTTGCCATCCTTGCCGATGAACTGCGTCGCGACGCCCTGACGACGCGGCAGCGGAGCGCCCAGCGAGGTGTTGGTGAGCTTCAGCTTGCCGATGATCCGCTCATCGACCACCTGCGCGTACGGCTTGCCGTAGTGCTCGGCGATCAGCTGCGCGATCACGACGTAGTTGGTCTGCGTGTAGCGGACATCGGAGCCGGGAGGGAAGCGCAGGGGCTTGTCGGCCAGCGCGGTGTACATCGCGGCCGGACTCTCCGGGAACGGGACCTGTCCTTTGCCTTCCTCGAAATATTCGGGAAGACCCGATGTGTGATTCAGCAGCTGCCGTACGGTGATGGCGTGCCATGTCTTCGGCAGCCCCGTTACATACAGGACGGCGGGCTTGTCCAGCTCCACGGTGCCCTCGTCCACCAGTTGCATGACCAGTGTGCTGGCGAAAAGCTTGGCCACCGAGAACGTTTCGAAAATGGTGTCCGTCATCACGGGCCGGTGGGTGGGCCTGTCGGCGTAGCCATCGGCTTGCCGGAACAGCACCTTGCCGTTATGGATGATCAGTACTGCCTGACCTTCGATGCCATAGCGCTGCTCGTTGTTACGCACCTGCCAGAGCAGCGCAGTGTCGTTGTATTCCTTTTCGGCGGCGAGCACCGGCATGCCTGCTACCGCCAGGGCAGCGCACGCCAGCGCGATGCGTGCCCATCCGAACGACTTGCTCATCCACTTCCCCCTGATCTGTGTGATCGCGCCCCTTCGGGGCAACGCATTCTGTCAGGAGACCGTGACGAAGTCCTGTCGCTTACGCAAGTATCAGAAGTTCCAGCGCGCCCCCACATTGATGCCCCAGCCTCGGGTGCCGTGATGTCCGGTATGGCGGCATCGGCCACGGTGACCTGCGGACGGCCGCCCCAGCCCTGGATGTAGTTCAGGCGTACATGCCGTTGGTAGCCCGACTCGACGATGTCCTGGCCATCCTGCTGGAAGAATCGGAGGACTTGCCGGCGGGCCGCCGCATTCGCGCTTTGCTGACGCCGGACGTCGCCGATGCGATGGTGTTGGAAACCTTGCGAGCCACGTTTGATACGACGCAGCTGCTGCACCTGGTCGATCAGTGGAATGAACTCTGTATGGTCATGGGCGATCCCGACGCGTTACGGGCGGATCTGTTGCGACTTCACGCCGACTAAGGTCGAACTGTCGCGGGTCGCGATAGCCGTGCGCGCCCAGGCTTATAGAGGATCGGCAGGTATTCGTACAAAAACAGATTTATAAGGATTTATCGATTTGCACTGACGGCCTTGGATGGCCACTCAAGGCGAAGTTATATGGTCGTCATTCACTACGTGACCGTCCGACCCGATATCTACGGACCATGCCTCTCCCGCCAAGCTGATGCTATTGGGATACCACAACCGCTGCATGCATGGTGCCGTGCAGGCTGCCACGCCATATTTCGTCTGGCGGGGTCCGCCGGCAGTCTCTCGGTCGGCGGGCTTACCCATGACATCAATGACCTGTTGCTCCGTATCGCCAACATGGACTTGCTCGAATGCACGCGCCCGCTGGCCTGAGATAAGGCTGCAGGACGTGAAGTAGAGCGCGGGGATCAGCACGATGATGCCAGCAACGATCCGGGGGACTTTTCGCGCGGTCATCAATGTGGCTCGAAGCCGGGCAGCAGGTTCAGAAGTTCCTGCGGAATGGGGCCACCTTGTACTGCCAGGGCAGCGCACGCCAGCGCGATGCGTGCCCATCCGAACGACTTGCTCATCCACTTCCCCCTGATCTGTGTGATCGCGCCCCTTCGGGGGCAACGCATTCTGTCAGGAGACCGTGACGAAGTCCTGTCGCTTACGCAAGTATCAGAAGTTCCAGCGCGCACCCACGTTGATGCCCCAGCCCCGGGTGCCGTCGCTGCCAAGGGCTTTCTGGTAATCGCCTTCGCCGTACAGGGAGATGTGATTGCGGAAGGTCCATGTGCCGCCCAGCCCCAGCTCCAGCGCACGCCCGTAGCTGCCTCCGGTGAAGTTCGCCGTGATGTCCGGTATGGCGGCATCGGCCACCGTGACCTGCGGTCGGCCGCCCCAGCCCTGGATGTAGTTCAGGCGTACATATGGGGTGCGCAGCATGCCATCACCGCTGTCCCAGGTCCGGGTCAGGCGCACACCCAGCCGCCCGATGTTCTGGTTGTAGTCGTCGTAATGGACCGAGGCATCGGTGAGGTCTGTGGTGTCCTGCACGTGCTGATGGATACGGGCCAGTTGCAACTGCGGTTCAAGCGTCATGCCATTGTCGAACTTCCACGGGTAACCGGTTTCCACCGATGCCGTCCAGCCCGACACGCGCAGGCGCGCGACGTCCTTGTTGAATGCGGTATCCACATCGCCCTGATGACGGTCACCGGACACGATGCCATCGACGTAAAAGCCGTTGACGTCCTGCCAGGTGAGGAAGGCGGCGATGCTGTTGCTGTAGAACTTCGTCCGGCTGTAGCCATCCACGGCGTTCGGCTCGATGCGCGTGGTGCCGTGGGTCAGCGCTACGCCGCCACGCATGCCGGACTTGTCGGAGTCGATGCTGAGCACATTGGCGCCGACCTGGATCGCCTGGGTGGTCAGGTCGTAGTCGTAGCCGAACTCCCTGAAGCTGCGGTCGGTGTCGTAGTGGTAGTCGCCGCCGATGTAGCGGGCGAACACTTCGCCGTTCTGCCCCTCGTCCAGATCGCTCTCGTGGCGTACTTCACCCAGCCGTTTGTGCAGATTGTCGATCACCATGTAGCTGTAGGAGGCGAGGGCGGTTGGCGTGGAAATATAGGAGGGCACCTGCGGCACCACTTCCCGGCGGCCAGTCGGCTCGCAGTCGGCTTCGCATGCGTAGACGTTGGCCAGGCGATAGTCCCAGAACGTATTTCCACTGCCGGGCACCACGCGTTGCGTGGCGTCGCTCGATCCCGGAGCGAACGAATAAAGCCCGTACTTCCAGGGACCCACGCCCAGGTAGCCGTTGACCAGCTGGAAGGCGTCCGGCGTGGATGTGCCCGCCACCTGCACCACCGAGATGCCTTCGTTCGCTTCCACGGCCCTGTTCTGGTTGAGGTCGGTCAGCGCGCCTGTACTGGCCGCCGATGGCGTGATGGCCAGAATGGTGGGGCCGCCCGGTGTGGTGACGTTTCCCTGCACCAGCAGGCGGTCGGTGAACTGGTTGGACAGCGCTCCGCCAGCATTCGTGTCCGTGCCCATGCGCAGCACACCCGCATTGGATACGTAGTCACCGTTGATGGTGAGCTGGTTTCCCGGCGATCCACCATTGGTGAAGTCGATCACGCCGGCATTGGTCACCCGTGCGCTTCCCGGCGATGCGCCGAAGATCACCGGATTCACCCCGTTGCCCACCCGCAGCGTTGACGTCCTGTCGATGACGACGTCGCTGTTGGCAAGCTGGAGGTTGTCAGTCAGCGTGAAGTTCGTGCCGTTGCTGAAGTTGATGGTGTTCCAGCCGCTGCCGAGGTTGGTACCTTTGCCCAGATCATCAGCGGCAAAGGAGCCGCCGCGCGCCACGATGTTCTGCAAGGTGAGCGCGTTGCCGCCTCCCGTTCCGGCGGTCAGGTGATAGGTCTGGCCCAGATCCACCCCGGCAACCAGTGCGCTGTTGCCGGCACCGCTTCCCATGGTGAGGCTGCCGTTGAGCGTGCCTGCGGTCCAGCTGAATTGATCGGTGCCGGCGCCGGTTGCGATGTCGCCACGTACGGCACCCCCGGTCAGCGCAAGCACGTCGTTACCGGCGCTGCCCATCACGGCCACGGCGGTGGGGCTGCTGGACTGTATCGTGCCGGTGTTGGTGAAGGTTGTGCCGGTGCCATTGGACAGGTCCACCACGGGAGCGGCCGTGCTGGCTGAGGTCAGCACTCCGGCGTTGACCGTGCTTGATGCCGTGCCTGCGACCAGCGCCGATCCGCCCGATGCGCTGTTCACGTTTACGGTAGCCTGCGTGTTGACCGCGCCCGTGGTCAGCGCCTGGATGCCCGTGGCTCCGGCGCCGTTTGCCTGCACCACATAACCCGTACCCAGCAGAAGATCGCCGGAAGCGGCACTCCCGTCGGCATGACGGAAGGCCAGCCCGGTTCCCGATCCGGCGACGTTTATAGTCACGCTGGAAGAGGGCGAAAACGCCGTCGCAGTGCGGATGCCGGCGCCGTTGCCGGCATTCACGGTGACGTTGTCGAGCGTGACGGCGGCGATTTCCGCCGCGTTCTCGATGCCGTTGCCGGTGCCGTCCGTTGTGATGGTGGTGTTGGCGGCCGACAGGGAGACGGCGCCTGTATCGAGCAGAATGCCGTTCGCGGAGCCATGCGTGACGATGCTGCCTGCCGAGTCGTTGATCGTCGCCTGTGCGCCGGCCAGCAGGCGCAAGCCGGCGAGTCCGTCGTCCACCGTCACGGAGCCGATCTGGATGGTCTGTGGACTGGCGCCTTCCACGCGCACACCCGTGCCATTGGTGACGTGGATGCTGCTGGTGTTGGTCAGATTGCCTGCACTCTGCAACCAGACACCCGTGCTCCCGGCGCCCGTCATGGTGATGGCACCGTTGTTGACCAGGGTGCCCATGTTGCGGGCAATAAAGCCCGTGGCGTTGGTGCCGCTGCCGTTGACTGCGGCATTGCTGGTCAATGTGGTGCTTACCGGTGAGCCCACCGCAGCGCCGGTGATGTCGATCTTCTGTCCATCCACGATGCCGCCAGTGGCGTTGGGACCACCCATGCTCATGCTCGATCCGGCACTCAGTGTGCCGCTGGCCCCGCCGTCAATGCCGATGCCCTGCGCACCATTGCCGCTGACGTTGAAGTTCGCGCTGCCGGTCGTGACCACCGTACCCACTCCCGATCCGGTAATGCCGCGCGCGTTGTTGCCTGAGGCAGTAAGTCCGGCAGCGCCGGTCAGCGCGAGCGTCGCACCGTCGTCGATGCGATAAATGGTGGAGTTGGCTGTGCTGGCGTCAATCGCGCTTGCCGCACTGCGTACCGATGCACCCGCGCCCAGTGCGTGAAACGCAATCTGATCCGCCGCGCCAAATACAGGCGTGGCAGTTGCCACCACATTCACTGTGCCGCCGTTGCTGGCTTCCGCGCCGATGGCGCCGTCACCGTTCATCTGGATGCGGCTGCCGGTGGACAGATTCACCACCGCGCGCGAGCCGGTTGCCACCACACCGCGCGTTCTTGCCGATGTACTGCCACCGTTGACCGTTACCAGCCCGGTAGTGGTGCCCGTGGTCGCGCTGGTCGCGCCCGTGCTGTCCACCAGTATGCCGGTGCCGCCGTCAGTAATGGCTATATCGCCGCTGTTGGTTGCCGTGGCGCCGGTCTGAACCAGAATGCCGGTGGAACCTGCACCGCTGAAACTGATGTTGCCCGAGTTGGTGAGTTTGCCGCTGTTTCTCGCGATGTATCCGGTGAGTGACTGCTGGCTCTCCGTCAGCGTTGCCGCTGTGGTCAGGGCCGTGGAGGCGACGGGCGAGCCACTGTTGGCACCAGTGAGCGTGTGCTTCTGGCCATCCACGATGCCCGCCACGGAACCCACTCCGGTGAGATGCATGGTCGTGGCCGCATCAATGGTGCCGGTAGCACCGCCTTCCACGACGACGCCCGTTGCGTTGTTGCCGGTGACTTCAATCTGTGCGCCATGCGTGTTGACGACGGAAGGGGCTCCGGTGCCAAGCACGGCCAGCGAGTTAGTTCCGGAGGCGGTCATGCTCAGGCCAGTACCGTCGAAGTTCGCACCGTTTTCCACCCTGAACAGGGTGGATCCTGTCGTGGTGACGTTGAGGGATGTGGCGGCCACGTTGATCAATGCATTCGGCCCGAACGCGAAGAACGCAATCTGATTGCTGCCGCCCGCAAAGGTGGGCTCGGCACCTGCCATGACGTTGACCGTGGAGCGACCCCGCGCATGTATGCCGATGGCGCCGTTGCCCAGCAGATTGACGGTGCCGCCAACGCTTGCCGTGGCCGTGGCCGAACCCTGGCCTTCCGCCCAGACGCCGAAGTTGCGCGTGCCGCTGGCCGGATCAGCACCACCGGCTACATTGATGACGCCGTTCGCCGTGGCCGCCGATGCTGTGCCGCCCGTACTCAACACCTTGATGCCAACGCCGTTCACGCCGTTGAGGTTGATGGTGCCGCTGTCCGTGATGCCGCCACCCGAACCGGAATTGATGACCAGAATGCCATCGTTCTCGCGCGGTACGGTGGCGGCTGCGCCATTGATGTTGATGGTGCCGGTGTTGTTCACCGTGGCATTCGGGCCGCCGGTGACCAGGATGGCGGCGGCGTTCTGCGTTTTGCTGCCAATGGTGATGGTGCCCTGATTGCGCGCCGTGGCGTTGCCGTTGACCGTGATGCCTGCCGTCATGGTGCCCTGGTTCACGGCGACGTCGGCCGGTGCGGCCGTTGCCGATGTCTGCGGGCCCCGACCGATATAGATCAGGCCAACGGGCAGGTTGGTGAACGATGCCGTCGGATCGTTGAGCAGCACGCCGGTCATCGAGCCATTGGACTTGGAACCGGTAACACCCACGTTGATGATGCCGCCGCTGGTGGCCAGCGACTGCGTTCCCACGCGGATGCCAGCGGATGCGCCCGCGCCATTGGTGGCACCGGTTGCAAGATTGATGATGCCGCTGTTGTCGAAATTGCTGCCGCCGCTCAGATCCACGATGTTCGATCCGAACGAGCCGTCGACCGTTGTGCCATTGGGATTGAGAAAAAAGTTACCGTTGATCACGCCGCTGTTGGAACCGTGGCTTGCACCGGTCACCAGCATGGCCACGCCGTCTCCGCTGCCATTGATCGTGGCAAGCGTGCCGTTGTTCACGATGGCCCCGCCTGCTTCGGCACGCATGGCGCCGCCGACCGAATTGGCCACTTCCAGCTTCCCGCCGATGGCCACGGTATCCCGGGCCAGGCCGCCTACCGCATGCATGACCACCCGCAGGCCAATCGGTTGCGCGATCTCGTCCGCCGGATTGCTTGCCGTGATGCTGTAAGTGATGCTTTGCGTGGACGACGTGTATGCCTTGTTGAAGTTGGCGGTGTACTGCGTCGGGTCCATGTTGCCGCTTTGCAGCTGGCTGATCAGCCAGTTGTTGTACGTACGCAACTGCGCATCGTTGGTCACGGTCTGGGTCGTGGTGGCGCCGTCCAGCGTGGTTACCGAGAAGGTTCCGCCGTACTGCGCGACAAAGGTCACATTCAGTGACTGCGGCTGTGCGGGAGCGGCCGTCACGCCAGTAAAGGTGATGCGATTTGTGGAGTTCCAGTTGATCGCACTGGGGCTGGCTCCGGTGCCATCGGCATAGAACAGCGAGGATTGCTTGGCTGCCATGGTCCAGCCGTTGGTCGCGGCGGTAGAAGCCGCGCCGCTCGAACCGATGTTGACGTCGAGCGTGCCGCCGGTGGAGTTGACCGTTCCGACGCGTACATTGATGTACTGGGCCCCGTTGACGTCCACCACGTCAGACACGGAGGTGCTGGCATCAACGGGTGCGGCGGGTACGAGGTTGGCGGTGGCATACGTGGATACCACGCGGGAGCCGCCCGTGATGGGGTCTGGCACGGTGACGCCGAAGTTCTGTGTTCCCGGATTGAGGCGGGCTGCCCCGATCCACTGTGAGCCGGACACGATCCGGTTGGCCGCGCCCAGCGCGCCCAGTGTGGTGGTGCGTGTGCCTGGATCGCCGGCACCGAAAAGCTGCGGGCCCTGCAACGTCATGGTGGCCCCGGGAGCCACGATTTGTGCGCCTACGAGGTTGTCGTTGATCTGGGGGTCATACGCGCCCAGGGTCACGACCTGTGCGAATGCCGCCTGCGTGCCACAGGCCAGAAGGGAGGTGGCGAGCAGTCGTTTCGCCCGGATGTGCCTGCGCCCCTGCGCAGGATGACCATGTGATTTGCCCAGTTCCGATACCGCCACCCAAGCGCAGATTCCCGCTCTCCATACCAGTCGGTAGACAGCGTTCATATCAACCCCTTGATATGCCGCGGTCAGGCTTGTCCGCCCGCATCATCCGAACACGTCGCTCCCGCAGCAACGTCGCCAAATGTTGATCGGCGAAAAACCCGACGTCCGTGACTGCACCCCGCAGCACGTTGACGCGGCGCGTCGAGGATTAGCGCGTACCCGATAACTTGCCCAGTCGGCCATAGGTGGTAGTCCGGTTGGGCGATTCTGGCAGGCCAATTGCTTGATTTTCAGCTGTCAGGGCGCTGTGCTGGTCACCCGCCATACCGTGTCGCCCACGTCATCCGCCACCAGCAACGCACCACTTTTATCCTCAACCAGGCCAACGGGCGCCCCGTAAAGCTTCGACTCGTCTTTTGAATGGAAGCCGGAAATCACGGTTTCAGGAAGGCCCACAGGCTTGCCGCCCTCGAAGCGCACGTACACCACTTCGTAGCCGCTCAATGGCGAACGATCCCAGCTGCCGTGCTCAGCGATGAACGCACCGGCCTGATATTTGCCACTGAGCACGCTGCCATTGGACATCAGCAAACCGAGCGGCGCCACGTGCGAACCGATGGCGTAATCGGGAACGAGAGCTTTGGCCACCAGGTCAGGACGCTGCGGTTTTACGCGCATATCCACGTGCTGACCGTAGTAGCTGTAGGGCCAGCCATAGAAACCACCGTCCTGCACAGAGGTCATGTAATCGGGAACCAGATCGGCACCGATTTCGTCGCGTTCATTCACGATGGCCCAGAGCTTGCCCGTGGTTGGCTCCCATTGCAGGCCGGTGGGATTGCGCAATCCCGCTGCGTAGATGCGACTGGCGCCCGTGGCCACATCCACCTCAAGAACATCAGCGCGGCGGTATTCCACGTCCAGACCGTTCTCAGTGATGTTGCTGTTGGAACCCACACCCACGTAGAGCTTCGTGCCGTCGGGGCTGGCCAGAAGCGACTTGGTCCAGTGATGGTTGATCGTCGAGGGCAGGTCTGCGAAAGGCGTACCCGGTGCCGTGATGGTGGTTTCGCCCGCCTGATAAGGGAATTTCACGATGCCATCGGTGTTGGCTACGTAGAGCCAATCACCGATCAGCTGCACGCCGAAGGGCGAATTGAGGTGTTCGATGAACAGGTGCTTGTCCCACGTATTGCCGTTTCTGCGCAGCAAGGTGATCCGGTTGCCGCCTTTTCCGCCCTTGCCGGACTGGTTTTTCACCATGCCTGCGAGGAACTGTTTGGGCGTGGTGACCGGCTCCGTGCCAGGGCCGTTCGATTCCACCACCAGCACATCATCGTTGGGCAGCACGTACAACTGACGTGGGTGCATGAAGCCATCCGCGACTTTCTCGATGTTAAGTCCAGGCGCCACGGTCGGCATTTGCCCGTCCTTCCAGCCCGCCTTGTCGGGCACCTGCATCGGCGGCATCAGGAAATTGCGAGGCGCGGGCAGGGTGGGGTGACTGCCAGATTGCTGGGCAGGTTCAAACGTGGCCTTGTCGCTACAGGCGCCGAGCGCCGCGACGCAGGCCAGGGTAAGGATGCTTCGGCAGAAGGCGTTATTCATGGATCAGATCTCCCGGCGTGCTGTAACGCACTGCCATCACCAGATGGCCCACGGCCAGCAGAAGGACCGTGCCGACTGAAAGCCAGACGCCCTGCGGTATAACCGCGTAGGCATCCCGGCTGTGCACGAAGGCATTCACGATGGCCAGCGCGATGGCGACCAGGTTGAGCCAGAAGTCGAGCCGGTCGGCCGTGCGCGCGACCACCCGGGACGTGATCCACACCTGCACCAGGTTGAGCACGCGCGGGATTACCGCAAAAAGCAGGCCGATAACGATCAGCCAGGCGGCACCTTTCATCCACACGATCACGCCAGTGCGGGCGTACAGGATGTCGAAAATCATGGCGGCGACAAAACAGCCAAAAGGGATCGGATTGAGCAGTCCGTAGATGGCATTGGCCACGACGGAGCGGTGCGGTGCGGCACGGAGGCTCATGGGCGGGGGTTTCCCTGGGAATGGAGAGAAAGCGCAGCCCGGACAGGTCCTGGGGCGAGGCGCTGGCGTGGCGGCAGACTAGTGCGGAAGATGTGGACGGCGTGTCTGAATGGCGGGCACGTAACCTGCCGTGACAACCGTTGACGAGGCGTGGAATTTCGGATCGAATTCCCACGCAATGCGCGGGCAAGGAAGCGTCCGCGCACTTATGAGTTGCGATTGTGAACATTTCGTCACCCCGCCGTAAGGCGTGATGTGGAAAATACCCGCGACGCATTCTCCCTTACTGCCTGTCGACGCCCGCGACTGGCCATTGACGGCCTCCAGATCACCCATGCAGACCCCGCCCTCAAGCTTTCGTCGTCGCGCTGCCAGCGGACTCATGCGCCTTATTTTCGGCAAGCCGCCGCAGCCGGCCGGTGAACCGTTACCGCTTACCGGCATCCACCGCATTCTGGTCTGCTATGTCAGCCATACGCTTGGCAACACACTGTTGCTGACGCCGCTGATCCAGGAGCTGGAAGCCACCTATCCGGGCGCGGAAATCGACATCCTCACGCGTCGCGGCGGGGCGAGCGTCATCTATCGTAACTACTTCAGCGTCAGCCGCATCTTTTCGTTGCCTGCGCACGGTTTCGGACATCCCATTGCGCTGTGGCGCGAACTCGGCGCCATGCGCAGGAACTCCTACGATCTGGTGATTGATCCGGACCCGCAGTCGCAAACCGGACGCCTTTATCTGCTGATGGCTCGCGCGAAATGGAAGCTGGGTTTCAGCAGCCGCAAGAAGACGGGCAATCTGACCCACGCCGTACCGTTCTCGGATGCTCCCGAGAGCAAGGGAAAGAGCCTCGTATTTCTATTGCGCAGTGCACTGGGCAAGCCCGCGTCTGACTCGTGGCCGCAGCCGGACATTCGCCTGTCAGCCGGCGAGCAGAACGAAGGTCGCGAGGCGCTTGCGCGCGTACTCGCCACGGTGTCATCGGCAGCCGGCAAAAAAGGCGTCATTGGCATCTTCGCCAATGCCACGGGCGACAAGCTGCTGGGCCAGGACTGGTGGACGCCGTTCCTCGATACGCTGGAAGCGGCGCACCCGGACTATCAGCTGGTGGAAATCGTGCCGATGTTCGGGCGCTCGATGCTCGGCGGTCGCTATCCCACGTTCTTCTCTACCGATCTTCGCAAACTGGCCAGCGTGCTGTCGGCATTGAATGTCTACATCAGCGCGGATTGCGGCATCATGCATCTGGCGTCCGCAACGTGCGTGCCCACCATGGGCATTTTCACCCGCACCAAAGCCCAGGAATGGGGCGTGTACGGTGGCCAGAACCACACCATCTACGGCTATGACCGCACACCGTCCGATATTGCGGGTGAGATTGCGGGCCTTCTGCCGGGTACGGGTGCACGGCCCGTGACGATGCCGCCGCAAACCTCATTCGCGCGGCCATAACGCACCTCCCCTACGTCCAACGGTCAATTGACCCTGTCTGATCGGTACGGTCGAATGTTTGCGCCGAGCGCGGCAAACAGCGATCAACCCTATTGAGGACAGGTCATGGCTAACGAAAAAGAGGAAGTGCAGCCCCGTATCACCGTACCGGAAACATTGAAGCCGGGTGAGGTGGTCACGTTGCGCGGTTTCGAGGTATCTCCCGAACGGCAATGGCAGTTCATGTCGTTAGTGCAATTCATACCTTTTGCTGGAGAGCCAACGTTGCCCCGCAGCTACGACTTCCTGGCAAATCGGACAAGTGAGGGCGCGAACCTGGTCACGTTTACCGTGCCTGAAGAAGTCCAGGCGGGCTACTACTACTTGCAGACACGAAACCGCTGCGACGATCGAATCAGCATCGGGCTGGCGTTTGTTGTCTCCTAGAGATTTCTGCCGGAGCGAACGTGCTCGCGAAGGCCTCCCGGCAGCCGGAAAACGCTGCGCTACCAAAGATGGCGCAGCGTCTCCCGGCCATTCAATTGCTTCGGCCTGTATGGCTGCCCAAGCCCTGCATGGCCTCCATGAACCTCCTTCACTCCCCCTTGCGAACACCCCGTCATGATGGGGCCAGCCGCACGTTCCTGCCGGGACGCGATGCGGCACTGAGCCCAACCCGTCAAGGCGTGTACATGTTGAACGATGCGTCATCCGAGCCTCAACACAGTACACAGAATCAATCCTGGTGGCGGCGCCTGAGTGCGGGGCTGATCACCGGTGCGGCCGATGATGATCCGAGCGGCATTGCCACCTATTCCCAGGTGGGTGCGAAGTTCGGCTATGCGACGCTGTGGTCGCTGTTCCTTGCGCTTCCCCTGATGATCGGGATACAGATCGTTAGCGGCAGGATCGGACGCGTTACCGGCAAGGATCTGGGACAAAACCTGCGACAGCACTTCGCGCGCCCCTGGGTTTACAGCATCCTGGCGCTTCTGGTCATCGCCAACGTCATCAATATTGGCGCCGACGTGGCGGCCATGGGCGCGGCGCTGCAATTGCTGATCGGTGGTCCCGCAGTGGTGTACGGCATCGGGTTTGCATTGCTTTCGCTGGGCTTTCAGGTCTTCATCCCGTTTTCGCGCTATTCGCCCGTGCTCAAGGTGCTGACGGTGAGCCTGTTTGCGTACGTGGCCACGGTATTTGTGGAAAAGATTCCTTGGGGTCAGGCTTTGCACGGCACCCTGATTCCGGCATTCCAGTGGAATCGCGACTATGCGGTGGCCATTGTGGCCGTGTTGGGAACAACCATCAGTCCGTATCTGTTCTGCTGGCAGGCAGCACAGGAAGTGGAAGAAATCCGTTCCAGCAATGAACGTGAACCCCTCTCTGATAAACCGTCGCAGGCACCGGACGCGCTGCGTCGAATCAACATCGACACCTCGGTCGGCATGGTGTTCTCCAACGTGGTGGCGTTCTTCATTGTGCTGACTGGCGCGGCCGTACTACACGCTCATGGAAAGACCGACATTCAATCGTCCGCGCAGGCGGCCGAAGCCTTGCGGCCGGTGGCGGGAAGGTTTGCGTTTTATCTGTTCGCCGCGGGCATTATTGGCACCGGCCTGCTGGCCATTCCCGTGCTGGCCGGCGCGACCGCGTTCGCGGTAAGCGGGGGCAGCGGGCACCGTTACGGGCTGGAATACAAACCGAAGAACGCCCGCTTTTTCTATGGTGTGCTGATCGTGTCGATGCTGCTTGGCGCGGCACTCAACCTTACGTCCATTGATCCGATCAAGGCGCTGTACTGGAGCGCGGTAGTCAACGGTGTATGCGCCGTGCCCATGATGGTGATGATGATGCTTCTCGCACAACGAAACAGCGCGATGGGACCGCAGGTGGTGCGCGGCCTGGTAGCGTGGCTGGGTTGGGCGGCGACGGTGGTGATGGGCATCGCAGCTATCGTGATGTTCCTCACCCTGGGCAACGGTTGAACGTTGCGATCAATATTCCAGATGCATGCGCAGGCCGGCAAAGCGTGCCGGCCCGCGATCCGCGTTGTAACCCGGATGGGCAGCCCACTGAAGATCGGCACTGACGGTAAAGAAGCGATTCACGGCCAGCGAGTAGTACGCTTCGGCGATGTCCTCCGGGCATAGCGCAGATTGCCGTCTCCAAGCACGAAGCCCACGCCACCATCCTTCAGGTAATCCCGGTGGTCCGGTGAGAGGCGATTCTGCGCGAATGCGATGCCGATCCGGTCGTCGCGACGGCCCCACGCGCGCCCGGCTATCTGCAAGCCGGTGCTGATGCTCGCGTCGGCTTCAGTGAATGCGAAGGACTCGGTACGCCCATCATTACGCGCCGCCCGAATGAACCATCCCGTATCGCCGTCGTCAGCCAGTGGCAAATCCATGCCAACGGCAAACCCGCGTTTGTGCCGGCCGTCTTTGTCGTCAGCCACGATATCCGGCACGCCGCCAGGCGGTGCAGCGGCAATGGCGTCACGATAGATGCCCATCCGCGCGGTATTGCGGTATCCCATCACGCGCAGGCTGATCCCGTCCGGGTCGGGTTGCCAGACCACTTCCAGATTGTCACCGCGTGCCCGGCTCAACGGGCCTTGGAGATGATCGCCGTTCGCCTGTGAGGGCATCTGATAGACGCCGTAGCGTACGGTCCAGGCCTTTTTCACGAGGGTGACGACGCCACCCATCGTGTAGCCGCGCGTATTGGCGGCAAAGTCCCAGGCAGGGCTGTTCTGGAAACTCCAGTTGAGAAACTGGGTGCGTGCGGAGCCGGCATAGGAGCTTTTGTCGAAGTCGTCGCTCACCGCAAGAAGGCCGCCCTTCAATTGCAGGCGGTCGGTCGGCTGATGACCCGGCAATTGATCCATCTTCCGCTTCACGGCCGTGGACCCGTCGCCCAGAGGAATGTCGTAGGTGGCGAACACGCGTGCGACATAGGCGTGACGCGGCAGCGTTCCGCCGCCATGGATCACATCGCCATTGGGCAGGCCACCCATGCCTGTCGAATCACTGACCCCTTCACCACGGAACATTTCCACGTCCAGGTACATGGCAAGCCGCGACGACGCCTGCATGCCGAAATAGGCGCCGAAGGTATGAGAGCGGGCGACGTCGCCATCAGCGCGCAGGCTGCGCTCGCCGGCATAGGGCGAGTGCAGGGCATCCTGACGCTGGTCCACGAAAGTGTACTGGGCGCCCAGAAGAACAGGTTTCAGTAACGGTACTTCGTCGGCCGCAGCCACGCAGATGGCGAGCTGGGAGGCAACAATGCAGACGTAGACGCGAAAGTGCATGGCCGACCAGTGTGGGGAATTGTGCGTACGCTGCACGCGGGAATGTGCGGCGAAAGTCTGGATTATACGTCATCGCCAGCCGCCGCCGAGTGACTGAATCAGCGCGGCCGTGTCGCACAGCCGCAGGGCCTGTGCCTGAATCCGCCAGACGCGCGCCTGCTGGTATGCCTGCTGGGCATTTATGAGCGTCAGTGCGTTGACGTAGCCGAGGCGCTGCTGGGCCTGGGTGAGGGTCAATGCGTGTTGCGCGGCCGCTTCTGCGTCATCCGCCGCGGCGAGGGCGCGCGAGTCGCTTTCCACGGCATACAGCGAGTCGGCAACGTTCTGGAACGCGCCCAGGACGACACTGCGATACTGGGCGGCCGATTGTTGAAGTGCCGCTTCTGCGGCGCGCTGCTTATGCTTCAGCGCGCCGAAATCAAACACGGTTTGCGTGACGCTTCCCGCCAGCGCCCAAAACACGTTGTCGTCCGTGAACATTCGCGCGAAGGATGTGGAGCTGCCGCCGTAGCTGGCGGTGAGCGCAAACTGCGGAAGCCTGTTCGCCAGCGCGACGCCCACTTCGGCGCTGGCCTGATGCACGTTTTCCTCTGCCGCCCGTACGTCGGGGCGCTGCGTGACCAGTTGGGAGGGCAGGGTCAGCGGAAGCGTTACCGGCAGCGTCAGGTGTTCCAGATCGAACTGAAGGCTACCGGCCTGATCGGGCGTGTCGCCACACAGTACCGCGAGCAGGTCGCGATTCTGTTCGAGCTGCTTCTCCAGTGGTGGCAACGTTTCCCGGGCCTGGGCGAGTGCCGTTTCCTGCGCCGCCACGTCAAGCGCCGATGCATAGCCCAGCTTCGCCTGCTCGCGAAGGATCGCAAGAGCGCGGGTCTGGTCGTCAATCACGGCATGAGTCGCGTCGATCTGGGCGCGCAGTGAGGCTTCCCCAATGGCGGCATTGACCACATTGGCAGCAAGACTCAGCCGCGCCGCTTCAAGTTCGTAGCGCTGATTGTCCGCCTGAGCCTGTAACGATTCGACAGCGCGACGGTCAAGGCCGAACACATCCGGTGCGTAGCTTACGTTGAGCTGGGCTGTGTGCAGCGTGTAGTACGCCGCGCCGGAGGTAAGCGTGGGCGAGAGCGTGCCTACCGCGTTGCGTTGACGGGACGGCGAATAGTTGAGCGCGGCAGACGGGAAGAACGCAGCGCGTTGCGCGGACACATTCTCCTCTGCCTGTCGCAGCGCGGCCGTCGCTGCCTGAAGGTCAGGGTTGTGGTTCAGGGCGCGATCCACGCGCTCGTCGAGCACGGCGGAGCCGAATACCTGCCACCACGTCCGTAAGATGACCTCCTGCGACGACCACTGCTGCGATGGTCCGCTCGCGCTGCTGACCGTTGGCGTCAACGGAGCGCGGATATACGACGAGGGCTCGGGCGTGCGTGGCCGCTGGTAATCCGGACCCACGGCGCACCCGGCGCATGCCGCCAGCATGCCAGCCAGAATCATCCACCGCGTCATGGCGTGCCTCCTGACCTTCTGCGTGCGCGTTTCTGTGACCATTCGACCACCAGCACCTGCAAGGCAGGCGCCACGATCAGCAGCATCACAGGACCGATCAGCATGCCGCCCACGACCACCGTGGCCAGCGGACGCTGCACCTGGCTGCCGATGCCCGTGGAAAGGGCAGCTGGCAGGAGGCCGATACAGGCAGACAGTGCGGTCATCAGCATGGGCCGCATGCGTTGCCTGGCTGCCTGCGCCATGGCCTCCACAGGTGACAGGCCGCCAAGCAGAAGGTGATTGAAGTAAGTGATGACCAGAATGCCGTTCATGACCGAGACGCCAAACAGCGACACAAAGCCGATGGCGGCCGAAATGCTGAAATCCAGTCCGGAGACATACAGCGCAACGATGCCGCCTCCCATGGAGAACGGAATGGCGGCAAGCGTCAGAAGGCTGTCGCGTAGCGAGTTGAACAGCGTAAAGAGCAGGGCGAGGATGAGGCCAAGGGCAATGGGCAGCACGACGGCCAGTCGCTCTTTGGATTGTTGCAGATCATTGAATTCACCCGCCCAGACGAGGTGATACCCCGACGGCATGGCTACGTTGCGGGCGATCCGTTGCTGCGCCTCTGCCACCGTGCCACCCAGATCGCGTCCGCGCACACTGAATTTCACTGGCACAAAGCGTTCGTTGGCTTCGTGATAAATGTACGAGGCACCCGTATCCAGACTGATATGCGCCACGTCACGCAGGGGCACATAGCCCGTGCCTCCGCCAGGGAGCGCATAGCCCACAGGAATGTTCCCTATGTCTTCCACGCTTTTCCGGTATGGCGGCGCGAGGCGGACCACCAGATCGAACTGGCGATCTCCTTCCAGTACGGTTGTGGCTGGCGTGCCGCCGGCAGCGGCCTGGATCACCGTATTGACGTCACCCGTGTTGAGGCCGTACCGCGCTGCCCTCGCGCGATCAACGGTGATGTTGAGGTTGGGCTGCCCGAGTACATGGAAGACGCCAAGATCCTCAATGCCGCGAATGTGCTGCATCTCGCGCATGACCTGATCGGCAAGACGTTCGAGTTCAGGCAGCTCCGGCCCCACGATCTTCACTGAATTGGCCCCTTTCACCCCGGAAAGGCCTTCCTCGATGTTGTCCTGGATGTACTGGGAGAAGTTGAACTCGACGCCGGGCAGGGCGCTGGTGAACTCCCGTTGCAGGTCTGCCACCAGCTTCTCTTTCGTGTGCCCGGCAGGCCATTCGCCTTCGGGCTTCAACGGTACGAAAAGCTCGACGTTGTAGAAGCCGGAGGCATCGCTTCCATCGTCAGGGCGTCCGTGTTGCGACACGGCGGTCACCACCTCCGGATGCCTGAGGAGGATGCGGCGCAGTTCGTTGACCTGTTCCTGGCCCGCTTCCAGCGAGATGGTGGTTGGCATGGAAGCGCGTATCCAGAGGTTGCCTTCTTCCAGCGCAGGCAGGAACTCCGTACCCACCCGCGTCAGCAGCAGGCCGGCAACCAGAAGGAAGCCCATGCCCAGCGCCACGGTCGTCCGGCGTCGGGTCAACGCCCAGCGCAGCACGGGGGTATACACGCGACGGATGGCGCGAACGAAGATGGTCTCTGTTTCTTTCACGTGACGAGGTAGCAGCAGCGACGCAAGTACGGGCGATACGGTGAATGTCGCGATCAGCGCGCCGGTCAGTGCGTACGCGTAAGTCCGCGCCATGGGATTGAATATCTGGCCTTCCACGCCCTGCATCGTGAACAGGGGAATGAACGCCGCCACCGTGATGGCCGAAGAGAACAGCACCGCCCGGTCCACCTGCATGGCGCTGATGAAAAGCATGCGCAGCCGTTCCGTCCAGCCGCGCGTGGAGCCTGTGCGCATGTAGGTGCCCAGGTCGCTCTGCGCCGCTTCATGCAGCAGTTCGCGCTGCTGCTCCTGACTCTTCTGGACATTGCGGAAGATGTTCTCGATGAGGATCACGGCCGAGTCGACGATGATGCCGAAGTCCACGGCACCCAGTGACAGGAGATTGGCCGAGTCACCCATCAACACCAGCATGATGATGCTGAAGAAAAGCGCCACCGGAATATTCGCGCTGACGATCAACGCGCTGCGCAGATCGCCCAGAAAGATCCACTGGATAAGAAAGACCAGCACGCACCCGAAGATCAGGTTATGCAGCACCGTGTGCGTGGTGACCGCCACCAGCGTTGAGCGATCATAGAAGGGCACCAGCTTCACGCCGGGAGGGAGCGTCCCGTCGCTGTTCAGGCGCTGCACTTCGGCCTTCACGCGCCCGACGACCTCGTTCGTCTGCAAGGTACGGTTCATGACCACAATCCCGGTGACCACGTCATCCTGGTTGTCACGCCCCGCACGACCCAGACGAGGCACGGAGCCGATGTCCACTTTCGCGACATCCTTCACCATCACCGGCGTGCCGTTGGCCTGGCTGAGCACGATATGGCCAATATCGTCCACATCCCGGATCAGGCCCACGCCACGGATGTTCACCGACTGCTGGCCGATATTGATGGTGCGCCCACCCACGTTGCTGTTTCCGTTGCCGATGGCGGCGATCAGCTGCGGAAGGGTGATGCCATAGCCCTGCAACTTGTGCAGGTCTGCTTCCACCTCATATTCCTTCGTGGTCCCGCCCCAAGTGACGACCTGGGCGATACCCGGCACTGACAAAAGACGGCGTGTAACGACCCAGTCCTGCAACGTGCGCAGTTCGGTGAGGCTGGCCGAGGACGGGCCGACCAGTTGATAGCGGAAGATTTCCCCGACCAGACTGGATGCCTGAATCTGCGGCTGCACGTTGTTGGGAAGCGTGACGTTCTGCTGCAACGCCAGCGCGGCCTGCGTGTAGTCGAAGTAATAGTCGGTGCCGTACTTGAAAGTGACCCGTACGAACGACAGGCCATAGAAGGACGTCGAACGAATGCTGTCCACGCCGGGCGTGGTGGCCAGCCCCACCTCCATCGGCCGGGTGAAGCTTCGTTCCATTTCTTCGGCAGAAAGGCCCGGTGCCTGCGCCGTGATTTCGAGGATGACGGGCGCCGGGTTGGGATACGCCTCGATGTTGAGCCGCGCATAGGCGACCAGGCCAGCCACAACAAATGCTGCCAGCGCGGTGAGCACGATGGCACGACGAGTCAGCGCAAACGCGACAAGGCCTCGAAACACGTTCAATCCTTAGTGGATACGGAGCGCAGGCGTACTTACTGCGATTTCAGCGCAAGCGCGTTGCTCAGGAAGAGGGCGCCTTCGGTCGCGACGGACTGCGCGCGCCCCAGGCCCGAGAGCACCGGGTAGTAGTCGTCCTGTGCGGGTCCCAACTGCACAGGGCATCGGGTGAAGCGCCGCCCGTCTGTGGTGGTGAACACCACCATCGCTCCGCTGCCTTCGCGCACCACGGCATTCATGGGCACCGAGGCGTGCTTCGAGGGTGCTTCGGTGGCGATGTGGTAAGTGGCAAGCATTTGTGCGCGCAAACCTGCCGGTGGCGCATGCAGAACAGCCCGCAATGTCACCCGATGCGTCGAGGCATCGGAGCTGTTGCCGACATAATCCACCGTGGCCTTGATGGTTTGCTGCGGCAATGCCGGGAAGGTGGCCGTCAATGCGTCGCCGATGTGAACCTGTGGCGCGTCATCTTCGGTGACGTTCGCCACCAGCCACACGCTGTTCGCATCGGACACGCTGAACGGCGCGGGCGAGCCGCCGGGCTGGACGAGATCGCCTGCCGCAATGGTGCGCGTGCTGACCTGTCCGTCGATGGGACTCTTGATGCGAAGCTCGCCGTCAATACGGCGTGTGGCGACGATGCGGTCTATTTCCGCATCGTCTTTGCCAAAGATGTGCAGGGCGCGCCGCGCGGCCTGGTAGTTGCCTTCGGCCGTCTGTTGATCGGACACCGCCTGCTCCACGTCGCGGGGCGCGTTTGCCTGCACCTGCGCCATGCCGTTGGCACGTCGCAGCACGGAGGCGGTCTGCACGCGCGCAGCCGCAGCACTGACAAGCGCCGCTTCGGCCTGGGCAAGATCGGGGCTGTCGACCGAGAAGAGCACCTGGTCCTTCTTCACCGTGTCGCCCGCCCTGGCAAAGACCTGGCGCACGCGGCCCGCGTACGGTGACGTGACTTGCGCGAGCCCATCCTGATTGAAGTCCACATAGCCCACGGCATCGACTTCGGGCGTGAAATCGCGGGTGACGACCTGCGCGACGCGCACGCGACGGGCCTGCTGCGCGCTGAGCGTGACGCTCTGCGTGTCTTGCGTCGTCAACCGAGCGGCGACTGGTGTGCTGTTCGCTGCCGTGGAAGATGGCCTCAGGCACACGGCAATGAGCATGGCCACCAGAAGGCAGCCACCCGTGATGAGTCGACCTTTGTGCTTGTTCATGTGCGTCATGGCGTGCGACAGCAGCCGGCCAGCGGCCGGCGGTGGGGGAAGCGTCGCTACGCTAAGTCAGCACCCATCCGGGGAACAGTTACGGTTTGGAAAGGTTGGCCGCCGGCAATTCGATATCCACCACCAGACCGGGCGAGGCATTGCGCAGCGTCAGCCGACCGCGATGCAGCGCAATCACGGCGGCCACGATGCTCAGCCCCAATCCATTGCCCCGCAGATGGCGGCTGGCATCCACCCGGAAGAAGCGCTCCGTGGCGCGAGGCAGCGCGTCCTCAGGCATGCCCGGGCCGTTGTCCTGCACCGTCAGATGGACGCTTTGCCCGACACCCACCGCCTGCATCGCAACGTTGGCGCCTTCTCCGGCGTACTTGAACGCGTTGTCGAGCAGGTTGGCCAGTACGCCGGCCAGCAGGTGGCGATCTGCCAGCACATGGGGGTCGCCTTGCGTCCGGGACGACAGCGTAATGGAGCGCTGCTCGGCGGCAGGACGGTAAAGCTCGGCGATGTCTTCAAGCAGTTCATTCAGCGACAGGGTTTCAAAGCTGTCGCGGCGTACGCCCGATTCGGCTTCGGCAATCTGCAACATCTTGTCCAGCACGACGATGAGGTCGTCGATCTGGTCGATGGCGTACTGGGCGTCGTCAGGCAGGCGGGTGTCGCGCTGCGGGGAGCGCAGCGCGTGCTCCAGCGATCCGCGCACCCGTCCGAGCGGCGTGCGCAGATCGTGCGCGATGGCGTTGGATACCTGGCGGGCGCTATCCATCAGGCGCTCGATTTCATCCAGCATGTCGTTGATGTCGCGGGCCAGCATCGCGAATTCGTCCCCGGAACGGCCCGCGATCACCCGCCGGTCCAGTCGGCCGGCAGCAATTTCGGTGGTCGTGCGATGGATAGCCTGCAATTGCCGTTGAAGCTGACGGCGAAACAGCATGGCGCCGCCCACGCCCAGCAGCAGTGCAAGCAGGCCGCCGATGGCAAACGCGACGGTGATGCGGTGCTCCAGCGACTGCACGTCCTGCATGTCGCGTCCTACCAGCAACGTGCTGCCATCCGCGAAACGATGCGTCAGCAGGCGACTGGGCGAGTAGCGACCGAAACGGTCTACCGCCAGCTGGTGCAGGCCCTCGCTGGCGGTGGCCGCATCCGGCCATGCGGTGAGGTTGCCGATGATTTTCTTTCCCTTGCGGTCCAGCAGCAGGTAGATCTCGGTATCGGAATCTTCGTTGTCCGTCAGCAGGCCGTGGATGTCGCTGGCCAGCGCGTCCGGGCCACGGCCATGTTCTTCCTGCACGAGAAAGCGGAGGCGGCTTTGCAGTTGCTGGTCGATATTCCGCCGCAGCAGGCCGGCCGTCCCCACATAGAAAACGGCCGCGATCAGCGCAATGGACAGAACCAGCAGTACCGCGTAGCCCGCGACCAGGCGGAAGACAACCGAGCGACGGAAGTCACTCAGCGACATGGATGCCGCTGTCCTCTAGCGTGAAGCCCACGCCTCGCACCGTGCGAATGAGGGGCGTTGCGCCGCCTTCGTCGATCTTGTTTCGCAGTCGGCTCATCTGCACGTCGATCACGTTGGTCTCCGGATCGAAGTGGTAACCCCACACCGCAGCCAGCAACATTTTGCGAGTGACCACCTCGCCCTGGTGACGCATCAGATATTCCAGCAACTGATATTCACGCGGCTGAAGCTGCAACGCCCTGCCTGCACGGAACACCTTGCGGCTGCGCCGCTCCAGCGTCAGGTCGGCTGCCGTCAACGTATCGGCCTCCGCGCGCGGGGTGGTGCGCCGGGCCAGTGCGTCAATCCGTGCCATCAGTTCGTCCATCGAGAACGGCTTGGTCAGGTAATCGTCGCCGCCGCTGCGCAGCCCGCGGATGCGTTCGTCCAGGCTGCTGAGCGCGCTCAATACCAGCACGGGCGTATGGTCGTCCCGCAGCCGCATGGCCGAGAGGATATCCAGTCCGTCCAGGCCCCCCTGAAGCATCCGGTCAAGCACGATCAGATCCCAGCGCTCCTGAGTGATGCGCATCAGGCCACCCGGTCCGTCGTGGCAGACCTCGACCTCATGCCCGGCCTCCCGGAGGCCTTCCCGGATCAGCGCAGCGATGGGGAGGTCGTCTTCGATCAGGAGGCAGCGCATGGCAGGAGTCTGGCGGGGAGGGCGGCGGGCCAATCATAGGCCGAAAATCCGGCAACGGCTCCCACGTCCATACCGCAGCATCACGCCTGTTGGCTATGCTTCATCCATGTGCGGCCGCTATGCCACCTATGGTCCCGTCAGCCTGTCCCGCGAGGCGAAACAGGCGCTTGAGTCCATGGGGCTGGATCTGGCCAGCGAGATCAACCAGCGCGACGACCAGTTCAACATCGCCCCGACCCAGCGCGCCCTCGTAATCACCCTGAGCGACAGAAGCTATCAGGTGGGAATGTTTCGCTGGGGACTCATTCCCTCCTGGGCGAAAGACCTGAAGGTGGCATCCCGCCTGTTCAACGCGCGGGCGGAGACGGTCAACGAAAGCAAAGTCTTCCGCAGCGCCTTTCGCAGACACCGTTGCCTGATTCCGGCTTCCGGGTTCTTCGAGTGGAAGGGCGAGCCCCGTCACAAGCAGCCTTATTTTATCCATGAGCCTGCCGGCCACCTGATGATGTTTGCAGGCTTGCATGCAACCTGGCAGCCCGCCAATGACGGCGAATGGATACGAAGCTTCACGATTCTGACGGGCAAGCCCGCCAGAGTGAGCCACGACATTCACGATCGCAGCCCGGTGATCCTGCCGCCGGACCTGTGGCAGGTCTGGGTGGAAGGAAGTGTGGACGATGCCGAAGGCGTTCTGGCGGCAGCGCCAGAGCCTGATCTTGCCGTTTATCCGGTGACGAAGGCCCTGGCTTCGCCGAAGAACAACGGGCCCGAATTGATCGAGCCCGTTTCGCTGTAGCGTCAAGCACGATCCGTACATGCGCACGGGTGTTCATGTTGCCTTTTTGCCGCTGCACAGGTCTTTGATACTCCTGTACAGTAGAACGGTTTGGACGAAGAAAAATCACTTCACGCGAGTTCACGGAGCATCTGTGGAACAGAGCAGTCTTTCGATCAACGCAACCGTTTTCCTTCAGGCGATGGTCTTCGCCGCGCTGGTGCTGGTAACCACTTACGGTATCTACCCGCGACTGCGACGGGTGCTTGAAGAGCGTGCCCAGCGCATCTCCGATGGCATGGCCGAAAGCGAACAGGCGCGTTCCACCCAGGCCGCGTCAGCACGCGAAAGCCACCGGATTCTGGTTGACGCACGCCGGGAGGCCGCGCAGATGATCGACGTCGCTCACGTTCGTGCCAACGAACTGATCGCTGCTGCGAAAGAGCAGGCGATATCCGTCACCCAGCGCGACATTGCCGCGGCCAGTGAGTTGATGGCGCGGGAGATCGAAGCGACGCGCGTCGCACTTCGCGCTGAAGTCGCGGGTCTGTCGTTGTCGGCAGCATCGAAGATTCTGGGGCGCAAGGTCGATGCAACCCGGCACGCGGATCTTCTGGACGAGCTGAAAACCGAGCTGCACTAGGGCTTGCCTTTGGCCCGTTTGCAACACGACAATGGTTTCAGGACAACTTCTGAAGCAACAGTCGCGACATGTGAGAAAGGCGATTCAACCCGACGATTCATTCCGGACTGCGTGACGCCGGTGTTCCGACACCGCCCCGATCCTCCGGCTGACTTCTGCCTGATGCCGCGCGTTGCGGCACCTAAGGCTTCGACGGAGAATCCCTCATGTCCGAAGCGCTCGTCCGCGTTTCCCATCTCTGTTTTTCCTGGCCCGACGGTACGACCGTCCTGGCCGATGTGTCGTTCGCTCTTGGTCCGTCGAGCACGGGTCTTGTTGCGCTCAATGGTGCAGGCAAGAGCACGCTCCTGAAGCTGCTTGCCGGTCGGTTGACCGCCTCGTCGGGCACCATCGACATTCGCGGAAAGCTGGCCTGGCTTCCACAACACCTGCCGCTCGCCACATCGTCCACCGTGGCCGATGTGCTCGAAGTGACGCCCGTCCTGTTGGCACTGGATGCCATTTCAGCGGGGAAGGGCACGCCCGAGCACTTCGATATCGTGGACGGCGACTGGAATGTGCGCGAACGTGTGTACGCCATCCTGGATCGTCTGGGTCTTGGCCATGTTGCGCTGGAACGCCCTCTGTCGACGTTGAGCGGCGGCCAGGTCATGTCTCTGGGGCTGGCGTCCTGCCTCATGCAACGTCCGGATATCCTGTTGCTGGACGAGCCCACCAACCATCTGGACACCTCATCGCGGGAAAGGCTCTATCGTGTACTCAACGAATGGAAGGGTTGCCTCATCGTGGCCAGCCACGACCGGGAACTGCTTCGCACGACGGAACACATTGCAGAACTGTCTCGCGGCGATCTTCGCTGGTTTGGCGCAGGCTACGACGCTTACCGCGACACAGTGAGCACCGAGCAGAACGCATTCGCCGGGCAGGTACAGAACCTGCGCAGCGAAGTGCGCCGCGAGAAGCGCGACAAGCAGGATGCGCGCGAACGCGCCGAGCGCCGGGCCGGGAATGCGGCACGGAGTCTCCCCGATGCCGGGCTGTCCCGCCTTGCGGCCGGCCTTCGCAAACGACATGCGCAGGTATCGGCAGGGAAGGCCGACGAACTGCACGAACATCGTCTCGCCAGCATGCAGTCGCGCCTGGCCGACGCCGCGAGCGAGCTGGAATCACTCCCGTCGCTTGACTTCACGCTGCCCGCCACGCGGGTACCGGCGCGGCGAGTTCTGTTCGCATGCGAGAACATGCAGGTCTGTCACGGTGAGAGGGCCCTGTTCGGGGACAACGGGCTGACGATGTCCATTCGTGGTCCGGAGCGCATTGCCCTGAGCGGCGACAATGGGTCTGGAAAAACGACATTGCTGCGCATCATGGCCGGCGAACGTTCTGCTGATGCAGGCGTGGTCCGCGTGGCTCAAGGCGGCGTCACGTATCTGTCACAGCGCCTTGAATTGGCCGATACCACGCGAACGGTGGCCCAATGCCTTGCCGACTACGCCCCCGGCATGCCGGCGCAGGAGCGGGCCAACCTGCTCGCACGGCTTCATTTTCGTGGCGACCGGATGCACCTGGCTGTAGCCGGCCTGTCGGGCGGTGAGCGGTTGCGTGTGGTACTGGCATGCGTACTCCATGCCGAGGTGGCACCGCAGTTTCTGTTGCTGGATGAGCCGACGAACAACCTGGATCTTGCGGGCATCAGCCAGCTGGGCGAGGCGCTGCGTGCTTTTGAGGGGGCAATGGTGGTCGTCAGTCATGACGCTGCGTTTCTGGCAACTATCGGGGTAACACGCCGCTGCGTGCTGGGCAGTCCCGGCGAGCGCGCACAATCGTTGGGCCATAAACGATGACGAACGCAACGATAGCAAAACGGCATATTTAGAGTAATCTGACGGATTGGAGCGCCCGGGCGACATTTCGAATCATGGACAGCGAGGCAAGCGACCGAATCGGTTTCGCCTTGGTGCAGCGCGCCACAGAGGGCGCTGATAGCGCGCATGTCGCGGACGAGATTGTCGCTATCCTCCGGCAGATCGAGTCTGCCCTTACGCCCATTCTTGGACGGCGCGGCATGACGGTGTTGTTCAAGCGCGCGCTCTCGCTCGCCTCTGCCGACACGCCCTGGCTTGCTGCGGTCAACCAGCAATCACGCACCGAGATGGATTTCGACGTGTTCCGGGTGGTCAGCGAGGCCTACCCGCCTGTGACCATCGCCGAAGGCGGCGGCGCGTTCTTCAAGACATTCTACGAATTACTCGGCAGCTTGATCGGCGCGTCTCTGACCGCCCAGCTTCTCTCCACGGTCAGCGTGGCTCCCACTATTGATTCAGGCAGGACCAGCCCATGAGCAGTAACGTCACCATTCGCCGCCTGCCGACAGGCGTCGAAGGATTGGACGCGGTCCTCGGCGGCGGCATCCCCGAGTTCTCGTTCAATCTTATTGCCGGCGCGCCGGGCTGTGGAAAAACCACGCTCGCTCACCAGATCATGTTTTCGCTCGCAACGCCGGAGCGGCCGACCCTTTATTTCACGGTGCTCGGCGAGCCGCCGCTGAAGATGCTTCGCTACCAGCAGCAGTTTCCGTTCTTCGACCAGGAGCTGGTGAACCAGTCGGTGCGGTTCATCAACCTCACGGATGAAACCCTGGTGGGTGACCTCAACGCCGTGCTGGAACGGATCATCCAGGAAGTTGAAACACACAATCCGGCGCTGATCTTCGTCGACTCGTTCCGTTCCGTGGCCATGGCCAGCACGGCTCTGGGAAATGCCCAGCATCATCTGCAACGCTTCGTGCAGAAGCTCGGCATGGTGATGACCAGCTGGCAGGCCACCACGTTTCTGATCGGTGAGTATTTCGACGAAGCAGACGCCAACCCGGTGTTCACCATCGCTGACGGATTGATCTGGGTGCGCCAGAGCATCATGCGCAATTCGATGGTGAGGAAGCTGGAGGTGATGAAAATGCGCGGGCAGCCATCGCTTCCCGGCCTGCATACGTTCCGCATCACGTCCGATGGCATCAGGGTGTTCGCGCCCGTATCCACCGTGGCGCGTGAGGACGCCGCACCGATGCAAGCGCTCAGCGACAGGTTGCAGATGGGCGTGCCCGGCCTTGACGACATGATGGGCGGAGGCTTGCCGCGCGGTTATTCGCTGCTCGTTGCAGGCCCGTCAGGGTCCGGCAAAAGCATCATGGCAGCGGCCTTCCTCGCGGCAGGAGCACGGGCGGGGGAGAAGGGCGTCATGGTGTCCTTCGAGCAGCATCCGAACCGTACCCATGCTGTCGTGCTTACCGACCTTATCAACAGCGGGCACGTCGGGCTGGTTCATACGCCGCAGTCGGGCCTGTCCATCAACGAAGTGCTTCTGATCGTGCTGGCCGAAGTACGGCGCCTCGGTGCCGCGCGCGTGGTGATCGACTCGCTTTCGGGTTTCGAACTTGCCATCGCACCGAGCTTCAAGGCCGACTTCCGCGAGTCGCTTGCGCAGATGGTTTTTGCGCTGGCCGAGGAGGGCGTCACCCTGTTGATGACCTCCGAACTCGAAGACCGCTACGCAGAACTGCGCTTCAGTCCCTACGGCACGGCCTTCATGACCGACGCCATCATTGTCCATCGTTATATCGAGCTGGACAGCCGGCTTCTGCGCGTGATGGCGGTGGCCAAGCTACGTGCAAGCGCCCATTCGGACGACTTGAGGCTGTTTACGATCAGCGACGACGGCATCCACATCGGAAGCCGCGTCGAGGGGCACCAGGGCCTGCTGGGTGGCCACCCCTCCCGCACGTCGCCGGAATCCTCTGATCGGCATCAGGACGAGCCTCAATGAACGCAAGGCAGGGCGATAAAGCACGTCCTGCCGTCTCTCCTGAGGCGCTCAACGAGCGCCTGGTTGCGGTCAACGAAGAACTGGTGCTGAGCCTCATCGAAGCGCAGAAGCGAGCCGAGACGAGCGCCCGGTTGCTCGAAGAGATGTCGCTTTCGATCGGGCCTGACGCGGTGACGCATCTTCCCAATCGCGCGTTGCTGCTGGACCGTCTGGTCCAGGCCATGGCAAGCGCACGACTCCATCAGAGTCCGCTGGCACTTCTGGCGGTTGACGTTGGCCACTTCGCGGAATTTGTTGCCAGGCGGGGAAAGCATGCCGGCGACGCTGCGCTGCGGCTGCTGGCCGGGCACATGGGTGAAGCCGTTGGCAAAGTGGAAACCATCAGTCGCCATGGCGCACATGGGTTCCTCGTTTTATTGCCCGAGGCCATGCTTCACGAAGCCCGGGCCGTCGCCCAGCGCGTGATCGAGGCTACCGATTCAACGATCGGACCTGACGACGACATGCCTCAATTGACGGTGAGCGTGGGCGGCGCACTGTTTCCCGACCACGGCCAGTCACCGCTGGACCTCATCAGCAGCGCCGAGGCCGCCGTATATTGGGCGGGCCAGAACAAAGAGCGTGGTCTGGTGATCTTTGATCGCTCCATGCGGCAGCCGCCGCAGCCGGAACCAGACGAAAGCGCGGCGTTCCCTCGCCCTTCGGACGAAGCATTTTTCAGAACGACAGAGTCGCCCCTGCAGGCGTGCCTGCGCCATGCCAACGAGCAGCTTTTGCTGGCGTCCATGATGTCCATGGACAAGAAAGAGCTGGCTGAAAAGGCACTCCGGCGTCAGACGGACTTCCTCGCGGTTCTCGCTCACGAGCTGCGCACACCGCTGACGCCCATCAGCCTGGCGGCCGCCATGATGAGTGAAGTTGAGGCGAGTGAGATTCCCCGCCTGCAAAATGTCATCAGCCGACAGATAGTCCACATCTCGCGATTGCTCACCGATCTGCTCGACGTGTCCCGCATCAACACCGGCAAGGTGCGGCTCAAGCGCGAGGCGGTATCAATCACCTCGGTACTCAATCAGTCCATCGACACGTGTGCACCGGCCATTGCGTTGCGTGCCCAGGTCCTGACCACCACCTTGCCTGAGAACCCTATCCGCGTTCTTGGCGACCCCGTCCGGCTGGCACAGGTTTTCACCAACCTCCTGGACAACGCGTCGAAGTACACCCCAGAGCGAGGCGCGATTGATGTTCTGGTCAGCGTGGACGAAGCATCGGTGATAGTGACCGTCAAAGACAGCGGCATCGGCGTGTCAGCCGAAGCGCTTCCCCACATCTTCGAACCGTTCGTGCAGGACAGTACCGCCGTCGCATTCAATGGCGGGGGACTGGGCATTGGCCTGACCGTCGTCCGCGACATGATCGAAGCCCACGGCGGCCGGGTGGAAGTGCACAGCAACGGTGAGAATGCTGGCACGTCGTTTACCGTGACGCTGGGGCGCCTTGGCGATTAGCAGATGTGGCGTGCCGACATGCCTGCATGGTGACAAAGGTAGCCAGACAAGGCACTAGACGACCGGTCTAATCTGGCGTAAAGTGCCCCCATGAGCCCTGCCACCGCCCCGCAATTCAACGACGTCCGCGAGAAGATTCTCGCCACGGGCCAGCGCATCATGGGTGCGAAGGGGTTTTCCGCCGTGGGGTTGAACGAGATCCTTTCTGAAGCCAGCGTCCCCAAGGGGTCGTTCTATCATTACTTCGGCTCGAAGGAGGCCTTCGGCGAAGCGATGCTTGAAAGCTACTTCGAGGACTATCTGGCGGATATCGCGGCCACGTTCCGTGAGCCGGGATTGAAAATGTCGCAGCGGCTCATCAACTACTTTGAGTCGTGGCACAACAACCAATCGTTCCTGGACTGCCAGGGCAAATGCCTGGCCGTGAAGCTGGGCGCTGAAGTGGCCGACCTTTCCGAATCCATGCGCACAGCATTACAGCGCGGCACGGCCGAAATCATCCGGCGCCTGGCCGACGCCATAGAAGCGGGGGTGTCCGATGGATCGGTAACCGTCGATCAGGAGCCGCGCGTTGTGGCGCAGAGCCTGTATCAGCTGTGGCTGGGCGCGAGCATCATGGCCAAGATCGTCCGCAATACCGGGCCGTTCGAGCAGGCGATGACCACGACGAGGCAAACGCTTCACCTCTCACCCTGAGGCGGGCGAGGGGTTTCTGGAGGCACTTCTTGTGAAGTGCCTATTTTTGATCACCTTTTATAGACGACTGGTCTATTACGCCGGTCGTCACCCATCAGAGGAATGTCCCATGAAGGTTCTTATCGTTCTAACCTCCCACGACCAACTGGGCGACACCGGCCGCAAAACCGGTTTCTGGCTGGAAGAACTGGCTGCGCCGTACTACACATTCAAAGACGCCGGGGCCGAGGTCGTTCTTGCCTCGCCCAAAGGCGGACTGCCGCCGCTGGACCCCAAGAGCAACGAGCCATCATTCCAGACCGACCTCACCCGCCGCTTCGAAGCAGACGCCGCCGCCAATGCACAGCTTGCGGGCACGGTGAAACTGGATACCGTCAACCAGGCAGATTTCGACACGGTGTTTTACCCCGGCGGCCACGGCCCGCTCTGGGATCTGGTCAACGACAAGCATTCGATCGCACTGATTGAAGCCTTTGTGCAAGCCGGCAAGCCTGTCGCGCTGGTATGTCACGCACCGGGCGTCCTGCGCGATGTGAAGTCCGCCAACGGCCGCCCTCTGGTCGAGGGCAGGAAAGTCACCGGGTTCACCAACAGCGAAGAAGCGGCCGTTGGCCTCACCGACATCGTGCCGTTTCTGGTCGAAGACCAGCTCAAGGCGAAGGGCGGCATTTACTCGCAGGGACCGGACTGGGGCTCTTATGTGGTGACGGATGGACTGCTGATTACGGGACAGAATCCGGCCTCGTCGTCTGAGGCGGCGGTGGTGTTAATGAATCAGCTCAAGCGCGTTGCGGGCTGAGTGAACGGGTAAACACAGCGGGTCCGGTCCCGGCGACGGACCCGCATCACATGGGGCGAAAACGGTGGCGAAATGCATCGCTTACCCGCAGCGGTTCGGCCATGCCATGGAGCCAGACCAACAAGCGACCCTCTCCATCGGGTTTGACCTGCTGAATCGCCGACACGCGAACGATGGCGTTTCGGTGAATTCTCCAGAAGACGTCCGGGTCAAGCTTCAGCATCAGATCTTTCAGCGGCGTGCGGATATACGCCGAATCAGCGGCGGTAGAGACACGGGTGTACTTTTCATCGGCCTGGAAAAGAATGACCTCGTCGATGGGGATCATTCGAACGGCATCGCCGACGCTGGCAGTAATCCAGGTGATGGGCTCTGCCTGCTTCGACCGGCTGGCCAGGCTCTCGATCAACGCAGCCAGATCGACTTGCGTTGCGGAACGGCGGTTGCGCAGACGCGTCACCGTTTCGGCCAGGCGGTCGGTGCGGATCGGTTTCAGCAAATAATCGACAGCACCGGCGTCGAAAGCCTTCACGGCAAATTCGTCGTGAGCGGTGATGAAAACAACCTGGGCAGGACTTTCTGCCTGCCGCGCCACTTCAATGCCACCGAGGCCGGGCATGCGGATGTCCAGGAAGGCGACGTCGGGCTTCTTTGAGGTCCATGCGTCGAGTGCACTGATGCCATCCTCGCATTCCGCAACAATGATCAGTTCAGGCCACAGGGCTTTCAGCATGCCGCGCAATTCCGCGCGCTGCGGCTCCTCGTCTTCGGCGACAAGAGCCGTGATGGGCGCGGTCATGGCAGCACCAGCGGAATGTGGATACGTGCGCTCACCCCGCCACCTGCACGTGACACGATGTCGAAGCGTGCGCATGCTCCAAAACGGTCGCGAAGCTGCGCCCGGACATTCGCGAGGCCCACGCCCGGGGTGGTGCCCGGTTGCAGTCCCAGGCCATCGTCTTCGATGTTCACGTTCAAGAATCCGTCCACGGTGCGGGCCGTGATCGCGATCATGCCTGGGCCAGGCTTCGACTCGATGCCATGGGTTACGGCGTTCTCCACCAGGGCCAGCAGGATCAGGGGAGGGAAGGGCAGCGCACGCACGTCCTCGCCGGCATCAACGCGCACATCGATACGGCCAGCCGTACGGACATTCATGATCTCAAGATAGCCAAGGCAAAGATCTATCTGGCGACCGAGCGTGGCTTTCTCGATGCCTGCTGTCCGGATGCGGGGCAATGCGATGCGCAGATAGTCCGCCAGCGCCTCGATGGTTCTCGCCGCGCGATGAGGTTCCACCGCGATCAGTGACCGCACCGACGCCAGCGTATTGAAGAGGAAATGCGGTTCGATCTGGGCCTGGAGGACAGCCAGTCGCATGTCCGCCGCGTCCCGTTCTGCGCGCAGGCTCTCGATCTGGCGACGCGCCGTGTACTGGGCAACGCGTCGCCGCTCGCCCAGATAGTAGATCGCCGCGAAACCTCCGCCTGCGACGATCAGGACCAGGACAGGCGCGTTGATCGTCAAGGCAAGAAGGTCGGAAATGGTTTGGCCGAGCACGTTGGGGCCCATCGAGCGCCCCGCGTAAGCCTGCATCAGCAGGGCGTGGTAGGCACTGGCCCAGTCCAGGGCGATGATCCCGATCCACAACCCGAGAAGGATCGCCAGCAGCACCAACACGCGCTCGACCACGAGCGGCAGCTGCCAGCAGCGAATCCAGGTGGCCAGCAACGGCCCCACCGAAACCACGAGCAGTGTCGCCACGCAAGCCCGGATCGCCAGCCCCGGCCAGTCGCCCCACGCATCCATGCCCGATGCATGCCACGCGGCATACGCACCCCCCACAAGGATGGCCAGCGGCCACAGAACCATGCCCCGACGCAGCAACCATGGCCAGGTGAAGGCGCGGAAGTTTTGATAGAGCATCCTGCCGCCCGGGTCATGCAGCGAGCTTTGTGGCGGCGGGGGAGGCAAGTGGTCGTCGGGCAAATCCATAGGCGGCACGTTAGCAAAGCATGTGCGGTTGCGCACACGAGCCATCCGCCTCCAAGGCATTTCATCGCATCGCCGAACGGTTTCGTCGCATGCCGGTTCCGTGGCGCTGCTGCGTGTTCTATATCTGCCGCCTGTCCCATGCGGACCTTCTCCCTGGCCAAAGAACGATGATGAGATCCCACTTTCTGTTGGTACTGCTTACCATCGCAACGACCGCGAATGCCGTTGTGGTTCGCAGCGATGTCGCTGATTCCCGATATCGGGTACCGGCTTCAGCCTTCCCTGCGCTTGCCGACTTGCCCGACGAGGGGCATGGTGTCCTGATTGCGCCTCAGTGGGTGGTAACCGCCGCGCACGCAGCCCCCACCAATTGCATGGAATGCGATGTATCCATCGGCGGCGTGGCGCGCAAGATCAAGCGTGTCGTCACTTATCCCGGCTACAGGAAATTGCCCGACGCGGTGGTCAATGAGTTCCTCTCATCTCACGACCCGTCGGGGGTGTACGCCTTCCTGGCGTCGTCTGACGACATTGCGCTTGTCGAACTGGCGGCGCCGGTGACCGACGTCACTCCCATCCCGCTTTTTCGCGGGAACAACGAAATGGGGATGACCGCAGAACTGGCGGGCAAAGGCGCCACCGGCAATGGCAGCGACGGGCAGGATGCTCACAGCTCGCATCGAGGCGTTCTGCGCCACGCCTTCAATATCATTGAAGGCGCCAATACGCGCTATGTCTGGTACAGATTCGACCCACCGCCGACCGCTCTGCCACTCGAAGGCATCACGGGCAGCGGTGACAGTGGCGGGCCATTGCTGATCGGGCAGGGCCGTTCGAGGCAACTCATCGGCCTCGCCTCCTGGGGCAGGTATCCCGCCAACCATCCGTTCTGGAAGAGCTATGCAACCGGCGGCCCATTCCGCGAGGGACTGTACGGAGAGATCGTGTACGCCGTCCGTGTCTCAAGCTATGTTCAGTGGATGGATAGCGTGATGTCTGCCCAGGGCTCGACGGTTGCGCCATCAACGATGACACCCTGATATCCATACCATGAGAACGAGCCAGGGCTCGTTCTCATCTGGCGCCGAACTGGCCAGCGCGGCGGTGCTTCGGTCACGATCTGCCGATGAACAATTCGTCCAGTTGCGCAAACTGTTCGGGCAGGCCTTGTGCCGAACCGGCAAGGGCCTCTTCGAGAGCTTTTTTCGTCGGGTAGAGTTCGTGCAGGGTGACTAGTGTGTTGCCGTCACGTTCTTCGAATGTCACGGTGGTCACCGCGCCCTCATCGCTTTCTTCGTTCGTCCACACAATACGCTTGTGCGGCGTCACTTCGTTGTAGGTGCCGAAGAACGCCATCGGCTGATCGAAAGCCGGATGACTGAACACAAGCCGGTACGTGCCGCCAGTGCGAATATCCATGTCGCACGAAAGCAGCGACATGCCCGCCGATTTCGGAACCCACCAAAGCTTGAATAATTCGGGATGGCTCCACGCTTCAAAGACGATATGCACCGGAGCATGGAACGTGCGCGTTACGACCAGTTCGTAGTCGGACTTGCGTTCCACGGCGGTGCGGTTCGTAAGGGTGGCACTACCTTCGCTTTCTTTGGACATTTGCCTTCTCCTTGCTTTTCAGGTGCTCGACAAGTTCGTCGAGTGCGTCGAATCGGGCGCTCCACAGTTCGCGGTGCCGCTCGATCCAGGCGGCCTCTTCCTCCAACTGGCGCCGTCCGAGCTTGCAAGTTCGCACGCGCCCAACTTTCTCGGTTGTGACGAGCCCTGCCTGCTCCAGGATGCTGACATGCTTCTTCATGCCCGTGAGGGTCATGCCGAACCGTCGGGCAAGGTCGGTGACGGAGGCGTCCGAATCCCCAAGCTGCTCCAGCACGCCGCGTCGGGTGACATCGGAGAGCGCGGCAAAGGTCATGTCGAGACGGGCTTGATAGTGAACCATATGGTTCACTGTATGGCGAGCCCCGGGAATTTGCAAGTGAGGCGGCGCGCAGTTCGCTTATCTGGTCAGCACGCGCCGTGAATGCCGCTCGCGAGCTATCACCACTTGTTATGACTCGTATATGGAATAGCGATTTCAGCTTTTGATGGGGCGAGTCAAGAATCGACGCTTGATTGATGGTGTGAATCAACACCATCACCGGTATCTATCGATCCGTAGGAAGCAACGATGGCCAAGTCGAGCAGCCAGAAGTTCATAGCGCGCAACCGCGCGCCGCGCGTTCAGATCGAATATGACATCGAGCTCTATGGCGCGCAGAAAAAAGTAAACATTCCCTTTGTCATGGGCGTGATGACCGATCTGTCGGGCGCTGGCGCGGGCGACCTGCCGCCGGTGGATGAGCGCAAGGCGCTTGAGATCGATGTGGACAACTTCAACGACCGGCTCGAGTCGATCCGGCCCACCGTGTCCTTCGCTGTGCCCAATACTCTTACAGGCGAGGGTCGACTGGGCATCGAGATGCAGTTCCGGCATCTGGACGACTTCTCGCCCGCGGCCATCGCTCGCCACGTTGAACCTCTGGCAAAGCTGCTCGAGGCCCGTACGCAGCTGGCCAACCTGGGCACCTACCTCGACGGCAAGGCCAGCATCGAAAAGCTGGTCGCTCAGGCGATCAGGGATCCGGCGTTGCTCGCAACCCTTGCCGCGACGCGGTCGGCCGCCAACGACACGAAGGAAGACTGACCGATGGCGACCAACCAGGCCCAGGCCGCCGAGGCCATTGCCGACACACCCCCAAGCCATGAATTCGCGGCCCTGCTCAACAAGGAGTTCCGGCCGAAGAGCGAGCGCGCCCGCGCCGAGGTGGAATCGGCCATCCGCACGCTGGCCGAGCAGGTGCTCGACCGCGCGGACATCGTCTCCGATGACGTCACCCAGACTATCAATGCGTATATCGCCGAGATTGATCGCAAGCTCAGCGAGCAGATCAATCTGATCCTGCATCATCCCGACTTCCAGAAGCTGGAAGGCGCATGGCGCGGACTGCATCACCTTGTGACGAATACCGAGACGGATCCGCAGTTGAAGATCCGTGTGATGAACCTCTCGAAGAGCGAGCTGGGCCACACGCTGAAGCGTTACAAGGGCACGGCGTGGGACCAGAGCCCCATCTTCAAGAAGGTGTACGAGGAAGAGTACGGCCAGCTCGGCGGTGAGCCCTATGGCTGCCTGATCGGTGACTACTATTTCGACCACAGCCCGCAGGACGTGGAACTGCTGCGTGGCATGGCCCAGGTGGCTGCCGCATCGCATGCGCCGTTTATCGCCGCTGCGGCGCCGGAGCTGCTGGGCATGGATGGGTGGGATGAACTGGCTAACCCGCGCGACCTGGCCAAGATCTACTCCACGCCCGAGTACGCCGCATGGCGTTCGCTGCGCGACGGTGAAGACACCAAGTACGTTGCCCTGACCATGCCGCGCACGCTGTCGCGCCTCCCATACGGCGCCAGAACCGAGCCGGTGGAAGAGTTTGATTTCGAGGAAGACACCAGCGGTGCGGATTCCTCGAAATACACCTGGCAGAACGCTGCTTACGCGATGGGCGTCAACATCAACCGTTCGTTCAAGCAGTATGGCTGGTGCACGCGGATTCGCGGCGTGGAGTCAGGCGGCACGGTCGACAACCTGCCGGCGCACGTCTTCCCGACCGACGATGGCGGCGTGGACATGCAGTGCCCGACGGAGATCGCGATCACCGACCGCCGCGCGGCGGAACTGGACAAGATGGGCCTGATGCCGGTCGTGCATCGCAAGAACTCCGACATGGCCGCGTTCATCGGCACGCAGTCGCTGGCTCGTCCGGAGGAGTACGACGACCCGGATGCCACCGCCAACGCGGCGCTGAGCGCACGCCTGCCGTACATGTTTGCCTGCTCGCGCTTCGCGCATTACCTGAAGTGCATCGTGCGCGACAAGATCGGTTCCTTCAGCACCCGCGAGCAGATGCAGGACTGGCTGACCCGCTGGATCCTCAACTACGTCGATGGCGATCCGGTCAATTCCAGCGAAGAAACCAAAGCGCGCAAGCCGCTGGCCGCTGCGCGGGTGGTGGTCGAGGAAGTGGAAGGCAACCCGGGTTACTACACCTCCAAGTTCTACCTCAAGCCGCATTACCAGCTTGAGGGCCTTACGGTCTCGCTGCGACTGGTTGCCCGCCTGCCTACCGGCAAGGCCGTCTGAGTTTTTTAAATCTCGCAAAATGAGGAAAAGCGTTCATGGCTTTCGATATGCATCTCAAGTTCGGCCCCGGTCAGGTCAAGATCGAGGGCGCGTCCAATCACGCCGGTCATAAGGACCAGGTGCCCATCATCGCGTGGGCGTGGGGCGCCTGTAACTCGGGCAACCTGCACACGGGTGCCGGCTACGCCTCCGGCGGCAAGGCCAACGTGCAGGACATCACGATCACCAAGTTCGTCGACTCGTGCTCCAACGCATTGCTCAATGCCGTATGTACCGGCGCGCGCGTCGATAGCGCCACGCTGTACATCACCAATGCCACGGGTGAGCAGACCGACTTCGTGACCATCGAGCTGACCGAGGGCGTGATGATCACCTCGTTTTCCACCGGCGGCAGCAGTGGCGACGAGCGCCTGACGGAAAATATCACCCTGCATTTCGGCAAGTTCAAGTACTCGTTCCAGCCGCAGGATGACAAGGGCAAGGCAACCGGCGGCACCAAGGACTTCACCTACGACATGCAGCAGGTGAAGGGCCAGGCGTGATCCATGCGTGGCTGAACTGATCACCCAGGAACGTCTCCAGCCCTCGCTGCTGGATCGCCTGCGCGACGATGAACCCCATGTCGCGCAGGAGAGTCGGGACAAGCGCGTCATTACTGCGGCGCGTCTGCGCGAGTGCGTCGTGCGCGACCTGGGCTGGCTGTTCAACTGCACGCGGCACGGGTGGTCTGACGATCACGGCGGGCTGCCGTACGTCGAGGGATCGGTCCTCGACTACGGCATCCCGGATCTTACGGGTGCGGCCATCACCGGGATGGATATCGCGGTGTGGCGCCAGCGTATCCACACGGCGATCACCCTGTTTGAACCGCGCCTGGACCCGTCCACGCTGCACGTGGATGCGCATGCGCACACCACACGCATGGACCGGCTGACGCTGTCCTTCAGCATCGAATCGACGATGTGGGCACAGCCTTTGTCCCTCAACCTTTATCTGAAAACCGAGGTCGACCTGGAAACCGCGCGTTTCAGTGTGTTCGACGGACTCGGCTGAGCCCATGGACCCCCGACTGCTTCGTTACTACAACCAGGAACTCCAGCACGTCCGTGAAACGGGCGCGGAGTTCGCCAGCGCGTATCCAAAGATCGCGGGGCGGCTGGGCATGGAGGGGATGGAATGTGCTGACCCCTACGTGGAGCGCCTGCTGGAAGGGTTTGCCTTCATGTCCGCTCGCGTGCAGATGAAACTGGACGCGCAGCATCCCGTTTTTACCCAGCACCTGTTGCGCATGCTGTACCCGCATTACCTCGCGCCCGTACCGTCCATGACGGTGGTGGAGATGCAGCCGGACGATGCCGGCAACCTTCCGGGTGAGGGCCATCCAGTGGCGCGCGGCACCGCACTGCGCAGCCAGATCGGTTTCGGTGAACGCACCGCGTGCGAGTACCGCACCGCGCATCCGGTCACCTTGTTGCCGCTGTCGCTTGGCGAGGCTCGCTACATGGCAAGCCCGGCCGCCATCGCGGCGGCGGGATTGACCGTGCCACCGGGTGTCGCCCCGCGCGCGGCACTCCGTCTGCGCTTCAGGCTCGCCGCTGGCATGGCGCTGGAAGCCTTGTCGTTTGATGAACTGCCGGTGTTCTTCGCCGGGACCGGCGACTTGCCAGGCCTGCTTTATGAGCAGGTGCTTGGAAATGGCCTGGGTTTTTCCGTGATGGCCGGTGACACCGTGCGCCATGTGGAACAGGCGTGCATCCAGCCGCGCGGCTTTACCGACGAGGAAGCCTTGTTGCCAGCGAGCGACCGGTCGTTCAGCGGTTATCGGCTGCTACAGGAATATTTCGCTTGTCCGCAACGCTTCCAGTTTGCCGCGTTCAGCGGTCTGCGAAAGGCGTTGCCCCGAACCGGAAGCGGTGGCTTTGACCTGGTGGTGTGGCTGGACCGTGCGGTGGCACGGCTGGATGGCGCGGTAGATGCTTCCTATATCCGCCTGTTCTGCACACCGGCCATCAACCTGTTTCCGCGCCGGTCGGATCGTATCCACCTGCGAGATGGCGCAGGTCAGTACCACGTGCTGGCGGATCGGACCCGTCCCATGGATTTCGAGGTCTATGACGTTGACGACGTCCAGGGCTTCGGCGACAGCCAGGAGCCTGAGCAGGCCTTCCATCCTTTCTATGGCGGCAACGCGCGTACGTGGCACCGCCCTGATGCCGCGTTCTTCACCGTGCGCCGTGAACCGCGCCTCGCCTCACAACGCGAGCGGCGCGAAGGACCTCGTTCCAGCTACGTCGGCGGCGAGGTTTTTCTGTCTCTGGTTGACGGCAACCAGGCGCCGTACGCGAGCACGCTGCGTCAACTCGGCATGCGCCTGCTGTGCAGCAATCGCGACCTGCCACTGCACATGCCGGTGGGCAAGGGCACAACCGATTTCCTGCTCGACACCGACGCGCCCGTGCGCTCCATACGCTGCCTGGCGGGCCCCACGCGTCCGCGCGCCGCGCTTGCCGAAGGGCAGGCTGCCTGGCGGCTGATCAGTCACTTGCAGCTCAATTACCTGTCGCTGCTGGAGCACGACGAAGGTGCAGCAGCGCTACGCGAGATGCTGCTGCTGTACAGCGACGAGTTCGATGCCGCATCGCGCCGCCTGATCGAAGGGGTGCGCGACGTGCGCTCCACTCCCATCGTGCGCCGTTTGCCCATCACCGGGCCGGTGACTTACGGGCGTGGCCTGGAAATCCGCTTCACCTGCAACGAGCAGGCTTTTGAAGGTACCGGGGCGTTCCTCTTCGGCTCCGTCATGCAGCATTTCTTTGCCCGGTATGTCTCGCTGAACTCATTCACCGAGACCGTGCTGCATACCCACGAACGCAACGAGGTGGCACGGTGGACGGCTCGCTCCGGCACGCGCCCGATCCTTTAGTTCTGATCGACGCGCTGCACACGGACCCGTCGTCGTTCGACTGGTTCGAGGCGCTGCGTCGGATCGAGTGCGTCTACACCGACCGTCCGCGGCTGGGGCGCTCCGCACGCGTCGCGGATGATCCTGTGCGCCTTGCGCATACGCCGTCGCTCGCGTTCGCGCCGTGCGCCATGGATCGCGTCGACATCGACCCTGATCGGCCGCCGCGTATCCACAGCCTCATGCTGGGTCTGTGGGGACCGAACGGCGCGCTGCCGTTGCACCTCACCGAATACACGCTGGAACGCGAGCGCACCGCGCGCGATGCAACCTTCACCGCCTTCGCGGATGTGTTCCATCACCGCATGCTCAGCCTGTTCTATCGGGCATGGGCCGATGCGCAGCCCACGGTGCAGATGGACCGCCCCGACGAGGACGCCTTCGCGCATTTTCTCGGCGCGCTGGTCGGCATCGACAGCCCGGCACTGGCAGAACGCGATGCGTTGCCCGACCGCTTCCGTCGTTACATGGCGGGCCGCCTCGTCGCGCAGGCCAGGAATGCCGAAGGCCTGGTGACATTCCTTGGCGCTTTCTTCGATGTCCCGGTTCGGCTGGAAGAGTTTGCGGTGGCATGGATGACCCTGCCGGAGGAGGGCCGTCTGCGCATGGGGCGCGCCATGGCCGGCATGGGAACGACAGCGGTGCTAGGGGCCAGCGTGCGTGACGCCCAGCATCGGTTCCGCATCCGCCTGGGGCCCATGACGTTCGCCGATTACCGCCGCTTCCTCCCGGGCGGCGACGCCCTCGGCGAACTGGTGGCCGCCGTGCGTTTCTACGCGGGCGACTCGTTCGACTGGGATGTCCGGCTTGTGCTTCGTCGCAACGAGGTTCCGCTCTCCCACATGGGTCGCAGCGGGCGCCTTGGTATGTCTTCGTGGATGGGCTGTTTTGCCGACCCGGATGAAGCGGATGACCTGGTCCTGCAACCCCTTTCCCATCCGAATTGTTCGAGGAAGCCATCGTGACAGATATCAGCCGAGCCGCTTTGTTCGGCAAACTCAATGCCATCGCCTACAAGGCGATCGAAGGCGCCACCATGGCATGCCGCCTGCGCGGCCACCGCGACGTCGAGCTCGTGCACTGGCTGCAGCAGATTTTGCAGGGCGATGATTCCGATCTGCATCGCATCATCGTCCATACGGGTATGGATCCGTCACGGCTTGCGCGCGACGTCGACAACGCGCTGGAGCAGCTGCCCGGTGGGGCGTCGTCGGTGAGCGACCTGTCCGCCGATGTCGAGGAGGCCGTGGAGCGCGCCTGGGTGTACGCGACGCTGAGCTTCGGGCAGACGCAGGTGCGAACGGGTTATCTGCTGGCGGGCATCGTGCGCACGCGCCGCCTGCGCCACGTGCTTGACCGGATCTCGCCCGAATTCGCCAGGATCCGCGAAGAGGGCCTGCTGGAGGCCTTGCCGGCAATGATCGCCGGATCGCCCGAGGATCGTCTCGCCGCGACCGATGGCGTACCTGCGCCCGCACAGAGCGGAACACGCGACGGCTTGCTTCGCTTCACCGTGGATCTCACGGCGCAGGCACGGGAAGGACGCATTGATCCGGTGGTCGGCCGGGACGATGAGATCCGCCAGGTCGTCGACATCCTGATGCGTCGTCGCCAGAACAACCCCATGCTGGTCGGCGAGGCGGGCGTGGGCAAGACCGCCGTCGTCGAGGGCTTCGCGCAACGCATCGTCGCCGGCGACGTGCCGCCCGCATTGCGCGATGTCGAGCTGCGCGTGCTGGATGTTGGCCTGCTGCAGGCCGGTGCCAGCATGACGGGCGAGTTTGAACGTCGCCTGCGCCAGGTCATCGACGAGGTACAGGCCTCGGTCAAGCCGGTCATCCTTTTTATTGATGAGGCCCATACCCTCGTCGGTGCCGGTCGCGCGGCGGGCACAGGTGACGCGGCCAACCTGCTGAAGCCGGCGCTCGCGCGCGGCACACTGCGCACCATCGGCGCCACCACGTGGGCTGAATACAAGAAACACATCGAGAAAGACCCGGCACTCACCCGGCGCTTCCAGACAGTCCAGGTCGGGGAGCCCGACGAGGCCAGGGCGGTGCTGATGCTGCGCACGGTCGCTGGCGTGATGGAGCGACACCATGGCGTCCAGGTGCTGGACGAAGCCATCGAAGCGGCGGTGCGGCTCTCGCATCGTTACATCCCGGCGCGCCAGTTGCCCGACAAAGGCGTCAGTCTGCTGGACACTGCCTGCGCACGCGTAGCGGTCAGCCATCATGCCGTGCCGGCGCGGGTCGCCGACGCACGACGCCACATCGAGGCGCTGGAGACCGAACGGGACATCATCCGGCGCGAGCACGCGGTCGGCTTCGACGCAGGCGAACGCCCGTCCGTCATCGACGCTGCAATCACCGACGCGAGCCTGGAACTGATGGCGCTTGAGGAAGCCTGGAGCCAGGAGCGCGACCTGGTCGAGGCCATCCTCGCCTTGCGGCAGCGCTTGCGCGACGGTCTTGATGGCTCCGGTCGCGACGAGGCGCTGGCACAGTTGCGCCGCCTGCAGGCGTCCCTCGCAGATCATCAGGGTGATACGCCGCTGATGCTTCCCGCCGTGGACCAGCAAGCCGTGGCGTCTGTCGTCGCTGACTGGACCGGCATTCCGGTGGGGCGCATGGTCCGCAGCGAACTGGATACGGTAATGAACCTGGCAGCGCTGATGGGCCAGCGGGTCATCGGCCAGGACCATGCGATGGAGATGATCGCCAGGCGCGTGCAGACCTCGCGTGCCGGCCTCGACAATCCCGACAAGCCAATCGGTGTGTTTCTTCTGGCAGGCACCTCTGGCGTCGGCAAGACCGAAACCGCGCTGGCCCTGGCGGAAACGCTCTACGGCGGCGAGCACAACCTCATCACTATCAACATGAGTGAGTTCCAGGAGAAGCACACCGTTTCCACCCTCAAGGGTGCGCCGCCGGGCTATGTCGGTTATGGCGAGGGCGGGGTGCTGACCGAGGCGGTGCGGCGGCGGCCGTATTCAGTGGTGCTGCTGGACGAGGTGGAAAAAGCCCACCCGGATGTCCACGAGATCTTTTTCCAGGTCTTCGACAAGGGTGTGATGGAGGACGGGGAAGGGCGCCGGATCGACTTCCGCAACACGCTCATCATCCTGACCACCAACGCGGGCACCGAGATCATCGAAAGATTGTGTGCCCATGCGGGTGAACCTCCCGATGTCGAGACGATGGCGATGGCACTGCGCGCCCCGTTGCTCGAGGTTTTCCCCCCGGCACTGCTGGGCCGGCTGGTTGCCGTGCCGTATTACCCCCTGGACCTGCAGATGCTGGAGCAGATCGTGCGCCTGCAACTGGAACGAATCAGGCGGCGCATCGAGGACCGGTATCGCGTGCCGTTCGAGTGCACCGACGCCGCCATGGCGCTGGTCGTCAGCCGCTGTACCCAGAGCGAAAGCGGCGGCCGCATGATCGACGCGATCCTGACCAACACCATGCTGCCGGACATCAGCCGGGAACTGCTCGTTCGGACGACCGAAGGCGAGCCGGTGCAGCGCGTGCAGGTGGACGCATCGGGCGGTGCGCTTGTCTATCGGTTCGATGGCCTCGACGTGGACGAGGGAGTGAGCAGCCATGGCTAAGGGAAATCACGTATTCAACGACTTCGACGGTTGCCTCGCATCGAGCTTCAAGCGGCTGGCTCAAGAGCTTTCGCTGGAAAAGGTGCTGATTGCAGCGACCAGCAAGGGGGCACAGAACAGTTCGGATGCGGCAACCATCCGGGCGTTGTTCCCCAACTCGTACGCAACGCTCGCCGAGATCCGCAATCACGCCAGGGTCGCCCAGATGCATTGGATTCAGGACGACCAGGTCGTGGTGGCCGACGACCCCAATTCGATGGCCTTTGGTCGGCAATCCGAACGCTTCAAGCAGTCCGTCCTGGATTGGGCCTGGGGCAACGACGACAGGGACAATCCCATGACGGTGTGGCGGTCGCTGGTTAATGCCGGAGAAGACGCTTCCGCACGCAGGAACTTCGCCAACGGCAGTTCCCTGGAACAAGCGCCCAAATCGAAAGCAGACCGTGAGTCGCTTTGCCAGGAGGTCAGCACGTTCATTCGTGGCGAGCTTTCCAAGCTGGTTGGCAAATGGCTGATGCAGCTTCGCAGCGACATGACCATGGTGCGTGCGCCCATCAACGGGGTGACGCCAGTGCGCGTCGACTATGAGGGGTCACGAAAAGACTGGCTGCAACGTCTTGCCTCCGCCGGCAACATTCCGATCACCGACTGACATCTGACTTGAAGCCCGCCGCGCGAAGCCGGCAGGCCATGGGATCCATGCATGCCCCACGCCATAACGCTGACTGCCGCAGTGGACGACCTTCTTTTCGCCAACATGACGGCGACGGAAGAACTCGGACGGCTTCCCCGTTTCCGCATCGAGGCAATCAGCAAGAACGCCTCCGTGGACCTTCGCGCGCTACTCGGCACACCGATGACGGTGACCGTAACCACGCCGCAGGGTTACGTCCGTTACTACAACGGCATTGCGGTGGAGGCCGAGCAGGGCGCATTCGTCCAGATCGAGAACGTGCGCTACGCGGTGTATATGTTCACGGTGGTGCCCAAACCGTGGCTTCTGCGACAGACCTCCGACTGCCGCATCTACAAGAACAAGACGGTGCCGCAGATCGTGCGGGATGTGCTGGCCGAGTTTGGCTTCGGCGACGTGCGGGTCAGCCTCACGGCCCAGTACGCCGTGCGCGAGTACTGCGTGCAGTACCGCGAGAGCTACTTCGACTTCATCAGCAGGCTGATGGAGCAGGAGGGCATCTATTATTTCTTCACCCACGCACAGGGCAGCCACACCATGGTGCTGGCCGACGCGCTGGGCGCCCATGCCGCCGTGCCGGGCTTTGAGACGATTCCCTATGCGCCCCCGACCGAACGCGGGCATCGCATGAAGGCCTCGATCAGCGAGTGGACCACCGGCCGCACCGTCAATCCGACGCGGGTGCGCCTCGATGATTACGACTATCTTCGCCCTCGCGCGTCGCTGCTCGCCAACGAGGAGGTCTCCGATCATGCCGACGCGCACAAGGTGTCCGGACTTGAGGTTTATGACTACCCCTACGGTTCCGCTGGCTATGCCCAGCAGGTCGCGGATGGACAGCGGCTCGCGCAGGTACGCGCGGACGCACTCAGCGTATCGCAGGCCACATCGGCGGGATTCACCGATGCCGTTGGCCTGGCCACGGGCGCCTGGTTCCGGCTGAAAGGCTTCCCGCTGGCTGAGGCAAACCAGGAATATCTCGTGGTATCGAGCTCGACGCGCCTCGTCGAGGTGAACTACCAGGGTGGTGGCGTCGAAGCGGACAAGGAGGAGCCACCCTTTGCCTGCCGGTTCCACGTCATCCGCAGCCGGCAACCGTTCCGCACGGCGCAGGAGACACCCCAGCCGGTGATCGCGGGAGTGCAGACCGCCGTGGTGTACGGCCAGACCGATGAAGATATCGAAGTGGACAGCCATGGGCGCGTCCTGGTCACGTTCTTCTGGAATGGGCCAGGCAAGCCGAAAGCCGAGCAGTCCTGCCCCGTGCGCGTGGTTTCGGGTTGGGCGGGCAAGCGGTGGGGCGCGCAGTTCATCCCCCGTGTGGGTCAGGAAGTGGTCGTCGGGTTTCACGAAGGACATCCCGACCGGCCGCTGATCCTGGGCAGTGTGTACAACCAGGACCACATGCCGCCGTATGCCCTGCCCGAAGAGCGTACGCGTAGCGGCATCATCAGCCGGAGCTTGCGTGGTGCAGCGGGTGACGCCAACGAGATCCGCTTCGAGGACCGCAAGGGCGCCGAAGAGCTGTTTTTTCACGCCCGGCGCGACCTGCGCCACGAGGCAGAGAACGATCACTTCTCCACCATCGACCGTGACGAGACCGAAGCCGTCAAACGCGATCGTTCGCACGACGTGGGTCGCGACGACAGCCTTGCCGTGGGTAGACGTCTTCGTATTGAAGCCGGTGAGGAAATCGAGCTGGTCACCGGTATGGCTCGCATCGTCATGAAGCGCACCGGCGAGGTGCAGATTCTGGGCACGACGCTGAAGCTCAATGCCACCGCAGCGATCAGCCTGGCATCGGGTGGAGCCACCACACTCACATCCGGCGCGGCCATGTGCGTCACGGCAGCGGCCACCGTCACAGTCAAGGCCAACGCTGCCATCGCCGTCAAATCCGGCGCAGCGCTGATGCTCTCCTCCAGCCTGGGCCCGGCGGTGCTCAAGGGCATGCCCTCCCTCCTGCTATGAATGCCCTGCCTCTTTCCCTGATGACCGTGGCGCGCGAGATCAGCCTGGACGACGGCGCGCTTGACCTGCTGCGCGACGACCTGAGCCAACGTTCCGCCGTGCGTGCGCTGCTGGACAACGGTGACGCACCGGCCGCCCTGCGGCTGGCCCTGCGGCTGATGCCGCGCGGTTACGTGGTGCCGTGGGTCTGCCAGTGCGTACGTGGCGAAGCGCTCGATGCCGAAGACCACGAAGGCCTGCGGATAGCCGAAACCTGGCTGCGCGAGCGCACTGAACCCAGCCGTCGCGCCGCACTTCACTTTGCCGCAAGCCAGCACTACGTCGGCACGGGTGCGCTGCTCGCCGCCAGCGCCGGATGGTCCGAAGGCTTCCTGCTCGATGGCGAGGGCAGGGACGTCGCGCCCGTTGCTCCCCAGCTACTGGCCGTTGCCGCGGCGGCCGCGCTGCTGACGCTGGTATCGGGCTCACCCGACTTTGCCGACCGTTGCCGCCAGTTCGCCATCGCCGCCATGGCTTTGCTTTCCCCGGAGGACATCCCATGAATTCGTCCATCGGACCGACACTGGTGCTCTCCGTGCTGGGTGCCCACGCCGCTGACGCGGCCGAGCGGCCTTTCGTGCGGGTGGAAGGCCACGATCTCACCATTGGCCGTGCGCAACAGTGCGACTGGGTGCTGCACGCGCAGGGCGTATCTCGCCAGCATGCGGTGGTGCGCTACCTCAACGGCCTGTACTTCCTTGAAGACCACAGCACCAACGGCATGCTTGTGAACGGCACGCCGATGCGCAGTGGCGTGCCGGTGTCCCTCAACGGTGGTGACCGCGTGCAATTGGATACCTTCGACATCGCGGTCGCTATCGAGGACGCTGACGCACCAACAGCAACGACCACCTCGCCGTCCCTCATTCCGGGGCACCCGGTGTGCGGCGCGTCACTGGACCCGCTGGCATGGTTGCCAACGGCACGAGAAGCGACGCCCGTTGCCGAGCCATCGACGCACTGGAACCATACCTCGCCGATGGCGGATCAGTTCGACGCGCCGCCCGTCAATGTCACCGTCGCTCCGCCTGCTGGCAGCGTGCTTCCGGAGAACTGGGATTGCACGCCCAGCCTGTTCCGTCTACCCAACGAGGCTACATCCACCGCCGACCACGCGCTGGTCAGGTCGGAGACGGCCGTTCCAGTACCGCTGGCTGAAACAACCACGGCAGTGGCCCCGACGGGCGCACCTGCCGCCATCGAGTCCCTGTTCGCCCTCGTGCTTGAAGGCGTGATGGATATGCTGCGCGCGCGGGCGGAATTGAAAAATGGCTTCCGCCTCCCGGTGACGCTGATCCAGCGCCGCGAAAACAATCCGCTGAAATTCTCACCGTCCGGAAGCGAAGCCCTGGCACGTGTACTCGCCGCACCCAATGACGCGTTCCTTTCGGGTGAGGCGGCGATCATCGACGCCATGGACGATATCCGGCTCCACCAGGTAGCGCTGCTGGCAAGCGTGCGTGCGGCCTTCGACGAGGTAATCGCGCAATTCGATCCGGCGCGCTTCGACGACAAGAGCCGCCGTTCGCGTTTCGGCTTTTCAACCGCCAGGGGGCCGTGGGAGCGCTATCGCGCCCATTTCCGCGGCCTCGCCGCCGACCCCGACGAACGTTTCCGCCGCCTGTGGGGCGAGGAGTTCGTCCGGGCCTATGAAGACCAGCTGGCGCGCGCCCGGCGCGACGACCACTAACCGGAACCGATGATGACCGCCTTCAACAAAGTGGTGTGGAGCGAAGGCCTGTTTCTTCGCCCACAGCACATGCAACAGCAGGACCGCTACATCGAGCGCTACGTGGAATTGCGCGCCGCCACGCTACGTTCCCACCCCTGGGGATTCGACGAACTGGAGATCGAACGCGACCTCCTTGCCATCGGCAAGCTCGGCATCCGCCGTGCACGTGGCGTCTTTCCGGACGGCACGCCGTTCTCGATGCCTGATCGCGATCCGCTGCCACCGCCGCTGGATATCGACGCGTCGTGGCGTGACCAGCCGATTTACCTGACGCTGCCGCTGCGCTCGCCGTCGCAGGCGGAAAGCCTGTGGCCCGGCGCACCTGCGCATGGCCAGCTGGCCCGGTTCACGGTGCGCGAGGCTGAAGTGGCCGATGCGTCCGGCAGCACCACGGGCATGGTGGTGCTTGAGGTGGGCGGGCTTGCCACGCGTCTGGCCGCTTCCAACGAGGCCCGCGACGGCCTGGTCGAGCTGCCGCTGGCGCAACTCGCCGAATGCCGCGCCGACCGTCGCGTGGTACTGGACGATGGTTTCATGCCCAGCGCACTGGCCTGTCGTGCATCGGAACGGTTGAGCCTGTTCCTGAGCGAGTTGCTTGGCTTGCTACATCAGCGCGGCGAAGCGCTGGCTGGCCGGGTGAGCGGTACTGATCGCACAAGCACCGCGGAACTGGCGGACTTCCTCATGCTGCAGGTAGTCAACCGCTACCAGCCGCAGGTGGCTCATGTCGCTGAAGCGCCACTGCTGCACCCGGAAGACCTTTACCGCCTGTTGCTGGGCATGGCCGGCGAATTGGCCACCTTTACCTCATCCGGCAAGCGCAGCGAAGCGTTCCCGCCGTATCGACACGACCGCCTGCGCGAAAGCTTCGATCCGCTGATTGCCGCGTTGCGCCTTAGCCTCAGCGCGGTGCTCGAGCAAACCGCCGTACCGGTACCGCTGCAACAACGCAAATACGGCGTATGGGTGGGGAGGGTCGCAGATGCCACGCTGCTGGATAACGCCTCGTTCGTGCTCGCCGCCAAAGCCGATATCGCGGCGACCGACATGCGCCGACGTTTGCCCACGCAGTCGAAGATCGGCCCAGTGGAAAAGATCCGCGACCTGGTCAACCTGCAACTGCCGGGTATCGCCGTGGCGTCGCTCGCCTCGGCACCACGCCAGATTCCTTATCACGCGGGCTATCAGTACTTCGAACTGGATACCGCGTCGCCGATGTGGAAAACCCTGCGTACGTCCGGTGGCATCGCCTTGCACGTCGGCAACGGCTTCGACGGGCTGACGCTGGAACTGTGGGCGGTGAGGAACTGAGCGCGTGACACACAACGATTCCCAGGTGTCCCATGGCGGGGATACGACGGTGGTGCGGCCAGTGGGTAGTTGCCCGCCGGCCCATGCCACGCCGCCGCGCGAGCGCGAGCCGGAGCGACGCCTCGCCCAGGCGGTGCAGGAACTGCCCTCGGCAGGCGGCAATCCGCTCGTGCGCGCGGCCAATCCTTTGCTTCTGCTGGCAGCACAACTGCGTAACAGCCCCAGGCCGCCTGACCCGGGGCTTTTGCGCGAACGGGCGGTGCTCTACATCCGTCGCTTTGAAGAGAGGGCGGCGCGCGCGGGTGCCGACGCCCAGGCCAGCGTGGCCGCGCGCTACGTGTTGTGCACGATGATTGACGAGGCCGTGCTCGACTCTCCCTGGGGCGAACAGACGGGCTGGAGCCAGCAGACTCTGCTGGTGACCTTCCACGGTGAGACCTATGGCGGGGAGAAATTCTTCGCCATCCTCGACCGGCTCATCCTTGACATGGGGCGACATGGTGACCTTGTCGAGCTGATGTACCTGTGCCTCGCGCTCGGTTTCGGCGGCAAGTATCTGGTGGAACCCGGCGGCATGGCACGTCTCGCCGACCGTCGCGAGGACGTTTATCGACGGATCATGGCGTACCGGACGGCCACACCAGCCGCGCTGTCGCCGCGCTGGCAAGGCGTCAGCCGCCCTGTAAAGCCGCAGCGCAGCTTACCCGTATGGATGGCCGCGCTGGTCGCATGCAGTGTACTTGCGGGCGCCTGGATTTACCTGCGTACGCGCCTCAACGAACAGACCGGGCCTCTCAGCGCGCGCCTCGCTACCATCGGCCTGCACGGCGTGCGATTGCCCGCCGCTGCCGTGCCCGCGAAGGCACGTGCTTCGGGGCTTCGCCAGTTGCTTGCCGAGGACACGCGCAACGGAGTCATTTCCGTGGATGAGCAGGCGGATGGCCAGGCCACGATCGGCCTCGCCGCGAGCGAGATGTTTCGCTCCGGCGGTGCAGACGTCGCCGCCGACCAGGCCGCATTGCTCGGTCGGGTGGCACAAGCTCTCAATCAGGTGCGCGGGCACGTGATCGTCGTCGGACACACGGACGACCAGCCCATTCGTTCGTCGCGCTTCAAGAACAATGTGGAACTCTCCACGGCCCGCGCGCGCAGCGTCACGACCATCCTTACCCGCACGCTAGACGATCCGCAGCGTGTGGAGGCCCGCGGCGCAGGCGCATCGCAACCCGTGGCAACACCACCGGACCTGCCGGCCAACCGCGCGCGCAACCGTCGCGTCGAGATCCTTTTCGTGCCGGAGGCCGGATGAATCACCTCACCCGCGTGATGGGACACCGCTGGGCACGCGCCGCCATCGGCATGGTGCTGTGTGCGTTGCTGATCGCGTTCGCCGGGCCTTACCTCAGCATCGGCGACTGGCAACCCCTGGCCGATGTGGGCTCCCGCGTGCTCGCCATCGTGCTCGTGGCGACCATCTGGATCAACGTGGTCGTGCTTCATCAGTGGCTGGGCGCGCGGCGTAACGCGCATCGAGGCGATGAACTTGCCGAGCACGCGGATGGTCGCATTCGGGCTGAGCGGGACGGGCTGCGCGCAAGGTTCGACGATGCGCGTGTCCTGTTACGTCGACGCCGCGACGGCAGCGGTCATCTTCAGGACCTGCCGTGGTACGTGGTAATCGGTGCGCCAGGATCAGGCAAGAGCACGCTGCTGGAACACTCCGGCCTTGAATTCCCGTTGCCCGGCAGCACGGGTAAGCGGCCGGTGGCAGGTATGGGCCGCACACGCCAGTGCGACTGGTGGTTCACTGACCGGGCCGTGTTCCTCGACACCGCCGGTCGCTACACCACGCAGGATTCCGATCCGGAAGTGGACGCACCCGCGTGGGATGTGTTTTTGCAGACGCTCCGGCGTTATCGCGGCCGGAGACGGCTCAATGGTGTGATCCTGACCATGAACGTGGCGGAGTTGCTGACCATGGATGCCGGGGAACGTCAGCATCACGCGGATACTCTGCGCGAGCGGCTCGACGAGATGGGAAGCCGGCTTGGCCCGGCGCTGCCGGTGTACCTGGTGTTTACCAAGCTCGACCTTGTGGCTGGCTTCCTTGAGCACTTCGATGGACTGGACACGCCGGAACGCACGCAGGTCTGGGGAGCGACGTTCACGCCCGGGGAAAGCATCGACGGCAGCGCGTCCAGGCTACTTGGCGAGGAGTTCGATGCCCTGCTAGAGCGCATCGACACGGCCACCGTGGAGCGGATGCACGCGGCACCCGACGTACGTCGGCGTGCCCGCATCCTGTCGTTTCCGCAGCAACTGCGCCACGTTCGCGAACGCGTATTGCCGCTGGCAGCATCCGTGTTCGGCAGCCACGCCTATGGACGTTCGCCCGTGCTCCGCGGCATGTACCTTACGTCAGGTACGCAGGAAGGCAGCCCTGTCGACCGCGTGTTGTCAGGCGTAGGGCGGTCGTTCGGCATGCACGCCCCCGGTAATGCTGTGTCACGCGCGCCCCGGCGCACGTTCTTCATCGAACGCCTGTTCCGCGACGTTATCCTTCCCGAGGCCGGTTTCGCGGGCGCCGATCCGATGGCGTTGCGCCAACGCCGCTGGCTGGAGGTGGCAATGATCGGCGGCATGGCGTTGCTGACGGCTGGACTGCTTGTCGGCATGTTCACCTGCGCGGCGCGCAACGCCGACTTCGTGGCCCGCGTGCAGGACGCGCTGCACGACTATCCCGACGATACGCAGGTGTCGACGCCCCGGTCCCTTAGGGAGTACTACGCGCAGGCTTTGCAGCGTCTGGACGTGTCTGGCCGGGCGGAACAGCTCGCGGCCACAGTGAAGCACCATCGCCCATGGTCGATGCGTTTCGGGCTGTTCCAGGGTGATGCCATCTTCAGTGAGGTGCGCCTGGCGCATATCCGCGAGATCAATGCCAGCGTCGTACCAGGACTGACGCTGCAATTTCGCGATGGCCTGCGCGACGCGGCGAACGATCCGCAGCGGCTGTACTACGCCTTGAAGGGCTATCTGATGCTCGCCGAGCCCGGGCATCGCGACGGCAATGCGCTGTCCTTGCTTGCGCGCGAACGCTGGGGCGAAGTGTTCCCGAACGAGGCGAGCCTTGCCGATGCACTGGAGGGTCACTTCCGCCTGCTCTTCGACGGCCGCGACGCATTGCATTCGTTTCCCGTCGACGCGGCCCTCGTTGAAGAGGCGCGTGCGTCCCTGCGCGCGGCAGACCTGGCCACGCTCATCTATGGCGGGCTGAAACTCGACAGCGAGACGCGCCAGGATGCGCCTGTGCGCCTGGACCGCATGCTGGGGCTGCTAGGCAACGTATTCCACCGACGCAGCGGTGCACCGTTGTCCAAGCCGCTGGCCGCGCTGTACACGCGATCCGTTTTCGCCGCCATGGTGGAGCCGGCGAGTACTTCGGCGCCTGGCTCTCGCGGAGGCATCGCCGCCTCCGTGGACGGCTTCGTCAAGGATGAGTGGGTATTCGGCATCAAGGCGAACGACCCGGTACGCCGCGCCTCGCTCACAACGCAGGTGCAGGCGCTCTACGTGGCCGACTACATCCGCGCATGGGACGACCTGCTCAACGACCTGCAACTGCAACCGGTGGCCAACGTCCAGGAGGCCAGCGATCTGGCTGCGCGCCTGGCCGGACCCAGCTCGCCGCTCAAGGCGCTGATGGCCCTGGTACGCGACAACACCAGCGACCTTCTCAGGCAGGCTCCCGCCGACGTGGAGAGTCGCACCGCCAAGGCTGTGGAACAACGCGTTACCGACCAGGTGAAAAGCCGCAGCCACATCGCCCGTCTGATCGCCGGGGGCAGTGCGCCCGTACAGCGCGCGGACGCACCCATCATTGAGCATTTCGCCACGATCAACCAGCTTACGGAAGGCACGCCGGGCGCGACCCCGCTGGACGCCGTGATTGGCGTACTGGAGCAGATGAGCAGGACACTGCTGACCCTTCGCCCCGATGCGGAAAACCTCGGTCAACCCGATCCAGCCCTCGCCATCGCCCGACAGGAGGCGAGCCAGCTTCCCGCGCCATTGTCGATGTGGATCGGAGGACTCGCCGGATCGAGCCAGTCGCTGGTCAGCAAGGGTGCCAGTGGCGCGGTCGCCGATGGCTTTCGCGAGGCGGCCGGCGGGGATTGTTCGCGCTTCGTAAAAGGACGTTACCCATTCACCGCCAACAGCCGCAATGACATTCCGCTGCAGAACTTCGCCGAACTGTTCGGAAATGGTGGCCGCTTCGACACATTCTTCAGGCAGACGCTGTCCAGGAGCGTCGATACCAGCGGCGACCGCTGGCGATTCCGCGATGCGCACGGCGCAAAGGCGGGTGGCACGATACTGGCGCAGGCTCAGGTCGCCGATGCGATTCGCCACGCGTATTTCCGCGATGGCCCGGCGCCCGCCGTGAACTTCACCGTATCGGTTACCTCGCTACCCCCCGGCGTATCGCGCCTGACGGTCGAGGTGGACGGCCAGCGCTTCGAATACAGGAACGGCGAGAACACGCCGCCCATGGCGATGCACTGGCCAGGCCCGAACCCGGGCAGCACGCGCATCAGCGCATGGGATGAAAAAGACAATCTTTTGCCCACGCTCGATTATCCCGGTGAATGGGGCTGGTTCCACGCTCTTGACGCGGCGACGCTGCTGCGCCGCACCGAAACGCGCTTTGGCGCAAGCTTTGGCTTCGGCACCACGCGGGCCAACGTGGACATTGAAGCGTCCAGCCTGCGCCATCCGTTCGGCGACACCAGCGCGCAAAGCTTCCGGTGCCCGGTGTGAGACGGGCAGGGGCGGGGTTCCACGGCAAGCTGCCAGGGAGCCGGGAGGATACGGTGGATTGCACGGATGCCACCGTATTCAAGCCACTGCGCGCGCAGGCAAGCAAAGGCACCTGCCACACCTTGCGGCGCGTGGCCGACCTTGCCCGGGGCGAACGTATCGGCGTGGGCAGCCTGCTGAAAGGGCGCTTTCTCATGCAGCGCGAACTGGGCCGGGGCGGCATGGGCGTGGTCTACCTTGCGCGCGACGAGCGTAAGGTGGAAGCCCTTGACCGCCATCCGTACGTGGCGGTCAAGGTGCTCAACGACGAGTTCCGCGAGCACCCCGATGCCCTGATCGCGCTACAGCGCGAATCCCGCCGCATGCAGCATCTGGGCAACGATCACATCGTGCGCGTTTACGACTTCGACAAAGACGGCACCAACGTCTTCATGACGATGGAGTATGTTCAAGGCACTGACCTGCGCACGCTGATCCGCACGAAGGCACGCGATGGCATGCCGCTGGACGAGGCCATGCCCTTGATCGAGGGCATGGCCGAGGCCTTGCAGTGCGCTCATGCCGCCGGCATCGTCCATACGGACTTCAAGCCGGGCAACGTGCTGGTCACTCCCGATGGCGTAGCCAAGGTATTCGACTTCGGCATTGCCCGCGCCGGCAAGATCGACGCCCAATCCGGCGGCGACCGCACGGTGTTCGACGCTGGCACGCTCGGCGCCATGACGCCCGCCTATGCAAGCCTGGAAAGGCTGCAAGACAAGACGCCCATGCCGTCCGACGACATTTACGCGTTTGCCTGCGTGGTGTTCGAACTGCTGACCGGGCGCCATCCGTTCGGCAAGGAAAGTGCCAGGGAGGCAATGGCTGCATCGCGCCGGGTTCCGCCGGTACCCGGCCTCGACAGGCGCCAGTACAAGGCACTGCTGGACGGGCTGGCGTTTACGGCGGAGCGGCGCAGCCACGATGTCGGAATCATGCTCGCCGGCTTGCGCAAGCGGCGCTGGCGTGAACGTTTGACACCGAGGCTTGTGACCATCGTGGCCCTGGCGGTTATCGCGGCCACGGGGAGCTTGTTTGCCGGGATGCAGGTCGGCTGGAAGAACACACATGCCGGTATGGACGCGTCACAACTGCGCCACCTCAAAGACGTTGAGGCAGAGCTGGCGCGCCTGAAGCGCATGCATGCCCAGAAGGATGTCCTCTCGCGAAACCTCTCTGAGCCAGGCCCGGCATCGTCCAGATGATTGGGCATTTCAAGAGCGATTCAGTGCTGCGTTAACCCGCGCCCTCGTCGCCAGACAGATGCTGGAACTCGGATACGCCACCGGGTGCGAGCGTCCGCAGTAGCTCGGTGAAGCTGAGGCCGACGAGGCGGCTGGCCCGGCGCAGCAGCGGAGGCACCGGGCTCGATGGTTCGTGGCGCGAATACCAGGCGCATATCTCATCAAGCATACGCAGCACGTCATCGGTGTTGCGCACCGGGCCGTGCGCCGCAGTCGCGACAGTGGTATCCGTGTGGTCGGCCGAACACGTCGCGACGTCCGCGCCGGCGTCTTGGACCAGGGCTTGCGGCGCGCGCATGGCAACCTGGGCGCGCAGGAAGGTATCAATCTCGCGCAGATCGCGTTCCAGCGCGTCGAAGTCCGGCCCCATGCCCGGCGTGCGTTCCTCGAACATTCGTCCGATGGCTCGCACATGGGCGAGGGCGGCCGCAATGGCGGCTTCCGTGGTCACCAGCACATCGACCTCGACCTGTTGTGCTACGGCGTCGACCATTTCTTGCGACACCGGCGCGCTTTCCATCGCACCATCGCCGGGTTTCAGGGAACCGTTGAGAACCCGAAGGTCGCGCAGCGAAAACGCGCCGATGCGCTCGGCGCGTAGCAGGGGTACGCTGCGAAGATAGCCCACCGTGCCATCGACGGCCGCCAGTGCCGCCAGCGCGTTGACGCGCTCCACCGGATCGTTGTCATCCAGTTGCGGATGTACGTCGCTCCAGTAGCGTTGCAATAGCGCCTCGACCAATCCGATGCTCTGCGCCCATGCCGCGATGCCCGAGGTCTTCAGGCGGGCATTGCCAAGATGGATGGCTATACGGAGATCACGCGTACGCTCCCAGAGCTGTTCGGCCTGTCGCGCGACATCGCGCCATTCCGGCTCTTCGGCGCATTTGACCGAGTCGCCGACGGCACGCTCGGGACGTGGCGCGGCCAGCATCTCCAGGGCAAGGAAAGCGGCATCATATTCAAGGTTGGGCCCGCATGGCGCATCCACGTCCAGCGCCTCCAGCAGACTGTCAGTGGTATCCATCGGGAATTTGCTCCAGCATGGGGAAGATGCCGGGATGCTTGCCGGCAGGGAGGGTGGGGCGCAGGTCGTGACTGATCCGCGTGATTTCATCGCGCAGCCAGCGCTGGGCCGGCTGCTTGTCGAGGCGCCTGTGCCAGGCCATGGCCAGCGACATGTCGGGAACACGAAAAGGCAGCGCATACGCCTCGACGCCGGGGCCCAGCGCCTCGATCATGCCCTGGGGCAAGGTGCACACCAGGTCGCTGGCAAGGAGCAGCGCGCCTATGCTGTCGCCATAGGGAGCGGACACAAGCACATCGCGAGACAGGCCCATATCGCGCAAGCGCGCATCCATGAGCCCTTCCATGCGGCCGGACGGCGAAACAAGCAGATGGCCCAGCGAACAATACTCCTCGGGCGTGAGAGGACGCGTGCCGCGGGGGTGCCCCACGCGTTGCACCATCCTGACTTCATCGGCTATCAACGGACGCATCTTCAGTGGGTCCGGCACCTGTCGGTCGGGAGCAAGCAAGACGTCGATCTCACCGTTCTCGAACTTGGCCAGCACATCCATGTCTTCAGAGGCTGCACGAAACGAGAGGCGCAGTGCGCGGTTGCTCTTCTGCTGGAACGACTGGATCAAGGGCTTGGCGAACGTCCCGATGGCACTGAACGAGCCACCGACGCGGAACGTCGCCGCATCACGTTCGGGGTCGAAAACATCCGTCGGATCGCCCAGCGTGCCCAGCTGCGAAAGCGCGTCACGCAGCGAGATCGCCATCTCCTCAGCCTTTGGCGTAGGCACCATGCCGCGACCCGTTTCCGAAGGAACCAGCAGGGGGTCGTTGAAAAGTCTGCGCAGACGTGCGAGCTGAGCCGAGAGCGCCGGTTGGCTCACGTGCAGCCGCGCAGCCGCGCGCGTCACATTGCGTTCTTCAAGCAACATGTCGAGGGCGAAGAGAAGAGGGAGGTCACTCGGTTTGAGATTCATTACCTACCGTTATTCACACCCGTGAAACGGACAGGGACGCATGTCTCCGCCTGTTTTCAGTGGATTTCAAGACGATTTATCGTATTTGTGGGCATACCGAACCTGGGGATGCTCGGTCTGTGGGGCTATCGTAAGCTGCCCCGGCAGGTCGACACATAAGAACTAGGATTTCGCGCAGCTTTCCCATCAGGAGGACCCATGAGGGAACCGACATTCGGCGAGACGTAGATCGTCGCCATTCTCGGGCGGGCCGATGCTGGCGTGCTGGTCGGCAAATCGAGATCCGGAGGTATGTCCTGCCACAGATCGACTTGGATGTGGTGCGCAAATGCGAAGCACGTTGTCGCAAGGGGGCGTACGCCACATGCCGTATGGCGGCATGAGGAACGCGCTACGCCCCAAACGCGTGAATTACCGCGCGTAGCGGGTAAAAACCAGGTCGTGGTCTTTTACATTGCCCAGATGGCAGCCATAGCAGGTTCGATGCTGCGCTTCGTCTGCCGACTTGCCATTGATGAATCTGCCGAAGCCCCAGCCACCCGTGGCGGCGTATCGCCTTGAATCCTTGACCATCACCTGCACCGTGGTGGCGGCGCCGGGAACGGATGCAGGCGCAAACTCCGACGAAGGCGCGCGTTTCCAGGCCAATTTCACCAGTACGGTGCCATCGGGAAACGGCAGCTTCCCATCCCTGTACGCCTTCATTGCCGTGACATTGCCAACAACGACGCGCAATTCGTCAAGGGGCGGCGCCTCTTGCGCTGGAGCAATGAACTCCCATTGGCGATAGCCCTCCGGCAACGTGACGCCGTAAATGGGCGACCTGGGCCGCTTGTCCACCTTTCCCATGGCGAGCGCCATCGAAGCCAGTGCGATAAATATTCCCCCAGCCGCGAAAAAAACAACGAAAATCTGTCTCATGGGTTTGCCTCCCGATCAGAAGTGATCGGCATCGACGATTGCCTGTATAAACGCCTGCGGCGCCTCCTGCGGCAGGTTATGCCCGACGCCATTCCCGATCAGGCGAAACTGGTACTTGCCGATAAATTGCTTTGCGTAGGCTTCCGGTGCCGGGTGCGGCGCGCCATTGGCGTCACTCTCCATGGCGATGGTCGGCACCGTTATTCTGGGAAGCTGCGACAGGCGCTCTTCCAGAAGAGCGTATCGAGCCTCCCCACTGGCGAGACTCAGACGCCAGCGATAATTGTGGATAGTGATCGCGACATGATCCGGGTTGTCGAAGGCTGCCGCACTACGCTCGAATGTCGCCTCATCGAAATTCCACTTGGGTGAGGCCAGCTGCCAGATCAGCCGGGCGAACTCGCGATGGTTCTTTTCGTAGCCCTTGTGTCCGCGCTCGGTGGCGAAGTAAAACTGATACCACCACTGGTACTCGGCCTTGGGCGACAGGGGCGCCTTGCCCGCCTCCCGCGTACTGATCAGATAACCGCTCACGCTGACCAGCGCCTTCACGCGCTCCGGCCACAACGCAGCAACGATATCGGCTGAGCGCGCACCCCAGTCAAATCCCCCGAGAACAGCTCGCCGGATATGCAGGGCATCCATGAATTCGACGACGTCCATGGCCAGCGCGGCAGGCTCAGCGTTGCGCTTGGTGCTTGCGGAAAGAAAGTGCGTGTCTCCAAAACCCCGAGCGTAGGGGACGAGTACGCGGTACCCCTTTGCTGCGAGCGCTGGCGCGACCCGCTCATAACTGTGTATGTCATAAGGCCAGCCATGCAGAAGTATCACCACGGTGCCATCGGCTGGCCCCATTTCCGCGTAGGCAACATCGAGCACGCCGGCATGGACATGCTTGAGGGGACCCCAGGCACCTCGCAGTTCGGCCGATTGTGCATGTGCCGTTCCCATGAGGCCGGCCTGGACGATCAGCGTGAGGGCGAGTGCCATACGCCATAGACAGGGCGTCGCGAGCTTCATATGGGTGTGCATGGGTTCTTCTCCGCCTGAGTGCTGGAACGCGCGATCTTGTTCGTGGCCGGTTTTCTGGAGGGTCGTTCGATACTCATGCGGCGAATATCGAGATGCCAATCGCTGGTGCTTATACCCGGCTGCAAGCGGGCAAGACTCAGTGCTCTGCCAGCAACTGCCGGATACGCGCCTCGGTCTGAGCATAGTCTCCTTCTCCGAAGTGCTGGTAGACCATGCGACCGTCCTTGTCGATGAGGTAAAGCGCGGGCCAATAACGGTTGCCGAAGGCATTCCAGGTTCGGTATTCGTTGTCCTGTGCCACCGGGTATTCGATGCCGAAACGTTTTACTGCTGTCTCGAGATTTCCCCGGATTTTCTCGTAGCCGTATTCAGGCGTATGCACGCCAACCACGACGAGACCCTGATCGCGGTAGCGATCGTGCCACTGCTTTACATACGGCATCACGCGGATGCAATTGATGCAGGAATAGGTCCAGAACTCGACCAGAACCACCTTGCCCTTCAACTGCGCCATGTTCAGTGGTTCGGTGTTTATCCAATGGTTGATGCCACTGAAGTCGGGAGCAACCGCGATGGCATCGCTATTGGCCTGGGTGCCGGGCGTGCAGGCGCCCGTGAGAAAACAGAAGGCCAGAGCAGCCATCACTTTCATGTTCATGTTCAGAGTCCTGTGGAGAATGAAGGAAGCCACTGCGTCGCCCAGGCAGTAACGGCCACGTCGTATTGCAGCAACTGAAGCACGGCAACGGCGATGGCTATGGCACCGAACATCTGGCGAAAAAGTCCGGCTCGACGATGAAAGAAGCCCAGACGAGAAGACACCCAGCTGCCGCCATATGCGATTGCCAGCATCGGAATGCCTGCGCCCAGTGCGTACGTGCCAAGCAATGCAATGGCTTTACCTGATGCTTGCGCCGAGGCAGCGAGCGCAAGCATCGAGGCCAGGATCGGTCCCGCGCATGGTGTCCACGCCAGACCCAGCGACGCGCCTACCAGCAACGCGCCGACGCGACCGCCCGACGTCGGGGACCAGGACAGTGCACTGCGGCGCACGACGGCGAGTTGCCGCACCTGCTGTACGAGCCAGTCAAACGGTGCAGTCCACAGGCATGCCAGCCCGGCGATGAGCAACAGCAGGACAGACGCGGTACGAATGCTCTGCTGAAGCTCGCCCGACGAGGCCGACAGCGCACCGATCAGGATGCCACCTGCAGCAAATGTGGCGACGAAGCCTGCGATGATAAGCAAGGGCTCTGCCTTGCTTCGACCAGCGGTAGTGGCAAGCACAATCGGCAGCACAGGCAGGATGCATGGTGAGCCGATGGTGGCCATGCCAGCCAGGAGTGCCAAAGCGTAGGCAATCATGGGATTGACTTCCTGATCGCACGGGCGGTCGAAGCCTTGTCCTGCACGCCCCCAAAGCGCGATCCGATGGCTCCAGGCGCAGGCTTGCGCGAGATCGTGCGCGGCATGTCGTATTGCGGATCTTCCGGGAAGGCTAACCGCTGCTCATTGCGGCCTGTGCGTGGCAGCCGCATCCGGCGGCTCAAAGGGATATCTGAAGTAAACGTGTCACGGGACATGATGATGCCTCTTTCGTGTTCATGGCGGCTGTTGAGCCCCGGTCTTCTGCGGCTTCGCCCATCCTGCCGCCCGCAACTGATTCGCGAGCGGGAGAGCATTGGAACGTGTGATCCAGCCAGCAACGCCTCTCCATCGCGTATCAATGAAACAGGCCAGTCACGCCCAGCGCTCCAGGCGAATATGGTTCGCCTGGAGCAACCTGTCGTCGTCAACAATCCGGTGCAGCCACGCTCAGGCGAGAGGGGAGGGCGGCGGCGCACCCACTACGTCGGCAGCGTCCGTTCGCGTCACCCGCGTTTACTTGCGTGACGCCACATTCCATCGGGCGTGACGTCGCCCACCTCGCCTGAAGCGGAACCTAGACCACGTTGATGACGACATCGATGTTGCCGCGGGTCGCTTTGGAGTAGGGACATGTCTGATGCGCAGACTGAGCCAGTTCCCGCGCAACGTCACGGTCGATACCCGGAACGGTGATCGTTAGCTGTGCCTGGAGGAAATAAGCGTTCTCTGCGATGCAAAGATCCACTTCGGCGTCGATTGTCGTGTCCACCGGAAGCACGATCTTTGCATTGGCGGCAGCAATTTTCATTGCTCCAATAAAGCAGGCTGACCATCCGGCAGCGAGCAGCTGCTCCGGATTCGTCCCCGCACCGGAACTTCCTGGCGCAGATAGCCGAACATTCAGTCGTTCATCGTCACTGCGGGCGAGACCGTCGCGGCCACCCGTGACATGTGTTTTTCCAGTATAGAGAACTCGTTCGTTGATCACTTCAATATCCTTCGTGGTCTGTGTAGGTAAAACGAGGCAGCGCAACGATTGGCACACTGCCTCAAAGGCTTCTTATCGAAGCGGCCGGAATGCTTCGCGAAGTTCCCTGGCGAAAAGCTCCGGTTCTTCCCACGCTGCGAAGTGGCCACCCTTGTCTACCTCGTGGAAATAGGTGAGCGTCGGGTACGCCTGCTTTGTCCAGCTTCGCGGAGCCTTGTAGATCTCTCCCGGGAACACGGTTACCGCCACGGGCACAGAAATACTGGCGGTCTTCTGTTCGACGGCATTGAAATTGTTGTTATTGTTTTCCCAATAGAGCCGGGCGGAAGAAACAGCACTATTTGTCAGCCAATAGAGCGTGATGTCATCGAGCATTTCGTCTTTCGTGAGCGACTTCTCCGGCTCACCGCCGCTGTAGGTCCACTGGGCAAACTTGTCGTACATCCAGGCAGCCAGACCAGCCGGTGAATCGCTCAAGCCATAGCCAAGCGTCTGCGGTCGCGTCGTCATCATCGCGCCGTAGGCACCGTTCTTCTTGAAGAACGTGCTCAGGGAGTCATATGCGGCTTTCTCACTTGCAGACAGCCCGGCAGGAGCAGGTTTGCCCGCTGCCATGGCGCTCGCAGCGGCAGCGGGTACCGTCGCAGGCATGTTGACGTGAATTCCCAGCAGTCCCTTCGGCGCCTGGCGCCCCATGGCATCAGCGATGACAGATCCCCAGTCGCCACCTTGAGATACGTAGCGCTGGTACCCAAGCCGCTTCATCAACACATCCCACGCACGGGCAATGTGATCAGGATCCCACCCCGTGCCGTGCGGCTTGCCGGAGAACCCATAGCCAGGCATCGACGGAATGACGACGTCAAATGCATCGTCGGCTTTTCCTCCATCGGCCACGGGGTCCGTCAGAGGACCGATCGATTTGGTCAATTCGAGGATCGAACCCGGCCAACCATGCGTTACGAGCAAGGGAAGCGAATGCTTCGCTTTCGACTTGACCCAGATGAACTGAATATCTATCCCGTCGATGGTCGTTACGAACATGGGGAGGGCGTTCAGCTGCGTCTCGACACGTCGCCAGTCGTATCCGGTTCCCCAGTAGTCCACGAGTGCCTTGATGCTGGCCAGCTGTGCGCCTTGCGACTGATCCGGAACCGTTTCCCGGTCGGGCCAGCGGGTCGCGGCAATTCGCGCGCGCAGATCGACAAGGTCGGCTTCCGGGACATGGATGCGGTAGGGACGAATGCTCGTGTCGTCGGCCTGATTTGCCACCGGCTTGCCGTCATGCGTGGCCCCGGCATTTGCCGCGCTGCTCTGCGCATTGTGAGTGCCAGCCTGGACGTGTTCGCTTGCCATACTTCCGGTGGACACTGCCAGCCCAAGGGCAGCGGCCAACATCGTCACGACGATCGATGACGATCGTTTGGAGTCTTTAAGTTGCATGACCATTTACCTCTTTTTTCTTGATGAGGAAGAGAAGACAACAGGGCGCCATAGGCGACCGCATTGCGATCGCTCTTTTGGTAATCAGTGAGTCGATAGAATGAATTTCTTCGGAAAGATTCAGCGTGACCACTTGAAAGCGTGGCGCGATATGAATAACAACAAACCCCGCGACGCTATACGATTGGACCAAGGTATCGATCGACACCTTGGTATATCTGCATCGTTGAAATCATCGGCATGCCTGGCCACAGATATAGGCCTTTGCCATCCTGAGCGCGCAGGCAGCATTGCAGGCAGGGCGACGAACACGGCATCCTGTGGAAGCACGATTTATAGCCAGTGCATCGACGCGACCATTCGGGCACTACCGCGCCATCGCCCCCCGGCGAGGTCACTTTCAAGCGGGAGGGATATTGACCCGGTCTGTATCGGTCACGGGCGGCTGCGGGAGGGCTGGAGCCCGCGGCGAATGGAGGGTGCAGGGCACCGCGCATTACCTTTCATCGGGCGACACGAGAAATCCGGTCTGCTTGACTCAAAATATTAACGTTATCAATACCAAAGTATCATGGGCACCGTACGGGTCGTTGGCGCATCCTTGGGCTGTGACAACGCATCGGTGTCGCCGACATGGCCCCAGAAATCAATCGGATGGTTACCGAATTCCCGCATGAAATCACGTGGACGGTTTCCTCCAGTGGGGAGCTTGACGTCGCCGACCTCACATGGGGCGAATACACAGGTCTCGGCGACGAACAGTCAGCCGGTATCAGGTGGCAGTCGGCCGTACATCAAGGTGATCTGCAGAAAATCCGGAACGTGTGGAGGACGCCCGGCGAGAAGGGCCACCCAACTACCGTCAGCGCCCGGATCAGGCGTCGCGATGGGGTCTATCGAACATTCCAGCTTCAAATATCGCCTGTCGCCGAAGAGGCTGTCCAAAGGGACCTGTGGTGCGTCACCGGAACCGAGTCAGTGGATGAAATGCCGTCCTGTAACGACGCACTCTCCAATGACCCCGGCTACTATCGCTCGATCATCGACGGCCTTCCGGCGCTGATTTCCCTGCGAACGGCTGCGGGCGATCTTTATTACGCCAATAGGCGATATCTGGATTATTTCGATGCCGAGCCAGATGATGTCGGAGCGGGCGGCTCTGGTTTCCACCCAGATGATCGCGAAAGGGCTATTTCCTCTTTCAAGACATCCATTGCTACAGGTAGCGATTGGGAAATCGAAGCTCGCAAGCGCCGCCTTGACGGAAGCTACCGCTGGTTCCTTATCCAGGGCCATCCGTTGCGGGATAACCACGGGAATATTCTTCTGTGGTACGTCACCCACGTGGACATTGATGACAGGAAGTGCACCGAAGCACTTCTGGCGGGTGAAAAGCATCTTCTGGAAATGGTTGCGCAGGGCGAGTCCATGCCGGCCATACTGGATGGACTGTGTCGCTTTGTAGAGACAACCGCCTCAGGGTGCCTTTGCAGCCTGATCCTGGCCGATCAGGAGGGATGCCGGTTTGAGTACGGTAGCGGCCCCAGCCTTCCTGACGGTTTTGTCGAAGCGATCATCAGCCGCCCGCTCGATGTCGAGTCCGGTCCATGCGCGATGGCTACCTGCCTTAACGAGCAGATCATCGCGTCAGACCTGAACCTGGACGACAGATGGTCGACCTATGCGTGGTGCCCCCGCGCGCTCTCGCTGGGCATCCAGGCTTGCTGGTCCACCCCCATCAGATCGGCGGCAGGACATGCGCTTGGCGCACTCGCCGTTTACTTCGACGAGCCAAGATCACCCACCCCGTCGCAACGAGCCCTCATTGAAAAGTTCGCCCGCATTGCAAGCATCGCTATCGAACGACAGCGAGCTCAGGAAGCGCTTGCACAAGCACTGCACCAGGTGCAGGGGTCCGAAGACCGACTTCGCGCGGACATCAATGCGATTCCCGGATTTGTGTGGAGCACGAGTCCTGAAGGTGGCGTCGACTTTCTCAACCAGCGCTGGCTCGAATATACCGGCATGTCGATGGAGGAGTCGTATGGTGAAGGATGGAGAGTATGCCTTCACCCCGATGACGCCGTTGACATGGCCGCCTATTGGCAGACACTTCTGGCCTCAGGTGAGGCTGGCGATTACGAAGCAAGGTTGCGTGGCGTTGACGGACTCTATCGCTGGTTCCTCATCAGGGCCGTTCCTCTGCGAGATCAGACGGGAAGGGTAGTGCGATGGTATGGGCAAAACACGGATATCGAAGATCGAAAGCGCGTGGAGATGCTGCAGTCCAGGGAGAAGTACGTTCTCAAAATGATGGCTGGCGACGAGCCCCTGCCGGCGATACTTGATTCACTATGCCGTCTTGTCGAATCGTCACTGGACGGATGTGTGTGTAGCGTTCTTCTTATAGATCCCAGGCCCATTTACGGGCAGGCGGGCGCTGATCGGGCGATACGCTTCCAGCAGGGTGCGTCGCCAGGTCTTCCACCGATTCTTACGGATAACATTGACGGAAGCGCTGTGGACATGGATGCGTTCCCATGCGCAACGGCCGCCATCCTCAATGAGCAAGTCGTATCCAGCGACATCGCCTCAGACGACCGCTGGTCCGCATGGCGCCAACGGCCTCTTTCGCAGGGTTTTCGAGCCGTTTGGTCGACTCCGATTCTCTCGGCAAACGGGAAGGCCATCGGCACTCTGGCACTCTTTCATCGCCAGACGAAAGTACCCGCATCAGACGATCAGAACATGATCGCGAAATTCACTCATCTTGCGAGTATCGCGATTGAGCGCGCCCTCAATGAAGGGTCGCTGAGGCGCAGCGAGGCATTTCTGGCAAAGACTCAACGACTGAGCTCAAGCGGAAGTTTTTCCTGGCGAGTATCGGCGGGCGAGATTACCTGGTCGGAGCAGGTATATCGCATTTTCGGGATTGAGCCGGGTACCGAGGTAACGCTCGACCTGATCGCGGCACACCATTTGCCGGAGGATCTTCCGCTGGTCCACGACATGATCGAGAAGGCAAATGCACAGCAAGACTTTGAGTACGACCATCGGCTGCTGATGGCCGATGGCTCAGTGAAGTATCTGCATACCGTGGCGCACGCGACCTACGAGGCAAACGGAGAAGTCGAGTACATTGGAGCCGTACATGATGTAACCGCGCGACGGCTCTCGGAAGAGGCTCTGGGAGCTGTCAGATCGGAACTGGCACACATGTCCCGGGTGACCAGCCTTGGGGCACTCACAGCCTCGATTGCACACGAAGTGAATCAGCCGTTATCGGGCATTGTGACCAATGCAAGCACGTGCGTACGCATGCTCTCGGCGAACCCGCCGAACATCGATGGCGCGATCGAGACCGCAAAGCGAACCATTCGCGATGGAAATCGCGCCTCGGACGTGATCAAGCGACTCCGCGCGCTGTTCAGCAAGAAATCGCTGAAAAGTGAGTCGATGGACTTGAATGAAGCAACTCGCGAAGTCATAGCGCTGTCACGCAGGGAGCTCCAGCGCAACCGAATCATTCTGTACACGGATTTCAGCGACGACCTTTCCATTGTTACGGGCGACAGAGTTCAACTACAGCAAGTCATTCTCAATCTACTTCTAAATGCCATGGAGTCGATGAGCGAAGTCAGGGATCGTCCCAGGCAACTGGTCATCAAGACGGAAAACGAAGAGGGTGGGGGCGTTCGGCTGGCTGTCATGGATAGTGGTACGGGGGTTGATTCCACCACGCTGGATAAGCTCTTCGAGCCATTTCACACCACGAAAAGTGAGGGCATGGGCATTGGCTTGTCCGTCAGCCGGTCAATCATCGAAAGTCATCACGGGCGCATCTTTGCCTATAACAATGAAGAACATGGAACCACGTTTGGATTCTCGATCCCTCCGGGAATTTCCCGAAGCAGGGAGTTGCTTCAGCCTGAAGACGACTCATCCACGGCCGCAGAAGGTCACCGCCCAGAACCTTCCGTAAGGATTCGATAATGACATCGAAGTCACTTGTTTCGGTCGTCGATGACGACCAGTCGGTACGCGAGTCGTTGCCCGATCTTCTTCGGGAACTTGGATACAGTTCCAGATCCTTTTCCTCAGCCGAGGAATTTCTTACATCGGACACTCTTTACAAGACACACTGCCTGATCCTTGATGTTGCAATGCCTGGCATGTCGGGCCCCGAACTTCAGAAGGAATTGAAGCGCCTGGGCTTTCATATTCCGATCGTTTTCATCACGGCTCACGGTGACGCGTCAGCCCGACCAAGGCTCATCAATCAAGGTGCGATTGAGTGCCTTTTCAAGCCCTTTAGCGAGCAGTCGTTACTGGATGCACTTCACGCAGCGCTTCGCCCCAACTGAGTCATTTGCCGCTTCACTCGACCATGAAAGATGAAAAATCGCTGAGATTTGTGTCCATGCCGCTCGACAAGCCAACCGTATTTGTCATTGACGATGACATTTCCATTCGCGAGTCGCTGGAGCTGCTCATTGCACATGCCGGCTGGCAGCCCAGGACGTTTGCCTCAGCGGAGGATTTTCTCTCCTACCCGCGCGCCATCGTTCCTTGCTGCCTTGTGCTCGATGTCAACCTTCCGGAGTTGAATGGTCTGGACCTTCAAACGCGGGTGGCAATGGAACGCGCCGACATGCCTATCATCTTCATCACCGGATATGGCGACATTCCCACATCGGTTCGGGCGATGAAAGCCGGCGCCATGGAGTTCCTGACCAAACCTTTCGCCGACGATGCCTTGCTGGAGGCTATCGAAGATGCGATACGTCGAAGTTGCGATGCGATTAAGCGGCAGCAAGCGGGCGATGAGGTCCGTACGCGTTACACATCCCTGACGCCACGGGAGCGGGATGTCATGGGACTGGTGGTCGCAGGGTTGCTGAACAAGCAGGTCGGATCCGAATTGGGCATCACTGAAATCACCGTCAAGGCGCACCGGGGAAAGGTCATGCAAAAAATGGGCGCCCGATCGCTTGCTGACCTGGTAAGACTGGCGGAAAAGATCACCCGTTGACGAATAGTCCCCCCATCGGCTGCACACCATTGTGATCCCCTGGCTGGCAATCGTCGTGCAACTGCGAAGTTCACGCCTCGCGGCACTCTTTCGTACGTCCCTTCCACATCCATTGATGCTCACTGAGACACTCATATATGCGCGTCGCCTTGTCAGTTGCCTTTGCCTGCCTCCTTGCCTGCGTCACTACACCTCCTGCGGCCATGCCAGCTCAGGTCTCCCAGCCGCAATCGATGGCGACAGATCCGAATCGCGGCTTCGAAGCGGGCAGCCCGCTTGAATCGAGGATGGGTGGCGCACCTGACGCCATAGTGAGGCAATTGAAGGATGCAGGGCTTCCCGCACCGACGACGCACGTTCTTTCAGATGTGGAAATGAAGAAGTTGTCCGCGGCTTTCGCCATGCTTCCTCCATTACATCAGCGTGTCCTTCGCGACCGCCTTCATTCCATCAGCTTCCTGGATGGCCTGCCAAACAACGCCCTGACCTCGACCGTGGAGTCCGGCGCACCCTATAAGACGTTCGACATCATCATTCGTGCAGGCGTGCTGAACGAGACGATCTCCGAGATCGTGACCAGGAAGGAGCGAACCTGCTTCGATGCCGCAGGATCACCGCTCAACGTTTCGATCAACGCAGGTAACCTGGATGCAATCGTCTACGTACTGACGCATGAGGCATCCCATATTGTCGACAGCAGCCTCGATATCACGTCCCATGAAGGCGCCGAAGATCCAGCAAAGGACGTTGCCATGACGCCATTCACGAAAGGCATATGGATCAACCGGATTACCCCCATTCCACGCTACGACAGTCCGTTGCTCGCAGGCTCCAGGTACCGATCACACGGTAAAGCGCTACCGGTAGCCGAAGCGCAGGCGCTCTATGCCAGCCTGAGTAAAAGCCCCTTCGCGTCGCTATACGGCAGTAGCAACTGGCACGACGATTTCGCCGAGCTCGTGACCTGGTATCACCTTACCCAGAAACTTCACCAGCCGTATCAAATTCAATTACGGGACGCCAATAAGCTCATCTACACCTATGAGCCCATGAAATCCCCACTGGTCACGAGCAGGCTCTGTCAGATCCAGCGCGTATACCAGGAGTCGCAGGTCACTCCCGCCCGCTGCTGACAAGGCATGCTTTTCCAGTAGTGATGGCCCCACGCAGCTCAGTAGCGACCGACAGCGTCGCGGCGAGGACGTGCGCGCGTTCATCGGTGGAACGTACCCACGCCTGCGGCAACGACGAGACACAGCCGGATCGGCTACCAGGTCCGGGTGAGGTACGCATCGAGGTGGCCGCATGTGGCGTCTGCCGCACCGACCTTCATGTGGTTGATGGCGAGTTACCTCATCCGCAGGTCCCGATCACGCCTGGACACGAGATCGTCGGGCGTATCGACGCCATCGGATCAGGCGTCAACGGCCTGGCGGTGGGACAACGCGTTGGCGTCACCTGGCTGGGGCACACCTGCGGCGTTTGTCATTACTGCGTCGAGGGACGGCAGAATCTTTGCGATCATCCACTCTTCACCGGCTATACCCGCGATGGCGGCTTCGCGACCTCGGCCATTGCGGATGCCGACTATGTGTTTCCGCTGGGGGAGGTCGGTTTATGTCTGGATTAAGTTTACGGGGAGGCGACACAAGCACCAGTGAACATCTTCGAACGTTGCTTTGCGGCGCCGCATCGAACGCTGGCCTATCTCCGGAAGTGCAGAGCGAGTTTGAAACCGCCGATTCGAGCTCTTTGGTGTCGCTTGCCGAGAAACATGGCCTTTACAATGACATTTATCGGATGTCCGAGTCAGATTTAGAGCACTACCTGGGATCGATGCTTTCTCTCTCGCATGCGCAGGCTGACTACCTAGCCCGTAGTCTCGATGTCCCCGTCCATCTGTTCCGGGCAGTGAGTGAGCCAACCGACAATCCAATGCGTGGGTGGGACGCCATTGTGCCGCGCGCCGCCCTCCTGGTGCAGGACGTGCCAGGCGACCACGGGTCGATGGTGCGCGAACCCTACGTTGGTATCCTTGCCGACACGCTGTGGGAGTGCATGTTGGCTGCGGAGAAAGACAACAATCGACTCCTGTCTCGCGCTGGCTCGTGCCTAGTTGCCCTAAATCTACCCTCACTCCGCCCAACGATGTCCTACCTCCTAGTGCCAGGTGCTGGTGCGACCCCTGCGATGTTCGCGGACCTCGCTGGGCGCCTTCCCAGCCAAGCAGCTGTCTTCGGGCTGCAACCGGCGGGGATGGATGCTTTGTCGGATATCCCGGATTCAGACATTGACTTCGCGGCCAGGCGGTACGCCGCAGAAGTCGTCGAACGGATTCCCTGCGGTGACATCCACTTGGTCGGGCACTCGTTCGGCGGATGGGTGGCCACTGAGTTGGCGCGCTTGCTGGAAGAGCAGGGCTATTTTGTCAGGACGCTTACCCTGATTGATTCCTCGGCACCCGGCGGTAAGGCAATTCCCGATCTGACGGATGTCGAGATCCTCATGTCGCTGGTCGGAATTTACGAGGACCTGGCTTCCGCCGATATGTGCGTGAGGCGTGATGCAATCGCAGTCATGAGCCATACGGACAGAATCAAGCTTGTGCAACAAAAGCTGGTCGAGCACAATCTACTAGATCATCGTGTGGACATTAGCCTAATTGATAACGTCTTCAAGGTGTTCGCGGCATGCCTTCGCACCCCGTACCTGCCAACACCGGGGCGGGAAGGCACGGTGAAGTTGATCGTCCTTCACGACGAGCGGCTCGACGAAAGGGGGAACGACGAAAGGAAGCGGGCATTGGTCCAGGGATGGAGCAGGGTGTTTCCAGAATTGACTTATGTTGATGGCGATGCGACGCATTCGAGGGCGTTACGCGAGCCCTTCGTCGGCCGACTGGCGTCTCTAATCCTCGAGTAAAAGCAAGCCGCAGATGTATCTTAGAACGTGCCACATAATCGGCTGCGTTCTCGCAGGAGCACCCACTCCCCATTGGCGTCGTGCCATTGTTGGCTAGATAGTAGGATATTTGAATGATTCATCAGGGAAGCACCGAGGGCGCAGCGGCTAACGCGGGCAGGGCCTACTGCATCAGGGTGCGACGGACGTTGTTTTGGCTTGCGATGGCGTCCATGTTCGCCAAGTCGGCAGATGCTCAGGATGGACCCGGCAATCCACCGCCGCCGGCAACCACTTCCGGGGAACAGCAGGTGGGGTCCTCGGCCGCGTCGACCACGGAGCTGAAAGGCGTCACGGTGTCAGCCTCGAGCTACGACAGCCGACGTGATGATACGACTTCCCGGATTGTGGTTCCGCACGAGGAGTTGGAGAAATTCGGTGACGCAACGCTGGCCGATGCTCTCAAGCGGATGCCCGGCGTCACCGTTTCGACCGGCGCGCCGGGCAAGCCTGGCAACGTTTCCCTCCGTGGCATGGGCAATGGCTACACACAAATCCTTCTTAACGGCCAAAAAGCACCGCCAGGCTTTGACCTCGAGTCACTGACGCCTGAAATGATTGAGAGTGTCGAGATCATTCGTTCGGCGACAGCAGACATGCGAGCCGAGGGCATCGCGGGAACCATCAATATCACATTGCGCAAGGCCTCGGCGACGCGAAACAACTCGATCAAGTTAAGCGAGGCTTCTTCCCGAGGGCTTTATTCACCCGGCTTGACTTGGCAGGCTACCAAGGCCGGCGACAAGCTGTCTTATGTGTGGACAGCTTCGCTAGCCCAGCGCAATTACCTCATCACAGAAAACAGTCTGCAAACCGGTGTTGATAGTGTCGGGAACGAGAATCTCTTGCGTCCGGGTGAATTCCGCGTGCGCGGAAGGGCCAATTCGATCTCGATGGCGCCGAGCGCCACGTACCGTCTGAGCAATGGCGACAAGATTACGATCGAGACCCTTATTGACGCGTCCCGGTCCACGGCGTCCAGTGACAACGATTACCGAACGCTTATCGGCGATGAAGTCGCTCATCCCATCGACCATCAGTACGGAGTGTTCGACGCAGCGCAAGTCCGGGCTGATATCGGCTGGAATCATGCCTTCACCCAGGAGGGCGGAAACCTGGAGTCCAAATTGACGCTCACAACCAATGGGCAGAACGGTGATTTTAGGGAGCACGCTTACGACGCAGCGGGCATTCTCAACCTTGATACCCGGGTCGATTCAAGGGTCCGTGGCCATGGAGTGAACTCCACCGGGAAATATACCCTACCGTACATCGAGAACCACCTCCTTGAGGTGGGCTGGGACGGTGGTGTCACGACCCGTTCCGAGCGGCGAACCCAGACTGGACAGATCGTGGCCGGGGTGGACCCGGACAACAGCAGCCTTTCCTTTGATGCGCGGGTCGCCCGACTCGCATTGTATGCTCAGGATGACTGGACCGTGACCAAAGTATGGTCGCTCTACTACGGCCTGCGCGTCGAGCAACTGAACACTCGCAGCTCCGGTGACGATTTCACGGCAGTGAGCTTCCGCGGCCGCGTCGTTTCGCCCGTGGTCCAGTCTCTCTGGAAGTTTCCCGGTGGCTCCAAGGACCAACTTCGCCTTGCATTCAGCCGTACTTACAACGCGCCGCCGATCGCGCAGTTGGTGCCGCGCCCTTACACAACTACGAACAATACGGCACTTAACCCGGACACAGTTGGCAATCCGGCGTTGAGGCCAGAGCTGGCTGTCGGCCTAGACTTGTCTTTCGAGCACTACTGGAAAGACGATGCAATGATCAGCGTAGGCCCTTACGCGCGGAGCATCAGCCACGTGCTGCGAACTGAAACGGTGCTGGTGGACGGGCGCTGGATAGCTTCTCCTTTCAATGGCGGCAACGCCCGGGCCTGGGGCGTCGAGATGGACACGCATTTCTTTCTGGACCAATTGATTGCTCCGGCACCGCATATCGACGTCCGTTTCAACGCCGCGCGCAACTGGTCGATCGTTGACGATGTGCCAGGCCCTTACAACCGGATCAACGACCAGATACGCTTCAATTCCACCGTAGAACTCGAATATAGATTCTCGCCTGCGTGGAACGCGGGCACTAGCTATACGTTTAAGACGGGCGGTGCGGTCCGGGTAGCGGCCCATCAGCTTGACGATTCGGCTGCTAGACGCGCCCTCGATATCTACGCTCTCTGGACGCTTTCCAAGGCGACGTCGTTGCGTATGAGCGTGGCCAATCTGCTTCACCAGGATTTCGTCAGCGGAACGGAGTACTTCGATAATAACGGTGCCATGAAGCTGACAACGCGTCGGCACTCCCAGGCAACTGCGCGCATTGATCTGGAGATCAAGCTTTGATGTCCCCATTGCGGGCCTCCATTCAGAGGTCACGGCTCGACGTAGCCTGGCTACTCTTGGTTCTCTTAGTTGCGTGGGGCAGCATTGAAGCTTGCTGGCATCCGCCAGCGGCTGCGGAGCCGAAGGACATGTCATTCTCCATCGGCGCACGCGTCCCTGGCCCGGTGGGCGAGTCAATCACCGCTGAGTCGGAATGAGCGTAGATCGTTCGAAGGCGATAGCCAAGAGCGCACGAAGGCCCGTATGTCGTAATACTCGAGCTTCGGCGGCGTATGCCGATCACCAACAGGGACGTCGACGGGCAGAGCAGGGATGATTTCCGAACTTCGCGCGCGACGCGGGCGCATTGCCATCCTGATATGGGCAACTGCGATTGTCGCAGCCTATTTTTTCTCAACCCGAACTGCTGCCGGGATCTTTGTCACCTGTGTTGCCGGGCTTTGGGTGCGCCAGTCGATGCCTCAGAGCCGCCGGCTGCTTACCCAAGCAGCGGCGGAATGCCAGGCCGTTAAAGCTCGCCTCCAGCGAGCATTGAGTGAAGCGCCCACCGTGGTGCGTCAGCCGGCATGGCTTCAACTGTTGTGGCGCGCCGCTTGGTATCTACTCTTCATTGCGGGATGCGGTTCAGCATTTTTCGCCGCGTCTGGTCCTTGGCAGGTCGTTTTCAGCGTCGCCGTGAGCTTTTTCGGCGTAGTGGCTTCGCTCGATCTTGTGGTGTTCGGCCGGGCCTTAGTCCGCTGGAGCGCCGCACGGGAGATTGGCATTGTCGTGCTAGCGGCAGTGGCTGCGCTAATGGCAGGCATCTCACTCAGCTTGGCGCGCAGAACGGTGTTTGATCTCACTGGACAGGACCCCGGGTCGTTCCCTGCCGCATTGACCGTATTCACCGGCGTGCTAGCCCCCGTGACGTGGCTCTTCGCCACAGCATTGCGAAGTTGCGCACATCGACCTGCGGCAGGACTCTTTGCTGCGTAAGACAGGCTTAGTGATCGTCGTCGGCCTGGACTTTTGGCAGCGCCCAATCTGTGGAGCGGCGACCGCCCTTGCAGCACGCATCGATGACCAGCATTTTGTCGTGTTCGACCCGACGTCTTCGCCGTGGAGGATTCGTCCAGCTACCTGCCCGTCGATTGGCGGCCAAATAGCCCCGCCGCGGCGACCCGATAGTCGCGAGTAAGCAATTTACGCGCGATTTCACACGGGTCGATGTGGCGTCCGGAACGCCGGGCCAAGCGCGGTGACAAGGCGCAGTTCTGCTACGGACATTTGTGCCGTCCCCGACTGTCAAGGTCACCTAACCGGAGGGGGAGGGTCAGGGATGGCTCGTAGGACCCGCTACGTTCGGCGGAGAAATCAAACTCGTAAAGGGTTACCTACCTCGACGCCGTCGCGCACGCAGCCAGCTTGCTTGAAGCCTCAGGTATCGTCCTTCCTACGAGCAACGATGACTGGGCAGCTACCCCTATTGGCCCACGAGGCGACTTGGCGACGGCGCGCGTTACCAAAAGCACGGTTACGGCTGTGACGTGGCGGGAAGCGACTGGTCCGTCGACTTTGACTTCGGCGACCAGGGCCAGATCGACGGGTTTGATGAGTGGCGATTGAGCATATTTCTGGCGGAGAATCCTCACGCAAGGTCGATCATGACCGTCGAGCAGCTTAGGGATTCGTTTCGTGCCTCGGTGGCCGCGGGCGAAATTGTTTATTCGGGGCATCACCTGTATTACCTCAAGCGCGCCCCCATCGCCATTTCGTCGTAACACTCGAAGCAGACAGCATAGCCCAGCCCAAAAAGTGCACCGCGAGTTAATCTAGGATTAGCGCATGCCGGAGGAGGCATGAGTCCATGAATGATGCTGCTAGCGAAGTGACCGAAGCACGAAGGCGAACCATTCTGGCCAGCTCGTTAACTGCGGCACAGGTCGCTGCGCAGCTGAATGGGGCGAGCGAGGGCACCGCGACAGACATCGATGACTTGCGTCGTGCGGGCGAAATTTTCGGCGTATGGCACAAGGAGGCAGCCGCTTTTGTTTACCCCCGCTTCCAATTCGAACCTCAGGTATCGGCAGCCAGCCGGCGCCGCTTACTTTCACTGCTCGCGTCGCTTGGAGGTTTTGTTCCCACCGACGACCCTGGCGGTTGGCGGCGAGCGTTCTGGCTGTATCAGCGGAACAGCCGCCTTTCGCCGCGCTGCTGCGCGTACGACCGCAAGCCGATTGCAGATCCTATCGCGGCCGTTCAGTACCTCTTACCGTTTTCCGACGACGCACGCACGCCTGCGGAGGCTTTTCCTGAGGAGCCGAATTCTGTGTTCGCTTTGGTAAACCAGCTCGGAGCCGCTTGAGAGGGCGAAGGCGCACGCTAAACCGGCCGCAAAAGGTTTGGGAGCCGGGCACAGAACTCTTACCAGGTTTTGTTCCGATCGCGGCGCGCCTCGGCTGTGAGGGCCGCACTGACGGCCTCACCAGAGGCACCGTTAATCGACGTCTACCAGATGGCATCCGTTGACCGGTGATTGCGGGAGGATCGCCGTTCACACTGGGAATGGTCGACGACAGTTCCAAATGCGCACAACAGCATCCATCTGGGTTCACGGTGATTGCCTAAATGATCGGCGCGATCAAACACGCGCAGATTGGATCACTTGTTTTGACAGCCGAGGACGACCGGTACAAAGATTTTGGCGCGCGCCGGGACTGGCATAGAGAAATAGGCGCAGTCGGCCTAAAACTAAGGTCGATACGGCCTAACTTTGTTGGCCGCACCCAGCAGGCCAATCAGGAGAGGCCGGAAGTAAACCTCGTTCATCGTCGCGATCTTAAATACTTGATGGCGCATGGCGCCCACTAATTCGGAGACGATTTTTAGTTTCGATTGGGGAAACTAATCATTGACTGTTTTACTGATCGAAACTAACCGTCGACCTTTTTGCCCGCGTCAAGCAAAAGTAGGTTGACATACGACCGGGAATGCGGAAAAAAGAGTGTCCGCCACTGCGCAACGCGCGGCGCGGAGACCCTCATTGCGGCGAGGTGAGATGAACCTACAGGCGAACCGGCAAAAATAAAGCCCCCTCAGCGCCATTGCAGTGGCGCTGAGGGGGCTTCGCTTGGATGCTCGTGGTGGAGATTCCAAGCCTAACTTAGGCAACGATAGATCCGTTGTCAAGTAGCTTCGTATGCCTAAAAAAGGCATGCGGCACAGCCGTTCGCCTCCAATTCGAAGGAGGCAGATCATGAGATCCGAAAGCGCAAGCCCCGCCCGTGCCCAGAGGCGCAGGGCGGCAGGAAACCTGCAAGACAATCGAGATGTGCGCTCCGGCATTTGGATCGTGCACACCATGGACGGTGATCATCGCATCCCCCTGTTGGGTGACCTCCGGCACGAGCACTTTTATCTCACCGAGGGCGATCCTGCGGTCGATGTGTCGGAATACGTTTTAGAGCCAATCGTCACCACGCTCGATGACGGATCCGACAAGCCGCTGCGCTTCGATTGCATTGTCACGAGGCTGGACGGCAGTCGCAGTTGCCGTCGGGTAGCGGAGCGTCGCCTTGATCCATCAAATGATAAAGACGCGCATCTGATCGAGCGTTACTCTGTGGCGGCTAGACGACTTGGCGGTAAGTTCGAAGAGGTAACAGCGGCGAACTTGGATGCCGCCAGTATGCGAATCTCCAACTGGAATCGTGTGATGGGCGCCTATCTGCGTTGTCGGGGGCGCTCGCTGAGAGTCATCGATGCGCTCATCTCAGCACATGTGCCTGGCGGCAGTGAGATTGCTATGGGCGCGGTACTTGATCGACTGAGCGATCAACCGCGTGCGTTGCTGTTCGCATCAGTTGCACATCTCTTGCGACGCCGCCAACTGGGTAGCGACCTAGATGATCGCCCCTGGAGTCGTAATACGCTTCTGTCGAGGCGAACCTCATGACCGCCAGGGTCACGCGACGCACAATAGCCACTGAGGTCGCGAATTGCGCGGATTGGGCCATGCCCGACCTCTCATCGTTGACCGAGAGCCGGCGGGCGCGGTTCTTAGAGATCCACGATGTAATCGTTTCGTATCTTGCTGGCGAGAAGGTCGGCCTGCAGCTTCGATTGGCACGCCTCTCGTACGCGGAGCTCGGTCGTCGGATTGGGCGGTGCGTAACTTTCGACGATGGCGGACGGATGCTTGGCTGGTTTGGCCTGCTGCCAGGCGCACGTGTAACCGCTTACAAGCGCAAGGATGTCGCTAGTGCAAGGGATGCCCTATCTCAAGGCGGATATAGCGGTGCGCTAGGCGCGATCTTTCGCACCTACCCAACTATCGAGACACGCTTATCTCAGTATCTTCTTACCGCTCGGCGCGATCACGCACTTCCTGAATCTCGCGTAGCAATGAAGGACGCGCACCAGTACTTCCTGGCGCTCTGTAAGGAGCAGGGACTCGGTGCTAGCGATTGGCCTTTTTGCGTTGAACACAGGGGAATTCGGTCCCTCAACAAATGGGTCACCGGTTTTTATGAGCGGCACTACGATGCGATCGTCGAGCGTCAGTACGGCACGGTGGCAAAGGTCAAAGCGGCGACAGGGACCGGCCAGTGCAGCCGCCTTCGGGCGAGGATGCCCTTGGACATTGTAGAGATGGATGAGCACACCCTGGACTTTTTCGCCTGCCTCGCAATTCCGACGCCCAAGGGCGTTAGGTACGTGAGAATTCGCCGTCTCACCATCATCCTCGTCGTCGATCGTTTCAGCGAGGCGATCCTAGCCTACACCGTAATCGTTCGGCGCAAGGCGAACGCGGCGGATATCGTGGCCACAGTTGCCAAGGCGTTGGGACGGTGGACACCGCGAGTCATGAGCCTGCCCGGGTTCGATGCCGTGCGGCGTGGCGGGTTGCCGTCGGAGCTCATCGACGCCTTGGCGGCCTGTGGATTCAATATGTTGCTTATGGATAACGACTCGGCTCATCTGGCCGAGGCGTCGCTGTCCCGTATCGGGTTCATGGCGGGATGTGCAATTAATTATGGCAAGGTTGCCCACTTCGAACGTCGCCCCTTCGTGGAATCGATCAATCATCGACTGGAAATTGCCTTCCAGCGTCTGCCCTCATCCACCGGGACGGGGCCAACCGATCCGCGCCGCAAGGGGGCGGAAGGGAAGGCGGTGACGTACAAAATCGATCTGCAAGCTGTGCTTGACCTGATCGATGCCGTGATAGCGGACTACAACACGTCGCTGCCGACCGGCAATCTCGGATCGACGCCATTGGAACTGCTGCAGCACTATGTCGAGGACAGATCGATCGGTTTTCTCCCGCCTGTACTGCCGCCGCCGCTACCAGGCATGCCGCCATTGGGGCTGATGATTGAAACCGTCCGTGTGGCCGGCAGTTTGTCACGCGGCGAAAGGCCTCACATCAACTTCGATCGAGCTCGATATTCGGCCTCGTGGCTCTCGGAGCGCATGGATTTGGTAGGAGACCTGGTGCAGTTGCACATTGACGAGGACGACATCTCAGGTCTGTTCGTTGTTGCGCAGGATGGTCGCCCGCTGGGTCGCGTCCATGCCACCGGGACGTGGGCCGGCGCCTCCCATTCTCGGGAAATGCGCCGGCTAATCAATGCGGAGATCGACGCGGGAGAAATGGTTCGTCGCTCCCACGCTTGCATAGTCAGCGATTGGCTCGCAAAGGTAAGCAAAACGGCGGTTGCCAAGGGTAAGAAAGGTGATCGCCTCGCCGTAGCAGAGGCCGCCAATCAGCTTGCCGAGGCGAGCCGCCTCGGCCATGTGCCTGAATGGCGCGAGCCGACGGGGAAGGGTCACGCCGCAACCGAACGGACGCAGGCAGTCGTCAGCGCGCCTGCCGTCCCATCCGTGAAGACGGCATCGGAGGCAGCTAAAGCGCACACCGTCGCGCCACGGACTCGTTTCTTCGCCATCAATTGAGGAAAACGTTATGAATACGTCCTTCCACACGCCCTCGATCGACACCCTGCGCGTTCGCGACGACTGCTGGGATGATCATCCACTGATTGTCACCAGCGCCGTATTACCCACTGCCCCGATCGGATGGGTGCTTGGTCTCGTCTTGAAGTGGGGCAGGCGGCAACAGGCGGGCGGGGCATTTTGGGCCGAACCGCGCACTGGTAAGAGCTCGTGCATTAGAGCCATCAGGCAGGCCATTGCGACGACGTATCCTGGCGCAGGCGTTTTGGTTTATGAAGCAAAGACGGACCTGGTCTGTGCAGAGGGGTCGCTAATCCAGGACATGCTTCACGCCATGGAGTTCGAAGGCAAGACCTCGCGTCGACTGCCTGACTTGCGCGAACAGCTTTGCCGCGCCCTCTTCGCGTTGGGAGCAAAGCGTCGCCATGTGTTCCTGATACTTGATGAAGCGCAGTGCTTGCACGCGATTCAGTTGGGGTGGATAAAGTATTACATCAACTTTCTTGTGAATCGGCACTATCGAGTGACTGTGGTGATGTTCGGCCAGCACGAGCTCATCGGTATGCGGAATCAGATCATGATGAAGGGGCGCTCTGACCTAAATTCCCGCTTTATGGAGCACTTCTTTCAGTTTGAGGCAATCCTTTGCGGGGATGACGTCGCTGACTTTCTGATAGCTTGCGACGAGCAGTCTGAGTACCCCAGCGGCAGTGGTTTGAGCTATACGCATTTTCTGTGGCCCCGTGCGTTCGAGGCGGGAATGCGGTTGTCTGACCAGCTGCTCGGTCTATGCGGCGGATTTGGTATGTCTCTTCATGGCAAGTTGACCGGTGAAGGGATCGCAATGGAGTACATCGCCCGCACGCTCGCCGAGTTGGCTGAACTTACCCGTGATCGGGACAGTGCGGGATTTGTCCCCGGTTATGAGGACTGGGGCACGGCGGTAAAGATGAGCGGCTACTTCGATCGCCCGCCGATCCAACGGCGGAGCGACGCCGATGAATTCGGCAACACGGGCCTGCGGCGCGATGCGCTCTGAAGGACGCAGCGATGATCAGCTGGAATCATTGCTTCGAAGACCCTTGGGAATCCGCGTGGGGAGCGTGCCACAGAGTCGCATGGCTGAATGCATGCAGCGTTCGCGAGGCTGTAGAAGCTATGGTCGGCCGGCGGGTCGCACTTGCAGATCTCAGGGAAGCCTTATTTACTGGTAACGGGCGATGGTGGACAGAGACTTCTTTGCAAAGTAGTGACGACGCGCAAGCGGCCTTCTCCACCATGCGTGCACGCTTCGGTCGTGATGGGCCGGTTAGCCAGTGGCTGAGGGCTGTCGCGCCACTGCTGGCACGTGAACCGCGATACTGCCCGCGCTGTCTGCGGTCCGGCTTTCACTCGGTCATCCATCAACTGGCCGGCCTTGACCGGTGCCCTTGGCATGGCTCTCCCCTGCGGATGACCTGCGATTTCTGCCATAGTCCGTTCGCCGATCTGCGCCAGGTCGCTGTTGGCGGCCTTGCCTGCCAGCACTGCGGCGTGAGTGTGGTTCCCGAATCATGGCCGCTGCACATCTCGACGAGAACCCGTCGCCGTCGCGTCGCAATCGAAAATGAGGTGATTAGCTGGACGCGAGCGGCAATCACCGATTATCCCGCACCCTCGGGCTGGGGGATAAACCCCGTCGGCGTACACGAGAAAAGGGGGCTCATGCCGCGGTCATGGTCAGCGGTGTTGCTGCCGATGCTCGCTAGTCATACGCCCTTCCCGTTAAACGGGCGACTGCTCTGCCCGTCGCCGGCGCAGCTTCAGCGTATTGACGGCACTCGCTTAGGCCCCGCCCGAAAACGCCCTAACTGGTTAGATGTGGACCAGGCCTTCGAAGATGTCTCGGGTGAGGTGAAGCAGTACCTCGGACCTCATATGCATTGCTACGAAGGCGCCAGATTTATGCTCAGCTCAATTCATGTGACCGAAGACACGCTCCCGTGGGAGGGCGACCTCTGTGTCATGGCGTGGGCATATTTCATATGGCGCACGCGTTGCCGGTACATGGTAAATGAATCCAAGAAGCTCACGCGATATTCCGACGCTTTAGTGACAGAGTTCGTGCCGGACATGCTTCGTCGGGACTTGCTCAGCTCCTTTCATCACGGCTTGCAAATCTTGGTGATGTCGCGATCAATGCTCGCTCGAGGTATCTTGCCGCCTGACCGAGGATTGGTAACGCTTTGGGACCCGTGGACGCGCATGATGGACTCGCCTGCGTCCCATGGATTCGCCTATGGACCGGCCGATCCGGCGGACATAAATGACTGTGACCAAGGACGCGTGGCCGCGCGGTGGGAGCATCCCATGGCGACACTTCGGCGCCGGCAGAAACAAGAAAGAGCAGGAAATGATCCCGCGGTTCTTGGGGTTTATCGTCCTGCAACACGAGGTAGCGATGGTATGCGGGGTATCGGTCCGCACCGGTGGCTCTACGATCCACCCGACGAGCAAGCAGTCACTGATGAAATGGATTACCTAAGACGATGGAAACCGTCAGGTTGATAGGGTCCAATGTGCACCTATCGAAGAGAACCTGGAAACTACTGAGGCGCTGGAGAAACACGAGCCATGACGATCGGACAGATGCCCAAGCCAACGAGCGCGTGGCCGATCTCTGGGTTCCCACCGATAAACGTAATGTCCACCGGAAGCGTCCCGCCGTATGCCTCCGGCACGATAGCAGCGACCGCGGCTGCGATCGCTTCGTCGAAATCGCATACCACGCCGATCGCCAGCGCGGGCATGGCCGCCGGGACTACGTTTCGATGCACCTCATACAGAAATACTGCAGGTGAGGCCCACTGACGAGCGAAATAGGAGCGTAGCGCCGCGACCAGACGACCTTGATCCTCTGTGGGTCGGCCGAGTCCCATCTCGGCGCCGGCTGGGAAGGCTGCTCGGGGCGCAGTCGACGATAACTTTTCATTTGCCACACTGTGCGCCAATTCCGGCGACAGGTCGTACAACACTGGGCCAGCCGGATTGATCCGAAAGTGTGCTCGCGGGAGGACGGTGGTCAGCCGCTTGAGTGAGTCCCAGACCATGGTGACCGTTGGCGGCGCGCCCTTGGGAAGTCGAGCAGTTGCCGAGAACAGGGGCACGAATGCCGTGCCGTCCGATGGATCCTTCCACAGAAGGATCGCGCTGGCCGCCGACCCGCCGGCGGTTGAGCGTACGCGGGAGACCGGTACCAGGAGGGTGCGCTCCCTTAGCAGGCTGTGCAGCTCGGGGGTAAGCCCCGGATCGTGAGCGGCTCGTTGCAACGCATCGCCGACGATGTCGCGAGTACTCAAATTGCCTCCTGAGCCGCCTCCCGCGGCGCTCTTAGCCCTGTTCGAGGGTTTTCAATAAGCTTTCTTTCTCGGCCACCGACATCTGGTCGAACGCCAGAATCATACGTGCTAGCCGTTCGTCCCCAGCAAATAGGTAGGCCGTGGGTACAGAAAGGGCATGGGCTAGCCTTTCGGCGGTCGCCATGTCTGGCTGGTGGACGCCAAGCTCGTACCGATTTATGCGTGTACTGGCCACAAAGGAATCCAAACCTGCCCGAATACCGAGCTCTTTCTGTGAAATGTCAAGGCGTTCGCGAGCGATTTTCAGGCGATGCTGAAAGACCAGCCGGACATCCTGCTTACGGACCATGGGCCGAACCTAGTAGGAAGGGCCTACGAGATTCGTAACATTGCCTTGCGACCGATACTACGAGTTTCGTAGTATCGGTCGCAAGCGCTTGTTTTCACCATATCCGGCTACCTCCGGCATGCCTATGCAGCTCATGCTCGACGACGAATCCGGCATCCCAATCCCTCTGGACGACTTCGCCCGGGAGGCATGGGCCGTTCAGCTCGGGAGGGCGGAAGCTGCTCAAGGTGTCGAACAGCTCTGTGAACGGCTAGCAGAGTGCTTTGCGACGAGCTTGGCCGGGGTCCTTGACGCCGACCTCCAACTGCCCTCGGAGGCCCAGGTTCGCTACGCAACCGACATATCCCGAAACCTGGGCATTGCGCTGCCAGCCGAAGTGCTGCGTTTCCGCGGAGCCATGTACGAATTCCTCGAGCGGTTCGCCGAAGCGCACCGCTCCCGCCGCCGTAGCCAGGCCCGCGACGGCGGATAGCCCGCCTTCGCGAAACGGATGCCTTCGAAAGCGGGCAGCATGATCTCGCTGATCGTGTTTATACGAGCTGACCTTCCAATCGGACCTTGATCTCGCGCCCCTTCTAGTTGAACAACAAGTACATCGACGACTTCATCAACTGGCCGAGGCCGAGATTTGCTGACTCTAGGACGGAGTCCTCACACCAGCAATTCCCGGGGGGGGGGGGCAGCGGCATATTAGGAGCGGTCCCGTCGGCGCTGCATCGCCGCCAACTTGGCAAACCGGTCCTCGCCGGCGTCTCGCGCAAGGACGCGTTCCGCGTAGCGGATCGGCATGCGCTCGCTGGCCCAGCGCCCGGCGACCTGCACCTGCGCTGTCGACGAACCCGCGCGTACCATGTCCTGCGCGGCGCCTACGCGTGCGGAGTGCCCGGTCAGCCAATGCAGATCGAGATCCAAGCCGGCCAGGCTCACCGCACGCCGAAAAACAGCACTCACCTCGCGCGTGCCCAGTGGCCTCTGCTCACGCTGTCTTGCACGCTCCCTGCGCGTTTGCCACTGCGCACCGACCGCTTCGCTCGGTGCGCCGGCGGGATCCAAGTGGACGTCGTCGGATATCGCATGGAACACGAACTCGCCCTGCGACGACTGCGTCCGCCACGCGTCGAGCGCGGCCAGCGTCGCCGGGCGTAAATACAGCGTGCGTCCGACGCCGGCTTGATCGGTCTTGGTCTTGCCCAACCGATAGGTGGCGCCGCCATGTGGCAGCGGCATGAGCCGCGCCCATTCCATCGCGACCAATTCAGCCGAGCGCATCATCAGGTCGTAGGCGACATGCAGCATTGCCGCATCACGTGCGCGGCGGCGCCGTTGCGCGTGCTCCGCCACCGGGCGCAGCCCCGCGGCCACCCGCCGCACCGTCAACGGGTGCGCGAGCAACGCCGTGACGAGCTGATCGAGCAGGTCGAGCGTCATCGGCGCGGCCTGCCGTTGTTCGCCGTCGAGCTGCTCGCGTACGAGGTCTCGCCAGTAGTCGCGAGCAATCGCGCTGTCCATAGGGCCGGGACAGCCATGGCGGCGGTGGATGTCGGCCAGTGACCAGAGCAGGTGTTCGAGCGTGGCTTTCTTGCGCCCCGCTGCAACCAGTTGGTCAAGCAGCTCGCGCACGTCGTCAAAGCGTGCTGGCAGCACCACCCGGTCGTAATGCGCGCAGAAGGCCAGCCAGGTCAGCCAGTCGGCCGCACGGGTACGGCAACTGCTCGCCGCTAAGCCGCGGGTGCCGTGCCGTTGCTGTTGCGTGACGTAGTCCTGTGCGCTGGCCAGTTGCTCTTCGGAGAGGGCGAAGCGAAACGGCGCCCCCAACGGACCAAGAATCGCCGCCGCAATCGGTGCGAGGCCGTCGCTGGCGGCATCGGCCAAGGGTACAAGTCCCGTCGCGGCGCTCTGCACGTCTGTTCGCCGGGCTGTACGCAGCTGTGCCGCGAGCTGATCGCGGGTGGCCTGGAAGGGCAGGGGCGCAACATCCCTACGCTGGGCCATAACTCGCTCCAGCGGCGCACAAGGGCGCTGAGCGAGCACCATAAGTCACGCCGGCCTCAACCATTGTCATCCGACGGACCCACGCGGGGCGGGGCGGTGGGCGAGGGCAGCAGGAGGGTAAGGGTTACCGGCAACCCGTCCGACCCGGTCAGATGCACGGGATGTCCCACATCGATGACCGCGTCGACGAACGCGCAGCTCGCCGGCGACGCGTCACCCTTCTGCAACGTATAAACCACGGCGACGGCCGCCCGGCCGTCGGGGCGAAGCGCCTTGACTACCGAACTCACTGTGATCGCGCGATATGGCTGGTCGGCCAGATGATCCTGCTGCTGAGCATTCACCTGACCGACGACGTTCAGACCGGCGTAAGCACCGAGCTCGCCCAGTTGCCAGACGAGCCGCACCTGGAGGGCCTCCTCGGCCATATTCACCTGCGTGTCGTAGATCACTTGGGTGCCGCACGTGAGCTGTTGATGTTCCATCACCCGTAGCGCAGGTATGGCAGGCCGCGCCGACTGAGCGGTAGCGGAAGTGACCAAGACAACGACGCCCGCCAGCGCGCAGACCAAACAGGCGGGGCGGGTCAAGAGGTGGTTGTGCATGAGGAGCATCCGTGCAACGAGGGCAGATGCTTTCAGCCTAACGCTCTTATCGATATCTGACAAGTGGCATTGTCAGAGGTTGTTATTTGTCAATAATTCGGCATATGTATGCCATATTTTGTTGCGCCAAATGCGTCGCGTGCGTAGTCTCGACGTGCCCTCCGTCGAGCACGCGCCATGAATGATGAGAATTCCTTGAATGCGCTCGAACAGCAGGTGCGCGCCGCGTGGGAAGCCCGCTGCGGTGTCCGTCGAGGCCCGCTGGATCAGGCGGACGTCGACGCCATCGCCGAAGCCGCGTTCGCATTGGAGGGGACAAAACCGACGGTAGAGTTCATCCGTCGCATTGCTGGCGGCGGCTCGCCCAACACGATCCACCCCAAGCTCGATGCGTGGTTTCGTCAAGGTCGCCAAGCGGCCGGCCCCAGTGCCGTCCCTGCCGAGCTGATCACTCTTTGGGAGCGGCTGCAGGCCGATGCCACTCGCTTCGCCCAAGATGAGCTCTCGCCGTTGCGCGCCGCGATCGCGGACGATCAGGCGGCGCTGGCCGCGGAAGCGGCGCAGCTGGCCGCGAGCCAAGCCGCGCTCGCCGACGAACGCGCGACTACCGAGCGTGTCGTCACGGCAATGCGCGAGGAGTTCCAAGGCCTGCAAGGGCGCAATGAGGCGCTGCAGAGAGAGCTTGCCCGCGTCAATGATCAAGCCCGTGAGGCGGCCGAGATGATCAAGCAGCGAAACCACGAGGTGGAGCGGTTACAGCGTGAGGGGGCCACGGCCAAGACCGAGCACTCCCACCTCACCAACCTATTGGCCGCGGCCGACGTCCGCTACGCCTCGCAACAGGCCGAGCTGAAAGCTGTACGCGAGGCCACGCTGGCCATCGAGACACAGGCCCTTGCGCTGCGCGCGGAGGCCGCAGAGTCGGCCAACGCGCTCGTCAAAGCCCAGCAACGCGCCGAGCTACAGGACCGCGAACTCGGCGCGGCACAGACCACGCTCGCGACGCTGACCGATCGGGTAGACCAACTGGAGCAGGCGCTTCAGTTAGCGCAGACCACCGCGAAAGCGGACGCGAGTCTGCATGATCATGTGGCCGCCGATCTCCGCCGGGAGCGCGAGGCTTTGGTGGCGGTCCGAGCGATAGCGGCTCGAGCCAGCGAAGCCTTGGCGGCCAGCCAAGCCACGGCGGCCGCACTGGTCCAGGAAAGGGACCGCTTGCACGCCGTCCTCATGCGTGTCTCACCCGATGAGCCGACGATCGTCGACAATGCCCCTGGATAATTCGCCTACCCTCACAAGGAAGCGTTATGGACCCCGAGCCGGCAGACGCCCAATGGATCGCGTGGTTTGATAGCGGCCAATTGACGGCCCATCTGAAATTCGATGATAGCGACGTTGCCGGCCTGGCCCGTCTGCACAACGAAGGACGCCTGGACCTCTTGTCACTGGTCGACACCGGACAGGTGCAGGCGCTCGATGATATGCGCTTCTTCGAGGTGGCCGGCGTATTGGAGCGGTTGCTGCCAGACCTCGAGGCGAGCGCGGAGCGCCTCATGACGGTGGTCGCGGCGTTGGTTCAGCGCGGCGGTGCGGACTTGGCATCAAACACGCCCAACACGGCGTTGCGCGCCTGGTTCGCCCGACGTCCGGCCGAGGCGCGGCGCGTGATCGCCCAAGCGGCGCAGGGCCATGAATCCTCGACACATCATCTGACGTTTGCCCTCGAGGCACTCGAAGACGCCGCGCAGGCGCGGGTGCTAACGGCCACGCGCACTGGCGCCTGCCGGATCGGCGCGCTCACGGCGCTGTCGCGGATCGTCGATTCCCCCGACGGGTATAGGGCGTCGCTGGAAGTCCTTGCCGAGCTCGACTGCGCGGCCGAGGGCGCAGACCTCGCCGTCGAGCAACAAGCGTTCATCACAGCCGCCAGCATCCACGCCCGCGCGACGCCGGCGGTAGCGGCGACGGCCGTCGCGACATTGGAGGCGCTTCTGCGTCGTTATCCTCAGAGCTTGGCTGCGGCCGTCGTGTACGCCTTGTGGAGCCAACCGACCTTGCTGGATACGCCGCTCTTTCCTCACCTTTTGGAGGTCGCCGCTACCGCGGACGCGAGCCACGCGGGGGTGGTCCGGCAATTGGACGAGGTCGCCCGGCGACTGGTTGCCGCCGGGCGCGCAAAGGACGCTGCGGACCTAGTAGGCACCATGATAGTTGGTAGCGGGGGGACGCTCAGCGGTCGGGCATTCAAGAGCTTCATGCACGCGACGCTGGCTGTGCCGCCCAATGAGCTCGGGCAGCTGGCGATAAACTGGCTCCTTAGCGAGGATGCGGCGCTTTGCGAGATGCTGCACGAGATGCTGGGACAAGGCGAGCTGGAGGGGCGTCCGCTGGCAATCGACGCTGACGCGTTCCCTCAATCGTACGAGGAGCTGATGTTTCTGTGCGGCAAGGCGGCGGGGTGGCTGATGTTCGTCCCGGTGTCGGCCACGTCAGTATTATGTGCGGCCGTGCGCGCGACCGACGGCACGCAGCGTGAGGAAATCGGGCAGCTGTTGACCGACTTGCTCTTCGACAATTACCACTGCGCGAGCGAATATGCACAGACGTTGGTGGACGCCGAACCACCCTGGGCATGCTTGCAACCTTTTCTCGAGACGTCCCGAGCGTATCTCGATCGCTGGAAGGAAATTCCGGCGATTCCCGAACTCGCTCCGTCGGACGAGCACCGGCGCGTCCAACACCTCAAGCGCACCGATGAAATGCGCGAGGTGCACAAGAGCGCCCACGAACAGTCTTTATTCGCCTCGCTCTTCAAGCGAGCGGTGATCCTCCACGGGTCAGGCATGGCGATGATGCTGCGCGACGCCGACGGCAGCAGCCGACGCATGGACACGCCGATGGGAAGCTTTAGCGTATCGAAGGAGATCCCGCGTCAACTAGCCATCGATCCCATTGGTTTTGACCTAACTCTACGGACACTCCGAGTGGGGAAGCGGCCTGCATGAAACTCTTATTGCGCGAGTACGTGGCGGCATTGAAGGAACGCGGGGAGCTGGATGCCATTCTGCCGGACCTTTTGTCCGAACTGGGTTACAACGTGTTCTCGTTTCCCAAGCGCGGGACGGCGCAGCGCGGTGTAGACATCGGCGCTGAGCGGGCGGACGAAGACGGCATTCGGAAGGTCTATCTGTTTACCCTGAAACAGGGCGACCTGACCCGACAGGATTGGGATGGTAGCCCTCAAGCGGTTCGCCCCTCGTTGAACGAAATCCTGGATACCTATATTCCGAACCGGCTGCCACCCCATCTTCGCGGTCTTCCTATCATGATTTGCCTGGTCTTCGGCGGCAACGTGCGCGAACAAGTCAGGGAACAGCTGACGTCATTTACGACCAAGCATTCCACTGACCGGATTTCCTTTGTGGAATGGAACGGCGATTACCTTTCCGGACTGTTACTCACGGGGTTACTACGTGAAGAGCTCTTACCAGCCTCAATGAGGAGCGTCTTCCAGAAAGCGGTTGCCCTGGTCGACGAGCCGCACGCCTCGATTGTGCACTTCCGGCAGTTGGCCACCGCGCTGCACGAGGCTGCCAACGCCGATGCAAAGGTACGTGTTCGCTCGGCTCGACAACTGAACATCTGCCTGTGGGTGTTGTACGTCTGGGCCCGTGAAGCAGGCAACCTAGAGGCGGCCTTTCTGGGAAGCGAGATCGTCGTGTTGGCGATATGGGACTTGATGCGATTGCATATCGGTGCGCAGGACAAGACAGCGGAAGATATGTCGCGCGTCGTTTCCGAGGTAATTAGCCTACACATCACGATCCTCGGTAGCCTGGTCGACGAGAAGATCATGCCGCATGTCGCAATTCGGCACGGCCTGACAAGCGCGGTCCCCTCGCATCGTGCGATCGACAAGAACTTAGCGCTCTTCGACATGCTCGGGCGAATCGCCCTTGCGGGGATCTGGCTCGACTGGCTTCGGCAACGCGATATTGATATCGACAAGGATGCGTTGTACCAAGCGAGTCGCGCCTACCTGCGCGGCGGCGTTGCATTGATCGAAAACAACCCGGTGCTCCTTTTGCCCGCTACGGATCATCAGGCAACCGATATCGCCCTTTTTCTCATGCTGTGGCTGACCAGTGCCACGGCGATCGCCGGCAGTCAAGCCTGGTTGGTCATGATCGTGGAGCGACTCGAGTACACGCTTCACACGCACGGCCAGTACCCGTGCACGACGTCGGACTATCGAGACCTTGCCGAGCATCCACGGCACCGCTCCGATGCCTACCTCGAAGAAATGACCAGCGCGAGCACCTTGGTTCCCCTGGTCGCCGCATGGCTGGCAGGGCTCAAAGACCAGCAGGGCTTCGACCAACTGGCCAAAGTGGTTCGTGAGAAGTTGCAGCATTGCACGCTGCAGTTTTGGCTACCCGACAGCGATACCGACGCCAACTTATTTCATCCGCGTAAACAACACGGCCGTGCCTTGTGTGGCCTGTCGCTGGACGAAGGGGCCAACGCTTTCTTGGACATGGTAAAGGCGGCATGCCACGAGGACCACGGTTTCAATGGTCTTTCGGCTATGCAGACGGGGTACTGGCCAATACTGCTTCTGGCCTGTCGTCATCATCGGTTGCCCCTGCCGCCGCATTTGTGGCTACCGGCATTTAGGGAGCGGGGTGAGCCGGGACCATCGGAAGGGTCGCCATCGGAACAGCCCGAATAGTTCAGATGCCTCAGCGAAGGCCCCGGACAAAGTGCCGGACGCTCAACATTAAGCGCGCGGGATGGACGGGCGGCCGCTCCAGCTATCGCGATCAAACTGCGCTGCCGTAAGATCACTAAGTGGGAGATCAGCCGCGATGGAAGCAAATGGCATGACGGAGATGTCCGTGTATGTCGACGAGGCCATCGAGCATGCCTCGGAACGCGACGTGCTGGCTGCGCTGGTCGACTCCCTTTTGTACGCGGGCACGGGGGCGTCGATCTTTGCCAATTTCCACATCGGGGGTCGTCAGATGGATTGTCTCATCGCCACGGACGCGCTGACGCTGGTTGTGGAAGCGAAACATTTCTCGCGCCGGGTGCGCGGGAAGGTGAATGGACTCTGGCAGATGCGTGCGGCGGGAAGCGTTTGGAAACACGTTGGCAACTCCTACCTGCAGCACTTGGCGCGAAGTACGCGTTAAGGGACGTGCTGGGGGCCCGTTATGGCGACACGAGCGGCTATCCGTATGCGTGTGTTGCCGTCGCTCCGGGGCTGCCGGCGGGATCGGATGTCCCGCCGTCTGACCACAAAGTCTCCGTCGTTGACCTGGACAACTTAATGTCCGTCGTCACCCAGGCCTCCAGCTTGCGACTCTCCCGAGCGCAATGGGCCGACTTTGCGCGGCACCTGGGTCTGCGACAAGTCCGAACGCTGACGCTTGGCGTTCAGCCTGTGCATAAGGGATCTGGAGCGCCTGGCAGAGACACATCGCATCCCCGGAGACCTTCTTGGTCGGATCTTTACTTCCCTACTCGTGGTGAGGCGGTCAGACCACGTCAGCTTCGTGCACGAACTCATATTCTCGGCATTTGCTGCCGAATCGATTGTGCGGCGGAGCAAGGACGACCTCGAGATTGTCCTTCGGGCCCTATGCGCGCCCAAATATCAGAATGCACGCGCGCTTATCCTGGGTGCCTACGATGACGAACGATTCGTTACCAGGCTGCTCGCCCACGCGACAGACACGGACCTCTTAATTTCTGCAGCTAATGGTGAATGCGGGCGTCCTGCGTGCGACTAGACAATAGCCCGTTGCGATCAGATTTTTGAGAAAATGACGTCCGAAGCGGCAACGGTCAGGTTCTCGTTGGAAGCCGGATCGTGGAATGGTGCGGGCGTCACCGAGACTAGCGTCTTCGAATGGACGCCGTCGGAAGTAGCGCTCATGACAACGATCTCCGACCGCGTGTGGCGTGGGTTTTATATCGATCGCGTCATGGATGTCATCGGCGTCATGGACTAGTCACTAAGCCGGGGCTTTCACACACTAAAAGACGAGGCGCGAAGCAAGAACATTGGCCTGCGCAGCGGCTTGTTTGCGGATGCTTACATCATGCGGGGCAGGGCAGGGATTTCGAACCTGATGGCTTGCATCGCGAACAATATTCCCGCGTTTCGCACTGATAGATCCAATTTCACGGGCAGGGCTGAGTGGGAGCGCGCTCAGATGCCTGGGCAAGTCTACTTTCTGCTTACCTTAGTGAGATTCGCAGAAGATAAGGAGGCTGCTCTCCCGAATGTTCTCTCGCGACTGCGTGAGCCGTGGAAGTATCAGGCCTATCACCTACAGCTCGCGCTCTTAGATTTCGTTCACTTCATTCGCTTGTCCGATGACACCGCGCGGCAGGACTTAATCGTGGCCTTGGAAGCGTTACTGCCAGGCGTCAGTCCCTTACTAGCCAGCATGGTGTTCGAATCGCTCGAACACTTGGGCGCCTTAGAAGATGAGATTAGCCAGCACATCGCTACCGTTCGAGCCGAGTTGCGGGATGTTCTTACCGACATCGTGAGCTCAGACACATGTGGGAGGGCTCGGAGCTTGTATGTCGGCCAGTTCGATCACCCGTACGCAAGCGCCTATTGCGAGGCCATCCAAGATCTGGGTTCCGATGGCCGAAAACGCCTGTTAACGATGGCCTGTAAAGGCGCGGAGAGCGCCGGAATGTTTGTGGCACCGATGTTTCAAGAACTGGTCGAATACGATGATCCTTCGGTCGCCCATGCCATCGAGCGATGGCTAGAGCTCCCAGCCATCGACAGTTTTATGCCAAAAGAAGCAATTGCCTTATTTGTGTGGGCTCATGCGGGCCTGGGCATGCCAGGGGTTCCGCTAAGCCCCCCGGAAGAGTATCGGGGTGACTCGACGGCAAATCCGTTGATTGTCCTCGGGCGTCTGTACTACTGGATTCATCACCCGAACGTGGAACCGGAGGAGCTCAAGACGATTTGTGAGCGAGCGATCAGCGAGTTCCGAAGGCCCGGCCAACTGGGAGCGGCGTCGGCCCTATGTATGGTGACGCAGTCAATGGCGCACGAAGACGGCGTCCGCAAATCCGTCATCGAACGATTCCCAGATTTGGTAAGAGAGATCTGCCGGAACGCATTGCGTCGTTCTGCACTTCGCGGCTACGATGATCGGGACTCTTGGGAGCATCGGTGATCTGCCCCTCCTGCATGGTATTGGTGAGCGCGAGGACATCGGGGCCTCACTGATTAAGGCGATCCAGCGAATCGAAAGCCAAATCGGCGGCTTCCGGGAGTAGGGCTCTCGCCCATGCATCGCTCGATGCGCCGGTGACGCCTCGTCGCACGCACGCCGACAGTACGAGCGCCATACGGCTAACCGCCGCAACACCTCACTCCGATGACCTCGGCCGGCCGAACTCATTTTGCGAACCGAAAGGAATCATCATGGTCTTGAGAATTCATCCCTGTGACGCGGCCGTCGATGAGCCGCGGCTGGCGAAAGGCGTTGAGTGGATTGGGACGCCCCGCGAGGAGCTTCCTCACTGGCGGCATGGCGGATTCACCGCGTGGAAGGCGCCCGTGCTCAACGAGAAAACTGCCACCGTGCTGTACGTCGGCAAGTACGTCGACGACACCATGACGGCAGAGGCATGGTTGTTCATTCGTCCGTTCACGCTCGGGCAGATCGACGGGTTCGAGGCATATACCCTTTTTACCGAGCCGTATGCGAGGGAGAAGGGATATGCGTCGTTTCTTCTCAAGGCGGCACTGGCAGAGTTCGAGCCCCTGATAAGTGATCGAAAAGGTATGACCGAAGGAGCCTTTTGCTTGTGGACTCGGCCAGCCGCGCCATGGCAGTGTGAGTTGGTGGACAAACGAACGGGTAGCATCCTGCCGGCGGCATCGATTCCGGCAGAGTTCAAGACCGGGGCGGCCGGGGAGGACACCCATTTGCTCCTCCGTTTGGCGAGCAAAGCAACGATGCCTGATGTCGGCTCACGAAGTGCGGACAGGTAACATTCTGCAGGACACGATACGTTCGTCAACCACAGTTCCCCGATATCGCGCTACTCGACTTCGCATGCTTGCACGCTCCACGTGCACAGGTGCTACGCCACATCAGGATCAACCGATGCTTCCACTGTGCCTCAAGCCTATAAATTTCGGTAGCTGGGAGCAGGAAGCGTGGGAAGACTACCGCGATCGCCTTTCGCTGCCTGCTGACGAAGCCGTGTTGGAGTTTTATCGGCAAGTAGTCTATGACCACTTTGATCATTTCAACGAGCACTACCCACAGCTCGATCTGGACGACTATGCGCTGTCGATTGAATACGTCACGGCGCAGGAAGCCTCTGAGAGCATCAGGTACTTCCATAACCAGCCGATGACGGAATGGGGATGGCAATACGACCAGTTCAAGTCGCGCAATCAAAATTATATGATTTACCAGCGCATGGCCAAGGATCTTACGCCGCCGTTTCCGCCTGTAGTCGTTGCCACCGAATCGCTGGCTGACGACGGCTGGCGAGTGTATGGGCGCGACCTTCATCTAATCGAAGGCACGCACCGGCTGAGCTATCTGGGGCGCATGCTGGAATTAGGCGAAATTCTGCCGACGAGTCTACACAAGTTCGTTTTGCTGCGACCGCGCCTTTCCTCCAGCGACGACTAAGCTCGAAGAGCGGTGATCTGCCTTCAAAGTAGTAAATGCTCGCTAAACCCCGGCTCTTCGGGGCAGTGATCAATGTTTAGTTCCGCGCACCTTTGCATGGATGCGTGGACGAGCCGCCGAGGAAATGATCAACCTTCAGTTCCGTTCTGCGGAGAACTAATTCCCGATCTTTTCTTAAGATGTTAAATGCTTGGTAAATTCAGCCCGTTTGGGCTAGTAACGATCTCAATTTAGTTCCGCGCACTTCAGGCGCTTGCTGATTTGCGAGCAGGAAAATTCAGGGGGCGGCAGTTCTTGTCTCTTGAGCCCTACCTGCTTTTAGTTCGCATAATGTATATTATGTAAAACGAAGGATGCGTCGGAAGATTGCTGGCATGCTTCTTGCGGTGGCCGAGGCCCTACGATCTTCGAGACACCGCTATGCGCTTCCACTGGACGTTTGACGACACAGAACAAATCCTTCGCGCACCCTCTGGATGGGCCATCAGCGTGCGCGAAATCGCCCAGGGTCTTCAAGACCGCCTCCACAACCGACATGACCTGACCGGCCCTTGGGCCGGTTGGCGTGTAAGGGGCCGCGAATTACGCGGAAAGCTGCGAGGCAGAACGATCAGCGTAACGCCGGAGCTGCTGAACTTGGCGCTTGAGGCATTGGATAGCACGTGCCAGCCGGCTTGGTGTAGTAATCAAGCATCGCGTGCGCATGAGCAAGATCCGCGCGAAGGATCTCAATTTCCTGCTCAGCACTGTCCTGAGGTGCAGTGCGGACCACCAGCTGGCGGACAGGCTCAGCAACCGGATAACGACGCACGTACTCCTGATAGCCCACGTATGTGATGGCCAGAATGACAGCGGCAACGATTGTCGAACGATCCATCCCTTGTCCACCCGTGGAAACGCGTGAGGATAGCCGAACAGCAAAAGCGGTTGTCGGGGAATGGATTGAGGTCAAAGAAAAGCCCCGGACAGCGATGGTCGGGGCTTCTTCGTTGGAGAGGTTCGAGAGCGTATCCGTAGGGGTTCCACCCCTACACCCCGATCAGCGGTCGCCGGAAAGGGCGCTGACAACCGTTTGCTGCGGAGGGATGTACGCGGCTTGCCCGATCCCCGCCTTCCATGTGCCACTGACGCCCCCTGTCATGGCTACAGCGTCCGCCGACGGCGGCGAAGCCGCTGTCGACGGCGGACGCTGTCCCTCCCTGTCAGAGCGCGAGCCGGGCGGCTCTTGGAAGGGGTTATACATGCCGCCTTCGCGCACTATCGCGCGACACATGTTGACTTCGACCTGATACCGCGTGCCCTGCTCCGTGTTGCACAAGCAACGACCATCCTCCGAGGCAATGCAATACAAACGCGGCTGCGCTCGCACGGCCATACCATCAAACGCCGGAGCTGACCACGGAACACCATCCACACGCGGCTTAATCCATTGCGTATAGCTCTCCGTACGCAACTCCGCCGCATGCCTCGCACGCTCTCCAAGCTCCGGTTCGTGTGCACCGTCATTGCTCATCCTCCCCACCTGCTTGATGGAGTCAGTGTTCTGCACCTGCGCCTTGCGAATCAACACAGGCACCGATACCGCAGCCGCAATCGCAACCACGACCAACACGGCGAAGATGTACACCTTGCGCGGAATGCTGCGCTTCATCGTGTGCAGCGATGACGACTTGTACAGCTCGAAAACTTGTTTGGGCAATGTGCCCACGGACTCCACCGCGGACTTCTGCACAGAGCCCTTTTCTGGGTCATCCATGCACCTGCCCCACGTATATCGCGACACAACAGTGCTCTTGAACTTGCGCACCGTATGCACGTGCTTGTCAACCAAGCGGCGCACGTACGCGCTCATGTTCTGCGGGTGCTGCGTCGTGAGCAGGAAGTCCATGCCGTGATGACGCACCTTCGCAATACGCTGCACCCAAAGAGCCGGGTTGCCTCGATCCTTGGGCATCAAATGCTCTTCCTGACACTCATCAAGGCAGATGATCGAACCGGGCGGCAGCTCCCACCAAGCGTGCAATTGCTCCATGGTCAGTTCAGCGGCAAGGCCCTCCTTAAGCCCGTTGATACCCATCGCGAAGATCGGCCTACCCGGTTCCGCTTCTCGCAACCGAACAATCTCCGCGACAAGCTGCGCAGTCTTGCCCGCACCTGGCAGTCCGGTGAACAAAGCAACTGGCATTACTTGGCCCTCATCGTAAAGAACGACTTGGTGCTGTTCACCCACGCACGACCCGCGAGCGCGCTCAACACAATGGTGATATGCACGTCAATACCGAGAAAGCCGACGTACTCAGCGAGGATGCCTGCTTGCGCGAAACGCTGCGCAATCAGATCGCGCACGGGCGAAATGACGACCGTGTACGTGGCCAAACCAACAGCAGCGCCCGCCATGGCCTTGATAGCAAACTCACCCGCAACGGTGAGAAGCATGCGTCCAATCCAACCTACGATGACTGGCATTACGCGGTCCCTCCGGCCGTGATCTTCGCGGCCCAGTACAACCCGAAAGCGATCACAATCAGCCGGATCAAATCACCCCACTGACACCCCTCACTAAACTTGACGGTGAACGACTTGCCGTTGAACAAGGGCACAACAACGTCATGCATCGGGCACGTGGAGGTGAACCCCATGCCACTGGAGTCATAGAGACCGTGATTCGCGTTCTCAGCAATGGCATCCGGACTCTTTGGTGAATCCACCCACGCCTTCGTACCCGATGGCGTGGTGATATCACCAGCGTCACCGGTTCCGTTCAACGACTTGTCCAGCTTTGCGGTCATGCCATCGACCGCGCACCGGGTCTGCCACGCCTGCGTGGCCACCATTCCCAACGCGGCACTACCGGACACAAAGGGCGGGTTGTTGCAATCCCCTCCCCCGCTCGCGCCCGTGTTGTCTTTGGCGGGTGCCGGACTTGTACCCGAGCCCGCAGGCTGCGCAGGGGGCTTCGTATCCGCAGGCCCCGCACCGTTGCTGATCGTTCCGCCGCCGTTGACGTAGCCACCGACGCCAATGTTGCCGACGCCGCCCGTCGCCGGATTGCCCCCTGTATAGCCGTCTGTTCCGCGCGTCTGTGTTGGAGGGTCAGGGACCGACTTAGGAGGCGGCGCAGGTGCTTGCGGGCTGCCAGCGCACAGGGTGATGTTTCCGTTCGTAGAGCACGAACCGTTGCTACCGGAAGAGCCATTGCTCGCCCCGGGCGTAGGAGCGGGAACACAGGTCTGTACACCCGACTCACTCACGGCACAAAACTGGTTCTTGCCGGGGTCATAGCACGAAAGGCCGCCACAGACCTTCGGGGGGTCTTTCGGGGGCGGGTCCTTGGGTGGCTCTGCGGGAGGCGGTACGTCGGGCGCTGGAACGCCCTCAGGCGGCTCCCATCCGCCACCGGCACCGGGTCCGTTACCGCAGAGGCTGCCTGTCGGTGCAAACGTGCCGTACGTCCACCAATTGCCCCATGGATTCTTGATGGGCATGCCGTCCGTGTGAAATTTCATGCCGCACTTGACTGTAGAGCCGTCAGGCTGCTTGTTGGGCCAGCAGATTTTGGTGCCGTTCGACACCTGTCCAACCCAGTTGCGCGTCTCGGGCTGCATGCCCGCACAAGGATCGTAAGTGCCCGCGTACGGGAACACCTCGTAACGATCACCCGCGCCTTCGTCTTTGCTCAACTGCCATGCAGCCACGCGCTTGTAATCGGGCTCATCGCGACACTTCCAGTGGTCGCGGCCCGGGCTGACTGCACGACCGGCAATAAGCGCCTGGCACTTTGCATACGCCTCGCCATACGTATCGGGTGTCACGGCCGCGCGTGACGTGCCTGGAATGACACTGCACAGCGCACACAGCACCACGGCCGCGAAAGCGAAAGCGCGTGCCCGCATCAGTCGTCGGAAAAAATAATCCATGCAGCCCCCAGCAGTGCCAGACACACCCAGTAACCCGCGTATGCGATCACGTCGTAACCCTCAAAAAAAGGGCGGGAGCGTCGCCGCCCCCGCCGCCTGCTACATCGTTTAGCCCGCCGCCTTGATCCACTTGTAGAGCTTGATGCCGTAGTGCATGGACAGCACAGCCACACCAATCGCGGCAGCCGCAACGCCCGCCGACTGAATCGTGGAAATGATGGCGGCGGTATCGACCGTATCGGCAGCCATCGCCGAGCCCGCAGCAAAAGCCGACGCAGTGAAGCCAGTGGCAACGAGCGTCTTGAGGTGCGTGTTTTTGGTCTGCATGATCTTCAATCTCCCACCCGTTTCATCTTTTTGAATCCGTACGCGATAGCCCAAACGGACAAAACAGCCACGCCCACGGCGACACCGGATGCGGTGTCAAATTCAGGGATGAGAGAAGGGATATGCACCCACATGATCTGGCTGCAAGCGCCGGTTGTTTGGTCGATGTTCTCGCTCAAACACATCATTACCATGGGAAGCGACATACACCCTCCTAGTCATCGTTGGCGCACACGGGACTCGTGTACCCCGAGAAAAATCCTTACGCGTCCAACCCTCATAGCCCCGAGCAGTGATCTAGAAGCGAAGATCGAAGGGGAGATAAACGATCCCCCCTTCACCCCCCGGGAGTGAGAGCGTTACAGCTCAGTGCACGACGCCTGCAAGCCAGAGAGCGACGTAGAGCGCATTGAGCTTCATACCTTCGAGGCCGCAACCGGGACGAGCGTATAGCCGTAATGAAGGTTGCCGTTGCGGTCGAGATACGGCTTTTCAGGCTCCACCTTGTAGTCACCCTCGGGCAAAGGCTTCTCGTTGCGCGTCGGGCTGAACATGCGGTCAAACATCTGGAACATGCCCGGGCCCATCTGGAGGCCGCACTTCTGGAACCCGAACGACTGCGACGGGTCCTTACGGCCCTGAGCAACGCGAACCTCGGACGTGACTCGAATGATGTTCATAATGAATCCTTTTGGCCGTCCAAACGGCCTAGACAGTGATAGATGAGGAAGGAACGTTGTAGTCGCCCGGAAGCACGAAGCGCGCCGCCAGATCACGTGCCGGTCGAAGGACCGGATCAAACAAAGCTGACCCTTGGTAGATGCCCTCGGCCCACGCCGGAAGCTTCTCTGCCTTGAGCAGCGACTCCACAGCGCCCGCAAATTCACCTGGCGTTGTGCAGAACTTGCGCAGTGCGTTCACGACACGACCGCATTGACGCTTCGCATGACGAAGCGAACCCGCCATGCAAGCAGCTGCCTTGGCAACAGACGTCTGCATGCGCGTCGACAACTCGCTGATCCAGCTCAGCGGAGGATAGTGACCCGTGATGAATTCCCACGGGCGTTCAAGAATGTCGTACGGGATTTCCCGGTACTTGGCACCGAAACGCGCTTCAAAGCGAACCCAAGGGCTGCTGGGGTCGCCGAGCTGCTTACCCTTCTCGTACACGCACAAACGTTGATTGCCTTCGTTCTTGCCGACATAGATCGTCTGGCCAGAGCCGTCATTGAAGCCTTGATAACCAATCGCAGGCGGACGACCACGGCTCGTAAACTGCCCTTCGTCGTACCACCGCTGCACATCCGCAAGCGTGTGCCTGCCCTCTTTGTCGTCGTGTGCGCAATCGACACGGCTGAGCTTGGCGCCCCACCCTTCCAGCACCTCACGCGTGTGCGCCCACGCCACGACGTGGGCGCAGCCTTCACCGGTCAATTCAACGCAGAACGTGCCGCGTTGGCGTTCACCACCGAGCGCGACAAACCCGCACACCTTGCCTTCTGGCGTCAGAATGCGGCAGTGCTTGTCGTAGAAGTTGCGAAAGCCGCGCACCTGCTCATCAACACGCAAGCCGCTTCCCGGCGCGATGGCATGCAGCGCGTAACGACACAACAGTTCAACGCTCGAATCGCAACCATCCACCGCAGCCGCGCGCAAGCGAGCGCCGAACTCTCCCTGCTGCAACGCCGAGAGCTGCGCCGTGAACGTCAAAAAATCGACAATCGCAAGAGCCCCGGCTTCGATGGGTTCGTCAACGAGAGTCGCAACTGAGGACTTTAGTCCCCTGTTAGCTGAGGGGACCATCGCCGCTGAGCGGCGATCCGCACCCGCACGAAACGGTGCGTCGATGGCGTTGAGCATCGGGATGTAGTCACGACGAAGTCGCTCGGCGTACTGAGCGCCTGACTCGGTGATGCAAATGGCTGGCGGCTTCACAGCGACGCCACAACGAAGGCACGGAACGAGAGGGAATCGGCTTCATCGGCCATATCGGCAGCGCGCTCGAAGTCCTGACGATCAAGATAGTTGGCTTCCAGTGCGAGCGCGCCCTCGCACTCACGACCGTATTGCTCGATCAAGCGCATCTGCCAACCGTGCATCACAGCCACCCTGCCCGCTTGAGAGCGTCCTGACGTTCGACGTATCGACGGATACGGAGGGTCAGCAGTACGACGCCCGGAAGCGTGCATGCAGCGATTGCGAAAGCGGCAGCATTAATAACCATCGGTGGCCCCCATGCCTTCAAAGACTCTTTGAAGTTGGGCGGATTAAAGTACCCTTTGAAGCACTTGTCAAAGGGTCTTTGAAATGTCTGCCACAATTAAATTACTTGACGCGTACGTCAAAATGTGCTCGCACAAGAACGATAGCGAGGCAGCACGTGCGCTGCGCGTCACGCCGCAGACCGTGAATAACTGGCGAAAGGCGAAGTCACACCCCGACGCAGAAAGCGTGGAGCGGATGTGCATGGCCGTAAACGAGCCCGTCGCGCACTGGCTACCGCTTATCGAAGCGGAGAGGGCGAGAACGCCGGAAGCGCGCAGGGTGTGGCTTCGACTTGCTCAAGCCGCCGCGTGCATAACGTTGATTGCAGGCTTGACAAGTGCACCCTACCCGGCGCAGGCACGAGGGGCTTTTTTCGCAGAAAACGCCAGCTCTGTATATTATGTCAAATCGTAGATATCGCCGGAGGGCGATTGGTCTCGGATTTCGCTCTTTTCCCGGACTGCGATGCTGAAATCGGACTGAAGGAATCAAAAAGCCGGACTGGCATTTAAAAACGATAGCTTACGTATCGCCCGTGACCCTGCCGCGGGACCCAATTGAGCATCTACCAGCGGCGGGTCCGCAAAGGACCACTACGCGCTGGCGTCGCTCAGTTTGGCCGCATGCAACGTTTGCGCGAGGCCGATTACAGCCAACGGATCATCCGCCAGCGCATCCGCCGGCGCACGCGCCGCTGATGAGATATCGCGAATAACCATAGCAACCATGACGGGGTCCGTAACGGCGTGGCCTCTGACAGCACGACATTGGAGCGATAGCTCTCCTCTGGGCTGGAAGAGCCAGAAGGCCCGCGCCCACCCGCCCCGATCATCCGTCGCAGGCGAAAAGCCAAAGCGTGACGCCAGAATCGAAAGCAGGCGCTGCAAGCCGTAGGCGCTAATGCCGGGGGCGAACTGAAACGACGGGTACCAGGTGACCGTCGCCAGACCCGGCGCCAGGCGAAAGCGCGACGCTATCTGGCGCAGGTTCGCGAGCACATTCGACTGCTTCACGATCACGCCCTTGGGCGTGCCTACGGAGCCCGAGGTAAATTGCAGGTAAGCGATCGCATCGGCGGCGGGTTCGCGCATTGACGCGGTTTCCTTCCCCTCACCGAGGGTCTGGGAAAATCCCAACACCGGGAGGTCGGCCAGGTGCCCCGTCGTTCGGGCCGCGAAGTCGTCGGATACGAGGCCCTGCCGTGCACCACACGCGGCGACGATCCGGCTAAAGGACTCGATGCGCTCCGCCCGCTTGCCCGGTAGAGCCATGGGCACTGCAATGAGCGCGGCACGCTGGCATGCAAAGAATGCAATGACGGCATCGACGGCATCGTCGAGCAGCAGCGGTACCCTTTCGCCGGGAGCGAAGCGTCGTGCCAGACCATCGGCAAGGCGCGTCGTTCGCGCGCGCAGCCCGGCATAGGTTATCGACGCCGCTTCGTGCCCCTCGCGTACGAAAGCGATACGGTCCGGCGCCGCATCGGCCGCGCGATCGAGCATCGCAACCAGGTGTTCCATCCCTCAGGTCTCCGCCTATTGTCCCGGTGGTGTCCCTCGCCTGCTGCACTCCGTTACGGCGTCGGCGGAGCCTCGGCTATATGCCACAGGACGCCGGAGGGGTCGCTCAGGTACATCACCTTGAGCCCCCATGGCTGCATTTTCGGTTCCTCGGGCGCGGGAATGTCGTGGCGGCCCGGAAGGTTCTTCGCGCTGATGGCGCGCCACCACGTCCCGGCATCAGGGACCAGGAGGTGCATGACGCAGTTCTCGGCCCACTCCTTCCTGTAATAATTCTGCAAGAGGAAGTTATGCTCGCCAAGCGACAATTCGGCGAGATCCTGCATGTCGTGCGTGATGGAAAACCCAAGGTCGCGATAGAAGCTCTTGGAACGCTCGAAGTCCTTCGCTGGAATGAAGGGTCGCATTTTTATGATATCGGCAGGCGAGACCGTCATGGTTTTCCCCACGGCAAGCGAATCGACGATGTCCCATGCGCTGGAGACATCGCAAGGAATGGATCGACGGGACGTTATGTCGCCTGTTGCGTCGCCAGGTGCTTTCGCAGGCTGAGAGGGCGAAGATCGGTCCATACCTCGTCGATATAGGCGAGGCATTCCTGCCGGTTACCGCGCTTGCCAACGCGTTTCCATCCAAGCGGGAGTTCTTTCACCTCCGGCCAGATCGAATACTGCTCTTCGTGATTGACGACCACTTCGAAAACGGTGTTCTCGGAATCCCACATCGTCGAAACTCCTTGATAGAGGACGGGGCAACGGTAGCGCGAAAACGTCGGAACGATGGTGCGAACGAAGAAGGTGCAATGCTTTTCGAGCATAGTGTAAACGGCACACGCGAACAAGTTTTCTCAGGTGCTTTTTCACGTTAGTGCCAGGGCGATGAGACGGTCGACATGCGCCTCGTCGATCGCCGGACATTCGATGCCCAGCGATCGAAGCAGTTCGTCGGTTTTTCCCGAAGGAACAGGTGCAGGTGGGGCCGCTGGCGCATCGCTCGCGTCGACGCGCAACAACGGCAACAATGCGAACAGCGGTTGGTGGGCCGGATCGTCGCCCTCGATAGCGGCAATCCATTCGCGCGGCCCGCTCGTGTCGATGGTGCGGCCTTCCAGCGCGAGCCGGTGGCGAAGGCGGTCGAGTACCAGGGACAGGGATGTCTCCCGGGGATGTTGTACGTGAAATGCACCTCCCAGGCACGCATCCATCTGTGACAGCGCCACGATGGCCCTGGCGACATGATCCACCGGAACCATGTTGTCCACTCCGGAATAGCCTGGCTCCAGTCCGAGACGCGCGCTGGCGCGTAATGCACGGTTGAAGAATTCGTCCACATTGACGCCTCGCGAACGGCGAGCGGCAACGATACGCGAGGGCCTGTAGATGGCACAGGGCACGCCTCGCTCGTGCAACGCCACAACCACCTGTTCGGCCACCCACTTGGATTGGGCGTAACCATCGTTCAGTCGGTCGTGCCATGGCTGGCGCATACGTTCCTCGATGCCGCCGCCGACAAGATCCAGCACGTTCCGGCTCGACACGAAATGCAAGTGCATGCCCGGTGCGTCAAGGGTCAAACGGCCCAGTTCGACGACGCTCATGACGTTGGCTGCCTTGAGCGATGGGTAGCCGCGCAGGAAGTCCACCTGTGCCGCGCTGTGGTACACGTGCTTTACTTCGCGCAGAATGGCCCTGCGCCATGATTCGCTAAGCCCGAGGCGCGGCTCGCTGACATCACCGGGAATGATCTCCACCCGCGAGGCATCGATCGTCGCGCCAAAGAAGCGGGCCCGCTCGAGCAACCGCGCCCTGCCCTCCGCTTCGCTACGACAACGCACCACGCACCAGACGGGTGTCGACTCCGCACCCTGCAGCGCCTCGAGAAGGAACACTCCGAGGAAGCCGGTGGCACCGGTAAGCAGACGTGGGCCGTCAGGCCGCTCCGTGTCGATGACTCGCCCCGTACCTAGCCATCCGGCGATTGCCTGCACTTCCCCGGCGGGATCGATGTCGCCGTCCGCGCCATGTCCCTCCCATCGCCAGGGCGTGCGCCAGGTCGCCCAGCCGAGGATGTGCGTAAAGCAGGCGCACGCTGACTTCGCGCCCGAGCAAGTGGCTAAGCCGTGAGGTCATCGCCATGGCTTGCAACGAGTCGCCGCCACGTGCAAAGAAATCTTCTCCCAAGTGGGCAGCGCCCGTTCCCGACATGGCGAAATCACAGGCCGCGACGACGTGCTTTTCGAGGGGGCTTTGCGCTGGGCACACGTCGTTGGCATCTGCGGCGAGCGGCTGCGGCGCCGGCAGGCGGCTCATGTCGACCTTGTCGTTGGCGGAACGGGGCAACGCATCGCAAAGGCACCATGCACGCGGGACCATGTACGCGGGAAGGCGCGCACGCAGGGCATGATCGAGCGCCACAGCGGTGGTTTGAGGCGACGCGGTGACCACGTACGCCGCAAGGTGCCGGCCGGCACCATCCTCGCGCGCCACCACGATCGCATCGTTCACGCCGTGGATGCCGAGCAACGCCGAGGCGACGTCGCCGCATTCGATCCGGTGCCCGTTGACCTTCACCTGGGTGTCCATGCGGCCCAGGATGTGGATCATCCCGTCATCCGACGATATGCCCAGGTCGCCTGTGCGATACCAGCGCCGTCCGTCGAATGCCGTGATGAAACGGGCTTCGGTCTGCACGGGATCGCCAGCATACCCATCGGCAACGCCATCACCGCCGATGCAGATTTCGCCCACTACATGATCCGGGCAAGGCCAGTGGCACGCATCCATGACGGCGATCTTCTGGTTGCGCAACGGACGTCCGTAGGGAATCGGCAAGGCCGGCCCGTCGCTGGGTTCGAGCCGCAGCCCGATCGACCAGATCGACGCTTCGGTCGCGCCGCCTTCGTTGGATCAAACACTTGCCTCCCGCAGATCTTTTTACTTAGCGGCCTAGCATCGTCGTTCTGTCCTGCCATTAGTGTCGCATGCCGACATCGCGTCGCTCCCTTCGGCGCCACAGCCTTATCGAACGCAGGCGCTGCAAAAGTTGCTCTGACTTTTCGCGAGCTACAACTGGGATGTCGTGAGCACTTACTTATGAGGAGTCCGCGATGGCACGACATACATTCCCCGCCAGGCACTCGACCAACACGCTGATCCGCTTTGCCGATCTCTTGACCGCACGGCAAGCCGATTGTCCAACTGACTTGCGTGGAAGGTGCGCCGAGCTCTGGCTAGACTGGACGGCTCGGCGTACCGCGGCATCTATGTCCAGCCTTTCAACGGGGCTGTCTGGATTCGTGGACGTCTGGAGTCACGAGCTGCGAGATTCAGAACTCAGTCCCCTGTCAACGGCTGGCGTCCACGAGTACCTAAGGCAGCTGCCGTAGCGTCGCCAGCGTCGTGGGTTATCACCGTACCGGCGCGTTGAGCGAGAGCATCGGAGCACGCTTGATGGATGATGGGGAGGGCGCCGCCGCTAGCTAGCCCCATGCTTCCATCAAGCAGCCGGCCGGCCGCGTACACCTTGTGACTCGCTAGCGCCCCCATGCTCGGGCGGGCCGCCGATGGCGGTAAGGTATCTTGCGTCTGCCGGTAGTTTGCTTCGCCTCAAGAGGAGCTTCCGGCATGGCGATGAAGGATGGACGTCGTCATGAGATCGCCCTTGTACGGGTGAATATCCAGTCGGATGCGCGTGCGGACGTGTTTTGTCGTATTGGACGAACCGAGCCAGCGCACCCGATTTGGTCCAACGTCGCCTCATCGCTGAAGCGTCATTGTCGTCGCTACCTCCTGCGAGAAGCAGCCGTCGATCGGCTTCAAGGTCACCTTCCAGGAGATATCCACAGCCGTTCGCTTCAACGTTTCCGAAAGCTCAGGGAATAACACATTGAGCCGTACTTTTCGTGCCACTTCGCCTTTTGGTGGGATCCTCAGTGGCTCCACACCGGGCGACAGCAGTGGGATAAGCACCTTAAGCACCCGGCCGCTCGTCTTCTCCACTGCGGAAAGGTGCAACATGTTCTCCCCAAGATAGAACGCTTCGAGTTCGACCGCCTTTGAGCCGGGGTTCTTAACGGTCAGCGTGAGGGTTTGGTCGCTTCCATCGTCGAGCATCACTGCGAGTAAAGGAACGGAAGCGCAGACTCTGTTCTCCTCGGCTTGTGTCACGCCAATGCATGCGAATGCGATGGCGAACAAAACTACCTTGGCATACATCAGTGGCCTCCTTCGTTTTGCTGCTTAGGATCAGGCGGAGTGGGTGTTGCCGGGACGATTGCTGGCGGAGGTGAGGGAGCCGCTTGATCAACGATGGTCTGGTTGTCGTTGCGATATTCGGTCATCTGATCAATACGCTTCAGGATGCTGGGTTTCTCCTGATTGTTTCGCAATTTGTCCTTTTCACTTGTGAGATAGTCAATCTCGACATTGGACGCCCTGACTTCGGATGCAGCCGCGTCTGCATCCCCGGAGGTTACAACGATCTGGAGGCCAGCCTTCGCATCGGCCAGGATGCCGCACGTCTGATCGCAGTTGGTATAGAAGTCCGACTTATGCGTATTTTCGTGCCGGTCTACACCCTCATGCACGACGCGTCCCATGCCGCGTGCGTTGCCCAGATACACCTGTATTCCACCCTTTCCGTCGGTAACAATCGTGTTGATGTTCTTCGCTTGCAGGGGAATTAATGCGTAACTTGCCCGACCGTCGGGATCGATGTTCAAAATCGGATTCAGATTTGCATAACTGTATCGGGCGAAGCTCTGTATATCGCCAGCACCCACATTTTTCGGGTCTATCGATAAAAATCGTGCCGAAGTCGGGTCGTAGTATCTCGCTTGCATATAGATCAAGCCTGAATCGACGTCGCCTACATGCCCCGTGTATCCCGGACCATCTTCTGGGGTGCCCAGCACTTGGCTCCCGTAGGGTCGGTACTCCGCCGTGGATATCACACTTCCTCCCGCATTCGTCGTTGCAAGCACTGTCCCTTGTGGGCTGGTGTAATAGTACGTCACGGTTTCGGTAGCGGCCGCCAGCGAGGTGCCAAACGCTGCGATCGCGATAACGGCCACACAAAGGGAGCGGGCCATCGCCTCGCGAAGCGATCCGAATTGGTCGATCATCGCTATCGTTCTCATAACGCATCCACCCACGCGGAACACCCCACGGCGTTACACGCACGCACCTGGTAGCCGTAAAGAATGATTTCGCCAATCGGCCCTGACTCCACGAGCTGCAAGGTCGTGGGCGCGTTAACTTGCCACATCGTGGTCGTGTTGTTTCGAAGCACTTGGTAATAGGTGGCGCCTGGTGTCGCGTTCCACGTAATAGTCAGGATTTCCCGTTTGCCACTGAAGGAATCGATGGCATGAACGTTGGTGGGTGTCGGCGGAACGTTGTTGACGGACACGGTCGCCGCTGCGCTGTTCGGCCCGCAACCGCCGGCATTGCATGCGGCCACGACGTAAGCGTAGGTGCCGTCGCCTCGCCCTGACGTGGCCCAACTTCCGGCGCCGTAACCGAGCTGCTTGGCCAACGCGATCAGGGTGCCGTAGCTGGCGATGTCGTAATGCTCGACCTTGTTGCCACCGCCGATGAGGGCCGCGTCGCGCAAGGGGTCTTCCTCAACACCGTCAATGACCTCTTTGCCCTCCTCCACAAGACCCTCCATCGCAGCGCACTTGATACGTTTCAGGCGAATGCCCAACAGTTCCACCACTTGGTCAATGCGTTCGACCTGACCCCAAGGTGACTCTCAAACTCCTCCTTCAAGCCGGGATCTGTAGATGCGCGCGCCAGTCTGGGCAGTGCTTTGGTTAGTTGCTTTTCGGCGCTGTAGATGTCCGAAAACTCGTGAATGAACAGATCTTCGATGGTTTTGATAGTCATGTCACCGCGCTGCTTTAGAAGAGGAGTCACCGTTTGCCGCGGCGCCGACCGTTACCGTTGCCAGAGATCGCTCCAGCTTTTTCAGAAGCAGCCTGCATCCTCCGGAAGTTCGTAATGCTACGTTCAAAGCAAGGAACGCTTCCCACAAAAAGCTCTTGGAGACCTGACAATGAAAGCGATCAGCGTAATCATATTACTCGCTTGTTTTCCCATCGACGTATCAAGCACTCCGCAAGAAAGCCCACTTCAAATCATTATCAGTCGGCCACCGTCAGCGGCCGCGGCGGAATCTGGCGTTGTAATATTTACGATGAAAAACCAAGGCGCTGACCCGGTCTATGTGCTGAAACCGCTCACGCCGTTCTCCACAACGGGTGAGCGCCTGACGAACAATGTTTTTGAAGTGCTTGATGCCCGCGGAATAAACGCAAGATATACCAGTATATATAACAGCGGAGTTGCCTATGTCAGTGACGGAATTGACGGGAGAGCTTTCTTCAGAATGAGCCCGGGAGATTCCCTGTCAAGAGAGATAGATTTGTCGAAGAGCTACGATTTAAGTACTGGCGGCATATATACATTGAGATTCAATCGCCCTGTAATCGGTGAGCCCGCTCAGGACGAGCGCGGAGTTTCGCGTTTTCTCCAAATAGATTCTGCCCGGCAACCAATAAGCAACACGTTGGACATTTCGGTCAAAGCCGTTTTGGAAATGCAGGATAAAACGCTTGGGCTCTACGACACGCCACAAGCGACGGTTTGTGAAGCATCCAAGCAAGATGTAATCGATGCGGCCATGTCCAGGGCAATGGCGTTGTCTACGAGCGCTACTCAGCACAATGCTAGCCTGTGGTACTACGAGGGCGAAGGCAATACCTTTACCGCAAAGCTGAAAAATGACTTCCGACGGAACAATTGGTTGGGGAGCTATGACCCCAACTGGCTTGCCGCGATTGATCCGCATTGGTTCGACACGGAAAATTTCTATCCAATAAAGGTCACTTCCGCTATTGCTTTGCGACTTGGCGGAATACCCTATACGAGGCCCATATCATTCGACTGCGCGTGTCCGCCCGAATGGGGCGCAACAGATCTGACCGCTGCAGTGGCTTTGTCCAATCAGAAAATCGGCATCTGCCCCCGATTTTTCGAGCTCAGCGATGGCGGGTTTGACACCAAAGCAGGAGCACTCATCCACGAGGCAGCACATTTTTCCGACGATTTGGCACAGGGAGCCGTGGATATCAGATATGGAACCGGACCTTCGGCGCAACTGGCGAAAGACAATAAGTCAGCGGCAATCAGAAACGCCGACAATTACAAATTCTTCGTCGAAAGTGGCGGCCTTTAAAAAGGTTCATCGTGGATTACCGGGGAAGGCGGCGCGTATTTTCATAAAGAAGTACGCGCCATCCCTGTAGCAGTAGGCCATGCGCTTCATGACCTTGAGGATGCCGCGCCCGGTGGGTCTGGACCGCACGCTGCGCATCCACTTCTTGTAGCAGTGGTATGCGTTGAGCGATCCGGCCGTGGAAGAAGCCCGGTATGACTCGGCATCGATGCGCCGATTCGTGGGGCGGTTCAAGGTGCGGCGTGCGGCAACGGTGCGACGACCGCCTGTTGTAGCCGCCATAATCGAAGTCCACCTTCAGAACGGGGTTCCTCTGGAGATGGCGGCCGCCCTTCATCCATATAAAGCGCCCAACCGGCCATTAGAAGAAGTACGTGTACTTCAGCGCGCCCTCATTCATGCGATATCCGTTGCCGAATTGCCCGGTGTAGTCCAGGCGCAGCTCGGAATGTGCATTCAGCGTCAGATCCAGCGCCGCGTCATATTGATTCATCTGGCGTGGGGCGTTGAATGCGCTGTTGAACGAGCCGACGCTGTCGGATGAGCCGGCCAGACGCATGTCCGTATTCCAACTGTTGCCACTGTAGAAGGCGCGACCCACGCCGACGGACGGGCGCAGTTGGACACCGTTGTCGAAGGTGAAGCGGTCGCCGGCCTCGATCATGGGCGTAGCGGCAAAGATGGTGCCGTTGCCTGCCGCCACCTTCAGGCCAATCGCTCCGGCGGTGCTCTCCTGGAAGCTGTCGGTATGGACGTTCACTAGATGCAGATCAAGGTACGGCCGCACATACCAGCTGCTGTCAGAGAAAAGATACGAAATACGCGAGTGCAAGCCGATGTTCGTTCCATCGAACGACCCGGTCGCCTGGATGCGCTGATCGACCAGTTGCAGGTTGCGTGCAGACTGGTAGCTTCCCTGCGATGCATCCATTGCACCGGTAAAGGTCCAGTTACCCATCTCGCGCTTCACCACGCCGCCGATGCTGAAACCGTGATCAGTGACGCCGCCAACGCCGCTGGACGCGGATTCAGTGCCATTGTTGTATGCCACCGAGCCGCCCACCCACCAGCCGTCGGCGAACTCGTGCTGACCACCCATTTGCACCACGTGCTCGTTGAGGTGGTAGCCGTCACCCTCACCGTCCGCATTGCTTACCTGATCGGTCACGCGGCCCCATACGCAGTCGTGCTCACGCTGATCCGCGGGCGTGTCGCCATTGTTAGGACAGGCGTTCATGCGATTGACGAACGACTCACTCGCATTGATGCGCGCAACGCCAACCATTTGCAGGGATTCGGCTCCCAGCCCATTGAGTGTGGCCGCGTAATGGGCGGGATCCTTGACCTGGTCCAGCACGCTATACAGGGGGGACAGTGCAGTCACTCCGGCATCGAAATTCGCCTGCAGGTGATTGGCCAACTGCTGGGCGTTGCGTGAAAGTCCTGCCTCTTGCGCCGTGCTCGCCAGCTTGGCCTGCGGCGTCACCGAGAGCACACCATTGCTCAGAGTCGGCGTGTACTGAAACAGGTAGTTCGACGCATCCACGACTTTGTAATCACCTGTTCCGAGGCTCGTGGGCACCGATAGCACCGCGACGGTGTTGGGGGCCATCGTTACCGGGTTGATCTGGATGGTGCCCACGAGGCTTGCACCCTTTGCGACGGTTAGCTCTGAATCCTGCTTGTTGGCAAAATCGACGTAGGTTTCCAGCGTGCCATCGAGGACCAGATAGCTGTCCAGATAGGTACCCGGAACCGAACCACCGTTGGTCAGGCCCTTGCCTACGATCATGGTCCCGGTGTTGTCGACGGAACTCGCAAGGCTGATGCTGCCAGTCGGGAGTACCCACGTGCCGGCGTTGGACAACGTGCCGCCGCTGCCCAGGCTGATTCGGCCATAGAGGGTGCCCGATGCCTGGTTGGTAACCTCGACGTTGCCGCGCTCGGCGACGATTGCGCTTCCGAACGCACCGCTGTAGCCGATGAGTCCGGAGTTGGTCACCGTGTTACTCGCCGCATTGCTGTTGAAGATGATCGCATCCGATCCGGCGCCCGTCGCGGTGACTTCTCCTGTCACATTCACGGCAGTTGCGCTGCTTGATGCCGTGTTGCCATCTGCATTGACATAGATCGCCGTGGCGCCCTCCCCCATCGTGGTCACCTTGCCGCCCACGTTGACGGTGACCTGCCCAGAGGTGCCAGTGCCGCCCGCCGTTCCCATATAAGCGGTATTCTCGCTAGCCACCAATCCGCCGCCGCCGCCCACGCTCTGCGCGAAGACACCGATCGCATTGGTGCCGGTCGTGGTCACGCTCGCACCGGTCGGAACATTGACCAGTACAGTGCCGCCATTGCCGATGCTGCCCTTGGTCAGCCAGTTGGTCGTTTCCGGCGTGAACGCACCTGCGCCTGTGGCGCTGGACAGGTCGCCGCCAAGAAGACCGGCACCCCCGATGCTTTGCGCGATGACACCGTATGCTCCGCTGCCGGACGTGGCGACATGACCTTGTACGTTGACCGACGCGTCATGGCCATCGCCGGACATGCCGTTCACGCTACTGGCGCTGAAGTAGTTCTGCGCGTTGGAGGCAACGCCCTGAACCCAGCCACCGCCACCACCGATGCTTTGCGCCACGATGCCCGGTGAATCCTGGCCCATGGTCTGCACATTTTGCGCAGTCACCGTCACGCTGCCGCCATCGCCACAGGAGGCCAGCGCCTGTCCGCCGCACACCACCGCCTGGTCCTTGCCCGCAAGTTGGAAGCCTGACATCTGGAGGCCGCCCGTGCTCACTGCGCCACCAGTCGTGGGGTCCGTCACCGTGCCATTGAGCGTCACCAGGCCGCCACCGCCGCCCACGCTCATCGCGCCGATACCCGCTGCATACGAGCCTGTTGTCGACACCTGCGTGGGCGCCGCCTGATTTACTGCCGGAATGCTGAGGACAGTGACATCCTGGCCATTGCCTGTGGCGCCGGCATCACCGCCAAGCTCGACGTTGACCGTCTGCAAGGTGTTGCTGCCGTTTAACACGCTGGTGGCAGTAACACCGCCGGTGCCGCCACCGCCACCGAAGCTGCCGGCAAAGATGCCAAGCGAACCACTGCCAGCCGTGGTGACGCTGCCATTGTTGAGCACGGACACATTGCCGCCATCGCCTGCTGAACCGCCCCGGCCGCCCACGGCCACCGTGACGTTGAGCTTTGAGGGCGTCGTGCTGGTGTTGTTGGAGGCCGCGACCGTTCCACCATCGCCACCTCCGCCGCCCACGCTCAGTGCGAAGATGCCATCGGACATCGGCCCCAGCGTCTGAATGGCGCCAGTGCCTGCGTTGTTGACGTAGACGTCGCCGCCGGTGTCGCCGCTACCGCCTTTGCCAGCAAAGCCACCGCCTACCGTCAGCGACACATTGAGATCGCCACCACCCGCACCACTGGCCTGCGGCTTCGCGCCATTGGCCGCATTGTTCTGGTAGTAGCCCTTCAGCAGGTTGACGGTCCAGTTCACGCCCTTGTCGAACAGCTGTGCAGCGTTGGGGACGAACCCGTCCGTTTTGTTGCTGTAGGTTGAAACGACACTGGGCAAGGATGCCTGAAGGTAGTTGAAGAGCTGCGTTTGCGGGTCATTGCCGCCGGCCGTGCCCGCCTTGCCGCCATTGCCGCCACCACCGCCGACACTTTCCGCGTAAACGCCCGCGGAATCTCCGCCTCCGGTCACGATGGTGCCGGCGTTGTTCACGGTCACCGTGCCGCCGACGTTGCCATTGCCGCCATTACCACCCACGGCAACGCGCGCATCCAGCGTGCCGGAGCTGCCGTTGCTTTGGCCGCCACTGCCATTGCCCCCAATGCCACCGACGCTCTGCGCAAAGATGCCGCGCGCGCTGTCGCCCATGGTGATGATGGTGGCGCCTTGGGCGTTGGTTGCCGTCACGTCACCCCCGGCGTCACCGCTGCCACCATTGCCACCGACGGACAGCTGCAACTGGCCAGACTTCTTGCTGTCGTTGTCGGCGAACTGCGAGGTGTCGGCGTACCCGGTGCCGCCGTTGCCGCCGCCACCGCCGACGCTCTGCGCGAAGATCGCATCGCTGTCGCCGGCCATGGTCCAGATCAGGCCGTTGTTCGTGGCTGTCACCTGGCCGCCGGTACCACCGCCTTTGCCGTCACCGCCGATGGCGAGGTTGACGTTGATGGTGGAACCCTTCGTGCTCGTCTGCGTGGAACTCGAATCGCCACCGTTACCACCACCGCCGCCAATGCTCTGCACTTCCAGGCCGTGCGAACCGGAGCCACTGGTAACGATGGAGAAATTGTTAGTGCCCTGGACGTTGCCGCCATCGCCACCGCCGCCGCCCTGGCCGCCGATAGAGAGATTGAAATCCAGCGACGGCACTTCACCGGTGTTGAGCAGCTGATACGCCGCGGCCTTGCTCGCACCGCCATTACCGCCGCCACCGCCCACACTGAGGACTTGCATGCCGAAGGCATCGCTTCCCTGCGTGAGGATCTGGCCGTTGTTGGTCGAGTACACGTCGCCCGCCGTGCCCGCCGAGCCGCCCGCGCCGCCTACGGCAAGCGTCACATCGAGCTGCGCGCCGCCCTCGATCGAGCTGGCCGAACCGCCGTTGCCGCCGCCTCCGCCAACCGCCAGCGCCTGCATGCCAATCGAATGGGCACCGTTGGTCTGAATGATGCCGTTGTTGACAGCATTGACCTGCTGCGTGCCGCGCGTACCGGCGTTGCCGCCCGAGCCGCCAGTGCCACCGACGGTCATCGTGAAGGCTCCGGCCGTGAAGGTCGATGCATTACCGCCCGAGCCACCGCCGCCGCCAATGCTCATCGCCGAGATGCCATCGGATCGATCGCCATGGGTCAGGATGACGAGGCCGGGCATCGCGGTGCCATCGTCCTTCTGGCCGTTCACCACCGTCACCGTGCCACCGAGACCGCCCTGCTCGCCCTTGCCACCCACCGACATGCCGGCCAGCACACCATTGGCCGTCGCATCGCCACCGGCACCGCCGCCACCGCCAATGCTCTGGGCAACGATGCCGCTGGAGTCATCGCCGTTGGTCGTGATGGCGGCCTGCGTGTCTGCGCTGGTCGCGTCCGAATAGGTCTGCACAACGACATTGCCGCCGTTGCCACCATCGGCACCATTGCCGGCTTTCGACTTGAACACCGACCCGGCGTCCGCACCGTCGCCTCCCGAGCCGCCGATACTCTGCGCGAGCAGCGCCGGCGTGGTGTAGCCCTTCGTGGTGACGTTGATGTCGCCCAGCGTCAACGTCACAGCGCCACCGTCACCGGCCTTGCCGCCGGTGCCCGCATAGGCGGGGGTGCCATTGGCATCGCCACCCGTGCCGCCGCCACCGCCCAACGATTGGGCGGACACGCCCGCGCTGAGGAAGGATGTCTCGACCGTGCCATCGTCATGGGGCAGATTGAACGTGTTGCCTTGGGCCGCCAGCGGCGAGCCGACGGCCGAGATGAGCCACGAATTACTGTTCGGCTCGCCCGTGATGGTTGCGGTGACCGCGCCACCGGTGCCACCCGTACCGCCGTTGCCGCCTCTGGCCGTGTCCGGGGAGTAAGCCGCAACACCCTCACTGCCCTGGCCGCCCTGGCTGAGAAGTTCGATTGCCGTGCCCGCGGATACGAAGCTCGCGTCCTGGGTCGCAAGCGATACGTTACCGCCTGCTCCACCAGCGGCGCCGGCGTTGGCTGTGGTGTCGCCTACCGAATGTTGTGCCGTGCCCGAGCTGCTGTAGGCGGGATCAAAGCCACCGCCGGCACCACCGGTCGAGGACATCAGCAGCGCCGTCGTACCAGGGTTGCTTCCCGACCAGCCATTCGTGCTGATGATGCTGCCGGAGAGGTTGGCTGTGACGTCGCCACCGTTTCCGGCGGCGCCGGCCTTGCCCGGATCGCCATTGGTTCCGGTGTAGCTGCCGCCATAACCGCCTGCGCCACCGGTGCTTTGCAGCACTACCGCAGCTGGCCCCGTCGTGCTGCTGGTGATGGTCGTATTGAGATCACTCACGAACTGCAGCAAGTCGGGTGTACCGCCCTGGCCGCCGTTGCCACCGAACGGGCCGTAGTTGCCGCCTTTGACCGCAGTGCCTTTGCCACCCGTGCCGCCAGCCAGCAACAGGCTGAGGGTCGGGCTCGTGCCACCCGACGTCATCCGGGCGCCATTGGTCAATTCAACCGAAAGCACCGGGCCACCCGGCGCCGGGCTGCCATCCTGAGGATGAGTATCGTCACCCTGGCCATCCGCACCGGATTGACCTGTTTGGTTGTTGGCATAGGCGCCCTGCGCGCCGCTGAGCGGAATGGTCTGCGCGAAACTCTGGCTCAGCGGAAGCAGGGCACCAAGGAGCAATGCCAGCGGGGTCCGGCGGGGAAAACGTGCGTGCGAGTGAAAGGCAGGCGGCCGCGAGCCGCCGACAATGATCGGAGCCATGGGAATATCCTCAGGAGGTCTGCAATCGCCCTTGCCGGGCGGGACGCGACCATGATATGAGCAATGCTCATATTTTGGGACTCACGTTCCCGGGACTTGGCCATGAAGCAAAAAGAACCGCCAACTCAAGCAGTTAAGCGCCGCAAGCCGTTGCAGCAACGGTCGCAGGAGAAGGTCGCCCTCATATTGGAAGCCGCTATCCAGCTCCTGGACAAAGGCGACATCGAGTCGCTTACCACCAACGCCATCGCCGAACGTGCCGGTGTCAGCATCGGCACGCTTTATCAATATTTCGATGGCAAGCCGGCCGTGCTCAAGGAACTGGCGGACAGGGAAATGGGCGGACTATCGGATCGCATCCTGGCAAGCTACCGTCGCGCCTCCAGCCAATCATCGCGGGAGCGACTCCTGGCTATTTTTGGCGCCATCGGCCAGACCTATGGGGGACGCTCGAAGGTGCATCGCCAGCTTCTGGTGCACGCCCTGTCGCAGGGTACAACCAACCGGCTTCTGCCCATGATGGCCGAGCTCAGCAGCGAGATGACTCGCGAGCACGGCGCTGAGCAGGATTCCCGGCGCATGCTTACGCCTGCCCAGGCGTTCGTGTTGACGCATGCGGTCAGTGGCGTATTCCGCGGCCTACTTGTCCAGCCCAACGTGGACGTGCCACGACAAGCCATTGAACTGGAACTTGTCGAACTGATAGAGAAGTACGTGGCATCGGCACCGGTGTGAAGCGCCTGGAGCGGGCTGGCTCGCACGCGGCGCATGCGCTGCTGCAAGTGCGGCGCCGGGCTTTGCGGCCCGCCGGGCACCGGTCGCCTGTCGATCAGTGATCCGTCTTTCCTGAGCGCACGGGCGATACGCCAGGCCCATGTCGCCCACTTATGCTCAGGAGCAAAGCGATGCCGCCGCAGACCAGCAACGTATTGCCAAGTGATTGCGCCCAGCCGGTGAGCAACATTCCCACGCCAATCATCAGGTAGTACATCAACCCGAACAGCGCGCCCGCCGTACCCAGGCGATCTCCAAAATCGGACAACGCCCTTCCAAGAACATGAGGAATAGCCAGGCCAAAGGCGAAAACCACCAGCAGCATCGGCGCAATAAACCATGCGCTGTGCCGCAAAGCGTGCACGCCCAGACCGCCACTCAGGACCAGTACCGCGCTGAGCACAAGAACGTTTTCGGCGCGAACGCCTGCCCTGTTGAAGGTTCGATTGCTCCAGGCGCCCAGCGACGATCCGGCCGCCAGCAAGATACCGCTGGCACCGTAGGCGGACTTCTCCAGGCCCAGGTGCTGGAAGATGAAAGGACCCAGCGCGTAATAGCCGTACATGGCGACATTGAAGACCGTCACGAGCAGCGCCGACTGCCATACGCCGGTGTTGTGCATGAGCAACCGGAACGTTTCGCGCAACGACACGTTCGTTATCGGGCGGGACCGCGTCTCGGGCAGCGCTACGGCGCTCCAGAGGAACAATGACATCGCCAACACCAGCAAACACCAAAGCACGCCGCGATAGCCAAAAGCTTGCACCAAGGCGGCGCCGGTGAACAGGCCGATGGCCGGACTCAGCGCCAACACCATGCCCACCAAAGCGAACACCTTGGTTAACGTGGCCCCGGCAAAGCAGTCGCGGAGGATCGTCTGTGTCACGACCGATCCCACGGCAGCGCCGAACGCCGCAAGCGCCTGGGCGAACAGCAGGCCCTGGAACGTGGTCACACAAAGAGCGATCACCGTGGCGGCTGTATACACTGCCAAACCGGCCAGCATGGCAACGCGACGCCCGCACCGATCGCTCAGCCAGCCCCATCCGACCACGCCAAAGGCGAAGGACAGGAAATAGACGGCCAGCGTCTGCGCTGCCAACCCGGGGGCCACGGCAAAATGCTGTACAAAGTCCGCCAGGGCCGGGCTGTAGAGCGTCTGCGCAAGTTGGGGAAACATCAGCAGCGCAATCGCCAACGGCAAGAAGTGTTTGTTGTCCATGATGGCCTCTCCACGAGTGGGCCATTCTCGGAAGCGCCGCCTGTCCTGTCTCACGGAAGTTAGACAGAAAATGCGGCAAACCGGACAATCGCGGCATGGCCTGGTTAACCGCAGACTCCCTCTTTGATCCGGATAGCTTCGATGCGCCAGTCGTGGGCTGCGCCTCAACGCTGGCCAGTCACGACTCCGGACTTCACTGCCATGGCCGCGGGCAATTGCTGTTTGCCCGAGAGGGCTGCATCCGCATCACCCTGGACGAGCAGCTATGCCTGCTGCCGCCGACGCGCGCCGCGTGGATTCCTGCCAATGTGCGCCATCGCGCCGTGATGCGGCAAGTGGTGGACTACCGCTCGCTCTGGTTCGACGCCACCCTTTGCCTTCGGCTGCCGGCGACGGTATCGGTCATTGATGTCAGCCCGCTGCTCGGCGCCATACTCGAGCCGATGGCCCTGGCGGCGTTCGACCATCCCTGGAGCAGCAACCGCGACCAGCACCTTATCGGGTTGTGCATCCATGAAATTGTCGATGCACCACGCCAGCCCATGCTGCTCGCCATGCCCAGGGACCGTCGCCTTGCCGGTTTCACCAGCCGACCTGACGCGCTTCCACCGGAAATGGCGGAGCTGGCAAGACATGTCGGCGCGACCAGCAAGACCATCGGCCGCATTTTTCAGCGCGATACCGGCATGAGCTATCAGCAGTGGCGGCAGCAATGGCGGTTGCTGCGGGCGATTGAGTTGCTGGTCACCGGGGAGTCCATCTCCCATATCACCGGCGAACTCGGCTTTTCGAGCGACAGCACGTTTATCGCGTTCTTCAAGCAGTTGCAGGGCTGCACGCCCAAAGCCTATCTGAAAAAGTGAGACGGCAAATGCGATGGTGGTGCGCGAAATCGTCGTAGCGAAGGTATTCCTCCGCCTCCAGCCGCGCTATCCCGAACAACGAACCCCACCCGGCCAGGGCTCAATAATGGTGGGCTCAACACGATAAATGCGTCCCGCCACACAGCGGGCCTTTCCTTTCCGCATGGCCTCAATCGCTGCACAGACATTCGCAACTCGTGCGTCGTCGCAGTTGGTGAAAGTAGTTGGCGAGCGCACTTCCGCAGCGGGCGGTGGTGGCTGCGGTGCAGCGACCTTAGCCCAATAGCTCTCAGACGAAAAACGCCCGGTCAAAATGAAGTGGTAAAGAGGCACGGTCCCTAGCGTCAACAATACCGCCAACGTGTAATTGGTCTTCGTGCCCATAGCCATCCCTGCCCCCAAAGTTCCCGGGAATCGTAGCAGGAAAAAAAACAGAAAATCCGGGGTGGCGGCAACCTCAGCAGCCGAAGACAACGCCCCTGTTCTCCCCCCGGTGTGCCACCGAACACTTCCCAAGAACATCAAGCACCGAAAGCTTGTTAGGGTGTATGAAAAAATGATCCCCCTCGAAAACGATGGCCCGAAACGCACTGCGCGTCTGCATTTCCCACGCGTCAAGGTCACTCTCCGACACACTCGGATCAGCATCGCCGCCCAGCGCAGTCACGGGGCACGTCAGCGACTCCCCGTCCCTGTACTGATAGGTTTCCGAGATGGCGAAATCATCCCGTAGCTGCGGCAGGAAGAACTTCATCAGTTCGACGTCCTGAAGCAGTTCTTTCGGCGTACCGTTGTAGTCGGTGATTCGTTCCAGCAAGGCATCGTCGTCCATGAGGTGCAACGGCTCCCCTCCCCTCTTTATGTGAGGCGCGCGCATGCCAGATACTACGAGGTGGAAGGGCTGGGGGGAGTTGTAGCGTTGCAATGCGCGGGAGAGTTCAAAGGCAATCAGTGCGCCGATGCTGTGGCCGAAGAAGTAGAACGGCTTATCCGCCATCTCCGCGACCATTTCGTGAAGCGGTGCGATGACGTCGATGAGTCGGTTGAAACGTGGCTCGTTGAATCGGTTTTCGCGCCCGGGAAGCTGGACGCCAACGACCTCTATGTCTTCGGGGAGGTGGTCTTGCCACCCCCTGAATATCGAGGCGCCGGAGCCCGCGTAAGGAAAGCAGAACAGCCGTGCTCTGGCATCCGGTCGACGTGCGCCAATGGTCATCCATCGGGCGCGGGTCTCGGGATTATTCGTATACTTCATACACGATGGCCTCCATGGCTCCCGTTGCGGAGTTGATGACACCGTCGCCGGCGTCCTTGGCCATCAGGCGCAACCAGCAGCCGCCGTAGCCTGTGCCGAAGCCGAAAGCACCCCAGATCACGTCGTGTATACCGTAGCCTTCTTCTCCGCTTTGTCCGTAGAACGGCAGCGACAGGCAATATTCCTGCGCCATCCATGCGCCCTCCGAGAACGCACGACGTACAACGCCTTGCCATACGTCGGCAGGTTGGAACCGGCCGACATACACGTCTTTCCCGGAGCTTCCGCGAGCAATCTTGATCACGAAATCCTCTCTGCGCTCCAGCAGAAGGGTTTCCAGATCGCCTGTCACACCATCGAATTCCACAGGGCCACTGACGATGGCGGCGGACCATGGCACATGGGTTTCGATAAGGCGGCGTTCTTCGTCATTGAACAGCGAGGTGTTCTTGTGGTTATTGGCGATGGCCAGCGAACGCTTGTCGCCGATGACCATCACGAACGGGTTTCCTGGCCAGTACACCTTGCCGCCCAGAAAGCAGCGATACAGTTCGCGCGGCAATTCGATGGTGGTTTCGTGGTGAAATGCCGCCAGCGACGTCACGCGTTTGCCGCGAACATATGCGCCGGTATGATCGAAGACAACGTCACTGAAGTCCGGCTCCAGGATGATCTCACCCGGCAGCTGGCATTCGTGCAGTGCTTCTTCAAACAGGGTACGGAACGTGTCGACACTGTCGTCGGTGAGTTCCGATCCCTGAAGAACGAACAGCACATTCACCGGATCATCCGGCGAGTTGCACCGCGCGCGACCCTGTTCGATAAGATGTTTCATGTAGTTTCGCGGGATGTTTCTCGACCGGCACTCGGTCGTCTCGAAGAACGACGCCAGCGCCGGCTGCTTGCGATACTGCTTGTCCATCCACTGGATCTGCCAGCCGCCGATGTTGGGACCGGCGTTGATTTCCATGATCTTCAGGCCACGTGACGTCATTACGGCGTCCACGCGGAGCATGATCTGCGACAGGTCCATGCCGGACTGCATGAAGATTTCGCCCAGGATGTCAGGCATGCGGTAGAACTCGGCAAATCGTTTCGCGTCCCCGGCAAACTCCGCCTGCACGGCTTTGTAAATCAGGGCAGGAACGCGACAGGCCGCATCCTGGAGCGTCTTCTGCATGCTGTCGACAATGAACCATGGCCACGATTGCAGCGGGTACTTGTAGTTGCGCAGGAACACGGGCAGCGAGTCATCCAGCAGGTTCAGGCGCTTCATGCAGCGCCCCTGGGTCACGCAATAGTCCAGAAACTTCACGGCACTGAAAGAGGTAAGCGCGTGGTTACTGACGATCTCGGGATTTAGGGAAACGTCCATTTATTGAATCTCCGCTGATGAGGCGCCAATCGCTTCTCTGAGATGCATGCAGAATTCCGCATCAAGTTCATTCACGAACGGAAGTGTCGAAAGCACCTGGATGAAGCCATAAGTGCTCTGCTCCACCTCGTTGGCGCATTCGATCTCGACGAGCCGAATCAGCGTTTCCTTGCTGATTGTATCGACTATGGCGGTAATCCTGCCGCTGCACGGAAGCGACCTGCCCGAGCAACTGGATAAATGACTCGTCGTTCGGCGCGTCAAACCGATGCGCGTTCACATTTACGAACGACCCGATAATGTCCTTGTCGACGGCATTGCGCCGGTTATGCACCGGCGACCCGATCACAATGTCACTTCGTTGATATGACCGGCAGAAATAAACGGTCAGTGCGGAGACAAACACCGCCGCCAGATTCGCGTCGGCTGCGCCTGCCAAATGGTGCAACGCGCCAACCGATGCGGTGTTGAATGCAACGCTGACGCGCTCGCTGCATGTGCCATCGTCGGCCTTTGAGCGGGGCTCGAACAACGGTTCCGCCGGGCGCTCATGGCGCGCGAGCCAGTGGATTCGATTCTGTGCGTACTGCGGGCTATCGCGGTAGCTCGCCTGTCGCTCCATGTACTCAGCGAACGATGGATATGACCTTCGGTAGCCCTCCTCAGCTGGATGAGCCTGCGCTTCATACGCATGCAGAATGCGCTGCATCTGCAATGCAAAGCCCCACCCGTCCATCATGAGGTGATGCGCTTTGGCGAAGTACCAGTACTCGTCACCTGGAAGGGAAATCAGCGCATCCTGGAAGACTTCACAGGAAAGGTCGGCAAATGCGCACTCGAACTGCGCTTGAATCCAGGCTTGTGCGGCGGCTTCAGTCGGACATTCCAGCACGCGAAGAGCAGACGGCGGTTGATCGGAAAGAACCGCGTGACACTCACTTGCCTCTTCGTGAAACCGTAGGCGGTATGCATCATTTCCCAGAAGAACGTGCTCTCGTGCCCGCTTGAAGCGGGTAATGTCGAGCCGACATCGGTATTTCTGGAAACCGCCAATATTGTTCAGGACGCCGCCAAACAGCTTCCCTTCCAGATAAATATCCTGCTGTGCCGCCGTCAACTGCATAGTTTCGAAAGTTCGCATGAACCGACATCCCTATCCGCGTACATAAATACACAGCAAGACCGGCGCGCAGAGCGTCGGTACGACGGCTTGATCGAGCTCTGTGCCCCCCGGCACATGAATGCACAACGTGCTGCGGCGATGCGCAGGACAACTATGCGAGATGAGGCTTCCTTCGCAGCGTCTATATACACACACCAAATGTCGAACGGATGTGGCACAAATTCGGCACACATGCACAAATTCCACGTGCAACATCGAAAGGGATGACATACGCTGCCGCGGCGCCGATGGAACGAAACGTTCTTCACGAACACATATGCGCGTTTTCGGCAAGCCGCTTCTTCGCAGTTCGGGCTAAACATTTGGGGATGTGAATGTCAGCAACGATCAGGGACAGACGTTGGTACAGCGGGATATTCGTTGCGTTGCTGATCGTGCTGGTTGTCGCTGCCTTCGTTATCCGATGGCGCATGGACACCATCAAGCCGGACGCCGTAGGGGACAAGCCTTCAGGTGCATTTATTTACGAACGCGCCACCGATGTCCTTGCGGACCTTCTAGGCAACGAAGCCCCGCATCCGGTTGATAGCGCCGCCAACGACGAAGTCCGTCGCAAGATTCTCGCAAGGCTGAATTCACAGGGTTACGACCCCGACGTCCAGGACGTTACGTCCTGTGTTTCGGCGGAGCAAACCTGTGCCAGAGTGCGCAACATTGTGGCGCTCCGTGAAGGTGCCGCAGGTGGAAAACTCATTCTTGTCACTGCCCACTACGACTCCGTCCCCGCGGGCCCAGGGGCGAGTGACGATGGAGCGGGCGTTGCCATACTTCTGGAAACAGCCCGGCTGATCGGGCAAAAGCCGCCTGGCAAGAACTCGGTAGCCTTTCTTTTCACCGAAGGTGAGGAAGCTGGCCTCCTTGGAGCGGAAGCCTTCGCGTCGCGACATCCGCTCGCTGGCAGGGTCGCCGCTGTCGTCAACATGGAAGCGAGAGGCACATCGGGCCAGAGCATGATGTTCGAGACAGGCAGCCACAGTGGCTGGCTTGTCAACGCATTTGCGTCCACGTCGCGACAACCTTCTGCCAATTCACTGATATCAGCGGTCTACACGCTGCTGCCGAACGACACCGACCTGAGCGTGTTCAAGGAGCGCGGCATACAGGGACTCAACTTCGCCTATGGCGAGAACTTTCCCCTCTATCACACCCCGCTGGACAATCTGAAAGCCGTCGATCCGGGCAGTCTTCAGCAGCAGGGTGACAACGTTTACGACCTCGTCGATAAACTCATGGATGCCGATCTTCCCGATGGCGATGCCATGGGGAGTGTGGTTTATACCGACATTCTCGGTACCGGCATGCTGCACTGGTCGACGCTGTACGGGCAGATCGCCGCTATCGCGCTCGTCTTGCTGTTCGCGTTTGCAAGCTGGCGGTTGCGCAGATTCGACCCGTATGGAGGGCGGAGTGTCCTGTTCGGTGTGCTGGGCTTTCTCGTATCCCTGGTGGTGGGCGTTGCGGTTGCCTATGTCCTGAACTATGCCCAGTCCGCCGTTCACGGAACCACGAACGCCTGGCACACCAGCAGTCTGTTCAACCGGTTGTTCCTGTGGAGCAGCGTGTTGCTCGTGGTGGTTTCATTGCAGCGACTGCTGGCGCGAAAGAGCAGCCCGGTAGGACTGTGGATCGGCATGGGCTGGGCATGGCTCATGCTGTCTGTAGCGACGTGCTTTGCGTTGCCCGGCATCAGCTATCTGTTCCTGCTTCCGTCCGTGCTGTTCGTGGTGTGCGCGCTGATCTGCTCGCGCCCCCTGACCGACGACGGTCGATATATGTTGCAGGTTCCTCCTGCGCTGGCCGTATTTGTCGTCGTCATTCCTGCCATTTTCCTTGTCGAAATTATGCTCGGATTCAACGGCGGCCTCGGCATTCTTGTCATGGGCGGATTCATCGGCGTCACGGCCAGCGTAATTCTTCCGTTCGCGCAGTCCGGAAATGCAACGCGCGTATATGCGTATGTCACCTACGTCGGCCTTGCCGTTGTTGTGGTCAGTGGTGCGCTGTCGTTCCGTGCGCCTGCCTATACCGCACAACGACCGCAGCCGTTGAACGTCATGTATGTGCAGGATGACCACGGCAAGGCCCTGGTTGCAGCAGGCACCGCATTCAACCATCCGCCGGAGTCGGTGTTGGCAGCCCTGGGGCCGGACGCCGCGCTCAACAACGTATTTCCCTGGACAGATAGCCGGTTCTATACCGTGGCGGTTCCGACTGCCGCGCTCCCGCCTGCCCGATTGACGATTCTCAACACGACCAACGTCGGTGGCTCATGGCAGGTCACCGCGCGCATTGATGCCGATGAGCACGCCTCGATGGTCGAGTTGCTTATCCCCAGGGCGGCAGGTCTGCAAGCCATTGAAGTGGACGGCAACCATCTGGACTATTCGACGAGCACGCGCGACCACAATCCTTTCATCTGTCGCGGAGCATCGTGCAACGGTCGCCAGATCACGATGACGCTGAAAGAAACCGGACACGAGGCGATCATCGCTGTGGAATACCGGCAGCTTCCGGAAAAGGCAGCAGCCGTCGCACGTGCCCGTGGCAATCTGGCGACGGCACGCAGCGATGGGAATCAGAGCCTTGTGCTGGGGACGGTGCAACTCTGAGCAGGATATTGCGCTTCGCATTCGGCATGCGTTTACTGACTTTCAGCACATGTCCGGTCGTCAGGTCGATCTACAATCGTGCATTGCCCGCATACATGGATTCACGATGAAGCTGTTGGGTCGATGGTGTCTCTCCATCGCGCTGTCGCTCAGTGCCATTCCGCTTCGCGCGCAGACACCGTCGTTCCAGTTTCTTGAGCCCGCCGGCCCCTCTTCGGTCGGGCTGAAAGTGGTGAACCAGTACGACACATCCCGTTCGTATCCTTTATCGGCCGACAACGGCACGAAGAATGGTCACCGCCCGATACAGACGCTGATCTGGTATCCCGCGCAGCCTGCGGCAGGCAAGGCCATGACGGTGGGCGACTACGCCAGCCTCGCGGACACGGAGAATTTCGACCATCCGCGCCCGGAGAAGAACAAATGGCGCGCGCAATTGCAGTCATCGTCAGAGGTGCAACTGTGGGCGCACAAGGATGCTTCGCCGGCGCCAGGCCGCTATCCCGTGCTGGTATACGCTCCCAGCGATTCGTCCACCCCGTGGGAGAATGCGGACCTGTGCGAATACCTTGCCAGCCATGGCTACGTGGTACTCGCAAGCCCTTCGATGGGAGCCGCAACACGTGACATGACAGACGACCTGCGCGGCATCGACGCGCAAGCCCGCGATATCTCGTTCCTCATCACGTATGCGAAAACACTTCCCAACGCTGACATGTCCAGGGTGGGACTTGTCAGCTGGAGCTGGGGCGGCATTTCCAGCCTCTTCGCCGCAGCGCGCGATCCGCGCGTCAAGGCGCTGGCCGAGATGGATGGCAGCATGCGTTACTTCCCCGGCATCGTGCAGAAGGCAGGTGACATTCATCCAGATCGCATGACCATTCCCCTGCTGTTTTTCACGGCGGAATACCCGAACCTTCTGGAAGACCTGGAAGCGGGCTACAAGGGCCCGCAGGCAGACCGGATGGGGCCGAATGTCCTCAATGCCTGGACGCACGGCGATCTGTACACGGTGAACATGGTGGGCATGTCACACGGGCAGTTCGGCGCCATGCAGCAACGTCGGAAAAGCGCGGAGAGCTTCGCCGCCGATCAGGTCGCCGACTACGGGCGGGACGACGCCAACACAAGCCATGCCTGGGTAGCCCGATACATCCTGAATTTCCTCGACGCCACCCTCAAGAAAGATGACGACGCTGCTGCGTTTCTTTTGCGGACACCTGCCCAGAACGGCGTTCCAAGACACTTCATGGCGACGAAGTTTCGCCCTGCCGAAACAAAGACCGTGGCTCAACCGTGGCCCTCCCGGCCCATGCCGGATCAAAGCCAGGCGCCTGCTGTTTCGCCCAGTGGCCGGTAAGGTTTAACCAAACCACAGACTCGCCACCTGCGCCGCCTCGATGACGCCTGAGCCATCCTCGGCAACCCAGGCAACCACGCCATCGGGACGTACCAGCACGGCGCTCACCCCCAGGCCTTTCACGACGGTGCTCGCGACGTACGTGACCCGGCTGTGCCAGCGGCTTGCCAGTTCGCGCCATGGAGCGTCCGGGGCGAAATCCAGCCACAGCCCTTTGCCCGCCCTTAGCAACGCGCCGACTTTGGTGCCGTCGGCTAGTTCGAAATCGGGGACGCTGCGTCCGACCAGGGGATGGTTGCTGCCCAGATCGTAGCGAAGCGAAACACCCCACACGCGTTCGGCAAAGTAGGTCGCACCGTCGCGCGTATCTATCAGGTCGCGAAGGATGGCTTCGAGTGCGCGTGACGCCGGGGCCGGCCGCATGAGTGACACCTGGGCACGCGACCAGTCCAGCACCTGCGCTCCCACCGGATGGCGTTCGCGCTGATAGCTGTCGATCAGCGTGGCGGGCGCGTTGTCGCGAAGGGTGGCGGCAAGCTTCCAGCCCAGATTCATCGCGTCGCCGAGCCCGAGATTGAGTCCCTGCCCGCCCAGCGGCGAATGGATATGAGCCGCATCACCGGCCAGCAGGACACGCCCGTGGCGATAGGCCGCGGCCTGACTGGCCCGATCCGTCCAGGTGCTGGCGAGTTTCAGCGCCGTCAATGTCACGTCCACACCGGACACGCGACGCAGAACCGACTGGACGTGATCGAGCGTGACCGGTTGCGTGCGATGAAACGCGCCGCCGTCGAAATCGACCATCGCGATGGTTCCGGGACGCGCATAGGTATACATGCCGGTTGGCGTGTATGTGCGGCCCGTGCGGAGCATGTCGGGCTGTTCCAGCTCAACGTCGAGGGAGTAGCCCGTGAACTCCGGAGGCGTGCCGGTGAATTCAAAGCTCCCGGCCTTGCGCACGATGCTGCGGCCACCATCGCATCCCACAAGCCAACTTCCACGGAACGCCTCGTCCGCGCTGCGCACGATCACTTCGTCGTCGGTCTGTTCAAAGCCTTCGACGGTGACGCCGCGGCGGATCTCGGCACCCATGCCCACAGCGCGCGCTTCAAGAACGGATTCAAGAGACTCCAACGTCACCATCAGGCTGGTGCCCGCCGGGCTCGGAAGGCGATGTGACCAGCGGGAGGCGTCGACGTCCTCATGGAAGAACGGGATGCCTGCGAAATGGCCCGCCGGACGCCGGGCCTGCTGCATCCAGTGAGAAGCCGCGTGGGTGGCGCCGGATGCATCGTTTGCCCGCTGCGCGTCGGTCACGGCGTCCAGCAATCCCCGCCGATGGAATGCTTCCAGCGTGGGTGCAGACAGGCCGCGCATGCCGAAAGGCAGGCGCTTGAGGGGCGAGTGTGGGTCGTCGGCTTGTTCAAGCACGATGACCGACAGGCCGAAGAGCCTGAGCTCGCAGGCGAGGAACAACCCAACGGGCCCGGCACCGGCAATAACGACGTCATGGGATGGGGAAAGGCGGCATTGCATAAACGGCTCCTGGTCAATGATCGACCGGAGCGTTCCTCGGCAACAGAACCCTCGCGGACGAATGAAGGGACGCCTGGGGCGTCCGATATTCGTCGCGGGGATCTCAAGCGCGAAGCCAAAGACCAGAGCTTTCGTTACCGAAAGGACTTGGGCTTACCAAACCAAGTCTGCCTTTTCCGACGCGGCGACATTAACACGGGTTTTGTGGCACGTACCACCCGGGCGCCAGAATCACGCAGGAACGTACACCAGCCTGACCGCATCTTCCGCGACCGTGTCGACTGAGACCAGGCGCAGCGACGGCACGGGTCCGGCGAAGAACGGTGTGCCTCGTTGCCCCCTCACAACGGGGCGGAAATAAAGCCGGTACTCATCAATGAGGCCAGAATCGGCAAGGCGTTGCGCCAGGTCCGGACCTGCCATGTCGATCACTCCGGTGAGTCTGGCCTTGAGTTCGCGTATCGCGCCCTGGACGTCTTCGCCAACCAGGGTGGCGTTCGGCCCCACAGACTTCAGCGAACGCGACACCACCCATTTGGGCAAGTTGCGCCACGCCGCCGCGAAATCACGTTCTTCCGCATCCCAGTCGGCCTGGTCATCATCCCAGTAGCGCATGATTTCATACGTATGGCGGCCATAAATCGCGCCGCTCAGACTGCGCACGTGCTCAATGAAGAAACGAAATAGCGCAGGACCGGGCCTCATGTTCTGATGGTCCACATAGCCATCAAGGGTCTGCTGCAATCCGAAGGTCAGTTTCGCCATGGCGACGTCTCCGCGAGAGTGTGCTGACGATAACGCGAGATCCTCGCGCCGCGCGTGAATCCGGATGTACCTGTCGACGCATCCAAGCCTCAGACCCGGCTTCTCCGGGCACCAAGGAACCCGTCGATGAACGCTCCATCCCGTACGCCTTTCCGCCGTGCCCGCCGAGGCCTTGCCTCCGTGGCGCTTGTGTTGCTCATCGCCCTGCCGACGTCAGGAGCCGGCGCCAGTCCGGCGACCACCTCACTTCCGGATACGCCCGCTGGCAAGCTGGGCAGCGCGCTGATACAACACATCAACACCGATACGCCCGCTCAGATCCGCCAGTGGGCGGCGGGCGTGATGTCGCCCAGCATAGGTGCCAGCGACAAGGCCGACACCGTGGAAAGTCTCGCGCTGGCCGCACGCGACAGCGGTGGCGTGAGCATGGTGGATGTGGCGAGCGATCCGCGCCAACCGGGGCTTCTTCAGCTCATCGTCAAAGACGCCCACGGGCAGCGGGCGATGATCTTTCTGGCCCCCGATCCTGCACATCCGGAGCTTTTTGGCCAGCTTGAGCTGCATGCCGCCGACGACCCGGCCCTGTATGCCGGCTGGCCCAAAGGTCCGGTATCGGACGGTGAGCTTGCACGCCTGGTCCACAACACGCTTGACCAGCTGGTACGCACGTCCGACTTCTCCGGCTGCGTGACCATCGCGAATGATGGAAAAACGCTGTTCGACGAATGCCGCGGTTTGGCGGAGCGAAATTTCAGCGTGCCCGTGGATCAGCAGACGAAATTTCATATCGGCTCCATCAACAAGATGTTTACCGCCGTTGCTATCGCGCAGCTGGTGGAAGCCGGAAAACTGTCCTGGAACACCACGCTTGCTGACTGCATGCCTGAGTATCCCGATCAGGAAACAGCCCGAAAAGTCACGGTATGGCAGCTTCTGCACCACACGGCCGGGCTCGGTGATTTCCTCGTGCCTGCGTACTTTGAACATCGGGAGGCCTTCGTCAATCCCGTCGACTACCTCGATCTCATTGCCCGCCAGCCCAAGGTCGCCGCGCCGGGAGCGAGCTGGAACTACAGCAACGCCGGATACATGCTTCTCGGGCGGATCATCGAGACCACGTCGCACGAAAACTACGACGACTACATGCAAAAACACGTCTTCGCACCGGCAGGCATGCGAGCTACCGGGTTCGACCGCGTGGATGAGGTGACGCCGAAACTCGCGGTGGGCTATTTCCGTGAGGGGCCGTTTTCCACGGCATGGAAGGCGGACTGGCTGAAGATCGGCCTCAAGGGTGGCGCAGCGGGCGGCGGCTATTCCACCAACGCGGATCTGCTGCGGTTCGCTGCCGCCCTGCGCGAAGGGAAGCTGGTTTCGGCCGCCACGCTGACGAAGATGTTTGACGATCAGGTTCCCGCAGGCCCCGGTGGCTATGCGGCCGGCTTCGGCGATCGTCTGTCGCACGGCCTGCACATTCGCGGCCATGCCGGCGGCACGGAAGGCACGGATGCCAATATGCAGATGGTCTGGGGGACGAAGGCAGCCGTGGCCCTGACCAGCAATGAAGGGCCCGGACAGAACTGGTTTCTGGCCGAACGCATTGCCGATTTGCTTGCAGCGGCGAACGCAGCCAAAACGCACTGAGGCAACGTGATTTTGCTCGCCACATTCTTGTTATAAAAAAGGGGCGCCAATGCGGCGCCCCTCCCCTGATCAATCCCAACAGCGATCAGACAAACGCGTTCGGCGGCGGCGCGTGGAAATCGCCGTAACCGCCCTCTTCCAGATTGATGACCACACTCTTGGTGTTGGTGTAGTGCATCAGGGTCTCGAAGGTGCTCTCGCGGCCGAAGCCGCTCTGCTTCACGCCACCGATCGGCTGACCGGGCTTGAAGTTGTAGTAGCGGTTCACCCAGACCATGCCGGTTTCCATCGCACGGGAGATGCGGTGGGCGCGGTTGAGGTTGCGGGTCCACAGACCGCCGCCCAGGCCATAGATGTTGTCGTTGACCATGCTGAGCATGTCCGCTTCGTCTTCCCAGGTGAACAGGTCCGTGACCGGCCCGAAGATTTCTTCCTGGGCAATGACCATGTCGTTGCGCACGTCGGTGAAGATCGTCGGCTGGATGAAGAGGCCGTTTTCAAGGCCCCGAATGGAAGCGGGACCGCCGCCAACCAGCACGGAAGCGCCTTCCTTCTTGCCCTGTTCGATATACGACAGCACGCGATCGTACTGGGCCTTCGAGGACTGCGCACCGAGGCGCGTAGCCGGATCGGTCGGGTCACCCTGCTTCACCTTGGCAAACAGCCTGGTGAGCTTGTCGACGAACTCTTCGCGAACCTTCTTGTGCACGAAGACACGCGAGCCCGCCAGGCACACTTCGCCCTTGTTGAAGATCGTGGTGATGACGACCGACTCGGCAGCGGCATCAAGGTCGGCGTCTTCGCACACGATGTTCGCCGACTTGCCACCTAGTTCCAGCGTCTGCGGAATGATGTTGACCGCAGCGTAGTTCATGATCTTCTGCGCGGTGCCGCGCGAACCGGTGAAGGCCACCTTGCGCACCTTCGGGTGCGTGACCAGGGGCTCGCCAACGATGTGGCCGTAGCCGGTCACCACGTTGATCACGCCCGGGGGCAGCACATCGGCAATGTCCTTGATGAATTCCAGCACCGACACGCACACCGTCTCGGCAGGCTTCAGCACCACCGTGCAACCGGCCGTCAGTGCGGGGGCCAGCTTCAGGGCAGCCATCATCAACGGAACGTTCCACGGAATGATCTGCGCCACCACGCCAATCGGCTCGCGGTGCGTGATCATGGTGGAGTCGGCAAAGTCAGCCACTTCGCCATGCAGATGGAAGGCGGCGCCGGCATAGTATTCGAACAGGCCGATAGCACCGGTGATGTCGTGCGTATAGGCCTCAGTGATGGTCTTGCCGTTGTTCAGCGTGTCCATCATTGCATATTCAAGCTGACGGGCACGCAGGCGGTCGGCAATGGCGCGAAGCACCGTCTGGCGCTGTGCCGGCGAGCTGCGCGACCACTTCGGAAACGCGTCGTAAGCAGCATTGACCGCACGATCCACGTCAACGGCATCGCCGGACTGGATGTGTGCCAGCGTCTGACGGGTCGCCGGGTTGGTCAGTTCGATGGTCTGGCCGCTGTGACCGTCAACCCACTTGCCGTTGATGAAGTGGCCATACGTCTTGACGGCGCTCAGCTTCGCTGCAAGGGCTTTGGATGTACCGAGATCGAGTTGCATGGGGTATTCCTCGTAGGATGCCCGATAGCACATATCGAGCGAGTGGCTAAGCTGCGGTCGGCACATGTCGAAAGGCAGCGAAGTCGGGGGACGGGTCCGGGCTCAGATGTCCGATACCGAAACCGTTTGAAGGCGGGGGAACAGCGAAAGTGCGTTGTCGCGCCAGATGCCCTGGCGACGTGCATCGTCAAGCAACGGCGTCTTTTCGATACGCTCGGCCAGCGCGTGGCACGCTGCCTCCGGCGTAAACGGATAGTCGCTCCCGTAATGCACGCGACTGGGGTCAGCCACCTGCGTCAGTGCGGACAGAAGATGCGGCACCGGCACACCGGCCAGATCGAAGTGCAGGCGCTTCATGGCCTCGCGAAGCGACGGCCGACCGCGTGCCGGTGCATCGGCAAGAGCGGGAAGCAGCAGCTCGATACGATCAGCAAGCACCGACAATGCAGCACCGGCATGCGGCACGATCACGCGAAGATCGGGGAAATCTTCCAGCGTGCCCGACAGCACCATGTCGGCGACCGAGCGTGTCGTGTCGAAAATGAATTCCATCAACGGCTGCGGATAGTTCGCGGCGAGCCGGGCGCAACACGAGCAGGCCGGCGTAGTCGGGTGAATGAAGATCACCGCGTGACGCTTGTCGAGCTCGGCATAAAGAGGCGCAAGGCGCGGGTCGCCGAGGTAGATGCCGTGCGCGTTGCTCTCAAGCACCACGCCATCGGCGCCCAGTTCATCAAGTGCGTAGATCGCTTCAGCCACAGCGCCTTCGACATCGGGCAGCGGCAAGGATGCGAAATGACCAAACCGTCCCGGGTGCGCTGCGACAAGGCGACTTCCCTCGATGTTGACGCGACGCGCAAGCTCCCTGGCCTTCGCGTCGTCGCCGAAATGCACACCCGGCGACGAAATCGACAGCATGGCGGTCGACACGTTCAGCGCATCCATTACCTTCAGCGCTTCCACTTCGTTCCACTCGGGCAACGCACGGATGCCATCGGGAGCGGAAAGTCCGGCCTCATGCAGGGCCGCGCTGTAGAAATCCGGCAGGAAGTGCGCGTGCACATCAATGCGGGGCGTTCCGCGGCTGGCGGACACTGCATTCGTCGGGTTCGGCAAGGAAGTGCTCATCGAAGTCATGGCAGAAGAAGGCCAATGGATTTGCTGGGGAGGTGTCGCCGACGCGTGCTGCGCCGGGACTGTGGACGCACGATAGCCTCGCGATATGTGATGCCGTAAGATGGCGAAATCGTTCGAGGCATAGCAGTTTTGTTATGACACTGAAGCTCAGCCAGATACGCGATGTCGTCGCCATTGCTGATGGCGGAAGCCTTCGCGCGGCAGCCCAGAATCTTGGCCTCGCGCAGCCCGCACTGACCCGCAGCATCAGGGAAGTCGAGCACGATCTGGGCGTAGAACTTTTCGAACGGCTGCCCCGCGGCATGCGCCTGACACCGGCAGGAGAAGTGTTTGTGCGCCGCATGCGGTCGATCCAGGCCGAACTGCAACGTTCGCGCGACGAGATCGACCAGCTGAAGGGACTGACCATCGGACAGCTGACCATCGGCCTGTCGATGGCCTCGACCATTGCGCTGCTTTCGGGCGCGCTCGCACCATTCAAGGCGCGCTATCCCGGTGTAAAACTGAAAATTGTCGAGGGACTTTTCCCGGGCCTGCGCCGGCAGATCGCCGATGGTGATCTGGATTTCTACGTGGGGCCCGTCGCGGAAGTTCCGCTGCCTCGCGAGTTTGTGCTGGAGCAACTTTTTACGAATGAACGTCTGGTGCTCGGGCGCGTCGGGCATCCGATGGCGCACGCTTCCAGCCTGGCGGAACTCGCTGATGCAAGCTGGATCGGCTCGGCGCTCACCGAGCACAGAGAGGACGAACTTGGCCTCGTCTTCTCCACGCGCGGATTGCCGCCGCCGCGGGTCGAGGTGGAGACCAGCTCCGCCCTCAGCACGATGATGGTAGCCGCCAACAGCGACCTGCTGGCCATGCTGCCCCGCCAATATCTCCGGCATCCGGGCGCAGTCGATTTGCTGATGCCGATACCGATTCGCGAGCGGCTCGCCGCACCGGCCATTTGCCTGGTGCGTCGAGCCGCCCTGCCGTTGCCACCGGCAGCGGAGTTCTTCACCGATCTGATTCGCCGTACCGCCGTTCATGAGGCACGTACCCGCGCGGAATGAGTTTACTGACGCAGGCCGAAATCTTCGGCCAGCACGCCCTTGTCGTAACCCACTGACTTGAACAGGTAGGCCCGTGACTCTTCCGTAGCGCGATGCAGCTTCGCCATGTCCAGGCCAACCAGCTTGCCGCCGTGCTTGCGTACGCGTCCACCGATGATGACGGTCTCCACGTTGCTGCGTTCAGCGGCACCGACCACGGTGCCCAGGGCATTGTTCGACGGGTACAGATTGATGTCGTTCGTGTTGATGAGGACCAGGTCGGCTTGCTTGCCTTCGGTCAGGCTGCCGGTGATCTTGTCCAGATGCGCCACTGCTGCGCCGTTGATCGTGGCCGCCTCAAGCAACTCGCGCATGCGCACGGGCGCTGGCGCATGCGGATCTTTCGCCACACGCTGTGCCTGTCCCGCGCTGCGCTGCAGATAGAGCGCGGCCCGCATTTCGGCAAACATGTCGCCGGAGTAGGCGCTTTCATTGTCCACACTGAAGCCGGGTTTGATGCCGTGATCAATGGCCGCCTGATAGCCGAACATGCCGCCGCCCAGCGCCCAGTGGGTATCCGAGCGCGGGCATACGTCTACCTGGACGCCTGCCTTGCGGATGATCTGCCAGGCCTCTTCGGTAAGGTCGGTGCAATGATTGAAAATGTTGTCCGGGCCCAGCAGGCCATCGCGCAGGAAGGCGGGCAGCATGGCGGACATTTCCTTGCCGAAGAACTCCGTCACCAGCGGCAAGCCCAGCTTGCGGCCAACGGCCCACTGGTCGCGGTCTGGTGACGTCATCATGGCCATCGTCAGCAAGCCATCTTTTCCGCTGAAGCGTTCGGCTTTCAGCTTTGCCAGATCGTCGTACCAGCGATCCTTGTCCCAGCTGCCTGCCAGGGGTGCACCCGGTGCGTGCACCGCGCGGATGCCTGCATCAGTCAACGCATCAACCGCCGAACGGGCGTGGTCCAGCGAGCGGCTGTTGTGGGAGTTGTCGATGATGGTGGTGATGCCCGCATCAATCGCGCCGAGTGCGGTGATGAGGTTGCCCACGTACATGTCGCCCGGCCGGTACTTCGTGGCGAACGAACCGTGCGTGCCTGCGATGTAGTTCATCAGGTCGGCGGAGTTGGGGTTGATCCGTCGCAGCTGCCCTTCCCATGCGTGACGGTGTGTATCGACAAAGCCCGGGATGGCAATGCGGCCACGCCCGTCGATCACATGCGCGCCCGGCGCGGTAATAGACCGGGAAATGCGGGAAATCTTCGAACCTTCAATGAGGATGTCGCCGCTTTCGAAGTCCCCGGTTTTCGAGTCCATGCTGAGAATCGTGGCGCCCTGAATCAGGATGGGGCGTCCATCGGTGGGCACGGAGGGCGTGGAGATGCCCCGATGGTCGGCGCCCGTGTCCTTGAAGAAAGACAGCGCGTTACCGGTGGCCATGGTGGCAGCAGCGGCGATGCTGCTGCTCAGGAACGAACGGCGGGTGAGTTTCATGGGGTGCCTTCAGCTCGTCAGGACGCAGTCGAAATAGCTGCGATTCGGACGTTCAGTCTGGAGGGTGACCCCGCGCGGAACTATCGGCCGGCGTCTTCAGGGGCAATGAAGCGCGACATACATAATCCCGCTCAGGCCTGCTGCGGGGCGCTTGATCGCAGCGCTTTCAGCGCGAGGCTGACCAGGTCGCCGGCCGTGGGATGGCTGTGGAAATGCAGCGCGTTGCCATAGGTCAGCTCCATCACCAGCGCGCCAAGCGACAGCGGATCGGTGGGTGCCTGACGTCCCTCGAAGATGGGCATCAGCAGTGTGCCCACGGCCAGCCAGTTCTGATGAAAAAGCACCTCGTGGCGCTTGCCGAACGTGGCGTCAGCGCGCGCGCGGCGGATCATTTCGTAAAGGATCAGGGGGGTATCCGGATCTTTGCGATGGTGATTGGCCCAGCTGGCCACCGCCTTGATGATGGCGTCCGGATCGGCAATGCCACTCAGTGCATGGCCGAGATCTTCGGCCTCTTCCACGCCCGTGTTCTCAAGCAGTTGCAGGAAGACATCTTCCTTGCTTTCGAAGTTGGAGTAGAACGCGCCCTTGGTAAACCCGGCATGCTCGGCAATCCGGTCCACGGAGGCGCCACCGTATCCTTCCCGCGCAAAAACCGCGCGCGCAGACGCCAGGAGTTTGGATCGCGTCAGCGTGCGGCTTTCTTCGCGGGTCATCCGGGCCATCAGGCGTTCCTTCTCGGATTGTCGGGACCGGCAATCATAGCGATTGCCCGGAAGGCGTGCTCACCGTGGGGATGGCCGACATGCCCACGCGAAGCTGCGCGGTGGCCGCCTGCTCCGGCTCCAGCGCGATCTTCACGGTCAGACGCTGGACGACCTTGGTGAAGTTGCCGGTGGCGTTGTCAGGCGCAAACGGCGCGAAGCTCACGCCCGTGGCCGGCGCGATGCTGGCCACATGACCACGCAGACTGACACCGGGCAGCGAGTCGATGCGGATATCCACGGCCTGCTTGGGGCGAATGCGCGCAAGCTGGGTTTCGCGAAAGTGCGCTTCTACATAAGTCTGGTGCAACGGCACCAGGGTCAACACGGGACTTCCCACGTTGACGTACTGGCCCACCCGGATATCGCGCTGGCCGACTGTTCCATCCACAGGTGCAACAATGCGCGTGTACGACAGCCGCAGTTCGGCCTGATCCAGATTTGCCTGAGCGCGTTCCAGTTCGGCGGCGGCCTGGGCACGCTGGGCGGTGAGGATCAGTTGCTGCTTGGTGGCAGCACCCAGTGCGGCGCTATCCTTGCTCTGCGTGGCGCTCTGAATCTGTCGGTGCGCATCCGCCGCCTGCTCTTCCTGCGCCGTGCCCGAGCCGTCACTGGCCAGATTCTTGTAGCGCTTCGCATTTTCCTCCGCAAGCCGAAGCGCAGCGCCATCCGCGCTGACCGTGGCGGCGGCCTGCGCAATGATGTTTTCCTGCTGCTCGCGCTGGGCATCGACGCTGAGCAGCGCGGCACTGGCCGAAGCAACACGCGCACGCGCTTCATTCACTGCGACCTTGAAGTCGCGGTCGTCAATGGTGGCAAGCAGTTCGCCCTGCGCCACGCGCTCATTGTCCTCGACCAGCACCTCGTCGATCACGCCGGCAACGCGCGGCGAAAGACGCGTCCAGTCGGCGGTGACGTAAGCATCGTCCGTGGTTTGCGATGATGCACGACTTTCGTCGTGCGACCAGAAATAAAGAACACCGGCAATGGCCGCAGCCAGGGCGACGGCGCTGCCGATCATGACGTGGCGGGGAATGGACACGGGGACACCTTAAGAGTTGGATTTCAAAATGACGGGCGGCCGCATTCTCTGAAGACAGAGCACGGCAGGAATGAGGACAAGCGCCGCAGCGCCCAGCAGGCGAAAAAGGTCGGCGATGGACAGCACGAGCGCCTGCTCACCGATGGCGTGCGCAAGATGCGCCATCGGCTCATCGACGGGGGCCGCAGAGCGTCCCAGTTGATCGACCAGCGCATGGTTGTGGAAGTGCTCGCGGGAAATCAGGAGGCGTGTGACCAGCGTGCTTCCGATCAACGTGCCCAGCGCGCGCAACATGTTGATGATGCCGGAGACAAATGGCCCTTCCATGGGCTGTACCACGCTGGTTGCCAGAAACAGCATCGAGACGACTGCCATGGGCTGGCCGATGGCGTGAAGTGCCTGCACGAAGGTAAATTCCGCAACCATCCATTCGGATGTGATCTGGCTTCCAAGGAAGCAGGCCATGGCGATGGCGGCCAAACCCAGCGCGAACACCTTGCGCGCATCGACCCACTGCTTGTAGAGCAGGAACGATACCGCCGGTCCCAGAATCAGCTGCGGCAGGGCAAGCTGCAAACCGATGGCGTCGATGTACTGCGCACGAAAATGCCAGCGCTCGATGAGGTAGTCCGAAGGCAATAGCGAGCCGGACAGAAGCACGATCAGCAGGCATACGAAAATGGCGAATCCCAGCCCCAGGTTGCGCCGCCTCAGCAACTGAAGTCGCATGAAGGGCAATGGGTGGAACCATTCGCTGACCAGGAACACGGCAAGCATCGGCACGGCAACACACGCCGCCGTGCGGATGAACGGGCTGTGCCACCAGTCAAGCCGTTCGCCCTGACCCAGGACGATGGCGGCCAGCACGAGCCCCACCGTACCGGTGACCAGGCCCAGCAGGTTGATCTGGCCGAAGCGTTCGAGGCGCACGGGGTCCTGCGGAATGCCCCATGCCACGCCAATCATCGACAACACGGCCAACGGCACCACTTGCAGATAGATCAGCGACGGCATGTGCAAGGTGTCGATCCACAGGGCAGACAGCCACGCCGCGAGGTTCGGCGAAAATGTCGCCGTCAGGGCGTAAAGGCTCAGCCCGTACAGACGCAACGACAACGGAAAGAAACGCAGTGCCGCAGCCATCAGCACGGGAATCAGCAAGCCGCCGAAGAAGCCCTGCAGGCCACGCAGCGCAAGCAGCCACGGCCAGCTCTGCACGGCAGGAAGCATCAGCGCGATGCCGGCAAACACCCCCATCACCACCAGATGAAAACGACGGAACGAAAACGTGCCGGCGAACCACGCCGACAGCGGCATGGCCGCAAGCTCGAACGCCGAATAGATAACGGTTAGCCATGAGCCATCGTCCACGCTCAGGCCCAGCGAGCCACGCACGTCGATCAGCGCAATGGCACCTACGCGTCCGTTGATGCCGGACGTGATGGCCGCGAGCAGCACGCCCAGAATCCCCACGAGCAGCCGCAGATTGAACGCGTGTGCGACCGGCGCGCTTACGGGCGGAGCCGATGCCTGCATCGTCAGGGCTTGCATCACAGCGCCGCCTGAGTGCTTGCGGGTGATTCCCAGCCGCCGCCCAGTGACTTGTACAGCCCGACCATCGACAGCGCCATGTCGACGCTGCCCTGAGTCAGGGCGCGTTGATTGTTCAGAAGGTCACGCTGCGCTACCAGTACGGTCAGGTAGTCAGCCGCGCCTTCCTGGTAACGACGCTGCGCGGTGTTGTATGCCACGCGGCTCTGGGTCACGGCCTCGCGCAGGTACGCTTCCTGTCGTTGCGTTGTGTCGAAACGGGTCATCGCGTCGTCCACTTCGTGCCAGGCGCGAAGCACCGTGAGCTGGAATACAACCGCCGCTTCCTGCTGGTGCGCCTTCGTCAGCGCCAGAGTGCCCTTCAGCCTCCCGCCCTGAAACAGCGGGATATTCATGACTGGACCCAGCGCGAACTGGCGCGATCCCCATTGATCGGCACCACTGAAATTCAGCGACTGAAAGCCGAAGCTGCCGGTGAGCGTGAGGCTCGGATAGAAGTCTGCCTCGGCCATGCCGATGGCTGCTGTCGCCGCATGCAGATTCGCCTCAGCAGCAAGAATGTCCGGGCGGCGATGAGCCAGCGTGGACGGGAGGCCGACGGGCACGCGTGCAGGGGGGGCAGGGATATCGTGCTCCGCGCGCAACTCGTCATTGAGGCTGCCAGGTGCCTGTCCCAGCAGCAACGCCAGTGCGTTCATCTGCTCCGCAAGTTGTGCATCCAGCGCGGGCAATGTTGCTTCAATGGACGCCAGTTGCGCCGCGGCGCTGGCTGCATCGAAGCGCGTACTGACGCCATGTGCTTCGCGGCTCTTCGCAAGAACGAGCGTGTGCGCAGCCACATCGCGATTCTGCCGGGTCACTTCCAGCAACGACTGCACGCCGCGCATGGTGAGGTACGTGCGGGCGATTTCCGCCGCGAGCGAAACCCGCGCGGCCTCCACATCGTACTGATTGGCCTGGTAGCTGGCCCGGGCGGCCTCCTTGCTGCGGCGGGCACGCCCCCACAGATCAAGCTCCCAGCTTGCATCCATGCCCGCTTGCCACACATCAAACGGCGCAGAACCGCTCTTGCCGGGCATGCTTGCCGTGCCGAACGGATCGTTGCCACTGGCCGCGTTTGCGTCCGGAGTGGATGCCGTGCCGCTCAGCTTCATGATGCCGTTGGGGCTGGAACGTTCGCGCAACTTCGACGCACCCGCACTGATGCGCGGCAATCCATCAGCACCCGCCACGGTCAATCGTGCCCTGCCCTGCGCGACACGCGCGACGGCCATCTGCAAGTCGAGGTTCTGACTGTAGGCGCGGTGTTCCAGCGAACTGAGCAACGGGTCGCCGAACATGTCCCACCAGTCGGCTGTCACGTCGTCTCCAACGCGTGCGCTGGGCAGACCGGCGGCGCTCGCGAAGGTATCAACGGGCGGCGTGACGGCGGGACGTACGAAATCCGGGCCCAATGTGCAGCCAAAAAGGCTGACCGAGGCGACCAGAGAAAGGAAGCGGACAAACGGATTGACGCGCATGGGAAGCGGACCTGCAGCCTTCTGATTTCGCATACCTTACAGTATTTGAATACCGCACGGTATATTCAAATCGTCGGATGGGCAGCGGCGGACTTGCGGCCAAAAGCGCTCGCAGACCGCATGCGGCCTCACTTTTTTCCCCATTGTGTACCCAGCGCTTCAGAAGGCATGTACGGCACAGGCGATTGTTGGGGCCCCGCCCCCGGCCTAACGTTTCACCGCGACGGACAGCCGGTGTGACGCGATATATCCGGTGACCGCCCCCTTCATATCAACGATCACCCGGAGTCATCCATGACCGCTTCACTTGCTGGCAAAACCGTCCTTGTTGTCGGAGGCACGTCGGGCATGGGCTATGCCCTCGCCGAAAAAGCAGCCGCCGCAGGCGCCAACGTTCACATCGTCGGCCGCTCAGTGGCCCGCCTCACCGAGGCGAAGTACTCCATCACCGGCAACGTGACCATTCACGCCGTGGACCTGCGCAATGAATCGGAAGTGGTTGCCCTTGCGCGCACGGTGGCGCGTGTCGACCACCTGGTGACCACGGCCGCCGACAACATCTTCAAGCCGTTCGTCGAGTTGTCCAATGAGGACATCGAGGCCATGCTGACCACGAAGCTGTGGGGCGCCATCTATCTCATCCGTCACTTTGCCAAACGCATCTCGCCCGAAGGGTCGATCACGCTGTTTGGTGGCGCGGCTGCGCTGAAGGGGTCGCCGGGTGCATCCATTGTGGCCGCGCTCAATGCCAGCATGGACGGACTTGCACGCACGCTTGCGCTGGAACTCGCGCCCATTCGCGTGAATACGCTGTCGCCCGGCGTGGTCGATACGCCGGCCTGGGACTTCCTGCCCACGAATGATCGCGCGGCAGTGCTGGGTTCTATCGGTTCGTCGCTGCCGCGCGGTCGCGTGGGCACCGCAGAGGAACTTGCCCAGGCGGCGTTCTTCCTCATGACCAACGGCTTTACCACGGGCACGGTGCTTCAGGTGGACGGCGGAGCCAACGCCTGAGGCATCACTGATATCGCGACCGAGCCCGCTTCCACAGGGCAGTGTGGGAGCGGGCTCGGTCGCGATGGGGGCAAGCATAGTCACCCGCCCCGCTCAACAAAAAATCGCCCCGGCGTACTGCCGAAGCCGCGCCGGAACATCGCAATGAAATTACTCGGCGTGGCATAGCCCAGGGCGTCGGCGATCTCGGCGACGGGCACGCCTTGCGCAAGCATCTCCAGCGCGTGGGTCAGGCGGGCCTGCTGGCGCCACTGGGCGAAACTCAGCGCCGTTTCCGCCGCGAACAGGCGGCTCAACGTGCGCGACGAAAGCCCCGCCCACTCGGCCCATTGCTCCAGCGTGCGCGAGTCATTCGGCTGTCTCAGCACCGCGTTGGCGATACGCAACAGGCGGCGGTCCACAGGCATGGGCAGATGCAGCGCCTCGTGCGGTGCATGGCGGATTTCTTCCAACAACACCGCAGCCATGCGTTTCTGTGCCGTGCTCAATTCATCCAGATCCGACCAGGACACTGCTCTGCGGACCAGCGCAAGCATGAGTTCGTTGACGCCGATCACGCATGGCCGCTTCGGCAAGGGACGGCAGGCACGCGGAGCAATCAGCAGGCTCCATCCGCCCATCACGCCCGTGACGCTGATCTTGTGCGGCTCGCCGGGTGGTATCCAGCCGGCGCGATGCGGCGGCAGCAACCACGACCCCTGCCTTGTGCGCACGTGCATCAGACCGCTTTCAACGCAGAACACTTGCCCGCGCACATGGTGGTGCCAGTCGATCTCGCGGGTGCCCAGCCGAAAATCACCGCCGTCGGCCGCGTCGCCGCGAACCGCGATCAGCCCGGGGCCTTCTGTACGCTCGCTGTGGTCAATGGGTTTGGTTGAAACCCGTCGTTTCGTCATGGCCGAATCGCATTATTTCTTGTCTATATAACGTTATCGTGTTTTCCGCCTCTGGCCCAGCATGGCCAGCATCCGCCATCCACACCCTGAGGCTCCCCATGCTGCCCCTTGCCGAATCCTTCTCTGTCCATGACGTTGCATCCTTCCCCCTCGTATGGCTGTCGGCCGACCAGGTAACAGCCGGCTACGCTGCACAGTGGAAAGAGGAAATGGATGCGTTGATCCAGTGCGGGCGGCCGTTCGTGGTGCTGCATGGTGCGGGCCATGGCGACGAGCAGCATGAGGACCGGAAGGAGCGCGGCATCTGGTTGAAGCGAAACAAGGACGCCCTCGCGCGTTGCTGCCCGGGCATCGTCAGTGTCGAGCCCGATCCGATCAAACGCCAGGCAGCCAAAGCCATGGCCATCATGGCAGTCAAGGCATTTGGCATTCCGGCCCATGTAACGGCGACGCGCGAAGAGGCTTGCGACATCGCAAAACAGCTGCTGCGAGAGGCGGGCGTATTGCGCGTGGCTATCGTGGGCGCAGGACCAGGCGGCCTGTGTCTTGCGCAGGGTTTGCGCAAGCACGGCATGCTGTTTGATGTGTACGAACGCGATGCTGCACCGGACAGCCGTACACAGGGCTACCGCATCCGTATTGACCACACTGGCCAGGAAGCGCTGCGAGCATGCCAGTCAGAGGCCGACCATGACCTGTTTCAGCGCACATGCGCGCTGCCGGTGGCGGGCACCCGCGTGCTGGATACGCAAGGGAACGATGTCACCGACCGCTGGGTGGACGCATGGCGGAAGGAGCCGGCCGATGCCGACGACGCAGATCGCAGCGCGCATCGACAGACCATGCGCGAGGTGCTGATGCGTGGCATCGACGATCACATGCATTTTGCGAAGGCATTCGCGCGCTACGAGGAACACGCCGAAGGCGTGACCGTGCACTTCACCGACGGCACCCACGTTGACGTCGATGTGCTGGTGGGTGCCGACGGCGTGCAGTCCGCCGTACGTCGCCAGCGCCTTCCCGGCCATGATCCCGTGGACACCGATTCGGTCTGCATCTACGGCAAGACCTGGCCCGATGCGTACTCCGGCTGCCCTGCGACATTGAAAAACAGCACTTCCATTGTTTTCGCCGATGGCATGTCGGTCATCCTGGATGCCATGCGCTTCGATGCGTCGGTTCGCGATAATGACCTGAGCCGCGTCGATGATTACCTTTACTGGGCCATCATCGGAACCCGCGAAGCGTTCGGCTTGCCCGAAGGCACCCCTGTGTCACTGCGCAAAGACCAGCTCGCCGCGCTAGTCCACGAAGCGACCGCGTCATGGGCGCCTTCCGTGCACGGCGTGTTTACCCACGGCGACAGCTCTACGCTGGCCATGGCCGCCATTCACAGCGCCGGCGGTGTTCCGGTCTGGGAAAGCAGCCGGGTTACCGTAATGGGAGATGCTGTCCACGTAATGAGCCCGGCGGGCGGCCTGGGGGCCAACACGGCGCTGCGCGATGCGCAGGTGTTGACCGAGTGTCTGGCCTTGGCAACACCATCGACCGTACCCGGCGCCACAGCCATGTACGAAGCAAGCATGCGTCGCTACGCCACGCACGCGCTGGAAGCCTCGGAAACCAGCTCACGCATGCTGTTCGGGCAGATCGCCGCGCGTTGATGTCGCCTGTTGGCCCCGCGGGATCGAACTGCGGGGCCGCCCTGTCACCGTGCGTTTTTGAAACGCATCCTGCGATACGAAAATACCGGCAATCATCCGAGGCCCAGAATTTGGGTCATGGGTATTTATCATCATCTCAGACGGCGACTTGCTGGAGTCGCCCTCACCGCCTCCGTTCTCTGTGTTGCCGGCTGGGGGGCATACGGCAACAACGTCCGGGCCGCCGACTCCTTTTACTCTGGCCAAACCATCAACCTGTCGGGCGTGCCAGGCACACTGATCCGCTATGAGTACCTGACTGGTGCTCCACTGGGTGCCACGGCATACCGGGTGCTGTACCGGTCCACGGGCATACATGGTGAGCCCATTGCCGTCTCCGGCGTTGTAGTGATACCGCCAGATACCGCACCGGCAGGCGGGCGTCCCATCGTGGCCTGGGCGCATCCCACCACGGGCGTGATCTCACGCTGCGCCCCCTCCGAAGCGCGCTTCGTCTTCCAGTCCATGATGGGGCTGCGCACCATGGTCCGGCATGGCTATATCGTGGCCGCCACGGATTATGCGGGCCTGGGGACGCAGGGGCCGCATCCATACCTGGTGGGAGCCAGCGAGGCACGCGCCGTGCTCGATGCGGTGCGTGCGGCAAGGCAGATTCCGGATGCGGGGGCCGGTGACCGCTTTACCGTGTGGGGACACTCGCAAGGTGGCCAGGCGGCGCTGTTCACCGGCATGCTTGCTTCGTCCTATGCACCTGAACTGCACTTGCTGGGTGTGGCCGTTGCAGCTCCGGCGACCGATCTGAAAGCGCTGCTGCGCGACGATGCCGACACCGATGGGGGTCGCAATGTAACCGCCATGACGCTCTGGTCCTGGCAGCGCGTTTACGGCGCGCCGATGGATCGCCTGGTGGCGACGTCAGCCCGGCCTGCGGTCGACGCGCTATCCAACGAGTGCATCGAGTCGCCCATCGACATGGTCGAACGGCACTACTCCCAGCGCCCTCTGCAAACACAGTTCCTCAGCGCCCCGGACATCACGACCATCGAGCCGTGGAAGTCGCTGCTGGAAGCCAACATCGCAGGGGCCCTCCCCTCCGCCATCCCCGTATTCATCGCGCAAGGCACCGCCGACCGGCTGGTGCTTCCGCGCGTGACGCGCGCTTATGCGCTGAAGCTATGTGACGCAGGCAGCCCCGTTCAGTACGTGGATCTCCCGGGCGTGGGTCACGGCTTGGCGGCCAGCTACAGCGCGCTGCAAGCGGTGCAATGGATGACCGACCGCTTCAACAACCAGAAGCCACCCGACACCTGCCCCACCCTTTCCACCTCTCAACAAGGCACATCACCATGAAGAAAACACTGTTCACTGGCATCATCCTCGTGGCCACCAGCACCTTCGGCTGCGCCACCATGGCCCAGCAGCCGCCGCGCGTCGACATCGGTTCGCGCCACGGCAATCTGCGCGATGCGCAGCAGCACATCGTGCAGGCATGGCAGCTGATCAGCACGGCGCAGTACGACAACGATTCGCGGCTCGGCGGCCACGCGGCCCGCGCGAAGGAATTGCTCAACGAAGCCAACGAAGAACTTCGCCTGGCGGCCGACGTTGCCAACGAGCACGAGCGCTGAACAACGCCCCAGACGACAACACCCGGCCCAGAGTCCTCTGGCCGGGTGTTGTCGTTGTGCGGAACGACCGTGCTTCGCACGATCAACGCGACGCTGTCACCTTCCCGGCGAACTCCCGACCGGATGTCCTGATCGGCGACCGTGCCTACGATAGCGAGGATCTGGATGACGGTCTACGCGGCAAGGTCATCAAGTTGATGTCGCCGCATCGCAAGAACCGGAAGAAGCCCAAGGCACAAGACGGCCGGTAGCTTCGCCGATACAAACAACGCTGGATCGTGGAGCGGTTCTTCGCATGGATCAAGCACAAGCTCCGATTGCTGAACCGCTGGGAGTTTCAACCTGAGAATTTCCTCGGTTTTGTGCAGGTTTCTGCGGCTATTCTGCTGCTAAGGCAATTCTGAGATAGGTTCCAGGCACCTTCATGCACAACGCGTCACACAATGCTGCGCGCCATACAGTAGCGTATGCAAAAGCATGCGCGTACAGTCGTAGGGATTACAGATCGATCGGATGGACACGATGTCTGCTATGGCGCGGATGGCCAACTACAAATTCGACCAGGTGGAGACCTTGGTCTTTGCTGGCGGCGGCAATCGTTGCTGGTGGCAGGCGGGACTTCTAACCCAGCTGTTCGACTCGGGCTTCGAACGCCCGCAAAGATTCGTCGGAACCAGTGGTGGCGCGGCGGTAGCCGCATCGCTTTTGACGCATGGCGCGCAACATGCGCTGGACACATGCATTGCGGCATATGCCGCCAACCCGAGCATCTTCGACTTTTCTCGGCGGCCCGAACTACGATTTGCGCACACGACGATCTATCCCGCGTGGATTGCGTCTTTCCTCAACGCTGAATCGTTCTCCAGGTTCCGCGCATCCACGACAACCCTTACGGTTGCGGTGACACGGCCAACAAAACTGCTTGGCGTCGGTGGCAGCGTCCTCGCGGGAACGCTCGCATACCTTGTCGAAAAGTACTGCTCCAAGAGCCTGCACCCAAAGCTGCCCAAGCGGCTGGGGCTCCGTCAGGATTTCCTCACGATTTGCGCTGACACATCAATGGACGCTGCCCAGACGTTGCTAGTGGCGTCTGCTACGGCACCGCCAATCATGCCGGCGCGGCGGGTCAATGGAGATTTCGCCTTAGACGGTGGTTTCGTAGACAACGTGCCCGTGGAAGAGCAAACGCTTGAGCAGCGTCGCAGAACGTTAGTGCTATTGACGCGCCATTATCCGGGTTTGCCAACGTTATTCACCTTGGACGACAGAACGTACTTGCAGCCGAGCGCGAAGGTGCCCGTTTCGACGTGGGACTGCACGGCTAAAACAGATGTGACACGCGCATTCGAGATGGGGCGGCGGGATGCCTTGAGCTCCATGCAGTCTGGGTTATTGACCCAAACGGTTTAAGCGCAGCGGAAACCAGCTCACGCATTCTCTTCGGACAGATGGCCACCCCCTGATGTCGCCTGTTGGCCGGGCGGGCTCAAGCCCCGGGTACGCCCTGACACCGTGCGTTTTTGAAATGCATTCCACACGAAAACACCCGACCCAGAGTCCTCTGGCCGGGTGTTTTCGTCTGTGCGGAACCACCATGCTTGCGGACGGGGTGAGGCTCCATTCGGCAGAGGCCACAACCAGCGCCGTCAGATGGCCCGGCGACTTGTCCCTTTCATATGCCGCAAGCGCCTGCTCGAACGCGGGCTTTCGTCATCTGCACGTACTGCGCGTGCCACTCGCTGTCCGGCGCGGTGTCCAGCAACCGGGCTTTGTCTGCAAAAAATCAGTTCGGGTCGGCCGCATTGCGCAAGCTGCGCGGATACCACAACGTGAAGCGGTAGGCACCGTAGAGCGAGCCGATGATGATGAAGGCTATCGTGCGTGTGGGCACCAGGTTATGGAGCATCGCCACGTCCGCAGCGATGATTGCGGCAAACGCGGCAGCCCAGGCCAGCGAAATGATTCGGTTAGTGCGCAGGAACCGTGGTGACGACCAAAGCTCGGGCGCGACCTGTTCTTTCGCATAGTCGATGGTGAAGGGCCTTCCCATCGCGATGGTGATGAGTATCAGCAGCAACAAGCCGCTGTCCACGCAGGTGCGCACCATCGCAATGGACATTGTGGCGCCGGATATCCAGACAATGATGGCCAGCGCACCGAACAGCACGAACGTGCCTGCATCCAGCAGTTTCAGTCGATGGCTGGCTCCGGACAGATCGCGAATCAGGAAGCATGCCGCCGTCAGCGAGCCGCCGATCAGGCCAAGTGTGGAATAGCCAAGCGTACTGGCTATGGCGAAGACGATGAAAGGAAGGAAAGCGAGAAGAATTTTCATGGGAGGACTCTGCGTATCAGATATAGAAGTCGTTGGGCGTGTCAGGCCACGTGTACCGCAACACTTATGCGCCACTCGCGCGGCGTCATGCCCGCGTAGCGTTTGAACACGGTGCAGAAGTGCGCCTGCGTGCCGAATCCTGTCGCCAGGGCAATCTGGCAAAGCGTCCACGACGTATGGCGCATCAATTCCATTGCCCGCGCCACCCGCTCTTCCAGCAGGTAATGATGCGGACGCTTGCCGGTGGCAGCGCGAAACTGCGCGGCGAAATGCATCGGCGAGATGCCTGCGGCGTGCGCCATGTTTTCCAGCGTGACTGGTTCAGCCAGATGCTCGCGCACATAGCGGATCACGTGCGCCATCCGGTAAGAGGCCAGAGCCTGAGGATGCCGGGCCGGTGCCCTGCGGATGCGGTCGTCTGCACCGGCAACGATCAGCCGCTCCACAATCGCCTGAACCAGCGGTCTGGCAAACGCACTTTGAATGTCTTCGTGCGCCGACTGCATCAGCAGTTTCACCAGTTGCTGAAGCATCGCATCGCCATGCCTGCACGGCTTCTTGCGCGAGAGGATGGCAAGCATGCGGTCGCTGATGCGCCCCTGCCAGTAACTTGTGGGCACCGTGAGAATCAGCTCTTCGCCGTCGTTGACCCATTCGGTGCGAACCACATCGTTGGGCGCACTGGCGAAGACGAATCCGGCGGCGGCCTCGCCGCAATGCCTCCAGTCCGTGTCTGCTTTCAGTGCGATGCGGCACCGTCCAAATGGAAAGCGCAGCACCACCGCATCGCTGGGGGTGAGAACCGGGGCGCCAAGGTCGCCCGCGCGCCGCATGGACACTGTCGCGGTGAGGCGCGTCCGAAGCATCGTGAGGTCGGCGGCCTCCGCCCATCCGGGATGGGTGGAGGCCACAGGCACCGGCCGGGCCGGCGCAGGAACACTGAGCATGTCGTTACTCCCCCGGCATGCAGGCAGCCGGACAGGATGGTCGTTATGAGTTCCGGCTGAAAACGACCCTGCGTCGATGTTCGCCTATATCTTTACGCTGTAAAGATACATTGGGCCGACCACAGGTCCCTGTCAATAGGTATTTTTACGGTGGTAAGATGAATTCATGAAGACCACCCCGTACCACCATGGCGCCCTGAAGGAAGCGCTGATCGCCGCCGCCGAGGCCATCCTGCGACGCGACGGCCTGAACGCGCTCACGCTGCGGGCGGCGGCACGCGAAGCGGGCGTCTCGCACGCCGCCCCGTCCCATCACTTTGGCGACCTCACGGGCCTGCTGACCGAGCTTGCTGCCAGCGGCTTCCAGCGATTTGGAGACCAGCTGCGCACTGCCAGGGCCGCAGCAGACAGCAAACGCTGGGACGGCGCGCGGGCCTATATGGCCTTTGCGCAGGAAAACCCGGCCTTGTTCCAGCTGATGTTCCGCTCCGACCGCCTGGATGGCAGCAACCCGATTTTCAGGGAGGCGCGCGTGAAAGCACTGAGCGTCCTGGCCGATGTGCATCAGGCCCCCGTCATGCAGCCGAGCCTTGAACAGCTTGGCGCCATGCTGAGCGGCTGGTCTCTGATTCACGGCTACACCCTGCTGCTTCTGGATGGACGGCTGACACCCGTGCTTGGCATCGCGCCGGAAGGCACCACGCCGGAAAACCTGCTGGAAGCCGTGCTGTCCGCCGCCGACAAGCGCCGGATCGCCCCGCCCGACGGCGCCTGAGGATTCATGCGTACTGTCGTCAGCGCGCACTCACCGGCACAATAACGCCCATGCATGTCCCGGCATTTCATCTGCGCACGTATGGTCCGTCTACAGGACTGGACCGTCACGATCACGCGCAATGGGTGTTGCCGATCTGCGGCGAGCTTGAGTTCGAGCTGTCCGGCACAGTCGGGCGTCTTGGCGGCACGCATGGCGCTTTTGTCGCAGCAGACGAACGGCACGATCAGCTGGCGCTTGCAGACAATCAATGGCTGATCATCGACTGCCCGGCTGGCCTGATGGATGACCAGACCCACGAAGCATTGTGCAGACAGCGCTGGCTGGCGCTGCCTGCACAGATCCGTAGACAGGTGAACGCCGTCCGCTCGACGCACGATGCTGCCGCCCTCTGGCCGATGCTGCTCGCGCACTTCGCTCCGGAAGCAAAACACGCCCGGCTGCATGCGCTGTGCGCGTCCATCAATGCCGACCCCGGCGCGCCGTGGCCTGTGGAGAGGATGGCGCATGCGCTGGGCGCGAGCATCAGTCGAACGCACGCCCTGTTCCGCGCGTATTTTGATTGCTCGCCGCAGGCCTGGCTTTCGGCCACCCGACTGCGTCACGCGAGGCACGCCATGCAAACCACGCAGAGGCCGCTGGTCGATATTGCGCACTCGCTCGGTTATTCGGAGCAAAGCGCGCTGACCCGCGCGTTCCGCCGTGAACACGGCGTGTCGCCAGCGGCATGGCGCCGGCTCAACCAGTAGGCTGGGTCAAGACCGGCGTCCCGGCTGCTCCTTATGCTGGCGGCAAGTCTTCTTTTCGTAAGTGATCATGCGAACTTCGATTCTGTGGGGTGTGGCCAACGCCGCGGCCGCCGGTGCGCTGTGGGGCATCATCTTTCTGGCGCCTGCGGTCCTGCCCGACTTTTCACCGCTTGAACTCTCCGTGGGACGCTATCTGGCGTATGGCGTGCTGTCGGCCATCATGCTTGCTTCCCGCTGGAAGTCGTTGCGGCCCCGGCTGGGCAGGCGTGAGTGGAGTGGACTGTTCGAGCTGAGCCTCACGGGCAACCTCGTTTATTTCGTGCTGCTGGCCTTTGCCGTGCAGACAGCGGGAGGCGCGGCCAGCTCGCTGATCGTGGGGTTGGTGCCCGTGGTCGTGACGCTTGTTGCGCTGCGCGATCCGGCATCCATTCCATTGCGCCATCTGCTCCCTGCCCTTGCACTGAGTATTTCGGGCGTGACGCTCGTGGGCTGGCAGGCGCTCGCCAGCGAACAGGTCAGCACCACGTGGACGATGCGGTTGCTGGGGCTGCTTTGCGCCTTTGGTGCCCTGCTGTCGTGGTCGGCGTATTCCATCCGCAACAGTCGCTGGCTGGCGCGTCGCCCTGATATCAGCGGATACGAATGGTCGCTGCTTATCGGCGTGATGACCGGACTGGTGTCGCTGGTGCTCGTGCCTGTCTCCTACATGGCATCGACCCAGACGCATCCAGCGGGGCGATGGATGGCGTTCGCCGCCGTATCTGCCGGCCTGGCCATCATGGCGTCCATTCTGGGCAATGCCTTCTGGAACAAGACCAGCCGTCTGCTGCCGATGTCGCTTGCCGGACAGATGATCGTCTTTGAAACGATCTTTGCGCTGATCTACACCTTCGTCTGGCAATTGCGCTGGCCAACCTTGATCGAAGGACTGGCTATCGTGTGCATGCTGGCCGGCGTGGTGTTGTGCGCCCGCGCGCACGATTCAGGGCGACACGGCGTAACGAGCGGAGATTGATTTTTCCCGTAACGTCGCGGGCGGCCTCAAGCCGTCGCAACGGCACCCAACTTCCGCAGGCGGCGGCGCGCCCTGGCCTCGGCTCTGTCGTGAGACCACAGATAAATCGCCGGCGTGCTGAGCAACGTCAGCAACTGCGACACGAGCAGGCCGCCGAGGATGGCGATGCCCAGCGGGCGACGCATTTCCGATCCCACGCCAAAGCCGATTGCCAGAGGTAAAGCGGCGCCCATGGCAGCCAGCGTCGTCATCGTGATGGGACGGAAGCGCACGCGGGCCGCTTCCACAATGGCCTGGATGGATGAATAGCCGCGCTCGCGTTCGGCGACCAGCGCGAAGTCGACCATCATGATCGCGTTCTTCTTCACAATGCCGATGAGCATCAGCACGGCAATGATGGACATCATAGTCAGGGGCGTCTGCGTCACCAGCATGGCCAGGTAGGCACCCATGCCGGCGGCCGGCAGCGTGGAGAGAATGGTCAGCGGATGGATCAGGCTTTCATAAAGCATGCCCAGAAGCACGTACATGATGAGGATCACCGAGACGATCATGACGCTGACTCCCACCAGTGCATCGATGAGCTTCTGATTGGTCCCCGCATACTCCTTCTGAACACCGGGTGGCAGCCGCGTGTTGTCCACCAGATGGTCGACGATGCGGATGCCGTCCACCTGGCTGACGCCCGAGGCCAGGTTGTAACTGATCGACGAGGATTGCAGCTGGTTGTAATGCATGATGACCGCCGGCGTGATCGTGGGCGCGATGGTCGCGAAAGCCGATAGTGGCAGCATGTTGCCGCGCTGCCCCGCCACATAGGTATTCATCAGCGCGCCGGGTTGTAACGAGTTGGCACCCGACGCCGTCAGGATCACGCGATACGGATTGATGTCCGAGTAAATGGTCGATACGGGGCGCTGTCCGAATGCGTTGTACAGCGCGTCATCAACCTGCGCCATGCTGACACCCAGGCGAGCGGCCGCATCGCGATCAACGGTCACCTTCTGTTGCATGCCGATGCCATCGAAGCTGGTGTGGATGTCGCGCACCTGCGAAAGCTGCCCCATCTTCTTCGCCAATTGCAGCGTCGTGTCCTGCAAGCTGCCCCCGGACGAACTGGTCAGTTGCAGCTGATACTGCGCGCCGCCGGAGCGCGTATCCCCGCCGCCGCCAAAGAACTGAACAGGCGACATGGTCACCGTCACATCCGCAAACACCTTGTACGTCGCAGCAAGTCCATCAATCACTTCCTGCACGCTCTTCGCACGCCTCGCGATGGGCTTGAGGTCAACATAAAGCGTGCTCGTATTGCCCACAGCCCCGCCCGAAGTCTGGCTACCGCCAAGAATGGCCGTGACATCCGCCACAGCCGGATCGGCCAGCGCCATCGCCGCCACCTCCCGTGTGCGCTCGGCCAGCCGCCCCGGTGACACGTTCGTATCGGCGCGGATCGTTGCCTGCAACATGCCAAGGTCTTCGTCGGGCATAAGGCCACCACCTGCCGTCATCGCCACCGCCGCAGCGAGACCGCCGGTCATCAGCAGCAGGATTGCGGGCTGCCAGCGCATCAACCGGCGATGCCGCATGGCCCAGGTCAGCATGCGCTCGTAGTGATGCAGCATGCACTCATCCCAGTGAGCCAGAACGCGAGAAAGGCGTGATGGCGGGTCATCCGGCGCGTGCGTCAGGTAGCGGCCGCACAGCGCTGGCGTGATGGTCAGCGACACCACGGCACTGACGACGATGGCCGCCACCAGGGTGACCGAGAACTCGTGGACCAGCGACACGAAAAAGTTGTCGCCAAAGACCATGGGAGCAAACACGGCAATGAGCGAAAGCGTGATGGAGATGACCGTGAAGCCGATTTCGCGTGTTCCGGTCACGGCGGCTTCCAGCGGTTCAACACCCAGTTCCAGGTGGCGCACGATGTTTTCGATCACGACGATGGCATCGTCCACCACAAATCCGATAGCCAGCACCAGAGCAATCAACGACAGCGTATTCAACGAGTAGCCGAACATCCACATCGCCACGAATGCACCTGCCAGCGACAGTGGCACGCTGGCCATGGCGATCAGCGTGGGTCCGATCCGCCGCAGAAACAGGAACATCACCAGAGCAACCATCAAGACGCTGATGGCCAGCGCCAGTTCCACTTCGTGCAGGCCTGTTCGGGTGGTCTGGGTCAGATCAAAGATGGGATTGATGTGCACGTCCGCCGGAAGTAGCCCGCGCACTTCGGGAAGCCGCTTCACAATGGCCTCCACCGTCGCAACCGCATTGGCTTCAGGACGCTTGCTCACCTGCATGACGATGGTGCGTTCGCCGTTGTACCAGGCACCCTGATAAGCATCTTCCTGTCCGCTGGTCACGACCGCGACATCGCCCAGCCGCACCGGAACGCCGTTGCGCACGGACACCAGCAGCCGCGAGAACTCGGAGGCCGTGTGCGGACCATCGCCGGACGTCACGGTCATCTGTGTGTGTGCCGTGCTGACTGAACCCAGCGCCGTGGTGACATTGGCCGCGATCAGCGCGTTGCTCACGTCGTTGGTCGTCAGCTTCTTCGCCGCCAGGGCCATGTTGTCCAGCTCGATGCGCACGGCGCGCGGCGATCCGCCGGAGAGGCCAACATTGGCGACACCGCTCACCTGCGCCACGGCGGGCTTTGCCAGCGTGTCTGCCAGATCGTAAAGCTGTTCGGGTGGAACGCTCGCCGAGGTCAGTGTGATAAGCAGGATCGGAATCTGTGCCGTGTCGAACTTGAACGACTCCGGCGGTGAGGGCATGGCTGACGGAAGGTCGACGGCGGCTGCATTGATCGCTGCCTGCACATCGCGCGATGCCGCATCCGTGTTCACTCCGAACTCGAACAACAACTGCACCTGTGCCGATCCCTCGTCAGCAACGCCACTCATCTGCTTGATGCCGGGAATTCGCCCGAGATGCCGTTCAAGCGGTGCCATGACGCGGTTCGCCATGGTCTCTGCGTTGGCGCCCGGCATCTGTGCGACCACGGCAATCGCAGGCAAATCCATTGCCGGGAGCGCCGCCACGCCCATTTGCAGGTATGCCCACAGACCTGCCAGAAGCAGCCCCGCTCCGAGCAATGATGCACCGGCTGGACGCCGGATCCATGCAGCGAAAACGTTCATGTCTGTCCCTGGCCCCCCTCAAGTCTGCGCTGTTCAGTGCGGACTCCTTGACGCTCACGGTAGCCCGCTTGCGGCGCTGTGTACCGTGCCATTGGTCGGTGTCGATTACGGAACTTCATCTCCGCAAGTAACGGAATCGCACCCCAGTCGATCCGCCGCACGGCGCTTCCTATCATTGCCTCACCCTTTTTTCTCCCTGGTATCCGCTCATGAACACGTCGATGAAATGCTGGGAAATCTCCGCGCACGGCATGGAAAACCTCGCCCTGGCAACGGCTCCCCGCCCCCAGCCCAAGCGCGGCGAAATCCTGGTCAAGGTGGATGCCGTGTCGCTGAATTTCCGCGACAAGGAAGTGATGGACCACGGCATGACGGCCAAGCTTCAGTTCCCGTTTGTGCCGACATCCGACATGGCGGGCACCGTGGTGGAAGTGGGTGACGACGTCACGCGCTTTGCCGTGGGTGACAAGGTCATCTCCACCTACATCACCAACTGGATCGACGGCGTGCCGGGCACGTGGGCGCAAATGCCGACGCAGGGTGGCCCCATTCCGGGCATGCTCGCCGAATACGTGGCCACGCCGGCCGACTGGTGCGTTCCTGCACCTTCGTCGTTGAGCCCGGCCCAAGCCGCAACGCTTCCCATCGCGGGGCTCACTGCATGGATGGCGCTGGTGGAAACCGGCGGCCTGAAGGCAGGCGAAACCGTCCTCGTGCAAGGCACAGGTGGTGTGGCCCTGTTCGCGGTGCAGATTGCTGCTGCACACGGCGCCAATGTGATCGTGACCAGCACCAGCGACGAGAAGATCAACCGCGCCAAGGCGCTGGGCGCACGCCATGGCATCAATCGCCTGATTGAGCCGGAGTGGGACGTGGCCGTAAAAGCACTCACCGGCAACCGTGGCGCCGACCACATTCTGGAACTTGCCGGTGGCGATCTTCAGCGCACGCTGCGCGCGGTGAAGCCCGGTGGTCGCATCTCGATCATCGGCCTGCTTGAGTCCGAAGAACTCAGTGCACCGATCATGGCGCTGCTGGCCAGCCGCGCCACGCTCACTGCCGTCGCGGTTGGCCCGCGACGGGCGCTGGAAGACATGGTGCGCATGGTCGAACTGCACGCCATCAAGCCGGTCATCGACAAGGTCTATGCATTTGACGATGCACCGGCCGCGTTCGCCCATCTCGTGCGTGGCGCCGTCGGCAAGATCGTGATCGACGTGAGTGGCCACGGCAGCTAAGCCGCAACCGCAAAAAACTCTCCCCCTGTTGCATGGACGCTGGCGGTTCCGACCGCCAGCGCGTCCGTGCACATCATTTATCCGGACGTCTCATGAATCATTCCATCAAGCCGTTCACCGTCATGCCCTTCATCATTCTTGGGCTTTTCGGCCTGTACACGCTGGAGCTGGGTGTCGTCGGCATCCTGCCGCTGATCGTCGAGCGCTTTGGCGTGACCCTGGCTCAGGCCGGCCTGCTGATGAGCGTGTTTGCGCTTATCGTTGCCCTGTCCGGGCCGTTTCTGGTGCTGCTTTCCTCGCGCATTGAGCGCCGCCGCATCCTGACCGGGTCGTTGCTCTGCTTCACCCTGTGCAGCATGCTTTCCGCATTCGCACCCAACTACACGTCGCTGATGGCACTGCGCGTACTCCCGGCAATGCTACATCCGGTGTTTTTCTCCGCGGCCTTTGCAGCGGCGGTATCGCTTTATCCGGCCGAGCGCGCCGCGCACGCGACCACGGTGGCATTCGTGGGCACCACGCTGGGCCTCGTTTTCGGCGTGCCGCTCACCACGCTGGTGGCGGATGTGCTGTCCTATCAGGCAGCCATGTTGCTGAGCGGCTTTGCCACCGTTCTGGCGGGCCTGGGCTTGCTGCTGCGCCTGCCGGCACAGACGAACGTGCGGCCGCTGTCGTTCGGCCATCAGCTCAATATCCTGCGCCGCCCAGCCGTCTGGCTGGCCATCGCGGCCACCGTGCTGGTGTTCACCACGAAGTTTGCGGTGTACAGCTACGCCGCCCAGCTTCTGAAGAGCAGCGGCGACCTTGGCGCAGCCGCTATCAGTGCGTTGCTGCTGATCTTTGGCGTGGGCGGCGTGCTGGGCAACCTGCTGGCCGGCCGCATGCTCAGCCTGCGCCCGGTGGCGACCGTGCTCGCCTTTCCGGTACTGCTGAGCGCCGTGTACGCAACCCTGTATGTCCTGGATGGCTGCTCCTTCCCCGTGCTGGCTGCCATCGTGTTCGTCTGGGGCGGCATACACACCAGCGGCATGATCATCACGCAGATGTGGCTGACCCGTGCCGCTCCGGAAGCGCATGCTTTTGCGACCAGCCTGTATGTGTCGTTCGCCAACGCCGGTATTGCGCTGGGTGCGTGGATCGGCGGCGTATTCATCGAGGCGAACGGCTTGCCGGGCATGATCGGGTGCGGTCTTGTTTTTGCCGTCCTGTCACTCGCCGCCATCGCTGCAAAGGCCGTACTCTATGGCGCAGGCCCGGGCCCGTTGCGGGTGAGTGCCGCGGGCAACGCCGCTTGAAACCCACGACCGGGGAACGCCGCTTGGACACCATCAGCAACCTTAATGTCTTTGTGCAGGTGGCCCGGGCGCGCAGCATGGTTGCGGCAAGCCGGCAACTGGGTGTTTCCGCCTCCGCCGTTGGCAAGGCTGTTGCCCGGCTTGAGCAGCGACTGGGCGTGCGACTGTTCAACCGGAGCACGCGCAGCGTCACGCTGACCGAGGAAGGCACGTACTTTCTGGAACGTTGCGAGCGCATCCTCCACGAAATTGAATCGGCAGAAGAGGCGTTTTCCGAGACCATGGGCTCGCCGCGAGGCACCCTGAAGGTCAGCATGCCGCTGGTGGGCGATCCGTTCCTGCCCGTGCTCGCAGCTTTCAGGACCGCGTACCCGGAGGTCGAGCTTGAGCTCAACTTTGAAGATCGCCGCGTGGACGTTATCGAAGAAGGCTACGACGCGGTCATCCGGGCCGGCGACGTACCCGATTCGCGGCTGACCGCGCGCACCCTCGGTGAGTACCGCATGATCCTGGTCGGCTCACCGGGCTACTTTGCCCGGCATCCGGCGCCGACGCGCGTGCAGGAATTGAGTAGCCACTCCTGCATCCAGTTCCGCTTTCCGAACACGGGCAAGCTGCAGGAGTGGCCCCTGGGTCAGGACGAAGTGGTGCACCTTCCGCCCTCGGTGGTGTGCAACAGTTTCGAGGCGCGCATCACACTGGCCGTGGCGGATGTCGGCATCGCCTGCCTTCCGGAGTTTGCCGCAAGGCGCTGGCTGGATGAGGGAAAGCTGGTCCAGGTGCTGCCGGAATGTTCGAGCACGGGGCTGTACCGCATCATGTGGCCCTCGGGCCGCCATCCCGTGCCGAAGATCCGTGCATTCGTCGACTACCTGTGCGAGCACCTTTTCAAGACGTGATTCAGGCCACTTCGGCCAGAAGATCACGGATGTCGATGCCGTTCTTCGAGCGGGTGAGCACCTCGTCGGGGATGTGCGTCCGCCGGGTCATGTCGACCATATCCTGGTTCATCAGCACAAACGGGCGCATGCGTTGTTCGTATTCGGCCATGGCATCCGGCAGTTGGTCGCTGTTGTGCACCAGTGCGCGGGCAAGCACGAGTGCGCCTACCAGCGCCAGGCTCGTGCCCTGCCCCGAGAACGGCGACGCGCAATGCGCCGCATCACCGGCAAGCACGACGCGTCCGCGTGACCAGGTGGGCGCGCGAATCTGGGCCAGTTCGTTGTAGTACAGCTGTGAACCGTTTTGCAGCGCCTTGATGAACTCGGGAAAGTGGCCACCGAGGCCGGCGCAACGGGCCGCAATCATTTCCTTCTGGGCCTGCACATCACCCCGCGCCATCGGTGCATCGCCCGGTGCGAAGCCGACCGAAATGCGCAATTCGGTCTGGTCAAGGTTCGGATAGATCACATAGCCCAAACCTTCTTCACGATGAATCAGCTGCCAGTCTTTCAGGCCGATGAAGTTCGGTGTCGTGAAGATGGCCAGCACCACGCCGAGACTCCTGATGACCTCGGCCTCGTGGTCGAACCACAGCTTGCGCGTCCGTGAATAAACGCCATCCGCGCCGGCCACCAGGTCAAATGACTGCTCTTCACCGCTGGCAAAAGTGACCCTGACTTCGTCGCCTTCTTCGCGCAGTGCGCTGATGCTCTGCCCATAGTGGATTTCCACCCGCTCGCTCAATGCGCCGATCAGCAGTTCGCACAGATCGTCGCGGAATATCTCGATATCGTCGCTGTCCAGACGGCCAGCGCTGTGCGTGCGCTCCTCGGTGCGCTCCAGTTCGACACCGTTGGCATCCAGAGTAGACATTCCCTTGAGCCGGGTACGCAACGCGTACACCTGGTCGTACAGGCCCATCGACCGGATCACATCCAGCGCGACGCCACGCACGTCGATCGCCTGGCCGCCCCGGCGAAACTCAGGAGCCAGCTCCACCACGGTCACGGACATGCCGGCCTTATCCAGCCAGTAAGCCAGCGCAAGGCCGGCCACGCCGGCGCCAGAGATCAGTACGTTGCGAATCATCTTTCAGCCCTCACGGAGGCGTTGACAGGGAGATAGCGGGCAGCGCCAGGGGGCTCCCGAGGCAATCTTTACGTTGTCCAGATAGCTTGGGCAGACGGCAAGCCGTTGTCAACGTTTATTTTTACATTGACAAGATTGTTGCGTGAAATACCACGAAACACCGCGCGATCTACGCCGCAGGAAGCGGTTTAACCGGGAATGGACGGGTTTCATGTGAGCGATGCCGACGATGGTCGAGCGTCGCCGCATCTGCTATTTGCTGCTGAAAGTTGTGGCCTGGAGGGTGCCATGAATGATTCGGATATCCAGTTCAGTCATGCCGCGCAAAGAGCTCTGGCCCTGACCCGTACACCAAGCCAGGCCGACAAGCTGAATCTTTACGCGTTATATAAGCAGGCAACGCTGGGCGACAACCGGGCCGGGAAGCCCGGTGCGTTCGACATGGTCGGAAAGGCCAAATGGCAAGCGTGGCTGGCGTTAGCCGGGACACCCCAAGCCGTTGCCAAAAAGCGCTACATCGCTCTGGTTGAACAACTGGATGCGCCTCCACAAAAAAACACTCAGGCCAGCGAGCGCGAGAGGGGTCATGCATCGGCGCAAAGCACGTATAAGCGCGCAGAAGTCATTACATCTTCCGATTACGCCACGCTGGTTGATTGCCTGCATGCTCGCGCCAGAGAGCTGCACCAGGAAGAAGTGTTCGCTTTTCTTGATGATCACGGTGAACTGGCCGAGCAACGAAATTATGCCGATCTGCATGGGCGAGCGTGTGCGATAGCTGCCGCCATCCAGACCTACGCCCAAAAAGGGCAGCGGATATTGCTGTTATTTGAACCGGGCCTTCATTTCAACGACGCTTTTTATGGATGTCTGTACGCCGGTACGGTGGCGGTACCGGCCTACCCTCCGGACCCTGCTCGTCTTGAGCGGACATTGCCACGCTTGCAGACCATCGTTGCCGATTCATCACCAGCGCTGGTGTTAACCAGTGCAACGATTTTGTCGTTCGCCCAGCAACTGCCTGCCGTTGCTCCTGATCTTGCGAACCTCACGTGGCTTGCTGTGGAAGACATCCTGGCGCAAGACGACTCTGGGATGCATGGGCACTATTCGGTGTCAGCTGAAGATATTGCGCTTATCCAATACACCTCCGGCTCGACGTCTGCGCCGAAGGGCGTGGTTATCAGCCACCGCAATATCATGATCAATGCGCAGATGATGCAGCGTACTGCCAAACAGGACGCAAATCGAATTATCTTATCCTGGCTGCCGGCGTATCACGATCTTGGACTGATGTGCAACGTAGTGCTGCCCGTCGCCGCAGGTGCCCGTTCCATTGTGATGTCGCCCCTCGTTTTTTTGAAAGATCCTTCCTTGTGGCTCTCGTCAGTCCATCGTTACCGTGCCACCGACACAGCCGCACCCAACTTTGCACTCGATCTGTGTGTTCAGAAGGTTGACGACAGAAACCGTAGAGATCTGGATCTGCATTGCCTCAAGGTCTGCCTTATAGGGGCCGAGCCTCTGCGATACGCCACTATCGAACGTTTTCTGCATGCCTATGAGCCATACGGCCTGTCCAGGGAATGCCTGATGTCCGGGTATGGTCTTGCTGAAGCCGTCGTGGGGGTCACTTGCAGATCGTCGGATGATCTGTGGCAAACCGCTTTTGTCGATACCGCGGCACTTGCGCAAAAACGCGTCGTTTTCGTCGATCAAAAACATACCAATGCTCAACCGTTGATAGCCTGCGGTAAACCGATGAAGGCCGTCTCGTTGAGCATCGTCAACCCTGCCACCTGTGAACTGTGCAGCGAAGACGAAATTGGGGAACTATGGATCAGGGGTCCCCAGGTGTCGCCAGGATATTGGCGGCGCGAGGAAGAAAGCACTTATGCATTCAAGGCACATCTGGCAAAGAGCAATGATGAAGACTGGCTGCGCACGGGCGACCTTGGCTTTATAAAGGACGGATACCTTTACGTCACAGGAAGAATGAAGGACGTCATCATTGTGCGGGGTCGCAATTATTATCCACAGGATATCGAAGCGACCGTTGAATCAAGTCACCCGCGCCTGCGTCAGGGTGCCGTGATTGCCTTTGGTGTTGAGCAACATGATACGGAATGCGTTGTGATCGTGGCTGAAATGGATACACGCTATCTCTCAGGCGATCAGCAAGAAACGCATGACACGGTGGTAAGCGCCATTCGTAACGCAGTAAGCGCTACGCACGGGATTTCACTACACGATGTTGTGCTTCTGGAAGTAAAAACCATTGACAAAACATCCAGTGGAAAACTGGCACGTCAGGTTTGTAAGAAACGATACCTTGGCAAGGCACTCGATACCGCGCTAACTCAGCAGTACGAGGACTCGCTGCCGGTTGTCGCGACAGAAACGCGAAGATCCTCGCGGGACGCCTCCGTTGCCACCCCGCCTGCCGCTGACGCAATACGTGGCGCGGCATCTTCGCAACGTCGGCAACTGCTGATTGCCTACCTTGAAAAGGAGATAGCTCACATCACAAATACAACGCCAGGAAGAGAGCTAACACCCGATTTCAAGCTCGATGAGCTAGGACTTGATTCGCTCAGGGCGATGGAGTTGATCGGGCATGTCGAGCGCAACCTGGGAATAAAGGTTTCCACCAGCACATTTTTTACCTCCCCTACCCTCGGCGTACTGGTGGAGCGGTTGCTTGAACTGATGGATCTGAATCAGGCGGCCACGGACATCGCCATCGAGCCCACTGTTCCAGCAGGAACACCCGGTGCGTGGCCAGACCGGTCGCCATTGGCAAGTGCAGGACTGACGCAAGCCGTCGTCTTTCGTGACATAGCGATTCCCAGGCCTGTGTTTTTTGTGGGCGGCCTCGGAGGCATCGTGACGTATCTGGCGGATCTGGTCAGTGCATGGGGCGATACGCGCCCCTTCGTCGCTTTCCAGGCCGTAGGCATTGATGGCGCAGAGCCGGCGTTGGGCTCGGTCGAAGAAATGGCGCGCCGCTATCTTGGCGAAATCAAGGCCATCCAGCCTCACGGACCCTACGTATTGATGGGCCACTCCTTTGGTGGTCTGGTCGCTTATGACATGGCGCAGCACCTTGCTGAGAACGGTGAGCAGGTGGAGCACCTGTTTCTCATCGACACCAGCACAGTGGAGAACGATGTATCAGATCCAGCGCCCGACAACGCCCCTTCCGAGCGATCTCTGGCGATGTATGAACTCGGTCACACATACAGCCGAGTAACAGGGAAGAGTAGCCAGAGCGGTACGCGGGAGCGATACGTCTCCATGAGTGAGACAGACCAGCACAACTGGTTATCTGTGACACTGGGTAACGAGGCGGGCAATGCGCCGTCATCCGTGATAACCCATCTCATGGACGTTTATACCTGCGGCTTTGCGGCGATGACGCAGTATCGACCGCGCCCTTATAGGGGGAGCGTCACCTTGCTTCGCGCGGAAGGTGGCTTTCCCGAAGAGTCACTTCATCCTTCCCGAAAATTACGCACGCATTTCGGCGAGCCTTCGCTTGGCTGGCAACGACTTTGCCCGGCGCTTCAGGTCATTCCGATCCCTGGCGATCATTTTTCCATCGTCTTGCACCCCCATGCTGCCAGGCTTGCTTCTGCGATGAAGGAACAACTGAAGCATCCGGCGCAACTTGGCATTTCATTAGATCATCTGATTGCGGGAAAGCCGGTTAAGCCGTTCGGTCGGCCGATCACGGTTTCACGTAATGGCATACGTTTTGACCCGCTACACCCCATGATGCTGGATGACCCTTATCCGATTCTTCATCAGCTCAGAAAGCATGCGCCGCTTTATCGCGATGCCACGCTGGCCTGGTGGGTAACCCGATATGACGATGTTTCTGCGGGCCTGCGCGACAAGCGGTTTTCCCCGGACAGCCGACTTGCCGCTGATGCGGAGCACAATAGCTGGGAATTGGCACATACAGCCACCAAGCGATCGCTGATGAGTGCATGGACTCGCCAGATGGAGCGGCCGTTGATTTCGCTTCTGAATGAATTCATGGTTCTTAACGATCCACCCAAACATCAAAAATTGCGGCGATTCTTCTCCGTGGCATTCGAGCCGTCGAATCTGTCCCGAATGAAGGACGGCATAGACCGGCGCGTCGATGCCCTGGTTGCGGATCTTCGCCTGCGTCGTGATCCGGATATTGTGCGGGACTTTGCGCTGAAGTTGCCGCTGGGTGTCGTCTCGGAACTGCTGGGCATCCCACCGCAGGATACGTTCATTCTCCAGGCATGGGGAGAGCAGCTGGTTCTGTCTCTTGACCCTACGCTATCCATCTTTACGGCCCAGCATTGCGACGAGTCCGCCGTGGATTTCATGCGATATATGCATGACCACATTGACAAGCGGCGACAGAAACCGCCTCAGGATGACGTGTTGGGAATTTTGCTCGAAGCCCATAAGACCTCATCCCTTTCCACGGATGAATTTGTAGCCAATTGCATATTTTTGTTCATAGCCGCTTTTGAGACGACGGCAAGCGTTATAAGCAGCGGTGTTCTTGCACTGTTGCGTCATCCGGACCAATGGCAACTTTTGCGCGAACACCCCGAGCTTGCAGAAAATGCCGTGGATGAGTTCCTTCGTTACGAAGGTTCATTCCGGCTTATCGTACGTACGGCATTGGAGGACGTAGATATGCGCGGAGCGCGCATCCAGCGCGGCGACAGCGTATTTTTCGTGGTGTCGGCGGCCAACAGGGACCCGGAAGCTTTTCCCGACCCAGACAGGCTTGACGTGACCCGCAATGCGAAACATCACGTCGCGTTTGCGCACGGCATCCACTATTGCGTGGGAGCGTCCCTGGCAAAGATGGAAATTCAAAGCGCCATCTCCGCGCTTGTTCGTCAAGACTTTTCGCTGGTTCCTGGAGGGATTGCCTGGCGTAACAGCATGACATTTCGCCGTCTGGAGCGGCTTCCCATTCGATTCAACTAGCCCTGTGAGAAGCGCGCTCTACGCCGCCGGGCCACTCCGGGGCGATACCAGCTTCAGGAGCGCTTCGTGCTGATAGCGGCTCATGCGAAGTTGCTGGCCGGTGTCCATGGTGATGACGTGGTAGCCGTTGAACCACGGATGGATGGTTTTCACGCGAGCGATGTTGACGATGGCCGAGCGGTGGACGCGCGCAAACCGCTTCGGGTCCAGCCGCTCTCCCAGAGCGGTCATGGTCTCGCGCAGCGAGTGCACCTGTTTTTCGGTATGAATGTCGACGCTGTTTCCGTTGGCCTTGATCCAGACGATGTCGGTCACGTCCACAAAGGTGATCTGTTCGTTCGTGCGCACAGGCAAGCGGGACACATAGTCCTCGCGCCGGCGAAGCGATTCCAGCACCTGCTGGATGGCGGCGATGTCGTGTGACGGGGTGCTGGCGACACTGAGCCGCTTGCGGACCCGTGCCAGGGTTTCGACAAAACGGTTCTGACTGAACGGTTTGACCAGATAGTCAACGGCGTTGGCCTCGAAGGCGCGAACGGCATATTGCTCGAATGCTGTAACGAATACAGTCGCGGGCATCCTGGCTGCGCCAATGGTCGCCACGACGTCCATACCGTTCATGGCCGGCATCTGGATATCCAGAAACACGAGGGCCGGCGACTGGGCGCGAATGGCTTCCACAGCGGACTGGCCGTCGCCGCACTCACCGATCAGTTCCATGTCGGGCTGGTCGCGCAGCAGGCGGACAATCGCGCGCCGTGCCAGGGGCTCGTCGTCCACGACGAGAACAGGAATAGTCATGTGTTGACGATCTCCGGTGAATCGTCCAGTTCGCTCATGTTTCGCAACGGCAGGCGGATGCGGCAAGCCACGCCTTCGGGCCAGGTGACGTCAAGGCGCACCTGCCCCAGATCGCCGTACAGCTCCTGCAATCGAAGACGCGTGTTGGTCAGGCCCACACGATGGCCTCTGCGGCCGGAGCCTTCGCCTTCCAGTGAACTATTGCGGTTGCGCACCTCGATACACAGGCTGTCGCCGTCGCGGCGCGCCTCCACTTCCACGCAGTCCGGCCCTACCCGCTCGCTGATGCCATGCTGGATCGCATTCTCCACGATGGGCTGAAGAATCAGGCTGGGCACCGCGCAATCGAGCACGTCCGGCGCGATATAGATGCGCGTTGTCAGCCGATCCTTGAAGCGCATCTGCTGAATGCCCAGATACAGATCCAGCAGCACGAGCTCACGCCTGAGTGGAATCTCCTGGCCGTCGTAGTCTTCCAGAAACGCGCGCAGAAGGTCGCTGAGGCGAAGCAGCATGTCTTCTGCGGACAGCGCATCCTCCTTCAGAAGCGTGGCAATGGCATGCAGGGTGTTGAAGAGAAAATGCGGCTGAAGCTGCGATTTCAGCGCCTGCAATCGCGATTGCACAAGCTCCGTCGCCATGCGGCTGGCCTCTATCTCCCTGCGGGTTTTCTCCGCATGGAACTGAAGCGCCTGCGCAATGGCGAAGAGCGAACCGTACGTGAGCATGCCTGTCGCAAAATGCTGGCCCATGAACTGCCGAAGTTGTTCAGCAAGCGACGACGGTTCGAAGATCGTCGACACCACCGCGCCGATGAAGATAGAAAGCAAGGTTATTGCGACGCCGGCAGCAAGCGGTGCCCGCAGCTGCCGGAACGTGACGCCAGACTGGAGGGGATAGCGCGCTGCAAGGCGGAAAACCAGGGGTGCGAGTGCCGCCCACGTGTACCACTGGATCATCGACCAGCGCAGATAATCGACGGCGTGCCAACCCATGCCCGTCAGCTTGTCCTGAAGGTGGCGCTGAAACGCAAAGACCACGACCACCAGCGTCCACAGGCCGATGTAACGGGCGAGGCCAATGTCCGTGGAGCCGAGTCGAACCTTCATAGCAGCCACCGGGCAGGAAATTCAGCCTCATCTTAGGGTCTGCGGCGGCAGTGTTGAAGCATGACCTGTGGGGATGACGATTCATCACGCCCGCACGACGATTCATCCCAAAACCGTGGCTGCGCACGGTGACATGACGCTCCATGAGCTACCTCACACAGGAGCTCCGCCATGTATCGCGCCGTTTTTGCCTGCCTCGCCTTCGTCGCCGTGACGCCGGCTGCCCATGCCTTTGCCGCCCAGACGGACAGCCGTGAACCCGCGCGCATCTTCACCGTGGTCAACACCAGTTTCGACAGCGTGGTTGCGCTTGCCTTCGCCCCGGCTGGAAGCGAGGCATTCGAGGAGGTGGCGCTAGGCGAGCCATTGCACGGCGGCCTGACCTCGGCAGCTGTGGAGGTTCCCGTGGGCGCTTGCATGCGCGATGTGCGTGCCACGTTCCGCAATGGGAAAACCTACGTTTTCCCCGCCGTCGACGTCTGCCGGAACCGGCAGCTGCGGCTAAGCGCGAAGAGTCAGGGAGGCTGATCGACCAGGGCGCGCTGGCGCAGTCCGATGCAGTTGCCCCAGGGGTCACGTACCTGGCAGATGATGTCGTGGTCATCCAGAGCCAGGGGGCCACGGTACAGATCAGCGCCGAGGGAGGTCAGCTCGCTCTCACGATGTGAGGGTGCGCTGCTTATGATGTGTATGCCGGTGGCGAGCCCACAATCCTGATTTCACCCGCCAGATGATTCGCCATGTCGTCAATGGTGGAGTACTCCAGCCACAGCAGCGGATCGACCTCAAAGTCGAGCCAGCCCGACAGGTCCCGGGTCAACGTCTCGATGCATGCCGCGTCCAGTCGAAGGCTGTTGACCGGAACATTCCCTGCCACACGCATCGGGGACACATCCAGCGCAATAGCCACAAGATCCACGATGCGCGACCGGATCAATTCACGTGTTCTCGCGTCGATCATGTCGCACCCTCACACGTGGTCAGGGTGTCACTGTCCTCATCCTCGCCAGGGCCGGCCAGTCAGCCATTGGGCGTAGGAGAAAAATGCCTTTATGGCCGAAACATTGCTAGCGATTTCGCGCATGGCTCTCGCACACAAGAACATGCGCGTTTGCGGCCTCGCCTACGTCCATTGAGGTAGGCGGAATCCTACAGACTCCCGAGCATTCCTCTTGCAACATCGGACCCGCAAGGCACTGTGCTGCGCGTCACTCCATAGCCATCCTGCGGGGAGCCAAGGGGACATGAAAGCGCCTATCGTTGTTGCGTGGGTCGTTCTGGCTGTCGGCGCACTTGCCGGCATGGCATCGTGCTCGCGCAACGAAAGCGGATCGTCGCCGACCGCCGCAGCACCCTCGGCAAAAGCAGGCGGGAAGTCACCCCGTCTGGCTTGTACGGCTCCCGAATACGACCCCACCACGCACTATCAGGCCGGCCAGGAGGCGCAGAACGTCGGCAAGCTCTTCCAGTGCTGGAAGGACGAAGAGGCGCCGCTGGGGCCAGGCAGCTGGGCATGGTGCTCGCAGCCGTCGTATGTGCCGGGCGTTCCGTCTCCCTCCGGAGCCATTATCTGGCCGGACGCATGGAAGGATCTGGGCGAATGCGGCCCCACGTTCGAAGGCAACCGGCTCACCATCGAGGCCGGCTCGATCCAGTCGGAAAACCTGAGCGCGCCCCGCGAAACGGGCCACCCTGAAAACGTGAGTGGCGTGCTTCGCTGCGAAGGCGAAGAGCACCCCTTCACTGCCAAGTGGGGTGATCCGATCCATATCGACAAGCTGAAGAAGTGCAACTACTCGCTGGTGATGAACGCCGGCGAGGGCTACACGCCGATGAACACGCCCGTCATGGTGCCGTTCACCGACGACGCTGCGCAGGAAATCAAGCAGGCCGTGACGTATCGCCGGTCGTTTGACCTGGCCACGCTGAGCCCGTTGCCCGGCGTGAAGGTGGAACTCTATGCGCAGGGCCTGTTGCAGCCCAGGCAAATGGCGCTGGGCAAGAACACGCTGTTTGTGGGATCGAGCTGGCTGTCGGTTTACGCGACCCCCATCGCCAACATGGTGTACGCGCTGCCGCTGGATGCTTCACACAAGCCGACCGCCGCGCACGTGGTGGCACATGATCAGCTGGAACCGCATGGCGTGGCGTTTCATGATGGCGCGCTGTATTTCACCACGTCCACAGACGTGTGGCGCGTGAACGACGCCGAATCGTCTCTCGACAGCGCGAAGGCGGAAAAGGTGCTGACGCTGCCACCCGGCGGCACGCTTTCGCCCCTTCCGCCACCGGTCGGTGAAGACATCGACTGGCACTACTGGCATCAGAAGCATCCGATCCATTTCAATCCGTACGACCCGGCGGACAAGGGGCTTTACATCGCCGTTGGCAGGCCCTGCAACGTCTGCATGATGCCGAAGGACCCAGACTACGGCACGCTTCTGCGCTACGACCTGGACACGAAAAAAGCGACCATCCTCGCCAGTGGCGTGCGCAATGCATCGGGCTTTGACTGGAATCCGCGGACGCACGAAATCTGGTTTGACGACAACAATCGCCAGGGGTTCGCCAATTCCGAAGAGGTCAATCGCCTTGCCGTACAGGGAGCGCATTTTGGTGCCCCGTATGTGTTCGCACGCAACGTGATCGGCTTCACGGATGCCGAGTACGCAGACCCCAAGACGGCCAACGGTGGCCTGTTCCTGCCCGACATGATCCTGTCGGACATCCCTCGCGACAAAATTGATCCCAGCAAGTACACGCCGCCGGCTTACGAGGCGGCCAGCAATGCAGCGCCTATCGGTGTTGCCTTCTGGGATGGCTATCCCACACCGGCGGGTGCCGAGCACCTGATCGTGGCGCTGCATGCCTTCGGCAGCACGGAAGATCCGGGGCTCAAGCTCAGCATGCTGACCATCAAGGACAACAAGGTCATCCAGGAGATCGCACTGGTCGATGGCTGGCTGCATGATCGTGCACAGACCGATGCGTTCTGCCTGCATGGTTGCACCGGCCGACCCACTGACCTCCTGGTGCTTCCGGACAAGAGCCTGCTGGTCAGCGACGATGTGGCCGGCCTGATCTATCGCATCACCTATGACGCGGCAGGCGTTGCCGATTCCACGCTGTCACTGACGTCAGTGCCAGCGCCTGCGCCGGATGTTGCCGATGCCATGATCAGTGGCGTGCTGGTCGATGCCAGGGGCCATGCGCGCAATTTCCATGTTGCGTGGGATGCCCCCGCGCTGGAACTGAAGGGCCTGCCGTACGGCGATTACGAGGTTCGTCTCAACGACGTGGGCAACTGGATCCCGGTAAAGCGCACGACGAAAGTCACGCTATCGGCGGAAGGCAAAGCCCAGACGGTCGCCCTCGCCTACCACGAGCGCCCCGAACACATCGCGGTGAAGATGACGATTCACGCGCCGCCGAAGCCGGCCACCGTCACCGACGCGGCCTGGGTGGTAACGGTCAAGACCGTGGCCACGGGTGCGAAGCAGACCGTGTCCGTGCCGTGGGGCGGCAACGCGGTGCATACGCTGGACTACGGCAAATACCAGATCGTGTATCCGTACTTCAAGAACGACATGCCCCGTCCGGCGTTGAACGACGTGAACGTCAACGAGGAAACCGAAGACTTCGCGCTCGCCCCCATGGCCTACAGTCACACCGATGACCTCGGGCAGGCCGTGTTGTCGGAAGTCTGCGCGCAGTGCCATACACGCGCATTCTTCGACACGCCGACCAAGGCACACACCTGGGGTAACGCGACGCCGGAAGCCTGGTTCACTCAGATCCAGACCATGCCGTTCTCCGGTACGCACTGCGATGCAACCTGCTCCGCTGCCGTGGGGTCGTACCTGAAGACTCACGTCTGGGATGCCTATCTCAATCCTGGCGAGGCGTTCGGCAAGCGTCAGCTGCGTCAACTCACCCGGCTGGAGTACGCCAACACCATCAACGACCTGTTCGGCATCAAGATCGACGTGGGTACCTTGCCCGCCGACAAGCTGGACAAGACGTTCAAATATCCCGGTGAGGCGGAGCTGGGCATCCTGTTGCCCGAAGACGTCGTGAGCTACTACAACACGGCGCGCGCCATCGCCGAACAGGTCAAGCCGGCCAGGCTGGGCTACCACACGCGTGCCGATGCGGACAAAGTCGTGGCTGACCTCGGCTTCAAAGTGTTCCGGCGGCCGCTGACGGCAGAGGAGCAGACCAGGTATCGCGCGATCCTCAATGAAGATGGCTCAGAGGGCTTGCACGATCTTGTGGCCAGCATGCTTCTCTCGCCGCACTTCCTGTACCGGTCGGAGCTTGGCGCCAACACGGGAACCGCGCCAAAGGCGGGCGAGATCTACAAGCTGACGCCTTACGAACTGGCTACCGCGCTTTCGTATACGTTCCTGGGTACCACGCCCAGTGTCGAACTGCTGCACAAAGCAGAACAGGGCTTGCTGGACACGCCGCAGCAGGTGGGCGACGAAGCCATGGCGATGGTTCGCACGGAACGCGGCATCGAGCAGTTCCACCAGTTCATCGAGTTCTATACAAGGACGATGAAGGGTGTGCAGGTCAAGCCACAGGTGGATCTGACGCAGCCGATCATCGACGCCATGGCCGAAGAGCAGTACCAGTTTGCCCGTCATGTGCTGCTGGACGACAAGGACACCGTCAATGAGCTGTTCAACCCCGGCTACACGTACCTGAATCAGGTCCTCGCACAGCACTACGGCATCGCGGGTATCACGGGCCCCGAAATGCGCCTGGTTCCCGTGGACGACAAGCGTGGCGGTCTGCTGCACCAGGGCCTTACCCTGGCGGCCACGTCAGACGTGGTAGCCACCTCGCTCGTCAAGCGCGGCATCATGATTCGCGAGCAGTTCTTCTGTCACGAATTCGGGGCGCCTGTCGAAGCCTCGCCGGAGCCCCCGAATTTCCCGGAGCGGGCGTTCTCAGCGCGTGAGTACTGGGATCTGGTCAACGGCGAACATGCGTCCGGAGGAAGGTGCTGGAGGTGCCATCAGTTCATGAATGACACCGGCAGTTCCATGGAGCATTACGACGCCGCCGGGCGCTATCGCACCGAAGCGAAAGCGTACAACTACGACACGCACCCGGAAATGCTTCCCGTGAATTCGGCCGGTCCTCTCCGCGACGACACCGGCATGGGCGACTGGGCGCAGATACAGGACGTGCGTGGCATCTCCGCGCTCATTCCCACCAATGAGACCGCGCTCCGTTGCCTGGCGGACAGCTATTTCCGCTATGCCTTCGGCACCCGCGCAGACGCCAACTCGGCGGCGACCGTGAAGGATGCAGCCGAAATCCTGAAAACCAACGGCTCCATTCGCGAGATGCTGCGCAGCCTCGCTACCACCCATGCACTTCTCTACAAGAAAGAGGGGCAATGATCATGGACATCCTGAAAAGTCGCCGGCGATTCCTTGCAGGCCTTGCCGCTGCCGGCGTTCTCGCTCCGCTGAGTGCCAGTGCGCTGGCTCGCATGGTGATGGCGCCAGAGCGCGAACAAGCTCTGCTCAAGATCGTTCTGTTCGTGGTCCCCGATGGCGTCGCCGTAGATTCATTCAACGGAGGCGGGTTCGGCGACGGAAAGGGCTTGTGGCATCCTCTGGCGCAAGGTGTGGACACGACCGATTTCATACTCCAGGACGTGAGCAAGGAACTGGAGGTCTATCGCAATCAGTCCCTGTATATCCGAGGCACGATGGTGGGTGCGGGAAATGTCGGACACGACGAATGGCATCGCGTCCTTCGCGATAACGCTGCCTCGATGTCGTCCATCGACATGATTCTCAGCCAGGCGATGGTCGGCGACAATCCTGCACATCGCGCCATCTATTCAGGTCCGCACGCTGGCACCGACGACACTCATTGGAATGTGTCCTGGAACGACAACATCATGCGCATGCCGCAGCAGGACCCGTATGCGCTGTTTGAGTCGGTGTTCGGCAAAGCTGCCACGGCTGGCGGCAGATCGACCCGAAGTGGGAATCTGCTTGACCAGTCCTTGGTGGACATCCAGCAGCTTGTGGACGTGACACGTGGCGCGCAGCGCGAGCGGCTGCTCACCACACTGGACTCCATCAAGAAGACGCATGACGACCTCGGGCAAGTCAAACCGCCACCGCCCGAATGCGGCGAGGGGCGGCCTGAACAGCTGGACTATAAAGCCGCAAAATATCGCACCCAGACTCAGGCGAATCACCACACGGTCGTCGCCACGATCCTCGCATGCCGCATCAGTCGCGTCGCCACCATCCAGGTTGGCCGCTCGGCTGAATCGCTCAACATTCTCGACGTCACAGACCTCAAGAATCCCCACGAGTGCGCACACCGTACTGCCGGCGAGGAGGCGTGGCGTGGAACGCGTCAATGGTACGTACGTCAGGTGAAAAACTTTCTGGATGAACTGGCGCGCCATCCTGACCCGGACGTTCCTGGCGACAATCTGTTGAAGCACACCCTGGTAATCGTGACCAGCGAAATGGCAGACGGCGCACCGGAGCACACCATCGACATGCCGTTGGTGATGCTGGGGGGCGCATCGGGTCTGCTGCAAAGCGGCGATGGGAAAGGGCGCTATCTCAATGTCGTCTCCCAGGCCGACCGGACGCACCATACCGGCAATCCGGTGATCGGCAACAAGTTTGTCGACATGCAGCGCATCTGGGCCACGGTGGCCAAGATGGCTGGCACGTCTGTGCCCTATGGCGGCAATGTTGAACCGGTGACCGGAATTTTCACCAACGTGACCTGAGCAGTGCCGGGATGCTGCGGGCGGGGGCTTGTCTTGAGGCAAGCCCCCATGCAGCAGAAAGATGGGAGACAATGACGCCGGTCCTTTCACTGGATGTCCGGCCATGTCGCGCGCCATCAACATCTCGTTTGCCGCACCGGGTTCACCCACGTGGCTATAACCCGGCAGTGGAAGCGCTTTCTCCCGTGGCCCGATGTCGATTTGCCACCGGCCATCCTGTTCGAGTTCGGCTACGACACCTTCTCCCTCGCCGAATTCGGGCAGCACAATATCGCCATGCCCGAAAGCCTGAAACGCGCCGTCAGCAAGCGGCAGGCGGAATATCTGTACGGCCGCGTCGCTGCTGCGCAGGCACTGGCCATACTCGACGTGCCACCGGCCGACATCGGCTCCGGTCCTGCGCGTGAACCGCTCTGGCCGCCAGGCGTCATCGGCAGCATCACGCACACGCACCGTTTCGCAGCTGCCATCGCCGTGGCCAGCAGTCAATGCACCGGTATCGGCATGGACATCGAACATCTGGTCACGCCCGATGCGGCGCAGTCCATCGAAAGCACCGTGCTCAACACCTCCGAACGCGCACTTCTTGATGGCTGGGGAAGCACGCTCCCCTACAACACGTTGCTCACCGTCGCTTTCTCGGCCAAAGAAAGTTTCTACAAGGCGACCTTCGCCACCGTGGGCAGCTATTTCGACTTTCATGCCGTAACACTGACCGCCCTGAACCCCTCCGCTGGCACGCTGGAGCTGACGGTAGATCGCACGCTTGCTCCTGCGATTCCCAAAGACCGTCGTTTCGTCGCCGCGTTTGAATTCATCGACGAGGATGCCGTCCTCACCAGTGTTCTCTGGCAGGCATAGCGCCATTGCTGCGACGCAGCATGCCAAGCCCTGAGGGGCGCCGTACGATGGCAGGACGGACACGCGATGCGCCTGCTCCGATTCCCCCTCACATCATTCACGCCGGCGCCCCGCGCTGGCGACAAGGCACGCGCCCACTCACCGGGCACGTGCTTCGCACAAGGAGTCAACATGGACAAGCAACCTGCGCTGATCATCTCCGACCTGGACTACGGTCGCATTGATGCGCTTCTGGAAAACATGTCCGCAGCGGATGCCGCGCGCCACGACCGCCTGCGCCAGGAAATCGAGCGTGCCACGCTCGTGCCCACGGAGGACATGCCTGCCGATGTCGTGACGATGAATTCGACGGTCACCTTTGAAGAAGTCGCCACCGGCGAGAAGCACACGCGCACGCTGGTGTATCCGCGTACGGACGGACGCCCGGACCATCTGTCGATCCTGACGCCGGTCGGCTCCGCCTTGCTGGGTCTGCAAGTGGGCGGCCACATCCATTGGCCGACGCCTGATGGCACAGTGCGCGATCTGCGCGTTCTTCAAATCCACTATCAGCCGGAAGCCGCAGGTGACCTGCACCGCTGAAGATCGGCATGCGCCGGGTGAGAGCCACGCTCTCACCCGGCAACATTCTTACCCGCGTGGCCTGCGGCGCCGCTCCATCCACTCGTAAAGCACCGGCAAGAGCACCAGCGTCAGCAGCGTGGACGTGATGAGGCCTCCCACCACCACTGTCGCCAGCGGACGCTGAGTTTCCGCACCCACGCCCGATGAAAGCAACATCGGCAGCAACCCCAGAATCGCCACGCTGGCCGTCATCAGCACCGGCCGCAGGCGCAGCGCCGTTCCTCGGACCACCGCATCCCGCACGCCCTGCCCGGCTCGTTGCTGCTCATTGAGCACACTGACCAGCACGATGCCGTTCAACATTGCCACGCCAAATACGGCAATGAAACCGATGGCCGATGGCACCGACAGATACTGTCCGGTAACGAACAGCGCCACGATGCCGCCGATCACCGCAAAAGGCACATTGGCCAGAATCAGCACGGCGTAACGCACCGAATGGAACGCTGTGTAAAGCAGCAGGAAGATGAAGAAGATGGTGACCGGCACGATCACGGCCAGCCGCTTCAGGGCGCGCTGCTGGTTCTCGAACGCACCACCCCATTCCACGTAATACCCTGACGGCAGTGGCACCGCCTGGGCGATCTTCGCGTTGGCCTCGCGCACGAAGCCGTCAATGTCGCGGTCGCGGACGTCCATCTGGATCACCGCATAGCGTTGCAACTGCTCGCGCCGGATAAACGAGTAGCCATCGGCCACGCTCACCTTCGCCACCTGATCCAGTTGAACCAGGGCACCGGTCGGCGTGGTGACCGGAATGCGCGCAATGGCGGCCAGGGATGCCTTGCTGGCGTCATCAAGCCGTACGGTGATATCGAAGCGCCTTACGCCATCGAGCAGCGTACCGACCGGCTCACCACCGATGCCGTTGCGCACCACGGTGAGGATGTCGTCAGCGTTGAGGCCGTAGCGGGCGATGGCATCGCGATCCACCTCGATGCGAATCTGTGGCTTGCCGATATTCGCTTCCAGCGACAGGTCCGCCACGCCGGGCACGCCGGCAAGCGCGTCCTTCATGCGCGCACTCAGCCGGTCCAGTTCGCCCAGATCCTCGCCGTAAATCTTCAGGGCCAGGGTGGCGCGCACACCGGAAATCAGTTCTTCGATGCGCATCTGGATGGGCTGGGTATAGCTCACCACGGCCGTCGGCAGCATGTCGCTCAGCGTCGTCTGCATCTGCTCTTCGATGCTTTCCAGCGTGACGCCCTTGCGCCACTGGTCGGAAGGCTTCAGCGGCGTGTAGACCTCCATGTAGTTCACATCGGCCGTCTCGCCCTTTTCCGCGCGTCCGATCATGGCCAGCGTGGTTTCCACTTCCGGGAAAGTCTCCTTGATCCGGCGGGCAACCTGATGCGACAGGTTGATCGACTCATCCAGTGACGCCGATGGAATGGAAGTAATCCGCCACATGATGGCGCCTTCCCGAAGGTTTGGCATGAACTCCTTGCCGAGAAACGGGAACAGCGCCACGCTGCCCAGCAGCGCAGCCGCCGCCATGCCGATCACGGCCCGGCGATGTGACAGCGACCAGCCCAGCACTCGCCCATAACCGCGCTTCAACCAGGCCATCATGCGTGTGTCGCGCTCAACGCCCGGCTTGAGGATAAGCGCTGCCAGCACGGGCACCAGCGTGAGGGCGAGAAGCAGCGATCCGGCCATCGCAAAGCTGATGTTGAAAGCCATCGGCTTGAACATCTTGCCCTCCAGTCCTTCAAGACTGAAAAGCGGCAGGAAGACCACGATGATGATGAGGATGGCGAAGGCCATGGGGCTGGCCACTTCGCGCGCCGCCTCAAGCACGGCTGCGGTCTTGTCTACGGTGCCGTCAGGGGCGCGGCGCTCGGCCATGATGCGGAATGCGTTCTCCACCATCACCACGGCGCCGTCGACCATCATGCCGATGCCGATGGCCAGGCCGGCCAGCGACATGAGGTTGGCAGACATGCCTGCCTTTTCCATGCAGACAAAGGCGATCAGCATCGCCAGCGGTAGCGTCACCACCACGATGACCGCGCTACGCAACTCGCCCAGAAACAGGAACAGCACGATGGCGACGAGGATCGAGCCTTCGATCAGCGCGCGCACCGCCGTGCCCACAGCGGCGTTGACCAGATCGGTGCGCTCATACACCGGCCGGATGGTCGTGCCATCGGGCAGCGCTTGCTTCACGACATCCAGCTTGGCCTTTACCGCATCGACCACGCTCTTCGCGTTCTCGCCAATGCGGGCAAGCGCCTGTCCCATCACAACCTCGCGACCGTCCCGCGTGACTGCGCCAGTACGTGGCGCGCCGGCTTGGGTCACGGTGGCTACGTCGCGAATGCGCAACGGCGTGCCGTCTTCGGTCTTCAAAACGATGTTGCCGATGTCGCTCGCGTTCTTCACTAATCCAAGGCCACGCACCAGATACTGCTCGCGCCCCACGTCGATGAAGTTGCCGCCGACCTGCGCGTTGTTCGCCTCCAGCGCCTGCATCACCTCCCTGAAACCCAGCTGATGGGCGATGAGACGGAGTGGATCGACCTTCACCTGATATTGCTTCTGCTGGCCGCCCCACGACGTGACGTCGTCGACGCCGGCCGCCGTGCGCAGGATCACGCGCACGCTCCAGTCCTGCAGCGTGCGCAGGTCCATGTCCGAAGGTGCATTTTTCAGCGTCTCGTCGGCGCGCTCCACGGTGTACCAGAACACCTGTCCCAGGCCCGACGTATTGGGGCCCATTTCAGGCTTGCCGTAGCCGGGCGGCAGACGGTCACCCACCTGTTGCAGGCGCTCATTCACCAGCTGCCGCGCAAAGTAGATGTCCATGTCGTCGGTGAAATACACCGATACATACGACAGCCCGAACAGGCTCACCGAACGGATCTGCTCCACCTTCGGCAAGCCTGCCAGCGCGGATTCCACAGGCGTTGTCAGCAGCCGCTCCACATCTTCCGCAGCGAGGCCCGAGGCCTCGGTGTAGACATTCACCTGAACCGGCGTGACGTCCGGAAAGGCATCCAGTGGCAGCACGCCGAGCGCGCGCACACCCAGGAACGCCACCACCGCAAACGCGATCACGACCAGCACCTTGTACTTCAGGGACACTTCCACCAGACGCTGAAGCATCAGTCGTCTCCCAACTGCGAACGCAGGATGCGTGCCTTAAGGGCAAAAGCGCCCTTGCTGACAAACGGCGCGCCTTCCTTCAGCCCCTGGCGAATCTGCGTCCATCCGTCGCGCGTGTCGCCTACCTCGACGGCCACGGGCTCGAACTGCCCCGCTTTGGCGCCGCGCACAAAGACCGTGGTCTGATTCTGCAACAGCACGATGGCCTCGGCGGGCACGGCGAGTTGCTGTGCCGTAGAGCGCGTCGCGATGCGGCTTTCCACCAATTCACCGGGATGCAGAAGATCGTCCAGGTTGGTGACCTGGATGCGCACGTCGACCAGCCGGGTCTTCTCGTCGGTCTGGTGCGAACGCTGGATCACCTTGCCCTTCAGCTCGCTGCCGTGCGCGACGACAGTCACCGCATCGCCTTCCCGGATGCGCGTTGCCCCCTCGGGCGACACCCGGGCTTCCACCCACACCGATGATTCGGCCACCAGCGTGAACAGCGTGCGGCCGGGTTCCACGCGCTCGCCGACCAGGAAAGCGTCGGTGGTCACGCGGCCTGCGTGCGGCGCAAGCAGCTCGAAGCTGCCATCGGCCGCTGCGGATCCGCGCTTCACCAGTCGGGCAATCTGGCCATCGGACAAGCCGTATGCCTTGAGTTTTGCCATCGCCTGATCGCGCTGGACCTGCGCCTCGCCATAGCGGCGCGCCGATACCGCCTGTGGACCGAGTGCGGCCACGCGCTGCCAATCCTGGCTGGCCACGATCAGTTGTCCCTGCGTTTCAGCAACCTCCACGCTGGACAGCACCACCAGTGGCGCGCCGGCCTGAACGATGTCGCCGAGTTTGGCTTTGCGCGCCACGACCTGCGAAGCCACGCGTGGCGATACCAGTACCGTGGAATACGCATCGACCCGGACTTCACCGGGCGCCTTGATCTCATCGGTGACGGCCCGGTAGCGCAGCGTGTCGACCGTGATGCCAGCCGTGGCGATGGCGGCGGCGTCCAGGGTCAGGGGGCTGCCCACCTCCGTCGCCGCCACCGGGCTGAGCAGCAGGCTCAGCGCCGCGCACAGAAGGGTCTTGCGCAAGGAATGCCTGATCATGGGTTGCTGTCCTTCGTTGTGCCGTCAATCCAGTCGTTAAGGCGGCCGGCGGCCACCAGGTAGTCGAACCACGCCTGCCAGGTCTGGTTTTCCAGGGCGACGCCCGCCAGCGATGTATCCAGGCTTTGCTTCAGCTGGACCAGATAGTCCGCGGTACTGATTTCCCCGGCTTCCCATAGACGGCCCAGCGTGGCGGTGCGCTCATCCAGCGCGTTGGCACGGCTCTGTCGGAACGCATCCAATGCGTTCCGCAGCGCGCCGTAAGTGGCCATCGCCCGGGTCACGCCCGCATCCGCGCGAAGCGCCGTAGCGAGGCGTGCCGCATTGACCGCATCGGCCTGCGCCTGCGCCGCCACCACCTCGTAACGGCCGCTGTTGAACACCGGCAAGGGAATGGAAAGGCTGACTCCCACCACGCGGTCAGTACGATTGCCGCTCTGCACGCGACCACCCGTCAGGCTGATGGTCGGGTCGGGACGGCGTGCGCGCTGTGCCGTGATGACGGCGGCATCGGCCCGATCCCCTTCGGCCCGGGCCTGAATCAACTCCGGACGCTCATCGCGCGCCAGCGCACGCCATGTGCCCGATTCGGGTGGCAAAGAACGCGGAAGATCAGGCAATCCCTTGCTGGTCTGTGCACCCATGGCGGCCAGTGCGGACAGCGCGCTGGCCTCTTCACCCTCGAGCGTGGCCTGCTGCATCTGTGCTTCGCTCAGTGCCAGCGCGCCCAGGTCGCGCTCGGGACTGCTGATATCTCCCACCCGCAGGCGCTGTGCGGCCAGTTCGTCGAACTGGCGCATCAGCGCAAGCCTGCGACGACCGAGTTCGGTCTGCTGACGAGCGAGCGTGGCCGCTGACCACGCCTTCAGCCATGCGGCCGCCACATCGCGGCGGGCCAGTGCATAGGCGGCTTCGCGGGAACGCACGCTCGCATCGGCTTCCGCCATGCGTGCCCGGCGCTTGCCTGAGAGATCCAGCGAAAGACTGGCGCCCACGGTACGCCGATTGACGTCCGCGTTCTCGCCCTCCAGTTGCAGTGACGGGTTGTACAGGGGCTGGGCCGCCGCGCTGGCGCTGGCCTGCGCCGCGCGAAGCTCCGCGCCGGCCGCCTGCACATCAGGACTGCCAGCCCATAGCTCGACAATCGCCTGTCGCAGCGCGGGAGGTGAGGCCATCGACAGCGGGATATCGCCGTGATCGGTGGATGCAGAGGCCGCGGCGGCAAAGAGCGCGCACGCAACACTCCACGGCGCAATACGCCATGAAAACATGAAGAAAATCTCCTGAAAACCAGCAACGATCAATGCCGCCGCAGGACGCGGTCAGGCATCGGACACGAGAGGTTTCAGGCGATGGGAGGGCGGAATTGCGAACCGGTGGGATGCAACGCAGGCGCTGCGGGCATGCCGCGATCCACCTGGGGCAAGGTCAACAGTGCATTCAACACAGGAGCGGTGGAAGGCATCGACACCGCATGGGCACACGCGCAGTGGCAGCCACCCGCTTCGCCCAGCACACAGGCGTCTGCTTCTGCGCCCACGTCGTCAACGGCCTGCATCACGGCTGTGCTGCCCCGCGCATCCGCGAGAGAGACCACGGCAGGACCGTCAAGCAGGCAACACGTGCCGGCCACGATCTTGATCACCAGCGCCGCCATGCAAAGCATCCACGCGCCACGAAGGCGACGGATGCGGGCAAGCAGCGAGGGAGCGGACGATGACATGCCGGGCATGTTAGGTGATGGACTGCGTGTTAGACAATTCCATTGCAGGCGCCCTGACATGTGGCGAACCGCCGCGCCAGGCGGGTCCGATCGCCACTTATTGACCGTAGTCAATTTCTAAAACGGTCCATCAAAAATAATTCATGCCACGTACCCAGACGCGCGGGATAACCGCCCGGCTGCCACGTGACGGCCCGAACGGGGACGCCATTTCTGCTTTGCGTGATGCTCACCCCGGGGTCACGTCACCTGTCACACGAGCCAAGCTCCAAGGACGCTATCGCCATGCACGACATCTCGGTTGTCGACTTATCACGTCTGCAATTCGCCGCGACCGCGCTTTATCACTTCCTGTTCATCCCGATGACGCTGGGCCTCACCTTCATGCTGGCCGCCATGGAGACCGTGTACGTCATCACGGGCAAGGAGATCTACAAGAAGATCACCCAGTTCTGGAGCAAGCTGTTCCTCATCAACTTCGCGCTTGGCGTGGCCACCGGCCTCACCATGGAGTTCGAGTTCGGCACCAACTGGTCGTTCTATTCCAGCTTCGTGGGCGACATCTTCGGTGCCCCGCTGGCCATCGAAGGCCTGATGGCGTTCTTCCTCGAATCGACCTTCATCGGCCTGATGGTGTTTGGCTGGGATCGCCTGCGCCCGGGCCAGCATCTGGCGGTGACCTTCCTGGTGGCGCTGGGCTCGAACCTGTCGGCGCTGTGGATTCTGGTCGCCAACAGCTTCATGCAGGACCCGGTCGGCGCCACGTTCAACCCCACCACCATGCGCATGGAGCTGACCGACTTTGCCGCACTGATCTTCAGCCACGATGCTCAGGCGAAGTTCGTGCACACCAGCATTGCCGGCTACGTGACCGCTGCCGTGTTCGTCGCTGGCGTCAGCGCCTGGTACATGCTGAAAAACCGGCACATGGAACTGGCCCGCCGCTCGTTCCGCATGGCCATGCTGTTCGGTGTGCTGGCCACTGCGGGTGTCATCACCCTCGGCGATGCGCTGGGTTTCGTGGGCGCGCAGGCGCAGCCGACCAAGCTGGCCGCCATGGAAGGCCTGTGGAAGACCGAGTCAGCTCCCATGCCATTCAACCTGATGGCCTTCCCGTCGCAGACCGATCGCACCAATCACGGCGCGGTACAGATTCCTTACGCACTGTCGCTGCTGGTCACCCACTCGCTCACCGGTACGGTGCCCGGCATCGACACGCTGGAACAACAGGCTGCTGAACGCATTCGCGGCGGCATTCCGGCCGTGGATGCCTTGCGCACGTTGTCCGGCGATCCGGGCAACGCGGCGGCCCTGGCTCAGTTCCGCGAGCACGAGAAGGACCTGGGCTACGGTTTTCTGGTCAAGCGCTATGCCGACGACGTAACGACGGCCACCGAAGCGCAGATCACGAAGGCGTCGCAGGATGCGATTCCGCAGGTGGCTCCCATGTTCTGGTCGTTCCGCGTGATGGTGGTGATGGGCCTGGCGATGCTCGCCTTCTTCGTCCTTGGCCTCATCTACACGATGAAGAACAACGTGCAGCATCAACGCTGGTTCCTGCGCGTGGCGGTGTGGATGATTCCCGTGCCGTTCCTTGCCTGTGAAGCCGGCTGGCTGGTGGCCGAGGTGGGCCGCCAGCCCTGGACGGTCTACGGCATGCTGCCCACCTGGATGTCTGCCTCGACGCACAGCGTTGGCTACATGGTGTTCTCGCTGATCGGCTTCGTGACGCTCTACACCATCTTCATCGTGATCGAGATGTATCTGATGGTTCGCGCCATCCGCAAGGGACCGGACGAAGACCATGCGCCGCATGACGCCGTAAGGCACGCAAGCAAGCGTCCCGCCGAACTTCCCACCAGCTTTACCGAGGCCTGAGTCATGGAAATGTATGCCATCCTGCAATGTGTATGGTGGGGACTTCTGGGAGTGCTGCTGCTCGCGCTCGCCGTGATGATGGGCATGGACATGGGCGTCGGTGCCATCCTGCGCTACGTGGGCCGCACCGACCTGGAGCGCCGCGTCGCGCTCAACATCGTGGGCCCTCACTGGGAAGGTAACCAGGTGTGGTTCATCCTCGGCGGCGGTGCCGTGTTCGCTGCCTTCCCGCTGATCTACGCCACCGCCTTCTCGGGCTTCTACGTGGTGATGCTCCTGCTTCTGTGGAGCATGATCCTGCGCCCGCTGGGCTTTGAATATCGCAGCAAGATGCCCTCGCCCACGTGGCGCAGCGCATGGGACTGGACGCTGGTGGCCAGCGGCGTGCTGCCCATGGTGATTTTCGGTGCGGCCATCGGCAACCTGTTCCGCGGCGTGCCATTCCATTTCGACTGGACCATCACCTCGACGTATACCGGCTCGTTCCTCAGCCTGCTCAACCCGTTTGCGGTACTGTGCGGCGTGCTGTCGCTGTGCATGGCCGTGATGATGGGCGCCATCACCGTGATGAACGGTGCCGAAGGCGTGATGTACGAACGCGGCCGCGGTCTGGCCCGGGCCAGTGCACTGATATCGGTGATCCTGTTCGCCATCGGCGGCTTCTGGATTCGCAACATGCAGGGCTTTGTTCTTGACCGTTCGCCGGGAGCCGGTGTCCCGCAGACGCCGCTGCTTCAGCAGGTCTCGCTGCACGACGGCGCATGGCTGGCGAACTTCAATGCGCATCCGCTCCTCTGGCTGGTGCCTGCCCTCGGCTTCGCGGGCATGCTTCTGAGCTTTGTGGCCAGCAGCGCACGCCGCTCGCATCTTGCCTGGTGGCTGGGCGCACTCGCATGGACCGGCGTCATCGGCACCGTGGGCGCTGCATTGTTTCCCTTCATGCTGCCCTCGATCAGCCAGCCGTCGCAGAGCCTTACCATCTGGAATGCCAGTTCCAGCTCTGTGACGCTTGGCTGGATGCTGGGCTTCACTGTCGTGTTCGTGCCGCTGGTGGTCTGGTACACCAGCTGGGCCTTCTACGTGATGCGCGGCAAGGTGCATCCGGAACACATCGCCGCTGACGAACACGCCTACTAAGGAGTCACGATGAAAACCTTTTTCCAGTTCATCATCTTCATGATGATTGCGGCTCTGGTGATCGTCATGGCGATCATGCTTGGCGATTCGGGGGCGTGGTACTTCGCCTGGCTGATCGGCACAGCGATGATCGTGCTGATTGCCGCAGCAGGCGGCGCGCTCCTGGATGCCCAGGACGAGCGCGCCGAACGACTGAAAAACAACTGAGGGTCCGGGCACACGTCATGTCGACCAACGCGCCCTCCTGGCTACGTGCCCGTGCACGCCCGCTGCGAAGCCTGCTCACCCGGGGCATCGCAGCAGGCACGGCGCATGCCCTTCTGGTATGCGCCGGCGCGTGGCTGATTGCCCACGTGCTGGCGCAGGCCATCTTTGCGGATCGCGCTTTGGCCACGCTGTGGCCGGAACTCGTGGCGCTGGTGGTGACCGGGGCGTTGCGGGCGTGGCTGGTCGTGGTGCAGCGGGCTGTGCAATTCGACGCGGGGGCGCGGATCGTGGAGCAGGTGCACCACGAACTGGACGCCAGCCTCAAGGCACGCGGTCCCAAATGGGCCGCGCAACAGGCCAGCGGCGATGTGGTCACCCGACTGGTGGATGGCGTGGATGCGCTCGCGCCCTACTACTCCGGTTATCTGCCGCAGATGTATCTGTCGCTGATCATTCCCGCCGTGGTTCTGGTGTGCATCCTGACCGCCGAGCCGTGGTCGGCACTGGTGCTTCTGGGGTGCACGCCTCTGCTTCCCGTCTTCATGATTCTGGCAGGCAAGGCCGCCGCAGCCGCGAGCGAGCGGCGCTGGATGCGCCTGCGCCGTCTGGGTGCACGCTTCATGGATGCGCTATCGGGCCTCACCACACTGAGGCTTTATGGCGCGGCTGAACGCGAGCAGCAAGTGCTTGCCGCCACGGGTGATGCCTACCGGCGCGACACCATGGGCGTGCTTCGCATCGCGTTTCTCTCGGCACTGGTGCTGGAATTTTTCGCCACCGTCAGCATTGCGGTGATCGCCGTGCTGATCGGCTTCCGTCTGCTGGGCGGCAAACTGGCCTTCGAGCCGGGTATGTTCGTGCTGTTGCTGGCGCCCGAATTTTTTGCACCTCTGCGCGCTCTGGGCACGCAGCGTCATCAGCGCATGGAAGCGGTAGCCGCCGCAGAAGGCGTGCTGGAGGTGCTGGGCGGTTCCGGCGACGACAACCTCATCCAGCCGCACACAGGCACGCACGTTCCCGGTCGTCAGGCACCGGCCATCCTCTTCGACGAGGTGACCTTCGCCCACGACGCCGGACGCGATGTGCTCGATCACGTTTCCCTGCACATACCTGCCGGCAGTCGCCTTACCCTCGTGGGTGAAAGCGGCAGTGGGAAAAGCACGCTTCTCAATCTGCTGATGGGATTCGTATCGCCGCAGCGTGGCCGCGTGCTTATTGATGGCATCGACATGGCCGACCTGGACATGAGCGCATGGCGTGACCGCATTTCGTGGGTATCGCAGCGGCCTTACGTATTTCACGGTAGCGTACGGGACAACCTGATGATCGCCCGACCGGATGCCGACGAACTTTCGCTGCGCCGAGCCATCCAGTTTGCGTCGCTGGAAACTGTGATTGCGGGCTTGCCCGATGGCATGGCAACGCTCCTTGGCGAACACGGCACCGGCCTCTCCGGCGGCCAGTTTCAGCGCCTGGCACTGGCGCGCGCATGGTTGCGCAACGCGCCAGTCCTGCTGCTGGACGAACCGACTCAGCATCTGGACGCCGCCACGGCCCGTTCCATCGACGAGGCGCTTGAGACCTTCGCCACGGGACGCACCGTCATCCGCGTGGCGCATCGACTGGACGCCATAGCCGACGACGAAATGGTTGCCGTGATGTCTCACGGCCGCATCGTGGAGTACGGCGTGGCAGCTCACCTGCGTACTCAGGCCGGCTTTTTCTCCTCCCTTGTGGCTGCGGATCGCAGCGCATGAATCGCAGCCCGTGGAAGCGCCTCTTCTCGCTGCTTCGCGATGATCGCCTGCGCATGCTCGCTGGCGCGGGCGCTGCGCTTCTGAGTACGGTGGCAGGTATCGCCCTGCTCGCCCTGTCTGGCCATTTCATCACCAGCATGGCGCTGGCGGGCGTCGGCGGCCTGGCCATCAACTACTACACACCGGCTGCACTTATCCGGCTGTTTGCCATCGTGCGCACGGGCGGCCGCTATGCCGAGCGACTGATTACCCACGACGCCACACTGTCCATCCTTGCCCGGCTGCGCGTATGGCTGTTTGCCCGGGTGATTCCGCTGGCGCCCGGCGCGCTGGGCAAACTGGGCAGTGCGCAAGTGTATTCCCGCATACGCGCCGACATCGACACGCTGGAGCACGCGTATCTAGGCGTCCTGACGCCGGCGGCGGTGGCGCTGCTGACCTCCGGTGGCGTGGTTGTGCTCACAGGGTGCTATTCGGTGCCGCTGGCACTCGTACTGGCCGCACTCTACCTGCTGGCCGGGGTGGTGCTTCCCTGGTGGGCCGCCCGGCGTGGAAGCCTGCCTGCCGCAACGGCCGACGAATGGGCCGAAGCCATGCGCTGGCAGATTGCCGATGGTCTGCGTGGACGCGCGGAGCTGGCCCTGTTCGGCGTTGAAGACGAACATGCCCGTCGTCTCGCCGAAACGCTGAAGCTGCGCCAGTCGGCGCTGCGTCGCGTGCAGCGTCTTCAGGCACTGGCCGACGCAGCGCTTGCCCTGCTGGTACCACTGGCCGCCGCATCAGCCCTGGCCATTGGCATGCTCGCCGTCCATCAGCACCGCCTTCAGCCTGCGGAACTGACCATGCTGGTGTTGCTGGGCGTGGCCGGTTTCGACGCCGTGGCACCGCTGCCTTCTGCGTGGGCCCGACTGGGCGCCGTGCGTGCTGCCGCGTTGCGCGTGTTTGAACTGGCTGATCGCACACCGGTCGTCAGCGATCCACCGGACACACCGGATGTACCCATTCCGCAAGCGCATCCCGACCTGCATCTGCGCGAGGTGTGGCTGAACTACGGCGAAGCGCACTGGGCGCTCAAGGGCGTGAATCTGTCCATTCCTTACGGACGGCGCGTGGCGCTTGTCGGGGCATCCGGCGCGGGCAAGAGCAGCCTCGTCGCAGCGTTATGCCGGTTTGCTCCGTGGCAGGGTCGTATCAACCTGGGCGGCGTGCCGCTGGATGCGCTACCCGGCGACGTGGCGCGCACGTACTTTGCCGTGGTGGAGCAGAAGCCGTATCTGTTCGACGGCAGCCTGCGCGACAACTTGCTGCTGGCCTGTCCCGACGCAAACGACGATCGGCTGATCGAGGCACTGCATCACGCCCAGCTTGGCGACTATCTGCAGGCGCTGCCCCGCGGTCTCAACACATGGATCGGCGAGAACGGCGTGGGCGTTTCCGGCGGTGAAGGCCGTCGCATCGCGATAGCCCGCGCGTTGCTGAGCTCCGCGCCCATCCTGCTGCTGGACGAGCCGACCGAAGGGCTGGATGCACATACGTCCCGGGCTCTTTATGCGTCGCTTGCGGCGCAAGCCGACGGCCGGACGATGCTCATCATCACGCACAAGCCCGGAGCATTGCAGGAACTTGTGGACGATGTGGTGACCATGGTCGATGGCGTGGTGACTGCTCCATCGCCGGTGCTGGACCCCGACTGGCAGCGCCATCGCGGCTGAGCCACGCGCTGCCTGTACCCACGCTGTTGCCGCGTGACGCTGCTGATTGACACCTTCCGAACCGGGCAAGACAATGCGCCACGACGGGCGCATCCCACGCCTTTCTTCCCGGCTGCCGCATGCACCGTTGCGAGGACTGGGCCATGAAGCTCACCTTCTGTTTTGATTCAAACCGCCTTGCACACCTGCATGGCGGAGGATGCCGTCCTCCCAGTCCGTGCTCCCTGCACTGATGAGGTGCGCCCGTCGGCGCGCTGAACTTTTCGTGCGCGGTCCCGCATGGGCGACCGCGTCAGACGAATCTGTGGATGGCAGGAGCGTGACATGAATGGAACCTTCGTTCTTCTGGACATCGCAGGCTATGTGGCCCTTTTGCTTTGGGGAACCCACATGGTCACCAGTGGTGTGCTGCGCGGATACGGCAGCGCGGTGCGCCGCTGGCTGGGCCGATACCTTGGGTTTCGACCCACCGCCTTCGCGTTCGGCCTGTGCCTGACTGCACTGTTGCAGAGCAGTACCGCCACCGGCCTGATGGCCACCTCCTTCGCAGCCGATGGCGCGCTGGGCCTCGCGCCGGGCCTGGCCGTGATGCTGGGCGCGAACGTGGGTACGTCGCTGATCGTGCAGGTCATGTCGTTCGACATTTCCCTCATCGCGCCTGTCCTCATCCTTCTCGGTTTTGTCGTCCACAGGCGCAGTGACGATGCGCGCCTGGAAAACGTGGGCCGTGTCGCCATCGGGCTGGGCCTCATGCTGCTGTCGCTGCACCTGCTGGTGACATCTCTGGCGCCGATGGAAAACGCGCAGGTGCTGCGCTCGGTGTTGCAGGCGCTGGCCAGCGAGCCCGTGCTGGCGATGCTGGTCGCCGCCGTGCTCACCTGGCTGTGTCATTCCAGCGTTGCCATCGTCCTGCTGATCGTGTCTTTCGCCAGCGCCGGCATGGTCGATGCACCCGGTGCGCTGGCCCTCGTGCTGGGCGCCAATCTTGGCGGCACCATTCCCGCCCTTCTGGATGCGCAACGTCCCACCGCGCGTCGGTTGCCGATGGGAAACCTCATCGTGCGGGCGACCGGATGCGTGCTGTGCCTGCCCATCCTTCATCCGCTGGCTGACTGGCTGGCTCCCCTGGGTGCATCGCCCGCGCGCATCGCCGTGAACTTCCACACGGCATTCAACCTGGGCCTGGCGGCGCTCTTCATTCTTCCCGTGGAAAGCCTCGCCCGGCTGCTGGTACGCCTGCTGCCCGAGCCGCCGCAGCCGAACGATCCGGGGGTGCCGCTGTACCTGGACGAGGTCGCGCTCGATTCGGCCAACGTTGCCCTGGCCAATGCCGCCCGCGAAGCCATGCGCATGGCCGACATGGTCGAAAGCATGCTCAAGGGACTGGTCGAGGTTTTCGGCAAGGATGACCGCGCCCGCGCCACCGCCATCGGCCAGATGGACCCGTGGCTGGATCGCCTCGGCCTGGCTATCCGCGCGTATCTTGCGGACCTGGGCAGCGAGGCACTGAACGAAGAAGACGGCGAGCGCAGCCAGGAAATCCATGCGTTCGTCATCAACATCGAACACATCGGCGATATCACCGCCAACAACCTCATGGAATTTGCGGCCAAGAAAGCGGCGCGCGGGCAGGACTTCTCCGCTGAAGACATCATTGACCTGGCCGCCATGCATGCGCAGGTAATGGAAAGCCTGCGACTCGGCCTCACCGTGTTCCTGCGTGGAGACCTGCGTGCGGCGCAGAATCTGGTCGCACGGAAGGAAGTGCTGTGGCGACTGGAAAACGAAGCGTCCGAGAGGCATATCCGCGCGCTGCGCGAACGTCGCGATGGGGGCGGTGGCGGCGACGTGTATCTGCGTATCCTTCGCGATCTCAAACGCATCCATTCCCATCTGGCAGCGCTGGCGTACCTGCCGCTGGAGCGCGCCGGCATGCTCCAGGGCCGGCTGGTGCGCGACGTCGTCCCTCCTTCACACGCCAGTTGACGGGCGGCCCCGGGATCGCCGGGCCGCTTTCCCTTACCATGGCCGGTTAATCGTCCTTTCGAGTGCGCACGTGCCCCACTACACCGGCCCCCTTCTCACCGCCCCCACCGCCCAGGCATTGCTTGCTGCACGTGATGGCGGCGCCACCGAATGGACGGGGTCCGCAGACCTTGATCGCAGCAGCGGCACCGCCGCGCTCGGTGCAGACCACTGGTCGTGGAATGGCGACGATTTCCCGTATCCGTCGCGCATCAGGGACCGGACGATCTACTACTTCGATGGCAGCGACTTCGAGCCCGTGTCGCGGTTTTCAGGCTCGCTCATCAAGCTCGTGCCCACACAGTGGGGCGCGCCAACCTTCGAGATCGACGGCATCAAGATGCTGCCCACCTCGAAAGAGTCACCCGTGGACGATGCCCGCCGGAAAGTCGCCCTGATCGAACCGCGCGGCAAGGTGGTGCTCGACACCTGCGGTGGCCTCGGCTACTTCGCGGCGTGCTGCCTGGAAGCGGGCGTCGGCCAGATTCGCTCGTTCGAGAAAAACGAAGACGTTCTCTGGCTGCGCACCCTCAACCCGTGGTCACCGGACCCGGATGCTCCGGAGTATGGCGGCCGCCTGAGCCTCACTCACGGCGATGTGTCCGAGGCCATGGCCCGGGTGGCCGACGCCTCCATCGACGCCCTGCTCCACGATCCACCGCGCTTCGGCATCGCGGGCGAACTCTATTCCCAGGTGTTCTACAACCATCTGGCGCGCGTCCTGCGCCGCGGCGGCAAGATGTTCCACTACACCGGCTCGCCCAACAAACTGACCAGCGGACGTGATGTGCCACGTGAAGTGGCCGCGAGACTGGAGAAAGCTGGCTTTCGCGCCGAACTGGCGCTCGATGGCGTGCTGGCGGTTCGTCGTTGAATTCAAGGGCGTAACGCCTTGCCCGAATCGCAAGCAGGCTCACTACCTCAGGGGGTGGGCGACACGTTCGTGCACGAAGAATAAATACATAGCATCCGCCTAATTGTCACGGCAACTAATAGGGTGCTAGCCTATGCGAATGGACCCCCTCACCCTGCTACAGACGCGTTTCACGACGCTGCTTCCATCGACCAGTCGGCGCTGGCAGCGGCTGCTCGATACGCGCCTCGGGGACTGCGGGGTCAGTTCGGCCTGTGTGGTGCCCGTGATTCTCATCGGGCGCTCCGGCGGCGGCATTCATCAGGTCACCCTTGCCGAGCAACTCGGCGTGGTCGGCCCATCGCTGGTCAGAACCCTCGACAAGCTCGATGAGCAGGGGCTGGTTCGACGTGAGAACGACCCCTGTGACCGTCGTGCAAAAACCCTCTGGCTCACCGACACCGGTCGCGCGCTGGCAGCGGAACTTGAAGTGCGGCTTACCGCCCTGCGCCACGAAGTCTTCGCCGGCATCAGTGCCGAAGACATCGCCGCCGCCCTGCGTGTGCACCAGGCACTGATCGACGCGCTGCCTGTTCCGTTTCCGGCCATCCCCATCTCGCAACCGTAAGTTCGCAAGGAATTCGTCCCGATGGGCGCGCCCAGTGCTTCGGAGTGGCTGTACTCCGGAAAAGCCTTTATTGCCGCGATGCTGGCGTTCTACCTGGCGCTGGTGTTGCAACTACCCAATCCGTACTGGTCATTCGCTACCGTCTACATCGTGTCGCACCCGTTGTCCGGTGCCACCCGCTCCAAAGCCGTGTACCGGGCACTGGGCACACTGATCGGTGCGGCAATGGCAGTGGTGCTCGTGCCGACCTTCGCCGAATCCCCGCTGATGCTCGTGTTCGCGATTGGCTGCTGGGCCACCCTTTCGCTGTACCTGTCGCTGCGCAACAACCGGCCCAGTGCCTACTGTTTTCTGCTGGCGTCCTACACCACGCCGCTCGTCGCGATACCGGCCATCCTCGCTCCCGGCTCCATCTTCGACATCGCGCTCGCGCGAAGCGAAGAAATCCTGCTGGGCATCGTATGCGCGAGCGTCGTCAGCGCCCTGCTGTTTCCCAGCCGCGTGTCGCCCTTATTCCATGCGCGCGTGGAAGCCGTGCTGCGAGATGCCGCAAACTGGACCACCACCCGACTCGCCGACCCTACTCACCGTGCGCCTCCGGCCTTACGCGCCCGCCTGCTCAGCGATGTGGTGTCGCTGGACGCGCTCATCACCCAGCTTTCGTACGACTCCGCCCGGCGCGGCCAGGAAGACGAGGCGCGGCAAATCCGCGTGCGCATGACCATGCTGATTCCGCAGGTGGCTGCGCTGTCCGACGCGCTGGCCGCCATCGACAGCCGCCGTGTGCCGCGCGGCGACGGCCTGAGGGATGCGCTGGAAAACACCCTTGCATGGATGCGTGAAGGCACCACCGCAGACAGCCACACCGCCGCCCTCCTGCGCACGAAAGTGCAGGATGCACGCGACGCGGTCACTCTTCCGCTGCTGGACCATGCGCTCATCACCAACGCGCTGGATCGCCTGGGGGACCTGATCGACCTCTGGCAAGACTGCCTCGTGCTGCACGACGCATTCAATGCCAGCGAACCGGTAGCCCCGCCACTGTCGTATCGCGCGCATGCGCTCGGTCATCACGCGCGTTACTACGATCACGGCATGATGCTGATTGCCGCGCTGTCACCGGCCATGGCCGTGGTGGTCGCGGGCTGGGTATGGCTGGCTACCAGCTGGCCAGGTGGTGCGAGCGGCGTGGTGATGGTCGCCGTGTCCACGGCCTTCTTTGCCGCCTCGGATAATCCCGCCGCGCAGGTCGGTCGCTTCCTGATCTGGGAGACGCTGAGCATCCTCACGGCCGGCATCTATCTGTTCTGCATCCTGCCGCATATCACCAGCTTTGCCGGCGTGGCAGCGTCTATGGCCATTCCGTTGCTGGTCGTGGGCGCATTCACCGGCCGGCCTCATCTGAACATGGGCGTGCTGCTGCTCACCTCGCAGACCATCAGCGACATCGCATTCCGCAACAACGCCGCGCCCAACTTCGATGACTTCGCCAACTCCAGCCTCGCCATGATCCTCGGCCTGGTGTTCGCGCTGGTGTGGACGCTGATCACGCGCCCGTTTGGCGCAGAAATCGCTGCACGACGGCTGGCGCGCGCCAACTGGCGCGGACAGGCCCGACTGGCCGAGCGCGTGCTTCCCGGCCAGCGCCTGGAATACACCGCGCGCATTCTTGACCGCACCGCGCAATGGCTTCCCCGGCTCGCTCTGGTTACCGGCGAGTCGCTGATGAAAATGGATGCGGTGCGCGACATGCGCATCTGTCTGGCCCTGCTTGATTTGCAGGCGTTGCGCGACCGTGACCCGGCCGTAACACCGGAGCTGGTGTCCGTTCTCAAGGCAAGCCGCGCGTATTTCCTTGCCTGCACAGAGCAGGACGCGCCGCTGCCGCCACCGGTTGAACTGATCGCCCGGATTGACGGCGTGATTGCCCGGACGCTCGCCAACGACGAACCGGCTGCCAAGCTTTTGATCCGCTATCGACAGGCGCTGTCGAGCGATTTTTCTGTCGCCCCCCCCGACGCCTTCCTTCCCCTGCTGCCACCCACTCTCCCGACCCCGACGTGAACACCTATATCTACGGCGAATTCAGCCTGTACGGCGTCTTCGTGCCCAAGTTCCTGGTCGTGCTGACCGTGGCTTACGCACTGAAAACCCTCGTGCGTTTCCTGCTTGCCCGCACGCCGTTCTATCAATGGATATGGCATCCGGAGTTGTTCAACTTCGCGATGTACATCGTTCTCCTCGGCGGCATGCTCGCCCTTATGCACGGATGGAAGTCATGAGTCGCCTCTTGAGGAAAGCCCTCCCGGTTGCCGCCACGCTGGGCCTGGTGGCCATTGCCGGTGTGGTCGCATCGCACATGTGGGCGTACTACGAAGGCGCACCCTGGACGCGTGATGCGCACATCCGCGCCGACACCCTGCCTATCGCCCCGGATGTGTCGGGCCTGGTCTCTGCCGTGCTCGTGCGCGACAACCAGCAGGTGAAGCGCGGCGATCCACTTTTTGAAGTGGACCGCGCACGTTTTGAACTGGCGGTACGCCGTGCGACCGCAGCGGTGGAAGAACAGAGCGCCACGCTGGCCCAGCTGAAGCGTCAGGCTGCGCGAAATCACGCCCTGAGCGATCTGGTGGCCACCGAAACCGTGGAAGAGGTGAACGCGAAAGTAGCCGAGGCGCAGGCCCGGCTGCATGCCGCCGAAACCGCCGCCGACACGGCAAAACTGGACCTCGAACGCACCATCGTGCGCGCCCCGGCCGATGGTTATCTCAGTGACCACGTGGTGCGCATCGGCGACTACGTGGCGGCTGGCCGCGCGCCCTTTGCGATGGTGGACGCAGCGTCGTTCCATGTGGATGGTTACTTCGAGGAAACCCGGCTGCATGGAGTGGAGCCGGGTCAGGACGTGTCGATTCAGGTCATGGGCGAGTCGAATGTGCTGCACGGCAAGGTGCAGAGCATCGCGGCAGGCATCGCCGACCGCGAGCGCACCGCCAATGCGTCGATGCTCCCGGACATCAATCCCACCTTCAACTGGGTGCGTCTGGCGCAGCGCATTCCCGTGCGCATCACCATTGACGCGCCACCTCACGACCTGCTGCTTGTAGCGGGCCGCACAGCTACGGTGCGCATCGAAAGAAATCACGTTCACCCGGCTGCACCCGCTGCAACTAAATCATGAACATGCAACGCCTCGCCCTTGCCTCTTCCCTGCTGGTCCTGCTGGCCGGCTGTGCGGCCGTGGGACCGGACTACCGTGTTCCCGCTTCGGCCAAGGTGAACCTGCCCGCCGCCCATGCCGCTTTCATCGACGAACACAACACCGCCGTCGATGGAACGGCTGTGGCGCCCGATGCGTGGTGGACGCTATACGACGACGCCACACTCAACGCGCTGGAAAACCAGGCATTCGAGGCCAACGCCGGCCTGAAGGCCGCCGAAGCCAATCTACGTCGCGCCTATGCCGTTGCCGACATGACGCGCGCGGAAGGGGGTTTTTCCGGCGGTGCATCGGCGACTGCCGAGCGCACGCTGATCTCTGCGGAGTCGTTTCTGCAATCGGAAAAGCTGCCCACGTTCTCCGTAGCCGCAGCGGGCGTGACGGCGTCGTACGAATTTGACCTGTTCGGCAAGCTCGCCCGCGCCACCGAAGCGGCCAATGCCGATGCCGACGCGGTGCAGGCCACGCGCGACCTCGCTCGCATCACCGTTGCCGCTCAGGTGGCACACAGCTACATCTCCCTGTGCGAGACGGCACACGACCTCGACATCGCCACTCACACCATCGAGATTCAGCAACATTCAGCAGACATCGCCAGGCGCATGCTGGACGCTGGCCTGGGCAACCGCATCGACGTGACGCGGGCCACGACGCAGGTCGATCTGGCGCGTGCAGTGCTGCCCGCACTGCAAAGGCGCCGCGAGGCCTCCGGGTATGCACTGGCCGCATTGCTGGGCCGCACGCCCGGCGACATACCGGCGCAAGCGCAGGCATGTCACGAAGCACCCCACCTCGCGCAGGCCATGCCTGTGGGCGACGGCATGGCGCTGCTGCGTCGCCGTCCTGACGTGCGCGAAGCCGAGCGCCGCCTTGCCGCCGCCACTGCGCGCATCGGTGTGGCAACCGCCGAGCTGTATCCCACCGTGTCCATTGGCGGCAGCCTGGGAGACAACGGTGTGCTGGCCGACTTCGGCAAGGCACCCGCACGCTATTGGTCCATTGGCCCGCTGATTACCTGGTCATTTCCCACGAAATCAGCGCACGAACGTGTGCGCGCGACGGAAGCCGGTGCCGATGCCGCGCTGGCGCAATTCGATCAGACCGTGCTTGACGCATTGAAGGAGACGCAGACCGCACTGAGCGATTACGCGCGCGCACTGGAGCACCAGGCAGCCCTGCATCAGGCACTGGCTGACGCCACGCTGGCGTCCGATCAGGCGCACGCATTGTACAAGGCAGGCCGTGCGCCCTACCTCAGCAGCCTTGATGCAGAACGCACGCGCAGCAGCACGGAAGCGGCGGATGCCGAAGCAGACAACGCTGTATCGGATGCACAAATCCGGCTGTTCTTCGCGCTCGGTGGTGGATGGAAACGCGCGACGCCTGCGCCGTAGATATGTCATTTTGTGACGTGCGACGCATTGCGTGTCTTCGTATCGCCACGGACAATGCCAACCATGGCAAGGTCGCGGAACAGGGGTGTTCCGACCTGCCATGGGGAAATAACATTATGCGTCTTCGTCATGCCCGTGCCGCGTGCGCGGTGGTTCTGTTTGCGTTTTTTGGTGCCGCACATGCTGCCGACACCAACTGCCCGCAGCTGTTCGTGGGTGGTCAGGCTCCTGACCTGATTGATACCTCGTTGAATGAACGTGCCACGCCGCTATGCTTCCAGGCGTTTGCCATCGTGGCATCCGGGGTCACCAAAGGACCGCTCTACTCTGCCGAACACCTGACCGCCTCACAGATTGCCCAGGCGGGCACCATCTCGCGCAAGGACGCATTCCACGCGGAAACCGGTATTCCTGTCGCTGACCGCTCGCAGCTCGCTGATTACAAGAACAGCGGTTACGACCGTGGCCACATGACGCCGGCTGGCGACGAACCGGATGCGACCTCGCAGAAGGAAAGCTTCTCGCTGGCCAACATGATCCCGCAGTCGCACGTGCTGAACACCGGCAAGTGGGAGCGTATCGAAACCACCGTGCGCAACATGGCCACCAGCGACGGCGATATCTACGTCGTGACCGGGCCGGCCTTCGATGGCCCGACGCCGGACACCATCGGCGCGGACGACGTGATCGTGCCGAATTACACGTGGAAGGCCGTCTACGACGCCAAAGCCGGCGGCGCCGGTGCCTGGCGTTGCAGCAACATTGATGTGCCCGTCTGCGAAGTGGTGTCCGTTACCACCATCATCAACGAAACCGGCATCGACCCGTTCCCGACGCTGGCCGACTCGGTCAAGGCCAAGGCGATTTCGCTGACGCTGCCGAAATAAGCCGCGCCCCGCCGAGGTACAAGCGAATGTGGAAAGGAAGGTCCGGCACATGCCGGGCCTTCCTTACTCCGAGCCGGCCTGCTCCGGAGTCAGACCCATCCGTTACAGCGACCGCCCCATGCCGTGCGAATGCTCCCTCGCCAATTCATGCTGCCGCTGCAACGCGCGCTCCTGGAAGTGTTCGTCAGACTGCTGAAACTGCTGGTAGGACTGCTCCGGTGGAGTGACGGATGCCGTCTTGACGTCGGTTGAGCTTTCCGGCGTGTAATCACGCTCAGGGTCGCCGTTGTACGCAAAGATGTAGCGATTCACATCGGGTCTATCGTTGTCGTCGTAGCTGAACTCCAGCGACGTCACACGCGTCATGTTGGAGCGCCGCGCATCGGCCATGATCGCAGCGGTCATGTTTTCAAGCCGCGGCTCGGAAAGGCTGATGCTCTGTTCCGCGTAGAGCGCATGCAACTGCCCGCGCACGCTGCGATACATCGCATGATGCGGGTGCCCCGGATGGCGCGGGTCGGGAGGCGACGACGGTGGCTCCGGTGCCTGCCGTTGATGCATCTGGATGGACTGAGCGGCGCGACCAGGCGCCGACTCATGGAAGTAGCCGGGCGGAGACGGCTGCATGGCAGGTTGCCCGTACGCCTGCACCTGCGGCGCGACATGTCGCACTTCCGCGTACCCGGGATTCATGGAACGCCCATCCACCCGGTGCCGTTCCCCCAGAGAGATCGCAAGCAAAGGGTCCACCGGATCAGGCGGCGCACACGTAATCACCATCCGGCAATGCGGCGGCGAAATCTGCGCCCCCATCACATCACGCATGCCGTCCCGCTCAAAGGTCGAGGTACCGTAGATGAACAGGTGTTCTTCGGAGCGGTGGATCACGTACCGTGCAGGGTC
>NZ_JACHYH010000006.1 GCF_014192715.1 Luteibacter sp. Sphag1AF
ACCGTGCTGGCGTCGATGAAGGTCGGCACCACGATGGGCGCAAGCAGTTTGGGATTGTCGCTGCCACTGCCCGGATCGGGATCTCCGGGAATATCAACCTTCACCCGGATGGTGCTTGGGAAAGACGCCGTCTCCGTGCCCACCGCGTTGCGCTGGATGTAGTAGTACGTCTTCACGCCGTTGCCGTGCTGAAGAATGATCCGCCCGTCGATCTGCACATACACGAGGCCGGAGGTGGTCTCCTGAATCGTCACCACCCCCACCAGCTCCCCCGTCGAATCCCAGTACACGCTGACCGAATCGGCCGGCGCCAGGGGCGTGGTGAAGCGACCGGTCTGCACCAGGATCTTCGGATACTCACCGCTCAGGTGGGTGGCGTTGATGCCACCGAACGGCGCGACTTCCGGCATCGTGGGCGCGGGCCACTCCAGCGGTGACGGCGGTGCGGCCGGTGCGGTGAACACCAGTTTGGCCATGCCGTGCTCTGTGCCGGGCAAGGTGACGTGAGACGACTTGGGCAGGTCAGACATGGGCAGGCTCCTGACAGGGTCGCTACGCACCGCGCACTCACGCAAAAGGCGCGTATCAATAAGAAGGAAACATCAGCAAGCGCGCAGAGATGGCACCCGCGCAATGCACGGAGATGTCACTGCCACGATGCGTGACGTGCACACCACCGGAGCTTGCTATCTCCGGTGGTGCTGGCGTGATCGCAGGCCATTCGGCTGACTGCGCCCTGTCAAGGAAAGAGAAGGAAGTTGTCCAGAAACCCAAAGGGCCTGACCAGTTCCAGATAGGCAATCCTCTTTCCTTCAGGGGCCGTCAAAGTAATTTTTCCGCTTTCAAAATCACCTTCGATCAACACGGCGGCGAGCTGCTTGCCGTCGCTGTCAAACGCAGCTGCCATGGCTGGATCGGGGGTGGGGGTGGGCGGCAAGTGGAACAAGCCAAACTCCACCTGGCTGCACGTACTCTTGAATGCAAAGCGCAGCCTTGTGGCGCGCGGGAAACTGAAGGCTCCCGTCGAAAGGCAGAAGTTCTGGACAAATTCTTCGTTCATCCCCGGCACTTTAAAAATGGCCACTGCGCCATTGGCGGGGGTCAGCACGGATACCGTCAACAAGGGCGTCTCAAGCGGCTTTTCCACGTTGATGATGGTTGCGTCGTCAATACCTTTTTCAAAATCCTCAAGCGCGGGCTCAGACACGGGCAGGCTCCTGGCAGGGTCGCTACGCACCGCGCACTCACGCAACAGGCACGTACCGAGGAAAAGGAAACAGCGGCACGATCAGCGGTAACAATGCCATCACCACGGGTCGAACCCTGATCCTACTCAGCCCATCACATCGCGCCAGTCGGCCATCGGTTGTAGGCGCGGACAGGGCAGCCAAGCCCACCTCGCTGCGGCAACGCCATGCCAGCCGAGAACGGACACACTTCATGCCGGAGCGTCCAACCATGTGGCGCGCCTACAACCAACAGCCGACTGGTATGGCGTCATCACATGCGTAGCATCACGACGGCAGAGTGACGCGCAAGCCGTCACGTTGAATCCAACGCGATGTCGCTTCGCGCGCCTCACCATCCCGTGCGTTGCGCAACTTACATAGCGTGCCGCTTCACTCTGCCAACCCTCTTGATCGAGAGGTTCTCCCTAACTGGCTCGCCCTGTCGGCCAGACGATGACTGGAGCAACGCATGAATCCCACCAGTAAGGCTGCCACCGATTCAACCGCCGCCCCTACCGCGCCACCACCCGCCAAAGTCCGGTCGAGGCCCATCTACCGTCCGGGTGCACTGCTACGTGCCAACGCAAAGCAAGCCGGCAAAGCAAAGCGCGCCGGCAACGAGCCCCTCGTCGAGCTGCTGCCGGTATTTGGGCCAGAGTTCCTCGCTGTCGATCCACCGGAGGGGCCGCTTGGCGACAATCTCCTGAACAGCGATACCGCCACCATGGACATTCCTGTGGCCGTGCAGCTTCACGGCAGTGCAACGCCAGGCGACAGATACAACCTGCGCGTGAACAAAGTCCTGGTTGATCCGACATATGCCCTCACCCCGGCAGATGTCGCCCGGGGAACGATCACGCTGCCGTTGCCCGCTTCGCTGCGCGCCGACGAAGGCACGTACGATTTGGACATACAGTACTTGCCGCCTCGTGCTGGCACGCCAAGGTTTGGCCCGCCCACAACATTCATCGTCGACAAGACGCCGCCCGCCGGCGAACTGCGTCCCGGCGCCCCCGGCGGCTTTGACGGACGCCTGAACGATGGCCTCACGCAGGAGCTGCTTACTCAGCTTGGCGGCGTGATCGTCGCATCGCTTCCCGCCTACGGAAGCGGTGGCCCCGGGCAAATGGCGGCAGGCGACGAGGTGACTCCTTACGTGAACACCATCCCCGGCACGCCGTTCGTGATTACCGCGGCGCAGGCAGGCAGCAGTCCCAGCATCCTCATGGAATTTACCGAGGCGCAGATCAAGGCCGCAGGCGATGGTCCGGCGGACTTCTACTACACGGTGCGGGATCGCGCAGGATGGATCTCCAAGCCCTCGTTCCCCCACATGATCGACATATACCTCAATGCCTCCATTACGGACCTGGTGGCGCCCATCGTCCCTGCGTACACCAGCGGGCTGGTGATTCTGGAGGAGGAAGCACGCACCGGCGTACTGGTAACCATACCGGCACACGTCAAGGTGCTTGCGGGATATTCGGTGGTGGTCATCTGGAATGGCCGCCGGCAGCCGGCTGTGCGCGTCCAGGTCGACAACACTGCGTTTGACGTGGTGGTGCCCTATGCCGAGATCGTGTTGGGCAACGGCGGGCAGGACATCGCGAACTTCGATGTAATCTATGAAGTGCTGTCAAGCAACATTACCATCGGCACGTCGCCGCCCGCGCGGGTCCGGACCAACCTGGAACTGCCTGGCGGCGAAGATCCGGACACGGGCACGCCGTGGCACGACAACCTCCATCCTGCCGTCGTGCATGGCAACTCGGGCACAGCCAATGTCATCACCCCGGAAGATTCGTTGCTTCCGGCCATCATTACTATCCCGTTCGACGGTGTGGACAGTACGGCTGTGTTCAAGGCCGGTGACGAGATCGTCGTCCGCTGGAACATGACAGTCATCGCCGACACCAAGACTGTTACGGCGGCTGATGTCGCTGCCGGCGCGGACTTCCTCCTGACTATTACATCGGCCGAGATCCAGGCGGCCGGAAGCGACCCGGCACTGCCGGTGACCTATACCGTCAGGCGCCTGGTGCAACCGCCCACCGGCTACAACACCTCGTATTCGCCGGTGCAGCTGGTGAACGTGCAGAGCCTGGGCGACGTGCCCGGCGGCGGCGATCCGCTTCCGTTTGCGTTGTCTCTGGATGAGACTTATGACCTGGGCTTGGGTCCGGACTACCGCTTCGTGGACTGGTTCTACATTCCGGGCGGCATTCGCCTTGAATTGCCGCACTACGCCAACAAGGCGGTCGGCGACGTGATCACGGTTTACTACACTGCAACCGAAGTGGGGTTCCAGGACGACTGGCCGGGCATCGGCGGCCCGTTGCCGGGTCTTGAACTGACGCAGCCAGCAACGTTTACCGTGGGTCCCGACGAAGTCGACACGTCATCGTACTTCCAACTGCCCGAGTACTGCCTCAGGCCGTTGGTGACCCTGAAGTGCACGGGCACGATCAAGTGGAGCGCCAGGAATGCGCATGGCACCGCGAACTCGCTCGAAATGTATCTGTTCGTGGACAATCGGCCGGGCGGCCCAGGCTCAAGAAGCGGTGCATCGAAGGGCGATACCAAAGGGAAGTATCAGGGACTTCTGGAAGAGTTCGGCCGCATGCTGCGGAAACTGATTGCTAGCGACTAAGCATTCAGCACGTTGCACGCAGGAAGGGGCGCCATGGCGCCCCTTCCTTTTTCTCATCATGCGTCATGTCGTCAGAACGAATAACGCAGCCCCATGTTGGCCGACCAGCCGCGTGCACCGAAGCCGCCGAGCTGTCCCTGGTAGTTGCCTTCGCCATACAGCGAGAGGCGCGACGTGATCTTGCTGGTGATGCCCGCACCCACGCGATAGCCACTACCCGCCTTGCCCGAGGTGAACTGATCCTGCACACCCCACTGCGTGCTCGCCACGTTCACCTGCGTGTCGCCACCGAAGGTGCGGGTGAGGTCCACACGAAGGTAAGGCGCGAACTTCGGCGATTCGCTGTAGGTCAGGAGAGCACCCGCGCGGACAGAGGTCTGCGAGGTGTCGCCCAGCTTCACGTCCAGACCATCCACATCACGGAAGTTGTCGAAGCTCAGCGTCTGCTGCTGCACCTGCACCTGCGGCTCCAGTGTCCAGTTCGTGCCGATGGCAAACGGACGTCCGGCTTCCACCGAGATAATCCGTCCGCTCGCGCGGACTTTCGCCACGTCCGAACCGCGCAGGTCGGTGCTTATGTTGCCGCTGTAGCGCGAGCCACTGAGCACGCCGTCCACATACCAGCCATTGTCAGCCTGCCAGGTGATCCACGCGCTCACGCCATTGCTGGTGTAACGCGCACGGCTCGCACCATCGGCCGCTTTGGGCGTGACTCGCGTGGTGCCGTTGTCCAGCGCCCAGCCAGCGCGCAGCGTGCCGCTGTCGCCCACGGCTGCGAGGACGCTGCCACCGACCTGCAACGCATTGCTCTGCTGGTCGAAGTCGTAGCCGAAGTGGGTGAAGCCGACGTTCGACGTGTAACGCTGCTGGCCACCCAGAACACGCGCAAACACTTCGCCGCCAAGGCCATCGTCCGGCTTCGAGCCACGGATGTCGCCCAGACGCTGATGCAGCGAGTCGACCATCAGGTTGCCGTAGGACAGCAGGGCCGTGGGCGCCACGATGTACGAAGGCACCTGCGGCACCACTGCCGGGCGCTCGCCGGGCTCGGGGCCCGGACCCGGGCCCGCGCACGTACCGTCTTCCTCGCAGGGGTCCGGGCCAGGGCCGGGGCCAGGACCTTCGCCCTCGCCTTCGCCTTCGCAACCGTTCTCGCACACATACTTGTTGCCGATGCGGTAGTCCCAGTTGAGACCGCCGGTCAGCAGGTTCTGTGCCGGATCGGTTTCGCCCGGGCCGAACGCCTGCAACACGTACTGCCACGGACCTGCCGCGACATAGCCGCCACGCAGCGCAAACGCATCAGCGCGCGACGTTCCCGCAACCTGCACCAGCGAAATGCCTTCGTGGGCTTCGATGATGCCGTTCTCGTTCAGATCGGTAAGCGCACCCGCGCCGGTAGGCGTCACGTCGAGCAGCGTGGTGCCGGTCGTGGTGACATTGCCTTCGATCAGCAGACGGTCGGTATTCTGATTGGACAGCAGACCACCGCTGGAAAGCTCGGTATGCAGGCCAACCACGCCGCCGCTTCCGGCGAAGTCACCGGCAACGTTCAGCGCGCGATTCATGCCCGGTGCGAACTGTACCGTGCCGCCGTCCAGGCTGAGCGAGCTGATGGAGGTCGAATCAGTCAGGGTGAGTACCGAATTGCTGCCCACGCCAAGGTTGCGGACACCACTCAGCTGACCGGTCAGGGTCGCCGAATTCTGCAACGTAACGTCCGCGGTGCTGGTGGCGTCAGCCACGATGTTGCCGGACAGCGAGCTGTTGTCCACGGTGAAATTCGCGACGCTTCCGTTACTGACATCAAGCAGCGTGCCATTGCTGGCCACCAGCGAGGCACCGTTGGCGACCGAGATGGTTGCCGATACCGGCGAGTCGTTATCGTTGTAGCGGGTTACCAGGATGGCGCTGCCATCGCGGCCTTCCACGCGCGAGTTGTCGATGATGAGGTCGGTGTGCGTGAGATCGGTCGAATTGGGATCGGCCTCGATGGCAATACCGTCCGCGGCGCCGACCACGTTGCTTTGTGTCGTGATTGTGGTACTGCCGCCGCGCAGGAATGCGCCGTAGCCGGGCAGATTATTGGTGCCGCCGGTGGTGCCTTCCACGTAGGTGTTCGACAGATGGACCTGGGCACCCTTCGTGGTCTCGATGCCGCTTCCTGCGCCCACGATAGTGCTGTCGGCCACGGTTGCCGAGGCTGTGATCTGCGAGGCATCGGCAACGATGCTCTGCACGACCAGGGCAGCACGATCCGTCGAGGTCAGCGTCGAGTTGGTGATGGACGCACTGCTGTCTTCCAGGATCATGGCGGCATTGTTCGAGGCAGTGACATTGGCACCATTGAGCGTGGCGGTGCTGCCAGCAAACATCAGGACGCCATTCGCGCCAGTGATGGTGCCACCCGCGCTCATGTCCAGATGGGAGTCCTGCAACGTGGCTTCGCCGGTTGTGGTGAACTGCTCGTAGATCAGGGTTCCCTTGTTGACGACCAGGTAACTGCGGCCATTGCCGGCATACACGGACTGGCCGTCAATGACCTCGATGGCCGCCATGGCGGGACCGGCCACGGCACATGCCAGCGCAATGTGTGCTGAAAGCACAGCTTTGCGATATCGCTTGTCGCGCGGCAACGACCGCGCCTGGGTGTTGATGATGGACATATTGAAACTCTCCTGGGACGAAAAGGGGTCACTCCGGGGGAGTTGCGGCAAGCCGACCGCTCACGCGTCAACCGGAGGCTTCCGGTTGAGCACGTGTGAGTGCCCGTGGGTTGAAGATATTTCTCATTAAAACCCCGGGGACTCGTTGGCAAAATCGACGAAGTCCTAAATGGCGCCTACAACTGATGGCTGACTGGCGGGGGGCAAGGGGCTGAGTAGGATCAGGGTTCGACCCGCAGGTGATATCCGATCACCGCTGATCATTTCACTGCTTCCTATTTGATGCGTGCCTGTTGCATGCGTGCACGGTGCGTAGCAACCCTGCCAGGAGCCTGCCGTGTCTGACCTGTCCCCGTCGTCCCGCGTTGCCTCGCCTCTCTCCCATGGCGGCATCGCCAAGCTGAAGTTCGCCCGGCCGGCGGCTCCGCTGGCACCGCTTGCTGCGTGGCCCGCGCCCTCGATGCCCGAAGTCGATCCGTTTGGCGGCATCAATGCCAGTCATCTGAGTACCCCGTTTCCGAAGATCCTGGTGCAGACCGGGCACTTCACCACGCCTCTGGCGCCGCGCGACACGGTCAGCGTGTACTGGGATTCCAACGCCGAATTGATCGGCATCACCACGATTCAGGAAACCACTTCCGGCACCGTGTATGTGCAGGTGGATGGACGGGTGATCCGGCAACATGGGGAAGGCTGGCGAACCTATCACTACATCCAGCGCAATTTGGCTGGCACGGCCACGCCTTCGAACGTGTCCACCGTGCTGGTGAAGTTCCGCATCCCCGGCGAAGACGACGACGGCAACCCGACCCTGACCGCGCCTGTCGTCACGCCGACCGTGATTGGTGCAGGCACCCCGGTGACCGTCACCATTGACGCGTGGCAGAACGCCTTCGAGGAAGACCGGCTGATCCTTCTGTGGGGCGCGGTGTCCTATGAGGTCCCCGGGCCCTTCCCGGTGGATCAGCCGGTGACCTTTCCGCTGTCCGCCCACGTCATCGTCGAGGGCGGCAGCAATCCGGCGATGGAGGTGAGCTACGTGGTCGTGGATCAGGTGGGCAACTGGTCCCAGCGCTCGCCTGTGACCGTGGTGCACGTGCAGGCGGACAACGATCTGCTCCTGGCGCCCAAGGTGATCGAAGCGCCGAGCGGCGTGCTGGATCTGACCAAGCTCGATGGCGACGACGTCCATGTGCAAGTGGATACCGAACAGGCTGAACTCGCCATCGGCGACACCATCGTGCTGACCTGGAAAGGCATGACGGGTCAGGGCACGCAGCTGCCGTATACACCGGACGCGGAGGAGGTCACCGACGACGTCTTCATCATTTTCACCATCCCCCATGCGCGGGTGGCGCCGCTGGGTCCCGACGGCAGTGTGTCCCTGTACTACGAAGCGCGCACGAGTGAAGGCGCGCTGCGTTCCGCGCAACGCAACCTGACCGTCATCGGTGAGGCCGTGGTCCTTGAAGCACCGAGTGTTCGGGAAGCGCGCGACGGCGCACTGGATCCGGAATCCCTGGTGGATGGGCTGGCCCATCTGGACGTGGGACCGTATCCCCTGATGGCCATCGGTGACCAGGTCACCTATTACTGGACGGCCACGGGCCACGGCGGCGCCACGTGGTTCAAGACGGACTCCAGGGATGTGTCCGGTAACGACGTGATTCCTGCGCCCATCCCGCTCGTCTTTACCCTCACCCGGGCGGAAATCGAGCAGATCAAGGGCTATGCGGTGAGCGTGTATTACACCGTCAAGCACTTTGCCACCGGCCTCACATCCACGTCGCAACGGCTGGAGCTGCGCATCGGCGGCGTGATTACCCTGCCCCCACCCCTCGTGGATCACGTGGTCAACGGCTACCTGGACCCGTCCGCTGCACCCGATGGCACCAACATCCGCGTGCGCACCGACTACAGCGGCGCGGTGCATGGCGATTTCGCGCACGTGTTCTGGAATGCGCTGGAATCGTACACCAACATCCACGCCGTGGACCCCGCCAGGCCGGAGGTCGTCTCCCCGGTGGCCGCCAGGTACATCACCGACAACGCAGGTCGTGAGGTCACCGTCAGCTACACGATCAACCACGATGGCCAGCCCACCCGCCAGGGCGGCACCACCACCTTCGTGATTGGCACCGAAACGGTCCTGTTGCCGGCACCCAGCGTGCTGGAAGCCGGGGCGGGCAATACGCTGCCCGGCAATGCGGCCAAGGCGACCGTGCGCATCCCCGTAGGCGCTGCGCTGGCGGTGAACGATGTGGTCACCGTGCACTGGAAAGGCACGGCCGGTGCAGGCACTGCGAACGTGGCCAAAACGGTGACGACGCAAGCGGGCTCTTACATCGACCTGGACATCCTCGCCGCGGCCATCCTGCCGAATGCCGGCAAGGCGGTGAGTGTGACCTATTCGATCACGCGCGCCGCGTCTGGACGTCTGGATGGCCCATCACCTGAGTACGTGTTGAATGTGCAGTCGGTCGCGCCTGTTGTCGTCACAGAAACCTTCGAAGGTGTGCCCATCCATCAGTTCAACATGAGCACGCCGCTGAACCTGACATACTTCCGGCTTCGCGCTGTCAACAATGTGGGAAACATCGTCGAGACAGGGTCGCACTACGCGCCGATCGTTTCTGGAAGGGCGGTGCACGTTTCAACTCAAAACATAGTTGAAATGGCTTTCCATACACCATGCAAGACAGTGAGCATGGGCCTTCAGTCCAACTATGGTAGCGACGAACTGAAAATCGTTGCATACGATGACTCCGGCAGCGTGGCCGGCGGATCAGGCTGGCCACACAACGGCGTTGCGAAAACCGTCAGCTTCTCAGCCAGCGAGGGACGCAAGCTCGTGCGCATCACCGTACAGGGCGTATCCCCCGACATACCCGAGCCCTGGCCGGTGTTTCCGGAGCAGAGGTTTGACAACGTTTCCATCACTTACTGAATGGATGCGTGCCTATTGATACGCCCCGGTTGCATGAGTGACCGGTGCGTAGCAACCCCGCCAGGAGCCTGCCCATGTCTGACCTGTCTCCGTCGCCCCACCTCATCTCGCCCCGCTCAAAGGGCGGCATCGCCAAACTGAAGTACACCCCGCCGCTGGCACCACCGGCACCGCTCTTATGGCCCGCGCCCTCGATGCCCGAGGTTGACCCCTTCGGCGGCATCAATGCCAGTCATCTGAGTACCCCGTTTCCCAAGATCCTCGTGCAGACCGGTCGCTTCACCACACCCCTGGCACCGCGCGACACGGTCAGCGTGTACTGGGATTTCAACGCTGATCTGATCGGCGTTACCACGATCCAGGAAACCACGTCCGGCCTGGTGTTTGTGCAGGTGGATGGACGGCTGATCAGGGAGCATGGGGAGGGCTGGCGAACCTATCACTACATCCAGCGCAATTTGGGTGGCACGGCCACGGCTTCAGGCGTGGCCACCGTACTGGTGAAGTTCCGCATCCCCGGTGAAGACGACGCGGGCAACCTCACCCTGACCGCACCCTTCGTCACGCCGGCCGTGATTGGTGCCAGTACCCCGGTGACGGTCACCATTGATCCCTGGCAAAACGCCTTCGAGAAAGACCGGCTGATCCTGCTGTGGGGTGCGGTGTCCTATGAGGTGCCCGGGCCCTTCCCGGTGGATCAGCCCGTGACCTTTACGGTGCCCGCAAAGATCATCGCCGATGGTGGCAGCAACCCGGCGATGGAAGTGAGCTACCGGGTCGTGGATCAGGTGGGCAATTTGTCCCAGCGCTCGCCGGTGACCCTGGTGCACGTGCAGGCGGACAGCAATCTGCTCCTGGCGCCCAAGGTGATCGAAGCACCCGGCGGCGTGCTGGATCTGACCAAGCTCGATGGCGGCGACGTCCATGTGCAAGTGGATACCGAACAGGCCGGAATCGCCATCGGCGACACCATCGCGCTGACCTGGAAAGGCATGACGGGTCAGGGCACGGAGCTGCCGTATGTACCGAGCCCGCAGGAGTTCACCGGCGACATCTTCATGACTTTCACCATCCCCCATGCACGGGTGGCGCCGCTGGGTCCCGACGGCAGTGCGTCCCTGTACTACGAAGTGCGCACGAGTACAGGCACGCTGCGTTCCGCGCAGCGCAACCTGACCGTTATCGGTGAGGCCGTGGTCCTTGAAGCACCGAGTGTTCGGGAGGCGCTTGGCGGCGTGCTCGATCCGGAGAGTCTGACCGATGGCCTGGCCCATCTGGACGTGGGGCCGTATCCCCTGATGGCCATCGGCGACCAGGTCACTTATTACTGGACCGCCACGAGCCAAGGCGGCGCGACCTGGTTCAAGACGGACTCCAGGGACGTGTCTGGCAACGATGTAACGCCCGCTCCCAAACCGCTGGCATTCACCCTGACCCGGGCGGAAATCGAGCAGATCAAGGGCTATGCGGTGAGCGTGTATTACACCGTCAAGCCCTTTGCCACCGACCTGACATCGACGTCGAAACGGCTGGAGCTGCGCATCGCCGGGGTGATCACTCTGCCGCCGCCCATCGTGGATCACGTGGTCAACGGCTACCTGGACCCGGTCGCTGCACCCGATGGCACCAACATCCGCGTCCCTACCGACTACAGCGGTGCCGTGCGGGGGGATTTCGCCTACGTGTACTGGGATGCGCTGGAACCGTACAGCAACTTCCACGTCGTGGACCCCGCCAAGCCGGAGGTCGTCTCCCCGGTGGAGGTCCAGTACATCACCGCCAACCAGGGGCGTGAGGTCAAGGTCAGCTACACGATCAACCACGATGGCCAGCCCACCCGCCAGGGCGGCACCACCACCTTCGTGATTGGCACGGAAGCGGGCATCCTGCTACCGGCACCCAGCGTGCTGGAAGCCGGTGCGGGCAACACGCTGCCCGGCAATGCGGCCAAGGCGACCGTGCGCGTTCCGATGGGTGCGGCGCTGGCCGTGAATGACGTGGTCACCGTGCACTGGAAAGGCACGGCCGGTGCGGGCACCGCGAACGTGGCCAAGACGGTGACGACGCAAGCGGGCTCTTACATCGACATCGAGATCCTCGCTGCGGCCATCTTGCCGAATGCCGGCACGGCAGTGAGTGTGACCTATTCGATCACGCGCGCCGCATCTGGACGTCTGGATGGCCCGTCACCTGCGTACGTGTTGAATGTACAGTCGGTCGGGCCGGGCAACGGCACGGAAACCTTCGAAGGGGTGCCCCTCGGACGGTTCTTCGAGCTGCAGCTGACACACTTCAATATGATAGCCCACCAGGACCTTGGCCTGGGCGAAATTGTCAACGCGGGATCGAAATACGCGCCGCACATTTCCGGAAGGGCAGTACGCTTTAGTCGCAGCACCAACCTTGGAATATATCCCCACACACCATGCACGAAAGTGAGCGTAGGCATCCAGTGCAACGTTTACACCCTCACCTACTTAATCTATGCAGTCGATCAAAACGGGGACGCATTCGAATATTACAGGTGGCGCGGCGATGCGAGAACCATCACTCTCCAGGCCAGTGCGGGACGCAAGATTGTGAAAATCTTGTTTAATGGCGCGCCCCCTGAACAAGCGGATGCGGTCCACATGATTGACAACGTCACCCTCACTTATTGAGCCGCACGGCGCGTCGAAAGGAAGCCTCGCGCCCTGGCCGGCCCGGCCCGGAGCATTCCACAAAACATTCAGCCGGCCAGTGGTTCAGCAGTGCGAGAAGCGCATCTGCGCCTACAACCGATGGCTGACTGGCAGCGTGCAAGGCGCTGAGTAGGATCAGGGTTCGACCCGTGGCGATGACTTTTTCACCGCTGATCATGTCGATGCTTCGTATTAGATACGTGCCTGTTGCATGTGTGCACGGTGCGTCGCCACCCCGCCAGGAGCCAGCCCATGTCTGACCTGTCCTTGCCGTCCCGCGTCACCTCGTCCAGCGAAAATCGCGGCATCGCCAAACTGAAGTACACCCCGCCGCTGGCACCGCCGGCACCGCTCTTATGGCCCGCGCCCTCGATGCCCGAGGTTGACCCCTTCGGTGGCATCAATGCCAGTCATCTGAGTACCCCGTTTCCGAAGATCCTGGTGCAGACCGGTCGCTTCACCACGCCCCTGGCACCGCGCGACACGGTCAGCGTGTACTGGGATTTCAACGCTGATCTGATCGGCGTTACCACGATCCAGGAAACGACGTCCGGCCTGGTGTTTGTGCAGGTGGATGGACGGCTGATCAGGGAGCATGGGGAAGGCTGGCGAACCTATCACTACATCCAGCGCAATTTGGGTGGCACGGCCACGGCTTCAGGCGTGGCCACCGTACTGGTGAAGTTCCGCATCCCCGGTGAAGACGACGCGGGCAACCTCACCCTGACCGCACCCGTCGTCATGCCGGCCGTGATTGGTGCCAGTACCCCGGTGACGGTCACCATTGATCCCTGGCAGAACGCCTTCGAGAAAGACCGGCTGATCCTGCTGTGGGGTGCGGTGTCCTATGAGGTGCCCGGGCCCTTCCCGGTGGATCAGCCGGTGACCTTTACGGTGCCCGCCAAGATCATCGCCGATGGTGGCAGCAACCCGGCGATGGAAGTGAGCTACCGGGTCGTGGATCAGGTGAGTAACTGGTCCCGGCGCTCGCCCGTGACCGTGGTGCACGTGCAGGCGGACAGCAATCTGCTCCTGGCGCCCAAGGTGATCGAAGCACCCGGCGGCGTGCTGGATCTGATCCAGCTGGATGGCGACGACGTCCATGCGCAAGTGGATACCGAACAGGCCGGAATCGCCATCGGCGACACCATCGCGCTGACCTGGAAAGGCATGACGGGTCAGGGCACGGAGCTGCCGTATGTACCGAGCCCGCAGGAGTTCACCGGCGACATCTTCATGACTTTCACCATCCCCCATGCGCGGGTGGCGCCGCTGGGTCCCGACGGCAGTGCGTCCCTGTACTACGAAGTGCGCACGAGTACAGGCACGCTGCGTTCCGCGCAGCGCAACCTGACCGTCATCGGTGAGGCCGTGGTCCTTGAAGCACCGAGTGTTCGGGAGGCGCTTGGCGGCGTGCTCGATCCGGAGAGTCTGACCGATGGCCTGGCCCATCTGGACGTGGGACCGTATCCCCTGATGGCCATCGGTGACCAGGTCACCTATTACTGGACGGCCACGGGCCACGGCGGCGCCACGTGGTTCAAGACGGACTCCAGGGACGTATCTGGCAACGATGTAACGCCCGCTCCCAAACCGCTGGCATTCACCCTGACCCGTCAGGAAATCGAGCAGATCAAGGGCTATGCGGTGAGCGTGTATTACACCGTCAAGTACTTTGCCACCGGGCTCACATCCACATCGCAACGGCTGGAGCTGCGCATCGCCGGGGTGATCACCCTGCCGCCGCCCCTCGTGGATCACGTGGTCAACGGCTACCTGGACCCGGTCGCTGCACCCGATGGCACCAACATCCGTGTCCCTACCGACTACAGCGGTGCCGTGCGGGGGGATTTCGCCCACGTGTTCTGGGATGCGCTGGAACCGTACACCAACATCCACGCCGTGGACCCCGCCAAACCGGAGGTCGTCTCCCCGGTGGAGGTCAAGTACATCACCGCCAACCAGGGGCGTGAGGTCACCGTCAGCTACACGATCAACCACGATGGCCAGCCCGCGCGCCAGGGCGGCACCACCACCTTCGTGATTGGTACGGAAACGGTCCTGTTGCCGGCCCCCAGCGTGCTGGAAGCGGGTACGGGCAACACGCTGCCCGGCAATGCGGCCAAGGCGACCGTGCGCGTTCCGATGGGTGCAGCGCTGGCCGTGAATGACGTGGTGACCGTGCACTGGAAAGGCACGGCCGGTGCGGGCACCGCGAACGTGGCCAAGACGGTGACGACGCAAGCGGGCTCTTACATCGACATCGAGATCCTCGCTGCGGCCATCTTGCCGAATGCCGGCACGGCAGTGAGTGTGACCTATTCGATCACGCGCGCCGCGTCTGGACGTCTGGATGGCCCATCACCTGCGTACGTGTTGAATGTACAGTCAGTCGCGCCTGTTGTCGTCACGGAAACCTTCGAAGGCGTGCCCCTCACCGGACAGTTCTTCCGGCTGCAGCTGACACACTTCGAGTTGATAGCCCACAGTGACCCCCTTGGCCAGATTGTCAACGCAGGGTCGACATACGCGCCGCACATTTCCGGAAGGGCAGTACGCTTTGCGAACAACACCCAGCTTGGAATATATCCCAACACACCATGCACGAAAGTGAGCATAGGCATCCACTCCAACCGTTCCACCTCCGACGAGTTAATCTGGGCAGGCGATCAATACGGGACCGTAGCCGGCTCTTACAGGTGGCCCGGCGGTGCGAGAACCCTCACGTTCCAGGCCAGTGGGGGACACAAGATTACGAAAATCCTGTGTCGTACCGCGTACCCTCTACTAGGAGACGTCTATACGGTTGACAACGTCACCCTCACTTATTGAGCCGCACGGCGCGTCGAAAGGAAGCCTCGCGCCCCTGGCCGGGCCGGCCTCACGGCCCGGCCAGGGGCATTCCACAAAACATTACGAAACCACTCGCGTACCATAAGCCCCGGGGAATCCGGGGCCTTCATGCACGCAAGCGATCAACTGGACGTGTACACGCTGGGCATCGTCGGGATGGCGGTGGGCGTGGTCATTTCGCTGAGTTTCACGCTGTCTGGCATCGTGTTGCGTGGCATGCCCGCCTTGCGGCTCTGGGCGGCGTCGTTCTGGCTGCTGTCACTTGCCGGACTGGCGCAGGGCTATGACGAGAACGGTGGGTTTCTCTCCGTCATTATTGGCAGCCTGCTGATAGCGCTGGGAAACGGCGCCATGCTGATGGGCATCGCCGTGCATCTGGGCCACCGGCTTGCCCTGCGATGGCCGCTTGCCCTCATCACGTTCTATCTGGCCATTCAGTTCGTCTTTTACCTGTGGCCTCCATCGCAGGGCGTGGAAGCCACCGTCTTCGGGGTCAAGAGTGTGCTGTGGGATCTGTGGATGATCTGGCTGCTGTTGCGCCTCTCGCCCCCGGAATTGCGTGTGTCGTGCGCGTTTACCGCGCTGATCCTATCCATCGACATCCTGTTTTATCTCGCCCGGGCCGGGGCATCGGTGTATCCGGGCATGGACTCGCACGTGGTGCTGGCCACCGCGCTCACAACGTCCAACTACCTGTTCGGCATCCTGTGCACGTTCCTGCTGGGCACAGGCTTCTCGCTGATGCTGGCACAACGCATCACTCACGACCTGCGTTGCGCTGCCGACACCGATGGCCTGACGGGGCTATTGAATCGCGCTGCCATGTTCACCGAGGCGGGACGCGTGGTGGCCGAGTGTCATGCGCGGGGCGAGTCGGTTGCCGTGCTGATGTTTGACCTGGACAACTTCAAGGCCATCAACGATCAGTGGGGGCATGCGGCCGGTGACAGGGTGCTGCGTCACTTCGTGGAGGTCATCCGGGCGGCGGGCATCAAGGGCGGCGCCCTGTTCTCGCGCTACGGCGGTGAAGAGTTTCTGCTGCTGCTTCCCGCGACAAAGGCAGATGAGGCGCTGATGGTGGCTGAAAGCATGCGCTCACGCGTTGCGGCAGAACCTGCGCCATTTGATTGTCACGTGATTGCCTTTACGACCAGTGTGGGCGTGGCGACGTCACCCAGCCCGGAACTCACCACGATGGTCGAAGCCGCCGACGCCGCGCTTTATCGCGCGAAGCACGCGGGCCGCAACCGCGTGGCACTGGCGTGACCCAACCTGCAAACTCAAGGGGTGGCCCACTCGCGTGCCAGCAATGCGAACACCATGTCGTCGACCCATTCGCCGCGGAAAAAATAGCTTTCCACGTGATGGGCTTCCTGGCGCAAACCCAGCGAACGGCATAGCGCCACGCTGGCTGTATTGCGTGGATCAACCGACGCCACCAGCCTGCGATAACCCCACTCGGTAAAGGCCACACCCATTACCGCCCGCATCGCTTCCAGGGCATACCCCCTGCCCTGCGCGCCATGCTGCAACGACAATCCGAACTCAATCGCATCCTCGCCGCTGGCGGGAAAATGAATACCGAAGTCGCCCAGCAACTCACCCGACGCCGCATCACGGATCGCCAGCTGGTTCCATCCATCCGGCTGGGCAAACGCACGTGCGTGCTGGTCGGCAATGAAGGCCTCGACCTCGGCAATCGTCTGCGGCTTCCATCCCTGATAACGGGAAATATCCGGATCGCCGCGATACGCCAGCACCATTGGCGCATCATCCATGGTCAGCGAATCAAGCAGAAGGCGTGGCGTGCGCAAGATCATCGGTAACGCTTCCATCAACTGGCGAACGCGCGCACCAGGTAATCGGTATCACGGCGCAGCAGTGTCTCGTTAAAGGTCAGGTTGAGGCGTCCGTTTTCCACATCCATGATGCGGATGCCCGCACTGGCCAGGCGCTCAGACAGGCCTTTCGCGCGTGCCGCCGATACAGCCACGTAATGGATGTTCGTGCCGTTGGGAACACGCTGCACGGTATAGCCCTTCGTGCGGCCCAAGCCATCGAGCAACCGGTCGCCTGCCTGGCGCACTTTGGCAAAACGCTCGCCAAAGGTGTTGACCGAATCCAGCGCCAGAATCGCGGGTAGCCAGCCATGATAGATGCCGCCGCCAAACACGTGGCGCGTGGCCCGGGCTTCGTCCATACGCGCCTTGCTGCCTGCGAGCACGGCACCAAAGGGCGCATCCAGATACTTGTAGAGCGACACATACACCGTATCGAACGGCGCGCTGTAGCTGGCCGGATCAAACCCGGGCGCGCCGCTGTTCAACAGCAGCCGCGCGCCGTCCAGATGCAGGCCGATGCCCTTGCTCCGCGCGAAGGCGGCAATCTCCCTGACCGTTTCAAACGGCACCATCGCACCGTCCGCACGACGCACCGGACTTTCCAGTGAAATGGCGCCGATGGACAGCGGATACGCACCCTCTTCCGTCAGCGCGACGGCAGCCTTCACTTCGTCCAGCGTGGGAGCGGCCTTTGTGCCGCCCACCGGCAGCACGTTGATGTTGCTGAGAATGGTCACCGCATCGCTTTCATCGCGATACACATGGCTTTCCTGCTGCACGATGGCGCGGCGATGGTCCCCACACAGAAGGCGCAGGGCAATCTGATTGGCCAGCGTGCCTGTAGGCATGAAGGCGGCGTCCTCCTTGCCCAGCAAGGTGGCGAAGCGCTTCTCCATCTCGGCAACCACGCCCTCGGTGAGATAGGCGTCGGACACGCGACCCTCCTTCGCCGCCAGCAACGCATCCACCCGCGCGAGCAGGTCGCGGTTGTACAACGGCGCACTGTCACCGCCGAAGTACACCGTGGTCTGAATGTGATCCGGATCGTCCGGGCTTTTCGGTGCCGTGGCGAACGCGCTGAGGGGAAGCACACCTGCCGCGACACCTGCGGCAAGGGATGAAAGAATGAACTCGCGACGCTGCATGAAAACTCCCCCCGGAATGCGGTGTGGCCCGCCCTGCGCACGCTATCAGTGGCGCCATCAACATGCACGTGACGAAGGTCACCAACCGCAAGCGTCAGCTCAGGTGAGCGGACAACGCACCGGCCACCAGGTCCATGAACGACTGTACGCGATGCGGAAGATTGCGCCGGTGCGGATACACAAACGACACCGGCATGGGCGCGGCGCGAAAGTCGCGCATCACCTCCACCAGCTTGCCCGCGTCAATCAAGGGCTGCACCACCAGCGTGGGCGTCTGCACCAGGCCCAGGCCCGCGATGCACGCGGCCTCGTACGCATTGGTGTTGTTCACGGTGACAGCGCCGCGCATGGGCACCATCTGATACGCCGTGCCATCGAAGTACTCAAAGCCGTCCGGACGCGTGCCCAGCGTGGACACGTAGTGAACCATGCGATGCGCCGGAAGATCGGCGACGGTTTCGGGCATGCCATGGCGTGCGATGTAACCCGGGCTCACATAGTTGCCGATCTGAAGATTGCCCAGCAGGCGTGCCACGAGGCTGGAATCGGCCAGTGTGCCCACACGCAGCACGCAGTCGAAACCTTCGCTGACCGGATCAACGCGGCGATCCGTGGAGCTGACCTCGATTTCCAGCTCGGGGTGCTCGTCCAGCCAGCCGGGAAGCAGCGGCATGATGTAGTTGTGGGCCAGCCGCTCCGGCATGTCCACGCGCAGCCTTCCGCGCAACGCCTGGCCGCCGCCATGAAACATGGCCTGGGCCTCGTCGATGTCCGCCAGCAGGTCGCGGCTGCGGTCGTAGAAGGCGCGGCCGTCCAGCGTCAGCTCCACACGCCGGGTCGTACGATGCAAAAGGCGCGTGCCAAGGCTCGTTTCCAGCTGGCGTACCGCCGTGGAAATACTGGCCTTGGGCAGGCTCATGGTCTCCGCTGCCCGGGTGAAGCTGGCCAGTTCGGCCACCCGGACGAAAATCTGCATAGCATCGACCAGATTCATTGCCGCCCCTCATTGTTCGGATTTTCCGAACATAGTACGCGGACTGATCGGGTTTATCGCCAGCCAGCGAGTCAATAGTCTGCTCTTACCGAATGTTTCCCTGCCCCCACGGAGCCGCCCCATGAGCACACAGACCCCCATCGCCCTGATCACCGGCGGCAGCCGAGGCCTCGGCCGCCATGCCGCGCTGAAGCTGGCCGAGCACGGCACCGATGTGATCCTGACCTACCGTTCGGCACAAAGCGAAGCCGCCAGCGTCGTCGCTGCCATCGAGGCGCTGGGTCGCCGCGCCGTGGCGTTGCCACTGGACGTTGGCGATGCCGCCAGCTTTGCTGCCTTTGCCACGGCGGTGACCGAAGCGCTAAAACACGTGTGGCAGCGCGACCGGTTCGACTACCTGCTGAACAACGCGGGCATGGGCGTCCACGCGCTGGTGACCGACACGACCGAAGCGCAGTTCGACGACCTGGTGGACGTGCACCTCAAGGGCCCGTTCTTCCTTACCCAGAAGCTGCTGCCTCTGATGAACGACGGTGGCCGCATCATCAACGTATCCAGCGGCCTCACCCGTTTTGCGCTGCCCGGATATGGCGCGTATGCAGCCATGAAGGGCGCCATCGAAGTGCTGACCCGTTATCAGGCGAAGGAACTGGGCGCCCGCGGCATCTCGGTGAACACCCTGGCGCCGGGCGCCATCGAGACCGATTTTGGCGGCGGTGCCGTACGCGACAACAAGGAACTGAACCAGATGGTGGCCTCGCAGACCGCGCTGGGCCGCGTGGGTCAGCCAGACGACATCGGCGGTGCCGTGGTCGCGCTGCTGTCGCCGGAGAGTCGCTGGATCAACGCCCAGCGCATCGAAGCCTCCGGCGGCATGTTCGTCTGATCCCAAACCCCTTCACTCCTGCTACCGTGCGCCACTTGAAGCCACCTCCCACGGAGTGAAGTCATGCTGTCCATGCTTATCGCACTGTCCACCGCAGCCACGCCGGATTTCGCCGACCGGATGCTTACCGCGAAGAAGCTGGAGCAGACGGCCGATGGCACGGCGTACCAGAAGCAACTCTGGGACGCCGTGACCAGCCAGATGACGGTGGCGCTGCAAGGCTGCATCACCAGCAACGCCCCGGCGGACACCTCGCCGTTCACCGTGGTGGCGGACGTGAAGGCCGACGGCCACCTGGACGGCGTGGTGGTCAAACCGGCCACGCCTGTCGCCCGTTGCTTCCAGGGTCAGTTCAGCACCTGGATCCTGCCGGCGCCGCCGAAACAGCCGGCGCCGTATCCCATCGAAATTGACGTGACGCTGACGCCGCAGCGTTAATTCACCTCTGCCGGGTCCGGGCCGATGCGGTTGCCTGCATCCAGCCCGTCGATGGTGCGCATGTCGTCAGCCGACAGCGCAAAGTCGAAGATCGCAAAGTTCTCGGCGATGCGCGACGGCGTCTGCGACTTCGGAATCACCATGTGGCCGCGCTGCACATGCCAGCGCAGCACCACCTGTGCCACGGTGCGGTCAACGCGGCGCGCAATGCCTTCCAGCAGCGGGTGTTTCAGCAGATCACCACCCTGGCCCAGCGGGCTCCACGCTTCGGTGATGATGTGATGCTTCGCGTGGAATGCATCGTTGTCTCGCTGGGCGAAATCAGGATGCAGTTCGATCTGGTTGACCACGGGCGTCACGCCGGTTTCGGCGATGATGCGCTCAAGATGCTCGGGCTGGAAATTGGACACGCCAATGGAACGCACGCGGCCCTGCTCGCGCAGGTGGACCAGTGCCTTCCACGTGTCGACGTAAGTGTCCTTTGCCGGCATGGGCCAGTGGATCAGGTACATGTCCACGTAATCCGTACCAAGGCGGGCCAGGCTGGCATCAAATGCCTTGAGCGTGCTGTCGTAGCCCTGGTCGGCATTCCACAGCTTGGTGGTGAGGAAGATGTCGCCACGCGCCACGCCGGAGCGCACGATGCCTTCGCCCACGCCTTTTTCGTTGCCATAGATCGACGCCGTGTCGATGGAGCGATAGCCCGTTTTCAGCGCGGCTTCCACGGCGGCCGTGGCATGGGCGTCGTCGATCTGCCATACGCCAAAGCCAAGCTGTGGCGCGCGGCGGCCGTCGTTGAGGTCAAGCAGGGGTACGTGCTGCGTCATGCGTCATCTCCTTCGGTGAAGCTGAAAAGGATGGAGACGCATGACGCGCAATCAACCCCGGGGACGGAGAATCAGTCCCCGCGTGCCGAGTAATGCGTGGACACGTAGTTGTCCAGAATGCCGACGAACTCGCTGGCGATATTGTCGCCACGCAGTGTCATGGCCTTCTGCCCGTCGATGAACACCGGAGCGGACGGCGCTTCGCCATTGCCCGGCAGTGAAATACCGATGTTGGCGTGCTTGGATTCACCCGGCCCATTGACCACGCAACCCATCACGGCCAGCGTGAGGTTTTCCACGCCGTCGTATTTCACGCGCCACACGGGCATCTGCTCGCGCACGTGTTCCTGCACGGTTTTGGCCAGTTCCTGGAAGAACTCGCTGGTGGTGCGGCCGCAACCCGGGCACGCGGTAACCAGCGGCGTGAACGCGCGCAGCCCCATCGTTTGCAGGAGTTCCTGCGCCACGATCACTTCGCCGGTGCGCGACTGGCCCGGCTCTGGCGTGAGCGAAATGCGGATGGTGTCGCCGATGCCTTCCTGAAGAAGTACGGCGAGCGCGGCGCTGGATGCCGTGATGCCCTTCGAACCCATGCCCGCTTCGGTGAGGCCAAGATGCAGCGCGTAATCGGCACGGGTGGAAAGATCGCGGTACACCGCGATCAGTTCCTGCACACCGGACACCTTGCACGACAGGATGATGCGGTCGCGCGGCAAGCCCAGATCTTCGGCGCGCGCGGCGGAATCCAGCGCGGAGCGGATCAGCGCTTCGCGGGCCACATGGCTCGCGTCCCACGGCTGGGCGCGCGTGGCGTTTTCATCCATCAGCGCGGCGACCATGCTCTGGTCCAGCGAACCCCAGTTGGCGCCGATGCGCACGGGCTTGCCGTAACGGATGGCCATCTGGATGATCGAGGCGAACTGGGTGTCTTTCTTCTTGCCGAAACCCACGTTGCCGGGGTTGATGCGGTACTTGGCCAGTGCTTCGGCGCACGCAGGCTCACCTTCCAGCAGCTGGTGGCCGTTGTAGTGGAAATCGCCGATCAGCGGCACGGACACGCCCATCATGTCCAGGCGCTCGCGAATGCGCGGCACGGCCGCAGCGGCAGCGGGCGTGTTCACCGTGATGCGCACCATTTCCGAGCCGGCGCGGGCCAGCTCGGCAATCTGTTTGGCCGTGGACGCCGGGTCTTCCGTGTCGGTGTTGGTCATCGACTGCACGACAATCGGCGCACCGCCGCCCACCAGGACATTGTCGATGCGCACGCCGACGCTGGGTCGACGGCCGGCCGATTCAGCGGGCCGGGGGCGGAAAACTTCAGGCTGGGTCATGGGTGTGTGCAAGTTCGTTCAATGCGGCCAAGGATAACGCATCGACATGACCCGGAGCCTTCACGCCCGGCGCAGCGCCGCCCTCACCAGGCGCGCCTGGAGGCGATCTGCCAGCGAATCCGGGCGATCCAGCCCCATGCGGGCCACTGCCGCCTCTTCGCCAGCCACCGGGCGTCCGGGCGCCAGCAGCGCGCCGGCCAACGCCGGCCAGCCCCGGGGACTGGCCGCCCGGGCCGCCAGCCAGCCCAGCGCCGGGAGCAATTGCCGCTCCACCGTCGTGAAATCGCTGCCGAACGGAAACGGGTCCAGCAACCCGTCGTCTGCCAGAGGGCGCAAGGCTGCCTTCAGGCCCTGCGGCGTATGTGCGCGCCATACGTCCGGCACCCGGAATTCCGGTGCCAGCTTGCCGGCGGCCTTCGCCTCCTCCACCAATTCATCCACGAAACGGGCATCGGCGATGCCCAGCATGGCGATCACGCATTCCTCGTCGGAACGGCCACGCAGGTCCGCCACGCCGTATTCGGTGATGAACACGTCGCGCAGATGGCGCGGGATGGTTTCGTGCCCGTAGCTGAAGCGGATGTTGGAGACCGTCTCGCCGCCTTTGGAGCGCGTGGCGCGCAGCAGAAGAAGGGAGCGGCCATCGGCCAGTTCGTGCGCCATGGCCACGAAATTGAACTGACCGCCCACACCGCTCACCACCAGGCCGTTCTCCAGCCCATCGGATACCGCCGCGCCGGTCAGCGTGGCCATCATGCAGGTATTGAAGAAACGTGCACCGCGACGCTGCAAGGCGGCCAGTACCTGATGATCGCCATACAGGTGATTGACGTTGGAAACGCGGCACATGTCGATGGCGTCCGGATCGTCCTGCTCGCTGCGATGCATCCACGCGTAGAGTTCGCGTGAGCCAAGCAGGAACGCGCCGCGCAGATAGTGGCCGCCGGCCGGCCCCACATCCTCGCCGCTGGCAGCACGCCGCTCGGTGGCCAGATCATCATAAGCTCGGCGACGCAGCACGCCTGCCTGCTGAAGATGCATGAAGCCGTCCATCACCATTTCGCTGGCGCCATACAGGCCGGTAGTGAAGCGATCGTCGCCGCCCACCTTACGCATCAGCGCATGCGTGACGCCCCCGCCATCCAGCGAAGCCAGCGCAACCCGCCAGCGGCCGTTCTGCTGGTGACGCAGAAGAAGTGCGCGCACGATGGCATCGGACAGTGCGCCGATGCCGATCTGCAAGGTGCCGCCATCGCGCACCAATGCGCTGGCGTGCATGCCAAGCGCATATTCGGCCGGATCCACGGGCGGGCGCGGCAATGCAAACAGCGGCGGCGAGACGGCCGGTTCCAGCAGCAGATCGAAGTAGCCTTCGTCCACCTCGGCATGGCCGCTGACGAAGGGCATGTCCGGATGGGCCACGGCAACGCAGAATGGTCGCGGACGGCCTGCATCCGCCATTCGGCCGATGAAGTCCAGCGTCAGGTCGGGGTTGGACGAAAGGCTGATCCGCAGTCGGCCGCCTTCCCGCTTCACGGCGACCAGTTGCACCAGGACATTGATGTTGCGCTCGACAAGATCTCGCGCCACGTGCGTGTAATTCTGACTGATGTAATCACGCTGCGCGCGATGCGCGCCCATCAGCGCGCCGGACTGCATGTAGAACTCGTGCACGCTGATGTTGGCCGGCAGGCGGTTCGCCGCCTGTGCCACGGCGTAATCCAGGTCTTCAAAACCCTCGCCGAAATGGCGGTCGAGAAAGGGTTTCAGAAAACGCTTCTGCAACCCGTGCCCCGGTGATGGCCGGGTCAGCGACAGCGCGGTGAACAGCGTGAGCGAGCGGCCGGGCGTGCCATCGACGGCACGATAGATCGCATTCAGGAGGCCATGCGGCTTGCCCAGACCCAGGGGCGCCGCGATGCGCGGGTGGCCGTCGCAATGAGCGAGGATGGCCGCGACACAGGCGTCGGTATCAGATACACGCGGTTGTGATGGCATGCCCGCGATCATGCCAGATTGCCCTGCCCTTAAGGCTACACTTCCCGAATGACCCGCCTCGCTTTCGCCCCATGAACGCCCATCTCCGCCACGCCAGCCTTACCGGCCGACTCTTCGCCGAACAGGCCCTCAGCCGCAGCGCCGGTGCACCGCTGATCGGGGGCAATGCCGTCGAATTGCTGATCGACGCCCGCGCGCATTACGACGCGTGGCTCGCGGCCATTCGCAGCGCCACGCATCACGTGCTGCTTGAGAACTACATCATTCGCGATGACGACATCGGCCAGGCCTTCCGCGATGCGCTGGTGGAGCGCGCGCAGGCGGGTGTATTCGTTGCGGTGATTTCGGACTGGATCGGCGCACTGGGGCAGTCGCGCTCTTCGTTCTGGAACGCGTTGCGCCAGGCAGGCGGGCAAGTGCGCATCTACAACCCGCCGCGTCTCGGCTCGTCGTTCGGCTGGATCAGCCGCGATCACCGCAAGCTGCTGGTCGTGGATGGGGAAACGGCGTTTCTGTCGGGTGTATGCATCAGCGCCAAGTGGCTGGGCGACCCGACGCGGGATGTGCCGCCCTGGCGCGATACCGGTGTCTCGCTGCGTGGCCCCGCCGTGGTGGAGCTGGAAAGCGCGTTTGCCGACAGCTGGGCGGCCTGCGGCGACGCGTTGCCGGACGACCCTCGCCTGCTGCGCATCGCGGAACCGCTGGCTGCCGGTGATGTGTCGCTGCGCGTGATCGCCACGCAACCCAACACGGCCGGCATGTATCGCCTCGACCAGATGATTGCCGCGATGGCACGCAAGACGCTCTGGCTTACCGATGCCTATTTCGTGGGCGTGGCGCCGTACGTGCAGGCATTGTCAGCCGCCGCGCGCGATGGCGTGGACGTGCGGCTGCTGGTGCCGGGCAGCAGCGACATTCCCATGGTGGCCAGCATGTCGCGCTCCGGCTACCGCCCCTTGCTGAAGGCGGGCATCCGCGTGTTCGAATGGAATGGCTCGATGCTGCACGCGAAAACCGCCGTGGCCGATGGTCAGTGGGCGCGAGTGGGCTCGTCCAACCTCAATGTCGCCAGCTGGCTGAGCAATCGCGAAATCGACGTGGCGATTGAAGATCCGGTGTTCGCCGCGAAGCTGGCCGCGCAGTACGAACATGACCTCACCAACGCCACCGAAATCGTGCTGAAGCCGCGTCGTCGTCGCAGTGGCAACGAACCGCTGGGCAGTTCCGAATCCCGCCCGCCGCGTCCGCGCGGCGCGGGCGGCAGTTCCAGCCGTGCCGCCGCCAGCGCCCTGCGCCTGGCCAATACCGTGGGTGCTGCCATTACGGGTCACCGCGTGCTGGGCGACACGGAAACCGGCCCGCTGCTGGCGGGCGCCGTCGCGCTGGCGGTGCTGGTGGTGGTCGCGTTTGTCTGGCCCGCCGTCATTGCCTGGCCACTGGGCCTGCTGGCCGTGTGGTTTGCGCTGAATCTGGGCATTCGCTGGTGGACGCTGCGCGAGCGTCGCCGGGCGGAAACGGAAGTGTCCGACTGACCCGACGCTTGCCTCAGGTCGGTTTGCGGGGACGGAATTCCAGCGGCTGAACGTCGCTGCGCGGCGCCGGGGCCGAGCCGCAACTGCCGCACGTATCGCAACCATCGCCGCAGCTTCCCGTGGAACCGGCCGGCTGCATGCGCACGCCGAAGGCCCGCAGCCACGCGGCGCGGCCGGGGCGATTAAGGCATGCGGAAAGCCGCACCTGAACCTTCTTCGCCGTACCCGGCAACAGCTTGCGGAACGCCACCACCACCGCCACCAGTCCGACGACAGTGAGAATAACGGCCTGAATGATGGCGTAGGTGCTCATGAGAGTGCGCTCGCAATCTGATAGGTGGCCAGCGACGCCAGATACGCCAAGCCAAACAGATAGCCTGCCGAAATGGCCACGTTGCGCCATGAATTAGTTTCGCGACGGATCACCGCCAGCGTCGACATGCACTGCGGCGCAAACACGTACCACGCCAGCAGCGACAGCGCCGTGGCCAGCGACCACTGGTGCGAAATCAGCGGACCCAGCTGCGCGGCTACCGTGTCGTCGGTACCGGACATGGCATACACCGTGCCCAGCGCCGCCACCGCCACTTCACGTGCGGCCAGGCCCGGCACCAGCGCAATGCAGATCTGCCAGTTGAAGCCGATGGGTGCAAACACGTATTCCAGCAGGTGGCCGATGCGGCCGGCGAAGCTGTAATCAATGGCAGGGCTCGTGGCGCCTTCCGGCGGCCCCGGGAAGCTGGAAAGGAACCACAGCAACACGGTCAGCGTGAGGATGATGCCGCCGACGCGCTTGAGGAAGATCTTCGCGCGCTCCCACAGACCCAGTGCAATGTCGCGCGCATTGGGCAGGCGATAGGACGGCAGTTCCATGATGAGCGCGTGCTCGCTCTTGTCCTTGCGCAGGCGCTTCATCACGAAGGCCACCAGCAACGCACTGAAGATGCCCGCGAAATACAGCACAAAAAGTACGACGCCCTGGAGGTTGAAGATGCCCCACACCGGACGCGCCGGAATGAATGCGGCAATCAGCAGCGTGTAGACCGGCAGTCGCGCCGAGCAGGTCATCAACGGCGCGACCATGATCGTGGTGAGACGATCACGCGGGTCCTGGATGCTGCGCGTGGCCATGATGCCCGGGATGGCACAGGCAAAGCTCGACAGCAGCGGAATGAATGCCCTGCCCGTGAGGCCCACCCGGAACATCATGCGATCCAGCAGGAACGCAGCGCGCGGCAGGTAGCCGGATTCTTCCAGCACAAGAATGAAGAAGAACAGGATCAGAATCTGCGGCAGGAACACCAGCACCGCGCCAAGACCTGCAAACACACCGTCACCCAGGAAACTGTGCAGCGCGCTGTCTTCGGGCAGGAATCCGGTGACCCATGCTCCCAGCGCGGTCACGCCGGTTTCGATGCCGTCCATGATCGGCTGTGCCCAGGAAAACACCGCCTGGAAGATCAGGAACATCAGCACCGCAAGGATGCCCAGGCCAAACACCGGATGCAGCGCCCAGCGATCCAGCGCATCGTCGATGGCCACGGTCTGTCGCGGCATGGCAACGGTGGCCGCCAGAATCTCGCGCACCTGTGCATGCAGCGCTTCGGGCGTGACGCCATCCTCTGCCTGCGCCACGGGCGTGGTGGCCAGATCGCGGTCGATGAATTCGATCAGCGCCCTGGCGCCACCACGCTGCACCGCCACGGTCTCGATGACCGGCACGCCAAGGCGGCGCGACAGTTCTTCCACGTCGATCACGATGCCGCGACGACGGGCCGCGTCCATCATGTTCAAAGCCAGCACCACCGGACGACCCAGGCGGCGCACTTCCAGCACGAAGCGCAGATGCAGCCGCAGGTTGGTGGCATCCGCAACGCATACGATCAGGTCCGGTGCGCTCTCGCCCGGATAGCGGCCGAAGCACACGTCGCGGGTGATGGCCTCATCGGGGCTGGTTGCCTCGAAGCTGTACGCACCCGGCAGGTCAAGAATGTGCAGCGAACGGCCCGACGGCGCGAGGAAGCGGCCCTCCTTGCGCTCAACGGTGACACCGGCGTAGTTGGCCACTTTCTGTCGGCCACCGGTCAGCTGATTGAACAGTGCCGTCTTGCCACAGTTGGGGTTGCCCACCAGGGCGACGCGCATCGCGGCGGTGCTCATGCGACATCCTCCAGAGTGACGGTGACGCGCGCCGCTTCCGTCCGGCGCAGCGCGAAGCGCGTGGAGCCGATCTGCACCAGCAGGGGATCCCCGCCCAGCGGGCCGCGCGCCACGATCCGCACGGGCTCGCCTTCCACAAAACCGAGATCACGCAACCGCTGCGCGATCAGATCGGCGGGATGGGCTTCATCGACTTGTCGAACCACAGCGGGGGCACCTTTCGGCACTTCGGACAGGCGCACGGGGCGTACTCAAATAAGAACTGTTCGCATTGTATGCTTTTGTAGCGCTACACGCACCCCGTGGTCCTGCATGCCGTCCGACGTATGATTGTGCGGTCCACCAAAGGAATTCACTGATGTCAGCCGTCGTCGTCCAACGCGAGGGGTCCCTCGCCCGTATCGTCATGAACCGCCCGGAAGTGCACAACGCCTTCGACGATGGCCTGATTGCGGATCTGACTGGCGCCATTGCCGCCGTGGGCGCCGATGACACGGTGCGCGTGGTGGTGCTGACCGGCGAAGGCCTGAGTTTTTCCGCAGGCGCCGACCTCCACTGGATGCGTGGCATGGCCACTGCAAGCGAAGAGGAAAACCGCGCCGATTCGCTGAAGCTCGCCAAGCTGATGCGCGACCTGCAATTTCTTGCGAAGCCCACCATCGCGCAGGTCAACGGTGCGGCGTACGGCGGCGGCGTGGGCCTGATTGCCTGCTGCGATATCGCCATTGGCGCGGAGCACGCGAAGTTCGCCCTGTCCGAGGTGAAGCTCGGCCTCGTACCCGCCGTGATTTCACCTTATGTGATCGCCGCCATCGGCCTGCGCGCTGCGCGCCGCCTGTTCCTGACCGGCGAAGTGTTTGATGCCCGGCGGGCGCTGGATATCGGCCTGCTGCACGAGGTGACCGCTCCCGACCAGATGAGCGCGGCGGTCAATCACGTAGTGGCGCTGCTCGGCAAGGGCGGCCCCATCGCGCAGCGGGAAGCCAAGCGTCTGGCCCTGGGCATGGGCGGCATGACACACATGCAGGCCCATCATGTTGACGAACAGAACGCCGCGCTGATCGCGCGCCTGCGCGTATCGCGTGAAGGCCAGGAAGGACTCAGCGCCTTCCTCGGCAAGACCACGCCTCCGTGGATGGCGGCGTGACGCGGATGCGTCACGCGCTGGCCTGTCTTGCGCTGCTGGTTGCCGCTCCGGCATGGGCGCAGGACACGCTGGCCGAACGCATCGACGCCCGGATCACTCAGCCGCGCTTCGCTTCCGCGTCGTGGGGCGTGGCCGTCATGTCGCTGGACGACGGGCGCATGATCTATTCGCATGATGCCGGCCGCCTGATGCTGCCGGCTTCGGTGGCGAAGCTGTTTACCGCCGCGCATGCGCTGGACACACTGGGGCCCGCTGCCACGCTGCAAACCTCGCTCCTGGCCAGCGGTGCCGCGAACGGCCACGCACTGAATGGATCGCTGGTGCTTCGCGGTGGGGGCGATCCCAGCCTTGGCGCGGCCGAAAGCAGCCGTGACTGGGCGCAACGCCTGACCGCGGCGCTCGTGCAGCAGGGCATCACGCGGGTGGAAGGTGATCTGATCGCCGACGATACTGCTTTCGCCGGGCCGGCCTTTGGCAGTGGATGGGAGGCCAACGATCTTCAGGCCTATTTCGCTGCGCCCGCCGCCTCGCTGAACGTGGACGAAAACGTGGCGGACGTGAGCATTCAGCCTGCGGAACAGGCGGGAACGCCGGCCGCGCTGGCGATGATGTCCGCCGACAGCGGCCTCTCGCTTGAGGGCGCCATTGAGACCTCGGCCCGGGGATCGGCCAGCGATCTGAACGTGTACCGGGCGCCCGGCTCCACGCGACTCCAGGCATTCGGCTCCCTGCCCGCCGGCTCTCCGGCCATCCGCCTGCATGTGAGCCTGGCGGACCCGGCGCGCGTTGCGGCCATGAAGCTGCGCTCGGCCATGCTGGCGGGCGGCGTGACGTTGACTGGCCAGATTCGCGTGGTGCACTGGCCAGAGACATTGCCCGAAACGTTGACCGCGCAACTTCGCCCCCTGGCAAACGTGACCTCGCCGACGATGGCCGAGCTGCTGCGTACCGGGCTGAAGCGTTCGCAGAACCTGTATATGCAGAGCATCTGGCTCACGACTGGCCTGCATGCACCCGTGGGTGACCTCACCACGTTCACATCCACCGAGACCCGTGCAGCCAATACGGTTGCGGATTGGCTGGGCAACCTCGGGGTCGGACCCACCGCTGCCCGGCAGGAAGAAGGCACGGGCCTTTCCCGTCGCGACCTTACTACCGCCAGTGCGCTGATTCGCGTGCTTCAGCATATGGACGGCCAGCCGTCCGCTGAGGTCTTCCGGGATGCGCTTCCCGTGGCCGGCGTGGATGGCACGCTGAAGAACCGCATGCGTGGCACGGCGGCGGAGGGCAACCTGCGCGCCAAGACCGGCAGCATGGCGCTTGTCAGTTCACTTGCCGGGTACGTCACGACGAAGGGCGGCCAGCGGCTGGCCTTTGCGATCATGCTCAATCAATACCAGCCCGCCGATGGGCAAGGCGTGCCCTCAGCGGCGGCGGATGTGGATGCCGTGGCGGTCATGCTGGCCGAAGCTGTGCGGACGCTCTAGCCACTATCGCGGGCAGGCTTGCTCCCGTGGGAGCCTGCCCGCGATGGATACCCGGCGAATCAGCCAACCACCTTCGGCAAATCGCGCCCGATCTTCTCCGGCGTATCGGTGGGCGCATAGCGCTTCACCACCTGCCCGTCGCGATCCACCAGGAACTTGGTGAAGTTCCACTTGATGCCTTCGCTGCCCAGAATCCCCTTCCCTTCGCTTTTCAGCCAGCGATACAGCGGATGGGCTTTCTCGCCGTTGACGTCCACCTTGGCGAACATCGGGAAGGTCACTTCATAGGTGAGTGAGCAGAAGTTCTTGATTTCTTCTTCATTGCCCGGCTCCTGATGACCGAACTGGTCACAGGGAAAACCCAGCACCTCGAATCCCTTCGGCGACCACTCTTCATACAGCGCTTCCAGCCCCTTGTACTGCGGCGTGAAACCGCACTTGGACGCCACATTCACCACCAGCAGCGGCTTGCCGCGGAACTCCGCCAGCGAGCGCTCGTTACCGTCGATATCCACTGCCGAAAAATCGTAGATGCTGGTCATGGGGCTGTCCTTGGGAAGGTGTGCTGGTGATTGTACGCATCCGCCAGTGAAAGGCCCGGGTCCAGTACACTTGCCCCCTCACACCTGCCACCAAAAGCCACCGCCTGCCGTGATCCGATTTTCCGCCGTCACCAAGTCCTACCGGGTCAACGGAGCCGATGTGCCCGCCCTGGCCCCGGTTGATCTGACCATTGCCAAAGGCGAGGTTTTTGGCATCATCGGGCATTCGGGTGCGGGCAAATCGACCCTGCTTCGGCTGATCAACCTGCTGGAGCGTCCCAGCAGCGGCCAGGTGTTCGTGGGCGACCGTGATGTCACCCATGCGCAGGGCGCCGAGCTTCGCGCGCTGCGCAGCCGTATCGGCATGATCTTCCAGCACTTCAACCTGCTGTCGTCACGCACGGTGGCCCAGAACGTAGCCTTCCCGCTCGAATTGCACGGCCATGCCGATACGGCAAGACGCGTGCAGGAACTGCTGTCGCTGGTCGGGCTTACCGAGCACGCCGACAAATATCCGGCGCAGCTTTCCGGTGGGCAGAAGCAGCGCGTGGGCATTGCGCGCGCACTGGCCAGCAAGCCGGAAATCCTGCTGTGCGACGAGGCCACCAGCGCACTGGACCCGCAGACCACCGCCTCCGTGCTGGAACTGCTGGCCGACATCAACGAAAAACTTGGCCTGACCATCGTGTTGATTACCCACGAGATGGACGTGATCCGTCGCGTGTGTGATCGCGTTGCGGTGCTGGATGCCGGTCGCGTGGTGGAAAGCGGCGCGGTGGCCGATGTGTTCCTGCATCCCTCGCATCCGACCACGCGTCGCTTCGTGGCCGAAGCGGAGCACGAGGAAGGCCGCGGGCCGGATTACTCCGGCGTGACCGGCCGCCTGTTCCGCCTGTCCTTCCGTGGCGACACCACGTATGCACCGCTGTTGTCCCAGGTGGTGCGCGACACCGGCGTGGAATACAACCTTCTTGCCGGCCGTATCGAGCGCATCAAGAGCATGCCTTATGGCCAGCTGACGCTGGCCATGCGCGGCGACAACCTTGAAGCCGCACTGGCGCAATTGCGCGATGCCGGCGTCGACATCGAGGACATCGCACGATGAACCCGCTCCTGCACAGCCTTTTCCCCAATATCGACTGGGCCGAAATCGGCCAGGCATGCATCGACACGCTGGTGATGCTGGGCGGCTCGCTGATTTTCACGGTGGCCATTGGCCTGCCACTGGGCGTCTGCCTGTTCCTCACTGCCCGTGGCCAGTTGCATGCGCGCCCGCGCCTGTATGGCGTGATGTCGCTGCTGGTCAACGTCCTGCGTTCCATTCCCTTCATCATCCTGATGATCCTGCTCATCCCCGTAACCAAGGCCCTGACGGGCGTCAGCATCGGCATTCGCGGCGCCATCGTGCCGCTGGTGATCGGCGCAGCGCCGTTCTTCGCCCGCCTGGTTGAAACCGCGCTGCGTGAAGTGGACCGTGGCGTGATCGAGGCCAGCCAGGCCATGGGCGCCACCACCTGGCAGATCGTGCAGCGCGTACTGCTGCCCGAAGCCCGTGCCGGACTGGTGGCCAGCGCCACCGTCACGGCGGTCGCGCTGGTGGGCTATACCGCCATGGGCGGCATCGTGGGTGCCGGGGGCCTGGGCGCACTGGCGTATCAGTATGGTTACAACGGCTACAAGCCCGATTACATGCTGGTAACCGTGGCCCTTCTGGTCGTGCTGGTCCAGGTGCTGCAAATGCTGGGCGACCATCTGGTACAGCGCTACTCGCGTCGCTGAACGGGTCCGGCGCGCACCTTTTGCATCTGGCGGTATGGACGTCTATGCTGACGCACCGCACCATTCGCCAGGACGCATCATGAAGAAGCTTTTCGCCCCCCTCCTTGCCGCCGCCGTGCTGGCCGTGGCCGGCTGTTCCGGTGGCGACAAAGCAGCCGATGACCGTCGTCTCACCGTGGCGGCCACCCCGGTGCCGCACGCGGAAATCCTCAAGCAGATCAAGCCGATGCTGGCAGCCGAGGGCGTGGATCTGGACATCAAGGTGTTCACCGACTACGTCCAGCCGAACATGCAGGTGGCGCAGAAGCAGATCGACGTCAATTTCTTCCAGACCGAGCCTTACCTCGACGCGTTCAACCGCGAGCGCAAGACAGACCTGGTGAAGGTCATCGGCGTGCATATCGAGCCGTTTGGCGCGTATTCGCGCAAGTACAAATCCATTGACCAGCTGCCTGATGGCGCCGACGTGGTGATCCCCAACGATCCCAGCAACAACAGCCGCGCGCTGCTTCTGCTGGCCCGGCACGGGCTCATCACCCTGAAGAATCCGAATGACCGGTTGGCCACTCTGAAAGACATCGCCACGAATCCGAAGAATCTGAAGTTCCGCGAGCTGGAAGCCGCCATGCTCCCGCGCGTGCTGGACGAAGTGGACCTCGCACTGATCAACACCAATTACGCGCTGGCCGCAGGTCTCAACCCGGTGAAGGATGCCCTCCTCATCGAGGACAAGGACTCCCCGTACGTCAATTTCCTCGTGTCACGCCCGGACAACAAGGACGACCCGCGCGTGCAGAAGCTGGCCAGGGCGCTGACCAGCCCCGAGGTCAAGGCGTTCATCGAGAAGAACTACAAGGGCGCCGTTCTCCCGGCGTTCTGATGCATTGATCGTACGAAGGCCCGCTCTCGCGGGCCTTCTCGACGCCAGGCACTAGGCAATATCGAACACGCGCCGCAGATACGACACATATTCCAGATCGTCACACATGCTCTTGCCGGGGGTGTCGGACAGCTTCGCCACCGGTTGTCCGTTGCAGCGAACCATCTTGATTACGACCTGCAAGGCTTCCGGCCCCACGTCGTTGGTGAGATTGGTGCCGACGCCGAAAGCCAGCTGACAACGGCCACGGAAGTGTGAGTACAGCTTCATGACCCTGGGGATGTCCAGGCCATCACTGAATACCAGTGTCTTGGTGCGCGGGTCCACGCGATTGGCCGCGTAGTGGGCCAGCACGCGGTCACCCCACTGGAACGGCTCGCCGGAGTCATGGCGCGCGCCATCAAACAGCTTGCAGAAGTACATGTCGAAGTCGCGCAGAAAAGCATCAAGACCGTAGACGTCTGACAGCGCAATGCCCAGGTCGCCGCGATACTCCTTCGCCCAGCCCTCAAACGCTGCCACCTGCGAATCGCGCAGACGCGGGCCCAGTGACTGGAATGCCTGAAGAAACTCGTGTGCCATGCTGCCCAGCGGCGTCAGGCCGTGACGCATCGCCAGCCACACGTTGCTGGTGCCCGCCAGTTGCGAGCCCAGTTCGTCTTTCAGCGTGGTGACCACTTCCTCGTGCCAGGCACGGGAGAAGCGACGGCGCGTGCCGTAGTCAGCAATGCGGCACATCTCGTAGCCATCGGTGTCGCGCAGCAACGCGATCTTGCTGCGCAGGCGCTGACGCCCTTCGCTCATGTCCAGTTCGGGATGTCGGGCCTCGAAATAGATTTCATTGACGATGGCCAGCACCGGCACTTCAAACAGGATGGTGTGCAGCCATGGCCCGGTGATGATGATCTCGATTTCGCCCGCCGCTTTCGTGGACGGTTCCACGCGCACGTATTTCGAGTTCAGGTGAAACAGATCAAGGAAGTCCACGAAGTCGCTGCTGAGGAAGCGCTGGCTGCGCATATAAGCCAGCTCTTCACCGCTGAAGCGCAGCGTGCACAACGCCTCGATTTCCTCAACGATGCGCGCGATGTACGGCACCAGGTTCACCTCTGGCGTACGGCACTTGAAGCGGTATTCCACCTGCGCGGCCGGGTGCTGATGCAGCACCACCTGCATCATGGAAAACTTGTACAGATCGGTATCGAGCAACGAACGGATAATCATGGGCATGGGGTGGTCTGGTTCCGGGCGACAGGTCACGTGCCGGTTACGGCACGAACAGCGATAATCGAGGGTACCGCGACAGGCAAAGGAAAAGCAGGCGATGGGCTCGATGACAAAGCGCCGGTGGCTGGGTGTCTGCTTCAGTTTAGTCCTCGGGCCGGCGTTGGCGGCCTCCCTGAAGATCGACACGGGACACGGCGTGCAGACGCTGGAATCAGGCGCGCTGCTCAGGCGAGCCGATGCGCGCGACATCACCGTTCCGGAGGATGTCTCCTATCACCGCAGCATGACCTGGCGCGCCGTACCACTGCGCGCCCTGCTGGGTGACCTCCCCGCCGACGCGCACATCCAGTTCACCGCGTTGGACGGTTTTTCCGCAGAGATTCCTCTCAAAGACATCACCAACACGAAAGGCGCGCAGGCGTGGCTGGCCATCGAACAGCCGTCCGAACCGTGGCCGCCCCTGAAGCCGGGAAAACCGGGCGCGGGCCCCTTCTATCTGGTCTGGACGAATCCGAAAGCCGCCGGCATCGGCCCGGAAGAGTGGCCGTATCAGATCGCCGCCATTCGCCTCCTGCCCGATCCCGCCACCCGCTTTCCCGCGATGCGCCCGGACGCGGCGCTGCCAGCGGATAGTGCGGCGGTGCGCGGCTTTGCCGTGTTCCAGCGGCACTGCATCGCCTGCCATACATTGAACGGCCAGGGAGACGCCAGGCTCGGCCCGGACCTTAATCAACCGCACAATCCCACCGAATACTTCCGCGACGACATGCTTCGCACGCTGATCCGCCAACCGTCGCAACTGCGCCACTGGCCCGAAGGCAAGATGCCGGGCTTCTCGCCCGACACCCTGAGCGATGCCGATCTCGATCTTCTGCTGGCGTATCTGCGCCAGATGGCCGCACAGCGAAAGCCGTGACTCAGACGCGGTCGGCCGCATTCACGCCAAGGTCCGTCTGCGCCCGGTTGTAGGTTTCCAGATCCAGAATCCCGCGCTCACGCGCCACCAGCACCGGCACCACCATTTGCCCGGTCACGTTGGTCATCGTGCGCATCATGTCCAGGATGCGGTCAATCGCCACGAGATAGCCGATGCCTTCCAGCGGCAGACCTGCCGAGCTGAGCACCAGCGTGACCATGACGATGGCCGTGCCCGGCACACCTGCCGTGCCGAATGAGCCCAGCACGGAGGCGAGCAGGATGATGAAGTACTGCGCGGCGTCCAGTTGCAGATGGAAATACTGGGCGATGAATACCGCCGAGATGGCCGGATAAATCGCGCCGCAGCCATCCATCTTGATGCTGGCACCGAGCGGCACCGCAAAGGCGGCGTACTCCTCTTTCACACCCATGTTGTTGACCACGCTGCGCAGCGCAATCGGCATGGCGGCGAAGCTGGATGAGGAGGTGAAAGCCACCTGCATCGCCGGGAAAGCGGCACGGAAGAAGCGGATCGGATTCAGGCGATGCGCCAGCAGCAGGCCGCCGTAAACGACCACGATCTGCACGATGCAGGCCAGATACAGCGTCACCACGAACGTCGCCAGCGGCAGCAGTTTCTCGAAACCGTAGCTGCCCACCAAGGCGGCAATCAGGCCAAACGTCCCGATGGGCGTCACTTCAAGCACGAACCGCGTGACCTGGATCATCGCGTCGTTGGCTTCTCCTGCCAGTGCGCGCAACCGCGTCGACTTCTCGCCAATGCGCACCAGCGCCAGGCCAAGCAGGCCTGCGAAGAAGATGACCTGGAGAATCTTGCCTTCGGTCAGGGCGCGAAAGGGATTGGACGGCACCACGTCCAGCAGCACCTGCACCGGCGTGGGCACCACGCGCGGCTTGAAGTCGGTGGCCATGGTCAGCTCGCCGACACCCAGTCCCGGCTGAGTCAGATGCGCCATGCCAAGGCCAACCACGACGGCCAGTGCGGCGGTCACCGCAAACCATACAAACGTGCGGCCACCGAGCGCCGCCACGTCCTTGACCCCATGCAGACTCGACACGCTGTGCAGCACGGCGAAGAAGACCAGCGGAACCGCGATCATCTTGATCAGCGTGACGTACAGCGTGCCCAGCGGGGCAAACCAGGTCTCAGCGGCCGGCCCCATCAGCCAGCCGGCCAACGCGCCGAGCACGAAGCCCGCCGCCACACGCTTCCAGAAACGGATGCGGAACCACCACGAAAAAAGTGCCACGAGCAACAACTCCGGGTTTACAGAACCGGACAGTACACTGCCAAAGCGCCTCGCGGCCGCGACGAACCGGACACAGCGTTTCCTCTCGCGAACGACAGGGGGTTGCAAGATACGGCTCGCGGGTCCATGGGATTAATTCGTATAATCCACCTTAATCATGGACTGTATATCCATGATTAAGAATAGATTTCTTTGCCAGGGAACGGGCTACTGCCGAGGCGGGTCCGCAGCGGCCAGCGCCTTCAGTCGCGCATCCCGCTCGCCCCTGGGCAACCGGGACAGGCGCTGCACTTCGGCGAAGAAGTCAGGCCACCGCCCGTGCGTGTTGGCAAATACCCGCGTGAACGCCCCGGTCCACTGGTCATACAGACCAAACGGCAGTAGCCGCGCATTGTTGATGGGCGCCGCGACCCAGCGGTCATACCGGTGGTCGCCATGCGCCTCGGTGTCGCGCCACACCGCGTAACGCTCGCGGAAATCGACAATCTGCGCCGCCTTGCCTTCGCGCTTGCTGTCGTCGGAAATTTCCCGCGCATACAGCTTGCCCAGACGGTCACGCAAATCCATCACCTGGCGGGTGAAGGCCGTGGCCAGCGCATCGCCCGTGTGATCCGGTGGCGCCATGCCCTTCGCCGCGCGCCACTGTCGCACGCCCTCGTCTTCCACGAAGCTGGCAAATGATTCGTTGAAGGCCGTGTCGTCTTTCACGTAGAGCTTCTGGTGCGCCAGTTCGTGAAAGATCGTGCCCACAAGCTGGTCGTCATCCCAGCGCATCATGCTGCTCAGCAGTGGGTCGGCGAACCAGCCCAGTGTTGAATACGCGGGCACCTCGCCCACGTAGGTGTCGTTGCCCAACGCCGCCAGTCGTGCGGCCTCGCGGGTTGCCATCGCCTGGCGGAAATAGCCGCGATAGGCCACACATCCGGCGAAAGGAAAGCAGTGCGATACCGGCACCAGCGACAGCTCGGGCGTGGCAAACACGTTCCAGACCACGGCGGGACGATCCAGAGCCACGTAGTAGGTATAGCTGCGATTGCGCGGAAGCCCGAGAGACACGGAGGCGAATTCGCGCGCCTCGCGCGCCATGCGCAGTTGTCGTGCCGTGCGCTCGTCGGTGGCCGGGTCGGCAATGACCTTGTCGATGGAACGACGGGACAGGATCAGCGAGGCCTGCCCGTGCGTGACGTGGCCGTAGTAACGAACCTGCGAGCAGGCCTGGCAGAAAATCATGATGGCGATGAGTATCGCAACGCGGCGCGCTGAAAGCATGCCGCATTGTGCCCGATGGAAACGTTATTCGCCGACGCGTTCCGGACGTTCGCGACCGATGGGGCGCGACGGACGTTGCGGTGGCTGCGGACGCGGGCCCGAACCGTTGTTCGGCGGCGGCCGGTTGCCACCCTGCGATCCGCCCTGGGGCGGAGGTGGCCGGTTGCCGCCGCCATGCGAACCGTCCGGCGGGGGACGATTGCCGCCCTGCCAACCACCCGGCGGTGGACGATTGCCACCTTGCCAGCCGCCCGGAGGCGGACGATTGCCCGGCGGCGGGCGGTGCCGGTCGTCGTAGCGGCGATCGTCATATCGGCGGTTGTCATAGCGACCGTCGCGATACCAGATCGTGGAAACGCCGACGCCCGGTCTGTAGTAATACGGGTCGTCGTAACCGTAGCCATACCCCGGCGATACCACCGTCGTGGTGGTTTCCGTTCCGTAGTACACGTCACCGCCACCGCCTCCGCGCACATAGCGGTAGCCCGGGTCATAGCATCCGCAGAGCAGCGCCGTGACGCCGGCAACAAGACTGGAGGTGAGAGCGCGGCGCATGGCGGGCCTGTGGGTGAGTGTCGGATATGACACTAGAGCCGTGTGGTTGAACGCCCGCTAAAAGCTGCGAATGGGCCGCAGGAAAATGTGGAAAGCCCGTATGTGCCCTGCTGCTCCCGCGAACGATGGGTGCTTGCGATCCCACGCCATAAGGCAAACCAGACCACCCCCGGGCCAGTGCCCGGGGGTGCGAAAGCAGGTCAGCCTTTGCGCTTGTCCTGATCGCCACGCTCATGCGCACTGTTGGCATAGGTGGCCTCAGGCGACGGCGAGTGGGGTGCCGCGTGCACGTCGGCGTCGGCCGAGTACGAGGGCGTTGCCGAATCACCCGTGGGCCAGCTCGGGCCCTGAGCCACACGCTCACGCTTGGCTTCCAGCAATGCCTGGATGTGCGCGACGGCTTCTTCCTGACTGATGTGCTGTACCGGCTCGTCTGCTGCCGCTGCCGGTGCGGCCACCTTGCGCGGCTTGCGAGGTGCTGCCTTGGCGGGCGGACGCGATACCGGCTTGTGCTCGACCAGATGAGCGCCCGTGGTGCGGTCCAGCGGACGTGCCGCAGGCGTGGCCTTCTTCGCGGCTGGGGCGGTGCGTGTCGGAGCTGCCTTCTTTGCTGGCTTCGCCGCGCGTACCGGTGCGGTCGGCTTTACCGCCCTGGTTGCCCGGGCCGGTGCCGCCTTCTTCGCAGACGCGGCGCGAACGGGAGATGCCTTCTTTGCCGCAGCGCCACGTCCGCCTGCCGACTTCTTCGCTGGCGCACGCGTGACAGCTTTCTTTACCGCCTTGCGGGCAACAGTCGCTTTCTTCGCGGTCGCCTTTTTAGCGACGGGCCGCTTCGTGGCAGCCTTGCGTGCCGTCGACTTCTTCGCCGCGACTTTGCGTGCGGGCGACTTCTTCGCCGTGGCCTTGCGTGCGGGCGACTTGCGGGTGGCCACCTTCTTCGTGGTCGCCTTGCGGGCTGTGGTCTTCTTCGCCACCTTGCGTGCCGGGCTCTTCCTGGCAGTGGCTTTCTTCGCCGATGCCTTCTTTACTGCCGTCTTGCGCGCCGGAGTCTTTTTCGCAGCACTCTTGCGTGCGGGCGACTTCGTGGCGGCCGTCTTGCGCGTGGCAGCGCGTTGGGTGGTGACCTTCCTTGCGGCGGCTTTCTTTACGGTGGACTTTTTCGCGGTTGCCTTTTTTGCCGCGGACTTCTTCGCGGCGGACTTACGGGTAGTAGCCATGCGCTCATTCCTCCTGCGGTGATATGCGACGCGAACCACCCCGTGAATCGGGCCCTCCGCGTTCGTCCGGACGATGCTTGATCGAAACGAAAGTCACGTACCGGTGGCTCATCATCACTCAGTCAACGCGCGAAGTCACATCCGTCGCACGGTTTCAATTCATAAAACCGAATCTCGGCTGAGAAATCTCGTTGATGAAATGACTGACCAGCGAGGGCTGAATCATCAGCGTGACGGCCACGCCGTATGCCGCGCCCCACAAATGCGCGCTGTGATTCACGTTGTCTTTGCCGGTGCGATCCATCATCACCGAGTACGCCACATACAGCACCGCATACACGATGGCGGGCATCGGCAGGACGAAGAAGATGCGGATCGTGGTCCACGGCGCCACCAGCACATAGGCGAACAGCACGGCCGATACGGCGCCGGATGCGCCCAGGCTGCGATAGGACGCGTTGTCCTTGTTGTGCAGGTACGTGGGCAGGATCGACACCACCAGGCCACCGATATAGAACGTGGCAAACCCCAGCATTCCCATGTGCGAGCTGTACAGCCCTTCCATGACCTTGCCGAAGAAATACAGGGTCAGCATGTTCACGAACAGGTGCATCGTGTCGGCATGGATGAGCCCGTAGGTCACCAGCCGGTAGTACTCGCGGTTGCGATTGATGGCCGGCGGCCAGAGGATCAGGTCGTTCATCAGCCGGATGTTCTGGAACGCGAGAAAGGACACGACACAGGTCAGGGCGATGATGATCAGGGTAATCATGCGGTTTGATGCGTTCCGTAGCACGTGGCGAGCGCGCATCTTCGCCGCCTTGGGGTCGCTTGTCGATCACTTCAGGCCCGCTGGCGCGCGCCGGCGGCTATCATGAGTGCCCCCTGTGCCGTACCGCCTGTCCCTACATGTCCCTGATCCGTTACAAGCAACTTGATGTATTTGCCGCCCGCATGGGCGGAGGCAACCTTCTGGGCGTCGTGATCGACGCCGCTGGCTGGACGGATGACCAGATGCAGCGCTTCGCGCACTGGACGAACCTGGTGGAAACCACCTTCCTCCTGCCGCCGACCGATCCGCAGGCGAGCTACCGCGTCCGCATCTTCACTCCCACCCGCGAGATCGCCTTTGCTGGCCATCCCACTGTGGGCAGTGCGCATGCCGCACTGGATGCCGGACTCATCACGCCGGATGCGCACGGCATCGTGCGCCAGGAATGTGGTGCAGGCACGTTACCCATCCTGGTGGAAGGCACCGGCGCTGCGCGCGACATCTTCGTACAGGCTCCCAAAGCTCGCGTGCTTCCATCCGCAGGCCATGGTGAAGAACACCTCGGGCACATCCTCCAGGGCATCACGCCCGGCGCCCTGCCCCCGGCCTTCGTGGAAGGCGGCCGTCGCTGGTGGGTGGCGGAATTTGCCAGCGAAGCGCAGCTGCGCGCCTGGAAACCCGATCACGGCGCCATCGGCGCGCTGGCCCGGGCCAGCGACAGCCTGGGGCTTTGCGTGTTTGCGCGCAGCGGCGCGGGTCTGGTGGTGCGCGCGCTGCCGGCTGGCGTCGGCATCGTGGAAGATCCGGCCTCCGGCGCGGCCAACGGCCTGATTGCCGCGTACATCGCGCACGCCGAGCCCGACGGCCCGCTGGCGAACGGTTACGAAGTGAGCCAGGGTCGCGAAGTGGGCCACGATGCGCGCCTACTGGTGCGCATCGACGGCGACATCGTCTGGGTGGGCGGCCATACCAACACGGTGATCGACGGCCACGTGTTCTGGACGGGTGGCCATCCGTGAGCACCTGCCGATGAAAATCTGGGTCGACGCCGACGCCTGCCCGGTCGTCATCAAGGACATCCTTTTTCGCGCCGCAGATCGCGAGCAGATCGAGGTGACGCTGGTAGCCAATCAGTGGATACGCGTGCCCACGTCGCGCTTCATCCGCTCGATCCAGGTGGCCAGCGGCTTCGATGTGGCCGATGGCGAAATCGTCCGTCGCGTGGAAGCGGGCGACATGGTCGTCACCCAGGACATTCCGCTGGCCGCGCTGGTGCTGGAAAAGGGCGCGCTTGCGCTCAATCCGCGCGGCGAGCTGTACACGGCCGAGACCATCGCGCAGCGCCTTTCCATGCGCAACTTCATGGACGAACTGCGCGGCTCGGGTGTGGATACAGGCGGTCCCGCCGCATTTCATGCCCGCGACCGCCAGGCGTTCGCCAATCAGCTCGATCGCTGGCTGGCGCAACGCAAGCGCTGACGAACGCCGTCATTCAGTGGCGTTCGCTCAGCCCGGGAGACCGCCCACGATGGCGCTGACCGATGCCGGTGAGAAGTGCAGTTCTTTCAGGGCTTCTTTCAGGCTGTCCCGGGAATTGACCTCGCTTTCCACCGGCTCGCCCACGCTGCTGGGACTCACGTGGACGAAGTTGGGGCCGTCCTGGTACGCGATGCCCACATCGAACACGTTCTGCCGGGTCTGCACTTTGTACGTGCCGTCGCCGGATTCCTCGACCTTCACCGCGCGACCTTCCAGCTCACCCTCGTAGACCACTTTCCAGCGTGCCGTCATGATGTGAATCCCTCATTGCGCACCCAGTGTGCGGGCACATTGTGGCGGGACGGGCGTGGTGGCGATTGTGAAGAACCGCCTTAACGATTCTTCAAATTCGCCCTGCCCTCGGCCACCCTGGCCAGCGCCGACCAGTCCAGGTCGCCGTCGCCCGCCGCCATCGCTTCGAGGAAGTTGTCGTGAATGACACTGGCAAAGGGCATGGGCACGCGCTCGGCTTCTGCTGCGCTGCGCGCCAGTCCCACGTCCTTGAACCCCAGGGTCATCTTGAAACCTGCGGGCGAGTAGCGCTCATCGGCGATCAGGCCGCCGTACGTGCGGAAGATGGGTGAGGCAAACAGCGAGCCGCTCATCAGGCCGAGGAAGTCACCGGCCGACACGCCATACGCACGGGTCAGCGTGGAGGCTTCGGCCATGCTCTCGATGGCTGCGGCAATCATGAAGTTGCCCGCAATCTTCACGATGTGCGCGCGAACCGGATCATCGCCCATCGGCCATACCTTCTGACCCAGCACGTCCAGCAAAGGCTGCACACGGGCCACGGCAGCCGGGGCGCCAGCCGCTGCAATGTTGAGCTGACCGGCGGCGGCTACGTCGGGACGGCCGAATACCGGCGCGGCTACGTAGCCCACCTGCCTTGCGGCATGTGCCGCGATCAGCTCCCTGGCCAGCGCGATGGAAATGGTCGCGTGGTTTACATGCACGCTGCCCGCAGGCATGGCGTCCAGCACGCTACCCAGGATGACCTCGCGCACGGCGGCATCATTGGCCAGCATGCTGTGCACGACGTCGCCACCGGCCGCTTGCGCGGCGGTGGCCGCGACGCGGGCGCCCTTTTCCTTCAGCGGCGCCGTCGCCTCGGGCGAGCGATTCCACACGGTGACCTCATGCCCCGCCGCGATGAGGCTGCCGGCCATGCCAGCGCCCATGGCGCCCAGTCCGATGAATCCGATACGCATGCGCTTTCTCCGTCAGGTGCTAAAGAGCCGAGCCCGCCGCGTGTCCGGAGGCCCAGGCCCACTGGAAGTTGTAACCGCCCAGATGGCCGGTCACATCGAGTACTTCACCCACGAAATACAGCCCCGGGTGTCGACGCGACATCATCGTGGCGGAGGACACTTCATCGGTATCCACGCCGCCCAGGGTGACTTCCGCGGTGCGATAGCCCTCGGTGCCGCTGGCCACCAGCGGCCAGTCTGCCAGCTGGCCCGCGATGTCTTTCAGCTCCGCATCGCGGTACTGCTTCATGGGCTTGCTGGCGAACCACACTTCGCACAGGCGTTCAGCCAGGCGGCGCGGCAGCATCGAGGAAAGCACGGTGCGCAACTCGGCCCCCGGGCGCTCGGCCCGCTGCGCCAGCAGTGCTTCGTATGCGTCGCCTGCCGGGTAAAGGTCCAGCCGCAGGTCATCACCGGGCTGCCAGTACGAGGAGATTTGCAGGATGGCCGGGCCGCTGATGCCGCGATGGGTCATCAGCATGGCATTGCGGAACGACGCCTTGCCACACCGTGCCTCCACGGGCAGCGCCACGCCAGCCAGTTCCGCAAAGCGCTCCTGATGTTTGCCGCTCAGGGTCAGCGGCACCAGGCCCGCGCGGGTGGGCAGTACGGTGTGGCCGAATTGCCTTGCGATGTCATACCCGAAGCCGGTAGCGCCGAGGCTGGGAATGGACAGGCCACCCGTGGCGATCACCAGCGAACGGGCACGCACATGACCCAGAGGTGTTTCGGCGGCAAAGCCGCTTTCAACCGCCCGCAGGCGCGACACCGGACAATTGGCTTCCACGCGGGCGCCCACGGCGGCGCATTCGTCCAGCAGCATGCGCACGATCTGCTTGGAGGAGTCGTCGCAGAAGAGCTGCCCCAGTTCCTTCTCGTGCCAGGCAATGCCGTGGCGATCCACCATCGCGATGAAATCCCACGGCGTGTAGCGCGCCAGCGCGGATTTGCAGAAATGCGGGTTGTTCGACAGGTAGTTCTGGGGCGTGGTGCCGGTGTTGGTGAAATTGCAGCGGCCACCACCGGACATCAGGATCTTCTTGCCGACCTTGTTGGCATGATCGACCACCAGCACGCGCTTGCCATGCTGGCCAGCCACCAGCGCCGTCATGAGCCCGGCAGCGCCCGCGCCGACAATCAGGGCATCGTATTCCAAGGAGGCTTTCCCGCTCACGTCAAACCGCTATGTTACCGCGCCATCGCGGGGTTCCTATTAGAATTGCCAGTCGCCCCCTTTCAAGGACATCCTCATGCCTTCTTTCGACGTCGTCTCTGAAGTCGACAAGCACGAACTGACCAACGCCATTGACCAGGCGAACCGGGCCCTGGCCAACCGCTTCGACTTCAAGGGCACCAGCGCGAAATTCGAGCTGGACGGCTTCGTGGTCACCCAGATTGGCGACAGCGACTTCCAGCTCAAGCAGATGCTGGACATCCTGCGCGACCGCTTGGTCACCCGTGGCATCGACATCCGCGCGATGGACGAAGGCGACGTGGAAACCAACCTCGCTGGCGCGCGCCAGAAAATCACGCTGAAACAGGGCATCGAACAGCCGATCGCCAAGAAGCTGATCGCCTCGATGAAGGAAGCCAAGCTCAAGGTCGAAGCGCAGATCAACGGCGACAAGCTGCGCGTCACCGGCAAGAAGCGCGATGACCTGCAAACGGCCATGGCGGTGCTGCGCAAAGCCGACGTGGAGCTGCCGCTCCAGTTCGAGAACTTCCGCGACTGATTACATCGCGGCCAGACGGCTGCGGTTGCGGCCGTCGTTCTTGGCACCGTAAAGGGCCTCGTCCGCGCGGCCCAGCAACGAATTGAGCGATTCGGGCGCGCGCCACACGGCAATGCCCGCGCTCACGGTGATACGGATGCGGTATTCGCCGTGCACGATCACCATCCCGGCCAGCGCGTGACGCACGCGCTCGGTCACTTCCAGCGCATGCTCGGCCAGGGCGCCGGGCAGGCACAGGATGAATTCCTCGCCGCCGAAGCGGCCAGCCAGATCATCCGCGCGGCACATCGAGGACAGCACACGCATCGTCTCGCGAATGACCGTGTCGCCGGCCAGATGGCCGAAGGTGTCATTCACGGCCTTGAAGTCGTCGATATCCACCAGCACCAGGCTGAAAGGAATGCCGTCATTGGCGGCACCCACACGCACGCGCTCGGCCTGCTCCAGGAAGCGGCGGCGATTGAGCGAGCCGGTCAGCTCATCGGTGCCGGCCAGATGATTCAGGCGCTCGTTGGCTGCCTTCAGGTCACGGGTGCGCGCGTCCACTTCTGCCTGCAACAGCACCGCGCGGCGGCGCAGATACAGCGTGCGCAGGTACACCAGCCCGAAGAAGGCGACCACGCCCAAGAGCGCGATGGCAAGCAGCACCCAGAAGCTTTCATACCAGCGCGGCGGCACGATCACGTGGATGCGTGTTTCCACGGTGGTCGCATCCAGCCCGCGAGTGGTGGCACGCAGCCTCAGCGTGTAGCTGCCACTGGCAAGGTTGGTGTAGATGGCGGTGGGCGGGATGCCCCGCGCAATTTCATTCCAGCTCGATTCGGCTTCGTCGATGCGGTACGCATAGCGCGTTTCCAGCGGCGCGCGGAAGTCCAGCAACGCGAAGTCCACACGCAGGTTGCGTGCGTGGTTGCCCAGTTCAAGCGTGCCGTTATCACCGGGAATCCGCTCGAACGGCACGGAAATGTCGTTGATGGCCACGTGAGTGATGGCCAGCCGCGCTGGCGGCACCGTTGATGGCGGGGTCCAGTACGGACGCACGACGGTCAGGCCACCCAGGCCACCAAACATCAGCTCGCCACCCGGCGCTTCGGCGGCCGCGCGATGGATGTAGCTGGGGATGCGCAGGCCGTCGCGGATGCCCAGGTCGGAGATGCGGCGCGTATTGGCGTCCACCATCACCACGCCGTTGGCCATCGACGCCCAGATGCGGTCGTTGCGGTCGATCAGCAAGGCGTTGATCTTGGTGTTGGGCAACCCCTCCCGCGCGCCGACCAGGTCGAAGCGGAACGGGCCATGCGGATGGAAGTCGCTGATATACGCCAGCCCGCCGAACGTACCCAGCCACAGGCGGTGATGGGAATCGAAGGCTGCCGAGCCGGTGTAATCCTGCGGGAGACTTTTCGGGTCAGCCGGGTCGTGACGCAGATTGGTGAAGCCGTGCTCGCCGTCGAACGCGATGCTGATGCCATTGATGGTCTGGAACCACCAGGCCTGGGGCATGCGGACGATGAAACGCACCTGGTCGCCCACGAGGCTGCGCGGGTCCTGATCGTTGTGGCGCATCTGCTCCAGCGCGCCGGTCACGGTGTCATAGCGGAACAGGCCGTCGTAGCCGCCGATCCAGATGCTGTCGCCATCGCGCTGCATCGACAGGATCAGGCGCCCATCCAGGCTGGGCAGCATCGAGCTGGTCATCGCGAAGGTGTCCGGATCAATCCGCGAGATGCCCTGCGCGCCCGCCCAGATGGAGCCGTCCGGCGCAACAACGAAGGCCTGCACATCGCGCTCGGCCTGCTCGCCGCCCAGTTGCAGGTGGCGCATGGTGCCGTTGGCCAGGTCGAGCACGTCAATGCGGCCCATGCCAAGGCCCAGCCACACCCGCCCGCGAGGGTCCACGAACACGCCATGGACGTTCGCATTGGACAGCGTGTGGCTGCCCAGCGGCGACGGCAGCACGGAAAACACCCTGCGGCCGCGCGGGTCGTAGCGCGCTGCACCCAGTTCGGTCGCGACCCAGATGTTGCCCGAGGCATCACGCAGCAAGTCGCGGGTGATGTCGCCGGGCAGCGACGACGGCATGGCCGCATCGTGGGACACGGTGTGCGCGCGGCCGGTGCGCAGGTCGTAGATCATCACACCGGCGCCATCGGTGGCGGCCCACATCTGGCCCTGCTCGGACTCCAGGAAAGCGCGCACGGTACGACGATGCGCCAGACTGCCCTTGCCCGAAAATCCCGGCACCAGATGCGCCCGGCCATCGCGGCTGATGTAGAACGCACCACTTTGCCCGGTGCCGACCCAAAGGCGCCCGGCGGAATCTTCGCGCAACGCCCAGACCTGGTCGCGCAGCATCTCGGCCATGTCGGCACCGGGCTGGGTGTAGCGCACAAAGTGCTGGCCCGGGCGACGCACGAACAATCCGCTGTCCGTTCCCACCCACACGTTGCCCTGCCCGTCTTCGGCCACCACGAAGGTGCGCGGCACCATGTCCGGATCGTCGCCGGGTTGTCCCGATTCGTGAGTGATACGGCCGCTGGCAAGCTCGATGCGGTTCACGCCGCCTTCGGTCGCCAGCCAGTACGCACCCTTCTGCCGTGCAGGCGCGATGGAGAAAATCTTGCCGTTGGACGTGCCGCCGCGTCCCACCGGATAAACATGGAAACGCGTGCTTCGCGCGTCGAAGCGCACCAGTCCCCCGGCATTCGTGCCGATCAGCAGGCCGCCGTCGTCCAGCGGCAACAGCGAGCGCACATATGCATCGGGCAGCACGGCACCGCCGTAGGAGTCCGGTTCCTGGCCGAACACCTGCATGCGGTAGCCGTCGTAGCGCACCAGCCCGCCAAACGTGCCGATCCAGATGAGGCCCTGCTTGTCCTGCACGATGGCGGTGGTGGTCGAATGCGGCAGGCCGTCGGCCACCGAAACGCTGTCGAACCAGAACGACTCGAATATCGCCCAGGGATCAGCCGTTGCCGCAGGCGTGGCCGGCGGCGCGGCATGGGCGACCAGAACCGTCAGCAGCAGGACGGTGAGCAGAATCAGGGCGCGAAATAGCCGCCGCGGGTTTACGACGTTGCGAGCTCGCCGCCGCTCAAGGGGCATAGGCGGCAACTGGCGGATTGAGATACTTCAGGAACGCGTCGGCGGTCATGGGCCGGGCAAAGAAGTAGCCCTGCCCGATGTCGCAACCCAGCTCGCGCAACCACTCGGCCTGTGCCGCCGTCTCCACACCTTCGGCAATGGTTTCCATGTTGAGCTTCTTGGCCAGTCCGACGATGGCCTCGGTGATTTCCCTGTCTGCCAGATTCAAGGAGCTTCCTCGCACAAATGACTGGTCGATTTTAATCGTACCGACGGGCAATTCGCGAAGGTGGCCCAGATTCCAGTAGCCCGCACCGAAATCGTCGATCAGCAGCGCGAACCCGTGCGAGCGCAGCTTGCGCAGTTGCCGCATGGTTTCTTCGGGCTGGCGCATGGCGCTCGATTCGGTGAGCTCGAAACGGATGCGCATCGGGTCCACGCCGTGGGAGCGCACGGCCCGGTGCAGCGTATCCACGAATGCCGGCCGGCTGAGCTCGTGCATCGACAGATTGATGGCCACGTAATCAACCCGCGTACCCAGGGCGTCCCACTCGCCCAGCTGCCTGAGCACGCTGCGCAGCATGTACTCGCCCAATGCGTGAATCAGGCCAGAGCGCTCGGCCACCGCCACGAACACGGTGGGCGGCACGTCGCCGCGGGTGGGGTGATGCCAGCGGGCCAGCGCTTCCACACCGGCCAGCGCACCGGAACGGAGGTTGCGCTTGGGCTGGTACTCCACACTGAGCTCGCCACGCTGCAAGGCTTCGCGAAGCTCGACCGTGAGAGCCAGCCGCTCACGGGCCTGCTCAAGCATGCCTTCTTCGTAGAAGCGGAAATCAGCCTTGCCGGTTTCCTTCACCGCGTACATGGCCGCGTCGGCGTTACGCAGAAGCGTTTCTGCATCGCGGCCGTCATGCGGCGCCACGGCCACGCCGATGCTCGGCGAGACCGCCACCAGCTGGCCGGCCACATGCACCGGCTGGGATACCAGGTCCAGCACCTTGCGGCAGATGCGCACCAGGTTTTCCATGCCGCCGTAGGTCTGCACCACCACCACGAACTCGTCGCCACCGAAGCGCGACACGGTGTCGCGTTCACGCACGCTGCTGCGCAGTGACGTGGCCACGGCGCGCAGGAAAATGTCGCCGGCTTCATGACCCAGCGTGTCGTTGATCGACTTGAACCCGTCCAGGTCGATGAACATGACCGCGAGCGCGGGGGTATCGGTGGTAGCCAGCGCTTCCTGCAATTCGTGCATCAGGAAGGCGCGATTGGGCAGGCCGGTCAGCGTGTCGTGGTAGGCGTGGAAGGCCAGTGCGCGACGCGCCTGCTCGCGCGGATCGCGGCGCCGCTGGCTGAGGCGGCGGCGTTGACTCAGGAAAAACACGATGAGAGCGGCGGTCACCAGCGCAAGAAAGAAAAACGCCGCACCCCATGGCATTCCCGTCGGGACAGCGGTGTCGCCGGCACATCGCGGAATCTCGCCGGGCGAGAAGAGGTTCGCATGCACGCAGTTGAGCACGGCACCGCTCAAGCCGTTATGGACCAGCCGATCTGTCAGCACGCCATGCTCCGATTTCCGACCTGCCGAGCCTTCCGCACGCTTGCGGGGCGCCGGCCTGGGGCATCACCCTGAGTGAACCTGAACCACGGAAGCTTGCGGCTGAAAACGAGCAGGCTCACGCGAATGCATATCCGGTGGAGTATCGGCCACCCCCAAGCGCGACTTTAGCGTGCCCGGCGCCACATTGCAGCGTCCCGGATGTCGCGGCCGTCTTCACGCCTTGCCGGCCACCACATTCACGGTGATGGCGATGATGATCACGTTGAAGAAGAACGCGATGACGCTGTGCCCCAGCGCCACCCGCCGCAGCTTTTTGTCGGCGATCTGCACGTCGGAAACCTGAAATGTCATACCGAGAACCATCGCGAAGTACAGAAAATCCCAGTAATCGGGCACTTTGGTACCGGGAAACTGCAACGCTTCGACCTCAACGGTGGTGTCGCTGTAGCACGCATGCGCGTAGTGAAGGGCGAACATGGTGTTCATGAACAACCACGACAGCAGCAGACTCAGGCCCGCCACCACGATGCCGCCAACGCCCGACGACGCATCGCTGCGCAGTTCCACGCCCAGCGCCACCAGCACCACGCCGCAAAGCACCACGCTGATCCACAGCGCCGTCCAGCGGCCCGGATCCTGCTCGCGGGCGCGCGTGCGCATGGCGTCGACCGTCGCCCCGGCAAACATCGTGAGCGTGGTGGACAGGAACGCCACCGCCGCCGCGTCGAATCCCATGAGGAAACTCAGGCTGGGACGCACGTCGCAGGCCATGAGAACGCCGGCCAGCACCACAAACACGCCCAGCGCGAGCGTCCAGCGCGGGCGCAGCCGGAAATGCGGTGTATAGCGGCGCCAGCCTTTGATCCGGCCAGGCACGTTCACGTCAGTGGCGCCGGAGGACGTCCTTCCACCAATTGACGAAGTGCCACGGTGAGCTCGCTGCTGCCGTACGGCTTGCGCAGCGCGGGCCAGTTGCGCCAGCGCTCGTCCATGCCCGATTCGTCGTAGCCGCTGCTGAACACAAAGGGGATGCCCTTGTCGGCGAGCACTTCGCCGACGAGCTCGCCAGCTTCACCTGCCACGTTCACATCCACGATGGCCAGGTCCACACCGTTGCTGCCAAGGAACGACAGAGCGTCCCTGACTTTGCCGAATACGTGGACGACCGTGGCACCGGCATCCACGAGGCGATCCTCAAGCAGCATGGCCAGCATCTCCTCATCTTCGAGGAGAAGGACACTGCGCCCTTCCAGAATGCGTTCACTCACGCTCATGCTGCGTCTCATCCACTTCGGTGCCGGACCCGCACGATCCGGCACCCAGTGTAGCTGCATCGTGAGACTCAGGGCGTGGCTTTGAGATAACGGTCAAACCAGCCCAGTGCGCGACTGAGCACGTCGCGGCGATTTTCATCCTTGGCAAAACCATGGCCTTCGCCCGGGTAGACCACCAGCGAGGTGGGCACGCCCTGCGCCTTGAGCGCATGCCAGAACTCGAACGACTGCGGCGCCGGTGTTTCGGCGTCGCGCTCACCCACCACAATGAGGGTTGGCGTCTTCACCTGCTTGATGAAGTTGATCGCGGAGCTTTTGGCATACACCGCCGGATCGTCATACACCGACGCACCGAAGTACGGCGTCATCCACTGGTCGATCAGGTTCTGGCCGTAGTAGCTCTGCCAGTTGGAAATGCCGGCGCCCGCAACAGCCGCACGGAAACGCTGGGTCTGGGTCACGCCGAACATCGTCATGAAGCCACCGTAGCTCCAGCCGGTGAGGCCCAGGCGCTTGTCGTCCACCGGGTGCGTCTTCTCGATGGTATCCACGCCTGCCAGCACGTCACGCAGGTCGCCATAGCCGAAGTCGCGACGGTTGGCGCCCACGAATGCCTCGCCCTGGCCGTAGCTGCCACGCGGGTTGGGCATGAACACGAAGTAGCCCAGCGCGGCCAGCGGGCCGGCGCCATAACCCGAACCGGGCCAGCGTGGGATCACGGCACTGGCCGGGCCGCCGTGCACAGACACGATCATGCCGTAGCGCTGCTTCGGATCGTAGTTGGCCGGATAGAGCAGCCAGCCCTGCACATCGTGGCCTTCATGCGTCCAGGTGATGGACTCCGCCTTGCCCCACGAGGGCGACAGCGCCGCATTGAAACCGGTCACGCTGGCCGGCTTGGAGCGACCATCCAGACTGGCCACCGTCACTTCCGGTGCATGCGCGTAGGAACTGGACACGAACGCCGCGTGGGTCGCGGTGCCATCCAGCGACAGCGACATGGCCAGACGTCCGTCGCCGATGGATGCGGGCATCTGGAAAAGCGACTTGCTGGTCGCCGCTCCCGAGGCCGGCACCTGATACGCGGACACGCGGCTCTCGCCGCCCACCACTTCGGAAACGATCAGGCGATCCGCACCCGCCCAGGCCAGCCACGACGGCGTGACCTTCGTGCCCGGCGTGACGTTCACCGGCTCGCCGCCACTGGCGGCCACCGTGTAGATGTCGCCGCCGGTTGCGCCCTGATCGCTCATCAGGCCGCCGATGAAGGCAATGCGCTGACCATCCGGTGAGAATCGCGGCACGGCCATTTGCAGGCCGCGCAGTGAACCCTGAACAGTGGCGGGGTCCACAATCACCGCCGCGCTGGCACCGGGCCTGGCATCCTGCGCATACAGTTTGGCGACCCACCAGTTGTTGTCCCCCGGCGGCGGCGCGGCCACGTAGGCGATGCGCGCGCCATCGGGAGAGAAGCTGAATTCATAGACGTGCTGCGCTTCGTCGGTGAGCAGGCGCGGCTCGCCGCCTGCGGCATCAATGGCTGCCACGCGCTGCACTTCCATGCCATCCACACCGACCTCGCCCAGCTGCGGCTTGGCCGCGGCGGTAGCGGCAGCGCGACGCGTGGCGCCGGGCACATAAAGAAAACCAAGCGTGTGGCCGTCGGAGGTCCACGACAGTGCCTGCACGTAACCGGTCAGGTGAGACAGGCGCGCGGGCGCGTCATGGCCGGAGGTATCGGCCACGTAGATATCGTTCTGATGACCTTCATCGGCACCGGGCGCCGCACCGCCGCAATCGGACAGGAAGGCCAGATGACGTGAGTCCGGGGCCCACAGTGCCGAGCTTTCGCGGCAGGTGCCCGGCGCCGAGGTCGTGATGCGGTGCGCGTTGCGGCCGTCCACATCGGCCACCTCAATGGCGCTCTTGCCCTTCGTCTTCACCGTCCAGGCCAGCTTCCGGCCATCCGGCGACAGCGATACCGAATCAATCGAACGCACTTTCTCCAGCGACGACACAATGGCTTCGATACGTGGATCGGCAGCCTTCGCGGCCGGTGCGTCGGCGGCGTGCACACCGGTGATGCCGGCAAGTGCAAGCGCGACGGACATAAGCGTCCGGCCAGTGGACAGTGACTTCATCTTCAACCCCCGATCCCGTGTCGTAAGTGAACGGACGCTAGCACGCGCCCCACCAGGTAGCCGCAGGCCGAAGGTCATGCCAGCAGCGATGAATATTCCCCATGGCGCCGGAACCAGGCGGCGGCATAGGAGCATTGCGGAACCACTTTCCAGCCGGACGCCTGTGCCGCCTGCACGGCGGCGAGCGTCAGCGCGGACGCCACGCCGCGACCGCCCACGGCCTGCGGTACCGAAGTGTGGGTAATGGCCATAACGCCGCTCTTGTCGAGGGTGTAGGTCAGGATGCAGGCATGACCGTCCACAGTGGTCCGGAAGGCCTGGTGAGATGTGTCGTGGACGATGTCCAGGGGCTGATCGGTCATGAGTGAACTCCAATGATGACAAAACGGACAAGGCGTTTTCGCATGGTCTGCATGGTCGGGACGCTAAGAAGGGGGAATAGAACGGGCTTCACTTCACCCCCAACGGAGACACGATCATGCGCAAAACGGCATCTGCTGTGTGGAAAGGCGGCATCAAGGATGGCCAGGGTGTCATCTCAACCCAGACCGGCGTGCTTCGTGAAGCGCCGTATGGCTTCAAGTCACGCTTCGAGGACGGCCCGGGCACCAACCCGGAGGAACTGCTGGGCGCCGCGCACGCGGGCTGCTTCACGATGGCGCTGTCTCTGATGCTGACCGAAGCCGGTCTCGTACCCGACCGCATCGAAACCAAAGCCGAAGTAACCCTGGACAAGGATGGTCAGGGCTTCTCCATCACGGCCGTGCATCTGACCGTGAAAGCCATCGTCCCGGGCACTGACGCAGCGGGATTTGAGAAAATCGCCACCCAGGCGAAGGAAGGCTGCCCCGTTTCGAAAGTGTTGAACGCGAAAATCACCATGGACGCCTCGCTGGAGTCGTAAGCTTGGGGTTCTCGTGGCGGGAAGCCTGTGCTCCCGCCACGAACAATCCTTTCCTTATGCCGGAGGCGCAGGGCGCACGTGCTGATTATTCATGAACAGGGCAAGGGCTCCGAGGCGATCACCTGGAAGGCCAACACGGTCCTTCCCGAAGGCGTGCTCTGGCTCGACCTGATCAACCCAACCGACGACGAGCGCGAGTGCGCACGCAAGGCCACCGGCCTGCGCATTCCCTGCCGCGAAGATATCGACAGCCTGGCGCTGTCCAGCCGCATCCGTACCGACGACGATGCGATGTACCTGAGCATCCCCAACTTTGCCGACTGCAAGGGCGACCAACCGCCCAGCCCGGTCGGCCTCGTTATCACGTCCCGGATTCTGCTGACGCTGCGCTTCGGCCAGTCCGAAGCCTTCGACCTGGCCGCAAGAAACAGCGACAAACACCGCTGGCGTTCCAGCGCCGACGTGCTGGCCACGTTGCTCGAATCCATCGTCAACCTCGCGGCCGAGCGCATGGAACAGGTTGGCGTGAACCTGCGCGCGCTGTCCGAACGCGTGTTCACGCCGCAGCGGATGGGTACGCCCGCGTTGCGCAATTGCATGCTTGAGGTCGGCAAGCTCGAAGGCCAGCAGACTCGCAACCGCTCGTCCCTTCTGGGCATTCAGCGTATCGTGTCTTTCGTGCGCAGCAAAGCGCCGGAGTGGATGGCCGATGACGTGGAGGTGCGCCTGCGCGTGGTCGATCACGACCTGCGCGCGCTGGACGAATTCGACGACCAGCTGACCAACAAGCTGCAATTCCTGCTCGACGCCTCGCTCGGCTTCATCAACACCGACCAGAACCACGTCATGAAGGTGCTGACCGTGGTCTCCGTCGCCACCGTACCGCCGGTGATCCTGGCCGGCATATGGGGCATGAACTTCAAGGACATGCCGGAGCTCGCCCTGCCCTACGCCTATCCCATTGCGCTGGGCACCATCCTCCTCAGCATGCTCATTCCCGTCCTCTTCTTTAAGTGGCGCGGCTGGCTGTCGGGCGACTGACCCCATGAGTTCGCCCTTCTCCTTCATCCTCGGCCCCGCCAGCGGGCAGATCCGGCGCTGGGTATTGAGCGCGTTTCCGCGCGACCCGGACGGCGGCATCGACTACGACCATCCCCTGGGCGACGCGGGCCTCTTCGGGCCGCAAAGCGTCACCTGGAAAATACACGGTGACTTCCCCGGCATGCTCTCCGGCGGCCTGTGCGCGCTGATGCTGCAAACCCTGCACCCGCAGGCGCTGGCCGGTGTGTGGGATCACTCCAACTTTCGCGACGACCTCGTAGGCCGGTTGCGTCGTACCACCGCCTTCGTGGGCGGCACCACCTATGCGGCTACCGGGGATGCACAGGCACTGATCGACCGCGTGCTGCGTATCCACGCCCAGGTAAAGGGCGTCACCGAAAACAACGTGCCCTACGCCGCGGATGATCCGGACCTGCTCACGTGGGTGCACATCACCGAGATGAGTAGCTTCCTGTCCGGCTATCGCCGCTACTGTCGTGACGACCTGCCGCCCGGCGCAGCGGATGCCTATTTCGACGAAACCCGGCGCGTCGCCGAAGCACTGGGTGCCCGCAACGTTCCGCGCTCCGAACGCGAGGTACGCGACTACTTCGAGGCGATGGTGCCGCGCCTGGCGTATACCGAGCGCTCGCGCATCGTGCTGGACGTGCTGTCGAACATCACCCTGCCCGTACCGATGGCGGGCCTCTCGCGTGAACTATTCCTCGGCGCTGGTGCCGCGTTGCTACCCACCTGGGCCGCCGACATGCTGGAGCGCACGCCGCGGCAACGACGGGGTGCGCGCGTGGCGGCAGCAACGCTGTCGGGAATGGCGCCGCTGTTTCGTCGGGCACTGCGTGATGGCGTGGCGTCGCGGTCGTGTCACCGGGTGGGCGTCAGCCCCGAAAAACTCTCTCACTGGTGACAATGCAAACGATTACAAGGAACTGTGTCACATATTCACATCAAATTGCCCGTATTCGACTAAAGTAACGGACTGAGTTGCCGCTACAGAGCAGGAGTGCATCCCTCTGGCGACAACAGGAACGTGGTCGGACACGGGATGCGCTGAGCATCCACTCGGGGGAGGAAGCCGGCGGTGACATCTGTGAACGACCGATCGAGAGACCGTGCGCCTGTGATGCGGCGGAGCCACCTGTCATGACGACTCCGTGGCCCACCCCATCCCGCCCCCTGCCCGAATCGCGCCTGCTCGCCTCAGTCGCCGAATTTACCCACCATCGCGACATTGATGCGCTGGACCACAGCCTCGTGCTGTCGCTGGCCGAACTGGTCAACGTGGGCTCCGTTGCGCTGTGCAAGCGCGGCGACGACCCGCATCGCCCCATCGAGTCACTGGTCGTGTGCGAGCGCAACGCCGAGGGCCAGCTGGCCGTCAATGCCGCCGATCCGGAGCACACCAGCGTCGCCGTCCACAGCCTCGTGCACAGCATGACCACGCTGGAATCCATCAGCGAGTCCACGTCCGGCGGAGCCTACCGGGTCATTGTTCCCGTACAGCGCGAACACGTCGGCATTGGCGCACTGATGCTTCAATCCAATGAGCCGCTGGACGAAGTCCGCCCGCTGGCCGATGGCTTTGCGCGCATCTACAGCAACTACATCGCGCTTCTGAATGAAAGCGAGCGGGACAAGCTCACCGGCCTGTACAACCGGCGCAGCTTTGAACAGCGCCTGCGGCGCTTGCTCAAGGCGCAGTATCGCCATCGCGAAAACGCCGGCGAAGAACGTCGCGCGCCAGAGCATCCCTCGCGCGTGTGGCTGGCGCTGCTGGACATTGACCACTTCAAGCGCATCAACGACACCTACGGCCACGTATACGGCGACGAAGTCATCCTGCTGCTCGCCCAGCAGATGCGCGCATCGTTCCGGCAATCCGACGTGCTGTTCCGCTTCGGCGGCGAAGAATTCGTCATGCTCATCACCGCCGATAACGAACACGACGCGCTGGCCATGCTCGACCGCTTCCGCCGGCATATCGCCGACCACGTATATCCCCAGGTCGGCCACGTCACCGTCAGCATCGGCTATGCCAGCATCGGCGAAAACGACTACCCGGAAATCGTGCTGGATCGCGCCGACAAGGCCCTGTACTTCGCCAAGCAAAACGGCCGCAACGCCGTGCACAGCTACGAAGACCTCACCGAACGCGGCGAACTGGTCACACCCGTCCCCGTAGGCAGCATTGATCTGTTCTGAACTACCGCGTGCTGACCCACTCTCAAATAATTCCGATAGTTTTTTCGGAATAATCGGATAGTTCTGCCTTGCGTGAATCGGGATGCTCTGCGCGTCGCCGACTCTGCGGTGACCGGGTGTCGAAACCCGATTCAAAAAACGTCGCACAGGCGGTTCGCCGCCTGTGTTTTACGCGCACGCTTTTATGGCGGGCGTGTCGGGCAGGCTCACGCCTGGCCGGGTTTTGGCGATTTTTGACCGGTTTTCGACCCCGACACGTCCGCCACCCTGCAAGGCAGGGTGCGGACCCCCCGGCCAAGGAACCGCCATGCACACGCCCGACCAGACCATGACCTGCCCCACCTGCCAGAGCGACGTCACCCTCACCATCGACCAACTCCGCGACGTCGCCGTCATGCGCCTCGCCGATGCCCAGGCCATCGTCGATATCTCTTCGCATGCCCTTGAGGCCGACGTAGACCCCGCGACCGCCGCACAACTCAGCATCATGCTGCGCCGACTGCTCGCCGAAGCCATGCCGCCCATTACCGGACTCTGGCGCAGCCGGATAAAACTCATGCCGGTTGAAGCCATCGACATACTGAAAGGCGGCCCCTTCGGAACCACACCCGCATCAACCGAATCGTGAGCAAACTCACCCCACAAGGCCGCTGCATCGTTCCGTTCTGACATGCCGTGCGTGGGAGCAGGCTTGCTCGCCCCACTCTCAAATAATTCCGATAGTTTTTTCGGAATAATCGGATAGTTCTGCCTTGCGCGAATCGGGATGCTCTGCGCGTCGCCGACTTCCTCGGCGGCCGGGTGTCGAAACCCGCCTTACCAAAGTACACAGGCAGTTCGCTGCCTGTGTTTTGAACATGCACCTCTATGGTGGACGTGTCGGGCAGGCTCGCGCCTGGCCGGATTAGCTTTGGTAACCGGTTTTCGACCCCGACACGTCCGCCACCCTGCACAGCAGGGTGCGGACCTCCGGCCAAGGAACCGCCATGCACACGCCCGACCAGACCATCACCTGCCCCACCTGCCAGAGCGACGTCACCCTCACCATCGACCAGCTCCGCGACGTCGCCGTCATGCGCCTCGCCGATGCGCAGGCCATCGTCGATATCTCTTCGCACGCGGTGGAAGCCGACGTCGATCCGGAAACCTCCGCACAACTCAGCATCATGCTGCGCCGACTGCTCGCCGAAGCCATGCCGCCGATCACCGGACTCTGGCGCAGCCGGATAAAACTCATGCCCGTCGAGGCCATCGACATGCTCAAAGCCGGCCCCTTCGGAACGACACCCGCATCAACCGAATCCTGAGCGATGGGTGCTCGCCCCACCCCCAACAAAGCCCTGCTCTCGCCCCAAACACAAGCACCCATCGGCAGAAAGCCCCCGCCGCCCTCCCCATGAGCGGTAGGAGCGCGAGGACGTTCGGGCGGAAAAGGCCCCGCAGGGGTGGCCGGCAGGGATGCCGGCCATTTGGCGCCTGGCCATGGATGGCCAGTCGACAAACCCCGCCCGAACGTCCGGGTCGCGTAGCGACCGCGCGACGTGCTCATGGGGAGGGCGGCGGGGGCTTTCCCGCGACACGCCACGCTGTGCCGACCTCGCGAGACAAACCAACAAGCAAAATGGCGCTAGCCGAACCGCCTGGAACCCGTCGACAAACCCGCCCGAACGTCCGGGTCGCGCAGCGACCGCGCGACGTGCTCATGGGGAGGGTGGCGGGGGCTTTCCCGCGAAACGCCACGCTGTGCCGAACTTGCCAAACGCACCAGCCCTTTACAGTGGCGAAGAATCATCCTGCAACATCGCCTTACGCACGAGCTTGATCGGCGCAAACCCCTGCCGCATGAAATCATCATGGAAGCGATGCAAGTCGAAAGACGCCCCCTGCTTCTTCTGCACATCCGCGCGCAACTTCAAAATCTCCAGCTTGCCCAGCGTGTAATACAGATACGTCGGGTCCGACGTGCCACGCTTCGTTTCAATCGTGCCCACCCCGCGCGACTGATACCCCTCCCTGACAAAGAAATCCACCGCCTCATCGAAAGTCATCTGACCCGTATGCAGCTTGATGCCCACCACAAAGCGCGCATTGCGCAGCAGCGCATCCTGCAACTGCCCCAGCTTCAGCAACTTCTGCTGACGCGGGTCATCCGGATACAGCGCCTGCGCGAAACCCTCGTCCAGCATCATCTGCTCGCTGTAATGCGCCCATCCTTCCGCATTGCTGGAGCAACCGATCAGCTTGCGCACCGGATCATTCAGATTGTGCATCCACAGAAACTGCACGTAATGGCCCGGATAGGCCTCATGCACCGCCACGCTGCTGATGACCGGATAGCTGAACTGCGCCATGAATTCGTCAGTGCGCTGCTTGTCCCAGCTCGCCTCCGGCAGCGTCACATTGAAATACGCTTCCTTGGCCACCGACTCGAACGGCCCCGGCGTATCCATCGACGCGAACGTCGTTGCCCGCATGAAAGGCGGCGTTTCCTCAACGATGGGGCGCACCTTTGAAGGAATGGTGATGATGCCCTTCGCTTCAATAAAACCGATCAGCTTGTCGAAACTTGCGCGGAACGTGTCCAGCAACTTGTCGCCCGGCGGATGATCCGCAGCAAGTTCAGCCAGCACCTGCGCAGGTGTCTTGGTCGGATCAAGCTCTTTGGCCACCTTCGCGAATTCCGCCTGATTGGCGCGCATGTTCTCCATGTCGATGGCGAGCAGACGATCCAGCGGCGTATCGACCATTTCGTCGTACGCCAGCTTCTTGCGATACGCATCCGCACCGATCCGGAAGTCGCCCTTCGAGCGCGGCAACAGATCGGTCTTCATCCAGTTCTGGTAATCACCCAGCGCCTTGATGACCGCCCCATTGGACGCATCAAACTCACGACGAAGATCGGCATCCTTCACATCTGCAAACGCGGCCGGCACGTCGTTCCTGAAGAAATCCACCAGCCCCGGCAATTGCTCCAGCGCGATCTCCGTGTAGATCCGGGGCGGATTGACCAGATTCACCCGCGCCGCCGCCAGCGTATCGAGCATGTGCCTCTCGCGGGAAATGAGCGCACGTATCCGCTCTTCAGGCGCGGCGAACTTGCGCGCCATCAGCGTGAACGCGCTTCCTGCCACACCACTGGAATAGAAGTCCGGATTCTTCTCCCACGGCTTGATCGTGGTCAGCGTCAGCAACGTGCCCCGCACGCTGTTGAGCAGCAGCTCGCGGTCACCCGCCACCTGCTGACTGAGGTCACCCGGCTTCACGGCGGCGAATCGCGCTTCCCACGCACGCAGCTGCCTTACCTGCGCGTCGATGCCCTTGCGCGACACATCCTCCAATTGGCCATCGTAGCGATGCACGCCTGCGGAGGTGGCGGCGGTGGGATTGCTCGGGAAATAGAACTGATTGAAGTACCCCTCGGCCAGCGACATCAAGGCCTCGTCGCCTTTGCCCTGTACCGGAGCGGTGGCAGACGGGGCGGTCTGCGCGAAGGCGAACGTTGGAAGGGCCAGACTCAGGGCGGCGCACAGCAACGTTCGCGACAACTTCGGCATAACCCACTCCCCTCGTGATGGATCGCCGGAGTGTAGGGTCAGACTGCGCGGTGCCGCCAGTGGCACCGCGCAACGATCATCAGCGGATCACGCCACACACGATGCGCGCACCGCCGCCGCCCAGCGCTTCGGGATGGTCGGAGTGATTGTCGCCACCGGCATGCACCATCAGCGAATGACCCTTCAGCTCGGCAAGCGTCTTGAGGCGCGGCGCCAGCACGTCGGTGGTGCTCTTGCCATCAGCCGTGACTGTAATGGCGGGCAGATCCCCCAGGTGACCGGTATCGACATACGGGCCATCGTGGCGATTGGTCCTGGCCGGATCAAAGTGGCCACCCGCAGCGAGCGCGGCGCCCTTCTTGCCGTCTTTCTCACCCGGATCGCAGCTCGGATTCACGTGCAGATGGAAGCCGTGCACGCCCGGTGCCAGACCCTCCAGCTTCGGCGTGAACACCAGGCCGTACTTGCTCTGGGTGACCGTGATCGTGCCAACGGAGGCGCCCACCCCATCTGGCGTAACGGCATTCATGGGCACTTCGATGGATTGGTCGGCGGCGAAGGCCGCGGAACACGCCAGCAGGCTGGTGAGTGCGAATGCGATCTTTCTCATCGGGCAATTCCTTTCCGTTAAGTAGTGCATTGATACTGCAGGAGGGGTGTACGCCACGTCTATCAGGCCGGCTGGAGCAGATCCCAGCGATTGCCATAGAGGTCTTCAAACACAGCCACGGTCGCATAGCTTTCGTGACGCGGCTCTTCCAGAAAGCGCACGCCTGCGGCCTGCATGCGCGCGTGGTCAGCGGCAAAATCCGTGGTGTGCAGAAAGTACCCTACCCGCCCACCGGTCTGTTGCCCCACAGCGGCACGTTGCGGCGGCGTGTCCGCTACAGCGAGCAGAAGACAACTGCCGCGTGCACCCGGCGGCGCCACGCGAACCCAGCGTTTGGTCGGCGAGAGCGGCGTGTCTTCAAGGAGCGCAAAGCCCAGCACATCCGTGAACCACGCAATGGCCTCGTCGTAATCGTTGACCAGATAGGTGACGGCAGACAGTTCCTGGCTCATGCGTTTTCCTTGTTGAAGATGCGGGCCAGATCGTCGGCGCCCAGCGCACGCCATTGCCCGGCGGGCAGACCGTCCAGAGTGAGGCCACCGAGCGACACGCGCTCCAGCGATTCCACGTGGTTGCCCACGGCGGCGAACATGCGGCGCACCTGGTGATAGCGGCCTTCGGTGACCGATACGCGCGCCTTGCGCGGCGACAGCACTTCCAGCACGGCAGGAGCCAGCGGGTCGGTCTCGCCATCGAGCATCAGCGTGCCAGCGGCAAAAAGCTCGCCCTCATCACCACGCAGGTCCGAGGCGAGTGTCGCTTCATATACTTTGGACAGCCGCGACTTGGGCGAGATGATCCGGTGCAGCAGCGGGCCATCATCGGTAAACAGCAGCAACCCGGATGTCTCCCGATCCAGCCGGCCGACGGTCGAGAGCACCGGATTGCGCAACGCGAATCGCGGCGGCAGCAGGTCGTAAACCAGCCGGCCCACGTCCTTGCGCGAGCAGGTCACACCCAGCGGCTTGTTGAGCAGCACCACCAGACCCTGCGGGGGATCAAGCGGCTCGCCTTCGACAAGAATCTGGTCGTGCCCGACCTTGTCGTCCGTGTACAGCACTTCACCGGCAAGATCCGTAACCAGACCCTCGCGGAACATCGCGGTGACCTGCTTGCGGCTGCCATAGCCCAGATTGGCGAGAAGTTTCACCAGTTTCATCGCACACCCCGTGCTTCAAAGACTTTAAAGCCGTCGCGTTCCACGACGGTACGTACCTGGATAAATCGCGACAGCAAGGTCGCTTCATACGGAAGGTGCCGGTTGGCCACCATCCACAGCACACCGTCCTTGACCAGCGCATCGGCCGCGCGCTCAATGAAGGCACGACCCAGTTCGGGCAGGTCGGCACGTCCCTGGTGGAACGGCGGATTGGAGACGATGGCCTGATAACGGCGGTCGATGCCAGCGGTCACGTCACGCCACAGCACATCGAACAATGCAGGCTGCGCGCGTGCTTCGACGGCTGCGGCAAGATTGCGCCGCGCCGGCTCCAGTGCGCGGCCCTCCGCTTCGTACAGATCCACGCGCGTCACCGCCGGGCAACGCGCCAGCACCTGTGCGGACAGGTAACCGAAGCCAGCGCCCAGATCGGCCACGGCACCATGCAAGTCGCCAGGCAGCACCTCGGCCAGCAACGCGGACGCCACATCGACGCGATCCCATGCGAACAGACCGCGCCGACTCACGTAACGACCGCCGGCAATGCACACCGGCTCGTCCAGCGCCAGCCAGTCGCGCATCAACGCTGGGTCCGGCGTGGCGTCTGGCCGCGTCCAGAAGACCCGGCATTTGTGTTTGGACAGCGAGGCAACACCACCGGCAAGGAGCGCCAGATCAGCTTCGGCCGTGCGGGCGCCTTCGGCATTGGGCACGCTGGCCAGCACCACGCCGCCCGGGGCGACGCGCGAAAGCGCGCGGGCGTACAGCGCGCGCGTTTCTTCGCGTTGACGGGTGGGCAGCAGCAGCACCAGCGGAAAGGTTTCCTCCGGCACATCGGCCACCACCTGCCATCCCGACCGCTCCAGTGCATCGGCGAACGGGCGGAACGACTGCTGCATGACCCAGCCGGGACGCCGCAACTCACGCGCACGGAAGCCATCGCGGGCGCGCAGCACCAGCACGCGGCCATCCGCAGGGAAGCGCAGGTCGCCGGTATCGAAGGGCACGAACAGGGCGTCAGACGCCGCGTCGGATAAAGGGCCTGAGGCCACGGGATACCTTGAAGCGGGAAACGACCGCCGATTCTACCCCGGGCCGGCGTCCCGGGAAGCCTGCGCTCTTCAGGAACTGCACGAAAGCATGGAGCACCCGGCCTTGACCCGTGCCCAGTCCGGGCGACGGGCAAGGTAATGCGCGTCTTCCGGAGCCACGTCATAGGGCGTGCGCAGCACGCGCATCAGGTCGTGGATGCCCGAATCGTCGCCCTCGGTCGCCTTGTCGATGGCCTGCTGTGCCAGGTAATTGCGCAGAACGAAAGCCGGATTGGCGGCATGCATCAACGCCGTGCGCTCCGCCACCGAGGCGTCATCCTGAGCGACCCGGGCGACGTACCTGCCGAGCCAGTCCACCAGGAGAGGCTCCGCAGACTGGCGGCGTGCGTCATCATAGAACGTGTGGGCAAAGGCATCGGACTGCGGCGTCTGAAGGCAGATATCACCCAGTGCCCGGTAGAACAGCGTCATGTCCATCTCGCCGGCCACCAATACCTCATGCAGCGACTCCACCAGTGCCTCGTCACCTTCGCGCCATCGGGCAAGGCCAAGCTTGGCGGTGGTGAAAGCTGCATGGTCAGCCTGGAAGCGGGTGACGTACGCGGCAAGTCCTTCCTGCAAGGCCTCCACCCCGTGGAACAGGGGGGCCAGTGCCTGCGCCAGCCGCTGAAGGTTCCAGTAAGCCACCTGCGGCTGCTGCCCGTAGCGATAGCGCCGGTGCTGGCGGTCGGTGGTATTGGGGGTCCAGTCCGGATCGAAGTTGTCGATCCAGCCATAGGGGCCGTAGTCGATGGTCAGCCCAAGAATGGACATGTTGTCGGTGTTCATCACGCCGTGCACGAAGCCCACGCGCATCCAGTGCGCCATCAGCGTGGCGGTGCGCTCGCATACTTCCCTGAACCAGCTTGCCAGCGTGGATTCCGGGTAAGTGTCTTCCACGCCGTAGTGCGCAAAGCCCTGGCGGATCGCGTGATGGACCAGCGCGCGCAGCAAATCCACGTCATTGCGCGAGGACGGCAGTTCAAAGGAACCGAATCGCAGGAACGTGGGAGCGACGCGGCAGACGATGGCACCCGGCTCCGCGGCCGGGTGGCCGTCATAGAACATGTCCCTGACGACCTGGTCGCCCGTGCGCACCAGACTCAACGCCCGCGTGGTCGGCACGCCCAGGTGATGCATGGCTTCGCTGCACAGGAACTCGCGCACCGACGAACGCAGCACTGCCCGACCGTCGGCTCCTCGCGAATACGGCGTGCGCCCGGCACCTTTCAGCTGCAACTCGAAGCGCTGGCCGTCCGGGGCAATCATGGCGCCAAGACCAATCGCCCGGCCGTCGCCCAACTGCCCGGCCCAGTGGCCAAACTGATGGCCGCCGTAATTGGCGGCGTGCGGCTCCATGCCAGGCCACAGCGCGTTGCCGGCAAAGACCCTGGCGAACGCCGGATCGTCGGCCATCCGCGCGGGAAGACCCAGCAGACTCATGACCTCAGCCGATACTGCAACAACCTGTGGGTCAGCCACCGGCGTCGGTGTCACCCGCGACCATGCGGCACCCTCGACCTGCCGGGGTGGCCCATCAGTCATGGCTTCGCCCGGCAACTCGCGGAGAAAGGAATTGTCGAACCGGGGGAATGACATAAAGGCGCTTGGGGATATGGTGGGGAACTGGCAACCGATATCCGGGCGCAATTGCGCATTGCAAGGCACCCCAAACCGGGCCGCCTCAGGCACACTGTGCGCCCGCGCCTCTCCCGATCACGGCCCCATGCGACCAAGACGCCAAACGGCCGCCCTTCTGGCCGCCCTGCTGACCCCCACCCTGCTCGGCGCGGCGCCGACGACCGTGCCGCACAGCGAAAAGACCCTGGTTGAACTCATCAACGTCACGATGGGCACCCTGCCCAACGCGATGGATGCGTTGTCCGGGCGTGTGCCCGGCGGGCTCAATCCCACCGAGGACGCCCCGCCGCAGATCGTGCGCAGTGGCGCGTTTGTCACCCGGGACGGGTTCCGGGTCTCGGCATTCGAGGCGCGTGGCAACGACGAAGGCGGCGATGTGCCCATCGTGCGCTTCACCAGCATTCAACTGGAACAGAAGCCCTGCTTTTCGCGGGCGGACGTGGGCACGATCTTCCACGGCGCTTCGTCGGAAACCAACCTGCCGTCCGCCCCGCCCATGCTGCCGAACAAATACACCGTCGTGCAGATGCCGTGGGGCAGGCTCTCCTTTGGCACCTCCCAGGACAGCGGCAACTGTGTGATCGCCATTGTGGGCGATGCCACCAACGGACTGAGCATGCCCGGCCCACTGCCCATGCCCCTGCCCACCTCGGTGCCCGGGATGCCGGATCTGCGACGCAGCTGGCCGGTGTCAAACATGCCGTACAACGGCCAGCCCTACAACGGTCAGCAGTAACCGTCCGCCGCTACAGACCGAATTCGGCCAGCCGATCCGCCGGCAGTGCCGGCGAGAACAGGTAACCCTGAAGCTCGTTGCAGCCGACCTCGCGCAGGAAGTGACGCTGCTCTTCGGTTTCCACGCCCTCGGCCACCACGCACAGCCCCAGCGCCGCACCCAGGTTCGACACGGCGCGCACGATGGCGGCCGAGTCCTCGGCCTGCGTGGCAAGCTGCACGAACGAGCGGTCGATCTTCACCTTGTCCACGTCCAGATCCTTCAGCAGAGTGAGGCTGGAATAGCCGGTTCCGAAGTCGTCCAGCGAAATGCGTACTCCCGCCGCACGCAACCGCTTCAGCAATGACACGGCGGCGCCATCCGCGTGCACGATGGCCGTTTCGGTGATTTCCAGTTCCAGCCGGGACGGCTCCAGCCCGGTCTCGCCCAGGATGGCAAACACCTTGTCCGGAAAGGTGCTGTCACGCAGCTGCACCGCGCTGACGTTGACCGCAACAAACAGATGGGCATACGGCTGCACGCGCATGCACGCGGTACGCAGCACCCAGTCGCCCAGCGTCCCGATCAGGCCGGTTTCCTCGGCCACCGCAATGAAATGGACGGGAGGCACCACACCCAGGGTGGGATGCACCCAGCGCGCCAGCGCTTCCAGCCCCACCATCACGCTATCGTCGGCACGGACCACGGGCTGGTAGTGGCACGACAGGCCCTGCCCGGTTTCCAGTGCGCGGGACAACGCGTGCTCCACCTCGCGGCGATGATGCAGCGACGCATCCAGCGCGTCGGAGTAGATCTCGTAGCGATTGCGCGAACGCTTGGCTTCGTAAAGGGCGCTGTCTGCCTTGCGTGCCACTTCACCGGCCGCGACGTCCTCTGCCGTGATGATGACCACGCCAATGGATGCCCCCACGAATGCCGTGGTGGCCAGCACGTCGAAGGGCAACGAGGCCAGGGTCAGCATGTTTTCGCACAGTGCCGGGATGGCCGCATCGGGCAGGCTTTCCACCAGCAGGGCGAATTCGTCTCCCCCGATACGGGCCACCACATCATCGGGCGAAACCTGTTCGCGCAGGCGCTGGCTGAACTTCACCAGCAGTTCGTCACCGGTGAGATGGCCATAGGTGTCGTTGATTTTCTTGAAGCCGTCCAGGTCCAGATAAAGGAGGCTGGCCGTGGTGCCTTCGGACGCGCGCCGGACAATGGCCCGGTCCAGCCGGTTGAACAGCTGCGTGCGATTGGCCAGGCCGGTCAGCGCGTCGTGACAGGCCAGCCAGCGGACCTGCGCCTCCGACTCGCGCACCTCGGTGATGTCGGTGACCGACGCAAGAACATGCGGATGGCCGTCGATATCAACGCGGGTCTTGCGCGTGATGAGCGTGCGGGAGCGGCCCTGTGCGTCGACAATGGTTTCTTCCGACTCCACGACCTGCTCGCTACGCAGCACCGCATCGTCACCGGTGGTAAAGCGGGCCGCCTGCTCGGGCGGAAACAGCTGGCTGTCGGTGCGGCCCAGCACCTCGTCCCGGCGGATACCGTAGAAGTCGCATCCCATCTGATTGGCCGCCACCCACCGATGATGCGCATCGCGGATGAACATCGGGGTCGGCATCAGCTCCAGCATCGTCGACCAACTGGCGAGATCGTCGATCATTCACCTGCCCCATAGGATGAATTCCGGAAGCATGAAGGTGCGACGGCGCACGTGATATTTCCGTGTGCGCCGGTCAACGCTGGCGATGTCCACTCATCTGTGCTCCAGCGTTGCGCGGCAGCAAGGCGCAGATCGGCGCCGCCACGGCAGAAACCAGGGTTACCACAAGGAAGGCCACGCTGAAATCGTCCAGCTGCGGCTGGGTGTGACCGTGCAGGGTGACCGAGGCGTGCAGCGCCGCGGCGGCCACACAGATGCCCAGCGAAAGCATCAATTGCTGGAAAGTCGTATAGAAACTGGTTGCACTGCTGAACCGCTCGGAGGGCACGTCCGCATAGGCGACGGTGTTATAGGCGGTGAACTGCAACGACTGGAAGAACCCGCCCGTCAGCAGGATCACGTAGATGATCCACAGGGGCCAGTCCGGCCGGAAGGCCGCGCACATCGCGATGAAGACCACCGAGATCACGCCATTCCATACCAGCACGCGTCGAAAGCCGAAGCGACGGATCACGGGCGCGGCGGTGGCTTTCATCAACATGGCGCCCAGCGCCGATACGAACGTGACAATACCGCTGTGCGCGGCGGACATGCCGAAACCCAGCTGCATCATCAGGGGCAGCAGGAACGGTACGGAGCCTGCGGTGATGCGCATGAGGGAGCCGCCCACGACCGACAGACGGAAGGTCTGAAAGCGCATCAGCGACAGATCCAGGATGGCGTTACTGGTGCGCCGGGCGTGCCACACATACAGCGCCCCGACCAGGATGCCGGCGCCAATCAGCCCGGTGGAGCCGAACGGCGCGGTGACGCCACGACTGGCCATCTCCAGGCCGAACACCAGGCACGACAGCGAAACGCCCGACAGGACGAAACCCAGCGTGTCAAAACGCGTGCGCTCGGCCGCGCGCACGTCCGGCACATAACGGGTAGCCAGCCACACCCCGACGATGCCGATGGGCACATTGATGTAGAAGATCCAGCGCCATGACAGCCACGTGACAATGAGGCCGCCAAGCGGCGGCCCCACCACCGGGCCAATCAGCGCGGGCACCAGCAGCCAGGACATGGCGGACACCAGTTCGTGTTTGGGCACGGAGCGCAGCAGCACCAGCCGCCCGACAGGCACCATCATCGCGCCACCGATACCCTGAAGCAGGCGCGCCAGCACCAGCATCGGCAGATTGGGCGACGCGCCGCACAGCATGGAGCCGATGGTGAAAAGCACGATGGCCGTCCGGAAGACGTTGCGCGCGCCGTACCGATCCGCCACCGCGCCACTGGCAGGGATGAACACCGCCAGGCTCAGCATGTAGGACGTGAGAGCCACGCTCATATGCAACGGCGACACGTGGAACGAGCTCGCCATGCTGGGCAACGCGGTTGCGAGGATGGTGCCATCAAGCTGCTCCATGAACATCGCGCTTGCGATGATCAGGGCAACGGTGCGGAAACCTGGGGCGGCGCTCATCCGGAAGGAACACGGCGGGGAAGCGCATAGTCTGCGCCCGTTTGGCCGTTCCGTCGACCTATGCTTTCAGAATGCGCTGGCTGGTGAACACGCGCGGCAACCCGCTCACCGGGTCGCTGAAGCGCAATTCACGCGCAAGCAGTTGCAGCGGTGAGGAAAAATCAGCCGGATCTTCATCACGCAAATCCGGATAAAACGCATCGCCTGCGATGGGCGCCCCGAGTCCGTGCATATGCACGCGCAACTGATGTTTGCGGCCGGTGACCGGGCGCAACTGGTAGCGCCATAGTGGCCCTTCCCGGTCGAGCACGTCCACCTCGGTCCACGCGTTGGGCTCGCCCGATACTTCTGTCATGCGGAAAAAAGGTTCTCCCCGCTCCATCCGTGTGGCACGGGTCAGCGGAAATTCCCGATGCGGCAGTGGCGCAGCCAGCGCCTCGTAGACTTTTTCGATGCGACGTTCGCGGAACAGTTGAAGATACGCATCGCGTGTTGCGGGCCTGGCCGAGAACATCACCAGACCCGCAGTACCCCGATCCAGCCGGTGCAGCGCTACCAGATCCGGATTGCCCAGCGCACGCACAACGCGACGCGACAGCGTTTCTTCCACGAAGCGTCCTGCCGGCATCACCGGAAGAAAGTGGGGCTTGTCGACCACGACCAGATCGTTGTCCACGTGCACGATGTGTTCGGCGAACGGGATCACCGGCTCGGTACCCACGTCGCGAAAGTAATGTAGCGCGAGCCCGCGACGGAACGGGCGGTCGCTGCGTACCGGCTCGCCCGTTGCCTCCAGCACCCGACCCGTATCCATTCGTTGCACCCACCCGTCACGCCCGACGGACGGAAAGCGCTCGTCGAGGAAATCGAGCACCAGCGTCCATTCACCGTCGGGAAGGTGGACACGGCTGGCGGATGAAAGGTCAGGCGGATGGGACATGATGCATACCGTAGGCTTACACTGGCGCGGAGCCCGATGGGGGGCCTTCACAGGATACGGCACAGCGTGATCGGCAAGTTTTTCAAGCGCCTGTTTGGCACACGGACGGAGCGACGCGCGCCCGAAGCGGGCTATGCGCTGCGCGAGCCCCGCACGGACGTTATCCCGGCCGCCGAACGCAGTCCGCATGCCCTGCCGCCGGAGGATATCGAGGATCGCTTTTACCGGCTGATTCTGGGCGTGGAAGACAGCGTCGACGTGGGCCTGTCGCCTGCTGAGCAGGCTGCGCTGCGGCGCATGCGCGAGTCGTTCGGCGGTGACCGGTTCGACGTGGCCCAGTTGCCACGCCTTCCTGCGGTGGTGCCTCAACTGCTGCGCTCGCTGCGCAATGACGATGCGGACAGCAAGCGCCTGGCCGAACAGATCGCGCGCGATACCGTGCTGGTGGGCGAAATCATCCGCGTGGCCAACACCGCGTATTTCCGTACCACGCGCCCGGTGTCCAGCCTGCCCCAGGCCATCGTGCTGATTGGTCAGGACGGACTGCGTCGCGTAGTCATGCAACTGGTCATGCGCCCGATCCTGCACTTCGACACGGGTCGCGGTGGCAGTTCCGCGGGCGAGCGCCTGTGGCAATACGCCGAACGATGCGCGCATGCGGCCATGTTTCTTGGCAAGGGCACGTGTGATCCGTTCGAGGCTTATCTGGCCGGGCTGGTCAGCAATACTGGCGCGCAGGCGGCGATGGTGGCGATGGATACGCATTCGGACATGGGCGCCCTTCCCGCGTCACGCGCGTTCGTTGCCGCGTTTGGCCAACAGGTGGAGCGCCTGTCATTGCACGCTGCGCGGCACTGGGCCTTCCCTGCCCGCGTCGTGCAGGCACTGGCCGAGCGTGCGGACCCGACCGATGCGGGCGCGAAAACGCCGCTCGGACGTTCGCTTCTGGCGGCCAGCCGGCTTGCCATGCTTGACGTACTGGTAGAGCACGGTGCGGCCGAGCCGGAAAACACCTTGCTCGCCGTGCCGGAGCAGCGCATTGCGGACGAACAGCTCAAGCGCGCACAGGAAGACCTGCGGCGCGCGTTCTCCAGCGTGGAAGCCTGACGCCATTGTGTGAAGAGGCGTTGACGAATCTCTTCTGGCGCGTCTCACATCCCGTGCCTTAAGCTCGCGCGTCATTCTGTCGTGTTGACAGAACCCAAGGAGCCTCACCGTGACGAACGCGCGCATTCTGCTTGTGGAAGACGACGCCGTGGTCGCGATGGTGGTGGAAGAGATGCTGATCGAGCGCGGCTACGATGTGCTGGTGACCAGCAATCTCGACGACGCGTTGCACGACCTGGACTTCGGGAGCTTCGACGCGGCCGTTCTTGACCTGCATCTGCGCGGCGACGACGGCCTCCCCGTGGCGGAGGGTCTGAGTACCCGCGGCATTCCGTTCCTGTTTCTGACCGGCAGCGACACGTCCGGCCTCAAGGGCCGCTATGCGTCGGCCCCGATTGTCCGCAAACCCTTTGACCGGGCCACGCTGGAAAGCGCCGTGGCCGCATTGCTGGCTGCGCCGACAGCTCCCTGATGAGCCATCGGCGCCAGCGCCTTACTTGCGTGAGGTGTCGATGCTGCCAGCCGTTGCCCAGATCTGCGCGGCCACGTCCTGCGAGGTCAGCTCGATCAGGTGCGGAATGGCCGTCTGGTAATCCATGTCGTTACCCGATGCCTTGACCGCCACGGCCTGGCGCACCTTGTAGACCTTCGACACGACAGAACCCCGCGAGGTCACCCGGCAAGTGGCTTGCAGATCCATGGTGGCGGTAGCGGGCACGGCTTCCCGATCAACGACCACCGCCGCTTCCACGCCGCGGCAACCCACGATGAGGTCGGTGTAGTACTTCGGCTGAAGCGCCTTGCGCAACTGCGCTTCCACGCCCGCGGTCAATGCCGGCGACGGCTCGACCTTCACAGTGCCCGAAAGCCCCGTGACCGGAACGATGTTGCCGGCGGGCTCCACAGTGAGCCACGGCGATGCCGGGCCTGCCGCCACGATGGTGTCCAGACGGACAGGCACTTTGTCGTTTGCGGCTCCACAGCCGGACAGCACGGCGATGGCCGCGACGGCCAGAACACGATTCATAAGTTATCCCCCAACCCCGATGAATCGGGAAATTTACCGCCTGCCATGCTGCATAGCAACGGTGAGAAACCTTCCCGGACGTGACTGAATCGCCGGATTTGTGTGTTGGGGCACCAGGTTGCCTGCAAATAATCCGCGTCGAGGGCTGCGTGGAAGCACGCCCAAGGGGGCATAAGGGGACACATCGGATGTTTCGCTGGATCAGCATCATGGCCGGAGGCCCGCAGGACGGCGAACGGTTGATTCGCGAGTTTTACGATGCGCGACCTTCTCCACCATCCCTGCGCGCTGAAGACGGAAAAATCTGCTGTGCCATCGCCACGCGAACCGGCGTGCCGGCATCCCATTGCGTGCTGGTGCACCCGGCCGCCACCCACGAGCAGATCGAGCGTGCGGTGGACCGGATGCTGGAGGAATCCCTCTGAACCGGCGTACGGTTCGCGACCCGACGTCCTCATTCGCTATCATGGCGGCCGGACGTACGTGGGATCTTTCGATGGCTGGCCCGAATAACGAGAGCAGGCGCGGTACGGACGCGCTCTCCCGCCTGTCCTGGCACGACTTCGAGCACCTGCTCGCCGAGCATTTCCGCGACCAGGGTTATCGCGTGGAGCATTTTGCCGCAGCCGGCAGCCTGAAGGCACTGGAAGGCGGCGTGGATCTGCGGCTTCGTCGCGGGTCGGAGTTTGTGATCGCCCAGTGCAAGCACTGGAATGCGGCGGAAATCGCTGCCAGCGATGTGCAGGCCCTGCTGGGCACCATGCTGGACGAAGCCGCCAACAGCGCCATCCTGATTACCCGCGGACAGTTTTCTGCCGATGCCCGTCGCGCCGCACTTCGACAGCCGCGCCTGCGACTGGTGGATGCGGACGTGCTTCGGGTGATGCTCAAGCTGGGCGACCCGATGGAGCCTGCCGCGCTCCCGGCAACGACGCGGACGCGCGACAGGCCCAGGCCGTCACGGCGCGGTTCGGATGCCTCCGTCTCCCGTTTCCTGCCGATTGCCCTGGTGGCGGTGATCGTGCTGATGCTGAGCGTGCTGGTATGGCGCAACATGCATCCGGCCCACCCGCCCGTGGCCCCGCTGCCTCCGCCCCCGGCCCCCGATGTGCCGTTGAGCGCCATCGTGGGCCCGGCGCCGCCGACCACCACGGCACCACCGGTCATTCCTTATGTTCCGCCCGTGCCCACTGACCATGTACATGCCGCGCCTGCGGCGCGTCAGTCGGACGATGCGATGAAAGTGATGGAGCGCAATACGCGGGAAGTCGGGCAGCCCTGAGGGCACCGCAAGAGAGCCCGCTCCCACGCGCTCATGTCATCGCATGGTTAGGCGGCCCCATCCGCCACGCCCCCAGCGCTGCCTCGCTCCCACGAGCGATGCCGTGGCTTTATCCAGCGCGTCGCCCAGATAGAGCCATCCGCAGGTCGCTGGCCGGGTGCGCGCGCACAGCGCGATGTGCTGCTGCGCAAGCCTTTCGTCGGCGGGTACCACCACATGATCTATACCCGCATGCACGGCCAGTGACGCACCCGTGGTGACGTCGCCGTCATACATCAGCGCCGTCGCAATGCCTTCCGCGCGCAATGCCGCGCAGCAGGCGCGCACGCCCGGACGCAGATCATCCCGCCAGCGCACCAGACCCAGCGCGCGATCCGCATCCACCACAATCCAGCTCTCGTCCCCCTCGGCGGCGTATTCGTCCACGCGCTCGTCAAACCAGCCGGGCAAGTGACTGTGCGCGGCGTCCAGCCAGTCTTCCACGGCCGGACGGTCACCCTTGCGGTACGCATGTCCGTCTACATCGGCACCACTCAAATGACGGTGCGCGGTATGCGCCAGCGTGCTGCCTCCCGGCATGTCCTGCCGCCGCGCCAGCGCGGCAAGCAGGCGCCCCTCAGGCGACGCGTCGCCCACGCTGGCCAGCGCGGCGGCGTGGGCCAGTTCAAGCAGGGAGACGCCCGGCGCAGGCTGCAATGCGAACGCGCGACGCTGCCCCAGCGTGACGACGCCCCGATGTTCCAGCACCACCATGTCGATGCTCGGTGCACCCCAGCTCATGCCGCCATCCTCGCCGGATCAGCGAGATAACGCAGCGCGATGGACAGCGCCATGTTGACCCCGGCCACGCGATCACCCGGCACTACCACGGTAACGAGCGCGGGATGGGTCATCGCGTCGTCACGGTCGTGCACTTCAATGAAGGGCACTTCCAGCCTCGCCAGCGCGTCGCTCAGCGGATCACCCTCTGCGGGGACGTCCATGTCCAGCAACACCAGATCAGCGCCTTCCTGGCGCGAGGAACGCAGGCAGGCGGTGGCACCGTCAACGCCGTCGCAGACTTTCCATAGCAGCGTCTGCCCCGCTGCCTGTGCCCGCGTGACGCAGGTGAAGGCACTCGCCGCAGCCTTCGCGCTTTCGCTGATAACCATGATCGACATCAATGCACACCTCATGAAACCCGTGGCATCAATGTAGGACTGGCTCCTGTAAACAAGCTGCGCTGAATGTGGCCGGATCGGGTAACGATTGCGTAAAACCTGATCCTTCACGCGGCGAGCATCGGGCCCGCACCAAGCTGACACGCTGGACCTCCCCCTTCTCCAGCCTGCCTCGAAAGGATCGTCCCATGCCCGATACGCTATCTCCGGATCTGCTGCGGCGTATGCACGCCTACTGGCGCGCCGCCAATTATCTGTCCGTTGGCCAGATCTACCTGCGCGACAACGCGCTGCTGGAAGAGCCGCTGCGACGCGAGCACATCAAGCACCGGCTGCTCGGGCATTGGGGCACCACCACCGGCCTGAACTTCCTCTACGTGCACCTGAACCGGGTGATCGTGGAGCGCGACATCAACATGATCTATGTGATCGGCCCCGGCCACGGCGGCCCGGGCCTGGTGGCACATACCTGGCTGGAAGGCTCCTACACCGAGATCTATCCCCAAGTGGAACGCAGTGCCGCCGGCATGCGCCTGCTGTTTCGCCAGTTCTCCTGGCCGTATGGCGTGCCCAGTCACGTGGCGCCCGAGACGCCCGGTTCCATTCACGAGGGAGGCGAGCTGGGTTATTCGCTGTCTCACGCGTATGGCGCGGCGTTCGACAACCCCGACCTCGTGGTGGCATGCATCATTGGCGACGGCGAAGCGGAAACCGGCCCACTGGCCACCAGCTGGCATTCAAACAAATTCCTCAACCCCGTCCGCGACGGCGCCGTGCTTCCGATCCTGCACCTGAACGGCTTCAAGATCGCCAATCCGACGGTGCTGGCACGCATCGAAAAGGAGGAGCTGACTTCCCTCATGCACGGCTACGGTTACGAGCCGTATTACGTGGAAGGCCACGAGCCTGAGGCGATGCATCAGGCCATGGCGGCCACCATGGACAAAGCGATGGACGAGATCGCGCGCATCCAGAAGGAAGCTCGCGCCACCCCGGGCGAGGTGAAGCGCCCGCGCTGGCCCATGATCGTGATGCGCAGCCCGAAGGGCTGGACCGGTCCGAAGGAAGTGGATGGTCTTCCGGTGGAAGGCACATGGCGCGCGCATCAGGTGCCCATTGCCTCGTTCGACGACCCGACACACGTGGCGCAGCTCGAAGCGTGGATGAAGAGCTACGAGCCGAGGGAGCTCTTCGACGACGGTGGCCGGTTCCGCGAGGAATTTGCATCACTGGCGCCCACCGGTCAGCGACGGATGGGGGCAAACCCGCATGCCAATGGCGGCGGATTGCTGAAACCACTGGCGATGCCGCACTTCCGCCAGTTTGCCGAAGACGTGAAGACCCCCGGCGATCACAAGGCCGAAGCGACGCGCGTGCTCGGCAGGTTTCTCCGTGAGGTCATGCGCCAGAACATGACCAACTTCCGCCTGTTCGGGCCCGACGAAACGGCGTCCAACCGGCTGGAAGCCGTGTATGAGGTCACCTCGAAAACCTGGCTGGCGCGCGTGGAAGAGGTGGACATGAACCTCGCGCCGGATGGGCGGGTAATGGAGATACTGAGCGAACACCAGTGCCAGGGCTGGCTGGAGGGTTATCTGCTGACCGGCCGCCACGGCCTGTTTTCCTGCTACGAAGCCTTCATCCACATCATCGACTCGATGTTCAATCAGCACGCCAAGTGGCTGAAAGTGACAAGGAAGATGTCGTGGCGACCGCCCATCGCGTCGCTGAATTACCTGCTGACCTCGCACGTGTGGCATCAGGACCACAACGGCTTTTCGCACCAGGACCCGGGCTTCATTGACCATGTGGCCAACAAGAAATCGGAGATTGTCCGCATCTACCTTCCACCGGATGCGAACTGCCTCCTGTCAGTCGCCGATCACTGCCTGCGCAGCCGCCACTATGTGAACGTGATCGTGGCGGGCAAACAGCCAGACTGGCAGTGGCTGGACATCGAATCGGCCATTCGCCATTGCACGGCGGGCGCGGGTATCTGGTCGTGGGCAGGCCGTGGCGAAGACGATCCGGATGTGGTCATGGCCTGCGCGGGTGATGCCCCCACCCTGGAGGTGCTGGGTGCCGTGATGCTGCTGCGCGAATACGTGCCGGACATCCGCATCCGCGTGGTCAACGTGGTGGACCTGATGTGCCTGGAGACGGCGGACGAACACCCGCACGGCATGGATGATGACCAGTTCGATGAGCTTTTCACCCGCGACAGACCGGTGATTTTCGCCTTCCACGGCTATCCGGGCATCGTGCACAAGCTGACCTACCGGCGGCACAACCACGACAATATCCATGTGCGCGGCTACAAGGAGGAAGGCACCACCACCACGGCGTTCGACATGATGGTGTTGAACAACATGGATCGCTTCCAGCTCGCGCTGGACGCCATCAACCGCATCGAGCGGCTGGCCGATCAACGTGAACGGGCCCGGCTGCGCTATTGGAGCGACATCGAGCGGCACAAGCTGTACGTCAGCGAGCACGGCCAGGACTTGCCCGAAATCCGTAACTGGCAATGGAAGGCAGAAGCATGAGCGTGCGCCATGTGCTGGCCCTCAATTCGGGGTCCTCTTCGCTGAAGTACGGCCTTTACGCTACGGATGGCGCGAGTGCGCGAGCGCTTCTGTCTGACCAGACCGACGCTCCTGCCCGCGGCGACGATCCGCTGAACACGATCATCGGCGCATTGAAGGAGAAAGCGCTGCCGGCGCCGGATGCGATCGGCCATCGCATTGTCCACGGCGGGCCCTCTGTCCGCGCGCATGCCGTTATCGACGATGCGCTGCTCGTCAAACTGGATGAAGCGCGTGCGTTTGCTCCGCTGCATGTACCGCAGGCACTGGCCATCGTGAAACGGGCGCGGGAGGCTTTTCCCGATCTGCCACAGGTGGCCTGTTTCGACACGGCATTCCATGCATCCATGCCCGACGTGGCGCGCATCCTTCCCCTGCCCGCCGACCTGCGTGCAGACGGAATCGAGAAGTACGGATTTCACGGACTGTCGTGTGAGTTCATCGTGCGCCAGCTGGGCGACCAGCTGCCGTCGCGCACGCTGATTGCGCATCTGGGCAACGGCGCGAGCATCACCGCGGTTCGCGACGGCCGATCCATCGACACCACGATGGGACTGACCCCAACCGGCGGCATTGTGATGGGAACGCGGCCGGGTGATCTTGATCCGGGCGTGCTGCTTTACCTGCTGCGGGAACGCGGTTACGACGCAGACGCGCTGGAACGTCTGGTGGATCGCGAATCGGGTCTTGCCGGCTTGTCCGGCGGTTCGCATGACGTGCGCGAATTGCGTTCGTCCGCTGCACCGCAGGCTCGTCTGGCCCTGGAGGTATTTGCGTACGTGGCAGCGCGCCACGTCGCGGCCATGGCGACGGCGCTGGGCGGCGTGGACCTGCTGGTGTTCACCGGAGGCATCGGCGAGCACGACGCCGCCACCCGCGACGATATCAGCCGGCGCATCGCATGGATGCGCTCGGCCGCTTCGCCACTGGGCATACGCGTCATCACCACGGAGGAGGACGAACAGATCGCCCGCCACACGTGGCAGCTGACACGTAGCGCGACGGCTTAGGCGTTCTCTTTGGCCAGCTGACGCAGGGCCTGCTCGAACACTTCCACCGGCTGTCCACCGGAGATGAGGTGGCGCTCGTTGATGATGACGGCAGGCACGCTGCGGATGCCCTGCGACATGAAGAACTGCTCTTCGCGACGCACGTCGTCGGCGAACTCGTCGGAAGCCAGAATCGCGCGGGCGCGCTCCGGATCAAGGCCCACGCGCTTCACCACCTGCACCAGTGCCTCGTGGTTGCTGGTGTCTTCACCCAGCGTGAAGTACGAGGTCAGCAGAGCCTTCTTGAGCTCGAGCTGCTTGTCTTCCAGCCCCGCCCAGTGCAGCAGGCGATGCGCATCGAATGTGTTGTAGATGCGGTTGCGACGGCCGAAATCGAATGCGAAGCCGACGTCTGCGCCGCGCTGGCTGATGGCCTCGCTGTTGTGCGCAATCTGCTCCGGCGTGCTGCCGTATTTGTGGGCCAGATGCTCCACGACGTCTTCGCCTTCGGGGGGCATGTCCGGATTGAGTTCAAACGGATGAAAGTGCAGTTCCACATCCACATCGTCGCGGACCCGCGCCATGGCCTGCTGGAGCGAACTCAAACCCACCGCGCACCAGGGGCAGGCCACGTCGGAGACAAAGTCGATCTTCAAGCGCTGGGTCATCACAGAATCCATGGTGGGGGGTACCGACACGGTACCCGATGTTATGCACATCGGGCCCGTGAGGCGGGAGTTCAAGCTTTCAGCATGTCCTTGCCGATCCAGTCAAACACCGAAGGTGCCGAGGGCGCCCAGCCCAGCTCCTGGCGACCCCGGTGACCGCGCACGCGGCTGTTGGAGCCCAGGCCATAGGAGGCCATTTCGTAGCCCCATTCCGCAATGGCGTCGTCCAGCGGCCAGTCCTGCGCCTTGCCCAGACCCATGGCCTCGGCCATCGCCTGGCTCATGTCGCCGAACGACGCTTCACCCGACTCCACGAAGTAGAACGTGCCTGCCGTGACACCGGCCAGCGCGCAGCGGTAGAACTCGACCACATCGTCGATATGCGTGGTGGACCAGATGTTCCGGCCCGGACCCACGTGGCGCACGATGCCACTTTTTTCTGCCTGCCTGCGCAAGCGCGGAAGCTGCACGCTGTCGCGGGCCAGGCCGCGACCGTGTCCATAGATCAAGGTGTTGCACAGCACCGCAGAGCGCACGCCGCGGGATGCGGCGGCAAGCACGAGGTTGTCGATATCCACGCGCTTGGCCTTGTCGGCCGTGGGCTCGGGCAGCGCGTCTTCTTCGTAGATGCGGTCAGAAGCCTGACCGCCGGAGGCGTCGCCCACGATGCTGGAACCGCTGGTATGCAGGAAGGTTTTGCCCGAGCCTGCCAGGCCCTCGATGATGGCCTCCACCGCGCCACGGTGATCGCTGCTGGCTGCATTGATCACGGCATCCGCCTCACGCGACTGGCGGATGATGATGTCGCTGTCGTTGAGGTCGCCGAGGACGGGCGTCATGCCAAGCGCGGCGACCGCGCTGCTCTGTTCGGGCTTGCGCACCAGCGCAATGACCTCGTGGCCGTCCTTGAGAAGACCTGCGGCAATCGAGCCACCAATGAAGCCTGTGGCACCGGTAAGAAAGATTTTCATGTGGCCTCCATCGGCCTGAAACGATGGAGCCAGTGTGCGCGGACGGCGGCCAGGGAAACAGGCCGCACGCCCCAAAACATCCTTGCGGCGCGCGCAAAGGCGCGCCGCGATGGATCAGACCACCACCACCGGAATCTTGCCGATGCGCGACTGCCATTCCTTCGGGCCAGTCTGGTGGACCGACGTACCCTGGCTGTCGACGGCCACGGTCACCGGCATGTCCTGCACGTCGAACTCGTAGATCGCTTCCATGCCCAGGTCTTCAAAGGCAACGACGCGCGAGGACTTGATGGCCTTGGACACCAGATACGCGGCGCCACCCACGGCCATCAGATACACCGCCTTGTTGTCGCGGATGGCGTCGATGGCCAGCGGGCCACGCTCCGCCTTGCCCACCATGCCAAGCAGACCGGTGGTCTCCAGCATCTGCCGGGTGAACTTGTCCATGCGCGTGGCCGTGGTCGGGCCTGCGGGGCCAACCACTTCATCGCGCACGGGATCGACCGGACCCACGTAGTAGATGAAACGATTGGTGAAATCGACCGGCAGTGACTCACCACGGTTCAGCATGTCGATCATGCGCTTGTGCGCAGCGTCGCGACCGGTGAGCAGCTTGCCGTTCAGAAGCAGCACTTCACCGGGCTTCCAGCTGGCCACTTCGTCCGGTGTGACCGTGTTCAGATCGACACGGCGCCCCTTGGAGGAGTCGTAAGTCAGCTTCGGCCAGTCTTCCAGCGACGGCGGATCGAGCGCGACCGGGCCGCTGCCATCCATGACGAAATGCGCATGGCGGGTGGCCGCGCAATTGGGAATCATGGCAACCGGCAGATTGGCCGCGTGGGTCGGGTAATCCTTGACCTTGATGTCCAGGACCGTGGTCAGGCCACCCAGGCCCTGCGCACCAATACCCAGCGCGTTGACCTTCTCGTAGATCTCAAGACGCAGCTCTTCGGCGCGATTGGACGGGCCACGAGCGATGAGGTCGGTGATGTCGATGGGCTCCATCAGCGATTCCTTCGCCAGCAGCATGGCCTTTTCGGCGGTGCCGCCAATGCCGATGCCCAGCATGCCCGGCGGGCACCAGCCGGCGCCCATCGTGGGCACGGTCTTGAGCACCCAGTCGACGATGGAGTCGGACGGGTTGAGCATGGCGAACTTCGACTTGGCTTCCGAACCGCCACCCTTCGCCGCGACGATCACGTCCAGCGTGTCGCCCGGCACCACGGTGATGTTGACCACGGCAGGCGTGTTGTCACGCGTGTTCATGCGCTTGCCGGCCGGGTCGGCCAGCACGGACGCGCGCAGCTTGTTGTCCGGATCGTTATAGGCGCGACGGACGCCCTCGTTCACCATGTCCTCCACACTCATGGTGGCGTCGTCCCAGCGGACGTTCATGCCGATCTTCAGGAAGACCGTGACGATGCCGGTGTCCTGGCAGATGGGACGGTGGCCTTCGGCACACATGCGCGAGTTGATGAGAATCTGCGCGATGGCGTCCTTCGCCGCCACGGACTCTTCGCGTTCGTAGGCTGCCGCGAGGTTCCGGATGTAATCGACCGGGTGGTAATAGGAGATGTACTGCAGAGCGTCGGCAACGCTCTGGATAAGGTCGTCCTGCTTGATCGAGGTCATGGCGCTTGGGCTGGCTCGTGGCGGCTGGCAAAGACGGGATTCTACCAAACCCGGCGGGCACGCTGGTTTGCGACGGAGCGGTCATGGGCGCCGCCCAGGGGGAATTTCCCGGAGGCTGAGCCACTTACGGCGTTTGCGTAAGATGGCCCTGGCGTCGCTCCGGGGCGTTTACGCCAGCGTGGCGCACGGGTTGCCACCATCGGCGCGCCTGCAATCGAATGCCCCGAGCCCCGGTCTGTGTATCGGAGCCACCCGTACAAGGAATCTTTCATGCGTCGCCTGTTTACCGTTCTGCTTACCGCCGCGACACTGCTGACGGCCGCCATGGCCAGCCCGCCCGCCCATGCTGTGCAACAAGCGCCCGAATTCGCCGGCATCAGCAACTGGATCAACTCCAAGCCGCTCACCATGCAAAGCCTGCGCGGCAAAGTGGTGCTGATCGACTTCTGGACCTACTCCTGCATCAACTGCCTGCGCACCCTGCCCCACGTAACGCGCTGGTATGACACGTACAAGGACAAGGGTCTGGTCGTCATCGGCGTGCATTCTCCGGAGTTTCCGTTCGAGCAGCAGACCGCCAACGTGAAAGACGCCGTGGCGCGATTCGGCATTCATTACCCCGTGGCACAGGACAATGACCTGGCCACGTGGGATGCGTGGGAAAACCGCTTCTGGCCTGCCGAGTATCTGGTAGACCAGCGCGGCAACGTCATCGGACATCACTACGGCGAAGGCAACTACGCCGAGATGGAAAATGCCATCCGCGTTCTGCTGGGTCTGCCGCGCCTTGAAAAGGCGGTAGAGATGGATAAAGACGCGCCCAACTTCTCAGCCATCGGCTCACAGGAAATGTACTTCGGCAGCGACCGCAGCGAATTCAATGCCAGCCCCGAAGGAAGCAAGAACGGCATCCGCGATTTCACTGCACCCGCACGCCTGGACATGAACCGCTTCGCGCTCGTGGGACGCTGGGGTGTTGATCGCCAGAACGTCAACCTGATGAATGCCAATGGCGAAATCCGGTTGCACTTCAAGGCAGCCAAGGTGCACATGGTGGCAAGTGCGATGGAACCGACCACGCTGGAAATTCTGGTAGACGGCAAACCGCAGCCGCCGGTAACCGTACAGAAGAGCATGCTGTACACGCTGTACGACAGCAACGACTACAAAGAGCATGTGCTCACGATCCGGATTCCCAAGGCCAATTTCCACGCGTTCACGTTTACGTTTGGGTAAATGGCAGGCGTCGTTTCGGCGCACATTCTGCGAGTGATACGAGCCATCCTGCGGCGACGCAGGGTGGCTTTTTCTTTTTGCGCACAAGCGATGATTGCAGCCGCTGAGTCTCACTGCATCGCGACATCAAGAAAAATAATTCGGCAACGTTTTTCAGACTCGTCTGAATGTACCCGTCGCCCAATCCCGGCATGCTCCTGCTCCGAAACTCATGGAGCAAAAAGCAACGTGGCACGTAGCCAGACAACCCGGGTGGACGTACAACATACATCGCACGTACGGACGCTTCCTGGCGCGCGGTAAGCACGTGCTTACTGCGGCGGTCGACCGCCGCCCTCCACGCGCGGCTTCTATCCGCCGCTGCTTGTGCAAAAGCGACGGGGGATATGCTCGAAAGCACGCTGAATCTGCTGTTTTCACCGTGTTCTGTTGCCGCTACCGCTGCCTGCCGGCCCCGAGTGCAACGACGCTTTCGGCCAGAACACCTGTCCTTAAAAAAAACGCCACCACCTCTTCTGGTTGGCCCTGACCCCGGGCCACCGCCCATTAGCCGCTAACGATCCATCGCGAGATTACATGTGAAAACGGACTTTCAAACGCACGGGCTTCGCGCCACGACGCTTGCACTCATCGCACTGACTGCCGCATGCAGCGGCCCTTCTGCCCGGGACATCGGCGGCCGATGGCGGCCGGTCAACCACTTCGACAAGAGCATTCAGGAAATCCCGCTCTCCTCTGCCTACGTGTACTACGCCGCGCCCACGGATAGCACGTTGAAAACGCTGCTGACCCGATGGGCAAACGACACAGGTCTCCCACTGACGTACGGATTGCCCTCGGACTTCACCATCCCGGCGGCAGCATCCACCCTCAGAACCACCGATCGCAACGACGCCGCGGTCCAGATCAGCGGCGTATACGCAGCGCAATACGTCGCCGTGTCCATCAACCACGATTCGATCACAGTCAGTGATGCGCGTGTTTCCGACGCGCCACCGGAAAACGTGCCCGAAGCTCGCGAGGCTGCCGCCCATGGGGACGCTGCCTCGTGATACGCAAGAAAAAACTGCGCGGCACCGACGGCGTAGAAGCCGAAGTACGCACGTCCACCCAGTTCGAACTGACCATCGCCGACCTCATGCGGAGCAGTGCGAGGCGCGCATGGTGGGTGGCGGTCGGGGCCGTGGGCATGGCACTCATCCTGGCGCTGGTGCTTCTCTACGTACTCCCGCTGAAAGAGAAAGTGCCCTATCTCGTCATCGCCGATGCCTACACCGGCACTGCCAACGTGGCGAAACTCACCGCCGATGCCACACATCAGCGGGTAGTCACCAGCGATGCCATCAACCGCAGCAATGTGGCGCACTTCGTGCTGGCCCGTGAGTCGTATGACGTGGCGATGATGAACCTGCGTGACTGGGTGACCGTACTGACCATGTCCTCGTCCAATGTCGTGGCCGCTTACCGTGCGCTACATGCGCCCTCCAACAACCAGGCGCCTTACAACGTATACGGCGCGGAACGGGCCATCCGCGTGAACATCCTCAGCATCGTGCTGATTGATGGCGAGCCGGGAAAACCACCGGGCGGAGCCACCGTGCGTTTTCAGCGCCGCATCTACAACAAGCGGACGGGAAGCTCGCAGCCGCTGGATAGCAAGATCGCCACGATGGCGTTTACGTACAAGCCCAACCTCAGGATGGACGAGAAAAGCCGTATCGAGAATCCCCTCGGCTTTCAGGTCACCAGCTACCGGGTGGACAACGATTTCGCCACGCCTCCGCCGGAAGAAGTCACCGAGGAAGCGGCGGACGAACAGCCTGCCCCGATCGCCATTGAACACCCGACGCCCGGAGCGGCGCCGGAATCGGCAAACAGTCGCCCCATCGACGAGAGCACACGATGAAAACGATCACTACTACCAGCATCCTGGCATGGACGGCGATGCTGTGCGAACCCGCCTTCTGCACGACCCAGGCGCAGACGGTGGAAGTCTACGAATACCAGGAAAGCCAGATTTATCAGGCAAAAACCGGGCTGGGCATCACCACCCAGATCGACCTTGGCACCACCGAGGCCGTCCTGGACTACAGCACGGGCTTCAGCACTGGCTGGGACATCACCCGGCGCGACAACGTGTTTTACCTGAAGCCGAGGAACGTGGATGTGGATACGAACCTTCTGATCCGCACGGCCAATCACTCGTACATCTTCGAACTCAAGGTAGTCGCCACCGACTGGAAAGACCTGGAATCGGCTCGCCGCAAGGGCGTGCAGTACAAGATCACCTTCACCTATCCCCACGAATCGGCCACGCCGCGTACGCCCCCGCCCAAGGCTTTGGACAAGCAGGACCCCACGGCGGGTCTGAACACCAACCTTGCCAAAGACCGCAGCTACCACTTCGACTACGACGTGGCAGCGCGCAGGAAGCGGGACAAGTGGCTGGTGCCCACCAACGTCTACGACGATGGCAACTTCACCTACATCCGCATGCCGGACACGCGCGCCATGCCGTCCGGAGGATTTCCGGCCGTCTTCATGCGTGCACGTCGCAGCGATACCGACGCTGCCGTAAACACCACCGTGCAGGGCTCCACCATCGTGGTGCACGGCACCTATCCCTTCCTCGTCATCCGCCACGGCAATGACGTAGTCGGCCTGCGCAGGAACGCAAAGAAATGACCCATACCGATACGCCTGATGCCAGCAAGAGCGAGCCCGCAGCCGCTCCCGAGAACATGTCTTCCCCGAACGACAAGGCATCCCCTGACAACGCCTACGGAACTGGCAAGAAGGGAAGCCATGCCCCTTCTCTTCCCGAAAGCGAATTCGTCGGTGAAGACAGCGCCGCCAAGAACAAGAAAAGCCTCAACGCCAGCGCGATGCTTTGCCTGTTCGCCGTGGTGGCGCTGCTGGGGACCGTGGCGGGGATGACGATCTTCAGCAGCAGCCAGTCAAATGCCGACAAGGAGCCAGTTCGGGAAGAAACGGTCACCGTGGATGCGCCCCCGGTGACAGATTACCCCAGGCAGCGGCCGCCTTCGCCAGGCTCGACGGAGTCGCCCGGAAGCGTATATGCCAAGACAGCGGCCATCATGCTCTCCGAGGCCAACTCGCTCTCGCCGAACGGCGCAGGCGATGCAGACGCATCGGCCTCGTCGCCGCAGGGCCCGTCGCTGATGGAGCGCCGGATGATGGGCCAGGACAGCTTCTTCGCCTCGCCAACCGGACAGCTCGCTGGAACAGGCCTGCCCGACATGACAGGCGTGCCCATGCCGCCGGCTGGCTTCGCCGGCCCCACCGAGGACAACAAGCCGACTTCTGCCATGCCTCTGGAACGCGCCGATGCGTTGCTGGTACGCGGCACATTCATCCGTTGCGTACTGCAAACGCGCATCATCACCGACATCCCCGGTTTCACCTCGTGCGTGGTCAACGAACCGGTCTATTCGTTCAACGGACAGCGCCTGCTCGTTCCAAAAGGCTCCCGTGTCATGGGCAAGTACGGTTCGGAGCCCAATGGGGCCCGGGTCGCGGTTATCTGGGACCGCGTGGTTACGCCCACAGGTATCGACGTGAACATGGCCAGCCCCGGCGTAGACAACCTGGGCGGTGCGGGTCATCCCGGTCTTTACCGTGCGCATTGGGGAAGTCGCATCGGTGCGGCGATGCTCATCAGCCTGCTCAGCGATGCCTTCAAATATGCGGCAGCTGAGCACGGCCCGCCGGAGAGCACGGTCAGTAACGGCGTCGTCACCCAAACCCCGTTTCAGAGCAACACCGCCGACACCGTGCAGGACATTGCCGGACAAGCCGTTCGCAAAAGCGCCAATCGCCCGGCCACCGTCACGATCAACCAGGGCTCCATCGTCAGCATTTACGTAGCACGCGACATCGACTTCAGCGGCGTCATCGCCCGCCTCTGACGTCACTCCTCAATTCAAGCCATACCCGTCGGAAGCCCGCGAGGGCAGCCGCCGACCTCCTGCAACCTGATTTCTCACCAAGGACTCCGACATGGACGCCAACCGCATGCCCCACCCGCCCGTTGAACCCGGCCTCGACCTCAGCCGAATCCTCTGCACTGCTCTCCTGCTTCTTGCAGTCACAACGTTTTCCGACCCGCTGCTGGCTCAGGAATTCGCGGGCGCGGATACCAAAGTGTGCGGCTTCTTCAAGAGCATCAACGGCCTTTTGAACATGGCGTCCATCGCCGTGGTCACGGTAGCCATCGTCTTCTCGGGCTATCAGATCGCCTTCGCGCACAAACGCGTGGGTGATGTCGCCCCCATTCTGATCGGGGGCGTGCTGGTCGGCGCAGCGACGCAGGTCGCCAGCATGATCGTCGGCGACACCGGGCAAACGTCCTGCACTGCGCTGGTGATGCAAGCGGCAGGCCTCTATGCGTAAGGACACTCTCTTCCGCGGCTGCACGCGGCCGGCCATGTTTCTTGGTGTCCCACAGATGCCGTTCTTCATCGGCGCGGGATTCTGGCTCATCGCCGCGATGTATCTGAACATGCTGTTTCTCATCGGCATTCCGCCAACGATTTTCGTCATGCGGCAGATGGCGCGCCGCGACGAAATGATCTTCCGGCTGCTCGGCCTGCGCCTGCAATTTCGCTTGCGTACGCGAAACATCGCCGCGCACGGGGGTATCTGGGCGTTCACGCCCAACGCTTATCGCGACACCTCGCGCCGCGTGAGCTGATAGCTACACCTCGCCACCTTTCCTACTTCATGGCATCGCACATGTTCACACCCGATCAGGGCATCGACGAGTTTCTGCCGTTCTCCACGCATGTTTCTCCCACGGTCGTCAAAACGACAGGTGGCGATTACCTCATGGTGTGGCGCCTGGCCGGCCTGCCCTTTGTGGGCAGGGAGGAGTGGGACCTTCAGCACCGGCACGACACCTTCAATCGCATGCTTCAAACCTTGCGCGCGCCGGACTTCACCAACGTGGCCTTCTGGACTCACGACATCCGGCGCGTCCGCAACATGAAGGACGCCAGCAAATTCACAGACGCCTTCAACCAGCAGCTTTCAGATGCCTATTACGACGCCCTCAGCACCCATAAGCTGATGGAGAACGAACTGTATCTGACGATGCTTTACCGGCCAGTGGTTAGCGGAAAGCGCTTCATGGCACGGACATCGGACATCGACACGCTGGCTGCCGAGCAAAAGCACGCCATCACCACCATCCATGATCTGGCCAGCAACCTTGAAGCTGTGCTGGCCGACTACGCACCCGAGCGGCTGGGCATGTACGAGGCCACCCACGGCCTCATCTTCTCCGAAACCCTTGAACTCTTCGGTTACCTGCTCAACCGGATCGACGAACCCGTTCCCGTTCTGCGCGCCTCCGTGCGGGACTATCTGCCGGTCAGCCGCCATCGCTTCGCGGCCAGGGCGGGCGACTTCGTCCTCAGCACACCCGATGGCATAAACCATTTCGGCGCCATCCTGAACATCAAGGAATTCGCCGACGGCACCTTCCCCGGCGTGCTCAACACCCTGAAGTATCTGGACTTCGAGTACGTCATCACCCATTCGTTCACACCCATGGGGCGCCAGGATGCCCTGAAGGCGCTGGATCGCACCAAAGGCATGATGATCTCGTCCGGCGACAAGGCCGTCAGCCAGATCATCGAACTCGATCACGCCATGGATCAGCTGGCGTCGGGCAACTTCGTTCTCGGCGAGTACCACTTCACCATGGCCGTGTACGCGGCTACCCGGGAGCTGCTGCAAACCCACCTGGCAGCCGCCCGGGCCGAGCTCTCCAATGCGGGCTTTGTGTCGGTAAAAGAGGATCTCGCCGTCACCTCGGCGTTCTACTCGCAATTTCCGGGCAACTGGAAATACCGCACGCGGCTGGCCAATCTCAGTTCACTGAACTTTCTTGGCCTGTCACCCCTGCACAACTTCGCCACGGGCAAGCGTCAGGGCAACCCATGGGACAACTGCGTCACCACCCTGCAAACGACCAATGGCCAGCCTTACCACTTCAACTTCCACGCGACCGCGCCGGGCGAGAACTCACTCGGCGAGAAGGCCATTGCCAACACCCTGGTCATCGGCAAATCCGGTACCGGCAAAACAGCACTCATCAACTTCCTGCTGAGCCAGGTCCAGAAGCTGGACCCCTGCCCGACCATCTTTTTCTTCGACAAGGACCGCGGAGCCGAAATCTTCGTTCGCGCCTGCGGGGGCAATTATCTGGCGCTTGAAAACGGCCACCCCACCGGCTTCAACCCATTTCAATGCGAGCGAACGGAAGAAAACCTCCAGTTCCTCTGCGGCCTGATCAGGCAACTCGCCGGCAAAGCCGAATACACGCCCCGCGAAGACGAAGACATCTTCCGTGCGGTGGAAAGCATGCTCGACACGCCCGCCCATCTTCGCAGCATGGGCAGTTTCCAGAAGAGCCTGCCCAACATGGGCGATGACGGTCTGTACGTGCGCATGCGCAAGTGGATCAAAGGCGGTGCGCTCGGCTGGGTCTTCGACAACCCGAAAGACACCATCGACCTGACCCGTGCCCGGATCATCGGCTTCGACTACACGCACATCATCGACAACCCCGAAGTCCGCACGCCCGTCATCACCTACCTGCTCCACCGGCTGGAATCGCTTATTGACGGTCGTCGCCTGATCTACGTGATGGACGAATTCTGGAAAATCCTCGACGGCGACGGCGGCCTGAAGGACTTCGCCCGCAACAAACAGAAAACCATCCGAAAGCAGAACGGTCTCGGCATCTTCGCCACCCAAAGCCCTGAAGACGCGCTGGCGAGCGACATCGCCTCGTCGCTGATCGAACAGACGGCAACGATGATCCTCCTGCCCAATCCCAACGCAAGCAAGAGCGACTACGTCGACGGTCTGAAACTCACCGAATCGGAGTATGCCGTGGTCAAGAGCCTCGACGAGCGATCCCGTTGCTTCCTCGTCAAGCAAGGCCACGCATCGTCGGTGTGCCAGCTCAACCTGCGCGGCCTCGACGATGAGCTGGCGGTGATCTCCGCATCCACGGACAACATCGAAATCATGCACACCGTGATGGCCGAATCCGCTGCCACGCATGGCATCCCTGCCGACGACCTCGTGCCTGCGCAGTGGCTCCAGATGTTCTACGACCGCCGGAAAGGCAGCGGCAAGACCCGCTGATCAGCGTCCACCCCCGATATGGAATTCGACATGACCATCAAGACCTCCCACTTTCGTTTGTCCCTGCGCCGAACGCTGTGTGCTCTGTGCCTGACCATCGCTTTCGTTCCCGACCCCACCCACGCACAGCTGGCGGTCATTGACGTACCGGGCCTTACGGCCAGCACGGTCCAGTGGGCAAAAGAAGCGGTGCAATGGGGGAAGCAAGCACAGATATGGTCAACAGAAGCCATGCGCTGGATAGAAACCAAAAAGTTCTATCTCGACATGGCGATCAATTGGCAAGCCACCGCCTCGCATTACGCCCAACAGCTTGTTGGCTTCGGCCCCATTGAATTCAAGGACATCGAGGCCAAGAGCGAATTCAAGCCGCGCGACATCGACTTCAGCCTCGAAGAGCGATGCCCGGGAGCGAACAAGGGACTGCTTTCAGGCTTACTCAATCGCGATTTTCCAAAGCTGACCGGCAATCTCCGGGAAGAGCAGCGAGAGCTCTGCGCCACCATCGTTCACGCGGAAAATCAGCAGTACAACATTACGGTGGAACTGCTCGACCAACTCGTGGAGAGCCACAACACCTTCCGCGCGAAAATTGATGCTCAACGCGCCAAGGTTGGCACCAGCGAAGGCAAGCTGGCCGCCAACACAAACGAAGCGCAACGTTTCGCAGCACGACTTCAGGCGCAAATCACACACGCCGAGCAGCAGATCAAAGCGTACGACACGGTGATCGCGTCCCTGAAAACGCACCAATCGGTGCTTTCGCGGCGTGCCTTCAAAGGAGACGTCGAGAAGCTTGGAGGAAAACTTGTCCAGGCTGCGACGCTGGCGGCTGCGCTACGCCTCTGATCAGCCCCACCCCTCATTTCCTCGCATACCGGGCAATCCATGGAAACGCTAGTTCCCTCCGCTGTGTCGTCGGCGCCCCTGCGGCTTCTGTCGCTTGTCGATCCGTCCAATATTCCCGACTTCATCTTCTTCGGCCTGATCTACAAGTACCTCAACAAGGAGATCGCGACCACCGGCCTTCACATGATGGCTCGGTCCATGAAACTGGCGAGCGGCGTTGCTCTGTCGCTGGTGACCATCTGGGTGTTTGTTACCGGCTACCGCCTGATCACGGGGCAGTATCGCGAATCCATCACCCTGGTCATCAACCGCATGGCGCGGATAACGCTGATTGTCAGTGCCGCGAGTTCCATGGCGCTCTTTGGCGGGAGGATTCATACGTTCTTTACGGTCGACATGGGCAAGGAGATCAACCACCTTTTCACAGGCGAATACGAGGACACCGCGCATGCCATTGACAGAAATCTTGCATACACACAGGTCGCCCTGACTGCCATTGACGCTGTGGAAGTCGTGGATGGTGATAACGACACGCGCGATCGAAAGGCGGCCGCCATGTTCTACGCAGGCGTGGGGACGGCGAGCCCGCCGATGGCAGCCGCCGCCATGCAGATGCTCTATCAATTCACCCTGGCCTTCTTTATTGGGCTGGGGCCCCTCTTCATCCTTTGCCTCATCTTCGACCAGTCAAAAGACCTGTTCCGACGATGGCTCCTCTACGGCATTGGAACGCTCTTCTCCATGGCGGCACTGAATGTCGTCTGCGCCATCGCCATGAAGCTGTCGTACAAGGTTGCCGTGGCCATGTGGGCTTCCAGCTTCGTCAACGACCTGCTCATCGGAAGCGCCGCAGAAGGCTTGTCGAGCCTGTCTCTTCAGCAAGGTGGCGTCGGACTGCTGATGTCCGTCCTCATCGTGTCCGTACCCCCCATGGCGGCCATGTTCTTTCAGGGCACGGCAGGCCACTTCGCTACACACAACATGTTCGGAACCCCTCCCCAAAGCCAGCAGCAACCGACCGGTGGCGCGGCAAACGCTGCATCCAGCCAGACGTACGCACCGGCGCCATTCGCCAACGAGCAAACCGCACGGGCTGCCACACCACTACAAAGCCATCCACACACCGACACGATCAAGACACGCACATGAACGGACACAGGAAAATGAAGGCAATTATTTCGCACGTGGCTGCGGCCGCGCTTCTAGGCCTCGCCTTGATGCCTCCCATCGCTCGTGCAGCGATCCAAAGCATTTCCGCGGAAGGCGTTCACGGGGCGATACCCGTACCCGAAGGCTTCAGCACCACGACCGACACGGTTCCTTACGGCGGCATCGCGATCTTCTACCCAGTAAGCGAACCCGCCGACAAAGAGGCGATTGCGGGCTTCATTGCCGCATTTCCTCCGCCCAATGCGATTGATCGTGCCAACTCCATGGCCAACTTCATGGAGAAGACCTGGGTAAAGGACTGCAAATCGTACTCACGAAAGAATGTGACGGAAGCTACCGAAACCACCGAACTCTGGTTGCAATTCTGCATAAGGGCGGAGATGCCAGGCACATACATGACGCGCCTTGTCAGGTACCGGAAAGAAGAGTCAGGAAGCCTGATTGCACAGATCCTGTTTCGCGGCATGCCCACCGATGCTGACGTTCAGAAGTGGTCTGCTTACCTGTCTTCCATTCAACCGACCATCCAGCAGACCACCCCGCCGACTGCCGCTGTCGAGCCGGACGCTGCGCCTGCGCCGGCGAGGCGGGACGCGTCCTATCGCGTGACTCCTGCCGTAATCGAGCAGGAAGCAGAAGCGAAGGTAAGGACAGCGAAAGCGCTAGCGAGGCTCCGGGGCGAGCGTGAGTATCGCTTCCCCACGCAGACGTTTTCGGAGACGGACGCCGAGCGTGCCCTCGAAAAGGGCAAATCCACGATCAAAGGCCGCGCGTGCACTGGAACCGTGTCCATGACCCAGATCAACAAAAAGGGACCCATCTACCTCTACCCGACATCGCCGCACTTTGAAGCATGGGCGAAGATGTTCAAAGAGAGAAAGGAAGGTGATCCGATCCCGTCACTCTCTCCAGATGCGGAGCGCCTCCGTATTGAAACCAGAACGGACAAAGACGGGTACTTCAAGTTCGATGAACTGAAGCCAGGAACCTACTACCTCCTGATGAATCACTCCTTCGTGAAAGCCTTCACCGCCTCGGTGCCTTTTGCGTACAGCACCGATGGAGTCAGCTCGGTAACTCACTACCAGTCACACAGGGGGTTAGACGAATACCTCTACACAGCCATCAAGAAAGTCGACCTGAAGAACGACGGCGATGTTGAAGATGTAAAGCTCGTCGCGGGCTCGGCGTACTTCCGCCTTCGCGGCTGCTGGACCATCTTCTGAAAGCCTCTGAACAACAGAGCGTTCCCTCATGCGTCCAACCCAAACAGAACCTTGGCGCGACAAGATTCGCGCCACCCGGCGACGCCAACTCATAGGCTCGTGCATCTTCATTGCCGCATTGCTCGCCTATGCCTATGAGCCCGAGGCAAACGTCCGACACAACCCACATCCCAGTCAGCCGTATGAAATCACCATTGACCTTCACGACATGACCTACCCCGAAGACAGTGTCATCGCGGAGGCGCAGTTCGACATTATTGATCTGTCGTGCATCCCTGTCAGGGGTCGTCTATGGAATCCGATGCGTATTCCTCCTGCCACAAAATTTGTGGACATACCGCTTACGAAAGGGACGGACGGAAAGTATCGAGGCTATGCGTTCTTCGATGAGTTCATGGATGAGGACTACTTTGGCCTGGGGGTATGCAAGTGGACGATGCCGTTCATGGCGACAAGAATAAGTTCACGAGGCATCTCGTTCTCCGCGTCCGTTAAGACGAAACCGAGCCACAAGGAATCTCATCAAACGACGTATTTTCATCGCAAATTGTTCGACCCAACTTCCGCGCCAAACACGATTCTCGGATATCACACCCCAGAGGCTTTTGAAAACGCCACTTTGTCCGATTTATTTCAGATACACCTAGACGGTAGGGACGCTAGTCAATGACAACGAGTACATTTACTTTTGCACGACTGAGAAATGCGACTTACAAACGTGCTGTCTCTTCCGAAGCGGAGAAGATATTACGGCGCTTGCGCAGGGCGATTAGCACGACGAAACCGCGAGTCACGTCGATCAGCGTCGCGACTGCTGGGCCCGCGTTTGAAATCCTGTGAACAACAGAGCGTGCCTTCATGCGTCCAACCCAAACAGAACCCTGGCGCGACAAGATTCGCGCCACCCGGCGACGCCAATTCATAGGCTCGTGCATCTTCATCGCCGCATTTCTCGCCTATACCTATGAGCCCGAGGCAAACGTCCGACACAACCCACACCCCAGTCATCCGTATGAAATCACCATTGACCTTCACGACATGCCCTACCCCGAAGACAGAGTTACCGCATCCGGGCAGTTCGAGATTGTTGATCTGTCGTGCATCCCCGTCAGGGGCGGCCCCTTGAATCCAATGCGCATTCCGCCCGCTACGAAATTCGTCAACATACCGCTTTCTAAGGGAATGGATGGCAAGTATCGAGGGTATGCGTTCGTCGATGAGTTCATGGATGAGGACTACTTTGGTTTGGGGGTATGTAAATGGATACTCCAGTTCATGTCGACAAAAATAAGTTCACGAGGCGTCTCATTCACCGCGTCCGTTAGAACGAGAAAGGATCACAAGGAATCCCAGCAAACGTCGTACTTTCATCGAAATTGGTACAACCCAACTTCACACCCAATCCCGTTTCATGGATATCACACCCCAAAGGCCTTTGAATCCTCCACTTTGTCCGAATTATTTCAAATCCACCTCAACGGCAGGGATGCTAGTCAATGACAACACACTCGTTAACTTACGCGCGACTGAGCAGTGCGGCATATAAAAATACCGATCCTTCCCGGGAAGAAAAAGACGTCGAATTTAAAGGGGAAATATATAAGTTAATGCTGGAGACGTCGTCGCGCTTTACCGGCTACCAGGGAAGAGCCTACGTTAATACCATCACGAAGGAGATCGTCATTGCTCATCGTGGCACGGAAACATCCTTCCCCTCGGTGTTTCCAGATGCGCTGACAGATGCTGGCATGGTGCTGATCGGCTGGAACGACCAACTGAACGAAGCGCGCGCTTTCACCAACCACGTGCTTCGACATGACGCGGAAAGTGCTTCGCCTGCAAATGGATCCACACCACTGGATCGCAGCCGCGTCACCGTCACCGGTCACTCCCTCGGCGGCACGCTTGCCCAGATCACGGCCTATGAATTTGGCTTGCGCGGTGAGACCTTCAACGCGTTTGGTGCTGTCAACCTGGACCATGACATACCGGTGGGTGGCAGTCAGGTCATCAACCATGTGCGGGCGACCGATGTGGTCAGTGCCGCCAGCCACCATTTTGGTGAGGTACGCATCTACGCTACCGAGACCGATATTGCCAAGCTTGCGAACGGCGGTTACCACGACGAGACCACGGATCACACCATTCGCAACGCGCTCACGCCGATCAGTATCGCGGCCCACAGTATCGACAACTTTGCGCCGCCGGACAGAGACGCGACCATCCCGACGGGGCCCGTTCAGGCGTCGGATATGACCGAGGCCAACGCCAGGCGGGCCATTGAGCATTCCCATGCCATCGGCATGTTCCGGCGAGATGTGCATTCCCTGCGCGGCAATACCGTGTCGCTTCCCTGGCAGCTCGCTCACAAGGCGGAAACCGCCATGCAGATGGCTCAGGACGCAGCCGGTCAAGCCCTGCGCGGGGACTTCAGCGCTGCCCGGCAGACCCTGGATGCGATGGAGAAGCACACGGCCGCGTCGCTCGGCAAGGGACTGTCCACCGCCACGCATACCGCCTCGCTGGGCATTGCCTACGGTCTTCAGACCATGGAACGCGCCGAACAGTGGACCGGCTACCAGATAGACCGCACGACGCGCGCCGTCGACGAAGGCGCTACCCGGGTCATCGAGACACTGCATACCGCCGAAACTGCCGCCCGGCGCACCATGGATCAGGTCACCGATCGTATCGGGACGGAGGCACGCCACCTGCAGGACGCGGCCTCACGCGCAGCAGATGAGATCAGTGCAAAGGTGCATCGCGGCCTTGACGCGGTCGGCGACGCGGCCGCTTCGATCAGCATGAGGATGGAACGGGGGGCTCGCGTCATCGGCGAAGCGGCCACGGTCGGCATGCACGCCATCGGCGATGCCCTGGCGGCTCCCGGCACCGAGGGCATCTGGTACGGCGCCCCACGCGCCGCCATAACCGCCCCGCCCGCTTCCGCCACCGTTCTGCTTGATGACAAGCGCCACCCGGATCACGCCCTCTACGAGCAGGCCCTGGCGGGAGTGCACCTACTCGATGCCAGCCTCGGGCGCACCCCTGACCAGCGCAGTCGCAACGTGGCCGCGGCATTGACGGTGTCCGCCCGCCAGCACGGCATGGACCGCATTGATGCGGTCAGCCTGAATGAAGACGGCACGAAGATCGTCGCCGCACAGGACGTCATTCCCGATGCATGGCGCGAGTTTGCCCTGGTGGATGCCATCCAGGCCCAGCACCAGTCGATCCAGGAAAGCAGCCGCCTCTGGCCCGACGCCATGGAGCAGATGCAGACCAATGAACGACAACTGCAACAGACCATCGACCAGCGCATGACCCACGAAAGAAACGCGCCTGCCATGTCGATCAGCCGTTAAGCACACCACTCCAACACTTTCAGGCAATACGGATGGAATCATGAATTTAAAAAAAGGGGCGGTTGCAGTGCTTCTTCTCATCGCAGGATATTTCGCTGCGAAATCTATAGCCAGCTATCTGCTCGTACTCATGTTGGGAAAGGGAGCCGAGCCGTTCCTAGTCTTCCGGTACATGGGATACGTCTCAAGTATCCCCAATGGATACGCACCACTCCAGGAGCATTTCTGGCAAATCATCTTTGCCGGCACAGTGTCGTTCATCCTGACTGGCCTCATCGTCGTCCCACTGCTCAAGCGCCTTCTCCGCTCCGCACCCAAAAGCTCGCACGGCGATGCACGTTTCGCCACGTACCTTGAATTGTGGCTCGCGGGCATGTTCCGGTCGTCGAGGCGGGGAATCATCGTGGGGAAAAAGGGAGGACGCCTCGTTCGGCTGGATGGCCAGCAGTTCGTCATCCTCGCGGCGCCCACGCGCTCGGGCAAGGGCGTGAGTGTGGTCGTGCCCAACCTCCTTGAGTACGGCGAGTCCATCGTTGTGCTCGACATCAAGCAGGAAAACTTCCAGCTGACGAGTGGATGGCGGGCGAGTCAGGGGCAGAAGGTCTATCTGTTCAATCCCTTTGCGGAAGACGGCAAGACTCATCGGTGGAATCCCCTTGGTCTCGTGCCCGAGGGTCATGATGAACGTATCGCCGCACTCATGAGCATCGCCGCTGCGCTGTATCCGGATGCCTCGGCAGATCAGAAGTTCTGGGTCAGCCATGCGCGCAACGCTTTCATGGCGTTCACTCTGTGGCTCTTTGAAACGCGGGCGAAGGGTGTCGACGACGGAGTCAGCCCCGGCGCATGCGTGGCACCCACCCTTGGCGCTGTCTACCGGCTGTCATCAGGTAATGGAAGCGATCTCAAGAACCACTTTCAGCGCATGTCACTCACCCCTGGTTTGAGCGCGAACGCACGGAGCGCATTTGCCAACCTGCTGTCTCAGGAGAAGGAAACGTTCAGTTCGATCATGGGCTCGTTCCAGGAACCGCTGAACGCCTGGATCAACCCCACCCTGGATGCTGCCACCAGCTGCAACGATTTTGATCTTCGTGACGTGCGCAAACAGAAGATGACCATCTACATCGGCATCCAACCGAACAAGCTGGCAGAGAGCCGCCTGATCGTGAACCTGTTCTTCAGTCAGTTGATCCAGGAGAACACCAGGACACTTCCTCAAAACGATTCGGATCTGAAGTACCAATGCATGCTTCTGATGGACGAATTCACCGCTATCGGAAAAGTCGAAATCATCAGTTCAGCCATTGCCTATATCGCCGGATACAACCTGCGTCTTGTTCCTGTCATTCAGAGCATGTCGCAGCTCAACGCCGTTTACGGACACGAGAATGCGCGAACCATCATCACCAATCATGCGCTGCAGATCATCTTTGCGCCGCGCGAGCAACAGGACGCGGTGGAATATTCGGACATGCTCGGCTACCAGACCGTGAAGCGCGAACAGGTCACCCGTGGCCACAAGCGACGCGATGTCTCCCGCAGCGTGGGGGATGAGAAGCGCGCCCTGCTACTTCCGCAGGAGCTGAAGGCGCTGGGTCCGAACAAGGAAATCTTCATGTACGAAGGTCTGCCGCATCCGGTGAAGTGCAGCAAGATCCGCTATTACAAGCAGCGCCGTTTCAGGAAGCGCCTGCTTCCCGCCGTGGACATCGCCGCAGTGAAAGTCGCAGCAACTCCCAAGGCGCCACCGGCTCGATCACCTGACCAGAAGCCCTGCGCTTGAACGACCGGCGCACGTCAGCCGCATAGGCAACGCACACAGATCGTGCTCGCGCACGTCAACGTTCACAGCGACTCAAGCAACGACGAAAGCGCTCCCGCCTCAACCACCCGCCCGTTGACGTAAAGCCCGGGCGGTTCCACCGTGATGCGCAGTTTCAGATCGTCGCAATCGCCGGGGTACTTCCGCATCGTGAGTTCAATGCCACCGTCACTTTCTTCCACGTGCATGAGGTCCCAGGGACTGCCGATCAGGTCGATCAGCAACACGCCGCGGTGCACGTCGGTCACGCGGGGCGCGTACACCCAGTGACTCATGCGCACTTCGTGCGGCTCAACTTCGACCATCAGGCGGCCTTCGAGGTAATGGCGAATGTCGTCATCGGTCATGCAAGCTGCTCCAGCAGGTAATTGACCAGGCTCATGAGCTTGGGACGCGGACGACGATCTGCGAGATAAACCACGTGCAACGGTCGCGGTGCGGGAAGAAAAGATTCCAGCACGGGAATCAGGCGCCCGGCGTGCACGTCTTCGGCGAGCAGCACTTCCGGCTGCATGACCAGGCCAGCACCGGCCACGGCGGCCGCGCGCAGCGCGTGTCCGTCGTTGGACGTGAAGCGGGCATCGGCCGCCCAGTCATCCTCTGCGTGATCTTTCAGGCGCCAGCCATGGCCGCCGCGCCATGCAGTGTGCGCAAGGCAGGAGTGCCGGGCCAGGTCGGCGGGTGTCTGAGGCACGCCGTAGCGGGCAAGGTACGCTGGCGACGCGCAGATGCTCATGCGATACGGCTGCACAGGCCGGGCAACCAGATCGGGAGAATCAATGCGGCCCATGCGCAGGGCGAGGTCGAAGTTGTCTTCGATGAGGCCGACCCGGCTATTGCTGAGGATCAGCTCCACGCGCACTTCCGGATACCGGTCCAGATAGCCACAGATCAGCGGCGCCACGATGCAGCTGCCGTAAGTTACCGACGCACTTATGCGAATGCTGCCACGCGGCTCCTGCCGAAGACCTTCCACGGACGCTTCGGCCCATTGCAGTTGCTCCAGCACTTTGCGGCAACTGTCGTAGAAGTGCGTACCGCTCTCGGTCAGGCTCTGACGACGCGTATTACGCTGGAGCAGCCGTGTGCCCAAGTGATCTTCCAGCTGACGGACCTGCTTGCCGACCATCACCGAGGACACGCCAAGCGCCTCCGCTGCCGCGCTGAAGCTGCCCCGGTCGACCGCCGCCACGAAGGCCTCCATACAGCGCAGCTTGTCCATTACTAACCCTGAGTTAGGAGTGATGGAAGCATTTTGCTCTTTTATGAACCCATAAGCACATCAACACTTCGCTCCTCACTCACGGAGTCTGCAAATGAAAATTGTCCTTATTGGCGCCACAGGCACGCTCGGCCGGGCCATTGACGCCCAGCTTTCGGCAAGTCACCAGATCATTCCTGTCGGCCGCAGCCGTGGCCAGCATCAGGTCGACATCACGAGCCAGGCCAGCGTTGAAGCGCTGTTCAAGGCCATCGGCCGTGTGGACGCCATCGTCAGCGCCACGGGCTCGATGCACTTCGGCCCACTCACCGAGATGACGGCCGAGCAGTTCAACATCGGCCTGCAGGACAAACTGCTCGGCCAGGTCCGCCTGGCGCTGGTAGGCCAGCACTACCTGGAAGACGGGGGCTCCATCACGCTGACCAGCGGCATTGTTGCCAACGAGCCCATCCGCTATGGCGCCAATGCCACGGCCGTGAACTCCGCCGTGGAAGGCTTTGCCCGCGGTGCGGCCATCGAACTGCCCCGTGGCCTGCGCATCAACGTGGTCAGCCCCACGGTCGTAACCGAGTCCATGGACGTTTACGCCCCCTACTTTCCCGGTTTTGAGCCTGCGCCCGCGGCTCGGGTCGCCCTCGCGTACCAACGCAGCGTCGAAGGCCCGCAGACCGGGCAGGTCTACCGTGTCTGGTAATCGCTGACGATACAGTTGCGCGATACGCTCTTACGATATATCGTGCGATCACTACGTACGATATATCGGAGTCTGCCATGCATCGTTTTTTCAGGGATCACCAGGGTTTCCGCGATCGCCTTGAGGCATTTCGTGCCATCGGCCGGGGTGGGCGCTTCGGCGGCGGCGCGCCGTTCGGGTTCGATGAACGCGACGGGATGCGCGGTGGCCGGGGCGGTGGACGCTTCGGCGGCCGCATGTTCGGCCACGGCGATCTTCGCCTGTTGCTTCTGGCGTTGATCGAGGAGCAGCCCCGCCACGGTTACGAGCTGATCCGCACCATCGAGGAAATGTTCGACGGTCAGTACAGCCCGAGCCCCGGCGCCATCTACCCCACCCTCACCATGCTCGAAGAACTGGGCTACGCCCGTGTCGAAGCAGAAACCGGCGGCAAGAAGCTTTACGCCATTACCGAATCAGGCAAGGCCTTCCTTGCCGAGAACCGCGACACGCTCGATGCGCTGACGGAGCGCCTGCAAGTCATGGCACGCTCGATGAACCGCCTTTCAGTGCCCGCATCCGTCAAGGAAGCGATGCACGCGCTGAAGCATCAGCTCATCAGTCACCATCGCAGTTGGGACGAAGCCGAAGCCCGCCGCGTCATTGCGCTGCTGGATGCCACGGCACGCGCCATCGCGGAGCGCAACCATGGCTGAGGCATCCATCACACGCCACGCATCGCAGCGGGTCCGCCACACCCTGACACTTCGCCGCCTCACGGTGAAACGCGTCGTCGACCTGACCCCGCACATGCGTCGCATCACCCTCGAAGGCCGCGATCTGGCAGGGTTCACTTCGGCCTCGCCGGACGATCACGTGAAGCTGTTTTTCCCGGTGGCCGATGGCTCGCTGAATCCGCCGGCATTCACCCCCGAGGGTCCCGTGTACCCGGAAGGCGTGCATCCATCACCTGCACGGGATTACACGCCGCGCCGTTTCGACGCCGCTGCGGGTGAGCTGGATATCGACTTCGTGCTGCACGGCGAAGGCCCGGCGTCCACATGGGCCGAAAAAGCGCAACCCGGCGATCTGCTGGGCGTCGGTGGGCCGCGCGGCTCCCTGCTGATCGCGGCGGACTTCGACACCTATGTGATGGTGGGCGACGAAACCGCCCTGCCGGCCATTGGGCGCTGGCTGGAAGAACTGCCTGCCACGGCCCATGCCATCGTCATCGCCGATATCACGGCCACGGGTGAAAAACAGGCGCTCACCACCTCGCCACGCATCGACGTTCGCTGGATTCACGGCGATCAACCCTCGCAGTCCGTGGAAAACGCGCTGCGCGAGCTGTCGCCTCCGGGCGACACGTTCTGGTGGGTGGCCACCGAATCGAAGCGTGCCCGCGCGCTGCGGCAGTACCTGGTGGAAGAGCGAGGCATCGACAAGGATTGGGTCAAGGCGACGGGTTACTGGAAAGCCGACCCAAACGATGAGTGAACGGGTCTTCAGGTGAATCGTCGCCTGAACACATAATTTTGTCGGCAATCACGCTACCTCTGTCCCTCGGAGTTTAGGGACGGAGGCAGCATGATGATGAGGCGCGGCAGCAAGATACTGGCATGGGTGGTTGGCGTCCTGCTTGCCCTTATCGTGATCGTGATTCTCATCGTCGCGTTTTTCGACTGGAACCGGCTGAAGCCCACCATCAATGAAAAGGTGTCCGAAGCCATTGGCCGCCCCTTCGCCATCAACGGTGACCTGAGCGCGCACTGGTCGCGCGAACCCACGGAAACCGGCTTCCGCAGCCTCATGCCCTGGCCGCACTTCGTCGCCCGGGACATTTCCGTCGCCAATCCGGACTGGACCAAAAGCCGGCAGTTCGCCACGCTGGACGCGCTGGAATTCCGGCTTTCCCCGTTACCGCTGATCGGCAAGCGCATCGTCATTCCCGACGTGCAATTGCGCGCACCGCGCATTGATCTGGAACGCGTCAGCGACGGTCGCGACAACTGGACATTCAAGCTGCCGGAGAGTGCCGGCCCGTCGGAATGGGCGCTGGAGCTCAACGCCATCGGCTTTGACAAGGGCCACATTGATCTGGCCGATGCCGCAAGCAAAGTAGACCTTGGTGTCGATATCACGCCACTGGACAAGGCCATTCCGTTCGCCGACATCATGGCGGCGCAGGAAAAAGATTCGCGCGACCAGGCAGGCAAAACCACCGGCGCCTCGGCAAAGGCGATGAGCCGCAGCGGCGCGGACGAAAAAGACCGCGCCGACTCCACGAAACAGAAGCAGACCTATGCGTTCGCGTGGGCAGCGAAAGGCTCTTACAAGGGCGCTGCGGTCACGGGGAAGGGTCATACCGGCGGCGTGCTCGCGCTGCGCGATGCGAATCGCCCCTTCCCCGTCCAGGCAGACGTTCGCGTTGGGCAGACCCATATCGCACTGGTGGGCACGCTGACCGACCCGGTGAATCTGGGCGCGCTGGACGTGCGCCTGTGGTTCTCTGGCCAGAGCATGGCCAACCTGTATGCACTGACGGGTGTAACGCTGCCGGATACGCCGCCGTTCGCCACCGAAGGTCATTTGATCGCGTCGCTGAAGAAAGACGCCAGCGTCTACAAGTACGAGGACTTCACCGGACGGGTGGGCGGAAGTGATCTCGGCGGCTCGCTCACATACAACGCTGGCGGCCCGCGCCCGAGTCTGGTGGGTGTGCTGAAGTCCAACGTGCTCCAGTTCAGCGATCTGGCGCCCTTGATTGGCGCGGATTCCAACGCCGAGAAGAAGCAGCGTGGCGACGGCACTACGCAGCCGACCGACAAGGCGCTGCCTGTCGAGCCGTTCCGCACGGAGCGCTGGCGCGCGATGGATGCAGATGTGCAGTTCACCGGCGCACGCATCAGTCACGGCGACAAACTGCCTATCGACAAGCTGTCGACCCATCTCATCATGAAGGACGGCGTGCTGACGCTGGACCCGCTCGATTTCGGCGTTGCCGGTGGCACCGTCGGCAGCAACATCAAGCTGGATGGCTCGACCACGCCCATGAAGGGGCGCATCAACCTGGGCGCGCGCCATCTTCAGCTCAAGCAGCTTTTCCCGGGATTCGAGCCGATGAAGACGAGCTTCGGCGAGGTGAATGGTGACGCAGCACTGTCCTCGACCGGCAACTCGGTCTCCGCCCTGCTCGGCAGCAGCAATGGCGAAATCAAGCTGCTGGTGAACGATGGCGCCATCAGCAAGACGCTGCTTGAAACAGCCGGACTCAACGTCGGCAACATCGTCATCGGCAAGCTGTTTGGCGACAAGACGGTGAAGATCAATTGCGCCGCCGCCGATCTGGATGCCACCAACGGCCTCGTGCAGACGCGCCTGTTCGCGTTCGACACAACCGACGCCCTCATCAATGTTGAAGGCACGGTCGACTTCAAGACGGAGAAGCTGGACCTCGACGTCAAACCGCATACGAAGGGCTTCCGCGTGTTCTCCCTGCGCTCGCCGCTGTATGTCAAAGGCACGCTGAAGAACCCGTCTGTGGGCGTGCAGCCGGGACCGCTGATTCTTCGTGGTGGTGGTGCCGTGGCGCTCGCGGTGTTCGCAGCCCCTGCTGCGGCGCTTGCGGCCCTGGTTGTCCCGACCAGCGGGAAGAACGACGACAACACATGTCGCCCGCTGCTGGAAGAACTACGCAGGAACCCATCCGTGGCGCCGGGCGTCCCGCGCAAGCCCCCGACTAAATAGTCGTCGCAGGAGCCTGCCGCCAACGGGTGCCTGCCAAAGCCTGCAAGGCGGCGCCCGCAGCAACTTCCCCCACACCCATAGCCGCTACACTTCACGCCATCTCCTCGCGCGCGCTTCCCCATGCAACCCGTCACCCGAGCCCGTTTGCAGATTCACTTCTGTGTGCTTCTGTGGGGCTTCACCGCCATCCTCGGCAAGCTGATCACGCTGCCCGCACTGCCGCTGGTGTGGTGGCGCATGTTGATGGTGGTGGTTGCCTTGCTGCTGGTGCCGTCCGTGTGGCGAGGTCTCAGGGCGCTGCCGCGCCGCCTGCTGCTGGGTTACGCCGGCATCGGCGTGCTGGTGTCGTTGCATTGGCTGACCTTCTACGCGGCCATCAAGCTGGCGAACGCCTCCGTGGCTGCCACCTGCATCGCGCTGGGACCGGTATTCCTGTCGGTGGTAGAACCGTGGATCGCCGGACGCCGCTTCGAGCCACGTGAACTGCTGCTGGGGGTGGCTGTCGTGCCGGGGGTCGCGCTGGTAGCGGGCGGTGTGCCAGCCACGATGTACCTGGGCATGGCCGTGGGTGTTCTCTCGGCCATTCTGGTGGCGTTGTTCGGCGCGCTCAACAAGCGCCTCGTCGACCATGCCGATCCACTGACGGTCACCTGCGTGGAGTTGGGCACGGGCACCTTGTTTCTCACGCTGCTGGCGCCGCTGCTGAGCTTCGGAGCGCCAGCCTTCGTCCTGCCAGGCTGGCACGACACGGGGCTGATCCTGATTCTGGCCTTCGGCTGCACGCTCCTGCCGTTCGCCCTGGCACTGGTAGCGCTTCGCCACATGACCGCCTTCGGCACGCAGATGGTCACCAACCTCGAACCGATCTACGCCATCGTGCTGGCCATTCCGCTGCTGGGCGAACAACACGATCTGGGCTGGAAGTTCTATGCCGGCGTGGCGGTGATCCTGGGCGCGGTCTTCATCCACCCCCTGCTCCACCGCAATCCGGCGCCACCAGCCGTGGAACAACTGGGAGCCAGCGAGGCCCACGGCATCGTGGACCCCGACTGAAAAACGTGCTCAGCGACGTCCGCGCGCACGCACAGTGCGCATGCGACGGGCCCGCTGGGCGGCGCGGGAGGATACGGTGCGGGATTTTGCAGGGCGACGCGCGACAGTATTCATGGGGAAAGTCCCAAGGAAGGCCGGGACAAGCGATGCTGTCCGTCAGCGGGTAAAAATGCTGCTAACAGGATGTGCTTGCCACGATGACAGGCGTCATCGTGGCAAGCGGGCGTCGTCAGATCAGTTTGATCTCGCGCAGACGCTGAAGCAGGTACTCGTGCGCCGTGATGGCTTCCGGGTAACGGCTGGGGTTTTCCGCCGACACGCATGACGGAAGCACGTCCAGCACGACATCCGGGTTCGGATGCAGGAAGAACGGCACCGAGTAGCGCGGTTTGCGCGCATTGTCGTTCTGCGGGTTGGTTACCCGATGGGTGGTCGACGGGTACACATGGTTGGTCAGGCGCTGCAGCATGTCGCCAATGTTCACCACGATGGCATCGCCTTCGGTGGTGATGGGCAGCCAGTCGCCCTCGCGAGTCAGCACTTCAAGGCCTTCGGCACTCGCACCCACCAGCAGCGTGATGAAGTTGATGTCTTCATGCGCGCCAGCGCGGACGTTGGGGATGTTCTCCTGGGTCAGCGGCGGGTAGTGGATGGGACGGAGAATGGAGTTGCCGACATCGGTCTTGTCGTCGAAGAAGTGTTCCGGCTCACCGATGTGCAGCGCCAGCGCACGCAGGACGCGGGTGCCCAGCTGGTCCAGCGCCTCGTAGAGGCCGTAACCGAATTCCCGGAAGTCGGGCACTTCGGCGGGCCACACGTTGGGCGCCATCACGTCGGCGAACTTCGAGTCGCGCGGAATCTCCCGACCGATGTGCCAGAACTCCTTCAGGTCAGGATGCTCGCTGTCTTTCGCCGTTTCGACCTTGAACGGCGTATAGCCGCGCGCACCACCGCCACCGGGCACGTGGTATTTCATCTTGGTGTCGGTCGGCAGCGCGAAGAAACGCACGAAGGCGTCATAGGCGCCGTCGATGTGTTCCTTGGGAATGCCGTGGCCGCTGATGCAGCAGAAGCCAAATTCACGATACGCGGCACCCAGTTCCGCGACGAAGGCGTCGCGGTCGGTGTCGTAACGGCGGATGTCGAGCGTGGGGACCTTTTTCATGGGCGACCTGCGGAACGAGTACACGCCTGGTTCCCGAAGCGGTGTCGGGATAGGAAATCAGGCGATGGCTCTGGCCGCCGATTTTACGGCTTCTGCCAGCCGTGTGGCCAATTCATTCACTTCATCGGCATCGGCGGCCTCGATGGTGACCCGGACCAGCGGCTCTGTGCCTGACGCCCGCAGCACCACGCGGCCCCGGCCTTCGAGCTGGGTTTCCACCTCGGCCAGGGCGTTGCGCACCGTGCCGGTTTCCAGCACCTGGCGGGCGGCGCCTTCGATACGGACGTTGAGCATGGTCTGTGGCAGCTTCGTCAGGCCGGCACGGGCCTGACCGAATGTTTCGCCCGAATGGACCAGGGCTTCCAGCACCGCCAACGCCGCCACGATGCCGTCGCCGGTGGTGAAGCGATCCAGGCAGAGGATATGCCCGGAGGTCTCGCCACCCAGGATGCCGCCATGTTCCTTGAGCTGCTGAAGGACGAAACGGTCGCCCACGTTGGCGCGGATCAGGGCGATGCCCATCTCGCGCAGCGCACGCTGTATGCCGTAGTTGCTCATCAGCGTGCCGACCACCGGCCCACGCAGCAGACCACGGGCAGACCAGTTGCGGGCCAGCACGTAGATCATGTCGTCACCGTCGGTGACCGTGCCGTCGCGATCCACCAGCCGCACGCGGTCGCCATCACCATCAAACGCGATGCCCAGATCGGCTCCGCGCTCGACCACCGCTTTGGCCAGCGCCTCCGGATGGGTGGAGCCCACCCCCAGATTGATGTTCAGGCCATCGGGCTCGGCACCGATGGAATGTACCTCGGCACCCAGCTCTGAAAAGACCTTCGGTGCTACCTGATAGGTTGCGCCATGCGCGCAATCGAGCACCAGCTTCATGCCGCGCAGGCTGAATTCCTGCGGGACCGTGGCCTTGCAGAATTCAGCGTAACGGGCAACGGCATCGTTGACGCGCGTGGCCTTGCCGAGGGTTTCGGAGGACACGGTTTCAAACGGCGCGTCCACCTCGGCTTCGATGGCGGCCTCAAGTTCGTCGGAGAGCTTTTCGCCCTGCGCCGAGAAGAACTTGATGCCGTTGTCATAATGCGGGTTGTGCGAGGCGCTGATGACAATGCCTGCATCCGCACGCAGCGAGCGGGTCAGGAAAGCCACGGCGGGAGTGGGCATGGGGCCCAACAGGCGCACGTCGGCGCCCGCCGCCACAAGGCCGGCTTCCAGGGCGGACTCGAACATGTAGCCGGACACCCGGGTGTCCTTGCCGATCACGACGGTGACGCGGCGGCCACGCTGGCGGGCCAGCACGGCGCCCAGCGCCCGGCCGAGCCTCAGGATGAAGTCCGCACTGATGGGTGACTGCCCCACCTGCCCGCGAATGCCGTCCGTGCCGAAATATTTACGTTGGCTCATGTCGATCCCTCACGTTGCTGCCGACCCACAAGCATAGCGGCTACGCCGGTTTATTCGTCGTCCGGCCAGCGGGGCATGGCGGGACGTTCGTCACGTTTGACGCGATCACCCGCTTTGACAGCCTGCCAGACGGCCAGTGCATCCACCGTGGCGGCCACGTCGTGCACGCGCACCAGCATCGCGCCGCGCTGCACGGCAATCACGGCCGCCGCTGCCGAGCCTGCCGCACGATCCAGCGGCTGGGTCTTGCCCGTGATAGCACCGATCATGGACTTGCGCGACAGCCCCACGTACGCACCCGCGCCCAGCTGGGCAAAGCGCTCCATGGCACGCAGAAGCTCCAGATTGTGTTCCAGCGATTTGCCGAATCCGAAGCCCGGGTCCACCAGCACTTTTTTGCGGGGAATGCCCGCCAGCTCGCAGGAAAACAGCCGGTCGGTGAGAAACCGATGAACCTCGCCCACCACGTCGTCGTACTGTGGGTCGTCCTGCATGGAGCGCGGCTCGCCCTGCATGTGCATGAGGCAAACCGCAACGCCAAGCTCGGCCGCTGCATCCAGGGCGCCTTCGCGCCGCAGGGCGTACACGTCGTTGATCATGCCCGCGCCGGCCGCCACCGCCGCGCGCATGACCTCCGGCTTGGAGGTGTCGATGGAAATCGGCACCGTGGTTGCCGCCGCCAGTCGCTGGATCAGCGGCACGACGCGACGGATTTCTTCCTCGACAGGCACGTCGGCGGAACCCGGGCGCGTGGATTCGCCGCCGATATCGAGCATGTCGGCTCCCTCTTCCACCAGCCGCAGCGCATGCTCAAAAGCAGCATCGGTGGTGTGATGACGGCCACCATCGGAGAATGAATCCGGCGTCACGTTCACGATGCCCGCTACACGGGCGCGATCAAATACCAGTGCGCGCCCGGCGCAGTCCAGTACGGTGGCAAAGGGATCCATGCTCATGCGTTGCTGTCCTTATGCCACCGGCTGCTGGCCGCCCAGGGCGCCCATGAAACGACGGTAATAACGCAGCTCGTCGATGGAATCGCGGATGTCTGACAGCGCCGTATGCGCCGAGTCCTTCGCAAAACCGCGCCCGATATCGGGCGACCAGCGCCGCGACAGCTCCTTGAGCGTGGATACATCGAGGTTGCGATAGTGGAAGTAGCGCTCCAGCCGCGGCATCTGCCGGTGGAGGAAGCGACGGTCCTGGCAGATGGAGTTGCCGCTCATCGGCGACTTGCCGGCCGGCACCCACTCGCGCAGGAAAGCGATGGTGGCCTCTTCGGCTTCCGCATGCGTGGCGGTCGAGTCCACCACCTGACCCCACAGTCCGGAACGGGTGTGCTGATTGCGGTTCCAGGCGTCCATGCCCTGGAGGCGGGCCTCGTCGTGGGCAATGGCAAACACCGGACCTTCCGCCAGCACGTTCAGGTGCTTGTCGGTAACGATGGTGGCGATCTCGAGAATCGAGTCGTTGTCCGTATCGAGCCCCGTCATTTCCAGGTCGATCCAGATCAGGTTGTCTTCGTGTGGTGATGTCATGCTGTCCTCCGGGTGCGCGCAGTTTAACGGGTCGGCCCGTGCAAGGGAGGTCGACCATGCGATCATTCGTTCATGGCTCAACCAACTTTCCTCTGGCACGACTACGAGACCTTCGGCGCCGATCCGCGCCGCGACCGCCCCTCCCAGTTCGCCGCCATCCGCACGACGGCTGATCTGGAGATCGTGGGCGAACCGGTCATGATTTACTGCAAGCCGCCCCGGGACATGCCCCCGCAGCCGGTGGCCTGCCTCATTACAGGCATCGAGCCGCAGCTGGCCGAGCGCGAAGGCCTCAACGAAGCCGCCTTTGCCGCCGCCGTGCATGAGCAGATGGCGACCCCGGGCACCTGCGTCGTGGGCTACAACTCGCTGCGTTTCGACGACGAGTTCACCCGCCATCTCCTGTATCGCAATTTCTACGATCCGTACGGACGGGAGTGGGAAAACGGCAATTCGCGCTGGGACCTGATCGACCTGGTGCGCATGTGCCAGGCGCTGCGTCCGGAAGGCATCCAGTGGCCGCTGCGCGATGACGGCACGCCCAGTTTCAAGCTGGAGCACCTGGCCACAGCCAACGGACTGAAACAGGAACGCGCGCACGATGCGCTGTCCGACGTGGAGGCACTGATCGCCCTCGCCCGCCTCATCCGCGTGCGCCAGCCGAAGCTGTGGGACTGGTACTTCGCCCTGCGCCGCAAGCAGCGGGTGTTCGAGTTGCTGGACGTGGCCAACATGACGCCGGTCGTTCACGTATCGTCGCGCTATCCGGCAAGCCGGCAGTGCCTTACCGTGATTGCGCCGATCTGCGCCCATCCGTCCCGCGCGGGCGAGATCATCGTTTACGACCTCACCGTCGATCCCACGGACCTGCTGGCCCTGCCGGACAGCGCTATCGCCGACCGGGTGTTCACGTCGCGGGCCGACCTGCCCGAAGGCGTCGAACGCATCGCATTGCGCACCGTGCGCGCCAACCATGTGCCGGCGCTTGCCCCCCTGTCGGTGTTGAAGGATGTGGATCATGCGCGGCTCGGCCTCGACCTCGCCCGCGTGCACGCGCACCGGGAAGCATTGCTCGGTGCGCCGGATCTTGCCGAAAAAATGCGCCGTGTTTATGGACAGGCCTCCGCCCTGCCCCCGGCAGACGACGCGGAACTCGGGCTCTACGGCGCATTCCTTCCGGATGCCGACCGTCGCCTTCTTGCCGACGTTCGCGCTACGCCTCCGGAGGAACTGGGCACGAGAAACTTCCCGTTCCGCGACACGCGCTACCCGGAGCTGCTGTTCCGCTATCGTGCGCGAAACTGGCCGGAAACCCTCAACACTGACGAAGCCGCGCGCTGGGAAGCCTTCCGCGTTGATCGCCTCACCCGCCGCAGTGTGCTGACCACGCTGACACTGGAAGATTATTTCGCCGAGCTGGCCACCTTGCGCACCGCTCCCGACGCCCGCCAGGCTTTCCTCGATCAACTGGAAGCCTGGGGACACGAACTCCTCCGACCCTGACCGCGATCACCATGTCTGAAGCCTATTTCTCGCCCGCCACGTTTCGCTTCCTCAAAGCGCTGGCCAAGAACAACAGCCGTGAATGGTTCCATGCGCACAAGGACGACTACGAGCGTCACGTCCGCGACCCGTTCCTGAGCTTCATCACCGACCTGCAACATCCGCTGGCGAAGATCAGCGAACACTACCGTGCTGACCCGCGCAAGGTGGGCGGATCGCTATTCCGCATTCATCGCGATACGCGCTTTGCCAACGACAAGACGCCTTACAAGGGCTGGTCCGGCGCGCGCTTCTTTCACGCACGTCATCTGGAAATTCAGGCGCCGGCGTTCTACATGCACATCCAGCCGGGCGACTGCTTCGCCGGCGGCGGCATGTGGCATCCGGAACCGGCATCACTGAAGAACATCCGCGCGTTCCTGGCCGACAATCCCGAATCGTGGAAGCGCGCCACGCGCAGCAAGGCATTCACCGAACACTTCGACTTCTGGGGTGAAAGCCTCACCCGGCCGCCGCGTGGATTCGATCCGGCCCATGAACTGATCGACGACCTGAAGCGCAAGAACTTCGCGGCCGGCCAGGGCTTCGACGAATCGCTGGCGTGCTCAAGCGAACTGATGCCCCACATCGTCGCCACATTCAAACGCGTGGCGCCCATGATCGACTATCTGTGTGCCGCGCAGGAACTGGACTTCTGATCCGCCGCAGGCCTCAACGTTCGTAGAACGTGCGGCCTGTACGCAGCAGGTAAATGCCCGTGGCGATGCCGCCGAACACGGCGGCACATGCCACGTAGTGCGCCGGGGCCATGGGCCCGAGGCGCGAGGCCATGAACGACACCAGCGGCGGCGTGGCCGCGCCGAACACGGCATAGGCCACGTTGTACGAAAACGAAATTCCCGAGAAACGTACGGCGGGTGGAAACGCGGCCACCATCACGGCCGGCACAGCCCCCACCACGCCGACGAAGAAACCCGCCAGCGTATACAGCGCCATGAAGTGCTGGCCGCCTGCCACCAGGTCGACGTACAGCGCGTACGTGCTTGCCAGCAACAGCACGGCACCCGGAAGCAGCGTGCGCGCACGGCCCAGTCGATCCACCGCCAGGCCCGCCACGAGGCAACCGATGGTCAATGCCAGCGCCGCTGCACTGCCGCCTCGCGTGGCAGTTTCACGGTCGATGTGAAACACGCTCTGCACGAGCGTCGGCGTCATCAGGATCACGACCACGATGGCCGCCGTCAGCAGCCAGGTCACCAGCATTGAAAGCACCACGCCCGGAAGATGATCGCGAATCACGCGCTTGACCGGCAGTTCGTCAGCCAGCTCACGGCGCTCGCGCATCTGCGCAAATACCGGCGTTTCGTGCAGCCAGCGACGCAGATACACCGCCAGGAATCCGAAGATACCCCCCAGCAGGAAGGGGATGCGCCATGCGAAATCGAGCACGGTGGCTTCCGGATAATGCGAAGTGATGCCCGTGGCCACCAGCGAACCGATGAGGATGCCGGCCGTGAGGCCCGAGGTCAGGCTTGCGCAGGCAAAGCCCACACGACTGGCGGGTACATGTTCCGCAACGAATACCCAGGCGCCAGGCACTTCGCCACCAATGGCAACGCCCTGCACCACGCGCATCAGCAGCAACAGCAGTGGCGCGAGTATGCCGACCTGCGCATACACCGGCAGCAGGCCGATGCACAGCGTGGGCAACGCCATGAGAAACACGCTCAGCGAGAACATCCGCTTGCGCCCCACGCGGTCGCCGAAATGCGCCATCACCACGCCACCCAGCGGTCGGGCGAGATAACCCGCCGCGAAGATGCCGAACACCTGCAACTGCGCCAGCCATGCTGGCATGTGTGCGGGGAAAAAGAGCTGGCCAAGTTCTTTCGTGAAGAACACGAAGATCACGAAGTCGTAGAACTCAAGCGCGCCGCCAAGAGCGGACAGGAGCAGCGTGCGGACATCCCGGGAACCCAGTCGGGCATGGCCGGTGGCGCGAACTTCGATGTCGTGGGTCATGAGGCCAGTCGTCGGGACGATAGCCTTGAGTATGCCCGGAACCGAATCAGCTTTCGTAGATCTCAAGTGGAAGATCGTCCGGATCAGCAAAAAAAGTGAAGCGTCGGCCGGTGTACTCGTCCACACGTACCGGCTCGCATGCCACCCCGCGTCGCGTCAGTTCAGCAACAGCCGCATCCACATCGGGCACGGCGAACGACAGATGCCGCAGGCCCTGTGCCTCCGGCCGCGATGGCCTGGCCGGCGCGCCGGGAAACGAGAAGAGTTCAATCTGCACGCCCGGCGACACTTCCAGATCCAGCTTCCACGACTGCCGCGCCTCGCGGTACACCTCGTGCACGACGCGCAGGCCAAGCGTTTGCGTATAGAACGCCTTGGAGCGCGCGTAATCGGAGCAAATGATCGCAACGTGGTGAATGGCGTGCAGCAAGGGCATGTCGATGAACTCAGGCGTCAGCGAAAGAAAATGCGAGAACGTCGGCAATGGCATCCGTTTCGCTCAGACACATCAGCAGACGCTCGATGCCCATCGCCACACCCGCACATGCCGGCATGCGATCCAGCACGGCGAGCAGGCGCTCGTCGATGGGCAAAGGCGTGCCGCCGCGGGCCACGCGCTTTTCGTTGTCGCGCACGAAGCGTTCGCGCTGTTCGCGGGCGTCGTTCAGTTCGTGATAGCCATTGGCCAGTTCGTACTGACCCAGATATACCTCGAAGCGCTCAGCGACCGGCGGCTCCCCGTGACGGATGCGTGCCAGCGCACACTGGCTGGCCGGGTAATCGTGGATCACCGTGATCTGGTCGCGATGGAACCCCGGCTGGATGCGATGAGTCATCAGCAGATCCAGCCAGTCGTCGCGGGTCAGGCCATCCGGGTCGATGCCGTAGCGCTCCAGCGGCGCACGCAGCGTTGCCTCATCGGCCATCATCGGGTCGATGTTGAGTGCGTACTGGAACACGTCGCGGTACGTCGTCTCCAGCACATCGAGCTGGCGCCCTGCCTCCACGCCCAGTCGTTCAATCAGGTCCACCACTTCCTTCGCCAGTCGGCGATGGTCGTAGCCCACGCGGTACCACTCCAGCATCGTGAACTCGGGGTTGTGCCGTCCGCCTGCCTCGCCGTTACGGAAAACCCGGCCCATCTCGTAGCAGTCACCCACGCCCTGTGCGAGCAGGCGCTTCAGCGGGAACTCCGGCGATGTGCGCAACCAGCGCTGACGCGCCCCGGCATCCACATGACCTGAGAACTGCGTGCTGAAGCTTTCGATGTTCGGATCGGTATTGGCCGCTTCCGACAGGATGGGGGTTTCCACTTCCAGTACATGACGCTCGGCAAAGAACGCGCGGATGCCGTGGTAGACCGCAGCGCGGCGATGCAGGGATGCCAGCGGGTTCATGGCGCAACCCCGTGTTCTTTCAGCAACGCGAGCAACTGCGCCTCGTCCCACACGGGAACATCCAGCTCCTTCGCCTTGTCCAGCTTCGAACCGGCCGCTTCGCCTGCCACGACGACACTGGTCTTCTTCGACACCGATCCGGACACTTTCGCGCCCAGGGCTTCCAGATGATCCCTGGCTTCGTCGCGGCTCAGGGTTTCCATGCTGCCGGTCAGTACGAACGTCTGGCCGTCCAGCGGAAGATGGGCCGCTTTCGCTGCGACAGGAAGCGCTGCCAGCAAGTTGCGCATCGCGGTTTCAGCGCGGCGCAGCCCGTCGACCTGATGCGGGTCGGCAAGCGCAAGGGCCAGGTTCGTGGCAGCCGCCTGCGGCAGGCCAGCAACGATCCACTGCGCCTGCCCGGCACGCATCAGCGCATCGAGGTCGCTGTACAGGCTGGCCAGCAGCTTCGTGCTCTTCGGCCCGAGCTTGGAGATGCGCGCCATGTCCAGCAATACGTCAAGCCCGAACTTCTCGCGCAGTCTGGGCGAAGGCGCGGTTTCGTCGCTGAAGGTGATGCCTGCGGCAAGCAGCGCATCAACAACCGCCTGATTACCTTCCTGCTCGAAGAACGCCGCAATGGATGTAGCGACTTCGTCGCCAATATCAGGCAACACCCGCAGTACCGCAGCGGGGGTCTCACGGACGAATTGCAGCGAGCCCAGCCACGACGCGAGCGTCTTCGCCGTGCTTTCGCCGATGTGCATGATACCCAGGCCGAACAGGAAGCGCGGCAGCGTGGAGGCGCGGCTCTTGTCGATTGCTTCAACCAGATTCTCGGCCCAGCGCGTGGCCACCTTGCCCTGCTTCACCGTTTCCGGCGTGGTGCCATCGCGCTCGTCGGCGCGGCGCTTCATGTCCACGAACGCCTCGACGGTCAGCGCGTAGAGATCGGCGGGCGTGTGCACCATGTCGAATTCGACCAGCGCATCCACGAAGCGGTCGCCCAGTCCGTCGATGTCCATCGCACGACGTGATGCGAAGTGGATGAGGGCTTCCTTGCGCTGCGCGGCACAGACCAGGCCGCCGGAGCAACGCCACGCAGCCGCGCCTTCCTCACGCACCAGCGCGGAGCCGCAGACCGGGCACGTGGCCGGCATGGCCCACGGGTGCGTGCCGGCAGGACGGTTCTCGTCCACGACACGGGCGACCTCGGGAATGACATCGCCCGCACGGCGCACGATGACGGTGTCACCCACGCGCACATCCAGACGCGCTACCTGATCGGCGTTGTGCAGTGTTGCGTTGGTCACTGTGACGCCCCCCACTTGCACAGGCGTCAGGCGTGCCACAGGCGTGGCAGCGCCGGTGCGGCCAATCTGAATTTCGATGGCCTCCACCGTCGTCATCTGTTCCTGAGCGGGATACTTGTGGGCAATGGCCCAGCGCGGCGCACGGGATACGAAGCCCATCTCGCGCTGGCCGGCATAGTCGTCCAGCTTGTAGACCACGCCGTCGATGTCGTACGGCAGGCTGTCGCGCTTCTCACCGATGCGCCGGTAATAGCGGATCAGGCCGTCAAAGCCCGACGCCGTGGACACCTCCGGTGACACGGGGAAACCCCATTCGCGAAGTTGCTGCAACGTGGCCGAATGCGTGTCCGGAAGCTCGCCCTCTTCCACCACCCCCACGGCGTAAGCGAAAAAAGCGAGCGGTCGCCTAGCCGTGATGGCCGGGTCCAGCTGGCGCAGTGATCCGGCCGCACCGTTGCGCGGATTGGCCAGGGGCTTTTCACCCGCCGCCCTGGCGCGTTCGTTGAAAGCCTCAAATGCAGCGCGCGGCATGATGACCTCACCACGCACTTCCAGCACGCGCGGCCAGCCGCTGCCGCGCAGCTTCAGGGGAATGGCCTTGACCGTGCGCAGGTTGGCCGTGACGTCCTCGCCCGTGGCGCCGTCGCCACGCGTGGCGCCCTGCACGAACTGGCCGTTTTCGTAGCGCAGGCTGATGGCCAGGCCGTCGAGCTTCGGCTCGACGGAAAACACTGGCGACGTCCGGTGCAGGGTCTGTTCGATGCGCCGCTCGAAATCGGCCACTTCGCGGTAGCGCTCGCGATCCGTCTCGCCTTCGCCTTCAAACGCATTGCCCAGCGAGAGCATGGGCACCACGTGATTTACCTCGGCAAAGCCACCGTGGGCGCGAGCGCCGACGCGGCGGGTGGGCGAATCGGGCGCGGCCAGATCGGCGTATTGCTGTTCCAGCGATTCCAGTTCGCGCATGAGCCGGTCGTACTCGGCGTCACTGATCGAGGGATCGTCCAGCACGTGATATCGGTGGTTGGCGTCGTCGATCCGGGCGCGCAATTGCGCAGCACGGGAGCTGGCTTCGACAGGAGCGATGGGTTGCGACATGGTCGGGTCCGTAGGTGTTCCGGGCAACGAGCCGCGGTGGAGACAGATGAAATCACGATAACTTTCGGTCCATTGCCCATGATTTGCAAGGAGATCGTTGCCCTATAATGCGAGGCCATGCCCGTTGACGTCCTCGCCCATCCCACGCGCCGTGAAGAGCAGGCTGCCCCCGCCGCGCCGCCTTCACCCGCCCCGGAAGCACCTCCCAATCCGGCCGCGTTTCGCGGGTTGATCTGGCTGGTGTCTGCCGCCTTCTTCATGCAGGCGCTGGATTCAACCATCGTGAACACCGCCGTGCCCGGCATCGCTGCCGCGCTGGAGGTCACTCCGCTCAGCATGCGCACGGCGTTAACCAGCTACGTGCTGACCCTGGCCATCTTCATTCCCGCCAGCCCCTGGCTATGCGACCGATTCGGCACACGCCGGGTATTCGGGGGCGCCATCATCGTGTTCGCCCTGGGCTCGCTGCTCTGCGGGCTCTCGCAGACCCTGCCCCAGCTCGTGGCCGCCCGCGTCATTCAGGGACTGGGTGGCGCGGCGCTGATGCCCGTCGGCCGCTACGTGCTGGTAAGAACCATCGACCGGCGCGACTTCGTCCGCGCGATGACCACCGTGGCCACCTTCGGCCTGATGGGCTCGGTACTGGGCCCCCTGCTGGGCGGCGCACTGGTGGAATACACCTCCTGGCGAGTGATCTTTCTCATCAACGTGCCTTTCAGTCTGATGGGTATCTGGTTGAATCTGCGGGAAATGCCTGACTACAGACTGGATCAGGCACACCCGTTCGACATGAGCGGCTTCCTGCTGTTTGCCGGCGCGTCAGCCCTTTACCTGATTGCCGCCGAGCGTGCGGCAGACGGTCACTGGCATGGCTGCATCGGCTTCGTGCTGTCAGCTACGGTGTTTGCGCTGGCGTACGTCTGGCACAGCCGGCGTACCGAATACCCGGTCAGCGACCTTAAGCTGCTGCGCGTGCGCAGCGTCTGGGTGTCGCTGGCGGGCAACCTGTTTACCCGCCTGGGTGTGTCGGGCATGTTCCTGCTGCTGGTGCTGTTCCTGCAGATTGGCTGCGGCTGGTCGCCCCTGTGGGCCGGCCTCACCATGGTGCCGCAGGCGGTCGGGTCGATATGCATCAAGCCTTACGTGCATCGCCTGCTGGCTCATTTCGGCTATCGCAAGCTGCTGCTGGTCAACACCATCGCCATTTCGATCGTGCTGTGCTGCTTCGCCCTGCTCTCCCCGACCACGCCCGGCTGGGTCATCGGCGCGTTTGTGTTCGTGTATGGCGCCTTCATGTCGCTGCAATACAGCTCGATGAACACGCTGGCCTATGTGGATCTGGACATCAGTCACGCCTCGATGGCGTCCTCGATGGCATCCACGGCGCAATACCTGTCCATGAGTTTCGGCATTGCGCTGGCGTCCATGCTGATGGAGTTCTTCATCGGTGACCGCAGCCCCGAACGCTATGTCTGGGCGTTCCGCTACTCGGTCATCATTCTGGGCGTGGTCACGCTGTGCGCCAGCTGGGTTTTTTCGCGCCTGCGCGACACGCGCGCGCAACTGGCCACGCACTAACGGTATAAAGGACACCGCGCCTTTCTTCGCGGCAACCGATCAAGGCTGATCTACATGCACGACGCAAGCGACATCCTGCTCACCCTCTTCATCATTTTCGTCGCCGCCCAGATCGGCGGCGAAATTGCCCAGCGCATCAAACTTCCGGCCGTGGTCGGCGAGATTGCGGCAGGCTGCGCCATCGGCCCCTCGGCACTGGGCTGGCTGCACGTGGAGCAAATCGCGCCCGGCATGCCCATCGACGTGCTGGCCGAAATCGGCGTGATCCTGCTGCTGTTTTCGGTGGGCCTGGAAACGCGGCTGGACGATCTGAAGAAGGTGGGGCGCAGCGCGGTGATGGTCGGCGTCCTTGGCGTCATCATTCCTTTTGCGCTCGGCGCGCTCTGGGCGCATGGCTCGGGCTTTGACTGGATTCGCGCGATGTTCGTGGCGGCCGCTTTCGTGGCGACCTCGGCGGGCATCACGGCGCGCGTGCTTCAGGAACTGGGCGTGCTGCAACGGCAGGAGGCCCGCATCATTCTCGGCGCCGCGGTGATCGACGACATCCTGGCCATGCTGCTGCTGGGCATTGTCTCGTCGTTGCAGGACGGCGGTAAGCTGGATGTGGGTTCGCTGGCGCTGACGCTGCTGGGTGCCATCGGTTTTGTTGCCGTGATCGGCTGGGGTGGTACGCGGGTGATGCGGCGCACATCCGGATGGCTGGACAAGCCCAGCAACCCGCTTTCACCCCTGACCATCGTGCTGGCGCTCTGTCTTGGACTGGCGTTTCTGTCCACGCGCTTTGGGCTTGCGGCCATCATTGGCGCGTTTCTCGCGGGGATGATCGCCTCCGAGTCCCGCCAGCGCGAAGAGCTGGAACATCAGACCGCACCGCTGCTGGCGTTTCTGACGCCGTTCTTCTTCGTGGTCACGGGTGCCAAGGTCAATCTGCAGGAACTGGCGGATGGAAAAGCCCTGCTCGCGCTCGCCGTGGTCACCGTGATCGCCATCGTGTCGAAACTGGCAGGTGGTTTTCTGGGCGCGCTGTCGCTCGGCAAGCGTGGCGCCACCATTGTCGGCTTCGGCATGGTGCCGCGCGGCGAGGTGGGCGTGGTCATCGCGTCACTCGGCCTTGCCGCAGGCGTGTTCAATGAACAGATCTACGCCATCATCGTGGCGATGTCCCTGCTGACCGCCATGGTTACACCGCCGATTCTGGCGCTGCTGCTACGCAAGCCATAATCCCTGCTTTGCGGTGGGGGCGAGCTTGCCAGCGATGGAAGCTCGCCCCGCCAGCTCAACCCTCGCGCGTCAGCTGATACGCCGCCAGGGCATCGTCCCGTGACACTTTCAGGTCCACGATGGGCGCCGGATATCCCGTGCGCCGCAGGATCTCCGGGTCCTCCCAGGGCGCATGAATCGCCCTGGACGGCACATCTTTCAGCTCCGGCACCCAGCGCCGGATGTACGCCGCGTCGGCATCGAACTTCGCCGACTGAGTCACGGGGTTGAAGATGCGGAAGTACGGCGCGGCGTCCGCGCCACTCCCCGCCACCCACTGCCAGCCCAGGCTGTTGTTCGCCAGATCAGCGTCCACCAGCGTTTCCCAGAACCACTTCGCGCCATACAGCCAATGCTGGCGCAGATTCTTCGTCAGCAGGCTGGCGACCAGCATCCGCACGCGGTTGTGCATCCAGCCGGTGGCCCACAGCTCACGCATCCCCGCATCCACGATGGGAATGCCCGTACGGCCACGCTGCCATCGGTGCAGCAGCGCCTCGTCTTTCCGCTTCCAGCGGAAGCCATCGAACCGCGGATTGAAGTTCTCCCGCGGCGTCTTCGGGAAGTGGAAAAGAAGATGGTGCGCAAACTCGCGCCACCCCAGCTGACGCAGATACGGCTCGATGTCCGCATGCCGCCGTGACGAGGCGATGTTCGCACGCAGACCTGCCGCCACCTGCCTGGGCGTGATTTCGCCGAAGTGCAGGTGCGGGGAGAGACGCGAGGTGCCGTGTCGTGCAGGCAGGTCGCGGGCCTCGGCATAGGCAGAAACGGCATCGTCGCCGAAGAGTTCAACCAGTTCTGCCGCCCCGGCCTCGCCGGGCATCCATTCGGCAAATCCGGTGGCCCAGTCCAGCGTGGGCAGGAGCTTTAGATCATCAATGCTCAAGCCGCCATCCAGACTCATGCAGCGCAGCGAAGCAGGAACGGGCAGCGGCTCGCCCAGGTCCAGGTCGGCGCGCAGGGTCCGCCAGAACGGCGTGAACACCTTGTAGGGCTGGCCCTGCTGGGTCTGGATGTCCCACGGCTCAACCCAGAGGTTGCCCCGATACATCGCAACCTCGATACCGTCAGAGGCCAGCGCCTTCTCCACCCGGGCATCGTGACGCAGCGCGTAAGGCTCATAGAGTCGGGACGCGTACACCGCCACCGCCCCGGTCTGCGCGATCACATCCTTGAGAACCTCAAGGCTGCCGCCGCGCCGGATATGCAGTGCACCCTGGTGGGGACCGAGCGAACGATTCAGCGCCTCCAGGGAGTGATGCAGCCACCACCGGCTGGCAGCACCGGGGGCCCACTCGCCGTCCTCTTCTGGAGCGTCGATATACAGGGGTAGGATGTGCTCATGCGCCGCTGCTGCCGCCGTGAGGGCAGCGTGATCTTCCAGGCGCAGGTCGCGGCGAAACCAGACAATCGCGATAGTCATTGCATAAGTATCGTACGAAAAGTCTGAATTTCGTCGTATTCAGTTCAGCCTGAATGCTTAGACTTGATATCCATGCGATCTGACAGATCGTCGGGCCATCCACCAGGAGACAAGAATATGAAACTGAAGTACGTACTCGGCATTGAGATGGCTGTCCTTCTCGCTCTCGCTGTCAGCGGGTCGGCGAACGCCGCCACGCTCACCCGCAGCGACGGCATCTATGTGCGCTGCGACCAGTGCGGCGTGGTGCAGAGCATCGAACACAACATCACCCAGGGCCGTGACCACGGCACAGCGGGTGCGGTCATCGGCGCCATTGCCGGTGGCGTGCTGGGCAACCAGGTCGGCAAGGGCAATGGTCGCAAGCTGGCCACGGTGGGCGGCGCAGTGGGCGGCGGCTTCGCCGGCAACGCCATCGGCAAGGGCGGCGGCAGTGAAAGCTACACCCTGCGCCTGAAGATGGGCACGGGCGGCTACTCCAACGTGCAGGTCAAGGATGCTTCCGCGATCCGCCAGGGCGACATCGTCGTCGTGGACGATCAGGGCAACGTCTCGCGCGTGCAGTAATTGAATACATGAGGGAGCGGGCTTGCCCGCTCCCTCTGCGCGGTCAGCCCCGCCGGGCGCCCGCCACGCGGGACGCCACCGCATCAAAGAACGCCTCGTCCAGCACCGCCTGCACGGGCACGCGCCACCAATGGGGGCGTGCGAAGGCACGGCATTTCACCGCGTCCTTGTCGGTCATCAGCACCGGACATCCGTCATCAAACGTGAGGTCGCTCGCCGAAAACGCATGGTGATCGGCGAATGCGTGATCGCGCACGTCCACGCCCTGATCGCGCAGGCTGCGAAAAAATCGCCCCGGATTGCCGATGCCGGCCACCGCGTGTACCGGCCGCTCCGTGAAGTCCGATAGCGGCAGCACCTGCTCTGGATCAGCCATGTTGATAGCGAAGCCGCCGCGCAGCGTCATCGGTATTTCGTCATCCACGAGCCGGCCGCCGTTGTTCACGATGAAGTCGACCCGATCCAGGCGCGACAGCGGCTCACGCAGCGGGCCGGCCGGCAGCAACCGCGCATTACCGAAACGCCGCTCGCCGTCGATCACGCAGATTTCGACGTCACGCGCCAGCCGGTAGTGCTGCAATCCGTCGTCAGCCAGCACGACGTCGCACCCTTCATTGATCAACAGCCGTGCCGCTTCCGGGCGCTGCCTGCCGATGGCAACCGGTACGCCACTCTGGAAAATCAGGCACGGCTCATCGCCAACCGTCGCGGCGGAGGATTGGGCATCCAGCAGCGCAGGACCACGCTCGGAGCCGCCATACCCACGACTGACGACACCCGGCCGGTATCCGCGCTCCACCAGTGCCCGCGCGAGCGCAATGATCAGCGGTGTCTTGCCGGTGCCACCGATGGTGATGTTGCCCACGACGACCACGGGCACAGCCAGGCGCACGGCCAGCGAAGGATCGCGGCGAAAGCGCTCTTCTTTGCGGGTGACGGTGCGCCGGTAAAGCGCTTCCAGCGGCAGCGTCCACAAGGGAGGCTGCCGCCCGTCGTACCAGCGCCGCTGCAGGGCGTCGGCCATGCTCACGAGGGTCAGTTCGCCAGGGCCTGATCGTGGAACTGCATGCGATGCAGTGCCGCGTAGTGACCGCCCTGCTCCAGCAACGCGCGATGTGTGCCCAGCTCCACGATGCGACCCTGATCCATCACCGCAATCTGGTCGGCGTGTTCGATGGTGGACAGGCGATGGGCAATGACCAGCGTGGTGCGGTCGCGCATCAGGCGATGCAGCGCATCCTGGATGAGCCGCTCGGATTCGGTGTCCAGCGCGCTGGTCGCCTCGTCCAGCACGAGGATGGGCGAGTTCTTCAGAATGGCGCGCGCAATGGCGATGCGCTGGCGCTGGCCGCCCGAAAGCGAATTGCCTGCCTGCCCGATCTGCGTGTGCAGCCCGTCCGGCATCCGCTCAATGAACTCCATGGCGTTGGCGGCCTTCGCCGCCGCCACGATGTCGGCTTCCGAGGCGCCAGCCAATTCGCCATAGGCAATGTTGGCGGCAACCGTATCGTCGAACAGCACCACGCTCTGCCCCACCCACGCGATCTGCCTGCGCAGTGACGCCAGGGTGTATTCCTCGTAGTTGGCGCCGTCCAGCAGGATGCGGCCGCTGGTCGGTTCGTAGAAGCGCGGCAGCAGGCTGACCAGGCTGCTCTTGCCGCTGCCGGAACGTCCCACCAGCGCGGTGACGGTGCCGGGACGGCAATGCAGGTCCACGCCACGCAGCGCCACATGCTGATTGCGCGGGTAAACCAGCTTGATGTCTTCAAAACGGATGTCGCCTTCCACGCTGGCGACTTCACGTGTGCCGACGTCGCGCTCGGGCGCCTCGTCCATGATGCCGAACAGGTCCTGGCACGCCGCCAGGCCGCGTTGCAGGCTGGACTGCACGCTGGTCAGGCGCTTGAGCGACGGCAACATGGCACCCATCGCGGTCAGCACGGCGAAGAACACACCCGGGGTGATGTGCTGCAATGCCTGAGGCCGGGTGCCGAGATACACCAGAAGCGCCAGCGCAAAGGCGCCGGTCGTCTGGATGGTCGCGCTGGACAGCGCGCTGGTGGAGGAAATCTTGAGGTTCAGCGAACGCGCGTGATCGGCCACCTCGTCAAACCGGGCCGTCTCATGCACCTGACCGCCATAGATGCGTACTTCGCGATTCGCACCCACGGCTTCCTCGACAACACTGGTGACCGAACCCATGTTGCCCTGCAAGCGCTTGCTGATGCGACGATAGCGACGGCTGACCACGGTGACGATCAATACGACGCACGGCACCAGCACAAGAAGCGCCAGGGTCAGGTACGCGCTTTGGTAGAGCATCACCGAGAGCATGCCGACCACGGTCAGGCCTTCGGTCACCGCCACTTTCAGTGCGTCGGTGGACGCCTGGGCCACCTGCTCACTGGTATAGGTGATGCGGGAAATCTGCTGACCACTGGGCTCACGATTGAAGAACGTGGCCGGCAGGCGCATGTACGAGGCGAACACATCTTTGCGGATCGACTGCACGACACCGCGCCCGATGTACGCCACGCCGTAGTCGGTGGCATAGGACGCCACGCCGCGCACAAGGAAGATGCTCATGATCCAGATGGGCATCCAGAAGATCGTGTGCGCGTCCTTGTTGGTGAACAGGTCGTCGATCAGCGGGCGGATCAGGTTGGTGAACAGCGCCAGGCAGGCCGGATCAATGATCATGCCGACGATGGCGATGAGGCCGATGCTCCAGTAGCGGCTGGTGTAGCCAAGCAGGCGCTTGTAGGTGCGCCAGCTCTCGACGTCCCAGACTTTCAATTTGGCACTCACTTGTCGGAGGCCGCTTCGGTGGGCGTGGTGGCAATGGACAGATGGCTGAAGCCAAGCTGGCCCAGCGCGTCCATGGCGCGCACGACATTCTGGTGCGCCGTCATGGCGTCGGCACGAATGACGACAAGCCGTTCGCGATCGTTGCCGGCCACGCGTTCGATCGCCGTTTTGAGCGGATCAATGCCATCTCCCAGCACTTCATCGCTGCCCACGGAGTAATGACCATCGCGATCGACCACGACGGTGAGCGCCTGGGCGGTGGCGTCCCTGGCCTCGGCGCTCGCCTTGGGCAGGTTGACCTGCATGCGCGAGTGCTCAATGAACGTGGTGCTGAGCACGAAGAACATCAACAGTGTGAGCAGCACGTCGATCAGCGAGATCACGTTGATCTCGAAGTCGTCTTCTCTGCGGGAACCAATGCGCATGGGATCAGCCGGCGGTCGACACGCTGTCGGCCGGTGCGCGGCGGCGCACGACCGGACGCGGTGCGGACAGGTCGTCCAGCAGCGCGGTGGCTTCCTTTTCCATTTCGACAACGTAGCCGCTGACGCGCGAACGGAAGTAGCGGTGCAGGACGTACGCGGGAATGGAAACGATCAGGCCGAACGCGGTGCAGATCAGTGCTTCGCCGATGCCACCGGCCATTTTCATGGGGTCGCCAATACCGCCCATCATCACGTTGAGGAACATGCGGATGAGACCGATGACGGTGCCGAGCAGTCCGAGCAGCGGGCCGATGAGCGCAATGGTGCCCAGGGTGCTGAGGTAACGCTCCATGCGGTGGACGACGTGGCGGCCGGTGTCTTCGATGCGCTCTTTGATGAGTTCGCGCGGACGGTCGCGCACGGCCAGTGCGCCGGCGAGCAGTTCGCCCAGGGGGGAGCCGTTTTCAAGGGCCTTGAGGTGTGCGGCGTCGAGTGTGTTGGAACGCGCCCACTGGCGCACTTCAGCACCAAGGCCAGGCGGAAGCACGGAGGAACGGCGCAGCGCCCAGAAGCGTTCGAGCACGATCGCCAGGGCGATCGCGGAGCAGATAAGAATCGGCAGAAGGGCCCAGCCGCCTGCCATCAAGATATCGAGCACGTTTACCCCAACCTGAAGCCGGAATGACAAGCGCGCATCATAGCAGGCCGGTTCAGGCGATCTGAGGTGCGGATAACAATTGGCGTGCTTCGCCCTTGGGCTGTGGGGCTCAGAGCCTGGCGCGCCAGAGCCCGCAAGGGCAGCGCTACCGGGCAACTGGGGAGAGAGGTGGCCACTTCATACGCCACCTCTCTTTCGTTCTCATTGGGCGCCGAGAAATTCCAGTTCGGCCAGGCCGATGCCCTTTGCCGGGTCGGCGGCTTCAAGGCGGATGCGATACCAGGCGTGTGGCTTGGGGTCGGCTATGGCAAACGCGCGGGTTTGCTGGCGCCAGGGCCAGGATTCATGGTCGCGGGTGTCGATGGGGTACCAGTGAGTGCCGTCGTCGGAGGCTTCCACGTACCAGCGGGCGGCGTCGCCGGGGGCTTTGGCGGATGTGAGGGCGTACATCGACACCGTCACGGGGCTGGCAAAGTGCCAGCCGAGGTCGGCGATGGCGCCGAAGCGGGATTCCGTCGTGGAGTCGTTGTCGAAGACGCGGCGTCGGGTGGCTTCATCGGCGCTGCCCAGGGACTTGCCCGTTTTATCGTCGGTGAAGTCGTGCAGCGGCGACGGCTTGCTGCCTTCAGCGGTGAGGGACGCAGGCAGAGCGTCTTCGCCTGCCCCCCACCGGGAAGGGGTCGGCCCCATGGTGAAATCGAGGGTGGCGCCTGCGGACAGCAGTGCGTGGGGCACGGTCACGCGCGTCCACGGCTGGCCGTTGATTTTCAGACTCTGGACGTAACGATTCTGGTCACTGACGCCGGACGCGCGGATGTCGATGGTCTTGCCGTTCTCAAGACGGATGGTCATGCGGGGGAAGTACGGGGCGCCGATCACATATTCGGGCGTGCCCATGCGCAGCGGATAAAAGCCTGCCGCACCGAACAGCCACCACGCGGACATTTCGCCATTGTCTTCGTCGCCGGGATAGCCCTGGCCGATGTCGCTGCCCGCGTAGAGGCGGGACATGGCGTCGCGCAGTTTGTCCTGGGTTTTCCAGGGCTGCCCGGCCTGGTCGTACATCCAGATGATGTGATGGGACGGCTGGTTGCTGTGGCCATACTGGCCCATGCGAACGTCACGGGCTTCGATCATTTCGTGGATGACTTCTCCATAGCCGCCCACGGCGAAGGTTCCCGGTGCCGCGAAGAAAGCGTCGAGTCTGGCGGCAAGGGCGTCGCGGCCGCCATAGAGCGCCGCGAGACCGGCGCCATCCTGCGGGGCATGGAAGGCCATGTTCCAGCCATTGGTTTCGGTGTAGTCATCGCCCCAGCGGGTGGGATCGAAGGACGTGGCGTCGTAACGCCAGGTGCCGTCTGCGGCACGCCCCATGAAGAAGCCGGCTGGCTGGTTGAACAGGTGCACGTAACCCGTGGCGCGGGCGTGGTAGTACGCCGCATCGTCGGTGTAATGGGAGCGGTATGGGTCGGTGGCGGGCGCGGAGGTGGCGAGTGCCCGGGCGAGGTTGCCGATGGCGAAGTCGTTGATATAGCCGTCCATCGACCAGGACAAGCCTTCGTTCACGGCCGTGTCGGTATAGCCATTGAAGAGCGAACGCTCGATGCCTTTACGCCCTGCCCCCTTGACGTCGCTGACAACGGATGCGTTCTTCAGCGCGGACTGGTAGAAGCTGGCGACATCGAAGTTGCGCACGCCTTTGAGCCAGGCATCCGCGAACGCCACATCGGAACTGGTGCCGACCATCAGATCGGCGTAACCGGGCGAAGACCACCGTGCAATCCAGCCGCCGTCGCGATACTGCTGCACGAAGCCATCAATCATGTGCCCGGCTTCCGTGGGCGTCAGCAGGACGTACGCAGGCCACGCCGTGCGATAGGTGTCCCAGAAACCGTTGTTGACGTATACCTTGCCATCGACGACACGTGCGCCTGTGGTGGTGGGCGTGTCTTGTCCGGCAGGCGCGGAGAACGGGCTGGCGTAGCGGTACACGGGATGTTCCGTGGTGCCGGTGTTTTCGTAGGCCTGGTTGGGATAAAGGAACAGGCGGTAGAGGTTGGAATACAGCGTGGCCAGTTCGTTGTCGCTGGCGCCTTCTGCCTTGATGATGCCGAGCTTCGCATCCCAGGCTTTGGCGGCGCGCTCACGCACCGTGTCGAAGGTGTCGTTCCCGTCAATTTCCTGGGCCAGATTGGCCCTGGCCTGATCCACACTGATGAGCGATGTCGCCACGCGCATCGTCACCTGTTTATGCCTGCCGGTATCGAAGCCAAACCAGCCCGCAACGTGATCGCGCCCCTCGCCGGAAAGCATGCCGCTTTGTGCCACGGGGCGATCAAAGGTCGCGTAGAAAAACAGGCGTGTGGCGCCCGTGGAGAGACGACTCCTGACGTCAGACCAACCCTGAATGGCGCCATGTTGCGGATCGAGCTGGAGGCCGCCCTTGTCTTCGCGATTGTCGAAGACGAGCTGCGCGCGGGCATCGCGAAAGGTGAAACGGAACATCGCGGCATGGTTGGTCGGCGTGATTTCAGTTTCGATGCCGTTATCGAAGTTGACGCGGTAGTAATCGGGCTGCGCGATTTCTGCGCCATGGTCAAACGACAGCGCACGCGTTTCCCGCTTCAGGGGCGGCGTGCCGGTGGCAACGGACGCAGGCATGACCTGGAAGGTCTGCCGGTCGCCCATCCACGGACTGGGCTCGTGCGACAGGGAGAACGCTTCGATGCGCGGGCGATTATCGGCACCGTTGCGCTCCTGGTACTGGTAGATCCAGTTCGACCCCGCGTTGGTGGCAGGTGTCCAGAAGTTGAAGCCGTGGGGCAGCGCGACAGCCGGAAAGTTGTTGCCGCGCGAGAAGTTGCCATTGGCGTTGGAGCCGCGACGCGTGTCCACCCATTGCGAGGGACGCGTACGTGCCACGGCGTACAACGGGCTCACCTGAATGTCGTCGATCCAGCCTTCGAACGCCTTGCCTGCGGCCACATCGGTACGCACCACTATATGGCGCACGGTACGACCTTTGGCGATCCGGCCGAGCGGCACAGTCACCTTGTTCCACTGGTCAGGATAAGCAATGCGCCCTTCGCCCTGCCCTTTGGGTGTCAACGGTTGCCGGTAGCTGTCGATGGCGCCGCGTGCGGACGCGGTGCTGCCGTCGTCGAACACAAGGTCCACGGCAACGTAGTTGGCCGGGTTGGACAGATCGCCTTCGACCGAGCGCGGGAAGAAAACGTAGGTCAGGACGGTGTCGTCATTTACCGGCGCATTCACATCGAAGATCTGCGCCGATTCAGGCCTGCCCGAACCGGTGCCTGCATAGCGCAGCGCATGCAGCCCGGTGAATCCGACGTCGGCTTTCGCGGTAAGCACGGCGGCCGCGGGTGGCCCGCCGGTTACTTCAAGGCGAAGACCGGGGCCTGACGCAAGCGCGGGTGTGTCGTCGCCCTCTTCGAACGAGGTGGCGAACATGCCGGGCGGATACGTGCGGCCCATGACCTTGGTTGCCGCCACCGGCAGACCGTAAAGCGCCAGTGCCGAACCCAACAATGCCCCTGCCCAACCGCCCCTTGCTAACGCCACGCGCCACCCCCTTTTGATCGGAATCACCGATTTAAATCGTTCTAAATGGCAAGTGTCAAACTGCGGCGCAACATGGACAGCCGTCCACTCATGGCTCGCGCCAGTACGGCGAGCGGTGTTCGCGCCAGCGCCGGACGACGAACGGAAGCGCTGTGGGCGGGAATGCAAGCTCAACGGCCCCCGCTGCATCCGTCGATTCAAAATCACCCACCGCCCGATATCGGGTCACGACGGATGGATGCGGATGGTGGAAGCGATTTCGCCATCCGGCTGAGGCAACCGCCAGCGAAGGCCGGTATGCGTCTACAAACGCGGCCGTGGAGGAATGGCGGCTTCCGTGGTGCGGCACGGTCATGACGGTTGGAAAACGGGAAGCCTGTTCACGCGAGGTCAGCACGCGCTCCGCGACCGGGCCGATATCACCGGTGAGCAGCAATCGGGAAGCGGCGCCCTCGATGGACAGTACGCAGGATCGATCGTTGCCGGCGCGGTAGCGATCGTCAGGCGCAGGATGGATAAAGCGGAAGGTCACGCCTTCCCAGTGCCACGACTGGCGCGTATCGCATGGCTTGCCTGCGATGGCGGAGCGCGCCGGTTCACCGAGATACACCGACGCCTGCGGATATCGCGCCGCAACCGATGCCGCGCCGCCTGCATGGTCGTTGTCGCCATGGCTGATGACCAGCGTGTGGATGTCGCGGATGCCGAGCGCATCCAGGGCCGGCAACACGATGCCTGCGCCCGCGTCCGAACCGCCTCCATAGGCGGCACCCGTGTCGTAGACGAGCACGTGTGCCTGCGTGCGCACGACCACCGCCAGCCCCTGCCCCACATCGAGCACCCAGGCGCGAAAGGCGCCATGGGCGGGCACGCTGGCGCCAGGAAACGCCAGAGGCAGGAACGCGAATGTCCCGGCACTGCGCAACGGCCATCCCCTTGGAGCAAACAGCCACATCGCGCCGAGCATGGCGAGCAATACGCGCCACAGTCCGCCCTGAGGCACGGATACGTGCGAGCCCGGCCACGCCGCCATCTGTTCCAGCACCCACCATTGTCCGCCCATCGCCCATGACGCGGCAGCCAGCAGCGGTGAAACGGCAACCGGGGCAAGCAGCATGCACACGCATGCCAGCAGGGTGAGTGGCACCACCACCATGCTGACGAAAGGTGCGGCAACGAGGTTGGCTGGCAATCCCACCAGCGACGCCGCGCCAAAGAAGAACAGGCAAAGCGGAAACAGCCCGGCGGTCATGAGGCATTGTGTACGCCACAGCCCGATGAGCACGTGCCGCCAGCCGCGACCAGGGGGCGGCAGGCAGACCATCAGCAGCAGGACGCCGCCGAATGAAAGCCAGAAACCGCCCGACAACACGGCCAGCGGATCGGCGGCCAGCACGATCAGCAGGCTGAGCGACAGCGTGGAAAGTCCACTGGCCTGCCGACGCGAGCACACCGCAAGCACGACAACCGCAATCATCAGCAGCGTGCGCACCGTGGGCAGGCTCAGCCCGGCGAGCACGCCGTAACCGATAGCCACGATCATGCCCACCACAACCTGCACACGCCGCCGCGCGAAGCGAAGTGCCAGCCACGGAACGCAGGCGTAGAGCACCGTTACAAGGGCGCCTCCCCCAACGGCAGCCACCCCGACATGAAAGCCCGAGATCGCAATGAGATGGGACACGCCTGTGGCGCGCGCCACCGACCAGTCTGCGGGCGTCAATGCGCGGGTATCGCCAACGGCCAGTGCTTTCAACAGACGTCCGTCGACGGGACCGAGCGCGGCGTCGATGGCACTGGCAATGCGTTCCCGCCATCGGTCGGCGCACAGGTTCGATGGCGTGAGCGACTGATTGTCGACGCTGTCGCGCACATACCCGGTGGCCGCGATGCCTCGTTGCAATGCACTGCGTTCGGCATCCGCGGGGCCGGGATTGGCGAGGCCGCGCGGGCGCTTCAGGCGAACACGAAGTTGCCAGCGCTCGCATGCATGCAGCGGCGCCGGCACACGAAACCACGACAGCCGCAGGTCACCGCGCAGTGACGTGGATGTACTGCTTTCCGGGCGGAAGACGAACGAGGCGTCCGCACCTTCGCTGCGCGGAAGATCGACGATACGACCGATCACGGTCATGTCCTGCCCTTCCCACTCAGGGGCGAGCCGCCGTTCCAGCCCGAGCGAGCCGTGGAGCATGGCCCAGCCCGCACCAAGCACCACCAGCGCTACCCAGCGCCATGCGCTGCGCCGCAGGCACCACGCACACCCGAACGCCGCCAGCGCGACGAGTGCGGACGCGAGCGGTGATGGCAACTGAGACAGCCCCTGTGCGGCCACCACGCCCACCAGCGTGGCTATTGCCACGCGAGGCAGGATCGGTTCGGCCGAAACAGAAGGCATGGACGCAACCTGCGCGGGGCGGGACGTCCGAGATTAGAGGTGACGCGTCGAGGCATGGGCGCCTCGACGCGTAGGGCTCACGCGCGAGCCGCGCGCTCAGCGCTCGATCAGCTCGCCCGCGTGCAGTTCCAGCGTGCGATCCATGCGGGCCGCCAGGCGCGAGTCGTGAGTGACCAATACGAAGCTCGTGCCGATCTCCCGATTGAGTTCCAGCATCATTTCGTAGACATGCGCCGCGTTGGTTTCGTCCAGATTGCCGGTGGGCTCATCGCCCAGCACGCAGGCCGGCTTGGTGACGAGTGCGCGTGCAACCGCGCAGCGCTGCCGCTCGCCGCCGGACATTTCTGCCGGACGATGACGCAGACGCGAACCCAGACCCACTCGCTCCAGCAACTCGCGCGCCTCGCGCTCGGCCTGCGCAATGGCCGTGCCACGGATCAGCAGCGGCATGCACACGTTTTCAAGCGCAGTGAATTCGGGCAGCAGATGATGGAACTGGTAGATGAAACCGAGCGAGCGATTGCGTACGCGACCGCGTTCGGCATCGGACAGATCGGACAGCACATGGCCGTCCACTTCCACCCTGCCTGCGGTTAGCGTGTCCAGGCCGCCAATGATATGCAGCAGCGTGCTCTTGCCCGAGCCCGACGCTCCCACGATCGACATGGTCTGCCCGCGACGAAGTTCAAAGTTGACGTTCGTGAGCACGTCGGTGCGCAGATCGCCTTCCTGATAGACCTTGGCCACGCCCGTGGCGCGGAGCACAACGTCCCCGGATGCGGGGCTTTGCTGAGTATTATTCATAACGAAGTGCCTGGGCCGGCTGCGTGCGGGACGCGCGCCATGCGGGGTAAAGCGTGGCGAGCAGCGCGAACAGGAAGGTCAGCAGCGTGACCCAGCCCACGTCCGACCACATGAGCTGGCTCGGAATTTCGCTGATGTAGTACACGTCCGGCGCGAGGAAGCTCTTGCCCGTGATGTGTTCAATACCCTTGACGATCACCGGCAGGTTGATCGAAAGCAGCGAACCGGCCAACACACCAAAGGCGATACCAACGACGCCCACCAGAATGCCCTGCACCATGAACATGCCCATGATGCTGCGGGGCGTGGAACCGAGTGTGCGCAGGATGGCGATGTCCGCCTGCTTGTCGGTCACCAGCATCATCAACATGGAAATGAGGTTGATGACCGCCACCAGGATAATCAGCGAGAGGATGATGAACATCACCCGCTTTTCCATTTCGATGGCGCTGAAGAAGTTGGAATGCGTGTCCATCCAGGTTTCGACGCGATACGCCTGACCCAGTTCGTTCACCAGTTCTCGCGCCACCGGGAAGGCGCGGGTCATGTCGTCAAGTTTCAGGCGAATGCCGGTGGGGCCGTCGATGCCGCTCAGACGCTGCGCATCGGGCATCGAAACCAGCGCGAGGCCGGAATCGTATTCCTGCATGCCCAGCTCAAAAATGCCGCTGACGGTGAAACTGCGCAGCTTGGGCACAGCCCCCATCGGGGTGGCCGTGAACTCAGGCACGATGACGGTGACCTTGTCACCCACTTCCACACCGAGGGTCAGGGCCAGCTCACGACCCAGCACGATCTTCCAGCTGCGATCCGTGAGGTCGGTCAGCTTGCCCTGAACCATGTGGGTGTTGATGTCCGACACCTTCGGTTCCAGCGACGGCACGATGCCGCGGATGACCGCGCCACTGGGGCGACGGGCCTGAAGGAATGCCTGGGTTTCCACGTACGGTGCCGCACCCAGCACGTGGCCGGTGCCTTCGGCGACCTTCACGGCGCGCGGCCAGTCCTGCACGGTTTCACCGATGCCCGACACGGTAACGTGCGCGATGGCGCCCAGGATGCGCGTGCGCAGTTCGGAATCGAAACCGTTCATCACCGACATGACCGTGATCAACGCCGTCACGCTGATGGCGATGCAGACGATGGATACGGTGGAGATGAAAGAGATGAACTGATTGCGACGCTTGGCGCGCGTGTAGCGCAGTCCGATGAAAAGCTCTAAAGGTCTGAACATACCTGTCAATTGCAGCCTGGGGAGGGTTCGCGGCCGAAAGGCGCGCACCGCCGCGGCAGAGTGCCCGAAGCGATCAGCCGCGGCAAGCGACCGTGCCCGGGCCCATGCCTGCTGTTCAGCAAGCGCCCAGCGTGGTGCAGTGCGCTCGCGCAAGAAGGCGCCTGCTCAGGGACCACGCCTGCCCGCGATTCAGGCCACCCGCGACGTCCTGAGCCGAATCCGCAGTACGCGCCGGACGTCGTCGCCCGCGTTGTCCCGGTACAACAGCAGATGCTCCCGGCCGCCATCCCAGCGCAGCGTCAGAACAATCAACGCCCCGACCACCCTGCCCGCCTCCAGTTCGCCTGGCCACTCGCGACCGGACACCCGCACCGTCCAGTCCCCCTCGGCCGACCAGGCAAATGCCGAAATACGGGGCGCGCGAAACTGTTGCAGCCGAAAGGCGCACACGACAAAAAGCCCGGCAAGCAGCACGGCTTTGAAAGACATGGGAATGGAAGCGACCCCAACCGAAAACCCGGCCCCAGCGACCGCCCCCACCAGGCATCGGGTCAGATGGCCCGAAACACGGTACTCAGAGGTGATTTCTCGCGCGGATGTCGTCAATGATGGCCTGCCAGTCGTCACGCGGCGGGCGGGCATATGCCATCACCCAATCCCACAAATCGGGATCCTGGGCTTCCAGCAGCTGGTCGAATGCCATCCGCGTGGCTTCATCAGCGTCGGCGTAGCACGTGTCCAGCCATCCTCCAAAGAGGGCGTCGAGCTCACGCGTACCGCGACGGGCGCGCCAGCGCAGGCGTTTCAGGCGGGCATCGTCCATCGGACTCACTCTAAGGTGGCGTGGCAGAAAGCTGGCGAACCGATACGGCTCGCCAGCCCTGCGGATCGTCAGGCCGAACGGCGCTGAACGATGAGTTTCTTGATCTCGGCGATGGCCTTGGCAGGGTTCAGACCCTTCGGGCACGTGCGCGCGCAGTTCATGATGGTGTGGCAGCGATACAGCTTGAACGGATCTTCCAGATCATCCAGGCGCGAGCCGGTGTCTTCGTCACGGCTGTCCACGATCCAGCGATACGCCTGGAGCAGGATGGCCGGGCCGAGATAACGGTCGCCGTTCCACCAGTAGCTGGGGCACGACGTCGAGCAGCAGGCGCACAGGATGCACTCGTAAAGACCATCGAGCTTCTTGCGGTCTTCGGGCGACTGCAGGCGCTCCTTGTCGGCCGGTGCCGGGCTCTGCGTGCGCAGCCAGGGCTTGATCGACGCGAACTGCGCATAGAAATGCGTGAGGTCGGGGACCAGATCCTTGACTACCGGCATGTGCGGCAGCGGATAGATGTTGACCGTGCCGCCGCCGCAGTCGGAAATCGCCTTGGTGCATGCCAGCGTGTTCGTGCCATCAATGTTCATGGCGCACGAACCGCAGATGCCTTCACGGCACGAACGACGCAGCGAAAGCGTCGGATCAATTTCGTTCTTGATCTTCAGCAGGGCGTCCAGAACCATCGGACCACACGAAGCCAGATCGACTTCATAGGTGTCCGTACGCGGGTTCTGGCCGTCGTCGGGGGTCCAGCGATAGACCTTGAAGGTGCGCGACTTTTTCGCGTCCTTCGCCGGAAAATGCTTTCCGGGCTGGATCTGGGAATTTTTGGGTAGCGTGAACTCTGCCACGATTGCCTCTCCAGTACCGGTATCAGTAAACGCGCTTCTTCGGCGGCACAACCTCGACGTCATCCGTCAGGGTATACATGTGCACCGGACGGAAATCGAAGCTGGACTTGCCGGCTTCGTCGACCCAGACGAGCGTGTGCTTCTGCCACTCGTGGTCGTCGCGATCGGGGAAATCTTCACGGGCGTGCGCACCGCGGCTTTCGGGACGCTGCTCTGCCGAGTGCATGGTAGCCACGGCCTGGGCAAGCAGGTTGGAAAGCTCCAGGGTTTCGATCAGGTCGGAATTCCAGACCAGCGAGCGATCGCTGACCTTCACATCCTTGAACTGGTCGTAGACCTCGGAAATCTTGGTCACGCCTTCCTTCAGCGTCTCGCCCGTGCGGAACACGGCAGCATCGGACTGCATGGTCTTCTGCATGGAAGCGCGAATCTGGGCGGTGGGCGTGCCACCGTCGGCGTAGCGGATGGCGTCGAAACGGGCCAGCGCCTTGTCCAGCGCGGTGGGGGCCAGATCCTTGTGCGGCGTGCCCGGCTTGATGAGCTCGGCGCAACGATGCGACACGGCGCGACCGAACACCACCAGATCGAGCAGCGAGTTCGAGCCCAGGCGGTTGGCGCCATGGACCGACACGCATGCCGCTTCACCGATGGCGAACAGGCCCGGCACGATCGAATCGGGGTTGTCGTCACGCTTGGTGACCACTTCGCCGTGATAGTTGGTCGGGATGCCGCCCATGTTGTAGTGAACGGTCGGCAGAACCGGGATCGGCTCCTTCGTGACGTCCACGCCAGCGAAGATGCGGGCCGACTCGGCAATACCCGGCAGGCGCTCGTGAATGACTTCCGCGCCCAGGTGCATCAGGTTGAGGTGGATGTGGTCCTTGTTCGGACCCACGCCACGACCTTCGCGGATTTCGATCGTCATGGCGCGGCTGACCACGTCACGCGATGCCAGATCCTTGGCGTTGGGCGCATAGCGCTCCATGAAGCGCTCGCCTTCGGAGTTGGTCAGGTAACCGCCTTCGCCACGCACACCCTCGGTGATCAGGCAGCCTGCGCCGTAGATGCCGGTGGGGTGGAACTGCACGAACTCCATGTCCTGCAGCGGGAGGCCCGCACGCAGCACCATGCCGCCGCCATCACCCGTGCAGGTGTGCGCGGACGTGGCGCTGAAGTACGCGCGGCCGTAACCGCCGGTGGCCATCACCACAGCATGGCCGCGGAACACGTGCAGCGTGCCTTCGTTCATGTCCAGGGCGAGCACGCCGCGGCAAACACCGTCTTCGTCAAAGATCAGGTCGATGGCGAAGTATTCGATGAAGAACGTGGCGTCGTGCGCCAGCGCCTGCTGATACAGCGTGTGCAGAATGGCGTGGCCGGTACGGTCGGCGGCGGCGCAAGTGCGCTGCGCGGTGCCCTTGCCGTAATGGGTGGTCATGCCGCCAAACGGGCGCTGGTAGATCTTGCCGTCTTCCGTACGGGAGAACGGCACGCCGTAGTGCTCAAGTTCCACGATGGCCGGAATGGCTTCGCGGCACATGTACTCGATGGCGTCCTGGTCACCGAGCCAGTCGGAGCCCTTGATCGTGTCGTAGAAGTGGAAGCGCCAGTCGTCTTCACCCATGTTGCCCAGCGCAGCAGAGATGCCGCCCTGTGCCGCGACCGTATGCGAACGGGTCGGGAACACCTTGGTGATGCACGCGGCCTTCAGGCCCTTCTCGGCCAGGCCGAACGTCGCGCGAAGACCCGCGCCGCCCGCGCCGACCACGATCACGTCGTACTTGTGTTGTTGAACCTTGTAGGCTTCCATCAATCAGCTTCCCAGCGCAACGCGCAGCACAGCCAGCACGCCCGCAAGCGTGCCGAGTACGGCGATGAACTTGATGAGCACCAGCGAGAGAACCTCAAGCCAGCGGGTGTGGACATAGTCTTCAATCACGACCTGCAGGCCGAGCACGGCATGCCAGAACATCGTGACGATCAGGGCAACCAGCAGCACCGCATTCCACGGCTTCGCAACAACGGCGCGCGCCGTGGCGTAGTCCGAATGGATGAGGCCGAGCACGGTCACCAGGAAATACAGCGTCAGGAACACAAGCCCGAAGGCCGTGACACGCTGGTTCCACCAGTGGCCAACGCCCTCCTTTGCCGAACCGAGGCCGCGGGCCCGGGCGAGCGGATTGCGCAGATCCTTGCTCATGCTGCACCTCCGACAAGCACATAAGCCCACACCAGCACCGTCAGCACGAGGCTGAGGCCGATCGACATCCAGCTCGAACGCACGAACTGGTGGATCGCATAACCCGCACCGCCGTCCTGCACGAGGTGACGGATGCCGTTGCAAAGGTGGAAGAAGAAAGCCCAGGTCCAGCCGATCAGGACGATCAGGCCAATCACGCTGCCGGCGCATGCACGGAAGCTGTCGAATGCGTCCTGGCCAGAAGCCAGGGCAATCAGACCCCAGAGAATCAGCAAACTGCCAGCGGCGAGTGCGATACCCGTGGCGCGATGCAGGATGGAGGTCACCATCTGCACTTGCCACTTATAGACCTGAAGATGCGGAGAGAGTGGTCGTCCCGTTTGTGCCATGGCGGCTATCCTGATTGGAATCGCTTGACGCCCTAAACCTCTTCCCTTCCTGCACGATCGCCGCCCACGGGCAGCGGTCATCAGAAATCGATGCAGCGCCCGTTCTTTTCCCAATCGCCATAACGCGTTGGGTCCAGAGGTGCCCGCTCGACCTGCTGCTTGTCGTCCTTCGGGACAACAGGCACCACAACTTGCTCCGCCGAAGCGGGGCCGTGCTGACCATCAGGTTGGGAGGTGGTATCGGACATGGTTTTTAATAACAAAGCCTGAGAAGCGTAATACCTCACTAACGCGAGTACAACCTTCACATGTGTTGGATTATCGCCCAACAGTCCTCATATCTTACGCCTTCTTCTCACAAAGCGGCTTGTACATGCCTGATCGCGCAGCCCAGATCCTGACCCTCGATGGCCCCGATGCCCTCGCCTTCGCCCATGCCCAGCTGAGCTCGGACGTGCGCAGCCTGGCCGAGGGCCAGTGGCAATGGAGTGGCTGGCTCGATGCGCAGGGCCGTGTCAAGGTCCTGGCCATGGTGGCGCGCACCGGCCCGCAGACCCTGACCCTGCTCCTGCGGGGTGGCAAGGCCGCCGATTTTGCCGATGGCCTGAAGCGATTCTTATTTCGCTCCAAGGTCACCCTCCGCGCAAACGACCGCCATGTCATCGCTGACGCGCCCGCGCTGTCCGCGAACACGGTGATCGCAGATGACGAAAATATCGTGTTCGGCTTTGGTGATTACGCCATACGCATTGGCAGTGAGCATGCGAAAGACACGCACGCATGGCATGCACACGACATTGCGCACGGACATCCGTGGCTTGCTGATGAAGCACTCGATACGTTGCTTGCACCCGCGTTGTCGATGGAGCGTTTGCACGCCGTTGCATTCGATAAAGGTTGCTATCCGGGGCAGGAGATCGTTGCGCGACTGCATTACCGCGGCGGTCACAAGCGTCATCTGCATCGCGTCGAATCGTCGCAGGCACTACATGCAGGCAGCACGATAAACATCTCAAATCGCGGTGTCGGCATTGTGCTTTCATGCGTGCACATCGATGGTGTCACGCAGGCTCTTGCGGTACTGGATGATGCGCTTACAACCAATGGCCGACTTGAATTCGATGGTGGCCAGTTGCATATACTTGAGACGTTCGCTGCGTGAACTTCGCGTCAACAATTTGCCAGGCGCTGTTCCGTGCGATGCATGAGCCTTACCTGAATCGTGCTGCACGTGCACTTGCACAATCGTCGTTACGCCACTAGGCTCCGCCGATCATTTTGTGTGGTTGTTTCTGGAACAACCCCATCACGCGACGATCCGTCGTTGAAGACGGTTCTGGCGCGGCCCGCCCCAAAAGGGCGGAGGAAAGGAAGCGCATCACCTGATGCGCCAGTAGCTGCCGGAGCCGCCGCAAAGCGTTGCCGCTCCCCATGCAGCACATCTTCGACCGGCCTCGGACAGCCGGTCATTGAAGCCACATAGTTGTGGCGCCCGCAGGCCCATGTACCGGGCCACGCGGTCAATCCAGGTGGTAACGGCCTGCCCGCCCGTCCACCGCTCATACGCACCATGGCTTAAATAAAAAGTCAGCCTGTGGCGGAAAAGCTCGTTGGAGGCAGAAACACGATGAAACTTTCCATGCTGCTTTGGATGGCGTCCGTCCTCCCAAGCAACCTCGCTGACCAGACGTGCCTGGCAACGACGGTTTACCTTGAAGCACGAAGTGAGCCGACCATCGGGCAGTATGCGGTGGCGGAAGTCGCCCTTCGCCGACGTGATCGTGGCGCATGGGGCAGCAACGTATGCGAAGTGGTTTCCTCTCCGCGACAGTTCGCGATCACCACCACACCGCAAAGTTTTGAGGTTACCGATCTTGCTGCATGGACGAAGGCGTGGAAGATCGCCGGCGACTCCATCAACAACTGGAGCCTCCCGAAGAGTGAACGCCTGGTCTATGTTCCGCAGGCAGATCACTTCGCCACCGTTGCCGTATCGCCTGCATGGTCGGCGCGACGCCCGGTACGCACCATCGGCGATCATGCCTTCTACGCCGTGAACTGAAATCACGGAAGTCAAGGCAAAAAAAGGCCCTCGAAAGAGGGCCTTTTTTATTTCTCACGATTTCATATGGACGTCTATGCGTCCATAAGATTAACGCCGGTAGACGTGATCGCCACGAATCTCGACATAATCGCCGCGACGCAACTGCGGATCTTCCCGCTGCGTCACCGTAGCCCACTGACCATTGTCCAGACGAATGCGCACCTGGAACGCGACATCCTCGCCATTGTTCTTGCTGATCTGGTTTCCGATGGCACCACCACCCACTGCACCCACCACGGTGGCAGCTGTGCGACCGTCGCCGCGTCCAATCTGATTACCCAGCACGCCGCCGATCACGGCGCCAAGAATGGTGCCGGCGGCAGAACCGGACTGCTTCTGCACGTAGATCTGCTGGATATCGTCAACCACTCCGCATTGCTGGCAACCGCGGGTGGCGTGCGAATAACCGCTGCCACCATTACCGTAATACGCCGGTCGCGACGGCTGCGTTTCGCAGCCGGCGAGCGTCAGCGTGGCAGCCGTAACCGCAACAAGCATGGCCTTGCTCAGGAACGTTTGCATGACACTACCTCGCTAAAAAAGTGGATGCTGCGAATCAGTGACGAGCGTCGGAAACCGCGATGACGCCTTCCTGTATTTCAACGCGATCGCCCGGGTCGTGATCCATGCGAACCGTGCGTGTAACGCCGTTGTATTCGTACTTCACGTCATAAGCCACCACGCGCTGATCGCTGCTACCCTGCACAGTGGTGCAGCGTCGACGCGTGCTGGATACGGTATTGGTTTCCTGACGACGCTCCTGGATTTCATGGCCGGCATAACCACCGCCCACGGCACCTGCCACGGTCGCCAGCGTGCGGCCCTTGCCGCCACCGATCTGGTTGCCCAGAAGGCCACCCGCTACAGCACCAATCGCCGTACCTGCGATCTGATGCTGATCCTTTACAGGTGCGCGAGTGGTGACGACTTCATCGTGGCACTCCTGGCGCGGCGCACTGGCTGCCTCGCGCACCGGGTCAACGGATACAACACGGCCGTACTTCGGGCCCGCCGCCTGGGCGCTGGTGCCGCCCATCGAACCACCCACGCCTGCATCAGCGTTTGCATCGCGATTGCAGGCCGACAGGCCAAGCACCATGGCGGCGCCAAGGCTCACGTTCAGCACGGAAATCATCAACCTGCTCATACCCTTAAACTCCTGATGGCAACTTCGATGGCGCGATGGCCCCATCTCCCGGAAGTCGCATTGACTGCATTTGACAGTCAATAAACTGAACAACGCCTTAGACTGGCGTGACCATCCCGCTTTTGAGACCTCGATGCGTGACCTGATCGACACCCATGCACACCTGGACGATGCCAGCTTTGATGCCGATCGCGAGGCCATGTTCGAGCGGGCGCGCGAGGCCGGAATCAGTGCCCAGGTGGTGCCGGGCGTGGATCGCGCCTCATGGAGTCGCATCGACAGCTTGAGGGAAAATCATGCCGGCGTTCACGCGGCGTATGGGCTTCATCCACTTTTTCTCGACAACCATCGCGACACCCATCTGGATGATCTTCCTCGCTGGCTGGGCGACCGGCACGCCGTCGCGGTGGGTGAGATCGGCCTGGATTTCTATATCGAAGGCCTCGACGCAGACCGGCAGCGCCGCTTTTTCCATGAGCAGCTGGATATGGCAGAGGACACCGGCCTTCCCGTCATTCTCCACGCGCGTCGCGCCGTGGAAGAAGTCACCCAGGCCGTGAAGAAGCGCGCCGGCTTGCGTGGCGTGGTGCATAGCTTCTCCGGCAGCCAGGAGCAGGCCAACAACCTGTGGAAGCTGGGCTTCCATCTGGGCATCGGTGGCCCGGTGACTTACGAGCGCGCGCACCGCCTGCGGGATATCGTCGCACGCATGCCGATTGAGTTTCTGCTTCTGGAAACCGATGCCCCCGATCAGCCCTGCGCTCATCGCCGCGGCCAGCGCAACGAGCCTGCTTTCATGCTGGACGTACTGGAGGCTGTGGCGACGCTCCGCGGTGAATCGCCGGACGAGGTGGCGGCCGCCACCAGCGCCAATGCCCGCCGGCTTTTCGGCATCTGAACACACGAATTACTTGCGCCTCCAGAAGGACGCTTGCTAGGCTAATAGTTCACCAGCGAACTATTAGCCACTGAAATGCCACACGCCACTTCCTGTGTTGATGCGCTCTATGAGGGGGTGGATCGCGTCAGCGAGTTCATTCCCGAACTGCCTCGCAGCGAGGTAGCACTCGCACGCCTTCTCCTTCTGGTCGGTGGCGCCGTGCTGCGTGATCTGGAAGAACGGCTGAAGCCGCATGGCATGAATGACAGTGACTTCCGTACGCTGATGATGCTGTTTGCCAGCGAAGACGGCAGCGCCACGCCCAGTGCCCTGTGTGCGCTGGCCGAGCAGAGCGCGACCAACATGACGCGTATCGCCAACGCGCTGGTAAAGCGCGAACTCATCACTCGCGCGCATGCCGTGGAAGACCGCCGCCAGGTGGTGCTGCGCATCACGCCAAACGGGCGCCGGTTCGTCAAAAAACTGCTTCCTCCCCTTCTCCCCCCGGTAGTCGACGCTTTTTCGTGTTTCACCGCCAACGAGCGGAAGACACTCGAAGCGCTTCTGAAAAAGCTGGCCCTGCATATCGAGCAGAAGCATATGGACGAGCGTTCATGACACGATCCTTCCTTACCCGCACCGTGTTGACTGCGTCGCTTGCCGTGGCACTGGCGGCTTGCAGTATTCCCACCCGGGTCACCCCACCCGCACTGCGCGATGAGGCGCCGCTGGCCGGTCTGGAAACAAGTACCCGCCCGGGCTGGCCCGAAACCAGCTGGTGGCGCGCGTATCACGACGATCAGCTGGATGGCCTGATGGACCGGGCCATGCAGAACTCCCCGGATCTGGCCCAGGCCAAGACCCGCGTGGACAGCGCCCAGCAGAACATCCGCGTCGCTGCTGCACAGACCGGTCTGCGCGTGGATGGCAGCGCGCAGGTCGCGCGCCAGCGCATGAGCGAGAACGGCATCATTCCGAGCAAGTTCCTCGGTTTCACCTGGTACAACCAGGCTGATCTCGGCATCCAGCTTCAGTACGACTTCGACTGGTGGGGCAAGAAGCGCAACGCCATTGGCGCGGCCATTGATCAGGCCCGTGCCGCACAAGCCCAGCGCAGCGCTGCCGCGTTGTCCATTCAGAGCTCGGTAGCCGACATGTACTTCAGCTGGCTGGCCGACGAAGCACGCGCCAGCCTCGCTGAGGATCTGGTCGCCGCGCGCGGCCGTGTCCTGCGGATTGCGCAGTTGCGGGTTCGCCAGGGCGTGGACGTGCCCGACACCGTGACCCAGGCTGAGGCCGAACTGGCCGGTGCGCGTCAGCAACAGGTAGCACTGAAGGGCTCGGCGAATATCCGCCGCGCTGCCCTGGCCACGCTGGTGGGCGTGACGCCCGCCGATCTGGCGCAGCTCAAGCCCCGGCCCTTGCCCGAGGTGGCCCCCGGCCTGCCCTCCAACGTGGGCGCGGACCTGCTTGCCCGGCGCCCGGACATCGCCGCCAGCCGCTGGCAGGTCGAAGCTGCGGTGAAGCAGACCGATGTGGCCCGTGCGCAATTCTTCCCGGACGTGAGCCTCACCGCGATGGCTGGCCTGTCCAGCATCGACATGGACAAGGTCTTCAGCGCCAGCAGCCGGACGTTCGGCCTGACGCCCGCGATCCATCTGCCGATCTTTGAAGGGGGCGCGCTCGAGGCCAACTACGGCGTGAGTCGCAGCCAGCTGGACGCCGCCATCGCTCAGTACAACTCCACGGTGGCCACGGCTGCCCGTGACGTCGCCACCCAGGCGCTGAGCGCCGAGCAGCTTGCCGGCCGCCGCCAGCAGCAGGCCACGCAGGTCGCTTCCATGCAGACCCTGGTCGCCACGGCGAAGGCACGCGCCGCCCAGGGCGTGCGCGACGACCGCGAGCAGCTGGCCACGCAGGCGCAGCTGCTCGGCCAGCGCGATGCCGACATCGACCTTCACGCACAGGCGCTGTCCACGGACGTGCGCCTGATTCAGGCACTCGGCGGCGGTTACCGCCGCGAAGCCGAACCCCTTTCCTCTTCCACGCACAGCACGAACGGAGCCCCCACCCCATGAGCGCCATCGCTTCCGACAAGCCGCTGGACAACGACAGCGGCAATGCCCCGAAGGACGCGGGCAAGCGCCGGCGCGCACTGCTGATCGCGCTGCTGGTGTTCATCGTGGCCGGCCTGGCGTGGTTTCTGCTGTGGCTGCTGGTGTTTTCCAAGCGGGAAAAGACCGATGACGCCTACGTGGGCGGCAACCAGGTAGGTATTTCTGCCCAGGTACCGGGCATTGTCACCGGCGTGTTCGCCGATGACACCCAGTTGGTGAAAGCCGGCCAGATTCTCGTCAAGCTTGACGCCACCGACGCCGACGTGAACCTGCGCAAGGCCAGCAGCGGTCTCGCCCAGGCCGTGCGCCAGGTGCGCCAGCAGACCCAGTCGGCTGCCAGCGCGGATGCCGCTGTGGCGGCGCGCCAGCTCGACCTCAAGCGCGCGGAGCAGGACCTGAAGCGCCGCATTCCCCTGCTGGCCGAGAAGGCCGTGGCACCGGAAGAAGTGCAGCACGCACGCGACGCCGTGGACAGCGCCCGTTCGGCGCTGGACGCTGCCCAGCGTCAGGCAGACGCCGCCAGTGCCTTGGTTGACGGCAGCGAAGTAGCCAACAACCCCGCCGTGGAACAGGCCCGCGCCACGTTCCGCCAGGCCTGGGTCAACGCCCAGCGCAACAGCATCGTCGCGCCGGTGGACGGCTACGTTGCCCAGCGCAGCGTGCAGGTGGGCAACAGTGTGCAGCCCGGCCAGCAGCTGATGACCGTGGTGCCGCTGCATAACCTCTGGGTCGATGCCAACTTCAAGGAAAGCCAGCTGCGTCACGTGCGCATTGGCCAGCCCGCCCGCGTGGAAGCCGACATCTACGGCGGCAGCGTGGAATTCCACGGCCACGTCGTGGGCCTGGGTGCCGGCACCGGCAGCGCGTTCTCCCTGCTGCCGGCGCAGAATGCGACGGGCAACTGGATCAAGGTGGTACAGCGTGTTCCGGTGCGCATTGCCATCGACAACGCCGACCTGGACAAACACCCATTGCGTGTCGGCCTGTCGACCACGGTCACCGTCAACATCACCGACAGCAATGGCGACGTGCTGGCCCGCACGGCCAGCGATCAGGCCGTCGCGCAGACCACGGTGTACGACGACATCGCCGCACGCGCCGATGCTGCCGCCGACGAGATCGTGAAAAACAACCTCGGTGCAGCGAAGCTCTGACGCCCCATGGCCGCCGAACCGACTCTTGCTGCCGACAGCCCGGCGCCGCTGAAACCGCTCAGCGGCCTGCCCCTTGTCCTGCTGACCATCGCCGTCGCGTTCTCCACGTTCATGGAGATTCTCGACATGACCATCGTGAACGTGGCGGTCCCGCACATTGCGGGCAGCCTGGGCGTCAGTTCCAGCGAAGGCACCTGGGCCATCAGCTCCTATGCGCTGGCCAGCGCCATCATGCAGCCGCTGACTGGCTGGCTGGCCAAGCGGTTTGGTGAAGTCAAAACCTTCTGCTTCTCCGTGGGCCTGTTCGTGGCCTTCTCGATGCTGTGCGGCCTGGCCACCAGCATGCCGATGCTGGTGATCTTCCGCCTGTTGCAGGGTGCCGGTTCCGGGCCGATGGTGGCGCTGTCGCTGACGCTGCTGCTGTCCAGTTATCCGAAGACCAAGCAAGGCATTGCGCTGGCGATGTGGGCCATGACCGTCGTGGTCGCGCCGATCTTCGGCCCCATCCTGGGTGGCGTGCTGACGGACAATTTCTCCTGGCCGTGGATTTTCTACATCAACGTGCCGGTGGGTGCGCTCGCGGGCATCATCACCTGGAGCATCCTGCGCCATCGGGAAACCAAGACCGTGCGCGCGCCCATCGACGTGGTGGGCCTGGGCCTGCTGATCGTCGGCGTGGGCTGCCTGCAGTTCATGCTGGACAACGGCAACGACCACGACTGGTTCGCCTCGCCGATGATCCTCACGCTGGGCCTGATCGCACTGGTGGCACTGGTGTTCCTGGTCATCTGGGAGCTCACCGCCAGGCATCCGGTCGTGGACCTGTCGCTGTTCAGCCGACGCAATTTCACGGTGGGCGTGACCGCGCTGTCGCTGGGCATGCTGGCCTTCTTCGGCATCAGCGTCGTGTTCCCGCTATGGCTGCAGACCACACTGGGCTACACCGCCACGTGGGCAGGTCTTGCCACCGCGCCGGTCGGCATTCTGGCCTTCGTGGTCTCACCCATCATCGGCAAGAACATCCAGCGGCTGGAACTGCGCGCCGTGGTGACCTTCGCCTTCATGGTGTTTGCGCTCACGGCTTACTGGTTTTCCACGTTCAACAGCCAGGCCTCGTTCGCCACGCTGGTGCTGCCGCGCTTCGTGATGGGTATCGCCATCGCCTGCTTCTTCATTCCGCTGAACCAGATTTTTCTGTCGGGCCTGCGGCCGGATCAGATCGCGGGGGCGTCGGGCCTGTCCAACTTCTGCCGCACGCTGGCCTCCAGCGTATCCACCGCCCTGACCGTCACGCTCTGGCAACACCGCACCGAATATCACCACGCGGTGCTCACGGAGCACGTCTCACCCGCCGTGCCGGCGACCGCCCAGTTCGTCCAGCAGCTTCAGGGCATGGGCATCCCGGGCAAGCCGGGTCTGGCGGTGGTGGATCAGCTGGTGACCCGTGAAGCGGCCACCCTCGCCGTCAACGACGTCTTCTTCGGGTGCGCGGTGCTGTTCCTGGCGCTGATTCCCATCCTCTGGTTTGCCCGGCCGCCGTTTGGCAATGCCGGAGGCGCGGCGGCCCACTAGGCCGCCGCCACCCCGGACGGGGCGCCATTTGGATCGGTTGAAGGAGTGGTTACAGTTTTCCCGAAATAAATCCCGTGCCTTAGGACAACTGGTGCGGCGCAATACCTCGTGGTAGTTTCTGCCGCATGGCACAAACCCTTCGCATCATTAAGAAGTATCCGAACCGTCGTCTGTACGACACGGAGATCTCCAGCTATATCACGCTGGAAGAGGTCCGCCAGCTCGTGCTCGACGGAGAAACGTTTGAGGTCCGCGACGCCAAATCGGGCGAGGATCTCACCCGATCCGTGCTGTTGCAGATCATCGCCGAGCACGAGGAGCACGGGCAGCCCATGCTGTCGCCCCAGCTCCTGTCCCACATCATCCGCTTCTACGGCGACTCGCTGCAGGGCTTCATGGGACCGTATCTGGAGCGCAGCCTGCAGGTCTTCCTCGACCAGCAGCAGCAGTTCCGCAACCAGCTCAACAGCCTGATGGGCCAGACCCCGTGGTCGATGCTCAACGAGATGACTGAGCGCAACCTCGATGTGTGGAAGTCGATGCAGCGGGGCTTCCTCGATGCCGCGACCCAGAAGCCGGAGCCGCCCACCGCTCCGCGCACGCCTCCGCGCGGCGGCAAGAAGTCGGGCTGACCCCGAGCACGCCGGGCAGGTTTTACCCTCCCGGCGCTGCGACGCACGACGCGTTGCCCTGCAATAATCCCCGTCTTCCTCACATCGGCGCCGGCCCATGGCTCGCAAAGACATCACCGTGATTGGCGCGGGCCTCGTCGGCTCGCTGATCGCCACCCTGCTTTCCCAGCGCGGCTTCCGCGTCACGGTCTTTGAAAAGCGCAGCGATCCCAGGCGCGCCGGCTTCCTGGGCGGTCGCTCGATCAATCTGGCCCTGGCCGAACGCGGCCTCAACGCACTGCGCGCAACGGGTCTGGCCGACGATGTGCTGGCTCAGGCCGTGATGATGCGCGGACGCATGGTGCACGACCGTGACGCGGGCACCAGCAGCCTGCACCGCTACGGCGTGGACGACAGCGAAGTCATCTGGTCCGTGTCGCGAGGCGGCCTCAACACGCTGATGCTCGACGCGGCCGAAGCCGCTGGCGCCACCATCCACTTCGATCAGGGCCTTGCCTCGGCGGATTTCGCTGCCGGCACCGCCACGCTCTGCGACAGCGCAGGTGTGCTGCGCCAGGTGGAAGCCGCCACGCTCGTGGGCGCCGATGGCGCAGGCTCTGCGCTGCGCGCCGCGATGCATGCGCACACGCCGCTCGGCGAGCGCATCGAAGAACTGGGACACGGCTACAAGGAACTGGAAATCCCGCCCGGCCCGGCGTCCCAGCCCTTCGCCATCGAACCGAACGCGCTGCACATCTGGCCGCGCGGTGGCTATATGTGCATTGCGCTGCCCAATCGCGAGGGCAGCTTCACGGTCACGCTGTTTCTACCCAACACCGGCCCCCATCCCAGCTTCGCCACGTTGCCGGATGCGCACGGTGCCGAAGCGCTGTTCCGCGACGAATTTCCCGACGCGCTAAAGCTCATGCCGGATTTCAACGCGGACTGGTCGGCGCACCCGGTGGGCACGCTGGCCACGCTGTATCTGGATCGCTGGCACATCGGAGGCAACGCGCTGCTGATCGGCGATGCGGCCCACGCCATCGTGCCGTTCCATGGCCAGGGCATGAACTGTGGTTTCGAGGATGCGGCTGAACTGGCTCCGCTACTTGAGGCCGAACCCGACGACATTGCCGGTGTGTTCGCCGAATTCCAGCGTCGCCGCAAGCCCAATGCCGATGCCATCGCCGCGATGGCGCTGGAAAATTACATCGAGATGCGCGATTCCGTCGCCGATCCGCATTATCTGCGCAAGCGCGAACTGGGCAGCCTGCTGGCCGAGCGCGCGCCAGCGCATTACATGCCGCGCTATCGCATGGTCACCTTCACCCATCTGCCATATCACTACGCGCTGGAACGCGGCCGCGCGCAGGACACGCTGATTGAACAGCTGCTCAAAGGCCACACCGATGTGTCGGGCGTGAACCTCGACGACGCGGTTGCCACCCTCAAGGCCACCCTTCCGCCGCTGCCCGCGCGCTGACGCGAGCTGCCGCCTCATGGACAAGCCCGCGGCAGGCACGGACAATGGGGCGGATGTGCGCAGCCGATTCCGCCAACGCCCTCATTGAAGCCCTTGCGCTCAGCTTCACGCGCCAGGACGAGCAGGTATTCGGCCCTCTGGATTTTGCGCTGCACGCGGGCGACATTGCCCTGATCGAAGGCGACAACGGCAGCGGCAAGACCACGCTGATGCGCATCCTCACCGGCATGCTGCACACCGATGAGGGCGAGCTGCGTTTCGACGGACAGCCCTATACCCGCGATGCCACCGCTGGCCATGTCGTTTTCCTGGGTCATCACCTGGGTCTGAAGAGCGACCTCAGTGCACGGGAAAACCTCCGTTTTGCCCAGGGCCTGTATGGCGCACGCCCCGGCAGCGACATCGTCACGGCGCTGGCTGCCGTGGGGCTTGCCGGCTACGAAGACGAACCCGTGCGTCGACTTTCTGCCGGACAAAAGAAACGCGCCGCGCTCGCCCGGCTGCTGATCCTGCCAGCGCGCGTCTGGCTGCTGGACGAGCCATACGCCAATCTCGACCGCGAAGGCATCGCACTGGTCAATACGCTGCTCGCATCCCATGCAGCCCGTGGTGGCGCCGCGCTGGTCACCAGCCACGGCGCTGTCGCGTTCGCCGGCGATGAACCCCGTCGCATCCGGATCCACCCATGACGCCCGGCAGCACCTGTGCAGCCTGCGTGGCCCTGTTCCGCCGCGACCTCCTGCTAGCCTGGCGTCGCCGCGGCGATATCGCCATGCCGGTGCTCTACGCGGTGATCGTTACCACGCTGTTTCCGTTCGCACTGGGGCCGGATGCGGCGCTGCTGTCGCGGATCGCTGGCGGCGTGGTGCTGGTGACGGTGCTGCTGGCAATGCTTCTGTCGCTGGACAGCCTGTTCCGTTCCGACGTGGAAGACGGATCGCTGGAGCAGTGGATGCTCGCACCACAGTCACTGCCCCTGCTGCTGGGGGCCAAGCTGCTGGCCCACTGGATCACCTCGGCCGTGCCACTCATTGTCATCGCGCCCGTGCTGGCCAGCATGTTGCGCTTTCCCACCGCCGCGATGCCGGTATTGGTCGCCGCGCTATTGCTAGCCACACCCCTGTTGAGTCTACTGGGAGGCGTGTTGGTGGCCCTGACGGCGGGCTCAAGGCGCTCTGGTATGCTCCTTGCGCTGATGTTGCTGCCTTTGTGCGTGCCTGTGGTGATCTTCGCCGCGGGCGCCGTGGCCGCTGCGCAGGACGGGCTGCCCTTTGCTGCTCCCATCGCGTGGCTGGGCGCGGCACTGGCCCTTGCCCTGGTGCTTGGCCCCCTGGCCTGCGCCGCGGCGCTGCGCATCGCCATGGATGCCTGACTATGCTGGCGCGCGCACACACTAGGACGAGAGCACATGGCTAATTGGGTTCCCCTCTGGTTGCACAAGCTTGGCTCGCCGCCGATCTTCTATCGGTTCGCAGGCATCGTGCGCCCATGGGCACTGACGCTCGCCATCCTGGCCGCTGCCGTGGCCCTGTATGGCGGCCTGGTGCTTGCTCCGGCGGACTATCAGCAGGGCGATGCCTACCGCATCATCTTCATCCACGTGCCCAGTGCATGGATGAGCCTGTTCATCTATGGCGCGATGGCGGTGGCGGCGTTTGTCGGGCTGGTCTGGCGTATCAAGATCGCCGAAATCGTCGCGATGGAATCCGCGCCCATCGGCGCCGCATTCACCTTCATCACGCTGGTCACCGGCTCCCTCTGGGGCAAGCCGATGTGGGGCACCTGGTGGACGTGGGATGCGCGACTCACCTCCGAACTGGTGCTGCTGTTTCTCTACATCGGCGTGATCGGGCTGTATCACTCCTTTGAGGATCGTCGCCAGGGCGCACGCGCCGCGTCGTTCCTTGTGCTGATCGGCATCGTCAACGTGCCCATCGTGCACTTCTCGGTCAACTGGTGGTACACGCTGCACCAGGGCTCCACGGTGCGCCTGGTTGGGCCGTCGCGCATCGACGCCAGCATGCTGTGGCCGCTGCTGACCATGATGGCCGCCACCAAGCTGTACTACGTAGCGAGCCTGTTCGCGCGCGTGCGTGCCGAGCTCATTGCTTCGGAAGGCGGCAAGGAGTGGGTGCGTGCCATCGCGCTTGGCGAGGACGCCCGCTCATGAGCCACTTCTTCGCCATGGGGGGCTACGCGTTCTACGTGTGGACTTCCTTCGCTGTCTTTTTCGTGGTGTTGCTGATCGACGCACTCGCGCCGATTGCCCGCCGCCGTCGTCATTTGCGCCAACTGCGTTCGCGCATGGCGCGCTCTGAAGCGCGCCGCCGTCCCGGAACCACTGCATGAATCCCACCCGCAAGCGTCGTCTGATCATCGTCACATCGGTGGTTGTTGCCGCTGCCATCGCCATTGGCCTGACCGTCTTCGCGTTGCAGCAGAACATGAATTACCTGTTTACCCCGAGCCAGGTGCAGGGTGGACAGGCCACGCAATACAAGACGTTCCGCCTTGGCGGCATGGTCAAGGCCGGCTCCATCCAGCGCGCGTCCGACAGCCTGAAAGTAAGCTTCATCGTCGTGGACGCCGCAGGCGCCATGCCCGTGGAATACACCGGCATCCTTCCCGACCTGTTCCGCGACAACCAGTCCGTGATCGCCAGCGGTCGCATGGATGGCGCGCGGTTCATCGCCACCGAAGTGCTTGCCAAGCACGATGAAACCTACATGCCGAAGGAGCTCAAGGACGCGATGGCCAAGGCGCACGAAAACAGGAAGATCGACGAGGCTGCCGCGAAGGACCCGTCACCGTGATCCCCGAGCTGGGTCAGTTCGCCCTCATCCTGGCGCTTCTGCTGGCCATTGCACAGGGCGTGCTGCCCATCGTGGGTGCATGGCGAGGCAATGCAGCGCTGATGGCTGTGGCACGCCCAGCCGCCATCGGTCAGGCGATTTTCGTCAGCGCCGCGATGGCGATCCTGATCTACGCGTTTCTGTCGTTCGATTTCTCGGTGGTGTTTGTCGCCGACAATTCCAACCTGGCGCTGCCGTGGTACTACCGCGTCACGGCCGTCTGGGGCGCCCACGAGGGCTCCATGTTGTTGTGGGTGTTCATCCTGAACGTATGGACCGTCGCACTGGCCGCCTTCAGCCGCCACCTGCCGCAGCCGTTCGTGGCCCGCGTGCTGGGTGTACTGGGATGGCTCGCGGTCGGCTTCCTCGCTTTCATCCTTTTCACCTCCAACCCGTTCCTGCGCGAACTGCCGATGCCCGCCGATGGCGGTGACCTCAATCCGGTGCTGCAAGACCCGGGCATGACCTTCCATCCGCCCGTGCTCTACATGGGTTACGTCGGCTTCTCGGTCGCGTTCGCGTTTTCCATCGCGGCGCTGCTGGGCGGCGAACTCGAACAGGCATGGGTGCGCTGGGCCCGTCCGTGGACCAATGTGGCCTGGGCATTCCTTACCGGCGGCATCGTCGCCGGCAGTTGGTGGGCCTATGCCGAACTGGGCTGGGGCGGCTGGTGGTTCTGGGACCCGGTCGAGAATGCGTCGTTCATGCCCTGGCTGGTGGGCGTGGCATTGATCCACGCACAGGCTGTGACAGAGAAGCGCGGCTCCCTGCCCGCCTGGACAGTACTGCTATCGCTGTTTGCCTTCTCGCTGTCGCTATTGGGCACCTTCCTGGTGCGCTCCGGCGTGCTGACCTCGGTGCACGCATTCGCTTCGGACCCGCGTCGCGGCCTGTACATCCTCGGGTTTCTCATCGTGGTGATCGGCGGCTCGCTGGCGCTGTACGCCGTGCGTGCGCCGAAGGTCGCAGGTGGCAAACCGTTTGCCGTGCTGTCGCGCGAAACCGCCATCATGGTCGCCAACCTGCTGTTTGCCACCGCCGCCGCCATGGTGCTGCTGGGCACGCTGTTCCCGCTGATTGGCGATGCGCTGAATCTTGGCAAGATTTCCGTGGGGCCGCCGTACTTCGGCTTCCTGTTCGTGTTGCTGATGGCGCCCGTGGTGCTGCTGCTGCCCTTCGGCCCGTACCTTCGCTGGGGGCGTGGCGAGGGCAAATCGCTGACCACCGTCGCGCTGCGTGCAGGCATCGCCGCGGTGATCTGCGCCGTGGCGGGCTGGTTCTTCGCGGACGGCAGGCTGCGCGCCATCGCGGGCATCGCAGGGGCCGCTTGGGTCGCTGTCGGCACGCTGTCGTATGTGGCAAAGCGCTGGCGCGAGATGCCGCGCGGCCGGCGCTTCCCTGCCGAAATGGCGGGCATGCTGCTCGCCCATTTCGGCGTTGCGGTGTTTCTGATGGGCGTGATGCTCTCCGAATCGCTGAGCATCGAACGCGACACGCGCCTTGCACCGGGCCAGACCGAAACCATCGGCGGATACACGTTCCGCTTCGATGGCGTGCAGGAGTCTGCTGGCCCCAACTGGCAGGGCGATCAGGGCGTGGTCACCGTGATGCGCGATGGCGCTACCGTCCACGTGATGCATCCGCAGAAGCGCGTTTACACGCGCGGACAGGTGCAAACCGAATCGTCCATCGACGCAGGTGTGTTCCGTGACCTTTACGTTGCCCTGGGTGAGCCGATGGATGCCGCGCACGTGGATGGTCCGTGGGCATTGCGCCTCTACTACAAGCCGTTCATTCGCTGGATCTGGCTGGGCGGCCTGTTCATGACGCTGGGCGGATTTGTGGCCGCGGGCGAGCGACGTTTCCGCGCCAAACGCGCCGCTGCCGCCAACCAGGTGGTACCCGCATGACGCGTCTGCTACCCCTTTTTGCCTTCCTGCTGCTGGCCGCGCTGTTCGGTTTTGGCATCTGGTACAACACGAAACACGACCAGCAGGAAATCGTGTCGCCGCTGATCGACCGCGCGGCACCCGACTTCGATCTTCCCGTATTGGGCGACAATTCCCGCCGCGTGACCAAAGCCTCGCTCCTGGGCAAGCCGTATCTGTTGAACGTGTTCGGCAGCTGGTGCATCGAGTGCGTGCACGAACACCCTGTGCTGATGAACGAAGCACGCGCGCTGGGCGTGACGCTGGTCGGCTACAACTACAAGGACGATCCGGCTGATGCGTCGGCATGGATCGCAAAGCATGGCAACCCATTCGATGTGATCGTGGCCGACCGTGACGGTCGCGGCGCGCTGGATTTCGGCGTGTATGGCGCGCCGGAAACCTTCCTGGTCGATGCCCATGGCTTCATCCGGTACAAGCACGTGGGGCCGCTGACGCCCGATGATCTGGCTCGGGAAATCAGACCCGCCATTGACGCGTTGCGCCGGGAGAACCGCTGATGCGTCGCGCACTCCTGCTGCTCGCCGCGCTGTTCTTTGCCGGGGCATGCCTGGCCCAGGCCATCCAGCCGCTGCCCTTCCGGGATCATGCCGAAGAAGTACGCTTCCAGAAGCTGAGCGCGCAACTTCGCTGCCCGATGTGCCAGAACGAAACGCTGGCCGATTCCAATGCACCTATTGCGCACGACCTGCGCATGAAGATCTTCGAGCTGATGCAGGCAGGCAAAAGCGACGATGAGATCAAGGCGTATCTGGTCGAGCGCTACTCCAAGTTCGTGCTTTACCAGCCGCCCGTGGAACCGGGCACGTGGCTTCTGTGGTTCGGTCCCGGCGTGCTGCTGATCGCCGGTGCAACGGTGGTCTGGATTCAGGTGCGCCGGCGCAGCCGCATGGCTGCCGACACGGCGCTGCCGCCCGCCGACAGTGAGGACGACTGGTGACGATCACTTTCTACACCATCGCTGCCGTGATGCTCGCCATCACGCTGGCACTGCTGCTTGTACCCATGGTTCGCGAAGGACGTCGCCACGGGCGCTCGCGAGGCGTGTTCGTGACCATGCTGGTCATCGCGCTCGTGGTGCCCCTGAGCGCCGTGGGCATCTACGCCATGACAGGCAACACGGCGACACTCGCCGGTGTTCCCAGGGCATCGCCCGTGGCCATCGACGACGCCATCGCCGACCTGCGCCAGCGCCTGGCTGAGCACCCTGACGACGTGGAAGGGTGGCTTCTTCTTGGCCAGACCTACGGAATGCTGAAACAGCCCGCCGAGGCGCGGCAGGCCTTCGATGGTGCGCTGAAGGCGCGACCAGACAACCCCATTGCCATGGTCGGCTGGGCAGAAGCCGATTCGCTGGTGCGCCCCGATCACCGCATCGAAGGACGCGCGGCCGACCTGCTCCAGCGCGCCGTCACCCTGGACCCGCAAAGCCAGCGCGGTCTATGGCTGCTGGGCATCAGCCAGTTCCAGCACGGGCAATATGCGCAAGCATCCGCTACCTGGAAGCGTCTGCAACCGATGCTCGACCCGGATTCCGGCGTGGCGCGAGCAGTGGCCCAGCAGATTGCGCAGGCCGACGAGCTCGCAGGCACCCCTAAAGCATCCGCGCCCCCTGGCACGCAGCTGACGATCAACGTTTCGCTGGCCGAATCGCTGCGCGCAAAACTGGCGCCCGGCGACACGCTATTCGTCTTTGCGCGCTTACCCAACGGCCCGCCCATGCCGCTGGCCGTCGCCCGACTTTCCGCCGACACACTTCCCACCAGCGTGACACTGAGCGACGCGATGGCGATGACGCCCGACCGTCCGCTATCGTCCGCACCCCGGGTGACCATCGCTGCGCGCATCAGCCACAGCGGTCAGGCCATCGCCCAGCCTGGGGATCTGGAAGGCGACGCCGGCGTTGTCGACACCACACGCACCGAGCCGGTCACGCTCGTCATCGACCGCACGCATTGAATGAGACGCCCATGAGCGACGCTCGACGCTACCACCAGCTCTCCTCCCCCTTTGCCATGAAGCGTGGCGGCTCGCTCGCAGGCGCACGCGTGGCCTACGAAACCTGGGGTGAGCTCAACACCGCACGTTCCAATGCCATCCTCATCCTGACCGGCCTGTCGCCCAGCGCGCACGCGGCCTCCAACGCCGACGATCCGTCACGTGGCTGGTGGGAAGACATGATCGGCCCGGGCAAGGCGTTCGACACCGACCGCTTCCACGTCATCTGCATCAACTCGCTGGGCAGCGACAAAGGCTCCACGTGTCCGGCGTCCATCGACCCTGCCACTGGCGAGCCTTACCGCCTCACCTTCCCGGAGCTTGCTCTGGAAGATGTGGCAAATGCAGCGCACGAAGCCGTGACCGGCATGGGCATTACGCAGCTGGCCTGCCTCGTCGGCTGCTCCATGGGCGGCATGAGTGCGCTGGCATACATGCTGCTGCATCCGGGCAGCGCACGCACGCACATCAGCGTGGATACCGCGCCGCAGGCTCAGCCGTTCGCGATTGCCATCCGCTCACTTCAGCGCGAAGCCATCCGCCTCGATCCGCACTGGAACAACGGGCAGTACAGCGACGCAAGCTATCCCGAACACGGCATGAGCATCGCGCGCAAACTGGGCGTCATCACGTATCGTTCCGCGATGGAGTGGAACGGACGCTTCGCGCGCATCCGCCTGGATGCCGACCAGCGCGAAGAGAACGATCCGTTCGGCTTTGAATTTCAGGTGGAATCGTACCTGGAAGGTCATGCGCGCCGCTTCAACCGCACGTTCGATCCAAACAGCTACCTGTACCTGTCGCGCGCCAGCGACTGGTTCGACATCAGCGAATACGGCGACGGAGACGTGCTGAAAGGCCTCGCGCGCATCCATCTGCAAAGCGCGCTGGTCATCGGCGTCAGCACCGATATCCTGTTTCCGCTGGAACAGCAGGAAACCATCGCCACCGGCCTTGAGCAGGCAGGTGCCCACGTCAACTTCGTGGCCCTCGATTCGCCTCAGGGCCACGACGCCTTCCTCGTGGACATTGAGAACTACAGCCGCGCCATTGGCGGTTTTCTGGGCGAACTGGACGTCTGAGCGCCTTCGCAGCGCTCAACGGGCGGCCCTGATATGATGGATGGCGAAGCCCCAACGCTCCGCCTCCATCAGGTCCCCCACCATGATCACCCTCGATTTTCCGGGTAGCCGCAAACTGATCGACGCCATCGACGCCTCGGTCGCCAGGGAAAGCACCCCCGACATCACCGACACCCTGCGCAACGCGCTGTGCCGCCTGATTCGCGAAAATGAAGTGCAGCTCCCCGCCTGCGTGTTTGAAGCCGCCGGCGACCACTACGCCCGTCGCGAGCTGTATCGCAGCGACGAGCACGGCTACAGCGTGGTCGCCATGACGTGGGGTCCCGGCCAGGGCACCCAGATTCACGATCACAGCGGCATGTGGTGCGTGGAAGGCGTATGGAACGGTGCCCTGGAAATCGTGCAGTACGAGCTTCTGGGCCACACCGACCAGCGCTACCACTTCCGCCCGGTGGGCTCGATCCAGGCAGGTCCCGGCTCAGCCGGCAGCCTCATCCCGCCCCACGAATACCACACCATCCGCAACCCCAGCGACACCGCCATCGCGGTCAGCCTGCACATCTATTCCGGCCGCATGACCCAGTGCGCCGTCTTCCAGCCGGAAGGCAATGGCTGGTATCTGCGCGATGAACGTCAGTTGGGTCTCGACCGCGTCCACTGATTGCCTCATAATCTCGCCTCCGTGCCGAAATGGCGGAACTGGTAGACGCGACGGACTCAAAATCCGTTTCTGGCGACAGAGTGTCGGTTCGATTCCGACTTTCGGCACCAAACAACTAAACCCGCAGATGCGGGTTTTTTTGTGCCCGCCACGTGGGCTGAGATAAAGCACGTATCCAGCGTTTTGGCGCACGGGCACAGGAAAGGCGGTGGTCGGCCACCAGAATCAACAAAAATGCCCGTTTCCAGGCTTTCACCCCGGGCGCGCCTACATCACTTGCCATATTGCGGACGGTGCCACCCACACGCGAGCCTTGCCCCGGGTAGTGGACAGGGTGGCAGTCATGAAAAAGGGAAAGGAAACGGCATCGCCCGAACGTGGCATCCCCTTGAAGGGGGAGACGATTGCCGATGTGCTTGAGGCGTTGTTTGCACAAGAGCCGCAGCTGCGGGACGAGCTTTACGATGGCGAGTTGCTGCGTCCGAGCATTTCGGTTTGCCTCAACGGCATCGACTCACGGTATCTCGCGCTGGGATTGAAGACGCCCGTGCAGGCCGGCGACCGCGTCAGTACCTGTGAAAACGTGACGCTGCATTGAATCTGCCGGGTGCTATGCGCCTGAAGCGGCATATCCCGTCGTCGTCTGAAACTGGGCGAATGGGGCCGCCGTCTCGCTCAATTGCGATAGTGGCACGCGCTCGCATACGCCCATCAAACGGGCGCGAAGCACGCTGATTTCGCGGATTTTCTCCGACTCGGAGAACGAGAACTCGTCAGTCATTTCAAACGCGGCCACAACGTCGCCGCTTTCGCTGTTCATGATCCACGGGCGGCGAGCGGTGATGAGGCCCGCGCGCGCCATGGCGGCGTAGCTCTCCAGGAGCAGCGACACCACCAGATCGGTGCGGCCGGGAAACGGGCGATAACTCACGATGATGGATGTGGCCAAAGTGCTTCCCCGGCATCCCGCCCCGCGCGGACACACCATTGTTGCCTGACCGCGACAAAGGTCAAGCGATCCGGTGATTTCAATTCGGCAGGTAACTCAGAGCTCGCGGGCCACGCGGAAGCCAACGCGTGCGCTGCGCAGCGTGGCGTCGGCTCCCTGACGATAGGCCGAGCGAACCATGTCCGGCGCGCTGCCCCACGAGCCGCCCCGTACCACCCGCCGCCCGCAGCCGGGATTGACCCAGGCTTCCGACGTGCGCGGTGCGCGGATGTAGTTGTCGTGCCAGCAGTCGCCGACCCATTCGGACACGTTGCCGCCCATGTCGTAAAGGCCGAACGGATTGGCCGAGAAGCTCATGACGGGCGCGGGGCCCCAGAAGCCGTCGCGATAGCCTGCAAAGGCATTGCTCCAGCGACGCCCGGACGGCGAGCGGTCACCGGAGCCCGTGAGGTTTTCCACGCGTGACGCGGGGGTGCCATCGCCCCACCAGAAGCGCGTCGTCGTTCCAGCACGAAGGGCGTATTCAAACTCCGCCTCGCTGACCAGCCGGTATTTCTTGCCTGTGCGCGTGGACAGCCAGTTCGCGTACGCGTTGGCATCGTTCCACGACACGTTGACGACCGGCAGGCGGTCCTGGCCCGTGCGGCCGGAATAGTCGTCCTGCCAGGTGGCCGAGTCGTCGTCACGCAGGCCGCCGCTGGATTCGTCGTAAATGCTGCCCCCACCCAGCGACTGGGACTGCGGCACGTAACCGGTGGCGCGGACGAAATCGCGGAACTGCGCAATCGTGATCGCACTCTGACCCAGCGCAAAGCCCTTGGAAATCTGTACGGCGTGCTGCGGCGACTCGTTGGCATCGTGGCCCCGCTCGCCGTCCGGCGAGCCCATCTGGAAAGCGCCCGTGGGCACCACCACCATCGGCGGGGCCTGACCGGTGCTGTCTACGAAGCGGTCGGCGAAGACCTGGCCAGGTTTATAACTGGCGTACAGCTGCGCATTGGTCATGCGCTCGTTGAAGTCGTCGATGCCACCCAGGTCCGGGCTGACCTGCTGCGCTTTCGTGGCCAGGTTTCGGGCCAGTTCCAGATTGCCCGCATCCAGCGCCGAACGCGCCTGCGTCAGCATGGCGGCGCCACTCTGGCGGCGCATGCCTTCGATGCGGCCGCGGGTGTCCTGCAAAGCCTGGGAATCGGGCTGAATGGCCGCCGCTTCCGCAAGCGCGGTGTCGGCTGCTGCGAAGTCGTTCTGCGCTACGGCCGCCAGCGCGCGATCAAGCACGGCACGCTGCACCTGGGTAATGCCCAGCTCGGCGACGGCATTTTCCGCATCCAGGCTGAGCACTTCGCGATACACGTCCAGCGCGCTGCTGCCCTGCGGCTGATCCGCATGGCCCTGCTGCAGGAGTGCAGCGGCCTTGCCCAGCAACGGTCGTACGCGCTCAAGCAGGGCGAGTTTTTGCTGCAACGCCGGCACGTCGTCCGCACTGGAAGGCAGCGGTTTCAGCGTGGCCAGAGCATCCTTCGCCGCATCGGCGTCGCCCAGTGCGATGTCCTGTTCGATTTCCGCGACGAGGCGAGCCCGCACGTCGGCCAGGCCCGAGGTGGCGCGCTTGCTGTCTGCCTTTTCTTTCAGCGCTTCCATGTAGAGCGTGGCCGCGCTTTCCTTGCCTCCCACCAGACGGTCGGCAGCCAGCGCCTTGTCGGCGCGGTCGAGCAGAGCCGTGAGCTCCGGGGAGTCCGGCGTCTTCTGATCCGGCAACGGGGCTTCGGGTGTTTTCTCCTTGCGCCGGGCCGCGATCACCGCCGCCGGAGCCAGCATCAGCGGGGGGCCTGCATCCACTTCGGAGGCCATCTGCGCATTGCCCTGCGGGCGCTGGTCAAAGCCCATGTTGGTGGCTGCGGCCCGCAATGGCGCCCCCGGCGTCTGCGCGTGCGGCTGCACGTGCATCAGCTCGGGAAAGAAGTGATAGAACAGGGCAAAAGCGAGCACGGCAACGCCGGCCGCACCGCCGATGGCGCGCTGTCGTCGGACAGTTTCGGTGCTTGGCATGGTGGGCTGTTCCGTGCGGGCCTGCTATCGTGCGATGCCCACCTTAGGCAATCGCGCAGCACAGGGCAACACGTGCGTACCCCGCGCGCAGCGATGCCACGCCAGAAACCGCAAGGACACTACTCATGGCAGCAAGCGACATCGTGCCCACGGCCCCCTGGATCGACGGAAGCGAAGCACTGGATGCATGGCTTGCCCCGATCGCCCCGGCGACCGTGGTCGGCCTCGATACGGAATTCATGCGTCGCAACACCTTTTACCCGCAGCTGGCCCTGCTACAGCTGGCGTACGACGAGCGCTATGCGCTGATCGACCCGCTCACCTTCAACATGGGCCCGTCACTGAAGAGAGCGCTGGCCGACCAGGACGTGGTCACCGTCATGCACAGCGCCAGCGAAGATCTGGAAGCGCTGTCCCCCCTGCTCCCGGATGGCCCGCACACCCTGTTCGACACGCAGATCGCGGCCGCCTTCGTGGGCATGGGTCTTGGCATCAGCTACCGCGCGCTGGTCGCCGAGCTGGTGGGCGACGAGCTGGACAAGGGCGAGACACGCTCGGACTGGTTGCAGCGTCCGCTCACCGACTCGCAGAAACTCTATGCCACGCTGGACGTCGTTCATCTGCACCCCGTGCACGCGATCCTTGCCGAACGTCTCGCCCAGCGCGACCGCACCGCGTGGCACGCCGAAGATTGCGCACGGCTGAAGGCCCGTGCCAGCCACCGTGATGGCGATCCGCAGCCACAGCGCAGCTTCAAGGGTTCCAGCGAATGGTCGCCTGAGCAGCAGGCGCTTTTGCGTCGGGTGTTGCGCTGGCGCGATGCCACGGCGCGCTCACAGGACCGCCCGCGCCCGTGGCTGATCGAAGACGCGCAGGCTGCCAGCCTCGTCTACGAAAAGCCCCGCAGCCTCAATGATCTTGAATCACGCACGCGCGGCCAGCGCGCTCTGCGTTCCGCCCAGCGGCAGGAGCTGTTCGACCTGCTGGCCCATCCGGTGACGCCCGAGGAAATCGAAGCCACCGCGCCCATTGCCGGCCACCCGATGGGTGACGAAAAACGCGCGATTTCCGCGATGAAAGACGTCATCGACAAGCTGGCGACCGAGCTGGACCTTCCGCCTGGCCTGCTGTGCGCCCGTCGTTCGATGGAAGAATATGTGGTGGGCAAGCAGTGGCCGGAGTCACTGGAGGGCTGGCGTCGCGGCGTGCTGTTTGATCGCCTGTCGCCGTTGCTGCCCGGCTGAATGCGATTATTGGACGGGCGCTTCACTGGAGGCGTCCGCTCAAGGCATTCGGGCGTTCTTACCCGACGAAGTTCACGTATTGCCCAGTTGGGACAGTTCCGCCTTCGCCGCCTTCAGCCATGATTGCTCCTTGCGCCGGTAGTACGCGGGCATCAACCCCGCACGGCGAATCTGCCCTTCAAGCACGTCACGCGCCTCTGCCTGGCGCTGCATGCGTGCCAGCAAACGCGCGTAGCGATAGCGGCCTTCTTCGCCCGGATAACTGTCTGCCAGCACGGCGTACTCGGCCAGCGCCGCTTCCGACTCGCCCAGTTCTTCCAGGCAACGGGCATACAACAGATGCCCTTCGTGAGACTTGAAGGTCGGATTGGTCTTGATCAGATCTTCCAGCGTCTGCCGCGCCCCTGCGTAATCGGAGCCGCCCGCCTGAGCCTGGGCCAGCGCCAGCATGAAATGTGGTTCGTTTGCATACATGCCCGTCAGCAGGCTGCGGTAAAGCTCCTGCGCATTCGCATAATCGCCCAGTTGCAGACTTTCCTCGGCAAGACGGCGACGATTGTCCACCGTGTTGCTCAATTCCAGCTGACGCTGGAGCTCCCGGCGACGACGCTGCGGGTCGATCATCTTCATGGCATTCGTGGCCGCCTTGCGACCACGCGGGTCCTTGCGCAGATCGGGAATCACCGCCACCAGCACGTACACCCCCACGGCCAGGTACGAGCCGATGATGAGCAGCCAGATCCAGTAAAGCGGCCGCCCGCTGCGCACCACGTGGACGGCGCAGGCAACCTGCAGGGCAATCGACAGAATGAAAACGAGGGACATGCCTTTCTCTTCGTGTACCAGGGCGGCGTGCGAATGCTACAGCAGGCCGGTTGGCGGGTGCGGAATGAGGCCCGGAGCCCCTCTTGGCGAACCCTCAATCTCCCTGCTAACATCTTTGCCTCGTGTGGGGCGGTAGCTCAGCTGGGAGAGCGTCGCGTTCGCAATGCGAAGGTCGGGAGTTCGATCCTCCTCCGCTCCACCACTTCATCGCTTAAAAACATCGGCATACGATTGCATCGTATGCCGATGTTTTGCGTGGCTGGGGACAGGCACTAGCAGTGCGCCAGATTTGTGCCAACGACCGGGCGATCGCTTGTCGCCGATGTATCAGATGGAAAACAAATCCATCCTGCTTCACCCTTGGGGCCTGTGCGCCGTAGACAGGGGGAGGTGACATCCCTCTGACGCATGCCCTGGAGTGTGCTTGAGCACCCCGCCGCCTACTTTGACGAAAGCAGATGTTGAAGGCTGGTTGGCGGGCGTGGTTGCGCAAGCAACACCACCAGCGCGTTGCGCGCGCCATCGCAAGGAACCGTTACCTACGTTTACACCGATCCGGGGGCACGCCATTGGCTGAAGCAGACGCCAATGGCAACATCCGTCAAAGGTTTGATTACACGCCCTACGGAAACACAGCTCCACCGCCGAAGCGACCTCCCCCAACCGAAGCCACACCCGATAATGCCCGTTCCCAGCAGAGTTCGCAGAATTGCCTTGCGTAGCTCTATTTCGTTAGCACACGTGACCATCCGGTGAGGGCATTAGTATGTTGGTGAAGAAAGCCACAGGACTCGCGTTGACATCAGCACTCATTTTTTTGTGTGGCTGTTCCGCATCCCATTCCACCGCTGTTTCAATGATTAAAGATGGCGTCGTCATTTCCGCCAAGTTAAGAAGTATTTCAACTAACAGCACCCATCAAGCACGCTTCGTCTATGGAGAGTTAACCTTAAATGGAGAAAACAAGAAGCTAAAGACCGTAAATCTAGATTGCTTCATCTTGACGATCAATGACGTTGCAAGCGATGCCATTTATGTGGATAGCATCGCCTCAGTCTTGAATGACCGCTATCCGGCAGATGCAGATGGCAAAGTCCAAGTCCCCGTGTACTGGTCTTATCCTGTTGATAAGCCGCTCGAAGAGCGCGACCTTTCTAGTGCCAAACTTGGTATGAAACCTGGAATAAGCTCCTGCTTTCGTTACTAAGGCTGGAACTCTTTAAATCATCCCCCCGCACCAAACGTTGGCTGCTGGCATGCCTGAAGCTACCGTGTCGCAAGGTCAAGTGGGCTGGCATGAAATCGACAACGGGCAATTACAGTTCAGTTACCCCCAAGGCGCGTTGAACGGCAGTCAAACTTCGAAGATGCAGAACAATCTCAATCAAGAGCAAGGCCTGTTCCAAGCTGGCCCATGAACATAAACCTATCCAACATGCGTTTTATATTCGGTGCGCTGCTTTTTGGCCTAACGGGACCGGCATGCGCTCAGGAGCAAGTACTAAGTCCCAGCACACTCAATGCCAATCCAAGCGCCTACAAGAATAAGGACGTGACGGTGCGTGGCTATGTCACGCTGGAACTCGAAGGGCATAATCTTTACGAATCCAAGGAGCTCAACGAACAGTTTCGTAAGGGCTTCGATGCCGGCAGCAAAGATTTCCACGTGCGCGACTACACAAAGTATTGCCTGACCATCGCGAATCCGGACTTGATGTATCGCAACCGGGCGACGCTGCGCGGCAAAACTCTAGTAGTTAAGGGCAAGTTTCTGGACGACTATCGAAACCCCCGCGTGATCGACTTAGGCGCGTGCCCGTTTCCGACTGCAATTTTGATCGACATGGGCGACTTCAAGCTTCGTTACGGGAATCTGCTGCCGAACAAGTGAGTACGAATTCGCCCATGCCTGCTTCACAACTTATTTTCTTAGACTTCGGAAATGCGGACGAATCCGACATAATCCGCCTTACCACTGTCGGCTCGTTGCGTGATTTGGCAACGCTTGGCGTGGAACTGAAAGAAGTGCTGGAGCTGCACATCACAGACGGCGAAATATCGGCTTCTGCTGTAGTGCAGCGTCGAGACGGTATGTGGGCCTCCAAAGTACTGCACTGGGACTAGCCAGACCATCGAGGTCGATTCTGGCGACGTCTACCCCCTCCAAAAACCATGGATGGTTCTGGGGAATTAGAGGATTTCCCAGAACGGCCACGACGCTATCTCTTCCTGATGGCCGAGTACAGATCAGCACAGCCGTTTGGCGCGGTGAGCAGCGTGGGGTGGTAGTAGCGCAGCAGCATGCGCGCGGTGATCTTGGCCAGCTCGTGAAGCTGGAAGCACGAGGCGAGCCGACTCGTTGCCTCATGGCGAAGGTCGTGGAATCTCAAATCGACCAGGAACGTCGGAGCGGGTGCCCGGCCTTGATCGGCACATTCGCGTTCGTAGGGGGTGCGAGCACGTTGCATCGCTCGCTCAAACGCCTGCGTGATGCCATCAGGATGCGTGGCAAAGGCCGAACCGCGCAGTTCAGTCGGCAGAGCTGGCTTTTGCGCCGCTGCCCCTTGCCCGCGGAAGCGGGCAACAAACCTGCAAGCACATCGACGGCCACGGACGACAGCGGCACGTCGCGGCTGTTGCCGAACTTCGTCTCGGGGAGATGTGCCACCAGTGTGGCCCTCTCCGCCTAATCGTCGCCATCACAACCTCCTCACCCAGTGAGCCATATGTGGGCTTCCGGCTATCCAGCAGGTTCGCTAATTCCGCGACCAGACCCGGACAGGCAAACTGACCTTCGGCTGGATAGGCGCCAGTGTCTTGGCGACAGCGCGCAGGATCTCGTTGTAGAGGTCTGCGTGCTTAGGGGCCTCCCCCGTGATGATTACCAGAGCGCGCTGGCCGAACGGATCAACGGCATCCTGAAAGAAGGGTTACTGCTGCAACGGCCGGCGGATCTGCACAGGCCCGACAGATGGTCAGGGGGTCGGTGGTTATCTACAACCACGAGCGTCCTCACCTGTCGAAAAATGACAGAACGCCCAATGAGGTCCATCGGGCGTTCTTTCGGCAGGAACGTACCGCTTAGCCGTCCGTGCGTACCAGTTCAACTCTCCGGTTCTTGCTGCGGCCATCCTCGCCAGCATTGTCGGCAATCGGCTTGCTGGCGCCGAAGCCCTGGGCCTGAAGGCGAGTCGGGTCGATCCCCTTCGCAACCAGCGCGGCGGTTACTGCTTCGGCACGCTGCTTGGACAATTGCTGATTGTGCGTTTCGTTGCCGACGTTATCGGTGTGCCCGTCGATCGAGATTTTCAGCGAGGGAGATTTAGTCAGCAGCTTACTGATCTCATCAATCACAGGCTGGTCCTCTTGCCTGATGACAGCCTTGTCAGTATCGAAATTCAGGTAAAGCGCGATACGGCCTTTATCGTCGAGCGCCCGCTGCATTTCGTCAGCCTTGACGAAGCCCACCGCCGTTTTCATGTCACCTTCCATCACCGTGATGATCTGGGTGTATCCGCCGCCGACAAACAGGCCGATCCAGACGTTGCCCTCTGGCTTTCGGATCAGGTAGTAGTCGTAGCTGTCCGGGCTCATCGCCACGCGCATCTTATTGACGACGAGGTCGCCCAGGTCGTTGTTGTCCTGGGCCAGCATGGCAGGATTGGTCGGCAACATCGTGCTGACCTTCACCCCGCCCAGCGCCTTGATCGCCATCTCGTAGTTTCGCTGCGCCGCAAGGTCCGACAGCTTCACGTCCGAGTTCATGAAGTGCCGGTTTTCGTAGCGGCCTTCAACGGGCAGGAGTTGATCGCCGGCAATGACGTAGATCCGGTCGAATTCGGACGTCTTGACGAACTTGTGGCCATCGTCCAGCCCGGCAGGCCAGTCGAGATAGGGGAAAGGCGGCAGTTCCGCGGTCGACATGGGCACGCTGCCAACATCGAACTTGGCCGGACTGGCCACGGGGCTGCTCGCCACCGGGTTGGCCGCTGGTGCGGGCGCCGCTGCGGGCGTCTGGCTGGCCACTGACGCGGCACCATCCGCATCGTGTTTTTTGTTGCAGCCAGTGAGGGCTGATACAGCGGCGACTACGGCGATAAAGCCGACTTTTGACCATGCTTCCATATGACGCAATTCCTGAAATGATGAATGCCGATGCCGCGACGTTCCCAAAGCGCACAGACCAAAGGTGCAGCATCCAGCTCAGCGGGCAACCCTTGGTAGCGACAAGGCGATGGAGTGTGATTGCCCTTCGTCGTGCTGGCACCTGATATCTACTCAGGGCAAGCAAACCAAGGTCCACCCGGCGTGTTACCTGGTATACGTTTCCACCTTGAAGACACGGGGATCAATGGTTGTCCCGAGCTTCAGTGATCGTACCTCGGTAATCACCGTATAAGGAGCCATCTGCTTATCGTTGAGGGGATCAACGTTTTGATACAGCACGATCGACTTCTTGTCCGACGTCGTCACCACACCGTCTTTCTCGTAGACGCACATGTCGATGGCGGCTTTGGAGGTGATAATCGGGCTGGACTTGGGAAGGCAACGCAGATTGACACCTGCTACGGTGCGCTTGTCCGTATAGCCATCATTGGTCTCGATCGGGTTCCTGGCATTAAAGGCCGATGCATTGTCGTCAGATGTATCCACGGATGTCGTGCCGTCGTCATGACCGCTCACGTTAATCTGCTTGCCACCGCTCTCGATGACGACCTCAAATGACTTGTCCGGCACGACCGTGATCTCGCAGCCCTTTTCAGCCCGCAGATTGTCAAGATCGACCTTATAGACCGGCTCTGTCTTTTTCAGCCATGAATGGCCGTCGGAAATATAAGTCGTGCGCTGCATGACGTAATCGTCAGGCATGCGTGGGTAGGGCTTGACCGGCACATGCAGTGCCTCGGCACCGGCCAGGCAGAGCTTGTAGGCCATATCACCCATTCCATGGAGCATGCCATCGGCCGGCGTCGGGCGATCAATCACCACCGCTTCATAACTATTGACGGCCGCACTGCTGCTTGTGGCTGCAGAGGGGGCGGTGACGTGGTCATCGCTTGGTGACCCCGAACTACCGCATCCCACCAGGGGAAGACAGCAGGCTGCCAGGATCGCCAGGCCCTGAATGAGTCGCGATACAGCCATCCCATTGAATCGCATGAAACATCTTCCTGTTGAATGAATTGGGGCAAGCATCTCTTTCCAGTCCTCAGGGTTTGAACTGGATTAGCGGCAAGCCGACCTGTTTGCGGCAATCGTTACGCATGGCCTGCTCTTCCTTCTCGGGGTCTTCCTGCGCGGAGGAGGCTTTGCCCAGACCCTGCATAGACGCCACCGATGCGATGGCCCGCGCGGCGAACCTGGCGCCGAAACACTTGCAGTAGTCACCCAGTCGGGGATTTTCTTTCAGATCACCTTCACCATAGGGCGCCGGGATATCGGTAGCCTTCATGCACATGTCGACGTACTGGTTGGTCGCTGACGACAGCGGAGCGTCAGCATGAGCAACGGCCGGCATCATTGCGCTGGTGAGGATGCCAAGCACCAGGCCAAGCATCGCGCCGAAAAACATCGGCGACGTATTGCGAAGTAACAACATTATTCTCCATCCCGTCATAGGTACGAACATCGATAAACCAGACACGCCTGTGTCTGGCGGGCCATGATGACTGGCGCGCCCCCTGCCTGCATGGAGAAGACGTGCCGGTCCATGGCTAATGGAACATCGCTACTTGACGATGTTATTGCGCATGAATTGTCTCAGAAAAAAACAGCGATCCCGGCACCCACCCCCTGCACACGTCGCCCCCTGGCCCGCCGCGGAGAAGGGCCGCCAAGGCAATTTGAAAGAAGCAACGGGCATTCGTCACTTACATCCCCAGCCCCTTGCAGCCCACCGCGCTGACGCGCCCGCTCTTTAAGGGGACGCGGACGTCCAGCGAGAGAACCATCCAGCCACTCTGGTCGAGCTCCCGCTACCGATTACCGCTTCCTTCAGCCAAGGCGCTTTCATCATCCTTGCGGACAAGCTGGCGTATGTCGGAGGTCACGTTGTTCTCGATACGCACGTTGCTGGAGGCCAGCAGATTGATAGCCGCCACCTCCTGCCGGTCAGCGCGGCCTTTTACAATGAACTTGTTGTTTCGGATGATGGCACCATCCGCGTCACGCAACTTCAATACCGACGGTATTTGTGAGGTACTACCGGGCTTCATGTGAATGATGAACGTATTGCCTTCGACCAACGCATTGGGCCCATACAGATAGACGGCCGTATCACCATCCACTTCGACAGTACTGTTGCGAAGCGTGTTGTTGGCGCCAACCATAATGACGCCGCGGCCACCCGACGATATCTTCAGATTGTCGAGGGAGAAGTAAGTCGCTGGCTGATAATTCCATGGCGTCGCATAGGCAATGTTCTTGCCTTTCTCGTAGGGACGCATCTCGGCCATGGGTGGCTCGTCTTCCGGCACCGGCTCGCGGGAACTGTCGTCAAGCCGGGTGGATAGTTCAAAGCTCTTGCCGAAGCCAAGATAGACACCCACGCCTGATGGGCCGGGTGTTTTGATGATGCCATTGCGCACGCTCAGATGCTCTGGAAAATATTTCCGCTGACTGGAAGACGCCTCGAAGGCGAATCCGCCCAACGTAATGCCAGTGACGTTGTCGAACGGGCCGCCTGAAATGAGATGCCCCTGCAAATCGAGATCCAGGTGGTCGGTTCTGAACAACGTCACCACTTTTTCGGACCTTCCCATCTCGCGGAAACCCTCCGGTATGGACCGGACATGCCGCAGCACCAGATCTTGCACCAGGCACTGGCGCCCACTTCCCTGGGCCATGACTTGAAGTGCCATGAAATCCCTTTGGTACTTCACCGGCGTGCAACCCTGCTGATTCGCGGCCGCCTCCTCCCGACTGATGTCGCTGAGTGATGACTTTGTTGTGGCGCAAGCCACCGCCAGGAAACTTGCAAAGGTGATGGCGATCAACCTGACCTTAGGGGCGCTCTTTTTTTTCGAGTTGCCGGGAATGGCTTGCGACTGGGTGGTATCGAATCGTTGCATTGAGCGAATGGCCTGGATCGAAGTAGCGGCAACGGTTGCCTGTGACGCACAGGCAAAGCCTGCCTCACGGCAGGTACGATGGTGTTCTGGAGAGGAAGTCGCCCCCGTCGTTCCTGGTGAATGGGTTGCCATCACGTTTTGGCGGTTCAGTGACATGAGCTCATGTGTTGGCAGCGACATGGCACGTCCATCCAACAGCACTGAACTCAATGACGCGTGGTAGCCCATCAAATCCATTCAAATATACAAGCATTTGTCATTGCCTACATGACGCACTTGTAATGCGAAGGTCGGGAGCTCGATCCTCCCGCGCTCCACCAAGCCATCCATACTCAAAAGTCCGTTACTCCTTACGGTGTAATGCGCTTTTTGTCTGCGGCTTCCGCGATGTGTTTGATGTTGTTTCGTACAGCAACCAAATCCTGAAAGGAACGAAACAGAAGTACACGTGACACACAGGCGCGCCACAATAAGCAGACCCGCATGACACCGACAGGTGCCTGCCTGCCGTCGATAACGCAAACGACAGCGCGCCCCACAAATACGTGATGCGCATCACGTTTTCATCCTTACCTCCTGCGCACCCTGCACAGTCGCCGCGCAAATTCGGCAAACCTTCCCAAGCTGCCTTTCCGCGCGCGGACATCGGGTCTTGCCTGCGTGCACACTGTTGGGATTGGTCGGGCCGTAGACCATGACACGCAGGAAATGTCGCTTGGGAGAGGAGACAGTCTATGCAGGAGGCAGGCGCGGAGCGGATGCCTTGGGGAACGTTAGTCCCGATCGCCGCGGCGTACGCGGCATGTTATGAACTGACGCACTATTTGTCGTACTCGCACTGGATACTTCCGGCAGGATTGCGACTGGCCTGCCTGTTGTTGCTTCCCTACCGGATGTGGCCTGCCATCGTGGTTGGCGAGGCGCTGCCAGTATTTGAAAACGCCATGATGTGCGTACGGCAGCTGGGGTGGGCCTGGGCCGGCATATCCGCGATTCCATTCGTGCTGCTGTGCATACCGGTGGTTCGGTGGATTCGCAACCGGATGCCGCTGTACCTCGCGGACGGCCAAATCAACATGGGGATGATTCTCCTTGCCACGCTCGCATGCGCATTGATCACCGCGCTGCGCACCGATACCGCCGTGTTTGCTGCACTGATGCACGGCAAGGGCGGCATGGCTACATGGCATGCCGAAGGCCTGGTGGATCTTCAGGCGTACATTCTTGGCTCGTACCTGGGTGCCCTGACGCTGACCCCCACGCTTCTCGCGTTGCACGAACGATTCAGTGGTCCGTGTTCGTGGAAATCGTTCTGGCGCAGCAGGCTGACCCACGATGTAGCGTTGGGCGTCATACCGTTCCTGACGACGATCGTGGTCATGGCACCGAGTGGATCAATAACGCCAGCCGATGTGCAGCAGCTTCACCTGTACCGGCTGGCTGTCCTGATTCCCGTGCTCGTGCTGACGATGCGCCATGGTTGGCGGGGCGCCGCCTTGGCGGGGATGTTGAGCAGCATCGCGCTGGCTACAACATCGGCAGTGCTGATGGACCCGGCGATGATTCGCGCGCAGGCCGTCCTCGCACTCACCATTTCCGGATCGCTGCTGGCCGGTGTCAGCATGCCGCATGTGGTGACCTTGCGACCTGCCTTTGCGCGCAAATCACGGGGCGATTGACCGCACCACGCAAACGAGGGGCCGAATCATCGGCCCCTCGTCCTGTCGCTGATTACTGAAGGCCCCAGCTGCACTCACGCGGGTTCGTGCAATCACCGGTCGTTGCCTGCAGACGCGCGGTGCCGTCAGCTTGCGGCGACACTACGAGCTTCACTGCCTGGTCGGCATAGACGGTAACGCCAGCCGCATCGGCCACGACCGTGCCCGCTTCAGAGGGCGTAGCCAGACGCGAGGCGTCCACGCCAATCGGCAGGCCGATAACATCGGAGCCGGTGGAAACGACCGCTGCGCGCACGGTGCCGCTCACGTCGTTGACCTGCACATAGCGCAGGCCTCCGCGCTCAAATACATACACATGATAATCCGGGCTGGCACTGACATCAGGAGCGTTCGGCCATGACTGGCCCAGACCTGACGACGGGAGCTTTTCCGTAGCAAACGCAGAATGTGCCGCCAGTGGCAGCAAGGCGAACGACATCAACCGCAGCACGCTTTTCATACTGTTCCCCGAGTTTCGATTTGGCGGTGCGGAAATCGCAACGCTCATCCATCATCGCATTTCATTGCGGCGCTGAAATCGTGCACATGCGCGCCAAAGCATCTCACGTGAAAATATTGCCGAATAAGCGTATGAATCATGTTGTAGCGGTTGCTATTGCCAACGACAACCCGCATGCCGGTCTGGAGTGCGCGCCCAATGCACCGCCTGTCCACAATGGCAAGGCACTGGTCGCTTCGGGCACCCGCACGTAACATCGCCATCAACGTCGAGCCCTCGCGGCCGATTAAGGAAAGGGCCTTGTACGGGAGTCGCTGGAGGGCGCCATGAAAGCATTCATCGCCGCAGCGGCCCTCGTCGCGGTTCACGCCATCACTGTCACGGCCCTGCCCGGGCAAGGCATGGCCATTTCCTATGCGTTCTTTTTCCTGGCCGGCAGCCTGGCTATCGGCGCCTCGCTGCATGCATGGCGCCGCTCGGGCGCGCAGCGCGATGGCCGCTGGCTGCTGCTGACGGCAAGCCTGGTGTTGTGGGCAGTGGGCATGCTGCTGAGCGCCCGCCAGTACTACTGGCTGGCCAACGACAACCCCGCCCCGGGCGACAGCATGTTCCTGTATGTGCTGTACGTGCTGCCGGTGCTGGTCGCGGTGTCTTCGGCGCCGGTCCCGGCGCGCAAGCGATGGGCGCTGTCCATTGACCTGGTGCTGGCATCGTTGCTGGGCATCCTGTTCTACGTGCACACGTTCTCCATCGTCAGCATGCAGGGGGCCGTGGGCTCGACACAGGAAAACGACATCGTCCGCATGCTGGACATCGAGAACTTTGCACTGGCCATTGCCGCGCTGCTGCGTTATCTGGCGACCGATCGCGCCGACGATCACTATTTTTTCCGTAGCGTGGCCGCATTCTTTTCCACGTATGCACTGGTCGTTTTCTATTACAACCACTACGTCGCCCTGGGCGACCACCCGGAGTTTGGTACCGCATGGGACGTCCTGCTGGTCATACCCTTCCTTGCCCTGGTGCTGACTGCATCTGCGCGGCAATCGCAACGGCACTGGCATCCGTCCGTGTATCTGGTGCGCTTCGTACAAAGCGCCAGCCCCACGTTTCTTGCACTGAGCGTGCTGGGCCTCGGACTGATGGTGATCCGCGACATGCCCGTGCTCGGCATCGTGGGTGCCGTGGCTGCGGTGCTGGGCATCGGCCTGCGCAGTTCACTGGCCCAGGTGGATCTGGTTGCCGAAGAACATCGACTTGCACAGCGGCGCGACGCACTGGAAGGCCTGGTGTTTACCGACAGCCTGACCGGGCTGGCCAACCGTCGCGCGCTGGATGAACGACTGCTGCGTGAGTGGCATCGTCCCGGGCAACGCGAGCCCATTGCGCTGCTGATGATCGATCTGGACTTCTTCAAGGAATACAACGACCGCTACGGCCACCTCGCCGGAGATGACTGCCTGCGAACAGTAGCCAGCGCCCTGTTTGCGCGCTGCCTTCGCGCGGGCGATTTCCTGGCCCGTTACGGCGGCGAAGAATTCGCGGTGATCGCCCCAGCCACGCGCCTGGCCGACGCGGTGGCGCTGGCGGACAATCTGCGCAGGCAGGTGGAAGAGCAGCGCATCATCCATCCGCTCAGCCCCTACGGGCACATGACAGTGAGTGTCGGTGTTGCCACGCTGCAACCCCACGCCACAGGTGGCCCACTGGATCTGCTGAATGCGGCGGATCACGCGCTGTATCAGGCCAAGCACGAAGGCCGCAATCGCACGGGATGCATTCGCGACGAACGCGTACGCGAGACCAGCACCAGCGACGCGTGATCTGCTCCGCGCCTGCCTTTTTGGCTTACCCTGCCCGCCCGTGACCACCGCCAGCCCTGTCCTTTGAGCGAAATCCTTACCACCTTGCCCGGCCCGTGCTCGTTCGAAGAAGACATTCGCAAGAGTCGTTTCCTCGCGCAGGCGGCTCCTGTGGATGATCCGGCCGAGGCGCTGGCGTTTCTTGCGCGGGTGAGTGACCCGGCTGCCACGCATAATTGCTGGGCCTACCGCATCGGTGACGCCTATCGGTTCAACGACGACGGCGAGCCGGGCGGCACCGCTGGCAAGCCCATTCTTCAGGCGATTGACGGACAGGCGCGCGACCGCGTCGTGGTGGTGGTCACCCGCTGGTACGGCGGCATCAAGCTGGGTGCCGGCGGCCTGGCCCGGGCTTATGGCGGGTGCGCGGCAGAATGCCTGCGCATTGCGCCGCAGGTGCCGTTGATTGTCACGGGGCTGCTGGAGCTTCACTGTGAATTCGCCGGACTGGCGCTGGTGAAAGCCCGGCTGCGCGAGATGGACGCAGGCATCGAAGATGAATCATTCGACGCCACAGGCGCCCTGCTCCGCGTGCGCGCGCCGCTGGATCGCCTTGAGGGCATCAGCCAGCGCCTGACTGACCTCACCCGCGGCCGCGTGGCACCCCGCCGGGTTGATTGAATAGCCACTGGGGCGGCCCCATGACTGGCCCGACCTCTTTCATTCACGGATTTACCGCATGAGCGATCCCAGCAAGGACGCCCCGGCGCCCTCGCGCCGCATTGGCGCGCTTGCCAGCCTCTGGCCCTACCTGAAGCCGCACAAGGCGCTGGCCATCGGGTGGCTGGTGTTCCTCGGCGTGTCCTCCGGCGCGTCCCTGGTGCTGCCGGTGGCTGTGCGGCACATGATCGACAAGGGCTTCGCCGCGTCGAGCATGGCTACCATCAACGGCACGTTTCTCGCGCTGTTTGGCGTGGCCGTGGTGCTGGCACTGGCCACGGCTGCCCGGTATTTCTGCATCGCCCTGCTGGGCGAGCGCTCGCTGGCATCGCTGCGGCAGGCGCTCTACACGCACATCATCAAGCTGGACGTCGGCTTCTTCGAGCGCACCCGCGTGGGTGAACTCACCTCGCGGCTGGGCACCGATACCGAAGTGGTCCAGACGCTGGTGGGCTCCGGCATCTCCGTGGCGCTGCGCAGTGCCGTGATGCTGGTGGGCGCTTCGGTCGCGATGGCATGGACCAGCCCACGGCTGGCGGGCCTGACCGCGCTGGTCATTCCCGCGGTGATGCTGCCCATCCTGGTTTTTGGCCGGCGTGTGCAGAAACTGTCGAGGAACAGCCAGGACCGCCTCGCCGACGCCGCTGCCGTGGCCAACGAAACCCTCAATGCCGCACCGGCCGTGAAGGCCTACGCGCGCGAAGACATCGAAAGCAGCCGCTACAGCCGGGCCATCTCGCTGGCACTTGCCACGGCGCGTCGGCGTATCGGGGTGCGCTCGCTGCTTACGGCCACGGTGATCGTGCTGATCTTTGGTGCGATCACGCTGGTGCTGTGGGTGGGCGCGGGCGATGTGATCTCCGGCAAATTGCAGCCAGGCGTACTCAGTCAGTTCGTTCTGTATGCGATCTTCGCAGCTGGCTCGGTCGCCGGATTATCCGAGGTATGGGGTGACGTGCTGCGTGCCGCGGGCGCCATGGAACGCATCGGCGAACTGTTCGCCGAAAAACCCGACATCGCCAGCCCGGCGCAGCCGCTGGCGCTGCCCAGGCCGGTCAAGGGTGCCCTGCGCTTTGACCATGTAGCCTTCCACTATCCCACGCGCCCTGACGTTCGTGCGCTGCACGACTTCACGCTGGACATCACGCCCGGCGAGACAGTGGCGCTGGTGGGCCCCTCCGGCGCGGGCAAGAGCACCGTGTTCGGCCTGCTGCTGCGTTTCTACGATCCGCAGTCCGGCAGCATCCGCCTGGACGGTGTGGACCTGAAGGCGCTCACGTTGCCCGACCTGCGCGGCGTCATCGCACTGGTGCCGCAGGAAACGGTGATCTTTGGCGGCAGCGCGGCCGACAACATCCGCTTCGGCCGCGCCGATGCGTCCGATGACGAAGTGCGCGAAGCCGCCCGCATGGCCGAGGCAGACTCGTTCATTTCAGCGCTGACGGAGGGCTACGACGCCGCACTGGGCGAGCGTGGCGTGCGCCTGTCCGGCGGACAGCGCCAGCGCATTGCCATCGCACGAGCCATCCTGCGTGACGCACCGCTGTTGCTTCTGGACGAAGCCACCTCCGCGCTGGATGCCCAGTCCGAAGCAGCCATCCAGCACGCACTCGAACGCCTGGAGCGCGGTCGCACCACGCTGGTCATCGCCCATCGACTGGCGACGGTACTGCGGGCTGATCGCATCGTGGTAATGGATGGCGGGCGCATCGTGGCCCAGGGCACACACGAGCAGCTGCTCGCCGAAGGCGGCCTGTACGCCGAGCTCGCGCGCCTGCAGTTCGGCCTGCACTGAGAAAGCGATGCGGGCCCGGCACGTCCGGGCTCGCATCGCCTTGTCACCGCATTGACACCTCGCTGCCTAGGCTGCAAAGCCATGGATAGCGACCTGCTGCTGCCCAGGCCCGAAGGTCTCTACTGTCCGGCCGGCGACTTCTACATTGATCCGCTGTATCCGGTGCATCGCGCCGTGGTGACGCATGCCCATGGCGATCATGCACGCTCTGGCAGCGGTCACTACGATGTGGCCCTGGCGGGCGTCGGCCTGATGCGCGAGCGTCTGGGCGCGGGCTCATCCATCGACGCTCACGCGTACGGCGAGCGATTCGCGATGGGCGACACCGTCATATCGCTGCATCCGTCGGGCCACGTGCTGGGTGCGGCACAGATACGGATCGAAGGTGCCGGCAAAGTGGCCGTGGTATCGGGCGACTACAAGCGCGATCCGGACCCGACCTGCGCGCCGTTCGAGCCGGTGCCCTGCGATATCTTCGTCACCGAATCCACGTTCGGACTTCCCGTGTATCGCTGGCCGCACATGTCCAGCGTGATCGACGACATGCTCGCCTGGCTGGACGAGTGCAAGGCGCAGAATGTGCCGGCCGTGCTGTTCTGTTATGCGCTGGGCAAGGCGCAGCGCATCCTCGCCGAACTGGCGCGGCACACGACACGCACGGTGTTTCTGCACGGCGCGATGCTTCGCCTTGTGGACGTTTACCGCGAAGCTGGCATCCGCATGCTGCCGACAGCGCCAGTGTCCGAGTCCGCGCGCGGCAGGGATTTCGCAGGAGAGCTGATCATGGCGCCTCCTTCCGCTGCGGGCTCACCGTGGATGAAGCGCTTCTCCAGGGCATCCACCGGCTTCGCGTCCGGATGGATGCGCATTCGGGGAGCGCGGCGCCGGCGCGGCTATGACCGCGGATTCGTGGTGTCCGATCATGCGGACTGGCCGGGTCTGGTGCAGAGTGTGCGCGATTCGCAGGCCAAACGGATCTACGTGACCCACGGCGATGGCGAAGCGCTGATCCGTTACCTGCGCGACAACGGCCACGATGCACGGCCACTGCGCGAATTGGGTGGTGCCATGCCCGACGAGCGGTCCAGCGAGGAAGGCGACTGATGCGCCGCTTCGCGGACCTTTACGAAGCGCTGGATCGCACCGCGTCCACCAGCGCCAAGCGCGACGCCATGGCGCATTACTTTGCCGAGGCGCCGGCTGACGACGCCGCGTGGGCGGTGTTCGTGCTGGGCGGTGGCAAACGGCGGCGTACCGCGACGTCCACGGAACTGCGTGCCGCGCTCGCTGCCGAAACCGGTTACGCCGACTGGTTGATTGACGAGTGCTACCAGCAGGTGGGCGACCTGGCCGAAACCGTCGCACTGATGCTCCCCGACCATGCCGGCGATGATGGCGATGTGCCGTTGCATGCGTGGCTGGAAGACCGCCTGCCGTCACTCGCCAGGCTGGACAGCGCCACGCGCGTGGAAACACTGCGCACATGGTGGCGGCAACTGCCCCGTCCGCAGATTTTCCTGCTCAACAAATTGCTGACCGGGTCGCTGCGCGTGGGTGTATCGCAACGATTGGTCGTGCAGGCGCTGGCGCAATGGTCAGGGCTTCCCACCGACATTCTGGCGCATCGCCTCAGTGGCGACTGGCGTCCGGACGCACACGCCATGGGAGAGCTGGCGCGGCCTGCACGTGCTGACGAACATGCCGGTGACCGACCCTACCCTTTCTTTCTTGCATCGCCGCTGGAGCACGAACCCGCGTCGCTGGGCGACATCGGCGAATGGATCGCCGAGTGGAAATGGGATGGCATCCGCGCACAACTGATGCGTCGCGCAGGCACCGCACGGCTGTGGTCACGCGGCGAAGAGCGCCTGGACGGACGCTTCCCCGAAATCGAACTCGCCTCGCTGCAACTTCCCGATGGCGTGGTGCTGGATGGCGAAATTCTGGGATGGGCCGCCAATGAGGAACACCCCCTCCTGTTTACCGCGCTGCAAAAGCGCATCGGCAAGCAGAAGCCCGGGCCGAAATTACTGGCCGATGTGCCGGTGCGCTTCATGGCTTATGACCTCGTGGAGCAAGCCGGCGATGATCTGCGCGAACTTCCTCTGGAAGAACGCCGAGCAAGGCTGGTGCGATTGCTGGAATCACACGGGCCCACGCTCATGCTCTCGCCGGAGGTGAAAGCCACCGACTGGCAGGCGCTGGCCATCCTCCGCGATGAATCGCGTGTACGCCTTACCGAAGGCCTGATGATCAAGCGGCGCACCTCGCCCTACCGAACAGGCCGCAAACGCGGTGACTGGTGGAAATGGAAAATTGATCCGTACACGCTGGATGCCGTGTTGCTGTATGCGCAGCCCGGCCACGGGCGCCGCTCCGGCCTGTTTACCGACTATACGTTCGGCGTGTGGGATGGCGACACGCTGGTGCCGGTAGCCAAAGCGTATTCCGGCCTGGATGACGCGGAGATCGGCCAGCTTGACCGCTGGATACGCGCGAATACTCTGGAACGTTTCGGACCCGTGCGGTCGGTCCCTGCACACCACGTGTTTGAACTCGCGTTCGAGGCCATTCAGGCGTCGGGCCGTCACAAGTCCGGCATAGCGGTGCGCTTTCCGCGCATCCTGCGCTGGCGTCACGATCTGGCGATTCACGATGCCGACCGACTCGACGACCTCCGCCGCCTGGCGTCGGGCTGAGGCGCGTCTGCGCGACTGGTTCGCGCAGGCGGATCGCCGGCCGGCACCGTTCCAGCGCGCTGCGTGGCGTGCGTGGGCGCAAGGCCAGAACGGGTTGATCCATGCCCCCACGGGCACCGGCAAGACGCTCGCCGCCGTCGGTGGTCCGTTGATTGATGCCGTCTTGCGACCTCAGACCGGCCTGCAATTGCTCTGGATCACTCCCTTGCGCTCGCTGGCGACCGACACCGCACAACACCTCGCCGCTGCTGTGGAAGCGATGGATCTGCCGTGGCGCGTGCTTCGGCGAACCGGCGACAGCGGCAGCAGCGAGCGCGCGAAGCTGCGTCGCGGTGCCTGCGAATTGCTGATCACCACACCGGAAAGCCTCGCACTGTTGCTCAGTTATCCGGATGCCTCCGAACGCTTTGCGCGACTTCGCGGCGTGGTCGTTGACGAATGGCACGAACTGATCGGCAGCAAACGCGGCACCCTGCTGCAACTGGGGCTGACGCGCCTGCGCCGCGATCTGCCCGATCTCAGGACATGGGGGTTGTCCGCTACCCTGGGCAACCTTGAAGAAGCGCTGCACGCACTCGCCGACGATGGGGTGCTGATCGGAAGCGCGTCGCGCAAGCGCACGCACATAGACACGGCGCTCCCCGAAGGCGGCGAGCGCTTTCCCTGGGCCGGGCATCTGGGCCTTTCCCAACTCCCCCGCGTGCTGGACGCCGTGACGTCGGCCCGAACCAGCCTGGTGTTCGCCAACACCCGTTCGCAGGCAGAGTTGTGGCACGAAGCATTGGCGTCCGTGTGGCCTGAGTCACCCGACACGCTGGCGCTGCATCATGGCTCCATCGACCCAAAGCTTCGCTTCGCGACGGAGGAGCGATTGCGCACCGGCACGTTGCGTTGCGTGGTGGCCACATCCAGCCTCGACCTGGGCGTGGACTTCTCCAGCGTGGAACGCGTCGTGCAGATTGGCAGTCCGAAAAGCGTCGCCCGACTGTTGCAACGCGCCGGGCGTAGCGGCCACCAGCCAGGCCAGCCGTCACGCATCCTGTGTGTGCCCACCCATCTGCTGGAACTGGCCGAAGTAGCGGCCGCGCGTCGCGCGCTGAACGAAGGACATCTGGAGCCGCGCCATCCCCTGCGCGGTTGTCTGGACGTACTCGCCCAGCATCTGGTGACGCTGGCGCTCGGCGGTGGTTTTTGCGCTGACGATGCCTATGCAGAAATCACCACATGTCTGGCCTATGCGCGCCTGCCCCGCCACCGCTTCGATGCCGTGCTGACCTATCTGCAAACCGGTGGCTCAGCGCTGGCCGCGTATCCGGAGTATCACAAGCTGGTGGAAACCGACGGTCGGTTCAGCGTGGAAAGCAGTCGCATCGCAAGGATGCATCGCCTGTCCATCGGAACCATCACCTCCGATGGAAGCATGCAGGTGCGCTATCTGAAGGGTGCCCGGCTGGGCACGGTCGAGGAAAGCTTTCTGTCGCGCCTGCGTCCCGGTGATCGCTTTCTCTTCGCCGGTCGAAATCTCCAGCTGGTTCGCGTGCGCGACATGACGGCCTATGTACGCGCGGCACCCAACCGCCGCGGTGGCGTGCCGCGCTGGATGGGTGGGCGACTGCCGTTGTCAGGCGAATTATCCGATGAACTGCGCCGCACGCTTGCAGATGCAAACGCGCCCGAATCGGAAATGAAAACCCTTCGACCTCTGCTCGCCATCCAGCGAAAGCATTCGCACCTTCCGGGCATGGATGAGTTGCTTTGCGAACGAGTGCGTACGCGCGAAGGCGACTATCTGTTCGTGTACCTGTTCGCCGGCCGACTCGCACACGAGGGCCTTGCCGCCGTGCTCGCATGGCGACTGGCGCGGCTGAAAGCCGGTGACTACGGTTACGCGGTCAACGATTACGGGCTGGCCATCACGGCCGCGCATCTGCCGCCGCTGGATGGTGCGCTCATGCGCCAGCTGCTACACCCCGCCTCACTGGCAACCGACATTCGCGCCAGCGTGAATCTTTCGGAACTGGCGCGCCGTCAGTTTCGGGATGTGGCGCGCGTGGCCGGACTGGTCTTTACCGGTTACCCATCGCAGGGGAAAACGTTGCGCCAGCTTCAGGCATCCAGCGGCCTTCTGTTCGACGTGCTGCGCCGGCACGATCCTCATCACCCGTTGCTGTGGCAGGCCGAGCGTGAGGTGCTGGATCAGCAACTGGACTATGCACGCCTGCGCTCTTGCCTCGTTCGCGCAGCACGGTCCACGCTGGTGTGGCGCGAGCCAAAGCGGCTGACACCTCTTTCATTTCCACTGTGGGTGGAGCGCGTGCGCGGCGGCATCGCGAACGACGACTGGAAGCAACGCGTCGAACGCATGGCAGCCTCGCTGGAAGCCAACGCGTCATGACAGCGCACATCATCGAACGCGCCGGTGAACAACTGCTGCTGCATCCGGAGCGCGCCCTGTATTGGCCCGCGCAACGCATGCTGATGGTGGCCGATGTCCATTTCGGAAAGGGTGCCGTCTTCCGGCGTGCGGGCATTCCCGTGCCGTCGGGCGACACGCTGGAAGATCTCCGCCGGCTGGACACGCTGATCGACCACTTCTCCCCGGAACGCCTGCTCGTGCTGGGCGACCTGATTCATGGCCATGCCACGTCGCGCAGCGAGTGGGTGGCGCACGTGCGTGGATGGCGCGACGCGCATGCCGCTGTATCGGTAGAGCTCGTAGCCGGTAACCACGACCGCCATTTCGATTGCCGCACGCTGGGCATCACGGTGCACGACGACAACCTGCGCGTCGGACCCTTGCTGCTGGCGCACCATCCGCACACTGACGGGCAGGGTTATGTACTGGCAGGCCACGTACATCCGGGCGTTGTGCTGCGCGATGGATGGCGGCGTCATCGTCTGCCCGCTTTCTGCTTCGATGCCACCACAGGTCTTCTGCCTGCGTTCGGTACGTGGACCGGCCTGCACGAGATGGCGCCCGCACAGGGTCGCGAGCTGATCGCTGTCACACCAGCAGGACTGGTGCCCGTGCCGGCCACGCGCGCCGACTGACTGCGGCCACGGGGCTCGCTGCGGAACAATCGTCGCCTCCCCCGGTCACGGAGCGACATCATGGATTTCTCTCTTCCCATGCGGGCATCCCTGTACCCCGGCGCAGCGCTTCTGGTATGCCTGAGCCTCGGCGCATGTGGCGGCGGGAGTTCCGCGCGACCGGGTGCAAACAACGGCGGGCAAGCGCCCGCATCGCGTTATCCCATGATCCCGGCCGGGTTTACGGGCACGGGTGTCAACGTGGGGTTGATCGACACGGGAGCGGACAGCAGCCACCCCGCGCTGGCAGGACGTATCGCCTCACAGCGCCGCTATCTCCCCGACCATCTCGCCACGCCCGACAAAGACGACCCTTACGGCCACGGCACGCTGATGGCACAGCTGATCGCCGGACGCGGTTCACCTGGTGTGCGCGGTGGCGTGGCTCAGGCGGCACGCATTCACAGCGCGCGGGTGGCAGACGACGCTCAAGGGCAACTGGATGTGTCTGCCATCGTAAGCGCCTATCAAGACCTGCTCGGCGAGGGTGTCCGCATCTTCAACAACAGCTACGCCACCACATCGGCACAAGGCCCGGCGGTTCGCCACGCATGGTACCGGCGCGCGTTTGGCCCTGCGGTGACGCAGCACCGCGCACTGCTGGTCTTCGCCGCCGGCAACGATGGCCTTGCTCAGCCATCGGAGGAAGCGAGACTCCCCCATTCCTTTCCCGAACTGGAGCGTGGCTGGCTCGCGGTGGTCAACGTAGACCTCGACGCGGCCGGTCGCGTGACCGGTCTGCATCCCGCATCCAACGCATGCGGCAGCGCGGCACCGTGGTGTATCGCAGCGCCCGGCACGCATCGCGTTGCCGCGGTGGGCGTCCGCTACGCGTCGGGCGTCACGAATGGCACATCGGCGGCGGCAGCCATCGTGACCGGCGCCGCCGCCCTGGTGCAGGAAGCGTTTCCTTATTTCACCGGTGAACAGGTTCGGCAGACGCTGTTGAGCACGGCCGCGCCGCTCGGTGACACGGCGCGCTACGGTCATGGCCTGCTGGACATCGTGCGCGCAGTGCGGGGGCCGGCCGCGTTTCATTGGGGCGAATTCGACGTGCGCATCCCGGGTGACAGCACATGGAGCCACGACATCAGCGGAGAAGGCGGCGTGGCCAAGCGCGGCCCGGGCACACTCCGGCTGACGGGCGACAACCACTATCGCGGCGTCACCCGCGTGGTCGAAGGATCACTGCACGTGGATGGCACGGTACGCACGCCCATCCACATCTGGCCGGCAGCCACGCTGACCGGACAAGGTCACATCCTCAGCGACGTCATCAATGCCGGCTGGCTGGTGACGTCGGCCCGTCTGCGTATCCAGGGCAACTATCAGGCCAACGACACCGCCGTGCTGTCCGTCGCACCGGGACAGCCCCTGCGCGTGGATGGGCAAGCCCTCATTGAAGGCAGTTCGCTGTCGCTGCGACCGCCTGCGCCGGGCTACCTGCTTTCGTCCAGCGAACCCCTGCTGATGGCCGCGCACGGAGTGCAGGGACGATTCGCGCAGGTCCGTTACGAAGGTGGCGTGTTCTACGACGCACAACTGGAATACCTTCCGGATGCGGTCCAGGCACATATCCAGCGTCGATCCGTGGCGCAGATACTGGGAGCATCCGATACGAACGGGCAGATGGCGGCACTGGACGCGGCGCTGACGCAGGCCAGCGCACGTGCGCCGCATGGAGAGGTTCCGGCGGAAGTTGCCGCGCTGCTCCGTTCGCCGGATGTGGCGAGCGTGCGTTCGTCCGTAGACAGCCTGTCGGCAAGTGCTCATGTCGCCAACCGCGTGCTCGCCGCGCAACGCCACGACGCATATCTTCGCGCTGTCGCGCTTCGTTCGTTCAGCGTCGCAGGAGGCGACGTTGCCGACGGCGCGTGGCTGGATCATGTGCAATGGCGCGAGCGCGGCCTGGCTTCCAGCGTGCATGGCAGCCAGGGCATTCGTGGTGGATACGACATGCGCAAGGACGATGCGTTTGCCGCAGGCGTCGCCTTTGAAGTCGCGCGCGCGACGGCAGCCTTCGCGGGTGGCAACGGCACGTTCACCGCAGCCACGCAGACTGCCACGCTGCACGCCATCACCACGGCGAAGCACGGCTACATCGGTTCGATGTTCTCCCTCGGCAACACCACGCATCAAGTGCAGCGAACGCTGTTTCCCGGCGAACATCCAGCGACGGCGAGGTCACGCTATCGCGTGACGTCCATGACGTGGCGACTGGAAGCCGGCCGGCACGTACAGATGGGGTCATCGCGGCTATCGCCATATCTGTGCGCAGGCATCGAGCGCTCGCGACACGGCGCCTTCACCGAGCATGGAGCCTCTGGTTTTGGCATCGCCGCATCGGCTCAATGGACCAGCCGACCCGTGGCATGCGCGGGTTTGCGCTATGCCGCGCGGCATCAACGCGTGCACGCGCTGGCGCATGCACAGGTGCAGCACAACATCGGCGGCCGTCGCCGTGACTTCCGCGCCTCATTCGCTGCGTTTCCGGACGCTGGCTGGCGCGTCAATGGCCCGGGTCTGGCGCGCAGGGAGGCATCGGCTGGCGTTGCCCTGCACATGGAGTTGCACGGCGCATGGCATGCGCGAATCGGAGCCGAAGTCCACCAGAGGTCGGGGCAGCCGACTGGCGTCGATACGTCGCTGGGGCTCGCTTATACGTTCTGAGCCGGGGCCGCCTGTATCGCGGACACGAGTTGCCGGATCGTGGCGTCATCGCTGTCTTGCGGCATCGCCCCCATGCCCAGATCGTCCTCCGGCTGGTAGCGCACGGAGGACGGTCGCGGCGCACGTGCTGAGGCATGCAGCTCTGCGACACCCGTGGCAGCAATCAGCGGCCCCGCGTTTTCCGGACTGACACCCGCACCCGCCATGATGCGAATGCGCGGTCCTCCCTGCTCCACCAGCGAGGCAATAGCGCTGCGTCCTTCCCAAGCACTGCGCTGACCACCCGACGTGAGCACGCGTTCGCAGCCCAGTGCGATGATCGCCTCCAGTGCACGCGTGCGGTCACGGGCGACGTCGAACGCGCGGTGAAAGGTGACGCCCAGCCCGCGTGCGGCGCGCATCAGTTCGCCGCAGAACACGACATCAACGTCTCCATCCGCATCCAGTGCGCCCACAACCACGCCATCACATCCCAGCCGAACGCAGTGCTCCACGTCGGCGAGCATGCTTTCCTGCTCGCTGGCGTCAAACAGAAAGTGGCCAGCGCGTGCACGAATAAGCACATAGAGGGGAATGCGCAGCGCGTCACGTGCCCGCGCGATGACGGCATGGGAGGGTGTCAGGCCACCGAGTTCCAGCCCACTGCAAAGTTCGACGCGCCCCGCTCCCGCGAACTGCGCAGCGCGCGCGGACGCCACCGAGCCTGCCGCGATTTCCAGGATGCGCATCAGTACGTGCTCTTACCCGGAATGAGCGCGTCCTGTTTGCCCGCGTCGCACACTGCGTAGGAAAAGCCTTTCTGGATGGCCCACGCGCCAACGCGGCCGCGCTTGTCCATGGCGAGAAAGCCCACCTGGATATCGGCGCCACGTACGCTTTTGCGCTTCAGGATGCGTTCCACCGCCTCCCGACAGGCATCCTCGGGCGAGCGCCCCTGACGCATGAGTTCCACCACGAGAAAACTGCCCACGTTGCGGATCACTTCTTCGCCCACGCCAGTGGACGTCGCTGCACCCACCTCGTTGTCCACATACAGCCCCGCACCGATGATGGGGCTGTCGCCCACACGACCGTGAAGCTTCCATGCCATGCCGCTGGTAGTACAGGCGCCGGAGAGGTTGCCTCTGGCGTCGATGGCCAGCATCCCGATGGTGTCGTGGTTGCGGGCATCCCCAGGCTTGCTGCCTGCGGGGCCAACCCCGTAGTCGCGAATTTCGCTGTTGGCTGACGGCTTGTATTTCGCCGTCTTCAGCCATGCTTGCCAGGCCTCGCGTGATTCGGGCGTCAGCAGTTCTTCTTTCGGGAACCCCTGCTCCATGGCGAACTGAAGTGCGCCATCACCCACCAGCAACACATGCGGTGTGCGCTCCATGACGCGACGCGCCACCGAGATGGGATGTGCGATGTGTTCCAGCGCTGCCACGGCACCGCAGTCGCCGTTCTCATCCATGATGCTTGCATCCAGCGTCACCTTGCCATCGCGATCCGGGTACCCCGCGCGCCCCACGCTGTGATTGCGCAGGTCGGCCTCGGGAATGCGCGCGCCGGCTTCCACCGCGTCCAGCGCCCTGCCACCCGTGGAAAGTACCTTCCACGCGGCCTGGTTGGCGGCCACACCGAAGTCCCAGGTGGAACAGACCCGGGGAAGCACGCCGTCCGCCGGGGCGGTCGACGCGCCGCTCACGGCAGATCCGGCATTCACCCGCACCGGCTGCGCCAGCAAGACACCCGAAGCCACACTCGCACCCTGCAAGAAACGCCTGCGATCCATTGATGATCCCCACGTCGATGAGCCCGGCGCCCATCGCGCCACAGGCCATGGTGTCACGGCGCGTAGCCGGGTCTCCATAGGCTGAGGGTCAGGGTTGCCCGTGCACGGGCGTTTCAGGGACTACCAACAGGCGCCATGTCGGTGCCGCTCTTTGTCCTCGGGCGCGGGAAAGGTACGGCCAAGATGGTCAATCGCCAGTTCCCCGCAGGCATCACGCACCTGTGGGCCACGCGGACGAGCCACTAGCAGGAAGCCTTCGTCGTCGAGCTGCGCAGACATCGCCAACTCGTAGTGGCCCCCGGTACTCAACAGGGGGGTCTGAAGTGCCTCGACGTCGCTGGCAGGTTTGCCGTGACGTGCCTGGTAGCGCTGCTGGGACAGCACCGCATCCAGCAGAAGCTGGCGCCCTTCCATGCGCCGGACCCGCGTGCCGTAGTGCCGGTATGAAGTGACAGCCACCATAGCCAGAGTGGCCATCACCAGCAGCACGGACAGGAGTTCCACCGCGCTGAATCCGCGCGCGCCGCGCGCCGCCCGCTTCATGGCTCCGACGGTGCGTGCCGCACCGCCCACAACGCCTGCATGGACTCGTGCAACTGCACGGAAAGTGCCAGTTGCAACATTGCTGCCCGCATGATGCCGACAGAAAACCCCGCCAGCAGGAGCACGACCAGCAGCACAAGGGGCAGCGCGACGCCCCGGGCGCGCGGCGTCATGGCAATGGCTCCGGAAGTGCCGCAACACTCCTGAACGACAAGACCTGTTCCTCGGCAGGCCGGAGCGAGGGGGCCGCACGCACGCGCAGTTGCACTTCCACGCCGCGAACGCGATGCCATGCACTCAGCGCCTGCACTTCATGAGCCATGGCGTAGCGGACCCCACGTTCCACGTCTGGCAACGCGTAGCGCCACGCCAGCGATGCGACGCCGGTTGCCATCGTGGCGCACTCGCCGTCCGGATTGCAGCGGCGCAGTTCCCGCTGGCCCTCGCCGAGCCCGCGATGCAGATACCAGCGCCACGTGAGGTCGGCGGCATCCTTGTTTCGCCGGGTAAGCGTCAGAACATCCGACCGTGCCACGCGCGCGTTCAGCGCCGGAAATCCCGACAGCGGCGGCACGCAGGAGCCGGCCTCACAGCGGTGTCCGAGCACGGCCACTTCGCCTCCGGCATCCCCGCTGCCCACCTGCGTGATGCCGCGAAGCAGCGCTGTCATGGCGAAACGGCCTTCTTCGTGCGTCTGCGCCTGCCGCGTGCGCAACCAGGCGGCGCGCATCGTGGACGTGAGCCACGCCACGGCGGCCGCGGACACGAGCAGGCCCAACGCAACGGCCACCAGCAATTCCATCAGGGAAAACCCTCTCGGCCGCCTCAAAGCATGACCCGCCAGGATTGCTGACGGCGCACACCGGCCGGATCACGCCAGCCGATCACCAGCGCACATTCGTACGATGCCCCACAGCCGATGTCGACCCAGCCATCCGGGCCTGCGGATTCCGCCAGCACATCGAGCCACCGCGAGGCCAGAGAGGTCGCGGGAAGCGGCGCCACACAGGTGGCATCCGGATCGCAGAGGGCGTCATGGCCGCTCGCGTAGTGACCGTTGTACCGCCCCAGGGCGGCGGCCTCGTGATCCATGCGCAGATGCGCGACGACGTCAGCCGCCACGAATTCCACATAGGTGAGTGCCCGCGCTTCGCGCTCCACACGGGAGGCGGCATTCAACGCAGTGAGGGTTCCCACGGTGCCCAGCCCGAGGGTCAGGGACGCAACCATCACCTCGATCAGGGAAACGCCGGACTGGGAGATGAACATGCCAAGCGGCCAGACACCGTGGGGGTCACAGGGTGTCCTGCAACTCACCTTGCGCGCGATATCCGCACGCCGCAAATCGGGGTAGGCGCCCGGCGGGACGCATGTCAGGGCGCGCCCGCTTTATGCCTTTGGTCATTAACCCGAATCGGGCACACATTTATCGGTACGCAATTACGGCAAATGCGATAATTCCATTCGCGAAAACATGCGAACGAATGAAGCGCCGGGTAATCCAGGAGATAATCCGGCCCGTAAACGTTTTCACACATGTGAAAAATAAATGTCCTGGAGAAATGCGAGCACAAAAAAGCCCCGCACCGTAGTGCGGGGCTCTGTGTCACAGCTAAGCCTTTAGCTATCAGGTAGCGATTTCGACGCCCGAGGCCTGGGCACCCTTCGGCCCCGTGGTTACCTCGAACTTCACGCGCTGGCCTTCCTGCAGGCTACGGAAACCCTTGGAATTGATTGCAGAAAAGTGGACGAACACGTCCTCCCCACCGTCCTCGGGTGCGATGAAACCGAAACCCTTGGCATCGTTGAACCACTTGACCGTACCGAAACGCATTGCGTAAACCTCTGGACATGGACTGGAAGCGTCCGCAGGGCAGGCCTCCAATCTTTCCCCCTGCCCGCCCCCCGGCGCAGGCGAAGTATCAACATGTTTGATAGGAAAGCGCAACAGGATTCATTCGGGGTTCGCGGTTACCAGATGGGCAAGAATGGGAGGCACGGAGGCAGTGGCCGCAGCCAGGTGCGCGAATATCTCTTCAATACTGATTTCTTCTTCGTCGCCACAGCCCGCCGCGAAATTGGCGACCAGTGCGAGACACGCGTATTGAATATCCAGTTCACGCGCGAGCACGGCTTCGGGCATGCCCGTCATGCCCACCAGATCACACCCGTCGCGACGCATGCGGGCGATTTCGGCGCGGGTCTCCAGTCGCGGGCCCTGGGTGGCGCCGTAGCAACCACCGTCGATCACTGGGTGACCGGCCGCAGCCGCCGCGGCTACCAGCGCGTGACGCAGGCTGGCGGTGTAAGGCTCGCTGAAGTCGATGTGGCGGACTTCGGCACCTTCCACGTCACAGAAGCTGGTGTAGCGGCCGTGCGTGTAGTCGATGATCTGGTCGGGAACGACCAGCACCCGCGGGCCCATATCGTCGCGAATGCCGCCTACGGCGTTTACGCCGACCACGCGGCGAGCGCCCAGGTGATGCAGCGCCCAGAGGTTGGCGCGGTAGTTCACCCGATGCGGGGGCACCGTGTGGCTTTCACCGTGACGGGCCAGGAATGCGATGCGGCGACCGTGGAAATCACCCACCACGACGTCGCCCGAGGCAGGGCCAAACGGCGTGTCGACACGGTGGCGTTCGGCGTTTTCAAGGCCGGGAAACTGGTACAGACCGCTGCCGCCGATGACGGCCAGATCAATGGACATGGGTGTAACTCCGGAGCTTTCAGTCTTTGAGTGCGTAGATGCCAGGCAGGTTGCGCGCCTGCTCGCGGAAATCCATGCCGTAGCCGAATACGTAACGGTCGGGCAGATCCACGCCGTTGAAGTCGGCCACGATGCCTTCCGCACGGCGATCATGGATCTTGGTGCACAGCGTGGTCACGAGCACACGACGCGCGCCCAGCGCGAGGCACGCATCGCGCACCGCCTTGAGGGTGTGGCCTTCATCGAGGATGTCGTCCACCAGCAACACGGTGCGACCTGCCAGCGACACCTGCGGACGGCGCAGCCAGTGCAGCTCGCTGCCCTGGGTATCGCCGCGGTAGCGCGTGGCATGCACGTAGTCGAACTCAAGATCCGTGCGCACGGACAGGGCGAGCTGACCGGCGAAGATCAGTGCGCCATGCATCACTGTGAGGAATACCGGCACTTCGCCATCCAGGGCGGCGTCAATTTCGGCGGCCATGCGGGTGATCTGTGCGTCCAGCGTGGCGCGGTCGAACAGGAGGTCTGACTGGGTCAGCGCTTCTTTCAGCGTATCGGGAACGATCACGGGTCTATCCTCAAGAATTCAATGCGGTAACGCGCGCGATGAAGCGATCACGCTGCGGGTTGTCCAGAAGGCCTGCCCACGTGCTGCCGATGGCGCCACGCAGAGGCACCACACGCTCCGGTGCGGCCAGGCGACGGCCGCGCACGGCGGCAATGGCCTCGTCGACGATATCGGGAAAACATGCCAGCACGATGTCGCAACCGGCTTCCAGATGCGCCTGCACACGCGCTGCAATGCCGCCGGCACTGGCCGCAGCCGCCATGCTGATGTCGTCGCTGATGACGGCGCCGCGGAAGCCGAGCTCGCCTCGCAGATGATCCCCGATCCACACCGTGGAGAACCCCGCGGGCTGGTCATCAACAGACGGATAAAGTACGTGCGCCATCATCACCGCTTCAACGGGTGCTTCGATGCCAGCCGCAAACGGGATGAGGTCGGTGGCCATGATGTCAGCGAGGCTGCGCGCATCCACGGCCACATCCACGTGGGTGTCGGCAGCAACGGAGCCATGGCCGGGAAAATGCTTCAGCACGGCCGCCATGCCGCCCAGATGCATGCCACGCACGTAAGCCTGGATGAGTTCGGCGGCGATCAGCGGATCGGCGTGCAGCGCACGGTTGCCGATGGCGGCGCTGCCGCGATCCAGATCGGCGACCGGCGCAAAGCTGAAGTCGATGCCCGTGGCGCGCAATTCGCTGGCCATGACCCATGCATGTTCTTCGGCGAGGCGGATGCCTTCGGTCGGATCACGGTCAAATGCTTTACCGATGGCGGCCAGCGGCGGAAGCAACGTGAAACCTTCGCGCAGGCGCTGCACGCGACCGCCTTCCTGATCCACGCACACCAGGAAGTCGTCGCCAGCCACATCACGCACCGCGTCCACGAGTGCCTGCACCTGCTCGCGCGACACCACATTGCGCGAAAAAAGGATCACGCCAATGACGCCCGGCGCGGTAATTCGCGCGTGTTCGTGTGCCAGCAGTTCCGGCCCTTCCAGCCCGATGATCAGCATGCCGTGCTCTCCCACTGACTGAAGGGATGATCAATCAGGTTCACGTTGTAGTAGCGCGGATCGTCGCTCACTTCGCGTCCCAGCCATGATGGACGCGGAAAGTCTGCGTCCACATGCGGGAGTTCGACTTCCGCCACGATGAGGCCCGCGTTGGCGCCCGCGAATTCATCCACCTCGAACAGCACGCCGTCCACGACGACGTGGTGACGGGTTTTCTCCACGGCGCCATCGCACAGATCGGCCAGCATGCGCAGGGCATCGTCCAGCGGAATGGGATAATCGTATTCCTGGCGCTCGATACCCAATGTGGCCGACTTGATGTTGAGCCACGCCTCATCACCCGAACGACGCAAGCGTACCGACGAGCGCGCGCTGCCATCGCGGATGGCCGTTGCGCCCACCAGGTAGCCCTGCGCAATGACCTCGCTGCGCGACACGTGCGGTCGCCAGCTGTCATCGGCGAGAAGAAACTTGCGTTCGATTTCAATGCCCATCGTGTTCGGATTCCGGAAGAGTCAGCGCTCGAAAAGCGCGATGGATTCGACATGAGCCGTGTGCGGGAACATGTCCATCACACCGGCACTGACGAGGCGGAAGCCATGTTTCTGCACAAGGATGCCAGCGTCACGCGCCAGCGAACCCGGGTGGCACGACACGTACACGACGCGGCGCGTCGCCTTCCCGGGCAGGTATTCCAGCACTTTGTCTGCACCTGCGCGCGGCGGGTCAAGTACGAGCTTGTCCCACACCTGGGTGGCCCAGGGGGCGTGCTTCTGATTCTCGAACAGGTTGGCCACGGCGAACGACACGTTGTGCAGGCCGTTGCGTGCGGCGTTTTCTGCTGCGCGCTCGACCAGCCCATGTTCACCTTCCACGCCGATCACATGAGCCACGTGACGGGCAATGGGCAGGGTGAAGTTGCCGAGGCCGCAGAAGAGATCCAGCACGCGATCGGTCGGCTGCGGATCCAGCAGTTCCATGGTGCGCGCCATCATGCGCTGGTTCATGCCGGCGTTGACCTGCACGAAGTCCAGAGGACGGAATTCCAGCTCGACGTTGTCGGCGGTGATGGCGAAGGCCAGGCGCGGCTGTTCCGGCCATAGCGGATGTACCGTAGAGATGCCGCCCGGTTGCAGATAGATGGCCAGACCGTGCTGCTGCCCGAAAGCAACGAGCTTGGCCTGATCGCCTGCCGACAATGGCGTCATGTGACGGAACACCAGTGCCACCGTGTCATCACCCGCGGCAAATTCCACCTGCGGGATGTCACTGCGGGCTTCCAGCGTGCCGATCATGTCGGCCAGCAAGCCCACCTTGGGGCCCAGCGCGGGATGAATCACTTCGCAGTGGGTGATGTCGGCGACGAAGCCCGGATTGGATTCCTCGCGGAAGCCGACCAGCACCCTCTCCTTCTTGGCCACGTAACGCACCGAGAAGCGGCCCTTGCGACGATAGCCCCATGGCTGATCGGTCAGCGGTGGCAGCCACGTTTCCGGGCGCACCTTGCCAATGCGCTCGAAGTTCTCGGCCAGCACGTTCTGCTTGGCTTCGATCTGCGCTGCCGGGTCCATGTGTTGCAGCGAGCATCCGCTGCACATCGTGAAATGCCGGCAGCGCGGCTCGACGCGATGCACCGAGGGCGTGATGATTTCGACGATATCGGCTTCGTCGTAATTGCGGTGACGCTTGCGCAGCGCAACGCGCACGCTTTCGCCCATCAGCGCACCACTGACAAAAACAGCCTTGTTGTCGATGCGGGCAACGCCCCGACCGTCATGAGTGAGGCCGGTAATAGTGGTTTGAAATTCAGTCATCTTCTGAAAAAAGAAGCCCGGAGCGGGTCCGGGCAGTCAATCGGTCGAGAGGGCCGCCAGGGCGGCACGGCGTGTGCCTACCTGCGCTTCCAGGCACCCGAGGCGTCCTGATAATACCAGCCCGGCGGGGAACGCTCGATCCATCCAGACGCAAAGGTGGTACGGATGCGGCTTTCCCACTCCGGATGGCCGTTGGCGCTGGCCACTTCACGGTACAGGGCGGCGCGATCGCGGTTTTCGTCGGCCACCACGGCAGCAACCTGGGCCCGGTCGGCCAGCGGCAGCTGAGAGGCATCACGCACCGCGACCATGCCATCGGCCGTGAAGCCCACGGCGCCCTGATCGAAGTAACCCTTCAAGTTGCCACGGAAGCGGTTTTTCATACGCTCGCGAATGGCTTCGGTGGCGGGGGTCTGCACGCGCACGTCGGGAACGTCGGCAGCCGTTGCGGTGGGAATGATCAGATCAAGCAGGGAGGCAGAAGGTTGCTGGCCGGAAGCCGGCCTGGCCGCAGGCCGAAGTACCGGCTTGGGGTCTTTGGCGGCCGGTGCCACACCGCTGTCGTCCAGCACGTTGCCAATGAACTGGTCGGCCGCTTTCTGTGCCGCCGCTTCCGGGAAGTACACGTTGATGGTGACGCAACCGACCAGCGCGACGAACGCGGTGGCCAGCAGGCCCAGAGTGAATTGACGCATGCGGCTCTCCTTGAGGTGTCGCTACTGTATGACGGGTGCGTTGCCTTCGGTAGCCGATTTCAGACGACGGACCAGCGTGGGCCAGTCCACTTCATGCTGATGCCCGATCACCGACAGTCGGGGCAGCCCGCTTCCTTCGACGATAGTGTAGCCGCCGTTGGTCTCGCCCAGACCGCCCATGCTGCACACTTCCGAACGAAGCGTGCAGGTGAGGCCAATGCGTTTATAGCCGAACGTCTTGAACAGCTTCAGCACGGCGCCCTGCAAACCGGCAGCAACACCACCCCCTCCCACGGCCGTGAGGTTGTTGACGGCCTGCTGGCTGATCCGGCCGCCCTCGGGTGCGAGCAGTTGCGCCTTGAACGCCACGGGCGTCCAGCCGACCAGACGCAGATTCGACACCGAGCCATTCAGGCGTCCGGTGATGTTGCCGAAGTCGAACACGCCGGTCAGCAGCCCGAGATCCAGCTTGCTGATCGACACGTTGGCCGTAAGCACCGGCACATCACTGAAGGGCTTTTCGAGTGTTAGCGCCGTAACGTCCACGAAGCCATCGAAAACGTTGAGCGTGAGGCCTCCGCCCAGTTCCATCCGGTCGTCCACATAGCGCAACGAGGGCACGGCGCCGCCGACGGTGCCGCCGAACTGTGGCCAGCCAAACGCCCTGGAAAGCTGGGACATGTTGACCTGGGTGAGCACCAGCGAGGTCTGCAATCGTTCGCCGCGCGATGCGGCCGGGTCGAAGGTCAGGCCCTGTACGCGCAGTTGTCCATCCAGCACAGGAATGGCCGCGGGCTTCTGCAACGTCAGCTTGCCGTTGACGCCCTGCCAGTGCGCTTCGGTCGCGCCATTGGGAATGTTGAATACCTGCAGCGAACGCCAGCCAAGCTGGGTGGCCGGACGCGTGGCGCCCACCGCCCAGTCCAGGCCGCCGCGCAGCCCGCGAACACCCAGGCGACCTGCTGCGTCCTGAAGATCCAGGCCATCGGTGTGAAACGCAAACGAGGTCAATCCGCCCGAACCCATGGCCACCTTGGCGGTGAAGGCCCCGGAGGACTGAAGCCCGGGCAGGCCCAGGGTGGCCAGCCAGCTCTTGCCGTAGCGGTCATAGGCGGCGGGCATGCGGGCGTCCACCCGATTCAATGCCAGGCGGTCGAGGTCGCCGGACGGCGAGAAGCCCAGGTCACCCTCCAGCGTCAATGCATCCGGATCATTCACGCGCAGGCGCTGGATGGAAAGCGCGCCCTTCTGCGAACGCGCATCGAACGAGAGTTGCACCGGGTGCGCCGGCAGTCGCGCGTACATCGGCCCCAGCAGTAGTTCGCCGCCGCGCAGGGTGCTTTCCAGGGTAATCGCCGCCCCACCACCGGAGGTGTCGAGGCCGAGGCGGCCACTACCCGTCAGCCGGGCACCGGCCAGTGTGCCGCCCGGGGAATCGAAGCCCACGCCGGTCAGCGAAAACTGGCCGGTGGTCTGAATGCCTTTGTCCAGCACGTCCAGCGCCAGCTCGGCGTCAACCTTGCCGGTGGTCGCCCTGCCCGACCAGACGGTGGACAGCAGCCCTTGCAACCAGCCAGCCGGGAGGTTCTTGAGGCTGATCTGGGCGTGGGTGGGCTCGTCGATGGGCATAGCCACGGATGCAGAGGCCTTGTCCTGGACGATGTCGACCTGCAGCGTATTGGCGGCATCGTCGGCCACCAGCGTGACATGGGCTTTGGAAAGCGCGGCGCCAGGCGCGCCGGTGAGCTTCACGTCGCCGTCGAAAAGCCAGCGTCCCTGCTCGTCGCGGGTCAGCGAGCCGTTCAGCGACAGACCCACCCGTTTCCAGCCCATGGCCGGGATATCGGCGCGCACAGCGCTCAGGCGAACGTTGAGACTATTGCCAGAGGACGATGGATCGAGACCGGCATCAACGTTCTTCATCTGGATGCCGGGCATATTCAGCACGTCAGCCGACACCGCCACTCCCGCGTTTACCCCGAACGAACATGCCAGGGCGGCAAGGAATACGAGCAGAAAGCCGAGTTGTCGTCTTGATACCGGAGGCATGTGCGGTCATTCTGCCAAAACCAGATGAACAACACGGAACGTTGATGACACCTGATCACACGAAGTGCTCCCATTCGCCTGCACAGGCGCCCCAGACCGCCGCCCGGATCCTCGTGGCAGACGATGACGAGACCACCCGCCAGTTCCTCGGCGAAGTTCTCAACAGCATGGGGTATGAGGTTACCTGTTGTGCAGACGGCCGTGCAGCCGCCGCGCTGGCAGCCACCGAGTTCTATGATGCCCTGATCCTGGATTGCCGCATGCCCCACGCCGGGGCCATCAGCGTGCTGACCGTACTGCGTGCCGATGCAGCGGCCCGCTCGGTGCGCAGCCCGGCCATCGCCACCAGCGCCGATGTGCCGCCCGAGCTTCGTGCCGAGCTTCATGCTGCCGGATTTGCGGCGGTACTGGAGAAGCCCTGCCAACAGGCGGACCTGCACAAGCTGCTGGGTAACGTACTGGGCACCCGGGCGGCGCTTGCCACGCTGGATGACCGTGAGGCGCTGGCCGCTACCGGCGACGCCCAGACCATGCAGGCGCTGCGCACCCTGCTTCATGCCGAACTGGCACAGCTGGACGACGACCTGCCCGACCTGGCGCACCGCCCGCGCGAACTGGTCGAACGCCTGCACCGGCTGCGCTCAGCCTGCGGTTTTTGCGGAGCCAGTCGTCTCGGTGCGCAGGCGCGCACGCTTCATCTGAAGGTGCTGGCCAGCGCTGCGGCGCCCGCCGAGGATGACCTCGCCGCCTTCCGCGACGACCTGCGAACGACTATCGACGCGCTTGCCGTGCCCGCCTGACTCAACGGCGGGTCATGGCGCCACCCAGCACCCGCCATGCACGCAGCTCGCCGCCACCCAGATGGAAACCGATTACCTGGCGCATCAGCCGGCGCAGGGCTACGAGGCCCGCCGTATCCGGGCAGGTGTCGGCGGCAAACGCCAGCAGGTCGCTGCCACGGATGGCTTCACGATCCCCCGGACGCGCCAGCAGCGAGCCCGTGCCTGGCGTGTAGCGATAGGAGGCATCCGGGTCCACCGGCTCGTCGCGCTCGACGTCCATATCCAGTTGCAGGCCGTAACCCAGGGTGTCGAGCATGTCGCGTTCGAAACGGCGCAACGACCAGGCCAGCGCTTCGCCCGCCGCCATCCGCCGAAGCGTGATGCCATACAGGTCAAATAGCTCGGGGTTGGCGTCCTGACGCCCGGTCAGGCGCACGATCAGCTCGTTGAGGTACAGACCGGCCAGTCCCGCATCGCCGGTCAGGCGCGTGGCCATGCCGGCGAACTCGGCGGCACGCAGGGTGGCCAGTTCCCCCTTCATCAGGAGGTCCAGCGAAAGCTGCTGGAAGGGCTCCAGTTGCGAGCGCTGGTTGCGCGCCCGCTCACGGCGAACCCCACGCGCGACGACGCCAATGCGGCCGTGGTCGCGGGTCAGGCATTCGACCAGCATCGAGGTCTCGCGATACGGACGCGCGTGCAGCACATAGGCAGGCTGTTGTTCGACGCGCACGGGACCTCTCTTTGACTGTCGTGACCACGGCGCCCTTCACGGGCGCGGCAGCCACGAAGGCATCACTCGTAACCGAAACGCTTCAGCAGGTTTTCGTCGTCGGCCCAGCCTTCGCGGACCTTGACCCACAGCTTCAGGAACACCTTGCGCTCGAAGAGGTTTTCCATGCTCTTGCGTGCCGAGGTACCGATGGCCTTGAGCTGTGCGCCGCCGTCGCCAATGACGATGGCCTTCTGACCATCGCGCTCCACCCAGATCACGGCATGCACTTCGGCAATGCCATCCGGACGGTCGCTGAAATGCTCGATTTCCACAGTGGTGGCGTACGGCAGTTCCTGGTCCAGACGCAGCATCAGCTGCTCACGCACCATTTCGGCCGCGATGAAGCGCTCGCTGCGGTCGGTGATTTCGTCTTCGCCATAGATGGCCGGCTGCTGCGGCAGGCGCTGCATGATGCCCTTCTCAAGCCCCGGAAGACCCTTGGACTTCAGCGCGGACACGTAATACACCTCGTCGAACGGGTGCCTGGTCATCAGGTCGGCAACGAACGGCAGCATCACCGTCTTGTCTTTCTGCAGGTCGACCTTGTTGATTGCCAGCAGGCGCGGTACGTCCTGCTCGCACAGGGCGGCATACACGGCGGCGTCTTCGTCGGTCCAGCGACCGGCTTCGATCACCTGCACGGCCAGATCCACTTCGCTCATCGCAGCGCGCGCGGCACGGTTGATGCTGCGATTCATCGCACGCTTCGCGCCGCGGTGCATGCCCGGCGTGTCCACGTAAAGAATCTGCCCTTCCGGCTTGGTGGAAATGCCGAGAATGCGGTGACGGGTGGTCTGCGGGCGATGGCTCACGATCGACAGGCGTACGCCAATCAGCGAGTTCAGCAGCGTGGACTTGCCGACGTTGGGACGTCCGGAAAGAGCGACGTAGCCACAACGGAAATCATCGTTTCCGGTGGTTTCGGGGAGATCGGTTGAATCGGTCATGCTTTGGTTTCCAGTAGTCGACGGAGGACCGCTTCGGCGGCGTCCTGCTCGGCGGCGCGCCGACTGCCTGCGCGTCCTTCAACGCATAGGGCAATGGGTTCGCCGATGGTGCAGCTGACGTCGAAAGTCTTTGCGTGGTCTTCGCCGTAACTGTCTTTCAGGTCGTACACAGGCAAGGGAAGCCCCTTGCCCTGCAGCCACTCCTGTAGCCTGGTTTTTGCATCCTTGCTGGAGCGCTTCAACGCAGCCACGCGGGGCGAGAAGAGCTCGGTAATCACTTCGCGGCAGGCATCATAGCCCGCATCGAGGTAGACGGCAGCCACAAGCGCCTCGAAGGCGTCGGCCAGAATCGAATCGCGGCGATAGCCGCCACTCTTCAGTTCGCCGGAGCCCAGCTTGAGGTCATCGCCCAGTTCCAGCTCGCGGGCAACCACTGCAAGAGCCTGGCCGTTGACCAGCTGCGCGCGCAGGCGCGACAGCTCGCCTTCGCTGGCGTTGGGATGGGCGTCGAACAAAAGCTCGGCAACGAGCACGCCAAGGAGCGCGTCACCCAGGAACTCCAGCCGCTCGTTGTTTGGCCGCCCGGCGCTGCGATGAGTGAGCGCCAGGGTGGCCAGGTTCGGATCACGAAATCGGTAGGAGAATCGCACGGTACCTCATTGGAGCACGTTGCTCTTCAGCTGCACGGATTTCTCGAAGTGCACCAGAAAAGCGATGTTGTACATGAACGGAATGTGCTTATCGTACGCCACCGTCATCTGGGCGCCATTGTTGCCGCGCTGCACAGTGATGTCGGAGGGCTTGATCGTCGAATCGTCCGTGTACTGGAAACTGAGTTTGTAGGCCAGGTCGCGACGCAGCGTGTCCAGCGACATGTCGCCACCGCTCTCCGCTTCCTGGTTCATGGCTTTCACCACACCGGCGAACTCGATATAAGCCGGCACCAGCTTCATCGCCATGAAGGCAAAAAAGCCCAGCACCGCGGCCACGACCAGAAAACCGATGAGCGTAATGCCCGACTGCTTCGACTTCATCATCCCCGTCCTGCCGCATCAAGAGCGGCACCCCTGTGAAAACATCAAAGAATGAGGCCGCGCCGTGCGCGGCCCCGAGCGGAGATTACCTTGTCTGCACGCGCTGGCAAACGCCAGACGCGTGCGGCTCGTCGCATTAATGGATGACCTTGCCCATCTTGGACCACTCGAACCAGCCGTTTGATGTGCCGCGCCAGGACATCCACACGAAGAACGCCTTGCCCACCAGGTTCTGCTCGGGCATGCAGCCCCACCAGCGGCTGTCGATGCTGTTGTTGCGGTTGTCGCCCATCACGATGTAGCAGCCCTTGGGCACTTCGGAGGGGACGGCGGCGTTGGGGATATCCATCGGCGAGTTAAACGAGGGCATCTGCGCAATCAGGTGATTGACGCTACCCAGGTGCTCGGTCAGCACGCGGGCATCGTGTTCGATCATCTGACGGTCTTCCAGGCGATTCATGTTGCCCTTGTACGGACCCACGTCGTCGGCACCCACACGCTCGCCGTTGACGTACAGCTCGCTGCCGCGGGTTTCGATGCGGTCACCGGGCAGGCCGATCACGCGCTTGATCCAGTTCTCGCTGGCTACCGGAGCGTGCGGGTCCTGGCAGGACGCGTCGCCCGAGCGGACGGCCTTGCCGTTTTCGTCAGGGCACATGAAACCCGGGAAACGGAACACCACGACATCGCCACGCTTCGGCTCACCGATATCCAGCAGCTTGTTGTTGAACGCGGGCATCCTGAGGCCATAGGAGAACTTGTTGACCAGGATGAAGTCACCCACGTCCAGCGTGGGCATCATCGAGCCGGACGGGATGCGGAACGGTTCGGCCACAAACGAGCGCAGCAGCAGGACCACCAGAAGCACCGGAAACAGCGAGCGCGACCAGTCTACCGGCCACGGCTCAGGTTGTTCCGTGCCCGAAGCATCGCTGCGCGCTTTGCGAGCTTTGTAGAAGAACAGGCGGTCCAGCAGCCAGACGACACCAAGCAGCGCCGTCGCGCCAAGAAGAAACGCCGAAAAATCAAAATTCATGCCTGCTCCATCAGTTTCGTTGACGGGTAGATCCCGCCTGCTCCGGCGCGGTGTACTGCGGCCGATCCCTGGCCATCACGCGCCTTTAGGGGCGCGTTGTTATTTGTCGACCTTCAGCACTGCCAGGAACGCTTCCTGTGGAATTTCCACACTGCCCACCTGCTTCATGCGCTTCTTGCCTTCTTTCTGCTTCTCGAGCAACTTCTTTTTGCGCGACACGTCACCGCCATAGCACTTGGCAAGGACGTTCTTGCGCAGGGCCTTGACCGTGGAGCGGGCAATGACGGCGGCGCCGATGGCGGCCTGGATGGCCACGTCGAACTGCTGTCTGGGAATCAGATCCTTCATCCGCTCCACAAGTTCCCGGCCCCGACGATCAGCGTGGGACCGGTGGACGATGAGGCTCAGGGCATCGACGCGGTCGCCATTGATGAGGATGTCCACGCGGACAAACGGGCCGGCGTCGAAACGCTCCAGCGCGTAGTCCATGGAGGCATAGCCACGGGACACCGACTTCAGGCGATCAAAGAAGTCGAGCACCACTTCGGCAAGCGGCAGCTCGTAGCTGACCTGCACCTGGGTGGCCAGATACTGGATGGAGCGCTGCACGCCGCGCTTCTCTTCGCACAGCGTGATCACATTGCCGACATACGCGCTGGGCGTGAGGATGTTGGCGACGATGATCGGCTCGCGGATTTCCTGAATCTGCGGGATGGCCGGCAGCTTGGCCGGATTGTCCAGCTCAAGGATGCTGCCGTCGGTCTTCAGCACTTCGTACACCACCGTGGGTGCCGTCGTGATGAGGTTGAGGTCGTACTCGCGCTCCAGGCGCTCCTGCACGATTTCCATATGCAGCATGCCAAGGAAGCCGCAACGGAAGCCGAAGCCCATGGCTTCGGAGCTTTCCGGCTCGAAGAACATGGCCGCATCGTTCAGGCGCAGCTTCTCAAGCGCCTCGCGCAGTGCCGGGTAATCGTCTGCGGATACCGGAAACAGGCCGGCGAAAACGCGCGGCTGCATGGTCTGAAAACCGGGCAACGGGTGATCAGCCGGCTTGCTGGCCAGGGTGAGCGTGTCGCCGACGGGGGCGCCATGCACGTCCTTGATGGACGCGTTGATCCAACCCACCTCGCCAGCACCCAGGCGGTCAAGCTTCTTGCGCTTCGGGGTGAACACACCCACGTCGTCGACCAGATGCGTGCGGCCGGTGGACATCACCAGGATCTTGTCGCCGGGCTTGATCTCACCCTGCATCACGCGCACCAGCGACACGACACCCAGGTAATTGTCGAACCAGGAGTCGATAATCAGCGCCTGGAGGCGATCCGTGTCGCGCGGTTTCGGCGGCGGGATGCGGTGAATGATGGCCTCAAGCACCTCGATCACGTTCTGGCCGGTCTTCGCGCTGACCGCAATGGCCTCGCTGGCGTCGATGCCGATCACAGCCTCGATTTCAGCCTTGGCCTTCTCCGGGTCAGCCGTGGGCAGGTCGATCTTGTTAAGGACCGGCACCACTTCCAGGCCCTGCTCGATGGCCGTGTAGCAGTTGGCGACCGACTGGGCTTCCACGCCCTGGGCTGCGTCCACGACCAGCAGCGCGCCTTCGCACGCGGCCAGCGAGCGGCTGACTTCATAGGAGAAGTCGACATGCCCGGGGGTGTCGATGAAATTGAGCTGATAGGTTTTGCCGTCGCGCGCCGTATAGGGCAGCGACACCGACTGGGCCTTGATCGTAATGCCGCGCTCGCGCTCGATCGGATTGTTATCCAGGACCTGCGCTTCCATTTCGCGCTCGGTCAGACCGCCGCAAATCTGGATGATTCGATCGGCCAGCGTCGACTTGCCATGGTCGATGTGGGCAATGATGGAGAAGTTGCGAATAAGTTCCATGGAGCGCCGTTATCACGTTCACCATCGTTCGCGGCGCGAACGACGTCGCGCCGCCGTGTGACAGGCGCGAATCCGTCAATTATCGCATGGAACGCCACCTTCCCGCCGCCCTTGCCATCCGCGGGCCAATTCGCCCGCGGATGGCAGCGTGGGACGATCAGCGGGACGAGGGAACGGTCAGCGCGAGGAAGCGGGTTGCGTCATCGCGACGAACGAGCAGCATCGCCGTATCGCCGGGCTTGACGGCCCTGGCGGCTTCGTGGAAATCGGCTGCACTGGCAATCCGTTTCTGGTTGACCATCAATACGATGTCACCCGCCTGGAGACCCGAGGCTGACGCCACCCAGCTGTCGGCCCGGCTGATGACCACGCCCTGCCCGGCCGGCAAGCCAAGCTGGCTGCGGGTGGCCGCGTCGATATCCTGAACGGCCAGACCCAGCGCATTCGCCTTGGCTCCGGCACTGTCGCCGACACCGCTGGCACGGGCGACCGACGACTTGTCCCGGGGCAATTCGCCCACCTTGACCTCGACCGTCTGCTTTTTGCCGTCACGCAGGATGTCCAGTCGTGCGGTGGACCCCGGTCGCGCCATGCCGACCATGGGCGGCAGATCGGCCGCCTGGCCAATGGACTGGCCATTGAACGCCAGGATGACGTCACCCTGACGCACGCCCGCGTGCGACGCGGCGCTGTCCGGCGTGACTTCCGCCACCAGCGCGCCGTTGGCGTTGGGCAGATTGAGGTTTTTCACAAACTGATCGACCGGCTGCACGCGCACGCCAAGCATGCCGCGCGAGACGTAGCCCTTTTCCTTGATCTGTTGCACCACGTTCATGGCCACATCAATGGGAATGGAGAACGCCACACCCTGATAGCCACCCGTGCTGGAATAAATCTGCGAATTCACGCCGACGACCTGGCCCTGCAGGTTGAACAGCGGGCCACCGGAATTTCCCCGGTTGATGGGCACGTCGGTCTGGATGAACGAGGTATAGGGCTGGTCGCCACTGCCCAGATTGCGGCCCACGGCGCTGACGATGCCCTGGGTCACGGTGTAGTCAAAGCCAAAGGGCGAGCCAATGGCCAGCACCCACTGTCCGGCCTTGAGCTGACGCGAATCGCCGATGGACACGGCCGGCAGCGCCCCGCCGTCCACTTTCAGCAGCGCGATGTCGTATTGGGGATCGGTGCCGACGACCTTGGCTGTGAGGGTGCGGCGGTCCTGCAGGCGCACCTGCACCTCTTCCGCGTTGTCCACCACATGATTGTTGGTAAGGACGTAGCCATCGGAGGAGATGATGAAGCCGGAACCGAGCGCTGTTCGCTCCTGCGGCGAAGGCATCATCGGCATGCCGAAAAAGCGCCGGAACATCTCGGCCTGATCGTCGGGCGCATTGCCCGGATCGGCGCCCTGACGGACGCGGTTGCTGTTGGATTTGGCCTCCACGTGGACCACGGCAGGCGCGTTCTTCTCGACGATGCCCGTGAAATCAGGCAGAGACTGGGCGCTGGCGCCCGCTGAAGTGATCACTAACGCGGCGGCCAGTACCGTACGCGCACTCCACTGACTCATCTTTCCTCCTTTTTCCATAGAAGTTCGTGCGGGGGCGAGCCACACGACCGAAGACATCGGGGTAAAACGGCACAGCAAACTAGCTGCGCCTCTCATCGGGCCCCAGGGCCGGCCCTCAGCGGGCCTGGACCTGCGGATGCGCAACCGGCTGCACATAACGGCTGCCGTCGGGGCGAACCATGAACATCACATTGCCGCTGTTCGGGTCTACACCGGCCGCGTCGGCGCGGGTAGCGTGAATCTGATAAGGCATGCTGCGCGACAGATACGGGGCATCGCCACCGGAATCGCCACCAAATGCCGCCTTCTGGGTGAACTGGGAGGCCATGGTGCCGCCACTCAGCCACTGGGGCACAGCCGGTGCCGCGGCAGGCTCGGCCGGGCTGGCGTCAGCCAGGTCCAGCGAGTTGCCCGCAGACGGTGTCTGCGCCATGGGAACGCTGGAACCCGGACCTGCCGGCTGGGTAAGCATCAGCGCGGCCACAGCCACGCTGGCGGCGATGGCGCCACCGGCCGACCAGTGAAGCCAGCGGCGACGGGGCGCCTGCGCAGCAACAACCGGCGTAACCACGCTGGCGGTGGCTGCCTCAGCATCAATGGCGGCCATGACGCGGCTGGCAAAACCTGCCGACACCTGCGGGCACAGCTCGCCACGCAAGCCGTCGCGGGCCACGTGATAACGGGACCACGCCTCGACCAGGGCGCTGTCGCTGTCAATCCGCCGCAGCAGGAAACGCAGTTCCTCGCGCGACAGTTCGGCATCCATACCGGCAGAGAGGATGTCCCGATTGGCTTCAGTCATGGCTTGTGATCCTCGCGGTCTGACAACAACGGCCGCAGTTTTTCGTCGATGGCTTCGCGAGCCCGGAAAATGCGTGAACGGACGGTTCCGATGGGACAGTCCATGAGGACGGCGATTTCTTCATAACTCTTGCCGTCCACCTCACGCAGCGTGATCGCGGCCCGAAGTTCCTCGGGCAGAGCTTGGACCGTGGAATACACGGTTTGTTCCACTTGTTCCCGCATCATTTCGCGCTCGGGGGTGGCGCTCTCGTGCAGGCGGGTGGCGCCAGGCACGTAAACGGCATCTTCCACGTCGATATCGCCCGTGGGCGGGCGACGCCCCATCGCAACCAGATGATTCTTGGCAGTATTTACCGCGATCTTGTAAAGCCAGGTATAGAAAGCGCTTTCACCCCGGAAAGAGCCGATGGCGCGCCACGCGCGCACGAAGGCTTCCTGGGCGATGTCCTCGCATTCAGTCCAGTCGTGCACATAACGGGAAATGAGTGCCACCACCTTGTGCTGGTACTTGCGCACCAGCAGGTCGAACGCACGCCTGTCTCCGTTTTGCACGCGCTCGACGAGTGCCTGGTCCAGTTCGTTTTCGCCCATCCGGGCATTTCTCCTTGCGCTGTGCCATGGGCCATGGATACGGGCGGTGCTGAGACAAGCGCTGACTCGCCAAGTTCATCGGCGAAGGCTGGCCGCCCCTGTCGGGAACCCGATGCCCATCCTACTACCCCTGTTCAATGGAGCTGTCCGCTGCCTGAATCAAGCACTGCCAGCGGGCGCCAGACCTTCGGTCAGAAGCCTTTGCCGCTCGCCAAGCAGTTTTTCAAAACTGATGGCCGGCAGCGGCCGGCAGAACAGATAGCCCTGCAATTCGTCGCATCCGTTGGCCCGCAGGAAATTCAGGTGCTGCTCGATTTCCACACCTTCGGCCACGACGCCCCGCTTCAGCCGGTGGGCCATGTCGATGGTGGCGCGCACGATGGCCTCGTCGTCGGGGTCCACACCAATGTTGCGTACGAAGCTCTGGTCGATCTTGATGCGGTCGGCAGGAAGGCGCCGCAGGTAGTCCAGTGATGCCGCACCGGTGCCGAAATCGTCGATGGCAATGCGACAACCCATCGCATGCAGCGCATCAAGACTTTCGACCAGGTGCGGCACGGTCTTCACGCTGATGCTTTCGGTCACTTCCAGCTCGAGGCAGGATGGGTCCAGCCCGGTGTCGATCAATGCGCCGGCCACCGTGGCCACGAGGTTGGGCTGCATCAGCTGCACGGCCGACAGGTTTACGCCCAGGCGCAGACGCAGGCCAAACATTTTCTCCCAGGCATGCGCCTGCGCGCAGGCCGTACGCATCACCCATTCGCCAATGGACACGATGAGACCACTGGCTTCGGCCAGCGGAATGAAGAATGCGGGCGAGATGGTGCCAAGCTCCGGATGCTCCCAGCGCACCAGCGCTTCCATGCCAACGATATCCTCGGTCATGGTGTCGACCTGCGGCTGGTAGAACACGCGCAACTCACCGTTGCGTTCGGCATGGCGCAGCTTGGCTTTCAGTGCGACGTGCTGTTGCTGGGAGAGGTCGGAGCTGGGGGCATAGATCTGGAAATTGTTGCGCCCCAGACTCTTCGCGCCATACATCGCCTCATCCGCATGCCGCAGCAGATGCTCGCCGTCGGAGGCATCGTCGGGGAAGAACGCCACGCCGATGGATACCGTCATCTGCAGCTCGGAACCATCGTCCAGCGGCAACGGCGTTTCCATCACCTGGACGATCTTCTCCGCGATACGCAGCACGTCATCACGCTTGATGATGTGCCGCAGGATCAAGGTGAACTCGTCACCCGCATAACGGGCCACGGTGTCGGATGCGCGCACGCTGGCGCGCAGGCGCCGCGCTACGGCAGACAGCACCTGGTCGCCCACGCTGTGACCCAGTGTGTCGTTGATGCTCTTGAAGCGGTCAAGGTCCACGAACAGCGCGGCAAAGCATTCGCCCGTGCGCTGCGCCTCGCGGATGGTGGTGTCCAGACGGTCATTGAACAGCAGCCGGTTCGGCAGCCCGGTCAGGCCATCGAGCAAACCCTTGGCCCGACCCTGCTCGCGCGTGCGGCGCAGTTCCAGTGCCGATGCAAAGCGCGACGACGCCGCGCGCAGCGCAGGCTCCAGCACACGCGCATCATCCAGCGCCCGCCTGCGACCCACAAACATCGCGCCCAGCACAGCACGCCGCTCGTCGATCAATGGCAGGAATGCAAACGAATTCAGACTCAGCGCATCCACCAGCGGGTCAGCAACCGTGCCCACATCGGACGGCTGAAGCCGGACCACCGCATTGCCCGCCAGGCAGGACATCAGCAGCGGCAAACTGCCCTCTTCCGGCCACACCACCGTTCCCGGGCCGTTCCACAGGCGAATCAGGGGTGGCGCGGGCGAATCGCCCTCGATCATCGTTGACCAGATGGCGACGACATCAAGCTCCAGTGCGTCTGCAAGCATCGCTGCCGCCTCGCCCATGCCTTCATCGTCACTGGCGGACGCATCAAGCAACGACAGAAGCGACAGTGCGCGCTCGGCCATTTCGCTGGAACGGAAGTCGCGGAAGGCAATCGCAATGCGATGCTCACCGGCCTGCTCGATGCGACGGATGTCGATCTCGCCGGGGATGTCCACGCCCTCCGGACGGCACAGGCTGCACAACAATGCATCGGCGTTCGCGGCAGGCCAGGGCGTGCCGTTGCTCAACCGGAACACGCTGCCAACCGTGGCTCCGTCGCGCAGAAACGCGGCATCGGTAAAAAGGCGGGCAAACGCATCGCCCACTTCGATAATCCGCCCGGTGCCGGCAGCCGCCACGATCCAGGCGCAGCCAGCGTCGAACGCAAAACGATAGTCGCCCGCGGTGCCGGACGTCACCGGCAGCACGGGTGCGGGCACGGGAGCGGCAACAACCCGGACATCAGGTGGCGGCGGATACGGCGCGGGCGGATGAGCCACCACGCTGGCCATGGCGCGACGCGCACGCGCCAGCAACTCGTCCTCCAGCATCTCCGCGCGAACCCAGTCGACCGTGTCCGCAGGCATGAACTGGAGCGCCGCCGCATCAGGCAGCACGCAGATCAGCGGAACGCGGGCATACAGCGGCAACGCACGAAGTGCTTCAACCGCCGCCAGACCATGACCGGCATGACCGTCGATTTCCACGACCATCAGCGCCAGCGGCGGATGCTCATCCAGCAAACTGCGCAGATGGGCAAGATCTCGTGCGCTGTACAGCGCAATGTCGTCTCCCCCATCCAGTGCATCGAACATGGAGCGGCGCAGTTCGCGACGTTCCGTGAAAAGGATGACCCCCCAGGCCTCGCTCATTGATACGTACTCATACGACCCAGCGCCCGTCACGAAGACGGGGTTTGACGGTGCGGGTGCGCCAGTCGGCATCCACCCGCGCCACGACGTTGTCCAGCGCCCCCAGCAAGGACGAACTGGCTCCCAGAAGAACGACCCGGCGCACGTGTTCGGTCTGCGCGCGCGCAAGTTGCCGCAGAAGCGCACTGTCGGTGGCGCTTGGCACGCCCTCGGGCATCTCCACCAGGTAAACGCCGAAATGCAGGCTTTGCAGGATGTAACGCAACGCATCACCCAGGCGGACGCAGCCAGGAACGCGCATCTGCGCATCCCTCAGACTGCACAGCCCCTCGCCCTGACGCCACAGATACACCGCCTGCCCGGTGCGCCGGGCCACCAGCCGGAACTGGTCCAGCAGGGGGGCGGAGTCGTCAGTGTCCAGCGCAACCAGAGGACCGGCGGCTGACAGGATGCTCTCGAAGACCTCGGTCCCTGAATGCGCGTCGGTATGCATTGTTCGTACGGCGGCTGTGATGCCACAAGTATTGTGCCAATCCGCCCGGCGCGCCAGATAGCCCGTTCGCATTTCTGCCGCCATCTCGCAATCGGAGCGGCACAACGGTAAGGTGGCGCGATCACTCGCTATCGCCAGATGAGCCATGTTTGAAGGACTGCGTTTTAAACACTGGAAAACCAGCGAAGACGAAAGCGGCATCGTCGTCCTCACCCTGGACCGCGAAGGCAGCAGCGTCAACGCTCTGTCGCGCGAGGTTCTGGGCGAACTCAACGACATCGTCGAGCGCCTGGCCATTGAGAATCCGCCCGGGGTGATCATCCACTCGGCCAAGCCCTCGGGCTTTGCGGCCGGTGCCGATATCAAGGAATTTATCGAATTTGCCAAAGAAGGCGGTGTTCTGGAAAGCATCCAGAACGGCCAGCGCATCTTCGAGAATCTTGCCCGCCTTCCCTGCCCCACAGTCGCCGCCATCCACGGCGCGTGCATGGGCGGCGGCACCGAACTGGCCCTCGCCTGCCGCATGCGCATTGCAGCGGACGACGAGCGCACGAAGATCGGCCTGCCCGAAGTCATGCTCGGCATCCACCCCGGCTGGGGCGGCACCGCCCGCCTGCCGCGCCTGATCGGTGCGCCCGATGCGCTGCCGGCCATGCTCACCGGCAAGCCGTTCAACGCGCGTCGCGCGAAAGCAGTGGGCCTTGTTGACCGCATCGCCCGACCGGACGAGCTGCTGGCAGAGGCACGTCATCTGCTCAAGCGCCCGACGAAGCAGGCATTTGCGTTGCGCGCCAAAGCGTGGGCCACCAACACCTGGCCGGCCCGGCAGATCATCGCGCCGATGGTGCTCAAGCAGACGGCAGCGAAGGTGCGCAAGGAACACTATCCGGCGCCGTTTGCACTGATCGAGGTGTGGCGTCGCGGTGGCAGCAACATCCAGCAGCGTCTGAAGCTGGAAGCGAAATCGGTGGCGAAGCTTGCCGAAACGGCGACCGCCCGCAACCTCATCCGCATCTTCTTCCTGCAGGAACGCCTCAAGGGTCTCGGCGGCGGCGCAGAGCATGGCATCGAACACGTGCATGTAGTCGGCGCCGGCGTCATGGGCGGCGACATCGCGGCGTGGGCAGCACTGAAGGGCTTCAACGTCACGCTGCAGGATCGCGAACTCAAGTTCATCGAGCCGGCGCTGAAACGCGCCCGCGCGATGTACGAGAAAAAACTCAAGGCGCCCGCAAAAGTCGAGGAAGCGGTCAAGCGTCTGCGTGCGGATGTGGAAGGCAAAGGCGTCGCCGAAGCCGATCTCGCCATCGAGGCCATTTTCGAAAACGCGCAGGCCAAGCACGACCTCTACGCCGCCATCGAGCCGCAGTTCCAGGCCGATGAAATTCTCGCGACCAACACCTCAAGCATTCCGCTGGACGAACTGCGTCAGGGCCTGAAAGCGCCGCAGCGCTTCCTCGGCCTGCACTTCTTCAATCCGGTGGCGCAGATGCCGCTGGTGGAAGTGGTCCGCCACGACGGCCTGGACCCTGCCATCGAAAAACGCGCCCTCGCCTTCTGCAAGGCCATCGGCAAACTGCCGGTGCCGGTCAAGGGCACGCCGGGATTCCTGGTCAACCGCATCCTCATGCCGTACCTCATGGAATCCATGCGCCTTTACAACGAAGGCGTGCCGGGTCCGGTGCTGGATCGCGAAGCAAAGAAGTTCGGCATGCCGATGGGCCCGATCGAGCTGGCCGACACGGTGGGCCTGGACGTCTGCGCCTCGGTAGGCAAGGAACTGGCCCCCTTCCTCGGCCTGGAAATTCCGCAGGGCCTGGAAGCCAAACTGGCTGCCAACAAGCGCGGCAAGAAGGATGGCGAAGGCCTCTACGTGTGGAAGGAAGGCAAGCCGGAAAAGCCGGAAGTGGATCCGAACTACGTGCCGCCCGCCGATGTGCAGGACCGCATGATTCTGCCGATGGTCAACGAAGCCGTCGCCTGCCTCGCCGAAGGCGTGGTGGACGATGCCGACCTGCTGGATGCCGGCGTCATCTTCGGCACCGGCTTCGCGCCGTTCCGGGGCGGCCCCATCCAGTACGTGCGCGCGGAAGGCGTCGCTGCCGTGCGCGCCCGCCTCGACAAGCTGGCGGAACGTCACGGCGCGCGCTTCAAGCCGAAGGAAGGCTGGGACAACCCGGTACTCACCCAGCCGCTGGCCTGATCGCCACCGGTTGGGACGAAAAGAAAAAGGGAGCATGTGCTCCCTTTTTTGTGCCTCAGCAGCGACTGACGATCACCACATCAGATCATCAGGCACGCCATCGTCGCCTTCATCGACCGCATTGGGATCGACCACCAGGGCAATATGCTCCGGCGCGACGTCGCGGATCTGCTCGATCACCTTGCGATCCAGCAGCAGATAACGCCCGCCGTGCTGCACGACACCCAACTCGCCCGCATTGAGCGCGACCAGCTGCGCGTCGTCCACGTACACGCGACGGATCTTGTCGCCATAAGGAAAATGCCGGACTTTGTCGGCATCCGGCTTGTTCAGCGCATTGCCAGCCAGCAACTGCTCCAGCTTGCGCTTGCGCTCCTTGCGCAGGCGCGCCACTTCGGCCGCCTCCTGTTCCAGGCGCTTGCGCTCAGCCGCCTCGGCCTGCGAGCGGATGGCATACGCCTTGGCCAGGTCGATCTCGCCGTCCTTGCGCGGAGCAGGAGCGCCCTGCGGACGCTGCGGTTTGCCGCCGCGCTGGTTGTTGTTGCCGCCACCGGAAGCAGGCCGGTTGTTGCGTCCGGCCGGTGCCGCACCCTGCGGGCGCTTGCCCTGCTGGGAACCGGAGCCCTGAGGACGCGGCGCAGGCGCGCGCTTTTCCTCCCGGGCGGGAGGAGTGAAGCCTGCTTTCAGCAGGAGATCGCGAAGTGAATCTGCCATGGAATGCTCTTGATGCGGCTCAGTAGTGCGGCGGCGGTGGTTCGGCATGCGGATCACCACCGATGCCCGCGCGCAGGGAAGTCAGGTCCGAGTGCAGGGCGCGCATGGCGCGCTCAAGCGCCGCCAGACGCTGGGAGATATCGGCATCAGCGGACGACAGCCCGTTGACCGTATCCTCGACGAAGGCCAGCTTGACCTCAAGCTCGGTAACCCGGTTGTCCATGTTGTTGCTCACGGGGATTGCCTCAGGCTGCGGCCACGGCCAATGCCGTAGTACGCCAGGCCCGCATCTTCCACCGCCACCGGGTCATACAGGTTACGGCCATCGAAGATGGCTGGCGTTTTCAGAAGACCCTGGACGCGGCTGAAGTCGGGGCTGCGGAATGCCTTCCACTCGGTAACGATGGCAAGCACATCGGCGCCTTCCAGCGCCTGATAAGGCCGGTCGCACAGCACCAGGTCATCACGCTCGCCGTAAATGCGGCGGGTTTCGTCTGCCGCTTCCGGATCGCACGCGCGAACCGTGGCGCCTGCATCCCACAGCTGCTCCATCAGGCGACGGCTTGAGGCTTCACGCATGTCGTCGGTGTTGGGCTTGAATGCGAGACCCCAGATGGCCACCGTCTTGCCGGCCAGCTCGCCGTTGAAGTGACGCGAAATGAGTTCGAACAGCTTCGACTTCTGCGCGTCGTTGACCGCCTCCACGGCATTGAGCAGCACGGCCTCGTAACCATAGGCATGCGCCGTACGACCAAGGGCCTGCACATCCTTCGGGAAGCACGAACCACCGTAACCGGCGCCCGGATAGATGAAGCTGTAGCCAATGCGCGGGTCCGAGCCGATGCCCTGGCGAACCAGCTCGACGTCGGCGCCCACGCGCTCTGCGATATTGGCAATTTCGTTCATGAAGCTGATCTTGGTCGCCAGCATCGCGTTGGCGGCGTATTTGGTCAGCTCAGCCGAACGCTCATCCATCACCACCATGCGGTCGTGATTGCGATTGAACGGCGCGTAGAGCTTGCGCAGCTGGGTCACGGCGCGCGGGCTGGAAGCGCCCACGATGATGCGATCCGGGCGCAGGCAGTCCTCGACCGCATCGCCCTCTTTCAGGAATTCGGGATTGGAGACCACGTCGAATTCGACGCTTGCCTCACGCGCCGCAAGACGCGACGCCACCATGTCGCGCACGCGATCGGCCGTACCCACCGGCACGGTGGACTTGTTCACGATCACGGCATAACGCCCCAGGTGATCGCCCACCGAGCGCGCGACGGCCAGCACGTATTTCAGGTCGGCGCTGCCATCTTCATCGGGCGGGGTGCCCACCGCGATGAAAATGATGTCGCCATGAGCTACAGCAGGAGCGGCTTCGGTGGTGAAATCCAGCCGGCCTTCCTCGTGGTTGCGCCGGACCATGGGCTCAAGCCCCGGCTCGTAAATCGGCACTTCGCCGTTTTTCAGGCACTCCACCTTGTCTGCATCGACGTCCACGCACACAACGTGGTTGCCCATTTCCGCCAGACATGCGCCCGTGACGAGGCCCACGTAACCGGTTCCGAAGATCGTGACTTTCATGACATTCCCTGGCGCCAGCAAGGCGCCGCGATGGAACGGGGCATTGTAGAAGACCGTGACGCGCCATGCGAGGTGGCGCGGCGTTCCGTCCGCCAGACAACGAAAAGGGGTGCGGATTGCTCCGCACCCCTTCTTTTACTTTCAGAGCTTTAACGCAACCAGCTTACTTGCCGGCGCCGCCCTGCGGACCTGCACCTGCCGGCGTGGCGGCCGTCTTCAGGAGTTCAACCTCGAAGATGATCGTCGCATTCGGCGGGAAGCCGTTCTCCGGCTTGGCGCCGTAAGCGATGGCTGCCGGGATGAACAGCTTGTACTTGCCACCGACCTGCATCAGCTGCAGACCTTCGCGGAAGCCCGGGATAACCGAGGCAAGCGGGATCGTGGCCGGTGCGCCGTTCGGGTGCTCGGCATCCTTGTGGGCAGCCGAGGCGTCAAACACTTCGCCGTTCACAAACGTGCCGGTGTAGTTGATCGAAACCGTGTCGGACGGGCCCGGACGCTGACCGGTACCGGCCTGGATGACTTCGTACTGCAAACCCGAAGCGGTGGTCTTTACGCCAGGAGCGGACTTGTTCTTGGCAAGGAAGGCAGCGCCTTCCGCGGCATTCTTGGTCGACTCTGCGTTGTATTCACGCTCTGCCTTGGCCTTCAGCTGGGTCGTGAACGCGTCACGGACAGCCTTGGCTTCTTCGTTCGACATGGTCGGCTGCTGGCCCGAGAGGGCAGCCTGCACCGCCTTGCCGACGGTTGCCGGATCAAGCTCGGCGCGGACGAGCGGCGGCAGCTGGCTGGCGATATCCCAACCCACCACGTAGCTGGCCTTCTGCTTGTCAACCGCACCAGCCGGAGCTGCGGACGTCGCAGCGGCCTTGGGGGTCTTGGCAGCCTGGGCAGATGCGCCCGCGGTCGTGGCCAGCGCAACAGCCAGCGCGGCGGCCGTCATCGTGGGACGCAAAAAGTGCTTCATTCGATACTCCCTCATTCTTGAAAGATTCGGCGACGCCGGTACACCTCCGTGTGGAGGCAGAACGCCATTGTGCGGTGGTTCGCGCCCAGCTTGCAATGACGGTGGATGGGACAAGGTTCATGGGAAATAGTTCAAGGCGGGCCGCTTATTCCTCTGGCGAGTGCCCGGGCTTGTCCAGCGTGTCCTTAAGCGCCGCCTGCAAACGCGCGTGCACCTGGACCAGGACCCGCCAGAGAAGCCACGTAAGTCCCGCTCCCAAAAGGATAATGAGGAACGCCACTTCGCGCGGCGGCAGAATGGTGGACGCCAGTGCCGCCACCAGCAGCCCCAGCACCAGCAGCACCGCCATCGGGATGACCCGCGCGAGCAGGCTGCGAATGGTGTAATTGCGGCTGCCCCCCACGTGCTCGGGAATGCTGAGTTCTGCCAGAAGCATGCCCAGGGCCCCTGCCTTGCGATAGGCAGCAACAATCATGGGCAGCGACAGCAGGGCGGCCAGCGACCAGGCGAGGCTGCGCTGGATCGTTACCTGTCCGGCCAGCAGTTCCAGATGCAGGAAGCCGCGGCGATAGGCATATGCCACCACAATGAAGACGGCAATCACCAGCATCATGTTGATGACCACGTGCCAGACCAGTCGCCGGATCATCTTCATCACGATGGCGCCCTGCCCCGACAGACCCAGGTTACCCATCCAGTCTGTATAGGCGCGCCCCACACCGGTGAGCCTTGCCGGCAGGCGCCGGGCGAGAAACCCGGCCAGCGGATCTGATCCGCGGATCAGATAGGGCGTCAGGAAGGTGGTGATGGCCGACACGGCGACTGCCACGGGGTAAAGGAACTTGCTGGTGACGTTGAGAGTGAGGCCCAGCGACGCGATGACGAACGAGAACTCGCCGATCTGCGCCAGCCCCATGCCGACGCGCAGCGACGTGCGGCCATCGTTGCCCGCCACAAAACTGCCGAAACTGCACGTCATTACTTTGCCCACCACCACGGCGACCGTGACGATGAAGATGGGCCATGCGTATTCCACCAGCAGCGCGGGGTCGATCAACATGCCGATGGCCACGAAGAAGATGGCACTGAACATGTCGCGCACCGGCATGATGATGCGCTCGACGCGCGCCACCGCTTCGGACTCCGCCACAATCGCACCGATCATGAAGGCGCCCAGCGCCACGCTGTAGCCGAGTTCGGTCACCAGCAGGCAGAAGCCGAACAGGATGCCGAGCACGGCCACCAGCAGTACGTCGTTGCGGCTGACCCGGGCGATGTAGTCCACCACGCGCGGCACCAGCAGCAGACCGACCACCAGCGACACCGCCATGAACAGGCCGAGGCGACCGATGGCAGCGAATGCATCGCCCGCCTCCACCCCGCCCGTGCTGGCAATACCGGTAAGCAGTGCCATCAGCACGATGGCCAGCAGGTCCTCCACGATGAGGATGCCGAACATCAGCTGCGCGAAGCGCTCGCGTTTGAGGCCCAGATCCTCCAGCGCCTTCATGATGATCGTGGTGGAGGAGATGGAGAGCATGGCCCCAAGGAACAGCGAGTCCATCGCCGACCACGAGAAGAAGCGGCCGATCTCGTAGCCGATCCACACCATCAGGACGATTTCTGCGAAGGCCGCCACCAGCGCTGCGCCACCGACAGCACGAAGCTTCTTGAGGCTGAACTCCAGACCCAGTGCAAACAGCAGCAGGATCATGCCCAGTTCGGAGAGCGTGCGGATGGTTTGTTCGTCGTGGATGAAGATGACCGGCAGCGTATGCGGCCCGATCAGAAGTCCCGCAATGATGTAGCCCAGCACGACCGGTTGCCGGAGGCGCTGGAAAATAACTGTCGTAAGCCCGGCCACAAGCATCACCGTGGCCAGATCCTGGATGAAAACGAGTTCGTGCATGCGTATCCCTGATGCGTTCCTGCATTGAGATTAGCGCGTGCGAGGTGTCGTTAACGCGATGCTGTTTATTCTTTGAGCAACTTTCGCGCCATGACGAATTGGGCGTGTGAAGCTAAATGTCCGTCACGATTGATGATTTCAATTTCCGTGAAAATATTTCAAAAAAAATTGCATCGAATGCTTGACGGACCCCCTCCTCCGCCCTATTCTTTGCGGCTCCAGAGCGGGGCCATAGCTCAGCTGGGAGAGCGCCTGCATGGCATGCAGGAGGTCGCCGGTTCGATCCCGGCTGGCTCCACCAACTCTATACGTCCCCATCGTCTAGAGGCCTAGGACATCACCCTTTCACGGTGGCGACCGGGGTTCGAATCCCCGTGGGGACGCCACTTCTTCGGAACATCGAAGATGTGTGATGTAGAGAGTTGGTTAGTTATCTGGAGAGATGGAAGTAAATGCGGAGCGGTAGTTCAGTCGGTTAGAATGCTGGCCTGTCACGCCGGAGGTCGCGGGTTCGAGTCCCGTCCGCTCCGCCACTTACTTCTGGAAAAAACGCCCGCCCTCTAGCGGGTTTTTTTTCGTCCCGAGTTTATGCCAAAAGCAGACTGCCCGCATCCGGGCGGTCCATCACCAGGCATCAGTCAGGTCGAATCAGACCCATCGCCCACGCGCTCCAGCGTGCCGATCGAATGCCCCTGCTCCGCCAGGTATTCCAGCCAGCGACTGAGGAATCCGTTCATGCGCAGGCGGTGCTGAAACACCGTGTGTGCCGCAGGGAACGGGCCAAGCACCTGCCACAACCGGCGACCCGGATGGCAATGCAATGCTTCGGCCACGTGCGCATCGGTGTACATGCGCAACTGCGCAGAAGGCGACGGCTGGCCGGTCTGCTCGTCCACGAAGTCGTAGGTGAGTTCAAGCTCAAGCGTATAGGGGTGCTTCTCCTGCACCTGCAACCTGACTTTCAGTCCATCGTCCACGTCGGACACATAGATCCCCGTCGCCAGACGCTGCGGTGCAAACAGCCTCGCCAGCCGGTGATAGTTTTCGCCGTAAAGCCCCATGAGGAAGCCGAAGCGTCCGGGGAGAAACGGCGAAGGGCGTTCGATGACTGAGGTCACTCGGATTTCCTGTGGGGTCCTGTCAGTACATATGGCGTTCGATACCGAGGTATTCAAAGATCTTGCTGGAGATCTCCTCGATGGACGTATGCGTGGTATTCAGAACAGGGATGTTTTCCCGGCGCATCAGCTTGTCGGCCTGCTCCAGCTCCCACTTGCACTGCTTCAGCGTTGCATAGCGGCTGCCGGGACGGCGCTGCTCGCGAATCTGGGCGAGGCGGTTGGGGTCGATGGTCAGGCCGAAAAGCCGGCTGCGATACGGACGCAGGCGCGTGGGGAGTTCAAGCTTGTCCAGGTCATCGTCCGTCAGCGGGTAGTTGGCGGCACAGACCCCGTAATGCAATGCCATGTAAAGACAGGTGGGTGTCTTGCCGGAACGGGACACGCCCACCAGCACCAGATCCGATTCGTTGTAATCCACGTCCAGGCCATCATCGTGCGCCAGGGCATAGTTGGTCGCGTTGATGCGCGCCTCGTAGCGCTCGAAATCCACCAGGCCGTGGGAGCGGTTCACGGCTCCGGAGCGTTTGGCGCCAAGCTCTTCCTCCAGCGGATCAATGAAGGGGGCAAACACGTCCAGCATCAGCGCCCCGCTTCCACCGACGATGTCGCACAGCGCCCGGGAGGTCATGGTGTTGACCACGATGGGCCGCTGGCCGTCCTGCGCATACTTCGTCTTGATCCGCAGTGCGGCAGCCTCTGCCTTCTGGGCATTGTCGATGAAGGGCAGCCGATGGGTATCGAACTGCACGCCCTCGAACTGGGCCAGCATGCTGTTTCCGATGGTTTCGGCCGTGATGCCGGTCGAGTCGGAAATGAAGAAGACGGTTCTGCGCATCGGGAACGATCCGGTTTGGCCTGTATGGTTTGCACCTTAGCGCGTAAACGTTTGCCCGCACAGCGGCTGAACGTTTGTGCATCGCGCCTTGTTTCACGCCCTCTGGGGCCCCGACAATAGAGGACTTTCTTCGCGCGGCCTGCACGTCCGCATTCCGACAGACACCTTTGACGAACCGATTTTGAGGAACTTCCTTTGAGCGACCTGGTGCTTTGGCTCGACGCGCTGCGCATGACCGATCTGGGCAAGGTAGGTGGCAAGAATGCCTCCCTTGGCGAAATGATCGGCAATCTGGCGAAACTCGGTGTTTCCGTCCCGGGTGGCTTTGCCACCACGGCGGATGCCTTCCAGTCCTACCTTGAAAAGAGCGGCCTGGCGAAACGCATTCAGGACCGGCTGGCCACGCTGGACGTGGACAACGTGGATGAACTGGTCAAGGGCGGCAAGGAAATCCGCGGCTGGATCGTGGACACCGCCCTGCCCGCCGATCTGGAACAGGCCATCCGCGACGCTTACATCAAGCTGTGCAAGGACGCCGGCAGCGACGACATCGCCGTTGCCGTGCGCTCGTCCGCCACGGCGGAAGACCTTCCCGATGCCTCGTTCGCGGGCCAGCAGGAAACCTTCCTCAACGTGGTCGGCATCGACGACGTGCTGCACAAGGTGAAAGAAGTTTTCGCCTCGCTCTATAACGACCGCGCCATCGCCTATCGCGTGCACCAGGGCTTCAAGCACGAGGACGTCTTTCTGTCCGCCGGCGTGCAGCTGATGGTGCGCTCGGACGTCGGCGCCTCCGGCGTGCTTTTCACGCTGGACACCGAATCGGGCTTCCGCGACGTCGTGTTCGTCACCGGCTCCTATGGTCTGGGCGAAATGGTCGTGCAGGGTGCCGTCAATCCGGATGAGTTCTACGTCTTCAAGCCCACCCTCAATCAGGGCAAGCCGGCCGTTCTGCGCCGCAGCCTGGGTGCCAAGCAGCAGCGCATGGTCTATTCGGACGCCCCCGGCGAACGCGTGCGCATCGAGGAAACCCCGGCCGACGACCGCCACCGTTTCTGCATCAACGATGCGGACGTGGAAGAACTGGCCCGCCAGTCCCTCATCATCGAAAAGCACTACGGCCGCCCGATGGACATCGAGTGGGCGAAGGACGGCAACACCGGCAAGCTGTACATCGTGCAGGCCCGCCCGGAAACCGTGAAGTCACGCTCCACGACCACCACGCTTGAGCGCTTCCAGCTCAACGAGCGCGGCACCGTGCTGACCACCGGTCGCGCCATCGGCCAGAAGATCGGCGCCGGCAAGGCGCGCGTGATCCGCTCGCTGGCCGACATGAACAAGGTGCAGCCCGGCGACGTCCTTGTGGCCGACATGACCGATCCGGACTGGGAGCCGGTGATGAAGCGCGCCGCCGCCATCGTCACCAACCGTGGCGGCCGCACCTGCCACGCGGCCATCATCGCCCGTGAGCTGGGCGTGCCCGCCGTGGTCGGTTGCGGCAACGCGCTGGACTCCATCCCCGATGGCGCCGAAGTCACCGTGTCCTGCGCCGAAGGCGACACCGGCACCATCTATGACGGCATCCTGAAGTTTGATCGCATCACCGCCGACCTGGGCCACATGCCCGAGGCGCCGCTGAAGATCATGATGAACGTGGCCAACCCCGAGCGCGCCTTCGACTTCGGCATGCTGCCGAATGCGGGCATCGGCCTGGCTCGTCTGGAAATGATCATCGCCAGCCACATCGGCGTGCATCCGAAGGCCCTGCTGGAATACGCCAAACAGGATGCCGAGACCAAGGCACGCATCGACGCGCGCATCGCCGGCTATGCCGACCCGGTCAGCTTCTATGTGGATCGCCTGGCCGAGGGCATCGCCACCATCGCCGCCTCGGTGTATCCCAAGCCGGTGATCGTGCGCCTGTCCGACTTCAAGTCCAACGAATACGCCGGCCTGCTGGGCGGTTCGCGCTACGAGCCGCACGAAGAAAACCCGATGATCGGCTATCGCGGCGCCAGCCGTTACGTCGATCCGGGCTTTGCGGATGCGTTCGCCCTGGAGTGCCGCGCGGCCAAGTACGTGCGCGAGGAAATGGGCCTCACCAATGTGTGGATCATGATTCCCTTCGTGCGCACGCTTGACGAAGGCCGCAAGGTCATCGAGGTGCTGAAGAAGAACGGCCTCACGCAGGGCGAGAACGACCTGAAGGTCATCATGATGTGCGAAGTGCCGTCCAACGCCCTGCTGGCCGACGAGTTCCTCGACATCTTCGACGGCTTCTCCATCGGCTCCAACGACCTGACCCAGCTCACCCTGGGCCTGGACCGCGACTCCAGCATCGTGGCTGGCCTGTTCGACGAACGCGACCCGGCCGTCAAGAAGCTGCTGTCCATGGCCATCAAGACCGCGAAGGCCAAGGGCAAGTACATCGGCATCTGCGGCCAGGGCCCGTCCGATCACCCCGACCTGGCCGAGTGGCTGATGGAACAGGGCATCGAATCGGTGTCCCTCAACCCCGACACCGTCGTGGATACGTGGCTGCGCCTGGCAAAGAAAAAAGCAGGCTGATCCAGACCTGTTGAATCAAAAGGCCGGGGTGCAGTTCAGGCACCCCGGCTTTTTTTGTGCTGCTCGCGATGGCGCCAGCCAGCCTAAGCACGATAAACCGCCACCCCCGCCGCGCGATACGCCGCCACCACCGCCTCATCCGTATCCGCCGCAACCACCAGATGCGCAATGGCGGCAATCGGTGCCGTGTGATGCGTGGCCGCTGCAATCAGCTTGTCCGGCGTGGCAACCGCCACCGTTTCGCCGCTGGCTTCGATGATCGCCTGCTTCAGTACCACTTCCTCACTGTCGTACGTCCACAGCCCATGCACCGGATCAATCGCGCAAATGCCCGGGAAACAAAGGTCCGCGCGAATGCCCTGGGCCTGACGCAACGTCAGTGAGCCAATGGCGCCACCGATCTTCGGATGCACCCGGCCGCCCAGCAGCAGCACATCGAACCCGGGACGCCCGAGCACGGCCAGCGCCACATCCGGCGCATTCGTTACCACGGTCAGCCCATGATGCTCAGGCAGCGCGGCCGCAATAGCCGAGTTGGTCGACCCCGCGTCCAGGAAGATGATCTGTCCCTTGCCCACCAGCCCCGCAGCCACCTGCGCCAACGACCGCTTCAGGCCTGCATTCTCCTTATGGCGCACGCTCAACGGCGCCACGTCATGCATCAGCAATGCGCCGCCATAGACCCGCTTGCACAGGCCCTGCGCAGCCATGTCACGAAGGTCGCGGCGAATCGAGTCTTCCGAAACACGGAACTCTACCGCCAGATCCGCCGCGATCACACGGCCGTCGCGATGCAACCGTTCGGCGATCACGCGCTGGCGTTCGCCCGGCAGCGCCACATCCATGCCGTCGTTCATGCTGGCAGAAACCCCAGCTTCACCAGCTCCGCCCGCAACTGCGCCGGGGCATGGAAATGAATGCCATGAATGCCGAAGGCTTCGGCGGCTTCCACGTTGCGCTGACTGTCGTCGATGAACACGGCGCGGGCCGGATCAATGTCGTAGCGCTCCAGCAGAATGCGATAGATTTTCTCATCCGGCTTGATCGTGCCTTCTTCGCCCGACACCACAATACCGTCGAACCACTCCAGAAAATCGAAGCGTTCGCGCGCGATGGGAAACGTTTCCTGCGACCAGTTGGTCAGGCCGTAAAGCGGATGCCCGGCATCCTTCAACTCGCGAAGAATGTGCAGGCTGTCGTCGATGGCACCGTTGAGCGTTTCTTCCCAGCGATGCTGATACGCCGCAATCAGTTCCGCCTGTGACGGATGATGCGCCGTAAGCAATGTCACCGCCTCGCTCCAGGGACGCCCGGCATCCTGCTGAAGATTCCACTCCGGGGTAGTCACTTCAGCAAGAAAACGCTCCATGCCCGCCTCGTCATCACCGAAAAGCTTGCGATACAGATAACGCGGATTCCAGTCGATCAACACGCCGCCGAAATCGAAAATCACCACATCGCGCTTGTGATTGGAATGCATGACAACCTCCTCAACGACGCGCGATGTTCGCGCTCAGGGTGACCAGAATCAGCAGCACGCCGATACCGAACAGCGCGACCGGCAAGCTGAAAGCATGCGCCGCAAAACCGATGACCGCAGGACCGGCGAGCATTCCCGCATAACCGAGCGCGGTCACCGTGGCGATGGCGATACCGGCCGATGTTCCCGGCAGACGACCGGCGGCACTGAACAGCACCGGCACGATATTGGAGGCGCCCATGCCCACCAGCAGGAAGCCAAGCAAGCCGGCATAACCCCACGGCAGCGTCGTGGCCACCACGAAGCCGATGGCGGCAATGAAGCTGCCCAGACGCACGATCATGACCGGACCCAGCTTCGCGGTGATCCGGTCGCCGAGGAGACGGCCCGTGGCCATCGCCACGGAGAACACGGCATAGCCGAGGCCCGCCATCGAGATGTCGAAGCCGCGCGAGAAGCGCAGGAACACCGCACTCCAGTCCAGCATCGCGCCTTCGGCGAGGAAGACGATCATGCACAGGAAGCCCAGCAGGAAGGCCATGGGCGACGGCATGCGGAAGCCGGTGTGTGTGGAGGTCGACTCATCGTCCACGTGCGCAAGCAGATGCTTCCACTGCGTGGCCACCACCACAAACAAAAGTACCGATACCGCGATGGCACAGCTCAGCAATGGCGCACCGGCGCGCAACAGGGCACTCATCACCACCGAGCCCACCAGGCCGCCGATACTGAAAACGCCATGGAAGCCGGACATCATCGGACGCGCTGCATGCTTCTCCACATCCACCGCATGCGCGTTCATCGCCACATCCACCACGCCCAGCGTGGCACCAAAGAACAGCAGTGCGGCACCCAGCCACCACGCACTCGGCGCCACGGTCAGCAGCGGCAGCGCGAGGCAAAGCAGCAGTGCACTCACGCCGATGACGTTGCGATTGCCATAGCGATGCGTGAGAAATCCGGCGAGCGGCATGGCTGCCGTGGCACCGCAGCCCATGCACAACAGGACCATGCCCAGGCTGGCTTCGTCCAGGCCCAGATTGGCCTTGGCGAAAGGAACCATGGGAGCCCAACTGGCCATGCCGATGCCGGACAAGAGAAATATGAGGCGCGTGGCGCGTGCGGCGGGAGCGATCATTGAGAAAAGCCGTGGAGGACGAATGGGCAGAAATGTACCCAATCGTGCACAAACGTGCAATACAGAAATGCACTTGCGCACACCCGGCCATGTACGTACATTTGTACACATGGCCACTCCCACCCTCACCGACCGTCAGCAAAAGACCCTCGCGTTCCTGCAGCAATACCTGCAGGCACAGGGCCTTCCTCCCACCCTGCGCGAGATCGCCGAGGCCCTGGGCTTTCCCAGCCACAGCTCCGCGCAGGCCTGCGTGGAGTCGCTGGTACGCAAGGGCGTGATCGAACGCTCGCCGCAGCACCGGGGCCTGCGCCTGCCGGCCAGCCTTACCCAGGCCAGTCACACTCAGAACGAATTGCCGCTGATTGGTCGCGTGGCTGCAGGCTCGCCGATCCTGGCGGAAGAAAACATCGAATCGCAGCTGGAAGTCGATCCGGCCCTGTTCCGCCCGCGTGCGGATTACCTGCTGCGCGTGGTGGGCCTGAGCATGCGCGATGTCGGCATTCTGGATGGCGACCTGCTGGCCGTGCACCGCACGCCGGTCGCCACCGATGGACAGATCGTGGTGGCCCGCGTCGACGACGAAGTCACCGTGAAACGCCTGAAGCACGAGCGGGACAAGCTCTTCCTGATGCCCGCCAATCCGGATTTCGATCCCATCGAAATCGACCCCCGCCGCCATGCGTTCGCCATTGAAGGGCGTTACGTCGGCATCATTCGCAGGACCTGACCCATGAACGCCATCGCCACACCGACTCTCGCCCAGGTTCTTGACCATCCGGGCATCTGGCGCCGTTCCGCCGAACGCCAGCCGCGCGTGCGCGCACTGGCCACCGGCTGGGAATCGCTGGATGCGAAGTTGCCCGGCGGCGGCTGGCCGCAGGGGGCTTTAAGCGAAATCCTCTACGAAAACGACGGTCTGGGCGAACTGGATCTGGTGATGCCCGCCCTGGCGGCACTCACCCAGGAGCATCGCCGCGTCATCTTCGTGGCGCCGCCGCACCTGCCCTATGCCCCCGCGCTCGTGGCCGCCGGTGTCGATCTGCGTTTCCTGCATGAAATTCATGCCGGCACGACCGAAGCCGCCTGGAGCATGGAGCAATGCCTGCGCTCGGGCTGCTGCGGTGCTGTGGTTGGCTGGCTGTGGGACATCGACTACCGCAGCCTGCGCCGCCTGCAACTGGCCGCAGAAAGCGGCGATGCCTGCGCCATGATCTTCCGTTCCGCAGAGCACGCTGCACACAACAGTCCGGCCGCACTGCGCCTGAAAGTCAGCAACAGCGATGAGGCCACCTATGTGGATGTGCTCAAGTCGCGCGGCCTGCTGACCACCACCGCCCCCCTTCTGCGTATGCGTGCCTGATGAGTCCGGTCATGACGATTACTGCTGTAGCCGTCATGACGGAGGTCTCCTCGACACCTGGTTGCCGCAGTCATGCTTTGGGCCTGTCTCCGATTTCCCGGCCTGGCGTTCTCCGCCGCCTTCGCCGCGTCACCGGAGGCAGGCCCCTCTGCCTTGCTGGACAACAAGGCGCGTAAGCGCGTCATTGCCATGGCCAACCCCGAAGCCGCTGAGGCCGGGGTCAGGCGAGGCCAGAGCCTTGCTGCTGCCCGCGCACTGTGTCCGGCACTGCGCGTTCGCCCGCGTGATGCCGCCGCCGAAACGCGGCTGCTCGCCGAACTGGCCGCGTGGTGCTATCAGTTCAGCGCTCACGTCAGTCTGGTGCCCCCTTACGCATTGCTGATGGAAGCCGGCGCCAGCCTGCGACTTTTTGATGGCTGGCCCGTGCTGGCTCAACGCCTCAAGGAAGGCCTGTCTGCGCAGGGGCATGCCTACACCATCGCAGCCACACCCTTTGCCGCCGCGTCCTGGGTATTCGCCGCCACGGCAGACGGCATGGTCATTGCGCAGCCGGAGGGCGTGATCCGCATGCTCGGCGCGCTTCCGCTGGCACTCAGCGGCCTGCCACGCTCCAGCATTCAGGCACTGGAGTCCATGGGCTTTCGCCATCTGAACGACATCTTCCATCTGCCGCGCCCCGAACTCACCCGTCGCATCGGCCGCGAAGGTGTGGAATGGCTCGACCGTCTTCGCGGTCACACCTCGCACATCCTTCCCGCCTGGCAGCCGCCGGCTGACTTTGAACAGCGCATGGAGTTCGACAGCGAGCTGGACGGCAGCGAGCCCCTGCTTTTTCCGTTACGCCGCCTCACCCGTTCGCTGGCCAATCTGCTGGCCGCGCGGGATGGCGGTGTGCAACGTTTCGTGCTGACGCTTGAGCACGCACGCGGCGAGGTCACCCCTATTCCTGTCGCCATGGCCGCTCCGCAACGCGATGCCGACCGGCTGTTTGAACTGGCGCGCACGCGGCTTGAAAACAGCACGCTGCCTGCGCCTGCCCGTGCTCTCCGTTTGCATGCGGCCCACCTGCCCATGTTCCGGCCAACCGCACGCGACCTGTTTGAACCCATCCGCGGCGAGGGGCTCGACTGGCCCACGCTGGATGAGCGACTGCGTGCGCGCCTGGGCGACGCCGCGCTGAAGCAGATCATGCAGGTAGCCGACCACCGTCCTGAATATGCATCGGGCTACGGCACCCCGGGAGCACCGTTCCTGCCCGACCACAAGCGCCGCCCTCTGTGGCTGTTGAAGCAGCCCTGCCCCATGCATCCCCATCCGGCTCAATTGCTTGCCGGTCCCGAGCGCATCGAAAGCGGCTGGTGGGATGGCCAGGATATGCGGCGGGATTACTACATCGTGCGTACCGTCCAGGGACAGCACGCGTGGGCTTATCTTCCGGCCGGCACGCTGGACGGCTGGATGCTGCACGGCTGGTTCGCATGATTCCCATGCGTCACCTTGTTCCCGCCAATGACGATGAGACCGTTCTGCCCGCGTATGCCGAGCTGCACGCCCTGAGTGACTTCAGCTTTCAACGTGGCGCGTCCAGCGCACTGGAGCTCTTCGAACGCGCCCGTGACCTGGGTTATCACGCACTGGCCATCACCGATGAATGCTCATTGTCCGGCATCGTGCGCGGGCTGGAAGCATCGCTTGCCACGGGCGTCAGCCTCATCGTGGGCAGCGAACTGCGGCTGACCCAGGGTCCCACCCTCGTGTTGCTGGTTGAGAATAAAGACGGCTATACCGAACTGTGCCGCATCATCACGCAAGGCCGGCGACGCGCTCCCAAAGGTCGCTACGAATTGCACCCGGCCGACCTGGAATCACTGGCTGATGGCCTGTGCGTGCTGTGGCAACCTGCTCCGCTGGCCAGTCCCGATGCGGCACGCAACGACACACACGCCGCATGGGTGGCACGCCACTTTGCCGGCCGCGCATGGATGACCGTCGAGTTGCATCGTGGTCAGCATGACGCCGCTGAACTCGACGCGCTGCGTGCCCTGGCCGAACGCCACGGCCTGCCGTGCGTGGCATCCGGCGATGTGCACATGCACGTGCGCCAGCGACGCCAGTTGCAGGATGTGATGACTGCCATCCGGCTGAATGTGCCCCTGAGCGAAGCCGGACATGCCCTGTTTCCCAATGGCGAGCGGCATCTGCGCCGACGTGACGTGCTGGCACGGATTTATCCCCCCGACCTCCTGGCCGAAGCCTGCCGCGTGGCCGACCGCTGCCGCTCGTTCGACATCCGTAAAATCAACTACGTGTATCCGCGTGAACTGGTTCCGGAAGGACTGGACGCCACCACCTACCTGCGTCAACTCGTCGAGAAGGGCGTCAGGGAGCGCTGGCCCGAAGGCGAGACAGCGCATGTACGCGCGCTTATCGAAAAAGAACTGCCCATCATTGCGAAGCTGAAATTCGAGGCGTTTTTCCTTACCGTCCACGACATCGTCCATTTCGCACGCAGCCAATCCATCCTGTGTCAGGGACGCGGATCGGCCGCCAACTCGGTGGTCTGTTTTTGTCTTGGCATCACCGAGGTCGATCCGGCGCAAAGCTCCACATTGCTCGAACGCTTCATTTCCGAACAGCGCAACGAGCCACCCGATATCGACGTGGACTTCGAACACGAACGTCGCGAAGACGTGCTGCAATACGTCTTCAAGAAGTACGGCCGTGAACGCGCTGCGCTGGCCGCAACCGTCATCAGCTACCGGAGCAAGAGCGCCTCGCGCGATATCGGTCGTGCCCTGGGACTGTCCGAAGACCAGCTCGATCAGTTGAGTCACGCCTATTCGCACGCGAACGGCAATGTGCCCATTGAGAAGCTACTGCGCGAGCGCGGCTTTGATCCGCACACCCCCACCATGGAGCTGCTGATAAAGCTGGTGGAGCAACTGAAGGGCATGCCGCGGCATCTCTCCCAACACGTTGGCGGCTTCGTCATTTCCGACACGCCGCTGCATTTTCTGGTACCGGTGGAAAATGCAGCCATGGACAACCGCACCATCATCCAGTGGGACAAGGATGATCTTGAAACAATGCAACTGCTCAAGGTCGACTGCCTCGCCCTGGGCATGCTCACCTGCCTCAGAAAAACGCTGAACCTGCTTCGCGATTACAAGTACAGGGACTTTCCGCGCCTGGCAGACATCCCCCACGGGGATGGCCCCACGTACAACATGATCCAGCGCGCCGACACCGTCGGGGTGTTCCAGATTGAGTCGCGTGCGCAGATGTCGATGCTTCCGCGCCTGAAGCCGGCGACGTATTACGACCTGGTGATCCAGGTAGCGATCGTGCGCCCCGGCCCCATTCAGGGCGGCATGGTTCATCCCTATCTGCAACGCCGCAAGCTGCCGCCTGAAAGCATCATCTACGAAAAAGGCGTGAAGAATGTGCTGGAGCGCACGCTGGGCGTGCCCATTTTCCAGGAGCAGGTCATGTCGCTGCTTCAGGAAGTCGCCGGCTTTTCCGCCGCCGATGCCGATGATCTGCGCCGCTCCATGGCCGCATGGAAGCGTCGCGGTGGCGTGGAAAAATTCGAGCCGCGCATTCGCGAGGCGATGGCCAGAAACAACTATCCGGCCGGGTTCATCCAGCAGATCATCGACCAGATCAAGGGATTCGGCAGCTACGGTTTCCCCGAATCCCATGCCGCAGGTTTTGCGCTGCTGGCCTATGCCTCCTCATACCTGAAATGCCATTACCCCGCCGTGTTCACCTGCGCGTTGCTCAACAGTCAACCCATGGGCTTTTACGCGCCCGCGCAACTCGTGCAGGACCTGCGCCGGCAAGGTGCACAAGTTCGTCCACCTGACGTCACCGCCAGCGAGTGGGACTCCACACTGGAGGCCACCCCCAACGCGGCCTACCCCCATGCGCTGCGCCTTGGCCTGCGCATGATCAGCGGACTGTCCCAAGCCCTGGCACAACGTATCGTCGCAGCACGGCGCCAGCGCCCCTTCGATCATCTGGCTGACCTCAGCGAACGCGCCTCGCTCAGCCGTTTCGAGCGCGAGCGCCTCGCCGACGCCGGCGCCCTTCGCCAGCTGAGTGGTCACCGGTATCGTGCGCGCTGGGAAAGTTCAGGCATCGAACGCTCCCTTCCGCTGTTCGCAAACCGGCATACCCCGGAGACCCGTCCGGCCTTGCGGCCACCGTCACTCGCGGAAAATGTTTTTGCCGATTACGCCACCCATGGCCTGTCGCTGGAAGCGCATCCCGTCAGTCTCATCCGTGGCCAGCTGAAACGCATGCACTGCGCGCAGGCCAGAGAACTGCTGAACCTTCGCCACGGCACTCTCGTGCATCACGCCGGCCTGGTGACGGTGCGCCAGCGGCCGGAAACAGCGAGCGGCGTCACCTTCGTTACCCTGGAAGACGAATCCGGCCAGATCAACGTCGTCGTTCGTCCGCACGTTGCCACAGCATTCCGTCACGCCCTGCTCGGCGCGGTGCTTCTCGGTGTGCAGGGACAGTGGCAATCCGTCGAAGGTGTTCACCATCTGGTGGCGCGGCAATTGCACGATTACAGCCAACTCCTGCCCGCCGTCGCGTCGGTCTCCCGGGACTTCCATTGAGAAGCGCCAATGGAAACGAGTAAAGATCGCCTGTGTAAACGTGACGACACCTTCACTGAAAAACTGCGCAATTCGCAAGATCACGGCACCTGCGCTTCCAAACATGCCGTCGTAGCTGAACGAAAGCCCGCAAATTTGCTGCTTCGCAACAGCAAACGAAAAAGCAAAAAGGTAGCGTCAGCATCCAGCGGGTTCCCCGGTCTATCTCAGACGATGCCTTATGCGCCGCGCATCGCTCTCAATCCAGGCGCTTTAAATTTTCAGGAGTTCAGTCATGCGCAACGCCAACAAACTGCTGCTTTCGATGGTGCTCGGCTGTATGACCCTGAGCGGTGCAGCTCTCGCTCAGGATTCCATGTCCCAGAAGTCGACCCCGGCGGCGGCGTCCACCTCGGCAAATTCCATGTCGAAGGACTCGATGTCGAAGGACTCGATGTCCAAGGGCTCCATGTCCAGTGACTCCATGTCAAAGGATTCGATGTCCAAGGATTCGATGTCCGGCGAAAAGCCCATGAAGCACAAGCACCCGAAGAAGGCAGCCAGCAGCGACACCATGTCGCCCGCCAAGTCCTCGACGGCCGGTATGTAAAACGACAAAGGCCCGGCGCATGCGCCGGGCCTTTGCCTTGCAAGCTCCGCCCTGAGGCGTGAGCGGCACCCATTGAATCAGTCGATTTCCGGCAGCACGCTGATCTCGATATCATCCAGCGTCACCAGCTGACCCGCGCGCACCTTATAGGTCTTGCGCATCTCCACACTGCCGTCTACCGACACCCGGCCCTCGGCTACCAGGCGCTTGCCCGCGCCACCGCTGTCGCAGACACCCACCAGCTTCAGAAGCAGGTTGAGTTCGACGTAATCGCCTTCGAGGCGTAGTTCAAGAAACTGCATGGATGTTCCGCGTTAAATCAATGACGGTGGCCATTAGACCTCAAACGGGGCCCGCTGTCCGATTCGCTTCAAAGCGCCAGCGCCTCCCCCAGCCGTAACAGCCGGAACTCGTCCGCGCCCATGCCCCCGGCCGCCATCGCTTCGGCCAACAGGCGCGGGGGTTCGTCCAGCGGCTCATCCGCCAGTTCGAACACGCCCCAATGGATGGCAATCGACTGCCTGCACCGAAGGTCCCGATGCAACTGCACCGCCTGCGCGGGGTCCACATGCTGACCGCCCATGAACCAGCGTGGCGCATACGCGCCAATGGGAATTGCCGCCAGATCCATCGGGCCCAGCCGTTCGGAAATCTCAGCCAGCCGCTCCGAATAGCCCGTGTCGCCGGCAAACCAGAACCGAAATCCGTCCTGCTCCATCACCCAGCCGCCCCATAGACTGCGATTGGTGTCCCACAGGGTGCGCGCGCTCCAGTGGCGCGCCGGAACCAGCGTGAATGTCGCATCGCCGATCCGCGTGCTTTCCCACCAGTCCAGCTCCCGCACGTTGTGGATACCTGCCCGGTCGAACCAGCGCTTCAGTCCCAGCGGCACCACAAAACACACCCTGGGAAAGCGCTTCACCAACGCCCGCACCGTCGGGCCATCCAGGTGGTCATAGTGATTGTGCGACAGCATCACCACGTCCAGCCCCGGCAGATCCGCCACCGAAGCCGGCGTGGGCGTACGCCGCTCGGGCCCTGCAAATGACAATGGCGAAGCGCGCCGCGACAGCACCGGGTCTGTAATCACATGCAGTCCGCCCCGTCGCACAAACACCGTGGCATGTCCCAGCCACCAGGCGGCATCGTGTGTCCCGTCGAACTGCGCCGGTTGCCACCAGCGCGTGACAAACGCGTCATACCCCTCGCCCGGCGGCTTGGGTAACCCTTCCTCACGCCGCTCCCGCCGCCATCGCTTCAAGTCCCCCGGCTCACGCGTCACCGGCTCCAGATTGCGAAACCCCGTGGGCGTGTGATGCGGCTTGCCAGGGTCGTAGTACGGATTGGAATAAGCCATGGGGTTCGCAGACCAGAGAGACGACTTAACTTACTGAGGATGCCCGGGCGGTCATTCAAGGGACGGCGGCGGCAGCCTGTCCGCGATGGACAGGCAAGAAATCTGGCCGAAGACCTTCCAATGTGTCGATCTGACAACATATCAGCCGCAGATCAACCCACGGAGAGCAGCATGATCGACCTGCATTACTGGGGCACCCCCAACGGCCTGAAGATCCGCCTTGCTCTTGAAGAGACCGGCCTCGACTACCGCATCGTCCCCGTCAACATCGGCAAGGGCGAACAGTTCGAACCGGACTTCCTCAAGATCTCACCCAACAACCGCATCCCCGCCATCGTGGATCACGATCCCATCGGAGGCGGCGAGCCGCTGTCGATCTTCGAGTCCGGCGCGATCCTCATGTACCTCGCCGAAAAGTCCGGAACCCTGCTGCCGAAGGACCCGCGCGGTCGTTATGACGTGCTGCAATGGCTGTTCTGGCAGGTGGGCGGACTGGGTCCCATGGCCGGCCAGGCAGGTCACTTCCGCGTCTATGCTCCCGAACCCGTGCCGTACGGCATCGACCGCTACACGCGCGAGGTTACCCGTCTGTACGGCGTGCTCGACAAGCAACTGGCCCATCGCGAATTCATTGCTGGCGACTACTCCATTGCGGATATCGCCACCTACCCCTGGATCGTGCCTCACGAACCGCACGGGCAGGATCTTGCGAATCACCCCAACCTGCGCCGCTGGTTCGAAGCCATTGGCCAGCGCGAAGCGGTCAAGCGCGCCTACGTTGACAACCCCAGCGCATACAAGCGCCCGGACATGACCGACGAAGAGCGCCGCGTGCTGTTCGGTACGCCGGCAGCGAAGTAAACCGCAACACGACGGGATGCGTGCCTTGCATCCCGTCGTGCCGTTGACTCAGTCCACGTCGATGCGACGCACCTGACCGAGCCAGTCTTCCAGATTGTAGTAATTGCTGACGCGCGCAATCCTGCCGTCCACCACGTCGAAGAACGCACCACCGGGCAGCACGTACGATTGTCCCTGCGCCAACGGCAAACCATCATCCGTTGCCTTGTACACGCCATGCACCACGTACTCGGCCGCAGCCCGCGTGCCTGTCGCGTCCACCATGATGACGATGTTCTTCAGCTGCTCGCTGTAGCTTGAATTCATGCGCTCAAGAAAACGCGCGAACCGCTCGCGCCCCGACTCCCTGCCACTCTGATTGATGTCGTGTGCCACGTTGTCGGTCAGCAACGCCAGCATTGCCGGCCAGTCAGCCCGGTTGAATGCCTCGTAGTAGCGGCGGATCAGTTCACTCGTTTCGTTCATCAGCCTTAAGCTCAATAAATAATGACGGAGCGGATCGACTTGCCTTCATGCATCAGATCGAAGGCCTTGTTGATGTCTTCCAGCCCCATCGTATACGTGATCATGGGATCAATCTTGATTTCGCCACCCATGTAGCGATCCACGTAACCGGGAAGCTGGCTGCGCCCCTTCACGCCACCGAATGCCGAACCGCGCCACACGCGACCCGTAACCAACTGGAACGGACGGGTGCGGATTTCCTGCCCGGCACCGGCCACGCCGATGATGATCGACTCGCCCCAGCCCTTGTGGCAGCACTCCAGTGCCGCACGCATGATGTCCACGCTGCCGATGCACTCGAACGAATAGTCCACGCCGCCATCGGTCAGATCAACGATCACCTGCTGGATAGGCGTGTCCGGATAATCACGCGGATTCACGAAATCCGTGGCGCCCAGCATCTTCGCCATCTCGAACTTCGCCGGGTTCGTGTCCACCACCACGATGCGGCCGGCCTTCGCCATGACGGCACCCTGCACCACCGAAAGGCCGATGCCGCCGAGGCCAAACACAGCCACCGACGCACCCGGCTCCACCTTCGCGGTATTGAGCACCGCACCAATGCCCGTGGTGACGCCACAGCCCAGCAGACATACCTTGTCCAGCGGCGCGGCCTTGTTGATCTTCGCCAGCGAAATCTCCGGCACCACCGTGTACTCGCTGAACGTGCTGGTGCCCATGTAGTGCAGCAGCGGCTTGCCATTAAGCGAGAAGCGCGAAGTGCCGTCCGGCATCACCCCGCGACCCTGGGTCACGCGGATCTTCTGGCACAGGTTGGTCTTGCCCGAAAGACAGAATTTGCACTCGCCGCACTCAGGCGTATAGAGCGGAATGACGTGGTCACCGGGCTTCAGCGAGGTGACGCCTTCGCCCACTTCCTCAACGATGCCGCCGCCTTCGTGCCCCAGGATCACGGGGAACATGCCCTCCGGGTCATCGCCGGACAGCGTGAACGCATCCGTGTGGCACACGCCCGTGGCCACGATGCGCACGAGCACCTCTCCGGCCTTGGGGCCTGCAACGTCGATTTCTTCAATGGAAAGTGGCTTTCCAGCTTCCCAGGCAACAGCGGCACGAGATTTCATGGACAGGTATCCTTTTGCGTCAATAGGTTCCTGGAGCCCGCCAGAGGCGGCCAGACAGGAGAATTCTAGTCATCCGGGGGCGCGGATATTAGCCATTTGCCCGGTGAAGCATCTTTACAGTGGAGCAAAGATCAATGCGCGCCTGGGACGGGATGGATGCGTTCGTCGAGGTCATCCGGATGGGCAGCTTCTCCGCCGCCGCCCGCAGCCTGGGCCTCTCCACGGCCTTTGTCAGCCGCGCGGTGAGCGGGCTGGAGCATCGGCTGGGCACGCAATTGCTCCACCGCACCACCCGCAAGCTTGGACTGACCGATGCGGGCCGTCTTTATTATGAGCACGCCCGCCAGCTCCTGGAGGGATTCGATGCCGCCGAGCAGGCCATCGTAGAATTTCAGGAAGGTTTGCGCGGCAACCTGCGGATAAGCCTGGCAACGACCTACGGCGAACGCTATGTCGCACCGCTGGTCAATCAGTTCCTCGCGCGCCATCCGCAGATTGGCGTGGACATGGATTTCTCCAATCGCAACGTCAACCTGATAGAGGAAGGCTACGACCTGGCCGTGCGTACCGGCCTGCTGGAGGACTCCAATCTGGTCGCCCGACGCCTCGGCGAGCGTCGCCTCTTCGTCGTGGGCTCGCCCGCCTATCTGAACGCCTCGCCCGCACCTGTCGATCTGGACGCGCTGGATCGCCATACCTGCCTCCTGGGCTCCAGCAGCCACTGGATCTTCGCCGAACACGGGCAGCCCACGCAGCGGCCTGTCCGGGGACGCTACCGCGCCGCGTCAGGCCAGGCCCTGCTCGATGCCGCGCTGCGGGGACTCGGCCTCGCCCAGTTGCCGGACTTCTACGTGGAAAGCCCGCTCCTGCACGGACAGCTCGTGTCCGTCCTTGACGCATATCGTTATGAACATGGAGCCGTTTGGCTTGTCTATCCCCGGAGCCGCCACCTGTCTCCGAAAGTCCGGCAGCTGGCGGACTTCCTGATCGAAGGATTGCAAAGCCCGCCCTGGAAGGGGCTCGACTCTTAGAGCAAGTGCGGTTACTGTTCGCCGCCGCGAACGAAAGGCCCATGCAAGGTCCCGATAGCCCCCGTTAATGGGAACCATGGGAAACTTGCATTGAACCTTTTCCTTACAACCGTGTCGAAGTTTTGAAGGGTGGGACCCCTTGTAATTGCTCAGGGAACCCATATCAAGGCGCGAGTGGAACGATCAACCGTACGCCTGCGGATCCAAAGCAGGCAAAACGAAAGAATAACGAATTGATTGTTCACCTGATAGAACACAGTAGTCGCGATTTGCTTATTTTTTAACCAGCAAAGTCAGCGTATCGTCCGCAGCACGCCAAAGACCGGAGGCGTGCCGCAGCTTCTAATAACCCGGTCGCCCGACATAACGAGGCTTTGACCATGTCGCTTTTCAACAATTCTCAGCGTAGCGCGTCGATGTTTGAAGAAAACAACGGCTATCGCCAGTTCAGTGCCGGCAACGGCTCCGCCGACCTCTTTGAAAGCGAGCTCGACGGCTACGATTGGCTGAGCGAAGTCGCCAGCCGCCTGCACGACCAGCCCGCGTCGGTCTGATCCGACGCCAGCCAAGGCCTCCGGGCCCGCAAAGCGCTGTGTTGTGAGGCGTAACCACCGACGCAGACGCCAGCACCAGAGGACACCGGGCCACGAGGCCCGGAATAACCGTCCGGCACATCACGAAGGCGCTCGCGGGCAACCAGCTCCGTTATAGCGCCTTCTTCCTATCCTGAAGCACCCTCGCCGACCTGCCCGGCCGGAGGGTGCCTGCACTTATCAGGACGAGCTGCTTGCCGCCCGCGTTTTCGCTGCCTTCCGGGCAGCGGCTGAACGGCCTGCGGCGCCTTTGGTGTGCGCGGCTTTCTTGGCAGCGGCGGATTTGCTGGCAGACGTGCGCCTGGCTGCACTCTTGCGGGCCTGCGTCGACAGCGCCCGCTTCGACGCGGCGGCGTGCCCCTCCTTCTTCAAAGCCGTTTTCGTCGCACGCGACCGGGCGGCCGATTTCTTCGCTGCCGCGCCCGCCGACCGTTTGGCCCCGGCCTTCGTATCCGACGCGGCCTTCTTCTTTGTGGCCGCTGAGGCGGATTTGCCAGCGCCGACCGCGACACCTGCCCTGCGGGCTTTGGACAATCCGATGGCGATGGCCTGTTTCGCAGAACGTGCGCCGTGTTTTCCTTCGCGCACGTGATCCATTTCCTCCCTAACAAACTCGCCTGCCTGTGTAGAAGCGGCTTTACCCTCGCGCTTGTCGCGCCAGGCGCGAGCGATAGTGGCTTTCTCTGGCATCGTGATATCTCCGGAAGGAAAATCAGGGAATGCGGATTTCCAGCGCAACCTCCGGTGCGGGAGGCGGGTGGCCACCTTCGCTTTCCGGGTTGTCGGGGTGGTCTGGGCCAACACCGGGCTGGCCTGCCGGCCCGGCGCTGCCAGGCACTTCCGGCGATGGCGTCACCGGCGTCTCTTCGGGCAATACAGGACTCTTGCCCGGTTTTTCAGGTACGTAAGGACTTTGCATCACTGCTCCGCGACAGGTCACCACGCGCCACGTTGCGCGGCCGTTTGTGATGCGAATGTCGCGGCGAGGTCACGCCACGCCACACACCTGCAACACCAGCCACGCATTCGCTGCAGAAATCACCACGAACAGAACCCACGCGGACACCGAGACCAGCCGGCTATTGGCGAAGCGGCCCATCAGCGCCCGGTCGTCCGTAAAGCGGATCAGCGGGTACATGGCGAAGGGCAATTGGAGGCTGAGGACCACCTGGCTGCCAACCAGCAACTGTCCCACGGCACGGTCGCCCAGCCACAGCACGCCGATCAGCGCAGGCACCAGCGCGAGTACGCGGGTAATCAGCCGTCGTTGCCAGCAAGGCAACTTGATGCGCAGAAAGCCGTCCATGATCACCTGCCCCGCAATCGTGCCGGTGAAGGTGGAGCTTTGCCCCGAAGCAAAAAGCCCGATGGCAAAAATCACCGCCGCCAGCGTCGTTCCGGCGATGGGCGCCAACAGTTCGTGCGCATCGCTTATATCTGCCACGTCGTGCCGGCCTGTCGCGTGAAATGCCGCGCCTGCGAGGATAAGAATGGCCGCGTTTATCACCAGCGCGATCAGCAACGACACAATCGTGTCGATGCGCGTCAGCCGCACGGCGCGCAGACGCCCCGCATCGTCGCGGCCCACCATGCGCGTCTGCACGATGGACGAATGCAGGTAGAGGTTGTGCGGCATGATCGTCGCGCCAAGGATGCCGATAGCCAGATACAGCGGCTCGCGCGACGACAGCACATCCAACGACGGCAGGAACCCTGCCGCCACGTCGGGCCACAGTGGCCGGATGAGAAACAACTCCACGACAAAACAGATGGCTATGGTGCCGACCAGGCCGAGCACAATGGCCTCGACCCTCCGGAATCCCCTGCCCTGGAGCCCAAGCACGAGAAACGTGTCCAGCGCCGTCAACGCCACGCCCACGGGCAACGACACGCCAAACAGCAGATGAAACGCCAGCGCGCTGCCCAGCACCTCGGCAAGGTCGCACGCGATGATGGAGATCTCCGCCAGAATCCACTGCGTGCGCGCGATACCCGGCGCGTAACGCTCGCTGGAAAGGCGAGCCAGATCCTTGCCCGTCGCAATCCCAAGCCGTGCTGCCAGACACTGCAACACGATGGCAGCCAGGCTCGACAGCACCACCACGAACAGCAACTGATATCCGTAGCGTGAACCGGCTTCGATATCGGTCGCCCAGTTGCCGGGGTCCATGTAGCCCACCGCCACCAACAAGCCCGGCCCCAGAAAGCGGGATAGCTGCTTCCAGAAGGGCTGGTCGGGCGACACCATCACGGACCCGGCGACCTCGGAAGGACAGAACGGGGCCGTAGCCGTTTTAGGCAAAACAGACATGCAGGCAAATATTCCGTGTGGGGAAATGAGACGCAGGGTCAAGGCGGCTTGCGGGTCCATGCTAACGCCGAACCGTACCCATGAGAGGCGGCGTGAAGGCCCCGGACACGTTTAATGCACTCTGACATTTCGTAGACATCAAATCAGTCAGGGTCAGCAAAATTTCACCGCCTGGGCCGAACCGCACGATGACACTGAAAGCACTCGGACTGAACTGCACGCTTACCGCGTCTCCTGCGCCTTCCTCGACGCAAAAGCTTCTGGACCAACTGCTGGACGCACTGTCTCGCCACGACGTGACGACCGATTATCACCGCGTGGTTGATCTGCACATCAAACCCGGTGTTTCCCACGATGAAGGCGTGGGTGACGAATGGCCGGGTCTGCGTCAGGAAATCATGGATGCCGACATTCTGGTAATGGCCACCCCCATCTGGATGGGCCAGCCCTCCAGCGTGTCCAAGCGCGTACTTGAACGCATGGACGCCATCCTTGGCGACATCGGCCTGGATGGCCGCTACCCCACCTTCGGCAAGGTTGCGATCGTCGGGGTGGTGGGCAATGAAGACGGCGCGCACCATGTGAGCGCCGAACTTTATCAGGCCCTGGTGGATGTCGGCTTCACCGTCCCGGGCGGCAGTCCCGCGTATTGGGTGGGTGAAGCGATGAGCGATAAAAATTACATCGACCTCAAAGAAACACCGCCGAAAGTGCGACAAACCATCGAAACCCTGGCATCAAACGCTGCCCATCTTGCGTGCTTGCTGAAAAACGCAAATTATCCCGCGCCCTGAGTGATGAAGTGCGCACGCACTATTCACGGGATGCATATGCTCCGGTTGAGTTAATCGCATGGTCTGCACCAAGGCAGACTTGACGGAGATGCATCGTGGATAAGAATCGTACCGAAGGCATGAAACACGAAGTCAAGGGCGCCATCAAGGAAGGCGTTGGCAAAGTGACCGGCAATACCGCCAAGCAGGCAGCGGGCAATATCGAAAAGAATGCCGGCAAGGTTCAGAACGAAGTGGGCAAGCAGGCAGACGCTATGCGCGATGCCGACAAACATCGTCATTGATAACCTTCGGGCGGAGCACTCCTGACCGAGTGCTCCGCGGTCAGGGGACCCACGTTTTCTCATGCGACGTTTCTTTCATCTTGCACGCAAATCCATAACGACCGCGACCAACGGCTTCAGTGATGACGAACTGATGACCCGTGCTGCGGCGTTGTCGTTCTACTCGGCGTTGTCTTTCGCGCCTCTTCTGGTTCTTCTTCTTTGGGTCATCGCCGCATTGCGCCCGGAGTGGCAGCAGCAGCTGATTGACAGCCTCACGGGCGTGATTGGTGAACAAGGCGCCGGCGCCGTCAAACTGGTGATCGACAATGCGCAAAGACGGCCGCATCTGGGCAACGTCGTGGGCATCATCGGACTGTGCGTCACCTTGTTCAGCGCGTCGGCCGTCTTTGCCCAACTTCAATCCACACTCAATCGCGTATGGAAACTGCGCACCAAGCCCGGCGAAGCCGTAGTGGGCTGGCTGCGTACGCGCGCACGCGCGTTCGGGCTTCTGGTGGGCATCGCATTCCTTCTCATCATTTCGTTCGTGATCAGCGGCCTGATCCAGGCCATGGTGCCGGGCGACACGCTGGCCTGGACCATCGCGGAAAACGTCATCTCGCTGGCGGTATTCATCGTGGCCTTCGGCGCCATGTACCGCGTGCTACCCGATGCCGAAATCCAGTGGATGGATGCCGGGCGCGGCGGCGTGCTGACTGCCGCGCTTTTCGTCGCCGGTAAGTATGTGATCGGGCTTTACATCGACCACGCAAGCATCGGCGGCGCGTACGGCCCTGCGGGTGCCATCGTCGTGCTGCTGACCTGGGTCTATTACGCATCCATCATTGTGCTGCTGGGCGCCGAACTCACGCGTGGACTTGCCGTCGCTCGCGGCGCACGCATCAAGCCGGACGATCACGCGGAAAGCTTCGATATCGAAAGCGAGGCAGCCGCCCAGGCCGTCACGCCAGCGGATGAGGCGTCCACGCATCATCGCGCCAGGTCACACGCGGATTGACGCGACGCTCCATACGGAAGCCAAAGTGCACGGGCTGGAGAAACGGTGCGAACGCGCGCACGACCCGATACGGCGTCACGGCAATGTCGGCAGGCGTTACGTCCACCGCAGCCACACGGATGCCTGTGCGTGCCAGCGCGGTCGTTGAACCACGCAGTGTGGCGTCATGCGTGAACCGTCGCGCGGCATGGATCATGCTTTCCGCCGCAGCGTGCCGGGTGCGCGCGCGCATGGCTATCTGGCGGGCCGGGTCCACATACCAGAGCCCGTGATCCAGATTGCTGCGGACATCCGCCGCCTCACGCACGGCGTGGTGGCGCCCTTCGCGCATCAACCGTTGCATGTACAGGCCATAGTGGCTGTGTTCCAGCACTGCCTTGCGCACGGCCACGGTCAATGAGGCATGGGTGCCCAACCCCACGGTCAGTCCCGGCCAGCGCTGCCCGTCACCATATCCCGCACACAGCACGGTCGCATGGCCACTGGCATCTTCCAGAACATGAACCTCCACCTGCGCGCCCTGCCGTTCAATGGCATGCAGCGCGCGTCGCACGGGCTCGTCGATGTCCACATCGAGCAGACGCACCGGGTGAGTCCGGCTCATCCAGAAACGCATGAAGGCATCGCGCTCGATCAGTTCGTACACCGCGCGCAACGCTGCATCCTCGTACGAAGATCCGGTGGCCAGACCGCTGCTTGTCACCTGCGCAAAACGTTCCGATGCCGCCACAGGAAAGTCCAGCCACGTGGCCAGCGCCGGCACCCACACCAGGCTGTCGTCGTCCAGCCAGCGCCCCCATGTCCATGACAGTCGCGCATCAGGATCGAACCGGGCAAAGGGAAAACCAGGTTGCGCGTATTGCTCCTCCTCGTACAGCACGAGCCAGCGCGGATCAAACGCATGTTCCGGACGAAACACGGCGCGACGCAAACGATCCGCCGGCCACAGGCTCGCCGCGTAGCGCTCGATCCCTTCGCCGATGGCACCGTGCACCGCATCCGCCGCAGTCACACCCTTGCCTTCGCCCCGGATCGTCGCCGAACCGCCGTCAGGCAGCGGCAACAGCAACCGCGCGCTGGCGCAACTCGGAAACGATGGTTGCTGATCGTCCGCAGGATGATAGACCGCCACCTCGCGCAGCACGCCCGTCTCCGCATCTGCCAGCGGCGCGGCTTCATCGGGCACGTAAACATCACGCAGCGGGAGTATTCGCGGCGACGCATGCTTGAGACTTTGCCTGCACGCGACGCATTCGGGCACCGCCAGGGCTACATGCGGCGTTGATACGCCGTTGCGGGTCACCACGATAGACGCGTGCGTCGCCAGTTGCGGATACACCGACTCCAGCCACAGATTGCGGGCCAGTGCGGGCAACCCCAGGGCAGCATCGGGCACGGCAGTGGTCGTCGCGGGAATGTCGAGTCGCCGGCACAGACAGTCGAAGCAAAGGGTTTCGTCGGGCACAAGTCGCGCCATCACCGACACCTCATGCGCTAGCTGCGCATAGATCCAGTGCGCCTCCCCTGCCCCGTACCAATGACGCGATATGTCCGCCGTGGCTTCGCGGTCTGCGCCGTCACAGGCCACCGCCAGCACGCGACGGGATGACGCCGGATCAAGCGGCGCAGCGTCACCCATGGCACGCTCCAGCAAGGCGGTGAGCGCAACAGATCCTCGCACCACCACCGGAGCCGGCGCCGGAAGCGGCACGGGCGACAGCGCCGCGCAGGCCTCCAGCACGCCCACGCCTACCAGCGCGTCGATCATGGTTGGGTCGCCGCACGGTAGCTGCGGCTCTGATCCCGCCCACGAGGGCAACGCACGCCACAGCGCGGCACGACTCGTCTCGTCAATGGCGAAATGGCCGCGGGTGCACGAAATCGTGCCGCCCTGCGGCAACGACAACAGACGAACACCCGCGGCGAACCGCACCTCAGCCTGCGCGGCCACGTTCCCCAGCCTGCGCCTGTACGCGCTTGCCACCGGCTTCGGCCAACTGAGCGAGAGCCTTCATGAACACCGGTCCACACGGCTCGCAGGCATTGCATTCCATGCACTGAAAACGACGGTGAATGATTTCGCTGATATTGCTCAGCGACAACACGATCTCTTCGAGTTTGAAGTGATGCTCAGGCATGTGGATATCCTCCCGTTCTCGCGAGCCGGCCGGCCCGCACCGAAGGAGGCTAGGCGCAACCAGACGTCCCGCCTATTCATCGCTCGCACTATTCCTTTCCGGATTGCTGCCTCTAACCATTGGCGTTTTGCGACGCATGTCGCAGTAATCCAGAAATTGTCTCTACCGCGCGGGCGCGACATGGCTCGCGATACGAGCATCACAAAGCACCCGCCAACCTCATCACTTCCCACCCGTGACGTGTGCCCATCGACTCGGCACGTCTCGCGGCGCTATGCCATCATCGTCTGACACGGATCGTATTCACCTTCTTGAGGACCTGGCATGGAGCCATGGGCAAAGCGTTTGTGCGCGCTGCTTTTTGTATGCAGTGCAATTTTTTCCGCCATGGTTGTCGCAGGCGCCCTGACGGGCTGGGTGCTTAGCACCCGGCGTGTGATGCTCAGTCCCGCGCTGCTGTGGGAATGGTGGCAGTACCTTGATCACCCGCAATGGCAGCCTTTCGCGACCCGCATCCGCCTGTGGACGCTTGTCGGCTTCATCCCCACGCTGCTTCTGTTCGCCTGGCTCGGTAGCCGGCTGCATGATGTCCAGCGCCGTCGCTGGCCCACACCGATTCCACCATTCATCACCCCGCGCAAAAGCGCGCTGACCTGGTCGGCGCAGCGCCATCGCGGCATCACGCTGGCCAGCCATTACCGGCTTGGCAAGGCCGCCCCGTATGCGACCTCGGTCCTGCTCGCCGGACGCAATCCGCGTCGCACGCTGGCCCACGGCATCCTGCTCACCCTTCGTTACGTCGAAGGGCCGGTGCTGGTCGTCGACCTTTCCGCCAACGCGTTCGCCTTCACGGCCGGCTGGCGCGCCCAGGCCGGTCACCCCATCGTGCACTTGGCGCCGTTCGGCGGCGGTCGGCGCTGGAATCCGCTGCGTCATGCGTGGACCTCGCACGGCTGGTGCCAGGACCGACTCGCCCGACTCGCGCAACGCTGGTACCCGATCCGCGAGCGCGGCGACGAACTTCTGGCCAGCCAGACGCAACATGCGTTCGTGACCCTGGTTCACGCGCTGTACGACATCTACATCGTCTCCGACCAGGCGCACATGGTCTCGCCGGTCGATCTCTATCAGCTATGCGCACCCACCGAAGGCACGGCGGATCGACGTTCGCTGGCCGCCCTGATGGCCCATCCCGCGTTGAGCGCGGCCACCCGAAACGCTCTGGGCACCTGGCTGGCGCTGGACACACCCACCATCGGGCGCATCTGGGAAGCACTTCGCCCTCCGCTGACCGTCTATGCCCAGGCCGGCGACGGCGCGTCCATGACCCGAAACGACACCCTGTTCGGCGACCACCCTGCGCGGCACACCACGGTCTATCTCAGCATCCCGCCCTCCCATCGCGCCCATGCCGCGTTACTGGTGGATACCTTCATCGCGCAATGGCACGAGCAGGTCATGGCCGACGCGCCGGACGCGCTGCCGCTGGTGGTGCTCTACGGCGCGGACACCGTGGGTCCGCTGACCACTCTGACCCGGGGACCGGACACACTGCGCTGGCTGGCCACGGTGGACGACCTGGCCAGTGTCGCCACGATGTACGGCCACCACACCGCTGCCTTCCTGCGCCGGTTTGGTCTGTGCGTGGCGCAGGCGCCCGTGCATCAGGTCGCGGCGGATCGGCTCGCACCGATGCTCACTGATTTTCTGGCCGCTCATTCGGACCCGCGACGGGCGATGAGCAGTCCGGCCACGCCCGCGCAATTGCTGACGCTGCGCGACGACGAGCAGATCGTGGTCGGCCGCACGCCCGAACGTCCCGTGCGCTGTCGCGTGCCGCGCCTGCCCCCGAAGCGCCTGCCCCCACCGTTCACCCCGACCGAAGGAGAACCCATGCCTGTGCCCAAACCGGTCGTCCTGCTGGCCGCCTCGATGATGGCCGCCTGTCGCGGCCCGATCACGCCACCGCCCTTGCCGCCGGACGACACGCTGAAAACCCCCTGCGACGGGTTGCCACTAGAGACCGTCTCGTCACACGAACTGGTCCCCGCGTGCCTCGGGCCGTATCTCTTCCGGCTACCGCAGAACCTGTTTTATCTGCCGTGGGGACAGGGCAAAGAAAAGGAAGAGTTTTACTTGTCGGTGCAGTGGGATTCGTTGCAGCCGTTGCCACCGGATCGGGATCGCTATGGGAAACGCGAGTCGGCTGTTACGTCGATCACCATCCAGTATGACCACACCCACAGGCTGACCGACGAGGGCTTTCGCACGCTGTTGCGCCGGTATGTGGAGCCTCTGGATCCCAACAACCCGGTCGACCGCGCCAATCCCTCGCAAAATCTCGACCTGCGTATCCAGGGCGAGCCGATTTACGGGCTGACGCCGTACTACGCCGACTTCGAAAAAACCAAGGCGTACTACGCGAAGCTGTATGGCCCCGGGAACCTCTCGGACGATCCCAAAAACAGCATCGACTGGTTCGTGCGTTTCGGCCCCGACGGCCTGCCGAGCACCGTGATCAAGTGCTCGTCCCACTTACTCCCGGACGGCGCCCACGTGGAGCTCGGTCATGTCGTGGACGATGTGGCGCGCGACAAGAGTCGAGCGCTATGCACACACGACTTCCTGATCCCCGAATTCAAGGTAGCCGTTTCGATGAGTTACCTGCGCACGCTGATGTACGACTGGCCACGGATGGAAGCTTACGCACGCGCTGTGCTGAAAAATGGACACGTAAATAAATGAACGGACTCACCGATAAGGACCTGCGCATCCTTGCCTTCTATGCCGAGAAGGGAAATCGCGAGCTTTACTGGAACTATCTGGCCCAGATCGAAGGAGAGAATGGTTACGGCTTATTGGCAGCCGGCGTGGTGCGCCACGACAACATGCCTGGCAAGACGGCCAATCTGTTTGCCGACCACCATGCCAGGGCGCACAACGGGAAAGTGCTGACTGAGCGGGAGTGGGACAACTTCGGTGTTGACCTGGTCAAGAGAGATTTCGCACTCCGTGAGCAATATCACTCGAAACAAGGCCCCGAGAGGGCGCTTCATCTGCCTGTGGCAGCCGTGCAGAAAGCCCACGACGACAGCTTCGACAACATCGGCGTAGACCGCAACGCATGGACACCCCGCCAGGCTCTGGAAGCGGCCCGCCAGCATGGCGGCGAACAGGAAGCGGAAGATCTCTGGCGCATCATGCGCAACAACGGCTTCATGGGCATCGGTCGGGGCGGCAGAACACTCGCCAACGTAGTCGGCATGGAAAACATGTCGGTCAGCGAGCGCTCCACCTACCTCCTGCACATGGCCCAGGCGTACCTGATGTCGACGCAGGACCTTCCGCATGTTCGTCCCGATCAAATCGGGCAGGAAAATCACTCCTTCACACGCAATCAGGACGGGAGCTGGACCGAGATGGCACGCAGCAGCATGCCCTTCGGCATGTCGCTGCCGGCGACTCGGGAAGTGACCGATCCGGATCGGCACAGGGAACTGGAAGACACCTGGCACCTGCGTCTGGAACGCGAAGCGGCCCGCAAGCGGTTTCATCCGGA
>NZ_JACHYH010000007.1 GCF_014192715.1 Luteibacter sp. Sphag1AF
CGATCTGTTCTTCGCTGAACTTCGACTTCTTCATATAGAGCTCCTTGGATGGGAAACTCTACTTCCGTCTGGCTCGAACCAACGAGGACGCTTCAGACCTACTAAGTCTGGAAGAACAAATACTCAGGCATGGAGGTGTTGCGGCTACGGCATCTGAAGGATGTTGAAGCGGAGTTGGCGCGCCTCAAGCGCATGTACGCCGACTTGGCGGTGAAGCGCCACGCGCTGAAGGATGTCCTGTCGCGAAAGCTCTAAGCCAGGCTCGGCGACTGGAGCTGAGCCTGGCGATGCAAACCCATCGTGGCCTGAGTGCCCGGCGTGCGGATCGCGCGCTGAGGATGTCGCGTTCGGTGCGCCACTACCGATCACGGGTGCGCGACGATGGCCCGCTGTTCACCGCCATCGAGGCGCACCTGAAAGGCAACTCGGGTCACGGTTTCGGCCTGCTGTTCGATCAGGCGCTTCGGCCTCAGGGCTTTGGCAAGACCCGCAGTTGGCGGGTCTATGTGGGCTTGCGCCTGAACCTTTTACGTCGTGGCAAGCGTCGTTGGTCCGAGCGCACCCGCGAACCGCTGGAGATTCCCATGCAGGCTAATCACACCTGGTCGGCTGATTCCATGAGCGACGCCCTATGGTCGGGCCGCCGTTTCCGCACATTCAACGTCAACGATGATTTCAATTGCCAGTCGCTACGTATCGAAATCGATACGAGCTTGCCCTCGCAACGCGTCATTCGCGTTCTGGACGAACTCGTTGAGCTTCGCGGCGCCCCGCGACGACTGCGATTGCACAACGGCTAGGGTTCATCAGTGCGGCGCTCAAGCCATGGGCGCAACGTCATGGCGTCGAACTGCTGCACATCCAGCCAGGCAAGCCCACTCAGGACGCGTACATCGAACGCTTCAACCGCACCTTCCGTACCGAAGTGCTGGATCGCTACGTCTTCACCACGCTCGCCGAAGTCCGGCGTATGACCGACGACTGGCAACACCGCTACAACCATGACCGGCCACATCGCTCTCTCGGTGGCCTGTCGCCCGTCAGTTACGCCATGGCACCATCAACCACATCTACTTCTGGATGACTCGAAAGTACGAGGACGCTTCAAGGATGGCTGGCGCTTTCGCACGTTCAACGTTATCGGCGACATATATATTGCTCGATGGAAATAGGGGATATAACCTTGCCTCGGACTTGGCCAACTAGAGGGTCAGATCCGTCTAATTGATCAGGGGCTTCGAGATAGCTGGATGACGACTTACATAACTTCGGATTATCGCGAGGTTGCAAAGCCGCGGATCGTAGATGCGATTGCGGCCTCCGGAAAGCGGGGGCGCTGGCGGCGCGCAGGTATCTTGCTTCTCGCCGCGCTCGTTGGCGTGCCGCGGGTGCACGCGACAGAGACCATCACTTATTACTACACCAGTCCCGAAGGCAACCTGTTGGCGACGGCAGACGCCGCAGGCAATGTCATCAGCAGCACGGATTACCGTCCGTATGGCAGTGCGGCCTTGGGCGTAGCCGCGCAAGGGCCTGGCTACACGGGGCATGTCAGCGACATTGACACGGGCTTGGTGTACATGCAGCAGCGTTACTATGACCCAGTTATCGGCCGATTTCTCAGTACGGACCCGCTCAGGGCGGTATGGCGATCACCCAGTCATATGAGCCGTTATAGCTACGCGAACGATAATCCATACCGATTCATTGATCCGGATGGACGAGCCACCGTCGCGATTGGTGGAACTTTTAACGCCGCTGCGCAGGGTGGAGGCACGGTTACGGGCCAAATCACGTTTAGTACGCCCTCTTGGAACCCGGCTACTTGGCGCTTAGGCGGATACGGATCAATAGGAGGCTTAGCAACTACCGATATCGGTGTCGGCGGCGGGCTTGCGCTTAGTTACTCCCCTGCAGATTCTGCGGAAGAAATGGCTTCCGCCAGTAGTAACGTTTCAGCAGGCGGGGCGGTCAATGTGCTGGACGTCGTGTCGGTTGGCTATGAGCAGAGCCTGTGCACAGATTGCAAGCGCACCAGGACGCTAACAATTGGCTCCAAAATCGCGATTGCCCCTGTTGAGATCCACACTTCTGTCACGCAATCCGCGGGGGTGACGTGGCTAGGTTCCAAGCCGCCCCAGCCGACGGTCACTGTGGGTCCAGCAACAAAGGCCCCACCGCCGCCGCCCCCTCCCCCCCCACAACCGCCACCGAATCGGCAGCCGGACGATCCATCCACCATACGACAGGATTTGAATCAATGAGTGGTGAAATTGGCTTTTTTCTTGGCGCGGCGCCGGGCCTTGCCTATACGCTGTGGAACATGATTCGCGGGCAGCAGACGGCCAACGAGGCAAAGAGGATCGCCAAAGCACACGGTGAGTTCCTGGATTTCTACGCTAGTTCGTCGTTTGGCTTCGATTACCTCTTCAGGCCACAGCAGTTGATCGGCCCCAATGATAGCGACGGTATGCGTGAAGCGAAGGCACTGTTGCTGTCGATACGCAAGCAGCTTCTCAGACGCCATGCGCTGGGCGCCCTGTTCACGTCCCTGGGGGCCTTTGTCGGCGTCTTACTCGCGGTAGGCTTGTCTGGCTCATAGAAAATAACGCCTCGGCTCGAACGGAAAGAAGCAGGTTGCAGGCATCAGGCCGTTTCGTTCTTCGGATATTGAGTGATCTGCCTGCCAGAGGGTCAGGTTGCCGATGTCCGCCGCGCCGTGCAGGCTAGGCAGGATGAATCCGTGGTGTTCTCCTGGGTGGAGTGGCCCGACAAGGTCATTCGCGATGCCGGCATGGCGAAATTAATGCAAGCCCCGCGCATGGAAGCCGCCGTTGACTGTCCGTTCGATGGAAAACGCACGATCTTTGGCGGCTTCAAGTCAGTGGTTAGTCTGCCGGACTAAGGGGTCTTGAGCGGCGTGCTTTCAACGCCGACAACCCGCTCGATAATCAGCAAGCTAAAGAACCCCATGTGTCCGTAACCACTCCAAAAAAAACCTGCGGGAAACTTACGTTTCTCCCCTGAAAAGAATCGCCCAACCACGGTGACTTGTGCCTCTGCAGATGGCTCCTTCTGAATAATCCTGTCGAACTTCCGAAAGGCCTTGTCGACCTCCAGCTTCGTCGTGATTCCTTCAACCACCAGTGGCTTCGATCGCTTCCGGTCTTGTGTGACACCACAGCAATACATGGTGCCGGAGGACTCTTTGCCGCCGTATTCAAGCCACACTGCCTTGTGCCTGCTCGCCCCCGTGCAGTCGGTATATCCGAGGGTGAAATTTTCGAACGCACGTTCCGCCTTGCCGGTTACCTCGATCAATGCATGGTTGTAGCGCCCCGGATCGTCGAGTAGCTGGCAAACCGAGACGCGCGTGGGTTCTTCGACTTGGGCGTGCGCGGAACATGTGCAGACGCAGAAAAGCACCAGGAGGCTGGCTATTCGTGCTGTCACGCTCTGACTCATAAATGCATTCCCTTCTGTTTGGTGATCGCCATCGCGGGCCGCATTCGCAGGCGACCCGCCTCAATCAATTCTTCCATTCCTCGGTATACGCATAGCGCGTAGGCCGTAGCGACATGTATTGCGCCACGCGCGGTCGCTGCGCGCGGTTTGGACTGCTGCCATGAGGTAGCAGGTGATGCCAGATGATCATGTCGCCACGCTTGGCGGCAATGGGCGTCATGGTCAGGGTGCTCCGTGCATGATCCTGCGCGGTCGTTCCTTCCGGAACACGCTTCAGCCACTGCGGTAGCGTGCGATGAAAGCCCGGCACGCAGCTGAATGCGCCTTGATCTTCTGCGACGTCGGCCAGATACAGAATGCCCTGCAACTCAAGGCAATGCGGTTCGGCGAGTGTTGCATCCCAGTGCACATGCGGCCCGGGAAAATGCCATTTGTCGCACTCGGGTGGATTCAATCCGCCCTGATCTATGGTGACCCACAGATCTTCGCGCCCCCACAGCTGCGCATGAGCCTTATGAATGCGCGGCGCGAAACGATTGGCAACCAGCGCGGGATGCCGCAGCAACGGCACCCAGATGGAATGACCCAGTGATTCGCGATACCACGACTCCGGATCGTCGCGGCTCATCCCTAGAAATTCGTAGATGGCGCTCTCGGCGGCTATCGCTGCTTCCGCGCTGACGGCGTTGCGAAGGATGACGTAGCCGTGCTCGTCCCAGTGGGCGAGGTCCTCCGCGCTCAGACCTTCTACATGATCGAGATTACCAACTTCGGAACCAACCATTTCTCCTGCCAGGGCACGCCGCAGGCGATCCAGTGACGCTTCCGTCAGGCCGCTGCCGCTTCGCTCGATAATCCATGTTTCAAACTGCTCAAAGCTCGGCTGTTCGTGGTGCAGGTAGCGCAGGGTTTCCAGCACGTTGAGCCGCAAGCCGGCGAGCAGTGTCTTCTCCACATCCTGAGGCAGCCGCGCCACGCAGCCCGGCGTGCGCTGGCACGCCCAATACGTATGCAACTGCTCAATACCAAGCCCCGTCACCGCCTCGACCATCCTGTTCCCCACTGCTTTGAAGATTGTTCCATCCCCTGGGCGCCCGTGGAGCGCCGCTTGGAATCATGAGGTGTTTTGGGGCGGTGGGGAAGGGTATGCCTGGCGTGTCGATATTCGCCTCGCCAGGCAAGCGGCGCGGGGGGCCGCGGCCCTCTCGACGCCACTGCGCCAATCAGGCATTGTCCGTCAGACAGGCATAGGGCGCCCTCGATTCCGGTCAAGGGCAACAGGGATGGCAGGGGAGGGGGAATGAAGAAGTCGTTCTTGATGGCTGCGATGGCTATCGCGGCTACTCAGTCTGCATGCAGTACGCAGTACCGGATCGACATGGATCCGAATGCGTTTCTGGCCACGTGGAACAGGGACATGCATGGCCCTGACATGACGCTTCGCCGTCAGCCCGGGGATGGTGACGCCACGCTGGTTTCCGATCACTGGCTGGTCGTAAAGCAGTCTACGAAAGACAACGCGTGGATGCTCACGGCACCTGAGGCTGTGGGTCCGCAGACTTGCAGCGAGCTGTTCGTCGCGGCACTGGGCATATCGCGGGATGCGGCGGACGCACTCATTGCGCGCGGGCAGAAGGAAACGCAGTTCCAGGACGGCAACCTCAACGTTACCGTCGCACATGAAGGCGGCATGATCTGCCGGGCCGCAGTTGTTCCGGGGAAATAGCCCGCGTGCGCGTGCCGTCGATCTGCCCTGAATCCTCGCAAGAAAAGGAATGGACATGAAGTTGCTGACGAAAACTTTCGTCGTGGCCTGTGTTGCCGTGGTCGCGACGTCAACCACGCTGGCGGCCGGCCCTGCGGCACCCGCAACCATGTCGCCGTTGCTCGGCAGCTGGTTGCTGGATACATCGCGCCTGCCCATGCCGCCCGATCAGCGACCGAAAAGCGTCAGGTTCACGTTTGCGGATGCGGGCAGCAACAAATGGGCCACGAAGGTGGACATTGTCTATGCGTCCGGTGAAGAGGTCCACTCCGTGTCGAAGCCCGGGCTGGATGGAACCTACGTCAACCTCGATAGCAGCCCCGAAGCCGATCACGTGGCGCTGACGCACCCTGTGCCCAACGTCCTGGTGATGGCATTGCAGCAGGATGGGGTTCTGGTTTCGACGCGAATCTATTCGGTGGCGCCAGATGGCAACAATCTCGTCGAAACCGTCGTCTATCCCGGAAACGACAACACCCGCGTCATGCGACTCAACCACTTTACGCGCGCACTGTAATGACTAACTGAGCGCTGCAAATCGTCGCAATTACCACGATCCTCTGGCGATCTTTTCGCGTCGCGCCAATTCGGCTTCGCTTGGATCGAGTGTGGCAAAGGTGCCCGGCTGAATGTCGCCTTCAGGCACATAGGCGCTCATCACGACGCCACTTTTTGAAACCTGTGACCGCAGCAGTCGAAGTGCCGTGGGGGCAGCGGAGTCGCTGAAGATGCGTTTGCCGCGTCCCAGAATCAGTGGGAACGTCCAGACGTGGTATTCGTCGATCAGTGATGCAGCCTGAAGGGTATGTACCAGGTTGCCGCTTCCGATCACTTGCAGGTCAGGACCGGATTGAGCTTTGAGGTGTGCAACGGCGGAGGCAACATCGCCTTTCAGTAGCGACGAGTTGTTCCAGCCCAGTGACGTCAATGTGCGTGATGCCACGTGCTTCTTCGTGGCATTGAATGTGGTCGCAATGTCATCGTCAGCCGGTTGATACGGCCAGAATGCTTCAAATATCTGGTAGGTCCGCCGTCCCAGAAGCAGCTCGCGATGCTTTCCATCGAAGCCGGCGCTGGACATGTCCATGCCTTCGCCTGCGTAGTTGAGCATCCAGCCGCCAAAAGCGAACCCGCCAGTAGGGTCTTCCGTGGGGCCGCCGGGCGCCTGCATGACGCCGTCCAGTGAAACGAACGTGGATACGATGAGCTTTCGCATGGGAACGCCTCGGTCGTAGAGCGCCAATCGCGCACGCTTGCTTGTGCAAGTGATGGAGCAAGTGCAGCCTAGGTCACCACTGGACGGGAGGCAAGTGGCTGAAATAACTCGCCTGCGGACTTATAGCTTTGATTATGATGAGATTTGTAAGGCATCCGTTGACCCTCGGGCTCGCAATACGCCGCTCTTATCGCCGCGCCGACCCATGTCTTCACCACTCGCCCGCAAGGCGGGAATGCATATCCGTCAGCGTTGACGCGCCAACGCATCTCCCTCAAACCGGTTGACAGGCCACGCGTTCGCAAGATAAAAAGCACATGGCCGTCCATAACGACGTCCCATTTGCCCCAGAGGTATAGACGCTTGGCCATCCAAACGGTTCGGAATCAGACTATCGGTATGACGCATCGCCCGCTGGCGATGTGTTGTTGCTGCTGATTTCCTGCGCCGTCCACTCCGGACAGGCCCCATAGCGTAGAGGTCCGGTTCGTATCCCGCGAACCCCTCTCATTCCCGTCGAACACATCCATGCCGCCGTTGCGCGGCAGCGCGCTGCTGTTCGTCCACTCTCTCTGACCGTTCAGACCGTTGTCTGACACCCGCTCCGCGCCTCCCCAGCGCTGATCGGGCGGGCTTGTCGTGCATCTTTGTCCGCGCATCGCGCCGGACAGTCTCTCCCCACACTCGATAAAGACAATCATGTTGAAGAAATCCCTGCTTCCCCTCGCGATAGCGTGGTCGCTTTCCGCATCCATCGTGCAGGCACAAACCACGGCCGCTGATGGCAAGTCCACCAGCCTCGACGCTGTGGTCGTCACCGGCTCCAACATCAAGACGACTGACAGTGAGGGTCCGAGCCCCGTGCAGGTCATCACGGCCCAGGAGATCGTCGCCAGCGGCAAGACGAATCTTCCCGACGTGCTCCGTTCGATCTCGGCCAATAGCGGCAACAGTTTCAACGAGCAGTACACAGGAAGTTTCTCGGCAGGCACGGCCAGCATTTCCCTGCGCGGCCTCGGCGCCAAGAACACGCTGCTGCTCGTGGATGGCAAGCGCGTGGCCAACTACGCCACCGCCAACGAGTTGCAGGACACCTTCGCTGACTTGAACTCTCTGCCGCTTTCAGCGGTGGAACGCATCGAAGTGCTGAAGGATGGTGCATCTGCCGTTTACGGATCGGACGCCATTGCAGGCGTGGTCAACATCATCCTGAAGCAGAACTATCAGGGTGCAGAGCTTGGTGCCGGTTACGGCCAGAGCACGGAAGGCACGGGGCAGGGTGAGCGCACGTTCCACTTCCAGGCGGGCCACGGCGATATCAAGAAGGATCGCTATAACCTCTACTTCGCCTTTGATGCGCAGCAGCGCGACCGGCTTCAGCAGGACGACGTCAGCTGGCTGCGCGACAGCGATTTTCGCAACAAGCCCGGTGGCACGCTGGGATGGGTGCCCACCAATTACTACAACAACAATGCGACGGATCGTTTTGCCAACGCGGTCGGCCCGGTTTCCCTACAGCCCTATGGCGCCATCAGTCCGGGAAAAACGGGGGACGTGTGGGCCTATAACCCCGCGCCATACAACACGCTGATGCCGCGTGTCGAACGCTATCACAGCGTACTTCGCGGGACGTTCCAGCTCACCGATAGCGTGCAGGCGTATGGCGAGTGGATCTACAGTCGCAACACCACGAGCTTCACGTTCTCGCCGCCACTTTCCATCGGCAACGGCTTGCGCGCATGGAACAACAACACTCAGTCCCTGGACAACATTGCCACGGCTCTGCCGGTGGGCAATCCGGCGAATCCGTACAACGTCGTCACGCCGGTCAATACGAATCTCTGGCAGGTTGGCCCGCGCAACAAGCGCGACCGTCAGATCTTCAACAGGTTGCTGGTCGGCCTCCGTGGAAGGACAGCTGGGTGGGATTGGGAGGCTTCCGCGTTGCACTCGGAGAGCCGCCTCAGTGAACGGGTGACCAACTTCGGTAATCGCTATGCCTTCCAGGGGCTGCTGGCCAACGGTGGCTACGACCTCGCCTCCGATGAGAACCCGCAGTCGGCCGTCGATGCGTTGCGTCTGGCGACGTTGCGTCCTGCGGTGTCCAAGCTGGACAGCGTGGACCTGACGGCCACGCGCCCGCTGTTCGATCTTCCGGCAGGCACGGTGAATGTGGCCACGGGCGCGCAGTTCCGCCGCGAAGCCATCGACTCGCAGACCTCCGACGCGGTGCTTTCAGGCACCGAGCTTCGACCGGCGCTCGACATCATCAAAGGCTCGCGTCGTGTAACGGCGGGCTATGCCGAGTTCAATGTACCGATCCTCACCACGCTGGAAGCGAACGTTGCCGGACGCCTCGATCACTACAGCGACTTCGGCAATGCCTTCGCGCCCAAGTTCAGCCTGCGCTGGCAGCCGGAGGAATGGCTGCTGCTTCGCGGATCGTTCTCGCGCGGCTTCCGCGCGCCGTCGCTTCCCGAAATCACCAACAGCACGGCGGTGAGCTACAGCTCGGTGATTGACCCGTACGATCCGATCACGCCGGGAAGCGCACGCGCTGTCACCAACATCTACAGCGCCAACCCGAAACTGAAACCCGAGCGCTCGAAGAACTACAACGCGGGCTTCGTTATCGCGCCGACGCCCGATACCAGCATCGGAGTGGACTATTTCCACATCGTGCAGAACGGCCTGATCGGCCCGGACAACCTCACATACATCGTGGCCCATCCGGAGATCTACGGAAGCCGTATTGTGCGAAACAGCGTGGGTCAGCTGCTGACGGTCTATAACCAGTACCAGAACCAGCAGGGACGCACGACGTCCGGCGTAGACTTTGATCTGCGCCACACGGTACACACCGGTTCGTTCGGTGACCTGACCTTTGGCGGAAGCTGGAGCCGACTGCTTCAGTTCCGCTCGTCGCAGGTGGCGGGTGATCCCCGGATCAACGGGGCAGGGACGAACATCTTCGGTGCGCTGCCGAAGTGGCGCGGTTCGACGGACGTTCGCTGGGCCGTCGGTGATTTCGACAGCACAGTCACCTGGTACTACACCGGGGGCTATCGCCAGAATCCGGACAATATCCCCGCCAACCTGGCATTTCCGTCCCGCGTGAAAAGCTGGAGCACCGTTGACCTGTCGGTCGCGTACCACGGCATTGCGCGCACCACGTTGACCCTGGTCGCTCAAAACCTGCAAAACCGCCGACCGCCGTGGGACCCGTCCAACACGTACTACGACAGCTCGCTCACCGATCCTCAGGGCCGCACGCTGTCGTTCAAGGCGGACTACCGCTTCTGAGTGGAGAAAAAAGGGCACGGATGCCCCCTTTTGGCTGCGGCCGGCTGGTGCGATAACAAAGCCGGCGGCGGCTTCATTGCCCTGCGACGCAGGTATGCGGCCGAGCCGCCTGCATTTCAGGGCTTGATGTTCCAGTCAATGAAAACAGGCAATCCATTCGCCCCCGCGTAGGACGGAAGCGAAGGGAAATGCATGCCAGCGAACTTGTCGCGGAAGCATGCCGACATCTTCGTTTCCGGCCGCACCTCAACCTGTTTCGCCGTGCCATTGGAAAGCACATTTGCAACGACGGTAAACCGATCCGTATCGCTGGTGGATTCGGGCGGAAAGCACTGCCTCATTGCTGTGCCGAGTTGTTCGCCGATGGCGGCGTAGAACACGCGGCTATAGGTTCGGCCTTCGGGCGATTCCTCCAGTTGCCTGGCCGTCGTCACGCGCTCATCGAAGGTGTCGGTGGCAGCAGCGATATTGGGGAGCAGCATCGAGGCCAATAACAGCAGTGGTTTCATCCGTGATCCTTGTTCCGATGCATGAGGCGTTGATAAATGGCCTGCCGGTCACTGTCCCGCAGGCGGTTCCCACAGTTCGACTTTGTTGCCCTCCGGGTCGATGACCCAGCCGAACTTTCCGTACCCAGAATCGTCCGTTGCCTCCAGCACGTTGCATCCCTCTTCGCGAAGCGCCTGCAACAACGTGGTCAGATCGTCGACACGATAGTTGATCATGAAGGTCGACTGGCTCGGGGCGAAGTGCTTGCCGTCATCCTTGCCGATGGACCAGACCGTTGTGCCGGTGGTCGGGTTGCCTGATTCGTCGGCCCATGTGAATGCCGTTCCACCCCAATCCTGCACGTCGATGCCCAGGTGCTTTTTGTACCAGGCGCGCAGCGCAACAGGGTCTTTCGCGCTGAAGAAGATGCCTCCGATACCTGTAACCCGTTTCATGGGAACACTCCGAAGTGTGGCGGGATCAAAGAATGCTGGATGGGGCGTGGATTCCCCCGTGCAGCCGCGAAGGCTCACTTAACTCTCAGAACAACTTTATTTCAAGCACGATTACCGCTCAGGCCAATACCAGGCTGGCTCGTCCAGTGCACCCTGACCCACCACGCGCGTCTGGCTGAAGTCTTTCTCCAACATGATGGTCTGGCAGGCAGGCTGTTGCTCCAGCGCGCTTACCAGGCGTGACGCATGCGAGACCACCCACATCTGCGTATGTGAGGCGGCCTGGGTGATGAGGCGGGCGAGGGCGGGCAGCAGATCCGGGTGCAGGCTTGTCTCCGGTTCGTTCAGCACCATCAGCGGGGGCGGCCGTGGCGTGTGCAGCGCAGCGATCCAGGTGAGATAGCGCAGCGTTCCGTCTGACAGTTCCATGGCGGTGAGTGGCCGCAGCAGGCCCGGCTGCATGAACAGCAGGGTGAAGCGACCGTCGCTCACCGATATGGTGACCGTGGCACCCGGAAACGCATCGTCGACAGCGTTGATCAGCGAGTCGGCGTCACCAATTTCCAGGATGGTTTGCCATGCGGCTGCCAGGTCAGCGCCGTCGTGACTGAGGACGACCGTGCGCGTGCCAAGCTGGGCTTGCCGGGAAGGGGCGTCGTGGTCGGATCGAAAGTGGTCGTAGAACCGCCATCCCCGGATGGTCTCTCTCACGCGCATCACTTCGGGCGCCCGTTCGGGGTCAGCCATCTGGGTGAAGATGCTCTCGAACCGGTCGAGATGGTCAGACACGACCCGCCAGCTTCGGCCATCGCGCACGCGCGCCATGGTGCCGCGTCGATCCAGCAGCACATTGGACGAACGCAGAAACGGGCCGCTCCAGATGCTTTCGCACTTGATCTCCGGGTCCAGCGCAAAGGCGGTGGGAAATTTTGGCGGCGGTGGGAATCCCATGTCGATGGCATAGCCGAAGTCTTCGCCGGCAAAACCGAGCTTCAGTGCTACAGGGTCCCGGCGGAGGGTGCCTTCAACGGGCACTTCGCCCTGGCACATGCGCCGCGAAATATGCTCCGGGCCCGCCCAGAGTGCGGAGGTCAGGCCACCCTCGCGGGCCAGTGCCGCGCCGACCCGACCATTGGCCGAGTCGGCCAGCAGACGCAGGGCGCGGTACAGATTGGATTTGCCACTGCCGTTGGGGCCGGTGACCAGGTTGAGCTGGCCCAGCGGAATCACCAGCGATCTGAGCGATCGGTAGTTGGCGAAGGCGAGCGTGGTCAGCATGGCGAGGTCATCCCGGGAATCCATTCGTGGCGCATCGTGCGGATGCTACGACGGCCGGGTCTCCCATGGTGAGATCCGGAGGCGACAGGTTGCCCATGCCTGACGCGAGGTTGAAGCGCCGCCCATATCCCCGCAAGCTTCACGCCCTGAGCCACGGCGCGAGCGCACCACTGTCCATGAAGCTGCGAACGTTCGACCTGCTGGCCATCCTTGCTGTTTTCGTGGCGTATACGCTGACGATCCGGCTGGCGATGGGGCTGGACTTCATCGACTGCATGCTCACCGGGGCCGCTAATACCGTGCCCGTGGTGCTTTTCGGCGCGATAGTGCGCCGGGTTGTCGTAAAGCGGCTTATCGGTTCGTCCACCTGGGTCCAGATCGGCGCGCATGTGCTGATGGGGACAGCCTTCGTGGTGTTGTCTTATGTCGTGCTGATCGTTCTTCTGGGGCTTCTCAATGGCGCAGGGCCCGGCGGCTTCCTGATCAAGCCCTTCTCGATGGCCGGCGCCGCATGGCAGTCGCTGGAGAATGTGACGACCTATGCGCTGATCGTCATGGTGTCGTATGTGCATGCGCAGCACGGCTTGCTGGCGCAGGCGCGACGTGAGAGCGAGGTTTCCGCAAGCCGCGACGACATCGCTGACGCAAAGGCTCTGGTCGAACCGCGTACCGATCCGTCCCTGTCCCGCTACTTCGTCCGCATCGGCGAAGAGCTTCGCCCGCTCGATATCGACACCGTGGTCAGCATCGGGGGCGCCGACGATTACGCGGAAGTGCGCACGCTTACCGGCAAGCATCTGGTACGGGTGACGCTGGCGGAGTTCGCCCGGTCCCTGGACCCGGCGAAGTATGTTCGGGTGCACCGCTCCCTGATCGTCAACGTGCAATACATCGCCCGGGCCGAATCGGCCGGTGGTGGCCGCCTTCTCCTGCACATGGAGAACGGGCAGACGCTGTCTACCAGCCGTGCTGGCGCCAGGCTGTTGCGGGATCGCGTCATTTAGCCGTTGCGGGGCTCCCGTTCGCCGAAGCGCCGTGTCCGTTCGCCGAATATCTGACCGCTCTTTCCCGCATGGCGTGAGCATCGGCCTCTCTTGTCGCCGTTCACCGATGCCTTCCCGGGAGAGACCTCCGCATGAAAATCATTTCGTTGTCGTGGCTGCTGGCTGCGATGGTGGCGTTGCCCGGTGCCTCTCAGGCGGGGGACGCGGCCGAACGTTCGGCCACTGCCGCCGCCCTGATTCCGGCGTATGCCAAAACCAGCAAGCCGGCCGATCTGGTCACCCTGTACCGTTTGCAGCTTGCTGCCCGGCGATTCGGTGATGCGGAGGCAACGCTCAATCGCCTTTCGGTTGTTTACGCTTCCGTGGACCCCAGGCGCGTACCGGCCCTCGTGCCGTTGACGATCTTCGCCCGGGCGAAACGTTACCAAGCTGCGGGTGCGCCATCATCCGCCGCTCTGCGTCGGGCGTTCCGTGAACTTTACGACGCACTTCCCGATGACCAGATGGCCCGGGTCCTCCCCTGGTACGACGCAGACCTGGACGCCCTTCGTGCGGATGCCGCGACCGAAGCCAGAGGATGCGAGGGAAGGGCGCTGGCAACCTGCGCCACCGCCGCTGAAGTGATCGCTGCGACAGAGGCCGTGGAAGCATGGACCTACCTCATGCCGGCATCTGAGCCATTGCTCCGCGCCGACGCCGCTCGCCGGTTCGTCATCGACGACCAGATTCTGGTGCCGACACCCGATGGGGCGATGATCGCGGTGATGATCGTCCGCCCGCGAGTGGCGCCCGCAGCGAAACTCACGGCACTGCTGAACTTCACCATTTACGCGAAGGACGACTGGAGCCTCAGCGACGCCATCACGATGGCCGCGCATGGCTACGCAGGTGTTGTGGCCTATACGCGCGGCAAAGGACGGAGTCCGGGTGCGGCGGTGCCCTATGAGCACGATGGCGACGACGCGGCAACGGTCATCGAGTGGCTGGCCCGGCAACCCTGGAGCGACGCCCGCGTGGGCATGTTCAGCGGCAGCTACAACGGTTTTACACAGTGGTCTGCCGCCAAACGTCATCCGCCGGCACTCAAGGCGATAGCCACCAATGCCACCAATGCACCCGGCATCGACACGCCCATGCAGGGCAACGTGTTCCAGAGCTTCATCTACCCCTGGCCGTTCTATACGACCAACATCAAGAGCCTCGACGATAAAACCTATGGCAACCGCGCCCGTTGGGCCGGCGTTGCCCGAGCGTGGTACGCCAGCGGACGGCCATATGGCGACATGGACAAGATCGACGGCACGCCCAATCCCGTGTTCGACACGTGGCTGGAGCACCCGGCGTACGACGCGTACTGGCAGCGTCTGATCCCGTATAAGGATGAGTTTGCCAGCATCGACATCCCGGTATTCGTGCAGACGGGGTACTACGACGGGGGGATGGTTGGCGCGCTTTACTACTTTGCGCAACACCTGGCGTACCGTCCGGCGGCCGATCACCGCATGCTGATCGGCCCGTACCATCACACCGCCATGCAGACCGGCGTGCTGCCGGGCATTGGCGGAGCCGATATCGACCGCGTCGCTGTACTCGATTTGCAGAACATCCGGCTGCAATGGTTCGACCACGTGTTTCGCGGAGCACCGTTGCCCGACCTGCTGAGCGACCGCATCAACTTTGAAGTGATGGGCGCCAACACCTGGCGGCACGTATCGACGCTGGATGCCATGGCAACGGAACGCCGGCGCCTGTACATGACCGGCACCCGCGAAGGCGGCGCGCTATTGCTCAGGGCCGCGCCAGCCGCAACGCCGCCTCCGGTGCTGAAGGTCAACTTGCGCGACCGCAGTGACGCCGATTTCCAGCCTCCTGCCAACGCGCCAGACGTCCGCAACTCACTGGTATGGGAAACCGCTCCGCTTGAATCCGCTCTGGAAGTGGATGGCGTGTTCACCGGCCAGCTGGACGTCACGATCAACAAGCGTGACGTCGATCTCGCGGTCAACTTCTACGAATTGAGGGCGGATGGCCAATATCTCGACCTTGCTTCCTATCTGGGCCGGGCCAGCTTCATGCAGGACCGCAGCACCCGGCACCTGCTGCAACCGGGAAGGTCCCAGACCCTGTCATTTCAAAGCCAGACGCTTACCGCGCGCCTCTTGTCTGCCGGCAGTCGCATTGTCGTAGTGGTCGGCGTGCCGAAGGTGCCTTCGATCCAGATCAACTACGGAACTGGCCGGGATGTGAGCGGTGAATCCATCGAGGATGCGGGTGAGCCATTGCAGGTGAAATTCGCTTCCGGAAGCCATTTTGAGCTGGGCGTCAGGGAGGCGCCTCACTGAGGTTTTGTGGCGTTCACCTCGGCACCAGCAGGCCAAACTGCGAGGGGGGTCACAAAAGAAAAGATCTGGCGCAAAGGTTTTTTACCCGCAAGCAAAGATGTGTTCCCAAACCCGCCTTTATGGTCGCCGCCGACCCGCCTCGATTTTCGTCTGAAATCACGGGTCAGAAGGCTCCCGGCGCGCGCTCTCAGAAGCGCGTAACGGGCCGGTTTCAACCATGGTGGGCATCACGGGTCATTGAGCGGCATGGAACGGATGAGCAACATGGCCGATCTGTTTCTGCTCGTGCAGGTGGTCAATGCGGGCAGCTTTTCTGCGGCCGCCGAAACGATGGGCACCACCCGGTCACTACTCAGTCGCCGGATTATTGAGCTGGAACGGCGTCTGGACGTGCAGCTTTTGCATCGCAATGCGAGGCGCTTCTCGGTGACGGCAACCGGAATGGATGTCTATCGGCATGCATCCGCGATGTGTGAGGCGGCGAATCTGGCCGAGCGGGCCGCCATTGCAGGGGATGCGGGAGCCACTTTCGTGCGCATCAGCGCGCAGGGCCTGCTGGTGCCGATGGTGGCGCAACTTCTGACCGCGTTCTCTGGCAGCCATCCGTCTATTCGGGTCACGCTGGGGTCCAGCGACGGCCACATGGAGTCGCTGGTGCGGCAGGAGGCCGACGTCGTTCTGAGTCTCCAGGAAGACATTCCGGATAGCAGCGACATCGTGGCGCGGCGGCTGGGCCGCGTTCGCCTGATGACCGTGGCATCCCCCGATTTGCTCAAGCGCGTGGGGGTGCCGACGCATCCGCTGCAGATTAGCGGCGAGCAGACGCTGCGATATACGGGCGATGCAGGGCCGGGAAGCACTTCGTCGCGCGGGTCGATTCCCGGCAGCGGCCATCCGCGCATGGCCTCAGGTGACCTTAATGCGCTTCTTGCCGCCGTACGCGCAGGGCTCGGCTTCGCCCAGCTCCCTGATTATCTGTGCGCGCAGGATCTGGCGCGCGGGCAGTTGCGTGTGGTCCTTGAGGACTTCGAACCCGCCTCGCTGCCGATTCACGCACTGACCATGTCCGGCCGGGCGGTGGGCGACGCGGCGCTTACCTTTGTGCGCTTCATTCAAGCCCGGTATCGCGACATGCCTGCCGCGGTGCCCGCCTGACGCCATCTCCCGATGCGGCGGGGAAGGCATATACTCCCCGGCGGGGGGCCTTGCACGGCCTGTACGTGTATTGGGGAAAGCGCTTTGTCTGTGCTGGATATGCCGCATATTCTGGTGGTCGACGACACGCCGGAACACATCGGTTCGCTGATTCAGACGCTTCGTTCGCAGCGTTGGCGGGTGAGTATTGCCACCAACGCCGCGCAGGGCTTGCAGCGCGCGGAAGCCATGGCGCCCGATCTGGTGCTGCTGGATGTGCGCATGCCCGAGGTGGACGGTTTTGTCTTTCTTCGTCTGATGCAGGAAGTGCCGCAGTTGCGGCAGATTCCCATCCTTTTCCTGACCTCCGCCAACACGGTTGAAGAACGGCTTGAGGGCCTGAGCCACGGCGGGGTCGACTACATCCTCAAGAACTGCGAGCCCGCCGAACTGGTGGCGCGCGTCCGCATTCATCTGCGCCTTGCGCCGCGAGCCATGCCAGCGGTGTCAGACGATGGAATCCGCGTTACGCCAGACGATGTGGTGCTGCGCGCGGCCATGCGCCTGATGCGCAGGCGGCTGTCCGAAGAATTTACGCTGGAACAGATTGCGCGGGACGTGGGCACCTACGACAAGCGACTGTCCGCACTGTTTCGCCAGCGCATGGGCACGACGGTGTTTGCCTGGTTGCGCGAAGAGCGTTTGCAGGAGAGCAAGCGCCTGCTGGCCGATACGTCGCTGGGCATGCAGGACATCGCCGAGGGCATCGGTTTTCGCAGCGCCTGCAATTTCACCACGGCCTTCCGCACGCGGATGGGTGTGACGCCATCGCAATATCGCAAGGCGGTGCAGGAGGGCGAGGGCGTCGACGTGGCCGTTGATCATGTGGGCTGACCGCATCCCGGTTGCGCTCGCCTGGCTTGCGCGCCGAGCCTTTCCTCTCCTCGCATTGGCGCTTGCGGCCATCCAGACGGGGCAGGCGACCTCGCCTCATGCGCAGCTGCCGCTCAGCACGTATGACCAGAACACCGGCCTGGCCAGCCTGTCGGTGGTGCGTTTGCTGGAAGATCGCCAGCGCTCGCTATGGGCGGGCACGGAGCAGGGCCTCTACCGGTTCGATGGCGTTGGCTTCAGTCCGGCCACGGCCAATCAGGGATTTCATACCTCCGAAGTCATCAGCCTTGCGGAAGACGAGGCGGGGCATCTGTGGGTAGGCACACGCTCGGGCTTGCAGCGCCGTGACCCGAACGGGCAGTTTTCGTGGGTACGCCCATCGGGCCAGACCGTGCTGGCAGATCGAGGGCAAACACTGGCGTCCGACGGGCAGGGCGGCATGCTGGTCGTCAGCGGACATCATCTTCTGCGCCTCATCCCGCAGGCTGATGGCGAGTGGATGGCCGCACCGTTGCTGTCGGAAAGCCGGCTTCCCCAGATGGGAGCGGCGCACTTCGCGGCCGTCTATCGCCATGGCGAGGATATCTGGTTTGGCTGTGGCGCCCTGATCTGCCGGCTTCACCGCGACACCCTGACTGAGTTTGGGCCCGCACAAGGCGTTCCCGCAGACAAGTGGGTGGGCTTCGTCAGCGCCGCCGATGGCAGCCTCTGGGTCAGGGGCATGCGCACGGTGCGCATGCTGCCGGCGGGGCGCGACAGGTTTGTGGCGCGGGACATCCCGAACGGCCACGGTGATGTGGCGGCCACCAACATCGACATCATCGAAGACGCCGCAGGACGCATCCTCACCCGTACCGACGAGGGCGTAGCGCGCTGGACGGGACGTGAGTGGGAACTGTTCAACCGCAGCAACGGACTGCCGGGCGTCGGCGTATCCGCGCTGGTCACCGACCACGACGGCATGGTGTGGGCAGGCACCTATGGTCGCGGCGTGCTGTACTGGAGCACCAACGATGCCGTGGAAAACTGGACTGTCGCCCAGGGCCTGAGCGACAGCCTCATCTGGTCCATGGCGCGCGGTGATGCGAAGAGCATCTGGCTGGCCAGCGAAGGTGGTGGCGAAGTGCTGGTGCCGGGCGATGCACGTGCGCATCGCTGGCCACTGGATGTCCCGCCTCCCGTGCAGGCACATGCCGTGATCGCGGATGCCGCTGGAAACATCTGGTATTTCCTGTTCGATGGACGCGTGGTCCGCTATGAGCCCGCCACGGGCCGCACGCTCTGCGTGGGGACGCTGCCTTACCTGATTCGCGGCGCGCACCTGGATCGTGCCGGCCATTTCTGGATTTACACGCTGGGCGGTCTCTACGAGCTGGACCCGACATCCGGCGAGGTCATACGTGCGGCTCCCTCGCTGATTCCCGCCACCATGTGCTCGGATGTGGCCGAAGACCGGCTTGGCCGCCTGTGGGTCACTTGCAGCTCGGGCCTGTTCCGTCGCAACGCCTCGGGTTGGGTGCAGGTCCGGGTTACCCCGGAAGACGTTACGGGCGGGTATGAAAACGTAGCTGCAACGCCCGATGGCCGCCTTTGGCTGAGTTCGTTGCAGCCTGGCCTGCTGGTGGGCCAGGTCACCGATGCCGACACGGTGGCCATGTCGCCGGTGAATGATCCGTTGCTCGCCGCTACGCGTTTCTATTTCCTGCGGCCTGATCACGAAGGCCGGCTCTGGGCGGGTGGTGGCAACGGTGTGGACGTGCTGGCCGATGGTCGGTGGACACGCCTTTCCACGCGCGACGGTCTGCTGTGGAACGAAACCAATCACGGCGCGTTTCTCGCAGACACAGACGGCAGCGTGTGGATTGGTGCGCCGGTTGGAATCACCCATGTATTGAAGCCTGCGCAGCTGCTGGCACCGCGCACGATGTCGCCGCTGATCCTTTCCGCCCGCTATGGCGACCGGGACGTTCTTGCGTCCAGCGGCATACAGCATGAGCGCAGTGAAGCGCTGGATATCGAAGTGGGCGTGCTGGGTAACAGCGCCGGGCATCCCGTGCGATTCCGCTATCGCCTGCAACCGCTCGACAACGATTGGGTAGAGACTACCCAGCGGGAAATCCGCTATGCCGCACTGCTTTCCGGGCACTACCGGTTTCAGTTGCAGGCCATCGACGAGAACCGGCGCACCACGTCGGACATGGTGACTCTGGAGTTCTCAGTGGCACGGCCGTGGTGGTTGACCTGGTGGGCTTTCCTGGCTGGCGCACTGGGCTTGCTGGCGCTGGCGGCCCTGATATGGCGGTGGCGGATGCACGTGCTGATCGTGCATGCCCATCGACTGGAAGGTGTGGTGACCGAACGCACTGCCGAACTGCAACGGGTGCTCCATGCACGACGCATGCTGCTGGCCCACATCAGCCACGACCTGCGTTCGCCGCTTTCCGCCATCGTTGATGCGGTTCGGCAATGGCGCGGCGGAAAGACGGGTGTCAATTATCCTCAGCTCATCGAATGCCAGGCCCAGCGACAAATGGAACTCATCGACGAGTTGCTGGAGTTCTCGCGCGGCGAGCTGACCGAGATGCAGCTTGAACCGGCGCCCGGATACCTCTACAGCTTCCTTGAAGAGCTGGCAGGCAACGCCGCACAACTGGCCATGCGCGAAAGAAATCACTTCTCATCGCATTGGGCCGCGACCCTTCCGCCTGTGGTGCACGCCGACTTTCATCGCCTCCGTCAGGTACTTTCCAACCTGCTGGGCAACGCAGCCAAGTACACCCGCGACGGACGTATCGCCTTCCATGTGGATGTGGTTTCCGGTGCGCCGGAGGCACACGTCACGCTGCGCTTCGAGGTGGATGACACCGGCATAGGCCTGAACCAAGACGAAGCAGAACGACTGATCGAACCCTTCGAGCGCGGCGCCAATGCCCGTGACAGGGAAGGCACTGGCCTGGGACTGGCCATCGCGACCCGCCTGCTTGGCCATATGAACAGCCGCTTGCACGTGCAGGCCGGACATACCGGAAAGGGCAGCTGCTTCTGGTTCGAGCTGGTGTTGCCGCTGGCCGACGAGCGCGACATCGAGCCGGGATTTGCGTCAGGCGGCATGGCAACCGACATGGATGGCGCAGGGCGCATTGTGCTGGTGGCAGAACCGGAGCCAGCGCTGCGGGCCGTGCTCTGCGATCTTCTGGACGGCTATGGCTTCCAGACCTCCCCGGTAACCTCGGCAGATGCGCTGCCGGGCTGCCTCCGGGAGCAGACTCCCGACCTGATCGTGATCGACCCTCGCTGGCCCGATGCCGACCCGTGGGAACTGATGGCCGGCCTGAGGCGCGAGTGTGGCGACGCGGCCGTATTATTGTACTGTGCGCTTCCGCCCGTTCGTGCGGGTGGACGGGACAGCATCGACGCTGCGCTGCTGAAGCCCGCCGATGCCGATACCTTCATGGCATGCGTGATGGACCTGGTGGGCAAAATACCTGTCGATGGCCGAGCGCAGGACCAGATCGCGTAGCAAAGCGCGATTTCGGCCAGATGGCCTGACGGCCCAGTAACGCGGCCCTCACTGATTGACACATGCCTGAAGGCTCCTTTGCCCGGGCGGACGATTGTCATGCCCGGCATGACACAAGTTCCCGTCGTGCTGCCTTATCCGTAGCCCACCCCGTCTCTAGAATTTGCTGCACCGCCGTGACACCCGCATTCCATGACCGGGTTTGTCAGGCGACGTGTCTTACAGGGACTCCACCACATCAGTGACCGCACGCCACGTTCCGTGTCGGGCTATGGGGCTGCTCGTCCCGCGTTCAGCATCCACGCGCGCCCACGGGACGCGCGCTTTCGATTTGCACTACATCTGAAGGTCAAGCAACGCATGAATCGCATCTACCGTCTGTGCTGGAATGCTTCCACTTCGCAGTGGGTCGCAGCGAGCGAACTGGCCCGGGGCAGCCGCCCGGTGGCCAGCGCCGGGGAGTCGAAGCGCGCGCCTCGCATGGCTGGCATCGCCGCCGCTGTCTGCCTGGCGCTGGGCGCCGCGGGTGCTGCGCATGCCGGACAGACCGGTGGCCAGATTGTGTCGGGCGCAGGCTCGATCAACCAGAACGGTGCAATCACCACGATCAACCAGAACAGCCAGCACCTCTCGCTGAACTGGCAGACCTTCGACATCGGCAGCAACGAGACGGTCAACTTCGTGCAGCCGGGACGCGACTCCATCGCGGTCAATCGGATCCTGGGCAACAGCGCCTCGGAGATCTACGGCAACCTCAACGCCAACGGCCAGGTCTGGCTGATCAATCCGAACGGCGTGCTGTTCGGACAGGGCGCGCAGGTGAACGTGGGTGGTCTGGTGGCCTCCACGCTGGACACCTCCGACGCCTCGCTGAACTCGAACACGCGCACGTTCAGCGGCAACAGCAAGGCCAGCGTCGTCAACAAGGGCAGCATTCGCGCGGCCGATGGTGGCTACGTGGCGATGCTGGGCAACACCGTGTCCAACCAGGGCACCATCAGCGCGCAGCTGGGTACGGTGGCGATGGGTGGCGGCAGCCAGGTGACGCTGACCTTCGCGGGCAGCCAGCTGATGCATATGCAGGTGGACCGCAGCACGCTCAACAATCTGGTGGAGAACCGCCAGCTCGTGCAGGCCGACGGCGGCCGCGTCTTCATGACAGCCGGTGCTGCTGATGCGCTGCTGGCCAGCGTGGTGAACAATTCCGGCGTGGTGCGCGCGCAGACGGTGGAAAACCGCAACGGAGAAATCGTGCTGCTGGCCGGCATGACGGCCGGTCAGATCAACGTGGGCGGCACGCTGGATGCCAGCGCGCCCAACGGTGGTAACGGCGGCACCATCGAGACCTCAGGTGCGTTTGCGCATATCGGTGCCGCGTCCGTCAACGCCAGCGCGCCGCATGGCAAGGCGGGCACGTGGCTGATTGATCCGTACGACCTGACCATCGACGCCGATGCGGCGGCCACCATTTCCGGCGCGCTCAACGGCGGCACCAACGTTACCGAGCAGACCACCAACAGCGGTACGGGCGGCTACGGCACGCCCAATGCGGGAGGTGTTGGCGACATCAACGTCAATGCGGCCATCAGCTGGAACAATGCGGCTGCAACGCTGACGCTGGACGCTTACCGCGCCATCAACGTCAACGCGTCGATCAACGGCGCGGGGCGCGTGGTGATGAAGGCCAACGGCAACGGTGGCAACGGTAACATCACGCTTGGATCGGGTGCGACCGTAGCAGGTGGCGCGGGCGTCACGCTTACGGCCGCCAACAACTTCATCAATCAGGCGGGCGCCAATGCGCTCTCGTCAGCGTCGGGCAAGTGGCTGGTTTATTCGAACAATCCGACCCAGGACGTTCGCGGCGGTCTTGCACCGCAGTTCATCCAGTACAACGCAGCGGCTGGCGCCACGCCGCTGGGCACGGGCAATGGTTTTCTCTACAAGGTGGCGCCGACGGTAACCATCACCGGCCTGACCGGCACGGTGCAGAAAACCTATGACGGCACGACGGATGCCACGCTTTCCAACGGCAACTTCGTCAGCTCGGGCCTTATCAATGGTGATCGCTTTGCTGCCGTAAGCGGCACGTACGGCAACAAGAATGCAGGCAACGGCATTCTTGTGACCTCGCCCGGTTCAAGCGCCGCCTATTCGTTCGTCGATTCGACGGGCGTGCAGATCTACGGCTATGGCGTCGCGGGTGGCAGCGTCTCGGGCAACATCGGCCTGATTGATCCACGCCAGCTCAACATCGCGATCATCAACAACCCGACCAAGACCTACAACGGCACCACGACGGCGACGCTCAACTCGTCCAATTATCTTCTGAGCGGACTGGTGGCCGGGGAGAGCGTCACCTTCGGTCAGCCCAATTCCGTGGGCTATGACCTGGCAGATGCGGGCACGCGCAACGTCATTGCCAACTTTGTTGAATCGAACTTCGTGGCGGGCAATGGCACGTTGCTGTCGAACTATGCACTGCCCACCACGGCCACGGGTCTGGGCACGATCAACAAGGCGAAGGTGCAGCTGTCCGGCCTGCTCGGCAACGACAAGATCTACGACGGCACCCTGACCGCCTCGCTGGACAAGACACGCGCCACGCTCTTCGGCGTCATCGCGGCAGATACAGATGACGCGATCCTGGACAGCACTGCCGGTGCAGGCCTGTTCGCCAATGCCAATGTTGGCAGCAACAAGTCGGTGATCACGACAGGCTTCCAGCTCGTGGGCAGCAAGGCGTCCAATTACGACCTGGTGCTTCCGACGGATGTCACCGCATCCATCACGCCCAGGACGCTGACGATCAGCGGCATTTCAGCACTGAGTCGCAGCTATGACGCCACCTACGTGGCAGCGCTGGCGCTGGGCGGTGCCATGCTCAATGGCCTGGTCGACGCCGACTCCGGCAACATATCGCTGCTGACCTCCGGCGCCACCGGCACGTTCGCGACGCGCAACGTCGGCAACGGCATCGGCGTGTCGACCAGTGGTTTCTCGCTGAGCGGCTCGGGCAGCAGCAACTACAAGCTGACTCAGCCGAACGATCTGAGCGCGAACATCACGCCTGCCCAGCTCAACATCTCCATCACCGGTAACCCGACGCGCACGTACAACGGCACGGCCAACGCGGCGCTCCAGTCCGGCGACGTAACGATCACCGGTTTCCAGGGGGCCGAATCGGGCACGGTCAGTCAGAGCGCTGGCGCGACGTATGCCTCGAAAAATGCAGGCATCAGCCTGGTAACCGCCTTGCTTGAGCCGTCGGACTTCAGCCTGGGCAGCGACACGCTGCTGTCCAACTACACCTTCCCGACCACGATCACGGGCAACGGCACGATCACCAAGGCACCGTTGCTCGCGTCGCTGGTGAACAACCCGACCAAGACCTACGACGGCACCACGGACGCGACGCTCAACGCCGACAACTACCAGCTGTTTGGCTTCATCGCGGGTGAAGGCGCCACGGTGACCCAGACCCACGGCCTGTATGCGTTGGCTGATGCGGGCCAGCGCAACGTGACGGTGTCGCTCACCGACGCCGACTTTGCCGTGATCGGCGACACGCTGCTGTCGAACTACGATCTGCCCACCGTCATGACCGGCATGGGTACGATCATTCCGAAGGATGTGGCGGGCTACATCACCGCAGGCATCACCGGCCCGACGCGGGCGTACAACGGCAGCACGCTGGCTGCGCTGACTTCGGCCAACTTCATTCTCTACGGCTTCCTCAACGACGACGGCGCCACGGTCAATCAGACCGTTGGCACGTTTGCCTCAAAAAACGTGGGCAAACAGGCCATTTCGGCCACGCTCGATCCGTCCAACTTCGTTGCGAATGCAGGCACCAATCTTGCCAACTACCATCTGCCGGACATGGCCTACGGTACCGGCGAGATCACCAAGGCGCTGCTGACCGCGTCGATCACCGGCAACCCGACCAAGGTATATGACGGCACCACGTACCTGACGCTGCTGCCGCGAAACTACATCATCGACGGGTTCGCGCCGGGTGAAGGGGCCGACGTAGTGCCGTCCACGTCGATCAACTACGACACCAAGAATGTCGGCGTGAACAAGCAGATTACCGCGTTGATGGCGGTTACCTCGTTCATGCCGAACTCCCAGACGCTGCTGTCGAACTACGAACTGCCGACCATGGCGCAGGGTACGGGTGCCATCCTGGCTGCGCCGCTCTATGTCCTTGGCGTCACCGCACTGAACAAGACGTACGACACGACGACCGGCGCGCTCCTCAACAGCGCAGGCGCCACACTGGTCGGTCTGGTGGAGGCGGATACCGGCAGCGTGACGCTGACCCGAGGCACCACGGGCGTGTTCGCCAATGCGGATGCAGGCAACGGCAAGGCGGTGACGGCACTGGGTTTCTCGATCTCCGGTACGGAATCAGGCAACTACGTACTTCAGCCGGTGGCGGGTCTCACGGCCAACATCAACCCGTACACGCTGACGATCAACGGTGTGTCGGCCATCGGCAAGATCTACGACGGCAGCACGATCATTGGCCTGAACACGGCGGGCGCGACGCTCTCGGGCGTGTTTGCTTCGGACGCGGGCAACGTGAACCTGGACGCCTCCGGAGCCTCGGGCAGCGTGCGTTCTGCGGATGCTGCCAACGGCCTCAACGTGACCACCAGCGGTTTCGATCTGTCCGGCAGCCGCGCTTCCAACTACCGCATTGATCAGGTCAGCGGCCTCACGACCGACATCGGCCGTCGCACCATCACGGCGTCCATCACCGGCAATCCCAGCAAGCCGTACGACGGCTCCAACTCGGTGACGCTGACTGCGGGTGACTACACCCTCGACGGGTTCATCGCGGGGCAGGGTGCCACGGTTCCGCAGTCGTCATCGGCGAAGTACAACAGCGTGAACGCAGGCACGGGCATTGGCCTGCAGTCCACGCTTTCCGTGTCGGACTTCCTGGCGGCCTCCGGCACCAATCTGTCCAACTACGTGCTGCCGACCTCGGCGTCAGGCGTGCTGGGCACGATCACCCCCTTCATCATCAACCTGACCGGCACCCGCGTTTACGACGCCACCATTGGCGCCAACGCTTCGCTGTTCACCACGGGCGGCACGATTGCCGGTGTGAACAACGAGCGTCTGACGCTGACCGGCTCGGGCAACCTGGTGACCAAGAACGTCGGATCGCAGCGCGCATTCCTTGATTTGGGCACGCTGGCGCTTGGAAACAACACCGGGTCGGCTACCAATTACACCCTGGTCGGCGGCACCGACTGGGTCACCATCACGCCGGCCACGCTTAACGTCACTGGCACCCTGGCCGCCGACAAGATCTACGACCAGACCCTGCTGGCGCAGCTCTCCGGCGCCACGCTCCAGGGCGTGCTGGGCAGCGATGCAGTGACGCTGGGCGACGCGCTGACTGGCACCTTCAGCAGCAAGGACGTGGGTAGCCGCACCGTCACCACGCACATGACGGTGAGCGGCGACGATATCGGCAACTACATCCTTCAGCAGCCCGTGGGTGTGTCGGCGAACATCACGCCCAAGACCATCAACCCGTCGGCCATCGCACAGGACAAGCAGTACGACGGCACCATAGCCGCCACGGCGAGCGTGAGATCCGACGGCGTGTTTGCAGGCGATACGGTCAACTTCGCCAGCACGACGCGCACGTTTGATGGCAAGGACGTGGCCAGCGGGCGCACGGTCACGGTGTCGGGCATCACCAAGAGCGGTGGCGATGCAGGCAACTATGTGCTGTCGAGCACCACCACCACGACCACGGCCAGCATCACGCCGCGCGTGTTGAATCTGTCCGGTGGCCGCGTTTACGACACGACCATGGGCGCCAGTGCAAACACGCTGGCACTGGGCAACCTCGTGGCGGGCGAGACGCTGCTTCTGAGCGGCTCGGGTGCTCTTTCAAGCAAGAATGTGGGTACCTACACCGCCTCCAGCGGCTTTGGTCTCGGCACGCTGGCACTCGGCAACAACGGTGCGGCGCTGGCAAGCAATTACACGCTGGTGGGCGGCACCGATACGTACACGATCACCCCCGCTGCGCTTACCGTGGTGGGCACAGTGGCGGCGGACAAGATCTATGACGGCAACCGCAATGCGGTTCTGTCCGGATCGGTTCTTCAGGGCCGCCTGGGCAGTGACGACCTTGTGCTCCAGAACGCCGACACCGGCCTGTTCGACACGAAGGACGTCGGCACCGGCAAGGCTGTGACGACCAGCATGACGGTGGGCGGTGACGATGCAGGCAACTACGTGCTGACCCAGCCGGGCAACGTGACGGCCAACATCACCAGCAAGGTCATCCATGTCGTTGCCAGCGGCGTGAACAAGGTCTACGACGGCACACTGAGCTCGCAGGCCACCCTGGGCAGCGCCGACCTGGTGGCAGGTGATGACGTGAGCTTCACGTCGTTGTCCAACCTCTTCGCCGACAAGAACGTGGCCAACGGCATTGGTGTGACGGTCACCGGCATTGGCATGTCCGGCGCCAATGCGGGCAACTACTCACTGGGAAACACGCTTGCCACGACGACGGCAAACATCACGCCTTACGTCATCAACCTCGTGGGCACGCGCGTTTACGATGCCACCACGACGGCCGCCGCGAACAAGTTCGGCAGCAACGGCGTGGTCGCGGGTGCGAATGGCGAAACGCTCACGCTCAGCGGTGCGGGCAACACGGCATCGCGCAACGTGGCCGGTTACAACCGCACGTCATCGGGTACGGGTGACTTCGATCTGGGCACGCTGGCACTCACGGGCAACGGCAGCGCCCAGGCAGGCAACTACACGCTGGTTGGCGGCACCGATGCCTTCACCATCACGCCCTATGCCCTGACCATCGGTGCGACGGCACAGGACAAGGTGTACGACGCGAACACGCTGGCGCAGGCCATGCTCGGGATCACCGGCCTGTTTGGGGGAGACTCGCTGACGGTGAGCTACGGCTCGGCCAATTTCGACACGAAGAATGTCGGAAGCAACAAGACCGTGGCCATCAACGGCATCGTGGTGGGTGGCGAAGACGCAGGAAACTACAGCTGGAACACCACCGCAACGACTACCGCCGCCGTCACGCCGAAGACGATCGTGGTGGATGCCAGTGGCTCGAACAAGGTGTATGACGGCAATGCGCTCGCCAGCGCAGGCCTGAGCTCCACGGGCATCATCGACGGCGACCAGGTGTCTTTCACGGGTGGCAGCACGCTGTACAGCGACAAGAATGCCGCCAACAACAAGACGATCACGGTGGACGGCATCGCGGCGGCCGGTGATGACGCGGGCAACTACGTGTTCAACACGAGCGCGCAGACGAAGGGCAACATCACCCCGCGTGCGATCAATGGCGACATCGTTGCGGGCAGCAAGACCTATGATGGCAACGTGCACACATCCACCCAGGGTACGTTGACCGGCGTGCTGGATGGCGACACGGTATCCATGACCAGCCAGGGCTTGTTTGCCGACAAGAACGCCGGCAACAACAAGACGGTGAATGTCTCCGGTGCACTGACCGGTGACGATGCGGGCAACTACACGCTGACGACCAACGACACCACGACTGCCGATATCTACAGGGTAGTGCTCAACCTGTCCGGCACGCGCGTCTATGACGGTACGGCTGTCGGGGGCGCGGCGATGTTCGGCAATATGGGCGTGATCGCGGGTATTGCGGGTGAATCGCTCACTGTGAGTGGCGCGGGTATCCTGGCGAGCAAGAATGTGGCCACGAATCGCGCGCTGGCCGACCTGGGCAGCCTGTCCCTGACCGGCAACGGGGCGACGCTTGCCGACAATTACACACTGCTGGGCGGTACGCATGTCGCCACCGTGACGCCGCTGGCCATCACGGCCGGCATCACGGCCGACGACAAGGTGTACGACGGCAACACCTCGGCCATCACGCATGGCGTGCTGACGGGCGTGATAGCGGGTGATGACCTCGCGCTCAGCACGTCGGGCCGGTTCGGCGACAAGAACGCTGCCAACGGCAAGACGGTGGGCGTGAACGGCAGCATTTCCGGAGAGGACGCTGGCAACTACGTGCTGACGGTGAATCCGACCACGACGGCCAGCATCAGCAAACTCCAGGTCGCGGTGACGGCACAGGGCAACGACAAATACTTCGACGGCAATGCGAAGGCCATCGTCAACCTCGGCTACACCGGCGTGCTGGCTGGCGACGTCATCGCGTTCGGCGCCACCTCTTCGCTGTTCAGTGACGCGATGGTAGGCGACGGCAAGGCGGTATCGGTCACCGGCATCTACGCCACGGGCGCGGATGCGGGCAACTACGCGTTCAACGAGGCGACCGACACCACGGCCAGCATCAAGCAGAACTTCGGGCAGGGGCCGTCAGCCAATGCGCTGGCCCAGGTGGATGGCGTGCTCGGCCACGACGTGATCGCCACGCCGTATGGCATGGCTGCGTACGTGACTTCAGGCCCGTACTCGGGCAACCACAAGAAGACCCGTCAGCCTGTCGAGAAGAACCTTCAGCGTGCCGACTTCCACTCAGGCCTCTCCTTGTCGGTGGTTGACGGCGGCGTGCGCCTGCCTGCGGATGCGCTGCATTGATGCGCGCGTTCCGCATGCGACAACTCTTTCCTATTTGATCTGGTTGACTGATGAAAACGAGTGTATTTCCCAAGCGTGCCGCGAATGTTCTTGGCGCCTGCATCCTTCTGGCCATCGGCTCAGCCGCCACCGCCCAGGTGCGCGTGCCGCAGAGCGGCGACCTTCTGCGCCAGGTGGCACCTGCTCCGCAGCCGAAGAAGGCTGATGACACCGGTTTGCAGATGGCGCCGCAAAGCGCGGCGCAGCCTGTGGACAGCGCTCCGGTTCACGTCACCACCATTGAGGTGACGGGCGCCACGTTGCTGCCTGGGCCGGATCTGCACGCGCTGGTCGCCTCCGGAGAAGGCCAGGATCTGACGATTGGTCAGCTCAACGATCTCGCGGCGCGCATCACCGCGGCATATCGGGCACACGGCTATCCGCTGACGGTGGCCTATCTGCCGCCGCAGACACTGTCCGGTGGCACGGTGCGCATTGCCGTCCAGGAAGCCCGGCTGGGCAAGGTGATCCTGCAGAACCAGAGCAAGACGCACGATGGTCCGCTACAGGCAACGCTCGATCCGCTCAAGCCGGGCATGCCTGTGTCCGATCATGGCTTTGATCGCAGCCTGCTCCTGTTGGGCGACATTCCCGGTGTGCGCGAGAATTCGGTGTTGCGTCCGGGTGACGAGCCGGGCACATCCGATCTGCTGGTCAGTACAGAAGACCGTCCGCGCTATACCGGCACCGTTGGCCTCGACGACTACGGCAACCGCTACACGGGCCGTGCCCGCATGTCCGGTTCCTTCAGCGTCAATGGGCTGTTCCACCAGGGCGACGTGCTGGATGCCTCGGCACTGACGGCCGGTTCCAACATGAACTATGGCCGCCTTGGCTATCGCTATCTGCTGAACGGTCAGGGCACGGTGGTGGGTGCTTCGGTATCTGCGCTGGATTACAAGCTCAAGGGCGACCTCCGCGTGCTGGACGCACATGGCACGGCGCAGGTGGCCAGCGTGTTCATCAGCCAGCCGATCATCCGCTCCACTGATGGCAACCTGTATGGTCAGCTCGGCTACGACCGCCGACACCTGAATGATTCCATCGACATTGTGGGCCTGCGCACGCTCCGTCATACCAATGGGTGGACGGCGACGCTGGCAGGCGACCAGATTGATGCCCATGGCGTGACCAACTTCAGCGTCGCGGCGACATACGGGATGCTGGGCTTCAATGATTATCTGGCCGAGTTTATCGACGCCATCAGCGCACAGACGCGCGGCCATTATCTTAAGTACACGCTGTCGGCTGCGCGCCTGCAGGTGCTGTCTGAGAACAACGCGATCTATCTGGGCTTCTCCGGACAGTGGTCGAACAAGAACGTAGACACCGTCGAACAGTTCAGCCTCGGCGGCCCCAACAGCCTGCGCGGTTACGACACGGGCGTGATCGCCGGTTCGCAGGGACAGATGCTCAACCTTGAGTATCGCCGCACGCTGCATGTGGGCTTGCCTGGCACGCTGATCGCCACGGCGTTCCTGGACGGCGGCCGCGTCAGCATCTACAAGGACCGTTTCGTGCCCGGCACCAACAACGTCCACATGCAGGACGTGGGCGTGGGCATGCGTTGGCAGAACGACGACCAGTGGTCGGTGAGCGCCGACCTGGCTCACCCGATCGGCGCCCGCCCGGAAATGGCTGGCGAGACCCGCAACCTGCGTTTGTGGCTGCAAGTCCAGAAAGGATTCTGATTCTGAAAAAAACTGTGGGAGGCAATTCGCTCCCACAGTGCGTATGTCAGAAGGTGTAAGTGGCGCCTATCTGGGCGAACCGGCCTACGAACTCATACAGTGACGGGTCGTAATAGCCGCGATAGGTGAACGTCCACACCGGGTCATACGGCGGTGCACGGTTGAGAAGGTTGTCAACGTTGGCGTAGAGCTTCCAGTGAGGGAAGCCGGTGTAGCTCACTGACATGTTGTACACGCTGTAGGAGGGAGCATGGGAGCCGGCAACAATCACCTGCTTGTACGGGCCGGTGTATTGCCAGGTCAGCTTCGTGGTCCAGTGGCTTCTCGTCCAGCTCAGATCCGTGTTGCCCTTCCAGCGTGGCAACGCGCCGCCGAACACCGTGTCATTCGCACCGTTGTTGCCTGCGAAGTCCGAGACGATGCTGTCGGGAATCTTGAAGTGCCACACATAGGCCCAGTCGCCGGAGAGCGCGAACGTGCCTGAGTGAGTCGGTATGGCCTGGCGGAACGTCGTTTCAAAGCCCTCGGTGTGAAGGTAAGACATGTTGGCGTAGGGCAGGGCGTAGAACGGCTGCCCCGGGTTGGCCTCTACTTCTTTCACGATGTTGAGCTGACTGATGACGTTGCTGACGTTGATCTTGTACCAGTCAAAGCCGATGTCGGTGTTGACGGTGGGCGAGTACTGAAAACCGACGTTGTAGTTGCGGGTCTTTTCCGGTTGCAGGTCCGGATTGCCGACGAAGTACTCGTTGATGTTCTGGTTGCCGACCGCCTGATAGGTGACGCTGCCTTTGCCATCCAGCTCGATGAGGGTGGGCGCGCGAAAGCCGAGGTTGTACGACGCGTAGAAGGTCAACGGCTCGACCGGCTGATAACGCAGCGCAATGCGTGGCGAGAACACTCCGCCGAAGTCGTTGTAGTGGTCGTATCGTCCCGACTGGCTGAGCGAAAGCGTGCTCAGCAGCGGGACATCCACCTGGTAGTAGGCCGCCGCAACGTTGCGCTGTCCGTTCACCGCCTGCGTGTATGGGTTCACGAAATCCAGCGAGCCTGGGCCGATGTACTCGCTTTGATGCTGAAACTGCGCGCCAAAGCCTATACCGACATCGCCTGCCGGCAACGCGAACAGATTCGTCGTGGACAGTGTCGCGTCCAGCGAGTCAAGGCGTGACGTGGCGTGGTCACGCGAGGTGCCAAAGAGCCCGGGCAACGTGTTGAACGTAGCCGGATCGAACGTGCTCATCGTCACGCTGTTCAGATAGTTCTGCACGACCGCAGCGTTGATCTGATGGGTATAGGCGTTGGTCGCGTTGCTTTCGGAGTGGCCATAGGATGCCGCCCAATCCCAGTCACCCCATGTCGGCGTGGTGAACGAGCCGCGCGCACCGGCCAGGATGCGATAGAAATCGGACGACGTGTTGACCGCCTGCGCACCCGGAAAATAATACGTCAGCGGTGTTCCATCGACCGTGGGCGCAAACGGCGCGTAGCCCGTTCCGGCCACGTGATAGAGCGACGGAACCAGCGCATCGGCACCAAAGCCCGCCAGTCCTGAGTTGAGCGTGGTGGTGTTGTGGCTGCCCCACAGGTCGACAAACGCAATGTTGTAGTCACTGAGTTTGAAATCCGCGTGGACCTTGAGGGAACGGCGTTCTGCCTGCGCGGCGAGTGATTGCGCATCGGCGCCATTGCGCGAGCACACGGTGCCTTGGGACTTCGTCTGCAGATTGTTGTCTGCCGGCGTGGCCGTGGAACCCGGCCCGCATTGCGCCAATGCCTGAGGGCCTTCGGGCGTACTCCAGAACGAGCTGGGTTGCGCAAAGAATCCGCCATTGAGGCCACTGTAATCCTGGCTTCGGGTGATATCACGCTGTGCGAGCGAGATGCCGCTCTGCCGGTAGTAGCTGAGCGCGGCCGTGACGTTGTAGCGGTCCTTTTGCAGGTCGCCAAAGCCACCCAGCACGCTCAGGTTCGTGGTGCCCTGGCCGCCGTGCTGCGCGCCGCCGACGCTTCCGTCTACCTGTACGCCCTGATAGTCCTTCTTCGTGATGATGTTGACGACGCCGGCAATGGCATCGGACCCGTATTCGGAGACGCCACCGGTTTTCACGATCTCGATGTGGTCAATCGCGTCAAGCGGCAACGTGTTGAGGTCGAAGAACGTATCGGTGCCGCCCGAAGCGAAGCCATAGGGTGCGGCGCGCTGGCCGTCGATCAGTACCAGCGTGTATTTCACGCTCAGGCCGCGCAGTGCCATGCCGGTAGCGCCCGGCGACTGGTTGAGTACCGTGCTTTCGTTGTAGCTGCTTCCAGAATTGGCGCTGTTGTTGCGCAGGTAGTCGGCCACCGTGGCAGCTCCACTTTCCTGGATGGTTTTTGCCGTAACGGTCTGCACCTGGTTATAGCCCGTCTTGTCCGAGCTTTTGATCAGCGATCCGGTGACCTGCATGCCTTCCAGCTGTGCGGGGGCACTATCGGATGCTGTCTGCGCGATGGGCTGGTTCTGTGCAAAAGCGGGTGTGGCGAATAGTGCCGTGAGCGCGACGTTCGCCGCGATGATGTTCCGGACGGCGACGGTCAATGTCTTGTGTTTCATGGTTCACCCAAAAAATGCTTGGTGTTGGTTCTTCCGGACACAGCGCCGCCTGCAGTCGGTGCATACGCATCGGCTGTTGGGGAAGGCGCGGGTGCGCAAATCATTTGTCCTGCCGCGATGGCAAGGAGCGAAGGGAAATCAGGCGGTCTGGAACTGGAGAGTCGGGAAGCTCCCCTCTCGTGGAAGTGGCTGGGCGGGTTCGGTTACACGACGCGTCTTGCCTGACTCAGGCGCAATACCTCCGTGGGCGCACGGGGCGTGCGTCCCTGTGCATTCGCGGCGGGCGTGTTTCCAACACGATGGAGCAATGCCCGCATCGGGCGGAACTCGTCGCGAATCCCGTCAAACAGCTGCATGGCCGCGCTGATGGTGGCCGTATCGCCCTGGCTGACGAAAAGGTCGGCCTTCACGATGCTGGTGTCCGGTACGGTGCGCAGCACCACGTGAATGCCGTTGCCGGTCATGGCACCGATCACACCGTGCGTGGCATTGAGGGTGAAGTAGTCGTAGCTGATCGGCAGGTGCCGCCGGGTGACGTGTCGCATGCAACGTGCCTGGATGGCGCGGGGATCCGCCAGTACGTGGCGTGCGACGTCGCAATCAAACCATTCGCCGATGAAATGGATGTTCTTCATGAGTGTTTTTCGCTGCGTGCCGACGGTTGCCGCCGGCCAGGGAATGGGCCGGTCGCCTCAAGGCGACCGGCGTCCTGTTTGTCCGATCAGATCGACGGGCGTCTTGTGCGGATCGCATGGCGAAGACGCGCAGAAGCTCGCCACAGTCCGCTGATGACAGTTGGCGCACGGCGTGGCGCAGGTGTGCGGCAGGCGAAGTAGACGTTGAGCAGGCGGTCAGGCGTGCGCATCGGCTGGCGCGCCTGGCGAAGGAAGGAAATGAATGTCATGGGCTCGGTCCTTAAGTGTTTGCCGCATGGGGCAACACGGACGCGAGCCGGCGTCAGGTCGTGATGGCCTGAGCAGGAGGCGTAACGTGCGTGTCCACGCGACGAGGAATGAAAGTGTCGCTATCGGGCTCTGGAGGAGGTCGCATAGAGCGGGGTTCCTTTGGGCGGATTAACGGGGCACAAGACGCAGGTGCTTGCGCCGGATGTGGCGAAGCACGCGTAGCGTGGCGTGGCCGTGAGGCGTGATGGTACGCATGGGCGGTTCGGCCACAGCCTCACTGGCCCACACGCATTCCAGCGTGCCGGTGATGGCATTGCGGACCCAATGGGCATGCAGGCTCGGGCTGGCCGGAACGACGGCTGCCTGTGAGCGCGACATCGGGGAAACCGTGTGCCGGGACAGATGGAGGATCGGGTTCAGGGCGTTACGCGACACGGTCGCATTGGCCGCGCAAAGGCGGGCCGCACGCAGTTGCAGCTTGTTCATGACTCACCTCGTGAAGCGCCATCGGCGGCGCGAGGTGAGCCGGTCTTCCCTAGTCGAGGAAAGCGCCGGCCGGCCGCACGCGGTCGCCGTTGGGGCTTACGTTGGATAACTGGCGCGCAGGCATCGGCATGTCATATCCGAAGCCAGCGCATCGACTGGGAGGGTTACTGTCCATATCTCGCTGTTGGGTGATGGGGACGTGCCAGGGGGTGTCCCAAGGCCCGCGCAAAGTACGCCCGGGTCCCGGGAGTGTCAACCTAAATCGCATGAAATTTACGCAATGGTTATGCAGGGCAGGCACGTGTGGTTGGACGCATGAGTTGCCACCTCGTAAAGTCCGGAATGTGTTATCGCCTATCTGAGCCGTTCGTACAGGGGAAAGGAATGCTCGCTCAGCTTTTGAAAGATGCCTTGTTCGGCTCGCCGCCGGTTCGCTTTGAAAGTCATTACGGCCTGGACGAATCCGTGGCGCGCCTGGCGGCGGCGACCAGTCGCCCCACGATGTTTCCTGCCATGACAGAGCGTGCCGTTGGGCGAATATCTGCGAAGTCGGTGACGCTTCATCACCATGTGCCGCTGATGCGCAATGCGTTCAGGCCGATGTTCCGAGGACAGTTTGAGCAGGTGGGCAAGCGCGTGGTGCTGACCGGGCAGTTCAGCGTGCATTGGCTCACCCGCCTATTCACCGTGATGTGGATCGGATTCGCCACGTTGGGCGCGGCCGCTATGCTCATCGAGGGCAAACAGGGGGACGCGACGGTGATCTTCGTACCGCTGGCTGGCGTCGGTCTGCTGACGTTCAGCGTCTGGTGGGCGCGAAATGATCCGGCGTGGCTGAGCAACCTCATTCGCAACGCGCTGGGCGGCGAGCGCAGCGATGTGCAGATGGCCACCGATCACCGCACGATCCTGGCCGGTGAAGTCACGGCGACGCGCCGCTGGGCATGGGCAACTGGGGTCGCGGGTGCGCTGCATCTGATGTCGGCATGGGCCGATGTCTATCCCTCGCCGGGTCTACGCAGACTGGCGCTGGCACCGTTTGCCGATGACCGGTTGCGCTTTGGTGCCGCCATAGTGGGCATCGTGCTGCTGTGGCTGGCCAGCGGCATCTACCAGCGCAAGGAATACGCATGGCAATTCGGATTCGTCGGGCTGGCAGCGATGCTTCTGTTCCAGGCGGGTTTGTGGGCTGCGGCGGCTTCGTCAGCTGAACCCTGGGCGGTCGTCGTGCCCTGGCTGTTTGGCCTCATGGGCGGTGCTGTCTGGGGTCGCTGGTGGTATCAGCAGAAGAAGCTGTTTCCCAACTGACACCGCGCGCCCCGACAGCGCGTGTGCCGCTGGCGGGGTGCGTTTGCGACATTTACGAAACGTAGTAGACCGGCTGGTCGATATCGCTCAGCAAGCCTGCCTCCGTGGGTTCCCATCCCAGTTGCGCACGCGTGTGCGCACTTGTCGCCGACATGTCCAGTGCAGCGAAGTGGGCGAACCAGCCGAAGTGCTCGGGCCCGCGTGACTCCACAGGCACGCCCAGGCGGCGCCCGATCACTTCGGCAATCTGCCGGAAGGGTACGGCTTCGTCGCTCACGGCGTGAAAGACGGACTGGGATGATGTTTTCTCGATGACCGCGCGATACAGGCGTGCTGCGTCGAGCCGGTGGACGCCTGCCCAGCCATTGCTGCCCTCGTCCACATAGGCCGACACACCTTTCTCGCGAGCCATGCGGATCAGCATGGGAACAAAGCCGTAGTCACCCGGGCCGTGCACACTGGGCGCCAGTCGGACGGTGATCGCGCGTACGCCCCGATCCGCTACGGCACGCGCCGCCATTTCGGACTTTCGCGCGAACGACGGATCAGGCACATCCGCTTCAGTGGCAAGGCGGCCCGAGGCGAGCCGTGCCAGGCCGGAGGTCACCACCAGCGGACGCTGCGAGCCCTCCAGGGCGCTGCCAAGAATCTCGATGGTCCGACGATCCTGTTCCGCGTTTTCCGCAAAACGTGCGAAATCGTGGTTGAACGCAGTATGGATCACGGCGTCGGCTTCGGATGCGGCACGATGCAGCGCATCGGTGTCGTCCAGCGACGCGTGCAGCACACGCGCGCCAGTTGCGGCCAGTGCGGCTGCCTTGTCTTGCGAGCGGGCAAGGCCCTGCACGTCATGGCCGGCGCCAAGCAGCTCCCTGACGATGGCGGAGCCGACCCAGCCGGTGGCTCCGGTGACGAATACTTTCATGCAAATGCTCCCAGGGGTTTCATTTGGCCATCCGCAATAGGACGGCCATGGATGGATGTTCAGCGCAGGCGCATGGACAGTTCGACATCTTCTGCAAACGGCGTGGAGAGATAGCCGTTTACCGGTGAGCGTACGCGCGCCAGGTATTCCGGGCTGTATTCGGCGTTGTCCGCAACGATCAGCGCGCCGGGACGAAGGCGGCTTTCCACGAGGTGCAGTATCTGTGGATAAAGCGCTTTGGCGCCGTCCAGAAGCAGCAGGTCAATGCTTTCAGGAAGGTCGCGCGACAGCGTTTCCAGCGCATCGCCCTCGCGGATTTCCACCAGGTCGATGAGGCCGCCTTCTGTCAGGTTGTGGCGTGCGCGCGCCACTTTGGAGGCTTCAAATTCGCTGGTGATGACAAGGCCGCCCCCGTTGTCGCGCAATGCCGCGGCAAGATGCAGCGTGGAAATGCCAAACGAGGTGCCGAATTCCACAATGGTGCGTGCGCCGGTGCTGCGCGCCAGCATGTACAGCAGTGCGCCGGTCTCCCGCGAGACGGCCAGTGGATAGTCTTTCAACTGAGCATAAAAATCGGCGTAGTCGGTCTTGCTACTCATCAGGCGCGCATGGTCGTCCCGTGACATGTTTGCCCACAGCGGGCTGTCGGCGGGCGAGGTGGCATCGGCTTCTACGAAAAGCCGATTCAGCAGGGGGGCCAGGGGTGTGGCGGTGAGGGTGGACATGCACAATCTCCGGGTCGGAAAGGTCAGGACTTGACGCCGGATCAGAATGCGATTAATTCGTCAGTTTTCCTATTCGCATTCCTGATTGCCATGGCCGACCGGCAAAAACCCGCAATTTCCCTGCGTAAAAAGCCCACCCAGGCCCGCTCGACCGTGCTGATCGAAGCCATTCTCCAGGCGGCAGTTCAGGTTTTGGCCGAAGAGGGCGCCCAGCGTTTCACGACGGCCCGGGTTGCCGAGAAAGCGGGTGTGAGCATCGGCTCGCTTTACCAGTACTTTCCGAACAAGGCCTCCATTCTCTTTCGTCTGCAAAGCGACGAATGGCGACAGACGGCCGAACTGCTCCAGGGCATTCTTCAGGACAGCACGCAGACGCCCTTTGAACGACTGCGTTCGCTGGTTCATGCCTTTGTGCGCACGGAGTGCGAGGAAGCTGCCATGCGCGTGGCGCTGGACGATGCCGCGCCACTGTATCGCGACGCTCCGGAAGCGCGCGAGGCACGTGCCGGCAGCGATCAGATCGTGGAAAACTTCATGCGCGAGACGCTCCCTCACGCCTCACCGGTACAGCGCGAACTGGCGGCAGACCTGGTCATGTCGACGTTGAGCGCGGTGGGCAAGCAGCTCTCGGAAAGCCAGCGCACCGAAAGCGACATTCAGGCGTATGCGGACGCCATGGCCGACATGTTTTGCGCGTATCTGGCGGGGCTCGGCAGTCGCGCCGTTGCCAAGAAACAACGTGCGTGAGCTCGCCTTAAAGGCGAGCGTTTCGCCGTGCGGTCATGAACGCCGCGTTCTGTTTCAGGCGCGTGGGAAGCAATCGGGCTGATCCGACCCACTTGCTGAAGTCTGCGGTCATTTCCCGGCGGGCTTCATAGGCGTCACCTGCTTTGGCCATCCAGTTCAACAAGCGGCCGTTGGCCTGGTGTTCCACGGAAGAGAAGCCGCGATCGTAGGCTTCCGGATGCCACTGGATGCCCATCACGGGCGCGCCGTGGCTGCTTTCAAATGCTTCCACGCTGCTGCGGTGATAAGGCATTGCCTTGCGCAGATACGGCGGATCATGGGGCGTCGGGCCGCGTGCGCTGACCTCAAGCAGGGGCCGCGAGGGAAAGCCCACGCGCGGCACGCCGCTCAACTGTCCGGGCCTGGATTCCTCGGCTACCGCCCAGTGCGCCGAGTTGACGTGCGAGGGCGTGGTGCCGGCATCGTCGCGGAAGGCGTGATGGACCATCGTGCCGGGCATGACATCCACAGCGTGCGTGGACGCCACTTTGGCCACTGCACCCTTGCTGGTGAGGTAAGGCATCTGTCGTGTCTGGTGCGTGTTCGTTTCCACGCCGCGCGTGCTTCCACCAAATGATTCCAGCACCCGCCAGGAGCCGCCGCATACCGCGAGCACCGGTCGCCCGGTAAGGCGCGCCTGGCTCATCAGAAACGTTTCATGGCGGTCGCGGCGAGCCTGCCTTTTCACGGCATCGCCCTTGGGCGTGTGGCTTGCGTTGCGCGGTGTTTCCGAGGCCAGACCATGGTTGCCCCCGGCAATGAACAGCAAGCCGTGTCCCACGCCGGTCGTGGCGCCGGGCGTGTCGCGTTCACCGGGCAGGCGTCCGGAGAATTGCTTGGCCTTTTCCTGGCCCGGGGCCGTCACCACGGGCTTCACGCTCTTGCGATGACTGGCCAGTGTGTTCCGGCCTGTCGCCGTGCGCAGGGTGTAGTGGTCCCAGAATGCGCCCGAGCCTCGCCCGTCTTCACGATGGGAGATGGTGATGGGCTGCACTTCCACCGGATGGCGCGCCTGCAATGTGCGCGAGACCTGCCGGCTGACCTGCGCCTGCTCGACGGGCGAGCGGGCAGATTCGCGTGTCCGACCCCCTGCGTGGATGAAACCGGGGGTGCCGTACGGGCCGGCAACAATGCCTCCGCGTGCAAGCACCTCGCGCGGCGAGATGCGCTGGGGACGTTTGACGAAGCCCAACCGGCCCTGCTGGGGGTTTTCAAACTTTCGGTGACCCATGACCACCCCGCAGAGGTTGCTGGAAACGCCAGCCGCAAGTGGGCAGCTTATGCCAAATGCGCCACACAATGGCGCTTGTGCCGGAGGTTTGCCAATTCTGCGGAGTAGCGTGCCCACGTGCGTGCGACGCTTCGCATTGTGGCCAGATTGTCCCCTCATGGCCTTTCGCCTCCGGCCCATTTCTGGGTTAATGATTCACGGCTGATCCTCAGCCAGCGCCGGACGCGAAGGAATCGCATCGAATGAATAAGCCAGCACATGTTTTCTGGACGGCAACCGTCGGACTCGTCGTCTTCGCCACGCCGTATCTGGCCATGCGCAGCGCGAGCGCCTGGCATCAGGGATACACCTGGGCCGAAATGGACTGGAACCGGAACGGCGTGACCTCGCCGGTGGAGTTTCTGTCAGCCAGCGATATCGGACGGCGGCGGGTTACGTCCGGCAGCGTTGTGTGCACGGAATACTATGCCTACAAGGACGGCGACGCCGTGCGCCTGGATTGCCCGCGCTGAGGCTTTTTCCACGACGCAGCAAGGTTGTGGCTGCGCGCGGGCATCGGTCAGAATGCATGGCATGAAAGGGACATCAGGAAGGTCATGCTTCAGCTTCTGAAAGATGCCTGGCTCGGCTCGGAGCCTGTTCGCTTTGAAAGCGGCTACAACCTTGCTGCCTCGGTGGCCCGTCTGAAGGCGGCGACCAGCGAATCCATCGCGTGGAATCAGTCGCGTCCCGCGGGGCGGGTGACCAATTTCAGCGTGGAGCTGCATCGGGAGATCCCGCTGGCGCGCAACTCGTTCAAGACGGTTTTTCAAGGTCAGTTTCAGCAGGTCGGTGGCCGCACCGTGCTGACGGGACGCTTTGGCCTGCACTGGCTGGCCAAGGTGTTCATGCTGTTCTGGGTAGCGATGACGGCCGCTGGCGTGATCGTGCTGATCGACATGGAGCGCGCCGCCATCGTTTCATTTGGCGCCATGCTGTTTGGTATCGCACTGATGTGCGCCGGCTTGTGGTTCGCGCGCCATGACGCGCGCTGGCTGACCGGCGTCATCGGTCATGCGCTGTCTGTCAACGGCGTCGGCAACCCGTCACGCTGATGAGCGGGAGCGGGGCAACCCCACTCCCGCGCGCCCTCAGGCTTTGACGGCGGCTTTCACCGTGTCGACGTACGGCGTGGTCGGACGGCCAATCAGCTTGCTCAACGTCCTGCTGTCATCGAACAGGGCGCCCTTGGCGGCGGCCGCATCGGAGTCCGAAAGCAGCGCAGCGACCGGCTCGGGCAGGCCCGCGCCTTCCAGTGCTTTCTTGAACTCCGCTTCGGACATATCGACGTACGGCACCGGCTTGCCCGCCGCCTTTTCGATGGCGGCGGCAAATTCGGTCAGCGTATATGCCTCGTCGCCGGCCAGTTCATAGATCGTGCCGCTGGGGATATCGCGCGTCAGCACGATGGCCGCGGCGTCGGCGTAGTCGGCACGTGCAGCCGAGGAGATCTTGCCGTTGCCCGCGCCGCCGATGAACGCGTTGTGGGCCAGGGCCGGCGGAATGCTGGCCGCGTAGTTTTCGGTGTACCAGCCGTTGCGCAACACCACCCAGGACAACCCGGACGCAGCCAGCGCGGCTTCGGTATCGCGGTGGTCAGCGGCGAGGCCGAGCTTCGAGGTATCGGCATGCAGCACGCTGGTATAGATGACCTGGGCCACGCCCGCCGCCGAGGCGGCCTTGATCACGGCACGGTGCTGGGCGTCGCGCTTGCCCAGCTCACTGGAGGAAATCAGCAGCACCTTGTCGCCGGCACGGAAGGCCTGGGCAAGGGTCTCGGGGCGGCCGTAATCCGCCTCGCGAAGGGTGACGCCAAGGGCTTCAAGGTCGGCCGCTTTGGCGCGGCTGCGCACAAGGGCAACGATATCGGCAGCGGGGGTGGTGCGCAGGAGAGAGGCGATCACGAGGCGGCCAAGCTGGCCGGTGGCACCGGTAACGACGAGGGACATGGGAAGCACTCCGTGGTGGAAAGAAGTACAGGTTAGGCCTTAAACTAACCTTTGGTAAGTACGTACAAAAAGGTAAGTACCCATGAAGCCCAAGATTCCTGTCCCGGAAACGCTGACCGACCAACTGCGCCGGGGCGCCCTGATGGCGACCGAATGTCCCTCAAGGGATGTGCTCAAGCACGTGACGAGCCGCTGGGGCATGTTGTCGTTGATCGTGCTTCTGGACGGTACGCATCGCTTCAGCGAACTGCGCCGCAAAATCGGCGGTGTCAGTGAAAAGATGCTGGCCCAGTCGCTTCAGGCGCTGGAAGGCGATGGCTTCATCCTGCGCAAGTCGCTGCCGGTTGTGCCGCCGCATGTGGAATACAGCCTCACGCCGCTGGGCGTGGAAGTTGCCGTGCAGGTGCGTCAACTAGGCGACTGGATCGAGCTGAATCTGTCGCGGGTGCTTCAGGCGCACGTGCAGCGCGCGGCGTAATTCACCCGATCAGATGATCACGTCACCGTGATCCGGGCCGCGCTCGATGAGTGCGGCCAGTCGCTTCAGCGCGGCACCCAGGCGCGCCCGCTGCGCGACGCCACCCAGCGAGATGCGGATGGCATTGGGCGCGTGTGCGCCCGCACGAAACGCCTCGGACGAACGCACGGCCAGACCTTCAGCGCGCGCATCGCGCGCCAGATCCATGGACGTCCAGTGATCGGGCAGGGCGTGCCATATATGGATGCCGTGGCCGATGGCCAGGTCCCTCGTGCGCAGCGCGCGCGCCGCCATTTCCTGCCGCGCCGCGCATTCCGCGCGAATGTCCGCCAGCAATTGCGCCGCCGTGCCATCGTGAATCCATTGGGTTGCCACGGAGGTCATCAGTGGCGTGGACATCAGCGTGACCGAGCGCAGCGCGTGCAGAAACCGCTGCTGGCCCGTTGCATCCGGTGACACCACATACGCGGTGCGCAGGCCGGGCGTGAGGCACTTGGACAGTGTGCCGATGTAATGCACGTTATCCGGTGCAAGAGCCGCCAGTGGCGGCGGAGGCTCCGGAGCCAGCAGGCTGTACGGGTCGTCTTCCACGATGGGAATGTGGCAACGCCTTGCCACTTCCACGATGGCTTGCCTGCGGGTGGCGGGCATGGTTGTCGCCACAGGATTTTGCAGCGCAGGATTGAGGTACAGCAGACGCACGCCGTCACGCTGGCAGGCATCGCCCAGTGCTTCGGGGCACATGCCATCCGCGTCGACGTGCACAGCGACCACGCGACGTCCCAGTTGCCGCACGGCGGCCATGATGCCCGGATACACCAGCGGCTCCATGGCTACCGCGTCACCAGGCAGCGTGTGCGCAAGCACCAGCGCGGCCAGCGCCGCCTGTGAGCCGGGGCAGGTCACGATGCGTGATGCCGGCACGTTGCCGAGTAACGGTTTGAGCCATAACGCCCCGGCACGACGGTCGGCATCGCTGCCACCGCCGGGGTGATAGGTCATCAGCAAGGCGGGGTCGGCGTGGGTGAGCACCTGGCCGATGCCCTGCCGCAGCAGTGCGGCGAAGTCCACGTGTTCGGGCATCGGCGGGATGTTCATGCCGAGGTCGATCAATTGCGCCAGATCGAACTGTGCCGCTGCCACAAACGTACCCAGTGCGCCGCGCGCGATCAGCAGCTTGCGTGCTTTCGCTTCGTCGTACGCGCGGGTAATCGTGGTGAGGTCAACACCGAGCACCCTGGCCAGATGGCGTTGCGCGGGCATGCGGTCGCCTGTGCGCAGGCTCCCTTCGGCCACGGCGCTTTCGATCCCCTGGACAATGCGCAGGTACATCGGGCCTTTTCCATGTACGGCCAGGGTGGTCCAGTCGGGCGTTTGACTGAGGGGCTCCGGGGCCTTCGTGTGCGTCACTTTGTCGCCGATGTATGGGGAATGTCGACGCCTAGTATGCGCCTGAATTCTCCCCCGCCCATGCATCGCGTCCCCATGCCGCAGCCTGGACACACCAGGCGGCAGGCATCGCTATGCAGAGGCAATCGCAAGTCAGGTGTTCTCATGTCCGATTCAACGGTCGCCGCTCTGCGGCCACCGCACAGCAGATGGCGCCGCGTTCCCGCTGTGCTCGCCCTGGGTTTGCTCAGCGGATGCAAGATGGTGCTGTTTGATCCGCGTGGCGATATCGGTGCGCAGGAAAAGCACCTGATTCTCGTGTCGCTGGGGTTGATGCTGGCCGTGGTCATTCCGGTCATCGCACTCACGCTGTACTTCTTCTGGCGCTATCGGGAGACCAATACCGAAGCGACGTACTCACCGGACTGGGCGCATTCCACGCGCATCGAAGTGGTGGTGTGGGCCATCCCGTGCGTGATCGTGGCGTTTCTCGCCGTGCTCATCTGGCGCACCACGCATTCGCTGGACCCATACCGCCCCATCGAATCGACCCAGGCACCCGTGCGCGTGGATGTGGTCGCGCTGAACTGGAAGTGGCTGTTCATCTATCCGGACTACGGCATCGCCACCGTGAACCAGCTGACGCTGCCGGTGAATACGCCCGTGAATTTCCGGCTGACTGCCGACTCGATCATGAATTCGTTCTTCATCCCGCAGTTGGGCAGTCAGGTGTATGCCATGGCCGGCATGCAGACGAAGCTGCACCTCATCTCCGACCACGAAGGCGTGTATGACGGCCGCTCCGCGGCATACAGCGGCTCGGGCTTCTCGGACATGCACTTCAAGACCACGGTGACCTCGCGCGGCGCCTTCGATGCGTGGGTGACGCAGGTGCGCGCTGAACAAAACATGCTGGACAAGCCCGCGTATCGCACGCTCGCCCAGCCCGAAACGCCTGGGCAGCCGGCCATCTACGCCAACGTGGACCCCACGCTCTTCGACAGTGTCGTCAATCAGTACATGCAGCCCACCGGTCTCGGTGACATGTGTGGGCCGCAAGCGCGCCCGACGGCGGGCGCGATGTCCATGCAAAGCATGAAAGCCAGCGCGGAGTAACCTGCCATGTTCGGAAAGCTCACTCTTCAAGCCATCCCGTACCACGAACCCATCATCATGGGCACGCTCGTGGTGGTTCTGCTGGGCGGCGCGGCGCTGCTCGGTGCCATCACGTATTACGGCAAGTGGACGTATCTGTGGAAAGAGTGGCTGACCTCGGTCGACCACAAGCGCATCGGCGTGATGTACATCATCCTGGCACTGGTGATGCTGCTGCGTGGCTTTGCGGACGCGCTGATGATGCGCGCCCAGCAGGCGATAGCGGCCAATGGCGCGGAAGGCTATCTGCCGCCACACCACTATGACCAGATCTTTACCGCTCACGGCGTGATCATGATCTTCTTCGTGGCCACGCCGCTGATTCTTGGCCTGATGAACGTGATCGTGCCGCTACAGATCGGCGCGCGCGATGTTGCCTTTCCCTTCGTCAACTCACTGAGCTTCTGGTTGTCTGCCGTGGGTGCGGTGCTGGTGATGATGTCGATGTTCGTGGGTGACTTCGCCGCCACGGGCTGGGTTGCGTATCCACCGCTTTCCGAACTGGGGTACAGCCCGACGGTGGGCGTTGACTACTACATCTGGTCATTGCAGATATCAGGCCTGGGTACGTTGCTGACCGGCATCAATCTCGTAGTCACGATTCTGCGCATGCGTGCTCCCGGCATGACGCTGATGAAGATGCCTGTGTTCACCTGGACCGCGCTTATCACCAACATCCTGATTGTTGCGGTGTTCCCTGTGCTTACCGCGACGCTGGCGCTGCTGACGGCCGACCGCTATCTGGACATGCACTTCTTTACCAATGAGCTTGGCGGCAACGCCATGATGTACATCAACCTCATCTGGGTCTGGGGTCATCCGGAGGTCTACATCCTCATTCTTCCGTGCTTTGGTGCGTTTTCCGAAATCATCGCCACGTTCTCGGGCAAGCCGTTGTTCGGCTACAAGTCGATGGTGTATGCCACCTCGTCCATCGGCCTGCTGTCGTTCTTCGTGTGGCTGCACCACTTCTTCACCATGGGCTCGGGCGCCAACGTCAACGCGTTCTTCGGCATCATGACCTCGATCATCTCCATTCCGACCGGAGTGAAGCTGTTCAACTGGCTTTTCACGATGTATCAGGGACGCATCCGCTATCACTCTTCCACGCTGTGGACCATCGGCTTCATGGTCACGTTCGCTATCGGCGGCATGACCGGCGTATTGCTGGCAGTGCCGGGTGCGGATTTCGTACTGCACAACAGCCTGTTCCTGGTCGCCCATTTCCATAACGTGATCATCGGCGGCGTGCTGTTTGGATGCCTCGCGGCCATCACGTTCTGGTTCCCGAAGGTGTTCGGTTTCACGCTCAACGAGTTCTGGGGCAAGGTGTCGTTCTGGTGCTGGCTGGTGGGCTTCTATCTGGCCTTCATGCCGCTGTACGTGCTTGGCCTGGATGGCATGACGCGACGCATGAATCACTATCAGGACCCGAGATGGCAGCCCTGGCTGATCGTGGCGCTGTGCGGCGCACTGACCATCGCAGCGGGCATCCTGGCCATGTTCATCCAGTTCTACGTCAGCATCCGTGACCGCGATGCGCACCGTGACACGACGGGCGATCCGTGGAATGGCCGCAGTCTGGAGTGGGCCACGGCGTCACCTGCACCGTTCTACAACTTCGCTCACGTGCCCGCGATCACTTCGCTGGAGCAGCATTGGGACGACAAGCGGGAAGGGCGTGCGTACGTGCAGCCTGCTGACTACGAAGACATTCACATGCCGAAGAACACGGGCGCGGGATTCATCGTGTCGATGTTCGGTCTGGTGTTGTGCTTTGCGCTGGTCTGGCACATCTGGCCGCTGGCGATCATTTCGCTGATCGGTGTGGTGGGCACGTTCATTGCGCGGACCTACGACCGCCATGTGGACTACTACGTACCGGCTGCCGAGGTGGAACGGATCGAAAACGCGCGCTACGCGCAGCTCACTGAGGTGGCCTGAAGCCATGACTGTCACAACTGTGGAACACGTCGCCGCGCATCACGACGGGCACGAGGCGGGAAGTCTCACGACGGTGGGCTTCTGGATTTACCTGATGAGCGACTGCCTCATCTTCGCGGTGCTTTTTGCCACATTCGGTGTGCTGGCGGGCAATACGGCGGGCGGGCCTGGCGGCAGGGAGTTGTTCGAGCTGCCCTTCGTGCTGGGCGAAACGCTGCTGCTGCTCGTCAGCAGTTTCACGTTCGGCGCGGCCATGCTGAACCTGCACGCAGGGCGGCGCGCGGGCGTCATCCGCTGGCTTATGGTCACCTTTGTGATCGGCGCGGCGTTCATCGGCATGGAGGTGTATGAGTTTGCCAAGCTCATTCATGAGGGGGCGACGCCCGGCACCAGCGCATTCCTGTCGGCGTATTTCACGCTGGTGGGCACGCATGGCCTGCATGTGGCCTGCGGATTGCTGTGGATTGTGGTGATGGTGCACCAGTTGCTGCGCTTCGGGCTGGACGACATCGCGCGTCGCCGGCTCGCCTGCCTGAGCCTGTTCTGGCATTTCCTGGACCTGATCTGGATCTGCGTCTTTACCTTCGTCTATCTGCGCGAGTTTGTCTGATGACCGGCAACCATCCTCCTGTTCCTTCGCCGCATGCGGCGGACGCCTCGCATGGAAGCATGCGCAGTTATGCCATCGGTTTCGCGATATCGCTGGCGCTGACGCTGGGATCGTTTGGCACGGTGATGAGCGGCGTCGTGCCGCCGCATCTTCGTCTGGGCGTGCTGGTGTTGCTGGCGGTCGTGCAGCTGGTCGTTCAGCTGATCTATTTCCTGCACATGGGTACGGCGAAATCGCAGCGCGAAAACACGGCCATTTTCCTGTGCACGGGCCTCTTGATCGCCATCATCGTGGCCGGATCGTTGTGGGTGATGCACAACGCCAATGTGAACATGATGCCCGGGCACGGCATGAGCGTGCCTCAGGCGATGTCACACGAGTAGGGCGTCACAGACGCATCGACCCGGTTTCAAGATAACGCGCGTGCCACGACAGCGCCTCGTTGAGCAGCACCGGCGCATGCTTGCCGTAGGAGGTGTCGTTGGCACGGCGGAAATAATCAGCCAGCGCCGGGCGGTAATCCGGATGCGCGCAGTTGTTGATGATGACGTTCGCGCGCTGCTTCGGCGACAGGCCGCGAAGGTCGGCCAGGCCTTGCTCGGTAACGATGATCTGCACATCCTGCGGAATGTGGTCAACATGCGGGACCTGCGGCACGATGGCTGAAATGGCTCCGTTCTTCGCGACGGACGGCGTCATGAATACCGAGATATAGGCATTGCGTGCGAAGTCGCCCGAGCCACCGATGCCGTTCTGAATGTACGACCCCATGATGTGCGTGGAATTGACCGAGCCGTAGATGTCCGCCTCGATCAGGCCATTCATCGCGATGCAGCCCAGGCGGCGGATCACCTCCGGATGATTGCTGATCTCCTGCGGGCGCAGGATCATCTTGTCGCGATAGCGCGGCATGTTGTCGTTGAGTCGGGCGGCAGCATCCGGGCTCAACGAGAACGCCGTGGCTGAAGCCATGCGCAGCTTGCCCGAATCCAGCAGGCTCAGCATGCCGTCCTGGATGACCTCGGTATAGGAGGTCATGGATTCAAACGGGCTGTTGACCAGACCCTCAAGCACAGCGTTGGCGATATTGCCCACGCCCGACTGCAACGGAAGCAGCGACGGCGGCAGGCGGCCCTTCTTTACCTCATGGGTGAAGAATTCCAGCAGATGCCCTGCGATATCGCGCGCGCAATGGTCCGGTGCGGCGAAAGGCAGGTTGCGGTCGGGGCCATCGGTTTCCACGATGGCCAGGATCTTGTCCGGGTCACAGTTGAAGTACGCCTGCCCGATGCGGTCGTCCGGGCGGGTGATCTGGATGGGTTTGCGATCCGGCGGCAAGGCCGTGCCGTAGTAGACATCGTGCATGCCTTCCAGCGATGCACTCTGCCACCGGTTCACCTCAAGAATCACGCCCTTCGCGCGATCAAGCCATGTCTTGTTGTTGCCCACCGAAGACGACGGAATCAGCGAGCCATCTTCGCGGATGCCGGAGATTTCCACGACGGCAATGTCCAGCTCGCCGAGAAAGCCTTCCCACGCCATCGGCGCGACCTGGCTCAGGTGCATGTCGACGTATTCCATCTCGCCGTTGTTGATCTTCTTGCGCGCGATGGGATCGGAGTTGTACGGAAGGCGCAGCTCGATGCCATCGACCCGCGCCAGTTCGCCGTCCAGCTCCGGACCCGTGGAGGCGCCGGTCCACACACGAACGCGCATCGGATGCCCCGCGTCACGCTCGCGCCCGATACGGGCAGCCAGAGCGGTGGGAACAGCCTTGGGATAGCCGGAGCCTGTGAAGCCGCTCATGCCGACGATCATGCCGTGGCGAATAAAGGCAGCGGCGTCGTCGGCGCTCATCACCTTTGCGGCGAGCGCAGCGTTGGCGATACGGCCGCTCATACGAATGCGGCCCGGGCGCGACGTCCCGTGGTGTTGAAGGGACGACGCAAACCACACAACCGGATACTGACGTTCACTTGAGGTAACCCATAGCGACCAAGGCAGCCGCTTAGCCACATAAGATTAGCGCGCGTGTTCGTGTTGCGAAAGTCGTTTGTAGAAATCAGGCATACATGGCATCTGATGTGATGCAGCGCGTGCTGATGTTTCCTTTTGAATTGCCGGAAAATGCCTTGTTTTACGGCACATCATTCAATGGATGGCTCATGATGTTGGCCAGGCATGACAGATGAATTAATTGCGAAGAGCAATTATTCCAGGCGTTCTGCGCGCATGCACGCGTGAGCATGCATGAGCAGGTTTGTTCTGTGCGCAGGCGGGGCATGGATCGGGACGGGTGTGCTTGCCGCGCCATCGCCTATGCATGCCCGCATGCAGGCGGATGACGGGGCCACTTGTGTGGACGTTGCGTGGGCACCTATCTCGCGCACTGGCTGCGGTCATCTACCCCGAATGGCGCTCATCAAATGCCTGACGCGCACGTTCCACTTCCGGCAGATGCAGAAAGGTCCACTCGTACAGCGCGCGGAATGGTTGATCCAGCGATTTGCCCAGCGCCGTGACCTGATATTCCACCGCGATGGGCGAGACGGGAATGACGTGACGGGAGACGATGCCGTTGCGCTCAAGCCGGCGCAGCGTCTGGGTGAGGGCCTTTTGGGTAATGCCTTCGAGGCGGCGCTTGATCATGTTGAAGCGCAGCGGTCCTTCCTTGAGCACTGCCAGCACCAGCACCGACCACTTGTCGGCAATCTGGTCCAGCAGGAGGCGGCTCGGGCAATCGGCCAGGGTCAGCACGTCTTTGGGACAGATGCCTTTTCCGTACGTGTTGGCGTTTTCGGGCTGCACGCTCATGGGGCGGTTTCCTCGGGGCTACCTGGTCGCATTCTAGTGCGTTATTGACGCTTGGTATACGAATGATACCTTGAGATGATCTCAAGACTCTGGATATCCCGTCATGGCAGCAGAAAACCTCGACGTTCTTTTCCGCCCGTTCCAGCTCAAATCACTGAGCCTGAAGAACCGCGTTGTGATGGCTCCGATGACGCGCGCCTTCGCGCCCGAAGGCGTGCCCAATGCCCAGATCGCCGCCTATTACCGCCGTCGTGCGGAAGGCGAGGTCGGCCTGATTTTGTCCGAAGGCACCGTGATTGACCGTCCGGCATCGCGCAACGATCCGGGCATTCCGTTTTTCCACGGCGCCCCGGCGCTGGACGGCTGGAAGCACGTGATCGACGCGGTGCATGCGGCGGGCGGCAAGATGGGGCCGCAGCTGTGGCATACCGGTTCCACGACGAATCCGCGTACTGAATGGGTTCCGGATGCGCCGGTGGAAAGTCCGTCGGGCCTGGTCGCCCCGGGTCAGCCGCGTGGCGTGGCCATGAGTGACGAGGCTATTGCCGATACCGTCGCTGCTTTCGGTCGCGCCGCAGCCGACGCGAAGCGTCTTGGCTTCGATACGCTGGAAATTCATGGGGCCCACGGCTATCTGATCGACCAGTTCTTCTGGGAAGGCACCAACGAACGCCCCGATCATTTCGGTGGCGCCACCATCCGTGAACGGGCGCGTTTTGCCGCCGAGGTCGTCAAGGCAGCGCGTGCAGCCGTGGGCCCGGATTTCCCCCTGATTCTGCGGGTCAGTCAGTGGAAGCAGCAGGATTACAAGGTTCGCCTGGCGCACACGCCCGATGGCCTGGCCGAGTGGCTGCTGCCGCTGGTGGAAGCGGGCGTGGATATCCTGCATTGCTCGCAGCGTCGCTTCTGGGAGCCTGAATTCGCGGAGATCGACGGCGAAGAGGGTCTCAACTTCGCCGGTTGGGCGAAGAAGGTCACGGGCGCGGCAACCATCAGCGTGGGTTCGGTTGGCCTTTCCGGCGACTTCATGGCGGCGTTTGGCGGCCAGTCGTCCGAGGTCACGGATCTTGAGAAGCTGGTGGCCCGGATGGAGCGCAACGAATTCGACCTGATTGCCGTGGGTCGCGCGTTGCTGACCGATCCGCAGTGGGTTCGCAAGGTCCGCGCGGACGACCGTGAAAGCCTGAAGGGTTTCACGGCCGCCGCGTTTGCCGAGCTGTCCTGATTACATGCGGTAGTTCAGGCCCAGCATGACGGTACGGCCGAAGGTGTCGTATTCCAGTGGACGCGACACCTTCACGCCATTGGGCAGTCCCGAAATCTGCACCGTCTTGGCCGGGCTGTTGGTGAGGTTGTTGACCTGCAACAGCACCGACAACCCGTTCCACTGGCCGTGTTCAATGGCATAACCCAGCTGGAAGTCGGTCTGTTTGTCGGCTTCCACCTTGGTGTAACCCAGTTGGTCGAACAGCGCGACGGCTTCACCGGTGAACGACGAGCGATAACGTTCGGCAACGCGTACCGACCAGCCGTACTTTTCGTAGTACACAGCCAGGTTGGCCACCTTGCGCGACAGCCCCGGCAACGTCGACGGACTACCAGGAATGGTGGACACCGCGCTGACGGGAAGGCTGCTGTTGGTCAGCGAGAAGTTGGCCTGGACACCGAAGCCGTCCAGCGGACGCGCGATCAGGCCGCCCTCCAGCGCACCGGACAATTCCAGGCCCTGCATGCGTCCGCCGTTGCCGTTTTGCGGACGGGTGAATGAGCCGTATTTGCTGTTCGGCACGAGCGTCGGCGTGTCGTTGGTGTACTTGGAGAAGTCGTAGTCCAGCGTCGTCTCGTTGTAGATGTAGTTCAGCAGGTTCTTGTTGAACACGGCTGCCGCCACGTAACTGGACTGACCGAAATACTTCTCCCACGACAGATCGGTGCCCACGGCCACATATGGCTTCAGGTGCGGATTGCCGCCGCTGCCCGACCAGAGATTCTGACCAGCAGCAGGGCCGTCGGTGACGCGCGCCACGCTGGCGGAGGTCGCAACCTTTTCATCGTCGATACGGCCTCGTGCCATGGACTTGGCCAGACCAAAGCGCAGGTACTGCTTGTCGCCAATTTCCGCGGCGAGGTTGAGGCTGGGCAGTACGTTGTTGTACTTCACGCCATCGTTGATCTGCCCGACGAGCGTGTCGCCATTGGTCTGCAAAGCCTGGGACGACTGGTCCGTGCGAACGAACTGGACACCCATGTTGCCGCGCAAGGGAATGCTGCCCAGCATGGTGTCGATGTTGAACTTCACGTATGCCACGGGCACTTTTTCACGGACGGTGTAGTTGCGACTCCAGTCGCCTTCGCGGTTTTGCGGGGTAAGGTAGAACTGACTGTTCAGTGCACTGAGGACGTCGTAGTTGATGATGCCCGGAATGCCGCCGTAGCTGAGCGACGTGGGGCCGCGCAGGAACGCCGGGTTGATCGGCGTGGCGAACAGGGGGTTGTACGTGTTGTCCGAGCCATTGCCATTGAGCCAGGCGAAATAGACGTCTGCCTGCTTGGTCTTGGTGCGCTCGGAGTAGTTGGCGCCAAACGTCATGGAGCTGAAGATCCATCCCAGCGGGTGGGTCGCTTCCAGGCGGATGGCCTTGATGGTGTCTTTCTGCGCGTCGAACTCTTCGCGACCGTTGTAACCGTAGTTGTTCGGGTCCGTGAACATGATGGTCGAAGGATCAGCGAAGTTCACGCCCGGGCGGAAGTCCGGATAGCCGTCGCCCGTGGGCGTGTTGAAATCCGCATCGGCAAGCGTGCCGCCCGGAAGACCGCTGAACAGGTAGGCGTCGCGCAGGCGCTTGCGTGCGCTGGAATAAGACAGGTCGGCGGTGGCCTGCCATCCGTTGCCGAAGTCGTACTGGTTGTTCCAGCCAGCCGAGAACAGCTTGTCGCGTTCGCGGGTGTATTCGTTCTGAAGAATGGGCTTCAGGCCCGAGACCGTGCCGCTGGTGACGATGGGATAGGGCAGCGACGGGGTCACGCCCACGTTGCTGTACGACACGTTGTCGTACGGGCTGCTGGACCACTGTGCGCCGTTGGTATAGGTCTTCTGGTTGAACGTGGAGTAGTACAGATCCAGCGTGGAGTGGTAACTGTCGCCAGGCGCCCACTCCAGCACGGTCATCAGGCCGTTGCGCAGCTGGGTTTCCGACTTGGCGCGCAACTGCATGCCTTCCTGCGACAGCACATTGTCCGGCATGCCGGGAGTGTGCGCCCCACCCCAGTTCTGATCAATGCCAGCGGAGCCATTGTCGACGCTCCACCACCACGCCTGGTACTGCTTTTCCTGCACAGGCGAATCCAGCTGCGCGAAGCCGATGGCGACGCCGAGCGTGTGATCCAGAAACTGGTCGATATAGGAGAAGCTGGCACGGTGGCCGGTATCGCCCACGCCCGTTTTCGGGTTGAGGTTGCCGTTGGAGTTGTATTCGCCGCGGATGTTGGCGGCCAGCGCGCGGGTGGGCAGGTCCAGCGGCTTGATCGTGTGCAGATCCACGGTGCCTGAAAGGCCCTGGCCGATCAGCGATGCGTCCGGCGTCTTGTAGACGGCGGCGCCACTGATGAGTTCGGACGGGTACTGGTCGTATTCCACGCCACGGTTTTCACCGATGGTGGCCTGCTCGCGTCCGTTGAGCGTGGTTCCTGCGAAATCGGGCGACAGGCCGCGGATGGAAATCACATTGGCGCGGCCATCCACGCGCTGCGTGGCAAGGCCGGGCAGGCGCGCCAGGCTTTCAGCGATGCTGGCATCGGGCAGCTTGCCGATGTCTTCGGCAGAGATGGCCTCGATGATGTTGTCCGCGTTCTGCTTGGCCTTCAGCGCGTTCTGGATGCTGCCACGGATGCCGGTGACGACCACGGCATCGAGCTGGCTGACCTGGTCTTCCGACTTGGGCCTGGCGTTTTTTGTGGCATTCCTGGTGGCGGCTTTGGCGGGCGGTTTGGCCGCGTCCGGGGCGGGAGTGTCCTGCGGTGGCTGGTTGTCCTGCGCCATCACCGTGCTGGCACCCAGCATGGTCAAGGCGGCAGCACAGGCAAGAGCCAGGCGATGCGGTCGTGCGATAGCGCGCGCGACCTGAGTCCGCGGCATGCGGCGTTGCTTCATGCAATTCCCCGTCGTTGAGATGTACAGCCCCTGGGCACGTCAGGGAGGCATCCGACGGCAGATCGGCCGGCTGTCCCTGTGAGCCGGCGGAAGGATGAGGCGCGGTCACCTCACTGTCATCATGCGTCGCAGCATGTTGCGCCCGAGGGAGACGGGGTTCACGAAAACGGCGTGAATTCCCGCGCATTTCACGAGCGGGGAGGGATGTTCCAGTTCATCAGCAGCGGCGAACTGCCCAGCATGCCCGGCGTGGTCTTCCCTTCGGCAAAGCTGCCGACGCCCACGGCCCAGGCTTTGTCCTTGCCGAGCGTGAGGCCCCACAGTTCGATGCCGGTGAGCTTGCCGTGCGAGGCCTCCACCACGTTCATCCACAGCTGCCAGCGATGACCGCCGTCCACGGTGGTGAAGATCAGGCCGTCACGGGTGATGAACCAGCCATGGTCCTGATCGCGCATGCGCAGCCGGGTCAGGGCCAGGGCTTCGTTGTCGTCCAGCTTTTTGGGCACATCGACAGCGGCTGCCTGCCACTGCTTGCCGCCATCCCACGTGCACCACACCTTGTAGCCGCCGCCGATACAGCCATGCTGGTCGCTGGCAAAATCCACGCCCATCAGGTGCACGTCGGTCTTGTCCAGCGACACGGGCAACCAGGTGCTGCCGCCGTCGTTGCTGCGAAGCACGGTGCCCAGGCTGCCCACCGTCCATGCGGTATGGGGATCGGAGAAGGACACCTGCTGGAGCGCGACGTTCTCTGGCGCGTTGCTCAATGCCACGCGGCTCCAGTGTTTGCCGCCATCGTTGGTGCGCAGGATGGCCGCTTCGACCGTGTCGCGCACACCGGCCTGGCCCACCACCAGGCCAATGGCCTCATCGCCGAAGGCGGCGTGATAACTCTTGGCGCGGCTGTCACCGCCGAGGCGCATCTCGCGCAACTGCGGGTCTTTGTAGTCGGCGAAGGTGGCGTTGAAGGCTTCCCAGTGGTCGCCGTGATCCTGGGTGCGCAGGATCGCGCCTTCGTCACCCACCGTGAACGCGCGGGTGCCGTTGACCACGGCGATGCCATTGAGCGTGTTGGCGTAAGGCATGTGGGTCATCACATGCCATGGGCCTGCGTCGCGCGTGGCGACCACCAGGCCTGGGCCGCCCACTGCGATGATGCGGCCGCCCGGGTTTTCCACCACGTCGTTGAAGAACGCGTTCTTCCCCGGCAGGCCCATGGCCACGGCTTCATGCGTCCCGTCTTTCAGCGGCAGGTCCACCGCCTTCACGGAAGCGACTTCGTACTCGTTCGGGTTGAGGCCGTCGGAAAGATCGACACAGTGATTGCCGTGGGGCGTGCCATCGCATCGCGGATACGCGGGCTGCTGGTTTGACGCCGACGGCCCGGCTGGCGCGGTGGCGGCTGGTGCGGCAGCGTCGTGCGGGCCGCAGGCAGCGAGGCTGAATCCGCACAGCAGCGGGAAGAGCCAGCGAGTGGTCATCGAGGTGTCCTGTCCGTATGAGCAGGCGGGCATCGTATACCGACTGGGTGTCAAAGCTCGAAGGTGGCCTGCACCGGGAAGTGATCGGACGGATAGCGGCCATCACGCGACATCGTGACGGTCGACACCCGGGTGGCCTTTGCGCCGCGATAAAGAATCCAGTCGATGCGATGGTCGGGGTTGCCGGTGAAGTTGTGGAACGTGGCTTCCGGCCCTTCCTTCGTGCTGGCGGCAAGGCGGGCGTCTTTCAGTACCGAGGTGAGCAGGCGATGGGCTTCGCTTTCGGGACCGGTGTTGAAGTCGCCCGTGACGAACACGGGGATGTCTTTGGGCAGCCGGGCAATACGCGCGAGAATTTCCTGCGCACAGCGGGTGCGAGCCTCTTCGTCGTTGTCGCGATAGGGCAGGTGGGTGTCCATGAGATAGAAACGCTTGCCGTCGGACAGCCGCTCGAACAGCGCCCAGTTGACCATGCGCGGATAGATGTTTCCCCAGGTCATGCTGCCCGGTACGTCCGGTGTGTCTGAAAGCCAGTAATCGCCCGACTCCACCACTTTCAGGCGGTCGTGGCGATAAAAGATGCCCATGTGTTCGTCTTTGTGCGTGCCGAAGCGGTCACGACCGAACCAGGTGTACTCGGGGAGCTTTGCGACTGTTTCGTCACCCTGTGCCTGTGACAGCTCCTGCGTACCGATGACGTCCGGATGCATGTGGGCGATGGTGTCGGCGAAAAGCTGTGCGCGCATTTCCCAACGATTCGGACCATCGGGTCCGTTGATCGTGCGCACATTGAATGTCATGACGTTCAGTGCTTCGGCCGCCTGAATGGCGGGAGCCATGATGGCCGCCGTGAGAGCCGCAAGCAGGGGAAGTCGCTTGAAAATCGTCATATCCAGAGCCGCCGGAGAAATGGGGCTTTGGACTATAGCGATCCCTGCTTGCGGATGTCATCGGGTTGACACATCACGATCAGCCTTCCGCAGCCACGACAACCGGCGCCGGTGCGGTGTGCGTCGTAGCGACGCGCGGTGCTTCGGGGTGCGACGTCAGCATGGCGCCGAAGGTCAGCAGGCAGGTCAGCAGGCAGGCGGCGAAGAGACCCTGGAGGAGGATGGTTTCAGATTTCATGGCAGTGCTCCGTAACGTTGTGTTGAGGGCTTGTGCCAGAGGTGTTGCAAGGCCGATGCCAACGTTGCGAAGTAGCCACAAGCCCGTGTTTTAGCCATTTTTTTTGCGGTGAACGCGATGCGTCATGTGTCCGCGGACGGTTGCTGCGTGTCCGGACACGGACGGACGCAGGATGTCCGGACGGCATGCGTTACGGCATACGCATTACGCGACGCGATCTGGTGACCTGTGGCACATGGTGGTTGGGTGTGACATGCGGTGTAGTCAGCGTCACCTACGTGACGTGAGTGCAACGATGCGCGTGAAACGATTCACACCCGGCGTTCTTGTTGTAGCCGCGCTCGCCATGGGTATCGGCAGTTCCGCGATGGCACAGTCAAGAGCCGCCACGCCCGAGGCCGCTGCAAAAGCTTACTTCGCGGCAGAGGCTGCGTTCGATGTACCCGCGCTGGAGCGTGTGCTTGCGCCGGGCTTCGTGGAGATAAGTCCACGCGGCGAAGTCGATGAGCGTGCTGCCGTCATTTCGTTCTATGCGCCGGACAAGAAAGTTGCTTATCCACCCATCGAGTTCGGTGCATTCAACACGCGCATGTCGGGCAACATCGCCTTTCTCACGACCAGCATGGCGCTGACCGCAGGTGGTCGCGAACGGCACATGACGGTGGGGCTCACTGTGCAGAAAGGAATCGGTGGCTGGGTGCTCGTATCGGCGCAATACACACCGATTCCGCCGCCTCCTGCACCGCCCGCTCCACTGGCGCCTCCGGCACCACCCGCGCCAGTGAAGCGGTAAGACTCAGGCCAGCTCGCGCAGCTTCGCCAGAAACTGCGCGGCGCTAGTCAGCGAACGGCACATGCTTTCCAGTCGTTCGGCGGGCACCGAGATCACGGCCAGTTCCTCGCGGTGCAGATGGATGCTGGCCTGGGCACGGCTCCAGTCCAGCTCCAGTTCGTTCGGTGCCGGTATGCGCGCCGGTACATCGTCGTTGGTGATGCGCTGCACTTCGCGGAAGAAGTGCAGGTGCACGAAGCCGTCGTCGGTGGGGCCGGTGATGTGCAGGCCCGTGGCTACGCCTGACGTGAAATGGGACGGGCGCACATGAAGAACGCTCTTCGTCGAAGGCTTGTCGGTCACCGGCTTTCCCCGCCCCTGATAAAGGCCGGATCATAGTCGAAGGGCGGCGCGTGAAATGCTAACCGCTTGGCGTAATGACTACGCCGCCGGCAGCGTGCCGAACTCGTAGGACGCCATGGCCACTTTCATGGCGTGATCCACAAACACGCGGCGGCCCACGTCCTGGCCTGCGGCACCGGCCACGACCATCAGGGGAACGAGATGGTCTTCACGAGGATGGGCCAGGCGCGCGGCCGGCGCATCTTCCCAATGCACGAGCATCCGGTTGCGGACGCTGGCATCGGGTTGTTCGATGGCGCGGTTGAGATAGTCCTCGAAGGCCTGGGCAACGGAAGTGGACTCGTCGCGGCCGAAGCCACGCATGTTGTGATACGTGAGGCCGCTGCCGATGATGAGCACGCCTTCGTCGCGCAGGGGTGCGAGCATCGCTCCCACGCGCAGGTGTTCTTCCGGGTCGTAACCGGACTTCATCGACAGCATCACCACCGGCACGTCGGCTTCCGGGTACATGAGCCACAGCGGCACGAAGGTGCCGTGATCGAAACCGCGTCGCGGGTCCTGTCCGGCGGTGATGCCATGGCTGGCCAGCAATTCGGTCACACGCGCGGCCAGTTCAGGCGAGCCCGGAGCGCTGTATTTCAGTTGATAGGTATGCGCGGGGAAGCCGGAGTAGTCGTATTCCATGCCGGGATGCCGGGCCGTGGACACCGTGAACTCGCGCTCTTCCCAATGACCCGTGATGACCAGCGCCGCCCTGGGCCGGGCTGGCAGTTGCGCGGGCAGCGCGGCGAGCTCGCGCGCTGTTTGGGCGAAGATGTCTTTCATGCCATCCACCCACGGCCACGGGCCGCCGCCATGGGAAATGAAGAAGACGGGTTGGCGGAGCGTGGTCATGAGGCGTTGTCCATGTGAAAGCGTGGCGAGCCACGGTTGATCCTCAAGATATCGACCCGCTGCCGGCTTCACCAGCCGCGTGAGGGAAACGATGTGTATGGCGTGCGCAACAACAGATCCTTCAGGCGGATAATCCGGTGATCGCTCACACTGGCGCCATTGCCACAGGAGAACGTCATGACTCACCTTCGTGCCATGGGTGCCGCATGAAACGGCGCTTTGATGCGGTCATCGTGGGCGCAGGCCAGGCGGGCCCCGCGCTGGCGGCGCGGTTGACCAAAGCAGGGCAGTCGGTTGCGTTGATCGAGCGCCACCTGGTCGGCGGCACCTGCGTGAATACCGGCTGCAAGCCGACTAAAACGCTGGTGGCCAGCGCCTACGCGGCGCACATGGCGCGACGCGCTGCGGAGTACGGCGTCATCACCGGCGAGGTGTCCATCGACATGCCTACCATTGCGGCCCGCGCACGCAAGGTGATTCTGGATTCGCGACACGGCAACGAAGCGTGGCTGGAAGGCATGCATGGACTGACATTCATTCGCGGTCATGCGCGCTTCGTGGCGCCGCGTGTACTTGCCGTGGGCGATGACACAGTCGAAGGCGACCGCGTGTTCATCAACGTGGGTGGCCGCGCCCGCATCCCGGATCTGCCCGGCGTGCACGATGTACCGTATCTGACCAACAGCACGATCATTCCGCTGGAGTCGGTGCCTGCGCATCTGGTGATCGTGGGCGGCAGTTACATCGGCCTTGAGTTTGCGCAGATGTACCGGCGATTCGGCGCGCAGGTAACCGTGGTGGAGCAGGGCCCCTCCCTGATTTCGCGGGAAGATCCGGACGTGTCGGCAGCGGTCGAAGAGATTCTGAAAGCCGAAGGTATCGCCATTCGCACCGACGCCTGCTGCATCCGGCTTGCGAAACACGGCGACGGCGTCAGCGTGGGCGTGGATTGCCGCGACGGATCACCCGAGGTGGTGGGCAGTCATGTGCTGCTGGCCGTGGGCAGGCGCCCGAACACGGATGATCTGGGTCTGGATGTCGCGGGCATCCGGACGGACGGGCGTGGCTACATCGAGGTCGATTCAGGCCTGCAAACCAGCGTCGAGGGGGTCTGGGCGCTGGGCGACTGCAACGGCCGTGGCGCGTTCACTCATACCGCATGGAACGACTACGAAATCGTGGCGGCGAATCTCCTGGACGGTCAATCACGCCGGGTGGAAGATCGCGTGCCCGGTTACGCGCTGTATATCGACCCGCCGCTGGGTCGCGCGGGTCTGACCGAAACGCAGGCGAGGGCGGCAGGGCATGCCATAGAGATGGCGACGCGGCCCATGACGCGGGTGGGTCGGGCCGTGGAGAAGGCCGAAACGCAGGGCTTCATGAAACTGGTGGTGGATGCCGGTAGCCAGCGCATTCTTGGCGCGTCGATTCTGGGTACCGGCGGGGACGAAGCGATTCACGGCATCCTCGACCTGATGAACGCGGATCAGCCCGTGTCGATGCTGAAGTGGGCGGTGCCGATCCACCCCACGGTGTCCGAACTGCTGCCGACGCTGGCCGGCGACGTCAGGCCCGTGCGCGATTAACTGCGCTCGGGCGTCGCTTCGGCCAGCACCGCATCTTCCACGGGCTCCGCGACAGGCGCCGTGTCGGCGACTGGCTGGCGGGGCTGGGTAATGTGGTGAGCGAGGGCATGCAGGTCCAGTTGATCCACGGGAATGGGGCGGTAGTCGGGTCCGAAGCCCACCTCGCCCAGCCGCCATCCGGCCCGCGAAGTCACGGCGCCCCAGAAGCGCCGCAGCGCCGACCAGTGCAGGCCGATGAGGCCATAGTTGTTGTCCACATCGACCATCGGGTCGCCCACGCCCGTGGGGCGTACCGGCTCGCCGTACAGGGCAGTGCCGAAGAGCACGTCCCAGACGGAGAACACCTGGCCAAAATTGCAGTTGTGCAGGTTCGGACGCTCCGGGTCCACCAGCATGTGATGCAGGCGGTGGAAGGTCGGCGCCACGAACACGCGGTCAAACACGGGCCCGAAGCGGATGCGGACATTGGCATGCGAGAAGTTCTGCACCAGCTCGCCCAGCAGCATCAGCCATGCGAACTCTGCCGGTGCCACGCCAATCAGCAGGCCAACGACGGCCAGCACCATCGACTGGAGAAAGCCGTCCACCAGGCTGCCGCGGTCGTTGGTCCAGCAGCTCATCTGGCGCTGGCTGTGATGCATGCTGTGCAGTGCCCACCACCACGGCAGCGCGTGTTGCAGGCGGTGCATCCAGTAGTACACCAGGTCGTAAATGACGTAGTAAACGAGGAACAGTGCCAGCGGATGTCCGTTCAGCGCGGGAATCCAGCGGGTGATGCTGAGCAGCGAATCATCGCCCGTGCTGTCGCCACCGCCACCGAAATAGTTGTTGAACGGCGTCAGCACCAGATAGGTGAACATCGGGAAGATGCCCAGCAGCATCAGCAACGTGTACTGGTAGTCCACGCGGGTGAGCTTGCGGTCGGTCCACTTCTCCGCCGGGATGATGCTTTCCAGCGGGCGGAACAGAAATCCGATGATGGCCACCTGAAGTACCGAGATCAGCACGGCCTCGGAAATTTCGTCCGGGTTACCCGCCAGGCCGTTCAGATGCAGCGCCGTCAGAAGGGGAATGACAGCGTGGCTGCTGAACCAGTCGACCAGGTGAGACCAGAATTCAAACATCGTGCGGGGCCATCTTCTTCGCTTCGGAACATCCGCAACATGATACCGCCGGCTTTCGCTGACCTTTCCACGCAAAAGGCATGTCGTCACCACGTAAGTAAATGCGAATGACAGCCCGCTATTCGCACAAACGTGTCAGTTGTTACGAATGATTGAAATATTTGAGCTCAAGGCCTTCAGGCGGTGCCCACCCTGCCGATAGTCACGGAACCCTCTCCGTTGCTACAGGCTTTGCCGTACCGTCATGACTATCAAGTTCAGAATTATCGCGACGATGGCTATTGCCCTCGTCGTTGCGCTCCTTGTCGGAGCGATGGGACTGGTTTCCCTGCAGCGCACCCAGACGGATATGGGCAAGGTTTTCTCCGATACGCTCAAACCCATCGTGGATGTGGGCGAGGTGCGCGCACTCGCGCTTGAGAACCGCAACGCCATCAACCGCGCCCTGCTCACTGGCGAGAAGGAGGTCGTGGTGGCCGCCCGTGAGCGTATTGCGGAAAACGGCAAGCGTATCGACACCTTCTGGAATGGCTATTACCCCGCGCTGGTCAACAGTGCCGAGGAAGACGCGCTGTGCAAGGCGTTCATTGCCGCCCGTGCGAAGGTGCACGACAGCGAAGGTCAGGTACTTGACCTGCTGGAAGCCGGTCAGCGCGACAAGGCGTTGGCCCTGATGCTCGCAACGGTAAGGGCTCAGTTCGACGACGAAAGCGCCGTGGTCGCGAAGATCGTGGTGGAAAACGAGAAGCAGGCTCAGGAAGCCTTCTCGGCCTCGGCCGTGCGCGAGCACCGCACGGTCGTCATCACCATCATCGTGTTGCTGCTGGGCATTGCGGTGGTTTCCGTCGCTTCGTTCCTGCTGATCCGTGCGGTCATGCGTCCGCTGCTGCGCGCCCGCGAGCTGGCCGAGCGCATCGCCCAGGGCGAGCTCAGTCACGGCCTGGTGGTCGAGGGCAGGGACGAGCTGTCTGACACGCTGCGCTCGCTGGCCGCGATGGACGAACAGCTGACCTCCATTGTGAAGCAGGTGCGCGACAACGCTTCGCAGGTCACGCACTCGGCGAAAGACATCTCTGCCGGCAACGACGATCTGTCCAGCCGCACCCAGGAACAGGCCTCGTCGCTGGAAGAAACCGCAGCCTCGATGGAAGAAATGACTGCCACGGTGAAGCAGAACGCTGAAGGAGCGGGTCAGGCCCTGAAGATCGCCTCCTCGCTGCGCACCGACGCGCAGTCGGGCGGCCAGGTGGCCCTCGAGGCGGTGGATGCCATGCAGCGTATTTCAGAAGCCAGCCGCGATATCGGCGAAATTGCTGTGCTGATCGACGAAATTGCATTCCAGACCAATCTGCTGGCGCTGAACGCTGCCGTGGAAGCGGCTCGTGCGGGCGAGCAGGGCCGTGGCTTTGCCGTGGTGGCCACCGAGGTCCGTTCGCTGGCTCAGCGCAGTGCCAAGGCTGCCAGGGATATCAAGTCGATCATCAACGAGACCGGCGAGCGCGTCAGCGTGGGTGCCGAGCTGGTGCGTCGCACCGGGCAATCACTGGAAGTCATTCAGAACGGCGCCACGCGCGTGTCGGACATCATTGGCGAGATTGCTGCCGCCTCCGTGCAGCAGTCGGCCGGTATTGATCAGGTCAACGACGCCGTGACGGCACTGGACGAGGTCACCCAGCAGAACGCGGCGCTGGTGGAAGAAGCCAGCGCGGCCAGCCGCAACACGCTGGAACTGGCCCAGGAACTGATGCGCCAGGTGTCGTTCTTCCGGATAGCCGGTGAGGCGGTGGCCACCGATACGGCGCCCGCCGTCGTGACGGCCCCGGTCATTGCGCGCGTGGAAGCGCCGCGTCCGGCGGCCCGCCGCGTGGAAGGGCGGGAGCCGGAGCTTGCCGGTGTGTGGCAGGAGTTCTGAGGAACCTCGTGCGGGGGTGCTGCTCAGCGCCCCCGTCCACCGCTGAAACTGCCGGTGCCGGTTCCGATGGAAATACTGATGCCGCCCGTCGGGTGGCTGCAATCGCCGAAGCGCTGGCTGAGGTTGACCGCGCCGGCCTGGTAATTGCCGCTGCCGCCACGGCTTGAACTGACCACGCCTGCGGTCAGGCTGCCGTGCACTTCGGGCTTGTTATAGGTGGCGTCGTCACAACGGGGCACGCCATCGGCCAGGTCGTCTCCCTGGATACGGGTGGACTGGTCGCCGTAGTAGGTGCCCGGCGGATCTTTGCGCCCCGTGGCGGTGGCCGTGGAGCCTGACGCCGCCGTGCCGGTGGACGGGGTGGCCGGGGGCGCGGTGCTGGCAGGCGGCGGGAAGTCGGACGGGGGCAGCTTCAGATTCAGCGGCTGGCTGGCGCTTTGCGCCCACGCGCCGGACACGGCAAGCGACAGGGCGACGGCGGCAACACGCAAAGAAAGTTTCATGGACACGCTCCGGATACAGGTGCATCAACGCGCCGGACGCGTTCCGGTGCACAGGGGGTTTGACGCCTGGAGGCAGTATGTAGTTCCCGTCTTCACATGCCCAGGCTCAAGATGTATGCCGCAAGGCCGATCAACCTGATGAGCACCCGGGGGGATTCTCATGCATCTGCAACAGACAAGGCACCAAAACCTTCTCCAGCTCCTGCGTCTCATGGAAGAAGAGGGCATCTTCAGCGTCGAGGCACAGGCAAAACGCATTGGCGGTTTTGATGCCAATGCCCTGGCCCGCATGAAAGCACAGCGGCCCATCGGCTGTCTGGTGGCCCGACGCATCGAGTGGGCCATGAGCAAGCCCAACGGCTGGATGGACCAGCGGCACGACACGACCGAAACGGCGTAAAGCCCCGCCCGCAGCTGACGACGGATGTCGCGCGGCGTATACGGTCGCTTCATCGCCTGAATGCGACACCTTGGGGCCTGCGGCGCTGTTGCCGCGTGTACGCTCAAGGATAATCCCATGCCCAACCGTCGCCATCTCGCCTGCGCGCTCATTGCCCTGTCCTGTGTGGGCGCCATTGCGTCTCTTCCGGCGCTGGCGCAGTCCGGTCCTGAAGCCATGTCCGAGACGTCCGGTACGGACGAAGGTTTCGTTCGCAATGCCAGCGCCGCTGGCGCGGCTGAAATCGCGCTGGGCAAACTCGCCGCGGCTCAGGGCCATTCCGATGCCGTGAAGTCATTTGGCCAGCGCATGGTCACTGACCACACCGCGGCCAATGAAGAACTCAAGCACGCAGTCGCCGGCCAGCGCGGTTATCAGATTGCCGACGCCCCCAAGCCCGAAGATGCGCAGTTCGCCGATGAACTGTCCCGCTTGTCCGGCAAGGAGTTCGATGCACGCTTTGCGCAGAAGATGGTGGCCGATCACAAAGAGGCCATCGCCATCTTCGAGACAGAATCGAGCAAGGGCAAGAATCCGGAGTTGAAGGCATTTGCGGCAAAGACGCTGCCCACGCTTCGTGAGCACGCGGCCATGGCACACAAGCTGCCGATGCGCTGATCCGCTGAATGCATGACGGGTGGCACGGCTGCCACCCGTTGGCGTTCATCGTATGCTGCGTCCCGGTCTTCCACGGAACAGGCAAAAGACATGCTCGATCACATCGGTATCAACGCATCGGATCTCGCCCGCTCGCGTTCGTTTTACTCAAGCGCACTGGCGCCGCTGGGAGCATCGGTGGTGATGGAAGTGACGCCCGAGCAGACCGGCGCGGCAGGTCATGTGGGTTACGGCACGGCCGACAAGCCGGTGTTCTGGGTGGGCAACGGACATACGCCAGCCCCCGGCGCGCATATCGCTTTCGTGGCGACCGACCGCGCGGCGGTGGACGCGTTTTACGCTGCGGCCATGGCGGCTGGCGGCACAGACAACGGCGCACCTGGCCTTCGTCCGGGCTACCACCCGAATTACTATGCCGCGTTCGTGCTTGATCCGGATGGCCACAACATCGAAGCGGTGTGTCACACGCCGGCCTGACGCTTACTCGGGAAACACCATCGTCACGACCGAATACAGGCCCGTCCCTGCGGGCCTGTGTCCGTGGACGACATCCAATATCAGCTGAAACTGCGACCCCGTGCATGACTTGTGCACATCGGGGGCTTGTAACGTCGCGTATAGTCGGCCCGTTGCCGAAGCAGGGGGGATCCCGCGGCACCCGTTCGTTGATCGCTTATCCCTTTCACGTGGGCGGGAGAAGGGTTGGTGCACCACACGTTGACCGACAACCGGCGCAACTGGCTATGGAGCGCCGTCGCGTTTGTCGCTTGCGCGCTGGCGCAGTTGCTGTCTGCGGCTATCTGGAGCCACCAGGGCGGGGCGCATACGGCGTGGTTTCCCGGGGCGGTGCTGCTGGCGCTGCTGCTGAGCACGGGCAGGGCAGCCTGGCCGGGCTGCGTCGCCGGGGCGTTCCTTGGCATCATCGCGCTCGGGCTGATATTCGGTCTTCCTGCCCTGTCCGTGGCGCTGGTCATCGCGCCGCCCCTGCTGCTATGTCCTGTCGCAGCACACGTGCTGCTGCAAATGCCGGGCAATGGCGCGCCGATGGAAGACTTTCGCAGGCTGTTTGCGTTCGTTCTGGTGGCGCTCGTGGCGTTGCCGCTGGTATCGGCGCAAGCGACGTACTACATGAGCCAGTTCACGCCGTTGCGCGGTGACGTGCTGTCGGACTGGCCCAATATCGCGCTGGCCCATTCACTGGGCTATGTCCTGTACGTCCCGGTGTGGGTCAGTGTGGCCACGGCCAGGCAGAGCCGGGCGGGCATGCCCAGCCCGAAGGTGGCGCAGGTGGTGTCGCTGGTGGCCGCCACGGCCCTGCTGGCCATCCTCTGGTATCACTATGGCGACGAGCCAAGTCTCCGGCCGCTGCTGCTTGTGGCACCTGCACCGCTGATTCTGGCCGCAAGCAGCGTGGGGCGGATGCCGGGTACGGCGATCTGCATCGCGGTGGTTGCGGTGATTGCGGCGCAGATTTCGGTGATGGGAAAAGGTCCCTTTCTGGCGTCCACGCCGCCGCTCACCACGCTGGCCGTACAGCTCTGGTCGCTGGCGATGGCGGTGGGTTCGCTTGGCCTGGGCTTGCTCATCGAGCAGCGGGTCGTGATCCGCCAGGATCTTGCCGCGACCAACCGGGAGGTGCGCGAGCTGGCAGGCCGGCTGATTGCCACCCAGGAGCAGGAGAGGGCACGGCTTGCCCGCGACCTCCACGACGACGTCAACCAGCGGCTGGCGGCCGTGTCCATCCAGTTGTCGGCCCTGCGCCGCCGTGTGGCCATCCCCGAGCAGTCGTCGGTGGCCCGCATCCAGGGGGCACTGATGGAGCTATCCAACGACGTTCGTCACCTTTCCCACGAACTGCATCCCAGCATGCTGCGCCAGACAGGCCTGGCCGGTGCCCTGGATGCGCTGTGCAATTCACAGCGTCATCACAAGGGGCCCTCTATCCAACTGGAGGTTGAGGGGAAGGCGAATGACCTGCCTGCTGACATAAGCCTGTGTTTCTATCGCGTGGTGCAGGAAGCACTGGCCAACGCCATTCGCCATGCTTTTGCACGCCGCGTATACGTGGCGGTGACAGTGGATTCAGTAAAGGCAACGTTGTTTGTTTCCGACGATGGCGTGGGTTTTCTGTCGCACGTGCCGGAGGACGGGGGAAAACGAGGTATAGGGCTCATCAGCATGGGCGAGAGAGCGAAGCTGCTGGGGGGCAGTTTCGAGTTGCGCACGTCACCTGGGAAGGGAGTGGATGTATGCATACGTATTCCGTTGCCGACGTAGAGCCGGAGACAGTCGCCCGTATCGCATTCGCGGACGATCATCGAATGGTTGCGGAGGGAATCGAGCGGCTGCTGGCCGACGAATTCGACCTGGTGTCGCTGGCCAGTGACGGCCGGTCTCTGCTTGAAGTGGTGCGTCGGGAGAAGCCCGACCTGGTCCTCTCGGACGTCAACATGCCGCATGGCAACGGCCTGGATGTGCTCAAGGAATTGCGCGCCGAGGGCAACATGACGCCCTTCGTGTTTCTGACCATGCATGCCGAACCGGCACTGGCCGCCGCCGCCATGCGTGCGGGAGCCAATGGTTATGTGCTGAAACTTTCCGCAGGCGAAGATCTGGTCAATGCCTTGCATCAGGTACTGGCCGGCGGCACCTATGTCACCCCATCGCTTGGCGCGCGCTACCTGCGCGGCCGATTGCAGGAGTTGCACGACCTCACCGCCAAGCAGCGCGAAGTGCTGCGTCTGGTGGGGCGCGGCCTGCGTTCCAAGCAGATCGCGGCCGAGCTGGGTCTGTCGGTGCGAACGGTCGAAGCACACAAGTACACCATGATGCAGATCCTGGACGTCCATTCGACACTGGAGCTGGTGCGCCGCTCCGAGGATCTTGGCCTGCTGTTCTGACCCGGGCAGTTTTCCGGAGTCGTTTTACCCAGCGGCGCAGCAGGTGTTTTTCGCTTGTTGCGCTGCATGCCGCCGCGCCGTGTGTGGGCACCGATTCGCTCCAGGAGAACGCCCATGGCGCGCGCGACATGGGTCCTCGCTGAAGATCATCCCCCGGTGGCGGCAGATATCCGCCAGCGTCTTGAAGATCAGTTCGACGTGCTTCAGGGGTGGCCCACGGCCAGGCGCTGGTGACGGCGGCATCGCGCCTGTTGCCCGACGTCATCGTGACGGACATCAGCATGCCAGGCATGTATGGCATTGAGGCCGCACGTCAGATCACCTCGTTGCAGCCCGCGTCGAGCGGGGTGTTTCTTGTCGTGCACGACGATCCGGCGCTGGCGCGCCTCGCGCTCACCTTGGGAAGCGGTTATGTGCTGAAGGCCGAAGCCGGGGAAGACCTGGTTGATGCCGTGTGCCCGGCGCCTGGCGGCAAGCGTTTTGTGTCGCCGTCACTGGCCTGCTCTAGGGAAGGCTTACGGTAGTTTTACCGCGTTGAAAGCCGTACTTCCTCGCTGTCCCGGACGGGGCGCGCAGGCGAGCATGACGTCGAATGGTTTTCCGTCTTCCGCAGCCACTACCCGCCATCAGGCGGGCGCCCCCACCCCGGGCGTCCCGCGGTGGCTGCGGGGGACGGACTCTTTGATCCTTGTGCGCCGGGCGCGCTGGGGAGCTGACAGTGTCGGGGGAGGCAGTGCTCCCCCCCGACTCAGGTTTACTGGGTGACGGCGACGGCCAGACCTTCGTCGTACGTGGCGCGAATGTATTCACCGGGCTTCACCTTCTTCAGGCGCGCCTGCCACTCGGGCTTCTCCACGCCCAGTGTGTATTGCTGGCCGTTCGGGCCTTCCAGGGTAATGGTGTTCTGCGTGGTGTCTACCGCGATCACTTTGGACGTGGTGACGAGACGGCGCACGCCGGCGGCGCCGGGCAGTCCACCCTGTGGAGCACGGGCAATGGACTCGCTGGCCGTCGCACCGACTTCACCCTTCGGCTCCATCTGCACCAGCAGCGAACGCGTGTAGTCGATGTTTACCTGGTCGCCTGCTTTTACCTGATCGAAATTACGCACATCAGGACTGACCGATACGGTTTCTTCGTGGCCGTCGGGTGCACGTAGTGTCACGTGTCGCGTGGCGTGATCCACCTTCACGATCTTGCCCGTGAGATGCACGACGTTGGATGTGCTCACCTGGGCAGTAACGATGCCGCTCCACGCGACGGATGCGGCAAGCATGGAGGCCAGAAAGCGCGAAAGGCGAATGGCGTGACCCGGCATGATGACGTCTTCTGTGGCGGAAAGAGCTTTCAGTATTGTCGCGTCGTGGTGTGTCACCAGCGAACAAGTACCGCGGTGGCCTAAGTAGTTGTACTGGCGATGCAGCGGGGCGCGTTGCTCAGGCACGTCGCAGGGAAGGCGTGGCCATGCGGTCGGCGTGGACGGCGGTCTCTTCCGGTGTCCATGTCCAGCCGCGCCACCGGTAGCTCCAGATGCCAACGTGCTCGCGCAGGCAGCGCGCCGACAGGGTGAGTGCAGCACGATTCGGCCACCACTTCGCATGGGAGGCCAGGCCCGGATCGGGCGTCGGTGCCGGAATGACGCGAATGCCTGCATGGGCGAAGGAGGCGGCTGCGCGTGGCATGTGAATGTCCGTGGTCACCAGCAACACCGTTTCCATCCCGTGTTGCCTGAGGATGCCCGCGGAGTTGGCCGCGTTCTCGTGCGTATTGGCGCTGGTGTCTTCCAGAAGCAGGGAACGTGCAGGTACGCCCTGATTTTCGAGGTCGCGCGCCATGTGACGCGCCTGGTCTCCACCAGACAGCAGCATCACGGGGGCGCGTGCGGCGCGGTAGAGCTGAAGCCCGAAGCCGAGCCGCGTGGTCTGTGCCGCTTCATCGTCCGGGCTGTCGGCGACGGCATCGGGCAGCACACCGCCGCCCAGCACCACGATGGCATCGGCTGTGGCATAGGCATCGGCGGCTTTGGGTGGCCACAGCGCAAGGCCGTTCTGTAACCACAGCGCGAACGCCGGGCTGGACGCGATCCACAGCCAGGTCAACGCCACACCCGTGAAGACGCTGGCTGCGCGGACCCGGCGAAGGGCGGCCAGAGCGAGAGCGAGAAGCAGCAACAGCATGGCCTGCGTGCCGGGATGGGTCAGCAGGCCGGCGATGCTCGACAGCGTCAGCACAGCGTTTTCCTCGCGACGGACAGGTCGGCAGATCATCTCAAGAAGCGTGCCACACGCCAGCCAGCCCGATGGCATAGGCCCAGTGGCCTACCGGAATCGCCTTGATGGTCAGGCGACGGTGGCAGCACAAGGGGGTAGGGTGAGTTCATGTTTCCGGCAGGGGCAGTCTGGTCATGAAAAACGTCAACGGTCTTCTGGTGCTGTGCCTCGTATGGCTGGTCACGGCATGTGCCACCGGTGGTTCTACCAGTGCACCTCCCCGCGCAAGCGTCGATACCCCGGCGGTGAACACGTATCTGATCGGCGTTGACGATCAGTTGCAGATTACCGTCTGGCACAACCCCGACCTTAGCGTGAGTGTGCCGGTACGCCCCGATGGAAAGATCACCGTGCCGCTGATCGGCGATGTGGTGGCAGGTGGCAAGACGCCTGACGATGTTTCGGCCGAGATCAAGGCCAAGCTCAACGACTACGTGCGTGACCCGCAGGTGGCGGTGATTCTCACCGCGCTGCGCAGCCATGAATACCTGTCCCGTGTGCGTGTGACCGGTGCAGTGCGCGTACCCATTTCCATTCCCTACCGGCAGGGCATGACGGTGCTTGACGCGGTGCTTGCCGCTGGCGGCACCACGGAATTTGCCGCGCCTGACCGCACGGAGCTGTATCGCCACACCGAATCGGGCGCAACCACGGCGTATTCGGTGCGTCTGGAGAAAATCCTCCAGCAGGGCGATCTGGCCAACAACTACCCGGTACAACCCGGCGACGTGATCACGGTGCCTCAGCGTGCCTTCTGAACCGATCGGCTCGCATAGTGCCGAAGGAGATTCGACGTGAGCGGTGAACTTACCCCTTTTGGCGGCATGCTGCCTGCGCTGGCCATCGAAGCGCACCGCCGCCGCCTGACGCTCGGACTGATTTTTGCAGCCATTGCGCTTGCCGCACTCGCCATCGGCGCGGTGTGGCCCAAGAAATACGAGGCCTCCACCAGCATCCTGGCGCAGGATGCCAGCATCATCACGCCGCTGATGGAGGGCGCCGCATCGCCCACGGCCAACAAGAACCGCGCAGGCATGGCCCGCGACGTGATTTTCAGCCGCAAGGTGATGAGCGAAATTCTTGTGGCGGGCGGCTGGATGGCCAGCAATCCGTCACCGGTGGAACAGGACCGGCTGATCGAAGCCATCAAGGCGCGGACCAACATCCAGACCTCCCGCGACAATCTCATCACCATCACCTATTTCGACTCTGATCCGGCCCGCGCCTTTGTGGTGACCCGCCAGTTCGCACAGTTGTTCATCACCGAAAGCCTCGCCTCCAAACAGCGCGAAAGCCGCGATGCCTACGAGTTCATCAACAGCCAGGTGGAGATGTATCGCACCAAGCTCACCGATGCCGAAGACAAGCTGAAGGACTATCGCGATGCGAATGCCGACGCGCGTCCGGGCAGTGAGGCAGACACGCTGGCGCGCATATCCCAGCTGCGTACCCAGATTGAAAACACGCGCATGAGCCTGATGGAGAAGCGCTCGCAGGAAGGTGCGCTCGCAGCGCAGCTGTCTGGCGAGTCGGAAGTCAATGCGGTGCAGACCAATGATGGTGTGTACGCCAGCCAGATGGCCGGCTTGCAGACGCAACTGGACACGCTTCTTCTGACCTACACCGATGAATACCCGGACGTGATCCGCGTCCGCCACCAGATGGCCGATCTTCGCCAGCAGATGGCGCAGGCCGATCAGGCGCGCAAGGGCGCCGCAGCGGCGGGCACGCCGATCCCCGTGGACAACGGCATCCGCATGAATCCGCTATATCAGCAGCTGAAATTGCAGATGGCTGCCACGCGCGGAGATATCGCAGCGAGTTCGGCACGCATCGGGGTCACTGAGTCGATGCTGGAAGCTGAGCTGGAACGCAGCAAGCGCATCGCGAACTCCGAAAACGTGACCTCCGAACTGACCCGCGACTACAACGTGAATCGCGATGTCTATCAGGATCTGCTGAAGCGCCGCGAGAATGCACGCGTGTCGATGAACCTCGATGCCGAGCAGCGTGGCCTGACCTTCCAGATTCAGAACCCTGCCGTGATGCCGCTGGTGCCCTCGGGCCTGCGTTTCATGCACTTTGGCCTGGCTGGCATGGGGCTGTCGCTGGCGGTGCCGTTCGGACTGCTGTTTGCGCTGGTGCGATTCGATCCACGCGTACGTTCGGTATGGCAGCTGGAGCGCAGCACGGGCTTGTCCGTGCTGGCCGGTGTGCCGTTCTATCCCACGCCACGGGACCGTCGTCGCGAGCGCCTCAACAACACCTTGCTGGTCCTGATCATCCTGGGCGTGGCAGCGGTGTACCTGGTTATGTTCTGGCTCCGGATGAAGGGGTAGTTCATGTCTACGCATCCCAATGATGTGCCGTCGATCCATACACCCTCATCGCTCGAACCGACGCGTCCGGAGACGGGCCACTCCATCGCACGCATGCGCGAAACCGATGGCACGCTGGCGCCGTTCCAACTGGAGCAGCGGCGGATGATCCACCGCGAGGAATCGGTGCGCATGCAGTCCGATGCGTTTCGTGGCATTCGTACCCGGCTGCTCGGGCTGGCAGGCAAGCAGAATTTCGTCACCCTGGTGGTTTCGGTGAGCCCCCGCTCCGGAGGCAGCTTCGTGACCCGCAATCTGGCAGCCGCCTTTGCGTTCGATGAGGCAAAGACCAGCCTGCTGATCGACTGCAACCTGCGCTACCCAAATCAGCACAAGGCGATGGGCGTGGAGCCCGATACCGGTGGCCTCATCGATTTCCTCGAGCATCCCAGCATCGGCGTGGAGCCCATCCTCTATCGCACGGGCATCCCGCGCCTGCGACTGATTCCGGCGGGAAAGTCCCGTGAAAACAGTGGCGAGTACTTCTCATCTTTCCGCATGCGCACGGTAATCGACTCGCTGCGCAGCCGGTACGCGGACAGATACATCTTCCTGGACGGCCCGGCGGTCAAGGGTTCGCCCGACGCACGCATTCTTTCCGATCTTGCCGACTTCGTGATCGTGGTGGCGGGGTATGGTCGCGACACGCCCGGGGCCATCAATCAGGCGGTAGCGAATTTCGAGCCCGACAAGCTCGCTGGTGTTGTCTTCAACCAGACCCCGTGAACCCCAGCGGATGGGACCATGATCCACGTGGAGGGTATATGCCGGCGACACACAGGATGGCTCGTTCCATCGCCCTGGCGCTTGCCGCGCTTCCGGGCGCGGTATGGGCGGGAACGTTCGATTACAGCCTGTTTGCGGGTATCGAGCACAACAACAATATCGCGCTGAGCACGACCAATCCGATTTCGGAGAACGTGTTCACGCCGGGTGTGAATTTCACATACAACGAGGCAGGTTCGACGATTCAGGCCAACGTGGTGGGTGTGCTTCAGTACAACGACTACCTGGGCGGAAAATTCGACAACCAGACGCAGACGGAGCTTGCCGGCAAGGCCAACTGGACCGTCCTACCGCAACGGCTTGATTTCGCCATCGAAGACTATGCCGGTGTGCAACCGGTGGATTCGCTGGCCAGTAACGCACCAGGCAACCAGCAACAGACCAACGTGGTGGCCCTGGGTCCGACGTTTCATTTCCTTCTGGGTGACGCTTTGCGCGGTCAGGCCGAATTACGCTACGTCAACAGTTACGCCTCGAAGGTGGATGAATTCAACTCCTCTCGCGGCGTGGCAGCACTGCGCCTGTTCCGTGACCTGAGCCCCACGGACCAGCTGTCCTTCAATGTCGAAGCGCAGCGCGTCGACTTCCGCGACACCACCGCTGCCGGCTCGGACTATGACCGCGACGAGGCCTATGTCCGCTATACCAGCAACCTGGCCCGCTTCGACACCGACGTGTTGCTGGGCGGAACGCAGTTGCGCTTCGATCAGGGCGGCCACGACACCAGCCCGCTGGCAAGGCTGTCGCTGAGCTGGCGTCCGACCACGCGCAGTACTTTCAACGTGACCGGTGCATACCAGTACGCCGATGCAGCGCAGGACATGTTGCTCGATCCACGTGCAACGCTGATAACCACGCCCATGGATACCAGTGGCCTGGGTGGCAGCAATACCGGCATCGGTACAGGCGATGCAGTCATCAACTCTGAGGTCTATCTGGAGCGGCGCATCGACCTCAGCTACACGTGGCGCTCTGATCGGCTCAATGTCTCCGTGCAGCCGGGCTATTCCAAGCTTCACTACCTCAACGACCCGACGTTCGATCAGGTCAGCAAGGACATCAGTGTCGGGGTGGGCTACCGCATTCGACCGACACTCACGCTCTCGGCGTTTGCGATTGGCGAACGGCTGGACTACCAGACGCTGGACCGGCGCGACAACACGCTTCGCGTGGGGCTTGATCTGAACCGGCAGGTGAATCAGCACTGGAGCTGGCACGCCTCGCTCAGCCGCGAGCGTCGCAACAGCAGCGCGGTGGACCAGAGTTACCGCGATACGGAGATATTCGTCGGCGTGGTGTACCACCGATGAGCACAGGAGCATTGAAGGAAATGCCGCGCTTCTTCGGCGCCAACAGGGAACTCTTCGGGCTGTTTCACCCCGGAGCGCCCGACGCGCCGCATGCGGTGCTGCTTTGCCCGCCGCTGGGGCAGGACCAGATCCGCTGCCACCGTCTGTACCGCCAGCTTGCTCAGGCGCTGGCGGCCGAAGGTGTGCCAGCGCTGCGCTTCGACTACTACGGCAGTGGCGATTCGGCTGGCGACAGTGCCGGACTGGACTGGAACCGTTGTGTCGACGACGCCATGGAGGCGGCCAACGAGCTTCGCAGGCATTCGGGCGTCGACCGCGTGGTCGCGTTCGGAGCGCGGCTGGGAGCAAGTATTGCTATCACCGCGGCAACGGAGGCGCGTTTTGCCGGCATCGTGGCCTGGGACCCTGTGCTCGAAGGCGGCAGTCACGTAGCGCGACTGGATGCCTTGCAGGAAGCCCTGCGTACAGACAGCAGCCGCTTCATGGCGTCACGCACGGCAGCCGATATTGCGGGCCAATGGCAGGGGTTTGCGATCAGCGACCGCCTTCGCCGCCAGCTTCTTGAACTGTATGTGGAACCGCCCGCCGTGCCGCTGCTGGTCGTGGATACCCAGCCTGACCGTGTGGCGCGCTCATGGCGCCACACGGTGGGCGACGAGGCGCAGGTCGTGCGGCTTCAGTCCGCCACGCCTTGGGACGAACTGGAGCGGATGGAAGTGGCGATTCTTTCCCAGCCGGTGATTCGGGCGGTGACCGGTCATCTGAAGGAGGTCGCCCATGCATGAGGAAGCCTTCCGCTTTGGCCGCGCCTCGCATCTGGTGGGGGTTGCCGGTCTGCCTCCCACGGGCGTGCGCGAGACCACGGGCGTGGTGCTTCTTAATGCCGGGCTGGTTCATCACGTCGGGCCGTTCCGCCTGCACGTCGAGCTGACCCGTGCGCTCAATACGCTGGGTTATCCGACCTTGCGTTTTGATCTTTCCACCATTGGCGACAGCGGCTCCAGCGGCGAATCGCAGACCAGGCACCAACAGATCTGCGCCGATGTGGACGATGCGATGAATCTGCTGGCTCACGAGGCCGGATGTTCGCGCTTCGTCCTGGTAGGCCTTTGCTCGGGAGCCCAGAACGCTCACGTGGTGGCGTGCACGGATCCGCGTGTTGCGGGTGCCGTGTTCATGGACGGCTATGCGTACCGGACGCTGGGGTTCAAGGTTCGCCACTATCTGCCCCGGCTGATGAAGCCTGCGAGCCTGCTGCGCCGGCTGACGCGTCGCCGCGCCGCAAAGGGCGTGCCGGGTGCGCAGGCCCAGCCCGTGTTCGCGGTGGCAGCGTCGCCACGAGCCGTGGTCAGGGCGGATTTCACCGGCATGGTGGAGCGCGGGATGCGGCTGTGCCTCATCTACAGCGGCGGCATCAGCAATTTTTTCAACCACCCGCGCCAGTTCCGCGAGTGCTTCGGCGCGGTGATGCGCAGCCCGGAGGTCACCACCTTTTTCGTGCGCGAGAGCGATCACACCTATGTCCTCACGCCCGACCGTCAGCGGCTGATCGAGCGCATTGGTCAATGGCTGAGTCTCAATTTTCCTGTTCAACGAGCGGGTAGTACCTCATGAACGCAGTACTTGTGACCGGCGGTGCCGGGTACATCGGTAGCCACGTGGTCCAGCGGCTGGTTGCGCGTGGTGACCGTGTGGTGGTGGTCGACAACCTGTCCACCGGCTTCCGCGACGCTGTGCGCGGCGCGGAGCTGATCGTGGGCAACGTGGGCGACATGACGCTGATGAACCGGGTGATGCTGGATCACGGCGTGGATGCCGTGCTGCATTTCGCGGCGCACACGGTCGTGCCGGACTCGGTCGCGGATCCCTTGCGCTACTACGGCAACAACACGTGCAACACGCGAAACCTGTTGATGGCCTGCGCCGATGCGCATGTCGACAAGTTCATTTTTTCATCTACGGCGGCTGTCTACGGCCTCACCGACAACGGCATCGCGGACGAGGACACGCCGACGCGCCCGTTCAATCCCTATGGCACGTCCAAGCTGATGTCCGAGACCATGCTGAAGGATCACTCGGCCACTGGGGCAATGCGTCACGTGATCCTCCGTTATTTCAATGTGGCCGGCTGCGATCCGGAAGGGCGTATTGGTCATTCCACGCCGCAGGCCACACTGCTTGTGAAGGTCGCTTGCGAGCATGCGGTGGGAAAGCGTGCGAACGTCTCGATTTTCGGCACCGACTACGACACGCCGGACGGCACCGGGATCCGTGATTTCATCCACGTGGAAGACCTGGCCACCGCACATCTGAACGCGCTTGACCATCTGCGCGACGGTGGCGATTCCCTCGTGCTCAATTGCGGTTACGGACACGGATACAGTGTGCGTCAGGTGATCGATGCCGTGGCCCGGCTGTCCGGTCACGCGCTGGACGTGCGCGAACTGCCACGCCGCCCGGGCGATCTGCCCATGCTGATCGCATGCAGCGACCAGCTGAAACAGCGGCTCGGCTGGACGCCCCGTTTCGATGATCTGGATGCGATTGTTGGTACTGCCCTGAAGTGGGAATACCGCCTGCTTTCGCTGGACCATCGCGTTGCATTCGTCGCATGATGCGGCGCCTGCTGATCGTCTTTCTCGGTGCGCTTGCGTGCTTCGGTGTCGTGCATGCGGCCACGCCGTTGCCAGCCGCGCAGCGCATCGTGGTGCACCGGCTGGGCACGGGACGTGGACCGGTGCGCGTTTCGGTCGGCATTCCGTTTGCTCCGGCCTCGCTTGCCGATCCACACCTGGTGCGCATCGTGGACGAGCAGGGCACGGAAGTACCCGCGCACGTGACGACGATGCTGAAGTGGTACGTGCGCGGCGGCGGCGTTCGCGCCGTGCGGGCGCAGTTTGTCGCGCAGGGTACCGGCGCGGACAGTACCTATTACTTCATCGTGGGCCAGCCACGCACGCGTGACGATGCCGGCTGGAACTATGCCGATGGGCTGGAAGGCAGCGGTGCCCAGGCGCGGCCAGCGGCGTTGGGCGTGTTGACCGCCGCCTGGCTGTGCGCATCGCAGATGGCCGGCCCGCAGATACCGGCTACCCGTGATGAACCCTATGCGGGCTATGTGTCGGCGCAGTTTGCGTGGGCGAAAAAGCTGCCGACCGCCGATCCTACAGCGTGGCTGTTTGATCGCCCCAGCACACTGTTCAAGGCTTATGTACGCACGGGTCGTGAGGATTATCTTGAGGCGGCCGAAGCGAGCTACCGCTATTACATGAGCGGCATCCGAAGAGACGGCTTTGCCATGAGTCCGATGTGTGCGGGCGGATGGACATACGACAAGAAGCCCTGCGACGTGAAATACGTGTACATCGAACCGATTCTTCTCGCCGTGGGGCTGACCGGCGACGACAGCATGCACGACACCGAAACCGTCGATCACATGATGACCCTGTGGGACAACGGCGGCTGGAACCCCCGCGCCGGTGCTTACAAGGCACCCTCGGACTATTTCACCGAACGGCTTGCAGGCCTCGGGCTTATCGAGACCGTGTCCGGCTATGAGCTGACCGGCGATCCGGACTACCTGGCCTACGTGAAGAAACGTCTCGACTGGCTGGCCGATCATCAGCGCGCCAACCCCGATGGGCTGGGCAACGATGGCTCATGGCGCAACAGCTGGGCCATGCACGAGAACGACACGTACGACGCAGCTACCGACGTGCGCGGTGCCTCGCCATGGATGAGTGAGAACATCATCGACGGCCTGTGGCATGCCTGGCTGGTCACCGCCGATCCGCGCATCCCCGGCATGATTTCCGGCTTCGGACGCTACCTCGAACGCTATGGCTGGATCGCGCACGATCATCTGGTGAATCCGCACGACTGGCGCAACCCGTGCTCTGGCCCGGATGGGCAGATTGCCTGGTACTGGTCATCCGCCCATGCGGACTCGCACAACCTCGACACGATTCAGGATTCCGAAGGCTGGTACAGCGACGCACACACCGTGGAGCTGGGGCTGGCCGTCGCTGCTGCCTGGTACTTTGAAACCGATCCGGCTGCCGCTGCCGCACAGAAACGCCGCTTCACCGCACTGGCTTCCTCTTATGCGCCCTCCTGCGCCGCGATCTCGGATACGGCGCGCCGTTTCAACTGGAACAATCGGGGAGCCGGTGTGGCCCAGTGGATGATTCGCCAGCCGTCAGGCAGCGGTGCATCGGGTACCCGGGCGGTTGCCGTCACGACGGGAGTGTCGCCATGAATCGCCGTCTGGCTGCGTTGCGCAGTGTGACCATCGTATCGGTGGCCACGTATATCGAGTACGCGCTGGGCCTCCTGATGAGCGTGTGGATCGCGCGCGCGCTGGGTCCGGCCGATTTCGGCCGTTATGCGTTCACCGTCTGGCTGTGCGGCTGGCTGCTGGTGTGCAGCAACCACGCGCTGACTACTTCGTCGATGAAATTCATCGCAGAAGCGGAAGGGGCAGGGCGACCGGATATCGCCTCGCACATTTCGCACCGGCTCTCCCGGGCGCAGCACCTCAGCTCGCTGGTGGTGATTTCGCTCTTCCTCATCGTGGTGATGTTCTGGCAGCCGTCCGAATGGCACGATTTCCTGTTCCCTGCGACGTTGCTGGTGGTCATCGCTGTGGCGGCGAAGGCCAACTACGCCATGCTGGTGGCGATTGCCAAGGGCCAGGAGCATTTTGAAACCGAGGCCATCGCCACGGTGGTGGCGGGAGTGATTGGTGTCGGGCTGATCGTGGCAGCCGCCTTCGCGCACGTCGGGCTACTGGGATTTGTGGCTCTCTTCGCTGTGGCCTGCCTTATGTTGAACGTCATCAACCGCATGGCGTATCGCCACTACTGCAAGCCGTTCTCCGCCGGCCCGGTGCCTGACGACATCAGCGAACGTCTGCGCCGGCATCTGCGGTTGACCGCGCTGATCGTGCTGCTGGGTTCATTCAAGGCGAGCACTATCGAGGTGTTCCTGCTCAACGCGTTCAGCACCTCGACGGCCGTGGGCTTCTTTGCCATCGCCGCCACGCTGACCCGCGGGGCCGTGCAGATGTTCTCCGTGGGCCTCACGTCCACGTTGCTGCCCTACATGGCGCGCTCTTATGGCGAACGCGGTCACGAGCACGCGACGCGCCTGCTCGCGGAAGCCACGCGCTTCTACTGGGCCACGGGTCTGGCCATCGCCGGCATCGGCGTCATCGCCACGCCGGATCTGGTGCACCTGATGTACGGCAACCGCTATACAGACGCGATTCCCGCCATTGAAGCCACGCTGGTGCTTGCCGGCCTGTTGCTGATCGTCAACGGCATCACGGCGTTCCAGACCGTGGTGGACCGGCAGGGCGACCGTGTGCGCATGGCGGTGATCTCGCTGGCGGCCAATGCGGTGCTGGGCATTGCGCTGATCCCCGCCTTTGGCCTGACCGGTGCGGTGCTGACGTATGCAGGCACGCGACTGTGCGAACTGGCCTTGTCGATCTACTACCTGCGTCGCGCCACCGCATGGGGGCTGCCGCTTGGACCCATGCTGAAGCTCACCGTGATCGCGCTGGTGGCCACGGGCCTTGGCTGGTGGGTGACCGACGTGATTCCGGGGCGCTACGCGTTTCTTGTGGGCTCGGTGCTCTTCACCGTGATCTTCCTGCCCGCGAGCGTGGTGATGCGTTACTGGAACGACGACGACTATCGCCTGATCGGTGCCATTGCCGAACGCCTGGGCGCGCCCGGGCGCTGGCTGATGCGTGGACTGGCCCCGTGGCAGGGAGCGTCATAGCGGCTCACTGAGGAGACTTACGCGGGCTCGCAACAGTGCAGGTGGTACGCACGTCGTCCACGGTCGACGATCTTCAACTCGAAGTGCACGCGGGTGCGTGCGCGTACCGGGTCCCATCCCGCTTCGGCGGCAAGGGCGTAGATGTCCACCATGTCGACGAGCAGTTCGGGTTCGCCGTCGTCCGGACGGAGGATGGCCCATCCCTTGCGGGCGTTGTATTTCACGAGCGTGCCGATTGCCATGTGCACCCCAGCGTGATTGGGACGGCGACAATGGACCGTCGCCGAAAGCATTGCCCTGTCGTCGCATAGTCGGGGGTGTGTGAAGGTGGCGACAATATCCCGTTGGTTGTAGGCGTCAATCAGCGCCCAGTTTCCACTGCCGAATCAGCGCATAAGCGGGACGGGCCCAACGTTTTAACGGCCGCTTTGCATTCCAGGAAAGCCACTGGCTTTCGCGCAAAAAACCCTTGTTTAAAGCGAGATGGTGCGCATCGCGTTCGCTACTCGCACGAAACATGGCGTAGCGTCCAAGGACATCGCATCCGGCGGATTTGCCTATTGTCGTGACGGGTTCGGATGTGAACAGATATTTGATGCCACATGAAGAAACGGCATTTTTAACGCTTTCCGAGGTGAATCCACCAGGAACAGAGGCACAGTCGATCGCCTGGCCGAGCAAGCCAGACAGGATGCTGAGGCTTTGTGTCCATTCACTTTCAAGCTGTGCGCGCGGCAATCGCGATATGTCGTGAGGATGCGTGTGCGAGTGACTGCCAATGACGTGACCGGCCTCGCGCAATGCCCGCAGGTCGGCGGGCGTCACGAAGCCGGGCTGGCCAATGCGTGCGGTGGTGATAAAGAAATGACCCGTCATACCGTGCTCGTCGAGCAAGGCACCAATGTGCCTGGCGCTGCTGCCGCCGTCGTCGAAGGTGAGAATCACATCGGTATCGGTGCTGCTTTGGACTGCCGGAAATCTCAGGCCCGTGGCAAGCAATGCCTTCAGGTGGCGCTCGAACAGTGCCGTATCCAGTTTGTAATGAGCTGCCGCAGCCCCCGTAAAGCCACTGTCATCGCAGTGTGCGCTGTCGGTTACCACGTCGTGATACATCAGCGTCGTGCGTTTCATGACGCAACCCGCCGCGCTGCCATGCGCCATCGCAGATAGCGCGTGAGCCAGGGCTGTCCCCAGACGGCGCTGCTGCGGCCCTCGCTGGTTTCAGGGACCGCGTAACCGTGGGCAATTTCCAGAAGCTTGTCGCGCAGGCTTTCGAGGTTTTCGGACACGACACGGTACTGGATCACCACGTGCGATTCGCGTTTCTCATCGAACGGATAAGAGTAGCGTCCAAAGACCGGCCCGGTGTCCACACCAGCGTCGATCTTCAGAAGCGTCATGCCTACCCGGTTGAGATCACGTTCGGCAAGCGCCCAGAAGCAGCCGTGCGCGTTGCGGTATTCGGGGCAGATGCCCGGGTGCATCACGAAGGTGCCCAGCGGTGCGAGCGACAGCGCCTTGCGTTTCAGCAGCTGCTTGCATCGTGCGATGACCATGTCCGGTCGCTGGGCTTGCAGAAATTCAAGCACGCGCTCGTCGTTGACATCGGACGCGACCAGCACGGGGACATGGGGCGCGCCGCCATACTCGCTTTCCATGGTTTGCAACGCGCTTTCGAGCCAGCGCCGGTTGGCGCGTGCCAGCACCAGTTGCTGATACACACGCATGGCCAGCACGTCGGTGATGCGCAGCCAGCCAACGCGCTTGATCTCACGTCGCAACCTGGCGATGACCTGCGCGCGGGTTTCTTCAAGCACCACGATGCCGGCCAGTGTGGTGAACGAGTCGAGCCACGCGGCCAGGCCTTCGCGGTCGAAGCGGTCACCTGCGTGGCAGATCAACACACTGCGGGGCGTGCTCATGGCGCGCGATTGGGCGGCGGGGGAAGCGAGAAGTCGCGCCACCGGTTCGGGTCGCCGTTCTTTCCCGCTTCTGCGGCCTTGATGATGTTGTAGGTTTCCCGCGCTGTAACGTAATGCAGCACGTAGTTCTGGCCGTCGTTGTATCGGGTTTCCAGATGGGTGTACATGGCGTCGGCAGGTTCGCCGAGCAGCGTGTCCATGTCGCGCTCCTGGGTGCCGTGCGTGTGCACCTTGATGAAGATCCACTCGGGCCGGCCCTCCACGTGGATACCGGCTTGAACCCACGCATCGACGCGTGACGGTGTGGGTGGGCAGGCTTTGCGCACATCGGAATTCTCGATGCGCGGGATGATGCCCCAGCGCCGTTCGCGCCAGTTGAGGCCAAGCGGGCCCTGCACGATCATCAGGTCGCCGCTGGCACGGCCGCCCACGCGTACGGGCACACCCTTGTCGTGGGACTTGCAGCCGTGCGGGTCGTCGGTCGCGTAGTAGATCGCGTTGGACGTGGAGGTCTGCGTGTCACTGGGTGCCGAAGGGAGGGTGAAGTCCGCGTAGCAGCCCAGTTCGCGCAGCAGGATCAGTTCGTTGTTGATGCCGCACCAGCGACCGTCCGCGCGCGAGTTGTCCAGGCTCCAGTTTCCGTGGATGAAACCGAAGCGCAACTGGCCGGTGACCGGGTCGGCGGGCAACGCGCCATGGCGCTCGTGCAGCAGCTTGTTGAAGCGGTCGATGGTGGCGATGAAGTTGTCCGGCGTGTCGTTGTCGTGGTGCAGGTGGATTTCGATTTCGCCGTATCCGTCTGCACACAGGCTGGCCAGCTTGTTCAGATGTTCCTCGGCATATTCCTCTTCCGGATAGAAGAAGCTGTGCTGCGGCGGCACGCCATCGGCATCCCGGTGGCGCTCGGCCATCTGCCGGTACTCGCGGCACCAGCGGTCCACGCGCGCCCGCTGGGTATCCAGGTTCACCTTGCCCCAGCCGGGCTCGAAATGGTCGACGAAGCAGAACATCACATGGACCGGCCCGTCCTTAAGTTCAGGGCGGCGGCGCGTGAGATAGCCCCAGAGCCAGATCTGCATGTTGCGCGCGCGTAGGGCCAGCGTGAGAAGCACCGCGAACGCGATCAGCAAAAAGATGACCACGATCAGGGCAGTCATGACGCGGATGCCGACGGCAGCAGGCTGAGCAGTTGCTCGGCGTTGTTGCGCCATTGCCGCTCGCGGCGGATGTAGTCGCGGGCAGCGGTTCCGATCCGCCTGCGTTCCTCCACGCACAGCGCCAGTGCCAGTACCCGTTCCACGCACGCGGCGGTTTCCCCGTGAGGAAACAGCCAGCCGGTCTGCGCATCGCGGATGACTTCGGCGACCGGGGCATAGTCGGGCGCGACCACGGGAACACCCATGCCCATGAACTCGAACAACTTCATGGGAGAGCCGTAGTGGTTGGAATTGGGCAGCACGGCGTAATCCATGCACGCGATCCAGCTGGCGATTTCGTCGTGGCCCACGCGGCCGGGCAGGATCACCCGGTCAGCCAGGCCGCGTTCGGCCACCAGCGCGCGTACGGCCGGCAGGGTAACGCCGTCACCCACGAACACGAGTGCCAGTTCGGGTACTTCGGCCAGCCGTGCCGCAATGGCTTCCACGAAGGCATCTACGCCATGCCAGTGAGCGAACACGCCGATGTGTCCGCATACGATGCGATAGCTCAGGCCACGTTCGGCGCGCAGGCGCCGGGCGTCGAACCGTGCAGGATCGAAACGGCTGAGGTCCACGGCGTTGGGGGAGATGACCGATGGCGCTATCTGGCCGTAGGCGTCAATGGCCTGATCGCGGAACCACGTGGAAATGAAGACCAGCCCGGTGGCCTGGCGCATGCACCAGCCCTCGATGTACCGCGCAAGTTTCTTCAGGCGCAGCGGGCGCACGCGCTGGACCAGCGCTGAGTCGTTGATTTCCAGCACGATGGGTATGCCGCGCATGCGGGCCAGCCAGACGGTGGCAAACAGGAACAGCGAGTAGCGCTCGTAGATCAGGTCTGGCCGCGGATTGCGCAGCATGCCACCCACGCGGAACCAGGTAACGGGGTTGTAAAGCAGTTCCAGCAGTTCAAACAGCACGCCGGGCATGCCCGATATCAGCCGTGCCAGGCCACTGCGACGCGCATGCCCTGCGGCCGGCGCCGCTTCGTGCTCTGGATCGGCGCCGGGGAACGACACCACCGTGACCTCGTGGCCCATCTCGCGCAGCGCATGCACGATGCCGCGGATGTGCACGCCTTCCACGTGCCGGCCGCGGGTGCGGTGGTGGTAGATGATGTTCATCAGTCACCCGCCGGCAGGGCGCGGAAATGAAACCCGCTGCGACGCCATTCGGGCAGCAGTATTTCCAGGGCGTCCAGCGCGCGTGCATTGTCGTCGTGCATCAGCACGATGTCGCCCGGGCCGGGTGGTTGCTCACGCAGACGCCTGATGAAGTGTTCGCGGGCCATATCCACCTGGTAGTCGAGGCTGTCGTAGGACCAGTAGATGAAGCTGCGCCGCTTTATTGCGAAATGCAGCATCAGGCCCGCACCGACGTAGCCATGGGGTGGCCGCATCGCATGGTGATCGCGCCTGTCGAACTTCGACAGCAAGGCATCGGTGCGATGGACTTCATCGAGCTGCTTCTGAAGGTTCATGTGCGTGAACGACCAGTGGCTGTAGGAGTGGTTTCCGATCATGTGGCCGTCGGCAACGATGCGGCGCACGATGTCGGGATGCTTTTCGATCTTTTTGCCTACGAGGAAGAAGCTTGCTTTCGCGTCATGCCGGGCCAGGAGGTCCAGCAGTGGTTCGGTGTGGACTGGATCCGGGCCGTCGTCAAAACTGAGGTAGCGGGCCTGACCCGCAGCACCGCCGCGGGTCAGTACCAGACGGTCGGGAAGCAGGCCGAGCAGATCGTTCTTGCTGGGTTTCCAGCTCATGCGGAGGCGCCAACGGGGAGGGAGTGGGCGAGCGCGACGTCATGGAGCACCTGTTCCAGTGCATCCACGTTGTCGTTCCAGCGAAAGCCCGCGGCGTGTGCCGCGATGGCTTCGTGGTCAAACGTGCGGTAAAGCGTGTCGGTCAATGCGTGGGCAAGCGCGCGCGCGTCGTGAGGGGGTACCAGCGCGCCCGCATAATCAGGAACTACCTCGGGTATGCCACCCACGCGCGTGGCTACCACCGGGGTGCCGCATGCCATGGCTTCCAGCACCACGTTGGGCACTCCTTCGTTGTGGCTGGGCAGGCACAGCAGGGTTGCTGCGCGGAACCAGTCGGGAAGTTGCGCGTGGGGCCATGCGCCGCGCAGGTCCAGGTGTTCCGCGCATCCCAGTTCGTTGGCACGCTGGATCATGGCCTGACGATCTGCGCCGGAGCCGATCACCACGAAGCGGACAGTGGGATGGGCGGCAATCACCTCCGGCATGGCCTCGACCAGGTCGACGCAGCCCTTGCTGGTCTTGAGGTTGCCCACGTAAAGAATGATCGGGCCATCGACCAGGCCCAGGCGGTCACGTGCCTGGCCGTCCGGGTCGGGCGAGAACACGTCGCTGTCGATGCCGTTGTAGATCACGTGCACGCGATCCGGCGAACAACCCAGCGTGCGCAATTTGCCGCCCAGTGCACGACTGACGGCAATGGCCGCACCAGCGCCTTTGAGCGCATTGCGAATCTGCAATCGCCGCATCACGTGGTTGGCCTGCACGTTGAGGTCGCTGCCGTGCACCTTGATGACATACGGGATGCCCAGGCGCCTGCCGACCCAGCCTGCCGCGGCGCCGTCCGGATAGGCCCAGCTCACCAGCAGCACATCGTAATGTTCGTGGGCCAGCCGTCTTCCATGCTGCCACATCAGTGAGAAGTACCAGCACAGCGCGTGCCACGCGCGGCCGAAGCGCGGCGGGTACACGAACACAAAGTGACCGGTCTTCATGTGGGGAAACTGAAGATCTCCCTTCGTTCCGCGCATGCGCTGGCGAAAGTCGACGGCCGTGATGATTTCCACTTCGTGACGCTCTGCCAGCCGGGTAAATTGCTGACGGTTGAACGCGCCCCGCAGCGGATCGTAGGGGGTGGGGAAGAGGTTGGTGAGGATGAGGATCTTCATGCCGGACTCCGCGTGGCCTGTCCGTCGTACAGCGCGCCGTAGCGCGAGGCCATGGCGCGAAGTGATCCGTGGTGCTCGACCCACGCGCGCGCAGCCTGTCCATAACGGCGGGCTTCGGTCTGGTCGCGCAGCAGCTCCAGCATGGCCTCGGCCAGTGCGCAGGCATCGCGTGCGGGCACCAGGTGTCCGCTGAAGCCATCGTGCACGATCTCCGCATTGCCGCCCACGGCCGTTGCGACGATGGGTAGCCCTGTCGCGCACGCTTCCAGGAGTGCCATGGAATAGCCTTCGCTGATGGAGGGAAGCACGAACAGGTCCAGCCCCTGGAGCAGGTCACGCACGTCGCTGCGATCTCCCAGGAAGTACACGCTGTTGCTGACGCCTTCGGACGCGGCACAGATTTCCAGCTCGTCGCGCAATTCGCCGTCGCCAATGAGCACCAGCGCGGTGTCGGGACGACGGTCGTGCACGTGGCGAAAGGCACGGATCAGGTTGACCTGATCTTTTGCCCAGTTCAGCCGGCCGACGGTGCCGATGATCTCGCTGCGTTCGGACAGCCTGAGGATGCGCTTCAGGCGCAGGCGCATCTGCGCATTGGTGACGTGAAACGCCCCCACGTCGATGCCGTTGGGCACGACCATCGCTTTGGCGCGCGGCACGATGCCCCGGCGAATGGCATCAGTGCGTGCCGCTTCACAGACGGCCACCACGGTATGCGTGCGGCTCAGCGCGCGGCGGTAGAACCATTCGCGGCGGCGTGCGCGCTGATTGCCGCCCATGCCGTGCCGGGTGTTGATGACACGAAGGGACATGCCCCAGGTGGCAAGTACCGACTGGTAATGCGCTACCGCGTTATGGGTATGCATCACCTCGGTGTCGTGCCGGCGAACCTGCTCACGGACGCGGGCCAGGGCACGAAAGTCCACACCATTGCGCTTCTTGCAGGCCATGACGGGGATGCCGAGGGCGTCCAGTTCGTGCGCCAGTGAACCGGTTTCGTAAAGGCACACCACCTGGCAGCGGTGACCCTGGATATGCTGAAGCTTCACCAACTCAAGAACCATGCGTTCCAGTCCGCCGCGATCCAGGCTTTCAACGACATGGGTGATATTCATGGTCAAAGCTCTGAGATGGTGACGCGGAGTTTTCCACTTCGCGTCAGGGGAATATCGTCTGGAAAGTGGTAATGAAGTTCTACGCTTTGGCCAAGGACCTTGTCGATTTCCCGTTGGATATAGGCCAATGAGGCATCGTTAAATGCTGCGTTTCTGACGATGGCCAGATCGAGTCTGTCGAGGCGCTTTTGCACCAGCTGGAAGCGGGTGACCCCGGGTACGTCCTTGAGCATGTGGGGAAAAAATTCACCCGGCAGCACACGGCCGTCAGCCGTGCGGATCACGTCCAGAATGCGCCCGTCCACCCGGGCGAGGAGCGGCAGACCGCGTCCGCACGGGCATCCCTGCGTGCAGGAGGTGGCCATGTCGCCATTTCCATAGCGAAGCAGGGGCATGCCGTAGTTGGACAGGTCGGTGACGACCACCGTGCCGGTCTGGCCGGGGGGCACGGGGCCATGGGTGCCGGCCAGTTCCACCAGCAGGTGGTCGGCATTGATGTGAAGACCGCTGTGGTGTTCACATTCGGCCGCGATCAGCATGAATTCGCGACAGCCGTAAGTATTGAACACCGGGGCGCCAAACGCTTCTTCCATTGCATCGCGCTGGAAATCATGCAGCGTCTCGGCGGCAGCGATGATGCTTTCGGGCGCGTACACGCGCCGGCCAGTGGCAATCAGCCATTCGGCCAGCCGGTACAACGCGCCGACGTAGCCCACCAGGACGGCCGGGCGGTAGCGGTCGATCTGGTCGGCGAAGTCGCTCATGGTCGACTCGCTCATGCGGAAAGTGTTGAGCATGCGGCGACCAAAGGCGGCGTTGTAGATGCGGTCTTTCATCCGGTGGGCACGCGTGGGCTCGCCCACCGAACCACCCCACAGGAACAGCGTGCGCCTGCCCATGCGCGCGCCCGCCCAGCCGTAGCCGCGCCACATCACGGCGATGCGCCGGTCGTTGCTTTCCCGCGTGTAGCCGAAGCGCAGTGGTTCGCCGGTAGATCCGCCGGTGGCTTTGTAGAGCAACTGGTTTTTCAGCGAGTCGGCTTTGAATTCGTCGAAGTGGGCGCGGATTTCTGCCTTGTCCAGAACCGGCAGGGCGCTGAAGTCGGCCAGGTTGCGAAGGTCGCCGACCTGGATGCCCAGCTCGCGCCAGCGGCGGCGGTAGTAGGGCACCTCTTGCGCGCAGTGTTCCAGAAGGCGGCGAAGCCGTTCCCATTGCAGGGCGGCCAGACGTTCCGGGTCCAGCCACTGGTCGGCTTCGTAACGCTTCATGTAGTCCAGTGTGTGCCGGCGGCGCAGCCCTTTTTCGTACGCCGGAAACAGCACGTGGCGAAAGGCGTGTTCGTAGAGCGTGTTCATCACCCGGTCCTCAGCAGGACGGCCACCAGCACGAAGAGGGCAGCAACGCCCCCCATGGCGGCCGGCACCCAGCGCCAGCCGCTGCGCGAGAGCTCAAAGGCCGGCAGGTCGGGGAAGCGCTGGCGTGCCCCGATGTAGTAACCCACGGCCATCGCGGCCAGCAGGTATAGAACGATCATGTAGCTGCGACTCAAGAAGAATGCGGCGGCGAACAGGCCGCACAGCACCAGCAGCAGGGTGAGCGCGATGGTGCGCTCCTTCGCCCATTCCGCAGCCCTGGCCGGGTCGTCACTGAAGTCGGGCTTGTACCGGAGCACGGTCAGCATCATCCAGAAGCTGTAGCCAACGAAGGCCAGCCACAGCACAAAGCCGACGAAACCGGTTTCTGCGAGCACAAGAACGAAGGAGTTGTGCGCCGTGAGGTCGTTGTATTCGGTGAAGTTGCCGGCACCCACGCCGAAGATGGGATGGGAGGTGAACATGTGCAGGCCGGAATACCAGGCATCCACACGGCCCAGCGCGGATTCTTCGTCCGCGTCCAGTTCCTGCATGCGGGCAGATACCAGTTTCATGGCAGCGAGGCCCACCGCGCCGAGCACGCCGGCCGTGAGCAGTCCGCGCTTGTGCCACACATACACGCCGGCCACCACCAGCACGGCAAGCAGGGCGCCGCGTGAGTTGGTGAGGTAGACGGCGTAAAGCAGCAGCAATGCGCCGGCCAGCCAGAACACGCGGCCCAGGAAGCCACCGCGCTTGCTCAGAAAGACGGCCATGGGCAACGTGGCGGCGAACAGCAGACCCAGATCGTTGGGGTCGTTGAAGATGCCGACATACTGGATCCGGCCTTCCTCGCCCAGCGGCATGCCGGTCCAGCCGACGCCCGTGGTGGCCTGTTGCACGCCATGCACCGCCAGCACCATGGCGCACAGCGTGAAGGTCGCCATGGCAAGCACGACATTGCGTCGGGAGGTGCAGCCGGCAGCGAATATCCAGAACGAGATGACCGTGGGCCCGAACTTCACCAGCTCATCCACCGCGCCGCCCGCCCAGCCATTGACCAGCTGGGAAATCATCAGGACGACCAGGAATATCGGCAGGAGGATGAGCTGCGGGGCGTTCCAGCTCTTCTTGCCCGACGCCAGCCACGCCACGAAGGCCAGCACCAGAACCACGGGTAAAACGGGGACACCGACCAGGCCCGGCAGATAATCCTGCGGGCGAATGATCGTGAGAACCAGATAGCAGAGAATCAGGGGGAACATGCAGCCACCGGATCGCTACCCGTTTCGTGGTGAATGGTCGGGTAGCTCATGAGTTTTGGCAGAGTCAGCATGGCGGCAAACCAGCCCGGCCCCATGTCACGCTCCACCGGCAACCGGTACAGGGCGTAACGATTGGTGGACGGATCAGCATTGGTGCCACAGATGTACGAACAGGCGGCGCGGAAGCCGGCTTCGCGTGTCGCCTCGATCACCGACTGGTTGAACGACCGGTCACCGCCCACCGGATAGGACATCAATGCCGCCCGCTCGGGCAGCTCCCGGTCCAGCGTTGCCTTCGATGCGCGGATTTCGCGGATCATTTCGTCTTCGGGCAGCTTGGCCAGCATGCGGTGATACACGCCGTGAGAGCCGATTTCGTAGCCCGCTGCGTGCATCTCGCGCAGCTGATCCCAGGTCATGGGCCGGCACTGTGCAGGCGCGCACAGCGACGGCATCCGCCAGTCGCGTTCCAGACGGTCAATCATGGCCGACTGTTCCAGGGCGCTGATGTCTTTCATGCGCAGCAGCACGAGGCCCGCCAGTGCGCGCTTTTCGTCACGTCGTGCAGGCATCGGCATGTCGATGTTCAGCTCCGGCAGCACGAGCGACGGCGCACCCGTGCGCAGCAGCATGTGTACCAGCCAGTCATAGAGGAACGGCTTGCCGGTGTCGATGTGGCCGGTGGAAACGAAGAACGTGGCAGGTATGCCCAGGTCGCGCAGTATGGGAAAAGCCACGCGATAGTTATCGTCGTAACCATCGTCGAAGGTCACGGCGACAGCATCCGGGGGCAGCGCCTCACCGGCATCCAGTGCCTCGGCCACATCGGTGAGGCGCATGGGCCGGAAGCGCCTGCGCAGCAGGCTCATCTGGTCGTGGAAGCGCTCCGGCGACGTGCTGATGAGTTCAAGATCGAAGTCATAGGTATCCGGATCGGGATAATCCATGATCCGGTGATAGGCGAGAATCCGCAGATCCTTGCGCCACCATGAGCGCGCGCGCTGCAACGAATGCAGCAGGCCGCTGGAGTAGCACAGCTCCCCAAGGCGTCCGCGAATGCCCGAGGCCCGGCCTTCAGCTATCGTCATCTTCACCATAAATGCAGTCCTTGATGGCGGGCGAAGGCCAAGAGGGCCTGCGCCGAAAAAAGATTCAGGTAATAGAACGCCGTGGCCAGCCGGACGGGCAGCCAGCGCGCAACGCGTGGAAGCAGGTGCCCGGCGACGACCAGGGCGGCAAAGGCCAGCAGGCCGGCAAACATGGCTGCGTAGAGCAAGTGCCGCGTGGCAAGCGCGGCCGTGGAAATCGCAAAAAGAACCATCAGCCAGGGAGCAATCAGGCGCAGGAGCTTGTGGCTGATGAAACGGAACCACAAAGGATTGCTTGCCGGCGATAGCAGCCAGGGCGCCAGTTGCAGCAGCTGGTAGTTCCCGGCCAGGGTGCGGATCTTGCGTTTGCGTTCGGCCTCAGGATGCTGGGAGGGCGTATCCCAGGCGATGGCACGGGGCTCGAACACCACGCGCTTGCCGACGGCGGCGACACGCATGGGCACCAGCACGTCGTCCAGCACGGTGCCGTCGGGCAGCGGAAGGAAGAGTTCGCGGCGCATGGCATACAGCGCGCCGCTGACGCCGATGGTGGAGCCGGACTGGCTTTCGGAAAGGCGGATGCGTTTTTCGTAGCGCCAGTAGGCATCCACACCCTGTGCAAAGCCGGTACGGACATCTTCCATCTGCAACTCGCCGCCCACGGCGCCCACCGTGCGGTCAGCAAGGTTGGCAACCAGCTCGCGCAGCGAGCGTGGCGACAGTTTCTGGCGCAGGTCGGTGAACAGCAGCACCTCGCCGGTTGCAGCATCCACGCCGTCGTTGATGCATGCGGCCTTGCCGCGACGCACGGGATTCTCGATGACCATCACGCGCGTGTCGCCGCTGGTACGGGCCAGTGCGGCGGTGGCGTCAGTGCAGCCGTCACAGACGATGATGATCTGGATGCGGTCGGCGGGATAGTCCAGCGCGCGCAGGTTGGCCAGGCGTGCGCGGATGCGGCGCCCGCCGTTGAACACCGCCACCACGATGCTGACCGTTGGCGTGATCGGCGCGCGGGCCACAGGGCGCGGCGACATGCGCGCAAGCGCCCAGGTCATCAGCGGATAGCCGACGAACACGTGGGCGAGCAGCAACAGGCTGCCCCAACAGGCGAGTTCGGCCAGGTAAGTCATTCGGTCCCCCCCGAACCGATGCTGGACATGGTCTCAGCGCCGGCCGAAAAGCTTGCCGAACAGAGAGGTTGGCTTGCGCGCCCCACGTGCACCGGCGGCATCCAGTTCCGCCGCCAGCGTCCCGAGTGTGCCGTTCGCGATGTCCAGCAGGTTCAGTTGTACGCCAGTGCCCTGGCGTACACGGTTGGCCATGTCGACGGCAAGCAGTGAGTGACCTCCGAGGTCGAAGAAGTTGTCGCCCGGATGCACGTCGCATACATCCAGGAGTTCGCCCCAGAGCTTCGCAAGCATCGCTTCGGACGGTGTACGCGTCGCCGTGTGCGTCGCCAGGATCGGTGCAGGCGTCGGGGTGACCGTCGCGCTTGTCGCCGGTCGCATCATGCCCTCGGCCAGTTCGCGCAGGCTTCCCACTGTTTGCCGCGCATCCCGCCCGGCGCTGGCCAGCAGTGACAGATAGCGGTCGCGCATGGTGGCTGCCGTGGTCGCGTGAAGCAGGTCGGCGTTGTAGGTCACGCCACCGACCATGCCGCGTGCATTCTCCAGGAACCAGAGCCCCAGGTCTTCCGTGGCACCGCTCTGGAACAGCAGGATCTGCTCATGTTCCAGACCACCCCAGTCCACCACCCGCTGGCGTGCATCCTGGAAGGAGAACAGTGCCTGGTACAGCACGTTGCCGCCGCCGTGGCTGACCTTGAGCTCGCGGGTCAGGTATTCCATGGGCACATCGGGATGACCGAACCCTTCCAGGGCTACGCTCTTCACATGGCGAACGAAGTCGAGGAAGGTCATCTCCGGATGCATGCTGACGTGCAGCGGGAGCAGGTTGTTGAAGTAACCCATCACCGATTCGACCTCGGTCTGGTTGCGCCCGCGAACGGGTGTGCCGACGACCAGGTGCTGTTGCCCGGACATGCCCGATAGCAGCACGTAGTACAGCGCAAGCAGCGTCATGTTGAGCGTGGCATCAGCACTGCGTGCCACTTCGTGCAGAAGATCGGTGGTGTCCCGTGACACGCGTATCCATTCGGTAGAACCCTTGCCGGACATGCCCGGGCGGCGCGGCATGTCGGTGGGCAGCGCCTGCGCGGCGGGGCAACGCGACAGGCGGTCCTTCCAGAATTCCAGCTGCTCACGAAACTGCGGACCTTCCAGCCACTGGGTATGCCAGGTGGCGTAATCGCCGTAGCTGACCGGCAGCGCAGCCAGTGGCGAGGGTTCACCACGCGAGAAGGCGCGATACAGTGCCGACAGCTCGGCATAAAGGATGTCGAACGACCAGCCGTCCCAGATGATGTGATGCGGCATGAAGAAGAACGCGTGGTTCTCGTCGGACAGGCGGAACATCTTCGCGCTGAACAGCGGAGCGGTGGCCGGATCAAACGGCGTGTCGGTGAGCTGCTGGAGGCGGCGCATGAGGGTGCGTTCGCGTTCATGCGGTGGCAGCGCTGAGAGGTCTTCGGCGGGGAAAAGCCTGGTGGGCAAGTGCGGCGCCACCACCTGCACGATGGCGTCACCCTCGCGGCGAAGCGACGTGCGCAGGCTGGCCTGGCGTGCCACCAGTGCGGCAAAGGCCTGCTCGAATGCGGCCGTGTCCAGCAGGCCGGTGAGGCGATGCGCAGAAGGCGCGTTGTAGGTCACGCGGCCCGGCTGCATCTCTTCCAGGGCAAACAGGCGCGCCTGCATCAGCGAGGCGGGCGCGCGGTCCTGAATGGGCCGGCGAACGATGGGGTGATGCGCGAACTCATGCCCGGCGGCCTTCAGGTCTGCGATGGCCAGGGCAAGTTCGGCGATGGTTGGTGCGTCGAATAGCGTACGGAACGACAGGTTCACCGAGAATTCGCGATTGAGACGCGCGGTCAGTTGCGCGGCCAGCAGGGAATGGCCGCCCAGCGCGAAGAAGTTGTCGCGAACATCGAGGTCCGGAAGGGCGAGCACCGCTTCCATCGCGGCGGCGACGCGGCGTTCGTCGTCGTTGCGCGGCGGCGTGCGATCCGTCGCGGTGGCCACCGACTGCACGGGTGGTGCAGGAAGCGCGCGGCGATCCGTCTTTCCGTTGGGGAGCAGCGGAATGGCATCCAGCAGCATCACGTGCTGCGGAAGCATGTAATCGGGCAGGCGCATCTTCATTTCCGTGCGCAGCGTGCCTTCGTCCAGCCTGGCGCCATCCACCCCGACGACATAGGCCACCAGCCGCACATCGCCCGGACGATCTTCGCGAGCCATGACGACCGCACGTGCCACTTCCGGCAGGTCGACCAGTACCGACTCGATTTCGCCCGGCTCAATGCGATAGCCGCGCACCTTGACCTGGAAATCCAGGCGACCCAGGTGTTCGATCTGGCCACTGGCCAGCCAGCGACCGCGGTCGCCCGTGCGATACATGCGTGCGTTCGGCATGGGTGAGAACAGATCCCGCACGAAGCGCTCGGCGGTCAGTTCAGGGCGATTGAGATAACCCAGCGTGACGCCCGCGCCACCGATATGGATTTCGCCAGGCACTCCCAGCGGGCACGGCGAGCCGGCAGCGTCGAGAATGTAGACGGTGGTGTTGGCGATGGGCGTGCCGATGACGATGCCTTCGCGGGGCGCCTTCACAGCCCAGTACGTGGAATAGATGGTGGTTTCCGTGGGGCCGTAGCCGTTCCAGACACTGCCGCAGCGTTGCAGCAACGCTTCGGCCAGATCGACGGCCAGCGGCTCGCCACCCGACACGGCGCGGAATCCGGAATGGCCCTGCCAGCCGGACTCGATAAGGATGCGCCAGCCTGCGGGGGTGGCCTGCATCATGGTGGCGTGGCTGCGCTCCACCAGGTTGCGCAGCGCGGCGCCATCACGCACGTCGTCGTGATCGGCCACGATCACCTCGGCTCCCACGGACAGCGGGAGCATCAGTTCCATGAAAGCGATGTCGAACGACAGCGTGGTCACGGCTACCAGCCGGTCGGCTTCGGAGATGCCGGGAACGCGTTGCATGCTGGTGAGGAAGTTGGACAGCGCGCCATGGGGCACGCGCACACCCTTGGGGCGGCCCGTCGAGCCAGAGGTGAAGATCACATACGCTACGGAATCCGGGGTGGCAGAGAGTTCGTCGCGTGGCAGGCGCGTGGCGGGGGCGTGCTCGATTTCGTCGCGATCATGCGTGAGGATCAGCGTTTTCGCCGGATCAAACGGAAACGCGGTGGGCGGCACGTCCACAATGAGTGCAGCCAGTGCTGCATCCTCGACCATGAAGGCCAGGCGGTCAGCAGGGAACGCCGGATCCAGCGGCACATAACCTGCGCCTGCCTTGAGCACGCCAAGCAGCGTCGCCACCATGTCGGTACCGCGCGACACGCACAAGCCGACGAGTGAGCCGCGTCCCACGCCGCGCTTGCGCAGGCAGTGAGCGATGCGATTGGCACGATGCTCCAGGTCGATATAGCTCAGCCGCTCGGCTCCGTGGCGTACGGCAGCGCGAGCTGGCGTGACGTCGACCTGCTGCTCCATGGCTTCGTGGGCGAGCCGGTTCTCCGGATACGGCGTGGGCGCGGGCTGCATGGCGATGATCGCCTGGCGGCCCGCATCGGATACGGCAGGCAGGCGACGGGCTTCCTCATCGGGTGCTTCGGTGGCACCGCGCAGCAGTGTCTCGTAGGCCTCAAGCCATGCGGCGATGGTGGCCGGCTGGAACAGGTCGGCGTTGTACTGGCATTCCAGACGGAGGGTGCCGTCGACCTGTACGGCGTTGATGAAGAGTTCAAAGTTTTCGTAGCGGCGTGCGTTCGCCGAGAAGGTGAAGCCAAGGCCCGGGAAACTGAGCGTGGAGGTGTCCAGTGCCTGATCGAGATTGAACAGCACGCTCACCAGCGGAAGACGCGCAGGATCACGCGGCAGCGAGAGGTGGGCAAGCAGGCTGCCAATCGTGTACTGCTGGTGGTCAAACGCATCCAGCAGGCCGCCGCGCACGTCGTCCACCAGCTGTCCGAACGACTGCTCCGGCTTCACTTCTGTGCGCAGCGGCAACACGTTGACGCAGTGTCCGACCAGTGCATCGTGACCTCCCTCAGCCTGTCCTGCGCACGGAATGCCGATCACCAGGTCTTGCTGGCCGCTGATGCGTTCAAGAGCGAGCGCGAAGCCCGCAAGCAGCGTGGCGTAGAGGCTGGCATGGCGTTTGGCGCCCATGCGGCGTATGGCCGAGACGAGTTCAGCGTCCAGCACACGGTCTTCGCGGCGCGAGGTGAACGTGCGGCGGCGGGCGCGTGGCCGGTCGGTGGGCAGATCCAGGGACGGCACGCTGCCGCTGAAGCGCGACACCCAGTAGGAGCGCGCGTCCGCGTTGTCCGCGCCGCGGGCACGCACGGCTTCTTCCATCGCGTAGGCGGCGAATGAATCCGCGGGTGCCGGTGCGAAGCCATCGGCGACGCGCGCACCATACAGGGTGGCCAGATCATTCATCAGCACGCTGAAGGACCAGCCATCGCAGATGATGTGATGGGCGGTGAGGACCAGTACATGATGCAGCGGGCCGCGGCGCAGCAGTGACGCGCGCAACAGGGGACCGTGCTCGAGATCAAACGGTGTGGTGACGGCGTCGTCCAGCGCGGCCTGAATGGCGGCGGCCTGCGCCGCTGCATCAAGCGTGGCCAGGTCGACCAGGGGGCACGGCAGGTCGCGCTCCTGTGCGATGCACAGTTCTTCGCCGTCGACGCTCACGGTCGCGCGGAGGGCTTCGTGCCGGGTAACCAGGTCCGCGAGAGCCGCGACGAGAGCGGTGGTGTCGAGCGGGCCGGTGAGTTCCAGCGAGACAGATTCGTTATAGGCGAGCGATCCCTCTTCGGACAACGTGGAGGCCAGCCAGATTTCGCGCTGCGGCGCCGTGGTCGGGACGACGCGCGCAAGCGCCACGCCAGCGAAGGGATCGTAGTCGACAGCCTGGGTAGCCGCCATCACGTCGTTCGGAGTCATGCGTTCACCCTCAGATACTTTCCGGGGACATCGGGATGGGGGACAAACCAGGCGGGATGGCCTTCGGCGTCGCGGCCCAGGCGGGCGCCTTCGACCGGCGGCCGATCCACGTCCAGCGTGCGGGCTTCAAGGATGTGGCGCGGCAGGAATTCGGCTTCCTGCAACTCCAGTACGGAATCCTTGAAGGCTTTCGCCATCGCAGCGAAGTCTTCTTCGCTGTGCGAAGTGGTGAAGAAACAGGGGAAGTTATCCAGGATGTGGATGCCCCGGCTGCGCATCATGGCGAACAGCAATTCCTGCATCGGGTGGTCTTCCGGGAACGTGGTCTTCCACACCGAGGCGTAGTGCACCACCTTGATCGGCGCGCCGACGGCGGTGCAGAAGATGTTCAATTCGTCCACGAATGCAGCGGTGCGCTCGTTCAGCGATTCCTGCAACGCCGGGCCCGCTTCGGACAAATGCGTGAGCACCGCATGAGCGGCGGCGAGCGCCAGCGGATGGCGTACGAACGTGCCGGCAAAATACGTGACGCCTACGGTGGGTACGGAGTCGTCGCCGTACTGCCAGTGGCCGCCGTCCAGTGCGTCCATGAAGCGGCGTTTGCCTGCGATGACGCCGATGGGGAATCCGCCACCGACCACCTTGCCGTACGAAGCCAGGTCGGCATCAATGCCGAGCATGGCCTGCGCACCGCGCGGGTGCGTGCGGAAGCCGGTGACCACCTCGTCGAAGATGAGCAGCGCGCCCGCGTCTTCGGTGATGGCGCGCAGTTCCTGGAGGAATTCGCGCGGCTGGAAATCCGGGCGGCGGCTTTGCACGGGCTCTACAAGCACGGCGGCGATGGTGGAGGCGCGCTCGCGGATGATGGCCAGCGACTCGGGCGTACCGTAATCAAGCACAAGCACGTTCTCGGCCGTGTTGCGCAGAATGCCGGGAGCCGCCGGAACCGAGCGCAGCTTCTTCGTGCCGCGCACGATCACTTCATCGAAGATGCCATGGTACGAGCCGGTGAAGATCACCAGCGTGTCGCGGCCCGTGACAGTGCGCGCGATGCGTACGGTGCCCATCACCGCTTCAGAGCCGGTGTTGCACAGGGCAGCGCGGTCGAAGCCGGTGAGGTCGCAGATCTGCCGCGCCACCACGCCTGCCAGAGGGTGCTGTGGCCCGATTTCGTAGCCGGTGTCTAGCTGTGCGCGCACGGCGCTGGTCACGAAGTCCGGCTGCCAGCCGAACAGGTTCATGCCAAAACCGTTGAGTGCGTCGATATATTCGTTGCCGTCGATGTCCCAGACCCGTGAGCCTTTCGAGCGCTCTACAACCATCTGATAAATCATTTCCTTCAGCAACGGACGGAAGCCATTCACCACGCGGGGATCGGCCAGATGGTCGCGATGTTCTGTCGTATAGGCCTTCGACGCAGCGGTGCGCGCGATGTAGCGGCGCATGAAAGCATCCAGGCGTCCGCGCTGGCGCGTGGTCAGTTCGGTCGACGTGGAATGGATGCGTGCGATGGCGCCGAATGCCTTCTTGACGTCGTAAGTGGTGTGGGCCAGTGCGGCTTCTTCGGTGTCGGCGACGGGCGCGTCCGGTGTCCTGGCTACTGCCGCGGCAGGCGCTGGTACAGCCGCGCTCGGCGCACCGGCAAGCAGTGCCAGTTGCTGCTGCATGATCTGCATCTGCTGCTGGATCACGTCCTGCATCAGATTTCCCGTGACGGTGGTGGCGGGCGCACTCGCGGCAGCGACAGATGGGGCGGCAGGCGCGGGCTGAGCGACAGGCGCGCTGGCTTCCGGTGGCAGAAGCCGGTCGATGTGCGCGGCCAGTGCGGTGAACGAGGAGCAGTTTTCCATCAGCTCGCGGAAGGTGATCTTCAGCGCGTACGTTTTCTGCAATTGCAGCGCCACCTGGGTGAGCGACAGCGAATCCAGGCCCAGTTCGAGGAAGTTGGCATCCGGCGCGCTGTCGGCAAAGTCGTTGCCGGAAACCTCTTCAAACAGGGCCGCGAGCTCGGGAATGAGGCGGCTCGTGCGGGGGGCGGCAGGCATGGCCATGGACGGCTCCGGTGACGCGGGCATGGAAGTGGCAGGGGTGACATCGGGCGCGATGGCCGGCGCGATGCCTTGCGGCAAGGCGTCCACCCAGTGACGGCGACGCTCGAAGGGATAAGTGGGCAGGCGCACACGCTGGCGATGCTGGCGGCGGTCAAGCACAGATAGATCGACGTCCACGCCGCTGGCCCAGAGTTGGCCCATCGCGTCCAGCCAGGTGCTGCGCTCGGCGGTCGCCGAGTCGGCCAGGGAAGCGACGGTCACATGCTGGCGGGCATTCGGATGCTGGCGGGTCAACAGGGTCAGGGTGTTGCGCGGGCCCACTTCGAGGAACACATGCGTGCCCTGATCGAGCCGGGTGGTAAGGGCCCCGGAAAAGCGTACCGTGCCGCGCAGATGACGTGTCCAGTAGTCGACGGACATCGCTTCGTTGTCGGTCAGGGTCATGCCGGTCAGGGTGGAGATGATCGGCATGTCCGGAGCATTCAGGGTGATCGCGGCGACTTCGGCGCGGAACGCAGCCAGTGCCGGGTCCATCATGGCGGAGTGGAACGCGTGCGAGGTATGCAGCACGCGGCAGGCGATGCCAGAGGCATCAAGCGCTGCACGGAAGGTTTCGATAGGCGCGGTTTCTCCGGAAACGACGCACGCGGACGGCGCATTTTCCGCAGCGAGTGAAAGCTCGGCGGGCAGGCGCGCAGCGAGCGAGGCGGCATCCATGCGTACCGACAGCATGGTCCCGGGTGCCATCGCCTGCATCAGCTTGCCTCGCCGGGCAACGAGCCGCGCGCCGTCACCCAGCGACATGACACCCGCGAGCACGGCGGCAGCGAACTCGCCGACGCTATGGCCGATCATGGCGGCAGGACGCACCCCCGCACTCATCCACAGCCTGGCCAGCGCGTATTCGATAGCGAACGTCGCCGGCTGAGTAAGCGATGTTTCGCGAAGTGCTTCCGGATCATCGGCAAACATGCGTTCGGCAAGGTCGAAACCGAGGTCATCACGCAGTGCTTCGACACAGGCATCCAGCGCATCGCGGAAAACCGGTTCGCGGCGATACAGTTCACGACCCATGCCGGCGTACTGCGAGCCCTGACCCGGGAAAAGGAAGACGACAGGCGCGTGCTGCGCAGACACCTGGCGCACGGGCGCAGCGTGATCGGCGAGTTGGCTTGCCACCTGGGCCGCATCGTCCGCCACCAGCCAGCTACGCTGCGCGAACGCCTTGCGGCCGTGAGCCAGCGTCAGCGCCACGTCCGCAAGGTTGCTTTCCGGCGCGCGGGCAAGATGCGCACCCAGCTGCTGCCAGGCATGCTGCACGGCAGCGTCTGAACGCGCGGAAACGAGCAACAGTTGCGCGCCTTCAGCGGGGTCGGACGGTGTGCGCGCGGGTGCTTCTTCCAGAATCACATGGGCATTCGTGCCGCCCACACCGAACGAACTGACGCCTGCGCGACGTGGCGATTCGCCGTGCGTCCACGGCGTCAACGCGGCATTGACCACAAAGGGGGAGGATGTGAGGGAGAGTGCCGGGTTGGGTGCGACGTAATGCAGTGAAGCGGGAATCTGCTTTGTGGCCAGCGCGAGCGCCGTCTTGATAACGCCTGCCGCACCGGCCGCCATGACCAGGTGACCGACGTTGCTCTTAACCGAGCCGATGGCGCAGAAGCCGGTAGCCGCGGTGTGCCTGCGGAACGCATGGGTGAGGCCTTCGATCTCGATGGGATCGCCGAGCGGAGTTGCCGTCCCGTGGGTTTCCACATACGAGAGCGAGCCTGCATCGACGCCTGCATTGCGCAGCGCGGCCGTGATGACGGCGGCCTGACCGGCACTGCTGGGGGCCGTGAAACTGGCCTTGCCGCCGCCATCGTTGTTGACGGCGGCGCCACGGATCACGGCATACACCGGATCGCCGTCGCGCAGTGCGTCGTCCAGCCGCTTGAGCAGGACCACGGCGGCACCATCGCTGAAAACGGTGCCACGCGCGTTCGCATCGAAGCTGCGCGTATGGCCGTCGGGAGACAGCATGGAGCCTTCCTGCGCGATGTAGCCACTGCGCGGCGGACAGGTGATCGACGAGCCGCCCGCCAGGGCCATGTCACAGCGGCCGGCGCGCAGCGCATCGAATGCCTGGGCGATGGCCACCAGCGACGTGGAGCACGCCGTGTTCATGCTGATGGCGGGGCCGGTGAGGTTGAGCTTGTGGGCAACATGCGTCGACAGATAGTCCTTTTCGTTGCCCAGCATGGTCTGGAAAGCACCAAAGCGGGCAATCAGCTCCGGATGCGTTTGCAGATGACGCTGAAAGTATGTGGCGTTGTGCATGCCGGCGAAGATGCCGACAGGCGCCGTCTGGGCATCGGGCACGTAGCCGCCGCGCTCAAGACATTCCCAGCACAGCTCCATGAAAATGCGCTGCTGCGGGTCGGTCAGCTCGGCTTCGCGGGGCGACATACCGAAGAAGGCGGCATCGAAATCTTCCACGCCATCGACAATGCCGCGCGCGAATACATAGTTCGGATCGTCGCGCTCATCCGCAGGCACGCCAGGATCAAGATCCTCGCGCGTGAAGGTGGTAATGGATTCGCGCGATGCACACAGGTTGTCCCAGAACGTTTCCACGTCGGCGGCGCCCGGGAAGCGCCCGGCCATGGCGGTGATCGCGACCGGCGAGGCTGCGGGCATATCGCGTGGCGCTTCGGCGACCGGTGCCGGGGCTGCCTGGGCCAGGCTCGCTGCGATGGCGGCGGGCGTGGGAGCAGCGAAAAAGCTGGCTACGCTGACGGCGGTCGAGATACCGGCATGAATGCGCGCAAGCGCAGCCGTCGCCAGCAGCGATGAACCGCCGAGGTCGAAGAAGTGATCGTCACGACCGATGCGGGCAATACCAAGCAGGTCGGAGAAGATGCCGCAAAGCGCACGTTCGTTGTCGTTCACCGGTTCCACATAGTCACCAGCGAGCGCCGGGCGGTCGTTGCCGGGGATGGGAAGCGCGCGGCGGTCCAGCTTGCCGTTGGCGGTGATCGGCATGGACTCCAGCGGTACGAAGACGGCGGGCAGCATGAAGGCGGGAAGCGTCCTGGCCAGCGCGTCGCGCAAGGCGGCGGCCGCAGGTGCATCCGGGTACGGCACGTAGTAGGCCAGCAGGCGCTTGCCGCCGTGATCGTCGTCGCGCGCGATCACAGCCGCGTCTCGGACACCCGGCAGCGCATGCATGGCGTGTTCGATTTCGCCCAGTTCGATGCGGTAGCCGCGAATCTTCACCTGGCCGTCGCGGCGGCCGATGAATTCAAGTGTGCCGTCCTCACGCCAGCGCACCAGGTCGCCCGTGCGGTACAGGCGTCCGCCTGAGCCTGCGAATACGTCGTTGAGAAAGCGCTGCGCGTTGAGTTCGGGGCGGCCGAGATAACCACGCGCCACGCCCGCGCCACCGATGTACAGCTCACCGGTTACGCCCACTGGGACGGGTTCTCCACGCGCGTTCAGAACATACAGCGTGGTGTCTGCAATGGGCCGACCCACAGGTACGCTTTGCAGCGCCGGGTCCAGCTCGCGGGGAATGGCCCAGGTGGTCGCAAACGTCGTGCATTCGGTGGGACCGTAGCCATTGCTGAGCTGCGTGTTCGGCAGCGCTTCCAGCGCCTTGCGCACATGCACGAGCGACAGCGCTTCGCCGCCTGTGATGATGTGTTTCAGGCCAGCGAGTCTGGCCGGGTTCTCGTCGATGATGGCGTTGAACAGAGCGGCAGTCAGCCAGGCGACGCGGGCACCGTGGACAACGATGCTTTCCTCCAGCCCGCATGCGGTGGGCACGGCTTCGTGGTGCACGACGCAGGTGCCACCATTCAGAAGCGGCCCCCATATTTCAAAGGTGGCTGCATCAAAGCCCAGTGGCGCGGCGTGCAGCACGCGCGTGTCGGCGGTCAGCGCAACGTAGCCGACATCGCGCACCAGCCGGATGATGGAGCGATGCTCGATCTGCGCACCCTTCGGGGTACCCGTGGAGCCGGACGTGTACATCACGTACGCCAGCGACTCGCCCGTGCCAGGCGGCAGCGCAGGGGCGATTTCGGCGGGCAGATGGCTGATGTCGAGCACGGTGGCGGTCAGCCCGGCGGTTGCCGTGGCGCCACAGGCAATGACGGTGGTGGCGCCGGCATCGGCCAGCATGAAATTGAGGCGCTCTGTCGGCTGGGAGGGGTCCAGAGGCAGATAGGCCGCGCCGGCCTTGAGGATGCCCAGCATGGCGACAATCGCGCCCGGCGAGCGCAGGGCGAGCAGGCCAACAGGCGCTTCGGCGTGAATGCCCGCAGCCAGAAGGCCGGCTGCCACGCGCGAGGATTGCGCGTCCAGCTGCGCATAGGTCAGCGTGCCGTCTTGCCATGCCAGTGCCACAGCGTCGGGACTGGAAGCGGCGACCTCGGCAAACAGGGAGTGCACGGTGTCTCCGGCACGACGCGGACGGGCCGTGTGATTGAAGTCTTCCAGGATGCGGCGGCGCTCGTCGGCGCTCATTACTCCCACGTCGTGCATGGAGCGCGCGCCTTCGTGAAGCAGCGTGCAGAGCACTTCAACGACGGCGCCGGCCAGAAGATCCATGGCCGCATCGGTGAACGGTGCCGGAAAGTCGACCTGGATACGGGCGGGCGATTCGATCATCAGGCGCCAGCGGCTGCCGCAGCAGGGTTCGTCGCTGGCATTCGGGCCATCGCAGGCCGGGCGCGTATCGGTGTCCACCACGATCCATGGCGCATGACCGCGGGCGTGAACTTCGGCGGCGAGCAGCGCATGGATCTGCTGCGTCAGCCACGCGTCGTGGCTGGCATCGTCGTCGATGGTGAGGTAAGCGCGCAGATTCACGCCATCGTAGCTGCGCCATGCGGGAACGCGGCTGGCGCCGGTCAGGCGCGCTTCCACGAGGCCCAGCGCGATGCAGAAAAGCATCTCAGCTCCCACGCCATGCTTGAGCACGGCGTGTTCGACCAGTTCGGGAAGGGCCGCGTCCAGCGCGTATTCGTAGTGCTTCCAGCGCGGGCCCACCTGGGCGACGTGGCAGGGCAGCACATCGACCAGCGTTGGCGGCGTATCGTCCTGGGTGCGGTTGGCCGTAATGAACGGATTCATGGACTCTCGCTCTCTCACGCTTCCTCAAAAAGGCCATGCGTTGCCCGGCATGGAACGACCCTTTCCCCTTGTGCCTATCGTCAGTGCGAAGCGCGCCTGGTGGAATACGGCATACGGGCTAACCGAAGTGTGGTCAGGCGCGTTTTTTCCTGCATTTGCCGGGCTATTGGCCTTAGGCCGTTTGGTCTATGCCCCGATGAGCCAGTGCATCGAAGCCCCGGTGCACCCGTTGACCCAGCCTCGCCACGTGGCATTTGGCGCGATCAACGACTTCGCTGCGGCCCACGGCGCGGGGATGCAGACCGAGGCCGCGCAGGCGCGCGTTGAGACGATGTGCATCGGTGGCCATGTCCGAGTGGCGCGTGCGGAAAGTGAGGGCCAGCGACACCGACAGCTCCGAACCGGTATGCACTCGGTGCGGAGCAATGAACGGGTGATGCACGCCCAGGCCGGGGGTGAGGTTCCATTCGGTGGCCAGTGGCTCGATCGCCTCGCTGTAGGGTGGCCGGCCACCCACATGGGCAAGCAGGTGGTCCTTCTCGCGGGAAGACATCACGGTTTCATCCATGGGGTCCCACAGATATACGGTCTTTTTGCCCTGCAACTGAAGCAGGTAGTTCATCTCCCGATCCATGTGATACGGCGTGACCGCATCGCGCGTGGAGATGAACACATAGGTGGAAAACCAGGTGATGCCGGGGTCCAGCGCATGCGTGCGCGACGCTACTTCACCCATCAGGCCTTCGATCAGCGGGGCGTATGCGGGGTCGCGTTCGGGATTGTTGATGCAGATGTACGCTTGATGTTCCTCGAAGCCGTCCAGCACGCTGTCCAGAGTGAGACCGGCGCGGTAACGGTCGTAGGACGTATCCAGGTCAGCGTTGCCGGGGATGGCGCCCATGCGATAGAGGATGCTTTCGACGGGCATACGGCGGCAAAGCGCGAACAGGCTGGTCAGCGAAAACATCGGATGAGCCGTGAGGTCATGGCCGATCAGGAACGGGGCGCGGTTGTATGACTGGGTGACCACTTCCTCGTCGAAATGAAGCAGGGGCGTGGAGACCGTGCGTCCGTGCTGAAGCAGTTCGTCGTACCGCGAGGTCGAAAGATAGGTGCCGAGCATGACAGTGCTCTCCGCGCGTGAGGTCAGGGCGCCTGAAAGGCGAACAGGAACAGAAGCGCGCCCTGTACGGGGGCGGCAGTCCAGGTGACCTGCCAGACACCAGGTCCTGCCACCTGGCGCGTTGCAACCGCGACCTGCACTCCGCTTTCGTCGGGCAGGTCGGTAAAGCGGTCAATCACGGTGAAGCCATCGCCTGCTTCGGCAGTCATCTTCTTCACGCCGCCATCGCCCCACCACACGGCAATCAGCGTGGCCGGCCCGGTCGTCTGCACGGCGCCACTGGTGACGACGAGCGCAGGCGGCGCATAGGTGCTGGTCATCGCGTGCAGCGTGTTCGCGCCGCGAATCTCGATGAAGGGCACGGATATCTCGCCAGCGGGCTCACCGGGCTTGTTGATGCGAACCGTGTGGTCCGGGCCGCCGTGGGCGTTGTCGGCCACATAGGCTTTCACGTCGAAGCGGTCGCCGTACTCGTTGCCGTAGGGCACCTGGGCCACACGCTTCCAGCGGTTGCCATAGCTGTCTGCCGGCGTGCCGTTGTTGCTGATGTAGCCACCATCGAGCACCAGGAAAGAGCTGCCCGTGGTTTGCGTGGTCAGCGGCGCGGTGACAGCGGGCGACACGCCCGATCCCTCACCCACGCCAAGCAGCGTATGCGCGCCCAGCGCCGGGGGCGAGGTGGCCATGGCGACTCCTGATGCGGCCATCGCAAGACAGGCACCCGTCGCCCATATGAGGCTTCTGATCCGGCGGCCCGTGTGCAAATTGTGCTTGCCGCCGTGCGCGCTGTGCGCGACGCTGGGGGCCGACGGCAATGAAGAGGATGTGCTGTGTCCGGTGAGACCGATTTCCTCGACCTTTACCAGAAGCTGGGAGTCGGTCCCGACTGTGCCGTGGCCGAGTTCAAGCAGGCGTATCGCCGCCACGTCGCCCAACTGCACCCGGATCGTTTTCCCGGTGCGGACAGCGCGAACGAACTTCAGGGCGTTACCGCGCAATACAGCGCGGCGATGGATTTCCTGCGCAGGCACGGTCGATTGCCCGGCGCCTCGGCCGGGCCGCGCGTCACGATCACGCGTGACTACGTATCGCAGCCCTTGCCCGGGCGTGATGTCCGTGAGGCCCCGGCATCGCGGATGCGCTGGGTGCTGCTCGCCGCCGTGGTGATCGGCGCGGTACTGGTGTGGCAACTGGATCCGTTCGCTACGGCCGACGAAGGCGGGAGTGCGGTAGCCGTGGATGGCGTAGCCAGCCGCTCTGCCAGCAGCAGTGAGGTGCCGACGCTGACATTGGGCATGTCGCGTGACGAAGTGCGCAGCGTGCAGGGGGAGCCGCTGCTCATGCACGACGATCAATGGGACTATGGTCCCTCCTGGATTCGTTTCGAGCATGACCGTGTCAGTGACTGGTACAGCTCGCCGATGCATACCCTTGCCACCAGCCAGACCCGACCACAACGCTGACCGGTGCGTTTTCATCAGCGTGCACCACGTCCGAACAACACGACCTCCACCGTCTCGATCAGGATCACCATGTCGAGTAAGAGGTTGTGGTTCTTCACGTAGAACAGATCGTATTTCAGCTTCTCCGCCGCATCTTCTTCCGATGCTCCGTACGGATAGCTGAGCTGGGCCCATCCGGCCAATCCGGGCTTGAGGCAATGGCGAAGGGTGTAGTAACGGATCTTGGTCGCCAGATCGGCAACGAATTGCGGACGTTCCGGGCGCGGTCCCACGATGCTCATTTCGCCCTTGAGCACATTCCATAGCTGCGGCAGTTCATCAAAGCGCAGCTTGCGGCAGATGCGGCCGACGCGGGTCACGCGACTGTCACCCTGTGAGGCCCAGCGGGCCACGCCGTCGCATTCGGCGTCGGTGCGCATGCTGCGGAATTTGTAGAGCATGAAGGGCTTGCCGTGTTCCCCCACGCGCTCTTGCAGATACATCACGGGCTGGCCGCGGCCTGATTCAATGGCAATGGCCAGTGCGACCAGCAGCATCAGCGGCCAGAGCAGGGCTAGCATCAGCAGCGCGGCGGCGATATCGAAGCATCGCTTCACGAACAGATGCATGGGTGTTGCATTGAAACCCCGGGAGAATACGAGCCAGGACGGGTCAAGCAGGGAAAGCTGCACGCGTCCGGATTCACGTTCAAAGAAGGTCGTCAGGTCGGTGATGGTGACGCCGGCCTGGCGGCATTCCAGCAGATCGTCCATGGGCAGGCGCCCGCGACGGTCGTCGACCCCCACGACGATTTCATCGACCTGGTAATGCGTGGCGATGGCATGCAGCGGCAGCTGTGTGGTGATGACCAGAGGCTCGGGTACCACCATGGGATCGTTGGGGCAGCGCACGTAACCCACCACGGTGAAGCCGCGACGGTCGGAACGGCGACGCATGCGGTTGTGAATCTGGGCAGCGCGTTCGCCGGCGCCCAGGATCAGGACGCGCCGTTTGAGGGCTTCCAGTTCCACCAGCCGCATGAATGCGATGCGGAACGTGGCGACGGCAAGGAAGCCGATCACCAGCGCCATGGAAAGGACACCGCGGCCGACGTACGCCTGGGGAATGGCGTAATAAACGACCACCAGCCCGATGCCGCCCAGTATAAAAGCCACGGCCTGGCGCGCCACGATGCCCAGCCAGTTGGTGCGAAGGTGGGTGCGGTATTCGCCAAGAGCCAGCATGCCCAGGAAGATGACCACGGCGAAAACAAACGACCGTTGGGGCAGATGCTGGGTGAACTCCGCCAGATCGTCCGGGTAAAGGAAGAATCGCAGATACATGGCGACGTTGAGCGAACCTGCCAGAAGAAGCAGTTCACAGACGCCCAGCAGCAGGAGCCAGCGCACGATGCGCAGACGCAGAATCCGAAGCATCCTCATGACCTCTTTGCCGTTTGTGTGCAGAACCTCCCTGGAGGCGAAGCCGACGTTAGTCTTCGGGATGCCCGCGCGCCATGCGCCGAACGGTCAGGATTGGATAGGCCGGATGGTGTAGCCGGCCGGGGTGGGGTGGGTTTTCGCGAATTCCTGCGAGATTGCTCGCGACGTGGACTCGTCACATGACACCCGCCAACCCCATCACTTTCCACGCGTGACGTGTGCCCATCGACTCGGCGCGCGTTCGAGCGCTATGCCATCATCGTCGGACACGGATCGTATTCACCTTCTTGAGGACCTGGCATGGAGCCATGGGCAAAACGTTTTTGTGCGCTGGTTTTTGTATTCATTGCGCTGGTCGTTTCGATGAGCGTAGCCAGTGCCCTGATTTCCTGGGTGTACAACGTTCGGCATCCGGTGCATGGCCCCCTGATGACCTTGGTGCTCTGGAACAACCTCAGCGCGCCCAACATCAAACCGATCGCCACCGGCCTCCTCTGCTGGAGCCTTGCTGGCTTCCTTCCCACGCTGCTGTTCTTTGCGTGGCTGGGCTGGCAATTGCACGACTACCAGCGCACTTGCTGGCCGGCCCCGGTTCCTCCGTTTGCAAAGCCGCGCCTTCGCGAGTGGATGCGGCAAGGCCAGCGCAGAGGCAGCATCGCCATGGGGTCACGCTTCGGACAAAACCTGTTCGCGCCGGAGACGGCCTCGGTGCTGGTGGCAGGACCTCGCCTGAAGGGCCTGGCGCTGATGGCCACGCTGCGGCATGTCGATGGCCCGGTGCTGGTCATCGACACCGATAGCGTCACGTATAAGGCAACGGCGCAATGGCGTGCCGCCCGTGGAGACGCGGTGGTGAGTGTCATGCCCTTCGGCGGTGGCCATGCGTGGAATCCGCTGCGGCAGGCGTGGACACCGCATGGCTGGGATGACGAGGCGTTACGGCAACTGGCCGCGCACTGGTATCCCGCCACGTCGTCGCGACATCCTTTGCTTGCCAGTCAGGTCCGCCATGCCTTCGTGACGCTGATTTACGCGCTGGACGACGTGCTGCATGGAGGGGACGAGCCGGGCACCGTCGTCTCACTGACTGACCTGTGTCGGGTGTGCCGTGCGTGCGAGGATGATCCGGATCACCGCCCATTGAGGATGCTGGCCGATCATCCGGGGCTGAAGCCTTCCACGCGCGATGCCCTCCAGGAGTGGCTTGCTCTGGACTCAGCCTCCCTCGCCAGGGTCTGGCAGGAACTGCGCGAGCCGCTGGCACCCTTTGCGCCGCGTCACGCGGACAGCGATGCCGTGGACCGCTGCGGGAACGTGTTTGCACGTCGCGATCCGCGCCGCACGACGCTCTACCTGCATATCCCCGCCGACCGGCGTCGAGGCGCATCGCTGGTGATCGACACCTTCGTTGCCCAGTGGCGGGCGCACCTGCAACACCACGATCCCCAGGCCCGGCCGCTGGTCGTGATCCATCAGCTGGAGGGGTTCGGTCGCCTGAACAGCCTGACCCACGGCTCGCACACGATGCGCTGGCTCGCCACCGTCGAAGGGCTGGAAGGTTTGCAGGCGGTCTACCACCGAACCACGCCGGAGGTGATGCGGCGCTTCAGCCGATGCGTGGTGCAGGCGCCATCCCATCTTGCCGGGGCCGAGGCGCAGAGGGCGGCACTGGACGTGTTTCACGACGCGCATGTGGCCCAGGGGGCCAGCCGGGCGTCCTTTGGCCTGCCCACGTCCGCCGAGCTGATGACCCTGCGTCGACGTCAGCAAGTCATCACCGGCCCCGGTATTCGCCAGGCGGTACTCAGCCGCACGCCACGGTACCCCCCACCGTTGTCACCGCCGCCTCATGTTCCCGGAGAACCCATGCCCCTGCCCAAACCGATCATCGCCCTTGTCGCTTCCCTGATGGCGGCATGCACCACCTCCCCCGTGCCGATCAACGACACCACGGGGCCGAACCCGTGCGGCGCCCGTCCGCCCGCGCGGCGTCCGGGGAATCAGATGCTGGAGGCGTGTCTGGGAAGGCAGCGTTTTCAGCTGCCCAAAAACCTGTTCAATTGGCAGGACGGTCAGGATGATCGGGACACCCTTGACCTCGCTGTGCGCTGGCCCGCCATGCAGCCGATACCGATGGGCGTGGATTTTCACGACGATCCGGAAACGTATTTTTCAACGCTGCGGATAACGGTCGTACACGTATCACGGCGAACGGACGAAGGGTATCGAACCCTCATGATGACATCGATCCAACCGATGAGTCCGGATGATCCGGAGCAACGCGACAATCCGGCCTGGAATCTGGATATGCGCATCAAGGGTGAGCCGGTCCACGGGCTGACGCCGTACTACGCAAACTTCGACAAGATCAAGGCGCACTATACGAAATATCACGGCCCCAATAGCCGCGCTTCCGAGCCGGAAAATAACGATGACTGGTTCGTGCAGCTCGATAGGGAAGGTATTCCCACCACGTTCATCCGCTGCTCATCGCACCTATTCCCGGATGGGCTGCATATCGAACAGGGGCGTGTCATCGATGACATCGAGCGTGACGGTCGCCGGTCCAATTGCACTCACGAATTTTTGATTCCTGAGTACAAAGCCCATGTCTCGATCCACTACATGCGCGTGTTGTTGCCGTACTGGGCGCAGTTTGAAGCGCATGTTCGTGCACTGCTCAAGAACGCGGAGGTCCATGCATGACGGCCGCGCTTGCAGGGTTGTCCGAGAAAGACCTGCGAATACTTGCCTACTACGCTGGCAGGGGAAATCGCGAACGCTACTGGAACTACCTGGCCAGTCTCCCCGGAAACGATGGCTATGGTCTTCTCGCTCTGGGCGTGGTCCGCAACGACAACATGCCCGGCGCGGTCGCCAATCTGTATGCACAGGAGTATGCGAAGACCCATAACGGCAGGGTGCTGACCGAGCGCGAATGGGACGCCTTTGGCGTTGATTTGATCAGACAAGATCTGTCCTTTCGTCATCAGCGGATGAACAAATATCAGCGGGCTGATCTGGCCCTCAATCTGCCGGTCATCGATGTACAGACGGCTCACGAACTGAGCTTCGACAAGATCCACGTGGATCGGGACGCGTGGACCCCGCGCAAAGTCCTTCAGGCTCTTCGCATCGACGAAAGAGGCGCTGAGATCAAGACCGCGGCGCTCTGGAAAAGCATGCTCGACAACCGCTTTGGCGGCGCAAACCGCATGGCCAGGACACTCGCCGAGGTCGTCACGCTGGACAGCATGCCGGCACGCGAACAACGCAGCTACAGTGTGGACATGATGAGCGCGTATTCCGCTGCGACGATCGAGCGCCCACACACGAATCCCACGCTCATCGGCACAAGGCACGACTACTACCAGCGCGACCGCATGGGTGCGTGGACGCACGTGCAGGCCGCCGTCACGCCCCGACATCCGCCGCTGATGACCCGCGTAACTCATCCGGACGCGCACGCGTGGCTGGAAGATACCTACAGGCTCCGGCTTGAACGCCAGCGCGCCCGCGATGAAATTCACCCCGAAGACCGCAGCGAGCTGCTGCCTTCGCCGCATCCGGTGGCCGTGCGCAAGCCGCGGGCGAGTACGCCCGTGCCCGGGGATGATCCGTTATATGCCGAGCTGCGGGTGAAGTTGCCGATGCAGGTATCCGACGATCAGGTCGCGGTGCTGGCGTGCGATGTGCGGCGGGCGGGTTTTCGCCGGCCCGGCTGTGTGCAGGACGCGCAGCTTGAAGACAATCAGATCACGATCAGCATGCCCGACCGCACGCTGACCCTGGACATGGAGACGCGCGTACCGCCCCGGGAGGAAAGCATGGAGCTGGCGCAGCAGTTGGATGAAGAGGCCAGGCAACTGGCCATGCAGCAGGCGATGGAACGGGAGCTGGTGGCGCGGCAGGAGGTGACCATGCGGCATCGGGGACCGGTGATGCGGTTGTAGTGGTTTGGCAAGCGATCGGGCTGGGAGCCACTTTTTTCGCGAGCAAGTTCGCTCCCACACGCATACAGCGGCTAAACCACGGTCATGATTTCGCGCAGGTGTTCGGCCAGACGCAGGCTCAAGGCCACGATGGTGAAGGTGGGGAATGCCCAGCCGCCGGTGGGGAAGACAGAGCTTCCGGCGATGTGGAGATTGTTGATGCCGTGCACGCGGCAGTTGGTGTCTACCACGCCCTGTGCGGGGTCGGGGGACATGCGGGTGGTGCCGATGTGGTGGGCGGTGCCATGCACTTCCACTGGAAGTGATTCATCGGTGATCCAGGGCGCCGGTTCAAACCGTCCGTTGCATGCGGCTGCGAGTTCGGCGCCGAAGAGGGCGGCTGAGGTGCGGTAGGTGTGGCGATCCAGTGAGGTCAGTTGCCAATCGACACTGACTTTGCGCAGGCCAAGTGCGTCCACGTCGTTACTCAGCGTGATGCGGCTGTCGGGGTTGGGGGCCTGCTCGAAATAACCGATCAGCTCGACGTGCTGGCTGGCGACGGTCGGTCGGCGGGCGAGTTTCTGGTAAGCCGCTTTGGCGATGTCACCCAATCCGAGCCCAAGCCGCCATGCAAGTGTCAGCTTGCTGGTGCTGCCGGCGACGGTGCTGTCGCCCGCCGAAGGGCCATTCTTCATCGCAGCACACAGGCGCGCTTCCAGCACGGCGTTCTCGTCCAGTTTTCGCGTGCGCAACGACGCGCGCAACTCGCGCAGTGCGCGCAATCCTTTGGGCACGTCGCCTTCGACAGGGAAGGGGTGGACGCGACCACTCAGCATGCCGTGCGCACGTTGAGCCTGGGTGGACAGGCCGATTTCCGGAAACGAGGGCGCGACGCCCTTGCCCAGGCTGCGGTCGTAGGGTGTGGTGAGCCGTGCCGGGTCTTCGGTATGCACGGTGCCCAGGCTGCCGCTGGGGTGGTCCATGAAGAACCGGCCGACGAGATCGTGCGCGTTACCCAGTCCTTCTTTCACCACATGGGACGAAAGCAGCAGCAGACGGGCGTTCTCGATGCCACCGGACGCCAGCACGTAGTGACGCGCGCGAATGCTGCCCTGACGTCCGCTCAAGGTGCCGATGCGTGCTTCGCGTACGGTGGCACCGTCGTCCGAAGGCATCAGCTCCAGCAGGTTGGCGTGCAACAGCACCGTGATGTTGGGCGCCTGGGCGAGTTCATCGTGGTAGGCGCGTCCGAACAGGATCGGGCTGCGTGCGAAAACCTGGTTGACCAGCTTGTCCGCATCAAACGGTATGGGCGTGTGAGCCAGCGGCGCAAGGAACGATCCGTTGGCAAAATCGTGCGGCTCGATGCGGCAATAGTCGCGTGCGCGCAGGTAGTAGGGCTCCAGTTCTTCATAGGCCAGGGGCCAGCCGCTGTGTGGCACCCAGTCGCGCGGCCCCATGTCTTGCTGGCCGAGCGGTATGCAACCGCCACCCCACAGATTGCAGCTTCCGCCGAACACGCGCATGCGCGAGCTGCCCGGATCAAATGGCTGACTTCCTACGGAGCTTCCGGTGTACAGCGCCTGCGTGCGCTCTTCGCCTCCCAGGCCGCCACTTTCCACGATACACACGGTGGTAGCAGTGCCGAGAAAACTCCGGGCGATGGCGATGCCTGCGGCGCCCGCGCCCACGATGCACAAGTCGGCATCCACCGTGGATGGGCCGTTGTGATGGAAGTAATCGACGATCACGGAGCCTCCCGGCCAAGGTGCTTGTTGGGGCGTCACACCCGGTAATAGTCGCGGTACCAGCGTACAAATTCGGCAACACCGGTTTCTACCGACACTTTCGGTCTATATCCAACGGCCGATATCAGGCCGGACACATCGGCCTGCGTGTCGGGCACATCGCCCGGTTGCAGCGGAAGCATCTCCAGCGTGGCCTTGCGGCCAAGGCACGATTCAAGCACGTCGATGTAGTGCATCAGCGGCACGGGTTCTTCGTTGCCGATGTTGTAGAGGCGATACGGTGCCACGCCGCTGGTGGCCGGATTGGGCATGCGGCCGTCCCACTGCGGATCGGGCACGGGCAGGTGGTCCAGCGTGCGCACCACCCCTTCGGCGATATCGTCCACATAGGTGAAGCTGCGCGTATGTTTGCCGTGGTTGAACACGGGAATCGGTTCCCCGGCAAGCATTTTTCGCGCAAAGAGAAACAGCGCCATGTCCGGACGACCCCACGGGCCGTACACCGTGAAGAAGCGCAGGCCGGTGCACGCAAGCCCGTACAGGTGCGCGTAGCTATGGGCCATCTGCTCGTTGGCTTTCTTCGTGGCCGCGTAAAGTGTCAGCGGGTGCTCGGTGGACTGCGTTTCTGCAAAGGGCAGGGAACGGTTGGCGCCATACACCGAACTGGTGGAGGCGAACACCAGATGCCTGACTTGGTGCCGGCGGCATCCTTCGAGGATATGCAGGAAGCCGGTGACGTTGCTGGACACATAGATATGCGGGTTTTCTGCCGCGTAACGCACGCCGGCCTGCGCGGCCAGATGCACGACGCGCTCGGGCTGATGCGTGGCAAACAGCGATTCGATGGCATCGCGATCAGCCAGATCAGCATGCACGTGCGTGTATGCGCGGTGTGCAGCCACGCGCTCAAGGCGCGCCTGCTTCAACGTCACGTCGTAGTAGTCGTTGAGGTTGTCCAGCCCGATGACCTCGTCACCACGGTCCAGCAGTCGCTGGGCGACGTGTGAACCGATGAATCCGGCGGTGCCGGTGACGAGGATTTTCATGGCACGGCGCGTCAGAGCCTGCCGTCCACCGCGTGACGCGGCAGCACGTATTTGACGTCGTATACCACGCAGGCCGGTTTGCCGAAGGCACGGATGCCATCAACACCCATCGCCACGAATTCGCGGTGACCCACGGCCACGATCACCGCGTCGTAGTCGCCTTGCGCAGGCGTGGACACGGGCGTGATGCCGTATTCATGCTTTGCATCGGCACCGTTGACCCAGGGGTCGTGGATGTCGACTGTGGCGTTGTAGCTTCGCAGCGCGTGCAGGATGTCCACGACGCGGGTGTTGCGCAGGTCCGGGCAGTTTTCCTTGAACGCCAGGCCCAGCACCAGAACGCGTGCCTGCACGGGGTTGATGCCCTTGCGAACCATCAGGCGGATCACTTCGCTGGCGATATACGGACCCATGCCGTCATTGGTGCGCCGGCCTGCGAGGATCACATCAGGGTGATGGCCCACTTCGGCGGCTTTATGGGTGAGGTAGTAGGGGTCCACGCCGATGCAGTGGCCGCCCACCAGGCCGGGACGGAAGGGCAGGAAGTTCCACTTGGTGCCGGCGGCCTGAAGGACTTCCAGGGTGTCGATGCCCAGTTTGTTGAAGAGGATGGCCAAGTCATTGACCAGTGCGATGTTGAGATCGCGCTGGGTGTTCTCGATGACCTTGGCTGCCTCGGCCACTTTCAGGCTGCTGGCTTTGTGCGTGCCTGCGGTGATGACGGAGCTGTACAGGCCATCCACGAAATCGGCGGTTTCCGGCGTGGAGCCGGAGGTCACCTTCAGGATGCTGGTGACCCGGTGCGATTTGTCGCCGGGATTGATGCGTTCGGGGCTGTAGCCTGCGAAGAAGTCTTTGTTGAAGGTCAGGCCCGAGGCCTTCTCAAGGATGGGGACGCATACTTCTTCGGTACAACCGGGATACACGGTGGATTCGTAGATGACGACATCGCCCGCTTTCAGCACGCTGCCAATGAGTTCGCTTGCCCTGACCAGGGGGGTCAGGTCGGGACGTTTGGCGCTGTCGATGGGTGTGGGCACGGTCACGATGAAGACGTTGCGCCCGGCCAGATCATCCAGCGAGTCGGAGAAGCGAAGCTGGCTGGCAGCGTTCAGTTCGTCCGCATCCACTTCCAGGGTGCTGTCGCGCCCGAGACGCAGCTCGGCAATGCGGGCAGCGTTGATGTCGAAGCCGATGGTGTCGTACTGCTTGCCGAATTCCACGGCCAGCGGCAGACCTACATAGCCGAGGCCGATGATCGCAAGCCGCGTGCTTTCCCGATCGTGCATGTGGATCGTCCTGTGGTCGATTCCCCGGTGAAACCAGCCTATCAGGGCGCGACCGGTCTGCCTTCTGGCCAGAAGGGGGATGCCGTATGCCTGATGGACAGATTGGGGCAGGTGGTCAGGGTGGTGAAAACGAAGTCTGTCCGGGGCGACCGGCGCGCGCTTCATACAGGCGTCGGTCGGCCTGCTCGATGGCCGTTTCAAGGGCGATGCCCGGCGCCTTCAGCGACAGGCCGAGGGTGAAGGCGATAGGCGCATCGGCGGCGTCGGCAGCCAGGCGTGTGGAGACCGATTGCAGCAACACGTTGCTGGCGGCACGCAGAACGATCAGGAATTCATCGCCACCCAGGCGGACCACGGCGTCATGGGTGCGGGTGTGCGCACTCAGATAACGGGCCATTTCCACCAGCACGTCGTCGCCACGCTGGTGACCGTAGGTGTCGTTGATGGCTTTGAAACGGTCGAGGTCGATGGTGATGAGGCCGAGGGTTTCGTCGGTGGTCTCGCCAGCCAGTTGCGAAAGGAAACGACGGTTGTAGCAATGCGTGAGGGGATCTCTCAGCGACCATTCGCGCAGTTGCCGCTCGTTCTTCTGCTGCTCGGTGACGTCCTGGGCATGGCCCAGCACATAGGTCTCGTCGCCGTCCTGATCCAGTACGTTGTGGTATGCCCAGATGCGCGAGGCGCCGTCACGGCCCACCAGTTCCAGATGCCCGGAGTCGGTGCCATGTTGCACCACGCGACGCAGATAGGCCTCGAAATGGCGGTGCGCAGCCGGGCGCAGGAAGTCGGTCATCGGACGTCCCATCACATCGGCCACGGTGTAGCCCAGGGAGCTTGCCGCCGCCGGATTGACCGAAAGCAATACACCGTCCAGATCGTGCGTGCAGATCAGCCCCAGGCTGTAATGAAACAGCTTGCGGAAACGACGCTCGCTGGACTCCACCGCGGCGATGGCACGACGCCTGTCCGTGGTGTCCTGCACGGCACCGACCAGCCGCTGCGCCGGACCACCCGCTGGTTCCACATGGCCAACGATACGTACCCACAGTGGCCGTCCCGCCGCAGTGACCAGCGGCAATTCGAGGTCCCAGCCGGTGCTCTCGGCCACGGCGCGTGAGAACGCCTCGCCCAGGGTTTCGCGACCGGGCTGCGGATAAAACGCAAGCATCTCGTCCAGCGTGGGCTGGTAGCCGGGCTGAAGGTCGTGAATGCGGCAGGTTTGTGCGGACCACAGGATGCTGCCGGTGGCCAGCTCGATTTCCCAGCCACCCACACCGGCCATGGCACCCGTGCGATGGAGAAACCCTTCGCTGGCGCGCAGGCGCACTTCCCATTCCTGTGCGGTGTGGCGCAACTGCCGCTCCAGCACCACTTCGCGGCTCAGTGTGTCGTCGCGTTCCAGCGCGGCGGCGCGTTGCTCCAGCGCCAGGGCGGCAGCATGGGCCAGTTCCTTCAGGATGAGTCGCTGCGTATCGGTGAGGTGGCGCGGCACCTGGTCAATGACGCACAGCGTGCCCATCGTCATCCCATTGCTCAGCGTGATGGGGGCGCCTGCATAGAAGCGGATGTCCGGTGCGCCGGTGACCAGCGGGTTGTTGGCAAAGCGCGGATCGGCCGTGGCATCGGGCACTTCAAAGACGGCGTCGCCCAGGATGGCATAGGTACAGAATGCTGCTTCGAGCGGCGTTTCCACGGCGCCCTTCAGGCCATGGTTGGCTTTGAACCACTGGCGATCAGCGTCGATCAGGCTGACCAGCGCGATGGGTGTGCCCACAACCAGGGAAGCGGCCCGCACCAGCGCGTCAAAAATGGGCTCTGGCGCTGTATCCAGTACCTTCAGCTCCCGTAGCCGGGACAGGCGTGCGGATTCATGGGGGGATACCGGTGCCGTGACCATGGGGGCTCCTGCGGGAATGGCGCAGACTATCTCCTTCACACCACAAGTGGGATGAACGGGCTCACGGCTTGGTGAAATTCTCCGGGATGGCGCATCCGGTCGCACGATATGAGACGAGGCCCTTCTACAAGAAGATCCCCGCCGCACCCGATGATTTGCCCATGGCCGCTTACCTTTCCGCCCTGAAGTCCGATGAGGGCGACTCGCTGCTTGCCACACGGGTGGATGGTCACACGCTGGCCAGCCGGTTGACCGACAAATACGGAGACCGGGTGTGCTCGGCGTTTACCGTTTTCGGCAAGGAAGGCCGGTTCGAGCCCATCCCGACCGATGTGCCGCAGGGGCTGGCCAGGGCGCTGGAAGCGCGCGGCATCGGTCAGCTGTACAGCCACCAGCGCCTTGCCTGGGACGCGGCGCGCGCCGGGCGCAACGTGCTGGTGTCCACGCCCACTGCGTCGGGCAAGACGCTGTGCTACACGCTGCCGGTCGTGGCCTCGGTGCTGGAGAAAGGCGGCAAGGCGCTGTACCTCTTTCCCACCAAGGCGCTGGCACAGGACCAGGTGGCCGAGTTGCTGGACATCAACCGGGCGGGTGATCTGGGTGTCAGGGCATTCACGTTCGACGGCGACACGCCCGGCGACGCCCGACAGGCCATTCGCCTGCATGGCGATGTGGTGGTCAGCAATCCGGACATGCTGCATCAGGCCATTCTTCCGCATCACACCAAGTGGGCGCAGTTTTTCGAAAACCTGCGCTACATCGTGATTGATGAAATCCACACCTATCGCGGCGTGTTCGGCTCACATCTGGCCAATGTGCTGCGCCGGCTGAAGCGCATCTGCGCGTTCTACGGCGTGCGTCCGCAGTTCATCCTGTGCTCGGCCACTATCGGTAATGCCACCGAGCATGCACAGGCGCTGATCGAAGACGAAGTCGTCACCATCACCGACAGCGGCGCACCCAGCGGCGACAAGCATGTGTTGCTGTGGAATCCGCCGGTCATCAATCCGGATCTGGGATTGCGCGCCTCGGCACGCTCGCAGACCAACCTCATTGCCCGCGTGGCGATCAAGGCGAAGCTGAAAACGCTGGTCTTCGCGCAGTCACGACTGATGGTGGAGGTACTGACCAAATACCTCAAGGACGTGTTCGATCACGATACGCGGCTTCCTGCGCGCATCCGTGCCTATCGCGGCGGTTACCTGCCCACGGAGCGCCGTGAGGTGGAGCGGGAAATGCGTGCCGGCAACGTGGATGGCATCGTGTCCACTTCCGCGCTGGAGCTGGGCGTGGATATCGGCAGCCTGGACGCCGTGGTGCTCAATGGCTATCCCGGCTCCATTGCTGCCACCTGGCAGAGGTTTGGTCGCGCCGGGCGGCGCCAGCAGCCGTCGCTGGGCGTGCTGGTGGCCACCAGTGCACCACTGGATCAATACCTGATGCGGCATCCGGCCTTCCTCACCGAGGCGAGCCCGGAGCATGCCCGCATCCAGCCGGACCAGCCGCTGATTCTGCTGGATCACGTGCGTTGCGCGGCATTTGAGTTGCCGTTCGTTTCCGGCGACGCCTTTGGCCCCATCGACGCCGAGCCGTATCTGCAAGTGCTGGCCGAAAGCGAAGTGCTGCATCAGGAGGGCAATCGCTGGGAATGGATCGCAGACAGTTATCCGGCCAACGCAGTGAGCCTGCGCTCGGTGGCTGATGGCAACTTCGTGGTCGTGGACCGCACCGAGGGCCGGCAGACGATCATCGCCGAGGTGGATTATTCGGCGGCGGCGCTCACGCTGTACGAGGGTGCGATTCACATGATCCAGTCGGTGCCTTATCAGGTGGAAAAACTCGACTGGGAAGGGCGCAAGGCGTATTGCACACGCACCCGGGTGGACTATTACACCGACGCCATTGACTTCACCAGACTCAAGGAGCTGGAATGCTTCGATGGTGCCAACGCCGGGCAGGGCAGCGCGCGACATGGCGAAGTGCACGTGGTGCGGCGCGTGTCCGGCTACAAGAAAATTCGTTACTACACGCATGAAAATATCGGTTACGGGCCGGTCAATCTGCCGGATCAGGAGCTGCACACCACGGCGGTCTGGTGGCAGCTTCCGCAGACCACGCTGGATGAAGCCTTCGGATCGCGGCAGGCCGCGCTGGATGGCTTCCTCGGTGCCGCGTATGCGCTGCACACGGCGGCCGTGGTGGCGGTAATGGCTGAAGCGCGCGATCTGCAAAAGGCCGTGGGCAGCGGCGAGGGTGAGTGGTCTGCGCATGTGGACAGCAGTGGACGCGGTCAGGTCCGCGCGCCGGATGGCGGTCTGGGTGTTGTTGATGCGCTTGAGCGTTTCCTGCCAACCGTCTATCTGTACGACAACTTCCCCGGGGGTGTTGGGCTCAGCGAGCCGCTGTTCCAGCGTGCCGATGAACTCACGCGTCTGGCACTTGCCACGGTGGAGGGGTGTGAGTGCAAGGCGGGCTGCCCCGCATGCGTGGGCCCGGTGCTTGCCGCCGATGAACACCGCGACGAGACGCCGCGCATGCTCGCATCGCGCGTGCTGCGCCTTTTGGGAGCGATGGCGTGAGTGATCTTGCCCGGCGGCTTGCCAGCCTGCGTCGTCAGGCGGGGGGTGTGGCTCCGGTGCCTGCTATGGCGCCCAAGCCCGCGGTGTCACGTCCCGATCTGGACGCGTTGCGTCGCATGGCGGGTGTGCGTGCGCGTCTGGGGCTGTCGTTGCCCGCGCGTTCGGGGGAATCGCGCGATGTGCCTGGCGACGAACTGGCGCCAGGCCTGCGTTACCTCGAACAGCGTTATGCGTGGCCGGATGCACCGGCCGTACTGGATCTCTCGTTCGCGAAACTGGATAACGCGCAGCGTCACCGTTTCCTGCATTTCGACACGGAAACCACCGGCCTTGCAGGCGGCACGGGCACGCGAGCCTTCATGATCGGTGCAGCGGACTGGCTGGACGGCGTGCTGCGCGTGCGCCAGCTCTACATCACGGCGATGAGTGGCGAGTGCGCCATGCTTCGAGAGTTTTCCACGTGGATTGCACCGGACACCGTGCTGGTGAGCTACAACGGAAAATCCTACGATGCGCCCCTGCTGGCCACACGCTACCGGTTGGCGCGGATACCCAACCCGCTGTCAGGACTGGCGCATGTTGACCTGCTTCACCCCATGCGTCGCCGGTACCGGCACATCTGGCCCAACTGCAAAATGGCCACGGCCGAGCGGCAGCTGCTGGGCGTGGTGCGCGAAGACGATTTGCCCGGCTCCGAAGCGCCGCGTGCGTGGCTGACATACCTGCGGGGCGGCTCATCCACCAACCTCAAGCGCGTGGCCGCGCACAACCTGCAGGACGTGCGCAGCCTGGGCGGGCTTCTGGTGAAGGCGCATGCGTGGGCTGATGACGAAAAATAGACGCATCGCCGCGCAACCTCGGAAGTCACCGCGCGCAAGTCACGAGGCGACAAGCGATGGACGAGAAAACCAAGCCCTGCGATCACGATGCATGTAACTGTCGCGTACCGGCCGAGCAGGAATTCTGTAGCGAAGCCTGCCGGATGGCGGTGGAAAGCCAGACGATGAGCGGACAGTGCGAGTGCGGTCATGCCGCCTGTCAGCAGCGCGTTCGCTCCTGAGCACACGAGGTACACGATGAAAGACGAAGGCAAGCAACCCACGCCCGGCTATGCCGAAGACCAACTGAAGCCCTCCAAGGGGAAGCCGAAACTTCCCGGGGAAGGCGGTGCGCAGGAATCGCAGAACATGCCAAAGAAAAAGCCGGGGAAACAATCCTCGGCTTGATCCTTGTGTCTTCGTGCTGGGGACACGTGGGTTTATGCGGCCTGGCGCAGCAGGGCATTGACGCCGGACAGCGCGCCCTGGACGGCGGATTCCTTGAGTTCGGCGCCCAGGTTCACACCTTCAGCGCGCACGAACTCGATGTCCGTGATGCCGAGGAAGCCGAGCACGGCACGCAGGTACGGCTCCTGGAAGTCCACGCTGGCACCCTGCGAACCGGCGCTGTAGATGCCGCCACGCGAGGAAACGATGATCACGCGCTTGCCGCCCGCCAGGCCTTCCGCACCATTGGCGGTGTACCGGAACGTCTTGCCAGCGACGGCGACGCGGTCGATCCAGGCTTTCAGGTTGCTGGGGATGCCGAAGTTGTACATCGGGGCGCCCACGACGATCACGTCGGCGGCGAGGAATTCTTCAAGCACCGCCGTGGATTCACGCGCGGCCGGATGTTCTGCGTCGGCGACCGGGGCCCAGTGGGTCAGCGGTGCGGCAGCGAGGTCGCGGTAGGTCACGTCGATCTGGGGGTGGGCCGCCTTGAACTCCGCAACGACCGCAGCCGTCAGGCCGCGCGACACGGAATGGGCGCCCAGTGCGCTGGAATCAATATGCAGAAGTTTCATGAGGTTCTCCGGTGAGGCTCGGCCGCTGTGGCGGGATGGGAGAACGATACTCGTCGGACAATGCAACGATTAGTCCGCTTGGAGTAGACTGATCGTTCCAAACGGGAAACGATGGGGCAGGGATGGAAGGCGCGTTGCAGGACCTGAATGATCTGTACTTCTTTGCCTCCGTGGTTGAACACGGCGGGTTTTCTGCGGCGGGACGGGCACTTGGCATTCCCAAGTCACGCCTGAGCAAGCGGATTGCCCAGTTGGAAGACCGCCTGGGGGTGCGCCTGCTTCAGCGCACCACCCGCCGATTTGTGGTCACCGAGATCGGTGAACGCTTCTATGCCCACTGCCGTGCCGTGCTGGAAGAGGCTCGTGCAGCGCAGGACGCGGTGGATGAACTGCGCACCGAGCCGCGTGGCGTGGTCCGGGTCAGTTGCCCGGTATCGCTGGCCCAGAACGTCCTGGGCCCCATGCTGCCCGCCTTCCTGCTGGAGCACCCGAAGGTGCAGGTCCGTGTCACGGCCACCAATCGGCGGGTGGACCTCATCGGCGAAGGCTTTGATGTGGCTATCCGCGTCCGCGAGAAGCTGGACACCGACGCCACCCTGGTGCTTCGCAGTTTTGGCTACGCGCGCAATCTGCTGGTAGCCAGCCCGAAATTCCTCGATACCCATGGCCGTCCGAAGACGCTGGAAGACCTGACGTCATTGCCTGCGCTGTCGATGTACGAGCACGAGGGCGCGCACGTGTGGGAACTGGTGGACACGCAGGGCAAGAAGGCTGCCGTGGAAGTGCGGCCCCGCCTGGTCAGTGGCGATTTTGCCGTGCTGATGAATGCGGCGCTGCAATGCTGCGGCGTGGCCCTGATTCCCGAAGACTATTGCGCGCCACTGATCAGCGCGGGTGAACTGGAATGGGTGCTGCCCGATTACGGCACCGCGCAGGGCACATTGCACTTCGTTTATCCGAGTCGCCGCGGCCTGCTGCCGGCCATTCGCAGCTTTGTGGACTTTCTCGCGGACAGGCTGCCGCAGGCGCAGCAGGACCAGCACAAAGACTGCGAATCCGCACGTCGCAAGCGTTGAGCGCCCCCGCGCATGCCTCGTGCTAGCATGCGTACAAGGGGCACCATTTAGCCGTCTATAAGCGAAGGCAACATGCAGATCGACACCAAACTGCCGAAGGTCGGCACCACCATTTTCAGCGTCATGAGCCAGCTGGCTCTTGAGCACAAGGCAGTGAATCTGGGTCAGGGCTTCCCTGACTTCGAGCCGCCCCAGGCCCTGCGCGATTCGATCACGCGCGCCATGGCCGAAGGCAAGAATCAGTACGCTCCGGGCATCGGCATTCCGAAGCTGCGCGAGCAGATCGCCCTGAAAACCGAACGCCTGTACGGCCACAAGGTCAGCCCGGACACTGAAGTGACCGTGACCTCCGGTGCCACCGAAGCGCTGTTCGCCGCCATTGCCGCTGTGGTTCGCGCAGGCGAGGAAGTGATCGTTTTCGATCCGTGCTACGACAGCTACGAGCCGGCCATCGACCTGCAGGGTGCCAAAGCGGTGCATATCCCGCTGACCTTGCCAGACTTCGGCATCGACTGGCAGCGCGTGCGCGATGCCATCACGCCGAAGACGAAGATGATCCTCATCAATTCGCCGCACAATCCGTCCGGTGCCGTGCTGTCGCGCGCTGACCTGGATGAACTGGCGGCTATTGTCCGCGACACCGCTATCGTGGTGCTGTCTGACGAGGTGTACGAGCACATCGTATTTGACGGCGCACAGCACCAGAGCGTGCTGCGCCATCCGGAACTGGCCACGCGCAGTGTCGTGGTGTCTTCGTTCGGCAAGACGTATCACTGCACGGGCTGGAAGGTCGGTTACGCCATCGCTCCCAAGGCGCTGACGGCCGAGTTCCGCAAGGTGCACCAGTACCTGACCTTCTGCACGTTCAATCCGGCGCAGTGGGCATTTGCTGAATTCCTCGAAGCGCACCCGGAACACTATCTGGAGCTTCCGGCCTTCTATCAGGCCAAGCGCGATCGCTTCCGCCAGTTGCTGGCGCCCTCGCGCCTGAAGCTGCTGGATGTGCCGGGCGGTTACTTCCAACTGGTGGACTATTCGGCCATTCGCGATATCGACGATATCAACTTCAGCGAATACCTCGTACGCGAAGGCGGCGTGGCAGTCATTCCGCTGACGCCGTTCTACGAGACGGCGCCGGAAACACGCCTGGTTCGCCTGTGCTTTGCCAAGAACGATGCCACGATGGAAGCGGCAGCGGAGCGGCTATGCAAGCTCTGACCGTATCGCTGGTACAGGGCGCCACGCGCTGGCACGACGCCGCGGGCAACCGGGAGTATTACGGTGCGCTGGTGCGTTCGGCGGCAAAAAGTGACCTGATCGTGCTGCCGGAGACATTCCTCTCCGGCTTCACCAACGACACCCGTGCCAATGCGGAAACGATGGATGGCGAAAGCGTTGCGTGGATGCGTGCGCTGGCGGCAGAAGTGGGCGCCACGATCACCGGCAGCCTGGTCATCCGCGAAGGCGAGACCGTCTATAACCGCCTGATCTGGGCCAGCCCGGATGGCGTGTTGTCGTGGTACGACAAGCGTCACCTGTTCCGCATGGCGGGCGAGCATACGCGTTATGGCGGCGGCAACCAGCGCCTTATCGTTGAGCTGAAGGGCTGGCGGATTCTTCCGCAGGTTTGTTACGACCTGCGTTTCCCGGTGTGGTTGCGCAACGGGCGTCTGGAAGAGGCGGCTGGCGGCATGGATTACGACCTGTCCATCTTTGTCGCCAACTGGCCGTCCCCGCGTCGCCAGCCGTGGCGCACATTGCTGCGTGCGCGTGCGATTGAAAACCTGTCGTATGTGATTGGCGTCAATCGCGTGGGCACGGATGGCAACGATCTGCCGTATGCGGGCGACAGCGTGGTGGTTGATCCGGTGGGCGAGCCGTTGATCGAGCTAGGCCCGCAGGAGCAGGTGGTTACGCTGACGCTGGACCCGGCGCCGCTGAAGGCGCACCGCGAGCGCTTTCCCGCGTGGATGGATGCGGATCGGTTCAGCATTTCTGATTGATGGGCCCCAGCGCCCTCACGCCAGCAAGCGCGCTCCCACAAACCGCTGCGTTGTGGGAGCGAGCCCTGGGCGGTTACGGCGCCTTCGCCGGCGCAAACGGCACGGCGGCTCCGGCAGGAACGGCCTTGCGCCACGCGCTCAGCTGCGCGGCGATCCCGGCCCCTTCATCCATCTGGGGCTCAGACGGCGTGACCGCATCGCGCGTTTCCCACTGCGCGATCTCGGTGCGGGCCTTGCCGAAGGCGTCCACAAAATCCGGCGTCGTATTCAGTGCGTTGGCCAGCCACGCGTGGCCGAAATAGGTGATATCCGAATCGGCGCCGCAGCCGAAGGACGTGCGATCGGTTCGCGCCGAGGTCATGACCAGCGTGCCCGCACCACGCAGCTTCGGCACGAACCCACCCGAATAGCACGCATTGACCACCACGACCTTCCAGCGAAAGGCGTGTCGGTCAAGAATCGAGGCGAGGCCATCCGGATCAAGCTGATCGAGGGGCAGCGGGTCCATGTCGACCAGCAGGCTGTGGTCGTCGCCGCCGTGAGTGGCCACGTAAACCATCAGTATGTCTTCGTCCGGATGCATGACGCCAGCCAGGCCGTCGACGGCGGCTTCCAGATTCGACCAGCTGGCAAGCGGCCGGGTGCTCAGGCTGGCCGGGTTGTTCTCCAGCACCAGCGTGTGATGCGGGCTGGCGAAACGCCGGCTCATCATCTGGTCGAGGTATTCGGCCTCGTTGCGGAACACATCCTCTGAACCATCGCCCGCAAAGGCGATGGCATACACGTTGGGATGTCCCGGCTGACGGGGAGCCAGCGCAGCGATGGCCTTGCGCATCTGCGCCGGTTGCGCCGTCATCACCTGTTCCGGCGTTGGCGCATCGGCTGGCCAGTTGTCGGTGATGGTGTCTTCGTCCTGGGTATCGTCCGTGCCGGACGATGCGGCGGCGGCAGGTGCCTGGGGAGCCGTACTCACCACGGTTGCCGCAGCGGGTGCCGCCTGCGTATCAGCGGGACGACCGTTCCAGTGCACCACTGCCAGCACCGCCAGGGCGCCAGCAGCGAAGGCCAGGATCAGTCCCGCGACGCGCGGGCCGCGCCGTTCAGACGGAAATGGCATCGAAGTCGGCCACGGGCGGGTGTTCGGCGCTGGCAGGCAGGGCCTGCGGCGGGCGGACGAGCCAGGTCGTACGCATGCCGGCCGCACGGGCCGCATCCAGTTCCGCTGTGATGTCGGAAAGGAACAGGATGTGCTCGGGGCTCTCGCCAATGGCTTCGGCGATGCGCTGGTACGACTCGACCTCGCGCTTCGGGCCGGTCTGCGTGTCGAAGTAGCCGGCCAGCAGGGGCGTCAGGTCGCCGCTTTCGCTGTAGCCGAAGAGCAGCTTCTGGGCGTGCACGGACCCGGATGAATAGATGTAGATGCGCAGGCCCGCCGCGCGCCATGCGCGCATGCGCGCGGCCACTTCCGGGTAAACGTGCGAGAGGTATTCCTTGTTCTCGTAGCCTTCCTGCCAGATCATGCCCTGTAGCGCCTTCAGCGCCGTGGACTTGCGATCCTGGTCGATCCAGCTGACCAGCAGGTCGATGATTTCCTGGCGCGACGCCTCGATGATACCCGCCTCTTTGGCAGCCTCATGCAGCCAGTGCTGGACCTCGGGCGTGTCCGCGTGGGTCTCCACAAAGGCCGGCAGACGCTTGCGCGCGTACGGGAACAGGGTGGAGTGCACGAAGTCGATGGAACTGGTAGTGCCTTCGATATCGGTGAGGATGACGCGGATTTCTGCCATGGGGGAAGGCCTGCGGGTGAGCTGACCCGCAGGATAAACGACCCGGCAATCCTAGGATACGGTGACGGCCGAAGTGTGCGGGGTCATGCGCGGAAAGCGCTCGGCGATGTCCTGCCCCGTGAACTGCGCGATCCAGCCATCCTTGTTGGTGAAAAGGCGGATGGCGACGAAGTAGGGCGACTCGCTCATGTCGAACCAGTGCGGCGTGCCATCGGGCACGCCGATGAGGTCGCCCTGTTCGCACAGCACTTCGTAGACGCGGCCGTCGATGTGCAGGGTGAACTGGCCGGCACCGGCAACGAAGAAGCGCACTTCGTCTTCGCTGTGGGTGTGTTCACTGAGGAACTTCTGGCGCAGCGTGGCGCGATCCGGGTGATCCGGCTTCAGGCTGATGACATCCACCGACTGATAGCCTTCGCTGCTCATCAGGCGCTCGATGTCGCCGCGATACGCGTCGATCACTTCGTCCTGACTGGCGCCGGGTTGAATGGGCTGCTTCGCCGCCCACTGCTCAAATCGCACGCCGACGCCTGCGAGTGCCGCCGAAATATCGGCATGGTTTTCATGCACCGCAATGGGAGCTTCGTGACGGGTGTCGTCGTAAATGCGCAGACGGCTCATGGCGATAGCCTCCGGAGGTCGAGTTCGCAGCCCAGCAGGAATTCCAGGGCTTCAAGGTGACGGCGGGTTTCGGGCATGTCGCGACCCCAGGTGTAGATGCCGTGCCCGTTGATGAGGTACGCGTACAGCGGCTTGCCGCTGTCGATCCAGGCATCCACCTGGGCGACGAGGTCGGGCATGTGCTGGGTGTTGGGAAATACGGGAATTTCCAGCACGCTTTCGTGCGTGGTGTAGCCGGCGATGGCCTTCTGCAATTCCCAGCCTTCCAGGCGGATCACCCCTTCGCTGGCGAACAGGCGCGAGGCCACGCTCTGCGTGCGCGAGTGCGTGTGCAAAACCGCCTGCGCTTCAGGGAAGCGACGATAGACCTGGGTGTGCAGCGCGGTTTCCGCCGACGGGCGGGCCGTGGTGCCAACAGGCTGCCCATCCATGTCGATGACCATGATGTCGTCACGACCCAGCCGGCCCTTGTCGCGACCGGAGATGGTGATGGCCGCAAGCTCGTCGTCCAGTCGCATGGAGAAGTTGCTGCTGGTGGCCGGCGTCCAGCCGAAAGCGGCCAGTTCGCGCGCGGCATCAGCAATGGCGTCGGCGCGCTCGGCCAGCAGGGCGGCATCAACAGGGGGGTGTGGGTTCGACATAACGGTTTGGACGTCCAAAACTTTGCGTGACTATACCATGCTGCCCTGCAACGCCCGGGAGCGTCCGGGCGTAATGCGAGCCATTCTCGCGACGCGGTACAAGACCGGCGTACGATTGCGCCCGGAGCCCAGGCTTGTTCAGGGAGCGGGGCATGATTCGACGGAGGATGTCTGATGTCGCAAGACCATACGAATAATGAGGGGCGCCGCCGCTTCCTTAAAGTGGCCGCCGGCTCAATGGCTGCCGCAGCCGTGGTGGGCCTGGTGCCCCGTTCGGCACTCGCCGCGGATCTGCCTCCGGTGACGCCCGCTGATCCAACGGCCGCCGCGCTTCAATACACCGACAACGCTGCGACGGCCAAGGGTCGCAAGGCGCCCACGGACGCATGCTCGAACTGCACTTTCTATCACGGTGGTGCGGCAGGCCGGGGTCCGTGCGACCTGTTCCCGGGCAAGTCGGTGGCGGCAGCCGGGTGGTGCGTGTCGCACTCCGCCAAGGGCTGAACCGCGTTACCGGAAAAACAGAAAAGCCGGCTTTGAGGGCCGGCTTTTTTTCGTGTCACAACTTCGCTTCAGCAGAAAATGCTGCCCAAGCACGCCAGGCCGAGGAGCTGACCCGCCTGACGTGCCGGGCGGCAATCCGGGGGCCCACTGCCAAGTAAAACCCGCGGAACCGGGATCATACTCCTCCCGGAAGGTGACCGGCCAATGGCAGCTAAATGAACAGTGTTAAGACGATGTAAGTCATTCATGTTCAATGACTTACATCGTATACCTGCTGCCATTTATGGCTGTGAAGACGCCTTGCGCAAACGGCTGTGCTTCCAGCCGTAGCCCATGTACAGGATCACGCCCAGAACGGTCCATGCGCCCATCAGCGTCCAGTTGTACCAGCTCATCGTGAACAGCAGGGCGATGCAGCTCAGGATGCCGGCGATGCAGATGACCGGCGCCCATGGCACGCGGAAGGTGCGCGGGAGGTCCGGCGCTGTCTTGCGCAGGATCAGCACGCCGGCACACACCGCGCAGAATGCGATGAGGGTGCCCATCGAGGTGAGGTCGCCCAGCACGTTCAGTGGGAACACGGCGGCCAGCAGGGCAATGCCGAGGCCGGTGATGACTGTGTTGATGTGCGGGGTGCGGTACTTCGGGTGGATGGTGGTGAACACCTTGGGCAGCAGACCGTCGCGGCCCATGATCATGAAGATGCGCGGCTGCGCGATGATCATGACCAGCACAACCGACGACAGGCCGATCAGCGCACCTACTTCCACCACGCCGCGCAGCCAGCCAAGCTCCGCATGGCTGCGGATCGCGGTGACGACCGGCTCTGCCGTACCCAGTTCGCCATATGGCGTAAGGCCCGTGAGGACCGCCGCCATGGCGATGTAGAGCACGGTGCAGATGCCCAGCGAGGCGAGCGTACCGATGGGCATGTCGCGCTGCGGGTTCTTCGATTCCTGGGCCGCCGTGGAGGTGGCCTCGAAGCCGATGTAGGCGAAGAAGACCATGGCCGCGCCGCGCAGCACGCCGTGCCAGCCGTACTTGTCGCCGCCCTGGTTTTCGGGAATGAACGGGTGCCAGTTGGAGGTGTCGATATGCTTCGCACCAACGACGATCACCACCACGATGAGGGCCACCTTCAGGAGCACCATGGCCATGTTGATGCCGGTGGACTCCTTGATGCCCACGTAGCACAGCCAGGTCAGGGCCAGCACGATGCCCACGGCGGGCAGGTTGAACAGGGCGCCCGTGGTGACGAGGTGGCCATCGACGTAGTCCAGCGGCGCATTGGTCAGCGCGGGCGGAATGTGAATGCCCACGTGATCGAGCAGGCTGACGAAATAACCCGTCCAGCTCACAGCCACGGCCGACGCCGACACGCCGTACTCAAGCACGAGGTTCCAGCCGATGAACCAGGCCGCTCCCTCGCCGAGGGTGGCATAGGCGTAGGAATACGCGCTGCCGGATACCGGGATCATCGAGGCAAACTCGGCGTAGCACAGCGCGGTGAACGTGCTGCAGATGGCCGCGAGGATGAACGACAGGATGATGGCGGGACCGGCGTGGTCGGCTGCGGCGACACCGGTGATGACGAAGATGCCACCGCCGATGACGGCACCGATGCCAAGCGCGGTCAGGCCCCAGGGGCCGAGAGTGCGGCGCAGGGCGGGGCCATGCGCGTCGTCGGGTTCAGCCTGGGGTGCTTTCTTGGCGAGTAACTGCTGGAGCATGGATAGCCCGGATGGTGATGGACGTGACGAGGATAGCGGCAAAGCGCGGGAGCGGAACGAAAAAGGCCGGCACGTATGCCGGCCTTTCCCGTGTTGCGGATTAAGCGCTGCGCTTGCGTAGCTTGCTGTGCGAGTAGCCGTAGCCGAAGTAGATGGCCTGGCCGATGACGATCCAGCCCATCATCAGGCGCCAGTGTTCTTCAAAGGCCTGCCAGAACAGGTAAATGCAGGCCAGGGCGCCAGCGATGCAGATCGGCCACACGAACGGCACGCGGAAGCTGCGCTTCAGGTCCGGGCGGGTGTAACGCAGGATCAGCACGCCGATGCACACGGTGGCAAAGGCCAGCAGCGTACCCATGGAGACCAGCTCGCCCAGCACGCTGACGGGGAAGAGACCAGCCATGGCCGCGGCAGCCACGCCCACAAGGACCGTGCCGATGTGCGGCGTGCGGAACTTCGGATGCACCTTGCCCATGGCGCCGGGCAGCAGGCCGTCTTTTGCCATCGAGAAAAAGATGCGCGGAAGACCCATCAGCATGACGAGAATCACCGAGCTCAGGCCCGTGATGGCGCCCAGAACCACGATGGCCTTCAGCCACGAGAGCTGCGGATACAGACCCAGCGCGGTGGCAACCGGCTCCGGTGTATTCAGCATGCGGAACGGAGCGATGCCGGTAAGCACCAGCGCCACGGCGATATAGAGCACCGTGCACACTGCCAGCGAGCCCAGAATGCCGATCGGCATGTCGCGCTGCGGGTTCTTCGCTTCGCCGGCGGCCGTGGAGACCGCATCGAAACCGACGTAAGAGAAGAAGACGATGGTGGCAGCGCGGAAGATGCCGCTCCAGCCGAACGTGCCTTCACCCTCATTGGGCGGAATGAACGGGTGCCAGTTGGCCGGGTTGATCATCTGGATGGCGAACGCCAGGAACAGCAGGATCACGGTGACCTTGATGGCCACGATGATCGAGTTGACGAAGGCCGACTGGGTGATGCCCACGTAGCAAAGGCCGCTGAGCGCCGCGATGATCACGACGGCCGGCAGGTTGATGATGGTGCCGGTGGCCTGGATGTGGCCTTCCACGAACTTGAACGGTGCAGATGCCAGTTCCATTGGCAGCGACAGGTTGGTGCCTGCCATATGACCGACCATGCCGAGCATTTCGTTGAAGTATCCGGACCAGCCTGCCGCCACGGTGGCGGCTGCGAACAGGTACTCCAGCACGAGGTTCCAGCCGACGAACCAGGCGACGAATTCACCCAGGGTGGCGTAGGAGTAGGAGTAGGCGCTGCCCGAGACCGGGAGCATGGCCGCGAACTCGGCGTAACAAAGGCCGGCCAGTGCGCAGGCGAAGCCCGCGATGATGAAGCTGATGACAAGCGCCGGGCCAGCATGCAGGGCAGCAGCCTGACCGGTGATGACGAAAATACCGGCACCGATGACGGCACCAATACCCAGCATGATCAGGTGCCGCGCGGTAAGAACCCGTTTGAGTTCGCCGCCACCATGTGCGCCCGTCTCGATGTGTTCGCCAGCATCGACGTGCGGCGCAGCCTCAATGGGATGCGTCGCGAATAGGTTTTTCAGCATGTTACTCCCCCGTAGCGGTGGTGTTGCCTTTTCTTATTCAGACCGTAACGCACGCCACGGCCGGGTTGCCCTTGCCCGGAGGCGTTGACAGGGCACCATAGCCCAGCGGGGCGCGACGGTACAAGCTGCAATGCGAGCAAGGACAAGGGCTGCAGGCATGCAGATGAGACCGCCGACCATGACTTGCGGCGGTTGCGAAATGTCAGGAGTTCACTCATCAGAAAACCATGTTGATGGCGGCCTGCGGACTGACGTAGCTGGCCGTGTTGCGGCCGGCTATGTTGAACTGCACGCCGGCAATGACGCCGACGGTGGAACTGATGTTGTATTCCACGGCCGGGGCGAGACTGAAGTCCGACTGGAACGGCGAACGGCTGCTGAAGGCGGGCGTGCCGTCTGCCAGCGCGTTGCCGTGGAGGGTGGAGCGACCCACGCGGTTCCATGCCGCCTCCATCACAAGTACCCATCGGGAATCGACGCTGTATTCGGCGGCCACTGTGGCGCCGAACGTGTGCCCGGGGCGCACCGATCCGCGGAAATCCTGGTGCGTGCCGTACACGCTGGTGCCCACGAGATTGACCCGTGCAGGCACCGGACTCCAGGTGACCTGCGCACGCCAGCGCAGCGGGCGGCCGTTCGGCATCCACACGATCTGCTGGCCGAGCAGCGAGAGCGTGGTGCGATGCGCGCCGCTGCCCGAGCCGTTGAGCGGGTTGGTGTCGAGGCGGTGATAGGAGCCGGTGGGCAGGCGTTGCGCCACGGCAACGGCAAACGCAGGGCGCGTGCCATCTTCGTTGGGCGCCTGCAACAGATAGCTGAAGCGCAGGTTGGTATCGCCCATGCGAATGCCGGCGGTGTGCTTCTGGTTGGCATACGCATGCACTCCGCTGAGAGTGAGCTGGCCCGTCAGACGCTCGGTGATGCCATAGCTGACGGGGACTGCAACCTGCCACTGACGTGTGGATGAGTCGGTATGGAAACGGTTGCCGTCGTTATCGTACAGACCGCTGGTTTTGGTATGTATGAGATATGGCTCAACGTTCAGCGTGCCCACCGGCAGGGCATTGGGGTTGGGCGTGATGAGCGGGCCGGTGAAGTTCACATCCGCAAGCGAATGTTCCGTTGCGGTGGCCGTCAGGGGCAAAGCGGCCAGAAGAAGGGCAGACAGATACTTCGTTGGATACATCGACGTTTCCCTACGTATGCAGCAGCGCTGCGAAAGTGGGTGTGCTTCGTGCACATGAGTCGATGCTAGTTAGCGGAGGTCGTGTCGGGATATCAGACTAGTCTGAATTTCCATGCGAAAATTGCGATGCTTCCCACTCGAGGTGCCCTGGAATCATGCAACCGTTGTCTGATATTCGCTGTGCGCTTGCCGACTATGCTGCCCGTTGGCCCGCAGAACCGGACGTTTCGCTGTTTCTCGGGATGCTGGACAGCGGCGTTGAGGTTTTTCGCAGAGAACATCTTGCGGGCCATTTCACGGCGTCTGCGTGGCTGGTCAGTGCCGATGGCAACCGGGTGTTGCTGACGCATCACCGGAAGCTCGGTCGCTGGCTTCAGCTGGGTGGCCACGCTGACGGTGATGTGGATCTGCCTCGCGTGGCGTTGCGCGAGGGTCAGGAGGAATCAGGCATTGACGCGCTCCGTGTCGAGCAGGCGATCTTCGATGTGGATCGCCACGGCATTCCGGCGCGCGGCCAGGAGCCTGAGCACTGGCACTACGACGTCCGCTATGTAGTGCACGCTGACGACGAGGCCTTTGTGGTCGGGCACGAGTCGCTGGATCTGGCGTGGCGCAACATCGACGAGCTGATTGCCGACGCATCCACCGACGCGTCGCTGAAGCGCATGGCGCACAAGTGGCGCCAGCGCCAGACCGCTATGCGTAGCGCGGCGGCACCGGGCTGACCGCGCCGCACTCCTTGCAGGTGCGGGCATCGGCTGATCGGTAGAAGCGGTCGAACACAGGCGGAAAGTCGGTCTCGATGCTGCCGAGCGTGAAATATTCTTCGAACAGAAGATGGTTGCACTCGTGGCAGAACCACAGCAGGCCGTCGCGTTCGCCTGCCATGCGGCGGCGTTCGATCACCAGGCCGATGGAGTCGGGCATCCGTTGTGGCGAATGCGGAACGCGCGCGGGCAGGTAGAACAGTTCGCCCGCGCGGATCGGAATGTCCTTCGGCTGCCCGTCGTCCTGCACCTTGAGGACCATCTCGCCTTCTATCTGATAGAAGAACTCCGGACCTTCATCGTAGTGATAGTCGGTGCGTGCATTCGGGCCGGCCACGATCATCACGATGAAGTCGCCGTCCACAATGCACTTGTTGCCGACAGGGGGCTTCAGCAGGGCGCGGTGATCGTCGATCCAGCGCTTCAGGTCGATGGGGGGCATCAGGCTCATGGGTAAACGATACCTCAACGGCGTGTCGCGGCGCACCGGAGGATGTCGCGCGGCAGTTGCCGGGCGCGGGCGGGTGACGTACAAGCATGAGTCCGCCCGTCGCCCCGGATATGCACCGTTGAACCACTCCTGGTATGCCGCCAAGTCACCCGAGCCGGCGCGTCACGCGCCGCTGACCGGGCGCGCGGATGCCTCCACGGTGATCGTTGGCGGCGGTTTTGCCGGGCTGAACACGGCGCTTGGCCTGCTCGCACGCGGCGAACGCGACATCATATTGCTGGAGGCCGAGCAGATCGGCTTCGGTGCGTCGGGTCGTAACGGTGGGTTCGTGTTCGCGGGTTACTCGCTGGGCGAGCAGGCGTTGCTCGACAAGGTTGGTGTGGACAGGGCGCGGGACCTCTACGGCCGCACGGTCGCCGCCGTCAACCTGATTCGCGAGCGCATTGCCCGCCTGGACATTGCATGCGACGTGGTGGATGGCGGCGTGATCTGGGCCAACTGGTTCCGCGACCCGGCGGTGCTGCGGCGCAGGCAGCAGTTGCTTGCCGAAACCTACGACACGCACTGGCAATGGATTCCGGCGGGCGCCATGCACGAGTTCGTGCACAGTCCGCGCTACCACGATGGCCTGTATGAACGGAACGCGTTCCACATCGATCCGCTGATGTATGCGCGCGGCCTTGCTCAGGCTGCGGCGCGCGCGGGCGCCACGATTCACGAGCACTCACCCGCTGTTCGGCTGGCGCGCGATGGCGAGGGCTGGATCGTGTTCACGGCACACGGCGAAGTGCGGGCGCGCAACGTGGTCCTGGCGGCGGGTGGGTATCTGGCCGGGCTGGATCGTCGCGTGGATCGTGCCGTGCTGCCTGTGGCCACTTACGTGATGGTGACCGAACCACTGGGTGATCGCCTGAAAGAGCATCTGCGCACGCAGGCGGCGATCTACGACACGCGCTTCGCGTTTGATTACTACCGCCCGTTGCCTGACACGCGCCTGCTATGGGGCGGACGAATTTCCATTCGCGATCGCTCGCCCCGCTCAGTGCAGCGCTTGCTCAAGCGCGACATGGCGAAAGTATTTCCCGCATTTGCCGATGCGCGCGTCGATCACGCATGGTCGGGATTGATGAGTTACGCGCGCCACGAGATGCCGCAGGTTGGGCGTCGCGCGCCGGGGCTCTGGTATGCACAGGCCTTCGGCGGTCACGGGGTGGCGCCCACGTGTGCGGCAGGCGAAGCGTTGGCGGACGCCATAGTGGGCGGGGATGAACGATGCGTCGCATATGCGGACTTTGGTCTGGTTTCCGCACATCGGCCGGTGGGTTATCTCGCGGCGCAAGCCAGCTATTATAGTGCGCAGCTGGGTGACTGGTTCAAACGACGACTGGAAGGTTAGGCATGACGCAGGAAATCAGCTGGGCGGATTTTGAAAAGGTGGCGCTGGTGGCCGGAACGGTGGTTCGCGTCGAGACGTTTCCTGAGGCGCGCAAGCCTGCGTACAAAGTGTGGGTCGATTTCGGCCCGCATGGCGAGCGCAAGACCAGTGCGCAGATTGCGGGCATCTATCAGCCTGACGATCTCGTTGGCCGGCAGATCGTGGGCGTCATCAATTTCCCGGAGAAGCAGATCGGCCCGTTCCTTTCGCAGTTTCTGCTGACGGGGTTTCATACGGACGAAGGCGTGGTCGTGACCACGACGGAGCGCCCGGTACCCAACGGCACCCGTCTGGCCTGAGCCTGCGAAAAGGCGGGCACAAAAAAGGGAGGCGGTTTGCACCGCCTCCCTTTCTGCTTTCAACAGCACTGCAACTCAGAGTGCTTCAAACACGCCTGCCGCACCCATGCCGGTACCGATGCACATGGTGACCATGCCGTACTTCTGCTTGCGACGGCGCATGCCGTGGATCAGCGTGGCGGCGCGGATGGCACCCGTGGCGCCCAGCGGGTGGCCGAGGGCGATGGCGCCGCCCAGCGGGTTGACCTTGGCCGGGTCCAGGCCAAGGTCGCGGATCACTGCCAGGGCCTGGGCGGCGAAGGCTTCATTCAGTTCGATCCAGTCGAGCTGGTCCTGCGTGATGCCGGTCTGCCTGAGTGCCTTGGGAATGGCTTCCTTCGGGCCGATACCCATGATTTCCGGGGCGACGCCAGCCACCGAGAAGCCAACGAAGCGTGCCAGCGGGGTCAGGCCGTAATCCTTGATGGCCTTCTCGCTGGCCAGCAGCAGGGCACCTGCGCCGTCGGACATCTGCGAGGAGTTGCCTGCCGTGACCGAGCCACCGAACTGGCCGTTGCGGAACACCGGGCGTAGCTTGGACAGCACGTCAATGCTGGTGTCCTTGCGCGGACCTTCGTCGATCTCGATGATGCGGCGATCTTCGCGAACGCTGTGATTGCGGATGTCCGGATAGCGATCATCCAGCTGGAACGGCGTGATTTCGTCCTTGAAGTCGCCGTTGGCGATGGCCGCCAGCGCGCGCTGATGGCTTTGCAGGGCGAACTGGTCCTGATCCTCGCGGCTGATCTTCCACTGCTTGGCGACGTTCTCGGCCGTGATGCCCATGCCGAAGGCGATGGCGCGGTTTTCGTCGTTCTCGAAGATGGCCGGGTTCATGGCCACCTTGTGGCCCATCATCGGCACCATGCTCATGCTTTCGGTGCCGCCAGCGAGCATCAGGTCTGCTTCGCCCAGGCGGATGCGGTCAGCGGCCATGCCGATGGCCTGCACGCCGGAGGAGCAGAAGCGGTTGACGGTGACGCCGGGCACGCTCTGCGGCAGGCCGGCCAGCAGCACGCCGATGCGCGCCACGTTCATGCCTTGCTCGGCCTCGGGCATCGCGCAGCCGATGATGGCGTCGGCGATGATCGACGGGTCGATGCCCGGTGCCTGTTCGATGACCGCACGAATGACGTGGGCCAGAAGATCGTCCGGACGGGTGTTGCGGAATACGCCGCGGGGCGCCTTGCCAACCGGGGTGCGGGTGGCGGCGACGATGTAGGCGTCTTGCACTTGCTTGCTCATGGGTATGTCCTGTCAGAAGGGAAGTCGTTCGGAGGAGGCATGCGCGATGCGCATCAGTTCCGGAGCGGCTTTCCTGTCGTCATGGTGTGCGCGATGCGGGCCTGGGTCTTTTCGGTCTGGGCCAGATCCACGAAATGGCGGCGCTCAAGTGCGAGGAACCATGCCTCGTCCACCTGCGAACCACGCTCAATGCGGCCACCCGACAGCGTGTCGGCGATGCGGCTGGCGATCTCGATGTCGTGCGGCGAAGCGAAATAGCCTTCCGCCAGGTTGGCCAGCGATGCCTTGAACGTGGCCGTGCTGACGTCGCCCGCCACCGGGATGGCACGCGCGGGCAGCGGCGGACGGTAGCCGGATTCGGCGAGCGCGCCGGCCTGCTGTTTGGCGACGTAAAGCAGCTCGTACGCGTTGAACACGACCACGTCGTCCTCGCGCAGCAGGCCCATCTGCTTTGCTTCCAGCGCACTGGCCGAGACCTTGGCCATGGCGATGGTTTCAAAGATCTTCTTCAGGTATTCGAACGGGTCTTCCGGATTGGCCTTCGCGGCACGCACCGCGAACTCCTTCAGGCCGCCGCCAGCAGGCAGCAGGCCCACGCCGGCTTCCACGAGGCCGATGTAGCTTTCCAGTGCGGCCACCGTGCGTGCCGAGTGCATCTGGAATTCACAGCCGCCGCCCAGCGCCAGGCCGCGGATGGCCGCAACCACGGGCACCAGCGAGTACTTGATGCGCATGCTGGTGGCCTGGAAGTTGGCGACCATCGCTTCAAACTGAGCGAGCTTGCCGCTTTGCAGAAGACCCAGCGCACCCTTAAGGTCGGCACCGGCAGAGAACGGCTCGGCCGTCTGCCACAGCACCACGCCCTTGAACTGCTTTTCGGCTTCGTCGATGGCGCGCTGCACGCCGTCCAGCACGAAGTCGTTGACCGTGTTCATCTTGGTCTTGAACGAGATCACGCCGATGTCGTCGCCGTGCGTCCACAGGCGCACGCCTTCGTTTTCCCACGCCGTGGTGCCCTGATTGAAGGTTTCACCCAGGACCGGGTCCGGGAACAGCTGGCGCTTGTAGACCGGGTGGCTGGAGCGCGGCTTGTTGGAAGCGGCGCTGGCCGACCAGGAGCCGTCGGCGGCGTGCACACCCTTGCGACCGTCCGTGACCCAGGCGGGCAGGGGCGCATTGCTCATGGTCTTGCCGGCGGCGATGTCTTCGGCGATCCAGCCAGCAATCTGCTGCCAGCCAGCGGCCTGCCAGGTTTCAAAGGGGCCGAGCTTCCAGCCGTAACCCCAGCGGATGGCGAAGTCGACATCGCGCGCGGTTTCAGCGATGTCGGCCAGATGGAAGGCGCTGTAGTGGAAGAGGTCGCGGAAGACGGCCCAGAGGAACTGAGCCTGCGGATCGGACGACGCGCGCAGCTTCGCAAACTTTTCTGCCGGGTCCCGGATGGCCAGGATGGCAGCCACTTCGTCGGACGCCTTCTGCTCGGACGGACGATAGTCCTGCGTGGCCAGATCAAGAACGACGATGTCCTTGCCCGCCTTGCGATAGAAGCCTGCGCCGGTTTTCTGGCCCAGCGCACCCTTCTCGATGAGGCCCGAAAGCCACACCGGCGCCTTGAAATACTGGTGCCACGGATCATCGGGCAGCGTGTCGCCCATCGTCTTGATGACGTGCGCCATGGTGTCCAGGCCCACGACGTCCGCCGTGCGGTACGTGGCGCTCTTCGGGCGGCCGAGGGCCGGGCCGGTCAGCGCGTCTACGGTGTCGAAGCCCAGGCCGAATTGTTCGGTGTGGTACATGGTCGACAGGATCGAGAACACACCGATGCGGTTGCCGATGAAGTTCGGCGTGTCCTTCGCATACACCACGCCCTTGCCAAGCGTGGTGGTGAGGAACGCTTCCAGGCCATCGAGCACCGGGCGCTCGGTCAGGCGGGTGGGGATCAGTTCCACCAGGTGCATGTAGCGCGGCGGGTTGAAGAAATGCACGCCGGTAAAGCGATGGCGCATTTCTTCCGGCAGCGCTTCGGCCAGCGCGTTGATCGACAGGCCCGAGGTATTGCTGGCCAGCACGGCGGTCGGCGACACGTGGCCGGCGATCTTGCGGTACAGGTCCAGCTTCCAGTCCATGCGTTCGGCAATGGCCTCGATGATGAGGTCCACGTCCTTCAGCTGGTCGAGGTCATCTTCGTAGTTCGCCGGAATGATCGCGGCGGCCAGGCCTTTCTCGGCCAGCGGAGCCGGCGACAGCTTCTTGAGGTTGTCGATGGCCTTCAGCGCGATGCCGCTCTTCGGGCCTTCCTTTGCAGGGAGGTCGAAAAGCACGGTTTCCACGTTGGCATTGGTCAGGTGCGCGGCAATCTGCGCGCCCATGACGCCGGCGCCGAGTACTGCGGCCTTGCGAATGCGTAACGGTGTTGCGGTCATGGTGATCTCCGGTGATGCAGACACTTGGCGAGGAAGTCCGCGGTCAGCGAGTGGCCGTGGAAGATGAAATGGAGGGGTGGCGCATGCCGGCGGCGGCAAAGCGGATCAGATGCTCGGCCGCCTGCTCACGGTGGTCGCGCTCGGCGACGTCGTTCTTGCGCTGGATGATTCCGAAATCAGCCATGGCGTAGGTCAGGGCGCCGGTCACGATGTCCAGGCGCCAGTAAATGTCTTCCTTGGCCAGCCCGGGGAGCTGGCGGGCAAATTCGGTAGCGAACTGGCGCAGTACGTGACCGTAGTTGTCTGACAGGAAGCGGCGCAGGGTTTCGTTGTGCTCGGCATAGGCCCGGGCCAGTACGCGCACGAAGGCGGCCGCGCCGCCATCGGTGCGGGAAAGGTCAAGGGCGGGGCGGATGTAGGCGTCCAGCACGTCTTCCAGCTTCGTGTCCGGCTGGCCGGCGATGCGGGCGAGGGCAGACAGGCGCCGGGAGTTCAGCTCGTCGAGGCGACGGCGGAACACTTCCTCGATCAGCTTGTCCTTGGACCCGAAGTGGTAATTCACGGCCGCGAGGTTCACCTTGGCAGCCGCGGTGACCTGGCGCAGCGAGGCGCCGGCAAATCCGTGGGTTGCAAAGAGGGTTTCGGCGGCGCCGAGGATGCGCTCTTTGGTCGTGCGCTCCCGGGAGGCGAAGGGCGAGGCAGTCATCAGGAAATCCTCCGGCGGGCCTGGGGCGAATCAAACGATCGTTTGAGAATACGCCCGGCGCTGGCGCCCGGTCAAACCTGGCCGTTATCCGGCCTGCAAACGCCTTGCGATTGAGCTAGAATCTGTCAAGATTTCGTGAGCTAAGTACGTCATTCTCGACGCGTTTGGTCGCAAACTACTGGCAATCGCCCCCTGGGGGGCACCCTACCTATTTTCCCGGAGCAGACCCGTATGGCGCTGGAGCGCACCCTTTCGATCATCAAGCCCGACGCCGTTGCCAAGAACGTCATCGGTGAAATCTACTCGCGCTTTGAAAAGGCCGGCCTCAAGATCGTGGCTGCCCGCATGAAGCAGCTGTCGCGCGCCGATGCCGAAGGCTTCTACGCTGTTCACAAAGAGCGCCCGTTCTTCAACGCGCTGGTCGAGTTCATGATCTCCGGCCCGGTGATGATCCAGGCTCTGGAAGGCGAGAACGCCGTCCTCGCTCACCGCGACCTGATGGGCGCCACCAATCCGAAGGACGCGGCGCCGGGTACCATCCGCGCTGATTTCGCCGAGTCGATTGATGCCAACGCCGTTCACGGTTCGGACTCGCTCGAGAATGCGAAGATTGAAATCGCTTATTTCTTCGACGACGCGGACGTCGTGTCGCGCTGAGTAATGACGTGAATCAGGCTGCAGACAAGGTCAATCTTCTCGACTTCGATCGCCAGGGGTTGCGCGACTATTTCGCGCAGCTCGGCGAGAAGCCCTATCGTGCCGAGCAGGTGATGAAGTGGATGTATCACCGCCTCGAAAGCGACTTCGAGAACATGACCGATGTCGGCAAGGCCCTTCGCGAAAAGCTTTCGGCGGTCTGCTATGTCGGGCCGCCGAAAACGATGTTCGACAAGGCCGCCATTGATGGCACCCACAAGTGGTTGCTTGGCATGGACGGTGGCAATGCCGTCGAAACGGTCTACATCCCCGAACCCACGCGCGGCACGCTTTGCGTGTCTTCGCAGGTAGGTTGTGCGCTGAACTGCCAGTTCTGCTCCACAGCTACCCAGGGCTTCAACCGCAACCTGTCCACCGCCGAAATCATCGGTCAGGTGTGGGTCGCGGCGCGTCATCTTGGCAATGTGACTCACCAGCAGCGCCGCATCACCAACGTGGTGATGATGGGCATGGGTGAGCCGCTTCTGAATTTCGACAACGTTGTCGCGGCCATGAGCCTCATGCGCGACGATCTGGGCTTCGGGCTGGCCAGCAAGCGCGTCACGCTGTCCACTGCCGGCCTCGTTCCGATGATCGACCGGCTGTCCACGGAAAGCGACGTGTCGCTCGCCGTCTCGCTGCATGCGGCCAACGACGAACTGCGCACGGAACTGGTGCCGCTCAACAAGCGTTACCCGCTGGCTGAGCTGCTGGCTGCCTGCAACCGCTACAACGAGCGTCGCCCGCGCACGCACATCACGTTCGAATACACCCTGATGAAGGGCGTCAACGATCAGCCCGAGCACGCGCGGCAGCTCATCAAGTTCATGCGTCGCGTGCATGGGCGCAACAAGGTCAACCTGATTCCCTTCAATCCGTTCCCCGGTACTCGCTTCGAGCGCTCCGACGCTACGGTGATCCGCGACTTCCAGACCCAGCTGCTCAGCGCTGGCGTTCTGACGATGCTGCGGCGCACGCGCGGCGACGATATCGACGCGGCATGCGGTCAGTTGAAGGGGCAGGTGCTCGATCGTACCCGCCGGCAGGCGGAATTCCGCAAGAAGCTCGAAGAGGGATCGGTGAATGCGGCTTGAGCGGTGGGGGATGGTGTTGCTGCTGGCGCTGGCCAGCGTGGGGTGCTCAGGCAACTCCACCGGGCTTCGTGAGCCGAGTGCAGCCGACAAGAAAGCTGAGGGGGCTCAGGTACACACCGAACTCGGGCAGCGCTACATGCAGAACGGCGATCTGCAGGGCGCGCTTGAGAAACTGAATAAGGCACTGCAGTTCGATCCGAACTACGCGCCCGCACATACCGTGATCGCGGTGCTGTTCGAGCGCATTGGCGACTATCCCAACGCCGAGCTGCACTATCGCAAGGCGGCTGAGCTGGAGCCGAAGAAGGGCGCGGCCAACAACAATCTGGCCGTATTCCTGTGCAAGGAAGGCAAGGTTCCCGAGGCGCAGGGCTTTTTCACCCGCGCGCTGGCCGATCCTTTCTATGACACGCCGGACCTGGCCATGGCCAATGCCGGTACGTGCCTGCTGAACAACAACGACCTTCCGGGCGCCGAAGTCTGGTTCCGCAAGGCGCTGGATCGCAATCCGGCCAACGGGGACGCTCTGTATCAGGTCGCCCGCGTGCTGTACCTTAAGAACGATGCATTCCGTGCTCGCGCCTTCCTTCAGCGTTATGAAGCGCTGGGGTTGGTGAGCCCGGATTCCCTGAAGCTCGGTCACGATATCGAGCTCCGTCTGGGCAACGGGGAGGTTGCCCGGGACTACGCCAAGCGCCTGCGAGAGAGGTTCCCGGATTCGGAGCCCGCACGCGCCCTCGATGCCAATGCACCTTAAATGACATCCGTACAGTCAAATACACCGGGGCATGACGACCGCGAGCAGGATCTTTTCGCCGGTCAGAATGTAAATGCACCCATGGAGGACGCCGTGGAGCACCAGAGCGAACATCCACCGGCAGGCGAGGGTCGGGTAATTATCGACCTTCCCGAAGCCATGATCTTCGGATCGCGACTGCGCGCTGCGCGCGAGGCGCGTGAATTGACGGTCGAAAGCTGTGGCCAGGCCCTGCGCCTGCCCAGCCGGCTGCTGCGCCAGCTGGAAGCTGGCGAATACGGCGGCATTGATTACCAGGTTTACCTTGCCGGTTACCTCACCAAGTACGGTCGTCACGTGGGCCTGGACGAGGCTGCCATCGAGACGGAGCTTGCGCGCCTCACACCGCGCCAGCCCGATCTGGTGGTCACGGGCGGCGTGTCGCACTCCCGGTATCTGCTTGAGCGTTACCTTACCGCCGCCACGTATGTGGTGCTGACCGCTGTGATCGTGGTTCCCATGGTGTGGCTGGGCGTGCGTGGCACGCTGGACCGGGACATGGCCCGGCTTTCGCCGCTGGATGCTGCCCCGGTAGCCCAGCAGGATGCGCCGGCCGCCGCATCTTCGGTCAGCACGGTGGCATCGGTGGATGCCAGGCCTGCCGCCCCGGCTGCGGAGCCCCGCCAGGAAGAGCAGACCCTGTGGGCATCGATGGTACCGCCCTCGATGGACCACGCGTCGCAGCGTCCAGCCGTCGCGCCGGTGCCTGCCGTGGCGGAAGCGTCGGGTTCGGGTCATAGCCTCACGCTGAGTCTGCCGTCCGCCAGCTGGGTGGAAGTCACCGCCGCCGATGGCTCGCGTCTGGAATACGGTCTGCTGCCAGCCGGCACCCAGAAGTCCTACAGCAGCGAGTCCACCATGGACGTGCGCATCGGCAACGCCACGGGGGCCGAGGCCACGCTGGACGGCCAGCCTGTTCAGCTTGACGGCTTCCGCCGCGCCAACGTCGCACGCTTCCGCGTGGACGTTCGTGACGGCAAGGCAACGCCGATCTCCTTCTGAACGCGTTCCGGGTCGTCAATATGACGGCCCGGCGCTCGTTCCGGCGCCGTTCGCGCGCGCTTTCGGTTATGCTTCCCTATTATTCCGGCCTGCTGCTTCCCGCGGCGGGCTTCATGGCTCTCAATGGTTTTTACTGCGCGGAGCGCAGTGGGTGATTGCATGGCATTCGACGTTTACGACGACTACGAACAGGGCGAACGCGTCCAGCAATGGCTGCGCAAGAACGGTGTATCCATCATCGTGGGTATCGTTCTTGGCCTCGTGCTGATCTTCGGCTGGCAGCAGTGGAAGAGCCACAAGGCCAACCACAACGAAGCCGCTGGCGCCGAGTACCAGGCGTTGCAGGTCGCCGTGGCCGCCAGCAAGACCACCGAGATCGACGTGCGCACCGACACGCTGATGAAAGACTTCAGCGACAGCTCCTACGCCGTGTTTGCGGTGGGTGAGCGCGCGCAGCGCAACGTCATCGCAGGCAAGCTGGATGCCGCGCTTGCCGACCTCGAATGGGCAAAGGCTCATGCGAAGGATGAAACCCTCAAGACGCTCGTCACGCTGCGCAGTGCGCAGGTGCAGATCGCCCAGAACAAGCCGAACGATGCCATTGCCACGGTGGATGGCATCGCGGGTAACACGTTTACGTCGCTGAAGCAGGAACTCCGCGGCGATGCGCTGGTCAAGCTTGGACGCTCCGACGATGCGCGCAAGGCCTACCAGGCCGCGATATCGGCGATGAGCGAAAGTGCGCCGCAACGCGGCGTCGTTCAATCGAAACTCGATGATCTGGCTGTGGCCGGGAAGCAGGGTGCATGAAACGTTTTTGGGCTATCGCGTTGACCTCGTCGCTGGTCGTTCTGGCCGGCTGCCATTCGTTCAAGAAGGAAAACGTCGAGCCGCCGACTCCGCTGGCAAAAGATTTCAAGCCAACGGTCACCGTGACGCGTGTGTGGAAATCCAGCCTGGGTGACGGCGCCGCCGCCACCGGCGTGCGTATGCGTCCGGTCGTTTCTGATGGCGTGCTCTACGCCGCCAGCACCGACGGCAAAATTGCCGCCTTTGATGCCGCCAGCGGCAAGCAGCTTTGGGAAAAGAGCACCCGTACCCACGGCTGGTTCGGCTGGGGCGACAAGAAAACCATTCGTCCGGATGCGCTGTTCTCCGGCGGTCCTGCTGTCTCGGGTGACCTCGTCGCCGTTGGCACGCTGGACGGCCACGTCTACGGCATCAATGCCAAGGACGGTTCGCGCCGCTGGGAAGCCGAGGTTTCCTCCGAAGTCATCACCGCTCCGGCTATCGTCGGTGACCTGGTGGTGGCCCGCACCAACGATGGCCGCATCTATGGCCTCGATGCCACCACCGGTGAGCGTCGCTGGGCGTATGACCAGTCCATCGTGCCGCTGCTCAGCCTGCGCGGCAACGGCCGCCTCCTGGTCGCCAACGGCGTGATCTTCATGGGCACCGACGCCGGCAAGCTGGTGGCGCTGCGTCTTGATAACGGCGAGAAGCTCTGGGAGCAGTCGCTTGCCAGTGGCGAAGGCCGCACCGAGATTGATCGCCTCAGCGATTCCGACGGCGCCGTGGTTCTGGATGGCACCACGCTCTATGCCGCGGCTTACCACGGTGAGCTGGTGGCCATTGATGGTCCCAGCGGTCGCCCGTTGTGGAATCACGCGTTCTCCACGTTCACCTCGCTGGACGTGCATGAAAATGCCGTTCTCGGCGCTGACGACCAGTCGAGCCTGTACGCGTTCGACAAGTCCGGCGGCGCCAGCATCTGGAAGCAGGACGGTCTGAAGTACCGTTGGCTCACCGGTCCCGCTGTTCAGGGCAGCTACGCCGTCGTCGGCGACATGGAAGGCTATGTGCATTGGGTCAACACGACCGATGGCAGCCTGGCCGGTCGCGAGCGCCTGTCGAAGAAGCCCATCCGCGCCCAGCCCCTCGTGGTTGGCGATACCGTGTATGTCGAAGATGTCGAGGGTCATATTGGCGCCTATCGCATCGCGACACCCTGATTTTTAGGATTAATGCGTTCCCATGTTGCCCGTCGTCGCTCTGGTCGGTCGTCCCAATGTCGGTAAATCGACCATCTTCAATGCGCTGACGCGTAGCCGGGACGCTCTTGTCGCGGATATGCCAGGCGTCACCCGTGATCGCCATTACGGCGTTTGCCGCCTGGCCGAACGGCCCTTCGTGGTTGTCGATACCGGTGGTCTGTCCGGTAGCGACGAAGGCATCGAAGGCCTGACCGCCCAGCAGGTCCGTCTCGCTATCGAAGAGGCGAACCTGCTTGTTTTCGTGGTGGACGCCCGTGACGGCGTACTGCCTCTGGATGCCGCCATCCTTGGTGAACTGCGCCGCAGCGGCAAGCCGCTGGTCGTGGTCGTCAACAAGGTGGACGGCACCGACGAGCAGACCTCGCTTGGCGAGTTCGCATCCTTTGGTGTTGCCTCCACGTTGCCCATGTCTGCTGCCCACAACCGTGGTGTGGACGTGCTGGTGGCAACGGCGCTGCCGCACCTGCCGGATGACCGTGACGATGATCCGGGCCTGGAAGACTCCGGCATCCGCGTGGCCATCGTGGGTCGTCCGAACGCCGGCAAGTCCACGCTCATCAATCGCCTGCTGGGTGAAGACCGCCTTATCGTGTCCGACATGGCAGGCACCACCCGCGATCCCATCCGCGTTTCGCTGGAGCGCGATGGCAAGAAGTACACCCTGATCGACACGGCCGGCGTACGTCGCCGCGCCCGCGTTGAAGAGGCCGTGGAGAAGTTCAGCGTCATCAAGACGCTGCAGTCCATTGCGGCTTCGCAGGTCACCATTGTGCTGGTCGATGCACGCGAGAACCTGGCTGACCAGGATCTCACGCTGATCGGTCACGCCATCGAGGAAGGCCGCGCGCTGGTCATCGCCGTCAACAAGTGGGACGGCATGGATTCCTACGCGCGTGAGCAGTGCCAGCGCGCACTGGAACGCCGCCTTCAGTTCGTGGACTGGTCCAAGCAGGTGTTCATTTCGGCACTGCATGGCTCGGGCCTGAAGGAGCTGATGAAGGCCGTGGTGCGCGCGCATTCCGCCGCTACCCGCGTGCTTACATCCTCCGAACTCACCCGTACGCTGGAAAAGGCTTACGAGGCTTATCAGCCGCCGCTGGTTCGTGGTCATGCGCCGAAACTGCGCTACGCCCATCCGGGCGGTACCAATCCGCCGACCATCGTGATTCACGGCAGCCGCACCAAGCACATCGCGCCTGCGTATCGCCGGTATCTGGAAGGGTTTTTCCGCAAGCGCTTCAAGCTGGAAGGCACGCCCATCCGCATTGATTTCCGCGATGGCGAAAACCCGTTTGCAGGCCGCAAGAATCCGCTTTCCGATGCCCAGGCGCGTCGCCGCCAGCGCATCATCCGCAACGCCAAGCGCCGCGAGAAGTAATCGCGGTCTCCGCCCGGGAGTAACCTCGTGACCGATACGCCCAACCGTGACCAATGGCTCGCGGCATTGCGCGAGCGGATCAACGAGGTTTCGCCGGCCGAGGCTTTTGGCAGGCAAGCAGCAGGCGCATTACTCATCGACGTGCGCGAGGATGCGGAGCGCACCTCGGGCACGCCCGTGGGCGCGCACGGGCTGTCCCGCAGTTTCCTTGAACTGCGCATCGAGGCGCTGGAGCCTGTGCGCTCGCGCGACATCCTTCTTCTGTGCGGCAGCGGCCAGCGTTCCCTGCTGGCTGCGGAAGCTTTGCAGCGTCTGGGCTACACCCGTGTCAGCTCCGTGGCCGGTGGCTTCCATGCATGGAAGGCGGCCGCGCTGCCGACCGTGGTCGGCGCGATGGACGTGGATGCCGCCGAGCGCTACAGCCGTCAGATGCTGCTTCCGCAGGTCGGTGAAGCCGGGCAGGCGACACTGGCTCAATCGCGTGTCGTCATCATCGGTGTCGGGGGGCTGGGCTCGCCCGCCATGCTGTATCTGGCCGCAGCCGGCGTGGGTCATCTCACCCTGATTGACGACGACCGCGTCGAACGCTCCAACCTGCATCGGCAAGTGGTCCATACCGACAGCCGGGTAGGGATGCCGAAGGCCGAGTCGGCGCGCATGACGTTGCTGGCACTGAACCCGCGCATCACAGTGGACGTTCGCCTGGAGCGATTGCAGGCCGATAACGTCGAAGACCTGCTGCGCGGACATCACCTCGTGGTGGACGGAGCCGACAATTTCGCCACCCGTTATCTTCTGGCCGCAGCCACCCGGCGCTTGTCGCTGCCCATGGTTTACGCGGCCATCGAGCGCTTCACCGGACAGGTGAGCGTGTTTGATCCGCGCAACGACACCTCACCCTGCTATCGCTGCCTGTTCCCGGAGCCGCCCTCGGCCGCCGATGCGCCCAATTGCAGCGAGGCGGGTGTGCTGGGTGTTTTGCCGGGCGTGGTGGGGCTCTTGCAGGCCACGGAGGCACTTAAGATGTTGCTTGATATGGGTGAGAAATTAATCGGAAGATTATTGACTTATGACGCATTATTAATGCGTTTTCGAGAATTGCGCCTCCCGCGCGACCCGGAGTGCCCCGGCTGCGGCGCCCATGCCCACTTCGCCGGTTACGTCGATCTCGAACGGATGTGCTCGGCCGCTGGCTAACGTGCGCCAGGCTTCCCGAGGACGTCTGCGGGAATCATGGAATACATCGCCGCGTCCACGGCTTCGCCGCGAAGCACGAGCCGGTTGCGCGCAATGCCTTCCAGCTGTCCGCCAATGGCCTGGGCCGTTTTCCGGCTGGGCACATTCGTCGTGGCGACCACGATTTCCAGGCGCGTGACGCCCACCGTGGCAAACGCGTATTCCGCGGCAAGTCGTCCGGCTGCGCGGGCGATGCCTTGGCCCTGTGAGGATTGGCGTACCCAGTAGCCCAGGTTCGCGAAGCGATGCTCGCGGTTGCGCTGATTGATGCCGATGCCTCCAAGGTATGCATCGGATGCAGCATCAACGATGGCCAGTTCGTACTCGTCACCCGTGAACCACGAGCGCAGGCAATACTCGATCCAGTCCTGCGCACTCTTGAGGTTGTAGCCTGGGTTGCACCAGTCCTGCCAGCGACCCACGGTGTCGATGGATTCGCCCACAGCCTCGGCCATGGCGGCTGCATCCGTGTGCCGATACGGGCGCAGCGCAACGCGACCGCGTTGCAGGTCACGCGGGTACGGCAATACGGCAGGCGTGGGTGGTGCGGTTTCCATGACACAGTCTCTGTCGGTTCGGGGCGTAAGAGGCGATAATGCGCGATCCGCCTACGAAACAAACACCATGACCGCACGCATCCTTGACGGCAAGCGCATTGCGCAGGAATTACTTGAGCGCATTGGCGCTCGTGTGGCCAAGCGCGTGGCCGAAGGCAAGCGCCCGCCCGGACTTGCCGTGGTGCTGGTGGGAGAAGATCCGGCCTCTGCGGTGTACGTGAAAAACAAGCGCCGGGCGTGCGAGCAGATTGGCTTCACGTCGTTCGGCTACGACCTTCCCGCATCCACGAGTCAGGAAGAGCTTTTCGCGCTGATCGACAACCTCAATGCCGACCCGAACGTGCACGGCATTCTCGTGCAGTCGCCGCTGCCTCATCACATTGATGAGGATGCGCTGGTTGACCGCATCGACCCGGGCAAGGACGTGGACGGCTTCCAGGCTGTGAACGTCGGTCGCCTCGCGCTGCGCCGTTTCGGCCTTCGTCCGTGCACGCCCAAGGGCGTGATGACGCTGCTTGGCCATACGGATCGTCCGGTGCGCGGACGTCACGCGGTGATCGTGGGCGTGTCGAATCACGTCGGTAGACCCCTTGCGCTTGAGTTACTTATTGCAGGTTGTACAACGACTTGCTGCCATAAGTTCACGGAGAATCTGGAAGGCTTCGTCGCTCAGGCCGACATCCTTGTCGTAGCCGCCGGCAAGCCGGGCCTGGTCAAGGGTGAATGGGTCAAGCCAGGCGCCGTCGTCATCGACGTAGGTATCAATCGCCTGGAAGACGGTCGTCTGGTGGGTGACGTGGAGTTCGCGCCCGCAGCCGAGCGCGCCGCATGGATCACCCCCGTGCCGGGCGGCGTGGGCCCGATGACGGTCGCTACGCTGATGGAAAACACGCTGGAAGCGGCCGAGGCCATCGACCGCGGCTGAATGGCAGCTCGTGCAGGGCGCCTGCCGCGGGTGGGCGTCATTTGGTGAACGCTGCGTCGGCTTGACGCAGGTATGACCGCTACATTGCTCCTACACGAAACGACGCAGGGGAGGTATAATGCCGCGATTTACTCGCGGGACTAATGCTTATGCGCATCCTTGCCGAGGCACTGACTTACGACGATGTGTTTCTGGTTCCCGGCCACTCCACGGTTATGCCGCGTGATGTGGACACCTCCACGCGCTTCACCCGTGGCCTGCGACTGAATATCCCCATCGTGTCGGCGGCCATGGATACCGTCACCGAAGCCCGCCTCGCCATCACCATGGCGCAGAACGGCGGCATGGGCATCATCCACAAGAACATGACCTTCGAGCAGCAGGCGGCTGAAGTCCGTCTGGTGAAGAAGTTCGAGGCTGGCGTCATCCGCAGCCCGATCACCGTTCGCCCCGACACCTCCATCAGCGAAGTGCTGCGCCTCACCCGCGCTCACAACATCTCCGGCGTGCCGGTGGTGGATGGCGAAAAACTGGTTGGCATCGTCACCAGTCGCGACCTGCGTTTCGAGCGCAAGCTCGATGATCCGGTTCGCAACATCATGACGCGGGAAGACCGCCTCATCACGGTCAAGGAAGGCGCCGATCACGACGCCGTGCTCGAACTCCTGCACCGCAACCGCATTGAGAAAGTGCTGGTCGTCAACGACGCTTTCCAGCTACGCGGCCTCATCACCGTCAAGGACATCCAGAAGGCGCGGGACAACCCCAACGCTGCAAAGGATGCCCATGAGCGCCTGGTGGTTGGCGCGGCCGTCGGCGTGGCCGGCGACACCGAGCAGCGCGTGGAAGCCCTGGTGGAAGCGGGCGTGGACGTGATCGTTGTCGATACGGCTCACGGCCACTCGCAGGCGGTGATCGACCGTGCCGGCTGGGTCAAGAAGCGCTACCCGCAGGTCCAGGTCATCGCAGGCAACATCGTCACTGGCGAAGCTGCCCGGGCCTTGCTGCACGCTGGCGTGGATGCCGTGAAGGTCGGGGTGGGCCCCGGCTCCATTTGCACCACCCGCATCGTCACCGGTGTCGGTGTGCCGCAGATCACTTCCATTGACCTGGTTGCCACGGCGCTGAAGGGCGAAATTCCGCTCATCGCTGACGGCGGCATCCGTTATTCCGGCGACATCCCGAAGGCGCTCGCCGCCGGCGCGTCGTCCGTGATGCTGGGTTCGATGTTCGCAGGCACCGAAGAGGCGCCGGGTGAGGTCGAGCTGTTCCAGGGTCGCCAGTACAAGAGCTACCGTGGCATGGGCTCCATCGGTGCCATGCAGCTCGGCTCGAAGGACCGTTACTTCCAGGACGAAGCCGACGCCGACAAGCTCGTGCCCGAGGGTATCGAAGGTCGTGTGCCGTACCGTGGTCCGCTGCGCAACATCATCCATCAGCTGATTGGCGGCCTGCGTGCCTCCATGGGCTACATGGGTGCTGCCTCCGTGGCCGAAATCCACGAGAAGGGCACCTTTGTGCGGGTGACCGGCGCGGGCGTGCATGAAGCGCATCCGCACGATATCCAGATCACGAAAGAAGCTCCCAACTACCGCCTGGACTGACGCACCCGTTGCGTCCATCCAGGCCATGCAGACGCCCGACACATGCCGGGCGTCTTGCTTTTCAGGTGCTGCCGCCCCGGGCGCGACGCCTGCACTCATTCTCAATCGCTGGACCCCACGATGACCGACATCCATAGCGACAAGATCCTCATCCTCGATTTCGGCTCGCAATACACGCAGCTGATCGCCCGTCGCATTCGCGAGATCGGCGTCTACTGCGAAGTCTGGGCGTGGGATCACGCTCCGGAAGAAATCGCCGGTTTCGCACCGCGCGGCGTCATTCTGTCCGGCAGCCCGGAATCGGTGACCGAGGCTGACTCCCCGCGCGCGCCGCAGGCGGTGTTCGAGCTGGGCGTGCCCGTGCTGGGCATCTGCTACGGCATGCAGACCATGGCCGAGCAGTTGGGTGGCAAGGTCGAAGCGGGCCACCACCGCGAGTTTGGTCCTGCCGATCTTCGCTTTGGCACCAGTGCGCTGTTTGAGGGCGTGGTCGCCGAGGGCGAAACGCTGGGCGTGTGGATGTCCCACGGCGACCGCGTTACTGCGATGCCGGCAGGCTTCCAGGCCATCGCGTCCACGCCGAGCCTGCCGCTGGCGGGAATGGCCGATGAATCGCGTCGCTTCTACGGTCTGCAATACCACCCGGAAGTGACCCATTCCACGCGCGGCCTGGAGCTGCTTCGCCGCTTCGTCGTGGACCTGTGCGGCGCCGCCACGCTGTGGGACGCCAGCCACATCATCGAAGACGCCGTCGCCCGCGTGCGCGAGCAGGTCGGCACCGACAAGGTGCTGCTCGGCCTGTCCGGCGGCGTCGATTCGTCCGTGGTGGCAGCGCTGCTGGAAAAGGCCATCGGCGACCAGCTCACCTGTGTTTTCGTGGACACCGGCCTCCTGCGTTTCCAGGAAGGTGACCAGGTCATGGCCACCATGGCCGAGCACATGGGCGTGCACGTCATCCGCGTGGATGCAAAGAAGCGCTTCTTCGACGCGCTGGCAGGCGTGGAAGATCCCGAAGCCAAGCGCAAGGTGATCGGTCGCCTGTTCATCGAGGTGTTCGACGAAGAGTCGCACAAGCTCGAAGGCGTGAAGTGGCTGGCGCAGGGCACGATCTACCCCGACGTCATCGAATCCGCTGCCGGCAAGACGGGCAAGGCTCACGTCATCAAGAGCCACCACAACGTCGGCGGCCTGCCGGAAACCATGAAGCTCAAGCTCGTGGAACCGCTGCGCGAGCTGTTCAAGGACGAAGTCCGCCGCATCGGTGTAGAGCTGGGCCTCCCGCGCGACATGGTCTACCGCCACCCGTTCCCGGGCCCCGGCCTCGGCGTGCGCGTTCTCGGCGAAGTGAAGCCCGAATACGTGGACCTCCTGCAACGCGCGGATGCGATCTTCATCGAGGAACTCCGCAAAGCCAACCTCTACGACCGCGTCAGCCAGGCCTTCGCCGTCTTCCTGCCGGTACGCTCGGTAGGCGTAGTCGGCGACGGCCGTGCCTACGAGTGGGTGATCGCTCTGCGCGCAGTAGAAACCATCGACTTCATGACAGCCCACTGGGCCCACCTGCCGTACGACTTCCTTGATACCGTATCAACTCGCATTATCAATGAGTTGCGCGGCATTTCTCGCGTAGTTTATGACATCAGCGGCAAGCCGCCGGCGACGATTGAGTGGGAGTGATCCTCCCAGTCCGCGAGTAATACAACGCCCGCGTAAAGCGGGCGTTTCTCTTTCTGGCGCTGTCGGTTGCGGAAAAATACCCGCGTAGCGAATAAAACGCTTTTATTGACTATGCAGATATTTCGGGTAACGAGGGTCATATCCAGTCCCGACGGAGGGGCGTAGACCGGGTTGCTCAGCGTTTCCGGCTTGGTTCGTCTCGGGTATTTTGCTTTAAGACTAATGTTTTAGAATCTATACCTAATGTTACTTATAAGCATGGCAAGCCTTCCCGCGACCCCACGATGATCACAAGCCCCCGACTCCAACTACGCCCCTGGCGTCCCGGTGATCTGGATGACCTGGTGGCGCTCAACAGCGACCCGCAGGTGTTTTGCTGGCTGGGTGGTCCGGGTCTCATCGACGGTTCGGTCGCCGCGCTTGCCCGCTATCAGGTGCAGTTCGCTGCGAATGGCTATGGTGTCTTCCACGTAGCCGATCACGCGGGGCGGTTTCTTGGCCTGGCCGGGCTGCAACCCGTGGGAGAAGGTCTGCCCACGTATCCTGCCACCGAAGCCGTCTGGCGCTTTGGCTCGGCGTATTGGTGGAACGGATTTGCCTTCGAGGCAGTGACGGCTGTGCTGGACGCACTTCCTCCGCAGGCGCCGGACGCGCTGATCGCGGCCATTGCCGATCCCAATCTGCGCTCGGCCAGGCTCGCCGAACGGCTGGGTTTCGTGCATGCCCCGGAGGCCGACTATCTGCATCCGGATGCCAGCCTCGAGGCTGCGCTGCGTCCTCATCGCGTGTTTCGCCTCGCGCGAAATCGGCCCGATCTTTAGCGACCCGCCTGCAACCGGTACATCGCAGGCGAAACGCCCACGTGCGTCACGAAGCTGCGCCGGAGCGTGCCGGGATTGGCGAAGCCGCATCGCGCGGCGACCTGATTGCGTGCGCCCGCACCAGGCCAGGATGTCGAAGTGGCCCGCCTGACCTCAGGCTTTGGCCAGCTGGAGTTCGTGTATCAGGTCGATCAGTGCCCGCAGGCGGGCGGGCACGAAGCGGTGGCCTGAGTAGTACAGGCGCAGGCCGCCAAAGGGTTGGCACCACGATTCCAGCACGGGAATGAGCTTGCCCGAGGCAAGCTCCTCTTCGATGAACCAGTCGGAGATGAAGCCGATACCCAGTCCGCGCAGGATGGCCTGCTTGATGGCGGTCATTTCGGTCAACGCCATGCGCACGGGCAGATCCATTTGCAGTTTCTGTCCGTTGCAGGCGAGCTCCCACTCGTAAATGCCGCCGTGCGACATGCGCATGCCGATGCTCTGGTGATGGAGAAGGTCGCGCGGATGAGTGGGCGTGCCGTGCTGTTTCAGATACTCCGGCGTCGCCACCACCAGCATGCGTACGTCGCGCGACAGCGGCACGGCGATCATGTCCTGCGGCACGGATTCTTCCAGGCGGATGCCCGCGTCGAAGCCATCGGCCACGATGTCGATCATCCGCGACTCGCTCACGATGTCCACGCGCACCTGGGGATAGCGCTCGGCGTACGGGCCGAGCAGGGTGTCCATCAACAGGAAGGCCGCGGCCTGCGGTGCGTTGATGCGCAGCGTGCCGCTGGGAATATCCGGCCCCACGCCCGCCTCATCACCTGCGCTACGGATTTCGGCCAGCGCCGGCGTGATGCGTTCCACGTAGCGTTGCCCTACATCGGTCAGCGCCACGCTGCGGGTGGAGCGGTTGAACAGGCGCACTTTCAGGCGCGCTTCCAGTCCGGCTACGGCGCTGCTAACCGCCGTTGTCGACATGCCCAGTTCCTGGGCGGCGGCTCGAAAACTCTGGCGCCGTGCCACGGCCAGGATCACTTCCAGTTCGGTCAGTCCGGTGCGGTGCATGGGGAAAGTGTCCTGATTTTCGGGATGACACATCAGTTATGAAGTGGCTTATCAGGACAATATACGCTCTCTAGACTGCAAGGCATCCCACCCGAAGGACCCGTCATGCAGCGCATCGAACACATCTATATCAACGGACAATTCGTCACGCCGCACGGCGAGGAATGGTTCGACCTGTTCAACCCCAGCACCGAGGAAGTGATTGGCAAGGTGCGCCTCGGCGACGAGGTGGACGCCGAGCGCGCCATCGCCGCCGCCAAGGCAGCGTTTCCTGCCTGGTCGCGGACCTCGCGCGAAGAGCGCGTTGCGGTGTTGAGGCGTATGCATAAAGCCATCGCTGCCCGCGAAGATGAACTGATGGAGGCCATCGTCCTTGAGTACGGCGCGCCGTTGTCGCGCGGCCGCTGGATGGCCACGTATCCGGCAGACGTGATTGCCCAGGCCATCGACGCACTGGAAGCATTTGCCTTTGAAGAAGAGGCGGGCACTGCGCGGGTCATCCTCACGCCGGTCGGCGTCGCCGGGCTGATTACGCCGTGGAACAGCAATGCGGGTTTCATCTGCAACAAGCTCGCCACGGCGCTCTCGGCTGGCTGCACGGCCGTCATCAAGCCCAGCGAGATGAGTGCGCTGCAAACACAGGTCGTCATTGAAGCGCTGCATGAAGCGGGCCTGCCGCCGGGCGTGTTCAATGTGGTCAATGGCCGTGGCGACGTGGTGGGCGAGACAATTGCCCGTCATACTGATGTGGCGAAGATATCCTTTACCGGCTCGTCTGCGGTGGGCCAGCATCTGATTACCGCAGGTGCCGACACCATGAAGCGTGTGACGCTGGAGCTGGGCGGCAAGTCCCCGACCGTCGTGCTCGACGATGCGGACTTCACCGCGATCATGCCGCTGGTATTGACGGCCGGCTTCCTCAACAGCGGGCAGGCCTGCATCGCAGGCACCCGCATTCTGGTGCCGCGTGAGCGCCTTGCGGAATTCGAGGCGGTCGCCACGGCCGCTGTGGCGCAGGTGAAGTCGGGTGATCCACGCAATCCGGACACCGCTATTGGCCCGATGGTCAGCGCGAAGCAGTGGGAGCGTGTGCAGGGCTACATCCGGCTTGGTGCCGAAGAGGGCGCGCGGATTCTGGCAGGCGGCGAAGGCCGGCCGGACGACCTCGACCGGGGCTGGTTCGTGAAGCCAACGATCTTCACCGACGCGAATAACCAGATGCGCATCGCTCGCGAAGAAATCTTCGGTCCCGTGCTCACCCTCATTCCTTATGACGGGGAAGCCGATGCCATCGTGATTGCCAACGACACGCGCTATGGCCTGAGCGCCGTCGTATTTGGCCAGGACCTGACGCGTTGCGAGCGGGTGGCGCGCCAGATCGACGCAGGGCGCGTGCTCATCAACACGCTGTCGCATGAACCCCGCGCACCGTTCGGAGGATTCAAGCACTCCGGCATGGGGCGTGAGATGGGCAAGTGGGGACTGGGCGCGTATCTGGAGCCGAAGACTCTGCTGATGGCCTGATTCTGACCACGACACACTCCGACCTCGCCCGGCGGAGTGTGTCGCGCTGCATGCCGCGAAGCCATAATCGGTATCTGATGTACCGAGCAGGCTCTTCCCGCATGCAGCAACTTCGCGACGCCCTCGAAGGTCGCCAGATCGTCATTTACTTCTGCGCGGTCGCCCTGGCGGCCGTTGTTGCGTTGCTGGTGCCGGCAACCTCTGCGCTGGAATCGCTGATCAATCCCGCGCTGGCGCTGATGCTTTACGTCACCTTCCTTCAGGTGCCCATGGCCGAACTGCGTCGTGCCTTCGTGCATTTCCGCTTTCTGGCGGCCTTGCTGGCTGCCAACTTCACCGTCGTGCCGCTGCTGGTCGCGGGCCTGATCTGGCTGGTGCCAGCGGAGCCGATGATCCGGCTGGGCGTGCTGCTGGTATTGCTGGCGCCGTGCATTGATTACGTCGTGACCTTCGCGCATCTGGGGCAGGCGGACGCCCGATTGCTGCTGGCCGCAACGCCGGTGCTGCTTTTCGTGCAAATGGTGGTGCTGCCGGGTTATCTCGCTGCTTTTCTGGGCTCGGATGCCGCGCAGATGGTGAAAGCCGGCCCTTTTCTGCACGCGTTCCTCTGGCTGATTGTTGTTCCCTTGCTGTTCGCGGCGGCCACCCGGTTCTGGGCGGCGCGCAGGCGGGCGGGTGAACGCGTGGCATCCCTGCTTGGTCTGATTCCCGTGCCAGCGACCGCGCTGGTGCTGTTCGTGGTGGTCGCGTCGGTGGTGCCGCAGCTCGGGCTGGCGGGCGGGGCGGCATGGCGCGTGGTGCCTGTATACGCCGCCTTTGCCGTGCTTGCGCCGTCGCTGGGCTGGACAGTGGCCCGGCTCGTTCGACTGGAGCCCGCCGCTGCCCGGGCGGTGGCTTTCAGTGCGGGCACGCGCAATTCGCTGGTCGTTCTGCCACTGGCGCTGGCTGTGCCGGGCGCCATGCCCGTGCTGCCTGCCGTCATCGTTACGCAGACGCTGGTGGAACTGGTAAGCGAACTGGTTTACGTGCGCGTGATCAGCCGGCTGGGGCGTTCACGCTAGCCGTGCTGGCGGAACAGCCACTCGCGGATCGGCTCAATGGTGTAGGCAATGCGCCATGTGTTGCGATGGCCGCTGGTTCCGATGCCTGATTGACCCCGCGCAGTGACCGTGCCCTTGGCGAACGTCACATAGTTGATGGGGCTGTGCGCAGCGTCGATCTGGTCGAACGCCGCGCGAAACTGCGGCGCCGTCCAGGTGCCGTCCCACGTGGCGCGGCTTACCCTTGCGCCTTCTGCGGTCAGCACATCCACGATGGCGTTCTGACCGGGGAAGGCCTTGTCGTCGTCCTCGGACACCACAATCCACAGCTTCTGCGTTGCCAGCGGCTTCACCTGTGCAGGGTCCCACTGGCCAGCCACAAGGAAGGAGGCGGCAAAGAATCCCGGGTATTTGATGTCCATCGCGATCGACATCATGCAGCCGCCGGACTGTCCGGTAACGTACAGCCGTTTGCTGTCGATGCTGTATTCGTGAGTCAGCGCAGTGATCAGGTCGATGGTGCTGTCCAGTGCGCTGGATGTATCGGAGTCGTCGTCTGCAATGATCTCGTCAAACTGCGGAGCCAGCACGAAGCAGGGGCGTTTTGCCTGATCTTCCGGGCTGGCCCATGCAATAGCGCCCAGTCCCTGAAACAGGGTCGTGCGCGTCACGTTGCTGGTCGCGCCGGCATCGTGCATGAACAACACCAGCGGCCATGACTTCTTCGCGTCATAGCCCTTGGGCACAAACAGGTTGTAGCGAAGCGACCTGCCGGTCTTCGGGTCGCGAAACTCGCGCTGGAGAAAGTCCTCCACGATGAGGTTTCTGACCTGGCTGGTCGTTATGGAAATACCTTCATTCGCCTCGGCAATGGTGGCCTTTGCCGCCGCGTACGTTGTGTTGTACGAAGGAATGTGGCCGGCCTTGCCCGGCACACTTTTACTGCTCCCAGGCTTGTGTTGCGCCAGCAGCGCATCGGGATCGTCAGGCGACAGCGTCACGATCACGTAGCGCCCGACATCCGCGCGACTGCCCGGATTTGTCGACGTTGCCGTGTAGACCCCCGTGACGGTGCGCCCCTCCACCCGAAAATCGTCACGCGACAGAAGGGCAGATTGAATGGGCGCGCCGTACTCGATGGCCACGGCACTCAGCCTGACGCCATCGCCAGACACCTGTGTGATGGCGGTGGCGCGCACCGCTTTCAGAGGACCGCGCTTGCCAAGGGCCCGGGCGTTCACTGTCAACATCACGCCGGCGGCGGCACACAGGGCGAGGAACTGGCGGCGTGTCTGCATATGCATGTGTCCATGAAAGGGCTGGACGCATGATAGCCGTGTGCCATTCGCTCTGTGGGAGCGGGGCGGCTCACGATCTGGTGCAGATGTTTATTGATCCGGAAAAACGTCCACGTCGGCACCCGTGAAGTCCTGCGTGCCGCCGGTCCAGCGGCGCAGGTCCAGGTACGCCATGCCGCCAGGCACCTGGCCGAAGTCGGACTCCACGTAGTTTTCGCTGCCGGGCGTGTGCAGGAGTGTCTCCTTGCCGGGCGCGCTCAACCCCACGAATACGTTGATCGCCATGTAGCCCCGGGCGTGCACCGCCGCCACGAAATCGTCGTGCTCGATGCCATCGAATGCCTGCTGAATCAGAAAGGCCGGCGCGATGAACGTTTGTGCTGTATCAACCACCGGTCCCACGGTCTGGAGATAAACGTACCCGGACAGATCTTCGCGGCCGTTGCGCCATGCGTCATTGACCCAGTAGGGATAGCGCGTGCCTCCCTGGAGCAGATCAAGCAGTGTCTCACCGGAGAATGTGAGGCCAGATCTCTCGTACCCGATGATGATCGAATGCGCGCCGCCGGCCGTGTACTCGGGGTGATCCTGCAACAGCTCCCGCGCGATGGTCAGCATGGTGTCGGCCGCGGTGCATTCGATTTTGAGGGTCACACTCAGGGACCACAATCCGAATGCTTCGGCCTCGAAAAGGCGGGCGGACGTGAGGTTTGCCACGAGGCGCGGATCGTGCACGAGCCGTGCATTGCCTTCGGCGAAGGGGACGGATGTAGGGCGGGAAGTGTGAGTGGCGGCGGCCATGAAGCATCTCCGGAGGGGCGGGTACACCAACACGGCTGATGCAGCGGATCGCCGCCGCATCAGCCGTTCCCGTCATGCCGACGGAAACGTCTTCAGGTCACCCTCCGAATAGGTCACGCTGCCTTCGGACCATTGCGAGAAGTCGATGTATTGCAGGCCTCCGGGCACGCGGCCAAGCGGCGTGTCGACGTACGCCTCGCTGCCGGGAGTGCGAATCACCGTTTCCTTGCCTGGCGCCATGATGCCCACGAACACGTTCAGCGGGATGTATCCCACCTTGCGAACGGCCTTGACGAACTCTTCGTGCGAGGGGCCAAACTGGGTCTGAAGAAGCCAGAAGCGCAGATCTACGCTCGCCGCATCAAGCTGGGCGATGGGCCCCAGGGTGCGGTATTCGAAGAAGTCGCTCAATGAAACAACATATTCCATCCATACGCCGTTGAAGTAATAAGTGAACAAGGCATTGTCGGACAGGATTTCGTTGAGCACATCTCCCTGGAACGCGACACCAAATTTTTCATATCCAAAAATGATGGAGTGGCCGTTGTTTTCAGTGTAATCCGGGTGTTTCGCGATGAGATCCCGCGCGACGGCGATAACCTTGCGACCGGGCGTGCACTCGGTTTCGACAGTGAATGCGCCATTCCATGTTCCGTCGTCCAGATGCGCTTCGGTAAAGCGGCCGCTCTTGAGTGTCACGTAGAGATTGTCATCGTGCTCCAGGCGCGATTCGCCGATGTCGAGAAGCGAAAGCGTCCTGGCTGAGGGCCGGTGCCCCTGAACGATGGTAAACGGGCGGGAGGAATTCCTGGAGTGGCTCATGAGATATCTCCGGACAGGGCAACGGGCAGATGAGCGGGCAGGCGCCCGCGCGCGAAGCGATCGCGTGCATGCAGGTGATTGCGCAGATGCGCTGAAGTGCCTTCGTGATGCTACGCATACACAGCACTCGCGCCAGTCAGCCGTTGGTTGTAGGTGCCTGTCGGTTACGGGCTCAGTGCAGTGGGCGGTTTCGCGTCCAGCAATTGCAATTGGCCGCCGGAGGTGGTGCCGGGAAGGATGTTCTGATCGGTCGTCACCAGCACCACGCCCGGCGTCAGTAGCGGCAGCAGGCCGGCAAGGAAATCGGGCGGAATCACCACGCGGTCGATGGCCTGTGCGTCCAGCACCTTGCCTGCCTCTTCGCCGTGGCCCGGTATGCCGATGGTGATCCAGTTCGGCATGCGGGTGCCGTGCAGCAGGGGGTTGTCGCCAGGCAGGAAGCCTTCCGCCACGATGTACGCGTGCGTGCCGCTGGCTTCCTTGTCGGTAACGACAATGCGGGTGCGGCCGATTTCAACGCCGTTGCGGTAAACCACCAGAAGATCATCAGCGGCACTCAGCACCATGGACAGCGGGCCCTCCGGAGAGGTCTCCGGATGCCATGTGAAGGTCTGGCCTTCGGGCAACTCCGTGTTCACCGTCACCGCGCCGGAGGTTGGATCAATGGGCAGGATGGCTCGTGGATGCACCACGCTGGCCGGCGACGCGCCTTCTTCGGAAACCACCACCGTCATGCCGCGTGGCGTGGCATCGAACAGGGCCCGGGCAAATCCCGTGGGCAGATGCACGCAACCGTGCGACTCGGGATAGCCCGGCACGCCGCCCGCATGCAGTGCCACGCCGTCCCACGTGAGGCGTTGCTGGTACGGCATCGGCGCGTTGTTGTATTTGTTCGAGCGGTGGTCTTTGTCTTTTTGCAGGATCGTGAACACGCCCGTTGGCGTACGGTAGCCCTCCCGTCCGGTACTGACCGTTGCCACACCCACCAGAATGCCGTTCTGATAGGCGTATGCGCGCTGCTCCGTGAGGCTGACGATCACGGCCATCGGACCCTTCACTTTGCCGTCCGCGCCCCAGATCCATTCGCCGGGCTTCAGTGTTGCAGGCGACGTGTCGGCGGGGCTGGATTGTCGCGCGCCCCATACCGGTACGGCAGCGATCACCCCTGTGCTTATGAGGGAAAGTGCGAGACAAAGCAGCACTCGTGGCATGGGGGCGTCTCCGGGGGGCAATCGTCCAAGCCTCTCCGAAGGGTCGCGACGGGTCAAGGCCGTGAGTCACATCAAGGCATTCGTGCGTGCGCCGCTGAATTACACTTGCACGCATGTCCGACGTACTGCCGCCCCCCATACCCGCCGAATCGTCGTTTTCCGATGCCGACCACGCCTTCATGGCGCGCGCGCTGGAACTGGCCGCGCATGCGCGCGATGCGGAGGGCGAAGTGCCCGTGGGCGCCGTGCTCGTCGTGGATGGTCGCGTCGTGGGGGAGGGATGGAATCGCAACATCACCCTCAACGATCCCACGGCCCATGCCGAGATTCAGGCGTTGCGCGCGGGTGGCCAGGCGCTGTCCAACTATCGTTTCCCCGGCGCCACGTTGTACGTGACGCTGGAGCCGTGCGCGATGTGTTCGATGGCCATGGTTCACGCGCGCATCGGCCGGGTCGTGTATGGCGCTACCGATCCGAAGACCGGCGCAGCCGGCAGCGTCTTCGACACGTTGATTTCCGACCGGCACAATCATCGCGTCATCGCAGAGGGTGGTCTGGACGCGGAGCGCGCATCCACGATGCTGCGCGAGTTCTTCCGCGCGCGGCGCTGATCAGGGCAGGAAAGGCGCCAGCGCGTCGGCGATGGGCAGGGGAATGCGCAGATCCAGCAGATCGTCCGCCCGGGTGACCCCAAGGTTGACCGAGGCGATGGGCAGCCCGCGCCGCGAAGCTTCCCGCACGAAGCGGTAGCCCGAATAGACCATCAAGGAGGAGCCGATCACCAGCATGGCATCGGCCCGGGCCAGGTGCGCCCATGCCGTGTCCACCCGTGCGCGGGGCACGTTTTCTCCGAAGAACACGACGTCGGGCTTCAGTACGCCCCCGCAAATCGGACAGGGTGGCACGAGGAATGATGCAAAATCGGCATTATCAAGGTCCGCATCGCCATCGGGCGCGATGGTCGCCTGCATGTCCAGCCAGAGCGGGTTGGCTTCGGCGAGCTTCTTCTGGAAGAGGGAGCGGGGGGTGATGTCGCCGCAGGTCATGCAGCGTACGCGGTCGAGGCGTCCGTGAAGATCCACCACGTTGTGACTGCCTGCGGCTTCGTGAAGACCGTCCACATTCTGGGTCAGCAGCAGCTCGATATGGCCCGTGCGCTCCATGGCGGCAAGCGCGTGATGGGCGATGTTGGGCTCGGCCCTGCCGAACGAGCGCCAGCCGATCATGCTTCGTGCCCAATAACGGGCGCGGGCACGGGCGCTGCCCATGAAGGCCTGGAGTGTCATGGGAGGGCTGCGTTTCCAGGCACCGGCGTTATCGCGGTAATCCGGGATGCCTGAGTCCGTGCTGATGCCCGCGCCGGTAATAACGAACAGGCGCTGATGGGCCTGCACAAAGCGAGGCAATGCCTCATGCAACGCGTCGTCAACAGGGGGCAGGGGATCGCTCAACGTGCGCACCGGATGCGTGGTGTAACGACTATATCGCACGGAGGGGAAGCCATGGCTATGCATCTCTGGCAAAATGGGGGTCTTGCCGACGGAATGGCTTGGAACTTGCTCCCGCCACAGCTAAGTTCCGATGACGCGTCACAACATTGACGCGCGTCAACGGAAGCGATGACGTCGAAGCCCACGGTCGGTGGCCTTCGACAGGACTTCACAATCGTTTGGCTAGGTTACCGAACGTGACGACTGCGTCACTTAGTGACGTAATCGGCAGGAGGTTTGGGTGAGCGTACGTTCAGGGGTACAGGCCACAGGATTGGCGCTCGCCATTTCTGTCGCTCTTTTTGCGTTGCCCGGCGCAGCCGCGGCCGCCACCACAGCCGAACCGGTATCCCGCGATTCGCTGATGCGACGGGTGTCCGATGAGCGCGACACGGGCCATCGCTACGAGGCCCTGCGCCACGTGGAAGACCTGCTGGCCCGCTGGCCCGAAGACCATGAGGCGCAGGTGATGCGCGCTACGCTGGTGAGTGAGCTGGGTGGTTCCGTGCGTGCGGAGGAACTGGCCCGGGCTGAGCGCCCCATGCTTCCCCCTGTGCCGTTGCAGCGCTTGCGCGCCGATGTCGTGGCGCATGAAATCCGCTGGGGCGATGCCGAGCCAGTTGACCCTCGCGTGCCTTATGCCGAGCCCGATGCGGCGGTAGCCAGCCTCGACCAGCTCATCAACGATCCGCGTCCGGAGATGAAAGACATCGCTGATCGTGCCCGCATTGATCGCCTGGTGGCACTGGACAAGGCGGGCAGGGCGCCCGAAGCGGTAGCCGAATATGACCGGCTTCGCGCGCAGAACGTCACTATTCCTGCCTATGCCCAGCGCTCGGTCGCCGACGCGCTGCTGCAACAGCATCGGCCCGCAGAAGCGGCAAAACTCTTTGAAGAGAGCATCCGCCAGGACCCGGGTCCGTACGACAGTGAAGAAGCCGATCCGCGCATCGAGCTGTCTTACGCCTATCTGGAGTCGCAGCGCACCACCGATGCGTTCCAGACCATCGACAAGCTGGCCGACAGCGAGCCGCGCTGGATTCGCAGCCCTGCCACCCCGACGCCCTTGCAGAACTCCCGCAAGGTCGACGCTGATCTGAATGCAGCGTTGATGCGCGAATACGTGGGTCTGCTGGCCGAAGCGCACGGCCGCCTCACGGCCATGAGCGACGAGGCTCCGGCCAACGCGGCCATCCGTCGCGAGCTGGGCATGTCGGAACTTTCCCGTGGCTGGCCGCGTCGCGCGTCCGACACGCTGACCATCGCCGGCACACTGGACACCAACGACATCGGCGCCGACCTGGGCGTGGTCGATGCCAACCGCGCACTCAACGATTACGCAGGTGTCGAGCCCGCGCTTCAGGATGCCGAATCGCTGGCGCCACGCAGTCCGCGCGTGAAGCAGGAGCGGCAATCCTGGGAACGCGAGCGCGGCTGGCAGTTCGACATCACCCAGGCCAACGGCAAGGGCAGCAGCCCGGACTACGGTGACCGCGATTCGGAAACCCAGGCCACGATCATGAGCCCGCTGCTTGCCGATCACTGGCGCATCCTGGGTATTGGTCGCTACGCGTCGGCAGACCTCCCCGAAGGCCACGTCGAGCGCGAACGCTTCGGCCTCGGCGTGCGCGGTTATGCGCGCGGCCTCGAAGCCTACGTGCAGGCGTTGCCCTCGACGGATCGCTTCGTCAGCCGCACGGCGTTCGAAGCTGGCGCTACCTATGCCATCACCGACCACTGGGCAGTGGCTGCCGACTGGAGCAGTGCCGGTGCGGATGTGCCGCTGCGCGCGCAGTACTACGGCATCACGGCGAAGACGCTGGATACCTCCGTCATCTGGCGAGCCAGCGAACTGACCCAGGTGAAGGTCACCGCCTCACAGGGTCGCTTCAGCGACGACAACAAGCGCACCGCGTGGCTGGCTTCCATCGTGCAGCGCGTCTACACCGCGCCCAACCTCACGCTGGATGGCGGCGTGGAACTGGGCGGCTCGCACAACACGCTGCCGGATCGTCCGTACTTCAATCCGAAACGCGACAACTCCTGGGCCGCCACGGCGCGCCTGGAAAACCTGCTGCACCAGTTCTACGACACCCAGTGGCGCCAGCGCATCGACGTGGCCGTGGGCCAGTACGCCGAACGGGGCTTTGCCACCGACTGGCAGGCAAGCGCGCGCTACGGACAAACCTTCGAGCCACGCGCGGGCCTCAGCTTCGGCTGGGGTATCGGCTGGCATAACCAGCCTTATGACGGCAAACGCGAGTCCCGCGTCGTGCTGGACCTGACGATGCACTGGGGCGAGTGAACACGATGCGCAACCTGATCACTTTTCTGCTTCTGGCCTTCTTCGCCGTTCCGGCGATGGCCCAGGCGCCTGCCATTCCCGCAGGCGCCGCCAAAAACACGCTGGTGGTGCTGGCGTACCATGATGTTCGCGACGACGTGCGCGGCAACGGCGGCGACCACGACCCGGATGCCACCAGCTCCGACAAGCTGGTCGCTCACTTCGACTGGCTGCGCGCGCACCACTACAACGTGGTCACGCTCCAGCAGGTGGTGGATGCCAGCAACGGCGGTGCCGCGCTGCCGGATCGTCCGGTGCTGCTCACCTTCGACGACGGCCTGGAAAGCTTCTACAGCCGCGTCTACCCGCTGCTTCGCGCATACAACTATCCGGCCGTGGCCGCGCTGGTGGGCTCGTGGATCGACATGCCGGCGGGCAAGAGCATGCCGTACAACGGCGCCACCTGTGACCGCCATTGCTTCCTCACCTGGGACCAGGTGAAGGAAATTCAGCGCAGCGGTCTGGTGGAGTTCGCCTCGCACAGCTACGACCTGCATCATGGTGTGAACGCCAACCCGCAGGGCAACCAGCTGCCTGCCGCCACCTCGGCGATGGTCACGCCCGATGGCAAAACCTACGAAGACGAAGCGGCCTATACCGCGCGCATCCGTGCGGACCTGAAGAAGAGTGCCGACGAGATCGAAGCCAACACGGGCCATCGCCCGCGCGCCATCGTGTGGCCGTACGGTTCGTACAACCGCGTTGCCACGAAGATTGCGGCCGACGTCGGCATGCCCGTGTCGATGAGCCTGGGCGATGCGCTCCCGTCGCTGGACCCCACGCGCACGATTCCGCGCCTGCTGGTCAGCGGCAACGTGGGTGCCGTGCGTCTGGCCTGGCTGATGCGTCACCAGTCGCGCATTGATCCCACCCGCGCGGTGCAGGTGGATCTGGACTATGTCTACGATCCGGACCCGGCGCAGCAGGAAAAAAACCTTTCCAGACTGCTTGACCGCATCAAGCGCCTGCATCCGTCGCAGGTCTGGTTGCAGGCCTATGCCGACCCGGATGGTGATGGCGTGGCGGACGCGGTGTACTTCCCGAACCGGCATCTGCCGATGCGCGCCGATCTGTACTCTCGCGTGGAGTGGCAGTTGCGCACCCGTGCCGGCGTGCGCGTCTTCGCATGGCTTCCGGTCATGGCGTTCCGGTTCCCCGATGGCAGCAAGCTGCCCGCGCTGGGGCCGGGCGGCCCGAAAGACACCGATCACTATCGGCTGGCGCCGTGGGACCCGGCGGTGCGCGCGAAGATTGGCGACGTCTACGAAGATCTGGCACGTCATGCCGACGCGGCGGGCATCCTGTTCTCCGACGATGCCTATCTGCGCGATACCGACAACCTCGGGCCCTGGGCCCAGGACACGGCCGCCCAGCGCACGCAGCGCCTGATCGACTTCACCAACGAGCTGACCGAGCGGGTGAAGCGCTGGCGTCCGCAGGTGCTGACCGCGCGCAACATCTACGCCCGCCCGGTAGTCGATCCGGCAGCGGAAAGCTGGTTCGCGCAGAGCCTGCCGGCTTTCAATGCCGCATACAACATCACCGCCATCATGGCGATGCCGCAGCTGGACAAGGAGTCGCCCACGGATGCGTGGTTCCGCCGCCTGCTGAAGGCGGTGACCGCCACGCCCGGTTCGCTGGACCGCACGCTGTTTGAAGTGGCCACGCAGGACTGGGTGCACAAGAAACCCATCCCCACGGAAGACATCGCACACCGGCTGCGCCTGTTGCAGGCCGGAGGGGCGCGGCATATCGGCTACTACCCCGATGATTTCATCGGTGACCATCCGAAGCTCGAAGTGATCCGGCCCGCGATCTCGGCGTCTGATTACCCCTATCCCCTTCCGGCGCGGTAGTCATGGACACGAACATCATTCACGGCCTGCTTGAGTTTGCGTTCTTCTACCCGCTGGCGATGTCGCTGATCTGGATGAGTGGCGGCCTCATCTATTTCTTCCGCTGGGAGCGCAACGAACCGCTGCGCGTTACCCCGCCGGAGCTTGAGGAATACCCGTTCGTTACCCTGATCGTGCCTTGCCACAACGAGGGCGAGCAGGTACGTGAAACCATCGCGCACCTGGCCGGTCAGCGTTATCCGGCGTTCGAGATCATCGCGGTCAACGATGGTTCGAGCGACGACACCGGTGCGCAGCTCGATCAGTTGACCCGCGAAGTGTCCAACCTGCGCGTGATCCATCTGGCCAGCAATCAGGGCAAGGCGATGGGGCTGCGCATGGCGGCGCTGGCCGCCAAGGGCGATTATTTCGTCTGCGTGGATGGTGACGCGCTGCTGGATGAGTACGCCACGCACTGGCTCATGTACCACATGAACGATGGCTCTCGCGTGGCGGCTGTCACGGGCAATCCGCGCATCCGCAACCGCTCCACGTTGCTGGGCAAACTCCAGGTGGGTGAGTTCTCCTCGATCATCGGCCTCATCAAGCGTGCTCAGCGCGTGTATGGGCGCATCTTCACGGTGTCGGGCGTGATTGCGGCCTTCCGCAAGAGCGCACTGCACGATGTCGGTTACTGGAACACCGACATGGTCACCGAAGACATCGACATCAGCTGGCGCCTCCAGATGCGTCACTGGGACATCCGCTACGAACCGAACGCGCTGTGCTGGATTCTGATGCCCGAAACCGTGCGTGGCCTGTGGAAGCAGCGCCTGCGCTGGGCGCAGGGCGGCTCCGAAGTGCTGTTGCGTTATGATCGTGCGCTGATGCGCTGGCGGCAGCGCCGCATGTGGCCGGTGGCTCTGGAATACCTGTTGAGCCTGCTGTGGGCCTATGACATGGCCGCCATCGTCACGCTGTGGATTCTGGGCAAGTTCATCACCCTCCCGCCGGTGCTGCACGTCGACACGCTGCTGCCGCACTGGCACGGCGTGGTGCTGGGCGCCACGTGCCTCATCCAGTTCTTCGTCAGCCTGATTGTGGACCGCCGTTATGAAACCCGGGTGGGCCGCAACTACTACTGGATGATCTGGTATCCGTTGATTTACTGGGTGCTCAACACCGGCACGTCGATCGTCGCGTTCCCCAAGGCGCTGTTCAAGCGCAAGGGCACGCGCGCCATCTGGGTCAGCCCGGACAGGGGAATCCGTTGAAAGCCGAAGCCATCATCATCCAGCGCCCGGACCACCAGAAGCCGGCGCAACGCGTCTTCTTCGGTCTGGTGACGCTCGCCGCCTGGGCGTTCTGGTTCTTCCTGTGGCTACCGCTCATCACGCTGTTCGCCTGGGCCTTTGGAGTCCACACCACCTACGTGGAGATATTCCGCAAGTCCACCGGCAATGGTGAAACCGACCTCATGACGCTGGTGACGCTGGCGGCGTGCTGCGCCATCGTGTTCATCGCCTGGTCGGTGTACAACCGCTTCCGCTTCGGCAGCAAGGTACGCCGTCGCAACGCGCGCATCATCACGCCCGCTGAATCGGCATACGCCATGGGCACCACGGAAGAAGCCGTGCTGTCGCTGCGCGACGCACGCATCAGCACCATTGGTTTTGAAGACTCCGGCAAGCTGTACGTCGCCGGTACGCGTGAGCGCTGAACGGGCATTTCCACGCCAGCTTGACAACCTGCGCGTTGACGGCAACCTACAATGCCTCAACGCGCCGCAGCGGCGGCCAGCAGGAGATCAGCTTGAGTTCCAGTATCAGTGCGCTCGCGGGTAAACCGGCCACCTCGGCTCCGCTCGTGGACATTCCGCGACTTCTTGCGGCCTATCGGGATCTGACGCCCGATCCGTCGGTGCCAGAACAGCGGGTGGTGTTTGGCACCTCCGGCCATCGCGGTTCCTCGCTGGAACGCTCGTTCAACGAAACGCATGTGTGGGCCATCGTGCAGGCCGTGTGCGAATACCGCGCGAGCGCGGGCGTGGATGGGCCGTTGTTCGTCGGCATCGACACCCATGCGCTGTCCGAGCCGGCGTTCGAGAGCACGCTGGAAGTGCTGATAGCCAACGGCGTGCCCACGCGTGTGTCCAAGGGCGGTGAGTTCACGCCGACGCCCGCCGTGTCGCATGCCATCCTCAAATACAACCGCGGTCGCGACAAAGGCCTGGCAGACGGCATCGTCATCACGCCGTCGCACAATCCGCCGGACAGTGGCGGCATCAAGTACAACCCGCCTCACGGTGGCCCCGCCGACACCGACGCCACGTCGTGGATCGCCCAGCGTGCCAACAGCCTCATCGAGGGCAAGCTTGCCGGGGTAAAGCGGGTGACCTTCGCGGCCGCCCGCGCGGCTTCGGGCACGGTGGAACACGACTTCCTCGACGAATACGTCAGCGACCTGGCACACGCGCTCGACCTGGACGCGATCCGTGGAGCCGGCGTGCGCATGGGCGTCGATCCGCTGGGCGGAGCAGGGGTGCATTACTGGGCGGCCATTGCCGACCGTTATCGTCTGGATCTTTCGGTCGTCAGCGATCAGGTAGACCCGACGTTCTCGTTCATGTCGCTGGACTGGGACGGCAAGGTCCGCATGGACCCTTCGTCTTCCTACGCCATGCAGCGCCTGATCGGCCTGAAGGATCGTTTCGACGTCGCCTTCGCCTGTGACACCGATCACGACCGCCACGGCGTGGTCACCGCCAGTGCCGGCCTGATGCAGGCCAACCATTACCTGGCGACCGCGGCGGATTATCTGTTCAGCCATCGCCCCGGCTGGCGCGCGGATGCCGCGGTGGGCAAGACCGTGGTCAGTACCGCCCTGATCGACCGCATCGCCAAACGGCTGGGCCGGCCGCTGCTGGAAGTGCCCGTGGGCTTCAAGTGGTTCGTGCCGGGTCTGTTCGATGGCAGTCTCGGGTTTGGCTGTGAGGAAAGCGCGGGCGCCTCCTTCCTCGACCGGAAGGGCCTTCCGTGGTCCACCGACAAGGACGGCATCGTTGCCGCACTTCTTGCCGGCGAAATGACGGCAACCGTCGGCAAAGACCCGGGCCTGATTTATCGCGACATCACGGGGGCTCTGGGCGATCCGGCCAGCTCGCGCATTGATGCGGCCGCCACGCATGCCCAGAAGGCCCGGTTGTCCCGGCTCACGCCGGAAGAAGTGGGTTCGCGCACGCTGGCCGGTGAGCCCGTGCTCCAGGTCATCAACCGCGCACCGGCCAACGACCAGCCCATCGGCGGCATCAAGGTGATGGCGGCGAACGGCTGGTTTGCCGCGCGCCCTTCAGGCACCGAAGACATCTACAAGGTGTACGGCGAATCCTTCCGCGACCAGAAGCACCTGGAGCAGATTCTGGAAGAAGCCCAGGCCATGGTGGACAAGGCGCTCGCCGCCGGCTGATGGCGCGGCGGCGGTGCATCTTCACGCACCGCCGCTTGCGTGCCTGAAGGGCGCGTGGCAGCGTGAATCCGTCCATCCTTCTCCGAAGAGGTCCTCATGTCGCGTTCGCTGACCGTATCGCTTGTGGCCGCCGCGTGCCTTTCGCTGGCGAGTCTTGCTGCTGTCGCCCAGAACGGCGCAGGTTATCTGGCCGACCGGGTCGCCCAGGCGCACAAGAATTTCATTGCCGCCGACAAGGATAAAGACGGATATCTCACCCGCGACGAAGCGAAGGCCATGCCGATGGTGTCGCGCAACTTCGACGCAATTGACACGCAAAAGACCGGCAAGGTCTCCGAGCAGGACATCGCCACGTTCATGAAAGAGCGCGCCGCCCAGCGGCCCGGCATGGCGCCTCCACCCAAGCCCTGATCGGGCAGTTACGCCCCATCGCCTCGTCAATTGTGGTCTTCACCTACAACTGACGGTCTATTGTCAGACCCCCACCCGGGGCCGAAGCTGGCTGCGCCGTTCGCTGGTGCCTCAGTCCTTCCACGCGTCGTAAGACTTCGTCGATGGTCTGCGCGCCAGCGCGGACGTTTCATGGCGGGTCGGAAGGCCCGGCTCAGCAGCGCGTGCGATCAACGCGCGTGACGTCGGCACGGGCGAAAGCGCAGCAGGCGGGGGCAAAGACGGATGGGACACGCGGCACGACAGGGTGGTGACGACACGGCAAGTCGTCTCATGCGATATCGGCGCAGGCTTCTTTACGGCGGTGGCACGTTGCTGTCCGTCTTTCTGTGTGCGCTGGTCGCGGGTGTCGCGTGGGTGCAGGTGCATCACTATGTGGCGCACCAGCGCCAGTGGCTGGAAGACAACGCTACCGCGGTGGAGACCTGGCTAGCCCAGCGGCAGCGCGGGTATGCCCGCAGCCTCTACGGCATGGAACTGTTGCTGCGTGATCGCGGACCCTTGTTGCGTCAGGAGGGCGAGCCGTGGATGGCCCGTTTTCGCGATGCCGGCGACACCGCGATGGTGCGGGGCGGTCAGGGCGGTGTGCCGTTTCTGGTGATTGGCAGAGCCGAGCGCAGGCTTCCCGACAACGAACTGGCCCGCTGGCTGGGGCTGGTCAACGAGCTGTCTTCGCAATCCTCGGCGACCGTCGCAGAGATGGAGGCGCCCGGATCGCTGTCCCTCTATGCGTACGACATGCGCGGTTCGGTAATGATGTTCAGCCGTACGCCGGATGATCGGCAGCTCGCTTCACGGCTGGGCGTCAACGGGCGCGAAGCACTGTTTCACCGCCTGATGGTGGACGATGCGCAACTGCCGCCGTCCAGTGGTCACGAAGCGGTGGTCTCCTATTCGGGCATCAATCCGCTCAATGGCGAGCGCTCGCTGGTGGGTGTGCTTACGGCGAAGGTGGATGGCATCGCGCAGTGGCGCATGCTGTCGTTTGAGTCATTCACTGATGTGCGTCGCCGTCTTGCGCCGCAATTGCGCGGCGACGTGGTGCTTGCGACGGTGCGGGGTGACGTCATAGCGGGACAGCCCCGCAGCGGGGAGCCTGTTGTCCCTCACGTTCTGGACACGCCGCCCGATGAAACCGGGCAGCCCACGTTCGTTCGCGCAGGCAGCTCCTTTGTCGCGGCACAACGCGTGGCCGGCCTGGACTGGACCATCGCGCAGCGCTACACCCCCGCTGATCTGTGGGCGGCGCTGTGGGCACGCTGGCTGGCACTGTCCGGCGGCCTGGTGTTGACGCTGGGCATGCTCTGGGCCTGGATCGCGGGAATCAGCGCGCGCGTTCTCAGGCCTGCTGAGGAGGATGCGGCCCGGCTGGCAGAAAGCGAGTCGTTGAATCGCACCATCGTGCATACCTCGCCCGTGGGCCTGAGCCTCATTGATCTGGCCACGCTGAAGCCATTACTTGAGAACGACGTAATCAAGGGCTTTGCCGCCGAAGCGGAAACAGCCGGTGTGGCCCTCTACGCGCGCATGGTCGATATGGACCAGCGCGCGGTTGAGCGCGCGACGCCCCTGGAATCCACGGCAAGCAGCGAATTCCGCGTGGAATACAAACTCGCGGGCACCGCGAAGCGGACGTTGCTGGTGGCGGCACGCCCCACGACGTATCGTCGCCAGGCGGTGCTGCTGTGTGTCGTCAGGGACGTGTCACGCATCGCGGAGCTGGAAGCAGACCTCCGCTCCGCACAACAGGCCGAAGAGCAGGCTCGCCTGATTGCCGAGCGCGCCAGTGCGGCCAAGTCGCAGTTCGTTGCCACCATCAGCCATGAAATCCGCACGCCGCTCAGTGGCATCATCGGCCACCTGGAACTGCTGGCGCATGGCCGGCTGGACCGGGAGCAGGCCGTACACATCGCCCGCGTCCGCACGGCATCCGACACGCTGCTCAAGACCGTAGGCGACGTGCTCGATTTCTCGAAGATCGAAGCCGGCCAGATGACGCTGCATGCGGCGCCGTTTGAAGTCCGCCCGCTGGTGGAAGAGTCGTTGCACCTGTTCGCTCCGCTGGCACGGCGCAAGGGGCTGGGGCTGTTCCACGACGTGGATCCCCAGGTGGACCTTGCCTGCGTGGGAGACGCGCAGCGCATTCGTCAGGTGCTGAACAACCTGCTTGGCAATGCGCTTCGCTTCACCACGGAAGGTGCGGTCACGGTACGTGTGCGGGCAGGCACGTCGATGTCGTTGCACGACGCGAACCAACTCGCACTGCGCTTTGAAGTGGAAGATACCGGCGTCGGCATGAGCGTCGAACAGATGACCCGGCTGTTCCGGCCTTTTGCGCAGGCGGGCTTCAGTGACGAAGAGCGCTACAGCGGTACGGGTCTTGGTCTCGCGCTGTGCCAGCAGATCGTGACGTTGATGGGCGGCAGCATTGGCGTGGAAAGCGAGCCTGGCGAAGGCTCCACGTTTGCCTTCAACGTGACCCTTTCCCGGGTATCCGGCTCAGGTTCGGCGTGTGAGCTGGCCGGGAAGACGATGGTTGTCGTATCTACCGATGCCACCTGGCGGACGTCGATCAGCGCGTGGCTGGACGCGCGCGGTGCGACGGTCGATGCGTTCGACATGCTTGACTCCGGCTTCCTGCGCTCCATTGCGCCCGGGGACACGATTGTGGTGGCGGGCGATCAGCGCGCGCTGGGCGCCACCGATGCGCGCGACATGGTGGAGCAGGGCGCACGTGTCGTGCGGCTGTCGCGGGACGGGCCGTTGCAGGCACGTTACGACCATGGCGTGGTGTTTCTGTCCGCGTATGCCAGCAGTGAGTTGATGGATGTGCTGCTGATGCGTCGCGGCCCCGGCGCCATGCGCGAGGCCATGGCGCGTGTTGCGCGCTCCACACCCGCCGCCGGTCGCGTGCTGGTGGTGGACGACAATCCGTTCGGGCGGGAATTGCTTCGTCAGCAATTGTCTGCGCTGGGCTACATGACCGACGAAGCAGACGGTGGCCAGGAAGCGCTGGAAATGTGCGACGAGTATCCCTACACCGCCGTGCTCACCGACATTGAAATGCCCGGCATGGATGGTTTCTCCCTTGCCGCCGCGTTGCGTCGACGGGGCGCGGCTATTCCGGTGTTTGCGGTGACGGCAGGTATCGGCAAAGGCGATGACGTGCGTGCGGCCGAATGCGGCATCGCATCGCTGCTGCTGAAGCCTGTGACCCTGGCGCAACTGGAGACCACCCTGCGCGACCTGCTTCCGGACGATGCGTGGCCGTTTCATCCAGACGAAGAAGGTGGCTCGACCGAGTTCGTGGAAATCCTGATGGGATCCGTGATCCACGATTGGGAACGCCTGGTGCAGGCCGTGGGTGCAAACGAAGAAAGCCGCGTGCTGGAGCGCCTGCATTCGCTGAAGGGAGCCTTCCTGATGGCCAACGAAGCCTTGCTCGCCGAGCACAGCGCCGAGTTGGAACAGTGGGTCGAGGTGCACGGACTGGAAGGCATTGGCCCGATCGTGCAAGGCCTGCAATTGCGCATTGACGAGCGTCTGGACGGCTATCGCTCGCGGATGGAACGCTCATCAGGAGGCACGTCGCGGACGCGGCCGTCAATCTGATGGCTTATCGCTTTCATCGTCGGTGCGCCGCCTGCCGGTACCGGAGGCCGCGACCATGCCACTCGTAACCGCATACCGGAAAAGATCAGTGTCCAGCTCGATGCCCAATTTGCGTTTTGCCGAAATCTTCTGCGCACTGGTGGTCTTGTGACTGCGGCCGGTCAGTCGCGCGATTTCAGTGGCCGAGTAACCCTCGGCCAGCATGCGCACGACTTCGGCTTCGCGGGGCGTAAGGCGGTGCATGTCCAGCTCGGCGGTGTCGAACTCGTCATCGAGCGTCAGGAGCGCCTGTGCCACCAGCGGAGAGCGGAACGGCTGGCGCTTGAACGCGGCGTGGATGGCGTCCTCGATGTCGTCCAGGTCGTCGCCCTTGGACACCAGGCAACGGATGCCTTTTGCCTCAATGGTGCGCAGGATCTGCGGGCTTTTGAGGCCGGTAAGTACGACGATGGCCAGCGAGGGATGGCGCCGCGTGACTTCGGCCAGCAGGCGCAGTCCATCCGGATGCTCACCATCCACAGGCATGGCGTAGTCGGTCAGCAGGACGTCGCAGTGCGTGACGTCCAGAAGTGCCAGCAGGTCGTTGGGCGAGTGGGCCACGCCGACCACGTCAATGCCGTGTCGGTCGCCCAGGTTGCGCTCCAGCGCAGTCTGCACGAAAGGATGGTCGTCGGCGATGGCGATTCGAATATTCATGGAGATGAAGCTCCCTCTTGTCACGTCATCCTAACCGCATTGTCATGAACCTGGGAGACCGCACGTGAGCACCAAAGCAATCCGTGTTGTCATTGCGGACGATCATCCCGTCGCTCGCGAAGGTGCGCGCATGGCCATTGCAGACGACATGAGGATGCAGGTGGCCGCAGTCGTGGACAGCGGCGCGCCGTTGCTCGCCCTGCTGGGCGAGCATGGCGACGATATCGACGTAGTGGTCTGCGACTATGCGATGCCAGTGCATGACAGCGAAGACGGCATGGCGCTGATCCATGTATTGCGCGAGCGATATCCGCACGTGTCGCTTGTTGTTCTGACCTCGATTGAAGACACCGCCGTTTTGCGCGACATGGTGCGCGCGGGTGTGATCTGCATCGTGAGCAAGCGCGATGGGCCGCGTCATCTGCGTACGGCAGCCACCGCTGCGAAAGACGGGCGAGGTTATCTTTCGCCCGTGATGAAGACGGCGCTGGAACTGTACGACCCGCCTGCGCGGCTGAGTCGGGGCGAAGCGCAGGTTCTGGAACTGTGGGCGTCCGGCATGTCGATCAAAGCCATCGCCACACATCTTGGCAAGGCCACTTCTACCATCAGCACGCAAAAAGCGGTGGCATTGACCAAGCTCGGCCTGGGCGGTCGTGCTGATCTTGCGCGTTATGCCTGGGAGTCGCGCGCCACGCATGACGACAGCGCGCCGCCGTAGAACTCCGCATGCAGAAAGGGCGCCATGGCCAGTACCAGCGCCTGGGTGTAGACGCTTTCGCGCGTTTCGCGACCGTTGGTCAGCAGGCTGACCGTGCCGCCTTTCTGCTTGATGTTTTCCGTGGCGAACAGGCGGTCGATCACATGGCCCAGTTCGTCGCCGTGCGCGAGCGCGTCGTGAACATGCGCCGGAAGGCTGAGCGAGGCGCTGCGGCCGACGGATAGCTGATCGTCATCGGCAATGGCCACATAGGCGAAAGTGGCCGCGCCATCCTCCGTCACTTCGATGCCGCCCTCCATCGCTACGTAAAGATCGGCCCCGCTGGCCGTTTCGCGCAGAAAGTTCACGCGATTGATGGCGCCCAGACGCGTCTCCGCCGCGGTCATCGGCTGGTCGCTGACGCCTGAGGGCGCCGACATGCCGTACACGCTGACCTCGCGGTCGGCATAAAACGGCGCGATGGCGGCTTTCACTGCCTGGACTTTCACCGGGTTGGTCGAGGCGACAACGATGCGCAGGGGGGAAGACATGATGAGTGGGACAGGCCTGGCGGATGACCTGCCCATTCTAGCAACGTGCCGGGAACGGTCAGGGCAGCCGCTCGAAGCAGAAACCGAAATAGCGATCCAGGGAGCGATCTTCGTGGAACGGTATCTGGCAGCTGCGGTGCGGGTTTTCCCAGCGATCCTGCGGGGCATAGCCCAGCTCGCGCAGACCGTGCAGGAATTCCCGGTCGGCAGTTACCCGATACGGGCAACAGGCAGTGCCCATGTTTTGCACGGTGAAATAGGATGCGCTCGGATGCAGCGGTACCGAGTTCAGCAGCAGATGTCGTGGACGGTGGCGCAGCGAGGCGAGCAGGTCGCCGAGGGTGTAATCCAGATATTGCAGGGAACCGGCGGCGAACAGGATGTCCACATTGTCTGCATCCTGAGCTGACGAAGTGAAGTGCAGCCGTCGTTCCGGATCATGCAATTCGGCCCACTCGGTGCCTGCGGCATTCACGGCTGGCACGTCCATCACCGTCCAGCGAAGGCGCTCCGGATAGCGCAGATAGCGCTGATACGCGTAATAAGCCACGCCGATATGGCCACCCAGGTCGAATACGGACATGGCCCCGCTGTCGAGCAGCTTCGACAGCCAGAGCATCATCGGATAATCGTTGATGTACACCCGGTGGGTGCGCTCACGGTACAGGCTCGCAGAGGGGGTGTTGTCGTATCCCACCGTCTGCCTGCCTGCGATGCTTGCCTGCGCCTCGGCGAAGGTGTTGAACACGCCCCGGTACAGATTGTGGGTCAGCGACGTGTGGGCAAAAAATTCCCGGTCGTAACGCGCCTCAAGCAACCTGCGGATGGGGGGCAGGGCGCGGGTCCGCTCGCGGACGGTGGGGTGCGACGTCGCCATAGTCATGACCGGGCAGTATCTCGTCGGGGAACTGGCGACAAGTTTTAGCACCGCCCGGGGCACCCGTCGCTACACACAATGGACTAGGCCAAAAGAGTGGCCCGCACGCTCAGGGCGAATCTTCCACGTCGTCCGGTGCCGTGACCGTGTATCCGCGCTGCGCCAGCTTCTCCAGCGGGCCGTGTGGCCTTACCAGCAGCGACATGGGCACCATGGCGAAAGTCTGCTTGTGGGTGGACATGGCGGTGGTCACGGCGTCGAGCCAGGTGGATTCCAGGCGGCCGACCACATCGTTGAGGCCAAGCTGCTTGGCCACACCGGCCTCGCCAACGGCATTGAGGCAGGTTTCCCAGCGATCCTGCGCCAGCATGGCCGAAAGGGCCGGCACGTCGCCGGTGGCCCAGGCATTGGCGCGCTCGGTGAGGGTGTTCAGCCGCTTGTCCACGTTTTCCAGGGTCTGGTGGAAGCAGGCGGCGTCTTCCAGATCGGCGGCCTTGAACGCCTTGATGACCTTGCGTGGCTCTTCCACTTCCACGGTGTAGCGCACAGGCTGGACCGGCACGTTGCGATCCTTCGCCATCTGCGTCACGGATTTTTCGACGCCGCTCATCTGCTTCAGGCCGATGCTCTTGATGGCATCGCCATACAGCTCGAACGCGGCGAACAGGGGGCGATAGCTCTCCACACTGCTGTCCCGGCCGATGTATTTCTGTTTCAGGGTGAGCCACAGCGCGTAGTCAGCTGCCGGTACGGCATCCTTCAGCGTGGCGCCTTCGGGGAGGTTGCGCACATGGATCAGCGACGGCAGCAGGAACATCTTGCCGAAGAAGTTGGTCTTCGGCTTGATGGACATGGACGGCGAGCCCAGCACGACCTGGGACCCGGCCACGGCATCGCTGACTTCTTTGGACTGCCACTGCATGCGCGCCGGAAGCGGCCCATACGTGCCCAGTATCCACATCACGTGGCCGTCTTTGGTTACCTTCCACAGCCCCGGGCCAGGCTGTTCGCCACTGACCGTGACCGACTCAAGCATCACGGCGGAGGTGGTTGCCGGCGCGGGTGCGTCCTGGCAGAACGCAGCCGGAATCCAGAGGGCGACAAGAAAAGCGGCGATCCGTGGACGCATCAGTAACCTTATCTGGCAGGCATGCGATAACGCTGTTCCTTGTACGCCCAACTGGGCCAAAGGGCCGTGGCAAGCGCCTCGCTGGCCAGCAAAGGATCAACGGCTGTCGGCGTCAGCAACGCGCGGCCATCGTAATGGAACTGTGAGGCCGGTTTGTGGGGCTCATACACAACGAGTTGGTCACCCTTCAGGTAACCGAAGTTGTCACCGTATTGCATGACCGCGCGATCCGGATCGCGCACGGTAAGGTCGGTGCCCGGCATGGGATGGATGCTGGATACACCCATCAGCGAGAGCAGCGTCGGCGCCATGTCCACCTGGCTGACGATGCGCTGATCTTCACGTGGCGCCACCTGGCCACCCAGAATCAAGGCCGGAATGTGGAAATGCTCCACCGGCACCAGGCTGGCCCCGAACACCCGCGCATCGTGATCGGCGATCACCAGGAAAACCGTGTTCTGCCAGTACGGTGAGGTTTTCGCTTCATCGAAGAACTTGCCTATGGCGTAGTCGGCATAGCGCACGGTGTTCTCTACGCTGGCCGGGTTGCCCACCGGCGTGATGCGCCCGGCCGGGTACTGCCATGGCGTGTGATTGGATACGCTGAAAGCAAGCGTGAAATGCGGCTTGTCCGTATCGGTCAGCAGGCGTTTGTGCAACTCGTTGAACATGTCTTCGTCGGAGGCACCCCACGAGCCCACAAAGGTGGGGTTCACGAATGAATTCAGATCCACCACTTCGTCAAAGCCATTGCCGAAGAAGAAGCCGCGCATGTTGTCGAAATGGGCTTCACCACCGTAGATGAAGCGCGAATGGAAGCCCTGGTGGCCAAGCAGCTCCGCCAGCGTGAAGAAGTCCCGCTGCGAGCGCGGCAGTTTCAGTACGGCTTCGGCGGTGGTGGGCAGGAAGCCGGTGTTCACCGCTTCCAGGCCGCGCGCCGAACGCGTGCCCGTGGCGTAGGCACGGTTGAACGTCCACGCTTCCTTGCTCAGTGCGTCCAGGCGCGGTGTCAGGTCCTCTCCACCCAGATGCCCCACGAACTGGGCGCCAAGGCTCTCCTGCATGATGATGACGAGGTTCAGCGGCTGCGGACGAGCCACACTGGCCTGCTGCGCGTGCATCGTCGGATACGCCGGGTCGAGCGGGGCTCCACTCAGACCGATGCTCTGGCGGAACAGCGCATTCATCGTGTCCACCGGCATCGCCGGGTAGACGTCGGCGGACGAGCGCTCGTGGCGCATGTCCTGAATCGCGTTGGCCACGTTGTAGAACGAATTGAGCGGCAGAGTGTTCACCATGCTGTCGCTGCTGAAGGCCACCGTTGCCTCGTTGATCGGACGATGCTGCAACGTGCCGCGTGCCGCCAGCAGGCAGGCCAGCAGGAACACCGCACTGGCCGGCACGCGCAGGAGCCAACCCATGCGGCGGTCGCTGCGTGCCGGCGAGAGGAGCCGCCAGCCGAGCCATACGATTGCGGCCAGCGCAATGATTCCCAGACCAACAGACAGGCGATAGCCGTGCCACAGCATGGAGAGCACTTCGGTCGGGCTGTCCAGGTATTCCACGAACAGGCGATTGGGCCGCGTGTCGTATTCCATGATGAACTGTGGCGTCGACACCTCCAGCAGCGCCAGCAGTACCCAGCACAGCAGATACCAGGCACGGGTGATGTGCACGGCCAGCGGGCGATGGCCAAACCACGGCGAGGCGACGGCGGGAATGGCCAGCATCATGCCCAGCAGGCTCAGATCAATGCGCCACCCACCCAGGATCACCGGCCAGATGCCGCCAGCGTCGTGTACGCGGCCGTATTGCCATGCCACCAATGCGAATCGGGAAAGCGTAAGAAGGAGCAGCGCTCCGGCGAGGAAGCGCAGGGAAAGACGACGCATGGACAGGCAGATCGAGAGGATGAATGTGGCAGTCTATATGACTGGCGCATGACGCGGGGTGAGAGCAGCCGGGGTGCCCGCCCGGCGCACGAAGGTGTACCGTCAGCGCTTCGTGTCGCGAGAGGCGACCCTCGGCCGGATGAGGCATATGAGCACGAACACACGAGGATCGTTCAGCGACCTCCTGAGCCGTATTCACCCCCTGCTGCTTGCCCCGATGGCGGGCTCCGGCGGGTTGCAACTGGCGCTGGCCGTCGCCCAGGAGGGCGGTCTGGCCGCCTTGCCGGCCGCCTCGGTGTCCGGTGAGCAGTTGGAGAAGGATGTGCACTCCTTCCGCGCTGCAACGGGCGGCCCGTTGAATCTCAACTATTTCGCCCACCGCTCGCCGGAGCACGCGGAGGATGCGATGGCCGCCTGGCGCGAGCGACTGGCGCCGTACTACCGCCAGTTCGGTCTGGCCGAGACCCCGGCTGCGGCTGGCGGTGGCCGTGCTCCGTTCGATGCCGCGTCCTGTGCGCTGGTGGAAGCCCTTCGTCCCGAGGTCGTGAGCTTCCACTTCGGCCTGCCTGACAAGGCATTGCTCGACCGGGTCATGGCGACCGGCGCGCTGGTCATCTCATCGGCTACCACCGTGACTGAAGCGCAGTGGCTTGCTCAGCGCGGCTGCCACGCCATCATCGCCCAGGGTGCCGAGGCCGGTGGCCATCGCGCCTCCTTTCTTACCGACGACATGGCAACGCAGGTCGGCACGATGGCGCTGGTCGCGCAGATGGTTGATGCCGTCGACGTGCCGGTCATCGCAGCCGGCGGCATCGGTGATGCGCGGGGCATTCGTGCCGCGCTGGCACTGGGCGCGTCTGCCGTGCAGTTGGGCACGGCGTTTCTGCGTTCGCCCGAAGTCATGACGACGTCTGTGCATCGTGAGGCGTTGCGTAACGTTCGCGACGACAGTACAGCCATCACCAATGTATTCACCGGCCGTCCTGCGCGCGGCATCATCAATCGCCTGATGCGCGAGGTGGGGCCAATGACGACACTGGCGCCTCCGTTCCCGCTGGCGGCAAGCGCACTGGCACCGTTGCGCGCGCATACCGAGCCGCAGGGTTCGGGCGATTTTCAGCCGCTGTGGGCCGGGCAGGCGGCGGCTCTGGCGCGCGAAGCACCCGCGGCAGAGATCATGCGCGAATTGATTGCCGGAGCCTTTGCCTGACGGACCTCAGCCCGCACAATGCGTGACCCTTACGGTCTCACGGTGTGACATGCCTCTGATGGTCCTTTCGCGACAACGCGTCGCCCGCTGCTTGACTGTGCTGATCGCGGCAGGTGCTTTCAGCAGCGCCATCGCGCGGGACGTGGACGTTCTGGCCTATCGCGTGCGCATCGACCCGGACCTCGCGGCTCGGTCGCTGACCGGCGCAGAGACCGTGCAGGTGGTAGCCAACATCACCGGGACGGCGGTGCTTGAACTGGACGCGGGCGGGCTCACCATCGACTCGGTCACCTCGGATGCGGGACCCCTCGTGTTCGCCCGCGAGGGCAAGCAACTGCGGGTAATGCTTCCGGCGACACTGCATGCCGGGCAGCCGATGGACGTGCATCTCACCTACCACGGCAAGCCGACGTTCGGGCTGGAGTTTCATCCGGAGACCGAACAGCTCTACACGATTTTCTCCACCAGCGAATGGCTGCCGTCCATCGACGCACCCGACGCACGCGCCACCCTGGACCTCAGCGTGGCGGTGCCCGCCACTTTCGATGCCATTGGCAATGGCCGCATGGTATCGCGCACGCCGCTGGAGCATGGTCGCGTGCTTTACCGCTGGCAGCAGGACGTGCCGGTGCCGGGATTTGTCTACGGCTTCGCGGCGGGACGTTTCCACGGCGTGGATCAGAAAGCGCCCGGCGTATCGCTGCGATTCCTGTCGCGCGATCTCGGCAAGGACCAGCTCAAGCAGGTATTCGGCGACACAGCCGACATGCTCGCCTTCTTCGGTGACAAGGCAGGCACGCCGTACACGGGCAGCTACCAGCAGGCACTGGTTACCGACACCATCGGCCAGGAACTGGCAGGCTTTGCGCTGATGTCGGAAGCCTACGGGCAGGACGTACTGAAGGACCCGACGCGCGAAGACCTGATCGCCCACGAAGCGGCTCATCAGTGGTGGGGCATCCGGGTCACCTGCGAGAGCTGGAACGACTTCTGGTTGAACGAAGGCTTCGCCAATTTCATGGCCGCCGCCTGGGCGCAGCACCGTTTTGGTGACGCCGTCTACGACGCCACGGTGGATCGCTGGCGACAGCGCGTGGAGCGACTGGTCAGCGAAGGCAAGGATCATCCGCTGGTGTACACCCAGTGGGTGAAGCCCACCCGCGACGACCGGGCCGTGGTGTATCAGAAGGGCGCGTATGCGCTGCATCTGCTGCGCAGGGAGCTTGGCGAAGACGCCTTCTGGAAAGGCATCCGCGACTACACCCGCCAATTCGCAGGCAAATCAGTCACTACCGCCGACTTCCGCAAGAGCATGGAGCTGTCCAGCGGTCGTGACCTGAGCGCGTTCTTCGCCCGGTGGGTCACGGGGAAGAACGCGCACCCGTAAAAGTCAGTGCGGGCGGAACACGATGGACTGATGTGTCGCTGTTCCGGCCATCACACCATCGCCGATGGCCAACGGCACCGAACCTGCGGCGCGGGCGATGTCGCCACAAGCGAACACGCCCGGCACCGTGGTCTCTTTTGTGGGCCCCGTCGTGACGAAGCGGCCGATGGGGCTGTCTTCCAGTGCGCAACCCAACTGCGTGACCAGATCACCGGCCGGCGCGGTTGCCGGCTGGGTGAACACACCCGCCACCGACTGGCTTTCCCCCGAGGCCAGCGTGATTCGCACGCCCTTGTCGTCGCGCGACAGGGAACGAACGTCACGACTGTCGATGCGCACACCGCGTGCCGTGAGCTGCGCCGTGTGTTCCGCATCGGGCTGGAACATCCCGTTTGTGTACAGCGTGGTGCGTCCCCAGTCCGGCAGCATCATGGCCACATGGAAAGCCGCGGGACCCGCAGCAAGAACAGCGACATCGCCACCCTCCAGCTCGTAGCCATGGCAATAGGGACAGTGATACACGCCCTGACCCCATAACGCTTCGATGCCTTCGACGGCGGGCAGGGTATCGGTGACACCACCGGCCAGCACCACGCGCCGCCCCGTGTACAGCGCGCCTGACTCCAGCTGCACCTCGAAAGCATCGTCCAATACATGGGCTTTGGCGACCTTGCCATCGACCCAGGTAACGGTCGGGTAAGCCATGAGGTCGGCACGCCCGGATGCCGCGATGTCACCGGGCGGCCGGCCGTCGTGACCCAGAAGCCCGTGGGCGTGCGAGGCGAAACGATTGCGCCGCACGCCAGCGTCGATCACCAGCACCTGGCGGCGCGCACGGGCGAGAAACAGGGCGGCGGAAATACCGGCGTAGCTGCCGCCGACCACCATGGCATCAAACAGCATGGGAGGACCTCTCCTTCGTGAGCAGGGCCGCGCGCTGGTGGAATGTCACCGACAGCGAGGCAACAGTGATCTCGTTCAGACGCCCGACCAGCATGGATTCGGCGCGTGCCAGCGCATCGTCCATCGCTTCGTTTGCCACCTGTTCCAGCAGGCACTCCGGCTTGCCATTGCGATGACCGATGCAGAAGACCGTGGTCATCCCCAGGGCCGCGTACACATCGCGCAGCGTGACCTGCGAAAGGTCACGCGCCAGCGACCAGCCACCGCCGTGCCCCTTCACGGACGTGACGATGCCAGCCTCCCGCAGGCCGGCCATGGTCCGGCGGACCACGGCGGGATTCGTGCTCATGCAGTGGGCCAGCATGTCTGAGGTCATGGGCGCGCGGTCGTGCTCGGCCATGTGCAGCAAGGCGTGGAGGACGCCGGAGAGTCGGGTGTCTCGTTTCATGTAACAAACAATGATACGAGAAAGGTCGCGCGTCAAGCCGGGATGCCAGTCATCGAAAGCGTCTGGTGAGATTCGGATAACGATAGACCGCGCTTATGACGACCATCGGAACAAACGATTTTGTATATCGCAGGGGTTGGCGTAACCTTCATGGCTTAACCCACCACACAGGACGCACCATGTCGCTTATCAACACTGAAGTTAAGCCGTTCAAGGCGAACGCTTTCCGCGCCGGCCAGTTCATCGAGCTCACCGAAGCCGACCTGAAGGGCAAGTGGTCCGTCGTCATGTTCTACCCGGCCGACTTCACTTTCGTGTGCCCCACGGAGCTGGAAGACCTGGCTGATTTCCACGACCAGTTCAAGGCGCTTGGCGTTGAGCTGTACGGCGTGTCGACCGATACGCACTTTGCCCACAAGGCATGGCACGACACCTCCGAAGCCATCGGCAAGGTCAAGTACGCCCTTATCGGCGATCCGACCGGCACGATCACCCGCAACTTCGACGTGATGATCGAAGAAGAGGGCCTGGCCCTGCGCGGTACGTTCGTGATCAACCCGGAAGGCCTGATCAAGCTGTGCGAAATCCACGACAACGGCATCGGTCGTGACGCGTCGGAACTGCTGCGCAAGGTGAAGGCAGCTCAGTACGTCGCCGCTCACCCGGGCGAAGTCTGCCCCGCCAAGTGGAAGGAAGGCGACAGCACCCTGAAGCCGTCGCTCGACCTCGTCGGCAAGATCTAAGCACCAAAGGTTGTACCGCCCCGGCCACGCTGGCCGGGGCATGCAGGAAACCGGGCAGCCTCATGCGCCCATACCGTCCCGCCTTCGCGGCGGGCCGGTTCCCCTTTCGGCGCCCGGCGCCTCGCGGACTTCCCCACCGCCTGCGCGCTGCGCCACCCTTTATATGGAGCCATCACGATGTTGGACGCAGACCTCAAAACCCAGCTCAAGGCATATCTGGAGCGGCTTGTGCAGCCCATCGAACTGGTGGCCTCCGTCGACTCCGGCCCCAAGTCCCAGGAACTGACCGCGCTGCTGCGCGACATCGCGTCGCTGTCGGACATGGTCACCGTTGACCTTGACGGCAAGAATGCGCGCAAGCCCTCGTTTGTCATTCGTCGCAAAGGCAGCGATGTGGAAGTGACGTTCGCTGGCATTCCGATGGGCCACGAATTCACCTCGCTGGTGCTGGCGCTGCTTCAGGTGGGTGGCTACCCGCCGAAGGTCACTGAAGAAGTGATCGAGCAGGTGCGCAACATCGAAGGTGAGTTTCACTTTGAAACCTACATGTCGCTCTCGTGCCACAGCTGCCCGGACACCGTCCAGGCGCTGAACCTGATGAGCGTGCTCAACCCCAACATCCGTCATACGGCGATTGACGGCGGCATCTACCAGGATGAAGTCACCGAGCGCCAGATCATGTCGGTGCCCACCGTGTACCTCAACGGTCAGCCGTTCGATGCCGGCCGCATGACGGTTGAGCAGATCGTCTCGAAGATCGACGTGGGCGCAGCCAGGCGCGATGCCCGCAAGATCGACGAGAAGGCGCCGTTCGACATGCTGATCGTCGGCGGTGGTCCGGCGGGCGCGGCTGCGGCCATTTACTCCGCACGCAAGGGCATCCGCACGGGTCTGGCGGCGGAGCGTTTCGGTGGACAGGTCAGCGATACCGTGGCCATCGAGAACTTCATCTCCGTGCCGTACACCGAAGGCCCGCGTCTGGTTGCTTCGCTGGAAGAGCACGTGCGTCAGTACGAAGTGGACCTGATGAACCTGCAGCGCGCCGAGAAGCTGATTCCGGCAGGCAGCGAAGGTGGCCTCATTGAAATCAGGCTCGCCAATGGCGCGTCGCTGAAGGCCCGTTCGGTGGTGCTTTCTACCGGCGCACGCTGGCGGAACATGAATGTGCCGGGCGAAGAGGAATACCGGAACAAGGGCGTGACGTATTGCCCGCATTGCGATGGCCCGCTGTTCAAGGGCAAGCGCACCGCAGTGATCGGCGGCGGTAATTCCGGTGTGGAAGCAGCGATCGACCTGGCTGGCATCGTGGGTCACGTGACGCTGCTGGAATTCGACAGCAAGCTGCGCGCCGACGAAGTGCTTCAGCGCAAGCTGCGCAGCCTTCCCAATGTGGACATCATCGTCAATGCGCACACGCAGGAAGTGTTCGGCGACGGGCAGAAAGTGCAGGGCCTGGCTTATACCGACCGTGCCACGGGCGAAAACCACCGCGTGCACCTGGAAGGCATCTTCGTGCAGATAGGCCTGCTGCCCAACACCGACTGGCTGAAAGGCACGCTGGAACTGTCGCCGCGCGGTGAAATCGTGGTGGATGACCACGGCCGCACGTCGCTCCCGGGGGTGTTCGCAGCCGGCGACGTGACCACCACGCCGTTCAAGCAGATTGTGATCGCCATGGGTGATGGCGCGAAGGCGTCGCTCTCCGCGTTCGACTACCTGATCCGCCTGCCCGTGAGCGAAAGCAGCGACGCCGCCGTCGCCGCCTGATCCTCTGACGCGTCAACCTGATAACCGCGCCGGCTTCCGGCGCGGTTTTTTTGCGTCGTGTAACGGGCTTTGTTGCCAACATGGCAAAGGTGTTGTGTCCCGCTGCGGCTTTATGCGCGGGGGGCCGAGTCGTAGCATGCACTCCAGAACGGCGGCCCCGGCAGCGGGCCAGACGCCGATAACCCCTCGATCAAGTGCCTTTCCCCGGTATCGGGGCAGGGTGCATTCCGGAGATTTTGAACATGAAATCCAGATGGGCATTGCTTGCCCTTGCCATCGGCGCCTTCGGCATCGGTACTACGGAGTTCGCTCCGATGGGCCTGTTGCCGGTGATCGCCGATGGCGTGGGTGTTTCCATTCCGACGGCCGGCCTGCTCATCAGCGCGTATGCGTTGGGTGTGGTGATCGGTGCGCCGATCATGACCGTGGCGCTGGGTCGCATGCGTGTTAAAGCCGCGCTGATTCTCCTGATGTCGATCTTCGTGACCGGCAACCTGCTGGCCTCCATCGCACCCGGTTACTGGACGCTGCTGGCCGCGCGCCTTGTTACCAGCATGAATCACGGCGCTTTCTTTGGCTTAGGCTCGGTGCTCGCCGCCAGCGTGGTGCCGAAAGACAAGCGCGCGAGCGCCGTCGCCATGATGTTCATGGGCCTGACTATCGCCAACATCGGCGGTGTGCCAGCCGCGACCTGGATCGGTCAGCAGATTGGCTGGCGCATGGCATTTGCGGGTACGGCGGCCCTGGGCGTGGTGGCCATCATTGCGCTGGCGCTGGCATTACCGCGAGGTGAGCGGGGCGTGCCGCCGCACATCCGCAACGAACTGGGCGTGCTCACCCGCAAAGAAGTGCTGATGGCCATGGCCACCACGGTGCTGGGTGCCGGTGCGATGTTCACGCTGTACACCTATGTGGCACCGACACTGCAAACGCTGACGCATGCGTCAACCGGCTTCGTGACGCTGGCGCTCGTGCTCATCGGTCTGGGCTTCACCGTCGGCAACTACATCGGCGGACGCCTGGCCGACTGGTCACTGGATGGTGCCAGCAAGATCTTCCTGGGTTCCATCGCACTCATCAGTCTGCTACTTCCGCTGATGCTGCCGAACCAGTTCGCCGCACTGGGTGGTCTGTTCCTGTGGGGTGTGGCCACGTTCGCCATCGTGCCGCCCGTACAGATGCGCGTGATGCACGCCGCCGCTGACGCACCGGGACTCGCCTCGTCGATGAACGTTGGCGCATTCAACCTCGGCAATGCATTGGGTGCGGCAGTAGGTGGTGGTGTGCTTTCGGCGGGCTTCGGTTACGCCGCTGTACCGGTAGCTGGCGCCATCCTCGCCGCAGGCGGCTTGCTGCTGGTCCTGGCTACTCGCACCACGCCCGCAGCAACCATCGTCAACGCCTGATCCACGCAGGCGGAAAAAAGGCCGCACCTTGAGGCGCGGCCTTTTTTTGTTCTTCGCAGAAGTCCGACGAAAACCACTCAGCCCAAATTAGGCAGGATTTTTCAGATTCACCTGAGAGCATCCGCCGATCCATCTTGAAAGAATGATCTCTCAACAGGCGCCCCTGCGTCCCGGGAGATCAAGGATGACCACGTTCAAGGCAGCGTTGGCGCTCGCCGGATTCGCACTCGCTGTTTACGTGGGCCTGCGCGCCGCAGGCCTGCTGACGCTGTTTCTGCTGCATTCCACACACGTTCCGTGGGAATGGCACACCTATTGGGTGTACTTCTCCTTGCGGGACCATCCCGCCATGGCCCCTCATGCAGGAACCATCAAGGCGGCTGGCGTCGTGGGCTTCGGCGTGCCGCTGGCCCTGTGGACAGGCGCGGTGGCGAAGTTCCTGAAGCCCGTTGCGCGCTCCGCTCACGGCGAAGCGCGATTTGCACAACGCCGCGATCTGTCCCGCGAAGGTCTGTTGCGCGGGGCAGATACCGGCATTGTCATCGGCAAGAGCCGTAACGACCTCCTTCGTCTGAATGGCACGCGGCATGCACTGCTTGCGGCACCCACGCGCAGCGGGAAGGGCGTGGGTGCCGTCATTCCGAATCTGCTGACCTATCGCGATTCGGTCGTTGTGCTGGATATAAAGCAGGAAGCGTTCGATCTGACGTCGGGCTGGCGGGCGACGCAGGGCGAGGTGTTCCTGTTCAATCCGTTCTCGCACGACCTGAAGACGCACGGCTGGAACCCGATGAGCTACGTCAGTACGGATCGTGCTCACCGAACCTCGGATTTGCAGGCCATTGCGGCCATTCTCTACGACGACGAGGAGCAACGTGACCGCTTCTGGACCAGCAGCGCACGCAACTGTTTCCTCGCCGCAAGCCTCTACCTCTTCGACAGGTGCGACAACGAGCGCACACGCGGCAAGAAGTCGAAGCACGGCAAGCCCACGCTGGGCCGCATCTATCGGCTGCTATCCGGCGATGGCGGCAATCTGAAGAATTACCTTGCCTCCCTCGCCGAACAGGATTTTCTGAGCGACGACGCGCGCACGGCATTCGCGAATCTGACTTCGTTGAGCGACAAGACGCTCTCGTCGGTAGTGGGCATGTTTCAGGCGCCGCTGCACATGTTTATCAACCCTGTGCTTGACAAGGCCACCTCGCGGGACAGCTTTGACCTGAGGAAGCTGCGCGAAAAGCCCATGAGCATCTATGTCGGCATATCGCCGGACAAACTCGCCGAATCCAGGCAAATCCTCAACCTTTTCTTCAGTCAGGCCATCAACCAGAACGTCCGCGAACTGCCTGAAAAGAACGCCAGCCTAAAGCACCAGTGCCTGATTCTCCTGGACGAATTCACTGCGCTCGGTCGCGTGGACATCATCGCGCGGTCCATCAGTTTCCTTGCTGGCTACAACCTGCGCATCTTCACCGTCATCCAGTCGCTGTCACAGCTGGACGCCACCTACGGTCGCGACGTGGCACGAAGCATGGTCACCAATCTGGCCTGCCAGATCATCTACACCCCTCGCGAACAACGCGACGCCAGCGACTATTCGGAAATGCTCGGCTACACCACGGTGCGCAAGCGGAAGGAAACGCGCTCGACGGGCAGCAACAAGGGAATGTCGTATACGGAAGTGGACGAGCGTCGCGCCTTGATGCTTCCGCAGGAGCTGAAAGCCATGAGCCCCGACGAGCAGATCATCTTCATCGAAGGCAGCGCACATCCCATCAAGTGCCGAAAGATTCGCTACTACAAGGACCGGTTCTTCACGGAGCGACTTTTGCCGAAGGTGGATGTTCCGAGGCTTTGCGCGTGATTTCCATATCGAGACAAGAGGGCGCCTTTATGCCGGGGAGGGAACGGGCATGAACCGTCAGCGATTTCGTGTCAAAGAAAAAATCCTGTTAACGATGTCGTTCATTCTTGTCGCGGGATGTCACGGGGCGATTTCAATTCACGAGCATGCCGGCAAGTCCGGACCATTCAAGAAGAATACTTTTCCTCTGACGTTCAGTGGGCACAATTTCTCTGCGTACTGCTTCAATACGTGGGGTTGCAAGGTGATCTATGACGACATGTACGACGTCAGGGACCGTGACGACGTGCTTTCAAGCCCATTCATGGGGCCTGACCATCTTCAGCGCCTGAATGCCGTAAGGATAAGTATCGAGAACTTTCCACCGCCTGCCATCGTGACGTGGCGGTCTCGGGATGGTGTGCCTCATGAGGATGCCATTGATCTCGATCGGATATTCAGGGACCGGCGCATCGTCCACAAGATCGACGAGAAGAAGATTTCCGATACCGCGTTTATCGGTAATCCGGACATTCTGCTGATAGTCGACGACCGAACGTTGAGCATCTACATGAAAACGTATCTCCCATTGAAGAAGCTTCGCGATCCAGCGAATCGTTACAGCGGAATGAGCGAGAGCTTCGTACGGATCTACGCAAAGACTTACTGACAAATCCCTAGGACAACGGAATGACTGACAAGTACAAGCGAGACCCGGATGGCCAGCGTCAGGACGGCGTGAGCGGATATCCGATCAAGGCAGCGGGCATGGAAGTTTTTCAAGGTGATGCTTGCATGAGTTTTCCACGAATACGCGGTGCGATTTACATCGCTATCGCGGCTCTTCTATGTCTACTTTCGGGAGGTTGCCACACCACCGTGCAGAACCTGGCTTCGTCAGGTGAGGTTGATCGGCATCGACCGAACCGATTTCCTCTGACGTTCAGTGCGCACAATTTCTCTGCGTACTGCTTCAGCGCATGGGGCTGCAAGGTGATCTATGACGACATGTACGTCGTCAGGAGGCCTGACAACGTGCTTACTGGCCCATTGAAGGGGCCTGACCATGTTCAGCAACTGGATGCCGTATATACAAGTGGGGATAACTTTCCACCCCCGGTCGTCGTGACCTGGCGGTCGCGGGATGGCGTGCCCCATAAGGATTCCATTGATCTCGATCAGATATTCAGGGATCGGCGCATCGTTCATGACGTCGACGAGAAGAAAATTTCCGAAATCGCGGTTATCGCTAATCCGGAAATTCTGCTGATAGTCGACGACCGAACGCTGAGCATCTACATGAAAGCATTTATCCCATTGAAGGAGCCTGGCAACCCAGCAAATCGTTACAGCGGCATGAGCCAGAACTCGGTGCTCGTTTACACCAAGACCTACTGACGAATTAACAGGGCAATGGAATGACTGAGAAACACAAGCGAGGTCCAGATGGCCAGCGTCAGGGCGACGTGAGCGCATATCCCGTCAAGGCGGCGGGCATGGAAGTTTTCAAGGCGATGCTTGCATGAGTCTTCAACCAATGCGCGGTGCGATTTACATCGCTATCGCGACTCTTCTATGTCTTCTTTCTGGAGGTTGCCACACCACCGCGCAGAACCTGGCTCCCCCAGGCGAGGTAGCTCGGCATCGACCGAACCGATTTCCTCTGACGTTCACCAGGCACAATTTTTCTGCGTATTGCTTCAGCACATGGGGCTGCAAGGTGATCTATGACGACATGTACGACGTCAAGGACCGTGACGACGTTCTTTCAAGCCCATTAAGGGGACCTCTCCATCTTCAGCAACTGAATACCGTAAACCTAAGCATTGAGAATTTTCCATCACCGGCCGTCGTGACGTGGCGGTCTCGGGATGGTGTGCCTCATGAGGATTCCATTGATCTCGATCGGGTATTCAGGGATCGGCGCATCGTCCACAGGATCGACGAGAAAAAGATTTCCGATACCGCATTTATCGGTTATCCGGACATTCTTCTGATAGTCGACGACCGAGCGTTGAGCATCTACATGAAAACGTATCTCCCATTGAAGAAGCTTCGCGATCCAGCGAATCGTTACAGCGGAATGAGCGAGAGCTTCGTACTGATCTACGCAAAGACTTACTGACAAAGCTATAGGACAACGGAATGACTGAGAAGCACAGGCGTGACGAGCATGGGTACCTTCAGGACGGTGTAAGTACGTATCCTGCCAGCGCAACGGACATGAGATTTTTTCAGGGAGCCGCGGATATCCTGAATACCTTGCCCGTACCGACGCTGTATCGCACAACTGATCCACAAACGAGACTCTTTGTTGCTGCTTTTGATGGGACAGGCAACGATGTCGACGGGGATCCGGAACATGCGACCAATGTTGCCCTGCTCCGCAGGTCCATCAGAGCAATGGAGCAATCAACGTCGCGGGTTCATGTGGAGTACCTGAAAGGCCCCGGCACGCAAAAGAATGCGATCATCCGCATGGTGGATGGTGCGTTCGGCTACACGTATGACGATCGTCTCGAAGACATGTATAAAAAGTTTATTTCATACGCTGCGGTATGGCTGGACGAGGACCCCAACGCCCAGATCCGCATCATTGAAACAGGCTTCAGCCGTGGCGCCGATCAGGCGGCGGGCTTTGCTCGCATGGTGCATGAGCGGGGAATCCAGGACCCTGACGGATACGAGCGATCCGGCTCACTCATCGGGCCGGATGAAATCTCCTTCAACCGACCGCCCCTGGTCGCGCCTGGCAACATCCCGCAGGCGGTGGCGCTGTTCG
>NZ_JACHYH010000008.1 GCF_014192715.1 Luteibacter sp. Sphag1AF
TCCGGATGAAACCGCTTGCGGGCCGCTTCGCGTTCCAGACGCAGGTGCCAGGTGTCTTCCAGTTCCCTGTGCCGATCCGGATCGGTCACTTCCCGGGTCGCCGGCAGCGACATGCCGAAGGGCAGGTTGTAGCGCAAGGTTTCGCTCCAGCTCCCGTCCAGATTGCGCGTGAAGGAGTGGTCTTCCTGCCCGATCTCATCGGGACGAACATGCGGAAGGTCCTGCGTCGACATCAGGTACGCCCGGGCCATGTGCAGGAGGTAGGTGGAGCGCTCGCTGACCGACATGTTTTCCATGCCGACCACGTTAGTGAGTGTTCTGCCGCCCCGACCCATGCCCATGAAGCCGTTGTTGCGCATGAGCCGCCAGAGGTCTTCCGCTTCCTGTTCGCCGCCATGCTGGCGGGCCGCTTCCAGAACCTGGCGGGGTGTCCATGCGTTGCGGTCTACGCCGATGTTGTCGAAGCTATTGTCGTGGGCTTTCTGAACATCTTTAACCGGCAGCCAAAGCGCTTTTTCTGGTTGACCGCCGTCGTGATAACGCTGGCGTAATGCCAGATCTTGCCGGATCAGGTCCACACCGAAGTTGTCCCATTCCCGTTCCGTCAACACTTTGTCGTTGTGCTCCCGGGCATGGTCTTGCGCAAACAGGTTGGCCGTCTTGCCGGGCATGTTGTCGTGGCGCACCACCCCGGCCGCCAGCAGACCGTAACCATTCTCTCCTTCGATCTGGGCCAGATAGTTCCAGTAGAGCTCGCGATTGCGCTCCTTCGCATAGAAGGCAAGGATGCGCAGGTCCCTGGCGGTTAGTCCGCTCTTGCGTCCGTTCATTTATTTTACCTGTCCATTTTTCAGCACGGCGCGTGCATAGGCTTCCAGCCGGGCCCAGTCCGGCATCATGACCCGCAGATAGTCCATCGTGACCATCACCTTGTATTCGGGGATCAGGAAGTGATGTGTGCATAGCGCTCGACTCTTGTCGCGCGCCACATCGTCCACGACGTGACCTAACTCCACGTGGGCACCGGTCGGGAGCAAATGGGACGTGCAAGTGATCACGGTGCTGGGCAGGCCGTCGGGACCGAAGCGCACGAACCAGTCTTCGTTGGCCTCCGGTTCGTGAGCATGGGTCTGGGGGCCGTGGTGCTTTACGTAGTAGGCCCTGACCTTATCCAGATCGGCGTAGTACGGCGTCAGCCCGTAAATCGGCTCGCCCTGGATACGCAAGTCGAGATTTTGCGACGGGTTGGCACGGTCGACCGGGTCGTTGGGGTCCAGAGGCTCGATGATTCGGCGTAGTCGCGTTCGGAAGCGCTCGTCGCTCAGCCTGGGTATATGGTTGTAACCGATGGTGACCGACGTCGTGGCCGACTCGCGCTTCCCATAGCGATCCCGATCCGGCGGTAACGGCTGCAACGAATCCCACTGCACGGAAAGATCGAACATGTCCTTCTCTTTGCCCTGTACCCACGGCAGATAAAACAGGTTCTGCGGTAGTCGAAAGAGATACGGCCCGAGGCATGCGGGGACCAGTTCGTGTGACGAGACGGTCTCGAGTGGCAACCCGTCGCAGGGGGTTTTCAGCGTGTCGTCCGGCGGCAAGGGCGGTGGTGTGATCGGGCCGCGACAGGCGGCCATCATCGAGGCGGCCAGCAGGACGACCGGTTTGGGCACGGGCATGGGTTCTCCTTCGGTCGGGGTGAACGGTGGGGGCAGGCGCTTCGGGGGCAGGCGCGGCACGCGACAGCGCACGGGACGTTCGGGCGTGCGGCCGACCACGATCTGCTCGTCGTCGCGCAGCGTCAGCAATTGCGCGGGCGTGGCCGGACTGCTCATCGCCCGTCGCGGGTCCGAATGAGCGGCCAGAAAATCGGTGAGCATCGGTGCGAGCCGATCCGCCGCGACCTGATGCACGGGCGCCTGCGCCACGCACAGACCAAACCGGCGCAGGAAGGCAGCGGTGTGGTGGCCGTACATCGTGGCGACACTGGCCAGGTCGTCCACCGTGGCCAGCCAGCGCAGTGTGTCCGGTCCCCGGATCAGAGTGGTCAGCGGACCCACGGTGTCCGCGCCGTAGAGCACCACCAGCGGCAGCGCGTCCGGCGCGTCGGCCATGACCTGCTCGTGCCATTGCATGATGAAGGTATCCACCAGTAACGCGGCATGGGCGCGATGGGAGGGCGGGATGCTGAGATAGACCGTGGTGTGCCGCGCGCGGTGGTCGCCGAACAGGGTGTCGTTTCGGGTCATGGACGCGCCGTCGCCGGCCTGCGCGTAGACGCTCAGCGGAGGGCGAAGTGCTTCCCAGATGCGCCCGATGGTGGGTGTATCCAGCGCCAGCCAGGTGCCGAGAGCGTTTCGGGTGGCCGCGCTCAGCGCGGGATGGGCCATCAGGGCGGCCAGCGAACGCCGATCCGCCGTGCCTTCGGTGGGTGCGCATAGCTGATAGAGATCGACCGGCGAGACCATGTGCGCCTGGTCGGAGACGATGTAGATGTCGTACAGCGCGTGGACCAGGGTCACGAACGCATGCTGCGTCTGGCTGGCCAGAAGTTCGTCGCCGCGCTCACGGATCGGGTACCAGCGTTGCGCGAGCCGGGTGAGTCGGTCTTGGCACCAGCCGTGCGAGGTCCACGCATGACGCAGCGGATTCCAGCGCCGACCGCCGCCGAACGGCGCAAGGTGCACGATGGGGTGACCGGCCTGGGCGCGCCAGCCGGCCGTGAAGGCGAACGCGTTGGCGGAAAGGTCAACGACCAGCACCGGCCCTTCGACGTAACGAAGGGTGGGCAGAATGCCGTGGGCCAGCGTGCGACGCGGATTGCGTCCGGCGAGCAGGACCGAGGTTGCATACGGGGCGGCCTTGCCAAGCCGGTAATGGCTGGCCAGCGTGATGCCGCGATGGCGCTGCGCCGACCAGGTCAGCGCGCTTTTGCGCGGGGTGATGAACGGTGGAATCGGTGTGGGCCAGCGACGGCGCTGGTAGTCGTGCAATTGCCAGCCCAGCCACGCAAAGAACAGCAGCGTGGGAAGGAAGCCAGCAAGGCTCCAGCAGAGGAGGCCGGTGGCGATCGGTTTGATGTTGGGGGCGCTGAGGTTGTTCCAGAGCACCAAGGTCATCACGGGGCCATGCACCGGATGCCGAACGTTGTACACCCAGGAAATCAGGGCACTGGCTACGCTCATCGAAACGACCAGCGCAATGAATACAAAAACCAGCGCACAAAAACGCTTTGCCCATGGCTCCATGCCAGGTCCTCAAGAAGGTGAATACGATCCGTGTCAGACGATGATGGCACAGCGCCGCGAGACGCGCCGAGTCGATGGGCACACGTCACGGGTGGAAAGTGATGAGGTTGGCGGGTGCTTTGTGATGCGTCGTATCGCGAGCAACTTTTTTCCGGAGGGCGTTTCTTTTGGTGAGGCGCAGCCCTCACGCATCCATCAACCCGGGCACCTCCGCCACCAGCGCATCCACCGCCACGCGCGTCTTGCAGCGCAGATGCCTTACCGTTGGCCACACCGCATAAATTTCCTGCGAGCGCACACGATAGTTATTCATTACGGCCACCAGTTGCCCGCTTCGCACGTACCGTGCGAGCAACCAGCACGGCAGCCAGGCGAGTCCAACGCCATCAATGGCCGCCGACGCAATCGCCTGAATGTCGTCCATGCTGATCCGCGACTGGATGCGCACCAGATGCGAACGACCATCCGCAGCCTTCGCATCCCACGGTGCCAGCGCGCCCGCACGCGAATATCCGATGCCTGTATGCCCATCCAGATCCTCAATCGAGGACGGTGTGCCGTGCGCTGCCAGATACGTCGGTGACGCACCAATGCTGATGTGCTGCGTGCACAGACTGCGCGCGGTGAGGGTGTCGGTGTCGGACAGGTCGCCCACGCGGATGGCCAGATCGAATCCTTCCTCGACAAGGTCCACGCGGCGGTCGCTGAAAGACAGATCCACCTGCAACTTCGGATACTTCTGCATCAGGCCGAGCAATACGGGCGCCACGCAGAAATGCCCGAACGCATTGGGCACGCTAACGCGCAGCCGGCCAGTGGGTTCCAGGCGTCCCTGATCGAGATCCGCCTCGGCGGCATCCAGTTCCGACAGTGCGCGCAAACACCGCTCGTAATACGCCTGCCCCTCGGCGGTGAGCGACTGGTTGCGAGTGGTCCGGTGGAGCAGGCGCACGCCCAGCCGCGCGATCGCCTTGCCCACGGCCGAGCGCGTGAGATCCAGCCGTTCCGCAGCCAGCGCAAAGCTGCCTGCTTCGACCACCTGCACAAACGTGGACACACCTTCCAGCCGGTCATTCATGGCACACCCCATTGGTTCCGTAAGGGAAGCATATACGGGAATAGCGGGCGACCATACGGGAATTGCATTCCCCTAAACTCACCGCCCAGCGGCCAATCGCCGATTTTCTCTTTCACGGGCACCCCAGCCATGCACACGCACGCCGATTCCCCCTCCCGACACCCACGCAACGGTATTGCCCTGGCAGCCGTCTGTCTGGCCGCCCTGATGTTTGGTGTGGAGATTTCCAGCGTGCCGGTCATCCTGCCGATGCTGGAATCGCTGCTGCACAGCAACTTCAAAGACGTGCAGTGGATCATGAATGCGTACACCATCGCGACCACGGCCGTACTGATGGCAACCGGCACGCTGGCGGATCGGTTTGGCCGCAAGCGCGTCTTCATGGTGGCCATCGTGTTGTTCGCCATATCCTCGCTGTCTTGCGGTCTGGCATGGAGCACGGCAGTGCTGATTGTCAGCCGTGCGTTTCAGGGCGCGAGTGGCGGCGCCATGCTCATCTGTCTGGTGGCGATCCTGTCGAATCAGTTTCCCAGCGGCGCACCGCGCAGCCGGGCCTTCGGCATGTGGGGCATCATCTTCGGCGTGGGTCTCGGTTTTGGCCCGCTGATTGGTGGCTTGATCGTTGCCGTGGCCGACTGGCGCTGGGTGTTCTGGATTCATGTGGTGGTGGCGATGTTCGCTTTCGGATTCGCGTATGTGGGCGTGGAGGAATCGCGCGACCCGCAGGCGAAGAAGCTGGATGTTGCTGGCACGGTGTCGCTTTCACTGGCGGTGCTGGGGCTGGCCTGGTTCATCACCCAGGGTGCGGACACTGGCTTCGCGGCGAGCACCTTGTCGAGTGCGGTTCTTGTGGCCAGCGCCGCGAGCTTCATCGTGTTTGTGCGGGTAGAGCTTCGTCACACGCATCCGATGTTCGACTTTTCGGTGTTCCGCATACGCAACTTCTCGGGCGCGATCTTCGGTTCCATGGGAATGAACTTCAGCTTCTGGCCCTTCATCATTTATCTGCCGATTTATTTCCAGAGCGCACTTGGCTACGGCGCGGTAGCCGCAGGTGTGTCACTGCTGGCCTATACGCTTCCCACACTGGTATTCCCGCCCATCGGCGAGCGGCTGGCGCTGCGATATGGGCCGGGCAGGGTGATTCCGGGTGGCCTGTTCACCATCGGCCTTGGTTTCTTCCTGATGAAGATTGGCAGCAGTGTCGAACATGCCAGCTGGCTGACCGTCCTGCCGGGCTGTGTGTTGGCGGGCGCGGGACTGGGCATGACCAACACGCCGGTCACCAACACCACCACAGGCTCGGTGTCGGCGGCGCGCGCAGGCATGGCGTCGGGCATCGACATGAGTGCACGCATGATTTCGCTTGCCATCAATATCGCGTTGATGGGTTTCGTTTTGCTGGAAGGCGTGTTGCACCACTTGAAGGGCGCACTCGCCGGGCCGGATGATGATGCGTCGTGGCGGGCGTTGGCCAGCGGCATGGTGTCAGGCCATCTGACGTTGGCGGAGCCGGCAACGTGGGGTGCGTGGAGTCCGCAGACATGGACGGCGCTGGCGCGCGAAGCGCTGGTCAATGGCTTCGGCTGGATCATGCTTTATGGGGGCGTCGCCGCATGGCTTCTTGCTGGCGCGAGCTTCCTTGCCTTTGCCGATGGCAAACGCGCCCTGGTTTCCGATGAGGCTGGCTGACGCGCAGCCAGCCTCACCACGTGGCTACGGAACGATGCCGCTGATGCCAGCGCCGTTGCCGTGATGCACGCCTTTGCGCGTTGACATCGACTTGTAGGTGGCATCGTCAATGCGCTCGACCGAGGCGACCGGGCACGGCGGATCGTCGCGGCGGACGATCTGTTCGTTGATGTCACCGCAAAGGGAGAAGGGCGCCATGGCTTTATTGGCTTCATTGGCGCGGAAGCGGATGCCGCCACCCAGGTCCATGCGCGGGCAGGCCACGCTGGTCGTCACCATGAAGCGGTTGGGACCGTTGCTCAGAATGGCGGTGGTGTCATTGATCACGTGGTAATCGCTGATCATGTTTGCCCGCAGGCATTCGGATATGGGACGCAGCGGCTTGTGCGGCGGAGGATTCTGCGCGGCGGCAGCGCCAGCACCAAGGACAGCGGCTGCAAGACAGAGGTGACGCAAAGCGGCGTTCATGGAACCCTCCTTCAACAGGCTGCCGGGGTGGCTGCCTCCATGTCCCACAATAGGCCGCCCCGAGCTCAATTGCGAGGTCTGCACTCACACAGGTGCAGACTTCGTTAACCTCTGCCCCGTTGTTCGATCACATGGATTGAACGTTTTCTAAGGCATCGTTTCCCGATGAAACACGCGTCTGCCCCCGCCCACGAAGCACGCACGCGTGCATGGATGATTTCATGACTGCCAGCGCGAGCGCGCCCGGGGTAGATACCTCGGGAAACCCGGCCCAACTTCTTGCGCGATTCTCACGCATCCGCCACCAGACGGCCGCGCTTGCGGCGCATTTGCGGCCGGAAGACACGGTGGTGCAGTCGATGCCCGATGCCAGCCCCACCAAGTGGCATCTGGCCCACACCACCTGGTTTTTTGAACAGTTCGTGCTTGGCCGGGATGAGGCGTATGTCAGCGCCAATCCGCAATGGCATTACCTGTTCAATTCGTACTATCAGTCGGTCGGTCCCATGCACGCGCGCCCGCAGCGGGGCCTGCTGACGCGCCCCGCGCTGGACGAGGTGATGGACTATCGCCAGCGCGTTACCGACGCGGTCAGCGAGCTTCTGGCGCGCGGCGACGATGAGACATTGCCGGCCATTGTGGAACTGGGCCTGCAACACGAACAGCAGCATCAGGAACTCCTGCTGACCGATATCAAGCATGCGTTTTCCTTGAACCCGCTGGCGCCGGCATTTTTGCCGGACGGGCCGCGGGCCGTCACGGCAGCAGCGCCTGCGCTGGCCTATGTACCGTTTGACGAAGGTGTCATCGAGATTGGCTACGCGGGCGACGGTTTTCATTTCGACAACGAAGAGCCACGCCACAAGATTTACCGGCAGGCGGGCTTCATCGCCAATCGTCCGGTAACCAACGCCGAATATCGCGCTTTTGTACTGGATGGCGGCTATCGCACCCCTGGCCTGTGGTTGTCCGATGGCTGGGCCACCGTCCAGTCAGAACGGTGGACGCGGCCGTTCTACTGGGACGAGTCCCTGGACAGCGAATTCACGCTTCAGGGTCGCCGTGCGATTGATCCTCACGCGCCCGTCTCACACGTCAGCTACTTCGAGGCAGACGCCTTTGCGCGCTGGGCCGGTGCCCGGCTGCCGCGCGAAGGGGAGTGGGAGGCGGCGGCTGCCCAGCTCCCGATCGAGGGCAATTTCCAGGAATCGGGCATGTTTCATCCGCGTGCCATTGAATCGTCCGCTCCCTTGCTCCAGATGTACGGAGACGTTTGGGAATGGACGATGAGCCCTTATGTCAGTTATCCGGGTTTTGCACCGCTGACCGGCGCGCTCGGTGAATACAACGGCAAGTTCATGTGTGGACAGTGGATTCTGCGCGGTGGCTCGTGTGTCACCCCCCAGGATCACATCCGCGCTACATACCGGAATTTCTTCCCGCCACATGCCCGCTGGCAGTTTTCGGGAATCCGCTTAGGAAACGATAGATGAGCGCGCAGCCCAAAGATATCCGTCTGGATGATCGCCACCCCGACGTCGAGAACACTCTGGAAACCGTACGCCACGGATTGTCGGCCAAACCCAAGCGCCTGCCGTCGCGGCTCTTCTACGATCAACGCGGTTCCGAACTTTTTGAAGCGATTTGTCAGCAGCCGGAGTATTACCTCACGCGCGCCGAAATTTCGTTGATGAGCGATCACGCAGGCGATATCGCCGCATTGCTTGGCCCGGAAGTGCGACTCGTGGAATACGGCAGTGGCAGCGGCATCAAGACGCGCATGCTGCTGGAACATCTGGAAGCGCCTGTGGCGTATGTGCCGGTGGAAATCTCACGCAGTGCCTTGCTCGACAGCGTGGCCGGTCTGGCTACCCAGTTCCCCGATATTCCGATGCAGCCGGTCTGCGCCGATTTTACCCAGCCGCTCCGTTTGCCGGTGGCGGCACGTCCGCCGCGTCGTACGGTGATTTACTTCCCGGGTTCCACCATCGGCAATTTTGAAGCGAAAGACGCCGTGAAAATCCTGCGCCAGATGCGTGCGGAAATGAGCGACGGTGGCGGCATCGTCATTGGTGTGGATCTGAAGAAAGACCCTGCCATCATCGAGGCCGCTTATAACGATGCAGCCGGTGTCACAGCCGAATTTACGCTCAACATGCTGGTGCGCCTGAATCGCGAGGTGGGTGCGGATTTCAATCTGGGCGCCTTCCGCCATCGCGCGCACTACAACCCGATGGTCGGTCGCATCGAAACCACTCTGGTCAGCACCGCGCGTCAGGACGTACACGTGGGCAACGAGATTTACACGTTCCGCGAAGACGAAGCCATGCAGGTGGAATACAGCTGCAAGTATTCGCTGGAAGACTTCGCCCAGCTTGCCGCCAAAGCGGGCCTCGCGGTGGAGCACGTGTGGCTGGACGCTGAAGAACGTTTCAGCGTGCAGTACCTTGTTCGCGCCCCCATGGCGGCCTGATCGAACCCACGCGCCCCTGTGTATCAGGAGGGGCGACGTGCTCCCAGCGACACCAGAAGATCCTGCGCGGTGCGGATGCGTTCCGCCGCACCGGGCAATTCCATCAGCACGCGCAGTTTGTCCTGGCCGTCCATCTTGAAGATGCGCGGCTGGGTTTGCAGCAGGCGGATGAGGGCGCTCGGGTCGATGTCCGGCTTCTCGCGGAAGGTGAGGCGTCCACCGTTCGCGCCGAAGTCGACCTTGCGGATGCCCAGCGGCGTGGCCATCAGCTTCAGCGCAGCCACGGCGAACAGATGCCTGGTGGCATCGGGCAGCAGGCCAAAGCGGTCGATCATTTCCACCTGCAACTCGCGCAACCCGTCTTCGTCGCGCGCGCTGGCAATGCGCTTGTACAGCGTGAGGCGCGTGTGCACGTCGGGCAGGTAGTCGTCCGGGATAAGTGCAGGGACGTGCAGTTCCACTTCGGTTTCGTGCTCGGACGTCAGGTCGAAATCAGGCACCTTGCCTGACTTCAATGCGCGCACGGCGCGCTCCAGCAACTCGGTGTAAAGCCCGAAGCCCACTTCCTGAATCTGGCCGGATTGCTCTTCGCCCAGCATCTCGCCCGCGCCACGGATTTCCAGATCGTGCGTGGCCAGGGTGAAGCCCGCGCCCAGTTCTTCCAGCGATGCCAGCGCTTCCAGGCGCTTCTCGGCATCGGCCGTCATCGCCTTGCGGTCGGGTACGATCAGGTACGCATACGCGCGGTGATGCGAACGGCCCACGCGGCCACGCAACTGATGCAGCTGCGCGAGGCCAAAGCGGTCAGCGCGGTTCACCACGATGGTGTTGGCCGTGGGAATGTCGATGCCCGATTCGATGATGGTGGTGCAGACCAGCACGTTGAAGCGCTGGCGGTGGAAGTCGGCCATCACCTGTTCGAGTTCACGCTCGGGCATCTGGCCGTGTGCGATACGCACACGCGCCTCGGGGATCAGTTCTTCCAGCTCACGCGAAATGCGTTCGATGGTGTCCACTTCGTTGTGCAGGAAGTACACCTGGCCACCACGCGCCAGTTCGCGCTGGATGGCTTCGCGGATGAGTGCGGGCTGATACGTGGAAATCAGCGTGCGCACCGCCGTGCGATGGGCGGGCGGGGTGGCGATGATCGACAGGTCGCGCAGACCGTTCATGGCCATGTTCAGCGTGCGCGGAATGGGTGTGGCCGTGAGGGTCAGAAGGTCGACCTCCGCGCGCAGTTTCTTCAGCATTTCTTTCTGGCGTACACCGAAGCGCTGTTCTTCGTCGACGATGACCAGGCCGAGGTTCTTGAACTTGACGTCCGGCTGCAAGAGCTTGTGCGTACCGACAATCACGTCGATCTGTCCGTCGGCCAGCTTCACCAGCGCGGCATCCACGTCTTTCTTCGACTTGAAGCGCGAAAGCACATCCACGCGCACCGGCCAGTCGGCGAAGCGGTCAGCGAAGTTCCGGTAGTGCTGCTGGGCAAGCAGGGTCGTGGGCACCAGCACCGCCACCTGTTTGCCGGCCGTGGCCGCCGCGAACGCCGCGCGCAGCGCCACTTCCGTCTTGCCGAAGCCTACGTCGCCGCACACCACGCGATCCATGGCACGCGGAGCGGCCAGGTCCACGATCACGGCGTCGATGGCGTTCTGCTGGTCGGCCGTTTCCTCGAACGGGAACGTGCTGGCGAATTCTTCGATCATCTGGCGGTCGACAGGCAGCGCTTCGCCCTGACGGGCTTCGCGCTGCGCGTAGATGCCCAGCAGTTCGGCGGCCACGTCGCGGACCTTCTCCGCCGCCTTCTTGCGCGCGCGCTCCCAGGCGTCGCCGCCCAGCGAATGCAGCGGCGCCAGTTCGGGCGCCGTGCCCGTGTAACGGCTGACCAGACCGAGCTGGGCCACCGGCACGTAGAGCTTGTCGCCCTTCGCATATTCGATGGTCAGGAATTCGCCCGGCATGTCGCCAACGTCCAGCGATACCAGGCCCTGATAACGGCCGACGCCGTGATCAATGTGCACGATGGGCGAGCCCACCGACAGCTCGGTGAGGTCGCGGATGATGCTTTCCGGATCGCGCGCCGCGCCGCTGCGCTTCTTGCGATCGGTGCGCACGCGCTGGCCGAAAAGCTCGCGCTCGGTCAGCACCGTGAGCGCAGGGTCGGTCAGTGCGAAGCCTTCTTCCAGCGACGCCACGGTGATGGCGAGATGTTCGTCCTTGCCGAGGAAGTCGCGCCAGCCATCGACCAGCGCGGGCTTCATGCCGGCAGCGGCCAGCTGTTCAATCAGCGCCTCACGGCGGCCGGCCGAATCGGCGGCCACGAGAATCCGACCGCTGTACGCGTTGACGAAGCGGCGCAGTGCGGTGCCCGGTTCCTCGCCCTTGCGATTCAGCGTGACGTCCGGTGCGGGTTGCGTGCCCAGATCCACGGCATGCTCGCGACCCGCGGGCACCACGTCGATGCGCACCTGCTTGTTCAACTGCTCGCGCAAGTGTTCCGGTGGCAGATAGATTTCGGCAGGCGGAAGAACGGGGCGCTCGATATCGTGCGCACGCTGGTCGTAGCGCTCGCCGGTCTGCGTCCAGAACTGCTCGGCCGCTTCCAGTGCGCCGTCGCCCAGAATGAAAAGCGCGTCGCTGGCGATATAGTCGAACAGCGTTTCGGTCTGCGCGAAAAACAGGGGCAGGTAATACTCAATGCCGCCCGGCGTCACACCTTCTTTCATGTCCTGATAGAGCGGGCAGCGACGAATGTCGATGGGGAAGCGATCGCGCAATGCCGCACGGAAACCCTTGGCCGCTTCGTCCGTGACCGGGAACTCGCGGGCGGGCAGCAGATCCACGCTGTCCACCTGGTGCTGCGAGCGCTGGGTTTCCGTATCGAACGTGCGGATGGATTCCACTTCATCGTCGAACAGTTCAATGCGGTACGGCTCGCTGGCACCCATGGCATAGATGTCGATCAGCGCACCGCGCACCGCGAAGTCGCCCGGTTCGGTCACCTGAGGCACGTTGCGATAGCCGGCCGATTCCAGCCGGCGCTGCTCGGCTGCGATATCGAGCTTCTGCCCCTTGTTCAGCACCAGGCCCGAGCCACTGATGTGCTTGCGCGGTGCGATGCGTTGCATGAGCGTGGCCACCGGCACCACCAGCACGCCGCGCTTCGTGGTGGGCAGCCGGTACAGCGTGGCGATGCGCTGCGACACCACTTCCGGATGCGGGCTGAACACGTCGTAGGGCAGCGTTTCCCAGTCCGGGAAATGCAGCACGGGAAGCTCGCCGGCAAAGACGCCCAGCTCCGATTCGAGATTGTCGGCGCTTTTGGTGTCGCGGGTGACCACAACCAGCAGCGTGTCGATGTCCCGCGCCGCTTCGGCGACCTGAAGCGCCCAGGCCGAGCCGTGAGGCACCGCCCAGTAGCGGCGGGTGCGTGCATTAACCGGAAGCGGCGGACGGGGGAGCTTTACGGGCATGGCAAGAGGCAACGGCGGCGGGACAATCCGTCGATTCTACCCCGCCCGGTCGTGAAGACCGTGCGGGATGTCGCCGTGCCGGACAACACTGCTGTCAATCGGTGTAATCGGGCTCGAAGAAGCTCCAGCGCACATCGGGGAACTCGGCCTTGAAGTCGGCTTCCACGATATTGATGGCCTCGATCATGGCGCGCGCGGTGGGCGTCGCGGCCATCTTCGCCTTGATGGCCACCATCACGTCCTGGCCCATTTGCAGGGTCAGCAGGTTGTAGACCAGGTCGATCTCCGGGCGCGCCTGGAGAAACGCCATCATCTGCGCGCGTCGCGGTGCTTCCACGCCCTGGCCGATAAGCAGCGCCTTGACCTCGCGGGCGATGGCAACGGCCACCACGATCAACAGCACGCCGATGGCAATGGTGCCCAGCGCATCGTAGAGCAGGTTGCCGGTCACCATCGTGGCGAGGATGGCCAGCAGCGCGAGGCACAGGCCGATCAGCGCGGCGAGGTCTTCGCCGAAGATCACCAGCAGTTCGCTGGCACGCGTTTCACGGAACCACGTCCACAGGCCGCGATCACCGCGGGCCTTGTTCACTTCCTGCATGCAGCCATGCATCGAGAAGCCCTCGGCCACGATGCTGAAAGCCAGCACGCCCACGGCAAGCCACGGCCACTTCAGCGGCTCGGCGTGGGTGATCTTGTGCACGCCCTCGTAGATCGAAAACATGCCGCCCACGCTGAAGAGCATCAGCGCGACAAGAAACGACCAGAAATACAGGGCGCGGCCCCAGCCCAGCGGATATTCATGCGACGGCGGACGCTTCGCCTGACGCATGCCCAGCAGCAACAACCCCTGATTGCCGCAGTCGGCCAGCGAATGCACCGCTTCGGCCAGCATCGCGCCGGAGCCTGTGAACAGGGCAGCGACCAGCTTGGCTACAAAAATCGCAAAGTTGGCGCCCAGCGCAAGAAAAATGGCGCGTTTGGAATCCGCGTGTCCTGACATGAATCTTTCCTTCCCCTGAAAATACTGGCGCCCCTCACCGGGGCGCCAGGAACCACGTTTATCGAATGACGCCGCCCACGCCCACGCCAAAACTGACGTTGGAGCGGCCGCTGGACAGCTCATCAGCCGTCCACACGTGCGACTGGTTGACGCTTACCAGCGGAAACACATACGGCGCATCGCCCACACTGGCCGAGCGCGTGCCGTTCAACCGGCCCGACAGCGTGACCAGCGCGCCGGCCGGATAATCGAAGCTCTCCACGTAGCCGGGCATCACCGCAATGAAGCGCCCGTTGCCGGCATCGTTGGCCTTGGGCCGCTGCGAGCCATCCAGCGGATAGGCGAGGATTTCGATCTCGCTGTGGTCGGCATAGTTGCGCACCTGGACGATCCGCCCGCCCCAGATGACGTCGGACGTGCCATATCGCTCAGGCGAGATGGCGACCTGTTGCGGCGGCACGGCCACGTTGTTGGCACCCGGCTTGTAGATCGGCGCGGGTGCGCAGGCGGCCAGGGCCAGCGTGACGGCAGAAACGGCGGTGCAGATCAGGGGACGAACAAGACGATGACCCATGGCGCAGCTCCTCTGTACGATCGTGGATAACTTACCGGCGCCGGACTGAATGGGGCGGGTAGGCGGGGTGAGGCGGCTGTTCATCCTGACCTTCCTCGACCAGCCAGGATAGTTTGTATTCGGCCTGCCTCTCTTTGCCAAGCACTTTGGCCAGGTAACGCAGGCTGTCGCGCAGGGTGTCGTCCAGCTTCCAGGGGGCATTCACTATGGCAACGCCGGTGCCCTGAAGCCGAAGCGGGGTGTTTTCCGGGTTGAGCAGGATTTCGGTCATCAGCACGCGACGGGCGCCGCACTTGGTCAGCCAGCGATGGAACGGCTGCACATGGCTGCGCACCTTGATCGGATACCACACGGCATAGACGCCCGTGGGCCAGCGCTCCAGAGCGCTCTTCAGGCTCTTCTCGATGAGGCGGAACTCGGCCTCCTGCGCTTCAAAGGGCGGATCGATCAGTACCAGGCCGCGCTTTTCCTTCGGCGGGGTGAGCGCCTTCAGCGCTTCGTAGCCGTCGCGCTGATGCACGTGCACGCGGCTGTCGTTGCGGAACAGGTGGCGCAGCGCATCGGCCTCGTCCAGGCGCAACTCGCAAAGCTGGGCGCCATCGGTCGGACGCATCATGTGCCCCGCGATCCAGGGGGAGCCGGGGTAGAAGCGCAGCGAATCGTCGCCGTCGCCCGCCGCCTTCACCGTTTCCAGCAACTTCCACAAAAGCGGGGGCAGGCCGGTGGCGCTGCGCAACTGGCCGATGCCGTCGTCGGCTTCGCCGGTCTTGCGGGCTTCGGCGCCGCGCAGGTCGTAAAGACCGCGACCGGCGTGGGTGTCGATAAAGCAGAAAGGGGTAGGTTTGCTCTTCATCGCGTCAAGAAGCGCGATGAGCACCATGTGTTTCAATACATCGGCGAAATTGCCGGCGTGATAGGCGTGACGATAGTTCATGGGCCGGGCCGGCTGGATACAGGCAGCAAGTATAGCGGGCCCGTCCTGACCGGCAGGACGTCACGTGCATTCGGGTGACCGAACGGTTGGTCAGCAGTGCCAGGAGCCGGGCTCTGGCGGGAGGGAGCGGGGCCGGGCGGCAACGCGGTCCAGCCGGTCGATTTCTCGAAACAGGATGTTGACGGTGCGCTCGAAGTCGGCCATCCGCACCCGGGCGTCCGGGCCCAGATAGATCTTCACGGCCGTGATGCTCGCCTGAAGCCTCTCAAGCCGCAGGCTCACCGCCCAGCCGGAAATGATGTGCGCGTGCAGGGTGGCCACGTCGGGCTCATCGTCGAGGATCGCCCTGACCATGTTTACAGCGGCATGAATGATGTAGCCCGAAGGCTGCATGTCCCCGTCTGTCATGGTCGTTGCCCCTTCTGGCGGATGATTGCCGGTCCTCAGCCCGGGCAGCTGTACAGATGGTGGCAGACTGCCAGCAGACCGCCACCGAAAAACTACGGTAGCGCTGTCGCGTGCTTGCACGTACGCGATTCTGGCAGGCCGGTCGGCAAAGATGCGTACACCCGGTGCCCCACCGCGCTCATGTTCCACGCATGGGCCCTGTTGCCGGGTCACTTCTTGCAGCCGTTTTCTGCGTAAGCTGCGAGAATTCTGGCGTTGCGTTCGTTGCCCGGGAGGTTGCGGAGCATTTCGATCTTGCTGCAATTGGTGTAGTTGACGATGGCGCGGATCGTGTCGCGCGGGCTGGATGGCGGTTGCAGTGTCACGCTTTTGACGAGCGAGCCGGCGTCGTAGCCGGGCAGTCGCGGTGTGGCGTTGCCGCTGTAGTTGTCCGATGTCCCTTCAAGGGCGGGGTTGCCGTAGGGCGTTGCCATGGCGGATGGTGGATCAGGTGTGATCTGGGCGGGCGCTTCCGGGGCGGTTGCCTGAGCGGGTGCGGGTGACGGGGGTGAGGCTTTCGCGATGTTGATATGTTTCGCGGGCGCGGAGTGTATGGGTGGCGTGACCTGGCGCTGCGCCGGTTTGGGGGGCGTTAGGTCGAGCCGCACTTCAAGCACGTGCTCTGATGGATTGGCGTCAGGTGGCACCCAGACGTAAGGCTGAGCCTGTCCGGTTATCAGCCCGATCAGCAGTGCCAGATGCAGTGACAGAACCACGCCGAGAATGGCGCCATTCCTCAAGACCTTCGCAGGTTGCAGGTTGCTGCGGATTTCCATGTCGTGTTTCCCACCCCTGGACGCATCCCCATGCGTCCGACTCAGGCTTGGGCAGTTGAGCGCGGATAAAGTTCATAGCGTGCGTCTTGCCTGGAAGTCACCAGCAACCTCTCAAATAATTCCGGCCTCTTTTTCGGAATAATCGGATAGTTCTGCCTTGGGTGAACCGGGATGCTTTCCCGGTCGCCGAATCTCCGGCGGCCGGGTGTCGAAACCCGATTCGTACAACCACGCAGGCGGTTCGCCGCCTGCGTGCATGCGAACGCCTTTATGGCGGGCGTGTCGGGCAGGCCTCGTGCCTGGCCGGGTTTGGTTGTACGACCGGTTTTCGACCCCGACACGTCCGCCACCCTGCCTGCGCAGGGGGCGGACCTTTCGAGGTGAAGGAGCCGCCATGCATTCGTCCGACCCATCCGTAGCGTGCCCGTTGTGCAGGCACAACGTTGATCTCAACAGCGACCAGTTGCACGAAGCCCTGTTCCTGCGGCTTGGCGATGCGCAAGCCCTTTTCGACCTGATGGCGTCGACGACGGAGCTGGACATTGACCCCGACACCACGAAGCGTATTTCGCAGCTCGGAAAGCGGCTGGCGGAAGAAGCCATTCCACTGGTGACGGCCATCTGGCGCAGCCGCATGCCTTCCATTCCGGAAGAGGCGCTGGCGATGTTGAGGGCCGGGCCATCCGGCTGAATCCATAACCCGGCTGCGCGGCAGCGTGCCTGCGAAGACACCTGCCGTGCAGCGCCCAGGCATTTCTTTACGCGATCTTGATACGCCCCGTCGTTTTTTCAGCGCCATCTTTAGAGGCGCGTACCTAGCATGTCAGGTCTCCCATAAGCGGACCTTTCCATGCGAACCCTCTTTACTCCCCCGTTTCCGGCGTCTGCCGCTTTCCCATCCATCCACACGCGGTGCACGCCGTGATCTGGGTGGGAAGCGCCTGCGTGGCCGCGTTGTTCGGCTACCTGCTCTACGCGCTGATCAAGCCCGAACACTTCTAGTTCGCAACCGGACCACAGGGGAACTTTATGACCGACTTCGTATTTGTCGCGGTGGCGCTTGCGTTCTTCGCCGCCACGCTTGCGTTCATCGTTGCGATGGACAGGGTTTGAGGACGCCAGAGCATGTCACTTGATTACGCACAATTTGCACTGGTCCTTGCGGGAATGTTGCTTCTGGTTGCCGCAGGCGGCGCGTGGCTGAACCGCGTGCTGACCAGTCCCACCCACGGCCTTGCCGAGCGGCTGACGTATCGTCTTTTCGGTATCAATCCGGCACAGGCCATGTCGTGGAAGGATTACGGCCTGGCGCTGGTGATGAGCAACGCGGCCATGATGCTGCTGGGGTACGTGCTGCTGCGTATCCAGGGCTGGCTGCCTTTCGATTCGCTTGAGCGTCCCGCGCAAAGCGCCGACCTGGCATTCAACACCGCCGCTTCCTTCATTACCAATACCAACTGGCAATCCTATTCGGGCGAAGCGAGTCTCTCCAACTTCTCGCAGATGGCCGTCATCACGTTCCTGATGACGGTGAGTGCGGCCGCGGGTATCGCAGGCTGCGCGGCTTTCATCCGTGGGCTCAGCCGCAAATCCAGCCATGATCTTGGCAATTACTGGGTGGACGTGACCCGCGCCACGTACCGCGTGCTGCTGCCCGCGTGTGTGGTGCTGGCACTGATCTACGTATGGCAGGGCATGCCACAGACGCTGGCCAGCGCTGTTGATGCCACCACGCTGGAGGGCCTGAAGCAGCAGATCGTGATGGGACCGGTGGCGAGCCTTGAGGCCATCAAGCACATCGGTACCAACGGTGGCGGGTTCTTCGGCATGAATGCGGCGCATCCGTTCGAGAATCCCACGCCCCTGACCAACACGCTGCACATGCTGGCGATGTTCCTCATCCCTTCCGCGCTGACCTACGCGTTCGGAAGCATGTTGATGCGCCGGCGTCAGGGCTGGGCGTTTCTTGCCGCGTTCCTGGTGATGTTCGTCGGCTTCCTTTGCGTGGTGTACCACGCGGAACAGCAGGGCAACCCGATGCTGACCCAGGCAGGCGCCGATCAGCAGTGGAGCGCGCTACAGCCTGGCGGCAATCTGGAAGGCAAGGAGATGCGCTTCGGCATTGCGCAGACCAGCCTGTTTGTAGCCGTGACCACGGCAGCGACTACCGGCTCGGTGGACGCGATGCACGACTCGCTGACGCCGCTGGGCGGACTGGTGCCGCTCGCGCTGATGATGATGAACGATGTGTTCGGTGGCGTAGGTGTCGGTTTCATCAACCTGGTGTCGTTCGCAATTCTCACCGTGTTTCTGGTGGGCATGATGATCGGCCGCACGCCGGAATTTCTGGGCAAGAAAATCGAGGCGCGCGAAATCAAGCTGGTGATGCTTGCCGTGCTGGCCCATCCCTTCTGCATCCTGGGCTTCACCGCACTGGCTGCAGTGTGGCCCGCCACTATCGCCAGCATGAACAACGGCGGCCCGCATGGCTTCAGCGAGTTGCTGTACGCCTATACATCCGGCACCGCCAACAACGGATCAGCCTTCGCCGGCTTCAACAGCAACACGCCGTTCTTCAACACCACGATTGGTCTGGCGATGTTGTTCGGGCGCTACTTCACGCTGCTTCCCATGCTTGCCGTGGCCGGTTCGCTCGCCGCCAAGAAATCGGTGCCCGACGGTCCCGGCACGCTGCCCACCGCCACGCCGCTGTTCACCGGCCTGCTGATCTTCGTCATCCTGGTCGTGGGTGGCCTCACCTTCCTGCCAGCTCTTGCACTTGGGCCGATTGTCGAGCACCTGCTGATGTCGGCCGGACAATGGTTCTGAGGACATCGCCATGATCCATACACATACTTCGCGGCACCTGATCCGGCCCGCACTCGTTTCGGCGGTTGTTTTCATGCTGGTGACCGGACTGGCGTATCCGTTGCTGACCACGGGACTTGCGCACGTGCTGTTTCCCGCACAGGCGGCGGGCAGCCTGGTGGGGCAGGCCGGTGCCTGGCAGGGTTCGGCCGTGATTGGCCAGGACTTCAGCCAGCCTGGTTACTTCCATCCCCGACCGAGTGCCACCAGCGCTGCCGATCCGGCCGATGCATCCAGGACGGTGGATCACCCGTACAACGCGGCGCTTAGCGGCGCGAGCAATCTCGGGCCCACCAACCGCAAGCTGTTCGATCAGGTGAGTGCGCGCGTTACGGCCTATCGCGCGACCAATGATCTGCCCGGCGATGCCGCCGTTCCCGTGGATGCCGTCACGGCCTCCGCATCGGGACTGGATCCGGACATCTCGCTGGCCAATGCGCGCTTGCAGGCTCCGCGCGTGGCCCACGCGCGGGGTTTGCCCATTCCTCGCGTGCAGGCCCTGGTGGATCAGCACATGACGGCGCGTCAGTTCGGCTTGCTTGGCGAGCCGCGCGTGAACGTACTCAAGCTCAACCTGGCGCTGGACGCCCTCGCGGCGCAACCCGCCGCGTCGAAGTAATTGATGAGGTCTGATTCCATGTCGCAGAACGAAACCCTGTTGGCTGCACAACCCACAACGCCCATGGTCGGCGCGTCGCCGGGCTGGCTTGCCATTCTTGGCGAAGCCTTTCGCAAACTGTCACCTCAGGCGCAGTGGAAAAACCCGGTGATGTTCGTGGTGTACCTGGGCAGCGTGGTTACCACGCTGCTGTGGATCGGTGCACTGATGGGACACGCGGATGCGTCCGCCGGCTTTATCTTTGCCATCGCCGTGTGGCTTTGGTTCACCGTACTTTTCGCCAATGCCGCCGAAGCGCTGGCCGAAGGTCGCGGCAAGGCGCAGGCCGAGGCGTTGCGCGCCTCGCGCAAGCGGGTGCATGCGAAGGTGCTGCGCGAAGCGCGTTATGACGCTACCTGGTACATGGCGACCAGTGACGAGATCACCACCGGCATGCTGGTGCTGGTGGAGGCGGGCAACACCATTCCCGCCGACGGCGAGGTGGTGCTGGGCGTAGCTTCCGTGGACGAGTCGGCCATCACCGGCGAGTCGGCACCGGTGGTGCGCGAATCCGGCGGTGACTTCTGCTCAGTCACTGGCGGCACTCATGTGCTGTCCGACTGGATCATCGTGCGGGTGACCGCCAATCCGGGTGAAACCTTTCTGGATCGCATGATCGCGATGGTGGAAGGCGCACGTCGCAGCAAGACGCCCAACGAGATCGCGCTCAACATCCTGCTGGTGGCGCTGACGCTGATTTTCCTGCTGGTCTGCGTCACGCTGCTGCCGTTTTCCAGCCTCAGCGTGGCGCTTAACGGCTCCGGGCAGCTTGTGAGCATCACGGTGCTGATCGCGCTGCTGGTGTGCCTGATTCCGACCACCATCGGCGCACTGCTTTCGGCGATTGGCATCGCGGGCATGAGCCGCATGCTGAAGGCCAATGTCGTTGCAATTTCCGGCCGCGCGATTGAAGCGGCAGGCGACGTCGATGTGCTGTTGCTGGACAAGACGGGCACGATCACCCTGGGCAATCGCGAAGCATCCGCCTTCCTGCCCGCACCGGGCGTGGACGAAGTCACGCTGGCCGAAGCGGCGCAGTTGGCTTCCATGGCCGACGAAACGCCCGAAGGCCGCTCCATCCTTGTGCTGGCCCAGCAGCGTTTCGCATCGCTGCGCCCGCTTGAAGGCGGCGTACCCGTGCCCTTCAGCGCACGCACCCGCATGAGCGGCGTGGACTTCGATGACCGCCTGATCCGCAAGGGTGCGGCGTCGGCCGTGCGTGCGCATGTGCAGTCCCTTGGCGGCACATGCCCGCCCGATGTGGATCGCGTTGTGGACGAAGTGGCCCGACGGGGGAGCACGCCGCTGGTGGTATCCGATGGCGCGCGCATCCTCGGCGTGGTGGAACTGAAGGACATCATCAAGAGCGGCATCCGCGAGCAGTTCGCCCAACTGCACCGGATGGGCATCAAGACGGTGATGATTACGGGCGACAACCGCCTGACCGCGGCGGCCATTGCGGCGGAAGCCGGCGTCAATGATTTCCTGGCCGAGGCCACTCCCGAGGACAAACTGAAGCTGATTCGCCAGTACCAGGCAGAAGGCCGCCTGGTGGCCATGACGGGCGACGGCACCAACGATGCCCCCGCGCTGGCCCAGGCCGACGTGGCGGTGGCGATGAACAGCGGCACGCAGGCGGCCAAGGAAGCCGGCAACATGGTTGATCTGGACAGCAATCCCACCAAGCTGTTGCAGGTGGTGGAGGTGGGCAAGCAGATGATCATGACCCGTGGCGCGCTGACGACGTTCAGCGTGGCCAACGACCTGGCCAAATACTTCGCCATCATCCCGGCCGCCTTTGTGGCCACGTATCCGTCACTGGCGCGACTGAACGTGATGGGCCTGCACAGCCCGACGTCAGCGATTCTTTCGGCGGTGATTTTCAACGCCCTGATCATCATCGTCCTGGTGCCGCTGGCTCTGCGCGGCGTGCGTTATCGTCCGGCATCGGCGCAGCAGCTTCTGTCTCGCAATCTGCTGATCTACGGCGTGGGCGGACTCATCGCGCCCTTCATTGGCATCAAGCTGATCGACCTTGTGCTCGCGCCCTTCATGTGAAGACACGCGTGCATCCATCGATAGCGCCCCGATATCACGCCCTGCCCGTGTGGCAGGGCGTGACACATCATGCATAGCGGCAAGCGGACGGACGTGGAACGACTGCTCGTCTGCGTGCGTGCCGACGGTGCGCACGAGCGTTTGATTCACGACGCTGCGCGTCTGGCACAGCAATGGCGCGCGGACTGGGTGGTGGTGCACGTGGACGAACCTGGTCACGGCCGCCATGTGGCGGATCGCGAAGCCCTGCGTCGCCTCGCCGCGCTGGCGCAGCGGCTGGGAGCCAGTTTTGAAAGCATCGCGGCAGAGTGCGTGGCAGAGGCCATCCTGGAGTGCGCACGGGTTCACCAGTCAACGCGTGTTGTACTGGGATGCCGTCCCGGGCGCCTGCGGCTGCCGTGGCGCCCGTCGCTGGCACGGACGCTGATGGCAGGCAGCCCCTCGCTGGGCGTGATGTTGCTTCCTGCCACGCCAGCTCCTGGCATCCCGCGCTGGCGGCGACTCCGGTCACCCATGCGCTTCCAGGCGTTCGCACTGTCCCTTCTGGCCTGCGGGCTGGCAACACTGGCGGCATCCCTGCTGCTTCGCGTGTTTGACCTGTCCAATGTGGTGATGCTGTTCCTGCTGACGGTCGTGCTGGTGTCGATGCGCTGGGGCAGGGCGGCTGGTGCGCTGGCGGCGCTGGTCAGCGTGGGCAGTTTCGATTTCTTCTTCGTGCCGCCGATATGGTCGTTTCATGTGTCGGACACGCAGTACCTTTTCACCTTCGCGCTGATGCTTGTGGTGGCGCTGGTGACCGGCCAGCTGGCCGCGCGTCTGCGCGCCCAGGCCACGTCGGCCATTGCGGGAGAGCGCCGGGCCACGGCGCTGGCGCGTGTGGCCCGCGATCTCTCAGCCGCCGTCACCACCGATCAGATCACGCATGTATGCGCGGGCATGATTGCGCCGATGTTTTCATCGCGCGGCGCGTTGCTGTTGCCCGACGACTCAGGGCATGTTGCCAGCGAAAGCGGCTTTGACGGCGGCATCGCGCAATGGGTCCACGAAAGCGCGCTGCCTGCCGGACGGGGTACGTCGACGCTGGCGCATGCCGACGCGCAATATCTTCCGCTGAAAGCGCCGCTGCGCACACGAGGTGTGCTGGCCTTGCGTCCCGAATCCCTGGTGCTGGCCACCGAGCCCGATGACCAGCGTCTGCTGGATGCCTGTTGCGCACTGGTGGCGCTGGCCCTCGAACGCATTCACTTCGTGGATGTGGCTCGCGACACGCTGGTACGCATGCAGGGCGAACGTCTGCGTCATGCGCTGCTGGCGGCGGTATCCCATGACCTCAAGACGCCGCTCACCGCCATTCGCGGCATGGCCGAAACGTTGGAAAGCACGCAGGGACTGCCGGCCAGCGAACGCGACCTGCTGGCCCGCGCCATTCACCACCAGGCGGACGCGCTGCACCGGCTGGTCATCAATCTTCTGGATCTTGCACGCATGCAGGGCGATGGCGTGCGCCTGGACCGCCAGTGGCATGCGATGGACGAGATCGTCGGCGCCGCGCTGACCAGTGTGGGAGTGGTGCTTGGCACGCGCACCGTGCGGATCGGCCTTCCATCTGATCTGCCGCTGGTGGAGGTGGATGCCACGCTCCTGGAGCGCGTGCTGGTGAACCTGCTGGACAACGCCGCGAAATACACGCCCGATACCGCGACTGTCTGGATTCATGCGGAGACCATCGGCGACACCTTGCGCGTGAGTGTGGACGACGACGGCCCCGGCCTGCCTGCGAATATGGATGCAGACTCGTTGTTTGAACCGTTTGCACGCGGCGTGAAGGAATCCACCATCACCGGAGTGGGGCTGGGATTGGCGTTGTGCCGCACGATCCTGGCCGCGCACGGGGGCATCATCCGCGCGGGCTCCGGGCCTCTTGGAGGCGCGCACTTCGAGATCCGGCTACCACTCGGCACCCCGCCGTCCATCGATGCCGAATCACCTGAAAGCGAGACATCCTGATGAGCAAGCCACGCATTCTTATCGTGGAAGACGAGGCGGACATCCGTCACTTCATTCGCCTGTCGCTGGAACGCGAAGGCATGACCGTGCACGAGGCGGACAGTGCGATGCGCGCACGCATCGACGCGGCCAGCCGCCAGCCGCAACTGGTCATCGTAGACCTGGGGTTGCCCGATGGCGACGGCAAGACATTCATCCGCGAACTTCGCGGATGGTCGAACGCGCCCGTACTGGTGTTGTCTGCACGCGATCACGAGCAGGAGAAGGTCGAGGCGCTGGAAGCGGGTGCGGATGACTACCTGGTGAAGCCGTTCGGCGTACCCGAGCTGATCGCGCGTGTGCGTGCCCAACTGCGGCGTGCGAGCATCGTGGCAGTGGACGGAACAGGCGCTTCGGCCATGGCCTTTGGCGATGTGCGCGTGGACCTGGCCACCTACGAAGTGACCCGCGCCGGGCAGCCCGTGCATCTGACGCCGATCGAGTTCCGTCTTCTGGCAGCCCTGATGCGCGGCCACGGCAAGGTGCTGACGTATCGGCAGCTATTGCTGGACGTGTGGGGGCCGGGGCATGCAGAGCGTCCGCACTACGTGCGCGTGTACATGACCAATCTGCGCCAGAAACTGGAGGACGAGCCGGCGCGTCCGCGCCACCTCATCACCGAATTGCAAGTGGGCTACCGGCTTGCCGGTCTGAACCGGGGAGGCTGAGTCATTCCCAGCCCCCTCCGGATACAGCACACCCGCCGTGCGCCGTATTCAGAACGTCGCCTTGATGCCCGCCACCACCCGGGCGCGGTAGATGCGGCCAGCGTCGTGTTGATCGGTGTCCCAGTAGCGAAGGTCCAGCGACGTGTGATCGTTGATGGCGTAGGTCGCGCCGACATTCCACGTGGTGTAGTTGAAATCGCGCGGGCTGCCGTCGGGCCATTGGGACGCGTTGGCCGAGGTCTGGTGGCCGGCCACCGCAGACAGCGACCACGCGGTGTTGACGACGTAGGCAGCATTGACTTCGGTGTAAAGCGCATGCCTGGCCACGCCGGGAAAGTTGGGCGAATACACCACGCCCGCACCGACGGTCAGCGCACCGAAGGCATGCGCGCCGCGCAAATACGTCTCGGCATAGGATTCACGCAACCCCTCCGGCTGGTTCCTGTAGCCGTAGTAAATGTAGCCCAGGTCCAAAGCGATACCGCCGATGACAGGACGCCATCCACCATACAGGTCCACCTCCTGGCTGGTTCGCGTATCACCCGAGGGGCTGAAATCCACGTTGGATGTCCACGCACCCACGTACCACTGGTTGAGGTAGGTGACGTCGGCCCCCGCGAAGCCGGCAGGGTGGCCGTCGGTCTGGCTGATGCCGCGAAAGACGTAATCGGTTTGCGCACCCGCGTTGAATGTGACCTGCCAGTCGGGCTGCGCGTCGGTAGCCATGGCACAGGGAATCGCGGCACAGGGAAGGAGGCCCAGCGCCAGTAATGCAACGTTCTTCATCGTCTCGTCCGCATGTTCGGGAATCACTGCGGCGGATGTTAGAAACGGCTGTCTCAAGGCGGTGCTGAGTTTGCACGCATGGCATCAAGGCGCTGTAAAGAGGGCAGGCATTAGCGGGCTGCGCCGCGAGGGCTTATGCTCGGCTGCGCCGGCGCGGTACCTTTCCCGCCGATGCGCGTGAGGGGGGGCGCCGAGTGACCATCTTCGATCGCTTGGGGCGTGGCGTTATTTGCAGTGGGCAGGATACGACTGTCCCAGGCACAGATTGATAGAGGAGTGGGGTAGTGCAAAATTCCGAAACCAGAGCGGCGACGCTTCCGTATACCGCCGCGCTGGCCATCATCGTGGTGAACCTGATTTTCACCTGTCTTGCCGTGTACCGCATCTTGCACATGCAGAGCCCGTCGCTGGACGACGAGGGGCGATATCACGTGCTGGTCACGCTTGCCGGGAGCGAAGTGGTTTCCATGGTGCTTTCCGTGGCGCTCGCCATCGGCACCACGCAATGGTTTGTGGAGCGTCGGGGCATGATGAGTCCGCCCGGATATGCGGCGGCACTGATCGGCCTGGGCTACGCCATCCTGGGCGCGGTACTGCCGCTGGCGTGGTGGGCGGCTTCCCACAGCTTCGTACAACAGATGGCCAGCAGCTCGATAAGCCTTCTGGTAACCGTCAATTTCGTGGTGGGCCTGGCTCTCAAGGCCATTGGCGTCATTCTCCCCGTGTGGCTGGTCTTCCATCTGCTGCGCAAGCACGAGCGGCCGACGCAACCGCCGTACTCCATGCGCCTGCGCGCGCTGCTGATTTTTACGTTGCTGGTATGGGCGTGGGTGCTTTCGGTGGCTCAGTTCGCCGTTCCCGCCGCCATGGCCATGGCTCCGTACTACGGCTACAACTTCGACTCGGCACCTCTGATTGCCTGCGTGGGTTCCTTCGGCTTCGTGCTGCCTGCCTTCATCGGTGCACTGCTCGGCTTGCCCCGGCAACCTCAGCACACCCGCCCCCTGCGTTTGCTTCTGGCGAGCGTCGTGGTGTTCCTCGTCAGTGTGCTGGTACTGGTAGGGCTGACCTATGCATTGCTGCGTATCGCCGTGGCAGTGAACGCCGGCTTTGAGCCCACCACCGGATTCGTGGCCTTCATCTGGCTGATCTGGTTCGTGCTCTCCGTCGCCCTCTCAGGGCTGCTGGTTCGCGGCCTGACGCGGGAACGCACGGTTGCAGCAGATGCGGTGGCGTGACGTTGATCCCGCGAGTGTCGATTACGACATGAAAACGGGAGGGGACGGCTGTTATGCGGTAGCCAAAGGCGCTTTTGATGATGGGCGAAAAGATGCATTCGCTATTTTGGCGACCTGCGGGAGCCTGGTATGTCAAAACGTGTGTTGTTGACGAGCATCGAAGACGATGGAGTTCAGCGTAACGTCGAGAAGGCGCGCTACTGCTACACGCGCGCCATTAAACGCGGCGCTCCCGAAGCTGCATACAACAATCCCGGAGTTAGCTATCGGACGGCTCCACATGCCCACAAAGAACAAGTGAGGCGGAAATTCTGGTCTGTTGGCGGATCGGGGGGGCGAGGTCGATACGCTCAATAAGACTGGTTCCTCTTGGGGCCAGGCACTGATATCACGCCCGACCCGAAGGGCGCGTCCTTCGATGCGCCTTCCACCGCGCGCCGCGCTGGCCGGAGAAGACCTATTTGGCAGCTTGCCCCATGTCCCGCGCTGCCAGCATGGCGCGGTCGAGCGCGGCGGCCATGTCGCGTTGTGCTTGTGCATCGAATTGAGCAAGGAAGGCTTCGGCGACGGTTGCCTGATAAATCTTCCACATCTTCTTTCGCAGCACTTTGCCCGCGTCGGTGATGGTCGCGAATGCGGCGCGTCCGTCGTCTGCTGCGCGCGCGCGGGTGACCAGGCCTTCGGACTCCAGGCGGTCGATCAGGCGGGTGAGGTTGTAGCGCTCGATGACCAGTACGTCGGCAAGTTCGTGCATGCGCCGCGTGCCATCCGGGCCGCTTTCCAGTCCCCATAGCGCGTCGTACCAGCCATAGGGTGGCAGTTTGGCGGCGGCCAGCCGGCGCTCGATTTCGCGGATGAGGGCGCGATGTGTCCGCACAAAGGAGAACCAGAGGTCGGGGTCGTTCTTGGCCATGCCGGCGCGCGCCTGTTTGAGTTGCAGTTGCAATCGTTATTTTACCCCGATAGGATGCCGACCGCACACGATTGCAATTGCAATCGTGTGCGCATGGCCTCGCGGCGCGCCGATTCGCGCCGCCTTCTCCCGGAGTACCCCATGAACCATCCCCACGTACCCACCGACATTGATCCCCAGGAAACCCGGGAATGGCTGGAGGCGCTGGACGCCGTGACTGCGGCCGACGGTCGCCCGCGCGCGCACTACCTGCTGGATCAGCTCAGCGAGCGCGATACCACGCTGCACGGTGATTTGCACGGGCGCGTGACCACGGCCTACGTCAACACCATTGCACCGGAGCATCAGCCGGCCTATCCGGGCGATCTGGCGATGGAGGAGCGGCTCAACGCCTATATCCGCTGGAACGCGATGGTGACCGTGCTGCGTGCCGGCAAGCACTCGAACGTGGGTGGTCACATCGCCACGTACCAATCTGCTGCGGTGTTGTACGACGTGGGTTTCAATCATTTCTTCCGCGGTCGCACCGATACATTCGATGGCGACATGATCTACATCCAGGGACATTCGGCCCCGGGCATCTATGGTCGTGCCTATCTGGAAGGACGCATCAGCGACGAGCAACTGGACGCGTTCCGTCGTGAGGCCGGTCGTGACGGTTTGTCGTCGTACCCGCACCCACGCCTCATGCCGTCGTTCTGGCAGTTCCCTACCGTGTCGATGGGGCTGGGTCCCCTGACTGCGGCATATCAGGCGCGCTACATGCGTTATCTGGAGTATCGCGGACTGAAGGAGCCGCAGGGTCGCAAGGTCTGGGCGTTTCTTGGCGATGGCGAAATGGACCAGCCGGAATCACTCGCCGCCATTTCGGTCGCGGGGCGCGAGCGCCTGGACAACCTGGTGTTTGTCGTCAACTGCAATCTGCAGCGTCTGGATGGCCCGGTACGCGGCAACAGCAAGATCATTCAGGAGCTCGAAGGAACCTTCCGTGCCGCGGGCTGGAACGTCATCAAGGTAGTGTGGGGCAGTGGCTGGGACCGGCTGCTGGCGAAGGACGGCACCGGCCTGCTGCGGCAGCGGATGATGGAGTGCGTTGACGGTGACTACCAGACATTCAAGTCACAGAGTGGTGCCTATGTGCGCGAGCACTTCTTCGGAAAATATCCGCAGCTGCTTGAGCTTGTTGCCGACATGTCGGACGACGACATCTGGAAGCTGGCACGCGGCGGCCATGATCCGGAGAAGGTCCATGCGGCCTATGCGCAGGCGGTCGCTACGACCGGACGGCCGACGGTCGTGCTCGCCAAGACGGTGAAGGGCTTCGGCATGGGCGAGGCCGGTGAGGGACAGAACGTCAATCACCAGCTCAAGAAAATGAGCGCCGATGCCGTGCGCGCGTTCCGCGACCGCTTTGCGCTTCCGGTAAGCGACGAGCAGCTGGACGACATGCCATACCTGCGACCGGAGCCGGATAGCGCTGAAGCGCGCTATGCCAGCGCGCGCAGGGCCGCGCTGGGCGGATTCCTGCCCGCGCGTTTCAGCGACGTTGCGCCGTTACCGGTGCCGCCGTTGTCCGCGTTTGCCAGCCAGTTGCAGGGAACGGGCGACAGGGGTGTTTCGACCACGATGGCGTTTGTGCGCATCCTCACCATGCTGTTGAAGGACCCGGCGCTGGGCAAGCTCGTGATTCCCATCGTGCCCGACGAATCACGCACCTTCGGCATGGAAGGCCTGTTCCGGCAGATTGGCATTCATTCCTATCTGGGGCAGCTCTACACGCCGCAGGATGCCGGCACGCTCAGCTACTACAAGGAAGCGAAGGACGGCCAGATTCTTCAGGAAGGCATCAACGAGTCCGGCGCCATCTCGTCGTGGATCGCGGCAGGCACGGCGTACAGCAACCATCGCCTGCCCACCATTCCGTTCTACATTTTCTATTCGATGTTTGGCCTGCAACGCGTGGGCGATCTGGCGTGGGCGGCGGCAGATGCGCGCACTCGTGGCTTTCTCATTGGCGCTACATCGGGCCGTACCACGCTGATGGGTGAGGGTCTTCAGCACGACGATGGCCATAGCCACGTGCTGTCCTCGGTGATTCCCAGCTGCGTGTCGTACGACCCCACGTACGCACATGAGTTGGCCGTCATCGTGCAGGATGGTCTGCGGCGCATGTATGTGGACCAGGAAGACATCTACTACTACATCACGGTTCTCAACGAAAACTATCCGCACCCTGCGCTGGTGGAAGGCCAGGAAGAGGGCATTCTCAAAGGCCTTTATCTTCTGGAAGGTGACGCCAGTGGCCTGGAGGACGCGCCCCGCGTGCAGCTGATGGGTAGCGGTTCCATTCTGCGCGAAGTGATCGCGGCGGCCGATCTGCTGCGCAACGACTTTGGTGTTGCATGCGACATCTGGAGTGCCACGAGCCTCACTGAAGTCCGCCGCGATGGTCTTTCGACGGAGCGCTGGAACATGCTGCATCCGGAACACGAGCCGCGCATTCCGTACGTCCAGCGATGCCTTGCGGGCCATCCCGGCCCCGTGATCGTCGCAACGGACTATATGAAGATCGTGGGTGACCAGATCAGGCCATTCGTGCATGACCGCCGTTTCGTGGCACTGGGCACCGATGGGTTCGGCCGCAGCGACACGCGCGAATCACTGCGCACGTTCTTTGAAGTAGATCGCCACTTCATTGTCCTGGCCGCACTGAAGGCGCTGGCGGACGAGGGAACCATCAGCCGCCAGCGCATCCGCGACGCCATGACCCGTTATGGCATCGACGGCGAAAAGGCCGACCCCGCGTCGATCTGACGGCACGCACCGCTCACCACCAGACTGAAGAAAAGCATGGCATCAGCAATGGCAAACGGTACGCCGCAGGAAGTGCGCGTACCCGATATCGGCAGCCCGGACGGCATACCCGTGATTGAAGTGCTCGTCGCCGTGGGTGACACGGTGGTGGCGGAGCAGGGACTTTTTACGCTGGAATCGGACAAGGCGACCATGGAGCTTCCCGCGCCGGTGGGCGGCGTGGTGGTGGCTGTCGAGGTGAGGGTGGGCGACACGGTATCGGACGGTGCGCTGGTGGCGCTGATAGATACGGGAGCTTCCGGCACGGCTTCTGTTGCGCCTGCGCCCGTCATCGACGTGTCGCCGCCGGTTGCCGCTGCCATCGAGGTGCTGCCCACAAAGGCATCCGCGCCCCACGCCCACGGCCGGGTTCCCTATGCAAGTCCGGCAGTGCGCGCCCTCGCGCGGCGGCTGGATATCGACCTTGAGGCCATCACGGGTACGGGGCGTGGCGGCCGGATCACTCGTGCCGACGTGCAGAACCTGGCCGATGGCGGAGCGGCGAGCCCTTCAGTACCCGTGGCTCGCATGGACATGCCTGAGCATCCCGCCCGCCATCTGCCGTGGCCCAGCGTCGACTTCGCCCGATTTGGCGAGACAGACGTTGTTGCGCTGAGCCGCATCCAGCGCATCTCCGGCGCCAACCTTGCGCGAAACTGGGCACTGATTCCTCATGTGACCCAGCATGACGAAGCGGATATCACGGATCTGGAATCGTTCCGTCTCCAGATCAATCGGGAGCAGGCCGAAGGGGGCGATGCAAAACTGACGATGCTCGCGTTCCTCATGAAGGCATGCGCGCGATTGCTCGGCGAGTTTCCCCGATTCGGCGCATCGCTGGATGCGCAAGGGGACAACCTCATCATGAAGCGCTACGTTCATATGGGCTTTGCGGCGGATACTGCCGATGGCCTTGTGGTGCCCGTGATTCGTGATGTTGACCACAAGAGCGTCACGTCCATCGCCCGCGAACTGGCGTCGCTGGCTGGCAAGGCGCGAGCGGGACAGTTGACCGCGGCAGACATGCAGGGCGGTTGCTTCACGATCAGCTCGCTGGGCGGCATCGGTGGCACCGCATTCACGCCGATCATCAACGCACCCGAGGTGGCCATCCTTGGCGTATCGCGCGCGGCCATGAAACCGCAGTGGGACGGACAGGCGTTTCAGCCGCGCCTCATGCTTCCCTTGTCGCTGTCCTACGATCACCGCGTGATTGATGGCGCCGCGGCGGCGCGTTTCACCGCGAGGCTTGGCGTGCTGCTCGCGGACGTCAGGCGGATGCTCCTTTAGCCCATGCGCCGTGCTCGATGCATCACATGCACACGTCAGCGTGGTTGCGTGTCGGGCAGCATGTTGATGGACGTGAGCCACTTCTCTACCAGAACGGGCCACTCGGTCGTGATCGGGAAGCCATTGGGGCGCAGTCCGAATGCATGACCGCCCCTGGCGAAAAGATGCATCTCCACAGGCGCGTCCACTTTCTTCAGCGCGAGATAGTAGGAAATCGAATTTCGCACGTCGTCCACGGGATCATTCTCGGCCTGTAGCAAGAAAGTGGGTGGCGTCTGCGCCGAGACGCGTATGTCCGGATTGAGCTTCGTGCCTTCGCGTTCCCACAGGTGCCCGGGATACAGCGCGATGGCGAAATCGGGTCGCGCACTCAGTGCGTCGGCGGCATCAACCGGCGTATAGCTTCGGCCTTTGCGATTGCTGATGTCGGCCACCAGGTGGCCGCCGGCAGAGAAGCCAATCACACCGATCCGCTCCGGATCAATATGAAGACTGGTGGCCTGCTGGCGAAGCAGAACCATTGCGCGTTGTGCATCCTGTAATGCCATCGGTACACGAGGTTTCAGTCCGCAGTTGCAGTCGTCGTTCCAATACGGCCCTGAACCGGGTACGCGATATTTCAGCAGCACGCATGTCATGCCTTTTGCCGTGACCCAGTCGCAGATCTCCGTGCCTTCCAGGTCCATGGCCAGCACGCGATATCCACCGCCCGGAAACACCATGATGGTTGTCCCGCTATTGGCAGCTTTTGGCGGGTAGACCGTCATGGTGGGACGCGTCACGTTCTGTACGGAATCCCAGGGCCTGCCCGCCACCGGTTTGTGCTCGTCGACAATCTGCTCGGGACCCTTTGTCTTCGGGAGTTCAATCGCCACGTGTTCGGGCCACAACGGAATCTGCGTGAACGGCGAGGCGGGTTGCCATCCATCGGTTGATATCACGCGGCCATTTCCGGCGAAGGCCGTGCCTGCCGATGTCATGCCCAGCACGAGAAGTGCGCTCAATTGACGCCACGTCAGATTCATTGATGTTTCCCTTCCCCGGTTTCAGTGGCGAAAGGCTAATCCGGAGAAGTGGCTTTTCGGTGGCGGGGTAGGGGATGGGTGAGGTCTGAGATTCCCTGATCGCGCGTGAATGGCTGAACTGAACGCGTTACAACGTCTTCCCGATTTTGCGTCGCCGACATTTGCACGGCCCGCGTTTTATGACCCATGATCATCACACGATGGCGCTGATATTTCCTTGCGGAATTCTTTGGAAGAAAACCATCAGGTTGTCGCAAGGTCTTACGATTTTTTGTGCATAAGCCCGTTTGCCGGATTAATAATCAGGAAGGCTCTTTCATGGCTATCAATGGTTTTCGCGCGACGGTTCTGAGTGCTTCCATTGCCGCCGGCATGTTGCTGGTGGCAGGCTGCAACCAGCAACCCCCTCCGCCCGCCACGGCACCTGCCGCTGCATCCACGGTTGCCGCCAATCAGGCGCCGGCTTACGTGCCGCCAACGGCAGACCAGCTTTATCAGCTGGTGGGACCCATCGCGCTTTTTCCCGACAAACTGGTAGCCCAGGTACTTGCCGGTTCCACCTATCCGGACCAGATCGAAGCCGCCGACAACCTGCTTGCGCAGAATCCCAAATTGAAGGGTGACCTGTTGCAGGCGGCCGTCGATCCGCAGCAATGGGACCCCAGCGTCAAGGCGCTCACCAAGTTCCCCACCGTGCTCGATCAGATGGCGCAGAACCAGCAATGGACCACGTCGCTCGGCCAGGCATACGTCAACGATCCCACCGATGTGCTCAACGCGATCCAGGTCATGCGTGAGCGAGCCTCGTCGCACGGCAGCCTGCAAAGTTCCAGCAAGCTGAAAGTGAGTACGCAGCCCGTGCAGGACTCCGGCACGTCGTATACGACCGAGACCTATGTGGATCAGGGAGGCGGCATCATTCCGCCGCCGTCGCGGATCATCCAGATCGAGCCTGCCAGCGAGGATGTGGTGTACGTGCCCAGCTACGATCCGGGCGTGGTCTATGGCGACGTGCCCATCTATCCCAGCTATTCCTATGCGCCGCGCGGCTACAGCACCGGTGAAGTGCTTGCCGTGGGTGGGTTGAGCTTCGGCCTCGGTGTCGTCGTGGGTGCGCTTCTGGACAACCATCACGGCGGTGGCTACGGCGGTGGCGGCTGGTCGTCGTGGGGTGTGAACTGGGGTGGCCGCGGTGGCGGTGGTGGTGGCTGGCACCGGCCGGCAGTCGTCTACAACAACCAGACGTATGTGTCGCGTTCGACGACCATCATCAACAACAACGTTCATAACGGCAACACCAACATCAATAATGGCCGCATCAACAACGGCAACATCACCAACAATCATCCCATTGCCGGCAATCCGGCGAATGCGGCCAACTTCGCCAACAATCGTTTCGCGCCGAACGGCGTTCGTGGAGCGTCTGCGGTGAATGGCAACGTGCCCGGCAACGCAGGCACGCCGCAGTTCAACCGCGGTGCACTGACGCCCAACCGGGCACAGGCCCGTACCGAGGCCACGCCGGCACAACCTGCGCACATGACGATACCGAACTTCAACGGCGCGCAACGCGGAGCAAATGCGGCAGCAGAGCGCCGGACAAATGTCGCCGGCAACCCGGCGCCCAATGCGGAAGGTCGCGCCATGGCACCGGCACGTCCGGGCAATGCCACGCCGCAGGCGGAAGCCGCCCGGCGCGAGCAGGCGCAGGCAACGCAACAGCAACGCAACGACTTCCAGCGCTCCCAGCCTGCCGCGCGTCCGCAGGCGCCAGAGATCAACCGCGACAACGAGCAGCGTGCACGCGAGCAGCAACAGGTCCAGCAGCAACAGCAACAACGTGCACGCGAACAGCCGGCGCAGCGATCCTTCGAACAGCAGGCCGCGCCGCGAGCGGAACCACGACAGGCCCCCGAACGCGTCGAGCAGCGCCAGGCACCCGTCCAGCGCGAACAGCGAGAGCAGCGAGAGCAGCGCGAACCGGTCGAACGCCAGCAGCCCCGCCAGGTTGAGCATGAGCAGCCACGGCCCCAGCAGGAATCGCGACCGCATCAGGCGCCACCTCAGAGGGAAGAAAAAAAGCGCGATGACTCCTATCGCGATTGAGCGGATCGTCATTCGCTGAGGGTAAGAAGTGTCGGAATCCGGCCGTCTCGGATTATGGTTGGCACTATCTGACGGGGAGTCGACAGATGACTCCCTGGCCATCGAACTGGTGTACGACTGATACGCGAAAGACTCGATCGTCACAGTAAAAGAAAAAGGCAGATCCTGGGGATCTGCCTTTTCATTGCCCGTCGTGGAACGCTTGCTCTTCGCCCGAGCGTGATGGTTCGGAAGCGTTACGGGATGGTCCCCTCAACAGGCTTCTCCGCCTTCTCGTACGACGACATCTTGTTGGCGCGTTCGCGCCAGACACGTGCCATGTCGGCTGTTTTCGCGTCGCCCAGGGCATGGCCCTCCGCATCATGTTCCAGCGGTGTGGAATAGAAGGGCAGATCGTTGTCGCATAGAAAGGTTCCCAGGGTGCTTGTGCCGTGCGGGTGCTTGAAGCCGAATGCGTAGGAGTCCTGACCGGTGTTGCAATGGCTGCCCCCGGCGTTGTGACCTACCTCGTGGCGGTACGCGGTCGTGGACGTAATCTTGCCGATCTCATATCTGCCATCGACGACCGCCCAGGCCGTCGCCGTTTCACCCGAAGCGGGGCTGAAGAAAGTGGCGAGCAGGTCGGCATGGTGCTTCTTGATCTGATCGGCGAAGACGGTGGGCATCCGACCGAGGTTTTCGGTGTTTACCGCATAGTTTTCCGCAATCACCTCGACGGCAGTCAGTCGAAGCCTTGCATCGACATGCGAGTTCCTCAGCCCGACATTCGCGGTCTCAATCTGTGCCAGCGCATATGCCGATGCGTGATCGAGCCCTCCCATGTCGCTTACTGCCACCTCGGAAAAGCCGGCAAGCACATCAATGATGCGCTTGCCCTCGCAATCCACGTCAGGGCCATCCGCAGACGCCTGCGTGTTCGATGCGTCGGGGTTCTGTTGGGGAGGAGTGTCCTGAGCCGTCCAGTCTGTCACGGGTTCGGCCACGAAATGGGCACTCCCATCGGCGGCACCAAGGACCGATCCACGCGCACCGGGTACGTCGGAGATGGCTTCATAGCCGCCTTTCGGCAACACGACGACGATCAGGGACCCGCGTTTATCCCCTCGTGTGTCGAGCAGGTCGGCGGAGTCCACGCGGTACTCGCCCATGCCTCCCCTGGCCATCAAGGGTGACGCCGTGAGCGCCAGGGAACCGGATGTTTTAGCCTGGCGTTGAATGATATTCAGGCTCTGCGCGTAGGCCGAAACTGCGCGCGCGGTGGGCTGCTCGGGTGCCTGCGATCGCGTGCCGGGAGTGGCTGGGCACTGGGTTGCCAGCGTTCGCCACCAGGCGTTTTCATACTCGCCTTCCTCATAGCGCGGATACGTATCGGCAGGCCCTGGCACACCATCGTGTTTCGACAGGAAGCGCGCGATTGTGCCGCGGCCGTGTATGGCGCCGACGAAAGTGGGTTCATTGGCATCCTTCGGGTCCAGAAAGTCGCCAGCATGTGTGCCAGCAGCGGCCCAGTGGCTGTTTGACTCACCTTTCTTCGGGTAATACCAGGTGGGGCCAGCGACTCCGTTGAATTTCGCCCGGAAAAACCCCTTGACGTCATCGTGATGGAAGAGGCCAATCATCGTGGGCTCGCTCCAGGTCTTGGGGTCGCTGGACGTCCCCATGTGCTCACCCATCCACGTCCAGTGGCTATCGGAGCTACCCTTCGGCGGGAACGTCCAGGCTGGATCGGGAACGCCGTCGAAGCGGGAGACATAGAATCCCGCCGCACCTTTGTGAATGAGGCCGACCTTGGTGATCTCCGTCTGATCCTTGGGGTTGGCGAAGGTGCCCGCGTGCTCTCCGGCCCATATCCAGTGGCTATTTGACTGCCCTTTCGCCGGGAAGTACCAGGTGGCCCCCGCCTGGCCGGAGAACGTGGACATGAAGAATCCCCTGTCGCCGTGGTGAATCGCTCCGGGGAACGATTCTTCGCTCCAGGTCTTTGGATCGGCGTAAGTGCCGTCCGCATGAATGCCGCTTCCCTGTGGGTGCGCTGCGGGTGGCCCGGCGGAATGAGCCATTGCCATGGTGGGGGCCAGCAAAAGAATGGCCGCCAGATACTTCAACCCTTTTTTTCGCGCAAAAGCCATGAGTCCTTCTCCCTATGTGTATGGCCGTACGAAAGGCGAAGCCCTGATCGGACTGACGCCTCTACGTGAACTGACTATGCACGTTTGGAGAAATGAAAATGCGCGCTTTCGGCACATTAACCAATTTCGGCATGGGGTGATGCGGCCGAGCGCTATGTTCGGCGCTGGTGGTTCTCAACCCATAGTCAACGAGGGGGCTTGATGTCAGCGTCGTGCATCAAGTGACTCGCATGCGCGGCACGACGCGTCGGTCTCGCGGTCGGGATGGTGTGTTCATGCAGGCGGAAGCAATCCGCTCGTATCGTATGGGGGCATGGAGCGATGCGCTTGACCATGCCCCCTGAATCTTTACTCGGTATCGCGTCGCAGCGTTCCCGCCAGCGCAATCAATCCGGACACGGTGAACGCGGCGCAAAGTGCCAGCAGGCCCAGCGAAAGAATCAGTCCCCAGGGGCCTGTCTTGCCCGCCAGCCAGAAGCAGGTCGCGGCAGCGGCGAGGCTGGCGAAGCCGAATATCTTCGATGCCGTACGTGTTCCCTGGCCACGCCTTCTTTTGAGCGCGAGCCAAGCGCCCATTACGAGAATGCCGCCCAGCACGACGATGATCAGACCGTACGTGAAGATGAGTTCGGGCAGGGCATTGCGCTCCCGCTGTTTGACCACTTCCTGCCACTGAGCTGACTGCGCTTTCTGGCTTTCGATTTTTTCGGCCTCAGCGCCAGAGCCCACGGTGATTTGCGACATGTGGAGCAGGGCGTCGCCCCGTTCGGGCGAGGGACCTTCGTTTTGCAGGCGTGCGAGACGGTCCAGCAGGGCCGCATCGTCCTGGACGTTGTATCGAAGGTGCGGCGCGGGCGTTGTGCAGTAGCCAAAATCGCGTCCGCGCCTGTGTTGGTCAGATGCGGTGCAGGTCAGCTCTGCAGCGGGTGCGCCATGGGCGGCTGGCAGGTGGAAGTGGACAGTTGAATTCCAGAAACTGCCGGTAACGCGGAAGGTGACGAATGTGCGAATGACGTAGTCGTCTGGCGTCGTCGGTGAAAACGACGGAGCAAGGTTGACCCAGACGCCGGGCCGAATAAGTCGGGACTCTGATCGTCCCGAATGCACGGGGTTGTAGTGAAGGTCGGCGCGGTCGATGTCCGCAAGGGCTTCGGGTGACTCGTGGGCACGCCACTGGAAGTCGTATGTCACACCCGTATTGGCGAGGCGTGCGCGAAGTGTTGGCAGGTCTTCCCGTACGGCGAATTCACGCGCCTGAGCGTCATCAAATGACACGTCGGCCGGCAGCGGCTCGTTGAACTGGGTCAGCAGATTTGCGCGTTCCTCGAACTGCTCCCGCGTTTCTGCCGGCTGGCCGTTGGCCAGCGGCGTCGGTTCGCGATGGCAGGCGCCGAGAAGTACCGCGACGCATAGCATCGCGCCGACGGTCACGCGTCGGAGTGGAAGACGGTGCATTGGTTTTCCCCCTTGTGCGCGGCCTTCCTGTGGCCGGCATCATGGGTCGGATTCTGCAGGATGGTATGGCGAGTGTCACGTGTCCGCCCGGACTATCCTGAAGCTGCCGGATTTATGGAGGCGTGGGGAAAAACCGCGCCAGCCAGTCCCTGAACATACGCGGCCAGGCCTCTTCCTCCGGAATGCCCTGCGCCAATCCCGCACCGTGCACGCCATGGGCAAACAAGTGAACCTCCGCAGGTACGCCGGCATCCTTCAGCGCGCTGGCGAACATCACACTGTTCTGCGGGCTGATCCGTTGATCGTCCATGCTCTCGAACAGGAACACAGGAGGGAGCGCCGAGGTGACGTGTTCCTGGCCGGACAGCGCATGCTCAAGCGTTGCCAGTTCCGAGCCGCGGTAGCCGTAGAGAAGATGCTTCAGGGAACTGGGTGAAGCATAGGCATCCGGAAGCATCGAGATGACGGGATAGCCCAGTCCCAGAAATGCCGCCCTGATGTTCGTCCGGCCACCGTTGTCCTGTGACGGCATATGGAAGTCATCGTCCGGATGCAATGCCAGCGTGCTGGCGAGGTGGCCGCCGGCGGAAAAGCCGAACAGTCCTATTTGCTGCGGGTTGATGCCGAATCGCCTGGCGTCGTGTCCCAGCAGGTTCAGTGCGCGGCGGCCGTCCCACATGGGAACGGGAAAGCGGTACGTGCCGTCCGGTTGAACCAGGCGGTAGTGAAGAACAAACGCCTTCACATGCAGCGTGTCCGCGAAATATTGCGCCACGGGTGCCTGTTCCTTTTCATCCGTCAGGCGGTCGTATCCACCGCCGGGAATGATGAGGATGGCGGCCATGCGTTTGTCTGTCTCATTTTGCGGCACGTACACCTGTAGATAGGGGATATCCCGACATGCATCGTTGCCGGTCGCGCCGGGCGCGGACTCGTTCCATAGCGGAATCTGCGTCGGATCGCTGGAATCGAAGCAGTCCTCGCGTCGCTGATCCTGCGATACGTGAGTCTCGTTGTGATGGCCGCCTGTCTCGATGTTGCGATGTGCCACCGCGACATCAATAAACGACAGGCACGCGATTGCGACAACCGCCGGCAACACCTTCATGGGCATACCCGTAATGAGAAATCTGCGCCGATCATGGCGATGGCGGCTTTCTGTCGCGTTTCGGAAGGCCAGTGGCTGGCGCGTGGCCTGTGTTGACGTGCTGAAGAATGTTGACCAGCCGCCCCAGCGGGTCCCGAACGTAGAAACGGCGAACGCCCCAGGGTTCGTCCACAGGGCCGTATCCCATAGCGAGGCCAGCCGTCTCGATCCTTCGCTGCACCTCAGCAAGGTCGTCCACTTCGACGGACAAATCAGGCACTGGCGTATCGGAACCGCCCTGACTTGCGAAACTGATCTGCACCGCCATCGTTGCGGAACATCCGTAAGTGCGAATCCAGCCGTGATCCATCACGATATCCAGATCAAGGATGCCTCGGTAGAACGCATCGACAGCGTCCATGTCGACGGTGGGAACGTTGGCGACGATCCTGCGGACTTTCACGAGAGTGCTCCGGCTCAGGCTGTGCAGCGGCAACTATAGTTGGTCCGGTCTGACGGTGTTGCGCTGGACGTCATGGCGCCGATCATGGTGTTCATAGGCATGTAATACGGTTATCAACTGGCCGCTTCGGCCATGCCTTAGAAACGTTTCGTTGGGGATGGCGCCTGCGGCAGAAAGCCCCGGCAAGCAACAAAAACACAACTGATCGACATCGAGGTCACTTTGAGAAGTCGCAACGTATCAGGGACGACGGTTGTGACATCCTCACCGTTGCCGCCATCGCCGCGCAATGCGGGCATTGACCTGCTGCGCGGCGTGGCCATTGTGCTGGTGGTCTTGCACCACTTGGGTCTGCGCATTCCTCTCAAGAAGATCATGCCGGACGACGTTCTTCCCGGTTGGCTGCTGGACGGCCTGAATGCCAACGGTTACGAAGCGGTTTTCGTTTTCTTCGTGATCTCCGGTTTTCTGATCGCCGGAAATGCACTGCGCCGCTGGGGCAGCCTCGATCACATCGACATCCGGCAGTTTTACGCGCGCCGCTTCGCACGTATCGTGCCGTGCCTGCTCGTACTGGTGGCCTTGCTAAGCGCGCTGCACCTGCTGGGATTTGAGGACTATGTGATTGGTCGCCCCGGGCAGTCGCTGGGTGGAGCCATCGTTGCCGCGCTGGGGCTGCATCTGAATTGGTATGAAGGGCGTCACGGCTATTTGCCCGGCAATTGGGATGTGCTCTGGTCGCTTTCCATCGAAGAGGTCTTCTATGTGGCCTTTCCGATCATCTGCCTCGTCACACGCCGCCGCGCGGTGCTTGTTCCGATGCTTCTTGTGCTGGCCGTGTCGCTGCCATGGACTCGCGCAGCGCTGAGCGGGAACGATATCTGGCAGGAGAAGGCCTATCTGCCCGGCATGGCGGCTATTGCTACGGGAGTGCTCGGAGCGTTGCTGGCAGCGCACTGGCGGCAGCCGACGCAACGCACCCTGACGCTTATGGGGTGGCTGGGTGCGGTGGGCCTTGCCGCCGTATGGTTCGATGGCGGCGCCCTATGGCACGTGGTCAGGAACGGATATCTTCTGGTGCTCACGCTATCCGCGCTATGCCTGCTGATGATGTTCCAGGCAAAGGATGGTGCTGGCGGCTGGTGGCACGCATGCGTTTTCGGATGGCTACGCAGTTGGGGACGTTTGAGCTACGAAATTTACCTGAGCCACATGTTTGTGGTGTATGCGGTGGTGAGGCTGTTCAGGCTCAGTGGCGGAGATTCTCGTGTCGGGCTCTGGTGCTACCTGCTTGCGCTTGCGTTGTGCTGGTTGCTTGGCCTCGCTGTGGAAAGGCTGCTTTCGTCGCCTTGCGAGCGTTGGTTGCGGAAGGTATTCGGTGGAGGGCTACGAGCGAGAGCCCACGGCCATGAAGACGCATCACAGGCGGCGCTTCACCGTTGACCTCGGGATATAAGCACCAACGACCAGAAATGATTTCTTTCCCTTTGGCGGCTGTCGCCGTGATAACGGATCGCGCTTGACTACCTGCGCACTCCATCCCACCTCAATGCTTCGACCAGCAGCGCGAAGGCGGGGGAGTTCTGGCGACGGCTGGGGTAATAGAGGTGGTAGCCCGGGAACGCCGGGCACCAGTCCAGCATCACTCGCTTGAGCCGCTTATCCGATATCGCTTCTGCCACGATGAGGTCCGGCACGCAGGCCAATCCCCGGCCATCAAGGGCTGCCTGCGCGATCAGGCGAGCGCTGCTAAGCGTCAATCGCCCCTCGACGCGTACATTGACGCTCCTTCCATCCTTCTCAAATTCCCACGCATAAAGGCCACCCTGGGTCATGAGCCGCATGTTGATGCAGTCGTGCGCAGTAAGATCCTGCGGTATCCGTGGGATGCCTTGGCGTTTGAAGTACGTGGGTGTGGCGACTACCGCCATGCTCAGCGGCGGGCTGATCGGGACGGCAATCATGTCTTTGGCCACCTGCTCGCCCATGCGGATACCGATATCGAAGCCTTCGGCCACGATATCGGTAAGGCCAGACTGGTCCACGACTTCGATGTTGATCTCCGGATAGTTGTCCAGCAACCGTCGGAGCTTCGGCCACAACACCAGCTCGCTGGCGTGATCGCTGCTATTGATACGCAAGGTGCCGCTCGGCCGGTCGCGCAACTCGCCCAGGCCATCGACCGCAATGTCGATGCTGGCGAAATGGGGAGCGATCTCCGCCAGCAATCGTTGGCCCGCCTCAGTCGGCGTCACGCTGCGTGTGGTCCTGGTCAGCAAGCGGATGCCCAGGCGCTGCTCAAGCTCGCGAACCGTGTAGCTCAACGCTGCCTGCGACACGCCCATCTGCGCGGCGGCCTTGGTGAAGCTGCGCTCCCTCGCCACGATCAACAGGGCTCGCAGGTCGTTGTAGTGCTCGCGTGCCATTGCGTCGATCCCACTAATAATCTGTATTTATAAGTCTATTCGAACTTACCCCATTTATCCTGGGTAATCGGTGGCTCACACTGGCCCCATTCCGAGAAGACGCGGCTGCACCTGGGGCCATCATCCCCTCCGCCCGCGATTCACGACGGTCGCGGGCCATTCCGGTCCTCATCTGACATCAGGAGTGCCTCCATGATGACGACGCTTTCCTTTCTCGGCGGGCTCCCCGGCGCGCCGGTCAATACGGCCGCCATCGGCACCGCACAGCAGATCATCCGCCATGACTGATACCCATGCAGAAGACGCCGCGCCCGCACGCGTCAGCCAGCGCACGCTGGGTTCGGGCGAGTTTGCCATGCCCGTGTCGACGCTCGGTTTCGGGGTGATGGGCATGAACTACAACCGTGGCCCACACCCGGATCGCGCCGCACTGATTCGGCTGTTGCATCAAGCGGTGAATCGTGGCGTCACCCTTTTCGATACCGCCGAGGTCTATGGCCCGCACGTCAACGAGGAGCTGGCGGGCGAAGCGCTTGCTCGTTTCAGCCACCGCATAGCCATTACTACCAAGTTCGGTCATCGCATCATCGATGGCCAGTACGTCGCTGGCGAGTTGGATAGCCGTCCGGCCACCATCCGCCGCGTGGCCGAGGCATCGCTCAGGCGCCTGCGCCTGGACGTCATCGAGTTGTTCTACCAGCACCGCCTGGATCCGGCCGTCCCTATCGAGGACGTGGCCGGTACGGTCAGGGAGCTGATCCACGAAGGCAAGGTGAAGCGCTTCGGTTTGTGCGAAGTAGGTGTGGACACGATCCGTCGCGCACATGCAGTGCAGCCGGTGACCGCTGTGCAAAGCGAATATCACTTGATGTGGCGCGAGCCAGAGAAACAGGTACTGCCAGCGCTTGCCGAGCTTGGCATCGGCTTCGTGCCGTACAGCCCGCTGAATCGCGGCTTTCTCGGTGGCGACATCAACGAGCACACGCGCTTCGACTCCGGCAACGACAACCGCAACACGTTGCCGAGGTTCACGCCAGAAGCATTGCGCGCGAACCTGGCCGTGGTCGAAGTGCTCAATGTCTTCGGCCGCACCCGCGGCATGACCGGCGCGCAGGTTGCACTGGCATGGCTGTTGGCCAAGGGGCAGAACATCGTGCCCATTCCCGGTACCACGAAGCTGGCGCACCTGGAAGAGAACCTGCGCGCTGCCCACTTCGCCCTCGGTGCGACGGATGTGGCCACGCTCGAACAGGAAGTCTCGAAGATCGGAATCGTGGGCGAGCGCTATCCGCCCGAGCAGCAAAGACAGGTCGCGAGCTGACGCGCGATCACAATCGACCCGCGTCAGCATGGCGCACTGAACTTGAATCCAAAGGCCTTACAGATGGAAATTTCTTTCAAAGACAAGGTTGCGCTGGTGACAGGCGCAGCATCGGGCATTGGCCTGGCCACTGCCAAAGCCTTCGCCAGAGCCGGCGCTGCCGTAGCGCTCGCCGACATCAACGCCGATGCGGCGCGCATCGAAGCCACGCATTTGGCCGACGCCGGCTACCGGGCCGTCGGCATTGGCTGCAATGTCGCCCATCTCGACGAGGTCGAAGCGATGGTGAAAGAGATCGTCGTGCGCTTTGGCCGTCTGGACGTGGCCTTCAACAATGCTGGCATCCAGAACAAGCTGGCTGAAACAGCGGATGCCACACCCGAAGATTTTGATCGGGTCATGGGTGTGAACCTGCGTGGTGTGTGGAACTGCATGAAGGCCGAACTCACGCAAATGCGCGCCCAGGGCAACGGTGCCATCGTCAACTGTTCTTCGCTGGGTGGCCTGGTGGGCGGTGCGCAGCGCGGCAACTATCACGCCGCCAAACACGGTGTGCTGGGCCTGACCAAGAGCGCGGCGCTTGAATATGCCCAGCGCAACATCCGCGTCAACGCCGTTTGTCCCGGCCTGATCTGGACCCCGATGGCTGACCAGATGGTGGCGGGTGGTCAGAAGGAAGCGCTGGACGGAATGCTGCTGGCCATACCGATGGGGCGCCATGGCAAGCCGGAGGAGATCGCCAACGCGGTGCTGTGGCTATCCAGCGATGCCGCCAGCTACGTCACCGGCCAGTCCATCTCGGTGGACGGGGGATTCGTCATGCGCTGATTCACGGGTGAGCGCACGTGTCGAAATGACCTGACTCTGTCATCGTGTGCAAGTTGCTGAATATACGTGCATCTATGCCTTGGTGATGGCCGGAGTGTGAGTGCCAGTGCCATGGTTAGCTGCTACCCCGCTGGTCAGTGACAGCTTTACTGGCACATCTAAAGACTCTGCCGACACAGACGTTGCCTAGATTGCTTCACAACGCGGTCTATTGCCGAAAGGGAATCCCGCATCCATCGGTCAGCACTGGCGGCAGCTCATGCGGCTGCTTGGGTATGTTGGATTGGCGATCTATACGAAATTGACCACGAGGGTCTTGTTGCAGATAGGTCGCTTGTTTGCCATTCTGACGCGGCACGCGGCTCCAAGCGCAACTTCGTCGAACAAGCGGGGAGCAGATGGAGTCGGAAGGGGTCCGGATATCCCCGCAGATTGTGGTGGATAAGACATAGCACCCCGGATAAAAAGGTTTGTGTGGCGGCGTATCGACGATGTCGACTCCGGGAATATCAGAGAAGAGATTGATCGCGTGTAGGATTGCGTTGGAAAAGTGCCGCACAGGGAAGCTGAACATCCAGTGCATATCACCGAATCAAGGCACTACTGTGAAGCGTTAGGTGTACATGGAGAGACTATGAGCAACTCAGACAATAAAGAACTGATAGATCGCTACTTGGTCGCCTACAACTCTTTCGACATTGACGGCATGCTTGCGCTTCTATCGTCCGGTGTTCGCTTTGAGAACTACTCTGGGGGGGCAACTCACTGACGCCACAAACAGTATCGACGAGTTCAGGGAGCTCGCTGAGAAATCCAAGTCCATGTTCTCTGAGCGCGAGCAGCACATCACCACGCTGACACTCAGCGAAAACTCGGCCATTGCTGACATTTCCTACCGGGGCCAGCTCGCTGCTGACATACCCGGCGGCCCTTCAGCCGGGACGGTACTTGATCTGCAAGGTCAGTCAGAGTTTTCTTTCAAAGGTGGGCAAATCAGCAAGGTTGTTGACCGCAGCTGAGTGCACACCTAACAATTCATTCAAGCCGAATCCCCGCACTTTTGGTTGCGTTCGTTAACGAGCTAGCATCTGCGCGTGGCTATCGCATCTCATCGCTCATTGATGGCCACGCGTTCGTTTACGACACTCGGTCAATGGCACGGTTCAATTGTGCTTTGCAGTTTGGTAGCAAAGGTCTCGTGTCGGCGCCGTATGCTGACAATCCGCAAGCCTAACATTTCGTTCAAGGCGGACGGCTTCGCCGCCGCTTAACTCCAGCGTTAGACACCTCAGGGGAGATCCATTATGGGTGAAACGGAAGAAGCAAATAGCCGCCGCGCTGCCATTGCCATGCGTAATCGTCGCCGCATGCTGGAGTCCCGTGAGCGCAAGTGGACGAAGGCTGTATTTGGGCTCATGGCTTACTCGGCGTTCTCAAACGTTGTCAGCGGCATCGTGCTTCTAACAACGTCGCCTTTGGATGCTGGCTTAGGCCTCATCCTCGGCGGCTTGTATTCACTTGGCGCCTATCGCATTTGGTTCAAAGACGATATCCGCTGGTGGCCCGTCGCAGTGCCAGCTGGTATCTCAATTGCCGTTCTGATACTTGCCTGGGTCGGCGGAGTTCAGCATCCCATTCCGTTGTTGCTTAACACCGTTCTCCTCGTACTCGTGCCTTTCCGCAGGCGGGCTGTGGAAGCGGTGCCTAACATCTCGTTCAAGGCCGACGGCTCCGCCGCCGCGTAGCTATTTCAGCGGACTATAGGTTGATGAAAACGGCGCTCTACAACTGGTAAATTCAAACCTGAGAGCCCAAGACATGAAACCCTTCTGCGCGTGTTGCACGCACACGCTGAACGGCGTTCGGTTCGGCACCCAAGATTAGAGAAGCACTTAGGCGCAGCCATTCCAGGAGCAGCCTAGCAATTCATTCAAGCCGAGCCGCTTCGCGGCTCGGCTTAATTCAGGTGTTAACCAGCAACGAAAATGCAAACGAACACGCCCGTCAGTTTCGATGAACTCCTCGCAGGTCTCGAGTGGGCGAGCGCTGCAGGTTATGGCGCGGCTAAGACTTGAGCTGCAGGTTGTTCTCCGCACTCCATCTTCGCAGGGCCTCTTCCACGGCCGTCTGCTCGAACGCGAACCAATCTTCAAGTCGGTCCTTTCGATCGAGCAACGCCTTGAATCGTTGATACGCGCCACGGCCTTGAAAGTACCCATAGGTAAGTTCGCAGGACTCCGGCAAATGGGCATCAACAAAGCGCAAGGCGAGTTCCCGCCCGAGACCAAGATCCCCCTTGCTCCGGAGTGCCAGGCAGACCTTGTCGTCTTGGATATCCTCCGGGAGATCCTCATCTACATCGGCGCTACTCGATGAGCAGAAAATCTTGCCGCTGATCCTGTTGACGTAAGCCTCGTTCTCGACGGAAGGGCGCCGTTTTTATCTGACGAGTGCTGCTCAGTGCCAGCGCTAGCGGTCAGTGACACGGTTAAAGATCCCAGTGACAAGGTTAGGGGCAGTCGACAAAGCATTGTCGGGCAACGTTAACTCTGGCACTGATATAACTACGTGATCATTCTGGGATATTGTCCCCTAATCGCCGAACACATCACCGCCGTGACATTGCTACGCGTCGTAAAGCAACGCAGTGACGTCGTATACGGCAGTAAGGCTCAACGGTAGTGATGCGTAGTTTATTCGACGGGCATAGCCGAAAACTGCACGCGAAGTATGTCGCGCCTGCGCCGTAGCCACTGGGGAGAGAGTCCGGTTCAGAAGTCATCTTCGTCATCGAAGATGTCCTGCTTCGGGGCATTCTGAGGCAGGACGTCGAAGTTGTCTTGCCTGACGGGTTCCGGCGACTTTCCCTGAGGCTTCGTCGACAGCCTGGATTACGTCAAAGGGCACTATGCCTCCCATGAGGAGATCCCAATCAGCCGAAGTATCCGGTCGCCGCCGTCGTCTCCATCTCGTCGACGGCATGACGAGTGGTGGAGGTGCCGGCTGTTGATCTGCGCCATCGATTAAGACAGCCGTTGCCCAATCACTTTGGTTGTCAATCGCAGAACGGTTGCTCGCTATCCATTGCATGATCTCGGTGGCTCGTACCACCTCGCGCTCGTTGTACTTAAGCGAGAGATCTGTGCCTGCCGCCGCCACTACTTTGGACCTAATATCAACCTGTCGGCGCCATCGTCGCTCGGCGCGCCTGCAAACGCTGGCCTCAGGTTTTCCGGAGTCGAGTTGGCCGACGCGCCGTTTCTTTCCCTCTCGTTCTGCGAGCAGCTGGCCTCGCGCTGATTCGATGTCGCTTCGAAGAAAGGCGCCATGTGTAGAGGGCACACCAAACATTGGGCCGCCGTTTCGGGCTTGTACTACGCGCGTTGCCGTCGAAGACGGCAGGCTATGCGTGCGTCGATTCACGGCGCTTCTTCCTTGCACCGCGCATGGGTCGCGATGAAGCGATTCTCCATGGAGACGTTGAACCGCATTGTGCTGCTGTTGCACGAGGGGTGTTCGTCGGTCCTCGCATCAACGTAGGGAGTTTTTGTTCAAGGCTTCGCCGCTTCCTTGGTCATTCAAGGAACATCTTCATCGCCGCGAATGTGCTGTAAATCAACGTGCACGGCAATTGCGATTGCGGTCACATCCTGGTGACCCGACGAGCACTGGTGGGTGTCGTTGTGTGTTGACAGCAGTACTTCCGCTATTTAGCATCGAATGGTCGATACAAGGAACCGTCGATCATCGCTCACAAGAACCATCTGTGACGTGATGCATGCTCTACTCGATTGATACCGTCGGATGGCATCTTTCAGGAGTCACGTAATGGAATACATGAGTCTCCTGCGCTTGAGTGCTGTGTTTCTTTTCCGGCACAGAGCACGAACAATACTGGCGCTTGGCGCCATGAGCATTGCGTTCGCGCTCTTTGGAACGCTTGATGCTGTAAGGCTCGTCTTCGAGTCACAGAACACAGGCGACGTCCCCCGGCTAGTGGTCACATCTCGCCGTTCGCTCAATGAGGGATTGGCCCGGTCGACGTCGTTGCTGTTTACGCCATTGGGTGTACCGGTTGGACAGGTTGCCTGGGCGAACTGGGTCGGCGGCTACTATCAGAATCCCGAAACTCCCATCTCCAACATTGCTGTCAGTGCTGACTACTTGCGTCTTTACCCGGAGTTGCATGTATCCACAGACACGCTCAAGCGCTTCGCGGCTACGAAAAACGGCGTGGTGGTGGGAAAGCAGCTGGCCTTGGACAGGCACTGGGCCGTCGGTCAAAACGTGCATCTGCTCGGGGTGCCGTTTCAGGCAAAGGATGCTGCGGACACAGGTTGGACCTACCAAGTCGTTGGCACATTTGAGGTGGCCGACCAGAAACTGAAGCTTCTGGAAAGCCAGTTCCTGTCGCGCTGGGATTATCTGGATGACATGGCGGTCTATGGTCACGGCATGGTGGGGTGGTTTGTCGTCAACGCGGGCAAATTTGAGCGACAGGATCTGCTCGCGGCGGCCATCGACAAAGCGACTGAAAACTCATCAAACCCAACGCGTGCACAAACCGAGCAGGCTTTTCAGCGCCAGATGGCAAACCAGGTAGCCAATGTCGGCTGGGTGACCCGGGGGCTGATCGGCGCCACGGTAACTTTCGTGCTGCTGCTGACCGGGAAGGTCATGGCACAGACCATTCGCGAATCCATTCAGGAGCTCGGCGTCATGAAAGCCATTGGCTTTACGACGCGGTTTCTTCTTTTGATGCTTGTCGTACAAAGCGCCCTTCTGGTGGTCTTCTCCGCCATCCTGGGTCTGGCGACGGCCACAGCTGGCGTGGCGGTTCTCCACGAACTGTTTCCGGCGGCGCTCATTCTCCAGCCCATATCGTTGCAGGCCTGGCTAGACGGCCTGGGTGTGGCGACGATCGCAGGCATCCTCGTGTCCCTTCGGCCTTCAGTACGCACTTCACGCGGGCTGCCTGCTCAGCTGCTGCGTGGTTGAGGCCCGTCCATCCATCATGACGACGAAGTCGACAAAGCCCTCAAGCTCTGCCGCTTTTACGACATTGACCTTTTTCGTCCCTGTCGTCGCCTGTTCCTGGTTGCTGCTTGTACCGCTGTATTTCACCGCTTTCGCCAGTTTTTTTCTCGTGACCGCAGCCGGCTTCATGGGGTGGCTTGGACCATGTGTCCGTGTGGCCATGATCGGACTTCCCGCTTGGCGGGCACGCCTCCCTTCAGCAGGTCTCATCGTCCTGAGTTCGCTGGCTGTCGGTTTTTTCGCCATGGCCGTCGGCTTTGTGGCTCAGAGCATTGAACACACCCTCTCCACGTCCGGGCAGGACGACGTCGTGATGATGATGAGGAGAGGCGCTGACTCAGAGCTGCAGTCCGTGGTGCCGCTTTCTGATGTCGCAGTGGCTGAGAACACACTTTTGTCAGAGTCGCCTGACGGACAGTCGCGTGTTTCGAAGGAGTCCCTCATCACCACGGACGTTTCGGTCGGAGGCGGGCGGGCGTCGGGAAATGTGCAGGTCAGGGGTGTATCCCTTCGTGCTCTCTCTGCTGTCCGCCCGGGGTTAGAGCTGCTCGACGGGCAAATGCCGCGAGCAGGCGTTCGCGAAGTGCTGGTGGGAAAAGCGCTCGCCGGCCAGATCGGCGTTAGCTCTCCACACGACACCATCACGATCGGGGGAGAGGCCTGGGCAGTCGCCGGAATCGCCAAGCTTCCCGGTTCGGACGACTCCGCGCTTTTTTCAGACGCAACGGTGGTCAATGAAGTCAATCGCCACCCTTATTTCCAGTCTGTCAGGGTGCGCCTGGCGGGCGATGAGACAACGGCTTCAATGGCCGCCCGGCTCACGTCCGACAAACGATTGGCCCTGTACGAGCTGCGGACAACTCGCCAGTACTTTGAATCTCAGGCGAGGGACGTAGCGAACGACGTCAGGCGCGTGGGGTGGAGTGTTCTTGCGATCGTCGCCGTGGGACTGTCGCTAGCGTCGCTCAACACCACGTACACCGTCGTGCAGGGAAGGCGATTTGAGCTGATGGTCATTCGCGTGGTGGGATTTGAACGGTGGATGGTAGTGGGTGGTTTTGTCCTTGAGTTGTTGGTGCTGTCGCTTGCAGGGGGGCTGCTCGCAGTCTTCCTTTGCACGACGTTTGTGGACGGCAGAACCATCTCCATAACCGGCCCGGGAGCGAGCCAGTTGTCGCTGACGCTGACTCTCGCGCCGTCAGCCGTTGCAGATGCCCTGGCCTGGTCACTTTGTATGGGATTTATAGGAGGCTGGTTTCCGATTCGGGCTATGGCGAGAGTGCCGCTCGCATCTGGGCTGGCAAGAGGGAACTGACGTTTCAGGTAGCTCAATTGGAGAAGGTTCCATGGGACTGGAAGGAAAAGCACAGCCCGTACTTCAGCTGCGAGGGATTGGCAAGACGTATGGCGCGACTACAGCGCTTGAACACGTAACCTTGTCGCTTTCAAAGGGAGAGCTGGTCGGACTTATCGGGCCAAATGGCGCCGGCAAGACCACGCTCATGGAGATAGTGGAGGGGGTGAACATCCCGACGTCAGGGATGGCAACTATTTTTGGAGAGGATCCGACTCGGCTGTCGACAAGGGCACGTGGACGCATCGGTCTCGTCTTCCAGCGTTACTCGCTCCCCGGCTACATCACTGTTTTGGAGCTGGCCACGCTCTTCCGCACGGCTCTTTGCGTTTCCGCCGGAAATGACGAGTTGTTCGTCAACCTGGGTCTCATGCATCTTCAAAAGCAGCGGATATCCGACCTTTCCGCCGGACAACAGCAACGCATGCCGGAGGAAACGGTATGGTTCTGACTCTCGGCGAGCTTGGATTGCTTGAGGAAGCTCTACATGTCCGCGATACGCCAATGCTAGTGGAAGAACCGATGAATCACGGAAAGAACCAGTTCTTCCCGTGGGCACATGCGCTTCTGGCGTTTTGGGGAATTTGTGTCGCCGTCTGCCTGACAATGAGTCGTTGCGCGACAGCGGCAGATTTAGTGAGGGAGTCCGCTTTGTGGCCGTCGACTGCACTGTTGCTTGTCATTCCGGCGTGGATAGTCGCGCACGAGTATGCACACCTGGTTGCAGCAAGAATCGCGGGCTGTCGGGCCGGAGGCGTGCATTTCTTCAGTGACCGCTCGTTCCTTCCGAGATTTCATATCCCGGCACGAGATGCCTTCCTCAGCAATGAGAGCCGGTACCGCATTTACATGGCGGGTCCAGTTCTGAACTGCTTTTTGACGTCCTTGCTTTTGCTCCTGGCTGTGTCGGTTCGCTCACCAGCCACGTTGGTGGCGTCGACATCGGCAATTGCGTTCAGTGGCATATGTTTTTTCCACTTGCCCGGCATGGATTCACAGAGGGCAAAGGCTTGTGTCAGCGAGACCCATGGACGACAGGCTTGGCGTATGGGAGCGGTCAATGCACTGTACGTTTCGTCAGCGAGCGTGCTCTTACTTTGTACGCTGGGGCGAGTGCTCGACCTGGTGAAACTGACTAATTGAAGCTGGAGAAAAAATGAAAATTCGTAGCAGCCGTCGCGCAAGCGTTTCGGGCGTGATCATCGGGATGACTCTTGGCCTGCTTGGTATGGCGGCCGGGGTCTACTTCGGAGTGGTCAAGCCGGCGCTGGCGTCCGGCGCATCCCTGGACCTGCCCATTATGTCGATTGTTGTGATGCTGGCCATCATGCTGTTTATTGTTGCGATGGCGATCGTGTTGCTCCGCAAGAGGAAGAATGCCGGTGCGCTCGACGAGAAATGGAAGTAAACGGACCTTTCTCAGGCTTTGTCGTGTGTGTCCCCCCCGCGCGACTTGGTTGGTGCCTCCATGTTCCGAGGTTGGATCATGAGGTCCAACACACCCCTTTCAGGGGTGTGCGTTCGACAAGAAGTCAAACTCATCCATAAAAGGAACGAAACAATGATTCAGCTTTCCAGCGACGCGGCAGGCCACCGCTACGATGTGGTTCGCGCAAACGCAGCCTCGGCGATGTCCTTCGACTATGCGCTCGAAGACGTCAGCGCCAACTTGTTGCCGGCCAATACGTTCGGCACCGTTGGCACCGTTGGTACTTTCGGTACGGCTTGCGGCTGTGCCGGCACCGCGGGTAGCGCCGGTACTGCGGGCTGCAGCAGCAACTGTGGTCTCGCCACCAGCGGTGGCTAAGAGCCAGCGGGCTCTTTTGGGGGCCTGAACGCGAGCATCCCCGGTCATTTGACCTGGGATGCTTTTGACCGACCAGTGAGACTGCAGCTATAAAACCGGAAATGGAAAACCTGGATGCGCTCAAGCTCGACGCATCCCACCGTTCACAGCGGTCGCCGCGTGGTGGAAGAGTACACGGGCTACGTTTGACCGTCGCCCTCGCCGGCGGCGTTGTTGTGCTTGTGGTCGCTGGGGCTTTGACCTGGCGAAGGGCCTCGCGAGAGAAGGTCCCGGAGCGGATAGCCGAGGTGGTCACCATCGGTCCGCTGAGGCAGGGCGCACATTCCTTGCTGGAGGCGACCGGGTACGTGACGGCCCGTCGCAGCGCAACGGTGTCCGCACAGGTAACCGGAATCCTGAGCGAGGTCAACTTTGAAGAGGGCGACCATGTTCGCAAGGGGCAGCTTCTCGCCCGCCTTGAGGACGGCGCATTCGTTTCATCGCTCGACGGTGCCCGGGCGAACCTCAGTGCAGCCAACGCGAAGATGGTCGAAATTGGCGTACAGCGGCATCAGCTTGAACGGGACTCAACACGAGCCCAGGCATTGGTTGAGCGAAAACTGGTGTCGCGGCAAACGGCAGAGCAGGCCCAGAGTGCGCTTGACGTGTCTGATGCTCAACTCGCGTCGCAGCGCTATGGCGTCCTTGCGGCCCAGGCGGCGGTGGAGATGGCGCGGGTCAACCTCGCATACACCGTCGTGCGTGCCCCCTTCGATGGCATTGTCACCATCAAGTCAGCGCAGGTTGGCGAAACCGTGTCACCGTTGTCGGCAGGAGGGGGATTTACCCGTACCGGCATCGGTACCGTGGTGGACATGGATTCGCTGGAAGTGCAGGTCGATGTGAACGAAGCCTACATCGGACGCGTGACATCCGGGATGGCCGTAAAAATCATCCTCGACGCCTACCCGGATCACCCGTCAAGAGGGCGGGTTCTGGCCATCATTCCCGCAGCCGACCGCGGCCGGGCCACCGTTCGGGTCAGGGTCGGCGCGGACCAAGTGGACCGGCGCTGGTTGCCGGACATGGGCGCCAAGGTTTCGTTCCTCGCCGATGAGGGCGCGGCACCGAAGAAAGAGGGCGTCGTCTTGCCTCGCAGCGCCCTGGTCGTCGCGAACGGGCAAGCGACGGTTTTTGCCGTCGAAGACGGCAAGGCTGTCAGCACGCCGGTGGTTGTCGCGCTTGCGGAGGGCCCGCAGGTGCGCGTCGTCTCTGGCATCCGCGAGGGCCTCAGCATTCTCGTTGCTCCTCCGCCGGGACTTCGCGATGGCGAGGCCGTTCATATTCACACTACTTCCTCGAGTGACAAGGTCCAGCCATGAACAACATCGTCCAGATTCGCGACCTCGGAAAGAACTACCAAAAAGGGCCGACGACGGTCCAGGTTCTGAGCGGCCTCGACCTTGACATCGAAAAGGGTGAGTTCGTCGCGTTGGTGGGACCTTCGGGGTCAGGAAAGACGACCCTGCTCAACATCATCGGCGGCATTGATGCGCCTTCATCCGGTTCGGTTGCCTTCGACGGACGTGAGGTCAACTACGGGGACGATGGTCGGCTGGCTCGGTGGCGCGCCGAACACGTGGGTTTCGTGTTTCAGTTCTACCACCTGTTGCCCATGTTGTCGGCAATGCGGAACGTCGAGCTGCCACTGCTGTTGACCAGGATGGGTGCGGCTGAGCGGCAGCAACGCTGCGTGCTTGCGCTTGGTCTCGTCGGTCTTTCCGATCGTGCAGGGCATCGTCCGGCCGAGCTTTCCGGCGGCGAACAACAACGCGTTGCCATCGCTCGCGCCATCGTTTCTGATCCGGGTCTGCTTGTGTGCGATGAGCCGACGGGCGATCTGGACCGCGAATCGTCTACCCAGATCCTTCAGTTGCTGCGAGACCTGAATGGGCAGCATGGGAAAACGATTGTCATGGTCACTCATGACCCCTATGCAGCAGCCTTTGCCGATCGCACTGTGTCCATGGAAAAAGGCAAGCTCCAGGTTGCGTGAGCAACGACGGGGCGGAAAGACAGCCCATGCGAACATCGTCCTGGTGACTTGCTTCGTGGTGTTCGCGGTCTTGAAGAGAGTGTCGCGAAACACCCGGGAGGATATGACTGCGGTGTACGGTGGGTCACGCGTGCGAATGCTCGTTGCCGACGGCTTGGCCTGCGCACTGGCGGTAGGCGCCTTGCTGCTAGTCGCTCATTTTGGCTTGGGGAAGCCGGTCGCATCGAGCTGATTCAGGAATGGCGGGGCCGGTGCGCTCGGATTGCCGCCGCAGCAGTCACCGTCAGCCCGAAGTGGCTTGACGGATACCTCACCTCGTCCAACTCTCCCGGTGATTAAATCTCGAACTGATGGCATCACCTTCGAAGGACGTATCTTTCCGGCGAACGGAAGCTGGAGAGCGGCCATGGTCTCGCCTTCGTCGGGCTGCGCGCATTCCTAATAGGCAGTGACAGGGTAAAGCGCCAATGACACGGTTTCAGACCCGAGTGACAAGGTAAAGGGAGCCCGACAGGCTATCGAAAAGTCGCGCTTGACTCTGGACCTGGATCAATGGTCTAGACTTGCCGCATGCCTACCGAAACCACCTCCCTGACCATTGGCCGCATTGCCAGCACTGTTGGCGTTGCGATTGACACCATTCGTTACTACGAGCGCGAGGGCCTGCTGCCTGAGCCGCGGCGCCGGGCGTCGGGGTATCGGGAGTACGACGCCGCGGCGGTGACGCGGCTGAGGTTTATCCGGCGTGCCAAGGATCTTGGGTTCACGCTGGAGGAAATCCGCGAGTTGCTGGCGCTGTCTGCCGACCGGGCGGATGGGGTCGGTGGTGTGCGCGAACGGGCGCAGAAGCGGCTGGACGCGATTGATGCGCGGATTGCCGAGTTGCAGCGCGTGCGGCAGGGTTTGTTTGATCTGGTGGATGCCTGCCCGGGGCATGGTGCACCGGAGGAATGCCCGATTCTGCGGGCTCTGTCGGAGCCGCAGGCATGAGCGCGTCGTGCTGTTCGCACGGCGCGGTGTCTGCGGTGGCTGATCCGTTGAAGGACCCTGTGTGCGGCATGACGGTCGATCCTGCGACGGCGAAATACAGCGCGGAGCACCACGGCACCACCTATTACTTCTGTGGCGCCCGATGCAAAGACCGCTTTGTGGCGGACCCTCAGTCCTTCCTGGCGCCCAGGCCGGTAGCGGCGCCTGCGCCTGCGGGCACGATATACACCTGTCCGATGCATCCGGAGATCCGTCAGGTCGGGCCGGGCTCGTGCCCCAAGTGCGGCATGGCGCTTGAGCCTGCGTTGCCCAGTGCGGATGAAGATAACAGCGAAGTGCACGCCCTGGGCATGCGCCTGCTTGCGCTGGTGGCATTGACGCTGCCGGTGTTCGTGCTGGCGATGGGGCCGCACCTGTTCGGCTGGCCGTTGCCGATGTCCTGGGCGATGCCTGCGCGGGTGATCGATGCAGTGCTGGCCAGTGTGGTTGTGCTGTGGGGCGGTGCGCCGTTCTTTGCGCGCGGCTGGCGCTCGCTGCTGCCGTGGTCGCCGAACATGTACACGCTGATTGCGCTGGGTACGGGCGTGGCGTGGCTTTACAGCGTGGTGGCCTTCCTGCTGCCGGGGATATTCCCTGTGGCCATGCAGGATGGACATGGCCAGATAGCCGTCTATTTCGAATCGGCGGCGGTCATTGTCACACTGGTGATGCTGGGGGATTTTCTGGAGTTGCGTGCGCGCAGGCAGACAGGTGAAGCGCTTCGTGCCCTGCTGGGTCTGGTGCCCAAGACCGCACGGCGAATCGCCGCCGATGGCAGCGAGCATGACGTTGCGCTGGATGAGCTCAGTGCAGGCGATCTGTTGCGTGTACGGCCTGGTGAGAAAGTGCCTGCGGATGGCATCGTCACCGATGGCGAAAGCCACGTGGACGAAGCCATGCTGACCGGCGAACCGATGCCGGTGGCCAAGGCGAAGGGCGACCATGTCACGGGGGGCACGCTCAATCAGCATGGTGCGTTGACCATGCGTGTGCAGCACACGGGTGCCGATACCGTGCTGTCGCGGATCGTGGCGCTGGTCGCCGAAGCGCAGCGCTCGCGTGCGCCGTTGCAGCGCATCGCAGATCGCGTGGCCGCGTGGTTCGTTCCCGCAGTCGTCGCCGTGGCTGTGCTCGCGTTTGCGCTGTGGTGGCTGCTGGGCCCGGAGCCGCGCTTTGCGCATGCACTGGTAGCGGCGGTTTCGGTGCTGATCATCGCCTGTCCCTGCGCGCTGGGTCTGGCTACGCCGATGTCGATCATGGTGGCCAGTGGTCGCGGCGCGCAGGCGGGCATTCTGTTCCGTGATGCGGCGGCCATTGAGACATTGCGTGACGTCGACACGCTGGTGTTCGACAAGACCGGCACGCTGACGGAGGGGCGTCCGGTGCTTTCCGGCGTGGAGACGTTTGGCTGGGAGCGCGCCGAGGTACTGGCTTTTGCGGCGGCCATCGAGCGGCCCAGTGAACATCCGCTCGCAGCGGCCGTGGTTGCTGCGGCGCTGGCGGAAGGCATCACTATCCCCGAGGCATACGGTTTTGACGTAGCGGTGGGTCGGGGTGTGTCGGGCCGCGTTGGCGATACCGATGTCGCGCTGGGCAATAGCCAGCTGATGGAGCAGCAGCGGGTGGACGTGGGGGCAGGGCGCGACAAGGCGGAAACGATGCGGGCCCGTGGCGCCACCGTCATGTTTCTGGCGCTGAATGGCCGACTCGCCGCCATGCTGGCCTTTACCGACCCGATCAAGCCGTCTGCGGCCCCGGCCCTGAAGGCACTGCGCGAAGCGGGCCTGCGGCTGGTCATGCTCACGGGCGACAGCGCCACCACGGCCAAGGCCGTGGCGAGCGACCTGGCGCTGGATGACGTGCACGCTGGCGCATCGCCGGAAGACAAGGCGGCCGTGATCCGGGATCTCAAGCGCGAGGGTCGCAAGGTCGCCATGGCGGGTGATGGCGTGAACGATGCACCGGCGCTTGCTCTGGCAGACGTAGGCATTGGCATGGGCAATGGCAGCGACATCGCCATTGAAAGCGCCAGCGTTACCCTGCTTAAGGGTGACCTTGCCGGTATTGCCCGCGCGCGGGCACTCTCCGAAGCCACGGTTCGCAATATCCGGCAAAACCTGTTCTTTGCGTTCGTCTATAACGCAGTCGGGGTGCCTCTGGCAGCCGGTGTGTTGTATCCCCTCTGGGGCATCACGCTGTCGCCGATGGTGGCGGCACTGGCCATGAGCCTCAGTTCGGTGTCGGTGGTGGGCAACGCGCTGCGGCTGCGGCGTCACGGATAAGCAAATGGACACGCGCGCGATGCCCCCCCGCGCGCTAAGCTTCGCGTCTCCCCACCCGTTCGTGAGCTCCCCGCATGTCTCAGTCCACCGACTTTCGCATCGAAACCTATGTGGGTGCCGCGATGCTCGACTACCTGGATCAGGTAGCCGCACTGCGCACAGCCGTCTTCCGCGAGTGGCCGTATCTGTACGAGGGTGACGACAACTACGAGCGGGAATATCTGTCGCACTACGCCGCCTCGCCGCGCAGCATCTGCGTGCTGGCGCGCGTGGGTGAGCAGATTGTGGGCGCGTCCACCGGCATTCCGCTGCGCGACGATGCCGCTTCGCTGCATGTGCCGTTCGAGCGCAAGGGCATCGATGTGGACGACGTGTTCTATTTCGGTGAATCGGTGGTGCTGGCCGAGTGGCGCGGCCGTGGCATTGGTCATCGCTTCTTTGATTCCCGCGAAGCCCATGCCCGCAGTGCGGGCGACTTCCGCTGGACCGCTTTCTGCTCGGTACAGCGCGATGAGAACGATCCGCGCCGTCCGTCGGGGTACCGTGGCAACGGCGTGTTCTGGACCAAGCGCGGCTACGAGCCGCGTACCGACATGCATTGCGAATTGAGCTGGCCGGAAGTGGGCAGCGACGCTCCTGTGAAACACCGCCTCGGCGTGTGGATGCGGAAGCTGGTGCGCTGATGGAGCGCACACTCGCACAGTGGCTCACCTATCAGGAAGGCGTGCATCCCCGGGACATCGAGCTCGGGCTGGATCGCGTCCGTGAAGTGTGGGAGCGCATGGGCGGTGGCCAGCCTGCGCCGTTGACCATCACGGTGGGCGGCACCAATGGCAAGGGTTCCACCGTTGCGCTGCTGGAGGCCATGCTTCGCGCGGCCGGCTATCGCACCGGCTGCTATACCTCGCCGCATTTGCTCGTCTACAACGAGCGGGTGCGCATCGACGGCGCCCATGCCACGGATGAGGCGCTGGTCGCATCGTTCCAGCGTATCGACACGGCCCGGGGCAGCATCGCGCAAACCTATTTCGAGTTCGGCACGCTGGCGGCGCTGGATCTGATGAAGCGCGCCAAAGTGGACGTGGCCATCCTGGAAGTGGGCCTTGGCGGCCGTCTGGACGCCGTCAACATCATCGACGCCGATGCCGTGGTCATCACCACGGTAGATCTCGACCATCAGGATTGGCTGGGCTCCGACCGGGACAGCATTGGCATCGAGAAGGCGGGCATTGCCCGGCAGGGACGTCCGGCCATCGTGGGCGAAACCAGCCCGCCGGCCGGGTTGCTGATGACGCTGGGCGCCCTCGGCGCTTCGGTCGAACGCGCCGGCCTGGAATTCACGGTTCATCGCGGCGCCGACGGCTGGCGCTGGCAGCACAAGGACGGCACGACGTTCGACCTGCCGGACCCGGCGCTTCACGCCCCGTGCCAGCACGACAACGCAGCGGCGGCGATTGCCGTGCTGCACGCGCTGGGCGAGCGCGTGAATGTGGATGCGGCTGCGCTGGCTCGCGGCCTGCGCGAGGTGGTTGTTCCCGGCCGCCTCCAGCAGACCCGTTCGGCGCCGCGCGAAGTGGTGGACGTGGGCCACAACCCGCAGGCCGCCCGCGCGCTGGCCGGCTGGCTGGACGCGCAGCCCGCGAAGGGCAGGGTGTTCGCGGTGTACGGGGCGCTGGCTGATAAAGATGTGGCGGGCGTCATCGGGGCACTGGGTACGCGGATTGATGGCTGGTACATCGCGGGGCTGGACGGCGCCACGGCGCGCGGCCTCACCGCCAGGGCCGTGACCACGGTGTTGCAGGAAACCCTCCCCGGAGCCCATCACGCCTCGTTTGACGACGTGCCTTCGGCGTTGCTTGCGGCGCGCAGCGATGCATCGGCGGACGACACCCTCCTGGTTTTTGGTTCATTCTTCGTCGCAGCGGCAGGCCTGTCGCTGTCTATGTGAACGTGTTCCGTTGCCGCGCAGGCGGCAGGGACCCGTTGCCGGGTATAATCGCGGCGATACGCTAAGCGTCGGTCGTATGGAGCCTTCCTTGAAAACACGCCTGCTGGGTGCCGCCGTTCTGATCGCTCTGGCGGTCCTGTTTGTGCCGATGTTCTTTTCCAGTGCGCCGCCCAAGTCGGACGCCGACCAGACGGTCAGCCTGGAGATTCCGCCGGCTCCGGATCGCGAATTGCAGACGCGCACGCTGAATGTGGCGCCCAACGGTGGGCCGGCCACGGTCACCGGCACGCAGGTGGCCAATGGCCCCGTACCGCCCGCCCAGCAGCCGGGTCAGCCGGCAGCCACCAGCGGCGACAAGCTGGCCTCGGTAGACATCGCCTCGCGCAAGCCGGCCGACGCGCTGCCTGAAGACTTCGCCAAGGCTCCCGCGCAGACCAGGCCGGTTGCGACGCCCAAGCCGGCTGCGCCGGTCGTTACGGCACCGGTGAAGACGCCGACGGCCGTGGCCACGGCTCCCGCCGAGCCCGCAGGCACCGCCGCGCATGGCAGCTATTCGCTCAATCTCAGTGCATACGCCGATCGCTCGAAGGCCGACGCCCTGGTGTCCAAGGTCCGCGCGCTGGGTTATCCGGTAAGCGCCACGGCCACCACGCAGGCGGGGCGCGCCCTGACCCGCGTTACCGCGGGCCCGTTCGAGTCCCGCACGGCAGCGGAAGCGGCCCGTCTCAAGATCACCTCGGCGGTGCCCGGTGTGCCGGCATCCTTGTCCTCCGGTGCCAGCAACCAGCAGGCGGATGTTGCCCCGAAGGCGGCCGCCCCTCTCGCTGCCGCGCCGCAGGCCGCCGCCGCGCCGGTGGCCAGTGCTCCGCGTGCCGGCGGCTTTGCCGTTCAGGTCGCGGCGGTCAGCAGCGAAGCGGAGGCCACCCGTCTGCGCGACAAGCTGCGCGGTGCGGGTATCGCAGGGTATGTGGACTCGGTGTCCAGCAGCAGCGGCGCGAAGCTCTGGCGTGTGCGCGCCGGCCCGCAGACGCAACGCGACGACGCCGTGCGCCTGAAGGAAACGGTAAAAGCCAAGCTCGGTATCGATGGCGTCGTGGTTACCGCGCCGTAAGGCGGCTACCCCGGCGTCACGCTGTCCCATGCCTCCTCGCCGCCACGGAATGCCCGAGTGAACTGGATCGACTACATCATTCTCCTGATTCTGGGACTGTCGATCTTGATGGGCCTGTGGCGCGGCCTCATCTCAGAGATCCTGTCGCTGGTTATCTGGGCGGCGGCGTTCTGGGTGTGCTGGACGTTCGGGCCGGTGCTGGCCGCGCACTTCGAGCACGACATCCCGCAGCCCTCCGTGCGCATGCTGGTGGGTTACGGCGGGTGCTTCATCATCGTGTTGATCGTGGGTGCGCTGGTGCGCTTCCTGGTTGGCAGGCTGGTGTCGGGCACCGGTCTTGGTGGCACGGATCGCCTGTTGGGCATGGCCTTCGGGTTTGTGCGCGGAGTGTTGATCGTGTCGCTGGGTGTATTTCTTCTGGGCTTCACGCCGCTGGCGAACGACGCCTATGTGCGCCAGTCGCAGATGCTGCCGCAGTTCCGCGGCGTGGCCGACTGGCTGGGCAGCGAATTGCCCTCATCGGTGCGCGGCAATTTCCATCTGCCCGACAACATGCTCGATCACATGCCCAAGCTTCCGGACAGGCTCCCCATGCCGCAGCTTCCGCAGTTCAATCAGCTCAACCAGATGAATCAGTTGAACCAGCTCAATCAGTTCAATCCCCTGAATCAGCTGAATCCACAGAATCAGCCGAACATCCCTCAGCGACCCGGTTCGCTGGATGCGGCAAACATCGAACAACCTCACCCTGCTGCCAGTTCCACGGCAGCCATCAAGTAGAAGGCAAGTCCCATGTGCGGAATCATCGGCATCGTCGGTACCACCGAGGTGGCATCGGCCCTGTATGACGGTCTGACCGTCCTGCAACATCGTGGGCAGGACGCCGCCGGCATCGCTACCGTGGATGGCGCGCGTCTGCGCCTGCACAAGGGCAACGGCCTGGTCCGCGACGTCTTCAACCAGAGCGGCGTCACCAAGCTGCGCGGCCGTATCGGCATCGGTCATTGCCGTTACCCCACGGCTGGCTCCGAAGGCATGGAAGAGGCCCAGCCGTTCTATGTGAATTCGCCGTACGGCATCGCGTTTGCGCACAACGGCAACCTGGTGAACACCGAGGTGCTGCGCAAGGAGATGTTCGAGGACGACCGTCGCCACATCGACACCGACTCCGATTCGGAAGTGCTGTTGAACGTGCTGGCGCACGAGTTGCAGATTGAAGATCGCGGCGCGCTCACGGCAGAGCACGTGTTCAAGGCTATTTCGGCCGTGCACGCGCGTGCGCGCGGCGGCTACGCCTGTCTGGCGCTGGTGCTGGGCTACGGCCTGGTCGCGTTCCGTGACCCCAACGGCATCCGTCCGCTGGTGCTCGGTGAGCGCGAGACGCCGGAAGGCCGCGAGTATGCGGTCACCTCCGAGTCGGTGGCGCTGGACGTGCTGGGTTTCAAGCGCATCCGTGATGTTGCGCCGGGCGAAGCGGTCATCATCACCGAGGGTGGTCAGCTGCATTCGCAACAGTGCGCCCCGGGTGCGGTGCATGCGCCGTGCATTTTCGAGTACGTGTACCTGGCCCGTCCCGATTCGATGATGGAAGACGTGTCGGTGTACAAGGCGCGTCTGCGCATGGGCGAGAAGCTGGCAGAGAAGATTCTCCGCGAGCGCGGCCCGGATCACGGCATTGACGCCGTGATCCCCATTCCCGACACGTCGCGCACGGCGGCAAGCTCGCTGGCCCAGGCGCTGGGTGTGCCGATGCGCGAAGGCCTGGTCAAGAATCGCTACATCGGTCGCACGTTCATCATGCCGGGGCAGGGCGAGCGCGTGAAATCCGTGCGTCGCAAGCTCAATGCCATCGACCTGGAATTCCGCAAGAAGAACGTACTGCTGGTGGATGACTCCATCGTGCGTGGCACCACGTCCAAGCAGATCATCCAGATGGCCCGCGACGCAGGTGCGAAGAATGTGTACTTCGCCTCGGCCGCACCGCCGGTTCGCTATCCCAACGTGTACGGCATCGACATGCCGGTAACTTCCGAGCTGATTGCTGCGGGTCGTACGGTGGAAGAAGTGGAGAAGGCATTGGGTGCCGACTGGCTGATCTACCAGGATCTGGAAGACCTGATCTGGGCGGTCAGCGATGGCAACGAAGACCTGAAGCACTTCGATACCTCGTGCTTCTCGGGCGAGTACGTCACGGGCGTGGAAGCGGGTTACCTGGAAAAGCAGGAAGCCCAGCGTTCCGACGCCGCCAAGACCGAACGTCGCAGCGCCTGATTCCACGCTGATGTTGACCGGAAGGCGGCCCCGCGTGGCCGCCTTCCTTGTTTCAAGGGAGCTTCCGTGAACGACCTGCACGCCGCCGCCAAACGTTGCCTGGACGCTGCTGACCCGGCTGAGAAAGTGCGGCTGTCGTTCGAGACATGGCAGCGGCTGGTCGCCGGTGAGCTGGCGCCGGACGAGGCGTCGCCGCCCGCCGAGCCGATGGGTCCGCCGGGGCGTCCGGAGCGTCCGCGCCTGATTTCGCCGCGAGAGCTGGCGCAGCGTGGACTGGGTACGCCTCAAGGCCGTGCGGCACTGGTGCATGCCATTGCGCATATCGAGTTCAACGCCATCAACCTGGCGTGGGATGCGGTGTATCGGTTTCGCGGCAAGCCAGCGGAGTTCTACAGGGACTGGGCATCGTGCGCGAACGACGAAGCGCGACACTACACGATGCTTTCCACGCGACTGGCCGAACTGGGCTACGCGTATGGTGACTTCGATGCGCATAACGGCCTCTGGGACATGGCGGAGAAAACCGCTCACCACGACACCGCGCGCATGGCGCTGGTGCCGCGCGTGCTGGAGGCGCGCGGTCTGGATGTCACGCCGGGAATGATTGGGCGACTGACGCGGCACGGTGACGAGCGCACCGTCGCGATTCTGGAAGTGATTCTCCGCGAGGAAGTGGCGCACGTGGCGGCGGGAACGCGGTGGTTCCATTTCTGCTGCGAGCGCGATGGCATTGAACCGCGCGCCACCTTTGTGGCGCTGCTGGATGAGTACATGCACGGGTCATTGCGCGGGCCGTTCAATCATCCTGCCCGGCGCGAGGCCGGCTTCAGCGAGCAGGAACTGGAGTGGCTGGAAACGCTGGGCTGATCGCCTTTCGCGAGCCATCCTGTGGGGCCGATCCGGCTTGCGATACGTGGCGGGGCCACTTCAGCTAAATCGCGCCGCCACACTTCTTGCAATACGTTGCATCCCGATCGTGCCCCAGCAGCCCGCATTGCTCACACAGGCGCGCATCGCGGTCATTCCGCAAAATCCCCGCTGCCAGCTCCGCACCCACGATGCCGGTAGGCAGCGCAATGATCGCGTAGCCCAGCAGAATGGTGACGGAGGTCAGCATCTGCCCCAGCGGCGTGCGCGGGGTGAGGTCGCCGTAGCCGGTGGTGGTCAGGGTCACCACTGCCCAATACATCGCGGCGGGAATGCTGGTGAAGCCATGCTCTGGCCCTTCCACCACGTACATCATGGTGCCGAGGATCACCACCAGAATGCACACGGCGAAGAAGAACACGAAGATCTTCCGGCGCGCGTGCGCCAGCGCGGCCATCAGGCCGTGGGCTTCGTCGAGGTACAGGGGGATTTTCAGCAGGCGGAAGATCCGCAGCAGGCGCAGGATGCGCACGTCGATGAGGTAGTGGATGCCTGGCGTCACCAGTGCGATATAGCTTGGCAGGATCGCCAGAAGGTCAATGACGCCAAACAGGCTCAGTGCGTAGCGCAGCGGATGACGTACCGACATCAGGCGTACCGCGTACTCCACGGTGAAGGCGCCAGTGAACACCCATTCGGCGATATACAGCCAGCCGCCTGCGCGGTTGTGAATCGAGTTCACGCTGTCGAGAATCACCACCAGCACACTGGCGACGATGACCAGCAACAGGGTGAGGTCGAAGCGTCGTCCAGCGACCGTGTCTGACTCGAAGATCAGCTCGTGGGCGCGCCGCCGCCATCCGGCGTCCGGCTTGCCGAACCGCTTGCTGCGCATGTCCCGGCGTGACAGGTTCATTCCAATCGCCTTGAGGTTCCCGGTAGGCGAAGTCTAGCGCGGGCGCTGGTGTGCGCTATAGCCGGGTTCTTATGCCATCACGAGCTTGCTCGCGTTGGCTTTATGCCTTGGGCAACTGCAACCCGCGCAATGCCAGGCCATCCGGATCAACCGTCAGCACCGACCCATGGTCGTACCAGTCGCCCAGCACAATGCGTCGGGCCGGATTTCCGTCCAGTGCAAAGTCGTGAATGGCGGGGCGGTGCGTGTGGCCGTGCACCAGCCGGTGCACACCTTTTTCGCGCATCGTGGTTTCCACGGTCTGCTGATTCACATCCATGATGGCTTCGCTGATGCTGCCGGTGCGCTCCCTGCTTTCACTGCGCGCCTTCGCTGCAAACGCGCGTCGCGCTTCCAGCGGCATGGACAGAATCTGAGCCCCCCAGGCCGGATTGCGCACCTGCTGGCGGAACTGCTGGTACTGCACGTCATCGGTGCACAGCAGGTCGCCGTGCATCAGCAGGGTGGGCGTGCCGTACAGGTCATGCACGACGCCATCCTCAAGCAGAATCATGCCCGCGCGATCCGCGAACGCCTGGCCCAGCAGGAAGTCCCGGTTGCCCGCCATGAAGTACACCGGCACGCCGGCATCGCTAAGTCCGCGCGTGGCGGTGGCAATGCGTCCGGGAAGCTCGGCGTCGTCATCGTCGCCGATCCATGCTTCCACCAGATCGCCCAGGATGTAGAACGCATCGGCAGCGCGTGCTTCGTCGCTGGCCAGATAGTCTTCAAACAGCGCGGTGATGGCGGGGCGGCTATCGTCCAGATGCAGGTCGGAAATGAAAAGCGTCGTCATGCGATCAATGCTTGGCCGGCTTGGGCTTGGCCGGTGGGGCCTTGGGCGCAGCGTCCTTCGCAGCGGTGGGCGCGGTAGTGGACGCCGGGGCCGGCACGGGTTTTTCTTCGCCGACCACGGCGGCCGTCTGAATCACGACCAGGGGATTGGGTACGTCGTTGACGAACGGGCCCTGGGGGCGCGTGGGCAGCTTGGCGATCTTGTCGACCACGTCCATGCCGTTGACCACCTTGCCGAACACGGCAAAGCTCCACGCGAAGCTGCCCTGCGAGCTCACGTAGTCGAAGCGGCGGTTGTCCACCAGGTTGATGAAGAATTGCGAGGTGCCCGAGTTGGGGTCGGTGCCGCGCGCGACGGCAACGGTGCCTCGCACATTCGACAGGCCGTTGTCGGCTTCGCTGGGTACAGCGGCACGCGTGCGGCGCGGCGTGAGGTCGCGGTTGTACAGGCCGCCCTGAATCACATAGCCGTCCACCACGCGGTGAAAGACCGTGCCGTCGTAGAAGCCGTCGCGCACGTATTGCAGGTAGTTGGCGACGCTCTTGGGGGCCTTGTCGGGAAACAGTTCGATGGTGATGTCGCCCTGGCTGGTATGCAGGATCACACGCGGATGCTGCTCGGCAGCAGGCGCAGCGGGTTTGGCCGTCTGCGCCACGGGCGCGAGGGGCAGGGCGAGAAGCAGGCTGGCAAGAACGAATCGGAGCATGGGCGTCATCGGGTACGGCAAGACAGTCCGGCGATGATACGCCGGATGGCCCTGGTAGGTTATTCGGTGGCCAGCTCAAGCTGGAGGCCAAGATCGGCCAGGGGCTCACGCTCCTGTTCGAGGTCGGCTTCGGTGAGCGGGTGCTGGTCGAGCCAGTCGGCTGGCATGGACAGACGCAGGCGCTGGCGCGTGGCGGCCACGCGGATGCGAGGCAGGGCTTCCGCGCGACGGGCGCGGCGGAACAGGACGCCAAGGCGCAGCAGTGCGGTGATGTGGCGGGCCAGCATGCGGTAGCGCACCGGCAGGCTGGTCAGCACGGATTTTTCAGGCTTGCGGCGATGGCATTCGACAATCGCCGCCAGCAACTGCTGTTCCTGCCGCGAGAAGCCGGCCAGATCAGCGTGACGCAGGATGTAAGCGCCGTGGCGCTGATGCTGGCTGTGCGCGATGGCCAGACCCAGTTCGTGCACGCGCGCGGCCCAGGACAGCCACTCACGGGCATCGTCGTCCAGCTTCCACGCCTTGGCCACCTGATCGAAGAAGGCGAGCGCGGTGGTTTCCACGCGGCGGGCCTGGGCGCGGTCCACGCCGTAGCGGCTGGCGATGGCGTCGATGCTGGCCGTGCGCGGATCGCTGCCGGCTGCGCGGCCGATCAGGTCCCACAGCAGGCCTTCACGCATCGAACTTTCCGAAACCCCCAGCCGCTCGATGCCCAGCGATTCAAAGGCGGCCTCGAAGATGGCCACGCCGCCAGCGAACACTTCGGCACGGTCTTCAGCCAGACCCGGCAGTTTCAGCGTGGCAGACGAGCCCTGCTCGATGATGGCCTCGCGCACCGTCGCCAGCGCCATGGGCGTGATGCCATGGTCAGACAGCTTCATGGCGCGCACCACGGCACCAATGGACTTGGCGGTGCCCGAGGAACCCCATGCGTCGGACCAGCCGGTTTCCCGGTATTCCTCGCCGAACTGCTGGAGCAGCACGCCGATTTCGCGACGGGCTTTCTGCCAGCGCTTGCGGGTGATCTTGCCGCCGGGGAAGAAGCGCATGGTGGAGGCGATGCAGCCCACCTGCACGCTTTCCGTGTGCAGCGGCGCCGTGCCCCGACCAATGATGAATTCGGTACTGCCGCCGCCGATGTCGATGACCAGGCGGTGATCGCGCGTGGCGGGGAGGTCGTGCGCGGCGCCCAGGAAGATCAGGCGGCCTTCTTCACGGCCAGAAACGATTTCCACCGGATGACCCAGGGCCGCTTCTGCGGCCGACAGGAAGGCCTGCGGTGAAGCCAGCCGGCGAACGGTGTTGGTGGCCACGGCGCGCACGCGCATGGCGGGAATGCCCGCGATGCGCTGGCCGAAGCGCGCCAGACTGGCGAGCGCGGCAGCGCGGTGTTCGGCATCCAGTGTGCCATCGGAGCGCAGGCCCACGGCCATGCGTACGGAATCGCGAAGGCGGTCGATGACGCGCGGTTCGCCATGTTCGTAGCGCGCCACGACCATGTGAAAACTGTTGGAGCCCAGATCTACGGCGGCGAGCAACTCGCCTTCACTGATCTGTGATTTGCCGGCGTTGCTCAATGGGCGGTCCCGAGACTTCGATTTGGGCGATTCTTGCACGTGAGCGGGGCTTGCAGGCAAGCGCTTGTGTTCGCTAGGCGCTGGCCGATCGTGAAGATCGCAGGGCGGATACAACAAACAAGACGAGCCCCAGCGCGCCGTATACCCAGTAGTCGGTGGGCGCGACGCCGCACCAGTGCTTGTGCCAGGGCACATGCGAGGGGTCAAAGCGAGAAAGGCCGAAGGCCGGATTGAGCACGAACCAGAGGAAGTCTTCGGTGACCCAGAACACCATCAGGCAGGCCAGCGCGCGAATCTGGGCGCGCCAGCGCCAGTGACCCTCGACGATCATGGGGAAGTGGAAGAGCACCGCGATGAACGGAAAAACCCAGGCGTGATAGCCGGTCATGGGCCGGCCGCCCCATAGCAGATCCAGCAGCCAGTGGTGCTCGATGCGCCAGGTAGGCAAGCCGGTAGCCCAGCCGTTCGGGCCTTCAATCTGGATTTCGACGTTGGCAAACATCCAGGCCAGCAGCACGGTGGCCAGGAAGGTGCAGGCCAGACGCACGGGCCGTTCGATGTGAAACCTCACGCGTGAGCTGCCAGGTCTGCAAGAACGACGTCCAGCACGTGCTTGGCGGCATCGGGCCGGCCGATGGCGCGTGCGCGCTCGCGCATGCTGGAAAGATGGCCTGGATTGCGTGACAGATGGCCGATGCGCCAGGCCAGGGCCTCCGCATCAATGGCTTTCAGTGCGGCGCCCTGTTCCAGAAGATAATCGGCGTTGCGCTCTTCCTGCCCGGGAATGGGCGCGTTGACGATCATAGGCAGGCCCATGGCCAGGCACTCGGAAGTGGTGAGGCCACCTGGCTTGGTGATGGCAAGGTCGCAGCAGGCCATCAGGCGCTCCACCTGCTTGCTGAAGCCCTGCGGGAAGAGCCGGCCGGGATGTGCCACGGCAAGTTTTTGCAGTTTGCTGAGGGCATCGGCATTGCGGCCTGCCAGCACCACCAGTTGGAAGTCGCCCTCCACGGCGAGCAATCGTGCGGCGACCTCGTCCAGATTGCCGACCCCGGCGCCGCCGCCCATCACCAGATAGGCAGGCCGTGCCGGATCAATGCCGTATTCCCCGGCGCATTGCGCGCGCGCGGGAGCCGTGGCAAACGCGGGCATGATCGGAATACCGGTGGCGTAGACGTTGCGGCGGTCGATACCCACCGCATGCATGCGCGCGGCGATTTCGTCGTTGGCCGCAAAGTAGCCGCGCATGCGCGGCACTACCCACATGCGATGCAGGTCGAAATCGGTGACCTGCACCCACACCGGTACGTGGAAGCGTTCGCGGCGGATGTCATGCATCAGCATTTCGGCGGGCAGAAAATGCGTGCAGATGATCGCGTCTGGCTGGAACGCCGCGATGGCCTTGCGCAGCGCGCGCGTGTTCAGTCGTTCCATCGTGCGGCGCATGCGCTGGGTCAGGGCGTCCGGATGGGCGTCGCCAGTGATGCGGTAAAGCATGCCCCACAGCTGCGGATGCCTGGTGATCAGGCGCAGATAGAAGTCGGCATACAGGCGCCGGAAGCTGGACGGCACATAGTCCATCACGTCCAGATGGCCGGCCACCACGTCGTGGCCCTGGGCCGCCATGGCTTCCACGGTGGCGTGCAGGGCGTCGGCGGCGCGCACGTGCCCCGCGCCGGCCGATACGCTGAGCATCAGAATCCGGCGCGTCATGATGTTGGTTATCCGGTATAGGTTGCGAGCAGGCTTTGCTGCGCGCTGTAAGGAGCTTCGCCTTCGGCGGGTTCGCGGCGGGTGTAACGCCCGTGCGCGTCCAGCATCCAGGCCTGGGTGTTGTCGCGCAGGTAGTTGTCCAGCGTTTCCGCATACACGCGCGCGGCCAGCGCCGGGTCGAGGATGGGCGTGGCAATCTCGATGCGGCGCATCAGGTTGCGTTCCATCCAGTCTGCACTGGCGCTGTAGATCTCCGGCTCGCCGTCGTTGCCGAACCAGTAAATGCGGCTGTGCTCCAGGAAACGCCCGATGATCGAGCGCACGCGGATGCGCTCGGAAATGCCGGGTAGGCCGGGCCGCAGGGTGCAGGCGCCACGCACGATCAGGTCGATATCCACGCCGGCATTCGACGCGCGATACAGCGCCTCGATGACGTGGGCTTCGTTCAGTGCATTGAGCTTGGCCACGATGCGGGCGGGACGACCGGCTTTCGCATGTTCGATCTCGCGCTCGATCTTGCCCATGACGCTGCTGTACAGCGTGAACGGCGAATGCAGCAGGCGCTTGAGCTGGATCATGGGACCCAGGCCAGACAGCTGCTGGAACACCTTGTGGATGTCTTCGCCGATGTCAGGATGCGAGGTCATCAGGCCGATGTCGGTGTAACCGCGGCTGGTGCCCTGATGGTAGTTGCCTGTGGACAGATGCACGTAGCGGCGCAGGCCATCGCCATCGCGACGGACAATGAGCAGCATCTTGGCGTGCGTCTTGTAGCCGACGACGCCGTAGACGACCTGCACGCCGGCTTCCTGCAGGCGGTTGGCCAGCCCGATGTTGGCTTCCTCGTCGAAGCGTGCGCGCAGTTCGACCACCACGGTGACGTCTTTGCCATTGCGGGCGGCGTCCACCAGCAGGTCGACCAGCGGCGAGTCTTTGCCCGCGCGGTAAAGCGTCTGCTTGATCGCCAGCACGTTGGGGTCCTGCGACGCGCGGCGCAGCAGTTCCACCACGGCGGAGAAGGATTCGTACGGATGATGCAGCAGCACGTCGCGCGTGCTCAGCACATCGAATTCGTTGACGCCCTTGTCGAACGCCGGCGACAGGCGCGGGGTGAAGCGCGGGAATTTCAGCTCGGGCCGGTCGATCTGGTCGTACACGATGCCCGCGCGGATGATGTTGACCGGGCCGTCGCAGCGATAGATGTCCTGGTCTTCGAGCTTGAAGTTGGCCATCAGCATGTCGGTGATGGCGCGCGGACAGTTCGCGCCCACTTCAAGGCGCACGGGGCGTGCGTAACCGCGACCGGCCAGTTCCTCACTGAGTGCACGCGCCAGGTTTTCGACCTCGGCCTCTTCAACCACCAGCTCGCTGTTGCGGGTGACGCGGAACTGGTACGACGCGCAGACGCTGAAACCGGGGAACATCTCGGCGGCGAAGGCCTGGAGCACTTCGGCCAGAAACACGAAGTCGTACGCTTCGCCAGCCACTTCTTCCGGAAGACGGACCAGGCGCGGCAGCGAGCGCGGCGCACGAACCAGCGCCATGTGTCCTTCGCGGCCAAACGCGTCGCGGCCCTGAAGCACCACGGCGACGTTGAGTGTCTTGTTGAGGATGCGCGGGAACGGATGCGCCGGATCAAGGCCCAGTGGCGAAAGCACCGGCATGATTTCGTTCTGGAAATAGCCGAGCAGCCAGCGGCGCTGCTTGTCGGTCCACTGCGCGTGGGTGAGGAAACGGATGCCTTCCTCAGCGAGAGCGGGGCCGAGTTCGTCCTGCCAGGTGGTGTAGATGTCGGCCACCAGTTCCAGCGTGCGCTCGCGGATGCGCGCAAGGATTTCCGCCGAGGGCATGCCGTCGGGGCCAGGCGCGGCCGAGCTGAGTGCGTGGTGGTGCTTGAGCACCGCCACGCGCACTTCAAAGAATTCGTCGAGGTTGTTGCTGACGATGGTGAGGTAGCGCAGTCGTTCCAGTACCGGAATCGAGGTGTCGCGGGCCTGTGCCAGCACGCGGAAATTGAACTCCAGCGCCGCCAGTTCCCGGTTCAGATACAGCTCGGGTGCTCCGAGGTCGACGTGCTGGCTCATTACGTTCCGTATTTCGCGTGACAAACGCCGATGGTGGCGCGTTTGGGTCATGCCGGAAAGGGGCAACGCAGCATGTGCTCAGCCCAGCATGTGCAAATCGTGAGCCCGTTCAGGGTCCAGCAGGCGCTCGCTGCCGAATTCGCACGAGAAGGTGGAGCCCTGGCCCGGTTCGCTGGCGATTTCCAGGCGCGCCTGATGCAGGTTCAGCACGTGCTTGACGATGGACAGGCCGAGGCCGGTACCGCCCGAATCACGCGAGCGGCTGGACGATACGCGATAGAAGCGTTCGGTCAGGCGCGCGATGTGTGAGGCAGGAATGCCGAAGCCGCTGTCTTTGACCGAGAACGTGGCGCCATGTGGCGTGCGTTCCCAGCGAATGACGATGCGTCCGCCCGTGGGCGTGTAGCGCACCGCGTTGCTCACCAGATTGGAGAACGCGCTGTGCAGGTCTTTCGGGGAGCCCAGGATGTCGACCGGCGTGGCGGCGTCCAGGGAAACCTTGTGGCGGCCCTGGCTCAGCGCTTCGGCTTCCTTGCGCAGCGTGGCCAGCAGCGGCGTCATCTGCACCTGTTCGTCCGGCACGTGGTCCTGGGTTTCCAGGCGCGACAGGGTGAGCAGGTCTTCGACGATCTGACCCATGCGCTTGGACTGCGTGCGCATCTCGTCGATGACGGTGGCCAGTTCCGGGATGTCTTCCGGGTCCAGCAATTCGAGGTAGCCGTGAATGACGGTGAGCGGCGTGCGCAATTCGTGCGACACGTTAGCTACAAAGTCACGACGGATTTGTTCCAGCCGGGTGAGGTGGCTGGTGTCACGTGCAAGCAGCAGCCGCTGGCGGCTGCCGAAGGGAAGCAGGGTGACCGAGATATGGCGGTTGGGGCGACCCGGTGCCGTGACGTCGTTCAGCGGTTCACGCGCGCCATCGGTGATCCAGTCGGCCAGTTCCGAATTGCGCAGCACGTCCAGCAGATCGCGGCCACGGTCGGCCGGTCGGCGCAGGCCCAGCAGTTCTTCGGACGCATGGTTGAACCAGCGCACGTGTCGCGTCTGGTCCAGAAGGACCACCGCGTCGGGCAGGGTGCCTGCTGCGCTGCGAAGGTCACGCAACTGGGAGGCGATTCGGCGGGATCGGGTCATGAGACGGTCATATTGCGGGTCGGCCTCAGAGCGGGCCGCGGCCATCATTGGCCGGGTTTGATGACGGATCAGCGACAGCAATACGACGATTTCCGCCAGCGCGACAACGGCCAGTCCCGTCCAGGGCGCATCGACGATCGCGCCCGCCACGCAGCCGACGACCAGGCCCGCCATAAGTGCGGCGGGCAATCGAAGAGAGCTGTCGAATCTGTAAGACATGGGCGAGACCGTATGCAAAAGGCCACGGCACCTTACCGTGCCGTGGCCGCGCCGTCAGCCCGGATTTTTTCAGGTGCTGGCGGAAAACCGGTAACCGGCGCCACGTACCGTCTGCACCATGTCGTCCAGCTTCCAGGGTTCAAGCGTCTTGCGCAGGCGACGGATGTGGACATCCACCGTACGTTCTTCCACATAGACGCTGCCGCCCCACACATGATCGAGCAGCTGGGCGCGCGAATACACGCGTTCCGGATGCGTCATGAAGAAGAACAGCAGGCGATATTCCGTGGGGCCGATGGGGATGGCTTCGTCGCCCGCAAACACGCGGTGCGCCGGGCCATCGATGCGCAGACCACCCAGTTCCACCATGCCCGAACCGTCGTCACCCTGGCTGCGGCGAAGCACTGCCTTGATGCGGGCGATGAGTTCGCGGGTGGAGAACGGCTTGATGACGTAGTCGTCCACGCCGGCTTCAAGACCGTTGACGCGGTCCATTTCTTCGCCGCGGGCGGTAAGCATGATGATCGGGATTTCACGGCTCAGTTCCTCCTTGCGGAGGCGACGGGCCAGTTCCAGGCCGCTGGTGCCCGGAAGCATCCAGTCCAGCAGGATAAGGTCGGGAACACGTTCGGAGATGGCGAGCTGGGCGGCGCGCGCGTCGGCGGCGTGTGCCGCGTCCATGCCGGCCTTGCGCAGGGCGAAGGCGACCATGTCGCGTATCGATGCCTCGTCTTCGACGATCAGGATGCGCTTGTGCACTGAGGGAGCTCTTTGGCTGTGACGGTATTATTGCAGCCGTATTGTGTTACATGGCAATGACAGATCTCATATTCCCTGTTGACCGCGGCCATCGGGATTATCATCGGTCTGCACCCGGCGCTTGCGCAATTCCAGCAGCAGGGGGGTGAGGTCGGCGATGCGCGACTGGATGCGCGAGCGCTGATAGTAGTCCAGGTCGTCCCGTTTCAGCAGTCGGCGAAGCTGCTCCATCGCGTCGAAAGGGCGGCCGGCGAGATAGGCGCTGTCGGCAAACGCTTCCGCTGCGCGCACGTCTTCACCGGCCCGTTCGCTGGCCCGGGCAAAGGTGCGGTAAAGCTCCGGATCTTCGCTTTTGTCCAGCAGCGGCTTGAGCAGCAGCATGGCTTGCCGGGAATCGGCCTTCTCGCCACTGGCCACCAGCGACTGCGCGTAGCCCAGTGTCACGGCCACATTGCTCGGGGAGTTGGCGTACAGCCGCTTGTACAGCACGGTGGCATCGCCGCGGCGCCCGGCGTCCACATACGCATCAGCCATGGCCAGGCGCAACACCACGCTGTCCGGTTCGGCGGCCAGCAGAGGCTGCAACTGGCCGATAGCCAGGCTGCCGCGATTGGAGCGGATCAGCGACAGGGCATAGCCGTAGCGGTTGGCTGCTGTGTCAAATTCCTTACGGACCAGGTTCTGCTGGTAGTACGTGGCCAGGGTCAGGGCGTCGCCGGAGAGGACGCGCGCCCGCTCGCGCATGAGCGCGTAGGTGTCACCGGGGCCGTTGGGCTGGGGAGCCCTGGCGCCGCTCAGCAGGGCAGTCGGGTCTTTCACGTAAAGCACCGGGGCGGTGCTTTTTTCCCAGGTGTTCTTGTCCAGCGTGGCGCCGCGTGGCCGCTGGGCCATCTGGGTTTCCAGCACGCGGGCGCGGGCCTTGGCATCGCTGATGCGCGTGAGGGTCACCGGATGGGTCTGCAATAGCTCGGGCACGGCTTCTTCGCCGGCGCCCGTGCGCATGGTGTCTTGCATGCGGCCGAAGAAGCTTGCCATGGCTTCCGGGTCGTAGCCGGAATTGGCCAGGGTCTGGATGCCGACGCGGTCGGCTTCGGTTTCGTCTTTCCGGGTGAAGTTGATCGAGCGCTGCATCAGCAGGCTCTGGCCGCCCATCAGCACGGCAGGCGCAGCGTCGCCGCTGTGCGAGCCCGCGCCTGCGGCGATGGCCCCCAGCAGGATCAGCGCCATCAGCGGGCCGTTCTTCTTGGAATCCTCGAAGGCGCGGTACAGGTGGTTCTGGGTGATATGGCCGATTTCATGCGCCATCACGCCCGCCAGCTCGCTTTCGCTCTGGGTGATCGCAATCAGGCCGGAGTTCACGCCGATATAGCCACCGGGAGCGGCAAAGGCGTTGATCTGGTTGTCCTTCACGATGAAGAACGTGAACTTGTCCTTGGGCCGGTCGCTGTTGGCCACCAGCCGGTAGCCCACATCGTTGATGTACTGATCCAGCAGCGCATCGTCCAGCACCATGTCCAGTGCATGCATCTGGCGCAGCATGCTGGCGCCGTACTCGTCGGCCTCACGCGGCGTGAGCAGGGCATTGGCCGAGCTGCCAAGATCGGGCAGGCGCACGTCATTCTGGGCGCTGGCCGTGACCGTGACGGCCGCGGCCAGAAGGGTGAGGAGAAGGCGTTGAGAGGCGTTACGCATAGATCCTTTGACGTTTCGCGGCGGCGGACGGTGGATTCGCAGCTTCGACCGTGTCCCGTGGCGGCCGTTCACTTCTTCAGGCTTGCAATCATGGGCCTGCAACCACATCTTTTCCACATTTACCGTTCTGGAGAAGCCCCTTGGCCACCCCCGAGATCACCATTTATTCGACTGCGGTTTGCCCGTACTGCGTCGCCGCCAAAAATCTGCTGAAGTCCAAAGGGCTTGAGTGGGACGAGGTGCGCATCGACCTGGACCCGGCCCAGCGCGACCTCATGCTTGAGCGCAGCGGCGGTCGCCGCACCGTGCCGCAGATTTTCATCAACAACCAGCACGTGGGTGGCTTCGATGACCTCGTGGCAGCTGATCGCAGCGGTAAACTGGCGGAAATCCTTGGAGCCAGTGCCTGATGAGCAACGACCGCATTTCCGAATTCACCGATTTCCGCAAGCGCATGAACGAGCGCATCCTGTCGGAAGACAACCAGGTCGTGCGCCGCTTCTTCGCGCTGGACACACAGACGTACCGCGAAGGTGCGCTGGACGTCAAAACCAAGGAAATGCTTGGTCTGGTAGCGTCCATGGTGCTGCGTTGCGACGATTGCATCAGCTACCACGTGGCCCAGTGCAAGGAAGCGGGTGTCAACCGCGACGAGTTCTTTGAGGTTTTCAGTGTGGGCCTGGTGGTGGGCGGTTCCATCGTGATCCCGCATCTGCGCCGCGCTGTGGATTTCCTCGACTCGCTGGAAGTCGAACCGGGCGACGCGGCGGCCTGCGCCGACCACGCCTGATCGCATCGCGCCCGTGCCGCTTCCGGTGCGGGCGCTGAATGGCAAAGTTACGACAATACTCATGGAAACCTTGTGGCTTGCGGGCAAGATCGCCGATAATTAGGCGATTTTCTTTATTCGCGCGCACCCACGCGCGCTTCCCCGCGTTCCCTTCCAGGAGTAACCCCTATGAGCAAGACCATTGCCGTGATCCCCGGCGACGGCATCGGCCCCGAGATCATGGATGCCACCATCCGCTGTCTGGACGCGCTCGATTGCGGTCTGGATTATGAGTACGTGCAGGCGGGTGTGGTCGCCCTGGAAGGTCCGGAAAAGGATCTGCTGCCGGCCGCCACGGTCGATGCGATTGCCCGCCACAAGGTGGCGCTGAAGGGCCCGCTGACCACTCCGATCGGTGGTGGTTTCACCTCGATCAACGTGACGCTGCGCCGCAAGTTCGACCTGTACGCCAATGTGCGTCCGGCCATCAGCTTCCCGGGCACCAAGGCACGCTACGAAAACATCGACATCATCACGGTGCGTGAAAACACCGAGGGTGCTTACCTGGCCGAAGGTCAGGAGATGCTCGACAACGGCAACACCGCCGTGTCGATGATCCGCAACACCCGCAAGGGCAGCGAGCGCATCGTGCGTTACGCCTTCGAGATGGCCCGTGCGAAGGGTCGCAAGAAGGTCATGGCCGTGCACAAGGCCAACATCATGAAGACGAGTTCGGGCCTGTTCCTGGACATCGCACGTGAAGTTGCCAAGGAATACCCGGACATCCAGTTCGGCGAAATGATCGTGGACAACACCTGCATGCAGCTGGTGATGAACCCGTACCAGTTCGACGTGATCGTGACCACGAACCTGTTCGGCGACATCCTGTCGGACCTGTGCGCTGGTCTGGTCGGTGGCCTGGGCCTCGCTCCGGGCGCCAACATCGGTGCAGACGCCGCCATCTTCGAAGCGGTGCACGGCTCGGCTCCGGACATCGCGGGCAAGAAGATCGCCAATCCGTGCGCACTGCTGCTGGCTGCGGCCGACATGCTTGACCACATGGGCATGGTCGCCAAGGGCACGCGCCTGCGCAACGCCATCCGCGAAACGATCGACGCCAAGGATCGCACCACGCCGGACGTGGGCGGCACTGGCAACACCGACACCTTCGGTGACGCGATCATCGAACGGATCAAGGCTTCGGCCTGATGCATCAAGAAAAGCCCCGGGCGCCTTCTGGCGCCCGGGGCTTTTTTTTTGAAAGCTGTTTGTGAACCCGTTCCTGCCGTCAGCTGCCGCGGAAGAACGGGTAGGGCGCGAGGAATACCAGCCAGATCAGCACCACGATGCCGATGTATTTCAGTACGCGGAAGAGCTTCGGGTTGGCCTTCTTGAAGCGGCGCGTACGCTCGCGGCCGCGCTTGTTCAGCGCAAACATGCGATTGACGAAGCCGACCTGCTCGTTGCCGTCGTCGCTGTTGGGCGAGGCGGTGATCGAGCCCATGAAGGCGCCCACGCGCTTGTTGATGCCCCGCATGAGGCCACTGCGCAGCGGGCGTTCCACATCGGCGAACAGGATCACGCGTGTCTGGTCGGTGCGGTTCTCTGCCCAGTGCACGTAGGTTTCGTCAAACACCACGTCCTTGCCATCGCGCCACGCGTGCATTTCGCCATCGACGAAAATGCGGCAATCGTCGGAGTTGGGCGTGATGAGGCCCAGGTGGTAACGCAGCGATCCGGCAAACGGATCGCGATGCGGGTTCAGCTTGCTGCCCGGCGGCAGCAGCGCAAACATGGCGGCCTTGATGCTCGGAATCGAGTTCAGAAGCTCTACCGTGCGCGGGCACAGCGATTCGGCCGACGACAGCGGCTCGCCGTACCACTTGAGGTAAAAACGCTTCCAGCCCTGCTTGAAGAACGAATTGAAGCTGGCGTCGTTGTGCTTTTCCGCGGCGCGGATGAAGCCCTCGTCGAACAGGTGCATGGCTTCTTCGCGGATGACCTGCCAGTTGTTCTGTAGCAGATCCAGTTGCGGGAAGCCGGCGCGGTCCAGGATCGGGCGAGCGGGAACCGCCGAGAAGGCGTACATCAGCAGGTTGTACGGCGCAAAGATGGCCGAGTGATCCACCAGCTGGCGATCAAAGCGAAGGCGCGAGCGGCCGCGAAGGTGCACGACCAGCACGCACAGCGCGAAAAGGATCAGAACGTAAAGGGCGATGAACCGCGGCCCGAGGAAGTTCATGGGTCAGGACTCTTTGAGCATCGAGGGTCAGAAGGCCTTAAGGATACTCCGCCTCAATGCCCCAGGACGTACACGGCGCCGCCGCCGGGCTGGTAGCTGGCCGCAAAAGCGCGCTGAACATAGGAAATGGCGTGACGTACCGCATCCCGCGGCATATTGCCCCGGGCCAGTTCGGCCGCTACGGCGGAGGCCAGCGTGCAGCCGGTGCCGTGACCTTCGCGGTCGATGCGGGGGTGGCTGATTTCCATGACGCCGTGCTCGTCGTAGAGCCTGTCGACCACAGTGGTGCCTTCGGCGTGACCGCCTTTCATCAGCACGGCCCCGGCGCCCATGGCGCGCAATGCGGCAGCCGCCGCGTGGCAATCGTCGGCGGTGCGGATCGGGGCGCCGACCAGCACTTCGGCTTCGGGCAGGTTGGGTGTGAGGATGTGGGCCAGCGGGATCAATGCGCTGACCGTGGCGGCGATGGCGTCCTCGGCGAGCAGGCGCGTACCGCTGGACGCGATCATCACGGGGTCCACGACAAGCCATGCCGGTTGGCGATGGCGCATCTCGCGCGCAACCAGCCGGGTGACCGCCGCACTGCCGAGCATGCCGGTTTTGACGGCGCCCATGGAGAAGTCGTCGAAGACGGCGGCGAGCTGGCTGCGGATGTGTGTCAGCGGCACGGCGTGCACGGCGGTGACGCCACGGGTGTTCTGCGAGGTGATGGCGGTGATGACGCTCAGTCCGTGCACACCAAGGGCGTGCATGGTCTTCAGGTCAGCCTGGATGCCGGCACCGCCGCCGGAGTCAGAGCCTGCGATGGTGAGTGCTGTGGCGCGGGTCATGGGGCCAAGGATAGCCGGCCGGTTGAGCGGGGTGGCGATTTAAGACTCGCGAGCGGGCTCGCTCACAGCAAGGGCGATGGGTGCGTGCCGGGCTGGCAGGCACCCATCGTCCGTTTTCGTTACAGCGCCTCGGAGGCGAAGTCCGCCAGCCTTGAGCGTTCACCGCGTTTCAGCGTGATGTGGCCGGAGTGGGCCCAGAGTTTGAAGCGGTCGACCGCATAGGTCAGGCCGGAGGTGGTTTCGGTGAGGTAGGGTGTGTCGATCTGTTCCACATTGCCCAGGCACACGATCTTCGTCCCGGGGCCCGCGCGGGTGATGAGGGTTTTCATCTGCTTGGGCGTGAGGTTCTGCGCTTCATCAATGATGAGATAACGGCTGAGGAATGTGCGCCCGCGCATGAAGTTGAGCGAGCGGATCTTGACGCGCGATGCCAGCAGGTCGTTGGTGGCCTGCCGCCCCCACGAGCCGCCTTCTTCGGGGTTGGCCAGCACTTCCAGGTTGTCGGTAAGGGCGCCCATCCACGGGGTCATTTTTTCTTCTTCCGTGCCGGGCAGGAAGCCGATGTCTTCGCCCACCGACACCGTGGCGCGGGTCATGATGATCTCGCGGTAGCGCTGCTGATCCATGACCTGGGCGAGACCTGCCGCCAGGGCGAGCAATGTTTTACCCGTGCCGGCCGTGCCCAGTAGCGTGACGAAATCGACGTCCGGGTCCATCAGCAGGTTCAGTGCGAAATTCTGTTCGCGATTGCGTGCCGCGATGCCCCATACGCCGTGCGCGGAGTGGCTGTGATCATCCAGAAGAACGAGTTTTGCCGTGCGCTTCTCTTCGGTTTCGGTGATCTGCAGCACGCGCAGTTCGACGTCGTTCTCGCCGGGCATGTACAGGCATTCGTTGGCGTACCAGGCTTCCTCTTCGCGCAGCGTCACTTCGTAGTAGGTGCGGCCGCGTTCATTCCACGAGCGAAGTTCCGGGTGCAGGCTCCAGAAGTTTTCCGGCAGTGCATCGGAGCCGGTGAAGAGCAGGGCGAAATCGTCCAGCGCGCGGTCGTTTTCGTAGTCTTCGGCAGTGATGCCGTAGATCGAGGCCTTGATCCGGAGGTTGATGTCCTTGGTAACGAGGATGACCGGCCGGTCGGGGTACTGGTCGCGCAGGTCGATGACCGAGGCGAGAATCTGGTTGTCGGCCTTGCCATTGCCATGCGTGGCGCGCTGCTGGAAATACAGCCTTCCCACCGCGCCGCGGGTGAGCTTGATGCCTTTGGGGTTGTTGAGTTCGATGCCGTCCTTGATGCCGTGGCCGTTGCCCTGTTCGATCAGTTCGTTGAGGAAGCGACTGACCTGGCGACCATTGCGCGAGACTTCCGAAGCACCTTTCTTCTTTTCGTCCAGTTCCTCCAGCACCGTCATGGGGATGAAGACATCGTGTTCCTCAAAACGGAACAGCGAGGTCGGATCGTGCAGAAGCACGTTGGTGTCGAGGGCGTAGATGCGCTTGCTTCCGGTCATGCGGAAGTGACCTCACTTGAGAGGTTGCGGATAGCCGGCGTATACGCCGGCCGCTCTGACGGTCGCACGACAGGCGACCCTCCTTTGCCGCGGGAGGTGGGCGGCAGGAGACGGACACACGCCCGCGCCCCGCGTCCGCCCGTCGCGACATGTGCGTTCGCGACGGAGGGCAGGGCATGGGCGGTATGGAAAATCACTCGGCGGGAATGGCTTCTAGTACGTTGAGCGCGTGGCCCGGCACTTTGACGCCACGCCATTCCATGGCGAGTTTGCCGGTGGGGTCGATGAGGAATGTACTCCGTACGACGCCCATGTGGCGCTTTCCGTAAAGAACTTTTTCGCGGATCACGTCGAACGCGTTGCACCAGGTTTCGTCGGTGTCTGCGATGAGCGGAAACGGCAGCGATTGCTTCGTTGCAAAATTGCCGTGAGAGCGCACTGAATCGCGTGACACACCGATGACCTGGGCGCCGCGCGCGGTGAACTGCGGATACAGATCGCGGAAGTCCTGCGCTTCGGTCGTGCAGCCGGGTGTGCTGTCTTTCGGATAGAAGTAGACGACGACCCACTGGCCCTTGAGCGAGGACAGCGCAAGCGTGCTGCCGTCGCCGGTTTCGCCCTTCAGGGCGGGGACTTTCTTGCCAACGTCAATCATTCAGAACTTCACCGGGTCCATGATGGCGTCGAGGTTGAGCCCGTCGCACAGTTCGAGGAAATCGTCGCGCAGGGCGGCAATGTGGGTTTCGGACGGAATGCCGATGGTGATCTGCGCCTGGAACATCTCGGCACCTGTCTGCATGGCCTGGTAGCGCATGGAGGACAGCTGCTCGACGCTGATGTCGCGACGGGAAAAGAATTCGATGATCTTCACCAGGATCGCCGCCCGATCCGCCGCAATCACTTCCACCAGATACGGCAGCAGATGCGAGGTGGGTTCGCGCGGCGTGGTGCGGTAGTGGACGATCTGCACCTCTTCGTCGCGCGCCAGCTTGGCCAGCGCGGTTTCCAGCTTGGCCACGGCATCCCAGGAGCCGGTGGCCAGCAGCATCACCGAGGTGTCGTTGCCGATGGTCGAGACGCGGGCGTCCGCCATGTTGCATCCCGAATCTGCAATGCGTTTTGCCAGGGGCAGCAGCGGGGCGCGGTGTGCGGGAGAAAGCGTCTGGATCAACAACTGGTTGTCGGCGGTGGCGTTGCGCGGCGCGGAGCGATTCAAAGTGGACTACCTGTCTGCGGCTCTGCGGGGCGCGGAGCACGTTTTTTCACGTCTGGAGTTCAGCTTACTTGCCCGCGTCGGGAGGCCGCAAGTAACATGCAAGGGCTTGTAACTCGTGGGTCAGCCCTTGAACATCTCTGGAAGTATCTGCGCACTGGCCACTCCGTTCGGCGAGAACGGCGGTCTTGATCTCGAAGCCTTCGGGCGCCTCATCGACCAGCAGCTGGCTGGCGGTACGCAGGCGGTCGTTGTTGCCGGATCGACGGGCGAGTCCCATTTTCTTGACCATCACGAATTTGACCGGCTGCTCGAATTTGCCGTAAAGCGCGTGGCGGGCCGTGTCCCGGTCATTGCCGGCACGGGGGAGGCGGGTACCGCCAAAACCATCGCCATGACGCAGCGCGCGAAAGACATCGGCGCCGATGCGGCCCTGGTGGTGGTGCCGTTTTACGTGCGCCCGACCCAGGAAGGCATTCGCCAGCATTTTCTTGCGGTAGCTGACGAGGGTGGCCTGCCGGTCATCCTCTATAACGTGCCGCCGCGCACGGGCTGCGACATCCTGCCGGCGACCACGGCGCTGCTGCGCGACCACCCGAACATCATCGGCATCAAGGAAGCCTGCGGCGACGCGGAGCGTCTTGCGGCCACTGCGGAACTTGTCCGCGAAGATTTCGTCTATCTCAGCGGTGACGACGGCACGGCCCATCTGGCCATGCTTGCCGGTGCCGCTGGTACCATCTCGGTGGTGGCCAACCTTGTTCCCGATGTATTCCGTGAGTTGTGCGATGCTGCCCGTTCGGGTGACGCCGTGCGCACGCAGAGTCTCGCGGGCCGCCTGGAGCCACTGATCGACGCGCTGAACTGTGCCCCCAACCCCATTCCCGTGAAGGCCGGCCTGGCCGCCCTGGGACTGGGTCTGGCGTCGCTCAGGCTGCCGCTGGTCGAGCTCGAGGCGGGTCCGGCACTGTCCCGATTGCGCGAAACGCTTGCGGCTCTGGCACCATTGGCGTCCGCAGCCTGAAGCCACACCCCTTTCAACGGAACCCGTTCATGAAGAAATCGTCGTTCGCGCTGGCCTTCACGGCAGTCGCCATGTCCACCCTGGTCCTCTCTGGCTGCGGCATGTTCCGCTCGCACAAGGACTGGGACAAGGCACAGCAGGAAGCCCCGTTGGAGATCCCGCCGGGCCTGGATACGCCGTCCACCAGTGCAGCCCTGGTCATTCCGGACGTCGGCTCGGGTGCTCAGGCGCCGTCTGCCTCCGCCGTTTCCGATGGCTTCGTGGTCGCGGGCGATGTGGATGCCGTCTACCGTCGCGTGGGTGAAACCCTCGGCGCAGGCGATCTGGGCAAGGTGGAAGGCCACGACGACACGGCCCACACCTACCAGCTCTCGGTGGCACGTGGCCCGGCTGAGTCGAAGCCCGGCATCTTCCGCCGCATGTTCGGTGGCGGCAAGAAGGATGCGCCGGCTGACGCTCCGTCGAGCTCCGCCTCGCCGAATACCCGCCAGGTGACCCTCACGGTTACGCCCAGCGGCTCGGGCAGCGAAGTGCGCGCCCAGGGCGACAGCGATGGCGTCCGTCGCGTGATCGACGCGCTGAAGTCGCGCATGGGCAGCTGACAGCTGCCCCGTGGATCACTGAAAAAGCCGCCTTCTGGCGGCTTTTTTGTGTCTGCTGTGTTTTGAATGCCCGGCCGGGGAGGGCAGACAGCAAAACGGCCCTCTGGGGGCCGTCAGCGCTGTAGCAGGTCGATCTTGCCGGGTTTGTTTTCCCAGTCTTTCGCATCCGGGAGGGCGTCTTTGCGCTCGGTGATCACCGGCCAGTCTTTGGCCAGGTCGGCATTGAGCTGCACGAACGCTTCCTGGCCCGCGGGGACATCGTCCTCGGGGTAGATGGCATTGATCGGGCATTCCGGCTCGCACAGGGTGCAGTCGATGCACTCGTCCGGATCAATCACCAGGAAGTTCGGACCTTCATGGAAGGCATCGACCGGGCAAACCTCTACGCAGTCTGTGAATTTGCACTTGATGCAGTTGTCGGTAACGACAAATGTCATGCGGCGGACAGCCTTGCGAAGAGGAAAAGTGGTGCTCCCTACGAGACTCGAACTCGTGTTCCCGCCTTGAGAGGGCAGTGTCCTAGGCCACTAGACGAAGGGAGCATGTCGTACGTGATGTACGAGGCGCGCTAGTATAGCCAAATTGAAGCGTCCGGCAATCTTTTTGTGACAGGATTCCGGGGCTCATGCGGGTGCATTCTTACAAAATTCGTAAGTGGGCGACGAATTCGTTACATTGCAGCCACTCATCCGAGGCCGGTCAGGGCCGGCTCGGCGGCTCGATCACCAGGGCGCAACGGCGCCCGCCAGGACTTCTTTCAGCTTGAATCCAGATACAAGGAAGGACGCTCCGCCGGTGTTACGCATCATCCCGCGCGAGCAGCATTCCATCTCCCGAAAGAACATAAGCAAGGCTGCCCTGCGGGTGCTTTATCGCCTGCACGATGCCGGTTTCGACGCCTACCTCGTGGGCGGCGCCGTGCGCGACCTGCTGCTTGGTGGCCACCCGAAAGACTTCGACGTGGCAACCAATGCCACGCCTGATGAGGTCAAGGGCCTGTTCCGCAATTGCCGGCTGATCGGCCGCCGCTTCCGCCTGGCCCACGTGGTATTCGGGCCGGAGATCATCGAGGTCGCGACGTTCCGCGGTACCGGTGAAGAGGGCGGTGAGGGCGACCGGCACATGATTGACGGGCGCATCGTTCGCGACAACATCTGGGGCAGCATCGAGGAAGACGCGGTGCGCCGCGACTTCCGCGTCAACGCGCTGTACTACGACATCTCCGATTTCAGCGTGCGCGACTACGTCGGCGGCATGCAGGATCTGGAAGACCGGACCATGCGGCTCATCGGCGATCCGGAAGTGCGCTACCGCGAAGACCCGGTGCGCATGCTGCGCGCGGCTCGCCTGGCCGCCAAGCTCAATTTCACCATCGACTCGGCGGCGGCCGCACCCTTTGCCACGCTGGGTCACCTGCTGGGTGAGGCGGCGCCCGCACGCCTGTTCGATGAATCGCTGAAGCTGTTCCTCGGCGGTCATGGACTGAAGAGCTTCCGCATGCTGGAAGCCTGCGGCTTGCTGAAGTTCCTGTTCCCCGTGACGGCGCGTGCGCTGGAGCGCGGTGACGAGGCGCTTCGCTCACTGGTGGAGCAGGGCCTGGCCAACACGGACAAGCGCATTGCGGAAGGCAAGTCGGTTACCCCGGCGTTCCTTTTTGCGGTGCTGCTGTGGGGCGAAGTGCGCGATCAGGCTCATGCGTGGATGGCCGAGGGCCTGGACATCAACGAAGCCTGGCAGCGCGCCGCCGTTCACGTGGTGGGCGAGCAGTGCCAGCGCGTGGCGATCCCGCGCCGCTTCACCTTCACGATGGAAGAAATCTGGGCGTTGCAGCCCCGTTTCGAGCAAGTGCATCGCAAGCGCGTGTTCCGCCTGATGGCACACCCGCGTTTTCGTGCCGCGTTCGACTTCCTGCTGCTTCGCGCGCACGAATCCCCGCAGATGGACGAGCTTGGCCAGTGGTGGGCCCATGCCCAGCAGTTGCCGCCGGAAGTGCTGGCCCAGGCGCTGGGTGGTGGCGGTGTGCCGTCGCCGGAGCCCACGGTGGCCGCTTCCGCGCCGGCCAAGAAGCGCCGTCGCCGGCGCAAGCCGGCCGGGCGTGGCAAGGGCGATTCGGGTAACGCGTGAGCGATCCTGTTCGCGCCTACGTTGCCCTGGGCAGCAACCTCGGGGAGTCCCGGTTGCTGCTGGCCCGCGCCATGGATGCGCTGGACGCCCACCCGCAGATCGACGTGGTGGCGCGCTCGCGCTTCTTCCGCACGCCACCGTGGGGTGTGCTGGACCAGCCGGATTTCGTGAACGCCGTGGTCGCCGTGACGACCACGCTTTCCCCGGATGCACTGCTTGCCCGGTTGCTGGATACCGAACGTCAGGCCGGTCGCGTGCGCGACGGCCAGGCCTGGGGTCCGCGCACGCTGGATCTGGACCTGCTGCTTTACGAGGGCGTGGCCCGGGACGATCCGCATCTGACCCTGCCGCATCCGCGCATGGCTGAGCGGGCGTTTGTTCTTTTGCCCCTGGCCGATATCGCACCTGACCTCATCATTCCGGGCAAGGGGCGCGTCAGCGACCTGCTTGCGGCGGTGGATTCGGGCGGTTGCCAGGCCCTTTCTTGAGTCCTGCCGTCACGAGGCGGGATAATTCCAGATCGCTTCACATTCCCGACAACGAGAGACACGCCGTGTACGTCGAAAAAGCCAATGCCCCCGTTCGCAAGCCGGTCACCGTGCCGGGCCTTCGGACGATGAAGGCGGAAGGGCGAAAGATCGCGATGTTGACGGCTTACGACACCAGCTTTGCCATGCAGTCTGAGTTGGCGGGCGTGGATGTTGCGCTGGTGGGTGATTCGCTGGGCATGGTCATTCAGGGGCGCCGCAGCACGCTGCCGGTGACGCTCGACCAGATGGTCTATCACACCGCCCTGGTGGCCCGCGGCCTCTCGGCCACGCTACTGGTTGCCGACCTGCCGTTCATGAGCGACCGCGATGTCCCCACCGCCATGAACGCCGCCGCGCGGCTGATGGGCGAGGGGGAGGCGGCGATGGTGAAGATCGAAGGCGCCGGTCACATTCTTGATGTGATTTCGGCACTATCTGCGCGGGACATTCCCGTGTGCTCGCATCTTGGTCTCACGCCGCAGTCGGTCCACAAGTTTGGCGGCTATCGCGTGCAGGGCAAGAACGAAGACACCGCCGACCAGATGCTGGCCGACGCCAAAGCCGTGGAAGTGGCTGGCGCGGACATGCTGGTGCTGGAATGCATTCCCTCGGCGCTCGGTGCGCGCATCAGCCGGGAGCTGTCCATTCCGGTCATTGGCATTGGTGCGGGTCCTGATTGCGACGGGCAGGTTCTGGTCGTCTATGACATGCTGGGCATCACCCCCGGGAAGCGCCCAAAGTTCAGCAAGGATTTCCTTGCCGGGCGCGATTCTGTGCAGGCGGCTATGGCAGCCTACGTCGAGGACGTCCGGAACGGACAGTTCCCGGGCCCCGAACACGGCTTCAACTGACCATCCAGGCTCATAAGAAATCATGCAAACCGTGACAGATGCGGCTGCGCTTCGCGCCGCCATCCGTGGCTGGCGTACCGCCGGCCAGACCGTGGGCCTCGTGCCGACGATGGGCAACCTGCACGCGGGTCACCACTCGCTGCTGAAACTGGTACGCAACCGTGCCGACCGCGTGGTTGCCAGCGTCTTCGTCAATCCGACCCAGTTCGGCCCGGGCGAGGACTTCGAGCGCTACCCGCGCACCCTGGCGCAGGATCAGGCCGGGCTGGCGGAAGCCGGTTGCGACATCCTGTTTGCGCCGGAAGTGGCCACCCTTTACCCGTTTGGTGCCGACTCAAGCGTCAGCATCCACGTGCCCAGGCTCACCGAGACGCTGGAAGGCGCACATCGCCCTGGTCATTTCGATGGCGTGGCCACCGTGGTCGCCAAGCTGTTCAATCTGGTGCAGCCCGATCTGGCGGTGTTTGGCCAGAAGGATTTCCAGCAGCTGCGCGTGATCGAGCGCATGGTCCGTGACCTGTCGTTGCCCATCAAGGTGATGGCTGCGCCCACGTTGCGCGACGAGGATGGCCTGGCGCTGAGCTCCCGCAACCAGTACCTGTCGGCCGCCGAGCGCGTCCGCGCGCCCCAGATTTACGCCACGCTGACCCAGATGCGCGAGCTGTTCGCCCAGGGGCATGCCTGGCAGGCCCTGGAGCAGGCCGCCACGGCCCGCCTGCAGCGCGCGGGCTTCGTGCCCGACTATGTGGCCATCCGCCGCGCCGAGGACCTTGGCGAGCCGGAGGCGGACGAGCGCACCGGTCTGGTGGCCCTGGTCGCCGCCCGCCTGGGCACCACGCGCCTGATCGACAACCTCCCGTTCGACTGACGGGGCTTGTTCCGGGGTGGGCCGCCCCCATTAACGGCCCGACAGCGCCTTGACGACGCCCGGGGCGCAGGCAGCTATACTTGGCGTTTGCCTTTCATCGATCCCCACGGTAAACCGCTCATGCACCTGAACATGCTCAAGGCCAAGATCCACCGCGCTACGGTGACGCACGCCGAGCTGCATTACGAAGGATCGATCGCCATCGACGGCCTCCTGCTCGACGCATCGGGCATCCGCGAGTACGAGCAGATCCACGCCTGGAACATCAACAATGGCCAGCGCTTCGTTACCTATGCGCTTCGCGCCGAAGAAGGCTCGGGCATCATTTCGGTCAACGGCAGCGCCGCTCATCGCGCCCAGCCGGGTGACCTGGTGATCATCGCCGCCTTCGTTGGCCTGTCCGAAGCCGAGCTGGCTGCCTACAAGCCGGACCTGGTGTACGTGGACCGCGACAACAAGATCACGCACACGAATCACTCGATTCCGAAACAGGCTGCATAAAGCCTGTTTCGGGCGGCAGAACGGACACGCGGATACAATTCCAACACTGTCCGGTGCGGTAACATCATGGCTTCCTCCGATGCATAGCAAGTGGGAGCCATGAATTCCAAGAACGCACGCCTGCCGTCCTTTGAAGCGCACGCTTCGCGCCTCTCCTCCACCCATCTGCGTCAACTGCTTGCCGACGAGGCACGCGGTGACCGGCTGCGTACCCGTGTGGGTCCCGTGTGGCTGGATCTATCCCGCCAGAAGCTGGACGTCGCCGCGCTGGATGCCGTGGGCGAGTACCTTCAAAGCACGCACTGGCAGGCTGCGCGTGACGCGATGTTTGCCGGCGAGCACATCAACACCTCCGAGGACCGAGCCGTGCTGCACACGGCGCTTCGCGCCGGTCAGTCGCGCCATCCGCGCGCGCCGGCAGAGGTGCGTCAGGAAATCGAGGCCACGCTGCAGCGCATGGGCCACATCGTGGATGCCGTGCATCGCGGCGAGGGTGAATCGGTTGGCCTGATTCCGCAGGTCACCGACGTGGTCAACATCGGCATCGGCGGCTCCGACCTCGGCCCGCGCCTTGCCGTGCATGCGCTTGAGCAATTCCACGTCAAGGGTCTGCGCAGCCACTTCCTCACCAACGTGGATGGTCAGGCTGCGTACAACCTGATGAACCAGCTGGACCCGCGCCGCACGCTGGTCATTCTGGTATCCAAGACGTTCACCACGCAGGAAACCCTGCTCAACGGTGGCGTGTTCCTCGACTGGATTGTGCGCGCGCACGACGGCAACAAGGCGGCTGCGTCGAAGCATTTCCTTGCCGTCAGTTCCAACGTGGATGCTGCCGAGAAATGGGGTGTGCCTGCGGCGCAGGTATTGCCGATGTGGGACTTTGTCGGTGGCCGTTACTCGCTGTGGTCGGCTGTTGGCGCGTCCATCGCGTTCTCGGTCGGCATGGATCGCTTCCGCGAACTGTTGGCGGGTGCGGCAGAAGCCGACGATCACTTCCTCACTGCCGAGTGGAACAAGAACGGCCCCGTGCTGCTCGCCATTGCGGAGATGTGGAATCGCAATGTGCTCAAACGCACCAGCCGCGCGGTGGTGCCGTATGTGGACGCGCTGGTCGATCTTCCATCCTATCTCCAGCAGCTGGAGATGGAAAGCCTCGGCAAGCACGTGCATCCGACGGGCGGCCATGTGGAAGATTCCACCGTGCCCGTCGTGTGGGGCAGCATTGGCACCAATGCGCAGCATGCGTATTTCCAGGCATTGCATCAGGGCACCGATGTGGTGCCGCTGGAATTCATCGGCATCGTGAAGCCCGCTCATCCGCTGGCCAAGAATCATGCGGCACTGCTTTCCAACCTGCTGGCACAGGCCGCTGCGCTGGCGCTGGGCAAGACCTTCGACGAAGCGCTTGCCGAAGCGAAGACCGGCACCGAAGAGCAGCGTCGCGCACTGGCCGAGCAGCGCACGTTCGAGGGCGATCGTCCCAGCACGGTGCTGATGCTGGACTCGCTGACGCCGCGCTCGCTGGGTGCTCTGATCGCACTGTACGAGCACAAGGTGTTCCTGCTGGGCCACCTCTGGCGCATCAATGCGTTCGACCAGTGGGGCGTGGAACTGGGCAAGGCTATCGCGTCGCAGATTCTGCCGTCGCTGGACGCCGACCCGGACACGCTCACGCAGTTCGACAGCGCCACTGTCGAACTGATCCGCACCATCCAGTCACGCAAGTGATAGCTGCACCGTGGAGCGCGCCTGGCGCGCTACACGGTGCGATTCACGGCAGCGTGGGAAGAAACGTCGGCGGCTGAAACGCGTTCAATGCCTGCTCCGTGCCGTACGCCACGGTAATCAGCGTGGCCTCGCTCCATTTTGTACCGAAGAACACCACGCCCACGGGCAGGCCGTGCGTCATGTCGACCGGCAGGGTGATCGACGGGTAGCCCGCGATGGCCGCGGGGGCCGACACGCCACCGATGGTCGGATCGCCGCTGACCACGTGGTCACCCAGCAGCAGATCGGTAGGGAAGGCCGGGCCCCAGCTCGGCGCCAGCAGCGCATCCAGATGATGTGCCGCCAGGGCGGCGTCGATGCCTTCCGGCCCTGCCAGGCGCTTTGCACGCGTGCTGGCTTCCACATACGCCTTGTCTGTCAGCTCGCCCTTTTCCTGTGCGGCAAGAAACAGCTCCTGTCCGAACCATGGCATTTCCTCGGACGCGTGCGCGTTGTTGAACGCGATCAGGTCGGCCAGCGTATGCACGTGGATACCGGTGCGCGTGGCCAGATACGCGGCGATGTCGTGCTTGAAGTCGTAGAGCAGCACGGTCATTTCGTCGTCGCTGAATTCCTTCAGGTGCGGAATGTCCACGTTGTCGACAATGATGGCGCCCTTCGCCTTCAGGGTGGCAATCGTCTTCTCCAGCGCACGATCCGCATGGGGTTCAATGCCCGCCAGCTGACGTACCACACCGATGCGCTTGCCGCGAAGTCCATCTGCCGTCAGTGCCTTTGTGTAATCGACTTTGTGCTGATCGGCGTCTTTCGTCGCCACATCGCGGGGATCGGAACCGGCAATCACCGTGAGCACCGCAGCGGCATCGGCAACGCTGCGCGCCATGGGACCGGCGGTGTCCTGACTGTGCGAAATGGGCACGATGCCCGCACGACTGACCAGGCCAAGCGTGGGCTTGATGCCAACGAGCCCGTTGACCGATGCGGGCCCCAGAATGGAGCCGTCCGTTTCGGTGCCGATGGCGACTGTGGCAAGGCCCGCCGCTATTGCCGCGCCTGATCCTGCGCTGGACCCTGAGGGATTGCGATCCAGCACATAAGGATTGCGCGTCTGCCCGCCACGTCCGCTCCAGCCGCTGCTCGCGTGGCTGGAACGCATGTTGGCCCATTCGCTGAGGTTGGTCTTGCCAAGAATCACTGCGCCGGCCTCGCGCAGTTTCGCCGCCACGGTGGCGTCGCGCGGCGCGGGCGCGCCGACCAATGCCAGCGAGCCCGCGCTGGTCTGCATGCGGTCCCCCGTGTCGATGTTGTCCTTCAGCAGCACCACCATGCCGCGCAGGGCACCCGCAGGTTTCGCATCGCTGGCGCGTGCCAGCGACAGCGCATCCGGGTTCACTTCGATCACGGCATTGATCGAAGGACCGCTCTTGTCGATCTTCGCAATGCGATCAAGAAAAAGCTGCGTCATGCCCTGCGCGGTGAGTGCGCCGCTGGCATAGGCCTTTTGCAGCGTGTCGATGGATGCGTAGGCATCGTTGGGTGACGGTGTACCTGCCTGTGCCTGCGAAATGCCCCATGCAAGAACAACGGCCGCCCACGACAAACGACTCTTCATGCGATTCCCCCGAAACACTGACGATGGCGTCCATCTTAACCACAGTCGGGCAAGGAGACGCCGCCCGGACGATCCACGGACGTGATCGACGGGTGCGACAAAATGGGCCATCGGCGTGCTCGACGCGCCCGGGAGAAACCCGGCATGATTCGGAACTGCACCCTTGGATATTCCTCCCGGGATCAGGAGACCGCCTCATGCGTCGTCGCTCGTTGTGCTGGCCGCTGTTGGCCGGTCTTGTTCTCATGGCCACAGTCGCTCATGCGGACGACGCTCCCGTTCCCGATACCCTGAAGCAACGCATTGCTGCCTGTACCAGTTGCCATGGCGAGCAGGGGCAGGGTGGCGACAACGGATTCAATCCCCGGCTGGCGGGCAAGCCGGCGGGGTATCTGGTGCGGCAGATGCAGGACTTCAAGCAGGGGCTGCGGCATTACCCGATCATGGAGTACATGGTCACGCCGCTGACCGATGACTACATGCGCGAGATAGCCGCTTATTTTTCTGCGCAGGAAGTGCCGTATGCGCCGCAACCTGCGCAACGTCTTCCTGCCAGCGCGCTTGCGCGCGGCGAGCAGCTGGTAACGAAGGGGGATGCGGCGCGACAGGTGCCTGCGTGCATGAGTTGCCATGGTGTGAAGCTGACGGGTGTGCAGCCAGCCATTCCGGGCATTGTCGGGTTGCCATATGACTACCTCAGCGCGCAGTTGGGTTCGTGGCGCACACAGACACGCACGGCTACCGCACCCGATTGCATGGCGACGGTGGCCAGTCGCCTGACCGCTTCGGACATCAGTGCGGTGGCGGCATGGCTAGCGGTGCATCCCATCCCCGACGATCCGCGCCCCGCGGAAATCAGTGAGGGTCCGTTGCCGATGCATTGCGGCAGCGTGGAGGGATCGCATTCATGACGCTGTGCCTGAGGATTTTTGCCTGTGTTGCGGCCTTGGCTGGATGGTCAGCGGTGGGCATCGTGCATGCAGAAAATGCTGCGCAAATTGAACGCGGACGTTACCTGAGTCTGGCCGGTGATTGTGCGTCGTGCCATACCGCGCGCGGTGGGCAGGCCTATGCCGGTGGAAGAGTGGTGCCCACACCGTTTGGAAGCATTCCTGCGCCGAACCTCACGCCCGATATGGCGACGGGCATCGGTGGGTGGAGCGCGGACGATTTCTATCGCGCGCTGCACGAAGGGCGAGGCAAGGATGGGCAGTATCTCTATCCTGCGTTTCCCTATACGTCGTACACCCGGGTTACCCGTCCCGACAGCGATGCGATCTTCGCGTACCTGCGCAGCCTTCCGCCCGTGCACAGCGAGCGGCGCGATAACGACCTGCGCTTTCCTTACAGCATGCGACGCATGATGGCGGGCTGGCGCCTGTTCTACTTCACGCAGGAAGAATACGTCGCTGATTCCAGTCAGTCGGCTGCCTGGAATCGCGGCGCTTATCTGGTGAACGGGCTGGGGCATTGCAACGATTGCCATTCCACCCGAAATTCATTGGGGGCCACGGTGGATGACCCGAGTCTGGCCGGCGGCATGATTCCCATGCAGAACTGGTACGCGCCCGACCTCAGCACGAAAGCCAACGGCGGCCTGGAAGGCTGGACCACAAAAGACATCGTGGATCTTCTGAAGACCGGGCGCTCGGCACGCGGCACGGCGTTCGGCCCCATGGCCGAGGTAGTGCGCGAAAGCACCCAGCACCTCAACGACGACGATCTGGCAGCGATGGCGCTGTATCTGCAATCGCTTCCTGCGCGCCCTGTGCCGAAGAAGGACGACTCGCCCCTGCTCGGCGCGTCGTTTGTGGTGAAGGGGCAGGCGGTCTACAAGGATCGCTGCGCGTCGTGCCATGGTGATGATGGCAAGGGCCGCGGTGATGCGTATCCGCCGCTTGCGGGCAATACGTCGGTGGTTGAACCCATTGGCGCGAATGCTATCCGCGTCGTGCTTTCCGGTGGATTCGCGCCGGCGACGCATGGCAATCCTCGTCCGTATTCGATGCCGCCGTTTTCGCAGCAATTGAGCGACGAGGATGTGGCAGCCGTGGTGTCTTACATCCGCCAGGCGTGGACGAACACGGCGCCGGCCGTCACGCCGGATGACGTTCGCACTTATCGGTCCACGCCGGGAACGTGAATGGCTTGCGTCGCGTGGAAGGCATCGGCGAGGCGCTGCCATGCCGATACGTCCCACGCGCCGCGTGCCTGGCCAGAGGGTGATGGCAACACGTAGAGGCGGGTGTCGCCGATCATGCTGTCTTGCCATCCGTAAGCAGGCACGTGCCCGAGCACGGTTTTCGCTGCCTGCTTGCTGGTGAAGGCAAGAATGCGCGGTGCGTATTGTTCGATCTTCACCCGCAATGCCTGTGCGTCGTACGCATCGAAGGGCAGGTCACTATCGTTGCCGCTGTGGAACTTCGCGACATCGGTCAGGCCAATGCCCAGTGCCGGGAGCGCGATGAATTCCGCTGGCGCGAAACGCCGGGGCGTGATGCCGGTGTCGTGAAGGGTTCGCCAGAACATGTTTCCAGGATGCGCGTAGTACGCGCGATCCTGCGCGGAACGACGGCCGGCAGCGGTGCCGCAGAACACCAGGCGCAATCCGGGCTGAAGGACATCAGGCAGGACATGTGCGTCGGTGATGGGCGAAGGCATGCGGCGTACTTTACGGCTTTTGTGCAGCATGACAACAAAGCTTCCACATGCGGGCTGTCACCCTGACCCGCATGAATTCGGATGTCTGGTTGTCGGTGCTCTCCAATCCGTGGACGCGTTTTGCGCTGATCGTGGTTGTTGCACTCATCGTTGCAGCGTTTCTGCGACGCCTCTTTTATGCCTCGGTGCGCCGCCTCACGCGGCATCGGCCTACTGTTGCGGCGATGCTTGCGAAGGGGCGTGGTCCGATGGACCTCATCATTCCATTGACGGCCCTGTTGCTTGCGTTTCGCGCGGCGCCGGATGATCCGTCGCGATGGCTGGGCGGTATAGAGCATCTGGTCGGCGTGGGCCTGATCGGCGCCATGACGTGGTTCCTCGTGGGCTGCGTCGGCGCGCTGGAAGCCGCGGTTACGCGGTTCAATCCCATTGATGCGGAAGACAATCTGCGCGCGCGCCGCGTGCAGACGCAGGTACGTGTACTGAGTCGCACCGCGATGGTCATCATCATCCTGCTTGGATTCGCGGTGGTGTTGATGACGTTTCCAGCTGTGCGTCAGTTTGGCGCCAGCCTGCTGGCGTCGGCGGGTCTGGCCGGCCTTGCGGTGGGCCTGGCAGCGAAGCCGGTGCTCGCCAACCTGATCGCTGGCGTGCAGATTGCGATCACGCAGCCGATCCGCATTGATGATGTGGTCATCATTGAGCAGCAGTGGGGCAGGGTCGAGGAAATCACGGGCACGTACGTGGTGGTGCGCATCTGGGATGAGCGGCGGTTGATCGTGCCACTGCAGTATTTCATCGAGAATCCGTTCGAGAACTGGACGCGTACGAGTTCCCAGATTCTGGGGTCCGTGTTTCTATGGTTTGACTACAGTCTGGATCTGAAGCCGCTGCGCGCGGAACTGGAGCGATTGGTAAAGGACGCTCCGGAGTGGGATGGGCGCGTCTGCGTGCTGCAAGTGGTGGAGACGAATGACAAGGCGATGCAATTGCGTGCACTGGTCAGCTCGTCGAACTCAGGAAGGTCGTGGGATTTGCGCTGCCGGGTTCGTGAAGGCCTGATCGCGTTCGTGCAGCGGCATTCGCCCGAGTGTCTGCCGCGCGTTCGGGCGGACGTGGAAGAGATGGCCAGTTCGTGAAGCCGTGATTTTTGTGGGAGCGGGATCGCTCGCACGACCATGCAAAAAAAACCCGGCACTCTGGCCGGGTTTTCTTGTATCGCTGCGAGGGATTAACCGCCGCGCGAGGACTTCTTGCGATCGCTTTCCGTCAGGAACTTCTTGCGGAGGCGGATTTCCTTCGGGGTGACTTCGACCAGCTCGTCGTCTTCAATGAAGTCCAGGGCCTGTTCCAGCGTGAACTTGATGGCCGGGGTCAGCTTGATGGCGTCATCCTTGCCCGAAGCGCGCATATTGGTCAGCGGCTTGGTCTTGATGGCGTTGACGGTGAGGTCGTTGTCCTTCGAGTGAATGCCGATGAGCTGGCCTTCATACACGTTGTCGCCTTCAGCTGCGAACAGCTTGCCGCGCTCTTCCAGGGGGCCGAGCGAGTACGCCGGGGTAGCACCCGCAGCATTCGCGATCATCACACCGTTCTGGCGCTTGGCGATGGCGCCCGGCTGTGCCGGTGCGAATCGCTCGAACACGTGCGACAGCAGGCCCGAGCCCTGGGTCAGGGTCTTGAACGAGTTCTGGAAGCCGATCAGGCCACGTGCCGGAATTTCAAAGTCGATGCGAACACGACCCTTACCGTCCGGCACCATGTCCTTCATGATGGCCTTGCGATCGCCCAGTGCGGACATGACCGGGCCCTGATGCACTTCTTCCACGTCAACCACGAGGGTTTCGATCGGCTCCATCTTCTGGCCGTCGATTTCCTTGATGATGACTTCCGGACGCGATACAGCCAGCTCGTAGCCTTCGCGACGCATGTTTTCGATCAGCACCGACAGGTGCAGTTCGCCACGGCCCGAAACCAGGAACTTGTCCGAATCGGAGCCTTCTTCGACGCGCAGGGCCACGTTGTGGACCTTTTCGCGCTCAAGGCGTTCACGGATCTGACGGCTGGTGATGAACTTGCCGCCGCTGAAATCCTTGTTCCCCGCGAACGGCGAGTTGTTGACCTGGAAGGTCATGCTGATGGTCGGCTCGTCGACGGTCAGTGCCGGCAGCGCCTCGGGGGTATCCAGTGCGCAGACGGTGTCGGAAATGCCCAGTTCGGCGATACCGGAGATGGCGACGATGTCGCCGGCCTCGGCTTCTTCCACTTCCACGCGCTCAAGACCCATGAAGCCGAGCACCTGGAGCACCTTGCCCTGACGCTTCTTGCCGTCCGGGCTCACGATGCTGACGGGCATGTTCTTCTTCAGCTTGCCGCGCTGGATGCGGCCGATGCCGATGACGCCCACGAAATTGTTGTAATCCAGCTGGCTGATGCGCATCTGGAACGCGCCTTCCGGATCGACGTCCGGCGGGCTGACGTGGTCCATGATCGCCTGGTACAGCGGGGTCATGTCACCTTCGCGAGCGCTGTCTTCCAGGCTGGCGTAGCCGTTGAGCGCCGAGGCGTAAACGATCGGGAAGTCGAGCTGTTCGGAGGTGGCGCCCAGCTTGTCGAAAAGATCGAACACCTGGTCGACGGCGTACTGGGGACGCGCGCCCGGGCGGTCAACCTTGTTGACGACGACGATGGGCTTGAAACCCATGCTGAAGGCCTTCTGGGTCACGAAGCGCGTCTGCGGCATCGGGCCGTCCATCGCGTCAACGAGAATCAGCACCGAGTCAACCATCGACAGCACGCGCTCCACTTCGCCACCGAAGTCGGCATGTCCCGGGGTGTCGACGATGTTGATGCGGTTGCCCCGCCACGTGATGGCGGTGTTCTTGGCAAGGATCGTGATGCCACGTTCCTTTTCCTGGTCGTTCGAATCCATGACGCGCTCGGCGAGCACCGTACGCTCATTGAGCGTGCCGGACTGCTTCAGAAGCTGATCGACGAGGGTGGTCTTGCCATGGTCAACGTGAGCGACGATGGCGATATTGCGCAGGTTTTCGATTGACATCGGGTATGCCCCAGCTTTGAGCCGGTGCACCTCTTTGGATTGGGAAGCCGACGATTATAAAGGGTTTCTCGGACTTTCGCATGACACCCTGCGAACGGGCTTCGTTCGCAGGGTTCAGGTTGGCGACGGTCAGGGGGCCAGCGGGGCGTCGCGGCAGTCGGCGGGGAGGAGTTTGTCCTTGATATCCGCGCTGGAGCAGGTCCAGGTGACTTTCCCTGAGGACACCTGCGGCGAGAATACGACCTCGGCGGCATTCAGGTCTTCGTAGGCATGTCCGGGCTGGGTGCTGTCGAAGGTCGCCACGATTTCGCCGCCCTGCATCACTTCGATGCGGCCCAGATACTGGCTGGTCAGCGTTTCAGGGGCACCGAGGCCAGCCGCCTTGTTGCTGCCGGGGAACTTGCCGGTTTTGAGGCGCTGCGCGGCGACGGCTTCTTTCACTTCCGTGACGGCGCTGATGCCTTCGGCAACCTGGCTGCGTTTCACGTACGTCTGGTACTGGGGCACGGCGATGGCGATCATGATTGCCGCCGTGGCGATACCGGTGGTGCCTCCAGCCTGGCCGACCAGTTCTGCGGGGCTCTGCTCGTAAGTGAGGGACACGGCCAGCGTGTCCTTGTCGGCCTCAAGGGCGGCGCCGACGATGCCATCACGCGGCAGATGGAGCGTGTTTGCCGCGGGCATGGTCGCGATGTCCACGGGCTGGCCGCTGGCATCCCCCATCACCTGGAGCACCTGCAGGTATTGGTAGTACGCATCACGCTGGGCATCGCGCGAGGTGGCGAGGAAGCCCATCAGCGTCTGCGTGCCGGCGTAGTGCTTCGAGGTAAACCACTCATCGAGCGAGCCGTCCAGCGGTACGTTGTCCCGGTCGGCCAGGGCTTGCGGCACCGTCGCCATGATCATGAAGTCGCCGTCATCCACCCACCACAGGTGCGAGTTGAAGCGGGCCAGGAGCTTCGCCATTTCCATGCTGCCGGGAGAGGCATCCTTGGGGTTGGCGTCGATAGCCGGAATGGTCAGCCAGTGGACCTCTGTTCCGGAGACCCGGGCGGTGCCGGTCTTCCATCGCCGGGTGGCTACCATCTGCTCGATGCGGGCACGCACGGCCTTGCGGTCGCGGACCCGCACGGCCGAGAACGTGCCGGAGTTATCCGACCAGGCCACCAGCTCAGGGCCGAACCATTGCGCGATGTCGTTCAGGTCGTAGCCGATCCGATCCTGCATTTCTTTCTGGAGTTTCGTGTACTTGACCGCGCCTTCTGATCCGAAATCGAGCGTCAGGTTGCCGGTCATTGTCTGCCACGCGGTGGCGTCAGGCAGGGCCATAGTGAAGGCCCAGTGCGGCTTGCCGGCGGTGTGGATTTTTGGCGCGAACGAGCGCGGCGCCAGGTAGTCCAGTGCGCGCGAGCCGGGGGCGTGAATCAGTATGCGGAACTGGCCATGGCCATCCACTGTGCCCCAGCCCAGCGCCACGGCATCCGCCTTGGTCGCGAAATCAGCGGGAAGTTTGCCGAACACGCTGTCGGGGATATTGCCGGACGCCAGACCGCCCATGCCGCGGATGCTCGCCCACCCGAAAAGCCCCTGGCCCGACGTGTCCACGCGCGCCTCAAGGGAAGAAAGAGAGGCCGGTCCCGTGGCCGCGGTGGCGCTGTTCAACGTATTGATCAGCGCGGCCAGCGAGGCCGCGTCGGACGGCTCCTGCTTCGACTGGGTGATGTACAGGCGACGTGTGGCCAGGTCGTAATGCAGGGCGCCTCCTCCCACCAGTTGGGCATTGCCCTTCGCATCAATGGGGCCGGCGAGCACAGGGCCTATGGTCTCCAGGCGGGCCTTGAGGCGGGTGAGGTCTGTAAAGGAGAGCTGTGCAGTCACCACCACGCGGGACGCGGGGGAGGGAATGCCCAGCGGGTCGATGAGTGCCGCCTCCACGGGCGAACGCAATTCATCGAGCAGCGAGAGCAGGATCGCCGCTGCCGGCGTACTGCCCAGCAGCTTGTCGTTGGCGATGCCGGTGCGGATTTTGGCCACCGCATCGAGATGTGCCTGAGACGCCATGGCTGCATCCAGAGGACGACCCGATGGCGCGGCGCCAAGCAGACCCCACACGGAAGGGATGCGCAGATACGCCACGGTCTGTGCTGGCAGATGCTGACGCATCCATGCGGGCGAGGACAGCGCGGCCTGGGCGGCTGCGATGGCCTGCGTATCCGCCTTGGGCGCTTCGTCGTGATGGCATGCGGCAAGGCCGAGGGCAGCGACGAGGGCAACAGGCAGCAGAGCGTGACGGGCATTCATTGCGGTGGAACTCCCCTTGAAAGTTGGCGTCGTTGCGTGCGACGCGATGTGCAACACCGAGCTTAGCAGCGGCCCGCAGCCCCCGACATCCCGGCAGTCGCGAGTTAAGCGCTAGCATGGGCGCCCATCACGTTTTGTCGGGAATGGCATGGGCGCTTCAGAGGGGTTTTCCGTTGGCCAGATTCGGGAGACGACACACGGCGACAGTGATGACTTGCTGACCGCAGGACTTGGACTCCGTGGCCTTGCCGGTACGCTTTCTCCCTTCGCCGACCCGGCGCATCCCACTGCGCAGGAATTGCGCCGCCGGGCCATTCAGTCGAGCTGGCGCGGCATCGCCGACCTGGGGCGGCTCGGTGGTTTCGGCACGGTGTATGGCACGTTGCCGGCGGTAGCCGGGCGCGAGTTCCATGCGTTCGCGCGGCTACCTGATGCGCGCCACCCGCACCGCGTGCTGTTGCAGGTGCCCGATCATTTCGACACGACGACCCGTTGCCTTCTGGTGGCGCCCTCGTCCGGTTCGCGAGGTATTTACGGTGCTATCGCCGTGGCGGGTGCGTGGGGCCTTCCCCGGGGCTGTGCCGTGGTCTACACCGACAAGGGCACGGGCTCGGGCTACTTTGATCCGGCCGATGGTACGGGTACGACGCTGGAGGGGATCCGGGCGCCCATGGGCGAGGCCGAACTGGAGTTCTCGTTGCCTGACGCGCCCACCGACGCGGGAATTGCCGTAAAGCACGCGCACTCCGGCGACCAGCCGGAGCGCTCGTGGGGCCAGCATGTGTTGCAGGCCGCGAGGTTCGGGCTGGCCATGCTGGATCGGGCGTTTCCTTCCAGGGCGCCCTTCACCGCAGCCAACACGCGGATCATCGCGGTAGGCCTGTCTAACGGCGGCGGGGCGGTGCTGCGCGCGGCGGGCGAGGATGTCGACGGGTTGCTGGCGGGAGTGGTGGCCCTTGAGCCCAACGTCTACGTGGCGGGACGGGGACGCCCGCTGTTCGATTACGCCACCGAGGCTGCGGTGATGTTGCCCGCCGCACTGGGCTCACCCGTGTTCGACGGCGTGCCTTTTGCCCGCGCCGGGCTGGCGCCTCCTCCGGGCTGGGCTCTTCGCGGCGCCAGCCTCAAGGCACACGGAAGGCTGGCGTCGTTCATGCCGGGCGGCCAGGCGACCGAAGCGCTGGATGCATTGCGGGCGTCGGGGTGGACCCAGGAAGCGCTGGCGGTGGGAGCGTCATCCACGGCACTGGATCTCTGGCGCGCCGTGACGGCGGCTTACGCCTCGTCGTATTTGCGGCGCGGGCCGGCCGACATGCCGGGGGGCTTCTCCTGCATGTCGCTCAATGCACAAGGGCTGCCCGGGCCCGCTGATGCACGCGTAAAGGCCGCATGGTGGGCCGATGGCGCTGGTATCCCGCCCGGGCCGGGGCTTGCCCTGGCGGGTGGCACGGATGTGTCGCTGGACCCCACCTTGCCTGGCAACCTGTCGTTGCGGCAGCTGTGGGCCGGTAGCGAGGGCGACGCCGTCGCGCTGCGTCAGGCGGTGGACGCCACGGCGGTGAACCTGCCTCGCGATGGTCTGCCCGTATTTGTCGTGCACGGCACGCACGACGGGCTGGTGCCCATGGCATTCAGCTCGGAGCCTTATGTGCAGTGGCTTCGGGCGTCCGGGCGCGCGCCGGTCTTCTGGAAGGTGCCGTACGCCCAGCATTTCGACGCCTTCCTGTCGTTCCCCGATTTCGGCGATCGCCACGTGCCGCTGCTGCCGTTCGGCTATGCCGCGCTTGACCGGCTATGGGAGCACCTGACCGAGGGCAGGGCGCTGCCGGAGGATGCGCTGGTCAATCGCACGCAGCCGCGTGGGGCGGGCCCGCTGACGGCAGAGCACCTGGGCCTGCACTGAAAAGTGTCGTTTTCGTCACGCCATGACGCTTGAACTCCGGAGGCAGGGGCGCCATCTTCGGTATCCTTTGCGGCCTTCCGGGCAGTGGCGCTGTGCCATTGGTCCGGTTTTTCAACGATTTACAGGAAAAGCGATGACCATCAACGTCACCTTCCAGACCACCAAGGGCGATATCCACCTGCGCCTGCACGACGACAAGACCCCGGTCACCGTGGCCAACTTCGTCAATCTGGCCAAGCGCGGCTATTACGACGGCCTGACGTTCCATCGCGTCATCGCCGACTTCATGGTCCAGGGCGGTTGCCCGGAAGGCAGCGGTCGCGGTGGCCCGGGCTACCGTTTCGAAGACGAATTCGACGCCAGCCTGCGCCACGACAAGCCGGGCGTCCTGTCCATGGCCAACGCCGGCCCGCGCACCAATGGCAGCCAGTTCTTCATCACGCATGGCGCCACGCCGTGGCTGGACGGCAAGCACAGCGTCTTCGGCGAAGTGGTTGGCGCGGAAGACCAGAAGGTGGTTGACTCCATCGTTCAGGACGACACGATCACCAAGGTCATCGTCGAGGGCGACGTCGACGCGCTGCTGGCAGCGAAAGCCGACCGGGTTGCCGAATGGAACAAGACGCTCGACGAGCGCGGCTGATTGCTGACCGTCGGGTAAAAAGAAACCGTCATCCGCGAGGGTGACGGTTTTTTTCTGCCCCATGGTCTGGCAAGCGCGTGATAAAATGGGCCTCTTTGCTCACGCCGGATCGAGGAAACGATGCCCCAGCTTGCCCAGCGTATGGGTCGCGCGAAACCCAGTGCGATCATGGTCATTGCCGAAAAGGCGAAGAAGCTCAAGGCCGAAGGCCGCGATATCGTCAGCTTCTCTATCGGCGTTCCCAACTTCCTCCCCGGCGACCACGTTTACGCCGCAGCGCGCGAAGCGCTGAGCACGGACTCCGGCCAGTACGGCAGCAACCGCGGCCCCGACGTCCTGCTTGATGCCTTCATTGCACACATCGAGGCCCTGGGTCTTACCGGCTACACCCGCGCCAACATCACGACGGGCGTCGGTGCGAAGCAGGTGTTGTACAACCTGGCAGAAGCGCTGCTGGACGAAGGCGACGAGATCGCGTTCCCGGCCCCGTACTGGACCAGCTACCTGGACATCGCCGAAATCGTCGGCGCGAAGATCAACATCCTGCCGTGCCCGCCGGAGCAGAACTACAAGCTCACGCCGGCACAGCTTGACGAGGCACTGGCGCGCAAGCCGCGCGTGTTCCTCTTCAACAACCCGTCCAATCCCACCGGCATGGTCTACACGCGCGACGAAATCGCAGCGCTTGCCGATGTGATCGCGAAGTACCCGGACACCTGGGTCATCACGGACGACATCTACAACACCATGGTGTTCGATGGCGTGGGTTACCACAACTTCGTGCACGTGCGTCCGGAGTTGAAGGACCGCGTCATCTTCGTTGACTCGCTGTCCAAGACCTACGGCATGCCGGGCTGGCGCGTGGGCTTCATCGCCGCGCCCGAAGTGGTGGCCAAGGCGGTCACCACGCTCAACTCCAACCACATCACCAGCCTTCCCGAAGTGGTTCTGGCCGCGGCGCATGCTGCGCTGTCCGGCCCGCAGGATGTGCCTAAGACCAAATGCGCCGAGTTCGCCATCAAGCGCGACCGCGTCTACAACGCCCTGGTGTCCATCCCGGGCGTGGTTTGCCCGCGTCCGCAGGGTGCGTTCTATGCGTTCCCCGATGTGTCGGTTGCCTTCGGCAAGAAGCACAACGGCGTGGCCATCAACAGCGACGTGGATTTCTGCGCCGTGCTGCTGGAAGCCAAGGGCGTGGCCTGCGTGCCGGGCTCGGCCTTCGGTGAGCCGCGCGCCATGCGCATTTCCTATTCGTGTCCTGACGACGCACTCGACAAGGGCATGGCCCGCATCGTCGAGTTCTTCGCCGAACTGTCCTGATCGCCCCGATCAAAACGATTTCCACAGGAGTCACTCACATGAAAGCCCCCGTTCGTGTTGCCGTGACCGGCGCTGCCGGCCAGATTGGTTATGCCCTGCTGTTCCGTATCGCCGCTGGCGACATGCTGGGCCCGGACCAGCCGGTCATCCTGCACCTTCTCGAAATCACCCCGGCGCTGCCCGCGCTGCAGGGTGTGGTGATGGAACTGAACGACTGCGCGTTCCCGACGCTTGCAGGCGTGGTTGCAACCGATGACGTGAACGTTGCTTTCAAGGACGTTGATTACGCGCTGCTGGTTGGCGCCCGTCCGCGTGGCCCGGGCATGGAGCGCAAGGATCTGCTCGAAGCCAATGGCGCCATCTTCGGCCCGCAGGGCAAGGCCCTGAACGATCACGCCAAGCGCGACGTGCGCGTGCTGGTTGTCGGCAACCCGGCCAACACCAATGCGCTGATTGCCCAGCAGAACGCTCCGGATCTCGATCCGAAGTGCTTCACCGCGATGGTCCGCCTTGACCACAACCGTGCCCTGTCGCAGCTGGCCGAGAAGACCGGCGCGCACACCACGGACATCAAGAAGGTCACCATCTGGGGCAACCACAGCTCCACGCAGTACCCGGACCTGCACCAGGCCTCGGTCAAGGGCAAGGCTGCGCTCGACCAGGTTGACCAGGCATGGTACGAGTCGGACTTCATTCCGACCGTGCAGCAGCGTGGTGCGGCCATCATCAAGGCTCGCGGCGCATCGTCGGCAGCTTCCGCTGCCTCGGCTGCCATCGACCACATGCGCGACTGGACCCTCGGCACCGCCGAAGGCGACTGGGTCTCGATGGGTATCCCGTCCGATGGCTCCTACGGCGTGGAGCCGGGCGTGATCTTCGGTTACCCGGTCACCGTGAAGGATGGCAAGTACGCCATCGTCCAGGGCCTGGAAATCAACGCGTTCTCGCAGGCTCGCATTGATGCGACCGAGAAGGAGCTGCGTGAAGAGCGTGATGGCGTGAAGCATCTTTTCGCGAAGTAAGTTTCGCGATTGCGCTACAAAAAAACCGCCGAAAGGCGGTTTTTTTTGTAGCTTTGAGGGGAGCGCATCGCGAGCAGGTGCGCTCCCCTGCAAACGAGTGATGCAGCAGCCCATGGAGACTGCTGCATCATCGGGTCAGGATGCTTCGCCCTGTTTGGGCGGGGCACCGCGACCCTCTACGTGGCCGCCGAAGCCCATGCGCATCGCGGAGAGCAGGCGCTCGGCGTACGTGTGCTCCTGGCGCGAGCGGAAACGTGCGAACAAGGCGGACGACAGCACTTCCACCGGCACGGCTTCCTCGATGGCGGCAGCGATGGTCCAGCGGCCTTCGCCGGAGTCGTCCACGTAGCCGGAGTAGTTGTCCAGTGCCGGGCCCTTGGCAAGTGCGCTGGCGCAAAGATCCAGCAGCCACGAGGACACCACGCTGCCACGGCGCCACACTTCGGCGATGTCGGCCACATTGAGGTCGAAGCGCTCGCCATCGGGCAACTGCGGCTGATTGCGGTTGCGCATGATGTCGAAGCCTTCGGCGAAGGCTTGCATCAGGCCGTATTCGATACCGTTGTGGACCATCTTGGTGAAGTGACCCGAGCCGGCCGGGCCGGTGTGCATGTAGCCGTTTTCAACGCGCGGATCAGCGCCTTCGGGACGCTCGGTGCGCGGGATGTCGCCAGCGCCCGGTGCCAGGGTGGCGAAGATCGGGTCCAGATAGTCGACCGTTTCCTTGTGCCCGCCAATCATCATGCAGTAACCGCGTTGCAGGCCCCATACGCCGCCCGACGTGCCGACGTCGACGTAGTGCATGCCCTTCTGGTCCAGGACCTTCGAGCGGCGCACGTCGTCTTTGTACATGGTGTTGCCGCCGTCGATGATGATGTCGTCTTTGGACATCAGTTCGGTCAACTGGGTGATCGTGTTTTCGGTGATATCGCCGGCCGGCAGCATCACCCACACGGTGCGCGGCGCGGGCAGCGCTTCGATCATGGCAGCAAGCGAGGTGACGGCTGTGGCGCCGTCCTTGGCCAGCGTGGCGCGGGCTTCCGGGTTGTTGTCGTAAACCACGCACTGGTGGCCGCCAAGCATCAGGCGACGTGCGATGTTGCCGCCCATGCGGCCAAGTCCGATCAAGCCGATCTGCATGTGTTATGTCCTCAAGGTGTGCAAGCGGGAGCTATATGCGGGCATGACACGGCTCCGCAAGGTATACCAAAGCATATTGTGCGCCCTTTTCAGGGCGGGGCCTCGAAATCCAGTACCGGTCCCACGGGAACGATGCGTGTGGGATTGATCTGTACATGACTCATGTAGTAATGCTTTTTGATGTGCTCGAAGTTCACGGTATCGGCAATGCCCGGTGCCTGATACAGCGCACGCGTGTATGCCCATAAATTGGGATAGTCGATGATGCGGCGGACGTTGCACTTGAAGTGCCCGTGATACACCACGTCAAAGCGCAGCAATGTGGTGAACAGGCGCCAGTCGGCTTCGGTCTGCTGGTCGCCACACAGGAAACGCTTGTCGGCCAGATGCATCTCCAGCCAGTCCAGGGTGTCAAACAGCGGTGCGATGGCTTCTTCGTACGCTTCCTGCGATGTGGCGAAGCCCGCCTTGTAAACGCCGTTGTTGAGCGTGTCGTAAATCCTTTCGTTGTATGTGTCGATCTCGCCACGCAGGGCGTCGGGATAGTAATCGCCACGTCGCGCGCCCACGGCGTCAAATGCGCTGTTGAACATGCGGATGATGTCCGCCGATTCATTGCTGACGATGGTGCGGCGCTGTTTGTCCCACAGCACAGGCACGCTCGCGCGCCCACTGGCGCCCGGGTCGGCCAGCGTATAAAGCTGGTGGATGGCCTGGACGCCGTTGACATCGTCCGGAATCACGCCGTCGGCGGGTGCGAATGTCCAGCCTTCGTCAGCCATCAGCCAGTGAGTGACCGAGATGCCGACCATGTCTTCCAGGCCCTTCAGCGCGCGGAAGATGGTGGTGCGATGTGCCCATGGGCAGGCACGGGCGACATACAGGTGGTAGCGGCCTGATTCGGCCTTGAACCCACCTTCGCCCGTGGGGCCGGGGGAGCCATCAGGGGTGATCCAGTGACGAAAGCGGCTGGTGTCCCGGACGAAGCGGCCCGCCGTCTTGTCGGTGCCGTAGCCCTGTTGGGTCCACTTGCCTTCCACGAGCTGGCCCATGCGTCGTTCTCCGCGTCGATGTCATCCCGCTATCCATAGCTTATGGAGAGAGAAAGTTTTGTCACGTGGCTTCGCCATCACGTCGTGTGCTGGTGGGATGGAGAGGTGCCCGGGTGTTCTGTCTTTGGCATTTCAATATTGGATTGCGCGGCAAATGCGTGTCGGTTTTTACCTGCGTCTGGCAGCGTAAATCCCCTACATCTTTTGCTGGGTTTTCAGATTAATCGCGTTCTATTTCCGGGACGGATGAGCACAATCCGGGGTGCCCTCATGGCAATACAGGATGATTACATGTTCAGGAAAACCCTTCTCGCGGCGACGATGGCCGCAGCCATCTTCGTCTCCACCTCGGCGATGTCCGCGACGGTGGTCGACTTTCAGCCGACCGTCGATTACGTCACCGGAAGCATCGTTCGCTTCAACGACGAACTCTTCATCGCCAAGTGGTGGGTCGGGGCCAACACGTTGACGCCCGCGTCGGTGGATGAAGTGGCCAACGAATGGGATACGCCGTGGAAACGTTACGACGGTGAGGTGGAAGGTCCGGGCCCCGGTCCTGGTCCTGGCCCCGAGCCGGGTCCGGGTGACGGCCCGTACGACGCCACGCGCTTTTACGAAGCGGGCACCAAGGTCATCTTCGCTGACCAGCTCTACATCGCGAAGTGGTACGTCAATCCGGGTCAGAGCCCGGCCGATATTGACCCGGCCCTGCCGTGGAATTCGCCGTGGAAGCTCTACACGGGCGACGAGGGCCCGGTCGAGCCGCCGCTGCCCCCGCCGCCGCTGGATGCCGTGTTCCGTGGCTTGCCGGATCTGCGTGCCGAGGAAGCTCATATGCTCTCCACGGCCTCCATGCAGCAGATCATTCATTCGGTGCGGACGCTGGACAACGCGACCGTGGAGAAGGTGGTGCCCGGTGCGGCCGGCAATCCGTCGAACGTGCGTCGCGTCGAAGGCATCCTGCCGGAGTCGGAGTTCGAGTTCCTGTTCCCGTATCGCGACCCGGCATACCGTTACACCGGCTTCCTGCAGGCCGTGGCGAAGTATCCGGCGTTCTGCGGCGATTACGACGACGGTCGCGATGCCGATGCCATCTGCCGCACGTCGCTGGCCACCATGTTCGCGCATTTCGGTCAGGAGACCGGCGGCCACGATGCGAACGACACCAAGGTGCCCGAATGGCGCCAGGCACTGGTGTGGGTCCGTGAAATGAATCTGTCCGAAGGCTTTACCGGTGGCTACGGCCTGTGCGACCCGGCGCTCTGGCAGGGCTTTGCGTTCCCGTGCGCCAAGCTTACGGAAGGTCCGGATGCGGGCAAGTTCAAGAACTACTTCGGCCGCGGCGCGAAGCAGCTTTCTTACAACTACAACTACGGCCCGTTCTCGCAGTCGGTGTATGGCAACAAGCACACGCTGCTGCAGTCGCCGGAGCTGGTGGCTGACACGTGGCTGAACTTTGCCAGCGCGGTGTTCTTCTTTGTGTATCCGCAGCCGCCCAAGCCCTCGATGCTCCACGTGATTGACGGCACCTGGGTACCGAACGAGGCCGACAAGGCAGATAACCGCCTGAAGGGTTTCGGCACCACCACGCTCATCATCAACGGTGGTGTGGAATGCGGCGGCAGCAAAGAGAACGCGCAGTCGCTCAATCGCATGCGCTATCACGGCGACATGGCCAACCATCTGAAGGCTACGATTCCTGCTGGCGAGCCGCAGGGCTGCGCGGGCATGAAGGAGTTCACGGAGGCAAGTTCCGCGGCCACCAAGCTGTACTGGGTCACGGACTATTCGTGGGTGGAAGGTGCTGTCGGCGGCCTGTCGTACAAGTGCCAGCTCACCGCTGAGCAGACGCCGTTCAGTGCGCTGGTTGAGCACGATTACGAGAAGTGTGTGCAGCACTACTTCCCGAACGTGACGACCTCGCCGCTGTAACCGCGAGAGGGAAGGCCGCGGCAGTTGCCGCGGCCTTCCATGCCCTATGGCAGGTGACAGGAGGTGCGGTCCCGTTATATTGGCCGTCTATATCCCGTTACGTGTTGCCTCCCATGACCCATGTTTCCCGCCGCCTCACGGCTGCACTGGTGCTTGCCTCCCTGGCCGGCAGCGCTTTCGCAGGTTCATACGATCCGCGCGAGACCTTCGCCCCCTTTACCTATCCGCAGCAGGCCACGGCGTACCGCTCCGGCAGCGGCATGCCCGGTCCCCTGTTCTGGCAGAACCGCGCCGATTACGAACTGACCGCCCAGCTTGATCCGGTGAAAAACCAGCTGACTGGCAAGGCCGTCATTCACTACACGAACAACAGCCCCGACGCGCTGGACGTGCTCTGGTTGCAGGTGGAACAGAACCGCTACCGCGAGGACGCGCGTGGCAACTTCACCTCCGGACGCACACCGAAGCAGCACACCGACGGCTATCGCATTGCCTCGGTCAAGGTGCAGCAGGGCGGCAAGCTGGTCGATGCCACGTATGTGGTAGCCGACACGCGCATGCAGGTACGGTTGCCCGCAGCCGTGGCGGCCCATGGTGGCAAGGTATCGGTCACCATCGAATATGCCTACGACTTGCCCGGGGACTTCGGCGGCCGCACGGGCTTCGCAGGTTCAAAGAACGGCAACATCTACGAGATGGCCCAGTGGTATCCGCGCCTGTGCGTGTACGACGACCTGCGTGGCTGGGACACCGCCCCGTTCCTCAACAGCGAGTTCTATCTGGAATACGGTGACTTCGATTATTCGATCACCGTTCCCTCGGACATGATCGTGGCCGGCTCCGGAGAGCTGGTGAATCCCGAGGACGTGCTGACGGCAACCCAGCGCGAGCGACTGGCGAAGGCACGCAACAGCGACGCCACGGTGATGATCCGTACGCCCGCCGAAGTGACGGACCCGGCCAGTCGTCCGAAGAAGGGCGGCACGCTCACCTGGCATTTCCGCATGAAAAACACGCGCGATGTCGCCTTCGGCGCATCCACGGCATACGTATGGGACGCCGCGCGCATCAATCTGCCTGAAGGCAAAAGCGCGCTGGCCATGTCGGTATATCCGGTGGAAAGCGTGGGCAATCAATCGTGGGGCCGTTCCACCGAATATCTGAAAGCATCCGTCGAGCATTTCTCCACCAAGTGGTATCCGTATCCGTACCCGGTGGCGATCAACGAAGGTGGCTCGGCAGCCAGTGGCATGGAATACCCGGGCATCGTCTTTGATCCGGCCGAGGCCAATCCGAAAGAGCTGCACATGGTCACGGCGCACGAGATCGGCCACACATGGTTCCCGATGATCGTGGGTACGGACGAGCGCCGTAACGCCTGGATGGATGAGGGCTTCAACACGTTCATCGACGTGTATGAGGCGGATGCGTTCCACGGTGGCGAATTTGCACCCAAGCGCGATGGCGAGTACGCGCCCAAGGGGGGCAACCCGGTGGATGAAATCCTGCCCTTGCTGGCTGATGCGGATGCGCCGCCGCTGCTGATGGGTGCGGACATGGTCAAGGAGAAGTACCGCCATCCGGCCACGTACTTCAAATCGGCACTGGGTCTGGTGCTGCTGCGCGAGCAGATCATCGGGCCGGAGCGTTTCGACCCTGCCTTCCGCAAATACATCGCCACGTGGGCGTACAAGCATCCTTCGCCCTCGGACTTCTTCCGCCTGATGGAGAGTGAGGCGGGTGAGGATCTGTCGTGGTTCTGGCGTGGCTGGTATCAGAACAACTGGCAGCTGGACCTGGCGGTCACGCATGTGGCGTATGTGGACGGCGATTTTCAGAAGGGCACGCAGGTGACCATCGAAAACCTGGACAAGCTGGTCATGCCTTCGACGCTGCGGGTGACTTACGCCGACGGAGGGGTTACCAATGTGCGCGTGCCTGTGGAAACCTGGCAGCAGCACACTTCCTTTGTGGTGACCGTGCCGGGTACGCGGCGGGTGACTTCGGTGACCATTGATCCGGATCATGTGCTGCCGGATCGCAACCGGGCGAACAATACGGTGGCGGGTCCTCAGTAGCCCCCGCTGGCAGCGGGCAAACTCGCTCCCATAGCCGAGGTGGAATCGCAGATTTCTGCGATTCCACCGGGCGATTGGCGGCGTCACGGTCGTTGCGTACTATGCGCGAATGAATACCACCTCGCCCGTCATTACCCGCAGCACCGGCGCTTCGACAGCTGTCGCCCTCGTGATCGCGGCGGTGGCGTGGTTTGCGGTGGGTCTTCAGTACTGGCTGATGCTCTGGCGGGGCGACAGCCTCAACGAGACAGTGCGCTTCGCCAGTTATTTCACGATCATCAGCAACATCATCGTGGCGCTGGTTTGCACCTTCGTCACCACGGGGGGCAATGCGTCTTTCATGGCATGGTGGCGGCGACCCCGCGTGATGGCGGCGACCGCGGTTTACATCCTTGTGACCGGCCTGGTTTACGCCGCGCTCCTGCAACGCCTGTACCACCCGCAGGGGCCGCAGCTCTGGGCGGACATGGCGTTGCACAAGGTGGTGCCCGTGGCATATCTGCTGTGGTGGGCCTTTCTTACCCCGCACGGCGCGCTGCGCTGGCGCGATGCGTTTGCCTGGCTGGTGCTCCCGGCGGTCTACCTGGGCTGGACGCTGGCGCACGGCGCCTTGTCCGGTTTCTATCCCTATCCATTCATCAATGTGGCGCAGCTGGGCTATCCCCATGCGTTGCTGAATGCGCTCGGCGTGGGCGTGCTGTTCTACACGCTGGGTCTCATGCTCGTGCTGGTGGATCGCCTCCTCGGCACAAAAAACACTGCGATTTGACCGCTGGTTCACGGTAGCGCTGCCATAACCTGAAGGTCGCTCACGGCGACGCTCTCCCAGCGCTCACCACGTTAGTGCACTTCTTGCACAGTGGTCTTTCCGTCACCCGCAGGCGGCGAAGCCGTTCAGGCGCGCCGCGAGCAGACCGAGGTTTCCCGATGAGCAAGGCACCCCCCAAGGCACCCGCTTCCGGCGCACGCAAGACAGCACGCGCACCCGTCGACCCCAAGCTTCAGGATATGGAACGCAACACCGCCGATGCGTCCGGTCAGTTCATGACCACCGATCAGGGCACGCGCATCAATGATGACCAGAACTCCCTGAAAGCAGGTGATCGTGGAGCGACGTTGCTGGAGGATTTCATCCTCCGCGAGAAGATCACCCATTTCGATCACGAGCGCATTCCGGAGCGGATCGTGCATGCACGCGGTGCGGGCGCGCATGGCTACTTCGAGGTGTACGAGTCGATGGCGCCTGTCACCCGTGCGGCCTTTCTGCAAGACCCCGGAAAGCGCACCCCTGTCTTTGTGCGCTTCTCTACCGTGGCCGGGTTTCGCGGCTCCACGGACCTCGCCCGCGATGTGCGCGGTTTCTCTGTGAAGTTCTATACCGAAGAAGGCAATTACGACCTGGTTGGCAACAACATTCCCGTCTTCTTCATCCAGGACGCCATCAAGTTTCCCGACCTGATTCACGCAGTAAAGCCCGAGCCGCACAATGAGATTCCCCAGGCGGCATCCGCCCATGACACCTTCTGGGATTTTGTGTCGCTGATGCCTGAGTCGATGCACATGATTATGTGGGCGATGTCTGATCGTGCCATCCCGCGCAGTTACCGGATGATGGAAGGCTTTGGTGTTCATACGTTCCGTTTCGTGAACGCGAAGGGCAAGGCCAGCTTCGTGAAGTTCCACTGGAAGCCGAAGCTTGGCGTGCATTCCGTGGCATGGGATGAAGCACTGAAAATCTCGGGCAATGATCCGGACTTCCATCGCCGCGACCTCTTCGACGCCATCGACCATGGCGATTTCCCCGAATGGGAGTTCGGCGTGCAGATCATTCCGGAAGGTGACGAGCACAAGTTCGACTTCGACCTTCTGGACCCGACCAAGCTCATTCCGGAAGAGCAGGTTCCCGTGCAGCGCATCGGCCGGATGGTGCTCAACCGCAACCCCGACAACTACTTTGCCGAGACCGAGCAGGTGGCATTTCATCCGGGGCACGTGGTGCCGGGCATCGACTTCAGCAATGACCCGCTGCTACAGGGGCGACTGTTCTCGTATACGGATACCCAGCTGTCCCGTCTCGGCAGTCCGAATTTTCATGAAATCCCCATCAACCGCCCCATCGCTCCGGTGCATAACCATCAGCGCGATGCGCATATGCGGCAGACGGTCGACAAGGGGCGGGTTGCGTATGAGCCGAACACGCTGGGCGGCGGATGCCCGATGCAGGCCACGTTCAAGGACGCGGGCTTCGTGAGCTATGCCGAGCGCATTGACGCGAAGAAGGTGCGGGCGCGCAGCCCGTCGTTCTTCGATCACTTCACCCAGGCACGGATGTTCCTGCACAGCCAGTCCACGCCGGAGTACAACCACATCGTCAGCGCGCTGCGGTTCGAACTGGGCAAGGTGGCGACGCCGGCCATCCGGCAGCGCATGCTTTTCATGTTGGCTCAGGTAGACAGGGAGCTTGCCGCCGCGGTGGGCGTGGGGCTGGGGATGGCGGTTCCGAAGAAGATCGAGGGGCTGCTTAATCAGAGCATTCCTGCCGACGGCGACCCGAAGCGCTTTCAACCCACGCCAGCCCGTGATGTGCCGCCGTCCCCGGCGCTGAGCATGGCCAACACGCCCAAAGACAGCATTGAAACCCGGCAGATTGCCTTCCTGATTGCCGATGGTTTCGACAGTTCCGACATCGCCACCGTGCGCAAGGCCCTGTTGGCTGGCGGGGCACAGGTGAAATTCGTGGCACCACACCTCGGGCAGGTGGCCGGCTCGCAAGACCCAGTCGAAGCGGACTTCAGCTTCCTTACCTGCAACAGCGTGCTTTTTGACGCCATTTACATTCCGGGCGGCCGCAAGAGCGTGGATGCGCTGAAGAAAATTCCGGACGTCGGGGTGTTTGTGACCGACGCGTGGCGCCACTGCAAGGCCATCGGCGCGAGTGGCGAGGCGGACGAGCTGCTGGTCGGTCTGCCGCATGGTGCTGGCACGAAGGGCAAGGACCCGGTGAACGACCGGTATGGCGTGGTGCGCGCGCAAGGCAAGGCTACGACGGCGTTTGCTGCGGCGCTGGTGCAGTCGATTGCGCAGCACCGTCACTGGGAGCGCGAAACACTGGCGTAAACCTGCGGACACGCGCATCACGGACGGGTGTCCTAGAATGGCGGCATGATCTTTCGCCGCTTTGAATCTCTTATCGACATCTTCAAGGAGGCGCCCGACAAGGCGCCTCCTTCGGGTGTTCTGCGTTTTTACGCCTACTACGTGCGCCAGGTCTGGCGGGTTTTCGCCGCTGCCCTGGTCGTTGGCCTGATCGTCGCCCTGATTGAAGTGGCGATGTTCGACTTCCTTGGCCGTCTGGTCGACATGGCCCAGAAGACGCCTGCCGCCACCTTCTTTGAAGTGCACTGGCGCGAACTGGCGTGGATGGGCCTGGTGACGGTGGTCATGCGGCCGATCTTCATCGGGCTGCACGATCTGCTGGTCAACCAGACCCTCACGCCCGGCATGACCACGATGATGCGCTGGCAGCATCATCGCTACGTGCTGAAGCAGAGCCTGGCGTTTTTCCAGAACGACTTTGCCGGTCGCATCGCCAATCGCATTCTGCAAACGGCTTCGTCGCTGCGACAGTCCACCGTGCAGATGGTGGATGCGCTGTGGTACGTCACCGTTTATGCGGGCACCGCCATTTACCTGTTTGCACGCGCGGACGTGCTTCTGGCCTTGCCGCTGGTGGCATGGATCGCCATTTACATCGGCATGCTGGTGTACTTCGTGCCGCGGGTGAAGCAGCGGTCGTGGCTGGCATCGGAGTCGCGCTCCAAACTGATGGGGCGCATTGTCGATGGCTACAGCAACATCATGACGCTGAAGCTTTTCGCGCACACCCATCGCGAAGAGGCCTATGCGCGCGAAGCGATGGCCGAGCAGACCGAGAAAGTGCGTTCGTCCTCGCGCATGGTCACCTCGATGGATGTCTCCATCACCACGCTCAACGGGTTCCTCATCGGCGGCACCAGCCTGCTGGCGCTGTGGCTGTGGTCACGCGGCTCTGTTTCCACCGGGCAGGTGGCGCTGGCCGTGGGTCTGGTGATTCGCATCAACAACATGTCCGGCTGGATCATGTGGGTGGTCAACGGCATTTTTGAAGACGTGGGTACGGTGCAGGACGGCATCACGACCATTGCCCAGCCGCGCGCCGTGGTGGATAGGCCTGACGCCGTGCCGCTGGTGGTCCGCCGTGGCGAAGTGCGCTTTGACGATATTCACTTCCATTACGGAAAGGCCGGCGGCGTGATCGGTGGCCTGGACCTGATCGTGCGTCCCGGTGAGAAAATCGGCCTGGTCGGCCCGTCAGGCGCGGGCAAGTCCACCCTGGTGAACATTCTTCTTCGCCTGTATGACCTGGAAGATGGGCGCATCATGATTGATGGCCAGGACATCGCGAAGGTCACGCAGGAGTCGTTGCGCTCTCAGATTGGCGTGGTCACTCAGGACACCTCGCTGCTGCACCGGTCCATTCGCGACAATCTGCTGTATGGGCGTCCGGACGCCACCGATGCGCAGATACGCGACGCGGTGCAGAAGGCGCGGGCCGACGAGTTCATCCCGATGCTGACGGACGGCGAGGGACGCACCGGCTTCGATGCTCATGCGGGCGAGCGGGGCGTGAAGTTGAGTGGCGGTCAGCGCCAGCGCATCGCCATCGCGCGCGTGCTGTTGAAAGACGCGCCCATCCTCATCATGGATGAGGCCACCTCGGCACTGGATTCGGAGGCCGAGGCCGCCATCCAGGAAAGTCTGGAAACCCTGATGCAGGGCAAGACGGTGATTGCCATCGCGCATCGCCTTTCCACCATCGCGCGCATGGATCGCCTGGTGGTGATGGAGCACGGCGCCATCGTGGAGACCGGCACGCATGCGGAGCTGATCGCTCACGGCGGTCTCTATGCGCGCCTGTGGCAGCACCAGACGGGCGGGTTTGTCGGCGTGGATTGATAGCGCCCGGAGCCGCGCTAGTTGCGCGGCTCCAGCGCCTCGCGCTCAAGCCATGCGATGAAGGACAGGGCCGCCGGCGTCGGCGGCCGGTGCGCGGAATGCACCACGTAGTAGGCGTAGCGTGTCGGCAATTCGGGACCGGGCAATCGCACCAAGCGGCCATCGGCGATGTGCTGGTGTGCCAGCCGCGTGCGCGCCAGCACGGCACCCAGGCCGGACGCTGCGGCATTGAGGCCGTCGGCCGAGTCGCTGATCGTGTGCATGGTGCCGGTGCGCGGATAGCGCACGCCGGCCGCCTTGAACCATTCCCGCCAGCCTTCCGGCGCAATGTCGGTCAGCAGGGGGAGGGTGGCAACATCCCCCGCCTGCGCGACTTTGGCCGCCAATTCTGGCGAGGCAAGTGGCTGGAGCGTATCGTCCATCAGGAATCGCGAGGTCAGTCCGGGCCATTGGCCCAGGCCGTAGCGGATGCCCAGATCCGGGCCGCCTTCGTCGAATCGCACCAGCGAGCGGTCGGTATCGACCGAAAGCCGGATAGTGGGATGGAGGTCGATGAAGCGGCGCAGGCGCGGGGTCAGCCAGTTTGCCGACAGCGACGGCAGGATGGTGATGCGCAGGCCGTTGTCCCGGCGGTGCTGCCGCAGCCCGTCCAGCACGGATTCGATTTCGCCCAGCGCGGAGCCTGCGGCGTCCGCCAGGAGGCGGCCCTCCGGCGTCAGCACCACACCGCGTGCATGCCTCTGGAAGAGGCTGACGCCCAGAGCCAGCTCCAGCTTGCGCACGTGGTGACTGACCGCGCTGGCGGTCAGGTGCAGTTCTTCTGCCGCATGGGCGAAGTTCTGGTGACGAGCCGCGGAGGCAAAGGCGGCGAGGGCGGGGAGAAGTGCTGAGCGCATGAGGTCGAGACTTGAGTGATTTTATAGGCTGGCTCAAGAAGCATGCGCTTGTTGAAATGCAGGTTCCAGCGACAATACACCGGCAGCCACAAGCGAGGTTCGTCATGTCGTCCGTATCAGGCAGTTCTCTTCCTTCCTCCGCTGCGCTGGCTGAGGCGCGCGATTGGCGCACTCCCGTGGAGCTGGTGGCCCTGGGCGCTATCTGGGGTGGATCGTTCCTTTTCATGCGCGTCGCGGCCAAGGATTTCGGCCCGTTCCCGATGGTGGCCACGCGCCTGCTGCTCGGCGCCGCCGTGCTGTTGCCGCTGTTGTGGCGCGCCCGCGCGGTCATTCGCTGGGTGCATGTGTGGAAAATGCTGGGCATTGGCGCTTTGAGTGCCGCCATCCCGTTCACTCTGTTCGCCTGGGGGGCGGAGCGCGCGCCGGCCGGCATTGGCGCCATTGCCAACAGCATGACCGTGCTGTTTGCGGCACTGGTGGCCTTTGTGGCGTTCGGCGAAAAGATCGGCACCCGCAAAGCCATCGCTCTGGCAGCCGGTTTCGTGGGCGTGGTGATTCTGGCCAGCGGCCGCACGGCGGGTGAAAACGTGGCTCCGGCAGCGCTGGCTGGTGCGCTCGCGGCGCTGTGCTACGGCATCGCCGGCAACCTGATCAAGCGTTACCTGTCTGATCTGCCGCCAACGGCTGTTGCGGCCGGCAGCCTGCTGGGCGCCGCTCTCCTTACTGCGCCGCTGGCTCTGGCGTCGTGGCCGACCGCGCCCATTCCGGGCAAGTCGTGGGCATGCGTGATCGCGCTGGGCGTGATGTGCACGGGGCTGGCCTATGCCTTCTATTTCCGCTTGATCCAGCGCATCGGTGCACCGCGCGCTGCCACCTCCACCTATCTGGTGCCGCTGTTCGGTGTGGCCTGGGCATGGATGTTCCTCGGCGAGGCGCTGACGCCGACCATGGCAGTGGCCGGTGCCATCATTCTGGGCAGTGTGATCTTCAGCCAGCAACGCAAGGCCTGACAGACAGCTTCCCTTGCCGGACGGGCCATGAAATAGTCCTGCCTGCCTTTTCAGAAGCCAGGACTATTCATGACCCTGCGTTCCCGCCTCGTCCTTTCCTTCGGTGTGTGCACCTTCGCCTTCGCTCTTGCAGCAGGCGCACAGGACGCCGCCCCGACCGCCGCTCCCGCACCGGTTGCGGCGGGTGCCACCGCCACTCCCGCCCAGCTTGCCGACTTCGACGCCTACGTGGACGCCGTGCGCAAGCAGTTCGACGTGCCGGGCATCGCCGTGGCCATCGTCAAGGACGGCAAGGTGGTGCTGGAAATGGGCTCCGGCGTGCGTCGCCTGGGCGAGCCGGCCAAGGTCGATGCGCACACACAGTTCGCCATCGCATCCAACACCAAGGCGTTCACTGCTGCCTCGCTGGCCATCCTGGCCGACGAGAAAAAGCTGGACATGAACGACCGCGTGGTGGATCGCCTGCCGTGGTTCCAGATGTCCGATCCGTACGTGACCCGCGAAATGCGCGTGCGCGATCTTCTGGCTCATCGCAGCGGCCTGAGCCTTGGCGCGGGTGACCTGCTGTACTGGCCGGCCACCACGTACACCACCGAAGAAGTGGTGCAGCGTCTGCGCAACGTGCCGCTGACCAACAGCTTCCGCGCCGAGTACGCGTACGACAACATCCTGTTTGCCGTGGCCGGGCTGGTGATCGAGAAAGTGTCCGGCATGACCTATGAGGCATTCCTGCACGATCGCATCTTCGTGCCGCTGGGCATGACTGAAACGCGCACCAACGTGACCGAAGTGTCTGCCGGGGAAGACGTGGCCATCGGCCATGCGAAGTACAACTTCAAGGAACTGAAGCCGGTTGAGCCGATGGCATGGCGCAACAACACCGCTGCTGGCGGCATCTATTCCAGCGTGCACGACATGTCCAGCTGGATGCGCATGCAGTTGAACGGCGGCGTGTACGGCACGGGCGCGGATGGCAAGGAGCAGCGTCTTTTCAGTGCCGCCCGCCAGAAGGAAATGTGGTCGCTGATTACGCCGATCCGCATTCCGGAACCGTCCGTGCCTGCGCTGGCTGCGGCCAAACCGAACTTCTCCGGTTACGGCGAAGGCTGGTTCGTTTCCGATTATCGCGGGCACAAGCTCGTGTGGCACACGGGCGGCTGGCCGGGCATGGTATCGCGCGTGACGCTGGTGCCTGATCTGAAGCTGGGCATCGTGGTGCTGACCAACCAGGAGTCGGGCGCGGCCTTCCAGGCCGTGACGATGCGCGGCCTGGATGCCTTCATGGATGCGCCGAAAACCGACTGGATCGCTGCGTACGATGCCGCGGTGAAGAAGAGTGAAGCTGGCGCCGACGACAGCATGAAGAAGCACGAAGCAGCGCGTGCGAAGGGCTCAAAGCCGTCGCTTCCGCTGGATGGCTATGCGGGCACGTATGTTGACCCGTGGTACGGCGAGGTCACGGTGAAGAAGGAGGGCGGCAAGCTGGTCATGCGCTTCTCGAAGACCGCGCAGCTCACCGGCACGATGGAGCCGTGGCAGCACGACAGCTTCATCGTCCACTGGAATGATCGCTCGCTCAATGGCGATGCGTTCGTGAACTTCGCGCTCACGCCGGATGGCAAGATTCGTGAAGTGCGCATGGAGCCCGTATCGCCACTGACCGACTTCAGCTTCGACTTCCAGGATCTGCGTCTGACGCCGAAGGAATAACCGCTGTGTGGGAGCGAGCAAGCTCGCTCCCACGGTTTCATGCTGGCGGAGCGTCGTTGGCCGACACCGGCGCATTCGCTGCGTTGGGTCCGGGAATATCATTGCCCGTGCTGCGCAGGACCAGGTCCTGCGGGCGCAACAGCGGAATGTTGGCGCTGCGCAAGCGGGCCAGTACATCGAACAGAAGATCACTACGCACGTTGCCCACGTCGCGCGGGCTGCCCACATAGGCGGTCGCCACGAACATCATGGCAGTGCGATCCACGCTGTCGAGCTGCACGCCCGGCGCAGGCGTGGCCTGCACGGCGGGATGGCTTTTCAGTGCGTCCAGCATCAACGTGCGCGCCGCCGCGGCGTCGGTATCCAGTGGCATCGGCAGCTTGATCTGCACGCGGCCCTGCGGATTGGCCAGCGTCATGTTGCGCACCGGCTTGGTGATGAACGACGAGTTCGGCACGATCACAGTGGAGCGGTCGCCCATCTGAATTTCGGTGGCGCGCACATTGATGCGGCGAATATCGCCCTCGGCGTCATCCAGCACGACCCAGTCACCCACTTTCACCGGACGCTCGGCCAGCAGGATCAGTCCGGAAATGAAGTTCTGCACGATGGCCTGAAGGCCGAAGCCGATACCCACCGACAACGCACTGGCCACCCATGCGATGTTCTGCACGCTGAGGCCCATGATGAACAGCGCCAGCGCAAACACCAGCACGCCGCCGGCATAACCGAGCAGCGTGGTGAGCGAACTGCGCATGCCTGCATCAAGGCTGGTGCGCGGCAGCCACTTCTCGGCCATCCAGTTCTTAAGCACACGGATGGCGAGCAGGCCGAGGAAGAAGATGCCGATGGCGCCGAGAATGCGTCCGGGCTGGATGGCAAGGCCGTACACGTTGAGGCCTTCCACCTTGGCGCCCAGCGCCACGATGTCCGAAGCGCCCGCGCCGAAGCCGGTCATCACGGCGCTGACACCAAACAGGAACAGCGCCAGCCGTGCCACACCAGCAAGCAGCACGCCCGCCTGATCCAGCAGCTTCGGGTCCATGCCGAACGCGGCCTGCGCGCGTGCACTCATCGGACCTTTTTCCGAGAGCAGCGTTTCAAAAAGATCGTCGGCGACACGCATGGCCAGATACGCCGCGCCCACCACAATCGTGGTCCAGATGATCTGGCGCGACATGAACAATGCAAACGCGGTGTAACCCGTCATCAGGCCAATCCACGAAGCGACCACGCACAGCGTGGCTGCGGCAATCATCACGCTGGCCCACACCGGGCGCGGCGTGGCAGGCGTGCCATCGGCGGCAATACGGTGCGTGCGGCTCAGGCGCACCAGCGTCAGCGTGATCAGTGCGGAAAGCACTGCGGCATGCAGGAAGCTGGTGATGACGGTGGCCGAAAGGCTCGCCCCCATCGTGCGGTTCACCTGCTTCAGGAACTCGAAGATCACCGCTGCCGTGGCGATATAGAACGGGATGCGGCGCAGGCGGTCGGCGGTTTCATCACTGAGCGCAGGCAGGCGCCAGGAAGGTCGTTTCGGCGACAGCAGTGAGCGTCCGAGGCCGGCCATGAACGCGCCGAAGAAGATCAGGCGAACGAGCGTCTTCGCCAGTTCATCCACATCGTCCGTCAGCGTGCCGTTCCAGTTGATGCCCTGATAGATGAGCTGCGCGCCCAGACCCGTGGTGAACGTGGACAGGAACGTGATGGCCAGGGCCATCGCCGAACGACGCAGGCGGCCTGCCGGCATGCGGTCAGTGGTAAGCCGGAACACGCGGCGTTCGAGATACCAGCGAACCACCGTGATAAGCAGGATGCCGAGGATGGAGCAGATAAAGAAGGGCAGGCGGTTGCCTGCCTGGAAGTCCAGTGCGAGATCGTTGCGGACGTCCGTCGCCAACGTGCTTACGCTGGCGCTGTCGCGTGGCAGCGCTTGCGTGATGTCTGTCCAGAATGCTTTGGAGAACGGCGAGTTCGTTCGCTTGGAAATGGTTTCCTGGAAGCGCGTTCGCCGCAGATCGGACAGTTGCGAGAAGAGCTGGGTGGAATCGAGTGCAATCGCATCGGCCTGTTTGACCTGGCCGTCTGCGCTGTCGAAAGCCTTCTGTGCATCTTTGCGCTGCGCTGCGAGTTCCGGTGCCTCCTTGGTGGCACCCGTGGGCGCCGGGCCAAGCTGGTCAAGACGCGCCTTGGCAGCATCGCGGTTCGGTTGCAGTGATACAGACAGCTTCTGCGCCTGCGTCTGGACGTCCGTCACCTTGTTGCGCAGATCGTCGATCTGGCTGTCGGTGATGTCCGGGGCTTTCGCGCTCGTCTTTATCTGGGTGACCTGATTGCGCAGATCATCCAGCTTCTTGTTCGGATCATCGTCCTGAGCGAACGCCGTGCCAATGAAGGCGAGCAGCACCAGGCCGAAGAAAATTCTTAGAAGTCGCATGGGTTGCATCGTGATTCGTTGCCGATGAGGGGGCGGGCAGGGCAGGTCGCTTTGTGCGCCATGGTCGGTGAACATCGCGTAAGGTGCCTATCTTATGCGGCATTGCAGCGTTGCTGGGCCGTGGTGTCGCGGCTATCCTGCCGCCCCTCTTACCGCAGCGGAGTCCGTGATGCGCAAGAAGCTGGTCGCAGGAAACTGGAAAATGCACGGTTCGCGGGCCATGGCCCGGGAGCTGGTGGACGCCATCGTGAAAGACATGCCCGAGGGCGTGGACGTACTGGTGTGCCCGCCTGCCGTGTATATCGGCGAACTGGCTGCCCGTCACGCCGGAACGGCGCTGGGCGTGGGCGCGCAGGATTGCTCCGAGCATGCCGGGCAGGGAGCCTATACCGGCGACGTCTCGGCGCAGATGCTGGCCGACGTCGGTGCCACCTGGGTCATCGTGGGTCATTCCGAGCGCCGCCAGCTTCATGGCGAGCCGGACGACATGGTGGGCCGCAAGTTCGCCGCTGCCCTGGCCACCGGGCTGACCCCCATCGTCTGCGTGGGCGAGACCCGCGAGGAGCACGAGGCTGGCCGCGCACATGAAGTGATCGAGCGTCAGCTGGGCGCCGTGCTGGCCATCAATGGCATTGAAGCCTTCCACAAGGGCCTCATTGCTTATGAGCCGATCTGGGCCATTGGCACGGGTCTGACGGCCTCTCCGGACAAGGCGCAAAAAATTCATTCATTCATCCGTAGCCAATTGGCAAAAGAGGATGCTAATATTGCTCGTCTGACCCGGGTGCTTTACGGCGGAAGCGTCAAGCCGGCCAATGCGGCCGAGCTGTTCGCCCAGCCGGATGTAGACGGGGGATTGATCGGCGGGGCTGCGTTGGCTGCTTCCGATTTCCTGGCGATTTGCGCCGCGGCGCGTTAACTGGCGCGACACGGCAAGAGAAGACATGTTCATCATCTTTAGCGTTTTCTACATTCTGATTGCCGCTGCGATGATCGTGCTGATTCTCATGCAGCGCGGTGCCGGCGCCGATGCAGGTTCCGGTTTCGGTGGCGGCGCGTCCGCTACGGTATTCGGTGCACGCGGTTCGTCGAGCTTCATGACGCGTGCCACGGGTATCCTGGCAGCACTGTTTTTCGTACTCAGCCTCGGCATGGGTATCTATCTGGGTCGTACTGGCAATCCGCAGCCGGCCGCAGATCTCGGCGTGATGTCCGGCCTTGAAACGCCGAAGGCACCCGCCGCAGGTAACACCCCGGCAGCTCCTGCCGCGGCAGACGTCCCCAAGGCGGCTCCCGCAGCAAACGGCGACGTCCCGGCAGCTGACCCGGCCAAGAAGTAAAAGCAACACCGCAACACCAACAGATTTGCCCAGATGGCGGAATTGGTAGACGCACTACCTTGAGGTGGTAGCGACTTAGGTCGTGGGGGTTCGAGTCCCCCTTTGGGCACCAATGCAAGATTTCAAACTGTCCAAAGCAGTCCGAGATCGTAGATAACCCCGCGTAAATGCGGGGTTTTTTATGCCTGTATGTCTAGGTTTGTCTAAAGAGATCCAGAGACGTCCAGAGCCTTTGGGTACAATTTTGGGTATATTTCTTCTCGTGTGTACCCAAATAGGTCTCAAGCCATGCCGCGCCTTGCAGCTCCACTGACTGAGCTTCAGATTCGCAAAGCCAAGCCCAAGGATCAGGCGTACTTCCTGTCTGACGGCAATGGGCTTGTGCTGTGGATCAGTCCTGTTGGACTCAAATCCTGGCGGGTGCGTTATCGCCTTGCCGATGGTTCGCGTCCCGCTCCGGCAACCATCGGCCACTATCCCGAAATGTCTCTGGCCGAGGAGCGCATCAAAGCCGTCGAGGTGCAACGGAATGCCAAGCAGGGCAAGTCCACGGCAGGTGTTCGCAAGGTTCGACAGGAGGCTGCTGTCGCTGATGGAGTTGAGCAAGAGACGATCGCGCAGGCGAAAGCCGAGATCGAACATGCATCCTTCCGCGCGGTATCTGGGCGTTGGATGGCCGAAAAGCGGCCTACTTGGGCTACTGAGACCTACCGAAAGGCTCGCCTAGTGGTGGACTCGTATCTGGTCCCTAAGTTGGGTGATCAGGATATGCGCAAGCTAGAGACAAAGGACGTTCGTCCGGTGCTCGTAGAGATGGCGAAGGACACCCCTCAACTGGCACGTAAGGCACGCCAGTATCTGGGGAGTATTGTTGACCACGCTATCAACGATGGACTTCGGTCAGATGAAAGTCGGCTCAGGCTTGACCGAATCCTGCCGAAATATCGTAGTGGTCACATGCCAGCAGTTACGGACAATGACAGCAAGCTCGGGGAAGTCATGGAGGCCATTCATGCCTACCCTAATCGCGTTGTGCGCGCGGCATTAATCTTGGCCGCTTTGACGGCGATGCGTTCTGGTGTGGTGGCTAGTGCCCGATGGGAGGAGATTGACCTGGAGGCGGCGGAGTGGCGGATTCCGGGTATGAACCCTGATGGCACTAACCGCATGAAAACAGGTCAGGACTTCAGTACCTCGTTACCAGAGCAAGCACTCGTGGTTTTACGCGAGATGTACGAGCGCCGCGTGGACGGTGAATACGTCTTTCCGCCCCAAGGTCGGCAACATTCTCCGCACCTTAGTCGGGATACCTTGAGTAAGGCGTTGCGTGAGATGGGCTTTCAAGGAGAGCACACAACCCATGGTTTTCGGGCGTCGTTGCGCACACTCGGTCGCGAACGCCTTGGCATTGATGTGGATGTTCTGGAGGCGCAGCTCGCCCATGCGCCAAAAGATGAAGTGGAAGCCGCTTACGCACGCGTGAAGTTTCGCGCGAAGCGACGCGAAGTCATGCAACAGTGGGCGGACTACTTAGATCAGCTTCGTGTGTGTGATGCGCTTCATTCGGTGAGGTAACGAACAGAGTTTCTGGATTCATCATGGCTCATTTATGGCGAGCCCCTCCCTAACTTCGGTGCACGCCATCTCGCTGCTTCTAAGTTGCTGATGCATAAAGGGTTGGTTGGGGTTGCTTGATTTTTATTGGGATGCCTTGCAGTTCCAGCGATAATCCAAGCCTGTTTTGCAACTTTGTGCCTGGACCTCATAGTGGAGACCACCGCGCGCCGGATCCACGGACGAATTGATGCGCCTAGCTATATGCCTGACGGTGGCCGACGCTACTTACTCGCTAGGAGCATTTCCAACGATGAGCGTCTTGGCAGATGGATTTCGTGAAGGGCGGTAGCACCACTCTTCGCAAGTGCGACTATTCTCAGGGGAATTGGGGGGGCGGATGGACGTTTTTTCGCTGCGAGAACAGCTGATCGGGGATTACAGTCGGTTCGCCCGCTCATTCACAACAATCCTGGCGGAAGATCTCCGTCGTGGTGTCGATGACGCCTATTCCAGCGGGCGTTATTGGCCAGATCCGTTGATCCAGATCAACCCTCGCTACAAGCAAGGACGCTCAACTTCGGATCTTGCTACGGCTGCCGAACTCCACCCGCTTACGGCAACACTCTTTCCGATCGAATTGTATCGCCACCAGGAACAGGCCATTGCCTTCGGCTCCAAAGGCGAGAGTTTCGTCGTGACCACCGGCACTGGGTCCGGCAAGTCGCTTTGCTTCTTTTTGCCTATCGTCGACGCCGTGCTTCGTGCCAAGGAGCATGACAAGACGCCGCGCACTCGCGCCATTGTCATCTACCCGATGAACGCACTGGCGAACAGCCAGCGTGAGGAGTTGACCAAGTTCCTGGGGGAGGGTGGGCCTGTTACGTTCGCGCGCTACACAGGTCAGGAAGATCAGGATGAACGCGAGCGAATCAAGGATAACCCTCCCGATATCTTGCTGACGAACTTCATGATGCTGGAAATGCTCATGACTCGTCAGTCGGATTTGGATACGCAGGTCATCCGCAATTGCAAAGGATTGCAGTTCCTAGTCTTAGACGAGTTACACACGTATCGGGGTAGGCAAGGCGCTGATGTCGCCATGCTGGTCAGACGCGTACGAGAGCGCCTGGCACCTGACCGACTTCAGTGTATTGGTACATCGGCCACAATGGCCTCGGGTGGTACGCAGCAGAATCAAAACCAACAGGTGGCTGAGGTAGCGTCCACCCTCTTCGCTACCGCAATCCCTGCGTTCAATATTGTTACCGAAGATCTGGACCGAGCGACCGACCCAACCAAGACAGCAGACTCCGTCGCGGGGGAGCTTAGTGCGGCGATAGATGCAGGCGTTGGACACGACGTCAGTGATGCCGAACTCCGCAATAACGCGCTCGCGATTTGGGTGGAGACACGGCTTGGTATCACCAGGACCCAGGGCCATAAATGGGTTCGGGCTAATCCGGTCACCGTTGCGAAGGCGACGGAATTACTTGCTAGGGAATCGGGTTGCGACGAAACAGAGGCGGGCAAAGCGCTGCGTGAGCTGCTGTTGACGGCCGCCATTCCAGAATGCAATCGTCGTGGACGCAAGGGAGGCAATGACCGTGCATTCTTTGCTTTCCGCCTGCACCAGTTTATCAGTGGTGCTGGAGTTGTTTACACGACGCTCGATTCCTACGGTACACGTCCCGTGGAACTGGAAGGGCAACAGTTTCTTCCGGCTGACCCGCTCAAGCGGCTGTACTCGACATACTTCTGCCGCACCTGTGGTCAGGATTACCACCCGGTGCGCTTGCGTCGTGAGGACGGCGGCCAAATGCTGCTCGCGCGCGATATCGACGATATGCCTCGCCAAGGAGACCGTGGCGAGGAGGGTACGGACGCAGATGACGATGCACAAGGCGAGCGTTTGGGATTCTTGCTTGGGGATCCCCGTCCCGGTGATCTGGAGTTCACTGGACGCGTCGACGATTACCCGGAGTCTTGGATCGAAACACCTGCGTCGGGCGAGCCGCGCCTAAAGCGATCGCATAGGCATCTTGAGGTGCGGCAAATCCTGGTGGAGTCCGATGGCCGTGTCGGAAGAGGAAGGGTGTACTGGTTTCTCCCAGGCAAGTTCCGATTCTGTCTCCAGTGCCGGGACGTTCATGGTGCGCAAGGCAAGGACATGAACCGCCTGGCCGCGCTCTCAGCCGAGGGCCGCAGCTCTGCCACCACATTGCTGACCACGAGCGTTCTGCGTTGGATGCATGGGCCGGCGGCAGAGGGCATTGATTCGGACAAGCGCAAGCTGCTGGGGTTCACTGACAACCGCCAGGACGCGGCGCTACAGGCGGGGCATTTCAACGATTTCACTTATGTCACGCTCCTACGCGGAGCAATTTTTCGCGCGTTGCGAGAGGCTGGCGCGGCAGGACTATCGGACAGCAGTCTGGGTGCGGCGGTAAGGGCCGCACTCGGATTTGATCGTGATCTCGCGAGTGGAGAAGACCCTGGCGATAGCCATCGGCGCGAATGGCTTCAGGATCCTGCGGCTATAGGACGGGATCTCGCTGAGGCGCAGGAGACTTTGCGGTTCATCCTTGCGTATCGCACTTGGTACGACCAGCGCCGGGGTTGGCGTTATACCAACCCGAACCTTGAAGAGCTTGGTCTGCTGCGTGCGAGCTACCGGGATCTTCCGGAGCTATGCGCCGATGCTAGCCGGTTCGCAGACGCGCCTCCATTGCTGCGAAACGCATCAGCACAAACCCGTGAGGCTGTATTCCAGCAGTTGTTCGATTACATGCGCACTGGTTTGGCTGTTGATGCTGCTGCGCTCGATCAGCAATCATTGGCGCAGAGCCGCGAGGAATCACTCCGCTTGCTTCGCGATCCGTGGGGGCTCGGTCGAGAAGAGCGTCCGCTCGGCTCACGCTGGCTATTCTTGCAACCTCCATCTAGCCAGGCGCTGCGGGGGAAGGATGAGGACCTGATCCTGCGAGGCGGCTTGCAAACTCGTCTTGGCAAGACTCTGCGCAACTCAAAGCTGTGGCAAGACACCCACGCATCTACTCTGAATCGTAGAGATTACCAAACTCTATTCGAAGCCATGATCCGCATCGCCCAAGCGGGCGGCTTCATTCGCAGGGACGAACACACGCTCTTCAACGTGCCCGGCTATCGACTCAACGCTGGACGTATTCGATTTTTGGCTGGAGAGGGAGGCGGTGCGCGCGCGAACGATTACTTCATCGCCCAGTACCAGGCCGTGGCCGATGTTCTGGCGCAGCAGGACCGCTCGTTGTTCGTTCTGGAAGCGCGTGAGCACACTGCCCAGGTAGCTTCCGATCTACGTGCTTTGCGAGAGATTCGCTTTCGATTTGGTCCCGTGGAGCAGGTAAAGCTGACCAACGAGTTGAAAGCTGCATGCAAGGAACAAGGAGAGCCTAACCGCTTCCTGCCAGTTATGTTCTGCTCGCCTACCATGGAACTCGGTGTAGACATCTCCGCACTCAATGCGGTGTACCTACGCAATGTTCCGCCCACACCTGCTAATTACGTTCAGCGCGCTGGACGTGCGGGGCGCAGCGGTCAAGCTGCGTTGGTTGTTACTTACTGCGCTGCGCGTAGCCCGCATGATCAGTACTTTTTCCGCGACCCGACCGGAATGGTACATGGCGTCGTCAAGGCCCCGCTGTTGGATTTGGCCAATGAAGCTCTGATCCGCAGCCATCTACAAGCGGAGTGGTTGGCGGCCACTGGACAGGCGCTGGATACCTCCATTGCGAACGTCGTGAATCCAAGCTTGCCCAACGCGCCGGTCCGGGATGCCCTAACTGCTGCCATGCGTACGGACGAGGCCACGCGTGTTGCGACAGAGCGGGCGGAGCGGATCCTGTTGGCTATGGAAGATCACCTCGACGCCACCCGCGCTCCTTGGTACCCGGGGGCAGGCACCTTTGCCCAGCAAGTAGCGACCCTGGCTCCGTCCGAGTTCAATGCCGCGTTCAACCGCTGGCGTGATCTACTGAGCTCTGCGGAGCGGCAGAAGCGATTGGCGCAGGCCACGCTGGATAACTACGCGATTACCGATCGCCGTGAGCGCGACGATGCTAAACGTCGTCTGCGCCAAGCCATCGATCAGATTGACCTGCTATTGCATGGAAAGGATTCCCTATCTAGCGACTTCTATACCTATCGCTACCTGGCCACTGAAGGGTTCCTTCCAGGGTATAACTTTCCGCGCCTTCCGCTCATGGCGTATGTGCCGGGACGGGCTGACGTGCGCAGCGGCAACGTGTTCCTCCAGAGGCCGCGCTTCCTGGCGCTCTCCGAGTTCGGTCCGCGTAGCCTTGTCTATCATGAGGGCAGGGCGTATCGAGTCGTACGCGCACGCATCGCGTTGTCTACGGCCGATCAGGCGACTGCAGGCGGCTTGCTTTCAACCCGGGCCGCACGTGTTTGCGCGCATTGCGGCGCGGGACACTTCATGACTCACTGGAACGATTGTCATTCCTGTGGCATGCCGCTATCCGATGCTCATCAGATAAGTGGCTTGTATCGAATCGAGAACGTTGATACCGAGCCGGCCGAGCGAATTACCGCCAACGACGAAGAGCGCCAGCGCCAGGCCTTCGAGTTGCAGACCGTATTCGAGTGGAGCGTCCGTCAGGGACAAGTGGACGCAAGCACGGTTCTGGCACGCGATGGTGAAGGCGACATCCTCACGCTCCGTTATGGGCCTGGCGCCACCATTACTCGTATCAACAAAGGCCTACGTCGTCGCAAGAATCCCAGCCAATTTGGTTTCTCTATCAACCCGCGTACCGGTTGGTGGGTTAAGGAGGAGGTTGAAGATGACGGCGATGGGGGCAATGACGACACGCTGCCGCCGCAGCGGATCGTGCCCTTCGTCCAGGACAATAAGAACGCCCTGCTGATGCAACCGCATGGCGAATGCTCACAGGAGACGCTAACAACGCTGCAGCATGCGCTCAAGCGTGGAATCGAGGCAATGTATCAGTTGGAAGAGGCTGAGCTATTGGCTGAGCCGCTGCCAGACAGTCGTCAGCGTCGGGGCGTTCTGTTCTACGAGGCTACAGAGGGCGGTGCCGGAGTATTGACACGACTTGCTAGTGACCCAGACGCGCTTGCGCAGGTCGCTCGCCAGGCCTTGCACGTGATGCACTACGACATTCCCGCTGAAGGGCCAATGCCTGCGCTGGAGGACGTCCAGGATCAGCAAGAGGTGCACTGCGTCGCTGGTTGTTATCGCTGCCTGCTGTCCTACTACAACCAGCCCGACCATGAGCTCATCAATCGACGTGATTCGGAGGTCCTTCGCCTGCTGTGGCGCCTGACCCGGGTGAGTACGTCACTGCAGCCATCGTCCGGCACTCCGGCACTGCCCCTGGAGCCTCCGGCAATGCCTGGATGGGCCGGACAGTGGCAAGCAATGCGCGCCCAACATGCAGCTGACTTGCCGTTACCGGCCACAGCTGAAGTCAGTGCACAGGTGATCCTACATTGGCCGGATCACTATGCCGCCGTGGCGCTGCCAGATACTCCGCGCGAGCTACAGGCTGCATGGGAAGACCGCGGCTACAGCTTCATTCGTTTTCCTGTCGACATCGATGCCTGGCCGCCGCTGTTCAGGCGTCTCGGTCGGTTGCTTGGCTTCTGACGTATCACCAAATGAATACACCTATCGCCAACTTCACTCCCGGCTCCTTGGTTCATGCACGTGGTCGCGAGTGGATCGTGCAACCCGGTAGCGTTGCGCCTCTGCTACGCCTGCGTCCACTGTCGGGCAGCGAGGACGAAAGCGCCATCGTCCATACCGAGTTGGAGCTTGGCATCGGCTCTGCGCATTTCCCCAGACCCAATCCGGTCCAGGAAGGTAGCCAGCACGACGCCATACTGCTCGCCGATGCTTTGCGCATGGCGCTTCGCCGAGGCGCAGGCCCGTTCCGCTGTTTCGGCAACATCGCCGTGGAGCCGCGCACGTACCAGCTCGTGCCGCTGCTGATGGCACTGCGGCTGGATCCCGTGCGATTGCTGATCGCCGATGACGTGGGCATCGGCAAGACTATCGAGGCGGCACTGATCGCCCGCGAGCTGTTCGATCGCGGCGAAATCCAGCGTATGGCAGTGCTCTGTCCGCCGCACCTGGTCGAACAATGGGTGCGCGAGCTTAACGAGCGCTTCCATCTGCCCGCAGTAGGGGTTACGGCAAGCAGCGCCGCTCGTCTTGAACGTGGTTTGCCGATTGGCGATTCCATCTTTCATGCACACGCCTTCACCGTGGTCAGCCTGGACTACATCAAGTCCGATCGACACCGTCACGATTTCATTCGTGCCTGCCCGGAATTCGTGATCGTTGATGAAGCACATACTTGCGTTAGTACTGGCCAAGCCCGCCAGCAGCGCTTCGAGTTGTTGCGCGAACTGGCCAACGATGACGAGCGCCACCTAGTACTGCTCACGGCAACTCCGCACAGTGGTGACCAGGAGGCTTTCTACAGCCTGTTGGCCCTGCTTAAGCCAGAGTTTGCCGAGTTCGCCACGGCTAGCGGGGACAGTAAGGACAAGCTACGCGAACAGCTTGCCCAGCATTTCGTGCAACGCCGGCGGCCTGACATTGACGAATGGCGTGACGGAAGCATCTTTCCCCAGCGTGAGACCGCAGAGCTGCCCTACCGACTGACAGGGGAATGGGAGCACTTTTTTCAGGACGTGCTCGACTACTGCCGTGATGTAACCCAGCGCGCTGGCGACGACGCCCGCCGTCAACGTCTGAGTTTTTGGGGGACCTTGGCCCTGATGCGCTGCGTGGCCTCCAGCCCTGCTGCCGCCACGCAGGCCCTGAAGACCCGCTTGGCGGCTGAGCAATTGGACAACGCACCGCAGGAAGTGTTGGAAACTCTGTTCGATGGTAGTGAGGACGCCCTGGACCAGGACGATGTGGTACCAGCTGCTGATACGGGTGACCCCGCCCTGCACGCATTGTTGGCCCAGGCCTGCACGCTGGCCGGCCAGGATGGTGATCCTAAGCTGCGTCTGCTTACAGAGCATCTGAAGCAGCTAATCGCCGAAGGCTTCAATCCGGTGGTGTTCTGCCGCTACATCGCTACTGCCAACTATCTGCGCGAGCATCTGGATGGCAAGTTTCGTGGCGTTACAGTGGATGTGGTTACCGGCGAATTCCCGTCTGAAGAGCGCGAGCGTCGCGTCGAGGCACTAGGCGAAGCAGAACGCCGACTGCTGATCGCCACCGACTGCCTCTCTGAGGGCGTCAATCTGCAGGAGTACGTGGATGCTGTGGTCCACTATGACCTGTCCTGGAACCCCACCCGTCATGAGCAACGCGAAGGCCGTGCGGATCGTTTCGGACAACCTAGTCGCAAAGTGCGCGCCACGCTGATGTACGGAGCTAATAACCCGGTTGATGGCGCAGTTCTACAAGTGATCCTGCGCAAGGCAGAGAAGATCCGACAAGAACTGGGCGTTCCAGTGCCGTTGCCTGACGATGACCATACCCTGACTCAAGCCCTAATGAAGGCGGTGATGTTGCGCAGTGAGCGCGCTGGCGGCCCTCAGCAGAGTTTCGATTTCGATCAGTACGAGGAAAGTCGCGAACTGGATGTGCGCTGGACGGATCTAGCTGAAAAAGCTAAGCGCAACCGCACTGTGTTTGCGCAGCGCCGCCTGCGTCCTGGCGACGTGATTCCCGAATGGGAGCGTATGAAGGCCGTACTTGGCGCCAGCGATGACGTGAAGCGCTTTACTACTCAGGCCATGGCCCGTCTTGGCGCCGGGTTGCTGTTCAACCCGAAGCGTGGGGCTACTGCGCCATTGTCCGCACTACCGCAAGCGCTACGTGAACGCCTGGAGAGCGCGGGTCTGAGCGGCAACATTGGTATCGATTTCAGTCAGCCGCCCAGTCCTCGCTGTCGCTATGTCAGCCGTAGCCATCCACTTGTGAGTATCTTGGCCGACGAACTGTTGGAGCGGGCCGTTAGCGGCGAAACTCGCGACAACCAACAGCTGGCCACACTAGGGCGCATCGGCGTGTGGCGCAGTCCGGCGGTGGACAGCGTCACTACTGTGCTGTTGCTGCGTCTGCGCCACCAGATAACGACCACTCGTTCGGGTCGCAGCAGCGTGTTGCTTGTAGAGGAAGCGTTGCCCGTGGCCTGGCAGGGGCGTGCCAGTCCGGCCGAAGTGCAAGGCGAGCAGCTACTCGACTGGCTGCAGGCGCCGGCCACCGGCAACCTGCCCGAGCCAGTACGCCAGCGCGAGATGCAGGCAGTTCTAGGTCTACTGGACGAACGTCGAGAGTCACTGGAGCAGATCGCGGACACCCAGGCAGAACGCCTGCTGGCCGATCATAGACGTGTTCGTGAGGCTGCCGACGCTCGTGGCCGCTACGAGGTGCGTGCTCTCAAGCCGGTGGACGTAATCGCCGCATTCGTGCTGATGCCCGGAGGTGCTGGGTGAGTCGCCGTTATGCAGCTTTGGAGTTCGATGCCATACAGATCGAGGGCGGGCTGCTGCCTGCTGAATGGTTGAGCAGCGTCGCCACGCTGAAGGTTGCTCATCAGGCGCCGGCGGACTATGGCATCCCTCGAGGCCTAAATCTTCGCGATGAGTTGGGACGCTATTGGCGTATCGCTCAGGCCCATTGGAGTGATTTCGCCGCGGCCCGTGAACGGGCTGAGGATCCACACGGCCTTGCTGTCCGCTTCCTTCAAGCGCTGTTTCGCGATGTTCTAGGTGCCACGGATCTGACATCACATAACGCGCACACGGAAATCGCTGGGCGCGACTATCCCATCACCGCCAGCGCCCGCGAGGGCCGAATGCCATTGGTGGTGGCCGTGGCCGGTCAGCGGCTGGACGAACGTCACCGTCGCTATGGCGACGGCATTCGTCAGCGCAGCGCCTTCGGGCTGCTTCAGGACTATCTGAATGCGTCGGATGCGGCATTGTGGGGTGTGGCAAGCAACGGAAGCGTGCTGCGCTTGGCGCGCGACAATGCCAGTCTCACCCGGCCGGCATGGATCGAAGCAGACTTGGAGCGCATCTTTGCCGAGGAGCGCTACGCCGACTTCTCGCTCCTTTGGTTGCTAATGCATGCCAGTCGCTTCGGCAATCCCGATGCGATGGTGCAGCATTGTCCGCTGGAAGTCTGGCGGGAGGCCAGCAAAGAGCAGGGTACACGCGCACGCGACCAGCTCCGCCAAGGCGTGGAGCAAGCACTGGCTGCTCTCGGCCAGGGGTTCCTAGCCGAACCCGCCAATCAGCCACTGCGTGATGCATTGGCCATTGGCGAGCTCGGCCGGCATGCCTACTTCCAGCAACTATTGCGCCTGGTTTATCGGCTGATCTTTCTCCTGACCATTGAGGAGCGCGGCCTGCTGCACCCGATGGGTGCCGATGCGAATGCCGTAAATCTGTACGCGGACGGCTACAGCCTGCGTCGTCTTCGCGAGCGCGCTCGCCGCCGCCGCGCGTTCGATCGTCATGCGGATCTGTGGGAAGGCTTAAAACCAGTTTTAACCGGTTTGGCCCATGGTCAGTCACTGCTGGCGCTGCCGGCCTTGGGTGGTTTGTTTGCCGAGGACCAGTGTTCGGACCTTGATCGCAGCATGCTGAGCAACAGCGCGCTGTTGGAAGCGATTGCAAAGCTTGGCTGGATGCGCAGTGATGGTAGTTTGACCCGTATCAATTGGCGTGACATGGGCCCGGAAGAGCTGGGAAGCGTTTACGAAAGCCTGTTAGAGCTGGTACCGGACATTAGTGCTGATGGTCGCGTGTTTCGCTTCGCTAATGCTGAAGAATCCAAGGGCAACGCTCGTAAGACGAGCGGTAGCTACTACACGCCAGATTCGCTGGTTCAGGAACTCTTAGATTCTGCGCTGGAGCCGATCATTAAGCAGCGCATTAGTGGTGCGGCAGATCCTGAGGCCGCGCTCCTGTCCATCACCGTATGCGACCCGGCCTGCGGTAGCGGCCACTTCTTGCTTGGCGCCGCGCGCCGGCTGGCTACGCGCTTAGCTCAGCTCCGTGCGCAGGGTACGCCCAGCGGCGAGGATTTTCGCCATGCCCTGCGTGATGTCGTCACCCATTGTATCTTCGGGGTAGATCGCAACCCCATGGCTATCGAGTTGGCGCGCATGTCGCTGTGGTTGGAGGCCATGACACCGGATCGTCCGCTCGGTTTCCTCGATCACCACCTGCAGTGCGGTGACGCGCTGCTGGGCCTGACCGATCTGTCTGCATTGGAGCAGGGTGTCCCCAAGGGGGCTGTCAAGGTGTTGCCTGGCGACGATAATGCGGTTTGTAAAACGCTCGCCAAACAAAATGCGATAGAGCTGAAAGATCTGGAGCGAAAGCGAACAGCCCAGCAGTTCGGGCAGCGTGATCTGCTCGGCTTACGCACGGGCGGGCTTGATAAATTGCGTGCTTTGGAAGCACTGCCAGACGCTACGCTAGTAGAGATAGCGGCCAAACAAGCTGCTTGGCGAGCTTTTGCGGAGGAGGTTTCCGATAGTCCGTTGCGCCACGCGGCGGACATGCTGCTGGCTGCTTTTCTGTTACCTAAGGTCAAAAAGAATCGCGAATCCGTTCCAACTACAGGCACGGTGGTATTGGAGCTCTTGGGCGAACACGCTGCGCCGGGTCATGCGGGAAAACGTGCCGCCGCCAGTGAAATCTGCGGTGCAGGCCGCGTCCTGCACTGGCCACTGGCTTTCCCACTGGTACATGCTGCTGGAGGTTTTACCTGCGTGCTGGGAAATCCGCCCTGGGAGGTATCTCAATTGGGCGAAGAAGAGTTCTTCGCTTCCCGCGATACACATATCTCATCACTCTCTGGCGACAAACGTAAGAAAGCAATTGCGAGACTGGAAGAAGATAACCCGCGCCTCTGGAACGAGTTTGTTGAAGAGAGCCAGCGTGTTGCTGCATGCAACGCATTTTATCGTGCAGGTCGTTATCCACTTACGGCAGTCGGAAAGCTCAACACATACTCGTTATTTGCAGAAACCATAAGTCAATTAACTGCGAAGCAAGGGCGAGCTGGCTTCATCGTTCCCACGGGCATCGCCACTGACGACAGCACTAAAGTCTTCTTTGCCGATATCACCCAAAACGGTCGGCTGGTCAGCCTGTACGACATCGAAAACCGGGAGGCGGTGTTCCCTTCTGTGCATCGCAGCTACAAGTTCAGCCTCCTTACTTTAGGCGCAGCGGAGCGTGCCGAGTTCGTCTGCTTCGCTACCCAGGTGGCTCAGCTCGGCGACTCTCGCCGTCGCTTCAGCCTCACGCCCGATGAGTTCCGTCTAATCAATCCTAATACGCTCACCTGCCCAATGTTTCGCAGCGAGCGCGATGCCGAGCTGACCAAGAAGCTCTATGGTGTTGCACCGGTTTTGATTGACGAGAATTGCGCCGATGGCAACCCCTGGGGCATCACTTTTTCTCAGGGCCTATTCAACATGACCAGCGATAGCCATTTGTTCGCCGGTGAACCGGGCGAAGGAATGCTGCTGCTGTACGAAGCCAAGTTGATTCACCAGTTCGATCACCGCTGGGCTACCTATACCCAAGATGGCAACAGCCGTGATGTCACCATCGCCGAAAAGTCCGACTTAGACTTTTCGGTCATTCCGCGCTACTGGGTGGCGGAGCGGGAGGTTGTGCAGTCCCTATCGGACAGGGGATGGACGCATCGTTGGCTTATGGGCTGGCGTGACATATGCCGATCTACCGACGAACGGACGGTTATTGCTGGCTTAGTGCCATGGTCTGGCGTTGGGCACACACTTTCTCTTTTCATGACGGGGCAAAAGCCTGAGCGCGCTGCCGCGCTGTTAGCAAACCTCGATTCTCTTACGCTCGACTATGTCGCTCGCGTCAAAGTAGGCGGAACGCACCTTACATACGGCTATCTGAAGCAGTTTCCCATTTTGTCACCCAGTCAATACACCGACGCTGACATCGCCTTTATCGTTCCGCGCGTGCTTGAACTGACCTACACCGCCCACGACCTGTCCTCTTGGGCGCGCGATCTCGGCTACAGCGGCGTACCCTTTAAATTCGCTCTCGACCGTCGGGCTATCGTTCGTGCCGAACTGGACGCGTACTACGCCCGCCTCTACGGTCTCACGCTCGATGAACTGCGCTACGTCCTCGATCCTTCCGATGTAATGGGGGTTGAATATCCGAGCGAAACCTTCCGCGTCCTTAAGGACAGGGAGCTCCGTGAGTTCGGTGAATATCGCACCCGCAATCTAGTGCTTCATGAGTTCGGCCGCATGACGCTTGCTGAGGGAAATGGCGAGCCGTACGTCAGCCTCTTGAATCCCCCTCCCGGCCAGCAGGCAATGCCGGCCTATTCGTCCCACGGCATCATCCGTGACGGGACTGATGCACGGTTGGCCGGATTACTGATTGCCATGATCAGACAGCATGATCATCTGTCGCGCCGTCAATTGACTGATGCAATGACCATCGCAGCACAATCGAACGTGCTGAACGGCTTGGTTGATGCACAAGACGCGGCTTTCGTTGTCGAGTTTAAAAACAGGCATCTTGGGATCTTCGAGACTGGCCGGCTGTCTGGTGAACGTATCCAGGGCTGGCTGCGTCATTACGAATCGACTGGCGTGATACGGACTGACTCAATACAGCTGCTCGCGGTCCAGGGTATTGATCTCCCCGACGACGTGGTAGTCGATGAGGATGCGGTTCAGGTCGCGAAGATTTTGATGAAGGCTGCATCGCAAACCTCCGGGAGTACGCCAGCAATAGATGGTAAAGAATCGACTGATATCTCAACGAAACGTGCCTGAATGATGGAGTAGGAGAATGGAGCAGCTGATCCAGCATCTACCAAAGGACAGGCGAACCCCCCGCCTATGGTTCAAGCAGCTTTCCATTTTCTCGGAACCCGATACCTCGAATATTGTCAGGACCGTGCCCCTAAGGCGCGGGCTTAACGTGGTGTGGGCGAAGGAGCCAACTGCAGGCAGCGCAGTCGGACTCCACGCCGCGGGTCACGGTGTTGGCAAGACATCACTATGCCTATTGCTCCGTTACTGTCTTGGAGATCAGTCAAAGACCGTAAACGAGCTACGCGATGAGCTGTATGGTGAGCTCCCAAAGGGCGGCGTTATCGCAGTGATGTATGTAGAAAATCGACCGTTCACACTGTGTCGCTACTTCAATTCCCACAAGGATGGATTTGTTTTCGCTGGCGAAGGTGCGGAGAACTTTTGGGATCGGGAATCCGAAAGTAGCGACCGGGATTTCCTAAAGCGCTTGGCGAATGACATCGTGAGTTCAGTATCGCCGTCCAACATTCCGGATACAGGTCAAGCGATTGAATGGAGGCATCTCCTGGCGTGGATCAGTCGTGATCAGGGTTCGCGATTCAAGTCGTTCTTCACCTGGCGTGAGGGGGAGGGCTCAGGTCTACAGCGTAGCCGCCAAGATCCCCCCATTGTCATGCGGGCGGTACTCGGACTTGTGGATCAATCCGAGTCGCAGCTTATGAGCCGGATCGCAACTCTGCAGCAAGAGCTTTCACAGGCATCGCAGAGAGCGAACGAACTGCGCCGAGAGCCGGCACTGATACGGCGACGCATCGAATCCAATTTGCGAGCAATGGGGGGTCTTCCCGACGACCTACCCATCCGCACCCCAGATCTATTCGGAGATTCAGTGGAGGGCCGAATCAAGGTTGCAAGCGATGAAGCGTCACATCGTCTTGCACAGTGGGAACTGAAACAGGAAAAGGCAGATCAGGATCTAGCTGAGGTCCGCGCAGAATTGAAGTTGCGCCGCAGTGAGAGTGAGCGCGCCAGCGCTGAGTACGAATTTGCAGATGCCGCAAGGCGCAGGGATGAGGACGCATTTCGGTCAATTGGAGAAAGGCTTTTAAAGCTTAGGAACCTATCTGGGCACTGCGAAGAAGGTAATGTCCCATTTTCGACTTGCCAGTATGTGCAGGCCGAGATCCGCATTCTTGAACTGAGTAGCCTGCGAGATCAGCGCGATAAGCAGGGTCTGCAAAAACTGATGGATGAGTCTGCGGGGAGGGCTGTTGGCACTTTAGCTCGCAAGAATGAAATGGGATTGACAGTTCAGGCGCTGGAGCAACAGGAGGAGTTACTTAAGCAGAGCTTGAATAGGGTCAGGACGGCAAGACGTACAGCTGAAATCGAAGCTAACAAATGGCCAGGCTTAATGGACGAACTTGCGCGTTGGGATGGCGCAGCAGGCTCTGCAAAGGCCCAAGCTGAAATTGATGCGGCACAAGCCGAGATAGACAGAGTCGGAAGTGAGCTCGACAGCGCCCGCACGCAGTTAGCTTTGTTGCAACGAGGCAAATCTGATCGGGAAAAGGCATTGGTGTCCATAACAGACGCTTTGACACAGACCTTGCTTCCGGACGGCGCATTCGGTGTCTTTGACCCGCGCGATGAAGATCGCCCGTTTCGCCTTTCAATGCGGGGTGGAGAGGCCTATCGGGTATTGGAAGTACTGTTGGGCGACATCGCTTGTATGCTCGATAGCGCGGGATCAGGGAGCTCTCACCCCGGTTTCCTAATTCATGACTGCCCTAGAGAAGCAGATATGAGCATTGGCTTATACGAGAACTTCTTCTCATTGATGAATGAGCTGGAAAAGAATGGGTTCGCAGGAGCTGAACCGCCATTTCAATACATCGTGACGACCACTACGCCGCCTCCTGCCAACCTGCAAGATGGCGTGGTGCGCCTGGAGCTCGATCCCAGTTCCAACGAGGGACTGTTGTTCGGTCGCCGTTTTGGTGCGGAGCAAAATTCGGTTCTGGGGCAGGGCAAACAATAATGACGGTATTACCGCTACCGCCGCTCGTTGCGAAGGCGCTGACCGACAGTGGCTATGATCTGATTTCATCGCAGGACGATGGTTGGTTGGCTGCTGTGACCAGCGGATCTCGAGAGACGGTACTGGTACAAGTCGTAGGGGAGGGCGTCTTACTGGCGTTGCCGGAGGCGGGCGCTGCTGCGATGATCGGCCTGGAGATTTCAGATCGGGTGCCGCCTACGGGGATGGCCAGTATCGGACTGGCAAGAGGTGCTCCCCATATCTACGAAGCGCTGCGCGTACTTCATACCCTGCTAGTCCATCCAATTGCCGTGCTGTCAGCTCAGGTCGAGACGCGTTTGGCAGCAATTCCCGAAACGGAACGAACGCGCGAAGTTCGCCAGCGCATAGGGCAGGATGTATTTCGCGAGGCGCTCATGGACTTGTGGCAAGGGCGCTGCGCCGTAACTGGCCTAACGCTTCCGCCGCAACTGCTGCGGGCCAGCCACGCAAAGCCGTGGGCCAAAGCCACTCATTCTGAGCGCCTAGACCCCTTTAATGGCCTTCTCCTGTCTATTCACTTGGACGCGATGTTTGATGTGGGTTTGATCGCCTTTAGCGATGAGGGATTACTGCTGTGCTCGCGCCATCTCGATGATTCGGTGCGGCGTCATTTCTCAGTTTCGGATGGGCAACGGCTTCGGACACATAGCCCAGGCCACATTCCGTATCTCGCATGGCATCGTGAGCACGTGTTCCAAGGAGCGTAGTCACTAGCGGGATGTGGACTGCGTCCGGTTTCACAGACACGGAGTTTAGGTGGGATGATGAACCGGAGGTAGTTTATGGGAACACGAAGGACGTTCAGTCGCGAGTTCAAGCTTGAAGCGGTGTGACTGGTTAATGAGCGCGGTGTAGCGGTGGCGCAGGCGGCCCGTGATCTGGGGCTGCATGAGAACGTGCTGCGCAAATGGGTACGTGAGCTGGTGGCCGATCCCCAGCAGGCGTTTCCCGGGCAAGGGCAGATGAAGCCCGAGCAAGCGGAGATCGAGCGACTGAAGAAGGAAGTCGCCAAGCTCAAGATGGAGCGCGACATCCTGAAAAAAGCCGCGGCCTATTTCGCCAGGGAATCGACGTGAAGTTCGGCTTCGTGGCGAAGCACCGAGGGGCCTGGCCGGTGGGATTGATCTGTGAGGCGCTCGGTGTCTCGCGCAGCGGGTTCTACGCGTGGCTCGTTCGGCCACGCAGTCAGCGCCCATGGGATGACGAGGTGCTGGGTCAGCTGGCGCGGCAGAGCTTTCTCGATAGCGATCGGACCTACGGCGCGCGCCGTGTCTGGCGCGATGTGCTCGAAGCGGGACATTGGTGCGGCCTGCATCGCGTCGAGCGGCTGATGCGCATTCAGGGGCTACGCGCTCGACCACGTCGACGTGGCTTGCCCATCGACCGAGGCGAGCGACTCCGTGGAGCGATCGCGCCCAATCTGCTTGATCGACAATTCCAGGCGACCGCGCCGAACCAGAAGTGGGTCGCCGACTTCACGTACCTGTGGACCGCGGAGGGTTGGCTGTATGTGGCCGCCGTGCTGGATCTGTACTCGCGTCGCGTTGTCGGCTGGTCGATGCAGTCGCACACGTCTTACCTCACCATCGTCGGTTTGCATGGCGCACCAGGCATGAGGAGCCGTTGGCTTGCAGCAATGAAGCGGCTGCAGGACGAGGGCGGCCACTCGCGCCGCCCTTAAGCCCATTGACCAAAGAGCGAACCCATCCGAGCATGAGGCATGGCCACAACACCCATCCGCGAACAGGTAGAAGCACGGTTCCATGCCCAGTGGCCCAGTATGCGGCCGGATCTCCGTGAGCGCGTGGTCGCCTTCCTCTTGGGGGTGTTCGATCGTTACCTCCAGGAGCACCTGGACGACCCGCACTTCATCAACGAACTGCTGTCGCCCAAGCCCGGAGTTTTCCGCCAGCGGTTGAGCGAACTGCAGATGGCCGAGTGGCTGTGGCGCAACGGCTTCAGTCTGACGAGCCCGGCGAAAGGCCATGGGCCAGACTTTCTCTTGCAGAAAAGCCAGCACCGAGCCTGGCTGGAACTGTATACGCCAGAGCCCCAGGGCATCGACCTGCTTGACCTGACGCCACCCGTGGCTAGCGAGTTCCGGGTGCGTTGAAGCGTCCTCGTTGGTTCGAGCCAGACGGAAGTAGAGTTTCCCATCCAAGGAGCTCTATATGAAGAAGTCGAAGTTCAGCGAAGAACAGATCG
>NZ_JACHYH010000009.1 GCF_014192715.1 Luteibacter sp. Sphag1AF
GACAGCCTCGGCGGGCTGACACCCGCCGAGTTCAGGCAGCAAAACGACCCGGCAACCTCGGGTTATGGTTGGCACTAACTAACGGGGGGTCGACACCCATCGGTTTTCACACTGGGAAACAGACGTGACTCACCTGCTTTGCGCAGTGATTCGACACGCTTGAGAAGACCGAGCTTCGCCAGCGCAGGATGGATAGGAATGGTTCGAACACTGATATCCGACTTGACTGATTGCCCCTCGGCTTCATCTGTGATGCGGATACAGGGAATACCGTCCACTTCCACGAAGTCAGCCAAGGTCACTTGCCCAACTTCTGCCACACGGGCTCCGGTATACAAACCCACCCAAGCGCCCCAGCGTGCTGATTCACTCAGTCCACCTTCCAACGCCTTGGTGTCATACAAGGCCTGGACCTGCTCCTTCGAAAAAGGCTTAAACCCCAAAGCACGACGTTGACGTTTCTCACGCATGCCGTAGATGACCTGGCCGGCTGCGGGGTTTTCATCCTTCGCAAAAGCCGGGTAGTACCCACGAGCCTTCGCCCAATCGAAAAAGCCCCTGAGGTAGCTGAGCTTGTTGACGATGGTTGGAGTTTCGAGTTTGCTGGACCTGAGCGCCATGACCCAGTTGCCAACATCGATGCGCTGAGCATCCTTCAAGGGATTCATCTCGCCATAGTGACGAGCGAACCCCTCGACCGCTGTGGTCTTTATTTTGAAGGTCTTGGTCTTGGTCTTGGTGCTGGATTTGATCTCAGCCAACCACTGCACCACAGCCTTGCCGATAGCAATGCTCGGAATGTTTGATGCGGAGGGGGTTGAAGATGAAGCGGCCGATGCAACCTGAGCGGCTCGCATGAAGTCTTGATAATAAGACTCTTGGTCTAACGGCCCGATGCGGTCGAGCGCATCCATGGCAAACCCATGGTCCTCTTCACCATTAGCCTCGATTTCAACGGTTCCATCGGGGCGACGAATCACCCGATACCGGTCACGCGTCTTCCGTTGAGTGATTTCCGAAACAGTTGGAATGCCATCCTTAGCCACACTCAGTCCCCAAACCTGTGTGAGGGTTTGAGCATACCTTTCCACGAGACACAACGCACGTTTCTGCGCTGTCAGTAAATCTCTTGTATGAAGGCTACGGGTGACTTCCGTCCGACCCGTTTTGCGTGCGTGTTGGGATGGAAACCGCTGGCGAAAATGCCACACCCCAGTTGGGGCAAATCGCAGGTAATTTGGAATGCGCATATCGGCTCACTGTGGACCGATATGTGGAGTGACGAGCCCCTCTCGGCTTCGAGAAAAACCATTATAAATCAAATACTTACAAGGACTGGCGGAGAGAGTGGGATTCGAACCCACGGTAGGCTCACACCTACGGCAGTTTTCAAGACTGCTGCCTTAAACCACTCGGCCATCTCTCCGTAAATTGTCGGGGACGCCATTGCAGCGTCCCCGGTGGGCATTGTACCCGGTCAGGCGATAGTTTCGAGGCCTGCCATGTAGGGGCGGAGGACTTCGGGGACGGTGATGTTGCCGTCTTTGTCCTGATAGTTCTCCATGACCGCTACGAGGGTGCGGCCGATGGCGAGGCCGGAGCCGTTTAGGGTGTGTACGAGTTCTGGCTTGCCCGTTTCTGGGTTGCGCCAGCGGGCGTGCATGCGGCGGGACTGGAAGTCTTCGCAGTTGCTGCACGAGGAAATTTCGCGGTAGGTGTTCTGGCTGGGCAGCCACACTTCCAGGTCGTAGGTTTTGGCTGCGCTGAAGCCCATGTCGCCCGTGCACAGCAGCACCTTGCGGTACGGCAGTTTCAGGGCCTTGAGCACGGCTTCGGCGTGGCCGACCATTTCTTCGAGCTGGTCGTAGCTTTGGCTGGCCGTGGCGATCTGCACCATTTCCACTTTTTCAAACTGGTGCTGACGGATCATGCCGCGGGTGTCGCGGCCGTAGCTGCCGGCTTCGGCGCGGAAGCACATGCTCTGCGCGGTGAGGCGCATGGGCAGTTCGCCGCTTTCCACGATGGTGTCGCGCAGGAGGTTGGTCAGTGCCACTTCTGCGGTGGGAATGAGGTAACGCTTCGCGTCGCCCACCTGGGTGGAGAAGAGGTCTTCTTCGAACTTCGGCAGCTGGCCGGTGCCCTGCATGCTGTCGGCGTTGACGATCAGCGGTACGTTGCATTCCAGGTAGCCGTGCTCGCGCGTGTGCAGGTTCAGCATGAACTGGCCCAGCGCACGATGCAGGTGCGCGAGCTGGCCGCGCATCACGGTGAAGCGGGCGCCGCTGAGCTTGGCGCCGGAATCGGCGTCCAGCCAGCCGTGGCGTTCGCCGAGTTCCACATGGTCTTTCACTTCAAAGTCGAACGGGCGCGGGTGACCCCAACGCAGAACTTCGACGTTGTCGTTTTCGTCTTTGCCGACGGGCACGGCCTCGTTGGGGATGTTGGGCAGGCCCAGCGAGATGTCGGCCAGCTTCGCCTGCACGTCGGCCAGAGCCTGCTCGTTGGCTTTCAGCTTGTCGCCGATGCCCGCCACTTCCGCCATCAGCGGAGCGACGTCTTCGCCCTTGCCCTTGGCCATGCCAATGGCCTTGGAACGGGTGTTGCGCAGGTTCTGCAGCTCCTGGGTCTCGGTAGACAGCGTCTTGCGCTCGGATTCCAGGCGCTCGATCGTGACGACGTCGAGATCAAAGTTCCGGGTGGTGCGCAGGCGTTCTGCCGTTTCGGCCAATCGGCCGCGCAGGAGGGCGGGATCCAGCATGGGTCGGTTCCATCGGGGTGAGGCGTGACTTCGGATTATCGCCGTGCATGGCCCATTGCCGCAATGTAAGCGGCGATGGGCCTGTCGGAATCAGCGGCTGAGCTGTTTTTGCAGGCCTTGCAGGGTCGCCAGCCAGCCCTTGGTCATGGCGTCTTTGTCTTCGCGCTTGACGTCGTGGCCCAGCATCAGGACGCAACCGCCGTCGACCGAGGGCTCGATCTCGATGGACACGGTCACGGTGTCCGGGCTGATCGAGGGCACAGTCAGCGTGAACCACAGCACATCCGGACGCTGCAGGCGGAGGTACGTGCCGGTGTGCAGCACGTCCTGCCCCTTGCGGCGCTCGGTGATGGAGTAATGGCCACCTTTGCGGGGGTCGATCTGCACGTCGATCATTTCGCCCTTGGGCGTGGCGAACAACCAGGTGCGAACCACTTTCGGATCAAGCCAGGCGTCAAAGACGCGCTCGGCGGTATCGCGGAAGCGGAATTCGATTTCGAGCATATCCATGGTCATTGCGGTGCTGCTTTCTTCAAAAAAGAGAGGGGAACGGTGGCGGATTCGCCCTATGAAGGCAAGCGCGCACGCAATTCTGTCCGTCCCAGCCACCATGACATGACGGCGCCGGCAATCAGCCAGCCCACCACTTGCTCCACGAGGGAGCCCAGCGTGAAGGCCACGGGGAAGCGGTACCAGTTCCAGTACGGCACGCTGATGCTCAGCCAGGTGAATACGCCGAAACCCACGGCAAGCCATGTTCGGCGGGAACGGCGGGGAGTGCACCAGATCATGCCCAGCGCCACGACAAGGGCGGCCAGGGTGCCGGCAAACCATTGAACAATCAGTTCACCGCCCATGTTCATGCCGTCCCTGCCCGTGGGCTGGTAGACGATGAAGGCGTAGGGGTTGGCCAGCGCGCGCTCACGGTAGGCGGCTTTGGACGCTGGGTCGTGGTGGGACATGTCGAACCACGGGAGCACGTAGATGCCCGGCTCTTGCGGGAGGCTGGTTTTCAGAGCCGCCATCACCGGGGCTTCGGAGGTGGGGCCACGCATGGACAATTCGCCAATGGGCAGCGCCATGTGCGCGAAAGCACCCCAGAGGAAGATGACGATGCCGCCAATCAGACCTGCGATAACGATACGCATGATGCCGGCCTCTTCGCTGGGGTTGTAGGAGACAGATTACCCCGGTGGGCGGTGGCCGGTATGGGTCGTTTGGGCTAGCTGAGGTTTGTGAGCGATTCTTTCGGAACGGCGCAATAACCCATCGCAAGCAGGCTCACTCCCACAGACGCACGTTGGGGCGGGTTATTTGTTTGTTCTTGCCGCTTTTCTTGCTGCGCGGAGTGCGTCCAGCTTTTCCCGGAGTTTCGATTCAAGGCCGCGTTCTACCGGTTCGTAGAACGTCACGTCGGCCAGTTCGTCCGGCAGGCATTGCTGGTCGAGGGCGACGCCGCCTTCCACGTCGTGGTCGTACTGGTAGCCGGTGCCGTAGCCCAGGCCTTTCATCAGTTTCGTCGGCGCGTTGCGCAGGTGCATGGGCACGTCCAGCGTACCCATCTGGCGCACGGTGGCTTTGGCCTGGTTGTAGGCCTTGTAGGCCGCGTTGCTTTTCGGGGCAATGGCCAGCCAGATGGCGAGCTGAGCCAGGCCCAGCTCGCCTTCGGGGCTGCCCAGTCGTTCGTAGGTGTCCCATGCATCCAGCGCCATGCGCCACGCGCGCGGTTCGGCCAGGCCTACATCTTCCACCGCCATGCGGGTCATGCGACGTGCGAGGTAAAGCGGGTCGCAACCGCCGTCCAGCATGCGGGTCAGCCAGTACACGGCAGCGTCGGGATCGGACGAGCGCACCGATTTATGCAGCGCGGAAATCTGGTCGTAGAACTGCTCGCCACTCTTGTCGAAACGACGCGTACGGTCGGCCAGCACCTGCGTCAGGGTGGCCTCGTCAATGCGGTTGTCCACCGCCAGTTCGGAGGCGATTTCCAGAAGCGTCAGTGCGCGGCGCACATCGCCGTCAGCTGCCGACGCAATCAGCGCCAGCGATGCATCATTGACGTCCAGCACCAGCTCGCCGAGCCCACGTTCGTGATCGTTCAACGCACGGCGCAGCGCGCCCACGATGGCGTCGGGGCTTACTGCATCCAGCACGTGCACACGGCAGCGCGAAAGAAGTGCGGAGTTCAATTCAAACGACGGGTTTTCCGTGGTGGCGCCCACGAAGATGATGACACCCCGCTCGATGTGCGGCAGGAAGGCGTCCTGCTGCGCCTTGTTGAAGCGATGGACCTCGTCCACGAACAACACGGTGCGCCGGCCTTGCGCGAAATTGCCTTCGGCTTCGGCCAGCGCTTTGCGCACATCGGGCAAGCCCGACATCACGGCGGAGATCGCGCGGAAATCAGCGTCGGCGTAACGTGCCACCAGTAGCGCGAGCGTGGTCTTGCCACACCCGGGCGGCCCCCACAGGATCATGGAATGTACCCTGCCCGCTTCCAGTGCGCGGCGCAGCGGCTTGCCCTCTTCCAGCAGACGCGGCTGCCCGACAATTTCGTCGAGCGCACGCGGACGCATGCGCTCAGCCAGGGGCTTCAGCGCTTCGGGTTCGGCAAAGAGGCCGGGTTCGCGAAACTGGGACGACATGGGATCACGCTCGGCAAAACAGGCGGCCATTATCGCCGGTTTGGCGTGATCACGGCCTGACCGCCCCGCAGCGCACCGGAGGCGGTCTTTTCACGGGCGTACCCGCAAGCGCGCTCAGGGCGCCCTGGGCTTGCGCAGCAGGCTGATAGCCATGCCGGCCACAAGGGCGGCGCCTGCGATCAGCACCACCCACAGCAGTGGCCGCGTCCAGTCATAGGGCACCTTGGGAGCTTCCAGCGCGGCCGGGCCGGACGCGTCTTCGCGGGTGCCGACCTTCGATTCGGCCGGGGTCCAGCTATCGCCATTCCTGCTGCGCAGGCTGGCGATGGCGTCATCCACCGGGTAACTGGCACGGCGCGCCATGTAGCTGCCGACCAGCAACTTGTACGGTGCCCTGCCCTCCGGCAGAAACACGAAGCGATCCGGCGTCCAGCCTACCGAAAGCTTCGGCGGCTGCCGTAGCGCCACGGGCGTACGCAGGCGAATGATCTGCGTGCGTGCGGCCTGGAAGCTGAGTTCCGGTCGCGCGTCCACACCGCCCACGCGGGTGACGGACACTTCGCCCATGGATTGCACGACGCCGCTGGCTTCATCAAAGGTGCTGACGTCGAAACGCGCCACGCTGTCACTGTCGCCCAGCGACACACGCACGCTGTCCACCGGCAACGCAGCTTTCAGCCGGAATTCGTACGTCGTGCCCGCCGTAGTGGCCAGGGGCGTGGGCGTGCTGGTGGGCACGTCCAGCCACTGACGACGCTGATCGGCCGCTGTGGTGGTGTCGAGGAACTGGCCTGTCAGCTTCACCGTGGCCGCCGCAGCGTCTGCATCGGCCCACGGTGCATCGCCCTGCGTCAGATGCACACGGTAATAGCGGGCAGGCTCGCCGCCCACGCGCACGGTGCGCTGATCGACGGAGTCATCGCCGCGCTTGAGCGAAATAACCGGCTCTTCGGCGGCGCGCAGTTCCCAGTGCTGCAAATCGTTGCTGGCTTCCACGTTCACCGTGATGCTGGCATCGCTGCTTTGCGGCGCGAATTCCAGTGCGTCCAGCGTGATGGACCGTTTGGCATCCAGCAGCCAGTCGCGCGGACCTGCCTGCGCGCTGGCTTTGCCCGGGTCGATCACGATGTCGCCATTGGCGTTGCGTTGAATGCGCGCACCGGGTGCGCCATCGGCCACCGCAGGCACGGGCAGCAGGCGTGCGCTGACTTCCACGGGCGTGGGCGACGGCGGCGCATCGGTGTAGCGGCCAAAAGGCACGTCACGGCCATCCGCATCCACCACGCTGATGTCGGCCAGCGACGCATCGCGACGCGCCCACGTGTAGGCATCGGCGGGCAGATCGACCAGATAGGCCGGCGCGCCAGGCACCACTGTCAGCGGATACGCATACGCGTAGTCGCCCGGGGTGCCGGCTGCATGCACACCGCTGGCGACGGTCAGAAGGCCGATGCAGCACACAAGCAGGTTACGACGCATGGGGCGACTCCGGATCAAGGTTGGCTGCCGGGCGCGGTGGCGCCGGCGCGAAATAGCCGATGACGGTGCACAGCAGGCCATAGGCAATGAAAGAGGCAATACCGAACAGGTTGCCGAGCTGCGCGCGGTCCACCAGCAGCAGTTTGGCGAGGACCACGGCCATGGTGACCGCACCGGCCGTCCACAGCGCACGCTGTCCGCGCTTTGAGCCCACCACCCAGGCGACCACGCCGATGACGCTCCACACCACGGTCAGCGACAGCTGCGCCAGATGAGAGGAGAAAATCGCATCGCCCCACGGCGCACCGCCCATTTGGGCGACGGCGCGCAAGGTCGCGCTGGTGACGAAGGCAAACATTGCCGCCCACAGCACGGCCGGCCGTGCTGCACGCACGGGCGGCGGCGCATCCGCGTCGCCCATGGCGCGCGCCAGCAGCAACAACGCGCCCATGAGGAACAGTTCGATGGGGTTGAGCAGCGGCATGAACGGCAACGGCCCCGCACTGCCCTGGATAAACAGGGCATACAGCGCGCAGATGGCCACCACAAAGCCCGACGACAGCAACAGCAGGCTGCGCGTCAGCGGCTCAATGGCGGACAACGGCAACGCGAGGCGACGCGGCCACACACTGCTTGCCACCATCAGCGCCACCACAGGCAACGCAGGCAATACGAACTGCCAGCCTTCGTGCAGCCAGTACGACCGATAGAACGCCAGCGCGATACCCACCACCGCCAGCGCGACCCAGCGCCACCACCAGAGCACGTGGTTGGCAACGGCCACAAATGCCGTTGCCGGCCGCAGGCGCAGCGTGCGCCATCCGGTTATCACCGCCACGACGATGGCCATGAGCCACCACCCCGCGAACGGCTGCACCAGCGCGGTAAACGTGGTGCCCACCGCCACAATGCTGGCAGCGATCAGCGCGGACACGCTCCAGTCCACCACGCCGCGCGCAAGCGGCTGCGTGATGCAGCGGGCGAACTCCGCTGCCATCCACGCCGTCACCGCAAACAGCACGAACACCAGCGGAATTTCATGCAGCGCACTGAAGGTGAACCAGTTGATTTCATACAGCGTGCCGCTCAGCCACCACAGCAACGCCCACGCATACATCAGCACAGACACGGCACGCGCAAACCATGTGCGGCCATGACGATCAAACAGCCATGCACTGGTCGCGCCCGCCAGCACCAGCAGCACCACACCCACATAGGCCGCGTTGAGCACGGGCGTGGAAGCGTGTCCGTGGAACGCGGTCCAGAACGCCCACGACAAGGCCGCAAACAGTTGCAGGCCCACACCGCTCCAAAGCGGCAGTCGACGTCCCTGACGGAAGCCCAGCCAGATCAGGCCCGCACCTTCCAGCGCGAACACGCTGGCCGTGACCGTGGCGCTCAATGCCAGCGGCACCGCCAGCGTAGCGAACGCCACGGCGAGTACCGCCCACGTGTCGCGCAATGCGGCCATGTCGTCGCGGCTGCGAATAACCCATGCAATGGCGACGTAGATCGCGGCCACGGCCAGCGCAGAAAGCGCCAGCGGCGTGCCCTGCCAATCCAGCAACGCGCCTTGCAGCAGCAGACTGACCAACGGGTTGCCGAACATCAGGCAACCATCCAGCACGGCGCGATTCCGCTGCGGCGAACGCAGCACGTGCAGCCACGGGATGGCCAGATAGAAAAGGAAATTGAGGATCAGGAACGGCTCGGTGCTGGCAAACAGCGACGAGTCGTACTTCAGCACGCCCCACGCGGTGCCAACACCGAAGGTGGCGATGAAGCCCAGCACATTGAGGATGCGCCATGCGCGCTTCCACGCGATGCCGAGAATGGCGACGTTGAGCACGGCGTAATAAGAGAACAGCGCCACATGATTGCCGCTGCCGGTGGACACGAGAATCGGCGTGGCGAACCCCGCGATCAGCCCCAGCACGGCCAGCGCCACGGCATCCTGCAAGACGGCCAGCACACCAATGCCAGCCACCATCACCACCAGCAGCACGAAAGCGGCCAGCGGCGGAATCATGCCGTAGAGGTGATACGCCGAAAAAATGGTCATCAGCAGTACGCCTATGGAACCGCCCTGCAATGACAGGGAGAAGCTGCGCCGCGTTTCGCGATGCCGCCAGGCGAACGCCACGCCGCCGATGGCGGCCAGCGCAATGGCTGCAAGCCGCACCGACACGGGCAGCACGAACAGCCCCTGATCCGATGCGTATTTCAACGATGCCGCGATGCCTGCGAACAACACGAGCATGCCGATCTTGACCGGCACGTTGCCTTCGGTGAACCAGCGTTTGATGCTGCCAAACGCTCGCTCGATGACCGACGGCCCTGCGGGTTCGCGCGGCATCGGCGGCGGCATCGGCGGCGGCACGGGCGGCTGCGCAGGATGGGAGAACACCGGGATGGGCGGAGCCACCGGACGCGGCACATCCACCACGGGCGGAACGACCACCGGCGGGGGTACGGCTTGCGCTTGCGGCGATGGAACGGGCGCCTGTGGCCACGCTACAGGAGGCGCTTCGGCGGGCACCACAATGGTGGGTGCGGCTGTGCGCAGTTCGGCAATCTGTCGCCGTACGTTGTCCAGATCGCGGCTCAGGCCGCCGAGTCGTCCCCATACAAGGCCGATGGCGAAACCTGCTGCTGCGCCCTCGTAGCCTTGCCCGATAAGGCCACCCACGATGGCCCCGACAATCGCCCACACGATAACCATGCGTCCCGTTGACTCCCTGTACGGCACCCCGCCGCCGCGTGCAGTCTTGCACGCGGGTTGTTAAGCGGGAAGAAGGTCAGTTCCTGACCGGCTGGGTCATCAGCACGGGCGCGTCGCCGATCACGTCGGTGCCTGCGGGAGGCGTGAAGGTGAACGTGCCTTCGGGCAAGGTGGCGTTGCGCTGCCAGCCGGCAAAACGGATGACCGTGCTGTTGCCCAGCTGATCGCGAATTTCCATGCGGGCCAGGCCCGTGGCGTCGAAACCGAGGTCGGCATAGGCGAACTGCGGGTCCTTGCCGGTGGAGGTCAGGCGCAGCCACACCAGACCATCGCGCGCGGGCTGTTCGGCCACTTTGAAGTCGCGATCCAGCTGGCTGATGTCGGTCAGCACGGTGAGCGGGCTCTGCGATTCCTCGGTGCTCTGCTTGCGGACGGAAACCTGTTCCAGGTCCGGATCGTAGATCCACACGCGGCTGCCATCAGCGACGATGGTCTGCTTCGACGGGCTGAGCACTTCCCAGCGGAACTGGCGCGGCGCTTCCAGCGCCAGCGTGCCGGTGCTGGTCTTGCCTGCATCGCCATTGGGCGAGGACAGCGTCTGGCTGAAACGGCCGGACAGCGAGTGCAGCCCCTTGGCGAAGGTGTCCAGTCGCTCGCGCGCGGCACCGGCCGCCACGGCGGAAAAACTGCACACAGACAGGGCGAGCGTCAGGGCCAGACGTTTCATGGTGAGGATTCCGTGGGATGTCGGCGCGATCATGCGCGGTCGCTCTCGAACAATGCCTTAAGCATGTCGATAGCTTCCGCCGGAGAAATTTTGCCCGCCTGCATCTGGGCATTGATGTCGGCGATAGCCTTGCCATCGCGATGCCAGAACGGCGCATCGTGGGTGGCCACATGCGCGGCGCGGGCTTCGCTGCCATAGATGTGCACTTCGGCAATTTCCGGCTGCTCGGCAAAGATCACCTGAAGCGCATCGTCGATGCCACTGGTGTGGCCGCTGGGGTAGTCACGCACCACCGTGCACCACTTGCCGTCGCCGCGCAGCTCCACCCCGGGGATAGCCGGGTTGAGCTCGAAGATGGTGGTGATTTCTTCCAGCACTTCGCCCGAGGGCTCCAGGTCGCCGGAAACAAGCAGGCTCCACGGGCGCCTGCGGGGCACACCAGGAATAATGGGTTGCATGGTCGATCAATCCTTCGGAGGCGGGGGCGCGAGAACTTCGCGGTTGCCGTTGTGCTGGGGTGCCGAGACGATGCCGTCGTTCTCCATCTGCTCCACCAGTCGCGCAGCACGGTTGTAACCGATGCGCAGGTGGCGCTGGACGCCGGAGATCGAGGCACGCCGGGTTTCTGTCACCACACGCACCGCGCGGTCGTACAGCGCGTTGTCACTGTCGCTGTCACCGTCGGCGTCCTGCGGCAGGCCGGAGTCGTTGATGATCTTGCCATCGGAGGTGGACTGCACTTCTTCCAGCACACCCTCGATGTAGTTGGGTGCACCTTGCGCGCGCAGCCATTCCACCACGTTGTGAACTTCGTGGTCGTCCACGAACGCGCCATGCACGCGCTCGGGCGTGGCCGTGCCGGGCGGAAGGTAGAGCATGTCGCCGTGGCCCAGCAGCGCTTCGGCGCCGGACTGGTCGAGGATCGTGCGTGAGTCGATCTTGGAGGACACCTGGAACGCGATGCGCGTGGGGATGTTCGCCTTGATCAGGCCGGTGATGACGTCCACGGACGGTCGCTGCGTGGCCAGGATCAGATGCACACCGGCCGCACGGGCTTTCTGGGCCAGGCGTGCGATAAGCTCTTCGACCTTCTTGCCGACGATCATCATCATGTCGGCGAATTCGTCGATGATGATGACGATGTGCGGCAACGGTTCCAGCGGCTCGGCGGCCATGCCCGGCATGTCCGGGTTGGCGCGGAACAGCGGGTCCAGCAACGGCTGGCCAGCAGCCTCGGCGTCACGCACCTTCTTGTTGAAGCCGCCAAGGTTGCGCACGCCCACGGCAGCCATCAGCTTGTAGCGGCGCTCCATTTCGGCAACGCACCAACGCAACGCGTTGGCCGCTTCCTTCATGTCGGTGACCACGGGAGCCAGCAGATGCGGGATGCCTTCGTAGACCGAAAGCTCCAGCATCTTCGGGTCGATCATGATCATGCGCACGTCTTTGGCGCTGGACTTGTACAGCAGGCTCAGCACCATGGCATTCACCGCCACGGACTTGCCCGAGCCGGTGGTGCCTGCCACCAGAAGGTGGGGCATTTTGGCCAGATCGGTGACAACCGCCTTGCCGCCGATGTCCTTGCCCAGGGCAAGCGCCAGCGGCGACTTCATCTGGTCGTACTTTTCAGAGCGCAGAATTTCGGACAGATACACGATCTGCTTGCGGGTGTTCGGAATTTCCAGGCCGATGACGTTCTTGCCCGGAATCACATCCACCACGCGCACGCTGACCACGGAAAGGCCGCGCGCGATGTCCTTGTCGAGGCTGGACACCTGGCTGCCGCGCACACCCGCCGCGGGTTCAAGCTCGAAGCGGGTGATGACCGGGCCGGGATAGACGCCGACCACCTTGGCCTCGATGCGGAAATCCTTGAGTTTCAGTTCCACCTGGCGCGACAGCACTTCCAGGGTTTCTTCCGAGTACCCCGGACCTTGCGGCGGCGCTTCGTCCAGCAGCGACAGCGGCGGCACTTCGCCTTCGGTTGCCGGGCCGGTGAACAGGGGAATCTGGTTTTCGCGCGACGCGCGCTCGCTTTTCACCACCGCGGCCGGTGGGGTCTCGATGCGCACGGGTTCGCGCCTGGCCTGTTTCACGGCCTCCGCTTTCTTGACCACCTCGCGCTCGGCACGCGCATTGCGCGCTGCCATCACGTCCGGCGCCTTGCGCATCTTGCCGCCGAACCAGCCGCCAAGACGCACCACGCCCTGCCCGGTCACGTCCATCAGGCGGAACCAGGACAGGCCGGTGGCCAGCGTCACGGCAATAAGAAAAATGGCCAGCAGCAACAGGGGCGCGCCGGTATCACCGAACGCCCGCAGCACGCCGCTGCCCACCCACTTGCCCACGATGCCGCCAGGACCTTCCGGCAGCACGGGGAAATGCAGGTTCAGATACACCAGCGCGGGGCCGGTGATGAAGAAGAACACGAATCCGATAAGGCGCAGCGACGGCTCCCACGGAGCCACGTTGCGCTCACCGCGATGCCGCAGCACCTGCACGCCAAGAGCGAGCAGGAGCAGCGGGAAGCAGTACGAGACCAGCCCGAAGATGTAGCGCAGCAGGTTGGCAATGTTGGCGCCGACCGCGCCACCGAAATTGGTGGCGCGCTCGGCCTGGCCCATGTGCCCCCAGCTGGGATCCTGATCGTTGTAGCTGATCAGGCAGACAAGGAGGTACAGGGCAAGCGGCAATACCAGCAGCGCCCCGGCTTCGCGCAGGCGCCGTTTCAGCTCGTCGCTGAGACCGGCACCCTTGCTTTGTTTCTTGACGACCTTCGCGCTGCGCGCCACGTATCAACCAGCCTCGTTCTGCGGACGGGGCATCATGCCATGCCCTGAAGGGCCGGGTGAACGAGCTTGCCGCCTTCGATGTTGATGCCCGCAGCCAGCGGGGCGTAGTCGCGCCATTCGTTGCCGGCAGCCAGACGCTGCACGTACGGGAGGATGGCCGCCGAAATGGCCTGCGAGGAGGTCTGCGGCACGGCGCCCGGCATGTTGGTGACGCAGAAGTGCGTCACGCCGTGCACGTCGTACGTCGGCGACTTCCAGGTGGTGGGACGCGAGGTCTCGAAGCAGCCGCCCTGGTCAATGGAGATGTCGATGAGCACGCTGCCCTTCTCCATGGTCTTGACCATCTCTTCAGTGACGACGCGCGGCGCCTTGGCGCTGGGGATCAGCACGGCACCGACGACGATGTCGGCGTTGCGGACTTCTTCAGCCACCGAGGACTCATAGGCGTACAGCGCGGTGACGTTGGGACCCAGGGCCATCATTTCGGCCATGCGATCCGGACGCTTGTCGAACACCACCACGTTGGCACCGGCCGAAGCGGCCAGCGCAGCAGCGTTGCCACCGGCAGCGCCCGCGCCCAGCACAACCACCTTGCCGCGCGGCGTGGAAGCCATGCCGCCCAGCAGCTTGCCCTTGCCGCCGTTCGGCTGATGCAGGAGCGTGGTGCCGATCTGCGTGGCAATGCGGCCAGCGATGACGGACATCGGCAGCAGCAGCGGCAGGGCGCCGTTCTCATCGACCGACTCGAACGCGACGCCGGTCAGGCCGATGTCGAGCAGCGATCTGGTCAGTTCCGGCTCCGCTGCCAGGTGCAGGTAGCAGAACAGCAGGTGGTGCTTCTTGAGCAGCTTCAGGTCGCCCTCGATGGGCTCCTTCACCTTGACGATCAGCTCGCCCTGCTCGTACAGCGCGGCAGCGTCTGCCACGACCTTCACGCCAACGTTGGCGTAATCGGCGTCGCTGAAACCGCTCTTGGAGCCGGCGCCAGCCTGGATGAAGACATCGTGGCCGCGACGGACGAGGTCGGCAGCAGCGGCGGGAACGAGGGCAACACGGCCTTCGAGGGTCTTGGTTTCGGAGGGGATACCGATACGCATCGTGACGATCCTGAAAATACTGAGAAAACCGCCCCCATGAGTGGGCATGGAGGCACCGTGATAAGCAGATGTCTTGAATCGAACGCCTGTCTTCCCCATTCTTCCGGGTCGACAATGTCTCGCGATACCTCGACACGGCTTCAACTTCCTGCCGCAAGAGGCCAGCGGTTCAACTGAAACACGCCGCCAGTAAACCTTAAGGATTATACATGAGCACCCCCAAGCACAGCCGCCTGCTCATTCTCGGCTCCGGCCCGGCAGGCTACACCGCCGCCGTCTATGCGGCACGCGCCAATCTCAAGCCGACGATGATCACCGGCCTGGCCCAGGGTGGGCAGCTGATGACCACCACCGAGGTGGACAACTGGCCGGGCGACGAAAAAGGTGTTCAGGGTCCTGAACTGATGCGCCGCATGGCAGAGCACGCCGAGCGCTTCGAAACGGAGATGGTGTTCGACCACGTTCACAGCGTGGACCTGCAGACCCGCCCGTTCCGCCTGAAGGGTGATGCCGGCGAGTACACCGCCGACGCCCTGATCGTGACGACCGGCGCCACGGCCAAGTACCTGGGCATCGCCTCGGAAGAAAAGTTCAAGGGTCGCGGCGTGTCCGCCTGCGCCACCTGCGACGGCTTCTTCTTCCGCGATCAGGACGTGGTGGTGGTCGGCGGTGGCAACACGGCCGTGGAAGAAGCGCTTTACCTGTCGAACATCTGCCGCAAGGTTTATCTGGTGCATCGCCGCGACAAGCTGCGCGCCGAGAAGATCATGCAGGACAAGCTGTTTGCGAAGGCTGAAGCCGGCAAGATCGAGCTGCTGTGGAACCACGCCATCGACGAAGTGCTGGGCGACGACTCCGGCGTCAACGGCGTGCGCGTGAAAGACGTGAACACCAACGAAAAGCGCGACCTGGATGTATCCGGCTTCTTCGTGGCCATCGGTCACACGCCGGCCACGGGCATCTTCGAAGGCCAGCTGGACATGCGCGACGGCTATATCAAGATCCGCTCCGGCCTGGAAGGCATGGCCACCATGACCTCGGTGGAAGGTGTGTTCGCCGCCGGCGACGTGGCTGACCATGTTTACCGTCAGGCCGTGACGTCAGCCGGCTTCGGCTGCATGGCGGCTCTGGACGCCGAGCGCTGGCTCGATCAGCAGAGCCTGATCTGAACCGGCCCTCCCGGCCCGTCGACATGGACATCCGCTTCCTCGACGGGCTGGGAACCATCGTTGCCGACGACTGGAACGCGCTGGTGCCGGACGGCAATCCGTTCGTCTCCCACGCGTTCCTGCACGGCATGGAAAGCAAGGGCTGCCTGCGCGAAGACTATGGCTGGAAGCCTCATCACCTCGCCGTGTATGAAGGCAACCGTCTCGCCGCTGCCGCGCCGATGTACCTGAAGGGCAATTCGCACGGCGAGTTCGTTTTCGACTGGAGCTGGGCGGCCGCATGGGAGCGTGCAGGCGGCGACTATTATCCGAAGCTGCTGGTCGCCTCCCCCTACTCCCCCGTACCCGGGCCGCGCCTCCTGGTGCCCGACAGCCCGTACGCGGAGGTGCTGCGTAATCAGCTCACTGCCGCGATGGTGGACGAAGCCGACCGCCTGGGCCTGTCGTCCATCCACGCCAATTTCCTTGTCGAGCGCGATCTGGATGCATTCGATGATCGCTGGCTCCCGCGCTCTGACTGGCAGTTCCACTGGCACAACCGTGGCTATGCAGACTTCGCCGGGTTTCTTGCAACGCTGACCTCAAAGAAGCGGAAGAACATTCGCCACGAGCGCACCCACGCATTCGCGTCAGGCCTGCGCATCGGCATGCACGGCGGCGACGAACTGGACGACCATGCATGGCGCCAGATCCACGCCCTGTACGAATCGACGTTCGACATGAAGGGCAATCATGCCGCCATGACGCTGCGCTTCTTCCAGTATCTGGGGCGCACGATGGGCCCGGGTGTACAGGTGGCTACGGCGCATCATGGTGATCGCATGGTCGCGATGGCGCTGTTTCTGCGTGGTGGCGACGCGCTGTATGGGCGTTACTGGGGCGCCAGCGTGGATGTGTCGGGGCTGCATTTCGAGCTTTGCTATTACCAGGGCATCGACTACTGCATCCGCGAGGGCATCGCGCGTTTTGAGCCCGGAGCGCAGGGTGAGCACAAGCTGGCGCGCGGCTTCCTGCCCACACAGACCCACTCCAGGCATTACATTGCACACGAAGGTTTTCGACGGGCGGTACGCGACGCGCTGCTGCATGAGGCGGCGGCGAAAGAAGCGTATCGTGACGAACTGATGCAGCATTCGCCCTATGCCGAACGATGATCCAGCTACCGCGCCTGCACCCTGCCCTCCCGAACGTCTTCCCCGACCCGACCAGCGCGCTGGCCGAGCCTAACGGCTTGCTCGCGTTTGGTGGCGACCTGTCGGTGGAGCGACTGGTCGCGGCGTATTCGCAGGGCGTGTTTCCCTGGTTCAACGACGATGAACCGATCCTCTGGTGGTCACCTGATCCGCGCTGCATCTTTCGCACCGATCAGCTCCACGTCAGTCGCAGTCTGCGCAGGCAACTGCGTCGCGATGGCTGGACGGTGACCTTTGATCGCGCCTTTGGTGCCGTGATGCGCGCGTGCGCTGCGCCGCGTGCGGATCAGCCGGGCACGTGGATTGGTGAGGACATGATCCGCGCGTACAACGATCTGCACGCGCGCGGGTTTGCGCACAGCGTCGAGGTCTGGTCAGAGGAAGGCCTGGTGGGTGGCCTTTATGGTGTGGCCATCGGCCGGCTGTTCTGCGGCGAATCCATGTTCAGCATTCGCACTGGCGGCTCGAAAGCGGCGCTGGTGGGTTTGTGCGACTTGCTTCAGGCGTGGGAATTTCCGCTACTGGATGCGCAGGTGACCAACGATCACCTGCTACGCATGGGGGCTATCGAAATTCCCCGCGCAAGCTTCATCCGCCAGGCAAGACACCTGAGTGCCCTGCCTGGCAGGCCCGGCAGCTGGGCGAACGCATCGCGCTGAAAGCGGAGCCTGAAGCCCTTCCCGCACAGCCCGTCAGGGCCGCACAGGAATCGTCTGCACTCCACCATTCATCGGCGCCGCCGATGCCGCCGGCAACAACGGTCGCAGCGATTCAAACTTGCGCTGGTACTCGTCCGTCACCGTCTTGGCTTCTTCGCCATTGGTAATCACACGCGGCGTAATCAGCACAATCAGCTCCGTGCGATTGCGGCTGCGCGTCGTCGTTCCGAACAGGCGGCCAATGATCGGCATGCGGTTCAAGCCTGGAATTCCCGTATCCGACTGGCTTTCGTCCTGCTTGATAAGGCCACCCAGCAACACCGTCTGCCCGCTTTGCACCGCAACCTGCGTGCTGACTTCGCGCTGCTTGATCGGGTAATTGTCGGTGCCCGCATCCTTCACGCCGGGAGCGCTGACTACCTGATTGATGTTCAGGTACACCAGGCCGCCCGGATTGACGCGCGGCCGCACGTTGAGGATCACGCCGGTATTGAGATACGACACCTGGCCGATCGTGTTGTCGGTACTACCCGTGGTGTTGACATAGGTCTGCTGGACCGGAATCTGATCGCCGACCTGGATATGCGCTTTCTGATTGTTCAGCACGACGAGTGACGGCGCGGAAAGAATCTTCGCGTTGCCGCTGGTTTCCACCGCACGCACGGCCACGGCCAGATTGTTGTTGGTGAACGAGTAGAAGAAGCTGTCGGTGCCATTGAAGGTGTTGCCGCCGTTACCCAGCGCCCACTGCTGCTTGTTGCCCGGCTGGCCGACCGAACCATTCTTGCCGCCGACCAGGCCTTCCAGGTACCACTGCACGCCGAACTCAAACTCGCCGGTCAGCGCCACTTCCAGAATTCGCGTTTCGATCTGCACCTGCAACGGCACGGCATCGAGGCGCTTGATGGCCTGCTCGATCTCCGCCCACTGCGCCGGTCGCGCACGCACCATCAGCTGATTGTTGGAATCGACCGATGTGATCCTGACGCCATCTTCGGTGGTGCTGCCGCCCGAGCGATGGCGCGACGTGTTGCTGTCGCCCATGCCATCGTCGCTGCTGCCCAGGCTGCTACCGGACGAGCCCAGGCTACCGCTGCTCATGCTGTTGGACGTGGACCCAAGGCTGTTGCTGCCCGTACTGGAATAGCTGCCCGTCGAGCTGCCGAAGCTGCCTGTGGTGCTGCCCAGGCCGGAACCGCCGCGGTTGGCCGAGTCGCTGTCCGAACCGCCACTCATCGTGCCCGACGACAGACCCGGGGCCACCTTGCCGCCACGGTCGGAGCTGCCGCCCGAGCCACCGCCATAGATGTCGCTGAGGTATTCAGCGAGATCTGACGCCTGCACGTTGCGCACGTCGTACACGAACAGCTGCGGCTCGTTGCCGCCGCCACGGTCAATGCGGTCGATCCAGCCACGCACTTCTTCCAGGTATTCAGACTGCGGGCTGATGACCACCAGCGCATTGGTACGCTCGATGGGAATGAAGCGCAGCATGCCGGCCATGGGCGTATTGCCCTTGTCGCCGAAAATCTTGTCCAGCGCGGGCATCAGTTCTTTGACGTCGGCGCGCTGAAGCGTAAACACGCCAACGGACATGCCACGCAACCAATCAACGTCGAACGTCTTGACCGTACGCTGGTAATTCTCCAGCTCGGCAGGCGTGCCAGCCATCACGATCACGTTGCGGGTGGGATCAGCCAGCAGCACGGCATCGGCACGGGCAAACGGCTTCACCAGCTTCTGCATTTCCGTGGCGGAAATGTAGTGCAGCGGGAACAGGCGCGCCTGCAAGCCACCTGCGGGCGCCACGGCACCCAGGCTGGGAACCAGGTTGCCGGCCGCAGCATCCTTCGCAGGCATCACCACGTAGCGGCCACTGGTATGCACCAGCGCATTGCCGGTCCATGAAAGCAGAGTTTCGAGGATCGGCAGCGCCTGATCGGCGGTCACGGGCTGGGACGTCGAGAAGGACACATTGCCCTGCACGCCGGGCGTGATCGAATAATTCTCATGCAGCAGGTCGCCGAGGATGGCCTTGACCACCGACTCGACCGGCTGATTCTCAAAGTTGAAAGTGACACTTCCCTCGCCGGCAGCCACCGGGCGCGGCTTCGCCAGGCCCTGCGGTTTCACGAACTGACCCGTACCGGTCGAGATTTCAGGCGGCAGATGGGTCGACGACACGGACGGCGGAGCCCCCGCCGGGGCGACAATCTGCGGCCGCGGAGCGGCTTTCTCCGTACCAGCGATGGCTTCGCGCTGCAAAGCACCATCGTCACGGGGCTGCGGAAGGGTCGAGCATCCGGCTAGTACGACCGCAAGCGCCGTAGCGCCGATCAGAGAACTTCTGGGCATGGAACAACGTACTCCCTCGTTGGTCGGCGGCGCGCTAGCCTCCCAGGCGGCGCACCGATCTTCCAACTCTACTGTAGGAGTATGACTTTGTGGGAGCGGGATTATTCCTACAATGTGTCAGACCATTCCTCGTGGAAACTTCCGCTCTTGTCCACGCGCTCGAAAGTGTGGGCGCCGAAAAAGTCCCGCTGGGCCTGAATCAGGTTGGCCGGAAGCCGCTCTGCGCGGTAGCTGTCGAAGTACGCCACGGCCGCACAAAAGCCCGGAACAGGCACACCTGCGCGTACCGCAGCCGTCACCACCTCGCGCAACGCGCCCTGATATTCGTGAGCTATGTCACGAAAATAAGGGGCCAGCAGCAGGTTCTTGAGGGCGCCATCCGCCGCATAGGCGTCGGTGATTTTCTGGAGGAAACCGGCGCGGATGATGCAGCCAGCGCGGAAGATCTTCGCGATGGTGCCATAGTCCAGCGACCAATGATTCTCATCGGATGCCGCAAGCAGCTGGGCGAAACCCTGGGCGTAGGAGATGATCTTGCTCATGAACAGGGCGCGGCGGACTGACTCGATGAAGGCCTTGCGGTCGCCCTCGAAAGGCGACACGTCCGGTCCTTTCAGGGTTTTGCTGGCTGCCACGCGCTCGTCCTTCATGGATGACAGCACGCGGGCGAACACAGACTCCGTAATCAGCGTGAGCGGCACGCCCAGATCCAGCGCGCTCTGACTGGTCCATTTACCCGTGCCCTTCTGCGCGGCGCGATCAAGGATGGCGTCGACCAGGGCTTTCCCCGTATGACCGTCTTTGTGACGGAATATCTTCGCGGTGATCTCAATCAGGTAGCTGTCCAGCTCACCCTCGTTCCAGTCGGTATAAACCTCCGCCAGCTCGTCGTTGCTCAGGCCCACCACATGCTTGAGCACGGCGTAGCTCTCGGCGATGAGCTGCATGTCGCCGTATTCGATGCCGTTGTGGACCATTTTGACGTAATGACCCGCGCCATCGGGGCCCATGTAGGCAACGCAGGGCTCGCCATCGGGCGCCCTTGCCGCAATCTGGGTCAGTATCGGCGCCACCAGGTCGTAGGCGTCGCGCGGACCACCGGGCATGATCGACGGGCCCTTCAGGGCGCCCTCTTCACCACCGGATACGCCCGTGCCGATGAAGTGCAGGCCGCTCTTTGCCAGGTCTTCGCCACGACGGATCGTGTCTTTGTAGAAGGTATTGCCGCCGTCGATCAGCACATCGCCCTTGTCCAGCAAGGGGCGTAGCGATGCGATGGTGGCATCGGTGGCCTCGCCCGCCTTCACCATCAGGAGAATACGGCGCGGCTTCTCAAGCGACTCGACGAACTCTTCCAGCGAATAGGTCGGCACCAGCTTCTTGCCGGGACTTTCGCTCATCACCTCGTCAGTCTTTTCACGGCTGCGATTGAAGATGGATACCGCGTGGCCGCGGCTCTCAATGTTCCAGGCCAGGTTCCGACCCATGACGGCCATGCCGATGACGCCGATCTTCTGCTTGCTCACGAGGGTGACTCCCTGGGATGCGTGCGAATAAGTGCGGCGGCCAGTATGAGCCGCCTGTTGTCGACGCGGGTTGAAGCCCTTCCTTCCACCGGGGTCACGCTGCACCGCACAGAAGGTCAGGCAATACCCTCGGCTATGATGGGCGGTGAACAGACGCCGGACTCCAAGGAACTACAGATGGCATCGAACGACGTAAAGAAGAATGCACGGGACAAGCGCTACCCGTCTGCACACGAAGCACTGGCGGGCCTTGTTGCCGACGGCCAGACCATCGCCGTGGGCGGCTTCGGCCTGTGCGGCATTCCGGAACTGCTGATCGAGGCGTTGCGCGACTCGGGCGTACGCGAACTGACCGCTGTGTCGAACAACGCGGGCATCGACGGCGCGGGCCTGGGCCTGCTGCTGGAAACTCGCCAGATTCGCAAAATGGTGTCGTCCTACGTCGGCGAAAACAAGGAATTCGAGCGCCAGTACCTCGCCGGCGAGTTGGAAGTGGAATTCACGCCCCAGGGCACGCTGGCGGAAAAGCTCCGTGCAGGCGGCGCGGGCATCCCCGCGTTCTTCACCCGCACCGGCTATGGCACGCAGGTGGCCGAGGGCAAGGAAACGCGCGAATTCGACGGCCACATGTACGTGATGGAACACTCCATCCGGGCCGACGTCGCACTCGTCAAGGCGTGGAAGGCCGACCCGTCGGGCAACCTGGTGTTCCGCAAGACGGCCCGCAACTTCAACCCCATGGCCGCCACGGCGGGCAAGGTGTGCATCGCGGAAGTGGAAATCATGGTGGAGATAGGCGAACTCGATCCTGACCAGGTGCATACGCCGGGCATCTATGTGGACCGCATCGTCCACAACCCGAACCCGAGCAAGCGCATCGAACAGCGCACCGTGCGCGCCTGACCCACTGAAGGATACGAACACCATGGCCTGGACCCGTGAACAGATGGCGCAGCGCGCCGCCCTTGAACTCTCCGATGGCGATTACGTCAACTTAGGCATCGGCCTGCCCACCCTGGTGGCCAACCACCTGCCTGAGGGCGTGGATGTCTGGCTTCAGTCGGAAAATGGCCTGCTGGGTATTGGCCCCTTCCCCACGGAGGACGAAGTGGATGCCGACCTGATCAACGCCGGCAAGCAGACGGTCACCGCGCGCGCTGGCGCGTCGTTCTTCAGCAGCGCCGACTCGTTCGCCATGATTCGTGGCGGACATATCGACATCTCCATCCTCGGCGCCATGCAGGTCACCTGCGAAGGTGATATCGCCAACTGGATGGTGCCCGGCAAGATGGTCAAGGGCATGGGCGGCGCCATGGACCTTGTAGCCGGCGTGAAGCGCGTGGTCGTGGTCATGGAGCACACGGCCAAAGACGGCTCGCACAAGATCCTGACCGAATGCACCCTGCCGCTTACGGGCAAGGGCGTGGTCAACCGCATCATTACCGAACTGTGCGTCTTCGACGTTGATCGCGATGGACTCACGCTGGTTGAACTGGCGCCGGGCGTGGACGAAGCGGCCATCCGCACGGCCACGGGCTGTGAGTTCAGGACGGCTCTGGCGGCGTAATCGGGCGCTTTCTGGCGAAGTCCCCCGGTAGCAGACCGGGGGACTTGCTGGCCCCCACCTGCCCTGGAGGGCGGCGGTTATCGTGCTCGGGGGGCTTGGCGCGAGATTCTCAAACGCCGGAAATAAAGTCGCCCCGCAGAGGACGCGTCAACATCGGCTTCGGGGGGGAGGATAGCCGGATGTTGCGGATTAGCGTCGATGCGGGGCGAGGGACCTACCGACCCAGGGGGAGGGGTTGGTGGTAGGCCGAGAAGAATAATATCCTCGATCTATACGACGATCCAATATATATTTCGACCGATACTTATTCGGCTTGCGACTATGTTCGATTTGCGCCAGCTGCGCTATTTCGTGGAAGTGGCCGATACCCTGAGCTTCACTCAGGCCGCCCAGCGTCTGCATATCTCCCAGCCACCGCTTTCCCAGCAGATTCTGTCGCTGGAGGCGGACCTTGGCGTGCGTCTGTTCGACCGCACGAAGCGTCGGGTGGCGCTGACTGAGCCGGGGCGCATCTTTCTTATTGAGGCCCGGGCAATCCTTTCGCGTGCCGACGCGGCCAGGACCATCGTAAGCGAGGCCGCCGCCGGGTTTACCGGCCACCTTCGGCTGGCGTATTCCGTTTCCGTATCATTCCATCCCGCCCTTCCGGAAACGTTGCTCCGGTTCACACAAGCAGCGCCGGGCGTCAGCGTGCAGCTGGGCGAGATGTATACGGGGCCCCAGTACGATGCCCTCCTGAGCGGACAGATCGACGTGGGCCTGCTTCGTGCGGAGCCTTCGGGCATCGGCAACGCCCGGCAGCTGAACGTGGAAGTCATCGACCGCGAGCCTCTGGTGGTAGCCATGCCCGCCGGTCACCGGCTGGCCCAGCGCCCCAGCCTGCGCATGTCGGAACTGGCCGGCGAGCGCTTCGTGGCCCAGCCGCGCAGCCTCGCCGCCACCCTCTACGACCGCCTGATGCTACTGACCAGCAAGGCACGCTTCCGCCCGAATATTCGTCAGGAAGCCCAGCAGGTCACCTCCCTGCTCCCGCTTGTCGCTGCCGGGCTGGGCCTGGCACTGGTGCCCGGCTCGTTGCGCGCCGTACATCTGGCGGGCGTTGCCTTCGTGCCCGTGGACGACCCTGACGCAAACCTCTTGCTTGCGGTGGCCAGTCGCGTGGACAATACGTCCCCTGTTCTGGAGAGCTTTCTCCGAACCGTCCGGGAATCGCGCGCGTCATTGGGCTTGTGCTAAGCCGATGCCTCCGCTAGAATTCCGGTTTTCCCTCGTTCGTAGTTTTAGGAGCTGGCCGTGAAGGTGCTTTCCTCTTTGAAGTCCGCGAAGTCGCGTCACCGTGACTGCAAAGTCGTACGCCGTCGCGGCAAAGTGTTCGTAATCTGCAAGAGCAACCCGCGTTTCAAGGCTCGTCAGCGCTAATTTAGCAGCGACGTGCTTTACGAAAAGAGGCCGCGAAAGCGGCCTTTTTTTGTGCTTGCTGCGGGAGCGTGATTCGTGGGGGGGCGGATGGGTCCAATGCACGGCGACTGCCCCGTCATGAGCAGGCTCACTCCCGCAGATATCATCCACACCGTTCATCAGACACAAAAAAGGCCGCTTTCGCGGCCTTTTCCGTTTGCTCCACCCGACAATCAGGTGTAACGCACACCCGTGATCTCGTAGTTCTTCACGCCATTGGGCGCCTTGAACTCGAAGCTGTCGCCTTCGCTCTTGCCGATGAGGGCGCGCGCGATGGGTGAGGAAATGGCAATCAGGAACTTCTTGATGTCCGCTTCCAGGTCACCGACGATCTGGTAGGTGACCTTGTCCCCACTGTCCTCGTCTTCCAGATCCACGATAGCGCCGAACACGATGCGCGTACCCGCACCAAGGCGCTCGGTGTCGATGATCTCGGAGTTGGACAGTGCCGCCTCCAGCTCGTTGATGCGGCCTTCGTTGAAGCCGTGCTCTTCGCGGGCGGCGTGGTACTCGGCGTTCTCCTTCAGGTCGCCGTGGGCGCGCGCTTCTGCGACGGCCGCGATGATCTTCTGGCGCTTCGGACCTTTCAGGAATTCCAGCTCCTCGCGAAGACGCTCGGAACCTTTCTTGGTCATGGGGGGACGGCTGCTCACGAATGAAGCTCCTTGTGCAGTTCCTGCAGGCTGTTGACCTCGCCATTGGCGTGGAAATCGAGCGAATGCACGAGTGCACGCGCGCCTGCGACGGTCGTGGAATAGGTGACGCGCTGCTGCAGCGCTTCGCGACGGATGGAGAAGGAGTCGGAAATCGCCTGCTTGCCTTCCGTCGTGTTCACAATATAGACCACGTCGCCATTCTTGATCAGGTCGACGATGTGCGGGCGGCCTTCCAGCACCTTGTTGATGCGCACGCACGGCACGTCGTGCTTCGCCAGGAACGCAGCCGTGCCCTCGGTGGCCACCAGCTGGTAGCCGCGGCGAGCCACGTCCTGCGCGATGGGCAGCAGGCGATCCTTGTCCGAATCACGCACCGACAGGAACACCTTGCCCTTCGGCGGAGCCTTGATGCCGGCCGCCTCGTGACCGCGCGCAAACGCGGCACCGAAGGTGCGGCCCACACCCATCACCTCACCCGTGGAACGCATTTCGGGGCCGAGGATCGGATCGACGTTCTGGAACTTCAGGAACGGGAAGATCGCTTCCTTGACCGAGTAGTACGACGGGATGACTTCCTTCGTAGCGCCCTGGTCGGCCAGCGAGCGACCCGCCATGGCACGCGCGGCCACCTTGGCCAGCGACACCCCCGTGGCCTTGCACACGAACGGCACCGTACGCGAGGCGCGCGGGTTCACTTCAAGAATGAACACCTCGTCGCCCTGGATGGCGAACTGGGTATTCATCAGGCCAACCACCTTCAGCTCACGCGCAAGCAACGTGACCTGACGACGCATTTCGTCCTGCACCTCGGCAGACAGCGAGTACGGCGGCAGCGAGCAGGACGAATCGCCCGAGTGCACGCCTGCCTCTTCGATGTGCTCCATGATGCCGCCCACCAGCACCTGGCCGGTGGCGTCGGCAACGATGTCCACGTCCACTTCCACGGCGTGGTCGAGGAAGCGGTCCAGCAGCACCGGAGAATCATTGGACACCTGCACGGCATCGCGGATGTAGCGCGACAGGTCGGCGTTGTCGTAGACGATTTCCATGGCGCGGCCGCCCAGCACATAGCTGGGACGCACGACCAGCGGATAGCCGATCTCGCCCGCCATCGCCAGCGCTTCTTCCGCGTTGCGGGCGGTGCGGTTCGGCGGCTGCTTCAGCTGCACGCGCTCGATCAGCTGCTGGAAGCGCTCGCGATCTTCGGCCAGGTCGATGGAGTCGGCACTGGTGCCGATGACCGGCACGCCGGCAGCCTCAAGCGCACGCGCAAGCTTCAACGGCGTCTGGCCGCCGTACTGCACGATCACGCCCTTCGGCTTTTCGAGGTCGACGATTTCCAGCACGTCTTCCAGCGTCAGCGGCTCGAAGAACAGGCGGTCGGAGGTGTCGTAGTCGGTGGAAACGGTTTCCGGGTTGCAGTTGACCATGATGGTTTCAAAACCATCCTCGCGCAGGGCGAGCGCTGCGTGCACGCAGCAGTAGTCGAACTCGATACCCTGCCCGATGCGGTTCGGGCCACCACCCAGCACGATGATCTTGTCGCGGTTGGTCGGATTGGCCTCGCACTCTTCCTCGTACGTGGAATACATGTACGCGGTGGTAGTGGCGAACTCGGCGGCGCAGGAGTCCACGCGCTTGTACACCGGGCGCACACCCAGGCCATGACGCAGGGCGCGAAGCGCGGATTCGTCGGTGCCGGCCAACTCGGCAAGGCGGGCGTCGGAGAAGCCCATGCGCTTGAGTTCGCGCATGCGCGGCTCGTCCAGCGCGGACACGCCCTGACGCTGCACTTCGCCTTCGGTCATCACGATGTCTTCGAACGCGGCAAGGAACCACGGATCAATGCGCGTGAGGTCGAATACTTCCTGCAGGCTGAGGCCGGCGCGGAAAGCGTCAGCCACATGGAACACGCGATCCGGACGCGGCTCGCGCAGTTCGCGCTTCAGCGTCTGGAAGCCTTCCTCGCTACCGATGTCCAGGCCGGTCGGGTTGAGGCCGGTCTTGCCGATTTCCAGGCCACGCAGTGCTTTGTGCATCGACTCGGTGAACGTGCGGCCCATGGCCATCACTTCACCTACCGACTTCATCTGCGTGGTGAGGCGCGCATCAGCGGCCGGGAATTTCTCGAAGGCGAAGCGCGGGATCTTGGTGACGACATAGTCGATGGACGGCTCGAACGACGCGGGCGTGAGGCCGCCGGTGATGTCGTTGCGCAGTTCGTCCAGCGTGTAACCCACTGCAAGCTTGGCGGCGACCTTGGCGATGGGGAAGCCCGTGGCCTTGGAGGCCAGCGCCGAGGAGCGCGACACGCGCGGATTCATTTCGATGACCACCACGCGACCGTCTTCGGCATTGATGCCGAACTGTACGTTGGAGCCGCCGGTATCAACGCCGATCTTGCGCAGCACCGCGATGGATGCGTTGCGCAGGCGCTGATATTCCTTGTCGGTCAGCGTCTGTGCCGGCGCGACAGTGATGGAGTCGCCCGTATGGACGCCCATCGGATCGAAGTTTTCAATCGAGCACACGATGATGCAGTTGTCCGCCTTGTCGCGGACCACTTCCATCTCGAATTCCTTCCAGCCGAGCACCGACTCTTCCACCAGCACTTCGTGCACAGGGGAAAGCTCAAGGCCGCGGCCGATGATCTCGACGAACTCTTCCTTGTTGTACGCAATGCCGCCACCGGAACCACCCAGCGTGAAGCTGGGGCGGATGATGGTCGGGTAGCCGACGGTGGCCTGGATTTCCAGCGCCTGCTCCATGGAGCGGGCAACGCCCGCCTTCGGGCATTCCAGGCCGATGTCGGCCATGGCCTTGCGGAACAGGTCGCGGTCTTCGGCCATGCGGATGGCTTCGCGCGATGCACCGATCAGTTCGACGTTGTACTTGTCGAGCACGCCGTTGTCGGCCAGATCAAGCGCGCAGTTGAGGCCGGTCTGGCCACCCATCGTGGGAAGCACCGCATCCGGGCGCTCCTTCTCGATGATGCGCTCCACCGTCTGCCAGTTGATCGGCTCGATGTACACCGCATCGGCGGTGTCCGGGTCGGTCATGATGGTCGCCGGGTTGGAATTGACCAGGACGACGCGGTAACCCTCTTCGCGCAGGGCCTTGCAGGCCTGGGCGCCGGAGTAGTCGAACTCGCAGGCCTGACCGATGACAATCGGGCCAGCACCAATGACGAGGATGGTTTTCAGATCTGAGCGCTTGGGCATGGGTTTCTCGCTTTCGCAGGCGTTGAGGTCAGCAGGCGGCCGGTGAAGGCCGCCACTTGGGGCAAGGCGGCGGTTACGCCTTCGTCTTGCCGTGCTGTTCCATCGAGGCAATGAACTGGTCGAACAGGTAGTCCAGATCCTGCGGACCCGGGCTGGCTTCCGGATGGCCCTGGAAACAGAAGGCCGGTCGGTCGCTGAGCGCGAAGCCCTGCAGGGAACCGTCAAACAGCGAGGTGTGCGTCACCCGTGCATTCGCCGGCAGCGTGGAGGCATCCACGGCGAAACCGTGGTTCTGCGAGCTGATCAGCACGCGGCCGTTGTCGTGATCCTTCACCGGATGGTTGGCACCGTGGTGACCAAACTTCATCTTCAGCGTCTTCGCACCGATGGCCAGCGCCATGATCTGGTGACCCAGGCAGATGCCGAACAGCGGCAGGCGCGTGTCCAGAATCTCGCGGGTGGCCTCGATGGCGTAGTCGCACGCCGCCGGGTCGCCCGGGCCGTTGGCGAGGAACACGCCATCCGGATTCATCGCCAGTACGTCTTTTGCGGGCGTCTGCGCGGGCACCACCGTGATGTCGCAGCCACGACCGGCCAGCAGGCGCAGGATGTTCTGCTTCACGCCGAAGTCGTAAGCCACCACGCGGAAGCGCTTGGGTGAGTTGTAGAAGGCCGTCTTGTCCAGGTCGTATACGCCCTCGGACCACTGGTAGGTCTTCGTGGTGCTGACAACCTTGGCCAGGTCCATGCCATTGAGGCCTTCGAAGCCGCGTGCTTTCGCGATGGCGGCGTCAGCGTCGATGGCATCACCGGCAACGATGCAGCCGGACAGCGCGCCCTTCTCGCGAAGGATGCGGGTCAGGCGACGGGTGTCGATGCCGGCGATGGCGACGATGTTCTGGCGCTCAAGGTAGGCGGGCAGCGGTTCAACGCTGCGCCAGTTGCTGGCCAGGCGCGGCACATCGCGGACGATGAGACCGGCCGCGTGCACGCGGTCGGATTCGACGTCCACCGGGTTGGTGCCCGTGTTGCCGATGTGCGGATAGGTAAGGGTAACGATCTGTCGCGAATAGGAGGGGTCCGTGAGGATCTCCTGGTAGCCCGTCATGGCAGTGTTGAACACTACCTCGCCAACGGTTTCACCGCGGGCACCGACCGCATGGCCGTGGAACAGGCTGCCATCTTCGAGGGCAAGCAGAGCGGGAGTACGCATGGGAAAGGCCGCCTTTCAGGTGCAGCAAGGTCCGCAAGCCACCGCAGAGCGGCTCGTGGACCTTGGGGATAAGGATCGTGGGCGGGACAGAATGATAGGTGCACAGCGCCTTTCTGTCCACCGTTACCGTTGCATTGCAGCAGGAATTCTAAACGCTTTGGCGGCCACGGATGTTCCGTTATAACAAGGTTACAATCCCCTTAACCTACCGGCCCGAAGATAACGCCCCATGTTGCTCGATCCTGCCCGCCTGGACCGCTCCGACACCGACGTCCACCTCGAGCCTTTCCCGTTCATGATTGCCCATGGGCAGCTCCCGGACGAGGCGCGCAGCGATCTGGAGCGCGATTTCCCGCAGTACGCCAGTGCGGGTTTCTTCCCGTACGACGCCAGCGATTGCGGGCCGTCCGTGAACGACCTGGTTGAGCAGATGAGCTCGCCCGCCTTTGCCGCAGCCATCGGCCGACAGCTGGGTATCGACAATCTGGGCCAGTACCCCACCCTCATCACCCTGTGCCGGTTGCTGAACCGACGCCACGGCACGATTCACACCGATAGCAAGTCGAAAGTGGCTACGGCGCTCATTTACCTGAATCAGCAATGGCCCGATACCAGCGACGGTTGTCTGCGCTTCCTGCGCAGCATCGACAACATCGACGACACGGTGGCGCCCGAGCTGAAGCCGCTTTTCGGCGAATTTGCCGTTTTCCGCCGCACCGAGAACTCGTTTCACGGCCACCTGCCCTATGAGGGCGAGCGCCGGGTCATCCAGGTCGCCTGGCTCACCAGCGAAGAGGAAAAGCTGCGCAAGACCAAGCGCGGCAAGTTCTCCCGGGTGTTCAAGAAGATTTTTGGCAAGTGGGATCGGCAGCTTGGCGCGGGGCGGGATCGTAGCGCCTCGCATCGGGACTGACTTTCCTGAAACGCTAACGCCCGGTCATCGCGAGCAAGCCCGCCACCACAGGTGGGGCGAGCTTGCTGCGACAGGTGGCCTCAGCGAGAGAAGTGCCACGCTACGTAGGCGGCAAACACGCCGTACAGCAGGCCAATCGGCATCAGCCAGCGGGCGTTGACGGCGCCACGGCGGAACATGACCCAAAGCGCAACCACCGCGATGCTGGTGATGACGCCCGCGACGATCAGCGGCGCATCAAACAGCCACGGCGTGGCGAACAGGGCCAGTGAGCTGGGAATGGTGGCCTGAATCATCATGGCGCCGGAGATGTTGGCCAGGGCCAGCCGCTCTTTGCCCTGACGCACCCAGATCAGCGCATTCACGGTCTCGGGCAGCTCGGTCGCCACAGGACTGAGCACCAGGGCCACGAGGTGCGGCGACAGCGAGAATGCCTCGCCGATGGCCTCCAGCTGGCCCACGAAAATGCGCGACGCAATGGCGATCACCACCAATGCCAGCAGGGTCTGCGTGGCCACCCAGCTCATGCTGGGATCAAGCACGTTCGGGCGGAATTTAAGCGGCTCCAGGTCCTCCTCATCGTCCGGTGCGCTGTCGTCATCGCGCATTTCGCGCCACACGTACAGGGCGTACGAAGCGAGGAACAGCACGCCGAGCCAGGGCTTCCACGCGAAGGCCACGAGGCCGAGGCCCACTTTCACGATGAAGATGCCAAGGAACCAGGACTGATCGCGAGCCAGGCGGCGATGATCGACGCGGATGCGGTCATCCACACGATGCAGGCGCCGACGGTTGAGGAACAAGGCGAAACCCACCACCGCGTAGGCGATGGTCGCCAGCACCAGCGGGCCACCCAGCGCCGCGCCGACGCCGATGTCTTTGGCTTCGGGAGACTTGCCGAACATCACGGCGACGAAAGTCACCGCGCTTTCTGGCAATGCCGTGCCGAAGGCGGCCAGCACGGTACCGGTGGCGGTCGCGCCCAGACTCAACTTGCGACCGAACCACTCCACACCATTTACGAAGTATTCGCAGGCGAAATAGATCGCGCCTGCGGAAACCAGGAATAAAAACGCAGTCAGCAGCATGGGATCAACTGAGCCGGGCGAGCAAATACCGATGGCGCAACGACACGGCTCGCCCGGCCCGGGTGAGCGTGTCGATGGCCAAAGGTCTCGCCGGGCACACCGCCACCGAAGGTGACGGTTACCGTTCGCGCCATGGGGCACAAGGCCGCCAAGTCTGTTGACGCGAACTCCTCAGGGGGAACGAGGATGGCTACTCCCCAATGACATCGGGGCGGAGTTTAGCATGTCACGTTCATGTGGGAACCGGCTTGCGGAAGACGACGGGAGTTCAGACCTTCGCGGCAATCACGTCGTCGATGGTCCACGCCCCCGATGCCCGACCCGCAATCCACGCCGCGGATTCCAGCGCGCCGCGGGCAAAAATGCTGCGATCCGTCGCCCGGTGCGTCAGCTCGACACGCTCGCCCTGCCCCATCAGCATCGCGGTGTGCTCACCCACAATGTCCCCGCCGCGCACCACGGCAAACCCGATGGTGCCGGCCTTGCGTGCCCCCGGACGCCCCTCCCGCGCATACACCGCCAGTTCCTCCAGCGTGGCACCACGAGCGGCAGCCGCAGCCTCACCCAGCGCCAGCGCCGTGCCCGAAGGCGCATCTTCCTTGCGCGAGTGATGGGCCTCGACGATGTCCAGGTCCCACGTATCCAGCGCCGCAGCGGCCTCTTTCAACAGGCGGCTGAGAACGGCAACGCCAAGGCTGAAATTGGCAGCGCGCAGCACGGCAATGCGCTGCGCGGCATCTTTCAGGCGCTGCTCCATGGTGGCATCCAGGCCAGTGGTGCCGGTGACGACGGCAATGCCGTGCGCCTGAGCATGATCCAGTACAGCAGCAAGGCCGGCCGGACCACTGAAGTCGATAATGGCGTCGATGGTCGGCGCGCCTGCCCAATCGGTCGCGAAGCGCAACGTCTGCACCTCGTCGCGATACACCGGCTTGCCGGCGTGTGCAGACCCCGGGCTCACCGTGGCATGCACGAGTTCAAAGCGCGCGTCGTCACGAACGAGCGACAACAGCGCCGCACCCATGCGACCGGAAGCGCCACTGATGGCAAGACGAAAAGCGCGGGTCATCACATACCTCGACATGCAGGGCTATCAGAAGCCCTGCACTGTGCCGCCAGTGGCGCGCCACGGCAAGCGCGGCGACCACTGGCGACCTTTCCTGGCGCGTTACAGCCCGTACTTCTCCGCGATGCGCTCGTGCACCGAAGTGTCGACGCCCGCTGCCTCAGCGAGGCGATACCAGCACATGGGATGTTCCCAATGGCCGGTCAGTTCCTTCAAGCGACGATCCACTTCGATGGCCGATACGCCCGGCGGCGATGCCAGGAAGAAATACCAGCCTTCAAGGCCCTCGCCATTCGGCTTGGCCGGATCGTCAATCACGTACTCATCGCCACTGGTAACCCACATCGCCCAGCGATCCGCCTGCAACGCAGCGCGAAACGCATCGGCGTGCTCTTCGCCCGGATGCGCACCGTCCACGAACCACGCGCGATAGTCGGCGCTATGCGTCGTGTGCACCACGCGATACGGAACGAGGAACCGGCGACGCTCTTCCTCATCTTCGGGCATGGGCTCAAGCGCGGCCGCATCGAACACGACGGTATCGTGCACATGCTGCGGACGCCCCGGGGGTGCAATGCCCGTCACTTCCGCCGTCACCGGGCCCGTGCGCCGGGCGAAATACTCGTTGACCTCGCCATCTTCGTCGTAGCGAAGACGAATCCAGCCCCAGTCTTCCTGCACCGGGCCCGATTCACTGGAAAGCTGCATGCCGATGCGCGCCGCCGAGAAGCGCACGGCATCCCAGTCGCCGCCCGCGCTGGCGGCCGTCATCAGGTCCCAGTCGTCATCCGTCGCCGTATCCGACATCTGCACCAGTTCGCGGCGAAGGCGAACCGCCGTGGCGAAATCGTGCGCCGACATGGCGGCATTGGCCCAGAGACGACGCGCGCCAGCTGCATCGGGCGCCAGCTCAAGCAGCGCCGTGATGTGCGTGCCGACGTCAGCCCATCGCTCACGCGCAAACGCCAGGCGGGCGCGCGACCAGTGCGCGAACACCGGGTTGACCGATTCGATCTGGACGGCGAAGCGCTCCACCGCGGAGTCATCGTCTTCGTCCAGCAGCAGGTCAAGCAGACGTCCAAGCGGGAGCGCTTCATCATCGAGATGGGTGCGCACGAAATCCTGAAGGAAGTTGATCGCTTCGGTAGTGGCGCCGCAGGCAACCATCGCCGATGCCGTAAGGTCGGCCAGCTGGGCGTCATCCGGACGCTCCTGCCCGGCGATCAACAGCAGATCAATATCACGTTCGGGGCTGGAATTTTCGTCATTCTGGATGTGTTCGCACAGAGCTTCCGCAGGCACGGGAAGCGTTCGCGCTGCGCTTCCGGCTGCGGCCACTACAGCGGCCTGCGCATTGATCCGCGCCGCCGCGCCACCATCCACGCGCAGCAGCGGAAGGTGACGCTTCGCCACTTCCAGCGCACGACGCGCCGTCCAGAACGCGCCGCGATCCACCGCCAGATGCGCATGCAGCAGGGCTTGCTCGATGGCCTTGCGATGCGAGCCCACGCGGTCCATGTGGTTGACCATCGTTTCGAGCAAGCGACCGAGGCGCCAGTCGTTGCGTTCCGGATCGCCGTGCACGATGAGCGATACCGCTTCGGACCAATTGCCGTAAAGGCCCGGCACGATCTGCGAACTGAAAGGCGGCAGCGCTTCCCACGCTTCGTCCAGGCGGCCTGCGCGGGCCAGCAGCTGCGCGCGCAGCGTGGCACGCGAAAGACGGTCGCCTTCGTCGCCGCCCTCTTCGTCCAGCTCAGCCAGCATGTCCAGCGCCTTGTCCAGGTCGCCGGCGTAACCATGGGCCTGCGCCTGGATTTCGCGATATGCCTCGCCCGGCTCACCGCCGTCATCGAGGATGTTCTTTGCCTGCGACTCCAGGTATTCGGCGGCCTCGCGGCTACGACCATCGTCCATCAGCGCCAGCGCATATTCGCGGGAAATGCAGTCGTAGCACGGACGGCTGGGCTCGATGCGGGCGAGCGTTTCGGCGCAGACCTCCAGACGCTCCGGCACCCAGCCGCGACCGTCCACGTTGCCGTAGCAGATGGCGATATCCTGAGTGGTGCAAACGGCCTGCGGGCATTCGCGCGTGTCGTCGCGGTGCGCAAATTCAAGCAGCGCAGCAGCCTCGGGCAATGCCTTTTCGCCTTCGTAAAGATTGCGCAGGCGGTTCTGCAAACCCCAGTGCCGGAAGAACACTTCCAGCCACGGATTGCGCATGGCGCGCGCGGCCGCAATGGCCTCGGGAAGCAGAGCTTCCACGCGTTCCGGGCGATTTTCGTGCAATTCCGAGGGAATCAGATCCATCAGGTCGGCGACACGATGTTGCCCCTCCCTGCGCAGCGCTTCACCCGTATCGTTGACCCACTTCCAGATATCCATTCCAACTCCTGATCGTTCGTTATTGGTCTGCGTCGATCGTTGCGGGACGCAGCAAAGCCAGCACGCTATGGCCCACATCGCCAAGCGCCGCATTCAGATCAAGCGAGCCATCCTGTTCGGTGCCCGCTGCCATCAACACCTTCATCGCCTTCAACAGCCGCAGCGCCGCGCGCGTATCGCCACCGGTCGCGTGGGTGTCCAGCAACGCCTTGACGGCGGGGTTGTCCAGGTTCACGTAGAGCCGGGCGCGCACGGAACCGTCGATGCCTGCGGTAAAACCCCGGACCAGACGCAGCGCGGACATCGAGATGCGCTTGTCCGCGGCGTCGTCTTCCAGCACCCGCTTGAGTTCGGCATCACGATCCGGAACGACCACAAGGGGAAGCTCTGCCGGAGCGAATCGCGCGGGCACCACGGTTTCGTTGTCGGCAAGACCCGCCTGCAACCACGTGAGCACATCAGCAGGCACGGGCGCGTCGGAGAACAGCTGGCGGTTGCCCTGCTCCGTACCGATCTCGATGAGCCGGCCACCGTGACGCTTCACCCATTCGCGCAGGAACGGCAGCACGGCATAGCGATCACCACGCGCAACGGGCACGCGCAGCGCGCGGAACAGCATTTCTTCAAACCCGCCTTCGCCGCCCAGACTGACGTGCACACCCTTGTTGCTGGCGAGTGCCGAAGCCTTCATGTCACCGTGCGAGGTGGGAATGCGAACGTCGTCGGCAACCAGGTCGAACAGGCGTGCATCGGACAGTGCGGCGCCGAGCAGCGCTTCGTTATGACGGCGCAGCACACGGCGCCATGCGTCCGGCTGCGTACGCGGCAATGCGGCCAGACCTTCCACCAGCGCTTCGGCGAGGGCGCGCTGCGCATGACGGTACGCGTCGTCGCGCTGAAGGTCTTCGCGGCTGGCGGTGGGCGTAAGCCCATCGGACTCGATCACGCCACCGATGTAGCCGGCCCATGCAGGCAACAGGTCGCGTGCATCGTCGTCAAGCAACATGCCGCGGACGAAAACGGAAAGGTTGCGATTGTCCGAATGGCCGTAAGTGCCGCCATCCTGAATCCAGAGCATGCCGCGCACGTCGCTTTTCTCGGCGCCGCCCACGGGGATGCAGCAGATGGGCTCGAAGTCGGTTTCGAAGCGGGCCGCGAAAGCCAGGTCGCGCTTGCGCGCGGCCACCGGATGTTCGATGGGCGCGCCTTCTACGTGCCGCCACGGCGGCGCGATGGCGTTCACCGGTTCGTCCGACGTACCGATGTGGATGGGTTCGCGCAGCAATGCGCAATAGCGCATGAGCACGCGAGACAGATAGCCTTCGCCTGCCAGCTGGGAATAGGCGTCACGTAGTTCAAGTTCCACCACGGTGCCAACTTCGCGCGCGGGGACTTCGGTCAGCGTGTACTTCTCGCCCGTGCTGGACTGATAGCGCCAGCCGCGATCCGGCTGTTGATAGGACGTGGTGGTGACGGTCACCCGCTCGGCCAGTACGAAAGCCGACAGGAAGCCGAGACCGAACATGCCGATCAGGCCTTCCGCATCGTGCCCACCCTGACGAAGCTGGCGGGTATAGCCCACACCGACCGTGGCCAGGTAACGATGGACTTCGTCCTCCGTGAGGCCTGCGCCGGTGTCGGTGACCCGCACGATATTGGCCTTGAGGTCCGCACTGACGGTGATGCGGGAAGCGCCAGCCCAATCCGGGTCTTCGATGCGGCGACGGGTGATGGAGTCGTGCGCGTTCTGCACGAGTTCGCGAAGCGCCACGAACGGCGTGGAATACAGGTGGCGTCCCAACACGGTCATCAGACCGCCCAGGTCAACGCCAGCCGTGCGCAGCTGCGCCAGTGAGTCGGTCATGCCCCTTCCTTTGCCGTGAACTCAACCTTTCGAGTGTACGTTCTCGATTGGCAAACGTCTCCTGCCTCACAATACAAACGTGCTATGGCTCACAGTTTGAGGAGGCACTCGTCGCAACCACGAACCCGGCCTCGGAGTGAGCGTGCTTACAAATGGGGGTTTGCCGGCCGCCTCACGCGTTGCGCTTCGCAGGGATCGCACGCAAGCACGCCCCCCCACAACGTTTCAAAGGAGCGCCGCATAAAAAAGGCACCCGGAGGTGCCTTTTTATCTGCTGCATGGGCCAATCAGGACGTCACGCGTGACCAGAACTGCTTGACGCCATCAATGAACGTGGTGGAACGCGGCGTGTGCTTGCCGGCTTCCGCGCCATCAAACGTGGCTTCCAGCTGCTGGAGAAGCTCGCGCTGCTCCTTGGTCAGGCGCACGGGTGTTTCCACAACCACGGTGCAGATGAGGTCGCCCGTACGGCCACCGCGCACCGACTTCACACCGCGACCGCGCAGGCGGAACTGGTGACCGGTCTGTGTTTCGGGCGGAACGTTGATCGACACATCGCCTTCCAGGGTAGGCACTTTGAGGTCCGTGCCGAGCGCGGCCTGCGCGAAGCGAATGGGAACCTCGCAATACAGGTCGCTGCCGTCACGCTGGAAGATGTCGTGCTCTCGCACGCGCACTTCCACGTACAGATCACCAGCCGGCGAACCTGCCGGACCCGCTTCGCCCTGACCGGTAAGACGAATGCGGTCTCCGTTATCGACGCCTGCCGGGATGCGGACGGACAGCGTACGCGATTCCTCAAGACGGCCTTCGCCATGGCATTTCTTGCACGGCTTGTCGACCGACTGGCCGCTGCCGTGGCACGTGGGGCACGCCTGCTGGATGGAGAAGATGCCATTCTGCATGCGCACACGGCCGTGACCGTGACAGGTGGTACACGTGCTGACCTTGCCGTCTTCCGAGCCCGTGCCATTGCAATGCTGGCAATTGACCTGAGTGGGAATGTCGATCTTCTTCTCGACGCCAAACACGGCTTCTTCGAGATCCAGATCCATCATGTAGCGGAGGTCAGAGCCGCGACGTGCACGCTGGCGACCGCCGCCACCGCCGAAGATATCGCCAAAAATGTCACCGAAGATGTCGCCGACGTCGCCAAAACCGGCGCCACCGCCACGACCGAAGCCACCGCCTTCAAACGCGGCATGGCCGTACTGATCGTAGGCTGCGCGCTTCTGCGCGTCTGCCAGGATCTCGTAGGCCTCCTTGGCTTCCTTGAATTTTTCCTGCGCAGCCGGATCGTCCGGGCAGCGGTCAGGGTGGCATTTCATCGCGATGCGACGAAACGACTTTTTGAGCTCGGCATCAGACACCGTGCGCTCGACACCCAGAATTTCGTAGTAGTCCCGCTTGCTCATACTTTCATCAACCAGTCGCAATGCGACATCCCTTGCCTCCAAAAAACCGCGCGGACCGATGTGAGTCCGCGCGGATTCTACTCATTGCGTACGGTTCACGCCCGACGACTTACTTCTTGTCGTCTTTGACTTCCGTGAACTCGGCATCGACCACGTCGTCCGGCTGGGCCGAACCGCCACCCGGAGCCGACTGGTGGCCCGCGTCACCGGCGTCCGCGCTGCCGGCGCTGGCTGCCGAATTGAGTGCCTGGGCAACTTCTTCCAGCTTGGCGATCTTGGCTTCAATGACCGACTTGTCGTCGCCGTCCTTGGCCTTCTCAAGATCAGACACCGCCGCGTCGATGGCAGCCAGCTGATCAGCCGGAATCTTGCCACCGTGCTCCTTGAGCTGGCTGCGGGTGCCGTGGATCATCTGGTCGGCCTTGTTACGCGTGGTGACAAGCTCCTGGAACTTCTTGTCTTCTTCGCGGTGCGCTTCGGCATCCGCCACCATGCGTGCCACTTCCTCGTCGGTCAGGCCCGAGCCGGACTTGATTTCGACCTTCTGCTCCTTGCCGGTCTTCTTGTCCTTGGCCGACACGTGGATGATGCCATTGGCATCAATGTCGAATGCCACTTCAATCTGCGGCATGCCGCGCGGCGCAGCTTCAATGCCGCTGAGGTCGAACTTGCCCAGCGTCTTGTTGAACTTGGCCTGGTCGCGCTCACCCTGCAGCACGTGCACGGTGACGGCGGTCTGGTTGTCATCAGCGGTGGAGAAGACCTGCGATGCCTTGGTCGGCACGGTGGTGTTCTTCTCGATCAGCTTGGTGAACACGCCACCCATCGTCTCGATACCCAGCGACAGCGGGGTCACGTCCAGCAGCAGCACGTCCTTGACGGTACCGCCCAGCACGCCGCCCTGAATGGCTGCGCCCACGGCGACAGCTTCGTCCGGGTTCACGTCCTTGCGCGGCTCCTTGCCGAAGAAGTCTTTCACCGACTCCTGCACCTTGGGCATGCGGGTCTGTCCACCCACCAGCAGCACTTCGTCGATATCCGACACGCGCAGGCCGGCGTCGTTCAGCGCCGTGCGGCACGGATCAATGGTGCCCTTGACCAGGTCTTCCACCAGCGACTCCAGCTTGGCGCGGGTCAGCTTGATGTTCATGTGCTTCGGGCCGCTGGCATCAGCGGTCACGTACGGCAGGTTCACGTCAGTCTGGTGCGTGGAGGACAGCTCGATCTTCGCGCGCTCGGCGGCGTCCTTCAGGCGCTGAAGGGCAAGGGCGTCCTTGCGCAGGTCAATGCCCTGCTCCTTCTTGAACTCTTCCACCAGATAGTCGATGACGCGGGCGTCGAAATCTTCGCCACCCAGGAACGTGTTGCCGTTGGTGGCCAGCACTTCGAACTGCTTCTCGCCATCGACTTCAGCGATTTCGATGATGGAAACGTCGAACGTGCCGCCGCCCAGATCGTAGACCGCGATCTTGCGATCACCGCCCTTCTTGTCGATGCCGTAAGCCAGCGCAGCAGCGGTCGGCTCGTTGATGATGCGCTTGACGTCCAGGCCCGCGATCTTGCCGGCGTCCTTGGTGGCCTGGCGCTGGCTGTCGTTGAAGTACGCCGGCACCGTGACCACGGCCTCGGTGACCGTCTCGCCCAGGTAGGCTTCGGCCGTCGTCTTCATCTTCATCAGAACCTTGGCCGAAATTTCTGCCGGCGCCATCTTCTTGCCGTCGGAGGTTTCAACCCACGCGTCGCCGTTGTCGTGCGCCACGATCTTGTAAGGAACAATGCTGATGTCTTTCTGCACTTCTGCGTCAGTGAACTTGCGGCCGATGAGGCGCTTCACTGCGTAGAGGGTGTTCTTGGCGTTGGTCACGCCCTGGCGCTTGGCCGGTGCGCCAACCAGGACTTCCCCATCCTTGGTGTAGGCGATGATGGACGGCGTGGTGCGATCACCTTCCGCATTTTCGATGACGCGGGCGGTCGTACCTTCCATCACTGCGACGCAGGAGTTGGTCGTGCCCAGATCGATACCGATGATTTTGCCCATGTGACGTTGCTCCGAAAAATTTTTAAGCGACCCCCGCGGCCGCGACTGATTGCTAGGTGGGGCTCAGCCCCTTGGATTCAATGCTTTTTGGTGCGTTTTGGCGCCGCATTCGACACGCGCGCCGGGGTTCGTTCAGTCGGCGTCCCGCGCCACCACGACCAGGGCCGGGCGCAGCAGGCGATCGTTCAGAACGAAGCCCTTCTGAAGCACGCTTACCACGGTACCAGGCGGGTGTTCGTTGGAATCAATGGCCTGGATCGCCTGGTGGTGCTCCGGGTTGAACGCCTCGTGGATCGGATTGATCACTTTCAGGCCGTGATTGTCGGCGACCTTGTCCAGCGACTGAAGAGTCAGCTCGATGCCGTGGCGCATTTTTTCAAGATCGCTGTTTTCGACCGCCAGGCCACTGTAGAGCGCGTCGTAAACCGGCAGCAGCTCGCCGAGAAGCTTCTCATTGGCGAAGCGGCGGGCCTGATCGAGGTCGCGCTGAAGGCGGCGACGCTGATTCTCGATTTCCGCATGCTCACGCAAAACGCTTTCACGCATCTGGGCCAGCTCGGCTTCGGCCTTTGCGAGCTTCGCATTCAGCGAATCAAGCTCGGCAGATACGTCGTCGGTGGCCACGGTGTCGTCCTGCGCCGGATCGGGCACGTGGTTATCGTTGTTGCTCATGTTGACTCCAAATGTCAGCTACAGGGCCCGATCGACGACCGGGCCACACATTCGCGGAAAATCCGCCTCCCGAGGCGGGTTATGAGGTCGCTGCCGCGCGATTCAAGGCGTCGCTGAGCAGTCCGGCCGTGGCTTGTACCACGGGGATGACCCGCTCATATGCCATACGCGTCGGTCCAATAACTCCGATCGCGCCGAGCATGCGGCCGCCGGCGCCGTACGGCGCGGTGACGATGCTGCAGCCATCCAGGGCAGAAAAACCCGATTCCTCGCCAATAAACAGGCGTACACCAGGTGCCTTGACGCACATCTCCATCAGCTGGAGAAGATCGCGTTTTTGCTGGAAAGCATCAAAAAGGTCGCGCAGGCGCTCGATGTCGGCCAGCTCTGAATAGCCCATCAGGTTCGTCTGACCGCTGACCAGGACGTCATCGCCCTCCCCATCGGGCGCGAACGACGCAGCGGCCAGCTCCACGGCGCTGGACAGAAGACGATTGAGCTCGCTGCCGGCTTCGCGGAGCTCGCTCATCAGATGGGTGCGGATATCCGCGAGGCGGAACCCCACAAACTGGCTGTTGAGATAATTGGCAGCCTGTTCCAGCTCGCCCGATTCCAGTGGCTTGGCCAGCTGGACTACGCGGTTCTGAACCTGGTTGTCGGAAAACACCAGAATCACGAGCACGCGGGCATCGGGCAAACTGACAAAATCAATATGTCGCAGCGGAAAATCCGCCTGACGAGGCACGGACACCACGCCAGCGAAGCGCGTCATCGCCGACAACAGGTTGGACACGTTGCCGAGCAAATCTCGGGTCGTCGTCTGGTGAGGCGGCAATTCGCGCTGAAGAAATGCCATGTCCTCGCGGGCCAGCGGTTTCAGCTCCAGCAGGCTGTCCACGAACAGGCGCAGGCCGCGCGGCGTGGGAATGCGCCCCGCCGAGGTGTGCGGCGAAGCCACAAGGCCCGCATCCTCCAGGTCCGCCATGATGTTGCGGATGGTGGCCGGGCTGACCTCAAGGCCCGACGAACGGGCAAGGGTGCGCGAACCTACGGGCTCACCGTCGGACAGGTACTGGGCGATCAGCGTTCGCAGAAGTCGCCGCGCGCGAGCGTCAATGTCGTGACCTTGAAACGGATTCATGCGCGTTGGGGGCCGATGGGCTGTCCTGTTATGTCGCTATGAATAAGGTCTGCCAAGGCAGGTTGCAAGTCCATCGGGTGCTGTCGCGATTCCTGCGACTGGCTGCGGCTACAATCGCCGGCGTCTCGTCGCGCTCATGGTCCCCATGCTCACCTCGCTGTACGTCCGCCAGTTTGCCGTTGTCGAAGAAGCCGAAATCGCTTTTGGTCCCGGGCTTACCGTGGTCAGCGGCGAAACAGGTGCAGGTAAGTCGTTGCTTGTGGACGCATTGATGCTCCTGGCTGGCGCACGCGCCGACTCGGGCATGGTGCGTTCCGGCAGCGACCGCGCCGAGCTTGCCGCGGAATTCGACCTCAAGGGCCTGCCTGAGGCAGGGGAATGGCTGCGCCAGGAAGAGCTGGACGACGGCGACACCTGCCGGCTTCGCCGTGTGATCCGAGTGGAGGGCAGCTCCAAAGGCTGGATCAACGGTCGCCCGGCCAGCCTCGCCCAGATGTCCGCCCTGGCCTCGCTGATCGTGGAAATCCACGGACAGCATGAGCATCAGGCCCTGCTGTCGCGTCAGCATCAGATGGCTCTGCTGGATGCCTACGCCGGCAACGATGCGCGCGTGGCCCAGGTGCGTGACCTGGCCCGCGCGTGGCGCGATGCCACAGCGCGCATCCGCACGCTGTCCGGCGGGGATGATCGCGAGCGTCAGATTGAACTGCTCACCCACGAACTTGAAGATCTGGACCGCTGGGCTCTCACGCCCGCCGCCCTGGAAGAGCTGGAAGCACAGCATCGCCGTCTCGCCAATGCGGGCCGGCTGGCGGAAGGCGCCAATGGCGTGGTGGAACTGCTGGACGGTGAAAGCGAGTTTTCCATCGGGCGCGCCCTGTTGCGTGCGCAAGCCGAGTTGTCGCGCCTTGCAGAACTGGACAGCACGCTCGCCCCTGCGCTTGAGCTTCTGGACAGCGCCCAGATTCAGGTCGGTGAAGCCGTCGATGGCCTCGGCCGGTACGCACAGGATGTAGAGCTGGACCCTGAGCGCCTCGCCGAGGTGGACACTCATCTGACTCACCTTCACGACCTCGCCCGTCGTTATCGGGTGCCGGTCGCCGAACTGACCATGAAGGCCGAAGAGCTGCGCGAACGACTCAACGAGCTGGAAGGCGCGGGTGACGCGCTGGACCGGCTGGGTCGCGAGCGTGACCGCCTGGCCAACGACTACACCGCGGCAGCAAGCGCCCTCAGCGCCAGCCGCAGTGAAGCCGCCTCCCGCCTGGGCGACGCGGTTGGCGGATTGATGGGCGAACTGGGCATGACGGGCGGCCGCCTGGTTGTGCAGCTTGAGGCCGCTGACGGCACCGATCCGGACCCGCAAGGGCGGGAACGCTGCGAACTGCTGGTCAGCGCCAATCCGGGCCAGTCCCCGCGTCCGCTGCGCAAGGTCGCTTCGGGCGGCGAACTGGCCCGCATCAGCCTGGCCATCGAAGTCGCCACCCTCGGCAACGACCAGATCGGCTGCATGATTTTCGACGAAGTCGACACAGGCATCGGTGGCGCGGTGGCCGAAGTTGTGGGCCAGAAGCTACGGGCGCTGGGCGAACGCTGCCAAGTGCTGTGCGTCACCCACCTGCCCCAGGTCGCGGCACAGGGCCACTCGCATTTGCGGGTATCCAAGCAGAGCGACGGTGAGTCGACCCACACCCGCATCCAGACGCTGGACGCCAACGGCCGGCGAGACGAACTGTCGCGGATGCTGGGCGGCGTGGAAATCACCCGCGAGACGCGGGCTCACGCAAAGAAGATGCTGGACAGCGCGCAGAGCTGACTCAGCCCGGGCAGTCCGTGAGCGAGCCTGAGGAACCGGGCTCGCTCACGATGGGGAGCTGGCAACAACCGTCACCACGGTGCTTCCACCGGAAGCTCCCGCAGAAGCGCCACTGGTCAGGCCCGGATCAGTCCGCGCTCTGACGCCATGCGGTACAGGTCCAGTTCCGAGCCAGCGCCCAGCTTGTTCATCACCGCCGCGCGATGGATATAAATCGTCTTCTGCCCGATGCCGAGCTCCGCTGCCACCTGCTTCGGAGCGCGCCCTGCCGCCAGCAACAGAAAAACCTCTCGCTCACGCGCGGTAAGCCGATTGACCGGGTCCAGGTCAATGCTGGGCCGCTCTGACCGGCGCTGGCGCAAGTCAGAACTCAAATACTGCTCGCCGCCCATCACCGAGCGCAGGGCTTCCACCAGCTCTTCAGGCGCCACGCCCTTGGTGACATATCCGCTTGCCCCACGCCGAAGTGCCTCGGAAACGTAGGGTTCACCGTCGTGCATGCTCAGCACCACGATGCGCATGTCCGGAGCGATGCTGGCCAGATGCTCGATCAATGGCAGGCCGCTGCCATCAGGCAACGACAAGTCGACCGCGACAAGGTCCGGTCGTTGCTGCGTTACGGCTTCAACGGCCTCGTCGGCATTGCGGCACTCCGCAACGACGTCGAGGTCCGGCTCCATCTCAATGAGCCGCTTGAAACCTTCACGCACGATGGCGTGATCATCCACGAGTACGATTCTCAGCATGGGCCGACTGTAGCAGGCGAACCGTACGCATGGGGATGGGGTTTCCCGGGCATCGGAAAGGAACAGTCGCCATGTAACATTCCGTCATGCGCCCTCACGTCCTTCACCGTTACGCCGGCCCACTGCTTGGCCTTGGCTATTTCGCCCTCTGGGTAGTCCTCTGGCCTACCGAGCAACCCTACTGGGTGCTTCCGTTTGGCCTGCGCTTCGGCGCGCTGCTGCTCATGCGCACGCGCGACTGGGGCTGGATTCTGGGCGCGGAAATCGCCGGCAGTGCCGTCTGCGAATGGCGTAGCGGCATGCCTATCGGCGGCGCGGGATTCCTTCTGGGCGACGTACCCGAACCCCTGATGGCAGCCATCTGCATCTGGCTGCTTCGCCGCGCGCACCTCCACGCCAGCCTGGGCACGCCTGAAGACGTAGCCCGCCTGCTGCTGTCGGCCATGGTCACCGCGACGGTCGCCACCGCAGGCAACGCCGCCATGATGGCGTCGCTGCATCCTGCGGCTCCGGTGGAAATGCTTGGCAGCACCTTCGGCAGCGACCTCCTGGGCAATTACCTCGGCGTGCTGCTGGTCGTGCCCGTGCTGGTGCTGATCGCCCGCGAACGCCCCTCGCAAACCGCCCTGGCCGAGCTGTTGCTGGATGGTCTTCTGGTCATGCTGCCGTCGCTGGCCATTCTGGTGACGCTGTCTGAGTACTCGCCGCAGCCGCAGTTCGCCCGCGTGCTGTCGCTGGCCCCGGTGCTGTTCTTCGCCTTCCGTCACGGCTGGCGAGGTGCGGGTCTGGCCATGCTGATCACCAGCGTGGGCCTGAACGTCACGGACGACATGGTGGGGCGAGGCTCACCCACCGCCGCCGCCCACCTCTTTCTGGCCGTGGCCGGCACCGGCACCCTGATGCTGGGGGCGGCCACCGATGCCCTGCGTCGCAGCAGCGAGCGGGTGGCCCAGCAGAACGTGCACCTTGCCGCCGTCAACCAGCGCCTGGATCAACTGGCCCGTCAGTTGCGTGACGCCGCCCGAGGCAATCTTCAGGCCGAAGAAAGCCAGCGCCGGCACATGGCAGCGGAGCTTCACGACGAACTGGGCCAGAACCTCACCGCCATCCAGACCCATATCAAGCTGGCACAGGGCCGCCTGGGTCAGGCCGGGCTGGAAGACATCGGCACGTCGATCAACGGCATCCTGGCCCACATGCGCCGCGCCCTGCATCGCATGCTGGACAGCCTGCGGCCTTCAGTGCTGGATGAATTCGGCCTGCTTCGCGCGCTGGAAGAAGGCCCCCTGCGCGACATGCTGGCGGCGGCCGGCATCCACTATCACACCGATCTGGTAGGCGACCCGCGCCTGCTCGATGACGACACGCTTACCGCCATTTACCGCGTGGTGCAGGAGAGCGCGACCAATGCCGTGCGCCACTCCGGTGGCAGCGAGTTCCGGTTGCGCTTGCGTATCGGGCTGCGTGGGGACATTCCGGTCGCCATTCTGGACATTCGGGACAACGGCGTCGGCCTTCCGCCCAACCCCGCGCCCGTCCGCCACGACGGTGGCGGACGCGGCCTGCAAGGCATGAGCGACCGTATTACCGCGCTGGGCGGCATCTTCCGCGTCCGCCCCGCAACGCAAGGCCTTCACCTTCGCGTTTTATTGCGCAGCGCTGCACTGGGCGAGCCCTACCTCACAAACGTGAACTTGCGGTCATAGGAAATTTTCCGATACCGGGATCGTGAACGCTTCGTTACGATTCTTTCATCGATGTGGGGGAGCCGCCGTCGAGAGACGGCGAGCCCAGGTCGGTCGTGGGGACGACTGACCTGATGAGGTGACAGGATGTCAGCCTCGCCGGTGTACTGAGGTGTACCGGAGATTCCGCGAGCAATTCGCGATCTCCGATCCTTAAGGAAAGCCGGATCAGCCGCTGGTGGACAGGAGTCCATCAGCGGCGTTTTTATTTGGGGCATCGGAAATTCAAGAAAACGCCCCCTGCCCCGGATTCTTCACCCAGGGACCCATCATTTCTTGCACGAAACACGCGGCAGGCGCTGGGCGCCCACGGGCCGGACTGGCGGTTACTTGCGCTTTTTGGGGCGGACGTACAGCACCAGGCTGTGGTCTTCGATGACATACCCGTGACGGTCGGCGATCTGGTGCTGGAGACGCTCGATCTCCTCGCTGATGAACTCGATCACTTTTCCGCTGTCCACATCGATCATGTGGTCATGGTGCTTGCCACGGTCCAGTTCATAAACGGCCTGCCCGCCCTCGAAGTTGTGCTTCATCACGATGCCGGCAGCTTCGAACTGGGTCAGGACGCGGTAAACCGTGGCCAGCCCGATGTCTTCCTGGTTGGCAAGCAGACGCTTGTAGATATCTTCGGCGGTCAGGTGCCTTTCGTCGGCCTCCTCGAAGATCTGCAGGATCCGCATGCGCGGGTGCGTGACTTTCAGGCCCGCCTTGCGGAGCTCTTTCGTTTCCTGATCCATAAGAACCCCTCGCAGTGCCGTAAGGCGCTTAGTGTATCATCGACAGCTTCACGATCCGGACGTAACTACGCATGCAAAAGTTCATCCGCACGCTGGGTTTGGCCATGATGGCAATTGCCATCGCGGGCTGTGGCCTCGTCTATACCCCTGACGTGCAGCAGGGCAACCTGCTCGACAAGAAAGACGTCGACCAGCTCCAGCCTGGCATGACCAAGCGCCAGGTCCTTGTCCTGCTTGGATCGCCCTCCGTCAGCACTCCGTTCGACCAGAACCGCTGGGACTACGTGTCCACGTTCTCCCGTCGTGGCGGCCCGCTGACCCGGCGCACCCTGACCCTCACCTTCAATAACGACACACTGGTGCGCACCGAGGGCGACTTCTTCGCCGGCGACGCTACCCAGCAGCTGAAGGACGCCAAGAAGTTCAATGCGAACTACCCGGTGGACGAGACCCAGGGCGACAAGTCCAAGACCAAGGACGACGACAAGGACTCCGGCGGTTTTGGCCAGGGCAAGTCGTCGGACGACTCCAGCAACAAGTGACGATCAGGCGCCGCCTTTCGCGCGGCGCCTTCTCGCATCCATCGGGTCGATCGTCAGCGGACGGTAGATTTCGACCCGATCCCCCTGCTCCACCGGGCGCGCCGCGTCCACTCGCCGGGAAAACACGCCCAGCCGGTCAGGCTGCGCTGACACACCCGCAGGCAAGCCCGACTTACAGGCGAGTTCCGCCGCCTCACCCACCGTGGTGCCGGCCGGCACGGTCAGCGGGATGACCACCTGCCCTTCCGGGCCGGCATAGATCACTTCAATAGTGAGCGTGTCAGCCATAGGTGCGGCGGGCCTCATCGCAGAAATCGTCGACCATGCGGTTGGCCAGCGCCTGAAAGCCCAGCTTCAGCACCGAGCCGCCGAGGCCCGAATATTCAAAGTCCAGCGCCAGCGACACTTTGCACCCCGTGTCGCCCAGGGCCTGAAAACCGAAGACCCCGTCCAGGCTCTTGAACGGACCTTCCACAAACTTCATGGTCAGCTTCTCGGGCCGCCGCGGGGTGTTACGGGTGGTGAAGCTCTGGCGCAAACCGGCAAATTTCAGGTCCAGCCGGGCCACCAGCACGTCGTCGTTCTGCTCGATCACATGAGCGGCGTCACACCAGGGAAAGCGCTTTGGGTATGCTTCCACATCGTTGACCAGGTCGAACATCTGCGCCGGCGTGTACGGCACCAGTGCGCTGCGGCGAATTTCGATCACGGCCTACCTCGTCATTTAGCGTCAATCATCCGGCCAATGGACTGACCGGCCTTGTATCAAGGACTTGATCCCCCGATTTTAACGGACATGGCAAAAGCTAAAGCAAAGGACACAGAAAAGGACGGCGGCGGCACCATCGCGCTGAACAAACGCGCACGCCACGAATATCACATCGACCAGCGCTACGAGGCCGGAATCGCCCTCCAGGGCTGGGAACTGAAGGCCCTGCGCGCAGGACGCATCAACTTCGGCGACGGCTGCTACGCCATCGTGCTTCACGGGGAAATCTTCCTCGTCGGCGCATCCATCCCGCCGCTGATCAGCGCGTCCACGCACGTGATCGCCGAAGACCGCCGCACGCGCAAGCTGCTGCTGCACCGCGAAGAGATCGACCGCCTGGTAGGCGCCGTCGAGCGCAAGGGCTACACCCTCGTGCCCACGGCCATGTACTGGAAGAACAACAAGGTCAAAGTCGAAATCGGCCTGGCCCGCGGCAAGCAGGACCACGACAAGCGCGATGCAGAAAAAGAGCGCGAGTGGAGCCGCGACAAGCAGCGCGTGATGCGCGCACACAACAAGCTGGGCTGATGGCGGCGGGTAGCGCGACAAATGCCCATTGGCTATCGCGCTACCGACCCCATATACTGTTGCAGGCTTTCATAGCTTTCTCCTCGGGGGTGTTCTGGCTTCGACGGGGGTAGTGCGATTGCTTGGTGCATGCCGAGGGGGCAGCTTTCCTCGTTAATCCAGCAGCAAACTTATAGTTGCCAACGACGACAACTACGCTCTCGCCGCTTAAGGCGTAAGCCCCGAACCCACTTGTGCTCGTGCTCGTGGATGTAGGGTCACTATCACGGGATCGTCAATGACTGTCGCCTCTCAGTCTACGACTAGAACTAACAGGCTGGTTTGTCGGCGCGCTTAGCACGCCGTGCTGTCGACAAACGAGATCCAACGGTGAGCTAAGCATGTAGATCCGGGGATTAAACGCCTTCGGACGCGGGTTCGACTCCCGCCACCTCCACCATAATGTGAAATCCCAACCCTTATCCGGTTGGGATTTTTTTTGCCTGTTCCCCCTGTGTTGGCGCGGTTTCCACCTCTTGCCTCTTGAGCACAGCCCTCCGGAAGTCGCCGTTCCAGGCGCGCATTCCGCCGTTTTTCTCTCTCTGTTCTCTGTTGCCCTCTTGAGCATTCAAGGCCCGAAGTCGTGGATTGACGCGGGTTTGCGGGCCGTCGGTTTGCTTCTTCGCTTGCTCTGGCGGGCGCGACCGAGACAGCGAAAGACACAAAAAAACCGCCTTGCGGCGGCGGGTCGGTCGGCACGGATGTCAGCGCGAGCCTGCCACCAGCGCCTCACGTTGCGCCAGCCAGGACGCCGACAACTTGCCGCGCAGCAACTGGCTGACACCCACCTCGAGGCGTCCCAAAGCAATGGCGTCGATCAGGTCGGGGGCCAGTTGTGCCAGTCGGCTCATCTTGCTCGCTTGGCCGAGGTCGATGCCCTCGGCCGCCGCGATCTCGGTCATCGAACTGAACCGTCCTTCGTCCAGCAGGCGCTGCCAGTGGTGCGCGAGGCCGAGCGCCCGCATCAAGGGGGTGTCCTGCGCCATCTCACGAACCAGTCGTTCGCGGCGGGCCTCGTCCAGGAACTCCTGCGGTGCGTCCAGCGGCGTGATGACCTGCTTCTTCAAACCCCGGCGCACCAGCGTCCAGGGCAGGAAGGTTTCCATCTGCACGCCGCCAGCAGGCAGCGGCGTCTGATACGTCACTGGGTCGCCCTTGGCGTGGCCACGATGCTTCTTGCTCATACGTCCTCCTCGAAGGTGGCCATGAGCTGGCGCTGGGCGTGCCAGTCGACCATCAGGCGGTTTCGCTGAAACCACATCAGCGTCAGCCGCCGTGGCTGCTTGCCCGCCATGAACTGCTCGATGATGTCTGGGGCCAGCAGGGTCAGGCGCAGCAGTTCGTTGACCACCGAGTGGTGCAGCTTCTCGGCGCGGGCGATGGCCGACCCGCTCTGCATCGCGCCGGTGTCCAGTAGGTGCTGCCAGTAGAAGGCGCGTGCGACACCGTCGAGCAGGGTCACGTCGTGGACGCTGCGCTCGTCGGTGGCCACGCGCTGGACGCCTCGGCGTCGGAACGTCAGGGGCACAAAGGTTTCCATCGACTCGTCCATCAGGCTTCGACCTCCAGCAGCTCGGCACCGATGCTGTCCGGGGCGAACTCCGCGATAAGCGCATTCCAACCCACCTCACGCCACTTCACCTTGATCCCCTGCACCTCGCCCGCGTGGACGAGGTCGATGCGCTCGATCATCAGATTGGCGATGCGGTGGCGCTCGACCGGGAACAGTTGATCCCACACGTTGTTGAGCCGTCCCATCGCCATCACGGTGGTGGCCTCGTCGATCTGGGCCCCGTTGCGTTGGATGTGGCGCACCACCGACGCCACGGTCTCCGGACTGGTCAGCACCGTTCGGATCTGGGCCACCACCGCCCCCTCGATCTCCGGCGCGGGCAGGCGCTCGTAGCCCTTGCCCGGCGCGCCGAACCGCGCTTCCGACTTGGACAGGTAGTAGTGGTACTTGCGCCCGTTCTTGCGCGAGTAGGTCGGGTACATCCGCTCGCCTGAGGGTGCGTACAGCAGGCCGCGCAGCAAGGCGTCGGTGCGCGACCTGATCTTGGTTTCCACCGACCGGGTGTGACCGTCCTTGGCCAGCACCTCGTGAACTCGGCCCCACAGCCCGGGATCGATGATGGCTTGATGCACGCCCGGGTACCAACTGCCCTTGTGCGACAACTCCCCGAGGTAGATGCGGTTGCGCAGCAGCTTGTGCAGGTACTTCTTGTCGATGCGTGTGCCCGCCCGCGTCTGGCCGTCCTGTGTCGTCCACGCCTTGGTCGTGATGCCATCCAGCGTCAGGTTGGCGGCAATCTGGGTGGGCGAGCCGATGGTCAGCATCTCCTCAAAGATGCGCCGCACCACCGCCGCCTCCGCGTCGTTGATGACCAGCAGACGGTTCTCGACGTCGAAGCCGAGCGGCGGCACGCCACCCATCCACATGCCTTTGCGCTTGCTGGCGGCGATCTTGTCGCGGATGCGCTCGCCGGTGACCTCGCGCTCGAATTGGGCGAAGGACAGCAGCACGTTGAGCATCAACCGCCCCATCGAGGTGGTGGTGTTGAACTGCTGCGTGACTGACACGAACGACACGCCGTGGCGCTCAAACACCTCGACCATCTTGGAGAAGTCGGCAAGGCTGCGCGTCAGGCGGTCAATCTTGTAGACCACCACGATGTCGATCTGGCCGCGCTCGATGTCGGCCATCAGGCGTTTCAGCCCGGGACGATCCGTGTTGCCGCCGGAGAAGCCGGGGTCGTCGTAGTCGTCGGCCACCGGAATCCATCCTTCTGCGCGCTGGCTGGCGACGTAGGCGTGGCCAGCCTCCTTCTGCGCGTCGATGGAGTTGAACTCCTGGTCAAGGCGTTCGTCCGAGGACACCCGGCAGTAGACCGCGCAGCGTTTGCGCGCCTTGGGAGAGGCGATTTGGGTGGCGTCGCTCATTGCGCACCTGCCTTGCCGGTCAGGCCGAAGAACAGTGGCCCCGACCAGTGCGTGCCGGTGATCTGCCGGGCCACGGCTGTCAGGCTCTTGAAGGTGCTGCCCTCGTACTCGAACAGACCTTCGGCGGTGACCGCCACCTTGTGCTCGCGGTCGCCCCATTCGCGCAGCAGCACGGTGCCGGGCGCGAAGTTGGTGTCGCGCGGGCGAGCCCGCAGCTTGATCTTGGAATGCTTGGCACCGATGGCCTGCAGGCGCTGGCGCGTGTTGTGCGCCAGACCGCCAAAGACCTCCTCCTGCATCTTGTAGGCGATGCGCGACTCGATGAAGACGCGGTTGGGGTTGATGGGGCGGCTGCTGAAGTACCGATCCCACACTGGCCACAGCTCGGCGATGGGCAGGCTCGACAGCTCTGCGATCCGCGCGGCGACGGATGCTTGTTTCTCGTTCATCACAACTTCTCCTGTTGATAGGGGGTTGTATGAACGCGCTGGTCGGGCAGGAAGCCAAGGCCAACTTCTCTCTGTTTTGGCGCTTCTGCGACGACGGTTCGGACGATGGCCAGAAGGTGTTCGTCCGAGACGACGCCATCGAAGGCATCGCCCGCAGCCTGACGCTGGAAATCATCGAAATCTGAAACCCAACTAGTTCAACCCTGAGACCCGCCCTGATGCTCGCGCATCGGGCGGGTTTCGCATTTCTGGAGCACGCAAATGAACGCACCGACTGTGACAGGGGGCATGGTGACCATGCCCAAGGACGAATTCGAAGAACTGCTGGAGCGCGTCGCCGAACGCGGCGCTCGCCACGCGCTGGCTGACGTGGGCCTCGATGGCGAAGACGCGGCCAGCGACATCCGAGAGCTGCGGGGCCTGCTGGAGGCCTTCAACACGGCCAAGTACACCGCGTGGCAGACGGTGGTCAAGGTGATCACCACCGGCTTCCTGCTGGCGCTGGTCGCAGGCGCAATCATCAAGCTCAAGGTGTTCGGAGGTGGCCAATGATCGAGACCTTGCTGGGTGGCCTCCTTGGAGGGGCCTTCCGTCTCGCGCCCGAACTGCTTAAGTGGCTCGACCGCCAAGGCGAGCGTGGTCACGAATTGGCGATGCAGGACAAGGCGCTGGAGTTCGAGAAGCTGCGCGGCGCGCAGCGGATGGCCGAAATCGGCGCAAGCGCTGATGCGGCGTGGAACGTCGGAGCCATTGATACGCTGCGCGACGCCGTCCGCACCCAAGGTGAGAAGTCCGGTGTGCGCTGGGCCGACGCGCTCTCAACCAGCGTGCGTCCGGTGATCACCTACTGGTTCATGGCCCTGTACTGCGCGGCCAAGACGGCGGCATTTGTGGCTGCCGTGACCGCTGGAGCTGGCTGGGGCACGGCCATCCTGCACGCCTGGACGGAAGCCGATCAGGCGCTGTGGGCCGGGGTACTGAATTTCTGGTTCCTCGGGCGCGTGTTCGACCGGGTGCGTTCGTGAGCGAAGTGCCGAAAACGGCCATCGAGCTGGCCAAGCGATTCGAGGGGTTCCACCGCGTGCCGAAGGCCGATCCTGGACGCGCACACCCGTACATCTGTCCTGCAGGGTACTGGACGATTGGCTATGGCCACCTCTGTGATCCGAAGCACCTGCCGATCACCGAGACCGAGGCCGAGATCTATCTGGCGCGCGACCTGCAGACGGCGCTCGCCGCGACGCTGCGTTACTGCCCGGTGCTCGCCGCCGAAACCGAAGGGCGACTTTCGGCCATCGTGGACTTCACCTTCAACCTTGGCGCAGGGCGTCTGCAGACGTCGACGCTACGGCGGCGAGTCAATCAGCGTGACTGGGTTGCGGCCAGGCAGGAGCTGCGCCGATGGGTTTATGGCGGCGGGAAAGTGCTGCCGGGACTCGTCACACGGCGGGAGGCTGAGGCCGCTTGGCTGCTTCGCAACGCCTGATCCAGAACCGCGCGGAAGAGCTTGGCTTTACCGCTGAACAGCGCGTTCATGTCATCCACGCCAATTCGGAGCACAAGCAATGAGCAATCAATTCAAAAAGGCAGTCATCGACGACGTGTCCTGCCGCAGCATCGACGAAACCTTGCAGGCAAGCCTGCTGGATTTGTTTGAGTACGCCATGAAAACGGCCGCGACGACGCTTGTCCGTGAGGCTAAGTTCGATACGTCTGATTTCGCTACCGCCAAGGAACGAAACTGTGAGGGCTTTGCGCTGCTCGTGAGCCGAGCACGCGCCGACTCACGCAACGAATGGTTTGGGGCGTTTCAGCGGGGCGAGCAGCGCCTCGATGTCATCGGCCACCTCGAGTAGCCTTCTTCAGTCCGTCGTCTCGGGAACATCCCAATCAGCCAGCCTCGCTTCGCCGGTTTGGTAGAACTGCTTCACCAGTTTCACGTAGTCCAGAAAATCCCGGTTTTCGGTTGCCAGCCGGTTGGCCATGTCCCAATCAATCTCGTCCCGTTCACGAGCTGGAATCAAGACCTGGCTCTCTGCCGGGTTGTCGGCATCCAGTTTGATCAGGCCGATGCCGTGGGCGGCGAACAGCATTCGCAGCTCCTTGAGCGTGTCCTGGCCCTCGATCTCCGCAGCGACCAGATATCCAAAATTGGCCCATGACGAGTTTGAAACCGCCTGGAAAAAGCATTCACGCACGTTCGATCGGTTGATCAGCAACTTGGCCTCGAACGACCAAAGCTTGGTGCGCTTGTCGGAATACTGATTCACGCAGTCCCGCACCTCCTGGTGCCACTCAGCGCCCAAGTCCTCCATCCCGACCACGTCCGGGTACAGCCAACGGTTGCCGTTCGGCCCTCGCTTGTTCGATGAGCGCTTCTCGTCAATGCGCTTCGAGTAGACCCCGAACTCTTCCCACAGATACAGCGCGAGCAGCGGGTACATCGCGTGTTCACCCAGTGTCTTGCCATCGGTGCTTACGGTGGTGCTAGTGGCCGTACTCTCAGCCGCAGCAACTTCTGCGACGTCTGATTTTTCCGTGTAGTAGTACTTGCGCGGCCTACCCTCGGTAGTCTTCAACTCCGGATGCCTTTTTTGCAAGCTGGGACGCCGTGAGCCAATTTCCGCGACCAGCTGCTGCACCAAGTCGCCGTCGGTTTTGATGTACCCGCCTTGACTGTTGGATTTCTTCTCCTGGCACTCCATGGGATAGGTACCAAATATCCACTCAGCGATCTGTCGAGCCGTCAGCTTTTCCTCGGGTCGTGCTTTCAAGCAATCCAGAACAGCTTTCGCTAGATTCAATGCCATAGGCACCCCCTTTGTGCACTGGTATCGCTCACGCCGACGCTCCCGTCTGTGGCGGTGCCTTCGGCGTCACCGAGCCCGGGTGGTAGGTCGAGTCGAAGACCATATCCGTCAGCCAGCGTTTGAAACTCGGGTTGTCACTGAACTGCTTGAACAGCTCCGTGTGGTCGGAGATCAGCTCCAGTACCACGCGATTGAGCGCCTTGTCGTGCTCCAGCTTGGCGTTCTGCTTGTCGGAGTTGGCCTGCGCGTTTTGGTAGGCCTTGTCCTGCGCCACACGGGCCGGAATCTCCTCGGTGATGACCTTGCGGATCTTGTCGCCGTCCTTCCATTCGATGTTGCCGAACATGTCGTTGAAGGCTCTGATGATGTTCGACAACTTGTCGATTTCCGGCGTACCGCCACCGCCGCCGCCGCCGGGCGGGGGCGGTTCGATGAAGGCGTCGGCATCGTCCATCGACATCTTCAGTGACGCCTGCGCTTCTACCCGATAGCTGTCCATGTCGATGGCTTCCAGCACGCCCTTGGAGAGGTCTTCCTCCTTCGGGGCCGGTAGCTTCGGGATCAGGAAGTTCAGGAAGATCGACAGCTTTTCCCAAGCCGGGTGGCCGTAGGTCAGGATCGCAGCAAGAAAGCCGTAGCTGCGCACGAAAGCCTTGGCCTTGCCCTTGAACTCGACTTGACCATCTTCGTCCAGGTTGTCGATGTACTCGGCCACACAGGTATCGAGAATGGGGTCGAGCTTGTCGCGGTCTGCGCCGGTGACATAGAGCGCAACCAAATCTTCAACCTGTTGCCAGCTGTACACCTGTTTGGCATCGAGGTCGTTCTTCAAGTCGTGCAGCTTGTTGGGGTCGGTTTCGCCGACCTGCACCGTCGCGCGGTAATAGTCCTGAAATGCGGCTTTCACGGCCTCGGCGTTGTCGGCAAAGTCCAGCACGAAGGTATCGCGCTTTTGCGGGTGAGCTCGGTTTAGTCGAGACAGCGTTTGAACCGCCATCACGCCACCCAGTGGTTTGTCCACGTACATCGTGTGCAGCAGCGGCTCGTCAAAGCCGGTGACGAACTTGTTGGCGACGATCAGGAAGCGATACGGGTCTTGCTTAAGCTTGGACGGAATGTCCTTGCTCGGGAATTCGTTGAGATCGGCTTCGGTCTTCCTCACCCCGCCAATTTCAAAGTCGCCCGAGTACGCCACGATGGCCTTGAAGGGGCTCTTGATTGAGGCGAGGTAATCCGACACCTCACGGTAGTAGTCGATGGCCCGTGCGATGCCGTTGCAAACGATCATCGCCCGCGCCTTGCCACCGATCTTTTGCTTCCCCGCCACCTGCGCTACGAAGTGGTCAACCATGATCTCGGCCTTCTTGCGGATGGCCTTGTCGTGGGATTCGACGTAGTGACGAATCTTCTTCAGCGCCTTCACCTTGTCAAAGTCGGGATCTTCCTCGACTGTCTTGGCGACGTGATAGAAGCTGTCCACCGACGTGTAGTTCGCAATCACGTCGAGGATGAAACCCTCTTGAATGGCCTGCTTGGTGGTGTAGGTCAGTTCCTCCGGCGAGCGGTAACGCGCCTCACTGCCCTCGATGAACCGCTCCCCGAACAACTCCAGCGTCCTGTTTTTCGGCGTGGCCGTGAACGCGAAGTAGCTGGCGTTCGACAGCATCTTGCGCGATTCGATCAGTTTGTTGACGGCGTCCTCGACCGATTCCTCATCGTCCTCGTCGTCACCAGGAGCGCCTGACAAGGCCATATGCATCTTGGCCGTCGTCTTACCGCCCTGGCTGGAATGCGCCTCGTCGATCAGCAACGCGAACTTCTTGCCGCCGAGGTCTACCAGCTCATCGAGGATGAACGGAAACTTCTGCACCGTCGTGACGATGATCTTCTTGCCTTTGCGCAGGAAGGTGCGCAGCTCGGCGGCATCCTCGGAATGGCCGAAGATCGATGCAACGTGGTCGTAGCTCTTGATGGTGCGGGCGATCTGGGTATCAAGCGCGCGTCGGTCGGTGATGACGATCACCGAGTCGAACTGAGCCAACATCGCATCGGCGGCCGTTTTGAGTTCGACCAACTGGTGAGCCAACCACGCGATGGTGTTGCTCTTGCCGCTGCCTGCCGAGTGCTGAATGAGATAGCGCTTGCCAACCCCATCCTCGCGGGAGCGGCGCAGCAAGGCACGGACAGTACGCAGTTGGTGAAACCGTGGGAACACCTGCTTGCGCCGCTTCTTGCCCTTTTCGTCTTCCTCTTCCACCACCTGCGTGAAGTTCTCGATGATGTTGGCCAGCGAGTCCTTGATCAGCACCTGCTTCCACAGATAGTCGGTCTTCAGGCCGTGCGGGTTGGGCGGGTTGCCCGCGCCGCTGTTCCAACCCTGGTTGAACGGTAGGAACCACGAGGTCTTCCCGGTGAGATGCGGGCAGAACCGCACCTCGGCGTCGTCCACCGCCATGTGCGCCACGCAGCGCCCCAATTGGAACAGCAGCTCGCCCGGGTTACGGTCAGTTTGGTACTGGGTGATGGCGTCGGCGACGGTCTGCTTGGTCAGCGAGTTTTTCAACTCGAAGGTCATCACCGGCAGGCCATTGATGAAGATGGCGACGTCCAGCGAGCGCTGCGACTCGTCATTGCTGTAGCGCAACTGGCGGGTGACGCTGAAGATGTTCTTGCCAAAGTTCTCGGCAGCGCTGACGTTGCCCGGCGTCGGCAGCAGCTTGTACAGATCAACGTGAACCGGGCCGTGGCCCACGCCCTTGCGCAGCACATCCACCACGCCCCGCTTGGCGATCTCGCCCTGGATTCGGTGCAAGAACTGAGTGCGCTTGATTCCCTCGCTTGCCAGCTCCAGTGTGTCGACCGCCTTGGGCTGGGTGGCCTGCAGAAACGCCAGCAACTGCACCACGTCCACCGCCACGTCGCGGTTGTAGTCGCTGGGGTTGCCCTGCACGTAGCCGCCGCTGTTGCAGAGGTCGCGCACGATCAAGGCCTCCAGGCCCTTTTCGCTGGTGTCAGTCGTCGCCATCGTCTTGCTCCCCATCGGTATCGATTTCTTCGTCGCCGCCCAGTAACGCAAGGTCTTCCTCGGCCACCACGTCATCCGGGCCCGGCACCCAGCCGCGCACATCCACTTGGCCGGTGACGACATCGGCGATTTGCCGGTCGCGGTATTCGCGGATCAGCTTGATTTCGTCTTCCGCCCGCAGGATGGCTTCTTCGAGTGGCTTGCACTCATCGGCAATCCACTTGCAGATGACCTTCTGTTCTCCTATCGGCGGTAGCGGGATGACGGCGTTCTTGACATCGTGTTTGCCGAGGGCGAATCGCGTGACGCCGGTTGCCAACACGTGAAATTGCTCGGCGATCCGCGCAGACCCGATGGCGCGAAAAAGGAACTCACCCTCAATTCGACCGGGCTCGGGTCGCAGCAATCCAAGGTGGTAGGCGCAGACCACACCAGGAAGCCCGACTGGCACCCATGCGGGCACAGCAATGTCGTCCGGCGTTTCGGAATCCTTGGTGATGATGACGTCGCCCGCTTTGAGCGTGAGCCGGGCAATTTCTCCTGCCGTCGCAGTGGCTTGCATCAAATCCATGTCGCCGGTGATCTTGTCGTTCTTGTAGACGTCTGTGTAGTTGCACAGGCGAACTGACGTTTCGTGATCATGCGAATGCTTGTCCACACCACTGAAGCGCACATCAGCGACGTGCTTTACCAGGGCAATATCCCAGTGCAGGGGCACATCCCCCAACCACTCGATGCCAGAAGGCTTAAACCCGACAGAAGAATCGATGCCTCGCGTAACGGCATGATCAATGATGCGCAGCTTCTGCTCGGTGAGCAGGCCGATGAGATCGCGCTTGGCCCTGATCAACCGGGCGATGTGGGTATCCTGCGCCCGCAGGTAGGCGACTATTAGGTCTTGCTCGGTGCGAGGCGGCTGAATCAGGGCTATGTCAAGAAACTGGTTCGGGTACAAGCGCAGACGCGAGGATCGGATGCCGGTTGAGCGCCCAATGTATTCAGCAACGTAGGCACGAGTGCGCAGCAGGTAGTCGAGATACGCTGGGTTAAAGCTGTCGGCACGGTGCGGCCGATACACGCCATAGGCCGGACTGACGATGCCCACGTGCCTGCTCGCACCAAGCGCTGCCATCCATGCCCAAAGCGTGTTGATCACGATGTCTCCGGGACGGCACAGCTTGGAGCCAACATAGCTCGCAGACTTGAACATCGTCACGTTCTTCTGGCTGCGCGGCGTAACCCCGGTCAGGTGCGATACCGACAGCAGCTCCTCTTCGCCAGTGCGCGAGCGCTCATCCACCTCACGGAAGAAGACCTTGGCGCGCTGCTCGTCCCAGTGCTCGGGCACCGGCGGAAGCCATTGCATCTTGGATGTCCGGTATGACTGGTATGCACCGCCCATCACGCAGCCCCCACAATCTTGTGCAGTAAGCCTTCCGTCTGCTCCTCCAGCTTCAAGATGTCGGCGCGGATTTGTTCCAGCGTGCGCAGCGGGGTCGGTTTGTAGAAGTAGCGCGCGAATGAGATCTCGTAGCCGATCTTGGTGGAGTCCATCGCAATCCAGGCATCGGGCGCGTGGGGCAGCACCTCCCGGACGAAGAAGGCTTCGATGCCACCGGACTCCTTGAGCGGCACTTGCTCGGTATCGCGCAGGTCGGTATCGGCCTCGTACTCGACCATGAAGCGATCCTTGCCCACGGTCTCGAGGTACGCGCCGTCGTAGCCGGGTTCGAAATGTTCACCCGCCTTAAGCTTGCTGCGTTTGGCAATGACCGGCGGGGCCGACTCATCGCGCCAACTCACCGCCTTGTAGATGGCCTTCTTCTCGGGAGCACCCAACTTCTTGCTGTGCGCTTTCATCGTGGCGTCAAAGCGCGCGCGGAACTCGTTGTGGTCGTCGAAGACACCTTCGCCGAGTTCCTGCTGCGCCAGCTTTGCCAATTCCATCAGGGTCTTGTCGCGCAGCCACGTCGCTGGGTCGAGCAGCTTTTTGCGCCGCTTCTCCGGCACGGCCTTCTTGGTGGCCTTGGTGTCTTCGTCGTCCGATTCCTCGTCGGCATCCTCGTCGCCGTCATCACCCTTGAGCCACGCCTCGATTTCGGGCTTGAGCTTGGCGAATTCCGTGTACAGCTTGTCGCTGTACTTGGCGTAAATCTCGCTGCGCAGGGCCTCGTCGCCCGTGGCAAAGCGCAGGCTTTCGATGGCGCTGCGTTTGAGCTGACTTTTGAGGCGTAGCGGGCGCTCGACCGTGATCTTCCAGTAGCCAAAGTCAGCGTTGTCGAACCACTTGCTTTCGGGTACTGCCTTTGCGGCTTCTGCATCGGCGGGAGGCTGGTCAAGGTAGTGCTTGAGGATGCGTTCAATGTCCGCGTCCGCCAGCTCGCAGTTCTTCTTGCCGAGGTTGCGCCGCATCGGCAGGAACCACTGCGAGGCGTCGATGAGCTGCACCTTGCCGCGTCGGTGTGCGGGCTTCTTGTTGGCCAGCACCCAGATGTAGGTGGCGATGCCGGTGTTGTAGAAGATGTTGAGTGGCAGGGCGATGATGGCTTCTAGCCAGTCGTTCTCCAGCACCCAGCGGCGCACATTGCTTTCACCTTGGCCCGCGTCGCCAGTGAACAGCGCGGAGCCGTTGTGTACCAGCGCGATGCGACTGCCCAGCGGCGTGTTGTGTTTCATCTTCTGCAGCTTGTTCACCAGGAACATCAGCTGCCCGTCGCTGGAACGGGTGATGAGCTTGAATTCGGAGTCGCCGCCGTGATTGACGATGAAGCGCGAGTCGCTGAATTCCTTCTTGCCGCCCATCCGGTCGAGGTCGGTCTTCCAACTCTTGCCGTAAGGCGGGTTGGAGATCATGAAGTCGAACTCGCGTGAGCGGAACTGATCGGCTGACAGCGTGGACTTGTCCGCGCCGCCGACGATGTTCTCGGCCTCATCGCCTTCGCCCTTGAGCAGCAGGTCGGCCTTGCAGATGGCGTAGGTCTCGGGGTTGATCTCCTGCCCGAACAGGTGGATCGACACTTCCTTGTCGTGGCTGGCGGCCAGTTCGTGCAACGCCTCTTCAGCCACGGTCAGCATGCCGCCCGTGCCGCAACTGCCGTCGTACAGCAGGTAGGTGCCAGACTGGATTTGGTCAGCCACCGGCATGAACAGCAACTTGGCCATAAGCTTGACCACGTCGCGCGGCGTGAAGTGCTCGCCAGCCTCTTCGTTGTTCTCTTCGTTGAAACGGCGGATCAACTCCTCAAACACCGTGCCCATACCGTGGTTGTCCAGCGCGGGCAACTTGACCCTGCCGTCGGCATCCTTGACCGGCAAAGGCGAAATGTTCACTTCGGGGTCGAGGAAGTCCTCGATGAGGTAGCCAAGGACGTGTGCGTCGATAAGTGTTTGGATCTGGTCGCGGAACTTGAACTTGGTCAGGATCTCCTGGACGTTGGGAGAGAAGCCATCAAGGTAGTCGATGAAGTCGTCGCGCAGACGCTGGCCAGCGCTACTGGCCTTGAGCTTTTCGAGTGTGAAGTCCGAGGTGTTGTAGAACGCCTGCCCGGCAGCCATCCGCAGCGCGCCGTCCTGCTCGGCCACCTTGTGCGTGTCGAGGAACTTCTTGCGCTCTAGCACCGCCTGCTTGGTCGACTCCAGCACGGCATCGAGCCGCCGCAATACGGTGAAAGGAAGGATCACATCACGGTACTTGCCGCGCACGTAGACGTCGCGCAGGCGGTCGTCAGCGATATTCCAGATGAAGTCAGCAACCCACTTCAGGTTGCTTTGGTCTTGTTGTTTTACGGGTTTCATTAAGCCTGCCCTTGCGATACTGTTGTTGTGTCAGGCGCTTTGCTGACTGATCCGGTTGGCGGCACTTCAAGTGCCCAGTGTTTCTTGAGCACGCCGACGAGGCGCTCTTGCCGATCAATCAGCATCGCCGGTGTCCATTTATCTTCCGAGCGGACTTCCTGCGTCAGGACGAAAGGTGATGCGGTGCCCTTGCCCTTGAAGTACACGTTTTTCTTCTTGGCGAAGTCGTAGTTGCTGGCTGACGAGTTCTTGTTACGGTCAAGCGGAACCAAGTTGGCCAGGCGGTGTGTCCACGCTTCGCGCTCGTCCTCATCGGGGAACCACTGGAGCCAGTCCGAGCCATCCGGCGGTGTCTGCGGTAGCACGTGCTCCAACGACACGGCGCTCTGCAGTTGCACTCCGGGGGCTCGCACCAATGATTCAAGACGCAAGACCAGCGCCATCCGTGCCTTGGGCAAATCGTCGTAAACGTCGCCATCGAGTGCTGCGACGAACTTGCGCTTCTGCGCGTCAGTCAGAGCTAGCGTTGTGAGATCGGCCAGCTCGCCCTTGAAGGTCTCCGGTTCGATTTCCTTGGCCAGCGCGGCGTAGGTTTCAATGCGCTCGTTGATGCCTACCTTGGTGACCAGCAGGAAATAGGTGAGCCGTTCCAGTGATTCGAAAAATTCCGCGAGTAGCTTGGGCTTTTGCCGGAAGCGCTTGAAATAGACCAGTGCCGGGGGCACCCAGTCTTTGAAGTCCACGCGGTTGAGCCAGGACAGGTGCTCGTTGATCGTCTCGGCGTGCTCGGTGGCCTCGAAGTCGGCGTCGCGCACGAAGTCCCACACTTCGGCGTAGGGCTTGATGACCTTGTCGATCAGGTCGATGGGGGACTTGTACTCGGTGACATGCTCCTGAAATTCCTTGACCAACGTGGCCCGCTGCTTTTGCTTGGCGTAGATGGTGCGGATGTGACCGAACAGATCGCCAAAGGCATCGCGGCCAAGTGCGTTTTCAATCCGGCTCCACTCCTTGGCGTAGGCACGGCTTTTGACATCGCCCGCCGTCGTGCGGATCAGACCCAGCACTTGTGCCTTGATGATGTCGATGGGCGCGAGGTCGAGCCCCCGGTTGTTGAGCACGGAGAAGATGCGGTACGCGGCTTCAAGATCAGGCGTGGAGATGACGACCAGCGAGCAGTCGTTGGCGAGGAACTGCCACAGCGCGATCAGGTCGGCAGGCGGTAGCGCCTTGGCCTTGCCCAGCAGCAGCGTGGCGTTTTCGCGGTAGCGCAGACGGCTGTCTTCCAGCTTGTCGGTGCTGGCGACCAACTGCGCAATGCCACCCGGCTCCTGAATGTTGGTGCGGAAGAAGTTGGCGTCTTCCTCGCGGGCAGTCAGGCGGTATTCGTTTTTCTCGCCGAGGCTGACCTTGCCTTTCTTGTAGAGGAAATCGGTGATGTCGTCGGCGGCGTGCGGCATGGCCTCGCGCAGCACCGCGAACAGCATCGTCAGCGTGGAGAGGCGTTGCTGGCCATCTACGACGGATGATTTCGGCTCTCGGTCGTTTTTGATCAGCACGATGCTGCCGAGGAAGTATTGGCTGGTCGCACCGGAGACGCGGGCGTCCTGCATGGCCGAGATCAAATCGTCGAACAACTCACCCGCCTGCTCAGTCGTCCAGGCGTAGGGGCGCTGGTAGTCCGGGATCTCGAACTGGTAGCTGCCTTCGAAAATCTCGCGGATCAGCTTGTCATGCGCTTCAAGTGTCTTGGCCATCGTGTTCGTTCTTTCCTATCGTTTCTTGGGGCTGGTCGGCGCTTGGTAGCCGGGAGCCAGCTTGGCGTTCTCGACGCCGTAAAGCGCTAGCGGATCGCTGAGCCATAGGCGGTACTGTTCTTCTTTGAGGCGGTGGTCGGGCGAGCAGTCCACGCTCCAGCGCAGCAGCATGTAGCCTGCGACAGCGGCGCGAACGCGCATCCGGATCGATCCGTCGGTCATCCCGTAGTCCATCCTGATGATCTCGGGGCGTTCAAGGCGCGGGTGCGGCACGAAGTCCAGCTCAACGATGCGCGTCCACTGGATATCGTTGTCCGGGCGCTCGTTGGCCTGCGGTTCTTCATCAAGCAAAGTCGGCGTTTCGATGCGGGTGACAACGAAGTCGCGGAATTCGCCAGACTTGCGGTCAAAGGCACGGACGTGCCAGCGCAGACCGGTGTCCACCAGCGCAAACGGCACGATGACTCGCTCGGACTCGCCATTGCTCATCGAGTGGTAGCGAATCGCCACTGCGTGCTTGGCTTGAATGGCACGGCATATCGGAGCCAGTACGTCCATCCGAGGGCTGCTCAAGGCTGCAGGGGACTCACAGGGCAGCAGGGGCTGCGAGTCGACATTCACGCCATCACCGAACCCAAGAGCGAGCGCCGACAAAACACGCTGCGTCGCGTGCTCGAAGATCGGGGAGAACATCTTGCCGATCCGGTAGATCTTGTTGCTGCCATCGAATTCGATGTTCTGCGGCGCGATTTCTCGGTACAGCGCCAGATCGCGCGTGGCACCGGCAGGGGCTACCCCAAAGCGGCTCGCCAAGTCAGGGCGGCCGATTTCACCCATGAAGTAAAGGCGGAAGTCGATGTAAGCCAGCCGCTCCCTTTGAGCGTGGCTCAAGCTCTCGACGCGTTGGGGGTGCATGGTCAGGCGCTCCTCATCCACGTCAGGCGACGGTAAGACCGAAAACGGAAGTTCGATTGCACATTGGTAGGCGATTTACATCATCAAAATGATGACATCATGCGCCATTGCTTGTGCCTAAGCAAGTGATCGGAGCGGCCAAGTCGTCGAATTGAGGGACTCAGGGCCGAGGCGTTACTATCTGGTTCTGATTGCGGACGCGGATTCGGTTCCGTGTTCCACCACCAATATGGCCCCCTAAGTGATTGAATTGCTTAGGGGGCTTTTTTGTTGATGGGTCTGGAATGGTCTGGATTGGCCTACGTTTGGTCCGTTTTTGGGACGTTTTGTCTGAGCGCCAGAACGCAGTCCTCCTGATGGCCTGGCAGTGCGGACTGGGGGGAGACGCTCCCAGGATTGACGCTCCTGCCAACGGACCAAAACCACCTGAAATTATCCATTTCCCTGCCGGTACACCGATTCCGGATCACCTTAAGCCTACGCCGCCCTCCGACATCATGAAAACATGGAAAAGTTTTTTACCCAGTGCCCAGAGCCTTAGCCATATTTCAGCCATTAGGCCGGGGGCATATTTTTTTGATAGAAAGAGCGACCCGAAGTGGTCTGCTATCTATTTCCCTCAAGAAAATGGATTGTGGCTATCGCTATCCTGGGATTATTTTGATGTCGAATTCAAATTCGAAATATATGGCATGTCTGTAGGTCAACTAAAAGGATCCGGCATTAGTTTGAATGAGGCGGGAGTTATTCATGATTTTTCCCAAATAAAGTTTCTTCTAAGAACTGAATGGACCCGTCCCACCAAGCCTGGAGAGGTACCGGATAGCTTTGAAGAAATTATTGAGGAAAATGGTCAGTTATCACAAGTTCCGGACACCGCCGCTTCCGTAGCAACATCCCTTTATGGCGTAATTTTCAGTGGGCACACTGAAGACCCACCAATGATGATTACAATAGACGATGCTGCGAGCTACAGTCTCAAATCCAGCACTGACCCCCTGGAAATAAATGCAATGGAGCGAAGCTGCGACTTACTCACCTTGCCTGAAATCCTGGCATGGAAACCTCCCCAATAAGGCGATGGAAAAGTTCTGAAAGTTACTGAGCGATTGGTAAAGGTGTGACGATTTTCTGCAACCGTATGGGATTGAAGCGTCCTCGTACTTTCGAGGCCAATTGAAAACACGGCGGCGACGCATGAGCTAATGCCGATTTCTCGAAAGTACGAGGACGCTTCACATCATCCCAGCTTCCGTCGTGCGAGTCATTGCCATTCTCGCCGCAGCTTCCCTCCTGACCCTTGCAATCCCAGTGAAGATGCCGGCTCTTGATTTGAGTCGCCTCATCGAAGGTGTAGTCGATTCGGATGGTACAACCGCCGCCACAATCGACTGTCTTCCCCGTTGTATGCCTGACGAGACCAAGCTCGTCCCATGCGAGTAGTGAGTTCCCGGAAACATAGCCATAGGTTGTCGGACCCGCAGTGACTCCCATCGGGTCGCTCTGAATGCATCGCCCAGACGCGGCTTCGTAATCCCGATCTACGTTGTAATTCAGCCCAGACTCCGCATCGAAATACTGCCCTGGTAACCACACCCTTGACGCGACCCTGCAGCGACGCCGGTGGCTGGCCTTGACACAGCGCGGCTTGGCGAGCACGGAGAGCACGAGCGGGCGCGGCAGGCTAAATGCTTGAGACGGCTGTCCAGGCGTCCAGGTCGGCGAGGCGTCACGCACCAGGAAGAGCGCGAGCCGTCTCTTGCGGCGTAGCCCAAAATCGATGGATGAAACACACGTCAAACGATGCGTATGTGTATTGGTCGAAAGGTGCCAGATGGCTGTTCAAGGATGAGCCCGTCATCGTCATCAATGGTGCCTTCTCTATTCGAAGTCATCGCATTGAGCGAAATATTAAACACGTCCGACACTGCATCCCAGGTTCCGACTACCTGAACCAGGTCGTGGGCGGAAATCTCTATCAACGTCGCGTCTTCTCCTTCGACATTTAGGGCGAAGCCGGAGATGTTTCCGTTGCCGAATTTTGGGATCGCTCCCTGGTTGCCTGAACAACCGCCCTTAGGTGAAAGGTTGTCGGATTGGCAGATGATGGCTAGATGGTCTCCGATCGCCAAGCTCGCGTTCGCCCAAGTCTTACTCATGCCCGACAAGTGACGTCCACCGATGGAGAGTGAAGCGACGCTCTGCTCCCAACCCGCAACCACGCTGATCACCACGAACGATGCGTCCTCAATCCAGATCGGGGGATTGTCGTTGATCGTCAAGCCGTATGTCATGTTATTACGCCCATATCACTGACATCAAATCAAAATGCGGATCACATCACCTGATGGATCTTGAAGCGTCCTCGTACTTTCGAGTCATCCAGAAGTAGAGGTGATTTATGATGCCATGGCATAACGGACGGGCAACAGGCCACCGAGAGAGCGATGTGGCCGGTCATGGTTGTAGCGCTGTTGCCAGTCGTCGGTCATACGCCGGACTTCGGCGAGCGTGGTGAAGACGTAGCGATCCAGCACTTCGGTGCGGAAGGTGCGGTTGAAGCGTTCGATGTACTCGTTCTGGGTGGGCTTACCTGGCTGGATGTGCAGCAGTTCGACGCCATGCCGTAGAGCCCACTGTTTGAGGGCCGCGCTGATGAATTCAGGGCCATTGTCTAATCGCAGTCGTCGCGCGGCGCCGCGAAGCTCAACGAGCTCGTCCAGAACGCGAATGACGCGTTGCGAGGACAAGCTCGTATCGATTTCGATACGTAGCGACTGGCAATTGAAATCATCGTTGACGTTGAATGTGCGGAAACGGCGGCCCGACCATAGGGCATCGCTCATGGAATCAGCCGACGAGGTGTGATTAGCCTGCATGGGAATCTCCAGCGGGTCGCGGGTGCGCTCGGATCAACGACGCTTGCCACGACGTAGAAGGTTCAGGCGCAAGCCCACATAGACCCGCCAACTGCGGGTCTTGCCAAAGCCCTGAGGCCGAAGCGCCTGGTCGAACAGCAGGCCGAAGCCGTGACCCGGGTTGCCTTTCAGGTGCGCCTCGATGGCGGTAAACGGAGGGCCATTGTCGCGCACCCGTGATCGGTAGTGGCGCGCCGAACGCGACCGCCTCGGCGCGCGATCCGCACGCCGGGCACTCAGGCCACGATGGGTTTGCATCGCCAGGCTCAGCTCCCGTCGCCCAGCCTGGCTTAGAGCTTTCGCGACAGGACATCCTTCAGCGCGTGGTGCTTCAGCGCCAAGTCGGCGTACATGCGCTTGAGGCGCGCCAACTCAGCTTGGACATCCTTCAGATGCCGTAGCTGCGACACCTCCATGTCGGCGTATTCGTTCTTCCAGACGTAGTAGGTCGGCTCCCTGATGCCGTGCTTGCGGCACGTTTCGGCCACCCTCGCGCCGGCCTCGACCTCTTTGAGGATGCGCACGATCTGCTCTTGGCTGAACTTCGGCTTTTTCATGTAGAGCTCCTTCGGGGGAAACTCTACTTCTATCTGGCTCGAATCAACGAGGACGCTTCACCAATGAGCATGGACGCTTTCGCATCTTCCCTATGCTCGAAGTCAAACATGACGGCGGCTTTGTTGAAGGGTTCGGTTATGCGATTGGTGAAAACAGCCACACGTCTCGTTATTTGCATGTAGATGCGAGATGAACCCGCTCCCAGATGTCGTCGGGGATGCTGTTTTTCCAGACCATCCCGAGCATGGCTTTGAAACGGTCATCTGTTTTGGCGAGCGCTTCGCACCTGTCGATAAAGGCGCTTCCCGAGGTCACCAGGAGATCTTCGAGCGGGCCCGCAGCCAGATTGGACAACATCAAATCGGAGTCGTCCAGACGCCTTATCTCGTTAATGATTTCCCAATATCGTTCTACGTCATGACCGCGAAGGTCCTCGAGCGCCTCGTATGCCCAGAAGTTGGAATTCTGGGCATCAGACCCCTTGGCAGCACGGTGCATATCAACCCAGCCCCGGGCGATGTCGGCATCCTTGAATTCAGTCATCGGTCTTCTTCTCTGTGTTTTGGTGGGCAGCCGATTATTTGGATACCGTCAATTTGTGCGGGTCGATATGGGCAAGTTCAAAGCAGTTCAGATGCTGTGTTTACGATAACAAATATGATCCGCGTGGCCACAAGACCTGCTGCCGTCAGCGGTGCGACGTTGCCAGGATTGAGGGTAGGAGCGCTGTTCGCCCTCAATACCCCCGCCCATCCTTACGCGCAAACACCCACTTCCCGTCGGCCCCCATCACCGCCTGAAGGTCATCTGCGGGATAACTGACCTCGTCCCCTGCGCTGCGATCTCCTACCTCAAGAATCACGCAATCGGTCTGCGTGCGATTCTCCAGATGATGGGGCGTTCCGCCAGCGGCAAATCCGGCCACCATGCCGGGCTCCAACACCCTCTCGCCGGCATCCGTGATGAGCGTCGGGTGGCCTTCAAGAACGTAGATGAATTCATCCTGTTTCGTATGCTGGTGATGCAGTGCTGAAACGGAGCCCGGGGGCAGGACGCTCAGGTTTACGCCGAAGTTGGTAATGCCGAACATGTCTCCCAAAGGCCGTTTCACCCTGCCCGCCATCAAGGATGCGAAGGGTTCGGGGTAGTTGCTGGGCTTCGTGCGAGGCGGAGCGTCGACGGCCTTGATCGCATCTGGCTTGTCCGGCATTCGCTACTCCGTGATGAAGGGGACATGGCTGGTGTGAGAAGGATAAGCGACGAAGTGACGTCACCGAAGCTCGGCGCAGCCATCGACTCCAGCGCGTTCGACGCAAAAACGTATAGCAAGTGATGTAAACGCTGGAGCCACGCAAGGGGGCGGCAGACATCTGCCGCCCCCTTGTCGTTTCAGAAGCCCGAATCGCCTATGCTCAGCAGACCGAAGTCACGTTCCCAGGAAAGGCCCATGTCGGCAACGGTGCGCGTAGCGGATCTGAAGGACCTGGATCAGGTAGCCGTACTTTTCGATGAGTATCGGCAGTTCTACGCACAACCGGCCGATGCCTCACTGGCGCGGCGCTTCATGGAGTCGCGCCTGTCGGAAGGCTCATCTTTGGTGCTCGTCGGTGAAACAGTCGATGGCGATATCGTCGCTTTCACCCAGCTTTATCCCCTCTTCGATTCGGTAGGCGCGGTCCCCAGCTTCATCCTCTACGATCTGTTCGTGGCCCAACGGGCCCGTCGCCAGGGCATCGCCCGGAACTTGATGGTGGAAGCGGTGAACGAGGCCCGTCGCCGGGGCGCGGGACGGCTGGAGCTGCAGACTGCTCGCGACAACATTCCCGCCCAGGCGCTTTACGAAGGCTTGGGCTGGAAGCGTGACAACGACTTCTTCATCTACGCCATACATCCCTGAAAATCAGGGTCAGCCCTCATACCCGGCACTTAGCCATGCTTGATCTCCACGCCATTGCCGTCGTCTTTTCCGTCTACATAGCGGGAGTCATTATTCCTGGCCCCAACTTTGTTGCCGTGGCGCACAGGGCTGCATCGTCGAATATCCGTCAGGCGTTGGCGCTTGTGGCCGGCATAGTGGTCGTCAATCTGTTCTGGGCCACGTGCTCCATTCTGGGCATCGGCATCGTGTTCGCCACATTCCCGTGGATTGCGCTCGCCGTGAAGATCATGGGCGCGGGCTATCTGATCTGGTTTGGCGGCCGTCTGATCGTTCGCGCGGGGCATACCAGCACGCCGGCCGTTCGCGAAAGCAAAGGGGCCGCCGGGCAGGCTTTCAGGGCGGGTGTTGCGACAAACATTGCGAACCCGAAAGCCATGGCCTTCTACGCCGCAGTGTTCGCTGCGGCAGCGCCCCGGCACGTCAACGCACCCACCTTCTTCGGCATGCTCGCCACCGTGGCTGTGGTCGCCACGGTCTGGTACGGCTTCGTGGCCATCCTGCTGGCCACGCCTCGCATCGCCGCAGGCTACCGGCGGGGCAAAGTCTGGATGGACCGGTTTTGCGGCACCCTAATCGTCGCGGCTGGCATCCGGCAACTGATTCGCTAGGGATACGCGCGCGGCGAATATATGTAACATATACGATTCATATATTCCTGAATCGGGCTTCGCCATGGGTATCGTCAACATCGACGACGAGCTTCACGACCAACTTCGCCGCGCCTGCACCGTCACGCACCGGTCCATCAACGCGCAGGCCAACTTCTGGATCAAGGTGGGGATGCTGTGCGAAATGCATCCTGACATCAGCTTTCAGGACATCGTTGCTGCTGAACTGAAAAGCGCAGGCGTGCAGTCGCCACTTCTGGGTGAGCGACACACATGATCAAGCAGCCTCACGAACTGGAGCTCATGGCACAGTCCGGAGCGCTACTTGCGCAGGTGTTTGACGTTCTGAACCGCATGCCGCTGGAAGGCAAGAGCACGCTTGAAATCAACAATTTCGTCGAACGCCTGATCGTCGACGAATTGCACGCGCGCCCCGCCAGCAAGGGCCAATATGACTTTCCGTATGTGCTCAATGCATCGATTGACGATGTCGTGTGTCATGGCATGCCGTCCGCAGAGGACGTGCTGCGCAACGGGCAGATCGTCAATCTGGACATCACGCTGGAGAAGAATGGCTTCATTGCCGATTCCAGCACCACCTACCTGGTTGGCGACGTGCCCTACCCCGCACGCCGCCTCGTCCGCGCAACGTACGAAGCGATGTGGAAAGGCATTGCCGCCGTGCGACCGGGTGCCCGCCTGGGCGACATAGGCCACGCCATCGCCCGCTACGCACGCGAACAGGGCTACACCGTCGTGAAGGAATACTGCGGACACGGCATCGGTCGTGAGATGCATGAAGATCCGCAGATCCTGCACTACGGCCACGCAGGAACCGGGCTGGAACTGAAGGAAGGCATGGTGTTCACCATCGAGCCGATGCTCAATCAGGGCAAAGCGGCGATTCGCGCGGAACCTGATGTGTGGCCGGTATATACACGCGACGGCAAGCTTTCTGCGCAGTTCGAGCACACCGTTGCTGTAACGCGTAAGGGTGTGCGCGTATTGACGCTACGGCCGGAGGAAGTGCCGTTGTGTGCCGTTGTGTGCCGTTGAGGAGCGCTGAGCAGCGACGCCCCAATCTAACTATGACGGGCCGATACGTTTGTCACTTCGATGGACGTCTTGGCGATGTATGCCTTGCTATTGCGTCGCTCCACAAGCGCTGTCGTTTCCGACGGCTCATTCATCGCCGGTTTTTGGCCCGCAAACACTGTCTTGAATCGCTTGATGCTGGCGCCGCCTTCGCCGAGGGCGATGGATCGGGTCATGCCAGACCTCGGTATGGACGTGACAGTCGCATTTACCTTGTCACTTTGCAGAATCTTGAAAACGTCCTTTCTCTGCCCGGGTTCGTGCGAGTTGGTCTTGAACTCTGTAAATGTAGCAACCGCCTGCTTGCCTCCGGAATCTGACGTTTCGGTCTTGATCTTCAAAAGGTCTGGTCGCCGGGCGCCTCCGCCCAATTCCACTTGCGGGAAGTACTGGCGCTTGGCTTTCTCTTCCTGAGGCATCTTCCGGTACTTTTTCAGTGCAGCGTGGTACTGCCGCGCCTCGTTAATCCAGCCTGCCTTGAACTTGTCTTCCGTCGTCGCATCGTGACTTTGTTTCGCTCCCCGAATGCCGTCTATCAAGCGCAATTCATTGAGGTCGGAGTCGCTACGCTCCAGCGAAGTACCGTATTTCCCTGCTAAAAATTTCGTCCGGAAAGCACCAAAGTCCTTCAGGGCAACCCGACTGCCCTTTCCATACAGCGGCCTGCCGGGAATCGCCGTCGTCGATGTCGCGAGCATCATGGAAGAAGGAACATTCGTCGGCACAGGGCTCGGGAAACCGAACGGCTGCAACAACGACGGTGAAAGCATCGGTGCCAGCGACAACGACAAAGGCTGTGGATGCATTGAAGGCTGCGGTGACGGCGACGGGTCAAACGACTGCTTCGCCCCGTGCCCTAAGAACGGGTCCGGCGAGCGTCCTGAGGAAGACTGGCCTGTGAAAGGCTGAGGCTTGCTCACCGACCGGGGCGATGAAAGCAACGGCGACAGCATTGGCGACGAACTCGGGCTGGCCACGGGCGACATGCCGCGCGGCCTCTTCTTCACCGGCCCGGAGTCGGAATCAGAATCTGAGCCGGTCAGGTCAAGATGGATCTTCGGGCGCGCCTGCTGTTGATCGTGCGGCCGCTTCTTTGTGGCCTGATCCGGCGATTTCCGCGAAGGCGAGTCAAGGCGCCGGGGCGAAGAATGAGTCTTTGATGGCTGAGTGGTCTTGGGGGGCTTCGGCGATGAACGCGTCAGTGAGGGCGCGTGGGACGACGAAAGATGCGGCTTCGCTTTTACCGGTTCGGAATCACCGGTCAGGTCGAGTACCAGCGTGGGGCGCTTCTTCTCCTGCGGCTTCTTGCCGATGCCGCTTTGATGACTTACCGAATTGTCCCGGCCACGCGGTGGAGATGGTGTCCGCGGAGCGCTGCTCCTGGGCTGGGGCATGCGCTGCGGCGCAGGGTGCCCGAACGAAGGCGCGGAACTCTTGCGGACATCAGGCTTTGTCGAAGTGGGCGGGTCGCCGTACCGGATATCGAGCTTGGGATACTTGCGACCGGGATCGGCCCTGCGTCGCTGCCGCCGCTGATCGCCCTGCGTATTCTTCGGGAGAATGAATCCCCTGTTCTTCGTTGTGGGAAGAGGCTTGCCGCCTGGCACATTCGGATCAGGATTCATGAGCGCCTCAACCAGGGTTGACGAGCGAAGAAGTCGACGGCGAATACATGCCCCGGGCGCCGCCGGATGCGACAAGCCCGGATGCGGCCTCCGGAGCCTACTGACGACAGGCCCGATCTGTCCATAGATGGGCCGACGCGTTCCGCAAGGCAGGCGTTACAGAAGAGCTGCCAGCACCTTCCGCTGGAACTGGATCAGGTAATCATCAGCGGCCAGCCCGTACGACTCGCGCACGTTCTGTTCGGAGAACATCTGGATGATGTGAGCCCCCGTGCCGCTGACCGTGACCACCGCAGGCTCGGCCTGCCCCTGAATCTCGATGCGCGTCTGAATCCAGGCCTTCATCTGGTTGGTCCATGTCAGCGCGCGGCCGAAATTGACGGGCACGTACGTCCAGAACTCCTCCACCTTCACCGAAATGGTCGGAGTGCCAGCCGGGGCCGAGGTTTTCGGCACGACGATGTAGCCGTTCTTGCGCAAGCCGGTCGTGACCAGATCGCGCACCCAGTCCTGTACGGAGTCACCCTGCTTCAACATCACGATGAAGTTGCCGTTGCCGCCTATGGCCGCCGAACGACCCGGAACACCCAGCTCCGCCTGCGCAGAGGCGTCAAGGCGTTCGCGGCTCGACTCGGGCAAGGTCGCGAAAGCGCGCCCATCCGTGACTTCGGCGATCACCACGTTGCGACCGCCGCCGGGCTGATCGGCAACAGGCGGATTCATCGCCATGCGCGTGGTGTGCAGGCCGCACCCGGCAAGGCCTGCCAGTACGAGGGTGACAACAACGGTCCTGATTATGCTCATGGCATTCCTTCGGTGAGGCGCCGGAGGTTACACCACGCACCGGAGGAAGTTGACCTGTCCAATGGCACCCTTGAACCGCCGCCTTGCGTACATTTCCGGGCATGTCTCGCTGCCCCCGGCCAGCGGCGCGTTGCCGTAAAATCGGCGGCTACCCACGAAGCCCCGGCAGGACGCGCCCCTGATGAGCTCCACTGTTGCAAGCCGCACCGCGTCACCGTTCCTCATCTTCGCGCGACTGTGGGGCTGCCTGCCCAACGGCATGCGACGCGCACTGGTTCCTTTTGCGATGTCCCGCCTGATGGTGCTGCTGATTTTCGCCGCCGTGCCGCTCATCGCGCAGGTGCCTGTGCAGCAGTGGGGACACGATGACTCGACCACGATCAAGCTGACCGGCAGTTCGATGTCTGACGGCCTGCGTCGCCTGTCGCAGGCCAACGATGCCGCGTGGTATTTCGGCATCGCGAAAGATGGCTACGAGCAACGCGCCTTCGATACCTCAAAACAGGCCAACTGGGCTTTCTTCCCCTTGCACCCGCTTCTGTGGCGAGCCGCAGCAACGGCAACCGGCGAGTGGTTCTGGTCTGGCGTGATCCTCGCCAACCTGCTGGCATTCGCGGGATTGAGCATGCTGTGGCAGCTGGCGCTGAAGCTCACCCAGTCTGCGAAGGTCGCCGATGATGCCGTGCTGTTCGCGTCGTTCTGGCCATCCAGCTATTTCATGATGCTGCCGCATACCGAGTCGCTTTTCTTCGCCCTGGTCACACTGTCGTTTCTGGCCGTCTATATCCAGCGCTGGTGGCTGGCGGGTCTGGCCGGCATGCTCGCGGGCGCCACGCGCTTCAACGGCCTCTTTCTGGCGCCTGCCCTTTTCGTCAAATGGATGAAGAGCGAGCGGAGATTTCGCGATCTGATGACGCTGGCGCCCATCGGCTTGGGCATTGCTGCCTTCATGTTTTACCTGTGGACGATCACCGGCAATCCGCTGGCCTTCAAGGATATTCAGGTCGCGTGGATGCGGGAGCTGAAGGCACCGTGGGTCGCGCTGCTGGACTACACCTCGCGACCGTCGCATATCATCGTGCCGTGGAATCCGAAGCTGCTGCATTTTCCGATCACGGTGTTGGGCATCGTCAGTGCAGTGACCTGCTGGAAGCGCGGATGGCGCGGACTGGCCGTATTTACCGCGCTGACATTGCTTGCTCCTCTGGCCACCGGCACGCTGATTTCCATCACCCGCTACCTCGGCGTGGCACCGGGCGTGTACATGGCGCTGGCGGTATGGAGCGAGAAACATCCGCGCTTCGGCCAGCTGTGCCTCGCGCTGTTTGCCATTGCCATGGCGCTGCTTTGCACACTATTCGCCGCCGGTATCAACGTCGGCGGCGCATAAGCCGGCAATCAGACCTCCGCTGGCGTTTCCTGCAGCGCCAGCCATCGCAATGCGCCTTCTTCCGTCCGCATGAAGATGGCCAGCGCCTCGCGAGCAGATGCCGCGCCCATGCCATCGTGGATCTCGCGATAACGCACCACCAGGCCATCGTGCGTGGGAGCGACCAGCGTCAAAGCGTCGATGCCGATGCGCAACCCGGGCCGGCTTCCATGCGCTCCCGTGAAAAACATGGACAGCGCCGCCTTGTTCAACCGGATGCCGCGAATGCCCACCATGTGGAAATCGTCCGAAAAGCGCTCCAGCAGTGAGCCAAGAGCCTCCGCAGGTACGCGTCCGTTGAACCAGTCTTCCAGCATGTCGTGAAGTACATGCACTTCGTGTACAGCGTCGGGTGTTGTCATGTGGGATGCTCGTTGAGGGACAAAGAAGCAGGTGGCAGGCGCCAGATCAGCAGCATCGGCAGGAGGGTCAGTGTGCTGGCCAGCCACAGCGTCAGCGCGAACGCGGCCTGAGCCAGGCTGACCGACAGCACGCCAAGCACGCACGCCAGCACAGCAGCCACGAGACAGAAACTCAGTTGCCGATTGATATTCCATAGCGAACTGCCCGCCAGCATCTCGTCAGGGGACAGTCGTTGAAACGCGAGTATCTGCGCGGTGCTGCTGCACAGGCTTCCGCCGAGGCCCATCAGCACAAAGGCAAACGCCGCAAAAACAGGCTGCGCAGCGCCAACCCAGGGCAAGGAGGCAATCCCGGCCGACTGGAACAGCATGCCGAAAGTCAGCAGAACACGCGGCCCCACGCGCGTCACAACATGGCGGGTGATCGCAATCGCCACGGCAGACGCGCACGCCCAAGGCACCATCAGCATGCCGATGGCTTCAGCGCTGTAGCCCAGCTGATGCAGGCGCAGGGTCGCCACCAGTTGCGTGCCGATGAAGGTGCCGGGCACCAGCAGGTAGATCAGCATCGCGGTGCGCAGTGATGCGTGACGCAACAGCGACCATTGCAGCACCGGATGCCTTGCACGTGCGGATGCGCGCGCATAACCCAGCAGAACCACGGTCGCGGCGACGGCCGCTACGACGCCAGCAGGACGACTGGCCGCGTCGGTCAACAGACTCAGGGACACCAGCAGCAAGCCGATGCCGAGCGAGCCCAGCAGCAGTCCGGCGACGTCCAGAGAGAAGTCCTGCGACGGGCGTGACTCCGCGCGTATCCATGTCGCAGCAAGCGCCAGCGCAGCCAGCCCGGGTGGCACGCTGACCAGCAGCACGCTACGCCAGGAGCCGGCCGTTACCAGGAAGCCGCCCAGCGTGGGTGCCAGCGCCGGCACAAGCAATGCAACTGCCATGATCCGCGCGGTCATGCGCGCACGATCAGCAGGCGGGCAATGGCGGTAGGCCAGCGCCTGTCCCACGGGAATCAACAGACCGCCGCCCAGGCCCTGAAGAAAGCGCCATCCGATCAGTCCGGTAATCGTGGAAGCCTGCGAGGCAAGCAACGCACCCAGCGTGAAGGATGCCAGCGACACGCACAAAAGGCGCCGCTCGCCCCACCGCACCGATAGCCACAGCGCCAGCGGGATCACCAGCGCCAGCCCCAGCATGTACGCATTGCCGACCCAGGCCAGTTGCTGCACGGAGGCGCCAAGATCGGTCGCCATGGCCGGATATGCGACATTCGCAATGAACATGTTGATGAGGTCCAGCGAAAACCCCAGCAGATACAGCGCTTCCACTTTGAACCGGTATGTCATTGCACTATCCGCCACATCAGGGGGCGATAGCGTGACCGGCCTAAACGTCTTTATATACGGGACGTTCGGTGCAAGACTGTCAAACAAAACTTGACAGTGAGGCGTGCGCGCCATGGTCAGCCTGGATCGCTTCGATACCTTCAAAGCCATCGTCGATGCCGGCAGCCTCACGGCCGCCGCGCAAACCCTGGGGCAGAGCAAGGCCGTGGTGAGCTTCAACCTGAAGAAGCTGGAAGAAGAACTCGGCGTCACCCTGCTCGTACGAAACACGCGCAACCTGTCGCTGACCGACGCCGGCGAGCGCTTCTACCAGCACTGCCTCACACTCCTGGCGGCTGCCGAACAGGCCATCGACGATGCCCGGAGCGAGCACGTGCAACTGCGGGGCACCCTGCGCCTGACCACCACGCCGGAGTACGCGCAGGCCAGGGTCATTCCGCTGCTGACCACCTTTCAGGCCGCCCATCCCGCGCTCCAGGTACACCTGTCGACATCGCCTGCCCACGCCGACCTGATTCCCGAGCGCTTCGATATGGCCATCCGTCTGGGTCGGCTGCAAGATTCACAGCTGCGCGCCACATTGCTGGAACAGCACGCGCTGCTAGCGGTGGCGGCACCCGCGCTGCTGGCCCGGCTTCCGGACAACGCTTCGCGCGACGACATGGAAGCGATCCGCACCCTGCCCCGTATCGGCTATCCCCGACTGGCGGATATTCCTGTCGTTGCGCCTGATGGCACGCACGACAATATCCCTGCCAACCCACCTCAGGCCGTTGTCTCGGTAGACAACGCGTCCACGTTGCGCGCCTTCGCGCTGGCCGCAACGGGCGTGGCCATCGTGCCCGAATGGCTGGTGCACGATGATCTGGCGCAGGGCAGCCTTCAGCGCGTACTGCGGCGCCACACGTTACCCACTCAGGGCGTACATGCCGTTTTTCCCAACGTGGCCCATCCGGCGCGCAAGGTGCGGCTGTTCCTCGAACACCTGCGCGAACATCTTCAGTAGCCTCAACACGCCGTACTACGAAAGAGCCGCCTGCGTTGACGAATGCCTGCGGACAGACGTTCAGGCGCAGGCGCGCGCGGCGCGGATTTCCTGGTCGCGCTGTTCCATCAGCAGGTCCAGCCGGCGTGCCGCCTCAGCCAGCATGTCCCCCCCCACGGGCAGCGCTTTCACGACCGCGTTGATGGCATTCATGACATCGGCGTCGCGATGCTCATCACCCTGACCATCGCGAACGGCGTATTGCACGCGCTCGACCAGACGCCTTACTACGTGCCGGCCATCGTCATCGCTGGCCAGCGGCGTGGCCACCCACAGCTGCGACGCCCATTGCGAACGGGCGTCGAATGTCACCAGATCCCGTTGTGCGGTTGTCTGCGCGAACGTGCCGGTCGCCGCGTGCATCAGCACCCAGCCGAGAGCCAGCAGGCAATACCAGAAAAAGACGCAATCCCACGCTGGGGCAGCCAGCTCGGAGAAGCCCGCAAGCACGCCGCCCACGGCAACAAGAAGCAGTGATGCCGTCCACGCGCCAGCGGCCCCGGCGAGCCAGCTCGTGCTCACGCGATGGGCCTGCCCGGACGTGGGCAGCAGAAAAAGCGGAATGCCGCCAACCGACAACACGAGCGTCACGGCAGCGGCCACGGATGACGAATTCCAGAGCTTCGCAGGCACGGCCACGGCAAGCACAGCAGCCACAGTCATCCCTACCACCACACCAGCAAGGCGCAGCCAGGCAAACGATTTCACAGCGATACCTCGAATCCGAATCTTGCGTGCCAGTCCCTGTGCAGGTGAGCATGCACGGCAGCAGCCCGGGTAACCCCCAGCCGATGTCGTGACCATCTCCCCTGACGACCCGCCGCTGTCGGTCCCTTCGCTCCGCCCCCTGGACGGACACCGTGTGGCGCGTTCAGGCCACCGCATCAGGCTCTACGACAGCAAAGCCGAGGCAATCATGCCTGCTCGCCTGAGCGCTCGCAATAAAAAATGAGACCTGCGTCTCATTTTTTATTGCACTGACGGGCCTCAAGTTTTGCGCATCCTTGCCGCGCTATCCGGGCACCGGGACATCACGGCGCCCCGGGTGCGCCGCGCAGCGACGGCGCGTAGAGGTAAAGCAGCTTTTCCACCAGGTCGCCCGGCGAGGAGGCTTGCAGGTTGGTCAGCACGATCACGGTCAGGTGTTTGCTGGGCACGGTCGTCACCCAGACGGCCGCGCCACCGCCGGATGAAACGGTCAGCGTGTTGTTCACCATGTATGGCATGACCGCGAGGCCGAAGTCGCCTTTGCGACCGTCCCGCAGCGCATAGGGTTGGGACATGATGGCCAGTGTGGCCGGCTTGATGACTTTGCCATTCCACAGCGCCAGCTCCCACGCCGTCAGGGCATCCAGATTGCCGCTCAGTCCAGCGGCAGGCATGAGCCATCCGGGTACCACTTTGGAGCCAAAGGCGTTGATGCCCGTTGTGGAATACACCGGCCGGCCTTTCGCATCCAGCTGCAACTTCGACCGGTCGGCCGTAGGTTGCAGCGCGGTATACAGCGAAGCGCGGCCGGGAATCACCGTCCATCCATCGCCCCACCGCATGCTGGTGATACCCAGCGGCCTGAGCAAGCGTTCGGTGATGTAAGTCTGGTAAGGCTCGCCACTTACCCGCGCGATGATGTCGCCGAGCAGCATGAATTCCGTCTGGTTGTAGACCGTCGCCTCGCCGGGGGCTTTTACCGGCTTGTCTGCCAGCAGCTTCAGCAGATCGTCGCGCGTGCCAGCCAGTGGCAGCACGTTGACGTCGTCTGGCGCGTCGCCGTCCGGCAAGCCGGAAGTGTGTGCCAGGCACTGGCGAATGGTGACAGGCGCCCAGCGGGCGGGAAGCTCGGGCAGGTACTTTCGCACCGGATCATCCAGCCCGATCTTGCCCTGCTCCACCAGCGACATGATCGCCACGCCGGTGAATTCCTTGGTCGTGGAGGCCAGCGTGTAGAGGGTCTGATTCGTGGCGGGTACGGCGAGTTCGACGTTGGCCACGCCCCAGGTTTTCTTGAGCACAACTTGCCCATCCTGGATTACGGCGACGGATACGGCAGGCGTACCATGTTTCGCCATATCGTCAGCAACAACCCGGTCTACATCCGCAGCGACAGAAGTGGGTGGCGCCGCGATAACTTGCGCCGACAGCAGCAACGCAGCAACACTCAACGAGAACCTCAACATGCCCCACCTCCGCACCACGCGACGATTCGCGCAGCCTGAGGTTACGTACGGCGCATGCGTGCTGCGCCTGCCGGAAGTCGCCGTGACCTCTGGCATGAGCGCGCGCCGGCGGTCATATCGGGCAACAGATACCCTTTCATGGCAGGGTCTGTACGCAGAATCTCAGGCCACGTGTTCGCGAAACTGCACGACGTTGCCTTCCGGGTCCAACCCGTCGCATACGCGGTGCCCCTGAAACGTCCACTCTTTTTCTACGCCGTTGAATGCGCCGCCGTGCGCCAACGCCGCATGGCGTGACGCCGCAATGCTTTCAACGAAGAACACGAGTTTGAGCGGCGTGTTGTCCCGGCGCCGGGGTGGCACCTCGATGTCGATTTGCCCCGCCATCTCCGCGCTCACCCTCAGGATCACCAGCTGAAACGATGCCGCCTGAAGAACGACATGATCGTCTTCCACGTGCTGCGCTTCGCATCCTGCCGTCGCTTCATAAAATGCCTTCAGCGAGGTTACGTCCTTCGCGTAGAGCACGGCACCTGCGTGGATCTTGCCTGACATCAAATGCGGTTCCTTATGGGGATTGACGATGTGGGTTAACGCGGTACCGGAAGAAACCCCGACACCTTGGTCTTCAGCAACTGCACCAGCACGGGGTCCATGAAATCGTAGTCATCCGGAATGCCCAGGCAAATGACCCGCTTGCCGTTCAACGACGAACGAAACTTTTTCGCCAGCTTGTTGCGATGCGTATTTTCCATCACGAAGATCAGGTCTGCCCAGCCAAGCAGCTCTGGCGACACTGGTATGTCGGCGTCGTTGCCCAGGCCCGCCGATTGCGTCTCCACACCCGGCCAGTCTGCAAATACCTGCTCGGCCGTCGGGCTGCGCAGGCGGTTTTGCGTGCAGATGAAAAGTACATGGCGCAACAATCAGCACTCCATCAGAAGTAAGTCGTCACAGCCGCATAAGCGGCGGCATCACGGGTTCCTGCGTGCCGGATACATACTGGAACACGGTCACGCTATTCGCAGCCGTGCCACTCTCGTGGTGAAAATCAACCGACAGGGAATGCACACCCGCCTTCAGCGGAAGCACCAGCCAGTCACCGTGCTCGGCGGGGTGAACGTCATACGGCAGGTAGCGCTTGCCATCAATAAGCAGCGTCGCCTTGTCGGTGCCTTCCAGAAGGAACAGATGATAGCCGTCCTCCTTCACCACAAAATCGCGATCCGCGTGAGCCACGAAAACAGCAGGACCAGGATGGTTGATATCCACCGTCTCGCCCGCGCCTTCTTTCAATGGCTTCGAATGCGATGACCGGGCACCATCGAAAATGGCGTAGCGCCACGCCGCCGGCACACGTGATGCGTTGCCACGTCCTGCAATGGCTTTGCCGGTCACCAGATGATGCGCAATGTCCTGGTCGTAAATGCCCTTGTTGGACATCAGACGGAAGCGGGTCTTTTCCGGAACAGACACCATCGCGGTCAGTTCCATGCGCGCCGATTGTTTACCCGGTTGCGTGCCGTCCGTGGTGTACCGGATGTCTTCGTCTTCGGACGCAAAGCCCACGGCGATGGGCTTGCCGGGCAGCACGATGCCGCCGAACGGATCAAGATGGATGGGCGCCTGGCCGTAGCCTTTCCACGTATAGCGGAAGCCGTCGTAGGTACCTTTGAACTTGATCGAACTATGCGTTTCGTCCGCGTATTGCACCACCTTCCACGACAGCTCCTTCGGCGCCTTGTCGCGAAATACCGGTTCCAGCGCGGAAATGCCCATGTCGTCGTAGCCGCGGCCGCTTCGGGCCGCAATGTAGATGGCTTTGCCGCGAACATCCATGGTGGGGAGCTTCTGCGCAAACGCGACGAGCAATCCTTCCTTGTCGGCCCAGACGGAGGGATCGAGGATCACGTATCCACCAAACAGGGACGGGTCCGTGGCCAGCGCATACAGGGCAAACGTGCCGCCCAGCGAATGGCCGTGCAACGTGCGCACGCCATTGGAGGGAAAGTGCGTGTCCACATACGGCAGCACTTCGTCGCGCAGGAAGACCAGAAACACATCAGCCTTTCCGGAGCCGGCCAGCTGCGGAAGAGCTATCGGCGTGAAGTCGCGATTGCGCGAATCGCCTGCGGGGGTGTCCCTGTTGGGAAGGCTGACCACGATGGTGGGCTGCATCAGTCCCACCTGGGTCAGAAACCCCGTCACGTTCCTGACCAGCGGGCCGTTGGAGGCACCATCCAGGACGTACAGCACTTCAAAACGACGCTTGGGCTGTTTTGCAGCCTCGTCGGGCACCCACACATCAAAGGCACGGGATTCGTGCAGCACCTTCGATTCGATCTCCACGTGTACCGGTTTGGCTTCTTCAGCCATCGCCACCATCGGCATCACGGCAAGCACGCCGATCACCCGGCCGATCCATCGCTTCATGCGCATTCCCACAGATTTCCCCAGCCGGACACGTTCAGTCCGCGCAGGCTAGCGCATCCGGAGCCTCACTCCCATGTGACAACCGGGCCAGTAGGTCAGCTGGGAACCGCGCGCGGCAGCGAAGGCTGGCCGGCGTAGCGGTAGTTGGTCATGTCCAGCGTGGCCGTGCCGTCGATCACTTCCAGCACCGCATGAGCGCCAAAAGGCAGCGTTGATTTCTCAAGCCCATGGCCCACGCTGATACCGCGCAGGAACGGCGTGGCCGTGCCCTGGGATACGCGGCGAAGCGCGTGATCGCTGTCGTAACCGTTGTCGTATTCGCTGATGCGCTGACCACCGAGATTGCCAATCAGCACGGCGCGCTGAGCGTCAAGCACGCCAGCAAGCTTCAGCTCGAACAGCATGCGCTCGATACGGAAAGCATGCTCGCCGCTTTCTTCCAGAAACAGGATGCCGTCGTCGATGCACGGGAAATACGAGGTGCCCAGCAGGCTGCAAATGGCCGAAAGATTGCCACCCCACAGCGTGCCCTCCACCTTCAGGTCGTTCACATCTTCCGGAAGCTGCCATGCCACCTGGCTGGTGGGCGACTGTACGGTCTGCCAGAAGTGACGCCAGGTGGAGTCGCGCAGAAAGCCCGCACCGAAATCGCCCGCAAGCATCGGGCCATGCATGGAGGTGAGGCCGCAGCGCGTATAAAGCGCAGCCTGAATCACGGTGAAATCGCCGTGGCCCACCATCACGGTGGACGATTCCTTCATGCGCTCGCGGATGCCCGCGTAATCGAGGCGGTCCAGAATCGCAATGGCGCCGTAGCCGCCGTGCGCCGCAAGCACGATATCGGGCACGGGCCGATCAGGATCGGCCAGTGCGTTGATATCGGAGGCTCGCTGCTCATCGCTGCCTGCAAAGCGCAGCTCAACGCGGTCCACCGTGCTGTTACCGGTCACATGATGTCCGGCGGCCTCAAGACGCTCGATAGCCCGTTGGCACGCCGTACGGTCTTCCGCATATCCCGATGGCGCAATGATCCTTATGTCGAATCGCTTTGGCATGGTTACCCTGTAGATCGCTGAGCTAACCAATACGCTTCCTGCTCCGACAAGGCAATCAAAATTTGCGAAATTTGTTTTTTCTGCGGCTACCTGTCGCGGCTACCATTCCATACCTGCGCCAACGCTGAAGCCTGCGTCACCGCGTGAGTTTGCGGTTCCGCTTACCTTGTAAACCCAGCCGCCGCCATCGGATACCGTAGAAAGACCGACGGCGATGCTCGATTCGCCCCGGAACGTTCCGCCCGCTACTGCCGCCATATTCCGGCCGGGGGTCATGGCCTGCGGCAGGCCCGCCATCGCCATGGCCGAGGCCACGCCTGCGCTGGCCCGCGAGTTGTTCCGCTGGATGTCCTGGTTGAGCGAACCCACGCGCTGGTCGGTGTAGCTGCGCGACCAGTCCATCGCCTGGCTCACCTGCCCCACGTTGGCCGCATCGGTGGCCGATGTGCCGGGCGCCACGTTGTGAATGGTCGTGGTGGTGGTTCCGCCAGGACCGCCCAGCGTCATGCTGGTGTAGTCATTCGCGCCCGTGGGCGTCGTGTCGTAGTGCGCCGTGCCGTTCTGGGCGGCGGTCAGCTGGCCGACGTTCACCGCGTCGGTCGCCTGCGTGCCGGCCGCCACGTTAGTGATCTGCCGATTGTTCTCGGCCGTGCCGACAGATACTGAATTGGCCCGGTCGGCGACCGACCCTGCGCCTACCGCCACCGAGTTGCTGGCGGTGGCCTGTGCACCGTTGCCGATGGTCGTGGAGTTAGCACCCGAAGAGGATGCACCCGCGCCCGTCGCCACGCTGTTGCCGCCTCCGGCCGTGGCCGCGCCCAGGCCGTTGGAGTCATTCACCGCCAGACCCGTCGTGTTGCCGCCGGACGGATTGCTCTGTAGAGCGAGGATGCTGTTGTAGAGGGAGGTGTTGCTGAAGGGGTTGCTCGTGTCCTGGGTCCAGCCGAACAGCTGGCCACCATTGATGGCATCCAGGCTGCCGCTGGCAATCGCCCCGTTGGCCACATTGGACAGCCGCACCGAGGCCCCGCCGCGGTTGAGCGTAGCCGTGGAATGGGACATGTCGTCGTACTGGATCGCCAGACCGCTGAGGTTGCCGATCTGCGCGTCCACCGCACGAAGCTGGCGCACGTTCACCGCGTCAGTATCTTCGGTACCACCCGCCACATTGGTGATCTGGCGTTCGGCACCGGCCGAGCCCACCGACACCACGCCCTGCGCCGGGATGGCCACACCGCTGAAGAGTTCCACACCAGTACCGGTGCGATTCGCGACCGAGCCCGTACCCAGCGCCACCGAGCCTTCGGTGGTGGCCTGGCTGAGATTGCCCATCGCTACCGCGCCAACGGCCTGCGCTTGCGCGCCACCGCCTGCCGCCAGGGCGCCATTGCCCGTTGCCACCGCACCATCGCCGATGGCCGTGGCACTGGCTCCGGTCGCATTCGCTTCACCACCTACTGCAAGCGCACCGTCGCCAGCGGCCACCGATTCGCCACCCAGTGCAACCGCATCGACGCCCGTCGCAGTGGCTGCGGCTCCGGTCGATGAAACACTCAGATACGGCGTCGGCGTTCCTGCCGAGATGCCATTGATCCGCGCGTTCAACGCGCTGATCGAGTCATCCACCGAGGTAAACGCGGATGCCGTGGTGTTGTAAGTGCCCGGCGTCACCACGCCCGTGGGCGAAATGTTGCGCAAGGCCATGACCGGTCCCTGGAACGTGCTGGTCAGCGGATCGAACGACGCACTGCCGCCGAACGCCGTGACCATCGCGTTGTAGGCAGCATTCAACTGGCCACCGTTCACCGCGTCCAGGCTGCCGGCAGTCAGGGCGCCATTGCTCAGGTTGTGCATCGCCACCGAACCCGTGCCGTTACCCAGCACCACCACGTTGGCCGCGTGACCCGTGCCGTCGTCCTGATAATGGACGTCCAGCGCGTTCATGGCGGCGGCCTGATCGCTCACCGAACGCAGCTGTGCCACGTTGACGGCATCATCGTCCACCCGCCCGGCGGACACGCCACTGATGGTACGCGTGCCGATATTCACTTCACCCAGCGACGTCTGCGGGGCCGTGAGGCCATAGGCGAGATAACCCAGCTGTGCGCCAACGGTCGTGGCCGAACCGGAGCCCAGTGCCACACTGTTGGCGTTGGAGACCGTCGCACCACCGCCAATCGCCACTGATTCGGCAGCCGTCGCCGCGCTGGCCACCCCGGTCGAGTTCACCTGCACGTACTTCGAGCCGGTGGTGTACAGCGAGCTCAGGCGCGTGTTGACGTTGTTCACCGAGGTGTTCATCGCACTGAATGCCGTGCCGACCGACGTGTAGTTGGCCGTGCTGGCGCTGCCGTCCGAAGTCACGCTGGTGATGGCGTAGCTGGGTGCCGTAAACGTACCGGTCGCCGGATTGAAGGTAGCTCCGCCGCCAAGCGACGTGGCCACGTACGTATTGGCCGCACTGAGCTGCGAGCCGTTCACGGCATCGGTGCTTGTGGCAGCAAGGCTGCCGGCCGCCACGTTGTGAATGCCCACCTCACCCACCCCGCTTCCCGTCAGCGTGATGTTGTCGGTCGGGTTGCCTGCTCCATCGTCGTCGTAACGCACCGCCAGTGCGCTCAGGTCACCCACGCTGGTGCTCACCGAACGCAGCTGCGCCACATTGACCGCATCGTTGTCCAGACGTCCGGCCGACACACCGCTGATGGTGCGTGTGCCGACATTCACTTCACCCAGCGAGGTCTGCGGCGCGACCAATCCGTAAGCGCTGTAACCCACCTGTGCACCCACCAGCGTCTGCGAACCGGCGCCCAGCGCCACGCTGTTCGCGTTGGATGCCGAGGCGCCTGCGCCGATGGCGATGCCATCCACACCGGCCGCCGTGCTGGCGGCTCCGGTGGAATTGATCTGCACGTACTTCAGGCCGGTGGTGAAGATCGAATTGACCCGCGAGTTGACGTTCGTCACCGAGCCATTCACCGCACCGAACGCGGCATCCACGGTCGGATAGTTGGCAGTGGTCGCGGTGCCATTGGGCGCCACCGTAGTGATCGCGAAACTCGGTGCCGTGAAGGTGCCGGTCGCCGGGTTGAACGTCGCGCCGCCACCCAGCGAGGTCGCCACGTAGGTGTTGGCTGCGCTCAATTGCGAACCGTTGACCGCATCGGTGCTGGTGGAAGCCAGGCTGCCGGGCGCCACATTGTGGATGCCCACGGCGCCCACGCCGGTGCCCGTCAGGGTGATGCTGTTGCTGCGGTTGCCGGTGCCGTCGTTGTCGTACAGCACGGCCAGCGCGCCCAGATCACCCACGCTGGTGCTCACCGAGCGCAACTGCGCCACGTTGACGGCGTCGTTATCCAGACGACCCGCCGAAACACCACTGATCGTGCGCGTGCCGACGTTCACCTCACCCAGCGACGTTTGCGGCGCGACCAGACCGTAAGCGGTATAGCCGGTTTGCGCACCCACCGTCGTGACCGAACCAGCGCCCAGTGCCACGCTGTTGCCGTTGCCGGCGATGGCGTTGTGGCCGATGGCGAGGCTGTCTGCTGCCGACGCATTGGCCGCGCCACCGATGGCGATACCTTCCGCTCCTCCCGCCGAACTTTCTGCGGCAACAGAGTTCACTTTGACGTAGGCCGAATCAGAAGCGCTCAGCAGATTGATGCGCGCATTGACGTTGCCCAGCGACGTATCCACCGATGCAAACGCATTGGCCACGGTGCCGAATGTACCGGGCGTCACGGCGCCTGTAACGCCGATGCCGTTCAGCAGATACGAGGGCGCGACGAACAATCCCGTGCCTGCATTGAACCCCGCGCCGCCGCCGAGATAACCGGCCAGCGTCGTGTTGGTGGCATACAGCTGCGCGCCGTTGATGGCACCGGTACTCGATGCTGTCACCGCGCCTGCAAGTACATTGTTCAGACCGACCGCCCCCACACCCGAACCGGTGAGGCTCACCGAATTGAGCGGGTTGCCGCCGCCATCCACGTCGTAGTGCACCGTGATCCGGCCAAGATCATTCACGGCGGTGGTCAGCGAGGTATTCACGCCGGCCAGCTGACCGACGTTCACGGCATCGCCCAGCGCACTGCCCGCCGCCAGCCCCGTGATCTTGCGCGTACCCACGGCCACTTCACCCAGCGAGTTCTGGAGACCGGTCACGCCGATGGCGTCGTAGCCGGTCTGCGCACCCACACTGGTCACCGCACCGGCACCCAGCGCGATGCTGTTGTTGTTGGCAGCGGTGGCGCCTGCGCCAAGCGCGATGGAATCCACGCCTGTCGCCACGCTGGCGACACCCGTGCTGTTCACCTGCAAATACTTCAGGCCCGTGGTGTAGAGATTGGTCACCCGCGTGTTGACGTTGCCAAGCGACGTGCCGATACCCGTGAACGCGTCACCCACGTTGCCGAAGGTGCCTGCGGTGACCGTGCCGTTCGCCGCGATGGTCGGCACCGAAAAGGTCGGCGCCGTGAATACGCCCGTCGCGCTTACCCCGGCACCGGCACCGAGATATCCGGCCAGCGTCGAGTTGTAAGCGAAGATCTGTGCGCCATTGATCGCATCCGTGCTGGCCGCCGTGACCGCGCCCGCCGAGAGGTTGCCCAGCCCGACCGTGCCCACACCCGTGCCAGACAGCGTGACGTGATTCAACGGATTGCCGCCACCGTCCACGTCGTAATGCACGGTGATGTCGGCCAATGTGTTCACTGCGTTGCTCACGCCGGTCAGCTGCGCGACGTTCACGGCATCGCCCAGCGCGCTGCCCGCCGCCAGCCCCGTGATCTTGCGCGTACCCACGGCCACTTCGCCGAGCGAGTTCTGCGCGCCCGTCACGCCGATGGCCGTGTAGCCGGTCTGCGCGCCCACCGAGGTGACCGCGCCCGCGCCCAGCGCAATACTGTTGTTGTTGGCAGCCGTGGCGCCTGCGCCCAGCGCGATGGAGTCCACGCCCGTCGCCGCGCTGGCGACACCTGTGCTGTTCACCTGCAAATACTTCAGGCCCGTGGTGTAAAGGTTGGTGACTCGCGTGTTGACGTTGCTGAGCGACGCGCCGACCCCCGTGAATGCATCGCCCACGGTACCGAACGTGCCTGCGGTCACCGTGCCGTTCGCCGCGATGGCCGGTACCGAGAAGATCGGCGCCGTGAACACACCCGTCGCACTGACCGCCGCGCCCGCGCCCAGATACCCGGCCAGTGTGGAGTTGGAAGCGAAGAGCTGCGCGCCGTTGACCGCATCCGTACTGGCCGCGGTGATGGCGCCCGCCGTGAGATTGCCGAGCCCTACCGTGCCCACACCCGTGCCCGACAGCGCAATGTGGTTCAGCGGATTGCCGCCACCGTCCACGTCGTAATGCACGCCGATGCGCGCCAGGTTGGTGACCGCCGCGTTCACGCCGGTCAGCTGCGCCACGTTGACGGCGTCGCCCGGTGCGCTGCCTGCTGCCAGCCCCGTGATCTTGCGTGTACCGACGGCTACCTCACCCAGTGAGTTCTGCGCCCCGGTGATACCGATGGCGGTATAGCCCGTCTGTGCACCCACCGAGGTCACCGCGCCCGCACCCAGCGCAATGCTGTTGGCGTTGGCGGCTGTCGCGCCCGCACCCAGGGCAATCGAATCCACGCCGGTCGCCGCGCTGGCGGTACCTGTGCTGTTGACCTGCAAATACTTCAGGCCAGTGGTGTAGACATTGGTGAGTCGCGTGTTGACGTTGCCGAGCGATGTATTCAATCCACCGAAGGCCGAACCCACGTCGGAGTACGTTTGCGCCGTGACGCCACCACCCACCGCGATGGTGGGCACCGAATAGGTGGGCGCGGTAAGCGCACCGGCCACACTCACGGCCGCGCCGCCACCGAGCAACGTGGCAACACCCTGATTCGCGGCGCGCAACTGCGTGCCGTTCACACCATCAAGGCTGCCTGCCGCCAGGGAACCCGCCGCGAGGTTATGCAGGCCGACCGGCCCGGTTCCAAGACCCGCGCCCAGCAAGGTGAGCGAATTGGTCGGCAGACCGTTGCCATCGGCGTCGTACAACACGCCCAGCAGATCCAGCGCAGACACGCTGGCCATGGCGCCTTTCAATTGCAGCACGTTCACGGCGTCGTAGTTGTCGGTGCCCGCGGCCACGTGCGCGATCTGGCGCTCGGTGCCCGTAGCACCCACCGCCACCGCGCCAGCGGATGTCTGAGGCGTGCTGAGCCCGTATGTGGTGTAACTCGCCAGGGGTGCGCGATCAGCGACGGAACCATTGCCCAATGCCACGCTGTTGAGCGTGGAGGACGTCGCGTTAGCGCCGATGATCGTCTGCTTGTCGTTCGTGCCACTCGCGCTGTCACCGATAACCACTGAGTTGCCCATGCGCGTGGCGAAGGCATTGGTCGGCACGCCGGACGGATTGGTCGGATCGTTGCGCGACGTGCCAGGGAATGCCACATCGGCGGAAACCGCCGGGAGCGTGTGACTTGCACCGCGCCCGATGACCACTTCCTGCGACCCGTTGGCAGTGGCCTTGTCGCCCATGATTACCTGGTTGTCCTGGGCGGGGTTCACCGCCCAGCACCGCGCGAGGGGAATGCCCAGAAGGCTCGCGCAATCGGCAGACCATGCGGGGGAGCCGTTTGGCAGGAGTACAGAACCCAGGAGGCCCGACGAGAAGCCGTCCACGCCCCGGTTGATGTTGGTGATGTAACTGTCGGAGGTAACGCCGCCAACCAGCGTCAGATGCTGGTTCTGACCGAGCGCTGTTCCGTTGATCGGCTGGGTGAGGCCGAGGAGATTCACGCCCGTATTGATCGAACCGATGCCCAGGCTCTGGTACGCGCCGGTGACATTGACCGTAGCGAGCCTCTGCGCACCATTGCTGAGGTAGTTGGTGGTGGGGTCGAGCAACGTCGTCAGCACAGGATTCAACGTGCCGGTCAGAGCGCCCACCAGTCCACCCGTGCCGATGAACGTACCCGCGCGAACCGCCTCGGCAGGAAGCGGATAACGCGGATCACCGGGGCCGATAAGCGAAGGCGAGGCCATGCCGCTGACCAGCGTGGCATTGGACATGTCCGAGCGCGAAGCACTGGAACTGAGCGACGAATGCATGGACGCGGCGGGCGCTGACCATGCAGACATGGCCGCAGCCTCCGCGATGGCTGTCGTGCCATCGGTGCTCCTGGCGGCTTTCGAGTCGTCGTCTGTCGTCGTGGTTTCGCCGGATGCTGTGACCTCCGCTTCTTTCCTGGCAGCAGCCTCCGTGGTGGCGGTAGCAGCCGGCGCGGCAGGGACTTTGGTGTTGACGGTCACCGCTTCGGTGCCGGCAACGGTACCGCCGACAAACACGCACAATGCCGTTGCAAGAATGCGCAAGGCGGTCGAGACGTGTTGACGACGAACATCCGCATGCGCGGACAGGGATAGGCGCGCAGCACGCATGCCGCGTACAAAACGGTTCTTGATGAACTTCATTACCCCGCTCTCCCTTTCAGCCCCACGCGCCACAGTGCAGCGCGAAAAAAAAGGGCGGCGAGAGTTCTCGCCGCCCGAATGGTTCTGATTAGAGAGAGGTGGCCATCATTGCGATGGCCACAAACGGCAACGACAAAAGCAATTCCGGCAACACGCAAATCGTTTTCGGAGCGATGTGAATAGCGCGTCTACCAACCGTCGTATTCGTCTGCCATCGACATATCTTCCGTAGGCTGCGTTGCCCGCGTCAGCGTTTCGCGTGGCTGTTCGCCAAACATGTGCCGATACTTTTCAGCGAAGCGCGACAAGTCCCACATGCCGCAACTCAACGCCACCGACTTCACCGAACGGCGTCCAGCTTCCGCAGTCACGAGGCTGCGATGCGCCACACACAGGCGAAGCATGGCCAGATAACGATTGGGCGGAACACCCAGAAGATCATCAAACGCATAGCGCAAGCCGCGCTCACTGGCACCGGCTGCCTGACACAGCTCCTGCGCGTAGATGTCGCGACGAAGATTGGCCCGCATGAAACGCTCGGCACGCCGCAACACCTGATAGTGCGCACGCCTGCCCCGTGAAGACATCGGTCGATCTTCCGAACTGGACGCCATCGCCGCCGCGATGTGCTGATCGAGCAGATCCTCCACAGGCCCCAACGCTGCCTCGCCGTCGCGCGGCAATTGCTCGCGGATGCGTTCGAACGCGCGGGTCAGCACCGGCGAGCGCGAACTGAACAACCGCAAACGTTGCGCGTAGAACTCAAGATCACCCTGCTCCAGCGCCGCAAAGCGCGTGCGGAACTGGGCCGCATGCACCATCGCCAGCGTGATGCGAGCGCCGCGCTCGAACATGAAATCGGTAGATACACCAGGCAGCAGCGTCACCGCCATATCCGATTCCACACTTACACCCTGACACCAGCTGCGCTCCGAGGCCTGGTGCACATAGGCCACCATGCACCAGTCGTCCGGCACTGTGAAACTGCCTCGCACGTCAAAACCGACGTCTGCCGTGAGGTAGAAACTGCCATCACGCATCACAGATGCGACGGTGGCTCGCGGACGTGCCGGATTGAGCATCAGCAAATCCACGTCACAAAACTTCAGGGCGGACCCCAAAGTCACCAGATCAAATTCTTCCCAGCTGTCCAACCCCTGCTTGTCGGACTTCATCGACATTAGCCGTCCCTCCATAGCCGATCCGTGTAGTCGTTGGTTTCACTCAGTGTCGTTAGGGGGAGAGGCGCAAGGAGCGTCTCAATCGGCCTTCATCTGGCCGATCGTGCCGAAACCCGGTGGATGCACGCACGCCCCCGGCGCGCACCACGGTTATCGAGGAAAACAAACAGTTGCTCATCGCCGGCACCCCCCCTTTGAGAAGACCCAGGAGCGGCAGAGAAGATACGGCACCCGGGCATGGTTTGCATAATTGAATGCCGGATACGCATCGAATTGCCGCACTGGCGACGTTTATGACCTAACTACGGCTATGCGGTGTGAAATTGCCGAATACGCTTAGGAGTTTTTACTTAGATCGGTAAAAACTCAAGAAATTGCGGCCCTTGCGAGACCTGAGACGACACCCAGCGATGGATCGCCATGGACCACGTCAATGCCGGGAAAGCTCATTCGCACCCTCTCCTGCACCTGGGGCGAACGCGACGTGCCGCCGGTGAGGAAGATGCTGCCCGGGGCTTCGGGGAGGTCAGAGCGGGTCTGCTCCAGAAGGCGCTGCATCCGGTCGAGGAAGTCTTCCGAGGCTACCTTGAAGTCGGCGTCGGTGGCCTCGACAGCGAGATCCGCTTCGATGAAGTCCAGCGCGGCGCAGGCACGCGGGCCAGCGCTCAGCTCGATTTTCACGCGCTCGGCCGACTGATTGAGGCGGGTCGTTGCACCCGTGGATTGCAGCGCGCGCAGGCGGCTGCCGAATGGCTCGTCCACCTGGCGGTAGTCCTGCTTGCGGAATTCACGCTGCTTGGGAAGATTGTGGACACTGGCCGCTTCCACGAAGTGGTGAACGGGGACGCCGGATGTGTCTTTGCCGAAATGGGGCATGAAACTGTAGAGGCTGATGCCCACGTCCAGATCCGTACCGCCACGGGGAAGACCCCAGCTGCGATGCACCTGCGGTTCGAGACCGCCGCCCAGTTCGGCATAGGCCACGTCAGTGGTACCACCACCGATGTCCACGATGATCGCGCGCTGCCGCTCTTGCAGTTGCATGTGGTACGCCATGGCAGCGGCGGCCGGCTCTTCCAGGAACGACACGCCGTCAAAGCCGGCAATATCGGCGGCCTCGCGCAGAATGCCCAGTGCCTGATCGCCACCAGCCGGTCCCATGGAACTGCGAAACTCCACCGGACGTCCAATCACCGCCTCACGCACCGGCACGCCAAACTGCTGGGTGGCCGTCAGGCGGATGTGTTCGAGGATGTGCGCGGCAATGCTCACGATGGTCTTGCGGACGCGGGGGTCCAGCTTGTAGCCGAACATCGACTTGGGCGATTCGATCAGGTTGCCGGTGCCCTCTTCCAGATAGGCGTCCACGGCGTCCTCGCCGAACAGCGCATCCTGGAAGCTGGCCACCGAAGCAGACGCTGCACGAGTCTGCTCTTCCATCCACTGGCGCCGCACGATGCGCACGGCTTCCCGGTGCAACTGCACTTCAGGACGTGGCGAAAGACCCGCCGCACGCTCATCGGCGCGCGACGCGCGGATGATGGATTCGACCTGAGCCTCAAGCACAGGCGTCAGCACGAAGTCTTCGACGTTGGGCACTACCTCGGGGAAGAACACCGCCGTGCGGAACTGGCGGGCCTCCCCGAAACGAACGAGCTTCAGCTCACCATCAATGATGGCAGCAGCGGCCGAATAGCTGGTTCCGAAGTCGATTCCGATGCGCATGAGAGGGACTGAATGCTTTGGGGAACCGCCAAGTATCGCGGGTTCCCCTCCCCGGGGCCACCTTTCGATGAGGGCGCGGCCCGCCAGGCCGCGCCCGGACTCAGAAATTGACCTGCAACTGGAGCCGGACCAGATCGCCATCCACCCGCTTGTACGGCGCCGCCGTGACGTCCGTCCGACGCATGTTCGCGTAGGACAGGGCGATCTCAAGCTCCGTGAGCGGCTGCCACTCCACACCCACTTCCAGTTCGTCCACCAGCATGCGCGGCGCATTGGTGTCGAACTTCGCGGCACCGCGATAAGTCTGCCACTTGGCATACGGCATCAGCGAGCCGTAATTGCCGTCCACCTTGTACATCACCTGGGCGTAGCCGCCGCGCAGTGACATCGTGCGGATGGTGCGGCGGGCCACGTCCAGCTGCGGGCCGCGCCCCACGGTCCACTCCGCCTGGAAGCCAAACGGCTGCGGGTAATAAATGACGTGCGCGGCAACACGGCGATCTTCCGATCCCGCTTCGGGCGCATCCACGCGCGGCGTGAACGTGCTGCCCGTGGCAGACAACGCCGTGCCGGTGGTGACCTTGTAACGACCCGAATAGGCATCCGCGCCCACTTCCAGATACTGACCGTTGCTCATCTTGAACGGATAAGTGAAGTGCAGCACGGTGTGCAACTGGTCGTTGCGATCCGGACGATTCGCGCCCTGGCCGTTGTACACACCCACGCCGAACACGCCGTAGTCGCCGGACCCCTTCAAGCCCGACTTTTGCAGGTAGGCGAAGCGCTCGCGCGCCACCGTGGGCGAGTAGTAGAAAAACAGGCCCAGATCGCGCTCGTCGCGAACTGCCGAGTTCAGCGCATCGGCGCGGTCAAGCGCCAGACGGTTCTGGCTGGACTGCAAATCTTCCCAGCCATAAGGCACTTTGGACTGACCTGCGCGCAGGCGCCAGGTCTTTTCCTTGTTGAAATAGATGTCCGCATACGCATCGCGTAACTGCGCGAAGTTGGTCGTCGTGGAACCGGTGGGCGTGCTGCCGAAATCCGGCTGGATGTAGATCGACACGTTGTCCGACACGTCACCGCTGATGACCAGGCGCGCACGACGGATGCCAAAGCCCTGATCCTTGCCGATGAAGCGGTCACCCGGCGAACGCAGGTCGCCGTGATCGCCACCCACGCCCTGGTTGTAGCGCATCTGCAGATAACCACGCAGACCGATGCGGTCGTACCACTTGGTGGACTTCACCGGGGCCGGGCCGGAGGCAACCAGCGGTGCCGCTGTGGGCGTCTGGACGGCCGCAGCAGGCGTCGCTGCAACCGTCGTAGCGGCGCCTCCCTGCCCCTCTTCGCTGCGCACGAAACGCCCCAGTTTCGTGCGACCCGGACCCGGCTCCGCATAAATTTGCTGGGTCTTGCTGTCCACATACAGTTCCAGCGCCGTCTGCGGAGCGGCCTCGGCAGCCGCCGTCGCACACATTCCCCACACGGCCGAGGCCAATACCCGCTTCTTCATGCCAACCTCACAATTTTGAGAAAATACTCAAACGTCGGCGATTGGGTTGCTAAATGATCGCAACATCGCATCGCCAAACGAAGGAGCGGCACGTTAGCGACCCAATATGTCGACGGCGTGACAGCCTCCGGCGGGCTGGCGGTAACCGTTTCGTTGTCGCGGTGCAACACTTTCGTAACGAACGCCTGTCGGTGGATAATTGCGATGCCAGCGCGCAGCCAGGGGACCGGCGATCAGGGGTGGCCGGTTCTTTATCGCGCCCACCGCGCTTCACGACTCCAAGCCAATCGGGAACTAAAGAGCCATGACCCTCCGGAACACGCGGACGCCGCGACGTCTAGCCATTGCCTTGCATATCGCAGTGGCACTCGCCGCCGGCACCGCTGCCGCACAGGACGCACCCGCCGCCAACACGGCCAACACGCCACCGAAAACCGCCACACTGCAGACCATCAGCGTCACCGCTGAAAAACGTGTGGAAGACATGCAGAAAGTGCCCATCTCGATGACGGTACTTCCGGCAGAAAAGCTCGAAGCGTTCGGCCAGGCAGGTGACGGCGTGCTTCAGCTGGCCTCACGCGCACCCAGCGTGTATGCCGAAACCTCGTATGGTCGTGAGTTCCCGCGCTTCTACATTCGCGGCCTCGGCAACAGCGACTTCGATCTGAACGCGTCGCAGCCGGTGTCGATGGTCTACGACGACATCGTCCAGGAAAACCCCATCCTGAAGGGCTTCCCGCTGTTCGATCTGGAACAGGTGGAAGTGCTTCGTGGTCCGCAGGGCACGCTGTTCGGTCGCAACTCGCCTGCGGGTGTCATCAAGTTCGAATCGCGCAAGCCCACCCAGGAAACGACCGGTTATGCCCGCGTGTCCTACGGCTCGCTGGGCACGGCCAATGTTGAAGCGGCACTCGGTGGCGCGCTCAGCCCGAACTGGTCGGCACGCGTGTCCGCGCTTGCGCAGCATCGCGACGGCTGGATCGACAATGCCTACACCGGCAAGAAAGACGTGCTGGGTGGTTACAACGACCGCGCCGTGCGTTTGCAGGCGCTGTACAAGGCCAGCGAAAACTTCGACGCACTGATCAACGTGCACGGTCGCTGGCTGGATGGCAGCGCGATGGTCAATCGCGCCAATGCCATCGAACTGGGCGCACCCAGCTTCGTTCCTGGCTTTGATCGCGACACCGTGGCTCAGGACGGCCGCAACCGCCAGCACCTGTTCACCTGGGGCAGCAACCTGCACCTGAACTGGCACTTCAACGACCTGACCCTTACGTCGATCACCGGCCTGGAGCGTGCCACCACGTACAGCCTGGGCGATGTGGACGGTGGCTACGATGCCTCCGAAACGCCGGCCACGCCGAACCTCGGCAACCGCTACATCACCCCGTTCTATTCGGAAACCGCCGATGCGCTGCCGAAGGATCGTCAGATCAGCCAGGAATTCCGCCTTGCCAACGATCCGTCCAACCGCCTGAAGTGGCAGGTCGGCACGTACTACTTCGACGAAGACATTGCGATCCGCAACTACTCGTACGACACGCTGAACAACCACGTGCTCAACGGCGACGTCAGCCAGGCGCAGCGCACCAAGGCGTGGGCAATCTTCGGCTCGGCCGACTACAACATCACCGACGCCTTCGACGTTCGCGCGGGCGCCCGCTACTCGCACGACAAGCGTGATTTCTCGGCTACCCGCACACTCGGTTTCACCGGCCCCGTGGGTCCGCTGACCGCCGATCCGGTGGATGCGCGCTGGAGCGGCGACCTGACCGGCACCTGGACGCTGTCGCCCAATACCAACGTATACGCACGCGTTGCCAACGGCTTCCGCGCACCCAGCGTGCAGGGCCGCATCAACTTCAGCAACACGATTTCCACCGCGAAACCGGAAACCATCACCTCGTACGAGCTGGGCATCAAGACGACCAGCGAAGACAACAAGGTTCGCTTCAACGCCGATGTGTACAAGTTCAACATGCACAATCAGCAGCTCACGGCCGTGGGGGGCGCGACCAACGTCACCCAGCTGATCAACGCGAAGAAGACCGAGGGCTACGGCGCGGAGTTCGATCTGGAAGCCTACCTGTCGCCGAACCTCATCGTGACGGCCGGCGGCAGCTACAACCACACCGAACTGAAAGACCCCAACCTCGCCGTCGCTCCGTGCGGTGGCGGTTGCACGGTCACCAATCCGCTGAACGCCGCGGGCAACGCCATCATCGACGGGAACAGCCTGCCCAACGCGCCGAAGTGGATCGGCACGCTGACCGCACGCTATGGCATCCCGTACGGCGAAAGCGGCGAGTTCTTCGTGTACACCGACTGGAACTACCGCTCGGAAGTGAATTTCTTCCTGTACGACTCGGAAGAATTCCGCAGCAAGGCGTTCCTGGAAGGTGGCGTGCGCGTCGGCTACAACTGGAACTTCGGCAAGCGCGAAATCGCCCTGTACGGTCGCAACATCACCGGCAAGCAGGTCATCACGGGCGGCATTGATTTCAACAATCGCACCGCTTTCGTGAATGACCCGCGTGTGGTGGGCATCGAGTTCCGCGCCGAGCTGTAAGCGGCGCTTTGCGATACATCAGGCGGCCGGTCCTCAGCGACCGGCCGTCCTGCGATCCATCGGGCCCACTTCGTCAGGATTGAACGGCCACTTCTGAAGCGGCCCATGCACGCCAAAGTGAGCGGCTGCCTCTTCGGCACTCAGGGGGCCGAGCTTGTCGATCATCCGCTGCACGATCTGGCCACGGGTGCCTTTGGTTCCCAGCGTGGCCGCGTAGATCACCGCCGCGTTGCCACCGATGCGATTGGACAGGAAGTCTTCTGCCTCGAACGCCGAGAATGGCGCGTAGAACACCTGCATGACCTCCATGGTCCACGCCCCGAAGATCGACGCGCCCGGCACATAGCATCCCGGGTTGCTGGCCGTGGAAATCACGTGCTTCAGATCCACCCAGCCGGCCTTCGTCGTGTAGACGTAGCGGGTCTGCTCATTCATGCCGCGCCCGGCCAGCGTCTTCCACCAGTCGCCCGTGGATGCGTGCGCGATGGCATCGTCCACGATGGAGGCGACGTCCGCCGGGTTGGCGTACTGCTCCAGATCTTCGCGGTCGTGCCACAGCGGCTTGCCCTGCCCGCCCGGAACATCCGGTGCACTCATGCGCTCGACACGCGGCGCGTCCTTCGTCACCAGCCGCAGACGCAACTGGTTGTCGGTGTCCGGTTGAATGTCGATGTTGTACTCGCCCAGCGGGCGACCGGTGAGGTGCTTCATGTAGCTCACCGTAAAGATGTGAACACCGGGGGTGAGAAAAACATCCACCTTCTGGCGGCGATCAAGCATCGCCACTGGCTGCCGGTCAATCAGCAGCACGGTGTGGGTCATGGACCCTACCGTTCCCTTGTCGCGCACGATGGTCACCGGCAGCGTGCGCTGCGCATCGGCCTGCAACAGGTCGTGACCCAGAATGCCCGACGCCGGTACCGGCCTGGCGTCGGCCGGGCGCACTGCCCGGGACGATGACGCACAGCCTGCCAGCGCCGCGCAAAGCGACATGGCCAGAAGGCCGCCCTGAATCGTTGCCCCAATCTTCATTCGTGTCCTGTCCTGCGTGTGTGATGGCCCCATGTGTGCCATGCGTTGTCTGGACGTGCGCCGGTAACAGCAATGGCGTGCAGCACGATGAAGCGCAGCACGAATCGCCAGAGCGGCCCGGCGTTCACCGTTTCGTTGTGTTCCTCAGGGCGCGCATGCACAGTCGACCAGCTCCGGCGGCGGTGTCGGGCAGAGGATGAGCGCCGCATCCGGTCGCGCGAAGGCGCGCTTCAGCACCGGGGCGCCGCATGCGTAGCCTTCGCCTGTGCAACCATTTTTCGGAAGCGCCATGCAGGCATCTGCCTCGCTGAAGTCAGCCAGCCACGAGGTGAGCTGGGCCGAGACGTATTTCATCTTCCCGCCGACCATCACGAAGTGGACGTTGGTGCTCCGCGACTCGATCACTTCAACCGCCATCATTCCCGGATCGGTATCGCCGACGCGGAACGCGGCAAGGTCCGCCTGTGCGCCCGGTGCGATCACGCCGATCTGGCCGGTCATGCCGAGGGCTGAGGCGGGATGCGACGTCATCATGGCCAGCAGCGACTCGCTGGTCACATCCGCGTCGTCCATCCGCAGGGCGCGGGCAAAGCGCGCTTCATCCAGCAGCGTGGTCGACCCGCTGGGCATCCAGTCTGTGCCGAGGCTGATCGACACGCCCTTGCTTTGCAGAAGCCCGATGGGCGCGGTGGCGTTGTACAGATCCATGTTGCTGCGCGGCGACCAGAGCATGGCGGTGTGCGTCCTGGCCATGCGAGCGGCAAGTTCGTCGTCCACTGCCACCGCGTGCACGAGGGTCAGGGGCTCCGTCTGTGCATAGGTTTCCCTGCTTTCCAGAAGGCAGGCAAGCTCTCGCCGACTGGCCGCATCCGTGCCCTCGCCCGCATGCACCAGCGTGGGATGCGACGAGGACAGGATGCGATGTTGCGTGCAGTCTTCAGGCGGCAGCTTCGTGCCGCGCCCGAACGGAAACGTGATGTTCTTCACCGGCGCGAACCAGCCCGCATCCGGATTGCGGGTCAACCCTTTCGCACCGCCACGGCCGGCAAGCGTCGTGGTGCCCGATGCCAGATGGCGCAGCTCTACCAGTGCAATGGGCGGCTTTCTGCCGGTGCGGTTGACCAGGTCGCCGGGCCACAGCGACGGATCAGCCTGCCAGTCGCGATGGGATGCCATGGTGTTCGCAGGACGCTTCAGCGGCTCGCCGGTGCTGTAATTGAGATGTTCGTGCAGGTTGATGAGCCCTGGCGTGACCACCTCGCCGGGGCAATCCATCTGCGTGGTGTCGGCGTCGGGAGCCACGGCATCGCATCCCACGCTTTCGATCCTGCCATCGGCACCGATCTGCACCGTGCCGCCCAGCAGAAGCTTTTCGCCGGCCAGGATGTTGGAGCGAATGGCCAGCCGCCCGTTGGCCGCCTTTGCCGTGACGTTGCACACCTTGTGCGGGTCCACATAGCCCGACACGCAGGTCACCACGTCGGCAGCGGACGCCGCCATGGATATGCCAGCCAGCAGCGCGCCGGCGATGCACAAAACCATCTTTCCGTTCATGCGCTTTTTTCCTGAGGGGTGGCCGATGCAACGCGCGCGGCCCGGTCGTCGCGGAGTGCTTCGCGCACGTCCGACAGGCCCGCCTGACCACCCACGAAAGCAATCAGCGATGCCGAGGCAACAACAAGGAAGTTGAGCAGGCACAGCAGCGAGAAACCGGTGGCCTGCGTTTCAGACAGGCCAAGCGCGGTGAGCGCCGAGGCCACGGCGACTTCGCGGGTGCCGATACCGCCGATGGACAGCGGCAACGAGGCGACGATAGTCGCCATCGTCACAATCGCGTAGGTCACCAGCGGATTGATGTCTGTGGACACGGCGCGGCAGAACACATAGGTCTGCGCCACGATCAGCGCCTGCGACGCCACCGAGATCACAAATGCCTTGAACATCGTGCGCCGGCTGATAAGCGCCACCACCTGATGGTCAGCCGCCGTGCCAGCCGCCAGGCGGCCCAGTCGCGCGAGCGTCTTCGCCGCCAGCTTTTCCACGCGCAGCTGAAACCAGCGCGGCCAGACCAGCAATGCCACCGACGCCAGCGCCAGTACGGCGAATGCGACGCGCACGCCAATCACCACATAGCCATGATTGCCGGAGCCCACCGTGGCGCCGAACGCGGCGGCTACCACCAACGTGGGCACCACATCGAATATGCGATCGAACACCACGGAGGTAGCTGACGAAGGAAGCGAGGAGGCGTGTTCGCGCGCCAGCCAGATGCGGACCAGCTCCCCCACGCGTCCCGGACTGACGATGCCAAGAAAGAACGCGGCACCGTAGGTACGCAGCAGCTCGCCCGTCGGAAGCGGGCGGCCCACGTCGGCCATGATGACGTTCCAGCGGACGGCACGGATGCCCATCACCGCCAGGCCCAGCACGACGCCCACGCCCGCATACGCCGGATGCAGTCCGGCAATGTCGCGGTCAATGTGCGAGAACACACGGGACTTGACGCACAGCCACGAGAAAAGGCCAAGACCCACCAGCAGGCGCAGCCAGCTGGATCGCAGCAGCGGCGCCAGCCGCCGTCGCGAAAGCACGTTATCCATGAGCATGGGCCTTCCGGCGCGCGTCGCCGAGCATCGCCACCGGCACATAACCGCAGATCAAGCCGACGTAGATACCCGCCACCACATCACCCACGAAATGCGTATTCGTCATGACGAAGAAAAGCAGCGAAATGACGGAGAACACGATCAAAGGCAAGCGCCACCGGGGATACATCGCCATCAACGGAATCACCACGGCCAGCAGCGCCACGGTGGAACCGGAAGGAAATGCGCTGTATTGCTTGTCCGCGCCCTGGAAGGCATTGAACGTGTGGATGCCATCGTTGATGAAGCCGTGGCTGGCGATGCAGTCGTAGGCGCGACTTTGCGGCGCTCCTACGTTCATCACCTCGCGCGGCCAGGTGCGGCCGAACGCGAGCTTCAGCACCGACTTGACCTCCAGCGCCACCAGCAGCGACAGGCTGACCACAAACCACTCCGACTCGCCGCGTGAGGCAGGACGCGAACTGCGACGCAGCACGTAAACGATGGCGTAGATCATCGCCACCGGAGTCAGCACGATGGGCACGTCCAGGAAGCTGCGCATCCACAGATGCGTGTCCAGGCCGTGCAGGTGAATCCAGACCGCCAGCGGCCGATCCACCCACAGGATGCATGCCAGAGAAAGCGGCACGGTGATAAGAAGGCCCCAGACCATGATCCGGAACACGTTCCGCCAGGCAAGGTGATCCGTCGGCCCTGCGGTTGCCGTTGAATAATTCATGTGCATCCTTCCTCAGCCGATGTGGCCCGGCGCCGTTGACTCTTCAGCGACGACGTCAACCGCCCGCGCCCTCCCGACCTTTTCACCATTCAGGAAGCGCGCGGCGAACTCTTTCCGGTGGTCGTGATACTTGGAAACGATGCCCACGCCCTTCAGCAGTCGGATCATCTGGAACGGGATATCGACCTGGCCACGCATGAACGCCGTATTGGCCGATGCGCGGAACGCGTGGTGGTTGTTGTGCCACTCGCCGGCCAGGTAGCCGTAGAAGCGCTGATTCAGCGCGAGCGTGCGGCGATCCATATCCCAGCCATCTACCTGCTTCGGCTTCTCCGGCGTACCGTGCCCGCGGAAGTTGAAATCCCGCACGATGGCATGCCAGCAGAACTGCACGGCAAACCATGCCATCAACGTCGGCATGCCGCCCATGGCGTAGAACACACCCGCCCAGAACACCGTGGCAAAGGCCCAGCGGCCGAGGTAATGCGGAATGGACTCCACGCAGGCCCAGCGCTGGAACGACTCATAAGACGAAAACGGCATGCCCACGTGGGCCAGCCGCGCTTTCACGTGCTCGTACTGCGCCGGGGTAATGTCCGTGTCGATCTCGAAGTACGACGCCGCGTAATTTCCCAGCCAGCTCAGCTGCGGGCCATTCGGGTCTTCGTCTTCATCCGCCTTGGTGTGATGCACGTGATGCACCAGCGCATAGACTTCTTCGCGGTAACCCAGCGGATTGAACCAGAGGCACAGTTTGGGAATGATCGGATGGGAAAACTGGAACGCCCGATGACTGCAATAACGGTGATACCAGATCGTGTTGGCCACGTTGGCCAGCACCGAGAAGATCACGAAATACAGCACCATCGTCGACACGCTGACGTAGTACGCGAAGAAGATGATGGTCGGAATCACCATCAGGAAATGACTGAACTCGAACGCCGCGTGCAGCGTGCGGCGGCGATCCGCCAGGAAGTTCAGTGACTGGCCGTACTGGCGCAGCGCCTCCCTTACCGTGACCCGCTTGCGCTTCCCTTCGGCATCGCGCAGGGAATAAGCCCTCGGCAGCAACCTCAAACTTTGATCGTTCACTTAAAAGTCCCCACGTTCAGCCGCCACTGCGGCGTATCCAACAACCAGGTCAGGAATCGGCCGCGACAGGCGTGCCGCGACGGGTGAATCGGGTCAGCGCATGGATGCGGCTGCGGACATGCGCCGCGAACAACGCTTTCAGGTACATCGCCACCGACAGGCGCACCTCACGGTGGGTGAGGCATCCGCAGATCAGCAGCGCGTCGCCCGCTTCCAGGCGGATGTTGTCTTTCCAGAAACGCGCGAGCACCGGCTTGATGCTTTGCGCCGAGGTGAAGGGGCGCCCATAGATGTGCCCCGGGTAAGCGCTGCGAATCACGGACACATCGCTTTCCCACGTTTTCCCCGGCGACAGGACACCCGCCATGAAGGCCGCTACCCGACGGCTGCGATCCTCATCGCGCGCCTTGCGGCGGTCGATGCGCGGATACACGCTGTGCGGAAGGATCGAATAGGCCAACCGGTACACACTCGGGTTCTGCGTGCGGAATACCACCGACATCGGTTTGCCCGAATACGGAAAGTGCGCGCACAACATCTCGTGCACCAGCATCGAGCCGATGGTGTGCCGACCCACGGCCATCAGCGGAATCGAACGGATGTTCATGTTGTCGATGTAGACGATGCGCTCGCCCACGCCCTCCACGATGCGGATGCCGGTGAACCCCACCAGTTCGCGATCCAGGAATACGGCCCACAGGTCGTTCAGCGTCTTGAAGTAATCCGGCTTGCCCAGCCAGTGAAACGAGGTATCCGCCTGGTACAACGCGTCGGTCTCGCGCGCGAAGCCTTCCAGCACGGCACGCTGAGCTGCCGCGTCCAGCCGGGTGTCCGGCCGGCTCACGCGAAATACGTCGAACCGTCCGCGACGCTTCTTGGCGCCCGCAGCCTTGTGGAAAATGTCGTACAGCACCGCACTCGCTCCTTCGATGGATGTCTTGATCCGTTTCTTCAGGCCAAACGCCACCCCCGGGCCTGTTCCCGGACACATTGACGTCGTCTCTCGCATGAACTTTTTGCGCCAGCCCCCGCTGGCTCCCCTGCTTCTCTTTACGTAGCCTTGCCTGCTTCCGGCACGATGCGCTCGATGGCATGGCGCAGCTCGCGGCCCAGAAGTTCGCGCGCATCGCGCGCCCATAGCGCCAGCGTGTCATCGAACACGAGGCATCCCGCATCGTTCAGGCGCACCAGACCGGAATCGCGCAGTTTGTGGATGAAGACGCGGAATAGTGATTTGTCGAAGAATTCCGGCGCGGCCTTTGCATGCAGCAGGCTCAGGCGCTGCGCGGCGTAATGGCAGATGGTTTCCAGCTGGCCGGTAGACAGCGTGCCGCTGCCGTTCTTCACCAGCACGGCCATCGTGATGTAGTAGCGCTCCAGCGCCTGGCGCAGCGGTTGACCCACACCGCGCAGCAAGGCCGCCCCGTCGGAATCACCCGAAAGCGTTTCGACCACTTCCTGCCCCGGCTCGCCGGTGACGACCAGCAGGCCCTCGCGCAACAGCAACGCATGCGCCGAATCCATCTGCGCCATGAAGCCCGCCTCGTCCCACGGCAGGAACAGCTCGGCTTTGACGAAAGCGTAGATATGCCGCGCGATGGTCCGGATGCGCGACAGCGGCATGCGCTGGGTCTGCATCAGGCAGTTGGCGATCACGCCCGCCGCCACGAACAGATGGAGACTGTTGTTCCGGTACCACGACAGCAGAACCGCGTCGGCCTCGCGAATGCGCAGGACATCGCCCAACTCATGCTTCACCCGTTCCAGCACGCCCAGTTCCAGGCCATAGCCCACCATCTGTTCGGGGGTCATGCCGGTTACGGTGACGCGCTGGTCGTACACCACCTGGCTCAGCAGCGTTTTCAGCAAGGCCAGATGGGCCAGCAGATCACTTTCGGCCATTGCATGACGCGGCGCAGACAGCAGCGCCGTCGCCAGCAGGTTCACCGGATTCACGTCCGCAGCCGCATTGACGTTGATGTTGATGCGCATGGCGAGGTCGTCGATCGCCCTGGTAAGCCATGCCGGTTTCTCGCGTGCGCCCGGTGAGGCTTCGGCCTCCCACCCTGGCGCACTGGCATCCAGCACATCGGCCAGGTACACGGGCTGGCCGAAGTTGACGACGACCTGGCCGTAACGCGAGCGCAGCACGCCCGGCAGGCTGGTGATCAGCTTCCAGATGCTCTCGTTTTTCTTCGCCGCCCCAGACAGCTCGTCGATGTAGCTGCCGCCTTCCATGATTTTTTCGTAGCCGATATAGACAGGCTGGAACATCACGGGGCGCGACCGTTCACGCAGGAAAGCGCGCACCGTCATGGACAGCGTGCCCGCTTTGGGCTGTTGCAGCCGGCCCGTGCGCGAGCGGCCGCCTTCAATGAAGTATTCGATGGAATAGCCACGGCTGATGAGCTGGGCCATGTATTCGGAGAACACGGCCGAGTACAGCGGACTGCCCTTGATGTTGCGGCGCAGATAGAAGGCACCGCACTTGCGCAGCACACGTCCCACGAGCGGCAGATTGAGGTTCACGCCGGCCGCGATGTGTGGCGGCACGATGGAGTGCGTGTACAGAATGTAGGACAGCAGCAGATAGTCCATGTGGCTGCGATGGCTGGGCACATAGATCACCTCGTAGCCCCTGGAGGCATCCTTGAACGCATCGAGGTTGCGCACGGAAATGCCGCGGTACAGCCGGTTCCACACCGGCTTGAGGATGAAGCTGAGGGAGCGGACAGCGGGATGGGAATAGTCCGCTGCAATTTCCAGTGCGAATGAAAGTGCCTGCTTCGTGGCGCGATCGGCCGTCATGCTGGAACGACGGGCGTGATCGGCGATGGCGTCACGCACGGAAGGCGATGCCATCAACTGATCAATGACCACGCGACGCGTGGACAGGTCCGGCCCGACCACGGCCGTTCGGGTGCCACGGAAATGCGAGCGCAGCGTACGGGCCAGCTTGCGCACCGTACGTTCGGGCGCCTGCCCCTCGTCCACCAGCGTGCGCAGCGACACCGGTACAGCGAAGCGCACATGGGTGTCGCGGCCGTTCAGAAGCAGTGCCATCAGGCGGCGCATGCGCCCGCCCAGGCCCCACGTTTCGGCGAACAGCACCGAGAACCAGCCTTTGCTGCGGGTGGGCGCGCGACCCACAAACATGGACACGGGAATCAACTCGACATCCAGCGAGGGATCGCGGCGGTGCGCCTGAACCAGTGCGATCAACTCGACCGGATAGGCACGCCTGCGCTGTCCCCGGTTGTGCAGCGCGAATGCAGCACGGTGGCCGGCCCCAGCCTGCTCGTCCAGTGGCATCGGCAGGAATGCTGGCGGCAATCCGGCTTCGCGCGCCGCCTCATCCAGGATCAGCAGATTGGACAGGCCGTCCTGCTCAAACACGTAACAGACCGCACGCTTACTGTCCTCAGGCACACGGCACAGGATGTCGATTTTCAGCCACGGCGCCACCAGAGCGCCCAGGAGGCGCGCCCACAGGGGTTTCTCCCCTGGCGTCGCGGATGCGTGACGGGAGCGGAGAAAGGACGGCGATGTATCGGACAGCGGCTTGGACATGAGACCTTGAAGCGTCAGGTGGAACCGATAAGACAAATGCAGAGCGATCCGGCGTCAGGCCGGAGCGGACATCGCCATGACCATGCGGCCCAGCGCACGGCGCGGTATGAAGCGCACAGCGAACGCCATGATCTTGTTCATGGCTCCGGGCACCATCACACGGTCACCGCGCATCATGGCGCGGTAGCCAGCCATGCCGACGCCAGCGGCGGTGGCCAGCGTCTTGCCTTTCACCAGCTTTGAATCCTGCATCGCCGCCTTGTCCTGGAAACCCGATGAGGTGGGACCCGGGCAGAATGTGGTGACGGTGACGCCGGTATGCGCCAGCTCGGTGGCAAGCGCATCGGACAGCGACAACAGGTATGCCTTCGTGGCGTAGTACACCGCCATGAACGGGCCGGGCTGGAAGGCAGCCAGCGACGACACATTCATGATCTTGCCGCGCCGCTCGATCAGCTGCGGAAGGAAGCGCTTGCACAGCACCGTCGGCGCCAGCATGTTGAGCTGGCTCATGGCCAGTTCCGCTTCCAGTGACGCGCCGACGAACTCGCCAAACACGCCCACTCCGGCGTTGTTCACCAGGTAGTCGATGGCAATGCCCCTGCCCTGCACCGTCTCGAACAGGCCCTGCGCCGCGCCCGGCACACTGAGGTCGGTCGCCACCGTGGTCACGCGAATACCATAGGTGCGCGTCCATTCGGTACGCAGTTCATCCAGTGCCGGCTGGCTGCGTGCGGTCAGCACAAGGTCAATGCCGTCCGCCGCGAAAGCTTCAGCAATGGCCCGGCCAATGCCGCTGCTGGCTCCGGTCACCAGCGCGGTCTGTCGCTCTGGCGCGTTCAACGGCCCATCTCCTTCCAGCGGAAGAACCGGGTCTGTGCCATCTCCAGCATCTCCATATCGTCCTTGGTGTCGCCGTACGCGTAGATATGCTCGTACGTGTTGAGGTCGTAGGCTTCCGACACGCGGCGGCGCTTTTCTTCGCCGATGCATTGCGCCTCGCGGTAACGCCCGGTCAATACGCCATCGCGCGATTCGAGGCGCGAACAGACCAGCTCAAGGCCGTGCTTTTCGCACCAGTGCGACAGGTAGATGTCCAGGCCGCCGGAGACCACCACCACCTTGTCGCCGCGCTCCTTGTGCCAGAGGATGCGGCGCATGGCCACTTCGCGCAGCACGCCGGGAACGGCTATTTCACAGAACTGTGCAGCAAGCTCGCTCACCGTGGCGTGCGGCACGCCCCTGAAACCGAAGCGCACGACGCTGGCCCGGATGGTGTTGCCGGTGACCCAGCCGGCCTTGTAGCCAATGATCAGCGGGGCAAAGATGAAGTTGCCCGCCAGGCGCCGCGGCCGCGACACAGCATGGCGCACGAAGTCGCCAAACATTTCGCGTGTCGTGATGGTGCCGTCAAAGTCGAACAAAGCCAGATTCATGTCGTGCCTTCCAGGGTAAGACGTGGCGCAAGCGCCGGATGATTTCAGGACAGCGCAGGAGCCGCGCGCGCATCCGTCCGTGCGCCCGCAAGCGCCCAGAAGAACAATGCCGCAAATACCAGGTCACCGGACACCATGCCCAGCGTACGCGTGGTGATGGCCGAGGTTGCCCACAGGCCCGCCACCACCGCGAAAGCAGCCAGCTTGCCGATGGCCCCAAAGACCACCAGCGGGCGCTCGATGCGCGGCGCGGCGGCAGCCCATGCGTACGCGCCACCGAACAGCAGCATGAAAAGCACAGTCAGCGCGCGATAAAGCGGCGGAACCTCGGCGGGCAGATCGAACATCTGGCTTAGCGCCGAGCCCGAAAAAGCAAACAGCCCCACGCCACCCATGTTGAATGCCGCCGACGCCCACAGAAAGCGCCGCAACCACTGATCCCTGTTCATCCCTGCATCCCCCTATGAAATGTTGTCCTGCTGATAGATGGGCTCATCATGCGTTGACGTCCTTGCCGGCGAGCATGGCCGCGACCTGATGCTCGCGGTCGCCCCCGAAGCCCACTTCGAAATCCGCGCGATCCGGATTGCAGAACGTGCCAAACATCACATCCCACACCGGAAAGCCATAGTTCTGCGCGTGGTGCCCCAGCTTGTGATGAACCCGGTGCATTTCCGGCCGCTGCACCACCAGCCCCAGCCAGCGGGGCGAACGGATGTTGCAGTGCGCGTAATAGTTGTTCACGCCATAAACGAAAACCGACCACGCGATCCCTTCCGCATTCAGGCCCAGCAGCACGATGGCCGCGAAGCTGTTGAACAGGGTGTACACGATGTAGTCGAGCGGGTGCGTGTAGTCGGTCGCAAGAATGTCGATCCGGCTCGGGCTGTGGTGCAGCTGATGGAACGTGCGCCACAGGAAGTCGCTGGCGTGCTCGGCACGGTGCCAGCCGTACTGGAAAAAGCTGGAAAGAATGGCCGCCGCCATGCCACCCAGGATCGGCGGCCAGCTCTCACCGATGGAGAACAGCGCGTACTGGCCAAGCCACGGGTTGAGCCACAGGGCAAACAGGAGCATCAGCCCCAGTTGCACCATGTTCATCACCAGCGCCCGGATGAACCAGCGGCGATTGAAGGGCAACGACTGGTCCGGGAACACGCGTTCCAGAATGAACAGCAGAACGAAAACAACAGCCAGCGAGGCGTAGATGGCAGCAATCATGAGCGCAGCACCTGGGTGGCGCCGATGCGGATAGCACCGAACAGCGAGGTCTCCGTGGTGTCTTCATCGCGCACGTAGCCCACCGCTTTCAGGTGCCGGTACAGCGCCGGCAGCCGGTGCGTCTGCACGCTGGGGTACAGGTGATGGCACAGGTGATAGGTGTAGCCCATCAGCATGAAGCGCAGGACGGGCGACGTGCAGTTGCGCGCATTGTTGCCCTCCACGTCGGCGGTGTCGCCGTGCTCGATGTACGGGTGAAGCGCCCAGTACAGCTGCGCCACGATGGCCGGAGCCAGCACGAGGAATACGAAAAGCGTCGGCGCCGCCAGCGCCAGAGCGACGTAGCCCGTGGTCGCCGCAGCGACCATGACCACGTTCAGGCAGGCATAGAAGCGCATCCGCGCCGCGCTGAGCGGGAAGGTCCGGTCCAGCTTGTCGCGTGCCAGGATCAGCCGCACCACGTTGCGGACGCAGTACAGGTTGGTATCCAGCGACACGCGCATCTTCGCCAGCAGGTTGCGGTTGCCGCGATACAGCTGAAGGTCCGGGTCCTGCGGCGTGTTGGTATGCAGGTGGTGACGCCAGTGGTAGATGTTCACACCCACCGAAAGGAACAGCGGCGCGCCCAGCGACGCCAGCATGCCCATCACCATGCTCACGTCCTGATGGCGGTTCATGTTGCGATGAAAGCCCTCATGGCCCAGTGAGCCCATGTAGAACATGCCGAATCCGGAACTGATCACGGGCAGCGCCATCGCCACGACACGCAGCCACAGCGGCCAGGCGGCGTGCTGGTAAATCGCATAGGCGAGCCAGCCCGAACCCAACCAGAGCACCAGGCCATGCACGATGTAGTACAGGCCCATCAGATTGCTGGTTTCCCGAAACTCTGCCGGCAGCGGTGGGCGTCTGGTGGGTTTCATCGTCTGATTCCTTTCTTTTTCATGGTGGTTCCGGGGTGCCTTCACGCCAGCGCCTCCTCGCGGGACACGCTGTCCGCAATGAAGCGCACGATGCGCAGTGAGATGTCGCGTGCGTGGGTCAGGATGCTGTCGTGGCCGTAATCGGAGTCGATCACCGCGAACTGCGCCCCCGGCGTCATGTCGGCCGTGCCACGCACTTCGTCCACAGGGAAAAGCAGGTCGTCCTGAAGCGCGACGAAGAGCACCCGCGTTCTTACCGCCGCCAGCGCGTTGCGGATGGACCCGCGACCGCGACCGACGTTGTGACTGTCCATCGCTTTGGTCAGCGTCCAGTACGCGCACGCGGAAAAGCGCCGGGTGAACTTGTTGCCGATGTGCCTCTGGTAGCTGCTGGCCCGGTAGCCGTCGCATACCTCGTCGTTTGCTTCGGCCTGGGTGGTGTTGTAAACCCGCTGGCTGCGGTAGGACATCACCGCCAGCGAACGGGCAGCAGCAAGCCCGCGCTGGCCTGCCCCTTCGTTACCCGAGCCGAACGTGCTGTCGCTTTCCATCGCCATGCGCTGGGTTTCGTTCAGCGCGACCGCCCAGGGCGACTGCCTCGCGCCGGCCCCGATGACGCAGGCATAAGCGAACAGATCCGGCGCACGGCACATCCATTCCATCAGCTGCTGACCACCGTAGGAACCGCCGATGCCCAGGTGGATGGCCTCGATGCGAAGATGCGCCCGGACCTGCTCGTGCAGTGCCACCACATCTTTCAGCGTGATGAGCGGGAAATCGGTGTGGTACGGGGAATCCGTGGCCGGGTTGATGCTGTCCGGGCCGGTCGAGCCGTAGCACGAGCCCAGCGAATTGACGCAGACGATGAAGTGTTCGTCAGCATTGATCGCCTTGCCGGGGCCAACGAATTCGGGCCACCAGTCCATGGGCTGCGCGTTGCAGGTCAATGGATGAAGAATCCAGACGACGTTGTCGCCCGATGGCGACATCTGTCCATAAGTTGAATAAGTAAGCACCACATCGTGCAGCACGCCGCCCCGTTCGCAATGAAAGGTGCCCGGCACATGCAGGGTGTGCACGCACGGTTCGGCGGTTACCACGGCCATCACGGCGCTCACGTGGAAGTCTCCGTTGCAACACCTGCCTGCGGCGCCAAAAGGCGAAACTTTCGCGCCAGATACGTGCGCGCGTCCGTCAGCGCGACGCCGTAGCTGATGGCAGAGAACCGCTTGTCCACCTCGGTGTCGCACTGTCCCAGAATCCACAGGATGGACATCTGATTGGCCAACGCCTCGGAGAACGGACGCGTCAACCACACAGCCAGCCGGAGCACTGGCACGGGAATGGCAAACACGCGGATCGGCCGCTGGTACCGCTCGGCAAACAGGCTGCCCACGTCGTGCCACGACAAGGCGCGCGGGCCGGTCACATCCAGGGTGTGGCTTTCTCCGTCGTCCCGCCCCATGGCTGCGATGGCGAAGGCAGCCACGTCGCTCAGTGCCACAAAGGCGTGGCGACGCGCAGCGCTGCCCGGCACCAGAGCAAAGCTCCAGCGATCAATCGACTCACCCAGCATGCGACGCATCCAGCGCGTCATCCCGCGCGAGCGATCCAGCGTGGCGGCCTTTTCGCCCAACAGCGGCACACGACTGCCGATAAGCGCGAAGTAGTCGTCCATGAAAGGCGCGCAGCGCAGCACGGTATGCGGCACGCCAGAGGACGCAAGCAGACCCTCCACGTGCGCCTTCATCCGGTACGTGGCCGACAGATCGACATAACGGGATTCAAAGGGAACGCACAGCGACACAAACACGATGCGGCGGACGCCAGCGGCCTTGCAGGCGTCGATCAGGTTCCGATAGCCCTGCCCCTCGTCCTGCGCAAAACTGTACTTGCCCTTCGGAAACACCACGGTCGCCGTGGCGATCACTACGTCAACGCCAGCGCAGGCGCGCGCCAGGCTCGGCGCATCGCGAAGATCACCCACGTACTGCGCCACCGCATCACCAAAAAGCCGTTTGGCCTGCGCATGCGGACGCACCAGCGCCCGAACCGCATGCGTACCCGCCGAAGCCAGCGATTCCACCAGCAGCGAACCTAGCTGCCCGGTGGCGCCGACCACAAGGACGGTAGCCGGATTCACGCCAGCACCTCGTCAGCAACGTTGTGCGCCTGCGTGGCGACGGCGTGGAAGTCCGGCGCAATGGCACAGAACGACGCGATGCTCCGACGCGGCGAGCGCGAAGCATTCAACACCTTCGCCCGGCCCACGCGCAACAGCACCACGGGACGCTCGCCGGACGTCAGCCCGAACATCGCGGCGACCGCGTCGCGTCCTTGCGGTGTGCTGATCGGGAAATCAATCGGCTGGCAGACCAGGTGCTCTGCGGTCAGCTCCAGCCACGTGCGCATGATGGCGCGGCCTACGTCGATGCGGCCCCGTGCCGTGAAGTCAGACGTCGCGATCAGGGCAAAGCTCGACGGCGAGCGAATGGTCGCCGTGGCGTTCTTCGCCATCGCGCGAGCCAGGCCCAGCGGCGACAACGCCCGACGCAGCGGAGCCAGCCTGCGCAGCAATGCCATGGCAAATGTTTCGGCGCGACCGAGGCCAAGCCCGTCGGGTGTGAACCCGGTGGGGTCGGCGTCAACCTCTTTGCGACTGAGCCGCATGAAGTCGAACAGTTCGTCCATGTACGCGCGGCTCCGGAACAGATCCAGCGCACCACGATGGCCCATGCGATACAGCGTGGCGTTGGACTGCTTCATCACCACCGCGCGCGAACGGAACGGTGCGACGAGCCGGTCGCAGCGACGCCCCACCTCATCGGCCACCGGCACATCAATGAAGCGATGGCGGTTGGACGTGCGACTCTCCAGCAGGCCGCGGGCACGCACATAACCGTCCGCTTTCAATCCATGGACGGTCAGCACGCCTGCGACATAGTCCGGCGCCAGAATGTCTTCCTGCTCCGAATGGCGAAACCCGATATCCGCCACGGATGCAGCCGCTTCGATGGCACAGCCAAGGCCATAGGCAATGGCGAAGCCTTCCGGGTCCACGGCTGGCAGCGCGCGGGAGCGGTCCCAGCCAATCTGGATCTCGCGATCATTAAGCACCGTGAAGTGCCACGGCTGACAATTGTGCGGCGACGGCGCGAGCACCATCGCCTCAATCACGCTGCGCAGCACCGGATGGGCTGCAAGCACGGCATCCACCGGGCTTACCTGAGCAACGGCCGGTGTGGCGGACGGACCTTTCTTCGCAGCAACCAGCGCATCTACAAGGCGCAGGGGTACTTTCGCGACCTGGGCAATACGGGCGAAGCGCCCGCGCATCTTCATGTGCGTGTCGAAAGCCACGATGTGCGGCACCCGCCGGCACATCAGCAATTCCAGCACGCACCGCGTACCCAGTGCGCCCATGGCCAGCACGCAGTAGGACACCTGCGGCCACGGCTGCTTCGTCACCATGCGATCGGAGATGACCGGCAGGAAGTCGGCGGGAAAGTGGGTATAGCCGAGCCAGGTAAGGCATTCGGACAGGCGGCCTTCGCGGTGCGCTTCTTCCGATGCGCGGCCGTAGAATGGCCGGGTTTTCTTCCGGCGATAGTCGAAGACGTAAAGCACCGCCTTGCCACCGAAGTCGAAGCCGGAGATCACCGGAATGCGGCGTTCGGCTGCGAGCTGGTGGACGCGATACTTCACCCACGGCGAAGACGCCGCGTCGATGGCATCGAAGATCACGCTCACACCGGTCAGCGAGGCTTCGAGATTGGCCTCGGTGAGGCCTTCGTCGTAGACCGTCGTGTCCAGATACGGATTGATGGCGTGCAGCCGCTCATCGAGCACGCGTGCCTTCGAGCGACCCACATCGGCCAGCACGCATGCCTGGCGGTTGATGTTGTGCAGGTCAAAGGACTCCGGATCGGCCAGCACCAGCGAGCCGATGCCCATGCGCACCAGAGGCTCCGCCAGGCTGGCACCCACGCTTCCGCAACCCGCGACAAGCAGGCGGCCACCGCGCAGCGCCGACTGCTCCTGCGCGCTGACGACGTCGACGTTGCGCATGACAAACTCGTCAAGACGCTCCGGACCCGGCACGGACGTGGTCAGGCCCATGCGAGCACCTTTCGCGCCGTGCCCGAGAAGCCGATGAAGCCATTGATGTTCAGGCGAACATCGTCGTCTCCACGGCTGCCATGAAACACGGCGTGCACTTTGGAGGCCGCGAACAGCAGCGTATCGCCGGCTTCCGGGTGAATGTCGATGTAGTCGACATCGTGAAGTTCGTTCAGATGAATGGGATAGCCGCCGGCAAGGATGCCGCGCTCTTCGAGCCAGCCCGGCGACGGCACGAAATCGTACAGACGTACCCTGCTCGATCCGTTGGCCGGATGGCGCGGATAGAAATTGACGGCAACCGGATGCTCCACGTCGCTGTATTCCATGCCCGAGTGACGCACCTGCGGCCAGTCGGTATGCGCCTTGAGCACCAGCTGCTCCTCGCACTCATCGGTCCAGATCGTGGCGCGGTGCGTGGGCGCGGGTACACCGTCGATATACGCGTGACGGAAACGGAAGCCGGCTTCCTCCACGCAGTCGAACAACTGGCGGTAGAGGTTGGGTGCGCCTTGAAAGAGCAATTCCGCGAAACCGTTGTTCTTCTGGTAGTCGTCGTGAATGTCCGATGCGCTTTTCAGGAAGGCATTGGTGCCCACCATGCGTCCGGCCACACCGTCGCTGCGTTCGTACAGACCCTTGCTGGCCTGGAAGTTGCGGTACACGCGGTCGCACAGCTCGTCGTTAAGCGAGCGCTTGACCAGAACGGCCGTTGTCCGGCCGGCAAGCAAACCTTCCATGTGCTCGCTGAGCGCGTTCAGCTCGGTTTCGATCAGTGCGTGATTCGGACTTCTCATTGCGGCCTTTCAGGTCGATGACGTCAGGGTGGTGTGGCTGGAAAGAACAGAACGCGGAACCTGCAAAAACTGATAGACGCGACGGGCTGCGCGACGAGGGCGCTCAAGCATCGGCATGTGCCCCACCCCATCCCAGATCTCCACATCAGCGTGTGGTACGGCCTGATGCCAGGCAGATGCCGCTTCAACGCCGATGATCCGGTCCTCGCGCCCCCAGACGATGAGGACACGCGAAGGCAGTGCGCTTGCATGGGGAGTCAACCGTTCGCTGGCTGCGTAATCGCCGTACATGCCGGCAATGCGATCGCGCTGCTGCTGGTACTGCGTGGCCATGTGCTCACGCACCCAGCCAGGCACATACGGGGGACGGGACATGATGTCGGCATAGAAGCGATTGAAATCGCGGCGCGAGGAAATCAGGAACGGGTTTTCCCCGCTATCGGCGAGTTTTTCGAGGCGACTGACCGGGGCCGATGCCAGGCCGTCGGGATCGAAAAGCACCAGTGATTCCACGCGCGCGGGATGATGCATGGCGAGCCAGGTCGCCACGAATCCGCCCATCGAATTGCCGATGAGATGGGCGCGTTCGATACCGAGTGCATCAAGCAGCGAAAGGATGCGGCGGGCCTGCGCCTCCACGCCATATCCCTGGTGCGTGCTGAACGCCGTATCGCCATGCCCCGGAAGGTCGGGGATAAGCACGCGGTAGTCCATGGCGAAGCGCCTGGCGAAACGCGCCCAGACATGCTTGTGGCCAGTGAATCCGTGAATCATCACCAGCGTGGCACGACCGCGCCGACAACTGTCGTACACACTGAGCATTGCGTCGCCCGTACGCACGGTGCGACGGTGCAGACCGAACAGGAACGCTTCCACGCGCATGCCAGCGGCGTTGAGCCAGCGGCCCGCCACGGCGCGTCGGCTCTCGACGCGCATCTTCTTTTTCATGCGGGAAACGTTCACGTCAGACATCAGAGAAACAGCATCAGCGCCAGCAGAGCCATCGGTGAAACAAGCACGAGGATCATGTTGTCCAGACCGCGCGGCGACAGTGCTTCCAATGCCGTGGCGATGGCGCCATAAGCGAGCGACACAGCGACCAGGGCGGGAGACATGCCACGTTGCACGCCCAGAAGCACCATCGCGACAGCCGCGGAAAATACGAAGACGGTGAGGCAGCCTGCTACGGATTTCGTGTTACTGCCGCCCCATACCCGATCCGTGACCTGGAAGCGGTTTCCCTTTCCGAGCAGGAAGCCGGCAGGTTCTGCCAGGCCGTCACCCAGCGCCACTGCGAAGAACGCAACTTTCACTGCCGTCATCGGATACACCAGCACCGCGCCGGCCAACGCCACGTTGAACGAAATCATCGGCAGCAGGAAGAACAGGCGTGCACGCGGCGCATCGCTGTCGCGAAGACTGTGGGCCGCAAACGCATGAATCATGGGTCGTTCGCTGTTCGCCGCGAAGACGTACATCGTCACCTGAATAAGGCTGGCGGCAAGCACGGACGGCAAAAGCTGCGCATCAGGAAGCACTGCCAGAATGGGCGCCGTGACCACCATGATGCCGATATGGTTGATCTTGCGTGTGTAGTCACGCGTCCACGCATGGCGGAACTTCAGATACGTGCAGATCCGACCAATGGCCAGCGGCCCGACCACCAGATAAAGCGCGACGCGCAGCCACTGGATGTTGTCCATCAACGACGGCGTCAATTGCATGATTGCGTTGCTCTCACGTTTCATTCCCCTGTTCCCGCCAGCGCATGGAGACAAAGCTTCGCCCTCCGCTTGTGGGGGCGGCTTCCTCGCATTCGCATGACGTTGAATCTTTTGTTTGCGCGCAGCTGTCCGACCCCGGCCGTGATGGCTGGGTGCGGCATTACGCAGAATTTGAGCAAAACTTCCCCGCTACGCCTCCCCCTCAGAAGACGCAGTCAGCCAGATAATTCGACGCGCACACTTTCGGCCGCAGCCTCATGAGCGCATGAAGACTTTCAGGCAAAACACGAGCACGCATACAGCCACGAAGGGCCATAAAGCGATGGGCAAAACGAAAACTTGGTGTATTGCACCGGTAGCAGCGACGCTTTGGCTCACAGGAAGCCATGGTCTATCCGTGCTGCATACCAGGTAGCGACTGTCGGATGCAGGAACGCAGGCGACAGGTCAATCGTCCAGATCACAGCCCCCCGGGCTGGTTACCACTCCGTAGTAAATCCCCTTGTGTCTGAAAAGCATAGATTGCCATAACAGTTAACGTCAATAATGATTTCACAAATTTTGCAAATTTTTTTTCGCGGGCACTTTCTCGCGGCGATGCAGCACGACGACCTGACTCCGGGAGAACGACCGGCCCGCTTGCCGCGCATGCATTGGATCGGTTTAGACGTCTATCCATCCGGTCGCCTTCACACGATTCGTGGCGCGACGCGCCATTGATCCTTCCTGCACAAAAAGGCCGCGCGAACGCGGCCCCTGATGGCACATCACGCATGTCGGACGATCTGTCAGATCACCGACGCACGTCCGCCGTCCATCGGCACGACGGCGCCCGTGACATAGCTGGCCAGGTCACTCGCAAGAAATAACGCCACCTGCGCGACTTCGCCAGGCTCAGCCATGCGTCCCAACGGGATCTCCGCCACCTGTTCGGCAAGCAGCTCGTCACGGCTGCGCCCGGAAGCACGTACCGCCGCCTCCAGCCCCTCTTCCACCCGACCTGTGCGGGTAAGACCCGGATTGATGACGTTGACCCGAACGCCCTTGCCCGCATACGCGCGAGCAAAGCCGACGGAGGCAAGCATCAATGCAGCGTTCGCACTGCCGCCAGCGATATGCAGCGGGTTGGCCTGCTTGCCGCCCTGGCCCACCACATTCACCACACTGCCCCGGCCGCGCTGCGCCATCGCGCGGATCGTGGGCGCCATGACGTTCATATAAGTGAAGTACTTTGCATCCAGGGCCTCCTGGAAGACGTCGTGGCTCAACTCCTCCAGCGGGTAGCGGCGTGCCGCCCCGGCGGAGTTCACCAGCACGTCAATGCCGCCCGCCGCTTCGATGGCCGTCATGGCGGCTTCGGCAGCGTGGGCATCCGTCAGGTCCACGGCCCGAACATCCATTGCATACCCTTCCCGCGCCAGCACCGCCTGGGCCTCCCGAAGGTTTGCTTCACTGCGCGAGAGACCGGTCACATGGGCGCCCTCGGCCGCGAAAGCGATGGCGCAGGCCAGCCCGATGCCCTTGCTGGCACCCGTAATGACTACCCGCTTGCCATTAAGACCTGTCTGCACGGCGCACTCCAGCTGAAGGAAAGGCCCTGATGATGCCCCTTCCATCAACGCTTTCGGGCGCTCGCGCATCCCATCGGTGACCTGGGGCCACATGGCATAGGCCATAAGTCATATGGAATTTCACAAAAATCCGCTGGACAACTCAAATCTTGGTGTTATAGTTCACTACAACACCGGTCACCCACACCACCACTGGAGTACTGACATGAAAAGCCCGAACTACATCGCACTGGCCGCTTCCTTCGCCATCGCCGCCGCCTCGCTGGGCGTCTTCCACACCACGACCACAGCCGCTGCCCCGCTGACCGAAATCAACGGCACGCACGTCACCGACCTGGCGCCGATTGTTGTCTACGCCAACGCTGAACAGAACGTCGCCTCCCTCTAATCGCAACACGCCTGAAGAAGTCATCGGAGTTCCCCATGAAAGCGCCGAACTTGATAGCTGTGACCGCCTCCCTGCTGATCGCCGGAGCCAGCGTGTTCGTCATGCGCTCCTTCGATGACCGTATTCCGACCCATGTTGCCCCGCCCGCAATGATCAATGGCGCCCGCGTCACCGATCTTGCTCCGATCATGGTCCGCCCCACCGCCGCCCAAGTGCGCGATGCGGCCCAGGCGAACGAGGCAACACTGGGCACCACGGCGGAAGCCATCCGCCGCGAAGCCGAGTCACGCACGATGGCATTGCTCAGTTCTCAGCTGGCTATGCCCTACTATTCGTTTGGCAACGTTTTGAGCCGCACGGCCAAGGAATAAATACATGTCCATTACCTGGAACGACAGCGTCCCGATCTACCGTCAGCTGCGCGAACGCGTAGTCGCGATGATCCTGGACGGCGCCTTGAACGAGGGCGACCCGCTGCCGTCGGTACGCCAGGTCGCGGGGGATTTTCAGATCAACCCCCTGACCGTATCGAAGGCGTATCAGGAACTGGTCGACGAACAACTGGTTGAAAAACGGAGGGGATTGGGCATGTTCGTCATTGATGGAGCGCGCGAAGCGCTGCTTAAGTCCGAAAGGGAGCGCTTCCTGCGCGAAGAGTGGCCGGCCCTGTTTGCGCGCCTTCAGCGCATGGGCCTGGATCTGAAAACGCTGATGCGCGAAGCCCCCGGCTCCGCGGAGGAGCAGTCATGAACGCGGTTATCACCGCCAGTGGCCTCACCAAGCGCTACAAGAATTCCCTGGCGCTCGATGGTGCCAGCTTCCAGATCGGCGCCGGCCGGATCGTCGGCCTGATTGGTCCGAACGGCGCCGGTAAAACCACCGCACTGAAGGCCATCCTCGGCCTGACCACATTCGGTGGCGAGCTGTCGGTGCTGGGGCTGGACCCCCGCAAGCAGCGCGACAAGCTCATGGAAGAGGTCTGCTTCATTGCCGACGTGGCCGTACTGCCGCGCTGGCTGAAGGTGAAGGACGCCGTGGACTTCGTGGCCAACGTGCACCCCCGGTTCGACCGTGCCAAGTGCGAAGCCTTCCTGGCCCGCACGAAGCTGCAGCCGAATCAGAAGGTCAAGCAGATGTCCAAGGGCATGATCGTGCAGTTGCATCTGGCACTGGTCATGGCCATCGACGCCCGCCTGCTGGTGCTGGACGAGCCGACGCTGGGCCTGGACATCCTGTACCGCAAGCAGTTCTACCAGAGCCTTCTGGAAGACTACTTCGACGAGAACAAGACCATCCTGGTCACCACCCACCAGGTGGAAGAGATCGAGCACATCCTCACCGACCTGATGTTCATCCGCGACGGAAAGATTGTGCTGGACACGGACATGGAAGCCCTCGGCGAACGGTTCTCCGAAGTGCTGGTGGGTGCCGAACTGGCTGCCGCCGCCCGCCAGCTCAATCCGCTGGATGAGCGCCAGGTGTTCGGCAAGAGCATCTTCCTGTTCGACAACGTGAGCCGGCCGCAGCTGGAGCAACTGGGCGAAGTGCGGCGACCGTCGATCGGCGACCTGTTCGTCGCCACCATGAAGGGAACTTACGCATGAAAACCTTCTACTGGCTCGTCAAACGCGAGTATTGGGAAAACCGGGGCGGCTTCTTCCGTGCCCCGCTGATCACGGCCATCGTGTTCCTGGTGCTGAACTTCATGGCCATCGTGCTGGGTGAAGTGCTGGGCAGAAGCCGCGGCCTCCACTTCAACACCGCATCCGATGCGATGGGCAGCTCGCTGTCCAACCCGCTGGGCAACCTGGACAACAAGGACCTGAGTCAGGTCGGCGCGGTTCTGGACATGACGCTGTACGGCTTCACCACCTTCATCGTGTGTGTGACCGCCATCGTCGTCTTCTTCTACTGCCTGGGTGCGCTGTACGACGACCGTCGTGACCGCAGCTTCCTGTTCTGGAAGTCGCTGCCGATCTCCGACACGAACACCGTGTTGTCCAAGGTAGCCAGTGCGGCGATTCTCGCTCCGGTCATCAGCGTGGTGATTGGCGTGGTGGGCGGCCTGATCCTGCTGCTGATGGGCGTCATTGCCGCCCTGTTCCACGGCATCAACGTGTGGCAGGTTCTGCTGGAAGCTCATCCGCTGCGTGTTGCCTTCAACATGGTGTGCCTGATTCCGCTGTACGCCCTCTGGGCCCTGCCGACCATTGGCTGGCTGATGCTCTGCTCTGCCTGGGCCCGCAGCAAGCCGTTCCTCTGGGCTATCGCACTTCCCCTGGGTTCGGCGGTGGTGGTGCAGTGGTTCGGCCTGATGGGTTTGTTCAACCTGCCCGCCGCGTGGTTCTGGACCAACGTCCCCGGCCGCCTGCTCATGAGTCTGATTCCCGGTGGCTGGCTTCGCGATACCTCCAGCATCGGCAACGTCGACAAGCACGACATCAGCGGCGCGCTGGACTCGGTCGGCCTCTCGTTCCACTACAGCGTGCTGGGTTCGCCCAACATCTGGATCGGTGCAGCAGTGGGTGCGGTGATGATCGGTGCAGCCATCTGGTTCCGCCGCTGGCGCGAAGAAGCCTGATCCTCAAGGCAGCAGTGACACACGGACGGCTCCCTTTGGGGAGCCGTCTTTCGATGAAAGCCCGTAAAGCACATGAAGGAGATGCACCATGTTGCGTTCCTCGCTTTTCGCCCTGGCCTGTATCGCTCTTGCCGGTTGCGCCACGCACCCGGCCACTTCCTCGCACAGCCGCCTGCGTGGCGCCGAACTGGATGCACGGGTCCGGCAGCTGATGCAGGTAGCCAACGTGCCCGGCCTCGGCGTCGCCGTCATCGAGAACGGTCGCGTAGTCAGCGTCAGGGCGTACGGCAAGCGCGACGTCGAAAAAAACCTGCCGCTTGAAACCAACACCACGATGTACGCGGCGTCACTGACCAAGGCGGCGTTCGCATACGCCACGATGTCGCTGGTGGATCAGGGTCGCCTGAATCTGGATGCATCCATTGCCACGTACCTGCCCAAGCCGCTGCCCGATTACGACAAATACGCCGACCTCAAGGGTGACCCGCGCTGGCGCCAGCTCACGCCAGCCATCCTGCTGAGCCACCGCTCGGGCTTTGCGAATTTCCGCTTCTGGCAGCCTGGCAAGGACTACGACCCGAACGGCAAGCTGCAAATCTATTTCGACCCGGGCACTCGCTTCGCGTATTCGGGCGAAGGCATCAACCTGCTGCAATTCGTGCTGGAGAACGGCCAGAACATCGACGTTGCCACGTTGATGCAGCAGCGTCTTTTCACGCCTTTCCAGATGCCCCGCACGTCCATGACCTGGCGCGACGACTTCGCCGGCAACCTGGCCATTGGCTATGACGAGAACGGCAAGGCGCTGGGCCACAAGCACCGCGAATCGGTACGTGCGGCCGGCTCGATGGATACCACCGTCAGCGACTACGCCAACCTGCTGGCTGCCATGGTGCGCGGTGACGGCCTGTCGGACGCAACCCATGCACTCTGGCTCAAGCCCGTGATCCGCATTCACGCGGTGCAGCAGTTCCCGACCATGGGAATGCCCGACTCCAACGACAACGACGCCATCGGCCTGGGATACGCGCTGGGCGTAGGCACGTTCCAGTCGCCACAGGGACCCGTGTTCTTCAAGGAAGGCCACGATGACGGCACCAACAATGTGGCGGTGTGCCTTGAGAAGCAGAAAGATTGCGTGCTGCTGATGAGCAACAGTTCAAACGGCGAGAAAATCTTCGGCGCGCTGATTGACGACGTACTGGGTGCGACCTGCTATCCGCTGTACTGGAGCAATTACATTCCTTACGACCACCCCGAATGGCGCACGGAAAAGCCGGTGATCAACGCGCACCCCGCGTGCGGGGTGCGCTGATTCGTCCAGCGACGTGGTGGCGGATCAACCGCCGCCACCACCGCCGCCATGAATGCCGCCTCGGGTCAGCGCCATGGGGTCGAGCAGATCAGCCAGCTCGCTCTTTGAAAGCCCCGTGGTTTCCAGCGCCACATCCATGATGGGGCGCTTCTCTTTATAAGCCTGCTTGGCCGTGGCCGCGCCCTTCTCGTAGCCGATGACCGGATTAAGCGCCGTGACCAGAATCGGATTCTTGTCCAGCGCTTCGCGGATGTGATCGGTATTCACGCGGAAACCCGCAATCGCCTTGTCGGCCAGCAGCGTGACCACGTTGGACAGGATCTCGATGGACTGAAGCAGGTTGTATGCAATGACGGGCAGCATCACGTTGAGCTGGAAGTTGCCCGACTGACCCGCGATGGCAATCGTGGCGTCATTGCCAATGACCTGCGCCGCCACCATCGCTGCCGCCTCAGGAATCACCGGATTGACCTTGCCCGGCATGATCGACGAACCCGGCTGCAATGCAGGCAGCTCGATTTCGCCCAGACCCGCCAGCGGGCCGGAATTCATCCAGCGCAGATCATTGGCGATCTTCATCACCGCCACGGCCAGGGCACGCAACTGGCCGGACAGCTCCACGGGCGCATCCTGCGCGGCCATGCCCGCAAAATAATTATCCGAAGCCTCGAACTTCACACCCGTAAGCCGGGACAATTCCGACGCCACCAGCGGCCCGAATTTCGGATCGGCATTGATACCCGTACCCACCGCCGTGCCGCCCTGCGGGAGGCGGCGCGTGCGCTTGAGCGTGTCGCTGATGCGTTCCGACGCGGCAGCAATCTGTGCCGACCAGCCGGAAAGCTCCTGCCCGAACGTGATGGGCATGGCGTCCATCAGATGCGTGCGGCCTGTCTTGGCCACCTTCTTCAATTCACGGGCGCGTTTGTCGATGGTCTTGCCCAGATGCTTCAGGGCAGGCAGCAGATGTTCGTGTGTTGCCAGCGTGGCGCTGACCAGAATCGCCGTGGGAATAACGTCGTTGGAGCTTTGCCCGGCATTGACGTGATCGTTGGGATGCACCTTCGCGCCCGCAGCGGCAGCCAGGTGCGCAATGACCTCGTTGGCATTCATGTTGGAACTGGTGCCCGAGCCGGTCTGGAACACGTCGATCGGGAAATGCTGGTCCACCTCACCGGAGGCCACCCGCTCCGCCGCCGCCCGAATCGCCTTCGCCTGCCCCTTCTTCAACTGCCCCAGCTTGACGTTGGCCGCCGCGGCCGCCGCCTTGATGAGGCCCAGCGCGCGGATGAACTGCCGTGGCATGGTCAGCCCGGACACGGGGAAGTTGTCGACAGCACGCTGGGTCTGCGCGCCATATAGGGCGCTGGCGGGGACTTTCAGCTCGCCCATGCTGTCGCGTTCGGTACGGTACTTGGTCATGCGGGGGACTCCGGTACTCGGGGGGGGATTTCCGTATTAAGTGGCGTTCGGGCGGCGGGAGGCAAGAGGGAGGGCTATAATTCCCGGCTTCGTCGATACCGCTTTCAGGCCCTGCCCATGTCCCACGCCACGCTGACCGCCCTCTCGCCGCTGGACGGCCGCTACGCCTCCAAGGCGGGTCCACTCCGTCCGATCTTCAGCGAATTCGGCCTCATGCACCGCCGCGTGCACGTCGAGATTCACTGGCTGCTGGCTCTGGCCGCCCAGCCTGGCATCGTGGAATTGCCGGATTTCCCGGCTGACGCCGTGGCCCGCCTGACCGCCATCACCGAAAACTTTGCCGAGGCCGACGGCGAGCGCATCAAGGCCATCGAGGCCACCACCAACCACGATGTAAAAGCCGTGGAGTACTTCATCAAGGAACGCATCGGCAACGATCCGTCCCTGGCTCAGGCGAAGGAATTCGTGCATTTCGCGTGCACCAGCGAAGACATCAACAACCTCGCCTACTCCCTGATGCTGCGCGACGCGCGCCAGGACGTGCTGCTGCCGGCGCTGGACGGTGTGATCGCCAAATTGCGCGAACTGTCCCACGCGCATGCGGGCCTGTCGCTGCTGTCGCGCACCCACGGCCAGACCGCCTCTCCCAGCACCATGGGCAAGGAACTGGCCAATGTCGTCGCCCGTCTTGAGCGCCAGCGCCGCCAACTCGTTGCCATCGACATCCCGGGCAAGATCAACGGCGCCGTGGGCAACTACAACGCACACGTCGTGTCCTACCCGGAAGTGGACTGGCCGGCGCTCGCGGAATCCTTTGTCACGAAGCTCGGCCTCACTTTCAATCCGTACACCACGCAGATCGAGCCGCACGACGGCATCGCCGAATTCGCCGATGTGCTTCGCCGCGTCAACATCATCCTGATTGACCTGGCGCGCGACATCTGGGGCTACATCTCGCTGGGCTACTTCAAGCAGGCGCTGAAGGCTGGCGAAGTCGGCTCCTCGACCATGCCGCACAAGGTCAATCCCATCGACTTTGAAAACGCCGAAGGCAACTTCGGCCTCGCCAATGCCCTGCTCGGCCACTTCGCCGAAAAGCTGCCCATCAGCCGCTGGCAGCGCGACCTCACCGACTCCACCGTGCTGCGCGCCCTGGGCACCGCCTTCGGCCACACGCTGGTTGCCGTCGAATCGCTGCAAAAGGGTCTGGGCAAGCTCAACACCAACCCCGAGCGCATCGCCGCCGATCTGGACAACAGCTGGGAAGTGCTCGCCGAAGCCGTGCAGACGGTAATGCGCCGCTACGGTCTCCCCGAGCCGTACGAACAGCTCAAGGCGCTCACCCGCGGCCAGGGCATCACGCGCGAATCCATGCGCGAATTCATCGGCGGCCTGGACATGCCCGCCGATGCGAAGCAGCGCCTGCTGGCACTGACCCCCGCGTCGTACATCGGCCTGGCTGACGTGCTGGCTGCGAAGATCTGACAGGAGTGCGTCTGCGGGCGAATGGGAGCTAACCCAGACCCCGCACCATCCACTCTCAATTAATTCCGACCACTTTTTCGGAATAATCGGATAGTTCCGCCTTGCGCGAATCGGGATGCTTCCCGCGTCGCCGAATCATCGGCGACCGGGCGTAGAAACCCGTTTTACCAAAGTACACAGGCAGTTCGCTGCCTGTGTTTTGAACATGCGCCTCTATGGTGGACGTGTCGGGCAGGCTCACGCCTGGCCGGAGTGACTTTGGTAACCGGTTTTCTACCCCGACACGTCCGCCACCCTGCAAGGCAGGGTGCGGACCTCCGGCCAAGGAACCGCCATGCACACGCCCGACCAGACGATCACCTGCCCCACCTGCCAGAGCGACGTCACCCTCACCATCGACCAGCTCCGCGACGTCGCCATCATGCGCCTCGCCGATGCGCAGGCCATCGTCGATATCTCTTCGCACGCCGTGGAGGCGGACGTAGACCCCGCAACCTCCGCACAACTCAGCATCATGCTGCGCCGACTTCTCGCCGAAGCCATGCCGCCCATTACCGGACTCTGGCGCAGCCGGATAAAACTCATGCCCGTTGAGGTGATCGACATGCTCAGAGCGGGCCCCTT
>NZ_JACHYH010000010.1 GCF_014192715.1 Luteibacter sp. Sphag1AF
CGATCTGTTCTTCGCTGAACTTCGACTTCTTCATATAGAGCTCCTTGGATGGGAAACTCTACTTCCGTCTGGCTCGAACCAACGAGGACGCTTCACCCCGGCCCATCGCCCAAAGCCACGATGTTGCCAATCGCATCCCGGGAAAAATGCAGGTTCACTACAGGACTGGTGATGTCCGTCACCTGATAGTTAGCATCGTAAGTACGGGTAACGGTCTGCCCGTTGCCCAAGGTATAGCTCACGAGTGGCCCGAACGGCAGATAGGTCGCGGCAGTGATCACCTGACTGGCCACGCCCTTCGCAGGTGTCACGCTCACGGTGACGATCTGACCAAGCGCATCTCGGCCGTATTCCGTCACCAGACCGGAGGGAGTGGCAATGGCAGCGATGCGCCCGGCTCGGGTATACGCATAGCCGGTGACATCGGTCGCTGCACCTTGCGTCTGGCGCCGCTCCGTGACGCGGCCCTGGTTGTCGTAGCAATACACCGTGGTGACGGCCGTCTCTACGATGCGAGTCAGTCGCCCCGTCGGGAACGACGTGGCGCAGCCAGTGACGCTGTTTGCATCGTCGTAGTGGTAGGCGATATTGAGGCTGGCATCGGCATACGAGACAGAGGTTTTGCGTCCCAGCGCATCAAAGACCTGTGTCGCTACCGTGGCATTGGCATCCGTACGGGTGACAGGATTACCCGCCGCATTGAACGTCGTCGAATGAGTGCCGGTATCTGGGCTGGTTTGACTCGTTGGATTGCGCAGTCCGTCGAATGCGTAAGTCGTCACCAGTCCATCCGGATCTGTCAGCGACGTCAGCTGATCCCTGGCATCGAAGGTGAACACGCTGGTCGTCGCTTTCGTGGCGGCGTCTGTCCCGCTGGCATTGGCCACGCGACTCACCAGGCGATTCAGAACATCGAAGGTGTCCTTGCGCACCACGCCCAACGCGTCCTTCGTAGTCACGAGGTTGCCATTGGCGTCGTAGCTCCCGCTGGCCGCGGCATCAAATACTGTTTGCGCTCGGCCATCGGTGACGCTTACCAGCTGCCCCAGCTTGTTGTACTTGCGGGTTAGCGCGCGCCGCGACGTTCCAGACGCATCGAATGCTTCCTCCTTGATACGGTTGCCCGAGGCGTCAAGTGTGTAACGGATGTGATTGCCCGCCGCGTCGGCGACGTCCACCAGGCGATGCGCATCGTCGTAGGTGTAGGTGGCGTTGACACCATCGGCGTCAGTCACCGTCTTCAGCGCGCCGGTGGCCTCATATGTCAGCGTGATGGTCGCATCAGCGACCGAGGCAGATCCATCAGCATTGGCTCGGACAGTGCGCGTGGCGAGCCAACCACGCGGCGTGTAGGTCACGTCGATGATGACGCCATTGGCGTCCTTCAGGCGCACGGGGCGACCATGGCGGTCGTAAGCCACCAAAGTGGTCACGTGACCGGCCGCATCAGTGATCTGAGCGAGATCGCCAGCTCGGTGGCAAGTGCCACCGATGGTGGCGCAGTTGCTCTCGTCAGTGGTCAGGTAGTAGGTATAACGGGTGAGTTCCGTCACATCAGCCCGCGGGCCGGTGATCGTCAGCCGCAGACCCACCCGAGGGCACTGGGTCGAATCTACGGCGTCGCAGTAGGTGTAGCGGGTCTGACGGATACCCTCGGGTGCCTGCGCCTGACTGCCGCAAGCGTAAGTGGCAGCGACCGATGGGGCGATGGCGCACTCGGCGATCACCTGGCCTCGGGCGTTGTAGGCCCAAACGTCCTTCGCGACAACGATACCCTTGGCATCCGAGATCATACGGGTGAGTGGCTGACGGTGCATCGTGTCCCAGGTAGAACTGATCGTACGCTGCGCACCGGTTCCCGAAGCCTCGATCTGCTTAGTCAGCAGCCCGTTGGCGTCATAAGCGGTCGAGGTCACCGTGCCACGAAAGTCCGTGAAGCTGGCGGGATAACCGCGAGTGTCGTAGGTCGCCGACTTCCAGGGCTGGTTGCACTGGTTGCCGCACAGAGTGCTGGCGCCACTCGGCTTGAGGGTTCGAGCACCATCGTCGGCGAATCCCAGGGTGACTATCAGGCCCAAAGGCGTGGTCATCTTGGCTGGAACGCCGCCGTTTTGAGAGTAGCTGGCATAAGAAAGCGAGATCTTGTCTGCTCCGCCGGCGAACTGCGATGTGAGTGCGTAGTTTTTGTTGTCGTAGGTCGTGGTCTCGAAGCGCACGCCCTTCTCATCAATGATGCCCGTCAGTTCCGAGGGAAAAGAGCTGGGTGCTGCCGCGTAGGCCGTCTCGGCATAAAGGTATTGGCGTGTGGAGTTGTCGGCATAAGTCACCTTGGCCAAGTTGCCACTGGCGCCGTACGCGTATGTAGACGACTGGCCCGCAGGGTCGGTGACCTTCGACAGGCGGCCCTCGGCATCGTAGCTCAAGCTCAGCACACGCCCCTGGGGATCTGTGACGGCAATTAGCAAACCCTGACCAGTAGCAATGGCTGGATCGGTACCAGCGTCGCTATAGGTCAGTGTCGTCACCACGCCGTTATCGTCCGCGATAGACAGCAGGCGCCCACTATTATCATAGGTCTCGGTTTCCCTCGTGGCCGCTATGCGAAGGGCATACCCCATGGCCAGACCGGTCGTCGCATCATTCGTGACCGTCAAGGTTTCAGCTGCGTTCGTGTCGGCAGTCCACACGCCGCCGCTGCTCTGAAAGCGCACCAACGAGCCGTCGGGACGGCGTGCGTAGATCAGGCCGCCGTTGGGGCCACTGTGCGGCATGAGATTGATGGTGCGATCGAATGAGTGGCGCCACTTGGGCCCCATTGTGGTAGCGACCACAAAGTTAGATGAGTTGTAAAAGCGGCGAAAGGTCAGCCACGACGAGGTATGCAGGTCGGTATCCTGTCGAAAGACGCTGCCGTTCGCCGCATTAATGGGATCGCCCTCCAAGGGCGTGCCCACGTCGCTGGATGCTGTCTTGGTCATCCCTTCCTGACTACTGCCGCGGGGACCGAGCGTATCCGTAGGCGAGCCGTTGCCACCGGTGCACATCATGCGGCAGCCGCCCGCATTCTTGGGCTGAAATCCCTGGCCGGTCACATTGCTTGCGAAAATGTAGGCGCCAAAAGTTTGCCCGGTAGTTCCGTCTGCATTGACGTAGTTGATGCTCACCGAGGCCCCGGTGTCGCTTGTACTACTTCGGTAGTCCACAGAGAACGTGTGGGGTTTGCACGTCAGATTAGTGGCGCAGGAGTTTTCGTAGCGCGCGATGAATGAGTTGACCGCCGCATCCACGGAAAGGAAGCCACGTTCGGATCCAAATGCCGTGTTGTAGCTGTAGGGCGGCCCATAGACCCAGGTAGCGTGTGCACCAAAGGAAATCAGGGGAAGCGCGGTGCACAGCAAGAGGCGTGCGCGCGCGGCGAGCGTCGAACACATATGAAACATCCTTATTCCGTCGGAGTGAATTTTCAGGCTACGACGAACGCTCCTTCAGCTGTGCTGATGATCACGTAGACATTGGCTGGTGTGACTGCGGCACATTGGGCATGCGGAGCCGGGCTTGCCCGCGATCCGAAACTTGCCGCCCATGCCTTTCCCCCAGCCCCCTGGGCAGCGCATCATGTACGCCTGTCCCACCACAGGAACATCCCATGACCACTGAACAGACAACCGGCACCGACCTTCTGGGTCTGCTCAAAGGGGTAGATGCCTTTACCCACAAGATATTCCCCGAAAGCGCAGAACTTTTCGGGGAACTCGCCAACGGTCAGGCGCCCCATACCCTTTTCATCACCTGCGCCGACTCCCGCGTGGTGCCGGAAATGATCACCCAGACCCAGCCTGGTGAGCTCTTCGTGTGCCGAAACATCGGCAACATGGTTCCCGGCTATGGCGAAATGCTCGGTGGCGTATCGGCCGTGGTCGAGTACGCCATCATGGTGCTTGGTGTCCGTCAGGTCGTCGTCTGCGGGCACAGCGATTGCGGTGCCATGAAGGGCCTGCTGGCCCCCGCCTCCACACGCGACATGCACACCGTGCAAGCGTGGCTCAGGAACGCAGAGGCGGCTCGCAGCGCCGTCTTCGCCCGCCACCTGGAGGACGACGAAGCGCTCCGTGCACTGATTGAAGAAAACGTGCGCCTCCAATTGACGCACCTGCGCACCCACCCTTCTGTCGCCGCCGGACTGGGCGAAAAGCGCCTGGCGCTCCAGGGCTGGGTCTATGACATCGAGCATGGCAAGGTCACCGTCCTGGACAACGCCAGCGACACCTTCATTTCGCTGGATGAAGCCATCGCCCGCGAGAGCGCCCGGTGATCATTCCAGGTCGCGCCCATCTCGGGCACATTCTGAAATACGTCGGACGACCGCTGATCCTGCTCTTTGCATGGGATGTGGCGGTCACCGCCGCGTATTACTACTTCACGCCACACTGGATCGAATTCCCGGCGTTGCCGCTCACCCTGCTGGGCTCCGCTGTCGCCGTATATCTCAGCTTCCGCAATACCACCGCATATGCGCGGTGGTGGGAAGCTCGGACGCTGTGGGGGGCCATGGTCAATTCATCGCGGACACTTGCCCGCGAACTCGGCACGCTGCTGCCAGCAGGGGCGGCCGTCGCGCCACTGGTGCACCGGCAGGTCGCCTATGTGCATGCACTGCGTCTGCACCTGCGCCGGCAGTCCCCCTGGGAAGAGCTCCAGCGATTGCTGCCGCCTGAAGAACTGGATGAACTGCGCCGCGTCACCAACGTGCCGCAGGCCATTCTCACGCGCACGGCCGGGATGATCCGCCAGACGGACGTGGAAGCCATTCGTCACGTAGCCATTGAACGCACGCTGGGCGAACTGACCAATGCACAAGGTGGCCTCGAACGCATCAAGAACACCCCGCTGCCGCAGCAGTACGCCACCTATCCTGCGCTGTTCACTCACGCGTTCTGCATCCTGCTGCCGCTGGGACTGGTGGAAACGCTGGGCCTTTACACGCCTCTTGGTTCCACCGCGGCCGGGTTCCTGTTTCTCGCCCTGCTGCAAATCGGCAACGACATCCAGAACCCGTTTGAAAACACCGAGAACGATGTGCCCATGACCGCCATCACCCGCGCCATTGAAATCGACCTTCGCGATGGACTGGGCGAGCAGCACGGGCTGACGCCCCTGACCCCTGAGGCTGGCGTACTCTGGTAAATCACAAGGGCCGGAACATCCGGCCCTTGTGACATCACACCTCAGCGCCCCAGGTCGTTGAGGAAGCGTTTGGTGTACTGCACCGGCGTGGTGCCTGGCATGGAGTTGCAGGTGGGTGACGCCGTGGTCTGCCCACTGCCGCCGCACGGCGTATCGCGATCCAGCGACCAGAAGTGGATGCCCGCCAGCTTGTTGGCTACGGCCCATGCCGTCATGGTGTCCACATCAGCCAGTTTGAACACGTTGGCCGACACGTCATTGACACCGATCATCGGCGTGAGCTCGATCTGCGTATACGGAATGCCATAAGTGTGCTGGAGGTTCTTCGCCGCCTGAATCGCGGACTGCCCCATGTCGCACGTTCCATTGGCCACCACGCAGATCGCACTGCTGCCCGAGCCGTAATCCATCACCATCAGGTTGATGATGTAGTTGCTCAGGCCACCGGCCTTGATCGCCTTGATGACCGCGTCGCCCGTGCTGTTGAGGCCGCCGTAGCTGCCGTCCGACGCACCGAGCGTGGCCAGGGTGAAGGAGTAACGCAGGTTCGGGTAAAGCGTCTGCGCGTACTTCACGGTCGAAATCAGCGAGGCCAGCTGCGCGGGCGTCTGGCCGCCCTCGATGTCGAAGTCGATGCCAACCATGTGCGATGAGTTGTACGTCGACAGGAACTTCGCCATGCCCGCCGTCGTGGAGCAGGTGAACGTACCCGCCTGACCACCCGTCGACACCACGTAGTTGAGGCCGGAGCTGTTCAGCGCAGGAATGTTTGCGCTGGCGAAATTGGCCGCCGGCACGCCGCCCCAGTTCTCGCTGCCGCATTCGCCCGTGGCGAACGCGAGCGTGAGGGCGCCCAGGTTTGGCTGCACGGTCGAATAGAAGCTGCCACTGCCCACCACCGGAAGAACCGTGCCCGACGCCGCGGTCTGCATCGAGTTGGTGTTCCAGTTGAGATTGATCGTCACGTCCTTGTAGGGACTGAAGAGCAACGTGCCTGGTGCGGGCGGTGGATTGGTCGGCGGCGGCGGATCGACGGGCGGGGGCGTGGTGCCACCGCCGCTGCATGATCCGGTGGATGTCCAGGGCTGGCCCGAACCGGACGGGCCGCTACTGGTCGCCGGGTCGTTGCCCTGGGTCCACCAGTTGGCCTTGTAGTTTGTACCGTTTTCGCTTGCCGTGTTGCCGGCCGTATAGACGGCTGTGGCACTCCACGCAGCGGCGCAGGCCGTTTGCGCGTGGACAACGCCGGTCGGCGCAAGCGCGCCCACCAATCCCAGTGAAATCGCCGCAGCCAGGGCTGCGGTGGATGTACACGATACCGCCATGACGCGCGTACGCGATGAACGCATGGACATGGGTTCTGCCTCCGTGTTTGCAGATATCAAATCGACAAGGCGCGAACCCTTCCACCCCTTCCGGTAAAGGCACTCGCGCACCCCTTCGCACCATCGCGTCGCGATGGCTGCCCGATGAGATACGGCGAAATGACAACGTTGTCTATCGAAGACAGAGCAAAACGTGACTGCCGTCGTGAAGCGGCATTTAACACGCCCTGCTGCAACGCAGGATGCAAGCGCGAATCAACTCATGAATCTTGAAATAAAGGGTCGGACGCGCCGCAACATCCAAAGGCAAAAGCCGGTTGACCTGCCTGACAACGTTTGTCCTGTGAGCAAGCCACAGGACAAACGTTCCGACTCCGGATCAGATATCCGGCGCCACCACACGTACCACGCTGGAGAAGTCCAGCCCGCCATGGCCGTTGCGGCTGTTGATGGCGTAGAGGTTACGGGCCAGCTCCCCGAGAGGAATGGTCGCGCCTGACTGCATGGCGGCTTCCGCGGCAAGGCCGAGATCCTTAAGCATCAGATCGTTGCCGAATCCACCCGTATAACCGCGCGACGACGGCGCATTTTCCAGCACGCCCGGCCACGGGTTGCACACTTCGGTGGCCCAGCTGCGACCCGTGCTCACGGCCATCATCTGCGACAGCACAGCAGGATCAAGGCCATGGCTCACACCGAGGGCCAGCGCCTCGCCCGTGGCTGCCATGATCACGCCCAGCGCCATGTTGTTGCACAGCTTGGCCACCTGCCCTGCGCCGGAGGCGCCGACGTGAAAGATGTTGCGACCCATGCCCTGCAACACCGGGCGCGCACGCTCCAGCGTGTCGGCCTGGCCACCCACGATGAACGTGAGCGTGCCGGCGGCGGCTCCGGCCGTGCCTCCGGATACCGGGGCATCAAGCATCTGCAAACCGCGTGCAGCCGCTGCTTCCGCGACTTTTCGCGCTGACGCCGGAGCGATGGTGCTGCAATCAATGACCAGCGCGCCTTCCGGAATGTGCCCCATCAGGCCATCAGCACCCAGATACAGACCTTCCACGTGGCGGCTGGCCGGCAGCATCGAAATCACGACTTCCGCATCAGCCACCGCTTCAGCCGCGCTGGATGCGACCACCGCGCCCGCCGCGCTCGCTGCCTGCATCGACGCTGCGCTCAGGTCGAAAACGCGTAGCGCGTGCCCGGCTTTCACCAGGTTGGCAGCCATCGGGCCGCCCATATTTCCAAGACCGATAAATGCGATCCGGCTCATCGTGCATTCCTCTTAAGTGGCGCTGCGGCCCAGATCGGCCAGCGGGTGGTGGCCGGCCGACCAGGGCTCGGCAAAGAAGGCTTCGGCCCACGATGGCGTCGCGTCTGCAAGCGTCGCGGGGTTCCAGCGTGGCTGGCGATCCTTGTCGATCAGCAAGGCACGGATGCCTTCCTGGAAGTCGCCGTGTGCGGCGCAGTGAAGCGACACCACGTACTCCATGCGGAACACGTCGGCCAGCGACGCATCACGCGCACGACGCGAAAGCTCAAACGCCAGGCGCGCCGAACCCGGAGCACCGGCCGCAAGCGTGCGCCTGGCCGATTCCAGCCACGGATCGTCACCGGGCATCGCCTCGATGGCGGCAATCACGGCGTCGAGCGTATCGGCCGCACATGCCGCATGAATGGCGTCGCGGTGACGAGCCAGCGGACCCACGTCCGGTTGACCCGCCATATCCGAAAGCAACGAGGTGAGCGCCTGCGCATTATCGGCCGCGCGGATCGACCACGCCTGCGCAGACAACGCCGAATAGACGTCCGCGCGCTGCTCGTCCCGCAGATAGTGATCCGCCAGACCGGCGTGAATCGCATCGGCCGCCCCCAGCGGCGCACCCGTAAGCGCGAGGAACAGACCCGCGTGATCGGGCACACGATTGAGCAGCCAGCTGCCGCCCACATCCGGATACAGACCCACGGTGATCTCAGGCATGGCCAGCTTCGACCGCTCCGTCACCACGCGATGAGTCGCGCCCGACATCAGGCCGATGCCGCCGCCCATGACGATGCCATGGCCCCAGCACAGTACCGGCTTCGCACAGGTGTGAATGCGATGATCGAGGCGATATTCCACCTCGAAGAAATCGCGAGCGTAACCATTGGCCAGGATGTCGTCACTGCCGGACTCACGATGAGCCAGCATCGAACGGTAGAGCCCCTGGAGGTCACCGCCCGCGCAGAACGCCTTTTCACCGCTGCCCTGCAACACCACGACAGCGATGCGCTCGTCGGCTTCCCATGCAATCAGTTGATCGTCCAGAAGCCGCGCCATGTCCAGCGACAGGCCATTGAGCGTGGCCGGCGCATTGAGCGTGGCAATGCCAATACGGAAGCCACCAGCGGCCTCGCGCTCCTCGAAAAGTACCGGCGCCTGAGCACCGGCATCGGTTTCATGCGTCATGCGTTCTTCCAGTCGGGCGCACGCTTCTCAAGGAAGGCATTGACGCCTTCGGCCTGATCGGCGGTGTCGAAAAGGTCCACGAACGCTTCCCGCTCGGCGACCAGGGCGGAGGCATGGGTCTGCGAACGCGTCGCCTGAATCAGGCGCTTGCACGCTGCGACGCTGGTGGGGCTCTGCCGACCGGCAGACTTCGCCCACTCGACAGCACGCGCCTTCGCGTCGCCGCGCGGCACCACTTCTTCCACCAGGCCGATGCGCAACGCGGTCGCTGAATCCACACGCTCGCCAAGCAGGATCATGCGCTTGGCCCAGCCTTCTCCAACCAGACGCGCCAGATTCTGGGTACCACCGGCACACGGAAGCAAACCAACGCCTGCTTCGGGCAACGCCATCTGTGCCTGCTCTTCGGCAATGCGAAGATCGCATGCCAGTGCGCACTCCAGGCCGCCACCCATGGCATAACCATTGATCGCGGCAACGCTTACGCCACGGAACGACGACAGCGCCTCGAACGCCTCGCCAAAACGGCGCGCCGCCTCCCGGGCGACGGCGCGATCACCGTCCGCAAACTGCTTCAGGTCGGCACCGGCGCAGAAGAACTTCTCGCCCTGCCCCGTGATGACCAGCGCATAGACGCCGCGATCAGCGTTGAGGTCGTGCACCAGGTCGCGCAACGCGGCAAGGCTGTCGCGCGTCCAGGTGTTGGCGGGCGGATTGGCAATCGTCACGATGGCCACGTGGCCATCGCGTTCTACATCAAGATTCAGATAGTTCGCGTTCGACTGCGGACTCATCGCAATTCCTCATCGGTATTGAGCAGGTGGCGCGCGATGATGACGCGCATGATTTCGTTGGTACCTTCAAGAATCTGGTGCACGCGTGCATCGCGCAGCAAACGCTCTATCGGGTATTCGCGGATGTAACCGTATCCACCGTGAATTTGCAGCGCATCGTTGCAGATGGCGAAGCCGGCGTCGGTGGCGAAGCGCTTGGCCATCGCGCACCACACGGTGGCATCGGCACTGTGCGTGTCGAGCTTGCGCGCAGCGGTGTGAACCATCTGCCGCGCGGCAACCAGTTGCGTAGCCATGTCGGCCAGCTTGAACTGCAATGCCTGGAAGTCGCCGATCTTGCGACCGAACTGCTTGCGCTCGCCCATGTGACGGCGCGCCGCATCCAGCGCCCCCTGCGCCGCACCAAGCGAGCACGCCGCAATATTTGTACGGCCGCCATCCAGTCCCTTCATGGCAAGACGGAAACCGCCACCTTCCTCACCCAGCAGATGATCGGCCGGCACGCTCACGCCATCGAAACTGATGCTGCGCGTGGGCTGGCTGTTCCAGCCAAGCTTCTCCTCCTTGCGCCCGTAGCTGATGCCCGCCGTGTTGGCTGGCACGGCAAAGGCACTGATGCCACCCGCGCCCGGACCACCGGTACGTGCCATCACCACCAGCATGTCGGTGGAACCCGCGCCGGAAATGAAGGCCTTCGCACCATCGAGCACGTAGTGGTCATCCACGCGCTGCGCGCGCGTGGTGAGGGATGCCGCGTCCGAACCCGCGCCGGGTTCGGTGAGGCAATACGACGCCAGCTTCTGGCCCGAGGCAAGCGCCGGCCCCCAGGCATCGCGCACGGCCGGCTGCGCGAACGAGGTCAGCATCCATGTCGCCATGTTGTGGATGCTGATGTACGCCGCGGTGGACGGATCAACGGCCGCCAGTTCTTCAAAGATGATGGCGGCATCCAGGCGACCCAGGCCCGCGCCACCAACATCGGTATCGGTGTACAGGCCGCAGAAGCCGAGTTCACCCGCGCGCGCAATGGCGTCACGGGGGAACTCGCAGGTAGCGTCCCAGTGCGCCGCATGCGGCGCAAACTCTGCCTGCGCAAATGCGCGCGCCGCATCACGGTAAGCGATCTGGTCTTCGCTCAGGTCCCACGAAAGGGATGGTGTGACATGGGTATCCATGTTCATTCCCGTCACTTCAGGCTGATGGTCGTGTTGACGCCCACATGCAGCGTGTCGTCATCAAACCAGCGCTGGGTCACCGTCTTGGTCTGCGTGTAGAACAGGACCACCTGCTTGCCATACGGACCAAGATCACCCAGCTTCGATGCGCGCGAGCCGGTAAACGAGAACAACGGCACGGGTACGGGGATGGGTACGTTGATGCCAACCTGACCGACGTCGATGTCTTCCTGGAAGCGACGCGCTGCGGCGCCACTCTGGGTGAATACGGCTGTGCCGTTGCCGTTCGGATTGGCGTTGACCAGTTCGATGGCCTCATCCAGCGTCTCTGCGGTAAGAATCACCAGCACCGGGCCGAAAATTTCTTCGTCGTAAATGCGCATGCCGGGCTTCACGCCCGAGAAGATGGTGGGGCCAACGAAGTTGCCGCTTTCGTAACCGGGCACCTTCGGCGAGCGGCCGTCGAGTTCAAGTTTGGCGCCCTGCTCCACGCCGGACGCGATCAGCTTCTCGATGCGTTCGCGCGACGCGCAGGAAATCACCGGACCCACATCGGTACCGGGCTGATCGCCCGCATTGACCTTGAGGCCACGTGCACGTTCCACCAGATCCGGAATCCAGCTTGCTGCCTCACCGACCAGCACCGCCGTGGAGGCGGCCATGCAGCGCTGACCCGCCGCGCCAAATGCCGCGCCCGCCAGCGCATTGAGGGTCTGCTCGCGGTTGGCATCGGGCAGCACCACGGCATGATTCTTCGCGCCCATCATGCACTGCACACGCTTGCCGGCCTTCGAAGCGCGGTGATACACGTGCGTGCCGACGCCCGTGGAACCGACGAACGACACGGCCTTGATGTCCGGGTGATCGCAGATGGCGTTGACCACCTCTTCGCCACCATGTACCACGTTGAGCACGCCCGGCGGCACACCCGCTTCCAGCGCCAGCTCAACCAGACGCATGGTGACCATCGGGTCCTGTTCGGACGGCTTCAGCACGAACGTGTTGCCCGTGGCGATGGCCATCGGGAACATCCACAGCGGAATCATCGCGGGAAAATTGAACGGCGTGATGCCGGCGCACACGCCCAGCGGCTGCAGCAGCGTGAAGGTATCCACGCCGCCAGCGACGTTGTTTGCCAGCTCACCCAGTTGCAGATGACCGATGCCCGAAGCGTGCTCCACCACTTCCAGACCACGGAAGACGTCACCTTCCGCATCGGGAAGGGTCTTGCCCTGCTCGGCGGTCAGCAGCGCAGCAAGCTCGCCCATGTTTTCGCGGATCAGCTGCTGATACTTCAGGAAGATGCGCGAACGCGCACCGATCGGCGTCTTGCGCCACGTACGGAATGCTTCCTTGGCAGAAGCCACCGCCGCGTCAACTTCCGCCGGCGTGGCGAAGGGCACACGTGCCAGGACGTCCTGGGTGGCCGGATTGACGACATCGCGCCACTGACTGGTCGCGGAATCGACGAACTTGCCGTCGATAAGCAGCTTCACGCTCGCGACTTCGGTCGCCACATCGTTCAACTTGTTCATGGTTGTCTGTCTCCGTATTACTGACCCGCATGGGGCGTGCCGTGGAGAGCAGACGGGTCGTTCGTTGCGCGCGCAGGCGTCGACGAAGCTCGCCTGGGTCGCCCACCGCGACACCCGAGGAAGGACATGGCTATGTCCGCCACGGGCCGGTCTCCGGGCTTGCGAAAAGAAGCAGCATGGCTGCCTCACCCCGGCATCGCTCCGCGTGTGCGGTGGATGCTTTTGGTGGGGTCTTCTCGCCTACCGTTGCGGGGGAGCAGCGCCGGCCTGGGATCGAAAGATCCGCACCGGCTTCCCGTTTCATCCTGCGACCGCATCGAGCAGCGACAGGACACCTGTGGTCCTCCGAGTGTCGGCGTTCCACGTGACACGAACAAGCTGCAGTGCGCCATAAAACACCGCACATACCGGCAAATGCGGGGTGCCGGAAACGAACAAGCCCCGCAGTGCGGGGCTTGTTTTTGTTACGCGTGAGTCAATGGCGCACTCAGGCGAACGGGTCGTCCAGGATGATCGTGTCGTCACGATCCGCACCGGTGGCGACCAGCGCCAGACGGCAGCCCGAGAGCTCTTCCACGGCGCGCAGGTAAGCGCGGGCGGCGGGCGGCAGCTTGTTCCAGTCGCGGATGCCCGCGGTGGACTCTTCCCAGCCCGGGAACTCAAGGTATACCGGCTTGCACTCGTCCCAGCCGTCCGCATCCAGCGGGGCCAGTTCGCGACGCTTGCCGCGGTATTCATACGCGATGCAGACCTTGATGCTTTCCAGGCCGTCCAGCACGTCGAGCTTGGTGATGGCCAGGCCGTCGATACCGTTGATCTGCACGGCGCGCTTCAGCGCCACCAGGTCGATCCAGCCGCAGCGGCGCGGACGACCGGTGCTGGCACCGAACTCGTTGCCCTTCTTGCGCAGCAGCTCACCCATCTCGTCGTGCAGCTCGGTGGGGAACGGGCCGCCACCGACGCGCGTTGCATAGGCCTTGCAGATGCCCAGCACGTAGTCGATGTCGCGCGCACCCACGCCGGTGCCGGCCAGTGCGCCGCCAACCGTGGTGTTGGACGAGGTGACGTACGGATAGGTGCCGTGGTCGATGTCCAGCAGTGCACCCTGTGCGCCCTCAAACAGGATATTGCCGCCTTCCTTGCGCACGTCGTGCAGGATGGTGGCAACGTCGTCGACCATCGGACGCAGGTACTCGCCCCAGGTCAGCGCTTCGTCCAGCACGGTCTGGAAGTCGACCGGCTCGGCCTTCAGCCACTGCGTGAGCACGAAGTTGTAGTAATCGACGGCAGCCTTCACCTTCTCGGGCAGCTCGTGCGGGTACATCAGATCGGCAACGCGGATCGAACGACGCGCCACCTTGTCTTCGTACGCCGGGCCGATGCCGCGACCGGTGGTGCCGATGGCCTTCGCGCCGGAAGCCGCTTCGCGCGCCTTATCCAGCGCAATGTGGTACGGCATGATCAGCGGCGTGGCCGGGCTGATCTTCAGGCGCGGACGCACGTCGACGCCATTGCCTTCCAGCTCGGCGATTTCCGCCATCAGGGCGGCAGGCGACAGGACCACGCCGTTGCCGATCAGGCACAGCGCGTCGTCGCGCAGGATGCCCGAGGGAATCAGGTGCAGGACGGTCTTCTTGCCCTTGATGACCAGCGTGTGGCCGGCATTGTGGCCGCCCTGGAAACGCGCCACCGCACCGACGCGTTCGGTCAGCAGATCGACGATCTTGCCCTTGCCTTCGTCGCCCCACTGCGCACCGAGGATTACGACTGACTTGCCCATGATGATGCTCTCGCCTTCTTTACGTGTTGCCCCGTCAGGGGCGATAGGGATGTTTCAAAATCTGTGTGGACCGCATCGCCTGGTGTTCGATCAGCGCTGCTTGCCCGGGCCATCGTTGAGGTAGCGCAGGAATTCCGAATCGGGCTTCATGACAAGCACGCCCTTGCCGTCGCCGAACGCCTTTCTGTACGCCGCCAGACTTCTGTAGAACGCGAAGAACTCCGGGTCCTGGCTGTATGCCTGGGCGTAAATGGCAGCCGCCTGTGCGTCGCCGTCGCCGCGCACCTTGGTGGCGTCACGGTTGGCATCGGCAAGCAGCACCTGCTTCTGACGATCGGCATTGGCGCGGATGGTCTCGCCCGCTTCCTGACCGGTATAGCGAAGCTCATTGGCCAGTTGCAGACGCTCGGCCTTCATGCGCTTGTAGACCGACTCACTGACTTCGTCGGGAAGGTCGATGCGCTTGATGCGCACGTCGACCACGGCAATGCCCAGGCTCTTGCGAGCGGCGGCGTCGGTCTGCTGACGCACGCGCTCGGTCACATCCTTGCGGCCGCCGGCAATCAGCTCTTCCAGCTGACGGGAGTTGAACTCGAAGCGCAGCGCATCCTTCACGATGGGCGTGAGGCGCTGTGCAGCCTGAAGTTCGTCACCCGACGTGGCGCGGTAATAGGCCGCGTTGTCGGCAATGCGCCACTTCACGTAGAAGTCGACGTTGACGTTCTTCTTTTCGGCCGTGAGGTAACGCTCCGGCTGCGAATCCAGACCAAGGATCCGGTTGTCGAACTTCATCACCTGCTGGATCACCGGGACCTTGAAGTGCAGGCCCGGCTTGTAGTCGGCGCGCACAATGCGGCCGAACTGCAACAGCAGCGCGTTTTCGCCTTCGTGCACCACGAAGGCGGTGTTGAAGCCGAAAAAGACGATAAGAACGGCGAGGATGGCGGAAGCGATCTTCACTGGGACTTCTCCTGCCCGCTGGCATCCGTGGTGGTGGCGGACTGGATCACGGTGCCCACGCCCGGCACGGTGCGGACGCTGCCCTGACCGGCGGCCACGGGCAGGTTGATGATGTTCTTGCCGTTGGAGCCGTCAACAATCTTCGGGTTGTCGGCCATCACTTCTTCAACGGTTTCCAGCCACAGGCGACGGCGCGTGACGTCCGGCGCTGCGCGGTATTCCTTCAACAGCAGGTTGAAGCGCTCGGCGTCACCGTTGGCGCGCGCGACGCGCTCCACACGATCAGCATCTGCCTCGGCGGCAATGCGCGCAGCTTCGCCACGTGCGACCGGCACCACCTTGCTGGCGTAGGCACGCGCTTCGTTTTCCTGACTCTGCTTGTCTTCGCGAGCGGCGTTGACGTCGTCGAAAGCGTCCTTCACTTCCTTGGGCGGAGCCACGTTCTGGAAGCTGACGTCGGTGATGGCAAGACCTGCGCCGTATTCGTCGAGCGTGGCCTGGAGGATGTCACGGGTCTGCTGTTGCAGCGTCTCGCGCACTTCCGGCTTCACGCCCGGCTCGGCGGCGGCGGTCGGCGCGGGAGCGTCCACACCGGGGCTGGTCAGGATGTTGTCCATGACATTGGCCCCCACCACCGAACGAACGGCGGCTTCGGAAGCCTGACGGATGGTGCCTTCCGGATCACGGTTGGAGAACAGGAACTTGCGCGCGTCCGACACCTGGTACTGGACGTTGAAGTCCACCGTGATGATGTTTTCGTCGCGGGTAAGCATGCGCACGTTGTCAGACAGCGAGCGCACCTGGGTCGTCTCGACCTTGGTCACTGTTTCCACAGGGCTCGGGAACTTCAGATGGAAGCCCGGCGGCAGCATCCGCGAGAACTCGCCGAAACGCAGCACCACGCCCACCTGACGCGCATCAATGACGGTGTAGCTGCCCAGAAGCAGCCAGGCCAGGAGGATGGCCAGCACAATGGTGAAAATGCCGCCGGTGCCACCGCCCAGGCGGCCAAAGCGCGCCTTGAGGCTGTTGAGCACCGAGTCCAGATCGGGCTTGCGGCCCTTTGGCCGGTTGCGGCTCCAGGGGTCCTTCTGCCCGTTACCGGGTTCGTTCCAAGCCATTGGCGACAGTCTCCTTTGGGGACCGGAGTAACGGGGCGGCGCGAAAGCCTCGACGCACCCTGAAAGGGCGCGCAAACGCCCGTAATTCTAGCAGAGGGAACCCGCCGATGCCCGCCCCGGCGTGCCGGGGCAGCGCCATCGGGGGCGTCGGTTCATCAATCGACCAGCGGAGGGTCCACAAGATCCCGCAGGCTGCGGGCATGCTCGTCGTCGCCCAGCAAGGGGGCCAGAACGGAGCGCGGGGCGTCGATCATGAGGTGCCAGCCGTGCTCGTCCACCTCTTCGGAGGCGATGGCGCCCGCCGCTTTCAGCCGGGCATGCAGCCGTCCGGCGACCAGCGGGAGGTCAAGGGGAGCCTGAATGCGCTCGCCGCCAAGCAGCTCGCCCAGCGCCTCGCGCAGCAGGTCCACGCCGTCGCCCGTGGCGGCAGACAGCCAGATCTGACGGATCTCGCCAGCGTCGCCCCGATCAATCCGGGGGGCCATGTCCACCAGATCCGCCTTGTTCATCACGGAAAGCTGGGGAACGTCGCCGGCGCCAATTTCCTCCAGCACGGAGTTGACGACCTTGCGCAGAAGTTCGCGCTCGTCGTCTGCCGCATCGCTGACGTGAATCAGCAGGTCGGCATCGCGGGCTTCGGCCAGCGTGGCGCGGAAAGCCGCCACGAGGTCGTGGGGCAATTCACGGATGAAGCCCACCGTGTCGGCGATCACCGCCGGCCCGCAGGCCAGGCCGTCCACCTTGCGAACGGTGGGGTCCAGCGTGGCGAAAAGCTGGTCAGCCGCGTACACGCCGCCAGTGGTCAACGCATTGAACAGCGTGGACTTGCCGGCGTTGGTATATCCCACGAGGGCCACGCGGGGCACCGTGTTGCGCAGGCGCGCGCGACGCTGCTGGTTGCGCTGTGTCTGCACCTTCTCCAGGCGCTTGGTCAGCATTTTCACCCGCTCGGCGAGCAGGCGACGGTCGGTTTCCAGCTGGGTTTCACCCGGGCCGCGGTTGCCGATGGCACCGCCACGCTGGGCATCCAGATGGGTCCAGCCACGCACCAGCCGGGTAGCCAGGTGCTTCAGCTGAGCCAGCTCCACTTCCAGCTTGCCTTCGTGCGACCGGGCGCGCTGGGCGAAGATGTCCAGGATCAGCCCGGCGCGGTCCACCACGCGGACAGACAGGTGCTTCTCGAGGTTGCGCTCCTGCACGGGGCTGAGCACATGGTCCACGAGGACAAGGTCGGCCTCGGTGGCCCGCACGGCTTCGGCGACTTCGTCCGCCTTGCCGGAACCTATGTAAAACCGCGGGTTGGGCGCTTCGACACGGGCCGGGATGCTTTCCAGGATGTCTGCGCCGGCCGAGCGCACCAGCTCGGCGAATTCCTGACCACGGCGCACCGAATCGCCCTCACCGCGCGAATGCGGCAACACGATGACGGCACGCTCGCCTTTCTTTTGTCTGTCAAACACTGAGTCTGGCCAACCTCATTCATAGCGGCGGATTCCCCGCGGCGGACAGGACGCCGGCCGCGAGGTCTTGAAGGCTTCAATACCCGTTCGATATGGGTCGCCGACGGCGCAGACTCAACCCTCGGCGTCGACGGTCGCACCGTCGGGGTGGTTCTCATGGCCACCCACGCGCACGTTGCGGCTGGGCACCACAGTGGAAATGGCGTGCTTGTACACCATCTGGCTGACCTGGTTGCGCAGCAGCACCACGAACTGGTCGAACGACTCGATCGTGCCCTGCAATTTGATGCCGTTCACCAGGTAAATGGCGACTGGCACGCGTTCACGACGCAGTGCATTGAGAAACGGGTCCTGCAACGATTGCCCTTTGGACATTCTTCTTCTCCCCTGACATCACGCGACAGACCGGGTAAAGAACACCTCAAAGAGGCGCCCCGGTCCAAGTGGTTTGAATCTTAACTGCTTTTAAACGCCCGGCGGAAGCGCTTGCCGTGACGACCTTGGCATTCCAAGAAATTGCTCAACGGCGCTCGTGGCATGGGCTGTCGGATCGCCCCCGTCGGGGTCGATAGTCAGCGCATCGAACTCACGCCGCAACCAGGTAATTTGCCGTTTTGCCAACTGTCGCGTGGCGAACACGCCACGATCGCGGAAGGATCGGGCGTCACCCTGCCCGTCCAGAAATTCCCACGCCTGACGATAGCCCACCGCACGCACTGCCGGAAGGTCAGCGTGCAGGTCGCCGCGTGAACGCAACGCCTTCACTTCATCGAGAAAACCATCAGCGAGCATGCCGTCGAAACGTAGGGCGATGCGGTCGTGCAGAGGCTGGCGATCACGGGGCAGAAGCGCCAGTTTCAGTACGCGCCAGGGGAAGCGTTCACCCCCACCGCCCTGCTGCAACTCACTCAATGGACGTCCTGTCAGCTCCATGACCTCCAGCGCACGCTGGATGCGCTGGGCATCGCCCGGCCGGATGCGCTCGCCCGCCACGGGGTCCATGGCGGCCATACGGGCATGCAAGGCGGCCCAGCCCACGGTCACGGCTTCGTCTGCAAGCCGCTCGCGAACCTGAGCATCCGCCTCGGGCAATGCGGAGAGTCCTCGCTGCAATGCCCGGAAATAGAGGCCGGTGCCCCCGACCAATACCGGAATTCGTCCCGTCGAGGTGATGCGCTGCATCGCCGGCACGGCATCGGCGCGGAAATCAGCCGCGGAGTACGGCTCGGCCGGATCGCGGATGTCGATCAGGTCATGCGGATAGCGCGACAGCGTGGCGGCGTCCGGCTTGGCCGAACCAATGTCCAGACCACGATAGACGAGCGCCGAATCCACACTGATAAGTCCGACAGGGAAAAGATCCGCCAGCGCACAGGCAAGCGCGGTCTTGCCTGACGCCGTGGGGCCCATGACGAAGATGGCCGGTGGCCGCATGTCGCGTGACACGTCAGCCACCATGCCGCATGTAAGCGCGCGCCGAGCGAGCGATCAGGTCATCGTCGATGGAGCCATCAGGCGCGAGGTTGCACTCGGGCACCTGAGGCAAGGACGCAAACAACAGACCGCGAAACGGCACGGGCAAACTCCACAGATCAGGGTGCCCTCAAGAGTAAAGCAGTGGCGACGCGTTGCAACGCGTCGCCACTGTCCTCAAGGCTGCGAATAGGAGCGCTCGTCCAGCAAGACCGGAAGGCCGCTGGCCTTGCGGTTAAGCTGACCGCCCTCGACTTCGCAGCGGGCACCGCCTGCGGCAACGTCAAAGAAGCCACCCATCGTGGTGGCCTTGCCGAGTTTCACCGGACTGGTACCCACCATACGCAACTGCTTCGTGCCATTGCCGAGCGAGAGGACCACCGAAATCGAGTTGGTGCTGTACAGGTCCGCGGGCAGCTTGAAGCGATACGTCACCGCATGATCGGCACCGGTCGTGCGCGAAAGGAGCTTGGGGCCCGTCTCGGGCTTCGCCTTGTAGCCCTGGCGCAGCGTGCCGTCTGCAATGCCCACGGCCCACTGTGAAAGCACGGCGTCCGAAGACATGCAGGTCGACGACGGCTCAGGTGCAAACCAGAGCTCAAGGTGATCGTCAAAGATCCAGTTGGACGCGCCATGCGTCCAGTCGGCGCCACCCACGGTCACCATCAGCTCATCCTTGCCTACGCCCAGCACACGCATCCACGCAGAACTGGCGGGCTGATCCTTGCCACGCAGCAGGAAACCACCCTTGCCATCGGCACCCACCTGCACGGAGCAGGTGCCTAGCATGGCCTGTGCCGCGCCACCGGGAAGATCAGCGGACTCCATGCGCGGGATGGGCTTGTAGGGATAGGACACGTCGCCACCACCCACGCTCTGCGGCTCCGGCGCTTCGCCTGCCGCGTTGCAGGTCGGCACAAACCAGTCGGCCTTGCCGGTGAAGGTCGTCCAGTCCCAGGCCATGTTCGAATTGTTCTCGCCCATGTTCCAGTAGGACGACGACTCCTCGCTCAATACCGTCAGCGGGTCCAGTTTCACGTTGGCGGAGTTGCCCCAGCGCCAGGCCGAACCGCCGTTCTGCGTATGGATGAACAGGTTGGGCTTCACCTCCACGGTGTCCTGACCCACGCCAGCCGCGCCATATCCGTCGTTGCACAGATCAAGCAGCTTGCGCTTGCCATCGCGGCCGCCCAGCAACCAGAACTGCATGTGGCCGTGTTCGTCGCCGTCGTCGTAATCGCCGCACTTCTGCAGGTTGTCGCCCTTGCCGACCGATTCGCCCAGCCACAAACGCACCACCTTCATGTCCTTGCCTGCCTCGCTCCGACCGGCGGGCTTGACATCACGAACTTCGCAGGGCGTCACGCCCTTGCACAACGCGGCGGCGTCGGCATCAACCGGCGGTTTGGCCGAAGCCAGCCCCGTCAAACCGAGAACACAAAAGCCCAGAGCGAAACGAGTCAAACCATTCATGCGCAGGTCCATCTTGGCAAAGAGGCAGAGTATGACACCCTCATTCTGTGCAACGGGCAGATCCCTGGCCGTTTGCGGGCAAGGGTCGCCAAAGGTGTGCGACAGGTCACGTTCGGCCGACGGCCAGCGAATCCACCGCTCAGGGCACGCCATGCTCCGCGTTCACCCGCGCGACCCACTGCTCGAAGGTTTCCTCTTCCTCTTCCTCGCGCATGCAAGGGCACTCATTGTTCTTGTGAAGCTTGACCACGTCATACACGGCACAGCTTATGGCGTACGACGAGACGAAGTGCCCGGAGTGCTTGCCGTCACGACGGTCACGCCAGGCCTGCATCGACGCCTTCGACTCCGAACCCTCGCCCGCGACGATCTCGCCGCATTTCTCGCATGTCTTCAACGCACCATGCGCAAACGCATATTCCAGTGCGACGGCAACCTGACCTTCTGTCAGCTCATCCATTTTGGTTCCCCCTGAAAAGTAAACGCCGCAGTGATACCACTGCGGCGTCATACCTTCAATGCCTGCGCTGTAACGTTGCAAGTCACACAGGAAGGGGCGCAGATGCCCCTTCCCCGACCGGCATTACTTGGCCGGCACGCCCATTTCCTTCAGCAGGTTGTCTGCGTGATCGAGGTGATGCATGACCCACAGCATGTAGCGGACGTCGACCTGGATCGAGCGGTTGAGCTTCGGGTTGAACAGCCAGTCGCCGCTCACCGATTCCCAGTTGCCGTCGAATGCCAGACCCACGAGGCGACCTTCCGCATCGAGCGACGGCGAGCCGGAGTTGCCACCCGTGATGTCCAGGTCAGCAAGGAAGTCGACCGGCAGCGTGCCGAGCTTCTTCGACGCGTAACCATCGTATGCCTTCGCGCGGATGGCATCGGTTTCGGCCTTCGGTGCATTGAACGGAACAACGCCCGTGTCCTTCTGCACGATGCCTTCGGCCGTGGTGAACGGTGCATAGCTCACGCCATCACGCGGGGACACGCCCTGAACGTTGCCGAAGGTAACGCGCAGGGAACTGTTCGCATCCGGGTATACCGGCAGGTTCTGCGATTCCTTCCACGCGATGATCGCCTGCATGTAGCGCGGACGCAGTTTGGCCAGTTCGCCGTCACGCGCATCCTGCTCGTCTTCGATTTTCTTCAGCTGCGGCAGCACGGCCGTGGCCAGCTTCAGCATGCTGTCGTTGCTGGCAGCGATGGTTTTCGCGTCGGCCTTGAAGAACTTCATGCGGTCTTCGGTGTTGCCAAGCTTGCTGCCCGCGTAAAGTGCAGACACTTTCTGCGCGATGGCGGCATCGGTGTTGGCACCGGCAAGCCACGCATCCAGAGCCGGAAGGCGCTGGTCAGCCGGCAGCTTCACGTAACGTGCAAGCGCGTAGGTCATCAGCTGCTGATCGGTCTTCGCATCGTAGCGACGCTCCATCTGCTTGAGCGCACCTTCGATGCGCACTTCGTCACGCTGCTGGTAACCGGTCTCGCGCTCCATGTCCGGCTTGGCGCGCTCATTGGCCAGACGGGCCAGACGCACACCGCTGGAAAACAGCGACGAACGCGACAGCAGCGAGAGGTCAAGATCGCGCTCACGCGTGCTCTGGTAGCTGGCAAGCTTCGCCTTCAGTTGCGCGATGTCGGCGATCAGTGCCTGATTCTCCGCGCCGCCCTGCTTCTGCAGCCACGCATTGAGGTCCGCCTCCTGCTTTTCCTTGACCGCCACGGCATCAGCGCGACGCAGGCCTTCCAGCTGACCACCGAAGTTCTTCAGGTAATTGTTGAGACCCGCCACCATGCTGGCGTACTTCACGGTCACGTCCGGATTCGTCTTGCCGTTGGCAGCAATGATGTCCAGCGTGTCCTGGTAGATCTTGATCTGGGTCGGGTACTGCCAGTCGATGGCAGCCTTCGCCTCGTCCGCCAGACGGTAGCGGTTGGTGCGGCCCGGGTAACCCACGACCATCACGTAGTCACCCTCTTCCACGCCCTGCGGGTTGACCTTGATGACGTGCTTGGGGTGATACGGCACGTTGTCTTTGGAATAGGTGGCCGACTTGCCATCCTTCGAGACATACGCACGCAGATAGCTGAAATCACCGGTGTGGCGCGGCCACATCCAGTTGTCGACATCGCCACCGAACTTGCCGATGGACTCAGGCGGCGCGTAAACCAGGCGCACGTCCTTGATTTCCATCTGCTTGATCAGCTGATAGCTGAAGCCGCCATGGAAGGTGTAGACGTCGCAGCGATAGCCGTCCGTCTCGCAGCCCTTCACCAGCTCCTTCTTGGCCAGATCAATGGCCTTGTAGCGGGCCAGCGGGTCCATGTCGGCCGTGAGCCTGGCCGTCACTTCCTTCGTCACGTCGCGAATTTCTTCGGTGACAAACACGCGCATGTCCGGCGAACCCGGGAGTTCTTCAGCCGGGGTCTTCGCCAGGAAGCCCTCTTCGATGAGGTTCTTCTGCGGCGTGGAGTTGTACTGAAGTGCGCCGTAGCCGCAATGGTGGTTGGTGACCACAAGGCCGTCGGGCGACACAAAGGATGCCGTGCAACCGCCGAGGCTGACGATGGCGCCCATCGGGTAGGCGGTCAGGTCGGTCAGCGTCTTCGGATCAAGCTTCAGCCCGTGCTGCTTGAGCGTGTTGGCGATCTTCGGAAGCTGGGCGGGCTGCCACATGCCTTCAACGGCATGAGCGGAAGTGACGAGGCCGGCGGCGAGGGCCGCGGCAAGTGCGAGACGACGCAAGGCGTTCTCCTTGAAGGGGGGCGGGCTAAACTAGCCCGGAGTCGTTACTTTATAACTGTGCCGAAGGTCACGAGGACGGGCGGATTGCCCATCCCCGTGATCGGCGCTCAGGGGGCGACGCCCAGTTCTTTCAGCAGTGCAGGTGCCGGGTAGACCTTGTCCATCAGCCAGCGCATGTAGCGCATGTCCACATGGATCGCGCGCTTGTAGCGCGGGTCGTACATCCAGCTGGCGCTCACGGCTTCCCAGTTGCTGTCGAAATTCAGACCCACCAGTTCGCCCTTCGCGTTGAGCACGGGCGAGCCGGAGTTGCCGCCCGTCGTGTCCAGGTTGCTGAGGAAGTCCACCGGCATCGCTTTGAGTTTCGGATCGGCGTACTGCCCGAAATCACCCTTGGCAATGGCATCGAGCAGCGGCTTGGGCGCATCAAACGGTGCCTTGCCGGTGTTCTTCTCTACAATGCCGGCCACCGTGGTTACCGGGCCGTACGTCACCGCATCGCGGGCGGCCAGCGGCGTGACCTTGCCGTAGCTGACGCGCAGCGTGGAGTTCGCATCCGGATAGACGGCCCTGCCCTGCTTTTCGCGATAGCCGATCAGCGCCTGCATGTACGCCGGACGCAGACGCATCAGGTCACCCTCACGCGACTTGCGCTCGTCTTCCACGCGAAGCAAGGCGGGCTGCAGTGCATGTGCCGCCGCCAGCAGCGTGTCTTTGCTGCCGGCAATATCAGCAGACGACGCACTGAACAGACGCAGGCGCGTGGCTTCATCGCTCATGCCGGTGCCGCCGTAGATGCGATCCAGCGCCCTGGCCAGTTCACTGGCATTGCGACCGAACACGGCATCGAACTCCGGTAGATGCTGAGCCGCCGGCAGCGCCTGGTAGCGCGTCATCAACGCACTGATCATCGCCTTTTCCACGCGCGGATCGTAACGACGCTGCGCCTGCTTCAGCTGGCTCTGGATCAGCTCTTCGTCACGCTGCTGGTAGCCTGCTTCGCGCGCGGCGTCCGGCTTCGGACGCTCGACCGACAGGCGATCAATGGCCAGTGCGCCACGCATCAGCTGCGTCTGCGACGACAACAGACCGATGAGCAGATCGCGCTCACGCACGTCCTTGCCGGCAGCGATCAGCTTCATTGCCTCGTCGATATTCGGCTTCAGCGCCCCAGCGTCCGGCTGGGTGGCCAGCCACGCGAGCATGGCCGCTTCATCGTCACGGCGGATGGTGACCGCATCGCTGCGCTCAAGACCTTCCAGCTCGCCACTGAAGCGCTTGATGCCATTCTTCAGGCTCTGCAACTGAGAGGCGTACTTGATGCCCGCTTCGCGATCCGCCTTGCCCTGATCTTCGATGATGCCCTGCAACTGCTTGAGCACATCAATCGAGGATGGCAGGCGCCATTCGATCTGGTCCGCAAATTCAGCGGCGGTGCGATGGCGATAGGTGATGCCCGGATAACCGGCCAGCATCACGAAATCACCTTCAGCCACACCCTCGCGGGCCACCTGCAAATGCGACGGCGGGTGATACGGCTTGTTGTCCGGCGAGAAATCAGCCGGCTTGCCGTCGGGACCCACGTAAGCGCGCAGTACGGTGAAATCACCGGCGTGACGCGGCCACACGAAGTTGTCCACTTCATCGCCGTAATTGCCAATGGCGCGCGGCGGTGCGTACACCAGACGCAGATCGCGCAGTTCAAGCTGCTTCACCAGGTAGAAGTCGCGACCGTAGAACATGTTGGCCACGGAGCAGCGATAGCCCTGTTCTTTCTCGCACTCGGCCACCAGCGCCTTGCTGGCGGCATCCACCGCGTCGTAATAGGCACGGCCTGTCTTGCCCGCAGCGCCAGCGAGCACGCGATCAGTGACCTTGTCGAAACCCACGGTCACGCGCAGGCGGTAATCGGGGTTGGCCGGCAGCTCGCCCTTGCGGTCGGGCGCCACGTAGCCGTCCGTGATCAGGTCGCGATCCGGCTTGCTGTTGTACTGAATCACGCCGAAGGCGACGTGGTGATTGGTGACCACCAGGCCATCCGCCGAGACAAAGGCACCCGTGCCGCCGCCAATGCGCACCACCGCATTCAGCGGTGCCTTGGTCAGGTCGGCCAGATCCTTCGGATTGCCCCTGTAGCCTGCTTCGCGCAGTGCCTTGTCGATTGTGGGCAGCTGCGACGGCATCCACATGCCCTCGTCAGCCTTTGCATCAAGCGCAAGCGCCATGGCGGCTCCCAGCATCATCGTGCGAATTCGCATAGTTCCTTTTACCCCTGTCAGCGTCGTTCTTAGCCGGACGACCATAAAGGGTTAAACCGCAGGGGGCAATGCGGCAGCGCACAACAGCGTCCTCCGGCATACCCGTTCTATAATCGTCGTTTGGGTCTCCCCCGAGGCCGCTCCCCACGAGACGATTGCCATGCAGCAGACGATGAAAGCCCTGGTCAAGCGCAAGCCCGAGCAGGGTATCTGGATGGAGGAAGTACCTGTTCCACAGGTCGGCCCCAACGAAGTCCTGATCAAGATCGAAAAGACCGCGATCTGCGGCACTGACCTGCACATCTACAAGTGGGACGAATGGTCCCAGCGCACGATCCAGCCGGGCCTCACCATCGGCCACGAGTTCGTCGGCCGCATCGCGGAAATCGGCCCGGGTGTCACCGGCTACAAGATCGGCGACCGCGTTTCTGCGGAAGGCCATATCGTGTGCGGTCATTGCCGCAACTGCCGCGCCGGTCGCCAGCACCTGTGCCCCAACACCGTGGGCATCGGTGTGAACCGCAACGGCGCGTTCGCCGAATACATGACCATGCCGGCGTCGAACCTGTGGCCCATCCCGGACCAGATTCCGTCCGAACTGGCCGCCTTCTTCGATCCGTACGGCAACGCGGCACACTGCGCGCTTGAGTTCGACATGATCGGCGAAGACGTGCTGATTACCGGTGCGGGCCCCATCGGCATCATTGCCGCAGGCATCGCCAAGCACATCGGTGCGCGCAACGTCGTGGTTACCGACGTCAACGACTACCGCCTGAAGCTTGCAGCCGACATGGGCGCCACGCGCGTGGTCAACGTGGCCAACCAGTCGCTGAAGGACGTGGTCAAGGACCTGCACATCGAAGGCTTCGACGTGGGCCTGGAAATGAGCGGCAATCCGCGCGCCTTCAACGACATGCTCGATTGCATGTACCACGGCGGCAAGATCGCCATGCTCGGCATCATGCCGCGCGGTGCAGGCATCGACTGGGACAAGGTCATCTTCAAGGGCCTCACCCTGCAAGGCATCTACGGCCGCCGCATGTACGAAACCTGGTACAAGATGACGCAGATGGTGCTCACGGGTTTCCCGTTGCAGAAGGTGCTGACCCACCAGATCGCCATTGACGATTTCCAGAAGGGTTTCGACCTCATGGACGCTGGCGTCTGCGGCAAGGTTGTTTGCAGCTGGACGTAAGCTGACACGCGCGCAGGGCCGTCCGCTTGAGACGGCCGGCCCTGACGCCCGCCAGCCAGACAGCTACAATCGGGGTCTTCCCTCCCAACGGACACCCCCTCATGACCTACCCGGGCCAGGCGCGCTTCGCCAGCGAACTCGAATCCATCCGCGAGCAGGGGCTGTTCAAGAGCGAGCGCATCATCACCTCGCCGCAGTCTGCGGAAATCGAACTTGAGGACGGCCGCAAAGTTCTCAACTTCTGCGCCAACAATTACCTTGGCCTCGCCGACCACCCTGATGTGATCCAGGCCGCGAAAGATGCCCTGGACACCCATGGCTTCGGCATGGCCAGCGTTCGCTTCATCTGCGGTACGCAGGATCTGCACAAGCAGCTGGAAGCGAAGATCGCTGAATTCTTCGGCACCGAAGACACCATTCTTTACGCCGCGTGCTTCGACGCCAACGGCGGCCTGTTCGAGCCACTGCTGGGCGAAGAAGATGCCGTCATTTCCGATGCACTGAACCACGCCTCCATCATCGACGGTATTCGCCTTTGCAAGGCCAGGCGCTTCCGTTACGGCAATTGCGACATGGCCGATCTGGAAGCCCAGTTGCAGGCAGCCGATGCCGCTGGCGCGCGCACCAAGCTCATCACCACCGACGGTGCGTTCTCCATGGACGGCTTCGTGGCGCCCCTGGCAGAAATCACCGCGCTGGCGGAGAAATACGGCGCGCTCGTGCATATCGACGAATGCCATTGCACCGGCTTCCTGGGCGACACCGGTCGTGGCTCGGCGGAAGTGCACGGCGTGCTGAACAAGATCGACATCTTCACCGGCACGCTGGGCAAGGCACTCGGTGGCGCACTGGGTGGCTTCACCACCGGTCGCCGCGAAGTCATCGAAATGCTTCGCCAGCGCTCGCGTCCGTATCTGTTCTCCAACTCGCTGCCGCCGCACGTCGTGGCCGCAGGCATCAAGGTGTTCGACATGCTGGCCGCCGCGGGCGACCTGCGCGAGAAGGTCAAGGAAAACACGCGCTACTTCCGCGAGAAGATGACCGAAGCCGGCTTCGACATCCGTCCGGGCCAGCACCCCATCGTGCCCGTGATGATCTACGACGCGAAGCAGGCACAGGCCATGGCCTCGGCACTGCTGGACGAAGGCATCTACGTCACCGGATTCTTCTTCCCCGTGGTGCCGCAGGGCAAGGCACGCATCCGCACGCAGATGAGCGCCGCACACACGCGCGAGCACCTGGACAAGGCCATCGACGCGCTCACCCGCGTCGCGAAGCGCTTGGGCGTGCTGCCGGCCTGACCGGAGACGGTGCGCCGCGCCCCTTTGCGGGCGCGGTGCGCAAGGCGGCCACCTCTGCATCAGTGAGGTGGCGCCACTGCCCTTTGGGCAATTCTCCCAGCACCAGCGATCCGATGGCCACGCGCACAAGCCGCAGCACATCGAACCCCAGCGCAGCCAGCAGCCGGCGAATGTGCCGGTTGCGACCTTCATCCAGCGTGACCTCAAGCCACGCGTTGCGCTCGCCCTGGCGAAGCAGTGTCACCGACCGGGCACGCAGCAGATCGCCCTCCTCGTGCACGCCAGCACACATGGCCGCCAGCACGCTCTCGCCCGGCTGACCTGAAATCTGCACGTGATAGGTCTTGTCCACGTGTGTCGCAGGCTCCGTGATGCCAGCGGCCCAGACCGTGTCGTTGCTGAGCAACAGCAGGCCCTCGCTTGCGCGATCCAGCCGCCCCACCGGCCCGATCCAGGGCAGGCCCGTGTCAGCCAGCGCGCTGTAGACCGTATCGCGCCCACGCTCGTCAGCGGCGGTAGTCACCAGCCCTCGCGGCTTGTTCATCATGATGTAGACCGACGCCACCGCTTCCGCGCCGCCGCCGTCCACTTCGATATGTTCATGGCCACGGATCGGGAATTCCGGATCACGCTCGACCCGGCCGTCCACCGTGACCCGCCCCTCGCGCGCCAGCTTTTCAGCCTGGCTGCGCGAACAGATGCCGCGCTTGGAAAGGACACGGGCAAGACCAAAGGTCGGGGTCGTTTTACGGGGAGGCCGGGCAATCATGCGCGAAGGGTAACGGATTGGCCCTTACACGCGAATATTGCGCGCTACCCAGTGACCAAACGATTCCATGAAACCGTGCAGGAATTTCTTCGTGCCCTCGTTGACGAGGTGGCCATGGTCGTCGAAGAGCTTGTCCGCGCCGCTGATGTACGCCTCCGGTTGCTGCATGGCCGGCACATCCAGAAACACCAGTGACTGGCGCAGATGATGATTGGCACCAAAGCCGCCGATGGCACCGGGCGAGGCGCTGATGACCGCACCCGGCTTGCCGCTCCACACACTGTGCCCGTACGGGCGGGAGCCCACATCCAGCGCGTTCTTCAGCGCGCCCGGGACGGAACGGTTGTACTCCGGGGTCACGAACAGTACCGCATCGCAGGCTCGCACAGCCTGACGGAACGTCGTCCACGCAGCCGGCGCGGCGTCTTCGAGGTCGGAGTCGTAAAGCGGCAGGTCGCCAATGGTGACCAGATGCAGATCAAGCTCCGGCGGTGCCAGCTCTTTCAGCACATGAGCCAGTTTGAGATTGAGTGAGCCCTTCCTCAGGCTACCCACCAGAACCGCCACTTTGCGCACGTCGCTCATGCCAGGGCTCCTTACGTTTCAGGCCAGTAATGAATGACCAGTGTGCAGAGACTTTCGTGATGGCGCCATGAGGCGGCAGATGGGGCGCGCAGCTGCCGGATTCATCACCGCCCCGCATCCCCAAATCGCAGACAAAAAAAACGGCGGGCCGGGGCACGCCGTTTCGGAAAATACGTTGAAGGACCGTTAAAGACGCGCGATGAATCCAGTAAAGCTGTCCGGAGTGGATCAGATCCGGGCGATACCTTCCGGACGCTTCGCACCGACGAAGTGCTTGGCCCAGTAGGCTTCGTTGAGGTTGTCCACGCGAACCGTCTTGCCTGCCGACGGCGAATGGATGAACTGACCGTTGTCGATGTAGATGCCAACGTGCGAGATGGCCTTGCCGCGGGTGCGGAAGAACACCAGATCGCCCGTCTTCATGTCGCTGCGCTTGACCTTGAGGCCGGCGAGGAACTGGCTGGCCGAATTGGCCGGCAGATCCAGACCAATGCTATGACGGAACACGTAGCGGACGAAGCCGCTGCAATCGAAACCGGTTGAAGGCTGACGACCACCGCGCTTGTAGCGGATATCGCGCAGCTTCATGGCGAATGACATCAGAACGTTGCGGGCATCGCCGTCAACGTGACCTGCCAGCTTGTCGGTGGCGTCAGCGACGAGGTCGCCAGCGTCATCACCATCGTCAGCGTCATCCACCGGGGCCTTGTCGGCTTTGGCGAGGGCCTGAGCCGGCTTCGTGATCGAAGCTGCGTCAGGGACCACTGACTGCGCGAGGGCCGTAGCCGGCGCAAACACGGGAAGATCGGTAAGAAGAAGCGAGGCCGAATCGTTGATGCCCGAGGGGACCGTGATCGTTTCAGCAAGAACAGGTGTAACGGAAGCAGCGCAGGTGAGAGCTAACGCGAGAGCGGTCAGTCGCTTTAAATGCATGAGCGATAAGGCCTTTCTTTCGGTGAGTTGAGCCGCCTGCCAGGCTGACGACCGTGAACGAGCGGTGAAGTTAGCAAAGGACTACATCGCAGTTGTTGGCAGAACGTTAAAAAGCGGTCGATCTAGGAATAATTCAGATAATTCGCAAAAACTCTCGGAAACTCAGTGCTGAATCTGAACGAATTCAGCAAAGAATTTAACGAATCATCTTCACATTCATGAACTTGGACGTGGTAATCAGGAGCGCACGCCAAAGATGGCACTGCCGATCCGAACCTCCGTCGAGCCTTCGGCAATGGCCCATGCAAAATCGCCACTCATTCCCATGGACAGGCGATCCAGTGCAAAGCCGTCGTCCCGGGCGCGCTGCTGGCAGGTCTTCAGGCGACGGAAGCAGTCGCGGACCTGAGCCTCATCGTCCGAGGCGACGGCCAGCGTCATCAGGCCCACCGGCCGCAGACTGGAATAGGCGGACAGCGAGCGCAGGAAGGTGGGAAGGTCTTCGATGGCCAGACCCGACTTGCTGGGCTCGTCCGAGGTCTTCACCTGGATGAGGCAGTCGATGGCCCGCCCCTGGGCCTGAAGATGACGATCCAGCTCGGCCGCCAGCGAGGGACGGTCGAGGGACTGCACCTCCGAGGCCACACGGGCGACGTCCCGAGCCTTGTTCGTCTGCAAGTGGCCAATCATCACCCAGTCGATGCCAGGCCCCAGCAACGGGGCCTTGGCAAGAATCTCCTGAACCTTGTTCTCGCCGAAGCGACGCATGCCCAGCGCAACGGCTTCACCCACCACGCTGGCATCGAAGGTCTTGCTGACCGGCAGGATCGTCACCTCGTCCGGGTGACGGCCCGCCCTCTGGCAGGCCGCCGCCACGCGTCCGCGTACGGCTTCCCAGCGCGCGGCAAGGCCGTCAGTCATACCTGGGTCGCGTTAGCAAAGTGGCGGGCCACCACGTCGGCCACGACCATGCTCACGCGCTTTCCCGTGGGGATGTGCAGGAACTCGTTGGGGCCGTGCGCATTGGAATGCGGACCCAGCACGCCGGTGATGAGGAACTGCGCCTTCGGGAACTTCTCGCCCAGCATGCCCATGAACGGGATGCTGCCGCCCTCGCCCATGTAGGCGGCCGGTGCGCCGAAATAGTGCTTCGAGGCCTCCGCGACGGCGTCTTCCAGCCACGGCGACAGCTGCGGAGCGCTCCAGCCACTGCCGTCCTTCTCCAGGTCGAAGGTGACCTTTGCGCCGTACGGCGGGTCCGATTCCAGCAGTTCCTTGACGAATTGTCCGGCCTTCGCCCCGTCGAGCGTGGGCGGAACGCGCAGGCTGAGCTTCACCGAGGTCTTCGGACGCAGCACGTTACCGGCGCTGTCCAGCGCGGGCATGCCACCGATGCCAGTCACGGCCAGCTGCGGTCGCCAGGTGCGGTTGAGCACCAGTTCGGCCAGATCCTCGGTCACCGGCTTCATGCCTTCGACGAACGGGAACTTGTCGTAGATGGCAGTACCCAGCACCTCGGCCGAACGGCGCGCCTGGTCAATGCGCTGCTGCGGAATGTCCACGTAGAGTTCTTTCGGGCGGATCGTGCCGGTTTCCGGATCTTCCAGGCGGCTGAGCAGGTCACGCAGGATGCGGAAGCTGGACGGCACCACGCCGGATGCGTCACCGGAATGCACGCCCTCCTCCAGCACCTGCACCGTCAGGTTGCCGCCGGTCATGCCGCGCAGCGACGTGGTCAGCCACAGCTGGTCGTAGTTGCCGCAGCCGGAATCCAGGCAGACCACCAGCGCCGGATTGCCGATACGGGCCGCCAGGTGATCCACGTAATAGGGAAGATCGTAGCTGCCGGACTCTTCGCACGCCTCGATCATGATGACGCAGCGTGCGTGCGGCACGTTCTGGTCGCGCAGGGCCAGCAGTGCCGCCAGCGAGCCAAAGATGGCGTAGCCATCGTCCGCACCGCCACGGCCGTAGAGCTTGTCGCCCTTGATCACCGGCGTCCACGGGCCGAGGTCATCGGCCCAGCCGGTCATTTCCGGCTGCTTGTCCAGATGGCCGTACAGCACCACGGTCTGGTCCGTTGCACCGGCCGGTGCGCCCTGAGCGGGAATGTCGATGTAGATGAGCGGCGTGCGGCCTTCCAGGCGCACCACTTCCAGCGTGGAACCGGGCAGAGAGGCCAGCTTGCCGCGCGCCCACGTTTCCATGAGGGCAACGGCCTGATCCATGTAGCCGTGTTCGGCCCATTTCGCGTCGAACATCGGCGACTTGTTGGGGATGCGGATGTATTCGACCAGCTGCGGGACGATTTCGGCGTCCCAAAGATCGCTGACGAAGGACGAGATGCGAGAGGTGTCCATGCGTGCGTTTCCCGGTGAGGCAAAAACGTAGTGTACCAGCGCCCCGGAGGGCGCCGCCCGCTTCGATTGAAGAGCACAGATGCACGCGTCTTCGGGCGCACTGCCGATGGGCAGCCCGGTGTGCGAACCGCAGAGTGCTCCGGCGCGTTGTGCGCCTGTCCTTAGAAGGAGAATCCATGAACCGCATCTGCGTCTTCCTCGTCGCCCTGCTGGCGACCACCACGGCCTGGGCATCCAGCCCGGTGAACATCAACACCGCCGACGCGGCCACGCTTGCCCAGTCACTGGACGGTGTGGGCCTCAGCAAGGCCGAAGCCATCGTGGCGTGGCGCACGACCAACGGCGCCTTTGAAAGTGCCGACCAGCTCACCATGGTCAAGGGCATCGGCCAGTCACTGGTGGATCGCAACCGCGACGCTATCCGGCTGGGCGACGCCAGCAAGCCCCTGACCAAGGCCCGTGCCGGCAAACGGCCGCCTGCTGCCGACGCCGAACACTGAACCACCTTCCGCCGTCGGCAGTCTGCGCTACACTCGCGCACCTGCCGACGGCGGCCCGCGCAACGGTGCGCCCGCCCCTGAAGGCATCGGAGGCACCAGCGCCCCATGATCCTGCCGCGTTACCGTATTGCCGCCTCTGCCATTGAAGGCGCTGGCAAAGGGCTTTTCCTCGAAGAATCCGTCGCCCGGGGCCGCATCATCACGGCGCCGGACGCGATTGATCGCACCTACCCCTGGGCAGAGCTTTCCTCGCGCCCCGAGCTGGCCGAACAGATGTTTGCCAGCGCCCGCTGGTTCGAGGATCACTACACCGTTTCCCCGGACTGGCCCGACGAATGTTTCGTGAATCACAGCTTTGAACCCACGGGGCTCTGGCATCTCGGATTTATTTTTGCCTTCAAAGACTTACCGGAAGGCACTGAAATCACTGTGGATTATCGCCATCTTCTGCCTCCGGGCGAGGAAGAGAGCTTTATCGACAGCCAGAGTGGTGAGAAAATAATCGGCTTGTCCTGGCAGGAGAGCCTCACGGCGTCTACTCACGCCCTGGCTCGCCTGCTCGGCTGACTCACTGGTCAACTCAGATGGCAATGCTTGAAATTCCCGTAATCGAAACCGCGCGCCTGCGCCTTACCGCCCTTACCGAAAGCCACTTCGACGAATACGCGAGCATGCTCGCCGACGCCGACAGCACGCGCTGGATTGGCGACGGGCAACCCCTTGATCGCATGAATGCCTGGCGTTCCATGGCCATGCTTCTGGGCCACTGGGCGTTGCGCGGCTGTGGCATGTGGGCCATCGAGCTCAAGGATACCGGCCAGTTCATCGGCCGCGCCGGCCTGATGCATCCGGAAGGCTGGCCTGATCTGGAACTGGGCTGGATGCTCAAGCCCGACCATCGCCACCATGGCTATGCCACGGAAGCCGGCGAGGCGATTCTCGCCTTTGCATGGAACGAACTGCACGCCCAGCGCGTCATCAGCCTGGTGCGCATCGGCAACGAAGCATCCGACCATGTGGCCGAACGCCTCGGTGGCGAACACATCGACAACATCGACTTCCTGGGCGGTGCCACGCATCTGTTTGCGTACTACCCGCCGCACCGCGAAAGTCGCCGCGCGGCAGGCTGAGCCTCCCCTCGTTACCGGCGCTCAGAGCGCCGGTGCGAAGTCCGTACGCCGGCGCCGCGCGCCGGCCGGCTGAGCCACGGCGGCCAGGGCGTACAGGCGAGCCGTACGCATCCAGCCCACCACGACCACACCCAGTTGCGTAATCAGGAACGCGACGAGCAGGCCGACGCCCACGGCTGTGGTGTGACCACGCCAGCTGGCAATCAGCGCGGCCAGTCCGAAGCCGACGATCGAGATCACCAGATACGACCCCAGCGTGGCGAACGGCCGACGCAGGAACTGCAACAGCCCGCGCCACAGGGCACGCCACGCCGAACGCAGGCCCATGTCCACCATGAACTGCGCGCGGGCTGATTCGGCAATGCATTGAGCCAGCACGATGCACAGCAGCGCCACACCCAGCGCCACGTGGCCGGCAAGATCCGCATCACTCTGCAACAGGGCTGTCTCCGAACGATCACTCGCATACTTCATGGCCTGCATGGCCAGGAAACCTGACGGCACATAGACAACGAGCGACACCAGCGTTGTGCGGAACATGCGCCAGTACTCGGCGCCTGCTCCCTGAAGCAGTCCGGTGAAACTGAGGGATCGCCCTGCCCGCGCGCTGGCCACCACCATGCCCGACAACAGCGGCGATATCAGCAACGACAGCACCACGCCCGCCGCGATGGCACCGTGCACCGGCGCGAGGTCACCCATCCGGGCTGCCACGTCACGGAACATCAGGGCATCGAAGTGCTGCGCCCATTCGTCCGCGTGCACGGAGTAATCGAGCATCGACGAAAACGCGCTGAGTATCGGGAGCGATGCCACCAGCGTGGGAATCAGGGTCAACAGCACCCAGCAGATCAGCAGCCGCCATTGCAGGCCACCCGCCAGGCCGGTACCCAGCGCCGACCATCCGGAACGTTGCATGTAACCGTTCATAGCGTCCCCAGGATGGCGTAGAAGCCTTGCAGAAGATGGGCGATATCCGAGGTCCAGCGGCGCGACGCGCTGCCGTTGGCCTTCAAGGTGCGGCTGTCATTGATTTTGTCTGCGTCCAGGTACACGACGCGCTCCGGATCAAGCTCTGCCGAAACCGCCCGCACCGGCTTGATGAATTCAAAGCGCGCCCAGCGGCGATCATCATCCCAGCGCACGTTCTCGGTGGAACCGTCGGCAAAGGTGACACGAAGCTTTTCGCCCAGCTGCGAACCCTGTCGCCACACGGTAACCACCGTGCGGAACGGATACGGGCCAGTGCCTTCTTTCGCATTCGGGTTGGCTTTGTTCCAGGCGTCGCGCTTTTCCCGAACGATCTTGTCGATGTCCCCAGCATTCACCTCGGCACGCGTCCCGCCCTTCACGAAGCTGCCCGGCAGCGGCAGCACTTCCTCACTGGTCAGCTCGGTGATCTGGTTGTCGACCACGTCGGTGCCATACACGTACTGGTCGAAGATCTGATCCACGTCGTGACGTTTGCCCGACACCTCGATCAACACGGCCTGCAAGTCGGCAACGGATGGATGGCGATAGCGCCACAGTTGGTAATAACGACGGAACGCACGCTCCATCACGTCCTTGCCAAGGCGCTCTTCCAGATCGTGCATCGCCGTGGCGGTGCGCGAGTACACCGTGCCGTATGACGATGACGACAGACGATCCCACGCATTCTGCCCCAGGGGATCGGCCGGCTTTGACAGCGTTGCCATCATGCGCTCCAGCATGAAGACGGGCGTGGGCGCCTCAACGCCGAAGAAACGATAGAACGCGGTGGTCAGCCACACGCGCTGACCGCGTTCGCGCAGCATCCGCTGGTCCCAATATTCGTTGAGGCCTTCGTCGAGAATCGGTTCTTCAAACTCGTTGGACGCCAGCAAGCCGTAGAAATAGCCGTGACCGAATTCATGGATGGTCACGAAGTCCAGCATGAACTCGTCCAGCGTACCCGGCTGCGCCGACTTGTAATGGTCCACGGTGTAGAACGTGGGGTACTCCATACCGCCCGCCTCGTCCGCGTTGAACGGCGGAATCACCGCGGTCACGGTCTTGTACGGATACGGGCCCAGCGTGTTGGAAAAATAGGTCAGCGAATCGGTGGATGCCTTAAGCACCTGCTTCGCGTTGACGGCGTACTCCGGCGGATAGATCACCCGCACCTTCACCTGAGGACTGCCCGGCCCCTGCCAGGTCGTATCCATGGTGAGGTAGGCCGGCGCGGCCACCCACGCGAAATCGTGCACGTCGTCCTGGGCGAAGTGCCAGACCAGGTCGTCGCCCTGCGCCACCGGCTCGCCCTGCTGTTCGCCCACGGCGCCCACAACATAGTTTTTCGGCACGGTCAGCTGGACATCGAACTGACCGAAATCGGCGTAGAACTCGCTGGCGAAATGAAACTCGTGAACGTTCCAGCGCGGTGCCGTGGCGCCACGTTCGCCGGCCAGTTCCAGCACGCCGATCTTCGGATACCACTGCCCCACCAGATGGAACTGTCCCACGTAGCCCGTGCGTTCGATCACGCGCGGCAACTGGCTGTGGAAGTCCATGTTGAGGGTCACGCTGCCACCCGCCGGAACCGGCTGGGCCAGGTCCACGCGCACCACGGTGGTATCGGTCGACGGGCCGCCATCCGGATGGACGTACTCCCACTTCAGCGTCGCGCCCTGCTGCTCCACGCGGCGGAGGTCGATGAAGCCCCACTCGCCTTTCTTCGTGGTGGCCAGGCCGCGACCGCCGCCGTGCGCTGCAAGCGTGCGACGTTCGGTGAAGAACGTGCTTCCTTCGTTCTGAAACGCATTGAGATACAGATGCAGGTAGACCGACGACACCGGCTGAGCGCTGCGGTTGCGCCAGGTCAGTTGCTCCTGGCCGTCCACCGTGTGCGCGTTCGGATCCAGCCTGGCCTGGATGCGATAGGACACGACCCGGTCGGACAGTGTCGGTTCCTGTCCGGTGCGCGGGCCGCCCCACGCATTTTCGGCGCTGGGCGTTTTGACGGCCGCCGCATGCGCCGATGCGAAGGGGATATCCGCCGCAGGCATCGCCGCTGTCGCGACGGATGATGCCGCCGCCGGCTGGGGAGATGGCGGGGGTGGAAGCTGGATGGCCAGAACAAGCGGTGCGGCGGTGCATGACGCCACCACCAGGAGACCAGTCACGAATCGTCTTGCCATGCGCTGCATGGATATCATCCCGCCCCTGTAATCAGGTGATCATTGCGCTGCGCATGAAAGGGCCGATATAGGCCAGAGGTCATGGACAACGCTGACCGATGGGGCGTCAGCCAGGGAACGCCTTCTCGCGCATCCATTTGGTCACGATCCATTTCTCGCCCCGGCGCACTGGAGCGCCGCCGTGCAGCGAATAGCTGTCCAGTTCACCCGCATCACTGGCGTACTCGAAATACAGTGCCTGGCCACGCCTGGGTATGTAGCGGAAGCCGATGTGCGGGAAGATCGTCTCGCCGCCATCGTCCGCATCGTTCAAGTACATGATCAGTGTGGATACGCGCTGGCCGCCGTTCTTCAGATGGCGTTCGCTGCCTTTTTCGTCGGGTGCGAAAAAGTCGTAGTGCGGCATGTACTCACCGCCCACGCCGTAACGCATGACCTGAAGGCCTTCGCCGTGTTCCTCGCTCAGGCGCATGATCGCGGCCGCCCGCGCGTCGATACGCTGGATCAGTTCGTTCTCGGAGCGGTGAAAGTACGCGCCTTCACTGGTGCGTATGTCCATCACCGTGTTGCTGCCCGAACCGGGCGCCACCACGGCCGAACGGGCCAGCCGCGCCGACGCCATGGCGCACAGCGCGGCGCACTCGGCCGGGTCCAGCACGTTGTCCAGCACGGCGATCACCGGACGGTCGATACGGATCAGCACCCGCGCCTCGCGATCGCCCGCGTCCACCACGTGAGAGGCCGCCAGGCGGCTGCTGCGCGGCCGGTGTGCGGCAGGCGACGTCGGCAGGCTCATGGGCGCGGGCCCACCAAACACGACATCCGCGATGGCCTGGCGGGCCACGGCCGGATCGAACCCGTTTTCCCGCATGGTGGCCAGTAATTGTGCGGGCGCCGAACCACCTGCAACGGCTTCCACGATCCAGCGCTGCCAGTCGGGAGTCACTTCGTGGTGCTGGCCCATGTCCCGGAAATCCGATAGCTGGAGAGATGCCGAAGTATGCAGCAGATGCCACCCGGAGCGCAGGCGATTACTCCGTCGCCGCCTCGTCACGGAGTAGCCACGCCAGCTTGGCGTCACGCGGCAGCCGCTTGATGGCCCATTCGGCCTGCGACGCTGTGGCACGGTCGGGAAACGCGCGCGCGCCCAGCAGCCGCACCGGTGGATTGGCCCGTGTGTAACGCGCGCCTTTTCCCGCCGCGTGCGCTGCGTAGCGCTGCTCCAGCCGGTTGGTGATGCCGGCGTAATAAGCACCGTTCGCGCATTCGATCAGATACAGGAACCAGGATTTCGCGACGTCTTCCACGGGCAACTCGACAGGGCAGTGACACGCAAGGTACGACGCCTGCCCTTCCGGCTCAATGCGCGGTTGACACTGATCCGTCCGACACCGCCTGATAGCGCCACCTTCCACCCACGCAGGCTTCCCGTGACATCCCGGCGCATCACCACGCAACGTCTCACACTCACGCCGCACGAACTGACCGATTTCGACGACAGCTACTCGCTGTTCGCCAACGAGGAAGTCACCCGCTATATCACCGGCCGACCAGGAACCCGTGAAGAGGCCTGGTCGCGGCTGTTGCGTTACATCGGCCACTGGCATTCTCTCGGCTTCGGCTACTGGGTCATTCGCGAACGCGACACCGGCGCGTTCGTCGGAGAGATGGGCTTTGCGCGCTACGAGCGCATCATCGAACCGTCCTTCGAAGGCATTCCGGAGATCGGCTGGGCCCTCCTGCCGGCCATGCAGGGCAAGGGATACGCCCATGAAGCCTTGAGTGCGGCGCTGGCCTGGGCCGACGAGGCATGGCCAGAAAGGACGACTGGCTGCATCATCTCGCCGGCCAACGAGCCGTCCATACGCCTGGCCAGCCGTCACGGCTATCAGCACATCACCTCCACGACCTATGCCGGGGAAGACACACTGGTATTTCACCGCGTCAAAGATTGAGGTCGTCGATGCTCTTCGGCTCGCACGGCGCCGTGCCGTTGTGCCGCGCACGGAAGGCGGCCATGGCCTTGTAAGCCACGCGTCGGGCACGCATCACCGAACCCAGCGGGCGATGCGCTGCCAGGGCATGCCACGGATTGAACGAGAGGCCGTCGTCAATGGATGCGCGACGCGCCTCGTTCCACGCCGGCTGCGCAGGCACCACGATGCGGGCCACTTCAATGTACGGGCTGCGCTCCTGCGGCCAGGACACGGACGCATCCTCGATGGGCATCGCTTCAGGATCGGTGCAGAACTGCACACGCACTTCCCACTCGCCACCTTCGCGCGCGAAATGCTCGATGACCGCCTCACGAATGCCATTGGGGCGGTCGTGCAGATCCAGCGGAAGGTCAGTGAGCCGCACCAGATTCGGCGATGCGGGCGCGACAGAAAACTTCACGACATAGTCGCCGAAGCGCAGAGGCACCTGGCTGAAAAACGTGTCGCCGAGGATATGCGTTTCCGGCTGGCCACCCAGTGCGAGCAGGGTGGAGCTTTTTCCGCCGAACGCTTCAATCACTTTTTCTGCCCCGCGAAGAACGGCGGAAATCGCCTTCTTCGCGCCCTCGGCCTTGTCCGTGGTCGCAGCCACCAGCTTCAGTGAACTCAGGAATTTCTTTGCATCCGGTGCAGAAAACGTCGGGCCATTGACCATGACGAAGTCCTGCGTGGAATCGCCTTCGCATCCAGGAAGCCTGGGGCCTTTCACATCGAAGATCTTGATGGCCATGCCGCGTGGCGTCGACACGCTGTCATCGAGAATGTCGCCCGGCACGGTCGACAACCGCATCACCAGCGGGTAGTGCCCGGGCGTTGCGAACAGGCCCTGGGCCAGCTCGGGCGGCAAGTCTCCCGGCACGATCAGCTCGCCGGTCAGCAGCCCATGGCTCTTGGCATGCACAGCGCGGTTCGCGTGTCCCTCGTGACGGAGTGTCGTTTCGTTGATGCCCGTCAGGGTGTCGATCAGTGACTGTGCCGTCTGGGCTTCATCCGGCTCGATCACTTCCAGCGATTCGTCAAAACGAATCGGCGCGGGATGCAGGGAAAGCGGCATGGCGTAACTCCGGCGAACAACAGGGCCACAGAATGGTGTGCGCCCAGCCGTGAAGACGGCGTCCGGACGGACGCCTATTTCAGCCGATATGAAAACGTCAGATTAACGCGCGTGCTCCGGCTGTGGTCTTCCGGTGGCTTGTCGCCCACGGGCTGGGCGAACGCGAGGTCGATGGTGTAATGCTTGCCATCGGAAGCACGCAGACCCAGCGCGACCGAGTCGAGGTTGCGGATAAGCGGCCGGCCACTATTCACATACACGCGTGCCATCTGGCCCACCACGTAGGGAACCAGCGAGGAAACCCATTTGATGGAAGACACAAACTTGCGATTGACCTCCAGCGCGCCTGCCCATCCACTGTCCCCCGCCGCATCGCCCGGATCGTACGCCAGCGCGTAGCGGGGACCGCCGAAGTTGATCTGCTCCGTCGAGGGCAGCGTGTTGTTGCTGTACTGGCCGGTAGCGCTGATCACCGTACCGAACTGGTGCGGCCATTGATTGGTCTGCGCAAAACTCATGTCGATGCGCGTGAAGGTCACATCAGGTAACGCGATGGCGCTGGCGTCCGCACCCGGAATGTTGGTCAGCGCCCGGGAATAAGCGCCAAGTCCGTTAAACCCGTGCGCCACTTCCACACTGAACTGCCGGGTCTGTTTCGGGTACGTGGCCACCCAGGCAAGACTGGCATTGACCACGCGCGTATGCGATTGCAACGCGAGAAGCGCACCCGTATCCACATTGCGATATTTGTCGTTCTGGTCCGATGCGTAAATGCCGCCATTGGCGACAAGGCTTCGCGTATTGGAGAGGATGATCGGATAGTGCGCGGAAAAACTCAGCTTGTCCTGATCGAGGCGGTGATCGAGATAGGCGGGTAACGTGCTTTCGCCGTTGTCCGGATTGCCGCGAAAATTGGAAATGTCTGCCTCGCCCTGCCAGCCATTCGAACCGAATGGCTGAATCCAGCTTGCCGAATAGAACTTCTGCCTTCCGCCGCTCGGAAAGAGCGTCGACACACTCACCTGCTCGCCCAGCGGCGTCAGCGCGTTCTCCATCAGGGCCACCACACCCTGCGTGCCGGGATGATTCATGTCCAGACCCGACGTGGCGTTGTATCGCTGGCGAGTCACGTTCAGATCAAGGCGCGTGGCGCCGTCGGTGGTCGTGGGAGGCGGCACGCTGGCCGCAATCTTTGCGCCGGGCAATTGGCCCAGCACCTGAATGTAGCGCTCGAACGTGGCTTGCTTCAGAGGACGCTCGCCCACGATATGGGCGGCTATACGGCGGATGCGTTTGTCCAGCGTGCCGGTGTCGCCCTTGACTGTAACTTCGGCGACGTAACCTTCCACCACATCCACACGGACGACGCCACCGCTGAAATCCTGACCGGGTATAAACGCGAATGACAGCGCGTACCCTTTTTCCTTGTACAGCGCAGTGACTTTGTCAGCCGCCGCAATGAGGTCGGCCACGGAAACGTCGCGGCCTTGCAGCGGACGGAAAATGGCCGCGACGGTCTCGAAGGGAACGGCTTTGGCACCCTGCACGTCGAAGCGCGTGGGCGTGAGGCGCGAAGCAAGCAATGCTTCAAGCGCGGGGTTGCGCTGTTGCTGCACGGTGACATTCACCGACGGCGCCTGTTTGGGCGCCTGCGTCTGAGGCAGCGTCTGTAACGGATTGGCGGGGGGTCTTACCTGGGCTTGCGCGGCACACACAACGGACAGTCCAACAAAACAGCCGAGCCAACGATTCATCTGATCTCCCTTTGCCCTGGACGCCCGGAGGACGGAGACGCATCCATGCGTCTCCGTCCGGGTAGTTCACGAACCGCTTGTTCAGTGGGCCGCACTACCCTTGCCGAGGATTCCACCCTTGATTCCGCCCAGTGTTCCGCCGAGATCCAGGCCAGAGCCCGTCCCGCCACCGACCGCGCCTGCCAGTCCATTCACCGTGTTGTTGAGGAGCGAGGTTACCGGAGCCAGTGCGCCGGTCGGGCTCGTTGCCGACGTCACGCCGTTGCCTACCGCAGCCACCGTGGTGCCCACCGCACTGGTGACCGGATTAAGCGCAGCAAGCGGCCCCGAGCTTCCGACAGCTGTTACCGTCGAACCCACCGCTGCCACGCTGGCACCTGCGCCGCCCAGCGTCGTGCCGACCGGATTGGCGGACAGACCCGACTGACCCAGGCCGGCCGTCACCCCCTTACCCAGCGTGTTGACCGCGCCACCCGCACCGGCCACCGCATCGCCCAGCGTGGTGGTCAGACCACCGGCCGGACCTCCCACCTGCGCACCAGCGATGGAGTTACCGAGACTCTGCACGCCCGTACCTGCACCAGCGACCACGTTTCCACCTGTGGTCGAAACAGCCGCCACAAGATTGGTGGAACCGCCCGTCGATGCTGGCTGATTGAGGCTGCCTGCGATGGGCGTCACCACGTTGCTGAGTGCCTGGGTAAGCTGCGTGGCACCGTTGGACGCAAGTGCGCCGTTGAGGTTGGTGCCAAGCGTGCCAACACCGTTACCCGCCGTCGAAACAACCGTGCCCACGAGTGACGTGATCGGTGCAATCGGCGAGCCCGCGCCTGCCGACGTCACCACCTGGCCAAGATCATTGACCGCTGTCCCGGTGTAACCCACCACGCCACCGAGACTCCCCGTGGTCGTGCCAACCGGATTGGCGATGTTGCCCGTCTGTCCCAGACCGCTGCTGACACCGTTGCCCAGCGCAGACACTGCATTGCCGAGGTTGTCGACCACGCCGCCCAGCGCCGTGGCTGCGGCGGTGTTGCCACCCAGTGCCGTGACGCCCGGAATCTGCGCACCGACGCCGGAAACCGTGCCGCCGATAGCGGAAATAATGCCGCCCGCACCCGTGGATATGGCGCCCACTGCGTTGGAGGGTGCCGCAGCACCGGTACCACCGCCGGTTCCACCACCGGTACCGCCGCCCGTGCCGCCACCAGTGCCACCACCCGTACCGGTGCCACCGCCGTCACCGCCGCCCGTACCCGTTCCACCGCCCGTGCCTGAGCCACCACCGGTGCCGGTTCCACCCGTTCCACCCGTGCCGCCATTATCGCTGCCGCCGGTTCCACCACCGCTGCCGGAATCACCGGAGCCGCCCGAACCGCTTCCACCTTCGCCGGTGGGCGTTATCGCCGAACCACCACTGCCCGGCGAACGCACCGAACCGGAGCCGCTGCAAGCCGCCAGAGAAATGGTTGCCGCGAGAATGCACGTCGCAAGCATCGTGCGTGTCAGCGTACCGGTGAACCCCTGTGTCTTGGCCATCACATTCTCTCCCGAACGCCGCAGCGTTCCAGCAAGGCCCCACTCCGGAGGCACCCCAAAAGCCTGCACACCCCGATGGCGAACAAGCCCGCGGAGGAATCCGCGCTATGGGTTAGAAGTACGCCGGGCAAGCGACGTGAAATGCGCAAAAGCGGCTAAACAAAGGCTCCGAACGTCCCCAAGGTGTGAAGGTCATCACATTCATGAAGCATTTAGCAGCGTAAAAGCGCAACAAATTAGTGGCAAAAAAAAACCGCACGCCGTGAAGCGTGCGGTTGAACATTGCGCAGAGCGCTTTATTCCTTGATAAAAGCCAGAAGATCGTCGTTGAACTGATCCTGATGCGTGGTCGCAAGACCATGCGGCGCACCCGGATACACCTTTAACGTGGCATTTTTCACGATCTTCGCCGTTTTTGCGGCCGAGGCCACGAAGGGCACGATCTGGTCGTCGTCGCCGTGCACCACGAGCGTCGGCACGTCGATCTTCTTGAGGTCGTCGGTGTAATCCACCTCGGAGAATTCGTGAATGCAGTCGTACAGGCCTTTGATGCCACCCTGCATGCCCTGGAACCAGAACGCGTCGCGCATGCCCTGCGTCGCCCGGCTGTTGTCGCGATTGGCGCCATAGAAAGGCCCACTCAGGTCCTTGAAGAACTGCGAGCGGTCATCGAAGGTGCCCTTGCGGATGCCATCGAATACCGAAATCGGCAGGCCTTCCGGATTGGCATCGGTCTTGAGCATCAGCGGCGGCACGGCGCCCAGCAGCACCACCTTCTTCACCCGCGCGGTGCCATGACGCCCGATGTAATGCGCCACTTCGCCGCCGCCAGTGGAGTGGCCGACCATCACAATGTCCTTCACGTCCAGCTTGTCGAGAAGCTCAGCCAGATCGTCGGCGTACTGGTCCATCGTGTTGCCTTCAAACGGCTGATCCGACCGGCCATGACCGCGACGGTCGTGCGCAATAACCCGGTATCCCCGTGACGCCAGGAACATCATCTGGCCATCCCACGCATCGGCCGACAGCGGCCAGCCATGGGAAAACACCACGACCGGGCCTGTGCCCCAGTCCTTGTAGAAAATATTCGTACCGTCTTTCGTCTTGAATGTGCCGCTGCCCATGGGTTTCTCCGGTGTGAGGACGACAAGTGCGCCGACTTTGGCGCCGGAGACCAGCATGCCCGAGCACGACCGGAATAAATTGGACGTACGTGTGCCCGGCGAACAGCGCGATTCGCTCCCCCTTTCACAAGGCAGGCTGAAAAAGAACGCTTTTTCGCACATTACGGCGGAGCGTTTTCCTGTTGCGGGAAAGGTACATATCCACTTGTGAACCCACCCGTGAAGCCCATCACTTTCCACTCGTGATGTGTGCCCATCGACTCGGCGCCCTTCGCGAAGCTATGCCATGATCCGCCGACACGGATGTCCCCTGTTCTTGAGGAAGTGGCATGAAGCCCTGGTTAAAAGCCCTGTGCGCCGCGATGCTGGCGTTGGGTATCGTGGTTGCCGCCGCGTATGTGTCCGGCGTGCTGGTGTTGTGGTCGCTGGGTCTTTCGTTAGCGCAGCTGCGTATTGATCTGATCTATAACACCCTGTGGGTGCTGGATCGTCCTGATCTGCAACCGGTGGCCACGCGCATTCGCGTCTGGACGCTGGTCGGCGTGGCCGTGCCGGTGGTGCTGGGCGGTGGCCTGGGTGCGTGGTGTCGTCGCTGGCAGCGCGCGAACTGGCCCACACCCGTGCCTCCGTTTGCGCGCCTGGGCGACGGCGCGCGATGGTGGTCGTATCGTCGCGGACGCGGTATCGCGCTGGCATCCCGCTGGGGACGCAGCACGAGTGCGCCGGACGCCTCGGTGCTGGTGGTGGGCCGCCGTGCCCCCGCCTCGCTGGTGACCACGCTGCGGCATGTGCAGGGACCGGTGCTGGTCATCGACCCGGGCGGGCACCTGTATGCGGAGACCGCCGGCTGGCGGGCGAAGGACGGGCATCCGGTGCTGCAGATCGTGCTCTTTGGTGGCCGTCATGGCTGGAATCCGTTGCAGCCGGCGTGGACGAAAGATGGCTGGTCGGACCCGGCGCTCCGTGCCATCGCGGCATGCTGGTATCCGCGCCAAGCGCAACGCAACGCGCTGCTGGCCAGTCAGGTGCAGCATGCGTTTGTCGCGCTGGTGCACGTCGTGCACGATGTACTTCACGCCGCTGGCGAGGGGGAGACCCGGGTCTCTCCCGTGGACCTGTTCCGGCTGTGCCGGTGGCACGCCAACCACCGGTCGCTGGCGGCGCTGGCCAGCCACCCGGCGTTGTCTTCGGCCACCCGTATCGCGCTGGACGAGTGGCGCGGGCTGGATCAGGCCACCGTCGCGCGGATCTGGCAGGAGCTGCGTGGCCCGCTGGAGCCGTTCGCCTCGTGGAACCCCGACCGGGACGCCATCGCCCGCCATGGGGACCTGTGTGGCGGCCACGATCCGCGACGCGTCACGATCTATCTGGACATTCCCGGCGACCGTGGCGAAGAGGCGCGGCCGCTGATCGAGACCTTTGTGAACCAATGGCAGGCGCGGGTCGCGTACCGCGCCCCGAAGGTCAAACCGCTGGTCATCCTCAACAGCCTGCGGACGTTTCCGCCGCTGGCCTGCCTGACGGAGGGGCCGCAGGCGCTGCGCTGGCTGGTCTCGACCGCCGGGCTCGACACGCTGCCCGGCCTGTACGGCAAGGCGACGACGGCACTGCTGCGCCGGTTCGACCTGTGCGTGGTGCAACCACCGCCCGAACGCGACTGGGCCGAAGCACAGGCGCCCGTGTGCGACGCGTTTATCCGGGCCCATGCCCCGGACAAGCACCGGCTCACGTGCCTGCCGCCGTGTGCGGACGACCTGATGACCCTGCGTCGTGGCGAGCAGGCCGTGATGGTCCCCTCGCGGCATCGCGCCGTGCGCTGCGCCATCCCCTGGCCACCGCGTCGCCGGTTACCGCCTCCCCCTGAACTCCAAGGAGACCTCATGCCCGTACCCCTGCCCATCGGCATTCTTGTCATCGCGCTCCTGGCCGCGTGCCGCTCCCTGCCTCCCGCGGCGCCCGAGCCGACGGCGGACAACCCGTGCCACGCGCAGCCGTCGGTCACTACCAAGACCCTGACGTTACGCGAGGCGTGCCTGGGGCCGCATCGGTTCCGGTTGCCGAGCAATCTGTATGACGGGCAGCGGGGGCAGGACAACGACATCGACACCATTTACATGTCGATCCAGTGGCCGTCGCTACAGCCGCTGCCGATGGGGATCGATCAGCACGATGATCCTCATACGTTTCTGTCCAGCATCACGATCGACGCTTCGTACCTGTCCCGCATCGCGGACGAGAACTATCCGCGCCATCTGTGGAAAGCGATTCAGCCGCTGAACCCCAGTGATCCGGAGCAGCGTGCCGATCCGTCGGAGAATCTTGACCTGCGGATCAAGGGTAAGCCCCTCTATGGCCTTATCCCGTACTACGCCGACTTCGACCGGCTGAAGACCTACTACCGCAAAGTGTATGGGCCGGACACCCGTGCGCACGAGCCCGACGTGAACGACGACTGGTTTGTGCGCTTTGATCCGGAAGGCGTCCCGACGACCGTCATCGCCTGCGGATCGCGCCCCCTCCCCGATGGCGCGTATCTGGAACGGGATCATCTCGTGGACGATATCGAACGGGATGGACGCCGATCCACGTGCTATCACGAATTCCTGATTCCCGAATACAAAGCGCACGTTTCGGTGAGTTACATGCGTGTGCTGATGCCGCACTGGGAACAGATCGAAGCGTCCGTGCGCGCCCTGCTGAAAAACGGGGAGATTAAGTAAATGACCTCGCCCTCCTTCGGATTGACCGAAAAAGATCTGGCCATCCTTGCCTATTACGTGAAGACGCGAAATCGCGAGCGCTACTGGAACTACCTGGCCACACGCCCCGGCGACGACGGCTACGGGGATCTGGCCCTCGGTGTCGTGCGTAACGACAACATGCCCGGTGCCACCGCGAACCTCTATGCCAAGACCTACGCGAAGGAACACAACGGCAGGGTCTTGACCGAGCGGGAGTGGGATAACTTTGGCGTCGACCTGATCGGGCGGGATCTGCTTTTGCGGAGAAAGCAGTTCGAAAGGTCACGTCCCGATCTGGCCCTTAATCTGCCCGTCAGGAAAGTGCAGGAAGCCCACGACCTCAGCTTCAACAACATCAACATCGACCCCAACGCCTGGACACCCCGCAAGGCGCTGGAAGCCCTACGCCTGGACGAACGAGGCGCCGAGGTCCAGACCGAAGCGCTCTGGAAGAGCATGCTGAACAACCGCTTCCTCGGCATGCCCCGCCTGATCCACACCCTGAGCGAGATAGCCACGGTGGACAGCCTGCGAGTTGCCGAACGGGCGATCTACAGCAAGGACATGAGTGCTGCCTACTTCTCGGCTTTAGACCAATGGACCAACCAGAGGCCCCACTTCATTGGCGACAGGAAGCATTACTTCGCGCGGGAACGCGATGGCGCATGGATCGAAATCATGGCATCGCCCATGTCGATGAATTCGAGTATGGGTGCGACCATGGATGAGCCGCTCATGCGGGACGTCACCGATCCGGCCGAACGCGCGCAACTGGAAGACACCTACCAGCTTCGCCGGGAACGCGAAAAAGCCCGCGACGCCACCCACCCGGACGATACGAGCCAACTCGTCCCCTCGCAGCATCCGCTGACCCACGTCGTGCCCCGGGCCAGCGCGCCGTTGCCCGGCGAAGATCCGCTGTACTCCAATCTGCGCCAACGCCTGCCGATGGAGGTGTCCAACGACCAGGTCGCCCTGCTGAGCTGTCATGTCAGACGCTACGAATCGCTACGACCGATCAGCGTGAACGACGCGCAACTGGAAGACAACCAGATGGTCGTGACCATGCCGCACAAGCGGGTGACGCTGAGCATGGACGTGCCGGCACCGCCGAAGGAGTTCAGCATGGAGCAGGCCCAGCAGCTGGATGCAGACGCCAGGGAGCAGGCCATCGAACGCCAGATCTCCTTTGCACGACAGCTGGCGATGGAGCGCAGAGGACATTCGTTGAGTCGCTGACCCTCGAATCTTCGCAGTGCCGGGATCTGGCTTTCCGGAAGGGGCCGCCCTGGCAAACGTCGCGCCCCGATGTGGCCATGAATCTGGCGATCCGCGATGAATCAAAAGAAAGGCGCAGCGTTTCCGCTGCGCCCTTCCGGCAAACCTGACTGGTAACAATCAGTGCACGGTAAACAGTTTGTCGAAGCCTGCGATGCGCAGCGTGTTGCGCAGGTCGGCGCTGGCGTTGACGATGCGGATCTCCGCACGCTCGCCACCGGCGTGCTCGCGCAGCAGCATCAACATGCCCAGCGCGGAGCTGTCCATACCGGTAACTTCACCCAGATCCAGCACGTAACTGCGAGCCGGCGGCACGTCGCCGAGGCAGGCGTCGTGAAACAGGCGATGGATCGAAAAATCGAAGCGCTCGCCCAGGTGCAAGGTCAGGCAGCCCTGTTCGCTATCGTTGTGAACGTTGATGCTCATGCTGCTATCCCCTTAAAACAGATCAATGTCACCGGCAGCCATTGACTGCTGGAGCGCGGGACCACGGGCGCGCAGACGCGCACGTTCGCGCTGCTCGGCCAGACGGACTCGCACACGCTGGGCGCGCGCACCCAGCTCGCTGGCATCGGCCGGCGCGCACGCCAGCTCTTCGATGTCACGGGTGCAGTCGGCCGTGATTTCCTGAAGCTCGACCAGACGCGAACGGGTCTGGTGCAGCAGCTGGCTGAGGATGTCCTCAAACTGCAGCGAGCGAATGGTGGTGGAAACATCGTTGCCCAGACCACGGTTGATGCTGGCCGCTTCGTCCGCCGCAGCAGACGTGCGTGCATTCGTTTCGGTGATGGTGGACATCATCTCGTCGATGCCACCCTTGGCCGACAGCGCCACGTTCATGTCCTGGGAGGCCATGTTGCCGACCAGTTCGCGCAGCTGCTCCATCGCGGTGCGGGAGCGTTCCACGTGGGTGCCGATCTTCTCGTTGAACTGGTTGCTGTGCTGCGCAAGGTTGCGGATTTCGCCCGCCACCACCGCAAAGCCGCGACCTGACTCACCGGCACGCGCCGCTTCGATGGCCGCGTTCAGCGCCAGCAGATTGGTTTCTTCGGCAATCGTGTTCACGTTTTTCAGCAGGGCGAACACGGCATCCATTTCGCGGGACATGCCGTCGATGCGGTACACGATGCGGAGACTTTCGCGCGAAAGCTGCACGATCAGGCCCACGAAGTGTTCCAGCAGGTCGGCCGTGCGCGACGCGAAGTCCTGCACCGAAATGCCCTTGCCGCCGCTCTCGATGATCTGGCTGAGCAGTGCCTGCTGCATGCCGGTCTTGCGCGACAGGCCGTTGAAGCCGCCGCCAAGGTCGGCCACCGCATCACGCAGGAGATCCAGCGCCTGATGCAGTTCGCGGCTGGCGTGGCCCAGCTCGTCGACAATGGCGCTGCGCACGTCTTCCATGGCTTCACGGACAGAGGCTTCATCGGCCGACTGGGTGGACACGACCTCGATCAGATCATCCACGGGCGCATGGGCTGCGCGCTGGCTGATGACGATCCAGGTGGCCGTCAGCAACGCGACCGCAATCGGTGCCACCCAAGGGCTGTGAAACACCAGGACGGCGATCAGCGCGAGGGCGCTGACGGCAAGCCCGGCGATGCGTTCGTTGTTGGAAGTAAGCATGATGACTTCTCGTTCTTCAGGTACCGACGCGTTTCGCGCCGGAGGAAACGGGGGTATGAGCAAGCGCCAGCAGGCGTGCGGCAATGTCGTTCAGCGGCAGCATTTCGTCGGCTGCACCAGCCTTCCACGCGGCGCCGGGCATGCCCCACACCACCGAACTGGCTTCGTCCTGTACCAGCGTGGCGGCACCGCCGTCGCGCAGCTCGCCCAGGCCACGCGCACCGTCGTCGCCCATGCCGGTCAGCAGCACGCCAATGGCAGCCGCGCCCACGCTGGCAGCAACGGAACGGAACAGCACATCCACAGCGGGCTTGTGACGATTCACCGGCGGCCCATCGTGCAGACGGCAGACGTGACGCGCTCCGTCCCACATCACCAGCAGATGCTGCCCACCGGGCGCGATGTACGCGTGACCGGCCTGAATGGGCTGGCCGTCCCGGGCTTCGCACACACGCATGGCCGAACAGCTGTCCATCCGCGCCGCGAACGGGCCACTGAACGCCGCCGGGATGTGCTGGGTGATGACAATCGGCGGAGCCGTGGGGGGCATGGCCTCCAGCACCACACGGATGGCCTCGGTGCCCCCCGTGGAGGCGCCAATGGCAATGATGCGGGTGCCACCGCGCGTGCCCGGCGTCTGCGCCAGCGGAAGCACGGCATCAGCGGTGAAGCGCGGCGCGACATCCAGCTTGCGCACTTCGGCGCGTTCGCGCGGACGAGCGCCAGCGGCAAGGCGCACCTTGGCGCAGATTTCCGGCGCACAGCTCATGAAGGTGCTGGCCAGGTCGGCGTTGGGCTTGGTGAAGAAGTCGACGGCGCCCAGTTCCAGTGCGCGCAACGTGACGTCAGCGCCCTTCTCGGTCAGCGTGGACACCATCACCACCGGCATCGGACGCAGGCGCATCAGGTTCTCAAGGAACGTGAGGCCATCCATGCGCGGCATTTCAACGTCCAGGGTCAGTACGTCGGGGTTCAGTGCCTTGATCTTCTCGCGCGCGATCAACGGATCGGGCGCCGTGCCGACCACCTCGATACCCGGGTCGGACTCCAGCATCGTGGTGAGGATCTTACGCACCAGGGCCGAGTCGTCGATGATGAGTACGCGTACTTTTTGCATGGACTCTGAAGGGCCTGAGTGCGTGGGGCGAAACGGTGAATCGGCGGAACGGCAGCGATATCGGACTGTGCGGACGATGGCACCGGGACATGCCCGGCAAACCGGTCAGAACAGTTCCACATCTCCCTTTATCGGATCGTTCGCCAATCGCTTGAGGTATCGTTTTTCACGGTCGGCCAGCTGGGTGTCGTGGACCGAGCGCAACTGGCGCACGCGGACCTTGCCGGACACCGGAAAGAACTGGACCTGGCGCGGATAGATGTCGCCGACGTCGGCGGCGCACAGCTTGAGTTTCTCGGTCGCGATATAGCGCTGCACGAAAGCGATGTTGCGCTGGCCGATGTCGGTCAGCGTGGCCAGCACGCGGCCGCCGCCAAAGATCTTCACTTCCAGATCTTCCCGACGCCCGCCTGCCTTGAGGATGGCGTTGATGAGTTGCTCCATCGCGTCGTTGCCGTAGCGGGCAGCACGGCCCACGGTAGAGCTCCAGCTGTCCCGGTCACCCGCGGGTTCCGGCAGCATGAAGTGATTCATGCCACCCAGACGACGGCGGTGATCGCGCACGCAGGCCGACACGCACGAGCCCAGCACGGTCGAGATCATCTCGTCCTGGGTGCTGACATAAAACTCGCCCGGCAACACTTTCACCGTCACCACTTCCTGGGCGGGATCCCAGAAGCGGCGCACGTGTTCAAACCCCGGCAACACGCGGGCGGGATCAAACCCCACAAACGTGCGCGGAGGAGCGACGGACATATCGCTCATGTGCGTTTCCGGTACACGGTGCGGCCCACCAGATCAAAATCGTCACTGAGGCCGTACATGGATTCGGAGTGCCCAAGGAACAGATAGCCACGGCTGGCGATCATGCCCGCATAACGCGAGAACAGACGCTGCTTGGTGGGCTTGTCGAAATAGATCACGACGTTGCGGCAGAAGATGGCTTCAAACTGGCCCTGCATCGGCCAGTCATGCAGCAGATTCAGGGGCTGGATGGTCACCAGCTCGCGCAGGCGCGGATGGATGCAGGCCAGGCCTTCGTAGGCGCCCTGCCCGCGCAGAAACCAGCGCTTGCGACGTGCATCGCTGACGCCGTTGAGGCGGTCCAGTGCATAGACGCCCTTGCGCGCCGCTTCCAGGGCCTGCGGCGACAGATCGGTCGCGAGAATCCTTGCGTCCACCGTGCTGCCGGTGCGCTCCAGCGCCTCGGCCAGCACCATGGCCAGGGCGTAGGGTTCCTCGCCCGTGGAGCAACCAGCGGACCAGATGCGCAGCTTGCCGCCCTTCTTCTCTTCCAGCCAGCGGGGAAGCAGCTCATCGACCAGGAGGTCGTAGTGGTGCATCTCGCGGAAAAACGACGTGACATTGGTGCTGATGCAACTGGCCAGCTCGCCCAGCTCACCTTCCGGATCACGGCGCAGCAGATCGCAGTAGCCACTGAAGCCAGTGAGGCCCAGCGCACGCAGACGACGCAGCAGACGTCCCTGAACCAGCTGACGCTTGTGCTCGCCCAGCGAAATGCCGCAGTGCTGGAGAACGAACTCGCGCAGGAAGCGGAAGTCAGTGTCCCCCAGCGTGGGGCCCGTCGCGCTCGCCAGCACGACGCTATCGTCGGTGGTGACGGGCGCATTCATGGATCAGAATTCCTTCCACGCACCCGCATCAGCGGTTTCGGCCGAACGCGGTGCACGCGGCTGGGCGGCTGCCGGCGCGCTGCGCACGGCGGCGAACACGGCTTCCACTTCGTCCGCCGTGGTGGCTGTGCGGACAGACTTCTTCTGTGCCGTGGCACGTGCGGCGTCGCCGCTTACCTGGAAGAAACCCACCTGACGGGTCAGCTCGTTGGCCTGCTCGTGCATGGCGCGCGCGGCGGCAGCGGACTCTTCCACCAGCGCGGCGTTCTGCTGGGTCATTTCGTCCATCTGCAGCACGGCGTGGTTCACCTGGTCGATACCGGCCGACTGCTCCTGGCTGGCAGCAGCGATCTCGGCAACGATGTCGGTGACCTTCTTGACGCTGTCCACGATCTCGGCAAGCGCACGGCCGGACTGGTCGACCAGCGCGGAGCCAGCCTTCACCTTGTCGGCGCTGTCGTTGATCAGGCCCTTGATCTCCTTGGCCGCACCAGCGCTGCGCTGTGCAAGGTTGCGCACTTCGGTGGCCACCACGGCGAAGCCGCGACCCTGCTCACCCGCACGCGCCGCTTCCACGGCGGCATTCAATGCCAACAGGTTGGTCTGGAAGGCGATCTCGTCGATAAGGCTGACGATATCGGCGATCTTGCGGCTGGACGTGTTGATGTCGCGCATGGCGATCACGGTCTGTGCCACCACGTCGCCACCGCGCTCGGCCTGCTCGCGGGCACCGCGTGCCAGCTGATTGGCGTGGCTGGCGTTCTCCGCGTTCTGCTTCACGGTGGAGGTCATTTCCTCCATCGACGAAGCGGTTTCTTCCAGGCTGGACGCCTGTTCCTGGGTACGCTGGCTGAGGTCGTCGTTGCCGCGCGAAATCTGCTGCGCTGCCGTGCTGACCGAACCGGAGCCGTGACGCACTTCGGTGACGATGGCCGTAAGGCGATCATCCATCGCACGGAACGCGCCGAGCAGCTTGCCCAGTTCGTCCTGACGATCCACCTTGATCTGGTGGCCGAGCTTGCCCTCGGAGATTTCGTTGGCAATGGAAACTGTGTAGCCCAGCGTGCGGATGATCGAGCGAACGACCAGCACGGCGATCAGCAGCGACACCGCAAGACCGATCATCAGCGCGCCGATGGCGAACGCACGGATGATCTTGTAGTTGCTGGCCTGGTGCGCATAGATGCCGTTGGCTTCGTCACGCTTGGCGGCAATGAGCTTGGCCAGCGAATCCTGGCGCTGCATCAGCAGCGGACGCACCTGCAGTTCCAGCACGTCGTTGGCGCCCGTGTCGCCTTCGTTCAGCGCCTCGACCATGTCGGTCTTGGCCTGATCGTAGTCGGCGTCGGTGTCGTGCCATTCCTTGTTGAGCTTCTGGATGGCCGGGGTCATCGGAATCGCATCGAAGCGCTTCTTCAGCTCGTCCATCTCGGTCTGGTACTTCTGGAATTCGGCGACCTTCTGCTTGACCTGATCGGCCTGCCCGACCTTGCTGGCAGCCTCGCCCAGCGCGATGAAGGACATCAGCGAGCGCGTGTTGATCTGGCTGATCAACTCCGACGGCACCATCTCTTCTTCATAGACAGTGCGCAGGCCTTCGTTCTGGAAGTACATCGAACCCAGACCAAGGGCGGCGCCGCCGACCAGCATGGCCGTCAGCAGACCCAGCACGCCGTAAAGGCGGCCACGTACGGTGAGTGCGGGAATCTTGAAACTGAACTTCTTCATCACGTTTCCAATCGGCAAGGTGCGGTTGGTACGCAGGAGCGCACAGGGCCGATCGGATAAACCGCCGGCCCCGATGACTCAGGCGACGGCTTTCTCTTCAGCGGAAGGCAGGGCGGCCTCCAGCATCTGCGCATCCTGGGGTTGCAGGAGCCTGTCTACATCGAGGAGCAGAACCATGCGCTCACCGACGGACGTCAGGCCTTTGAGATATTCGGTTTCGACCGCCGTACCCATGTCGGGCACCGGACGGATGGCGTTGGGCGCCACTTCCACCACGTCGGACACGGCATCCACCACCACGCCGAAATTGCGGCCGGCAACGGTGACGATCACGGTGACGGTGGTCGCGGTGTATTCCTCACGGGTGAGGCCAAAGCGCAGGCGAAGGTCCAGCACGGGAACGATGGCGCCGCGCATGTTCAGCACACCCAGCACGTAGTGCGGGGTCTGCGGGATGCGGGTCACCGGCGTCCAGCCGCGGATCTCGCGTACCGCGAGGATATCCACGCCATATTCCTCGTTGGCGAGGTTCACGGTCAGGTACTGGGCGATTTCCGCCGCTTCGGTCTCGGGCGCGCTGCTGGCTGGCTGGTTCATGTGCTTTCCACTGGCGGAACGTTCTGTCCGCCTCCCCACAAGCCCTATCGGCTGGAAGAGGCGAACCTTGAATGGGGATCAGAAAAGGCCGTCAGGCCGCCCGGCGTCTGGACTGCATGCGGACCAGGCCGGTCACGTCGGTGATGAGGGCAACCGAGCCGTCCGCGAGGATGGTCGCGCCGGAAATGCCCTGAACCCGGCGATAGTTGGCTTCCAGCGACTTGACCACCGCCTGCTGCTGGCCGATCAGTTCATCGACAAACAGGCCGATACGGGTGCCCTCGCCTTCCACCACGATGACAATGCCCTCGTCGATGGCGCGGCGCTGGCCGGCGCAACCGAACACATCGTGCAGGCGAACCACCGGCAGCCACGCATCGCGGAAACGGAACAGTTCGCCACCACCGGCCACGCTGCGGATCATTTCCGTCTTCAGCTGCACGGATTCCACGATGGAGACCAGCGGGACGATGTAGGTTTCTTCGCCGACCGCAGCGGTCAGGCCATCAATGATGGCGAGCGTCAGCGGCAGCGTGATGGTGAACGTGGTGCCCTTGCCGTGAACGCTGGAGATGGCGCAGGTACCGCCCAGATCCATGACGTTGCGGCGAACCACGTCCATGCCGACACCACGGCCGGACAGGTCGGTGGTGGCGGCGGCGGTGGAGAAGCCCGCCTCGAAGATCAGCTCGGCCACGGCGTCGTCGCTCATGCCATCGCCGCTGGTGATGATGCCGCGCTGCACCGCCTTGGCCACGATGGCGTCGCGATTCAGGCCGGCGCCGTCGTCGCCCACTTCCACCACGATGGAGCCGCCGCGATGGAAGGCTTCCAGACGCAGCGTGCCGGTTTCCGACTTGCCCGCAGCCGCGCGCTTTGCCGGCATTTCCAGGCCGTGGTCGATGGCATTGCGGACCAGATGGACCAGCGGATCGCCGATCTTTTCAAGAACCGTCTTGTCCAGCTCGGTGGTTTCACCGCGCATGTCCAGATTGACCTTCTTGTCCAGCTTCTGCGACAGATCGCGGACCAGGCGCGGGAAACGGTTGAACACCGTGCTGATGGGCAGCATGCGGATGCTCATCACGCTTTCCTGCAACTCGCGCGAATGGCGCCCCAACTGGGCAAGGCCATGGCGCAGGAGTTCAAGCTGCGAGGCATCCACGCCGTCGGCAAACTGGCTGAGCATGGACTGGGTGATGACCAGTTCGCCCACCAGATTGATGAGGGTGTCGATCTTCTCGATGCCCACGCGCACCGAACTCGATTCGCTGTTGGCTGCCGATTCGCGCGTGGTGCGCGACGCGGCGGCGGCCGGTGCGGCCACCGCGACCGGAGCCGGTGCAGGCTCTGCCTTCACGGCGAGCTTCGGCACGATGCTGAGTTCGCAGTCGCCGTCGACCCAGTCGAAAACACCTTCAACGGCGGCCTTCTTTGCCGGGGCCGCCAGATGCAGCGTCCAGGCAAGGTAAGCCGTTTCGGCATCCATGGCATCCAGCGCGGGCAGCTTGCCCGCGTCGCACACCACGGACAACGGCCCCATGGCTTCCAGCTCGCGGAACATGCGTGCCGGATCGTTACCGGTTTTAAGCAGATAGTCGAACGGGCGGAACGTGATGTCCCAGCCTTCGATGTCGTCGGCCGGGGCGCTGGCTTTTGCCGCGGCAGCGGCGGGCACGGCAGCATGCCCGGCCACCATCGCGGACAACGCAGCCAGCAGCTCCTGGCTTTCAGCCGTGGCCGCCGGCTGGCCGCTCATGGAACGGGAAAGCATGTCGCGCACGGTGTCGCCAGAGCGCAGCAGCAACTCGACAATGGCCTTGTCCATCGGACGCCGGCCGCTGCGGACTTCGTCCAGCAGCGACTCCGCCACGTGCGTGAAGGCCGCAACGTCAGAGAAACCGAACGTGGCCGCGCCGCCCTTGATCGAGTGAGCCGCGCGGAACACGGTGTGCACAAGCTCCGGGTCGTCCGAACCCTCATCGAGCGCCAGCAGTGCAGCCTCCATGGCATCGAGACCATCCAGGCTCTCTTCAAAGAAAGCCTTGTGAAACTGCGCCAGATCGACTTTGGACATGGGTACGGCCTTGATGCTTAAAAGTGGATCAACCGAGAACGCGGCCGACAGTGGCCAGCAGCTGATCGGGATCGAACGGCTTCACCAGCCAGCCGGTCGCGCCAGCAGCCTTGCCTTCCATCTTCTTTTCCGGATTCGATTCGGTGGTCAGCATGAGAATGGGCACGCCGCGGTAATCGGGCATCGTGCGCATTTCGCGAACCATCGAGATGCCGTCCATGACGGGCATGTTCACGTCGGCCAGCACCAGGTCGAACTTCGTGCTGCGCGCGGTATCCAGCGCTGCCTGGCCGTTGTCCGCCTCTTCGACGTCATGGCCTGCGCCGCGCAGGGTGAAAGCGACCATGCTGCGCATGGATGCCGAGTCGTCAACTGCAAGAATCTTAGCCATCGTCCACCTCAGTTCACGCCGGCGCGAGCCGGCAGTTCAATCAAGTCATGAAGAGCGAGCGTCGCAACACCCTTGTGCACGGCTTCGCTGGCCGCCAGCCATACCGGAGCCAGGTCTCGTGCGCGTGCGTCGCGGGAAAAAGCAGCCAGCAGCTGGAGGCCGGCCGTATCAATATGGGTGACGCCTGCGCCGTCCAGTTCCACGCGCTGGCCGGAGGCCAGTGCGGTCAGCAGGGTCTCGCGCAGGGCCGGCGCCGAGGCAATACGCAGATCGGCGTCGAGCACGAGAGCCGCGGACGCCTTGTCGCTTGAGGATTTCTTCGCCATGAGCCCACACCCTTAGCGCCCTTCACATCATCGCGAAGGGTCGTTCGGTGGGCTTATCGGCGCAGGCTGACGAATCTTTAGGGTTCTGTGCCGCCGGGCAGGATGAGCATGGCGTCTCCGTAGGAGAAGAACCGATAGCGCTCGGCCACCGCGAATCGGTACGCGTCCAGGATCGTTTCCTTGCCTGCCAGCGCCGATACCAGCATCAGCAGCGTGGACTGGGGCAGATGGAAGTTGGTCACCAGACCATCGACGCTGGTGATCCGGTAGCCGGGGAAGATGAAAATCTGCGTTTCTCCGGCGAACGGGCTGAGAACGCCGTCGACCGTGGCACTTTCCAGCGCCCGCACCACCGTGGTGCCCACCGCGATCACCCGGCCGCCAGCGGCGCGCGTGGCCCGGATCTTCTCGACCAGCGCCTCGCCCACGTTAAGCCATTCGCGATGCATCACGTGGTCGCGCACGTCGTCGGCGCGCATGGCCTGGAAGGTGCCCGCACCCACGTGCAGCGTGACGTAGCCGGTATCCACGCCCATGTCGCGGATTCTGGCCAGCAGCGCTTCGTCGAAGTGCAGTCCTGCCGTGGGGGCGGCCACGGCGCCGGGCTCCCGGGCAAAGACGGTCTGGTAGCGCTCGGTATCGCTGGAGTCCGCGCCGCGCTCGATATAAGGAGGCAGCGGCATTTCGCCGACCCGGATCAGCAGCTTTTCCAGCGGCTCGTCGGTGTCGAAACGCAGGACGAAGAACTCGCCCTCCCGGCCCAGCACGGTGACCATGCTGCCGTCGGTCAGGATGATCCGGCCGCCCTCTTTCGGCTTCTTGCTTACGCCCAGCTGGGCGCGCGCCTCATGGGTGCCGGTGACCCGCTCGATCAGGATTTCGACGGCACCTCCCGATTCCTTGTGACCATGCAGGCGCGCCGGAAGCACGCGGGTGTCGTTGAACACCAGCAGGTCGCCGGGTGCCAGAAGGTCGGGAAGTTCACGGAACATCCGGTTTTCACGCGTGCCCGCCGCCACGTCCAGAAGCAGCAGACGGCTGGCCGAGCGCTCGGCCAGAGGGGCCTGGGCAATCAGTTCGGGGGGCAGATGAAAATCGAAATCGGACTTTTTCACGACGCAACCGGGGATAACGGGGGCAGCATTATCGCTCATGCCGCCCCCGGATGCCGTTTTACGCCTTGCGACGACGCCGCACGATCAGCACGCCGGCCAACGCCAGCACCAGCACGAACGCGCCAATTTCATAAGGCAGGTTGCGACGGATGAAGTGCTTCACCGCCGCGATACGCTGGGCTTTCACCATCTGGCGGGCGCGGTCGAAGTCGGGCTCCTCGCAGTTGCGGCCGAAATCCTCCGCCCAATCCACGTACGGCCCCTGTTTCACGTAGCGGTCGTAATACTGACCAATGCGCTTCTCTCGTTCGCTGACCACCACAGGAGTGCAATCTTCCGGATCAGGCATGTAGCTAGCCGGGCCGTCCTGCATCCAGCCGGTGGCCTTGCACATCACCGCCGCAAACGCCTGCGAACGCGGCGGCAGCAGGTCGGCCGAGGCGTTGGCCTTGTCTGCCGCGATATAGCGGTAATGGAAGCGCAGGTCCGGACGGGCCACCGAATCGTTGAAACGCGTGCGCTCGCCTTCGGTCACGTAAGGGCCCTTCATGGAAGCGCCCGACTGTCCCGAGCCGCATTGCAGACCACCACCATTGTCGGTGTAATCGGGCGACTGCTCGTAGCCCATGATTTCCATCCCATAGCCGCGTGCGATCACGGCTGCCTTGTAGCGTGCTTCGGCCTTGCCGATATCGGTCCAGGCGTGGTCGCCGTCGTGCAGATCTTTGGCGTAATCGCGCACGGTCTCGCGCAGGTCGACATCGGCGTAACGCTCGTCTTTGCCTTCGGGGAAGTACGCCAGGGCCTCATCGAACTGCCCTGCCCGTACCAGCCGGCGCGCAAGTAGCCAGCGCAGACGGTCGTTCAGCGGAATGGGACGGTATGCCGCTTCCTTGTCGGACGGGTCGGGCTTGACGACCGGCGAAGCGGGAACGCGCGCATCGACAAACGACTTCAGCTCATCCACGGTGAGCACGCGCTCACCGATGAACGCCATGTCATTGCCGTAGCCAACGCCGGAACCGTAGTCGTCATAAACGTTGCCGTTGCCACCCACTGCCGTGGCCGCGTCGAACATGTGGTTCATGGCCTCGACATACTCACCGCGCGCCAGCGCCAGGACGCCCTGCTCGCCCGTCAGCAGGTGTGCGCTGGCCGGAGCCAGTGAGGCTTTCGGATCATCGGCTTTCGGGAAGGCCCGGGCGGCATCGGCATACGCGGCGGCAGCCGCCGCCAGATCGCCCTTCTGCAGCGCCAGCTTGGCGTTGACCCAACTGGCCAGCGGGCCAGGCGCCTTCGCCGTGAGCTTTGCAGCGAGGTCGTAGCGGCCCGTCTGGTAAGCCAGCGCAGCAAGGCGATCCGCAGCGGCGACTTTGTCCAGGCCCACTTTTTCAATGGCGGCAACCAAGTCGGCCAGGCGATCATCCGGCTTGCCATCCACGCGCGCATCCACACGGGCAAGTGCGTAAGCCACCAGCAGGCGCTGGGATACCGGGCCATCCACGATAGCCGCCACCTGCTCCGGTGCGTGCAGCACAGCCTCGGCAATCACCGACAACGACTGCACCGCACCGTACGAGCCATGGCCCGCCTGCGCCGCATACAGCGCGATGGCGTGCTTGAGGTCAGCAGGCTTTACTGCGGCAATGCAACCGGAGCCGCTGTTCAGGGCGGACCAGTCGCAATAGTGACCATCGCTGCCCAGCAACCACAGACGGGCTTCTTCACCGAAGCTCGCTACCGCAAGACCTTCGTTGTCTGATCCACCCGCCACGGCGCGCGTGCGCGCTTCGGCAAACGCCTTGGCAGCGGCATCGCGCTCCCCGGCGAAGGCCGGCGTACCTACGGCATTGTAAGCAAGCTGCGAGTGCGCTTCGCCCAGCATGTAAGCCGCCCACACGCCCCGCAATACAGACTGGTCGGCCGGCAGCGCCGTGACTTTCTGGAAGTTGGCCAGCGCCTGATCCATCGCATCGCCATTTGGATCACGGCAGGCGTGGCGGGCTGCGGCGCGTGCGTGTTTCATCGCCTCCTCAGCGTCGTCATTCGGGCTGGAGAGGTCTTCGTCCGTACATGCCGCGTTGGAGCGGCTGTAATCAATGGCGCCTGCCACATACCAGCGCACGTCGTCCGGCAAGTCCTTGCCGTTTTCAATCGCGATGGCGCCCGTTTCCGAGTCGCGCAGCGTGTCCACGCGTTTGGCCTGCTCTTTGGTCAGGTCCGGCATGGTGGCGGCGTTGGGTTTTTCGCTGTAGTCGTACGGATCGGCTTCGACCGCCAGCAGCTTGTCGGTCGCGGGCAGCAGACGAGCCACCTCGAACGCGAACGTATTCTGCGGCACCGCTTTGAGCGTGGCACCACGGTCATCCAGAAGCTGGTTGGGAAACATCGGGCCACAGGCCCAGGCAACCGCGCCTGCGAGAAGGCTGGCGATCACGGCGGCGGTGACGGATTTGCGTCCATTCATGGCGATAGGCTTATGCAGAAGAGGATGAAGAGGGTGTGGGAGACGGCGTGGCCGGCGCGCCGCAGCGCGTCCAGCCAATGGCTTGCTGGGTATGGGCGCGTAGGAAGCGCGCATCGTCGGTGCGCAGCGTCACCGCGTTGCCATCGCGATGAAGGACATAGCCCTTGATGCCGTCGGCCAGGCGACAGCCTTCGGGCAGATCCACGCTGGCGGGCACTACCGCGTCCGTGTCGCCATCGTTGCGGATCAGCACGTCGAGCATGCCGGGCGTGGCGGCCGGCTGGAATACGGTGGCGACGTGCCCATCGACGTAGCGGCCGCGCATGACCGCCAGCCAGGTGGTCATGCTCCAGGCCCGCTGGTCGTCGCTGGTAGGCAGGCGAAACCATACGATGCCGCGCAGATTCGCAGGACGGCTTTTTTCCAGCAGATCGAGCAAGCGCGACACCTCGCGCGGCGACGCCGCCAGCTCGGCGGACGACGAGCCCGGCACGAGACCGGCCTTCTCGCTTTCCACCGCGAGAAGGCGGCCGTCGCCATCCCAGCTGACCCGCGAGCCGTACGTGGGCAACGCCACGCGGTACCCCGCACGTGTGTGCTTCGCAAAGCTCCTGATCCACCGGTACGCCATGTCGGCGTCGAACAGGCCTGCGTGCGGTGACTGCACCGCATGCACCTGAAGCACGGCCTCATCGACCGCGGCCGTGACCGTATCCACCTGCTTTGAATCCATCCACGCGGGCAACGCGGTAATGGAAAGCCAGCGCCCCGGCAGGCGCGGCTTCAGGGTCGACAGGAACGCCGCATAGGCGGGCAACTTTGCCGTCGCACAGTCGTAGTCAATTTCGATGCCGCCCACACGGCTATCGCTGCGCGCCGAAAGCTCGGCAATGCGCTCGACCAGGGCGGCGGCATCCAGGTTCGCCAGACGACCGTCGATGCGCACCACCAGAACCACTGGCCGCTTTGTGGCAAGCAGCGAATCGACGTCGGGAGAAAAGGTGCGGAACTGCCCGTCGGCATCCACCTGGGCAGCCAGCACGCGCCACTGACTGACCGCATCCGTGGCCGTATCCACCGATGCGCGCAGCGCCGGTGTCCATGTGCGTTGCCAGATATAGGCATCCTGGGTCAGCGGCGTCCGCGCCCGGTCACATGCGGTGGCAAGTGCCAGAACGAAAAAAATAACGATTGTGCGCCAGCCGAGCAACGTGCCACTCCATCGGCGCCCCTGCGCCATCGCCTATATTAAGCGATCGCGCGGTTACAGCCATCCTTTCTGTCGGGCCAGGCGATAGGCTTCGATGCGATTGGCGACACCCAGCTTGCCAATGGCTTCGGAAAGATAATTGCGCACTGTGCCATGGGACAGGTTCAGCGCCGTGGCAATGTCGCCCGCCGACTGCCCCTCACCCGCCAGACGCAACACCTGACGCTCGCGGTCGTTCAGCGGATCGGCCTCCGACCATGCTTCCAGCGCCAGCTGCGGGTCGATGGCGCGGCCGCCACGATGCACAGTGCGCAGCGCTTCGGCCAGATTCTCCGCGGGCGCGTCTTTCAACAGATAGCCACCCACGCCTGCGTCCAGCGCACGGCGCAGAAAGCCCGGCCGGGCAAACGTGGTGACGATGATGACCTTGATCGGCAGCTCCTGACGGCGAACGCGCTGGGCGATTTCCAGACCCGTGAGTCCGGGCATTTCAATGTCGGTGACCAGCACGTCCGGCTTCAGGCGTTGCAGCTCCCTCCACGCAGTTTCGCCGTCGGCCGCCGAGCCCAGCACTTCAATATCCGATTCCAGACTGAGCAGCGCAGAGAGCGCGCCACGCACCATCGCCTGATCTTCCGCCAGCAGAACGCGGATCATGCGACGTGCTCCAGACCCGGCTGCGCCACGACCGGCACAACGATGTCGATGGACGTGCCCTTGCGGGCCGGCGACTCCATGCGCAGCGTGCCACCCAGCGCGCGAACGCGTTCGCGCATGCCACTGATGCCGTTACCGTGCGCGGCCACGCCGCCGCATCCGTTGTCGATGATCCGTACATACATGACGTTGTCTTCCCTTGTCACTGAGATGTTCGCGGCCGTGGCGCGCGAATGGCGATGAATATTGGTGATGGCCTCGCGCACGACCAGCGACAGCGCCGCCTGCGTGGTGTCGGCCAGAACGATGGCATCGGGAAGCTGCGCCACGAACGAGATGCCGGAGGCTTCCAGCATGAGGCGCGCGGAAGTGACTTCGGCGCGCAGGTCGCCCACGCGCAAACCGGTCACGGCCGCCCGTACTTCGGCCAGCGTGTGACGCGCCACCCGCTCCACTTCTTCCATTTCCTGCCGGGCGCGCTCCGGGTCGGCGAGTGCCAGCCGTCGCGCAAGCTCTGATTTGAGCGTGATCAGCGACAGCGTATGACCCAGCAGGTCATGCAGATCGCGACCGATGCGCTCACGCTCGGTGACCGTGGCCAGTCGGCGCACCTCCGCCTGGGACAGACGCAGTTCCATATCGTTTCGGGCGGTGCGCACGTACAGGTAATTGGCAAAGCCACCAAAGCCGCCGCCCACCGCAACCACCGCGATGCGTGCCGGGTTCTCGCCGGAAACGAACATCAGCACCGTCGTCAGTCCCGTGAAGCCAACCAGGCCCCAGAACCACACGTTGATGCGCCCGGTATAGGCAATGACGCCCGAGGCAATCAGCAGGTAGCCCACCCCCACCGGATTGAGCGACCACAGCGCAACGCCCAGCGCGCCGATGACCACGGCGTGGATGGGAATCTGCCTCATAGGACCGATGAGGATACGCAGCGTGCACCACAGGTAGATGGGGATCGTCAGCAGCGTGGGTGCAAACCAGCCCCACGCAAACCCTTTGACGCTCAGTGGCACCTGGATCAGCGCAACCACCCAGAACACCTGCAACCCTGCCTGCAAACGCAGATAGGGCGAACCCAGACTGCCCAGCAGGGAATCGGGCGTGGGCGTGAACAGCCGTTTCATGACGCCAGCCGGCTTTCGTCGGATATGGCCTGAGGCATGGGCGCCGCAAGTCGATCTTCATTGCTCAAAGGAACGGTGATGCGCAGCGTCGTGCCGCGCTCACGCAGCGATTCCACCACCAGTTTTCCACCCAGCGCACGCACGCGTTCGCGCATGCCGCACAGGCCGTTGCCTTCCGTCGCCATGCCGCCTTTGCCATTGTCTGCAATGACGAAGCGAAGCTCACCCTCCACCCACTCCACGCGAACGGACGCGCGCGTGGCCCGTGCATGCCGGTGAATATTGGTCACCGCCTCGCGCAGCACCAGCGCCAGGCCCGCCTCAACGCGCGCGGGAAGTGCAGGCAGCGTGTTTTCGTAATCGAGATGCACAAGCGAAGAGTTCAACAACAGTTTGGCCGATGCCAGTTCGGCGGCAAGACCGGTGGCGCGGATGCCCGTGACTGCGGCGCGCACTTCGGCCAGCGCATGACGGGCGACGCCTTCGGCATCTTCCATTTCACGTCGGGCCGCGTCCGTGTCGCGATCCAGCAGGCGACGCGAGAGTTCCAGCTTCAGGGCAATCAGCGACAGCGTGTGGCCGAGCAGGTCGTGCAGATCGCGACCGATGCGTTCGCGCTCAGCCATCGCCGCCAGCCGGCGCACTTCATCGTGCGACAGCTTCAGTTCGGCATCCTTCTCCGCATTGAGGCGATACAGGAAATTGCCCGAGCCCACGGCCAGCGCCATGATGCTCATGGTGATCATCACCGGGAGAGGCCATCCCTGCAGGCTGGCTTCGATCAGGAAACTGCCCACCATCAGGCACATGAAAACCAGCGCGGTTCGCACAGAGCCGGCAAACGCCAGATACGCGCAGGAGAAGATCACATAGCTCGCGCCGCCGCTGTTGTTCCAGCGCAGAATGACCATGCCCAGCACCCCGATACCCACCGCATAGATCGCGATGCGATGGATGGGCTGGAAGTACGCGAGCAGATACAGCGAAAGAAAGACAGGAAAGCTGAGGCAGGTCGCCAGAACCCATCCGTCACTGACCGTGTTGCGGAAGATCAGGTCGCCGAAAATCCACACCGCCCAGATCAGATTGAACATCTGCAGGTAACGGTGCTTACCCGTGGCACGGTGCCGCGCGGCAAGCGAGTCCGGTGCCATCGCGAACCAGGAAGCGGCCATGCGGGGTTTCTCAGTGGAAAGACGTTCAGTCATGCTACTTCAACCGTGGCGACGCAGGCGACGGCTGGCCAGCAGCACGAAGGCCACGGTGTAAGAAGCCAGCACGGCCACGTGAATCCATACCCCGCCATGCCCCATGCCAATGGCGCTCAGGCACAGCTCGCGCAGGTGGTAGCTCGGCCAGATGGGGGCAATGCGCTGGATGAATTCCGGCAGTATCTGCAACGGGAACCACAGTCCGGACAGGAACGCCATCGGCAGGTAAACCATGTTGATGATGCCCGGCGCACCCTGCCCCCTGACCAGCGTGCCCACCAGCAGGCCCATCGCACAGAACGGCAGCACACCCAGCACCTGCACGATGAACAGCGTGGCCATCTGCGTGCCGCTCAACACCACATGCGCTGCAAACACGGCGAGCGCCAGCAGGATCAGCGAGATGATCACGGCCACCACCATCGCCATGCTCATCTTGCCGACAAGGTACGCACCCGGTGGCATCGGCAACGCGCGCTTGAGCGTCAGGAGGCCGGTTTCCCGCTCCAGCGCCAGCGACACACCAAAACCGAACAGCCCCGGTGCCATTACGCCGAACACACCGTAGGAGGCAAGCAGCAGGCGCGGAACGTCCGGACCATTGGCACTCCCCAGGAGGATGCCGAACATCACGTAGAACACCGACGGGAACAGCAGCGTCGGCAGCAGGAATCCCGGCATGCGCAGGTAGCGCAGGCATTCCGTACGCGCTTCCTGCACGTAAGCGCGCAGCACGCGACTGCGCGGCATCGCGGCGGCGGTTTCGCCCATGGAAAGAGTGACAGTGTTCATCAGGCAGCTTCCTTCTCGGACGACGATGCATCGTCGTCCCGGGTAAGTTCAGTGAAGGCTTCGGCCAGACCAGCCCGCTGCACTTCCAGGTCACACAGGGTCAGATCGGCGGCCAGCAGGCGACGCACGACCGATTCGGCATCTGCCGTCACCACGCGCAGGCGGCCGTGATCCACATCGCACTCAACGACGCCCGGCCATGCGGCCACCGTGGCCACATCCAGCGACGTGGTGCAACGGACCCGGCGATGAGCGACACGTGCACGCAGCGCATCCACACTGCCTTCGCTGATGACCTTGCCGCGAGCGATCACGCATACGCGGTCGGCAAGCGCTTCGGCCTCTTCCAGATAATGCGTGGTGAGCACGACCCCGCAGCCCGCTGCCACCAGCTGGCGAATCGCCGACCACAACTGCTGCCGGGCTTCGATGTCCATGCCCACGGTGGGCTCGTCGAGGAACAGGAGTTCGGGGCGTCCGCACAGCGCCATCGCAAACTGCACGCGGCGCTGCTGGCCCCCGGAGAGCGCCGAATAGTAGCGGCCCAGCAGATCGCCGATGCCCGCCACTGCCGCGGTCTCGGCGAGCGTGCGCGGTGACGGGTAGTAGCTGGCGGTCAGGTTCAGCAGCTCGCGAACTTTCAGCGTGCGGGGCAACTCGGCCGACTGCAACATCACGCCGATGCGCCGCCGCGCCTCGATCTCCTGCGGGTCACGGCCAAACAGGCTCACCGAACCGGTATCGGCGCGATGCAGACCCAACAGCAATCCTATGGCCGTGCTCTTGCCTGCCCCGTTGGGGCCCAGCAATGCCAGCAGCTCACCTCGACGCACCGTGAGGTTCATGTTGTCCAGTGCGACGATCTTCCCGTAGCGACTCGTAACGCCCTTCAGTTCCGCCAACATCGTTTCTGTGTGCATGGTGTCCTCCCTTGCAACGCACCATATTCCTGCGCAACCCCTTGTACGTAGTCGCTTGCGTCATTGTGCGGATGTGACATGCGTCACCCGGGGGTTACGCGGGGTGAAGCCGGGTGCTATGCTCGGGGAAGAAATCCTTTACATATATACACTTAGCGGCATTGCGAGGAGTGGGTTATGGATGTGATCGGTCAGCTGCGCGAACTGCGCGAATTTGGCGGTGCGCCGCGTACACACGGATTGGACGACGCGACGGTCTCGCGCTTTGCCTCGATCGACCCGCTGCTCGGTGAAGCCGTGACCGCTGCGGTCGCATACCACCGCGCGCTGCGCGAAGACATGGCCGACTTCCTCAAGCTGGATGAATCCGAACAGATTCAGCGCGTGCAGGCTGGCTTCGTCAACTTCTATCCGGACGACGGCCTCAACCCGTATATTCCCGCCGCCGCCAGCGGCCCGTGGGTCGTCACGCTCAAGGGCGCGGTCGTTCACGACAACGGCGGCTACGGCATGCTGGGCTTCGGCCACAATCCGAAAGCCATTGGTGAAGCGATGGCGCGCCCGCAGGTCATGGCCAACGTGATGACGGCCAACGTCGCCCAGCTTCGCCTCACCGAAGCCCTGGGGCGCGAGCTGGGTCGCCGTCGTGGCAGCAATCCGTACTCCCGTTTCCTGTGCCTGAATTCGGGCTCCGAATCGGTGACGCTTGCCGGCCGCATCGCCGACGTCAACGCGCGCCTGATGACCGACCCCGGTGCCCGCCACGCTGGCCGCACCATCAAGCGCGTTGCCGTGAAGGGCGCCTTCCACGGCCGCACCGAGCGCCCGGCACTGTATTCGGATTCTTCGCGTCGCAACTATCAGCAGCATCTGGCCAGCTACCGCAACGAAGACACGCTGATCACCGTGGAGCCGTACAACGTGGCTCAGCTCAGACAGGTGTTTGCTGACGCAGACCGCCACGGCTGGTTCATCGAGGCCATGTTCCTGGAGCCCGTCATGGGCGAAGGCGACCCGGGCCGCGCCGTCACGCCGGAGTTCTATCAGGCGGCCCGCCAGCTGACGATGGACCACGGCACCCTGCTCCTTGTCGATTCCATCCAGGCTGGCCTGCGCGCGCATGGTGTGCTGTCCATCGTGGACTATCCGGGCTTCGAGTCACTGGACCCGCCGGATCTGGAAACCTTCTCCAAGGCACTGAACGCCGGTCAGTACCCGCTGTCTGTGCTGGCCGTTTCCGAACGCGTCGCCGGCCTTTACCGCAAGGGCATCTACGGCAACACGATGACCGCCAACCCCCGCGCGCTCGACGTGGCGGTGGCGACGATGGCGGCGCTTACCGATGAGGTGCGCAACAACATCGTCGAGCGTGGTCGCGAATTCCTCGACAAGCTCAATGCACTGAAAGACGAACTGGGCGGCCTTATCACCAAGGTCCAGGGCACGGGCCTCCTGTTCTCGTGCGAACTGTCTCCGGAGTTCAAGTGTTTTGGCGCGCGTTCCACCGAGGAATACATGCGCGAGCGTGGCCTTGGCGTCATCCATGGCGGTGTCAATTCGCTGCGCTTCACGCCGCACTTCAACGTGACCAGCGCCGAAGTCGACCTGATCGTCGATCAGGTGCGCCTCGCCCTTGCCGAAGGTCCGCGCAAGGCGGCGGAGTCGCGCGCGGCCTGACGCGTTCCGGCGTAGACTCCGTGGCGCCGGCACCGGCCGGCGCCAATGGGAGAGGGTCGTCATGCACGTGCATTTCCGTCTTGCCTGTACCGTTGCTTTCCTCGTCACTTCCGCCGCCGCCATCGCGGCGCCGCAGGCCGCTCAGCCGGCCAAAGACCTCACGCCGCAGCAACAGCGCATGTCCTCCTGCAACACGCAGGCCACGGGCAAGAAAGGCGATGACCGCAAAGACTTCATGAGTCACTGCCTGAAGGGCGAATCGGCCGCACCGGCCAAAATGACCCAGCAGCAGAAAATGACCTCGTGCAACAAGGACGCCTCCGCCAAGGCACTGAAAGGCGATGCGCGCAAATCCTTCATGAGCACCTGCCTGAAAAACTGATCCTCCCCGGACAGGCGCGCCGCGCCCCCGAGGGCCCGGCGCACCTGACCGGCCATGGCACAATAGACCTTTGCCCCTGATGCCCGGTCTGCCATGAAAATCGTCGAAGTTCGCCACCCTCTTATCCAGCACAAGCTCGGCCTGATGCGCCGCGCCGGCATCAGCACGAAGGAGTTTCGCGAACTCGCCTCCGAAGTCGGCACCCTGCTGACCTACGAAGCTACCGCCGATCTGGAAACCGAAACCAAAACCATCGACGGCTGGGCCGGCCCGGTGGAAGTTACCCACATCAAGGGCAAGAAAATCACCATCGTGCCCATCCTGCGTGCAGGCATCGGCATGCTGCCCGGCGTGCTTGAACTCATTCCGTCGGCCAAGGTCAGCGTCGTTGGTCTGCAACGCGATGAAGAAACGTTGCAGCCGGTGGCTTACTACGAAAAGCTGAGCGGCCGCATGGACGAGCGCACCGCGCTCATCATCGACCCGATGCTCGCCACGGCAGGCACCCTGATCGCTACCGTGGACATGCTGAAGGCGGCGGGCGCAAAGCGCATCAAGGGCCTGTTCCTCGTGGCGGCGCCCGAAGGTCTGGCGCGCCTGGAAGCGGTGCACCCCGATGTGGAGATCTACACCGCGTCCATCGACGAACGCCTGAACGAACTGGGTTACATCCTGCCGGGCCTCGGCGATGCGGGCGACAAGATCTTCGGCACCAAGGCGTAATTGCCCAGCAAGCCCGCTCCACGGCAAAAGGCGTCATGCATTTTCGGCCAGTCGTAAAATAACGACGCCTTACTCGTTTTGCTGTCACAAACTTGCGGCACACTCTCGCGTTGCGGCGCCCGATCAGGGGGAACGCTACGCGGATGACCCGCGTGCGCTGTTTCGGCCCCCGCTACATCGATTGATCACACATCGAAGGGGATTACTGGAATGCGTTCCAAACATACGTGGCGTGCTTGCGCGTCGGCGCTGGCTGGCCTGTTTATCATTTTGCCGCTTCAGGCGGCCGACCTTTCCTTCAGCCAGTTCCGCGTTCGCGGCCCGGCAGGCGGCAACGACGAATTCGTCGAAATCTACAACAGCGGCACCACGCCGCAAGACCTCAGCGGCTACAAGCTCAACGCATCCAATGCCAGCGGCACCACAGGCACGCGCCTGACCATTCCCGCCGGCATCACCGTCGCACCCGGCTGTTATCTGCTGCTGGGCAACTCCGCAACGGGTGGCTACTCCGGCACCGTCGTGCCTGACCTCAAATACAGCACCGGTGTCACCGACGACGGGGGCCTCGCGCTGCTGGCCGCCAATGGTTCCATCGTGGACCAGGTGGGCCTCAGTGCCGGCTCCGCATACAAGGCAGGCACACCGCTGGCCTCGCTGGGTTCAAGCAATGCCGACCAGGGCTATGCCCGCAAGACCAATGCGGCGAGCGTGCCCCAGAATACCGGCGACAACAGCGCCGACTTCGTCAAGGTCGCACCGACCGTTCCGCACAACAGTCAGTCCACCTGCGTCGCGCAGGGTCGCAGCATCAGCATCGCCGACTCGTCGGTGAGCATCCGCAACAGCAGCGACGTCAGCATGCCGTTCACGGTCACGCTGAGCGAAGCCTCTCCTGCCGACATCACTGTGCACGCCAGCACGGCGGACGACAGCGCCACGGTTGCTGCGGGCGATTACAACGCCCTGGACACCACGCTCTCGTTCCCTGCCGGTTCCACCACCGCAGCGTTCAACGTCCAAGTGCATGGCAAGTCGGTGGCCGGCCCGGACAAGGCGTTCCGCGTCAACATCGACCATGTCACTGGTGATGCCACCATCGCCAAGGGCGGCGCCATCGGTGCCATCCTCAACGAAATCCCCGTCGACGCAGAAATCTGGCAGATCACGGGTCGCGGACAGATTTCGCCGCTGCTCGGCAAGCGCGTGTCGACGAAGGGCAACATCGTCACTGCCGTGGGGCCGGCCGGCTTCACCATGCAGACGCCCGACGCACGTGCTGACAATGACACGTTGACGTCCAACGGCATCTACGTGTTCACCAGCACCGCCCCGGCCGTCGCCATTGGCGACGTGGTGGATGTGGACGCCACGGTCGACAACTACTACTACCTGCCCGAACTGAAGACGGCCACGTTCTCGGTGAAGCGTCACAACGCCACGCTGCCGCGTGCCGTGGTATTTGGTGATCGCACGCCGTCCTCGGACCCCAATGCGCTGTCGTGCGGCGAGACAAACTTCCAGTGCTATGTGGGCATGCGCGTCGTGATCGACGACGGCATGATCACCACCGGCAATCTGCGCTTCAGCAACGAACCGTTCGCCGAGGTGTACATCACGGCCAATGGCCAGCGTTCGCTGCGCAAGCCAGGCGTCCGTTTCTCGGTGCCGGTGCCCGATGGCGTGAACCTGCCGAACTGGTCGGGCAACCCTGAAGTACTGAAGATGAACACCGCCGACTACGGTGCCGTGGCAGTCAACACGCCTTTCGTGGCCGGCAGCCGTTTCCGTGCGGAAGGCGTGATGTCGTACAGCTTCGGCGCGTACACATTCATCCCGACCAAGTTCCGCCTGACCCAGGCAGCACCACTGCCCCGTGCAGTGGACCCGCGGCCGTTCTTCTCCGTACGCGTTGGCGCGCTGAACACCGAGCGCTTCTGCGACACCGAGTTCAACACGGTGTACACATGCAGCGGCGGCACCACGGAACCCACCGCCGATCAGGTCAAGCTGAAAACACAGCGCCTCTCCGCGTATGTGGGCAGCGTGCTGAAACTGCCGGACATCCTGTCGGTAGAAGAAGTGAAGAGCCTGGCCGTGCTTCAGGGCCTGGCCAAACAGCTGGGCGATGACTATCCGGCGCGTTACGAGGCGTACCTGATTCCGGGTCACGACCCCAGCGGCATCAACGTGGGCTTCCTTGTTCGCAGCGACCGCGTGCGCGTGCTTGGTGTCCGCCAGCTTGGTGCCGATGAAACCTGGAACGATCAGGGCAGCACCTCGTTCGTGCACGATCATCCGCCGCTGCTGCTGACCGCCGAAATTCCGAGCGCGGGACGCATGCGCATCAACGTGATCTCGGTGCATCCGAAGGCCCGTCAGAACGTCGACAAGACCGGCTCCACGGCTGAACGTGATCGTCAGAAGCGCTTCCTCCAGGCCACCTCGCTGGCAACCCAGGTGCAGGCATTGCAGAACGACCGCGCCACCTCGCAGGTGCCGCTGCTGGTCGTGGGTGACTTCAATGCCTACGAGTTCAGCGACGGCTTCGTCGATGTGGTGAACCTCATTGCCGGTCGCTACGACGACAAGCAGAACCTGCTCAAGCTTGGCAACAACATCGTCAAGCCGGCGCTTTGGAACGCGGTGGAATCGGTGCCGCGCAATGATCGCTACTCGTTCCTCTTCACCGAGAGCTTCGGTGCGATTCAGGGCTATACCGGCACCAGCGGTCGTCAGCTTCCCTCCCATCAGGTTCTGGACCACGCGCTGCTGAACAATGCCGCGCGGGCCCGCTTCCTGCGCATGCAGTACGGCCGTGCCGACCTGGATGCGCCGGTGCAGACACTGGACGATTCGGCGTCGGCCAAAGACTGGCGCAAGGCGATCGGCGCGTCGGATCACGATGGCTTCGTGGTCGACCTGCTTGCCTTGCCGCTGCCGTTCGGTGGCATCCTGCTTGGCCATTAAGCACTGACCTGCTGCCACCGCACGATGAGCTGATCCGCTCATCGTGCGAGCCCAGGCACGAGAACCGAAGGCCTGAGTCCGGCATGGCGCCGCACTCAGGCCTTCTTCGTCTGCAACGTACGTTGCCCTGCCATCCCCGTTCAGAAATATGAAACGCGCCTACATCCATTGGGCTATTTCCGCGGCGCTGACGAATCATTAGCGTCACAGGCACGCGATCTTCGCGGCACCGTGCTGCGGGCGCCTTGTGGGAAATCCGTGCCATGTCCGAGCAAGCAAAGGCCGTCGCCATCCCGTCCCAAAGTAACGAGGCATCGCAGAACAACGCATTTACCGCGGACTATCCCAGCCTCTTCGGCGATCGCTCCATGAGCCGCTGCCTGCCCACCGCACTGGAAAGCGCGCTGCGTCCGCTGGCCTATCTGGATGAGCTTTACGCACGGGCACGCACCATCGAGCAAGACTACAGCGCCAAACCCTATAGCCCCCTGGAGCGTCGGCGTCCGGACATCGCTGCATTGCTTCTGGACGAACCGGCGCTGACCCGGCGCGTATCGCGCCTGACCCTGGCGGTGGAGTGCCTGGAAGGTCTGGTGAAACGCACCACCAAAACGGATGCAAGTGCGGCCACCACCATTGCGGCGGCGACGTCGTCGCCCAGCGTGCCATTTGACAGGGCCTGGAATCTGGTCAGTGAAGTGCTCCAGCAGAAACGACAGCTTCCCTGGCAACTGCTGCGCTTCACGGATGAGGACTATCCCAATTTTGCCCAGGCGAACATCACCAACACGTCGATGCGCGATGCACTGACGTTATGCACAGGTATGTCGCCCACACAGCTGGGTTCGTTGCAGTCGACACCTGCCGCTGCAACCACCGACAAATCGCTTCTGACCAGTCTGGGCGTGCCCGATGGCACAACGATCAGTGACCTTGCCGACACGCCGCTGTTTCTCAAGGTCACTGGCCTCAACCGCAAGCGCATGCGTCAGCTTCTGGCAGTCAATGGCGTGGCCAAACCCGGGGCCACGGATACCTATACCTCCGTGACGGTGAGCGACTACGGTGCTCCGAAAGGCACCGCGAGCAGCCATCTCTTCGGTGCTGTTTTCATCAACGACGGTACATCGCCCGCGCTACGCCTGGTGACGCCCACCGACGTCCGCACGGTATCGAGGATTGAAGGCCTGACCGCCGCGTCCATGCAACGCATCTGGACGATGCTGCGACTGCATTCGGGCACGAACATGCCGTTCGCATCGCTGGACAGGCTGCTCCAGGCGGCCTTCGGTGCACAGGGCATCACGTCGGGCTTCAAGATAGACACGCATGTGCTGCGCGCCATTGGGCTGTACTGCCATCTGCGCGATTCGCGCCACGTGGATCTGGACGCCTACGCGGCGGTGATCCACGAGATATCCCCCAGGGCGACGGGGCGCGATACGCCTTACTACGACCGGCTATTCCTTTCGCGGCCCGGTGGCGACGATGCGGTCAGCGCCGATGCGGTGCTGAAGATGGACGGCGGCACCTTCGGCAACAGCGCAGACGATCCCACGGTACAGCGCCTGTGCGCGGGACTTGGCGTGCCACCGGATACCCTTTGCACGCTGCTCTCGTGGGCCACCGAGGCCCGCATGGAGCCCACCGGCGCGATCCCCGTGCCCACACGGACACTGGCCCTGGTATCGGCCTGCCACCGCCTTGCCGTCCTCCCGCTTTGGCTGGGCTATTCGGGCAACGACGGACTGGCGCTGCTCAAGCTGTTCAGGCACACCCATCCCCAGCTGATGGCGCAACTGGCAGGAACGCCCTCCCTCGGACGTGATGGCGACGGCGTCCCGGCAGACGTCGTCGATGCACTCACCACCCTGATGAATCTGGCGGAGTGGCTGCGTCAGCAGCGTATCGCTCCCCCGGCGCTCGCCGCCGTGTTGACTGCCGCGTCCCAGGCCCCCATTCCGGACGATGTTCTGGCCGAGTTGCGCGTGGCCAACACGAAAAAATGTGATGCCTGCCTCATCACCCGGGAAAGTCTCGCGAACGCGTTCATCGGCATGCCTTCTCCACAGGGTGGTGCTCAAGAGCCGCTTGCTGTCCTGTCGCCACTGGTCGATGCCAATGGACTGGCCAGCGCCGCCGCACTGGCCCTGACGCCCGAAGCACTGGCAGAAAAGGTGACCTCGCTGATCACCGCCGCAGCCGGAAAGCCAACGGAGCCGGACGATGCCGACACCGCCGCGGAAACATTGCGGCGCATCTCCAGCAACGTCACGCAGCAGTTGAATGAACTGATCCGTCGGCAGCGTGCCCTGGCCTCCGACGTCCTTGCCGGCCTTCTCCCGCAATTGCACGAGGAAACCGTGCGCACCAGCCTGGCGTCCTGGGTTGGGGTATCGCACGCCGACCTGATCATGCTGGTGCGCAACTACAGCCTTGCAGCGCTGAACGACCTGCTGGCAAACGCCCTGGGTATTGGCCAGCCGAATGATGCGGCGGCAAAGGCGCAGGAGCTTGCCTGGCTGAACCGGCTGGGAAGACTGGCGCCACTGGTCTCCCTGCTGGCGCTCGACGCTCCGACGATGGATGCGCTGGCCACACACCCGGCGTGGTTCGGCCTCGGCGCGGATAAACCGCTGGATGCCGACCTCACCCTTATCTACCGGGTGGTTGAATGGAAGAATCTTGTTCAGGCGGTGGCCGGGCAGACAGGCAACGAGGCGGAAGGCGTGCGCGATCAGTTGCTCGCCTATCTGAACAGCGTCACCACTGACGGTGACTTCGACGCGAAGCAGGCCTGCCTCGTACTGGCTGACATCATTCAGGCCAATGTCACAACCATCGAAGCGCTTGCGAAGGCCTCCGAACCCACGGCCACCCGGCTTACCCGAATCCCGCAGCTCGCATGGTGGCAGCGCCTGGAAACCATCGCGACACGGTCGGAACTGTCCATCGACGCACTACTCGCGTTAAGCCGACTGGATACGAAGAGCACCACGACGAGCATCGAGACGACGGGACAGATGCTGCTGGCATGCTGCGATACGTCCGAACGCAAGCTCGTGATGGGAAAGCATCATGAGGCATGGCGCAACGCCATGGTCGACTGGCTGCTGTTTCACGCCCGGGATGCGGATGGCAAATCGTTTGCGGATCGCGAAGAACTGTCCGCATGGCTGCTGATCGACGTGGACGTGGGCACCGAGCCGCAAACAACCTCCGTGGCTGCCGCCACTGACAGCGTGCAGATCTACATTCACCGGCTGCTAAGCGGCCTGGAGAAGCATGTTGATCCTGCCGCAGACATGAAGGCCGAGCGCAAGATATGGGGTGCTTATCTTTCGCGCTACGTGGACTGGCGCGACCACCGCGAAGCGCTCTATTACCCCCATAACCATATCGAACCGACAAAACACCGGCGCAACACCAGGGCCTTTCGCGAGCTTGAAATGCAACTGGCGCAAGGCCAGGCGCGTGTCGCGGATATCAACACCACGCTACTGAACTACCTCACGGCCTTCGAGAAGATAAGCAACCTGCAAGTGCTGTCGGCATACCACGACGGCGTTGATCCGGCCAATGATCTCCTGCACCTGATCGGTCGCACCAACAGCGAACCGTACGAGTTCTACTGGCGCGCTGGCGACATGAAGGCCAAGACGGCGGACGGTTACACCGGCATGCTGGCATGGAGCGACTGGGAACGCATCGAACTGCCGGTGGTGGGGCATCTTGCACAAACCCAGCTTCCCTCCCCTCCGAGCGACAGGCAACAGAAAAACGATAAGGCACTGGAAGACGCGAACAAAGAGGCCGACGCCGCCGCGAAGGCGGAAAAGACGCTTCGCGCGGCGACACCTCCGGACGACGAAGCGATCTCGGAAGCAAGCAAGGCTACCCTGGCCGCCCAGGATAAAGTCTGGGCGGCCAGGGTCGCGATACAGGCCGACAAGCTGGACAAGGAAGATCCCCGAACCGCTGTCGATGCCATCCGGCCCCTGATCATTGACGGACGACGCTATGTGGTATGGGCGGAGCGCGATACCTCGGCCATCGTGTTCGACAACGAAACCGCCGCCAGTTCCTACTACGCGCTGCGCGTCTGTTATGCCTACCAGAATAGCAATGGCTCATGGAGCATGCCCAATGAACTCCTTTGCCTGGACGGCAGGGACGCCAATGGAAACAGGCCAAATCCTTCCGGAAAAACGCCATCAAAAACCAGTGTCGACCTGACCGGGAAAGGCAAGCTGGTGGGCGCGGGCTACATGCCCGGACTGATCGTGATGGAAAACCGCAAGGGACGCCGGGACACTGATCCCTACCTCGTGGTGATGCTCTTCGACAGCCAGAACACCAAAGATCCCGACTCCTGGAGCGCGGGCACCGACTATTTCCTGTCGGTGCGCGACCTGCTGCTGATCGACGAGAAAAAACTGGACGACACCGACAAGGACAGGGTGGGAGGAGCCAGTACCAGCGGCAGCAACGACATACAGAAACAGCTCGTCACCAACTGGGGCACCCTCTTCCGCGATCCCCGCGTGGTGCAGCATCCGTATGTGGGTGCGAAGTATGCACTGACGGTTCCTTCGCCTGAAAAGTGCGTGAAGGAAGAAGTATCAAAAGTGGTCAATGCACTCTCAAGCGCGTATATCACGACCGATCTGCGCAACGCCATGCTCAGGGCGAGATTGTCCGATGACGAAAATAGCATCGAGATCCAGGGGGCGTTTGACGATGAATGGACAAAAAGGCAGCAGGTGTCCAGCACCATCGCTTCCGGCGACGATATCGAACGACTCCGCATTGATGCCGTATTGAAGGTACGAGCAACCCGGACAGTAAAGCCAGAGGGAAGAGATCCGACGACATTTATTATCACCTACAAAATCAAGGCAACGATTGACGCAAAGGGGCTTCTGGAGAATCAATTTAAGCTCGGTGAGATCACTGCCTCGAACGATTCTGCGAAATCAAATCCACTGGGCGAAATACGAGACTTCGATTGGCGGGAAAAAGATGCCATGGAAGGGAAGGATTCGACCGAGATAGACTTCTGGTATGTCCTCCAGGACGGCTCGAAAGACAAGCATACTCGAGGGTTCAGCACCGCCGATATAGAATTTCGGGGACGCGCAACGCATGTCCTCCTGCGCATGCTCGATTTCAATAAAGTAGGTTATCCACGCAACGAGTTTCGGTACGGCCCGCAAGTAGCTTCAAAACCGAAATCGCTACTCCCTGACGTATTTTCCTGGTGGAAAGCTTCGCCGTCAGGAATCCCGCTAGCAAAAATCCTGTACGGCGAGATTGACGGCGCAGGCTGGAAGTTCGAACCGGAGAGCGATTCACTAGTCCTTCCCTTCAGCCTGGACGCCAAGCCGGCGACATCGGGCGAAGATCGGAAAGATCGCCCCATCTGGGTAGACCTGTCGCTCTTCCGGGTTGGCGCAAAGGCGGCTGCCCAGGAAGACAACTCAACGCTCAGCAAAGAATTTGCAAGTCACGGCCTGAAGGATCTGTACACGCTGGCCAGTACCGACCAGGCTGCCGTATCAGCGTGGCTGCCGGCCCTCCAGAACACCTGGCAGGTGCCATTCAAGGATTACCATGGCGCGCTTCGTGCCGCCAACCTGGAGACGGGCATCGCCGACGACAGGGCGCTGGCGGGCGAACTCCCCTTCCTTCAGGTCATGCATACGACGGGAAACAGCAAGATTCGCGACGCGCTTGCCGGGATCATGACCGCACGGCTTGGCGAAGGGCTGGAGGCGAAAACGAGAGACAAAATCCCGCTCGAACTGCGCAGCACGATCGTTGAGTTTGCCATCCAGCACCAGTCGCTTTATCGCAGACTGCTTGGCAAGCTGTACCAATTTACGGGGCGGACAAGTGATGCGTTGATTTTCAGCAAGAAGGTCAACGCAAACGGGCCTGGCAGGAAGATTATTCGTGCTTCCGTACCTGTCAACACCGATGAGACCAACTACACATTTCGCCTGGAACTCAGCACGTCAACCACACCCGACACGGCAAAGGCTCCATTCGAGAAATGGCTTTCCGTCACGGCTGCCTGCAAACTCGTATCCGCATCCTCTGCCGGCAACGTTCGGGACGACCGCGTCCCTACGTCACGCATTCGCCACAACAAAGTGGAAGCTCAGTACCTCGATCTGGAGGAATCACAGCTCCCGCCCATTCGCCTCAATACGCTCTTCGGCAAGCAACTGGTCGCCCGGGCCACCAAGTCAGTTGACGCTGTGCTTTCGCTGGATACGCAGATGCTGGCGGAGCCTGCCTTGCACCCTGATGGCAGCGACGGCTTCGTAGATTTTCGCGGTGCGAATGGCATGTACTTCTGGGAACTGTTCTTCCACGTGCCCTGGCTGGTGGCATGGAGCCTTCGCGAAAAAGGCCAGTACGCGGAAGCGTTGCAGTGGTGCACCGACTACCTGTTTGACCCCTACCGGACACGTACCACGCCCACGACAGCGCCCGTGCCGTTCTGGAATTGTGTGCCCCTGATCTATTTCCTGGATGGCGCCACGAAAGACGATGTTGAGAACGAACCGGACCTTGCCGGTTACGAGAACGTTCTGGTTTTCCGCAAGGCCATTCATGCCTTCCTGGTGGATCTGTGGCGCATGGAAGGCGACGAATACTTCCGCAGGCTCACTCCCCACAGCGTGCGCGATGCCAGCGTGTGCTACCAGAAGGCGCTTCGCCTCATCGGAACGTTGCAGGAACCCGCCGAGCAACGCCCCTGGGCACCGGTCACGCTGGGCTCGCGCAGTGCCGTGTTCATCCAGCCCGTGAACCGTCAGCTACGCAATCTTCGCGACCTGATTCTTTCGCGCCTGGACAACCTGCGGCATGGACGTACGATTGATGGCGTGCTGGCACCGTACCTCGGGTTCAGCGATGACGATGCCTATGGAGAAATGGGCAGTGGACGATTCGCAACGTCCGGCATGCTCCGCATGCTCAACGCAACCGCCGTTCCAAGCTACCGGTTTGTGGAAGTATGGGCGACCGCGCGTGCCGCTGCGAAAAGGCTTTCAAAACTCGGTCACTACCTGTTCCACATCATCGAGCAGGAGGCCGATAATGCACTGGAAGTGGAGCGGCAGAAGAGCCTGGTTGAACTTGCCGACTTTGATATTTCACTACGCCGGCAAGCCCTGGAAACGGCGCGGCGGGAACGAAATACGCTCAATGAAGGTCAGCGGGCTGTCGAATCACGCATCCAGTACTACGTCACGCAGATGGCGCCTCCAGGCGGACGCAGTGCGACCGAGATAGCCGGCTCAGTCACCGGCCTGGCCGGGGCGGCGGTTCTTGCTGCTCAGTACGCTCCCATTGGTATCACGCTGGGATTGAAACAGATACCCAAGATATGGGGTATGGCGTTCGGCGGCCAGAGGCTGGAAGGCGCGGCGGAGGGAGTTACCGAAGCACTCAGGGTTACCGCAGAAGCACTTCGGCTCACGGCCGAAGACCTGCGAACGGAGGCCGAGTACGACCGTCGCCTGGAAGAGTGGCAGAACGAAAAGATCCAGGCCGAACATGAACTGCGCATTGTTCAGTCCCAGCTTCAGGAGCACGAGTCCCGGCACGACTTTGCCGTCATAGAGTTGAAGCAGGCACTGGCCCGTCGCGATGCGCTTCGCCGTGAGATGGAAGTGCAGACCACCGGCTTTGCCATCGCCTCCACTTACACATGGATGCTTGGACGGCTGGACCAGCTGTATGCCTCCGCGTATCAGTCGGTCTTTGCGTTGTGTCTTGCGGCGGAGTCCAGCTATCGCTACGAAACCGGACAATTCGATAGCCAGCGCGTGCGCTCCGATGCGTGGAACAACTCGCGGCGCGGCATGTTCGCGGGCGATGCGCTGCTCAACGACCTGGACAGCCTGAAAAGCGCGCACCTGCGCCTGAACCAGCGACGCCTGAGCATTCACAAGACGGTTTCGCTGAAGAGCCTGCTGGTCGAAAAAAATAAAACGCTTGCCGATCAGTTCAAGTTAAATAAAGTGCGGTTCAAGCTGCAAGCACAGCACTTCGACAGCGATTTCCCTGGCCATTATCTGCGGCAGATCGTGCATGTGTCCGTTGCGCTGATTCCGAAGAGCGGTAAAACACTCGACCCGGACACCTCCATCCGGGCCGTTCTGACCCAGTCTTCGAACTACCTGCTATGCCTGCCCGACGAGGACGGTGCGCAATGGTTGTACGACGCATCGCGCGGCAACACGGATGCCATCCTGATGGACATGCGTGGCGGGCAACAGATGATTCTCTCGCATGTCGCGCCACGACAGACGGCCGATCCGATGGAAACCATCGTCCTGCGCACGCAGTACGAAGACGGTCGCTACCGGATGTTTGAAGGTACGGGAGCGATCTCCTCCTGGACCCTCACCTTCCCTGGCGACAAGGCCGGACTGAAGGATCTGTTCGCCATCATTGACGATATCGAGGTGCGGCTGGAATATTCCGCCGCGTGGGGCGGCACCGGCTTCAAGGCCATCATAGACAACCTTCAGCAGGCGCTGACGGTTCAGAACATGCCTGGCACAAGCACTTCCACCGACGCCGGCACGCAGGTTGATCCAAACCGTGACAGCCCGGCTCCGGCTCCGGCTCCGGCTCCTGCCCCTGCTCCTGCTCCTGCTCCGGTCGCGGTCTCGTGGCCATCGCCCGTGCGCGGGGCCGCGCAGAGTGTAGGCATCGCGATAACGATCGCGCCATGGCCCGGCATCGCACAGGGCCAGTCGATCTGGCTACGATACAGCGGCACGCGAAATGACAGGACACCCTTCCAGGCTGACATGCGGATACCGCCGGCCACCGTCTCGGCCAAGGAAGTCAACGACGGCATCAGCGCCGTTATCCCTTGGTCGGTCATGAATCAGTTGGGCGCCTATGGCACGCTGAAAGTAATGGCGCTGATTTCGCTGGACGGCAGCGGCTCGGAAAAGACGGCCCGCGCGCTGAAAGAGCTTGACCTGAGTCCCCCACCGGGCGTGTCCTAGCGGGTGGCATCCCGATCAGGTCATGACCGTGCGGTCATGACCTGATCGGGGTGGAAACGCGGAGCGATTTCGCGGTTGCGATCAACCTGCGAAACGATCCGTCGCTTTCACCAGCTCGCTGAGAATGCCGGGCTCAAAGGCCGAATGACCGGCGTCCTGCACTACGTGAAGATCGGCCTCGGGGAATGCACGATGCAGATCCCATGCGCTACGCATCGGGCATACCACGTCGTAGCGCCCCTGCACGATCACGGTCGGGATATGGCGGATGCGCTCCACGTCGCGCAGCAATTGGCCATCCACATCGAAGAAGCCTGCGTTGACGAAGTAGTGGCATTCAATGCGTGCAAACGCCAGCGCGAATTCGTCTTCGGCGCTGGACGCAATGTGGCCGGTATCCTGGTACAGATAGCTGGTGGCGCCTTCCCATACCGACCAGGCCTGCGCGGCGGCAAGACGTACGGCAGGGTCTGCATGAGTCAGACGGCGGTGGTAGGCGCTGATGAGGTCGCCGTGCTCTGCCGGCGGAATGGCCGAGAGGTAGGTTTCCCAGGCATCCGGGTACAGCGCGTCGCAACCCTTCTGGTAGAACCACTCCAGTTCCGAGCGACGCAGCATGAAGATGCCACGCAACACCAGTTCCGTGACCTGCTGCGGATGGGTCTGCGCATAGGCCAGTGCCAGCGTTGAGCCCCACGAGCCGCCAAACACCTGCCAGCGGTCGATGCCGAGGTGCTCGCGCACGCGCTCGATATCAGCGACCAGATCCCACGTGGTGTTGTCGTTGAGTTCCGCGTGCGGCGTGGACTTGCCGCAGCCGCGCTGGTCGAACAGCACGATGCGGTATTTGGCCGGATCAAAGAAGCGACGGCACTTCGGATTCGTGCCACCGCCCGGACCACCGTGCAGGAAGACGACGGGCTTGCCGTTCGGGTTGCCGCTCTGCTCGTAGTAGATCGTGTGCAGATCGGACACCTTCAGAAAACCGGTGTCGTAGGCTTCAATTTCGGGGTAAAGGCTGCGCTGATCCTGGGCCATGTCGTTCTGGACGTTGCGGGGAGGGAATGCCAAGGCTAATGCCCCGGCCTCCCGATAGCCACCCGACGCGACCGATCAGAGCAATTTTCCCGGATTCATGATGCCCGCCGGGTCCCAGACTGCCTTGATGCCGCGCATCAGGGCGATGTCCGCCTCGCTGCGCACACTGGACAGGTACGGCTTCTTGACCAGGCCGATGCCGTGCTCGGCCGAAATGCTGCCGCCGTGGCGTTCCAGCGTGTCGCACAACAGTGCGGTCACGTGCTCGCACTGACTGACGAACGCGGCGTCATCCAGCCCCTCCGGCTTCAGTACATTGATGTGCAGATTGCCGTCGCCGATATGTCCGAACCACACGACGTCAAACGACGGGTATTCGGCTTGCAGCAGCGCCTGCATGTCCCTCATGAAGTCGGGTACGGCACTGATGCGTACAGAGACATCGTTCTTGTACGGCTTATAGGCGGCGAGGCTCTCGGTAATGCCTTCGCGCAGACGCCAGAGCGCGGCAGCCTGCGCGTCACTGGAACTGATTGCCCCATCGGTCACCCAGCCCTTTTCAAGGCAGAACTCAAACAGTTCCAGTGCAGCAGCCTGCTGCGAGTCGTCCTGCGCGTCGAATTCGGTGACCACGTAATACGGCGAGGATTCACCAAAGGGCCGCTGCGCGCCATGCGCCAGTACATGATGCAGGGCACGATCAGTGAAGAACTCAAAGGCACCCAGCGACAGCCTGCGGCGCGCTTCGCCGAAGACCCGCATCAGGTCTTCCATGGCCGGCACGGCAAACAGCATGACCTGAGAGGGCGGCGGTGGTGAGGTGAGCCACAGGGTGGCTTCCACCACGATGCCCAGCGTGCCTTCTGAACCGATGATCAGATGACGCAGGTCGTATCCGGACGCATTCTTGATGAGGCCGCGATTGAGTTCCAGCAGCTCGCCGGTTCCGGTCACCACTTTCAGGCCCGCGATCCATTGGCGCGTATTACCGTAACGGATGACCCGGATGCCGCCGGCATTCGTCGCAATGTTGCCGCCAATCTGGCAGGAGCCACGTGCGGCGAAGTCCACCGGATAAATAAGCCCGTGCTCGCGGGCCGCCTTGTGCACCGCCTCCAGTGCCATGCCCGGCTGGACGGTCAGCGTCCGGTCAATGGGATCGAAGGCCAGAACGCGGTTCATCCGGTCCAGGCTGATGACGATCTCGCCATGCGCAGCCACCGCGCCACCGGACAGGCCCGTACGTCCGCCCGACGGCACCACCGCCACGCCTTGGCGCACCGCCCAGCGCACGATGCCCTGAACGTCCTCGATGGACGCCGGGAACGCGATGGCCAGAGGCGCAGGCGCCCAGCGTCGGGTCCAGTCGCGGCCGTAATGCTCCAGGTCACCGGGATCGGTGGCCAGCTTCAGATCAGGCAGGACGCGGGTCAGGTCGGCAAGGCGCGGATCGTTCATGGAGGTCCCGGATGGTTGGCCCGCCCAGCCTGCCAGCGGCACGGCTTCCCGTCCACTGCTGCGATGCCGCAAAAGCCGCGTGGCATCTGGCATAGTGAGGCCATACGTTCTGTGAGCCGGCCTATATGAAGCGCACGTCCTACCCGAAAGAAGACATCAAAGTCCTGCTGCTGGAAGGCGTGAGCCGCAGCGCACTGGACACCTTCCGACACGCAGGCTACTCGCAGATCGAATTTCACGAGAAGTCGCTTCCGGACGATGAACTCAAGCGCGCCATCGCCGATGCGCACATCGTTGGCATCCGCTCGCGAACGCACCTCAGCGAAGAGGTGCTGGCCGAAGCCAAGCGCCTGATCGCCGTCGGCTGCTTCTGCATCGGCACCAACCAGGTCGACACGGAAGCGGCTCAGAAGCTCGGCGTACCGGTGTTCAATGCGCCCTACTCCAACACGCGCAGCGTGGCGGAACTGGTCATTGCCGAGACGATCCTGCTGATTCGCCGCATTCCGGAAAAGAATGCGCAATGCCATCGCGGCGGCTGGTCCAAATCCGCCAGCGGAAGCTTTGAAGTGCGCGACAAAGTGCTGGGCATTGTCGGCTACGGCCACATCGGCACGCAGGTCGGTGTACTTGCCGAAAGCCTCGGCATGCGCGTGATTTTCTATGACATCGAACCGAAGCTTTCGCTGGGCAACGCGCGTCCTGCGGCCAGCCTGGACGAACTGCTCAAGCGTGCGGACGTCGTGACACTGCATGTGCCGGAAACACCGCAAACCAGGCTGATGATCGGCAATGCGCAGCTCGAACGCATGCGCGCTGGTGCCATGCTGGTCAATGCGTCGCGCGGCACCGTGGTGGACATTGACGCGCTGGCTGCCAACCTGCGCAATGGCCATATTTCCGGCGCGGCCATCGACGTGTTTCCAGTGGAACCCAAAGGCAATGACGACGCATTCGTCTCGCCGCTGGTTGGCATGGACAACGTGATCCTGACGCCGCACATTGGCGGCAGCACGCTCGAAGCGCAGGAAAACATCGGCATCGAAGTCGCATCCAAACTGGTGCGCTACAGCGACAACGGCTCCACGCTTTCTGCGGTCAATTTCCCCGAGGTGTCGCTACCGGGCCATCCTGAAAGCCGCCGCCTGCTGCACATCCATCGCAACGTGCCCGGCATTCTCTCACGCATCAACGATGTGTTCTCGCGCGCGAAGGTCAACATCGACGGCCAGTATCTGCAGACCTCACCGCATGTGGGCTACGTCGTCATCGACGTGTCGACGACCGAGCAGCATGCCGCCGCGTTGAAAGACGAACTGGCCGCCATCCCCGACACCCTGCGGGCACGCGTGCTGTACTGAGCGAAACAGACGCATGGCGCCGGTCGCACCGGTGCCATGCGTCGAATCAATGTGCGGCAATACGCTCAGTGCTTCTGCTTGTAGATATGGCGACTGTTGCGGTTTTCGGCGCGATTGAGGTTGGTGGTTTCGCGCCTGGTCAGATGACCGCCGTTCTTTGCTTCATCCGCACTTTCGCGCTTGGCGATGTTCGTGTCGCCTCCCCGTAAACTTACTCCAGACATAAACCGAGGTCCCCGGGCAAAATATCCCCAAGGAGACCTACGATGCGCAAAAGCAAATTCACCG
>NZ_JACHYH010000011.1 GCF_014192715.1 Luteibacter sp. Sphag1AF
CATCGCTCTCTCGGTGGTCTGTCGCCTATCCGCTATGCCATGGCATCATCAACCACCTCTATTTCCAGATGACTCGAAAGTACGAGGACGCTTCAGGGGGCCTCGCCAGCCTCGGAAACCTATTCCTATGATTCGCTCTACCGATTGACGTCGGTCAAGAGCGCTGGCGGCAATGCGATCGAGACCTACACCTATAGTCAAGGCGGTGATCGGCTCAGCAAAGCCGCGCCCGGTCTTGCAACCGGCACCTACGGGTATCAATCCGGTACGCACTGGCTAACCAGCATTGGCAATAGCGCGCGCACCTACGATGCAAATGGGTCTATGACCGGCAACGCAAGCGGGGGCATTGCGTGGGGTTTTGGCTACAACGGGCGCGGTCGGCTCGCGATGGCCCAGCAGGGGGAAGGCACGCTAGCGACTTACGCTTACGACGCACTGGGCGAGCGTGTGAGCAAGACTGTGGGTACCTCGCAGACACGCTTCGCTTACGACACGGCCGCCCACCTGCTGAGCGAACTGGGGGATGCTTCGCGTGACTATGTGTGGCTCGACAACATGCCGGTTGCAGCGGTGACTGGGGAGGGAGTGGTGTTCATTCACGTCGATGATTTGAATACTCCGCGGGCGGCCACCGACGCCAGCGGCGCACAGGTGTGGACGTTCCCGCGTCGAGCCAATCCGTTTGGCGAGACGCAGCCGAGCACGACCAACGGCACCACCATTAATCTTCGCTTTCCTGGGCAATACTTTGATGCCGAGAGCGGGCTGAATTACAACGTCCATAGGGACTATGAACCCGCGACGGGGCGGTACATCCAGAGCGATCCGATCGGCTTGCGGGGTGGTGTGAGTACTTATGCCTATGTGGGCAATAACCCGCTCACGTATATTGACCCGTTGGGCTTGTGGTCTTTCTCTTTCGAGGCTTACCTTGGGTTTGGCGGCGGTATCCAGTTTGGCCGTGACCCTACGTCTGGCGAATGGTTCTATGGCGGTCGCATTGGCGTAGGCGTGTCAGTTGGTGGCTCGCTCGATCCTGTCGGCAAGCGACCCGGTGCAGACGGTAAGGATTGCACCCATGGCTCAACGCTCGGAATTTTCAATGAGGGCGGAGCCACTGCTTTCTTTGCATCCTGGAATCCGATACAAAACTCAGTCGGCTTGAATCTAGACAGTTCGGGCAACGGGTACGAGGAATATGGGCCGGCCGACTCTCCAACCCTCAATCGAACCCCGAGGAAAGGTTTTGGGATTGGATGGTCCACCGGGATTGAGGTTGTAGGCCACTAGACATGAATGACCTTGCCACCAATTTTGGAAGAATGCCTGGGCCTCTAAAGGTCATAACATTGTTCTCGTTAACGTCAGTGCTGCTTGTCGTTGGGACGATCGTTCCAGGCGGGGCTGTTGTCGGTCAGAAGAAGATCGGCTTCGTGGACTGGTGGATCAACGGCAGCGGACTAGTATTCGCCGTAGCTATTTTTCTTTTCTTCAGAGCGGGGATCTTGCTGCTAAAAACTCGACGGCTTGGTCGACTGGCCTATATATCCGGCGTCGCAGGAATCTACCTTGCAGGCTATTTTATCGAGCGGATCAACGGCGTGAGTTACTCTCGCGACGAATATTTTTATGATCTTCTCTTTGCGGCTTTGCAAGTTATAGCTTTGAGCGCTTATTTTTTTCTGAACCGCCGGGTGAAGGACTTCCTGGTTACGTAGCAAGGCTGCGTAAGCAGATTCGAGCCGCCCGGCTAGTACTTCGCTGCCCGGAGCGGGCTTGCTGCAATGAGGACTTGCTTCAGCGCCAGATACGTCTTATGCCGTTCTCGACAATGGCAAAACCCTGGTTATGCAGAACGCGCAGGTCCTTGCAGCCATAGATGGCTGGCGCTGTTCAAAGTAGTTTCCGATAGGGCGAGGGCGATAAGAGGTCAGTGCGAAGAAGGTGTCTTCGTCAGCGGCCTTCCGAGCCGGAAGAGGTCATGAGCAACGAAGGGCGTCGTTGTGAACTGCACCCCAGGGATTGGACGGGTGTCCAGCTTCCGGGGTGCAGTTCACTTGATTCGCGACGCGGTTTTTCAGGCTACGTGCCCCAGGCTATCCGCAGAAAGCTTTGGATGGCTTGGGGCATTTGCTACCAGATAGCGATTCACCAACGCATCACGCGTCGACTTCGTCATCCTTGAACGCATCAATGGGGATGCATGCGCACATGATGTTCTTGTCGCCGTACACGTTGTCGACGCGCGCGACGGGCGACCAATACTTCTGCAGCTTGAGGCTGGGAAGCGGGAAGGCAGCCAGCTCGCGCGGGTAGGCGTGGGTCCACTCCGTAGCGGTAACCATGGCCGCGGTGTGCGGAGCGTTGCGCAGCGGGTTGTCTTCGCGATCAAGACGGCCATCTTCCACGGCGCGGATTTCTTCGCGGATCTGGATCATGGCGTCGATGAAGCGATCGAGCTCGTGCTGGGATTCGCTTTCGGTCGGTTCGACCATCAGCGTGCCGGCGACCGGGAAGCTCAGGGTCGGGGCGTGGAAGCCGAAGTCGATGAGGCGTTTGGCGACGTCTTCTGCACCGATGCCCGTGGCGTCCTTGAGCGGACGCAGGTCGAGGATGCACTCGTGTGCCACCAGGTCGTTACGGCCGGTGTACAAGGTCTTGAAGTGCGGAGCGAGGCGCTTGGCGATGTAGTTGGCGTTGAGCAGGGCGACCTGGGTTGCCTTGCGCAGACCTTCGGTGCCCATCAGGGTGATGTACATCCAGGAGATGGGCAGGATGGATGCGGAGCCGAAGGTGGCTGCACTGACCATGCCGACATCGCCTTCGTTACCGAGCGCGCGCGGCAGGAACGGCGCCAGATGCGACTTGACGGCGCACGGACCCACGCCCGGGCCACCACCGCCATGCGGGATGCAGAAGGTCTTGTGCAGGTTGAGGTGGGAAACGTCCGAACCCCACTTGCCCGGCTTGGCGACGCCGACCAGCGCATTCATGTTGGCGCCGTCGGTGTAGACCTGGCCACCGTGCTGATGGACGATGTCGCAGATGGCGACAACGTCTTCTTCGAACACGCCATGCGTGGACGGGTAGGTGATCATCAGCGCGGCGAGGCGGTCGGAGTACTTCTCGGCCTTGGCGCGGATGTCTTCCACATCGACGTTGCCGTTGCTGTCGCAGCGAGTAACCACGACCGTCATGCCGCACATCTGGGCGGATGCAGGGTTGGTGCCGTGCGCCGACTCGGGGATCAGGCAGATGTCGCGATGAGCCTCGCCGCGCGAGCGGTGATACGCACGGATGGCGAGCAGGCCAGCGTATTCACCCTGGGCACCGGAGTTGGGCTGCAGGCTGACGGCATCGTAGCCGGTGCATTCCACCAGCATGGCTTCGAGTTCGTCGATGAGCTGCTTGTAGCCGGTGGTCTGGGATGCCGGTGCCAGCGGGTGAATGTTGGCGAACTCCGGCCACGTGACAGGGATCATTTCCGCCGTGGCGTTGAGCTTCATGGTGCACGAGCCCAGCGGGATCATGGTGCGGTCCAGCGCCAGGTCCTTGTCGGAAAGGCCGCGCAGGTAGCGCAGCAGTTCGTGTTCGCTGTGGTGGGTGTTGAACACCGGATGCTGGAGGAAGTCGACATCGCGGCGCAGCGCAGCGGGCAGTGCGTCTGGCGTCGCGGCATCGAGGGCGTCGATGTCGTTGGCCGAGGCACCGAACAGGCTGGCCAGGGCGGCCACGTCGGCGCGGGTGGTGGTTTCGTCCAGGCTGATGCCCACACTGTGCGCGTCGATGGCGCGCAGGTTGATGCCTGCGGCCGCAGCGGCCGTGTGGATGGCAGCAGCGTCGATCCCGGTGACGTGCAGCGTGTCGAAGAAGTTGTCGCCGACGGCAACGTTGGCCTTGCGCAGTGCGCCGGCCAGGATCGCCGCAAGACGATGGGTGCGATGGGCGATGCGCTTCAGGCCATGCGGGCCGTGGTACACGGCATACATGCTGGCCATGACAGCGAGCAGCACCTGCGCGGTACAGATGTTGGACGTGGCCTTCTCGCGACGGATGTGCTGCTCGCGGGTCTGCAGCGTGAGGCGGTAAGCCGGCTTGCCTTCCGCGTCAACGGATACGCCGATGAGGCGGCCCGGCATGGAGCGCTTGTAGGCATCGCGGCAGGCGAGGTATGCCGCATGCGGGCCACCGAAACCGAACGGCACACCGAAGCGCTGGCTGTTGCCCACGACGATGTCCGCGCCCCAGCTGCCCGGCGATGCGATGAGGGTCAGGGCCAGCAGGTCAGTGGCCACGGCGACGATGCCACCACGTGCGTGCACGGCCTCGGCCAGGGCGCGGTAGTCGTTGGCACGACCGAAGGTGTTGGGGTACTGCAGCAGCACGCCGAAGCTGTCGACCGTGGAGCCTTCGGCATCATCACCGATATGCAGTTCGATGCCGATGCCGTCGGCGCGCGTGCGCAGCACTTCCAGCGTCTGCGGATGGACGTCGCGCGACACGAAGAAAACGTTGGATTTGGACTTGGCCGAACGCTTCGCCAGCGTCATCGCTTCGGCGGCCGCAGTGGCCTCGTCCAGCAGCGATGCGTTGGAGATGTCCATGCCAGTGAGGTCGGCGACCATCGTCTGGAAGTTGATCAGCGCTTCCATGCGGCCCTGGGAGATTTCTGCCTGGTACGGCGTATAGGCCGTGTACCACGCCGGATTCTCCAGCACGTTGCGCAGGATCACGTTGGGCGTGTGGGTGCCGTAGTAGCCCTGGCCGATGAAGCTGCGGAACACGGTATTGCGGTTGGCAATGGCGCGAATGCGGGCCAGTGCGTCCACTTCCGTGATGCTCTCCGGCAGTGCCAGCGGCGCGGGTGACTTGATGGAGGCGGGCACGATGGCGTCGGTGAGGCTTTCAAGCGACGCCTGTCCGACCACATGGAGCATGTCCGCGATTTCAGCGTCGTTCGGGCCGATGTGGCGCTCGACGAAGGCGTCGTGGTTTTCGAGTTCGCGCAGCGAAGGATGGGATGTCTGGCTCATGGGTAGGGGCGTCCGGATACAACGTGCCGTGCCGCACGTGGGGCGCCCCTCTGTCCTTTTGCCTGAGAGTTTGGAGGGGCATGAAAGCCGCCTCTTGCACCTTCGGCGCCGGATCTAACCGGTCTCTCCAGAGTGTTTCCGTGCACGGTGGTTTGGGAGCCTGAGCGATTACGGGCGTTGCGCCTTCGGCAGCGGGTCGGACCCGCTTCTCCCACCGAGCAATATGACGGGGATTATAACCCGGCGCGGTGGGCGTTTGCCGACAGGGCGAGGCGCTGGTCAGGGTCGGGCCAGGCTGTGCTTACCGGGGATGGGGCCATGCCCGGGAGCGCTGGCGTCCCGCGCGCCGGTGATACAGCCACGGAGGCCGCTCCACGGCGCGATTTTCCGGCTCCCGGACCCCCCGGCGGGCTGGATCTATGATGAGCTTCAGCCCTTTGAGGAGACCCAGGCAGATGGCCAGCACCCCCTTTGCACTGCAAGGCATCGACCACGTGGTATTGCGGGTCATCGACAGCGCGGTGATGGAGCGTTTCTACCGGGAGGTGCTTGGCTGTGTGCCGGAGCGCCGCCAGGACGAGATCGGGCTGGTGCAACTGCGTGCCGGGGCGGCTTTGATCGACCTGGTGGCGGTCGACAGCAAGCTCGGGCGCATGGGTGGGCCAGCGCCTGGCGAGAGGGCGCATAACGTGGATCACATCTGCCTGCGTATCGACCGTTTTGACGAAGCGGCCATCCGCGCGCACCTGGAAGCGCACGGTGTGCGTGTGGGTGAGGTGGGATCGCGCTATGGCGCGGGCGGCGAAGGTTTGTCGATCTACCTGTACGACCCGCAGGGCAACATGGTGGAACTCAGGGCCACGTAATCAGGCAATTCCTGCCCGGCCTTCGGGGAGTGTCGTGTTCTGTCCGGTCAGTGGCCCTGTTCGCTGGTCAGGCTTTGTCTGATTGCGTCGTAGGGCGTGTGCACATGATCGGTCAAGTCAGACTAACGACGTGATCAGCGCAGCATCTTCGCTGATCTTCCAGCGGCTCGTTGCGCGTGCGCCTTGAGGACGCCTAAGACTTCTTCCGAAGTATTTCGCCTATGTTCGAACCTCCCCAACGACACGGAGGTTTTATGAAAAGGCGGCTTCTTCTTTCCTCATTTTCAGCTGCAATGTTTGCGGCTGGCATGAGCATTTCCCTGCTGGCATCTGCGGAGGTTCGCGCGAGTGCCAGTGTGTCAGCGAGCTTCAGCACGCTGGTGGCATTTGGCGGCGTTGAGGTATCGGCCGATTCGATGCAGGCGGCCGGAGCGTCCCGCGTCATCAAGGGTGCATCGCTTGCAGGCAGTGATCTTCAGCAGCTTTACAGTGCGCCCGATGGCGATGTGGTGGCGATGGTTGCGTCGAAGGATCTGCCGCTGTCGCAGCGGGACACCGAGACGCTGCAGCGGTTGATGCTTACGAAGATTCCTGTGTTCATCCGCATGAATGGGCAGTCGTCCGTCGACCGGCAGAGGGTGGCGATGCTGCTGGGTGTTGCGCCGAAGGGAGAGTCCGCCCTTGTCCATCGCGACACATCGGGCGACATGATGGTATTTCTTCCTTCCACCACGGAGGCAGCCAGCGACGGCGCCATCCTGCGCGACCTGCGAGCCGCGCGGGCCATGCAGGTTGAAGCGGAGGCCGACGCACCTGCGGCCCCCGTGAAGAAGTCAGTCCGTACGGCCAGGTCGATGAGCGCTGTCGCCTCAGTGAATTCGGTCACTACCCCGCCGGAGATTTCGTTTGCGCCCATTCGCCGCTACAAGCTTTTTCCCGTCAGCAAGGAGAATGGCATCGGCGGAGGTACGACCATCGAGGTGGCGCGTGCGGTCACTCAGGTCGGCGACCGCAAGATCATCACGGTAACGTCCGACATGGATATCACGCCGCCGTATGTCGGGTACTACCGGACGCCGGAAACGATCTACAACCAGTTTGCGTTGCCGACAAACTACGGGGCGACCCACCAGGTGTCGTATACGCCGCCGGAAGGGGGCGAGGAACTCCTCCGAAACCTGGACTATCTGCCCAAGTCCGACGGCCGCACCGATTTCGACTTCAACGACACGAGCACGGTGACTACCACCTTTGGTGGCACCGCCGGTGCAGAGGTCAGCTCGTCGGGCAAACCGGATGAGGCGCTTGCGGCGAAGGCGTCCGTGCAGGCTTCAGCCAGTTACACCAAAACGCGTACGCGTGCGTTGAGCATGAAGTTCACCGATTATTCCCTGCAGGCCTCGTCGGCCGAGTTGGGGCGGGTCAGCTGGAAGGCTCCGATTGCATCGCGTGCTTACCATAATGTGCTCAATGGCAATGGCGGCGGGTTGTGGTGGAGGCGCTATCACACGTCCCATCATGTGGTAAGTGCGATGACGCCGATGATGCGATCGGCACATCTGGCCGGCGAGTCCACCTGGTCGGTGCCCGGCGCCTCTGACGGGAATGTCACGGTCACAGTGAAAGTGGCCTTCGAGAGGGCCGAGTACCGTTCGCCAAGCACGAGATTGTTGCGCCACGTCAATAAGGAGGCGGTAGCCAGCATCGAGATTCCGATGGAGGACCCGTACCTCACGCGCGAAATGACCGTGCTCATCAGTTCCTGGGAGGATGGCCGGTGCCTGGCTGGCGTGGAGGGCAGGGCCGAACTCCTTGCATGCAACAAGGCTGACCGGCGTCAGATGTGGTCACTGGATACGAACGACCGCTACGTCAACTTCGCATCCAAGACGTGCCTGACCGCTACCAGGGGCAACCAGCCGGTGTCGCTCCAGCCATGCGTCCTCAACGGAAACAACCAGCGCTGGCGCTGGCTGGCTGACCGCCTGCATCTGTATCGCGGCGGCACCCGTGGTGACCGGTTGTTCGTGAAAAACGGCGAGCTTCATTCGTCGGTGCCGAGTCCGGGCATCGAGAGCTTCCCCGTCAACAGTCACCACCCCTTGCTGCCGCCGTATCCCAGCTATCCCTCGCCGCCGTTCCCGGGCGAGCTGGTGCCGGCACCGTCACATGTGGCGTCACCCACGCGCGTCGATCCGTCCGTGGTGAATCTGCCGCCGGTCGATGATCGTCAGCGCTGGGACGTGCAGGTGCTTCGCAGCGGGTTGTAGCGGTGGGTGGGTGCGCGCGTTCGCCCGAGGGCGCGCGCACTTCTGCATGAATGGATGCCTTCGGTAGCGAAGGCCAAAAAAAACGAAGCCCCGCATCTGCGGGGCTTCGTCTATAATTGGTGCCCAAGAGAGGACTCGAACCTCCACGGTTTTACCCGCTAGTACCTGAAACTAGTGCGTCTACCAATTCCGCCACCTGGGCAGGTGTCCCGAGACGTTTGCGCCTCGTGAGCCGCGTAGATTAGGCATCGACCTCACTCTTGTCAACAGTCTTTCTACATTTGGATGCGAAAATGATCGCGTCCCCTCATACAAGGTTTATTCGTGACAAAAAGCAAACAAGGTTCCGGCGGTACGCGTGGGCCCAAGAAACCCCGCGCGACGCGCCCGACCAAGGCGCTGGAACGTTATCGCGACACCATGCCCCCGCGACCTGTGGACCCGCAGGCCGATCGCGAGGCGCGCCGATACGAGCAGCCCATCCCCAGCCGTGAGGCCATCCTCTCGTTATTGAACGAGCGGGGCGAATTGCTCTCCGCCGAAGCCATTGCGCTGGCGCTTGGCCTGTTTACCGAATACGACATCAACGCACTGGGCAAGCGCCTGGCTGCGATGATCCGCGATGGCCAGCTGCTTCAGAATCGCCGCGGCACCTATGCCCCGGCCCAGAAACTCAGCCTGCTGCCGGGTCGCGTCATTGCCAATGCCGAAGGCTATGGCTTCCTGCGCCCGGATGAAGGCGGCGAGGATCTTTACCTGTCACCCCAGCAGATGCGCACCGTGATGCACGGCGACCGTGTGCTGGCCAGCGTGGTGGGCATCGACCGTCGCGGTCGTCGTCAGGGCGCCATCGTCGAAGTGCTGGAGCGCCGCTCGCCCAGGCTGGTGGGGCGCATCGTGGTCGAAAACGGCATGACGCTCGTCGAGCCGGATGACCGTCGCCTGCATCAGAACATCATGATTCCCGCCGGTCGCGAAGCCGGCGCGCGTCAGGGCCAGATCGTGGTGGTGGAAATCACCGATCCGCCGTCTGCCCACCGCGGCCCGCTGGGCACCATCCGCGCTGTGCTGGGCGAGCGTCTGCAGCCGTCGCTGGTGGTCGAGATGGCCATCGCCAGCCACGACCTCCCGCACGAATTCCCGCCCCAGGTCGTCCGTCAGGCTGAAGAGGTTGAGCCGCAGGTCACGGCCGCTGATCGGGCAGGGCGCACGGATATCCGTCACCTTCCGCTGGTCACCATTGATGGTGAAGATGCGCGCGACTTCGACGACGCTGTTTACGCCGAACCGCTGAAAGACGGCGGCTTCCGCCTGATCGTGGCCATCGCCGACGTGTCCTATTACGTGCCGGTCGGTACTCCGTTGGATGTGGAAGCGTACGAGCGCAGCACGTCCACGTACTTCCCGGGCTTCGTGGTGCCCATGCTTCCTGAAACGCTGTCCAATGGCATCTGTTCGTTGATGCCGAAGGTCGAGCGCATGTGCATGGTGTGCGACATGGAGATCGACGAGGAAGGCGAGGTTGTCCGTTCGAAGTTCTATGACGCCGTGATGCTGTCGCATGCGCGCCTCACCTATAACAAGGTGTGGCAGGCCGTGGGTGAGCGCAACAAGGATGTCCGTCAGGAAATTTCCGACGTGTTGCCCCAGGTGGAAAACCTTCACCGTCTCTACAAGTCGATGGCCAAGGCACGCAAGCGTCGTGGCGCCATTGATTTTGAAACGCCTGAAGTCAAGTTCCGCCTCGCGCAGTCCGGTGAAGTGGTGGCCATGGGTGCGCAGCCGCGCAACGATGCGCACAAGCTCATCGAGGAATGCATGATTGCGGCCAACGTGCAGGCGGCGAAGTTCCTCTCCCGGCGCAAGATCCCCGCGCTGTACCGCGTGCATGCACCGCCGCCGGCCGAGAAGTACGAAGACCTTTTGCAGTTCCTGCGCGAGTTCAAGCTGAAAATGCCGCCTGCGGACGAAGTCACGCCGGCCGATTTCTCGGCGCTGCTGAAAAAAGTGCACGACCGTCCGGAAGCGGCACTGATCCAGTCCGTGCTGCTGCGTGCGCAAAGCATGGCCGTGTATCACCCGCAGAATGAAGGCCACTTTGGTCTGGCGCTGGAAGCGTACGCACACTTCACTTCGCCGATCCGTCGTTACCCCGATCTGCTCGTGCATCGCGCCATCCGCTACGCCATCACGAAGAAGAAGGCGCCCGAATACACCTACACCGACACGGAAATGGCCGCCATGGCCATCCATTGCTCGCAGCGCGAGCGCCGTGCGGAAGAGGCCGAGCGCGACGTCGACGAGCGCTTCAAGTGCGCGTGGATGGAAAAGCACGTGGGCGAGGAATTCGACGGCACGGTTACTGGCGTCACCTCCTTTGGTCTGTTTGTCGAGCTGATCGAGTCGCGCGTGTCCGGTCTGGTGCATGTGTCCCAGCTGCCGAACGACTACTACAAGTTCGATCCCATCCGTCACCTGCTGGCTGGCGAACGCACGGGCACGCAGTATCGTCTTGGCGATCACGTACGCGTGCAGGTGCTGCGCGCCAGCCTGGAAGATCGCAAGATCGACTTCCGTCTGGTGGCCCGCATCGAGTTGCCGCTGGCGTCAAAGTCGAAAGAAGCCGTAATCAAGCCGGCAGCGAAGTCGGGCATGGGTGCGGCACTGGGTCGCGCCGCGAAAGCTGTGGGTCGTGTGTTTGGCCGGGGCAAGAAGGTCGCCAGCGAGCCGCAGGCGAGCGATAATCCGCCTCCTGCGCCGAAGTCGCCGTCGCGTCGTCGCGAAGAGCCCGAAGCGGTCGCTTCCCGTCCGCCGCGTCGCAAGGCTGCTGCCGTTGAGGCGCCGCGTCCGGCGGGTCGTGCCGGTACACCGGCCGCCGCGAAGAGTGGTGGTCGCTCGCGCGCTGCGGCGGAGCCGGCACCGGCGCCCACGCGCAGGAAAACACCGAAGAAACCACGGAGCAAGCCCCGGTCATGAGTGAAACCTGGATAGTCGGCATCAACCCGGTCGAAGGCGCGCTCGCCAACGACCCGGAGCGTGTCCGCGAAGTACTGACCGAGCAGGGCTCGAAAAACGCACGCGTCGGCGAAATCGCCGATGCGGCGCGCAAGTTGAAAATTCCGGTCAAGCCGGTCGCGCGTGAACAGCTGGAAAAACTGGGCGGCGAAGCGCGTCACCAGGGCGTCATTGCGCGTTACGACGTCCCGCCGATGCGTGGCGAGAACGACCTCCCGGACCTGCTGGAAGCGGCCGGCGCCAACGCGCTGGTGCTGGTGCTTGATGGCGTGACCGATCCGCACAACCTGGGCGCATGCCTGCGCAGTGCGGCAGCGGCAAACGTCACCGCCGTGGTCGTGCCCAAAGATCGTGCCGTTGGCATCACGCCTACGGTGCGCCGTGCGTCGGCAGGTGGAGCGGACCTCGTTCCGGTCATTGCCGCCACCAACCTGGCGCGCGCCATGCGCATGCTGAAAGATGCCGGTGTGTGGATCACCGGCCTGGATGGCGACACCCAGCAGTCGATCTATGGCATCGACCTGAAGGGCCCCATCGCGCTGGTGATGGGCAGCGAAGGCGACGGCATGCGCCGGCTGACGCGGGACACCTGTGATTTCGTGGCCAAGATCCCGATGCCCGGTGGCATGGAGAGCCTCAACGTCTCCGTGGCCACGGGTATCGTTCTGTTCGAGGCACTGCGGCAGCGCGGAGGCAAGTGATGGAAACGCACTTCTTGTGGCATGACTGGGTAGGTCTGGCAGGTGTCGGCCTGGTCCTCATCGCGTTCTTCATGCTTCAGGCACGCCAGCTCAGCGGCCAGTCGTATGTGTACCAGTCGATGAACCTGCTGGGTGCGTTGGGAATCCTGCTGTCGCTGATCTTTGGCGAGTTCAACCTGTCCGCATTCCTGCAGGAACTGGCCTGGTTTCTCATCAGCGGTTACGGCATCGCGCGTGGCGTGCGTGAGCGTCGCGCGGCGAAATTTACCGCCCCGTAGTAGAATGGCGCCGCTCCGACGCAATGTCGGGGCGGCTTCGGGGACGACCCCGAACGCGCATTATCCTCCGCGGGGACGACCCCGCCTTTGCGGAGACACGCCATGTCATGGATCGTGCTTGCTCTTGCTGGTCTGTTTGAAATCGTCTGGGCTATCGGGCTGAAATACACCGAAGGCTTTACCCGCCTGTGGCCGAGCGTCGGCACGGGTGCCGCCATGGTGGTTAGCATCTGGCTGCTTTCCACCGCGACCCGAAGCCTTCCCATCGGTACCGCTTATGCCGTGTGGACAGGCATTGGCGCCGTGGGCGCCGTGATTCTGGGTATCGTGCTTTTTGGCGAATCCGCAGCACCGTTGCGGTTGCTGTGCGTCGGCCTGATCGTGGCCGGCATTCTGGGCCTGAAGCTCACGGCCTGACCGCAACCGGCTGCCATGTGGGAGCGTGTTCGCTCCCACAGCAGGCTTGCCCGGGCTGGTATTACTTGGTCTCGAAGTCTGCGCTGGCCGTCAGGTCGCGCTTGGCGCGGGGAGCCACCAGCGGCTCGCCGTGCACCACGAACCAGACGTTTTCCGCGATGTTGGTTGCATGATCGCCGATGCGCTCGATGTTCTTGGCCATGAACAGCAGATGCGTGCACGGAGTGATGTTGCGCGGGTCTTCCATCATGTAGGTCAGCAGCGAGCGGAAGAGGACGGTGTATGCGTCGTCCAGCTCTGCATCGTCTTTCCATACCTGGTACGCGGCCTCTGCATCGCGGTCGCGGTAGGCGATCAATACCTTGCGCAGCAGTTCATTGGCCAGGTCGGCCAGGTGCGCGAGGCCACCGGCCACGGCGACGGGCGCCACCAGGTTCAGTGGAATGGAGCGCTTGGCCACGTTGGCCGCGTAGTCGCCGATGCGTTCGATGTCGGCCGCAATACGCAGGGCAGCGAACACATTGCGCAGGTCGCCCGCGATGGGAGCGCGCAGCGCCAGCAGGCGGACCACGTCGTGGCTGATTTCCTGCTCCATGACGTCGATGGCGTCGTCGTTGTCGACCACGCGCTGGGCAGCGCGCTCGTCGCGACGGGCCACCACTTCGATGGCGCCCTCAAGCTGCTTGGCAGCCAGTTCGCCCATGCGCACGATTTCGCCGGTCAGCCGGGTCAGTTCGTCGTCGTAGCTCTTGATGATGTGTTCGCGGGACATGCGCTTTGCCTTGAAGTAATGGTTAAGGCCTAGCCGAAGCGGCCGGTGATGTAGTCTTCGGTCTGCTTCTTGTTGGGCTTGGTGAAGATCTTTTCAGTGCGGTCGAACTCGATCAGCTCGCCCATGTACATGAACGCGGTGAGGTCCGAGCAGCGTGCCGCCTGCTGCATGTTATGCGTCACGATGACGATGGTGAAATCGTTTTTCAGTTCTTCCACCAGCTGTTCGATACGGCTGGTGGCGATGGGATCAAGCGCCGAGGTCGGCTCGTCCAGCAGCAGGACTTCCGGCTTCAGGGCAATGCCACGGGCGATGCACAGACGCTGCTGCTGACCACCGGAGAGGCCAAGTGCGCTCTGCTTGAGCTTGTCTTTCACCTCGTCCCACAGCGCAGCGCTGCGAAGCGCCTGCTCCACACGGATTTCCATGTCGGCGCGGGAAAGTTTCTCGTGGTGGCGGATGCCGTAGGCCACGTTCTCGAAAATGGTCATCGGGAAGGGCACGGGCTTCTGGAACACCATGCCGACCTTGCTGCGCAGGCGGTTCAGCGAGTACTTCGGATCGAGGATGTTCTCGCCGTCCAGCACGATTTCACCAGAAGCGACCAGCTTCGGATAAATGGCGTAGATGCGGTTGAAGATGCGCAGCAGGGTGGACTTGCCGCAGCCGGACGGGCCGATGATGGCCGTGACCTTCTTCTCGGGGATGTCCATCGCGATGTTCTTCAGCGCGTGGAATTCACCGTAGTGGAAATTGAGGTCGCGAACCGTCATTTTCGCAGCGGCCATGGTGCCGTCGGAAGCGCTGGCCTGGGCCGTGGCGGCGAAGCTGGGAGCGGCTTCGTTCATGTTAGTCATTGGACACCTTGGAGCGCGAGAACGCGAAGCGGGCAGTGAGGCTGAGCAGCAGGACGAACATGGTCAGGACGAATGCACCGGCCCACGCAAGCGTGTTGATGTCCGGGCTGGGATCCTTCGTGTATTCGTAGATGACCTGCGGAAGGCTCGGCATCTTGTCCAGCGGATTGAAGGTCATGAAGTTGTTGCCGAAGGCGGTGAACAGCAGCGGGGCGGTTTCGCCGCTGATGCGCGCCAGGGCAAGCAGCACGCCGGTCACGATACCGGATCGCGCCGAGCGGATCAGGATCTGCACCGTGAGCTTCCACTGCGGCACGCCGAGCGACAGCGCAGCTTCTCGCAGCGTGGAGGGCACCAGGCGGAGCATTTCGTCCGTGGTGCGCACGATGACGGGCAGGGCGATCAGGGCCAGCGCAATACCGCCGGCAAAGCCGGAGAAGGTGATATCGCCATTGGTAGCCCACTTCATGGGCAGCACGATGATCGTATAGGCGAACAGGCCCAGCACGATGGAGGGGGCCGAAAGAAGAATGTCGTTGAGGAAGCGGATCACCGGCCCGAGGCGCGAGCGCAGCGAATATTCCGACAGCCACGTACCGGCCATCACGCCAATGGGCGTGGCAATAAGGATGCCCAGCGAGTTGAGGATCAGGCTGCCGACCATCGCGTTGGCCAGGCCGCCTTCCTCACGATACGCGGTGATCCTGGTGAACAGCTGCGGCTTCAGCGCGGAAATGCCCTGGCTCAGGGTCTCCCACAGAATCCAGGCCAGAAACAGAAGGCCGACGCCGGTCGCCAGAACGCTGAGCACCATGGCGATGATGTTCTTGAGGCGGCGGCGGGCGTAAATGTGCGAGGTGGCCATCAGCGGCCCTCCTTGTTGCCAAGCTGGCGCAGCATCAGGCGCGCAATCAGCAGCACGATGAAGGTGACCACGAACAGCAGGAAGGCCAGCGCCATCAATGCAGACTTCTGCAGGCCCTCTGCCTCACCGAACTGGTTGGCGATGGTCGAGGCAATGGAGCTGCCGGTTTCCAGAATGGACGGGGTGAACTTGAACGTGTTGCCCAGCACGAAGGCCACGGCCATCGTTTCGCCGAGCGCGCGGCCCAGGCCGAGGAACACGCCGCCGATCACGGCCGAGCGTGTGTAGGGCAGCACGATGTCCCACACCACTTCCCATGTGCTCGAACCCAGCGCATACGCCGACTCCTTCAGGCGCGTGGGCACCGTCTGGAACACTTCGCGCATCACCGAGGAGATGAACGGGATGATCATGATGGCCAGGACCATGCCGGCGGTGAGCACACCTGCGCCGAAGAATGGGTATTCGCTGGAGAAGAACTTCGCGATCCACGGCACATGCTGCACCAGCCAGGAAATCTGGCCATCCGGCGGCGTGTCGCTGAAGTTGTTCATCAGCCACGGCTTGACGTGCGCAGCCACGAAGGGGGCGAAAATGAAAAGGCCCCACATGCCGTAGATGATCGAGGGGATGCCGGCCAGAAGTTCGATGGCCGAGCTGACCGGGCCGCGCAACCACGAAGGGGCGATCTCGGTAAGAAACAGGGCGATGCCGAAGCTGATCGGCACGGCAATAATCAGGGCGATAAGCGCGGTAATCACCGTGCCCATGACTGGCACGAGCGCGCCATAGCGGTCGTTGCCCGGGTCCCAGGCATCACTGGTGAGGAAGCCCCAGCCAAACGTACCGAAGGCATCACTGCCGCCCCACAGCGTGGAAGCTGCGGCGCCAAGCAGGGCCACAAGCACCAGCAGGGCGCAGCTTTTGAGCACCCAGCCGAACACCCGGTCGTTGCGTGCATCTCGCGCGTTGCGCGCCGCCTCCGCCTGACGGGCGGGTGAGACGGTGGGATTGACGCTTGCGTGCATGGGGCTTGGCTTTCCTGTGGATCATTACGTCAATGGGTCGCCGTCCCCATTGGTACGGCGACCCGCCTTTTTGCGCAGCTGACCTGATGGAAGGTCAGCTGCCTTTTTTGCTTAGTTCTTGAACTCAGCCGACCAGTAACCTTCGATCTGCTTGACCAGGGTGTCCGGCAGGGCCACGTAATCGAGCGAAGCGGCCTGGTCCTGACCATTCTCAAGCGACCACTTGAAGAAGTCGAAAGCAACCTTGGCGTGCGAGGCGTTCTTGGCCTTCTTGTACATGATGACCCAGGTGGTCGCCGTGATCGGCCATGCCTCGGCGCCCGGCGCGTTGGTCATGATCAGGTTGAAGTCCTTGGAGTTCTTCCAGTCGGCCGTGGCGGCGGCGGCGGCGAACGTCTTGGCGTTCGGCTGCACGTAAGCGCCCGAAGCGTTCTTCAGCTGTGCGTAGGTGATCTTGTTCTTGACCGCGTAAGCGTACTCGACGTAACCGATCGAGCCCGGGATCTGGCGGACGTACTGCGACACACCTTCGTTGCCCTTGCCACCCACGCCGGTCGGCCATTCAACGGCCGTGCCGAACTTGACCTGGGTCGCCCACTCGTTGCTGACCTTGGACAGGTAGTTGGTGAAGTTGAACGACGTGCCCGAACCGTCCGAACGATGCACGACGGTGATCTTCGTATTCGGCAGCGTCAGGCCCGGGTTCAGCGCGGTGATCTTCGTGTCGTTCCAGGTCTTGATCTTGCCGAGGTAGATGTCAGCGAGGGTCTCGCCGTCCAGCTTCAGCTTGCCGGCTTCCAGGCCCGAGATGTTGACGACGGGCACGATGCCGCCGACCACGACGGGGAACTGACCGAGGCCGAACTGCTGCAGGTCTTCGGCCTTCATCGGAGCATCGGACGCGCCGAAGTCGATGGTGCCTTCCTTGATCTGCGCGACGCCGGCGCCCGAACCCACCGACTGGTAGTTCAGCTTGTTGCCGGTCTTCTCGGCATACGTGGCGGACCACTTGGACAGGACGGGGTAAACGAAGCTCGAACCGGCACCGGTGATGTCGGTGGCCTGGGCGGCCATGCCGAACAGGGAGGCGGCGACGATCGTTGCGATGCGGAGTTTGCTTGAGGTCAACACGGAAAGTTCCTCGGATGTAAGGTGTCGGGCGAGGCCCGCCCGCTCTCTATTTCAGGGGTGCCGTGTTGCAATGAAATGAGTTAATTGTTTCAGCTGTGTGACACGCGTCGCCGGGCTGTCATTTTTGACGCCGGAAACGTGCCTGCAACTGCCGTCCTTCCTCGCTTTGTGGCGAGATGTCACGGACAACCGGATTTCCCCTGCCGCGATGGTGGGGTTTGATTGTTACAGGTTGATGATTCGGCGACGGGCAGCACGGTGGCTGCCACGGCCGGGTCAGAGCGCGACGGCGCCTGGCAGGTTGTCAGAGGCCAGATCGCGCTCCTGAAGTTCCAGTCGGCGCCAGCGGTTGACGATTTCGCAGAAAAGTTCAGCGGTGCGCTCAGCATCGTAAATGGCTGAGTGGGCTTCGCGGGCATCGAACTCGATGCCGGCGGCCAGCACCGCCTTGCTCAGCACGGTCTGCCCGTAGGCCAGGCCGCCGAGGGTGGCGGTGTCGAAGCAGCTGAAAGGGTGGAAGGGATTGCGCTTGTGACCCACGCGGCGCACGGCCGCGTTGAGAAAGCTGAGATCAAAGGCCGCGTTGTGGCCGACCAGAACCGCCCGCTGGCATTCGGCATCGCGCACGGCCAGACGTACACCGTTGAACACATGGTCCAGTGCGGCCCGCTCGGACAGCGCGCCTCGGAATGGGTGGTCAGGGTCGATGCCGGTGATCTCCAGCGAGCGCGGATCGATGTTGGCGCCGGGAAAGGGCTCTACATTGGCCGCGATGGCAGGCAGGGGAACCATGAGGCCCGCGCCGTCCATCGCAATGGGGACGACCGCGATCTCCAGCAGGGCGTCGCGGTCGGGGTCAAACCCGCCCGTCTCGACGTCCACGACGACCGGCAGGAACCCCCTGAACCGCTCGGCCATTCGGCTGGCGGTGCTGTTGCTCGTTTTATCCATGCGCGAAGGATATCAGCCCCGGAGCCTGTCGTTCTGCGGCTTGCCGGTCGCAAGTTGTTAAGACGGCGTACTGGTGTCGTCGTTTTGTCACAAAAACAGCACGGAACGGTAAACGGGCAGAGCCATGCTGCGCGCCGTCAGACCCCTCCTTGAGAAAATTCGTATGGGGTGACAGGGGATCAGCCATGCCTTATTCATTCAAGCGGAGACATTCCATGCGTTCCACATTGCTCGCGGTAGCGATCGCCACCGGCTTGGGCTTCACCAGTTTCTCGGCGGTTGCCGCGACTCAGAAAGCACCGGCCAAGGTGAGCGTCGACGCTGCCACTCTTGAGCAGATGCAGGCCCAGCTGGCCGCACTGCAGGCCAAGGTGGCCGAGCTGGAATCCAAGCAGGACGCGCAGGCTGATGCACAGGTCGAAACGGCCAAGGTCATCAACGAAGTGCAGGTTGCCTCGGCCAAGCCGACGGACGATCTGGCCAAGAAGCTCGACAAGATCGACAAGCTGGTCAGCAACACCAAGATCGGCGGCACGATGTTCTTCGACTTCACCAACGTCGACCACAAAGAATATGCGGCCAACGGCCCGGGCAAGAAGGTGGACGGTCACGGCGCCGTCAACGGCACCGGCTTTGACGTCAAGCGCTTCTACCTGACCGTTGATCACCAGTTCGACGACATCTGGTCGGCGAACCTGACCACCGACTTCAACTACGTGTCGGCCATCTCCCAGACCAGCCTCTTCGTGAAGAAGGCTTACGTGCAGGGCAAGTTCGATCCGCTGTTCACCGTGCGCTTCGGTGCGGCTGACATGCCCTGGATTCCGTTCGTTGAAAAGTGGTATGGCTACCGCTTCCTGGAAAACACGATCACCGATCGTTCGTTTGAAGGCGGCCGCGCCGGTTCCACGGCCAACGCTGGCGGCGTTGGCGCATTCGGCAACTCGTCCGACTGGGGTATCCATGCCCTCGGTGCGACGACGGGCGACAACTCCATCAACTACCAGCTCTCCGTGGTCAACGGTCGCGGTTTCCGCAACCCGAGCCGTTCGGACAGCGTCGACGCAGAAGGCCGTTTCGCCTACTCGCCGATCGAGCAGATGGTTGTTGCCATCGGTGGTTACACCGGCAAGCGCGGTAACGACGTGACCAATGGCCAGCCGACCCGCGATGCATCGCGCGGCGACTTCATGGTGGCGTGGCGTGACAAGACCTTCGGCATCGGTGGTGAGTACTTCCACGCCGAAAACTGGGACGACATCCTGAAGTACACCGGTACCGGCACGGCACCGCTGTCCGTCAAGGACAAGGCCGACGGTTACTCGCTGTGGGCTGACTGGAAGTTCCTGCCGCAGTGGGCTGTCTTCGCCCGCTACGACAGCCTGGACTACAAGTACACCACGCCGACCAACATCGACCGCAAGCTGAAAGATACGTACTACAACGCCGGCGTCTCGTACGACGTGCTGAAGAACCTCAAGCTGGCTCTGGCTTACAAGCACAACGATCTGGAAGGTCCGGCGCTCACGAAGTATGAGTACAAGACCAACGAGATCGGCTTCTGGGGCATGCTGAGCTTCTGATCGGTTATCGGAAGGGAGTTCGACTCAGGGACGACATGGCGGCGGGCGAAAGCCCGCCGCTTTCTTTTTGTCATTTTGACCTGACGAAGTTCGCACTTCAGTTGTGCGCCCGGTCAACTCTCAATCCGAAAAATCTGAGAAATGTCGTATGCGGCGCGACGGCGAATCGAGCGTTCAGACGTCTGAAACGGCATGAAAAGGCTGCGCATTCGTGGAATGCCGGCTTATTCATGAATAGATGCAAGCATATGATTTGTAAGTGAAAAAATGGGCGTCAGCCTGAACGAAAAAGCCTTTCCTGCCCGATTTGCGCACACGTGCTGCGCCGCCACACTTGCAACGCCAATCGCCTCTGCGTAGGTTCGGCCCCATGAACCTCCAGGCCCTCCTCACAGCACGCCGTACGCTCCGCACGATTTTCGTGCTGGTCGCGCTGCTGTTCGTGAGTGTCGGCGTTCATGCCGCATGGCACGATGATGCGGCGGGCAACGGCATTCATGCCACCCCAGTCGAGATGACTCAGGTGCTTGCCGATGCTCCGGACAGCGATCAACTCCCCGCTGATCTGCCGTCCCTTGAAGATAACGGCGGCGTGGATGACACGTTCGTCGTTCCCCCTTTCAGCCATGTCAATGTCACGCGCTTTCCCACTGGCGTCGTGATGTCGCCTGTGCCGTCGTTGACTCCGCACCATCCCGCGCTGGATCTGCGTCCTCCGATCGTCTGATCCCTCATCGGCCGCGAACCGTTTCCGGCTGATCTCCCCGCTTTCGATCGCACTTCCCCAACGCCATTCAGCGCGCCTTTGCGTGCGCCTTCCCTATTCGATAAAGAGAGGAATTCCCATGGAAAATCTTATCCAGGGCTTTGCAGATTTCCGTCGTGACATGTCCGCCGAGCACCGCAGCCTGTTTGCAAAACTGGCTTCCGGGCAGACGCCGCACACCATGTTCATCACCTGCGCCGACTCGCGCATCATGCCGGAACTGATGTTCAACGCTGAGCCGGGCGAGCTTTTCGTGTATCGCAACGTGGGCAACATCGTGCCGCCGTATGCGCAGCACGTCAGCGGCGTCGTTGCCGCCATCGAATACGCCGTGCTGGCGCTGAAAGTTCAGCACATCGTCATCTGCGGCCACTCGGACTGCGGCGCCATGAAGGCTCTGCAGAATCCCGCCGCGCTCAAGGGCATGCCGTCCGTGACGCAGTGGCTGATGCACGCCGATGTTGCCCGCTACGTCGTGGCAGAAAACCGCCCGACCATCCTCGGTGAGGAAGGTCTGCGTTATCTGACGGAAGAGAACGTCGTGGGCCAGCTTGAGCACATGCGCACGCTTCCCGTCGTGGCTGCGGCCATGGCCAATGGCAGCCTGCGCATCCACGGCTGGATTTACGACATCGCCCGTACCGAAATCACGGCATTCGACGCCATGGAAGGCACCTTCCGTCCGTTGGTCGCCGGCAGCAACAACCTCCCGGACGCCACCCCGCACGCACGGTTCTCCGTGCCGGTGGCCTCCGCCGCTTAAGGATTGTCACCATGCGTGCGTATTTTTCCCAAGGCCTTTTTGGCCGCGACCTGCTGGGATCAGTGGTCGTTTTTCTTGTCGCTCTGCCATTGTGCATGGGCATCGCCATTGCGTCGGGCATGCCGCCCTCCGCAGGGTTGATCTCAGGCATCGTTGGCGGTCTGGTGGTGGGTGCCATTGCGGGCTCACCCTTGCAGGTCAGCGGCCCGGCAGCGGGCCTGGCCGTGCTCGTGTTCGAGCTGGTACGCGCGCATGGTGTGGCAGCGCTGGGTCCGGTGGTGCTGCTTGCCGGTGCCATTCAGCTGGTAGCCGGCGTCTGTCGCGTCGGCGTCTGGTTCCGCATGACATCGCCGGCCGTCGTGGCCGGCATGTTGTCCGGTATCGGCATCCTGATCGTTGCCTCGCAGGCACACGTTCTCATGGACGCGGCGCCGAAGGCTCGTGGTCTTGAGAACTTCGCTGCGCTGCCGGGCTCCCTGTATGAAGCGATTACGGGGGAGGGCGAGTCGCATATCGCCCTGATGATTGGCCTGGGCACCATCGCCATCATGCTTGCGTGGGAAAAGCTGCGTCCGGCGAAGATGAAGTTCCTGCCTGGCGCGCTCATTGCCGTGGTGACCATGACGGCAGCGGCGCAGTACTTCGCTGTCAACGTCAATCGCGTGGATGTGCCGTCGAATCTGTTCTCGGCCATCAGCCTGCCGACCATGGGCAGCCTGTTCGGCCTGTTCGATTCGACACTGCTGATCGCCGCCGCAACCTTCGCCTTTATCGCCAGTGCCGAAACGCTGCTCTCCGCGGCAGCCGTGGATCGCATGCACGACGGTGTGCGCACCAATTACGACCGCGAGCTTGCCGCTCAGGGCGTGGGCAACATGGTGTGCGGTTTTCTCGGTGCGCTGCCGATGACGGGCGTGATCGTGCGCAGCGCGGCCAATGTGCAGGCAGGTTCTGCCACGCGCATGGCAACGGTGATGCACGGTGCCTGGCTGCTGGTGTTTGCCCTGCTGCTGCCGTGGCTGATGCGCATGACTCCCGTGTCGTGCCTGGCCGGTATCCTCGTGTTTACCGGTGTGAAGATGGTCAACCTGAAGCAGGTGAAGGATCTGGCCGTGTTCGGCAAGGGCACGGCAGCGATTTATCTCGCTACCACCCTGGCCATCGTGGCGACCGATCTGCTGACCGGTGTGATCGTGGGCTTTGGTCTGTCGCTGTTCCGTCTGGCCCTGATGTCCTCGAAGCTGAAGGTCGATCTGGCTCACCATGATGGTGACAAGAAGGGCACCGCATCGCTGACGCTGCGTGGCTCGGCCACCTTCCTGAAGGTGCCGTCGATGGCACGCACGCTGGAAAGCGTGCCGCCGAACACCCGCGTCAATGTGGTGATGGATGGCCTGCATCACGTGGACCAGGCTTCACTGGAGTTGCTGCGCGACTGGGGCCGCAATGCCTCGAAGAAGGGCTGCGAACTGGTGGTGGACTGGAAGGAACTGCATCTGAAGGTCGAAGGCGCCCGCGCCGCATAGCGGACGCCAGGAGGCTTGCTGAAAAGAAGACGCCCGGTTAGCCGGGCGTCTTCTTTTTATAGCGACACAGGTCGATGATGACGCATTGCGGACAGTCCGGCTTGCGCGCCTTGCACACGTAGCGGCCGTGGAGGATCAGCCAGTGATGGGCGTCCTGCTTGAATTGGGCCGGAATCACTTTTTCGAGTTTGTCTTCCACCTTGCGCACGTCCGCGCCGGGCGCAAGGCCTGTGCGGTTGGCGACGCGAAAAATATGCGTGTCCACGGCGATGGTGGGTTCGCCGAATGCGGTGTTGAGCACTACGTTGGCGGTTTTGCGCCCGACGCCGGGCAAGGTTTCCAGCGCTTCGCGTGAGCGGGGTACTTCGCCGCCGTACTCGTCCACCAGAATGCGCGACATCGCGATGGCGTTTTTTGCCTTGTTGTTGAACAGGCCAATGGTGCTGATGTACGACTTCAGTTTTTCCACGCCCAGATCGAGAATGCCTTGAGGCGTGTTGGCCACGGGGAACAGCCGGCGCGTGGCCTTGTTGACGCCCACGTCGGTGGCCTGGGCGGAAAGCGCCACAGCCAGCAGCAGCTCGAACGGTGTGGTGTACTCCAGCTCGGTCTTCGGGTGCGGATTGAGTTCACGCAAGCGCGTGAACATCTCGACGACGTCGGCCTTCTTCATGTCTCGGGGCCTTGCTTGCGGGCTTTTGCCCGTGCCAGTGCTTCAAGTACGGCGTTACGCGCCGTGGGCGCGGCGACATCCACCTTGCTGGCAGCCAGTTGCGCTTCGCGACGTTGGCGCTCTGCGGTGAGGCGCGCCTCACGTCGCTGAAAATGCATGCGCGCAGCATCGGCGTGCCGACGATCGTTCGCCTGGCTCAATGGCATCGGGTCCAGCGTGATGCAATCGACCGGACAGGCCGGGACGCACAGCTCGCAACCGGTGCACAAGTCACTGACGACGGTATGCATCAGTTTGGCCGAGCCGACAATGGCGTCCACCGGGCATACCTGGATGCACTTGGTGCAACCGATGCATTCGGCTTCCACGACGCGGGCCAGCGTGCGGGGCTTCTCCACGCCGTGTGCAGGGTCCAGTGGAATCACCGGCTTGCCCAGCAGATGCGCGAGCGCAGCGATGCCCTGCGCGCCGCCGGGAGGGCACAGATTGATGCCGGCTTCGTCGCGGGCCATGGCGTCGGCATAGGGCCGACAACCATGGAATCCGCATTGCTCGCACTGCGTCTGTGGCAGCAGGGCGTCGATCCGGTCGGCTAGCGTGGGTGTGTTCACGTGCCTGGCGCGTGCGGCCGGTAAGGAGTTAACGGACGGTGGCGCCGGGCGCGGCGCCCTGGTCGGCGTCCAGCAGGAACAGGTCGCTGCCGCCTTCGCCGGCCGACAGGATCATGCCCTCGGACAGGCCGAAGCGCATCTTGCGCGGAGCCAGGTTGGCAATGAAGACGACGTTGCGGCCCACCAGTTTTTCCGGCTCGCCATACGCAGCGCGGATGCCCGAGAAGATCTGGCGCGAACCGAGAGGGCCTGCGTCCAGTTCAAAGCGGAGCAGCTTGTCGGAGCCTTCAACGAACTGGCAGGCGACGACCTTGCCGATGCGCAGGTCGAGTTTGGCGAAATCGTCGATGGAAATGGTGCTGGCGGTTTCGCTGGCGGTCTCGGTCATGGCTTTGGGTGCTTCCTTGGGTTTGCTGGTTTTTGCGGGTGCTTTTTTCGGTGCATCGGGAGCGGCGAGCGAATCTTTCGACGCGTCCACCATTGCTTCGATGCGTTTGGCATCCAGGCGGGAGAACAGCGGTTCGAAGGTCTTCACCGTGTGGCCGAAGAGTTCGCGACGTGCGTCGGTGAAGTCACCAATGGGTGCATCGAGGAAGGCTTCGGCTGCCGCCACGGTGACCGGAAGAATGGGCTTGAGCAGGCCGGACAGCAGGCGGAACGCATTGATGGCGAACGTGCACACCTGCAGCAGTTCGTCGCGTCGCGCTTCATCGCGCGCCAGCACCCACGGCGCGCGCGCGGCGATGTAGCCGTTGACGGTGTCTGCCATGGCCACGAAACGGCGGGTGACTTCTGCGTAGTCGTCGCTCTCGTAAAGTGCATCCACGCCGTCGTACTGGGCGAGCAGCGACTGCCAGAGCTGGGTGGCTTCGTCGTCGAACCGGTCGCCGAGCTTGCCGGCAAAGTGGCTGTGCACAAAGCCGGCCGTGCGGCTGGCGATGTTGGCCCATTTGCCAACCAGGTGCGAGTTGACCCGTTCTTCAAAGGCCTTGAGGTCCAGGTCCACGTCGACCGGCGTCGCGCTCAGCATCGTGGCGAAATAGTAGCGAAGCGCTTCCGGATGCAGGCCCGAGTCCAGATACGTGCGCGCCTTGATGAAGGTGCCGCGCGACTTGGACATCTTGGCGCCGTTGACGGTCAGGTAACCGTTGACGTGCAGCGCCGTGGGCGTGCGCATCTGCGCGCCATGCAACATGGCGGGCCAGAACAGGCCGTGGAAATTGATGATGTCCTTGCCGATGAAGTGGTGCATCTCGGCGGAGCTGCCTTCGGCGAGGAAGTCGTCGAAACGCGTGCCGGTGCGGTCGCACAGTGCCTTGAACGCTGCCAGATAACCGACCGGCGCATCCAGCCACACGTAGAAGAACTTGCCCGGTGCATCCGGGATGGGGAAGCCGAAGTAGGGCGCGTCGCGGGAAATGTCCCAGTCGCGCAGGCCCCCATCAAGCCATTCCATCAGTTTGGCCACGACGCCCGAATTGGCGACAGGCACGCCGCCCGTGCGTTGGCCACCCAGCCACTCGCGCAGCAGGGTCTCGAATTTGCCCAGTTCGAAGAAGTAGTGCTCCGAATCGCGCAGCACCGGGGTGACGCCGGACATCACCGAATACGGGTTGATCAGGTCGGTGGGCGCGTAAGTGGCGCCGCAGTTCTCGCAGTTGTCACCGTACTGGTCGGCCGTGCCGCAGTTCGGGCACACGCCCTTGATGTAGCGATCCGGCAGGAACATGTCCTTTTCCGGGTCATAAAGCTGCTGGATGTCGCGGCGGGCGATGAAACCGGCATCGCGCAGGCGCGTATAGATGGCCGTGGCCAGCTCGCGGTTTTCCGGCGAATGGGTGGTGTGGTACTGGTCGTAGCTGAAGTGGAAATCGGTGAAATCCGCTTCGTGACCCGCACGGATGTTGTCGATGAACGCTTCGGTTGTGATCCCGGCCTTCTCGGCCGCCAGCATGATGGGCGTGCCGTGGGCGTCTTCGCCCGCCACGAAATGCACTTCGTTGCCCCGCATGCGCTGCGCGCGCGCCCAGATGTCGGCCTGGATGTAGCCGAGCAGGTGGCCCAGGTGCAGCGGGCCGTTGGCGTAGGGAAGGGCGTTGGTAACGAGAATGCGGCGCGGCATGACGGGCCCGGTCTGCGGAATGACCGAAGATTATGGCATGGGGTCCGCCATCGGGGAGCGGGCGAGGCCGCTCCCCGGAGGGAAAATCAGTTGATCCGTTCCCAGATCTGGCTGCGGCCCAGCAGCGAGAAGCCGATGTAGCCATGCACGTCGAGCTTTTCGCCGCCATCGGTCAGTTCGAGCTTGACCTTGTAGATCTTGCCCTTCTTCGGATCGAGGATCTGGCCGCCGGACCACTGGTCGCCGTCCTTCTTCAGGCCCCACATGATCCGCATGCCTTCGATGGGCTTGTTCTTCAGGTCGCCATCGCAGGCCGTGCAGGTGGGGTGCGGGCCCTGGTCGGACTGAAGCACCTCAAGCACTTTTCCTTCCAGTACGCCGTTGGTCTCGGTGATTTCCACCACCGACTTCGGCTTGTGGGTCGTGTCGTCGATCGTGCGCCATTTGCCAACAGGGCTGTCGGAGGCGGCGAAAGCCGGCACGGCAGCGAGGACGAGGGCGGCGGCGACAGCGGCGCGGAACAGTTGCTTCATGCGTTGGGACTCCCCGTACGGTTCTGTATGGCCCGGAGACTGACGAGCCTTCGCCGGGTCGTCAAGCTGCATTGCGCCACGGCTGGCATAATGGGCGATCCCTGCATTTGACCTGTCTCATGAGCCACGCCAGCGAAACCCTCGTACGCAGCCTTCTCGAAGGGGTCATTGACCCGCATTCGGGCCAGCCTCTCGCTCCGTCGATCCGGGCGGTGGGCGTCGACGGCGCCCGCGTGTCGGTGGATATCCAGCTCGGCTATCCGGCCCGCGGCTATCTGGATGCGGCCGCCGCCGCTGCCAAAGCCGCGCTGGAAGCGGATCCGGTCATTGATGCCGCCACCGTCTCGGTGACTCACCGCATCCACGCTCACAAGGTACAGGGCCAGCTCGCGCCCTTGCCTGGCGTGAAGAACATCATTGCCGTCGCTTCGGGCAAGGGTGGCGTGGGCAAGTCCACGGTCTCGGTCAATCTGGCCCTGGCCCTTGCAGCGGAGGGTGCCAATGTCGGCATTCTGGACGCCGACATTTACGGCCCCAGCCAGCCGCGCATGCTTGGCCTCACGGGCAAGCCCGCGTCGCCGGATGGCAAGAGCATCGTGCCCATGCGGGCTCACGGGCTGCAGGCCATGTCCATCGGCGTACTGATCGACGAGGACACGCCCATGATCTGGCGCGGTCCCATGGTTACCCAGGCGCTGATGCAACTTCTGACTGACACCCGCTGGGAAGACCTCGACTACCTGATCATCGACCTGCCGCCCGGCACGGGCGACATCCAGCTGACGCTGTCGCAGAAGGTGCCGGTGTCCGGTGCGATCATCGTGACCACGCCCCAGGACATCGCGCTGCTGGATGCCAAGAAGGCGCTGAAGATGTTTGAAAAGGTGGAAGTGCCGGTGCTGGGCGTGGTCGAGAACATGGCCACCCACGTGTGCTCTAACTGCGGCCATGAGGAACACATCTTCGGCCACGGCGGCGGTGCACGCATGGCCGAACAGTTCGGCATCCCCTTCCTGGGTGAGCTGCCGCTGGACATCCGCATCCGTGAGCAGGCAGACGGCGGCACGCCCACCGTGGTCGCCATTCCCGATTCGGACCTGACCGCCCGTTATCGCGCCATTGCCCGTTCGGCAGCCGCGCGGCTGTCGTTGCAGGCCCGGAACAAGGCGATCACTTTCCCGAAGATCGTCATCCAGAACACCTGACTGGCGCCCCGGGGCGCAGTTGGCGTACCTTTCTTTAGTTATACGCACGCGTGGGCAGGTGCCTGCGCGGGCCCTACGGAGATCTGAAGTTGAGTATCAAGTCCGACAAGTGGATCCGCCGCATGGCCGAAGAGCACGGCATGATCGAGCCGTTTGCACCGGGGCAGGTGAAAGAGCGCGATGGCCACCGCCTCGTGTCTTACGGCACCTCCAGCTACGGTTACGACGTGCGCTGCGCCGCCGAATTCAAGGTGTTCACCAACATCAACTCCACCATCGTTGACCCCAAGGCCTTCGATGAGCGCAGCTTCGTGGACGTGACATCGGACGTCTGCATTATTCCGCCCAACTCCTTTGCCCTGGCCCGCACGGTCGAATACTTCCGCATTCCGCGCAAAGTGCTCACCATCTGCCTGGGCAAAAGCACCTACGCGCGCTGCGGCATCATCGTCAATGTGACGCCGCTTGAGCCGGAGTGGGAAGGCCATGTCACGCTGGAATTTTCCAACACGACGCCGCTTCCCGCAAAAATCTACGCCAATGAGGGCGTGGCGCAGATGCTTTTCCTCGAATCAGACGAGGAATGCGAAGTCAGCTACGCCGACCGCGGCGGCAAATATCAGGGCCAGCGCGGCGTCACGCTGCCCAGCACCTGAACGAACCGCGCGTCGTCGCATTCACGTATGACCCGGTCGAGCGGTAGACTCGCCCATTCCATGAACCACCCCCAAACTTCAGGGAGATTCACCGCATGATCCGTGTTCCCACCTGGCTGGCCCGCGCTGGCGCCGCCGCCATGCTTGCCAGCCTGCTCGTGCTTGCCGGCTGCCACAGCGGCAGCTCCAAGGTCGATCATGTGTCGACCGAACAGGGTCAGTTCGACATGACGCTGAAGGCTTACAAGAGTGGCCAGTTCCTCGTGGATGGCGCAGTGCTGTCCGCCGCCGACACCGGCAGTCACTTCAGCTTCCTGAAAGACACCGGCCACCTGCCCAAGACCGTGCTGCTGCTGCCCAGCGATGAGTCCAAGATCCGCGACAACCATCTTGGCTTCATGGCCCGCATGCAGCTCGATTACGGTTTCACCGTGTACTACGACAAGAAGGGCGAACTCATTCGTCTGAATGCCGTCGAGGCCAAGGCCCGCGCGCTGGAAGACACACCGCAGAAGTCGGAGCTTCCGGATCGCATGCAGGGCAAGGACGCGGCAAGCGGCACCTACGATCCGTCGAACCGGAACCAGCAGGGTTTCTGATCGTGCATCAGGGTCGAAAAAACGACGTTCAGTAGCCGGTCAAAACGCGCTGCGACGGTCAGGAAGGCGCCCCTCGTGAGAGGGGCGCCTTTTTCTTTTGGGTGAGCGCCAGGCCATGGGCTGGCGCTGGTCGATCAGGCGGGCATTGCCACCATGGTTCGTGGATGTTGGCTATCCGTGGGTCAATTCTCGAAATCTGCTTTGGTTGCCGTCAGCGACGACAGGATCGTGCATGCAAGACGTTGGGGCGCTCGCCGTTACGCCGGATCGGTCGTGGGTGCCTGCGTTGTCGTTCGACTGTCCTTACGACGTCTTTTGGACGCCTTCAAAGCTGGTTTTGTAGGCGCCGATCACATAGGCGAGCTGGAACTCCGTGGCGCCTGTCACCGCGTCAAGGGCATCCTTCTCTAGACCTCCCGTCCGCGCGGTGCGTGCCAGGGCTTGGATCGCGGCGGCCAGTACGTCGGCGGCGTCCTGAACGGCTTTCATCGTGCCGCCCAGTTCTTTGTAGTCCATGCTGTCGGCCCAGCGATCGGCGTTCTTGCTCAACTTTTCAAATTCGTCCTGCGTTACGGTTTTGTCCGCGTCGATCTGTTGCAAGTAGTAGCTAACGCCCGGATCGGTAGATGTCAAAGTCAGGCTCATAACACGCTCCTTATGGGTGGGTGGCTGAACCTAGACTTCATCGCAGAGTGCGCGCAACTCTCCCCGCCCGCTCACATGGCGCGCGCAGAGGCGGACTCCTACATCCGATGGCCGCTCAATGTTTCCCTGTCAATCACAATCATCGCGCCCGCATCGGGCGACAGCGTCACGCTTGCACCGGCGCACCCAATGAGGCCATGAACGCCTACATCCTATGGCCGAATAAAACGGCAATGGCAGGCATCGTCGCGAGTCGGGACATCGGGGGCGTGAACGTCCACGTCCGCAGGATTGCCGACTGTTTTGCCGAAAAAATGTCGGTGGCTATGGCGCCTCGTGACCGGAGTGCATGCAATGGCCCGACGCGGCATGTACTGCGACGTCGGGCCATTGCCATCATTGTCCGGGTAACTCCACAGGCAGCTTTTCGCGGAGGCGACGGATCAGCTCGGCAGAATCCGTTTCATCCCGCGGTAATGGCCGGCCGCTTCCCCATACAGGGCCGGGCCACGCATCGTCGCCCACGCGGCGGGCAACGACATGCACATGCAGCTGCCGCACGATGTTGCCCAGCGCACCGATGTTGATCTTCTCGCACGGGCCCGTACCGCGCAGGGCCTCCGTTGCCTGGTTCACTTCGTCCCACAACGCCTGCTGGTCGCTCCTGGAAAGGTCCGTGATCTCGGCCAGGCCGTCATGCCTCGGCACCAGTACCAACCATGGGAAGCGTGCGTCGTTCATCAGCAGGACACGGCAAAGCGGCAGGTCGCCCACCACAAGCGTGTCGCCCGCGAGGCGGGCATCCAGTTCGAACCTCACGCGTCAGCGGCCAGATGTTTTGCGAAGAACGCGAGCGTGCGCTCCATCGCCAGCGTCGCACTGGACTCGTCGTAGCTGGAGCGTGCGTCGCAGTTGAAGCCGTGATCCGCCGGATACACCCAGGTATCCATTTGCGGCATCAATTCGCGATGCTTTTCCACCATGTCTGCCGGGATGGAGTGATCACGTTCCCCGAAATGGAACACCACGGGCGCCTTGGCTTCCTCGGTGAGAAACGGAACGTTGCGCGAGCCGTAGTAACTGGCCGAGGGCAGGCCAAGCCGGATGGCAGCCATCACCGCGATGGTGCCGCCCCAGCAATATCCCACCGTGCCAACCTTGCCGGCGTCGGCGATGGCGAGCGCGGCAATGCCTACGTCCTCCATCGGACGACGAAGGCCCAGTTCGGTGACCAGTTTCACGCCTTTCTGCGCCGACTCAGGGTCATAACCCATGTCCACGTGCTTCTGCACAGGATCAAACAGGGCGGGCGCTATGGCGACATACCCCTGGTCGGCAAACCGGTCGGCCACGCTGCGAATATGGGCGTTCACGCCGAAGATTTCCTGGATCACCACGATGCCGCCTTTGGGCGTCCCGGCAGGCCGTGCGACGTAGGCGTCCATGGACTCATTGGGTCGGGTGGTGTCGAGAGTGATGAAGCTACCCATCGTAAACTCCGTGATTGTGGGTGACAGGGAAACGGTGACTGGCCATCAGTGGTAGGAATACTCCTACAAGCGTGCAATCTCCGCGAGAGCAGCGAGTGGATGCGTCTCACGGGCAGGTGCATAGTCCGGCTCCCTGACGACGGAAGTAATGCCATGGCGCTGACGATTACATCCACGAATGCGGGCGTTCAGAACTATATTGACCAGACGATGGGAGACGAGGATGTCACGCTGGATGAGTTTGAGGCCTTGAGCAAGGCAGCTGACAGGCGGGCAGGCAACCTGGACTATCCGGCGTTGACCGATACGATGGCCGCTTTTCAGAAAGCGGCCGACGATCTGGCGGAAGCGACAAAAGCCCTGGCATCTGCTGCCAGGCGCGGGGAGATCACAGGCTATAAGCTTGACGCGGTGATGGGTGTCGTCGAGTTCCAGCTTGCCTACGTCGTTGCAGGTTACGAAACCTACTTTGAGCACGAAGAGCCGATGCCCTGAGGCTTTCCCGCGTGTCGCCGGCCCAGGCTCCCTGCTCGACGAAAGCTTCGTCTGGCGCAGGTAGCCGGTTGCGCTATAAATGAGTCCATTCCCCGTTGAGACCTGCCCCGATCCCTGGCAAAGGTGTCTTTCGGGCGGGAAGGGAGGAACCGGGTATAATGGCCGGTTTCCCACCTCCCGGTACCCACGACCATGTCGTCCCAGGCCGCCCCGAAAGTAGGTTTCGTCAGTCTCGGTTGTCCGAAGGCTTTGGTCGATTCCGAGCGCATCCTTACCCAGCTGAAAGTAGAGGGGTACGAGATCGTGCCGACCTACGGCGCGGCTGACGCCGTGGTGGTCAACACCTGCGGCTTCATCGACTCGGCCGTGCAGGAGTCGCTGGACGCCATCGGCGAAGCCCTTCACGAGAACGGCAAGGTCATCGTCACCGGCTGCCTGGGCAAGCGTTCGGAGCTGATCCGCGAGGCTTACCCCGACGTGCTGGCCATCACCGGGCCGCAGGATTACGCCAGTGTCATGAGCGCAGTGCACGCGGCACTGCCGCCCAAGCGTAATCCGCTGCTGGATCTGGTGCCGGACACGGGCGTGAAGCTCACGCCGAAGCATTACGCGTACCTGAAGATTTCCGAAGGCTGCAACCACCGTTGCAGCTTCTGCATCATTCCGTCGATGCGCGGTGACCTGGTCAGCCGTCCGGTGGACGAAGTGCTGATCGAGGCCGAAAAGCTGGTGAAGGGCGGCGTTCGCGAACTGCTGGTCATTTCCCAGGACACCAGTGCATACGGCGTGGACATGCGTTACGCCGAGCGCACCTGGCGCGGTCGCGAGTACCGCACGCGCATGACAGAGCTGTGCCAGGGCCTGTCCGAACTGGGTGTGTGGACCCGCCTGCACTACGTGTACCCGTACCCGCACGTGGACGAAGTCATGCCGCTGATGGCGGAAGGCAAGATCCTCCCGTACCTGGACATCCCGTTCCAGCACGCCAGCCCGCGCATCCTGAAACTGATGAAGCGTCCCGGCAACGTCGACAAGACGCTGGAGCGCATCCAGAACTGGCGCCGCCAGGTGCCGGACCTGACCATCCGCAGCACCTTCATCGTGGGCTTCCCCGGCGAGACCAACGAGGAATTCCAGGAGCTGCTCAACTTCTTGCGCGAAGCCGAGCTTGACCGCGTGGGCGCGTTTGCCTACTCGCCGGTGGACGGCGCGCTCGCCAACGATCTGCCGAACCCGATCGACGAAGAGCTGAAGGAAGACCGCCTTGAGCAGTTCATGGCGGTGCAGGCCGAAATCTCGGCAGCGAAGTTGCAGCGCAAGATCGGCCGCACCATGAAAGTGCTTGTGGATGAAGTGGACGCCGAGGGTGCATGGGGCCGTTCCAGCGCCGATGCGCCCGAAATCGACGGTGCCGTGCGCATCGACGATGGCCAGCTGCTGAAACCGGGTCAGTTCGTGGACGTGGTGATCGAAGACGCCGACGCGCACGATCTTTACGGTCACCTGGTCTGACCCATGCGTTACGTGGCACCCACGAGGGCGGCCTTCGACCGCCGTCTTCTCGGGGTGCCACCGCTTTCCCGGTGGGCATTCGCCCACGATCTGCTCGGCTCTGATCATTGGCCCGACGTGGCGGCGCTCAATGCGCTGCCCGGCCGCGATGCCGGGCGCACGTTTGTCACGCAGGATGTGGCGCTGCTGTCCGATGGGCTGCATTACGAAGAGCGCATCGCGAATCACGGTGCCATCGCCACGCGTGCAGACAACTGGCACGACCTTCTCAACGCACTCGTCTGGCTTCGCTATCCGGCATTGAAGCGTGCGCTCAATGCGAGGCAGATGGTCGAGATTGCGCTCATGGGGCGCAAGCAGCGCTCACGCCCGCAGTGTGCGCTTACCCATTTTGATGAGGCCGGTTTGCTGGTGGTGCTGAGTGATCCCGCGATGCTGGACGCATGGGATGTCCACGACTGGCACGGGCTCTTCTGGCGTCACCGCGATGCATGGCTGCGTGGCGACGCGCGCGTGGAAGTGTTTGGACACGCGCTGCTGGAACACGCGCTGACACCGGACACGCTGCTGGTGGGCAAGGCGCTGGTGGTGATGGGCGATGCATCGGTGGATGTCGCGCAGCTGTGCGCCAACGTTATCAGTGACGGCAGCATTCTTCGAGATCCGCAGGAATTGCGCCCATTGCCGGTGAGCGGCGTGCCGGGCTGGCACACGCGAACGGATGAGGAAGCGTTCTATCGGGAAGCGGCGTGCTTTCAACCGCTGCGCGCCGGACGGACATATCCGCCGGCGCTGTTGGGCTGATCGTTCAGATCAGGCCGTGATCGCGGGCGTACTGACCCAGCAAGCTGTCGTGATCCACGCCTAACTTGCGCATCGCGTCGCGCTTCTGGCGGCTGATGGTCTTGACGGATTTGCCTTCGCGCTCTGCGATTTCGCCCAGCGACAGGCCGCTGACAAACATCCGGATCACATCGCTCTCGCGGGGCGACAAAGGCATGTCGGTGGTGGGCGTGGCCGTTTTTTCTGCCTCGTTCAGCGCATGGAGCAGGCTTTCGCTGAGGTAGGTTTCACCGGCATCCACGGCGCGCACGGCGTCAGCCAGTTCATCCATCGGCGAGCGCTTGTCCACGATGCCCGCCGCGCCGCGCGCCAGCATGGCGTGCAGGGCGCTGGCCCGGTCGATCATGGTCAGCACCAGCAGCGAAACGTCCGGAAATTCGCGGGTAACGTTCTCGATGAGCGTCAGGCCATCGTTCTGCGATTCGCTGGGCATCAGGAAATCGGTAATCACCACATCGCAGGGATGTTCGCGCAGCAGCTGGACCAGTTCATCCGCATTCTTGGCGGTGGCCACCACATTGATGCCCGCGGTACGAAGGGCCAGGGAGCCCCCGATCGCTACCAGCGGGTGGTCGTCGGCTAGGATGACTTTGAGCGACATGCTTTATGGTTCTCGTTTGGGACGGCGCGACAACTTCACGAATCGCTTGCCATTGATTATGCCTAGGAACCATCGTCGCGCGTACGGATCAGCATGATTTTCCGAATTATCTTAATTTTACTGCTAATTATTCCCGTCTCCGTGCAGGCGCAGACTGACGCTGCGCCGCGTGAGCAAACGTCCTGGTTGCGTTTGCATCCGGTGCTGGTCGTGGGCGCGTACCGTGAGGGATACCCGCCTTTTGAGGAAATTCGTAGGGGTGAGCTGGAAGGGCTGGGCCCGGACTACCTTCGTGAGCTCGCCTCGCGACTGGGTGTCACCCTCGAAACCCGAATGTTTCCCACCTGGCCGGATTTGCTGGCTGCGCTCGCGCGCGGTGAGATTGACGTGGCGACCAGCGTCACCCCGCTGGAGGCAGGCATGCCCGGTGTTCGCGTGGGCGCGACCTATTTCGAGTCGCTGCCGGTGCTTGTGGAGCGCGTGGACGCACCCGTGGCCAGCCCTCTGGACGAGTTGCAGGGCAAGATCGTGACGGTACACGCGGGCTATTTCGACGTGGCCGCGTTACGCCGCGAACTGCCCCAAAGCACCATTCTTGAGACGGCATCTACCGAGGAGGCCCTGCGCCGGGTGGCCGATGGCCGGGCAGCCGCCTATATCGACAATCCTTACACCGCCCGCGAGTTCATCGGCCGGCTGGGTATGGAAAGCCAGCTGCGCATAGGCGCCCCGGTGGCGCTGCCCCTGAGCGCGCTGGCGTTCGCCGTGCCGGAAGACCGGGCTGTGCTGGGTGAGGCGCTTGATCGTGAACTGGCCGGGCTGACGGCAGCGGACCATGGACGCTTGCGCGCGCGTTGGGTCGGGCGCGATGTGGCGCCGCTGCCCCGGGCCGGCCAGATTCCCCTGAGTGCCAGCGAGCGCGCCTGGCTGCGCGGCCTGCCGGCCCTGCGCCTGGGTGTCGATCCCAGCTACGTACCTTTCAGCCTGTTGAGTGAGCGGGGCGAGGCCGAAGGTCTGGCGCTGGATTACGTGCGCGAGATCGCCGACGAACTGGGCATCCGCTTCATTCAGGTGCCCAGCGCCAACTGGACGGAAACCGTGGGGCGCGTGAAGCGTGGTGAGGTGGACGTGGTAGGCGCGGTCAATCCGCGCAGCGCCACGTTCCCCTGGTTGCAGGCCAGTGTGCCGTATCTCGAATTCCCCATCATGATCGTGACGCGCGAGGGCTCGCCCACCGTGGCGTCGCTGGACGATCTGGCCGGGAAGCGCGTCATTGCCAATACGTCGCGCGAACCGGTGAAGCGCCTCGTTGAGCGCATTGTCGACGTCAAGGCCATGCCGGTGACCACGGAGCAGGAGGGCCTGGAGCGCCTGGTCAACGGCGACGGCGATGCCTTCGTCGGCAATCTTGCGTCCGTGGATTACCTCATTCGCGCGCATTACCTCGGTCGCCTGAAAGTGGCAGCGCCCACGGGCGAAAACGAAGCGATTGCCATCGGCGTGCGCCGCGAGCTGGCGCCGCTGCTGCCACTGGTCAATCGTGTGCTGGTCAACATGGCACCGCGCAGGCAGCAGGAAATCCGCAATACCTGGTTCGCCTCGCACTACGTCGTGGGCCCCACGTGGCGTGACATTGCCGGACGGGTCGGCCCGTTTGTCGCGGTGCTGCTCGCATCGCTGGCGGCCATCAGCTACGCGTATCTGCGCCTGCGTCGTGAAACGCGGCTGCGCGTGCGCAGTGAGCGCCAGCTCGCCGACGTCACCGCGCATGTGCCGGCGGTCGTTTACGAATTCATTCGCGACCGCCACGCGCATTATTCGCTGGCCTATGTGGGCGGCAATCCGGAAACCATCGTCGGCGCCACGGCCGACGAGCTTCTGGACGGTGGCTTGGCGGTACTGGAGCGCGTGGTGCCTGAAGATCGCGTGGCGCTGAAAGACGCCATCGAACGCTCCGCGCGCGAACTCACGCCATTGCATGCCACGATTCGCTATCGCCTGGAAGGTGCCACCCGGTACCTCAGTTCCGATGCCGTGCCACTGGCGCGTCCGGACGGGGCGGTGCACTGGAATGGTTACTGGATTGATGTAACCGCGCAGCAGCTGGCGGCACGCAATCTGGCGCGCGCCAAAGAAGAGGCGGAAGCCGCGACGCGGGCGAAAAGTGATTTCCTGGCCACGATCAGCCATGAAATCCGCACGCCCATGAATGGCGTGATCGGCCTGCTGGATGTGCTGGAGCAAACCTCGCTGGACGGCGAGCAGCACTCTCTGGTCGCGACCATCGAGCATTCGGCGTCTGCGTTGTTGCAGATTCTGGATGATGTGCTGGACTTCTCGAAGATCGAAGCCGGTCATCTTGAGCTGGAGCCGCGTCCGGCCGATCTTCGCGAACTGGTCGATGGCGCGGTCAGCATCATGGCGGGGCAGGCGCATTCAAAAGGCCTTCGCCTTCGCGTGCAACTGGACCCGCGACTCGCGGCGCTACATGCGCTGGACGCCGGCCGCCTGCGTCAGGTGCTACTGAACCTCATCAGCAACGCGATCAAATTTACGGCGTCGGGCGAGGTCGTCGTGGAAGTGATCGTGGCCGACGATGCCATGGCGCGACAGGGCATGCAGATCCGGGTCACCGACACCGGCATTGGCATCCATGCGGCGAAATTGCGTCATGTGTTCGGGTCGTTCAGTCAGGCCGAATCGTCCACCACGCGCCGCTTCGGCGGCACGGGCCTGGGCCTTGCGATTTCGCGCCGGCTGGTCGAGCGCATGGGCGGCCATATCGGCATTGAAAGCGAACTGGGGCAGGGCTCCGCGGTTACCGTGACGCTTGATCTTCCGGTGGTATCGCGCGAACTGGTGCGGCGCGTGGATGGCAGGCACACCGCGTCCATTGATGGCGTCAGTCCGTCGTTGCATGCGGCGCTAGCGGGCATGCTGGAGACACTGGGCATAGCAACGGTGGAAGATGCGGGTGAGGTCCGCTTCACCGGCGATGCAGCGGCCACGGGAGCGCGCGTCGTGCGGCTGGTGGATACCGTGCTGCCGCGCGGCCATGCGCGCGACGGCAGCACGCTGATCCTCAGCACCAATCCGCTCAAGTGGCCTGCCGTGGGCACGGTAGCCCGCTGGGCATTGGGGCAGGGCGACGACGCATTGTTCAGCGCCGACGCACGCACCCCCGTGCCCCGCAAGCACGCGCGCATCCTTCTGGCCGAGGATCATCCGGTCAACCAGCACCTCGTGCGCATTCAACTGGACCTGCGCGGCTACGCCTGCGATGTGGTGGAGAACGGCGAGGATGCACTACTGGCGCTCTCGCAAATTCAGTACGACCTGCTTCTGGTGGACTGCCACATGCCATTGGTGGACGGTTATGCGGTGGCCCGCGAGGTGCGCCGTCGTGAAGCTGGAGGGGATCGCCATCTGCCTATCATTGGCATGACGGCCGATGCACGGCCTGATCAGGACGACGCCTGCCGCGAGGCAGGCATGGACGACCTGTTGCGCAAGCCCGTGCGCCTGGATGCGTTTCACGCGGCCGTGGCGCGCTGGCTCAAGGCCGACGGTGTGGCCGCCGCAAACGAAGACGCGCCGGCGGAGGCATTTGATCTGCCGCGCCTGCGCCGCACGTTCGGCGGCGACACGAACGTCGCACTGGTTGCCTCACACGGCGCGCAGGCGACGATGGATGCGTTGTCCCGATTTGATGACGTGCTGGCGCGCGGCGAGCCGGAGGAACTGGCGGGCTGGGTGCATCACGTGCTGGGTGGCGTGAATGCGTTCGGTACATCGCATGTGGCCACCGAGGGCGACGCGCTGGAGCGCAGCCTGCGTGACACGCACGTTGTGGACGCCACCCGGCTGCGTGCCTATGCGCAGGACGTGCATGGGTTCGCCGACAAGCTGCGTGCGCTGGCCAGGGAGCTGGGCGGCGAGGCTTAGTCGTATTCCACGGCCGCCACGCAGAAGCGTGTGCGACCACCGGGCAGTTCCGCATCGAACTCGTCGTCCACGCGCTTCTTCAGCACGGCGCGCGCCATGGGTGAGTCGATGCTGATCCAGCCAAGGCGGGCGTCGGTTTCGTCGGGGCCGACAATGCGATAGCGCACCATCTCGCCGGTTTCCACGTTTTCGATGTCTATGGTTGCGCCGAAGAACACGGCATCGCGCTGGGTCGGCGCCGCTTCCACTACTTTGAGCGCAGGGATGCGTTTGCTGAGATAGCGTGCGCGACGGTCGATCTCGCCGAGCTGCTTCTTGCGATAGATGTATTCGGCGTTCTCGGAGCGGTCGCCTTCGGCGGCTGCGGCGGCCAGTGCCTTGACGACTTCGGGCCGCACGGTGTGCCACAGGTGATCCAGTTCTGCCTTCAGGCGCTCGAAGCCTGCGCGCGTGATGATCGCGGTGGACGAGGGGGAGGGTGGACGCCAGCGGCTCATGCGCGTGCCTCTTCGTTGCGCCACGTATGCGCCAGTTGTTCCAGATCGAAACGCAACGGATGGTCGCCGGCTTCGCTCAATATGCGATCAATGAGCGCCAGTGCCTCGCGACGTTCACCCAGCTGATCCAGCATGCGTGCCGCAATCATGCCGTAATGCGGTGCGCCGAAATCTTGGGGCCATGCGGTACGGAAGCCTGTGGCCAGGCGCAGCGCAATGCGTGGCATGGCCGCCTGTGCGGCGGTTTCGGCGAGTGGTCCCGCTGTTTCCGGTGCATCCGGAAGGAAGTCCGGGTCGATGTCCATGCAGTCGATCACCACGGTCAATGCGCGGCGCAGGTCGTTCTGCGCCACGAGTGCGGCGATCCAGATCTGGCCGTGCACCAGCAATTCCGCGTGACGGTTCTGCTTGCGCAACAGCTGGCGGTAACGCGTATGCACCGCTGGCGGTGCGGAGTAGCCGCGCAGCCGCTCGGTCAGAAGATCGGTAGCGGCGGCGATGTCGTCCATCGCAACGAAGTCCACGTGCGCCAGCAGGTCGTCGTCGGCGTTCTGACCCGATTCCGCTGCCAGTGCCTCGGCCTTGGGCGAAAGGCCCAGCTCCGCATGGTGCTGATGAAGCAGCGAGCCCATCAGGTAGAAGTTGAAGATCGTCAAGTAGTTCGCCACCAGGTAATACAGCGGGATCGACAGGGGCGTGCCGCGCAGCGCGTGCTCGGCGCCCAGTTGCAGCAAGCTGGTGAGGAAGACGAGGCCCACCAGCACGAAGTACGCGCGGCCGAGCCGCGCGATCACCGCAAACCAGTTCAGCGGGTTGAGCGCCGCGCCCAGCCCGTCATAGGCCAGCGACATGGTGATGATGGGCATCACGAAGCCGAAACCCAACGACACGAGAAGGCCGGATACGCCAAAGAAGAACGGCGCCAGCACGGAGGCGGCGGCGCCCACCAGCTGAATGATGATGAGGCTGATGGCCTGGCCCTGTTCGGTCTCCATCACCATTTCCGGCGGGTCGGCAAAGCCGTCGGCCGTGTGGCGAAGGCACTCGAACGCGTACATGTACACGGCAGACCACCCCATGAACGCAATGAGCATGCCGATGCCGGGCACCACGCTCAGTACGTTGAACAGCGCCACCGCGATGATGGTGATGAGGGCGGGACCGCGCAGCGGATAGCGCACGCCATGAGCCAGCCGTTGGGCAAAGGGCGTATCGGCGTCGAACACCGCGTGCCTTGGCATCAGCGCTTGCCGCCGAAGATGCTGCCGAGAATGCCGCGTACGATTTGCTGGCCGACAGATGATCCGACCTGGCGCGTCACCGACTTGGCCATCGTTTCGATCATGCCCTGGCGGCGTTTGGTGCCAAGGAGGGCGTCGCGCACCGCGCCGCCCCAACCTGCGTCGGCGTCCTGCTGTGCCCCACCGGTTCCGGCCTTCCGCCCGGTGACCGGCGGGGCGTTGTCGTCGTTTTTCGCGCTGGCGCGCGCGGCAAGCATTTCTTCCGCGGACTCGCGATTCACCGCGTTGTCGTACTTCGCGCCAACAGGCGAGCGCGCGCGGATCGTGGCGCGTTCTTCATCGGTGATCGCGCCAATGCGGCAGGTGGGTGTGCTGACCAGAATCTGCTGCACTGGCGTGGGCACACCGCCGTCGCCCAGCGTGGATGCCAGCGCTTCGCCGACGCCCAGAGCGCCAATGGCTTCAGTGACGTCGAGTTTGGGATTGCGGGCAAATGTTTCTGCCGCCGCGCGCACGGCCTTCTGGTCGCGCGGTGTGAAAGCACGAAGTGCGTGCTGCACGCGATTGCCAAGCTGACCCAGGATGTCGCCGGGCACGTCGTCCGGATTCTGCGAGCAGAAATACACGCCCACGCCCTTGGACCGGATAAGCCGAACGACCTGTTCCACGCGCTGGCGCAACGCGGGCGGCGCGTCGTCGAACAGCAGGTGCGCCTCGTCAAAGAAGAACACCATCTTCGGCTGCTCCAGATCGCCGACTTCGGGAAGCTGCTCGAAGAGTTCGGACAGCAGCCACAGCAAGAAGGTGGAATACAGGCGCGGTTTCAGGATCAGTGTCTGCGCTGCCAGCACGCTGATGACGCCGCGGCCGCTCATGTCCTGGCGCATGAGGTCGGCAAGCTCCAGCGCGGGCTCGCCAAAGAATGAGTCGGCCCCGTCGGACTCCAGCTTCAGCAGGGAGCGCTGGATGGCGGCGATGCTTTGCGCGCTGATGAGGCCGTATCGGGCAGAGATGTCTTTCGCGTGCCCGGAAGCAAAGGCGAGCATCGCGCGTAGATCGGGAAGGTCGAGCAGCAGCAGGCCTTCGTCATCCGCCACCTTGAACACGACTTCGAGCACGCCTTCCTGGGTGTCGTTCAATTCCATGATGCGGGCGAGCAGCGTCGGCCCCATCTCCGACACGGTGGCGCGCACGGGGTGGCCGAGCTTGCCGTAGATGTCCCAGAAGACGACCGGGTTCGCTTCCGGCTTCCAGCCGTTCAATCCCAGCCTGGCCAGTCGCGCATTCAGCTTTTCCGAGGGCGCCGCAGCCGCATGGGACAATCCGGCAAGGTCGCCCTTCGCGTCGGCGAGGAAGCAGGGCACACCCATTCGCGAGAAGCCTTCGGCCAGCACCATCAGCGATACCGACTTGCCGGTGCCGGTAGCCCCCGCGATCATGCCGTGGCGATTGCCATAGCGGGAATCCAGTTCCACCTGGGCTTCGTCGTTGCGGCCAATGAAGATGCTGGGCATGGCTGAGGTCTTCACTATGAATGAGTCGTCCGGATTGTAGTTGAGTCGTCAGCCGCGCACAGGTAACGTGGCCGGATTGTTCGCCCATCGAGTAGTCCATGCCGTCCGCTGTCCTGTTGCGTCGCTTCGCGCTTCTTCCTCTGGCTTTGCTTGCCGCGTGTTCGTCCGGCGGCGGCACACGCCCCGGCAGCGGCAAGGCGACCCCCCAGGTCAACGCGCTGTACGACCGGATGAATCAGGCCAGTAAAGGCTATGAGGCGTCCATAGATCAGGCGCGTCGGGGTGACACGCCGACGGCCGCCAAGTCGCGCGCCGTGGCACTGGACCAGTTGAAGGACGCCTCGGCCCGCTGCGGGCTGACTCCCGGCTGCGATCCGCAGCGCTTCTTCTCGGTGTTCGATCGCCTGCTGCGCCTGAAGGACGGCAGCTTCATCGAGGGCGAAGACGGCGACGACATGGCCGACAGTCCAGAGTCGGGTGCTTCACCGGGCGACGCCAGCACGTCGCCGGCGGCCGGCATGGCAGCACTGCCGCAGGCCCAGCGCAGCGTCACCATGCTGCGCGGGCACGAATTCTCCGACCTGATGGTCATGAATGGCCCGGTGAAGGCGTCGCTGGAGCTGTGGCTGACCCAGCTTCGCCCGAACCTGATGGACGCGTACGTCAATTACCAGTTCATGCGCTACCGCATGTGGCCCGAGTACAAAGTGGCCGGGCTGCCCGAGGCGCTGCTGTTCGGCATCATGGCCAAGGAGTCCGGAGGCAAGGTGCATGCCGTGTCGCGCTCCGGTGCTTCGGGCCCGTTGCAGTTCATGTACGCCACCGGCCTGCGTTTTGGCCTGTCCAACACCGATGGCTTCGACCAGCGCTTCGACCCGGGCATGGCAGCGCGCGCGAATGCGCAGTACATCGACGAACAGCTGGAAGTGTTCAACAACAATCTTGAGCTGACGCTGGCGGCTTACAACGGCGGCGAAGGCCGCATGAAGCGCATGGCCGCCGCGAACCCGGGCGTCAGCTTCTACGATCCGCAGATTTACAACCAGATGTCGGCGGAAACCCGCGACTACGTGCCGATGGTGCTGGCTGCCGCCTGGCTGTTCCTGCATCCGGACAGTTACCACCTGAAGTGGCCGCGCGTGGATGGCGAGCCGGGTGCCATCGTGCTGAAGCGTCCCGCGTCGCTGAGCGAGCTGACCATTTGCTTGGGTTCCGCCGAGGGCATGACCGATGGCTGGTTCCGCACGCTGCGCAACCTCAACCCGCGTCTGGACCCGATGATCGCGCAGCCGGTGGGCACGCGCCTGGAAGTGCCCAAGCAACTGGAGCGGGTGTACGCGTCCAGTTGTGCGGATGGCCCGTGGCCCATTCTTGCCAACGATCTGCACACGGCGGTAAAGATCATTGCGCCCCCACCGCCGCCCTCGTCGTCTGCCCCCACGCCGACGCCCGCGCCCGCAAAATCGCAGGGATCACGCAGCTACACAGTGAAGCGCGGCGACACGCTGGTCAGCATTGCGCGCAAGGTCGACTGCGCCGATGTCGAAGACATCGCCCGCATGAATGGCCTGAAGGGGCACCAGCTGAAAGTGGGACAGGTGCTGAAACTGCCGGTCTGCCGCTGAGCGGCACCGGAGCGCGCCATCAAGCGATGGCGCGCGGATCCATCCAGTCCGAAACGGCATCGCGACGCGGTGCCGACAATTCCTTGATCTGACGTATCAGGCGCAGGATCTGGCGGTGGAGGTCTTCCATGCCAGCGCGCTTGGCGTTCAGGGTTTCGTGATAAACCGCTGCGATCCACAGTGCCACGCCGCGCGTGGCAATCAGGTGGTTGTCCGAGCGCGCCTTGGTCAGCCCGATGTCGGGGCCGAGGCCATAGGTGCTGTAGCGCTCATCGGCAGGCGTGCCATACAGGTGAGGGAAATCACAGGCCGCAGCCAGCTCCATTTCCCGCTTCACCAGTTGCTGCAGGTCGGCGTGTGCGCGGGCGGGCAGGGCAAGCACGACGCGTTCAATATCGGCTAGCTGCCTGCGAAGACGGATCTCGCGATTGACAGCAATGAGGTGGCTGACGAGGCGCATTGGATAATTCCCCCAGGACGATGCGTTTCGACCCGTACCGTCCCCCCGGTGGTACGCGAAGGCTTGGAGCATACCCCCTTGCCGCGTCCAATGTAAGCCGTTTTGGTCACAAGGTGACGCGTCAGGTCACAACCGGACGCATCAGCCCTGCCAGCGGCCCAGCCTCTGTCCTACCGTGACCTGCTGCTGCGGTGCGAGCTCGTCCAGCTCGTAACCGGGCGGAAGCAGCAGGATCACCGTGGAGCCCATGTTGAAGCGCGCCATTTCGCCGAACTGTTCGATGTGAACGTTGCGGCCGCGGCAGTCGTTGCGACGGATGGAGGAGGCGTACGGCGGAATGACCAGGCCGTCCCACACCGTGGCCACGCTGGATACCAGGATGGCGCCAACCATCACCGACACGAACGGGCCGCGCTCGCCATCGAAGTGGCAGACCAGGCGTTCGTTGCGCGCAAAAAGTCGCGGAATGGCGGCCACGGCAAACGGCGCCACGCTGAAGATGCGGCCGGGCACGTGCGTGGTGTGGGTCAGTTCGCCGGCCAGCGGCATGTGCACGCGGTGATAGTCACGCGGCGAAAGGTAGATGGTGACGAAGCGGCCGTTGCGGAACGGCAGCGCGGCAGTCTCGTCGCCCAGCAGCTCGGCAGCGGTGTACTCCTGGCCTTTCGCCTGGAAGATGCGGCCATCGACGATGCGGCCCATCTGGCTGATGCGTCCATCCGCCGGGCACAGCAGCAGGTCCTGGCCCGGGGCGGCCGTGCGCGCATCGGCACGCAGGCGGCGGGTGAAGAACGCATTGAAGTGCTGGTAAGACAGCGGGTCCGGCTGAGCGGCCTGGCTCATGTCCACGTTGTAGCGGCGGACGATCTGCGAGATCAGGAAGTTTTTCCACGGCGCGAACGTCCACCGGGTGGCCCAGTAGATCACGCGCGAGAGGGCCCGATGCGGAAGGATGTATTGCAGGAGGACTTTGGGTGTCATCGAAGGATTATGCGTGAAGTCTTCGGTTCACCGGAAGTTGTGTCGTCCATGGGGCACGGCGCGCACCCCTGGGCCGGCCGTGCCGTCTTCTTAAGCGGGTCCGTGGTCAGCCAGCTATACTGTTGCGCCCATCCAGGCACGCCGCCCCGTGACGCACGAACTGTCTTCCATCATTGATTTCATCCGTTATGGCGCCAGCCGTTTCTCGGCCGCCGGGCTGACGTTCGGGCACAGCCACGACAATCCCATTGATGAAGCCACTCATCTCGTGCTGGCCGCGCTGCATCTGCCGCCGGATCTGCCGCCCGCGTACGGCACCGGCCGTCTGGTGGCCGACGAGCGCGAGCGCGTGCTGGCGCTGATCGAGCGCCGCATTGTCGAGCGCGTGCCGGTAGCGTATCTGGTGGGTGAAACCTGGTTCGCCGGCCTCAAATTCAAGAGCGACAGCCGCGCGCTGGTGCCGCGTTCGCCCATCGCCGAGCTGATTGAAGGCCGCTTCACCCCGTGGCTGGATGATCGCCACGTGGAGCGCGCGCTTGATCTGTGCACCGGCTCGGGCTGCATCGGCATCGCCATGGCCGAGTACAACCCCGACTGGCAGGTGGACATCGTCGACATCAGCGACGACGCGCTGTCGCTCGCCAATGAAAACATCGCCTACCAGCACGTGGAAGGCCGTGTGCGCGCCATCAAGTCCGACCTCTTCTCGGGCGTGAAGGGCGAGCGCTACGACCTCATCGTGTCCAACCCGCCTTACGTCACCAACGACGAATACGCGGCGATGCCGGCCGAATATAGCCATGAGCCTGTCCTTGGTCTGACATCCGGTGATGATGGACTGGACATCACGCTTCGCATCCTTGCCGAGGCCGCCGATCACCTCACCGACGACGGCCTGCTCATCGTGGAAGTGGGTGACAGCGAGCATGCGCTGGTCGAGTTGTTGCCCGAGTTGCCTTTTGTCTGGCTGGAGTTCAAGGTCGGTCAGATGGGCATCTTCGCGCTGGAACGTCGCGATCTGGTCGAACATGCCAGCGCCATTGCCGCGGTGCGCGCCACACGCCCCTGACCTTTTTCCGGAAGCCCTGTGTCCTCCAATACGTTCGGCAAGATCCTGAGTGTCACCACCTTCGGCGAAAGCCACGGCCCGGCCATCGGATGCGTCATCGATGGCTGCCCTCCCGGACTGAAGCTGGAGGCGGATGATTTCCGGGCCGATCTGGACCGTCGCGCGACAGGGCGCTCGCGCCATACGTCGCAGCGGCGCGAGACAGACGACATCGAAATCCTCTCCGGCGTGTACGAGGGCCAGACCACCGGCACGCCCATCGCGCTGCTCATCCGCAACATGGATGCGCGCTCGAAGGATTACGGCAACATCGCCGACACCTTCCGTCCCGGCCACGCGGATTACGCATACTGGCAGAAGTACGGCATCCGCGACCCGCGCGGTGGTGGCCGCTCATCGGCGCGCGAAACCACCATGCGGGTCGCGGCGGGAGTGGTAGCGAAGAAGTGGCTGGCCGAGCGCCATGGCATCGCCGTCCACGCGCATCTGGCTCAGCTGGGTGCCATCACGCCCCGCGGCTTCGACCCGGCGGCCATCGAGGAAAACCCGTTCTTCTGGCCGTGGGCCGAGCAGGTGCCGGAGCTGGAAACCTATATGGATGGCCTGCGCAAGTCCGGCGACTCGGTCGGCGCGCGCGTCACCGTCATTGCCCACGGCGTGCCGCCCGGTTGGGGTGAGCCCATCTACGGCAAGCTCGATGGCGACCTCGCTGCGGCGATGATGTCGATCAATGCGGTCAAGGGTGTGGAAATCGGCGACGGCTTCGCCGCCGTGACCCAGAATGGCTCCGTGCACCGCGACGAAATGACCGCAGACGGCTTTACGTCCAACCATGCCGGTGGCGTGCTGGGCGGCATCAGCACCGGTCAGGCGGTGGTGGCTTCGATGGCGTTCAAGCCCACCTCCAGCATCCTGGTGCCCGGTCACAGCATCGACAAGGCCGGTCAGCCGGTGGATGTGGTGACCAAGGGCCGCCACGACCCATGCGTCGGCATCCGCGCCATTCCCATCGCCGAGGCGATGATGGCCCTCGTTCTCATGGATCACGCGTTGCGCCATCGTGCCCAGTGCGGTGACGTGGGCGACGTGTCGCCGCGCATTCCGGGTGCTGTCGGGCAGGGCAACGCATGAACGGCAAGCCGAAGCTATGGATTTCCCGCCCCGTGTTCGAGGACGTGATCGCGCCCCTGCACGATGTGTTCGACGTGCAGATGGAGCCGGTGGAGCGGCCCATCCCGCCCGCCGTGCTCGTGGAGCGTCTGGCGGATGTGGATGCGGCCATCGTGGGTCTGGCCGACCGCATTGAAGCGTCCGTGCTGGCCCAGGCACCGAAGCTGCGCTTCGTGGCCAACCTTGGCGTCGGCTACAACAATCTGGATCTGGACGCACTGACCGCCGCCGGAGTGGGGGCGTCCAACACGCCGGACGTCCTCAATGAAACCGTGGCCGACTACGCCTGGGCGCTGATGCTGGGTGCCGCCCGCAAGGTCAACGCCGCCGAGCGCTGGTTGCGCGATGGTCAATGGAAGTCATCGCGTTTCGACGGCTGGCTGGGCGCGGATGTGCACGGTCGCACGCTGGGCATCCTGGGCATGGGCCGCATTGGCCAGGCCATCGCGCGTCGTGCTGTCGGCTTCCGCACGAAAGTCATTTATCACAATCGCTCGCGGCTGGCCGACGACGTCGAGCGCGAGTGCGCTGCCCGCTACGTCGACAAGGACACGCTGCTGGCCGAGTCGGACCACCTGATCCTGGTGCTGCCGTTCACGCCGGCCAACCGCCACGCCATTGGCGCGCCCGAACTGGCCCGCATGAAGCCGACGGCCATTCTCATCAACATTGCCCGTGGTGGCATCGTCGATGACGTGGCGCTGGCCCACGCGCTGGCACAGGGCACCATTGCCGGTGCGGCACTGGATGTCTTCGAGGGCGAGCCGGCGCTGCACCCGTCGCTGCTGGAAGTCGACAACGTTTTGCTGAGTCCGCATATCGCCAGCGCAAGTCGAGACACGCGTCGCGGTATGGCGGCGCTGGCTGTGGACAATGTGCTGGCTGCGTTCGGACAAGGTCCGCATGCGGGCCGGCCGCCCAGCCTTTTGAATCCGGGTGTGCTGGCCTGAGGCCTGCGCACCTTCTTCCGCCCCCAAGACTAAAGAGACGATGAGCAAGAAGACGAGTTACAAGGTAGCCATTGTCGGTGCCACCGGCGCCGTTGGCGAAACCCTGCTGTCCGTCCTCGCCGAGCGCGAGTTTCCGATCAGTGAGCTTGTGGCCCTGGCGAGCGAGCGCTCCGCTGGCGGCACGATCGACTTCGACGGAAAACCGGTCATCGTCAAGGATCTTGCCACGTATGATTTCGATGGCGTGGACATCGCGTTCTTCTCGGCAGGCGGTTCGGTCAGCCGCGAGCACGCGCCGCGTGCCGCCAAAGCCGGCGCCGTCGTCATTGATAACACCTCCGAATTCCGTTACGTGGACGGCATCCCGCTGGTGGTCAGCGAGGTGAATCCCCACGCCATCGCCCAGTACGAGTCCAGCGGCGGCATCATCGCCAACCCCAATTGCTCCACCATGCAGATGCTGGTGGCGCTGGCGCCCATTCACCGTGCTGTTGGCATCGAGCGCATCAACGTCGCCACCTATCAGTCGGTGTCCGGCGCAGGTCGTTCGGGCGCGGAAGAACTGGGCAAGCAGACGGCAGCCATGCTGAATTTCCAGGAAGTGGAAACCAGCAAGTTCCCCAGGCAGATCGCTTTCAACGTCATCCCCCACATCGACGACTTCCAGCCCAACGGCTACACCAAGGAAGAAATGAAGATGGTGTGGGAGACCCGCAAGATCCTGGAAGACAACACCATCCAGGTGAATCCCACGGCGGTGCGTGTGCCGGTGTTCTACGGTCACTCCGAGGCTGTGCACATTGAAACGCGCGAGAAGATCACGGTCGAGCGCGCCCGCGAACTGCTGGAGCAGGCGCCTGGCGTGGTGGTTCAGGACGAGCGCAAGGCGGGGGGCTACCCCACGCCGGTCACCGACGCGGCGGGCAAGGACGCGGTCTTCGTCGGCCGCATCCGTGAAGACATCTCCCATGAGCGCGGTCTGGACCTGTGGGTGGTGTCGGACAACATCCGCAAGGGTGCTGCCCTCAACGCCATCCAGATCGCCGAAATCCTGATCCAGGACTACCTGTAATGCGATTGACCGCCGGGTTCGCGCTGCTCCTTCTGGCCCCGCTTTGTGCGGCGGCCGGACAGCGCGACGCGGCGGCGCCCGCGTCTGCGTCCTCTGTGGCCAGTGCCAGGGCCACGGCGGCCCGGGAGGCTGCGGCCTCCCAGGCCGCCGAGCTTCAGAAACTACAAAAGCGTCTCGATGCGCTGGAAAACGACACCCGCAGCGCGCAGGACAAACTGCGCGAGCGGGACCGTATCATTGCCGAGCTGGAGGCCCAGCTGAAGTCGGCAGGCCACCCGTAAGGGCGAGTTCAAGGGGAAGCGCGTACGGAATTCATGACGGCGTTAACGTTGTCGTGTAACTACCCGTATCCGCTATTGTTCATTCTTGTATGGGTGCACTAAAGTGGCGCCTTTGCGGCCAACTGCCTTTTTTCAAGAGCAGGCCGCCGGCAACCGGTTTAGTTCGGGGGAAGTGATTGATGAACCGTTCGTTGAAGCTGTCCATCATGCTGGCGCTTGCCGTCGGTACGGGCCAGGTACTGGCGCAGAACCTGGGCCAGGTCCAGGTCAAGTCGACCGTCGATCAGCCGTTGCTGGCGGAAATTCCGCTCTCGGGTGTGTCCGGCGACAATATCCACGTCACGCTGGCCTCCGAAGACGCCTTCAGCCAGGCGGGCATCAATCGCAAGGGCCTGCCGGTCGAACTGCAATTTGTGGTCAGCCGCAATGCGCAGGGTCAGTCGGTCATCCGCGTCACCAGTGCCGAGCCGGTACGTGACACGTATCTGGACTTCCTGGTCGAAGTGAATGCGGGCGGCAGCAAGGTCGTGCGCGAAGTGACCATGCTTCTGGACCCGCCGCGCTTTGGCGGTGCTGCGCCGGCCAGTTCGGCCGCCGGCGTCCCCAGCCGCACCTCTCCGGTGCCGTCGCGTTCGTCGTCGCCGACCACCGAATCCAGCGCGCCTGCACCGTCCCGCACCAGCTCCTTTGCTGGCGCGCCGACCCAGCCGGTCAGCCACCACACGCCGGCCAGCGGCACCATCGGCCCGGTCCAGCGCGGCCAGACCCTGTCCACCATCGCCCGCGAAGCGGCCGGCGGCAGCGACATGAATCGCATGCTGGTGGCCTTGCAGAAGGCCAACCCGGACGCGTTCTACCGCGACAACATGAATGCGCTGAAGACGGGTGTCGTTCTGCGCGTACCCAGTCCGGAAGACGTACAGGCCCTCACCGCTGCGGCGGCGCTGGCTGAAGTGCGTCGTCAGAATGAAGACTGGCGCGGCGGCAGTGCCCGCGCGCCGTCGGCAGTGGCAGACGCCGCCGCCACCGGTCAGGCCGCTCCGGCCGCATCGGGCAAGAAATCCCCCAGCGACCGTCTGGCGCTCGCGCCGGCCGCCGAAGGCGGCGACAGTGCTTCCACTCGCGCCGGAACGGCAGGCGGCAAGGGTGATGCCGCCGTGGCTGGCCTCAAACAGCAACTGGCCACCACGCAGGAATCGCTCGCTTCCATGAAGCAGCAGGGTGCGGAGCTGAAATCCCGCATCGGCGATCTGGAAGAGATCAACCAGAAAAACACGCGGCTTCTGAGCCTGAAAGACTCGGAAATCGCTGAATTGCAGCGCAAGCTGGCCGAAGCGCACAAGGCAGCGGGCCAGCCGGCCGAGCCGGTCGCTGCCGCAACGACGCCCGTGGCTGCCGCACCCGCCGCGGCTGCCACCAGCCCGGCCGCAGCGGCACCTGCCGCCAGCACGCCTGCGGCCAGCGCTTCGGTCGCTGCCGTTCCGGCACCCGGCGCCACCGTCGCCATCACGCCGATCAAGGATGCTGCGCCCGCAGCCTCCGCGCCGAAGCCGCCCGTGGCCACGCCGTCCACGCCGCACATCACGCCCGTGGCGCCCACCGCCGCGCCGGAGTGGTACATGCAGCCGCTGGTCTGGGGTGCCGGCGGCATCGTGATCCTACTGGGTCTGCTGGCCGCCGTTTTTGGTCGCCGCAAGAAGCCGGTTGCCGCGGTAAGCAACTCGTCGCTGGCCGATCGCTTCGGTGATGAGCAGGCGTTCGACAGCTTTGGCCACACCGACGAGCTGGACAAGGATCAGCGCGAACTGCTCGACGCGCTGGCCGAACATCCGGACGACGTGGGCCTGCACCTGGAACTGGTCAGCCTCTATTACGGCCGTCGCGACGTCGACCACTTTGAAGCCGCTGCCGAAGCCATGTACGCCCACGTGGCCGACCCGGAACAGGCCGAGTGGCAGGAAGTGGTCACGATGGGTGAAGACCTCGTTCCCAGCCACCCGCTGTTCGGTGGCACGGGCCAGTCGCCCGACGAGGACGAAGACGGTCACCAAGCCGCTGCGCTGGAAGAATTCGACCTTGGCAGTTACGTGGTCACCCCGCAGGAGCCTGAGCGCCCCAGCGCCACCACGCCGCTGAAACACAGCGAATACCACTTCAATTTCGACCTGACGCCGCAGCAGCGCGCCGATGCCGAAACCCACGCCACGGCACCGGACGTGTTCGCTGTGAACGCGGAAGAGTCGCCGTACATCGAGCCGCTTTACGTTGACCCGCAGCCGCATCACGACGATGCGCCGCTATCGGCCTTCGACGACGTGCTGCCGCCGGAGACCGTGCACCATCTGCCGGTCAGCGATACGCCGGCACCGGCCGTTGAGCCGGAGCTGCCGTCCACGTGGAAGTTTGACGAGCCGGAATTCGGTGAGGAGCCGGTTTACGCGGCAGACACCGAGAACGAAGGCTTCAGCGACGACCCGGTGGACACCAAGCTGGACCTGGCCCGCGCCTATCTGGACATGGGTGACGCCGATGGCGCCCGCGCCATGCTGGACGAAGTGATCGTGGAAGGCTCGCAGATGCAGAAGGACACGGCCCGCCGTCTCCTGAGCGACATCGGCTGACCGTTTGATCGTAAGAGTTGTCTCGCAAGAAGCCGGCGCAAGCCGGCTTTTTGCGTTGGGTGGTACTCTTGCCCATTCCTCCGGTTACCCTTCTGGCTCCATGCGTATCGCTCTAGGCGTCGAATACGACGGCACCGACTTCTTTGGCTGGCAGCGTCTCAGCCACGCCTCGACCGTGCAGGGCGCGCTTGAGTCGGCCCTGACCCGCGTTGCCAATCATCCTGTGGAAGTGACCGCATCCGGCCGTACGGATGCGGGCGTGCACGGTCGCTGCCAGGTGGTCCATTTCGACACTGATGTCGTGCGTGACATGCGCGGATGGATTCTGGGTGCATGCTCCAACCTGCCGCATACCGTGGCGGTGACCTGGGCGCAGCCGGTGGCCGACGACTTCCACGCACGCTTCTCGGCCCGCGCACGCCAGTACCGTTATCGCATCCTGCCGCGCATGGTCCGCCCTGCGCTGGACGCCCGCTTCGTGGCGTGGGAGCGTCGCGCGCTGGATACCGACGCGATGCATGAAGCGGCCCAGGCTCTCATCGGCGAACACGACTTTTCCGCGTTCCGCGCCATCCAGTGCCAGGCCGCGCATGCGCGCCGCAATGTGCACTCGATTCGCGTGCTGCGAGAAGACCGCCACGTGGTCGTGGAGATTCAGGCCAATGCCTTCCTGCACCACATGGTCCGCAACATTGTGGGGTCGCTGCTGGTCATCGGTCGTGGCGAGCAGTCGCTTGGCTGGATGGGCGAACTGCTGGAAGGGCGCAATCGCGAAGTCGCGGGCGCAACCGCACCGGCCGAGGGTCTGACTTTCCTTGGTCCGCGTTACGAGGCGCACTGGGGCCTTCCGGCCGAGGTCACGCTATGAGAACCCGCATTAAGTGCTGTGGCATCACCCGTGCTGAAGACGCGCAACGCGCCGCTGAGCTCGGCGCCGATGCCATCGGCTTTGTGTTCACCCGCCGCAGCAAGCGTTTCATCGAACCGGCCGCTGCCGCGCGTATCCGCGCGATGGTGCCCCCGTTTGTGAGCGTGGTCGCGCTGATGATGGATGACGATGAGGCCTGGGTGCGCGAGGTCATCGAGGTCGTGAAGCCGGACATGCTCCAGTTCCATGGCGAAGAAACCGACGAGGCGTGCGCGGCGTTTGGCCTGCGCTACCTCAAGGCCATCGCCATGGGCGAGGGCGAGCCGGCGCTGGCGCGCCTGCATCAGTATCCGGGCGCATCCGGCCTGCTGCTGGACGGGCATGGCCTGGGGCAGATGGGTGGCAGTGGCCATCGTTTCGACTGGTCGCTGATGCCCGCCGGCCTGACCCAGCCGCTGCTGCTGGCCGGAGGCCTTACCGAACACAACGTTGCAGAGGCGATTGCCATCGCCAGGCCTTATGCCGTGGACGTCTCAAGCGGGATCGAGACATCGCCGGGCATCAAGGATGAGGCTAAGATGGAACGCTTCATTTCCGCCGTACACCAGGCGTCCGCCCACCGCTGACGCCCAAAGCCACCACAGGTAACGCAAGGCATGACCAAGATCGCGGATTTCCACGCCTACCCCGATGCGCATGGCCGCTTCGGCGACTTCGGTGGCGTGTATGTAGCAGAGACGCTCATGGAGCCTCTGGCCGAACTCACCGAGGCTTACAATCGCCTGCGCAACGATCCGTCGTTCATCGCCGAACTGGATCGTGACCTGAAGTACTACGTGGGTCGCCCGAGCCCCATCTATCACGCAGAGCGCCTGTCCCGGCACGTGGGCGGCGCGAAGATCCTGCTCAAGCGCGAAGACCTCAATCACACCGGCGCGCACAAGATCAACAACACCGTCGGCCAGGCACTGGTTGCCCGGCACATGGGTAAAACGCGGATCATCGCCGAGACCGGCGCGGGCCAGCACGGCGTGGCCAGCGCCACCGTTGCAGCACGCATGGGTCTGAAGTGCGTCGTGTACATGGGCGCCGTGGATATCGAGCGCCAGAAGATCAACGTCTATCGCATGAAGCTGCTGGGCGCGGAAGTGATTCCGGTCACCTCCGGCTCCAAGACGCTCAAGGACGCGCTCAACGAAGCGATGCGCGACTGGGTCACCAACGTGGCCGACACCTTCTACATCATCGGCACCGTCGCCGGCCCGCACCCGTATCCGCAGATGGTGCGCGACTTCAATGCCATTGTCGGCCGCGAAGCACGCCAGCAGATGCTTGAGCAGTATGGACGTCTGCCTGACGCCATCACCGCATGTGTTGGCGGTGGTTCCAATGCCATCGGTCTGTTCCACGCATTCCTCAACGATGCCAGCGTGCGCATCGTGGGTGCGGAAGCGGCAGGCGAGGGTATTGAAACCGGCCGTCATGCCGCGTCGCTCGCAGCGGGCAAGCCGGGTGTGCTGCACGGCAACCGCACCTATGTGCTCAGTGACGAAAACGGTCAGATCACCGAAACCCATTCGGTATCGGCGGGGCTCGACTATCCGGGTGTGGGTCCGGAGCATGCGTTCCTGAAAGATGCGGGTCGTGCGGAATACGTTGGCATCACCGACGACGAAGCTCTGGAAGCCTTCCATCTGCTTGCGCGCACCGAAGGCATTCTGGCCGCACTGGAATCCAGCCACGCCATCGCGCAGGCGATGAAGCTCGCGCGTGAATTGCCGGCCGATGCGCTGGTGCTCGCCAACCTTTCCGGTCGTGGCGATAAAGACGTCCACACCATCGCCGCGCGTGAAGGTATCGAACTGTGAAGACCCGTTTTGAACGTCGATTTGCCGAGCTGAAAGCAGCCGGCCGTACGGGCCTCATTCCGTTTGTGACGGCAGGCGATCCGCTGCCCGAAGCTGTGGTGCCGATGCTGCATGCGCTGGTCGCAGGCGGTGCAGATGTCATCGAACTGGGGGTGCCGTTTTCCGATCCCATGGCCGACGGCCCGGTGATCCAGCACGCCAGCGAACGCGCCATTGCGCGCGGTGTGGGCTTGAAGACCGTGCTTGGATGGGTGGCCGAATTCCGGCAGACCGATGCGGATACGCCCATCGTGCTGATGGGCTATCTCAACCCGCTGGAAATGTACGGTTACGAACGCTTCGCCACCGACGCCGTAGCTGCGGGCGTGGACGGCGTGCTGCTCGTGGATTGCCCCATCGAAGAGGCTCATGTGCTTGAGCCGCTGCGTGCTGCGGGCCTCGATCAGATCCTTCTCGCATCGCCCACCACCGCACCCGCGCGTATGGAGCGGCTCTGCAAGGCATCATCAGGATTCCTGTACTATGTGTCCTTTGCCGGCATTACCGGCAGTGCCCAGCTCAGCACCGACGACATCGCAGCCCGCGTGGCCGCCATTCGCACGGCATCGAGCGCTCCGGTCGCTGTCGGTTTCGGCGTTCGCAATGCGGGCAGCGCCGTGGCAATCGCCGCGTTCGCCGACGCGGTGGTTATCGGAAGCGCGTTGGTCGAGCGCCTTGCCGAGGCCACTTCGGTCGACGATGCCGCCACGCGTGCACACGACTTTCTCGCGCCGATCCGGGCCGCGCTCGATGCGCGCAAGGGTTGAGCCGGGTTAATACTGGAGGGATGGTATGAATTGGTTGCAGAAAATCATGACGCCGAAGACCCGCGCGCAAAGCGCGACCGGCGGCAAGGGCAAGGTGCCCGAAGGTGTCTGGGAAAAGTGCGCGGGTTGCGGCACCGTGCTGTATCGCCCGGAACTCGAAAAGTCGTTGATGGTGTGCCCGAAGTGCGGTCATCACCACGCCATTGGCGCGCGTGCGCGCCTGTCGGCCTTCTTTGACGAAGGCAGCACCACCGAACTCTGGCCGAAGCTTGAGCCGGTGGATGCGCTGAAGTTCAAGGATCAGAAAAAGTACAAGGACCGCATCATCGCGGCGCAGAAGTCCACGGGCGAAAAAGACGCGCTGCTGGCCATGTCCGGCAAGCTGCTTGATCGTCCGCTCGTGGCGGTCGCGTTTGAATATGCCTTCATGGGTGGTTCCATGGGGTCGGTGGTGGGCGAGAAGTTTGCCCGTGCGGCCGAACTGGCGCTGGCTGAGCGCAGCGGCCTGGTGTGCTTCGCAGCCACGGGTGGCGCGCGCATGCAGGAAGGCCTGTTCTCGCTGATGCAGATGGCCAAGACGTCGGCAGCACTTGCACGCATGCGTGATGCTGGCGTTCCGTACATCTCGGTGCTTACGTATCCGACCACGGGCGGCGTGTCGGCAAGCCTTGGCATGCTGGGCGACGTCAATGTTGCGGAGCCGAAGGCGCTGATAGGTTTTGCCGGTCCCCGCGTCATCGAGCAGACCGTGCGCGAAACGCTGCCCGAAGGCTTCCAGCGTTCGGAGTTCCTGGTGGACCACGGTGCCGTGGACGTCATCGTGGACCGTCGCGAAATGCGCGACAAGCTGGGCGCCATGCTCGGCGTGCTGTCGAAGGCACCGCGCGCGGCGTGATGCCGCGCGTATGAATCAGGCGATGGTGTGGCCCAGCCACACCGACGCGCTGCCCAGACCGCAACCGATGGCAATGGCCGCGAGCACGTCGCTGGGGTAGTGCAGGCCCAGCACTACACGTGACGCGGCCACCAGCGCCGTGAAGCCGATCAGCAGCGGTGCCAGCATCGGAAAGTACGCCAGCGCCACCACGGTGAACGACACCGCCTGCAACGTGTGACCCGACGGGAAGCTGAATTCATCCAGCGGCGGCACATGCGCGATCACGCCCGGACAGGTGCGGAACGGACGCGGGCGACGCGTCCAGCGCTTCAGCAGGCGATAAAGCATCAGTGCCGTGAGCCCGGTCAGAGCCATGTGCGCTGCGGCGATGGCGCCATGCCAGCCGCCCACGATGGCGATCACGCTCATCAGTGCATACCAGAACACGCCATCACCCAGGCGGCTGACGATACCGAAGAACAGGCCAACCGCGCGGCGTGCGCCCCAGCGATTGGCAGCGACGCACATGCGGCGGTCGAGCGTGATTTTAGGCGACGATGGCGGCAGGACGTTCATGGCGTGTTTCCTCGGCAAGCGAGCGCAGGAGACCTTCAAAGTCGGCGATCACGACGTCGGGCGAAAGCGATGACACGCTGATGCACGCGGCGGTTCCCATGGTGCGTCGGGTCGGAATGTCGGCACCCAAAGCCGCGCTTCGTTCAATGAATCCGGCCTCGTTTCCCGGCACCACGCGGATGCCGTTCTGGCCGTTGTGGATGTGTTCTCGCGCCGCGCCCTCGCTGTATGCCACCACCGGCAAACCGGAAGCCATGGCTTCCAGCAGCACGTTGCCGAAGGTTTCGCTCAGGCTGGGAAAAACGAAGAGGTCGGCGCTTGCATAGGTGGCGGCCAGCACGTCACCGCGCTGCACACCGGTAAAGATGAAATCGGGATTGGCCTCGGCCAGTGCGGCACGCGCCGGGCCGTCACCCACCCACACGTAGCGTGCGTCGGGCACGCGACGCTGCAGGGCGCGGAATGCAGCCACGGCCAGCGGCAGATTCTTTTCAGGCGCGATGCGTCCGACGTACAGCACGACCGGCGTGTCCTCGTCCACGCCCCATTGCGCGCGCAGCGAGGCATCCCGTCGCGACGGATGAAACTGGCGCGTGTCCACGGCACGACGCAGCAGGCGCACGTTGTGCACGCCCATGCTCGCCAGTTCGTCGGCCAGTGCGTTGGTTGGCACCAGGGTCGATCCGCTACGACGGTGAAAGCGGGCCAGGTAGCCACGCACCAGCGGCGTCAGCAGGCCGATGCCGTAGTGGTCGGCGTAGGTGTCAAAGCGCGTGTGGAAGCCGGTGGAGACCGGAATGCCCAGGCGCCGGGCGGCACTGACCGCGCTCCAGCCGAGCGGGCCTTCGGTGGCCACATAGATCGCGTCGGGGCGAACCTCGCGCCAGCGGCGTTCCAGCGTGAAGCGGGCGGGAAGGCCGAAACGCAGGCCCGAATAGCGGGGCAGGCTGACGCCCGTGGCATCCAGGGTTTCGATGGAAGCCTCCGGGGCCGTATCGCGCTCGGCGCGATAAGGGCGGACCAGGTCGACGGTATGTCCACGACGGGCCATGCCCTGAGCCAGTGCCCGAACGGTCAGCGCCACGCCGTTGACCTCCGGCGGGTAGGTTTCACTGACGATGCCGATGCGCATGGCGGTGCCTGTTGGCGGGGGCTCAGGAGCATGCTGAGCCCGGCCCATGTCGCCCGGGTGATCGGCGCATGACGGCAAGATGACGGTTGCGGCTGGGGTTCATCCCTCCGCTTCGGGTAAAATCGCGCTTTCGTCTGTGCCAGATACCTTCCGATGACCGTCCGTACCCGCTTTGCCCCCAGTCCCACCGGCTACCTCCATATTGGCGGTGCCCGTACCGCGCTGTACTGCTGGCTGGAGGCCCGTCGCCGTGGCGGCACCTTCGTGCTGCGCATCGAGGACACGGATCAGGAGCGCTCCACCCAGGAAGCCGTGCAGGCGATTCTGGATGGCATGAACTGGCTCGGCCTGCGTCACGACGAAGGCCCGTTCTACCAGACGCTGCGCATGGATCGTTACCGCGAGGTGGCGGATCGTCTGCTGCGCGAAGGCAAGGCGTATTACGCCTACGAGAGCAAGGAAGAGATCGAGGCCATGCGCAACGACGCCATGGCCAGGGGTGTAAAGCCGCGCTACAACGGCTACTACCGCGATCGCAACGAGCCGTACCGCGACGACCCCAACCGCGTGATCCGCTTCAAGAACCCGGTGGGCGGAAGTGTCGTGTTCGACGACAAGGTGAAGGGTCGCATCGAGTGGTCCAACGAAGAGCTGGACGACCTGGTGATCTTCCGCTCCGATGGCTTCCCCACCTACAACTTCGCCGTTGTGGTGGACGACATCGACATGGGCATCACCGAAGTGATCCGTGGCGATGACCACGTCAACAACACGCCGCGCCAGATCAACATCTACCACGCACTTGGCGCACCCGTGCCCGAGTTCGCGCACCTGCCGATGATCCTGGGTCCCGATGGCCAGAAGCTGTCCAAGCGCCACGGCGCGGTCAGCGTCATGCAGTATCGCGACGACGGCTTCCTGCCGCACGCGCTGCTCAATTATCTGGTTCGCCTGGGCTGGTCGCACGGCGACCAGGAGATCTTCTCCGTCGCTGAAATGAACACGCTGTTCGACGTCAGCGACGTGAACAAGGCGGCATCGCGCTTTGATGTGGCCAAGCTCTCGTGGCTCAACCAGCATTACCTCAAGAACGACGATCCGCTGGAACTGGCCGCCGAATTTGAATGGCACCTGCGTCGCATCGGCATCGACCCGGACCAGGGCCCGGCCCCGGCTGATGTCATCGTCGCGCTGCGTGACCGCGTGCAGACGCTGAAGGAAATGGCCGAGCGTGCCCGCACGTGGTACGCCCCCATCAGCGAGTGGGACGAGAAGGCCATCGAGAAGCACCTGAAGACCGACACCGCCCCGGCGGCGCTGGAGGATGCGAAGACGCGTCTGGCCGCACTGGCCGAGTGGACGCCGGTGGCGATTCACGGCGTGGTGGAGCAGGTGGCTGCGGCGCTGGAACTGGGCATGGGCAAGGTCGCGGCGCCGCTGCGCGTGGCGATGACGGGCACCCAGATTTCGCCCTCCATCGAACACACCATTTACCTGGCTGGCCGTGACGGTGCGCTTGCGCGCATCGACGACGCGCTGGCCCGCGCCCGCGGCTGATTCGCCGGGAATGCGCCGGCCCGGAGTCCATGTCCTTGGGTGACCTTCTCGACAAGGTCATGCAGGGCGTGGACCCCGCCGATCCGGCCGCCTTCGGCATCATGTTCGGGCGCCTGATGGCGCTGGTGCCGTGGGGCGCCCTCGTGGCCTGGTCGGTGTTCTTCATCGTGGTGGGGGCATTGCTGGGCTGGTGGCGGGGGCGTCTCATGACTGGCGTCGTCTGGGCCATCATCCTCGGGCCGTTCGGCTGGATCATGCCGTTCCTTCCCGCGCGGCGAAAACCCGCGTTGCCCCCTCCTTTGCCACCGGCAGGGCCCTCGAAAAAGCGCTGACGCGCCCCGATGGTATGCTCGAGGCCTCCCCGAGGTATTGCCCGTGACCACCCAGTCCAACCCGCCAGCGCATTCCCATCATCACCATGACGACGCCCGCAGCTTCGTTCGTGCGGTGGAGCATGCCAGTACCGAGCGTGGTCTCCGCCTGACGCCGTTGCGTCGCGAGGTGTTGCAACTGGTGGCCGCCGCCGGCAAGCCGGTCAAGGCGTACGATCTGCTGGACCGCCTGCGCGAAACGCACGGCAATGCGGCGCCGCCCACGGTGTATCGGGCGCTGGATTTCCTGCTGGAGAATGGCTTCATCCACAAGCTGGAATCCATCAACTCCTATGTGTCCTGCCATCACCCGGCAGAATCCCATCAGGTGCCGTTCCTCATCTGCGACGTGTGTTCGTGCGCCCAGGAAGTGTGCGACGAGCGCGTGGCTGAACTGATCGAAGCCCAGGCCAAGGCCTTTGGCTTCCGCCCGCAGGCCCAGACGCTGGAAGTTCACGGCGTGTGCAAGAACTGCCGCGAAGCCTGATCGCCGTTCCTGGCGTTCCGGTGGGAGCAAGCTCGCTTTCCACCCAGGCGAAAAAAAACCGCCACTCACCCCGGGGGAAGTCGGGATGAGTGACGGCTCCGTGGATGCGCGGTCAGAAGAACGCGCGCACACCAACAGACACATTGCGGCCCGGGAGGGGGGCTACGTCTTTGAACAGGGACGTGGCCGGGCGCGCTGTCTGGTTGGTGAGGTTGTTGCCATCCACGAAGGCTTCCCATTGCGTGCGATCGTTGTTGACGAACGTCCACGCCACATGGGCATTGACCAGGGTGTATCCGGCCGTGTCGGTTTCAAACGCGGCGACCTTGTCCTGTTTGAAGTAGCGCACGGCACCGATGCTGGCGCGCACATCGGAATTGTTCCAGCGCAATTGTGCGCCCACGCGGCCTGACGGAATGCGCGGCACGTTGCCGCCGCCGTTGTCCAGCGTGGCACGCACGGTGTCGCCAAAAGCACGCAAGTCCCAATGGCCGCTGTTGCCCCTGGCCAGATGGAAGGTGGCTTCCGCTTCCGCACCGCGGAACGTTGCATCGTTCCGCGCCCAGTTGCGCACTGGCAGGTTGTCTTCCATCGTGCCGGTGTCGGCGAGGTAGATGAAATCCTTGTACCGGTTGTAGTAAATCGCCACCTTGCCTTCCACGATGTCGCCATGGAAATGCAAGCCAAGCTCCGCCTGATTGGAGCTTTCCTTGCCCAGTTTCGCGTCGCCGATTTCGTACGTGGCCGACGCGGCATGCGGGCCATTGGAGAACAGTTCCTCTTCCGACGGTGCGCGTTCGGCGTGATCGAGGTTGAGGCTCAGATGCCAGTTGTCGGTGAAACGCCACGACACGCCACCGGAAAGGCTGTTCGGGTTGAAGGTACGCTTCGCGCCGTCAATGGGCTGCACGGTCTGCTTGTCGCGACGCAGGCCCCACTCGATTTTCACCGGACCAAAATTCTGCTGCTCGGTCAGGAAAATGCCGGCACTCCTGGTGGTGGTCGGCGGCACAAATGTCTCGTCACCAACGGCAGCAAACTGACGATGCTGGGTCTGAATGCCGAACGCGCCTTCCCATCCGGCGACAGGGGCGTGCGTGGCAATGATGCGCGCCTGATTGCTGTTGGTCTTGAACGTGGTGCCCGGCTCATCGCCTTCGTATTCCACGTGCTGGTAGCTGTTGTGGCCGAGGTTGAACTCGATCTTCTCGATGCCTGCGAAGGGCTGAAGCAAACCGCCTTTGAGGTTGTAGTTGGTCTGCGCCATCTTGATATGCACGGGGGCTTCGCCTTCGTCAGCGTCACCGGGTTCCGCCGGGCTGCCGTAAAGATCCATGAAGCGCGCGATGGACAAGCCCACATAGCCCCAGTCGCCCAGCACTGACGCGCCGAGCGAACCAGCCGTTGTCTTCACCGCGCTGTTGGCCAGCGTGCCGCCAGGAATGTCGTAGTCGCCATTGTCGCGGTGCATGCCGTCGGCGTGGATCGCGAACTGGTCGTTGCCCGCATCCACGCGGAACAGGCCTGTCTGGCCATCGGATACGCTGTCGTTGCGCAATTCGGCGCGGCCGGCAAACCCATTGGCGGGCGCCTTTTCGGGCACGCGGCCGTCGACCACGTTCACCACGCCACCGATGGCGCCCGAGCCGTAGAGCAGGGTGGACGGACCCTTCAGCACTTCAATCTGGTCAGCCAGAAATGGTTCCAGCGTGACGGCGTGGTCCTGGCTCACATTCGATACGTCCTGCGACGACAGGCCGTTCTCAAGCACCGACACGCGCGGGCCGTCCAGGCCGCGAATGATGGGGCGACCCACCGCCGTGCCAAGCGCGCTGGACTGAACACCGGGAATGCTGGAGACCGTTTCGCCGAGCGATACGCCTTTCACGTCATCCAGCTGTGACCCACTGAGCACGGCCACGGGCGCTACGATCTGGTCAGCGTTCTGGCCCAGCGGCACAGCAGTGACCACCACGGCATCGAGGTGACGGGCGTGTTTGCGGCCGGTTTCGGGCGAGGTGTCCTGTACGGCGTCGTCGGTGGTATCGGTGGCCAGCGCCGGGAGCGGGGCGAAGGTGGCGGCGAGGGTCAGGGCTAGCAGGGTCTTGCGCATCGGGGGCGGTGCTCCATGGTTCAGTTTTGCAATGTTATAAAGTAACATTGCTTGCCACCGCCTGTGCAACTAGTCACCCTATCGACCTCTATGACGCCCGAATCCGACGATATCCAAGCTCCGCGCCGCTGGTGGCATGCTGCCGACCGGCTGGGCGCCACCGCTTCGTTCCTCTGCGCGATTCATTGCGCCGCTCTGCCGTTCGCACTGGCGCTGTTGCCCGTGCTGGGCCTGGAATTCCTGTCGTCGCATCGCTTTGAGGCCACGTTCGTGGGCTTCGCGTGCACGCTGGCCACCTTCGCGCTGGTATCCGGATATCGCCGTCATCGCCGTCGTCTTCCGCTGATGCTGGCCGTGCCGGGGCTGGTGCTGCTGGTGCTGGGCGTCACGTTCCTGCATGGCGGCTCGCTCTTCGTGCACAGCGCGCTGGTGACCTGTGGCGGGCTGCTGGTGGCCAGCGCGCATTTCGTCAATCTGAAAGTGGATCGCAGCGGGCACGCAGGCCACCTGCACGGCCCGCATTGCGCGCACCCGTGATTGTGTAACCGCGGCCTCAGTCCCTAGCATTCCGCGCATGGCTCACTCTCATTCTCACGACCACGCGTCGCACAAACACGACCACGGGCACGATCACGCCCATGGCCATTCGCACGGCGATGCGCCCTCCAGCGAACGCAAGCTGCTTTTTGCCTTTGCGCTGACCACGCTGATGATGGTGGTGGAAGCGGGCGGCGGCTTCGTTTCCGGCTCGCTGGCGCTGATTGCGGATGCAGGCCACATGCTGGTCGATTCGCTGGCGCTGCTTCTTGCCTTCTTTGGCGCCCGTTTTGCCGCACGTCCGGCAGACGCGCGGCGCACCTACGGCTACGGCCGCATCGAGGTGCTGGCGGGCTTCGTCAACGCGCTGACCCAGTTCGCACTGGTCGCATTCATCATTTACGAGGCGGTGCAGCGCCTGTTCGATCCGCAGCCGATCCTCTCAGGCATCATGCTGATCGTTGCCGTGGTGGGTCTTGCGGTAAACGTGGTGGTGCTGCGTTCGCTGCATCATCACGATCCGGACGACGTGAACATCGCCGGGGCCAGCCTTCATGTGCTGGGCGACCTTCTGGGCTCCGTGGCCGCCATTCTTGCCGCGCTGGCCGTGCGCTGGATGGGCTGGCTGTGGGCCGATCCGGTGCTGTCGGTGCTGGTGTCGCTGCTGATCCTGCGCAGCGCGTGGATGCTGCTGCGCCGTTCCTCCCACATCCTCCTGGAAGGCACGCCGGACGGCGTGGAGCTGGCAGAGGTCGAGGAAGCTGTCCGCGGGGCGGATACGGCCATTCTGGGCGTCCACCACGTTCACGTCTGGCAGGTCACGGCCGGCTCCCGCATGGCCACCCTGCATGCCGAGCTGGAAGACGGGGCAGACCAGTCCCGGGTGCTTCAGGCCATCAAGGTGCTTCTTAACGACCGCTATGGCGTGGGCCACGCCACCGTTCAGTTTGACCCGGGCCCTTGCCAGGACGAGCTGGAAGGCTGTTCTGACGGTTCTCACCGGGTTCGCTGAACAGCGTATCCCTTGCGCTTTACGCGGGCGCTGTTACGATGGCCGGCCGTTCCATCCGTTCACGAATTCAAGGAGTTCCCCATGGGTAAGGGTGATCGCAGGACCCGCCGCGGCAAAATCTATCGCGCAAGCTACGGCAAGGCTCGTCCGCATACCGACGTCGTCACTGGCGTTGTCGCCAAGCCGGCAGCCGTCAAGGCCGCCCCTGCTGCGAAGAAGGCCGCTGCGCCGCGCAAGAAGTCTGCCTGATTCTTTCGTTCGGTTGCGATACAAGACCCCCGCATTGCGGGGGTTTTTTTTGGTTCATCCCGGGCCCGTCTCACAGCTCGAAGCGATCCTCGAATTCAAACCGGCTCTCGACCGGCGCGGCCACCACATTCTGCTGAACGATGCCCGGGAACAGGTTGGTGGCCTGGCCCGCGTGGTTGCCCGGGTTGTACAGATACGGGGCATGCGACCACACCCGGTAGCCCATCTCCTTCATGGCCTGTACTTCGGCCTGGCATGCGTTGAGCCCGCCCAGCCGGGCATACATCATGGGGCGATGCCGACGAATGGTCTCTGTCGCGCCCGCGAGGGCGTCCAGCGTCGCGCCCGCCAGGTTGATTTTCAGCAGGTGTAGCGCGGCGGGGGTGAGTTCGTCCACCGATTCCACGCGAATGGCTTCCCCTGAGGTCGGGTCCATCAACGGTAACGACGACAGTGCCGCCCGTCCGGCGGTGCGGCCCAGCCACGCATGATGCGTGTGCACGTTGGCCAGGCCGTTCAGCGCCACGTTGGCGCAAAGCTGCTGGAAGGGCAGGCGCCGCGGTTCGGTGACGTGCACGCGCCCGCCATCGCCTACAGCGCGGGCCAGCCACATGGTGTGTGCGGCATAGTCTCCACCCACTTCGACGACTGTGTGGCCTTCATCGACGAGCGCGCTCAGCAGTTCCACTTCCTGCTCGGCCCACTCGCCGTAGGTCTGCATGGCACGTGCGACGGTGTCAGCCAGCGGCATGGCTGACGCGATGCCGTAGCGCATCGTCCAGAGGCGTGAGGGGGCGTCGGTGGCCGGGTGGGTCATGTTCATGGCAAGTGCTTCCTTTCCTTGGCGGGACGGCGGTGCGGGTAGCATGCGCGACGCGATAGCGGCGCACGGAATCGGCGGAGGGCGCGGACATGGCGCCTTGCTGCGCAAGCGTGTTCCAGCGCGCGAAGATGGCCTGCCAGACAGACAGGATCTCAGGTGTCGCGCCGCACACGCGCCACGCCTGTTCGCAGCACTGGCTGGCGGCAGCAAGGTCGTCGTCATCGAGATAGACGGCTGCCATCTGAATGAGTGCGACCGGGTCATCCGGCGCAGCATCCTTGAGCTGGGTGACCAGCCGGAGCGCCAACTCGCTGCCAGCACCGGATTCGCTGACGGCATCATGCAGTCGTTGCGCGGTGAGTCGGCAACGCAATGCGCCGGCCTTTTGCGAGTCATCGGCTTCCGCCATGAAGGCGTGCACGAGCGCGTGTGAACACACATCGCCCAGTTCCTCAGGCGGCAGCAGCGCGGCGCGCTCGCAGGCGACTTCGGCAATGGCGCACGCCAGCGAGGCATCCGGTTTGCGCTGGTACAACGCATCCAGCAATTCGCCTGCCAGATGGAGATGACGCGCGCGGTCGGGTGGCTCAGTCAGTTCTGCACAACGCCTCGCCAGCATGGCATGACGCCATTGCGCGTCGTCGCGCCAGTGCGGTACGGCTGCAAGTTGCGTACATAGCTGCGCGGCATGCAGATAACGGGCGAGGGCGGCGTGGGCAGGCAGGTCACCTGCCCATGCGGTGAGGATGTCGATCCACACATCCAGCCATTGGGGGTGAGTGTTGTCCGGAGGGGATTCCTGCAATGCGCGGAATGCGAGCAGGCGCGACGGCTGCGACAGCCGCATGATCTGTGCGAACTGCTGACGCAACGCAGCCGCCGCCGGCAGCACGGGCTCGCGAGGCGCGCGGGTTGCCACGACATCACCCGCGTGAACCACGGGCGCAACAGCGTCAGGCTCGTTCAGCCCCGCCCCGGACTGATCGCCGACCGACGCGCCAATAAGCAACCATCGAAGAAACGCGGCGTGCGCGAAGCCATCTTCCGTAAGATCCATGGCGTGTGCGGGTACGCCCGGGCCGCAGGTGCGCATCGGCTGGCTGATCCATAGCAGCGGTTCCGCACGCTCTGCCGGGACGGCCGGTGCGTGCGCTGTGAGGGCGGCTGCGGCACGACACGCATCCGCACGATCCATTCGCGTTTGCCGGATCACGAAAATAAGTGCCAGCAAATCCATGCCCAGCAGGCTTGCCAGCCACAGATGCCAGCCCTTCAGTGTCGAACGTGCAGAGATGTTGTGAACCGGCGCAACGAAAGCGGTAGCGGGCTGGGTGGATGGCAGCGGCAGTGACAGCGGAAGCCACGGCGTGGCGGGCGTCGTCGCTACCGCAGCGGGCACATGCACACGGGCCAGTGCGGCCTGCTGCGGTAGCGACAGTATGGAAAGCAACTGTGTCGGCGGTTTTCGCGACACAGCGTGTTTTTTCGTGACGTGCCTGACAGGGATGGCGTTGCCAGCCCGCGTAGGCGAATTGCGTGCAAGCGGTGCACATGCCGACACAAGGCAGAGCACCAGCATCAGCGCGGCGCACCAACGGACGCACATGGCGTCGTGCATGCGGGGGCCAGTACGGGGGCAGGGTGCGTGTTTCAATCGCTTCTCTTCCTTGTGCGCGCCTGCGAGTGCAGGTGGCGGACCAACCATGTCCGCGCGTCTTTATAGCATGTCGCTCTCGCTCGCTTGCCACGCGTCCGGCACGTTCTGCCGGCGCGTGTTGCGATGTCTTACTGCGGAATCAGGTAGCTGAGCGCTTCTCGCCCGCAACCCATGTGTCGCGACACAGTTGACCACCGATCCAGTAAGACAACTCCGCCGGGTGGCGCACGTCCCACACGGCCAGATCGGCACGACTGCCAGGTGCGAGCGTGCCGCGATCATCCAGCCCCAGCGCCCGCGCAGCATGCACGGTGGTGCCACGCAGTGCTTCTTCGGGGGTCATGCGAAACAGCGTGCAGGCCATGCTCATGGCCAGACGCAACGACAGCACAGGCGAGGTGCCTGGATTGAGATCGCTGGCCACGGCCATGGGCACACCATGGCGACGGAAGGCATCAATGGGAGGCGGGCGCGTATCGCGCAACGCGTAGTAGGCACCCGGCAACATCACGGCAACGGTGCCTTTGTCTGCCATCGCGCGGATGCCGTCTTCGCTGGCCCATTCCATGTGATCGGCAGACAGGCCATCGAACTCGGCCACGAGTGCCGCGCCACTCAGGTCGGACAACTGCTCGGCATGCAGTTTCACCGGCACACCCAGTTCGCGTGCGCGTTCAAACAGCCGGCGCGTTTCTGCCGGGGTGAAGCCGATGCTCTCGCAGAAGGCATCCACCGCATCGACCAGCTCTTCTTCCACCAGGGCGGGCAGCATCGTGTCGCACACCAGGCTGACGTAGTCGTCGCGGCGCTCGCGGTATTCCGGTGGCAACGCGTGCAGACCAAGAAAGGTGGTGCGTACGGTGATGCCAAGCTGGCGCCCGATGCGTCGCGCCACGCGCAGCATGCGGCGTTCGGCATCCGGTTCCAGTCCGTAGCCCGATTTGATTTCCAGCGTGGTCACGCCATCGCTCAGCAACGCCCGGGCGCGCGGCAGCGATTGTTTCAGCAGCTCGTCTTCGCTTGCCGTGCGCGTGGCACGCACGCTGGATACGATGCCGCCGCCCTGTCGCGCGATGTCCTCATACGAGGCGCCTTCGAGCCGCTGCTCAAACTCCGTGGCGCGGTCGCCACCGAAGACCAGGTGCGTGTGGCAGTCGATCAGTCCTGGCGTGACCCATGCACCGTCCAGCGAGGTGACCCGATGGGCGAGGTCATGCGGTGCAGCGGACAGCTCGCTCATGGCGCCCACGTAAGCAACCACGCCATCGCGCATGCCGATGGCGGCGTTCTCCACGGTGCCGTAAGGGCGGCCGTTGTCCGTCATGGTGGCGAGGTTCGCGTTGATCAGCAGGTGATCCATGCGGTTGTCGGTGCTCATGGCTTCGATGCCTCACCGGCATCGGATTGCCGGGTCTGTTCTTGTTCGTAAGCGGCGATCAGGTGATTCGCCAGTGCCTTGTATACGGGGACGCGACACACCAGTGACGATACGGCGCGCGCCAGCAGGCAGGCGGCCATGATCGGCAGCGCCATTTGCCGGTTGGCGGTCAGTTCCAGGGAAATGACGGTCGCGGTCAGCGGCGCCTGGGTCACGCCGGTCAGATAGGCGGCCATGCCCAGCAGCACGATGGCGGGTGCATCGGAGCCGGGGAGCAGGGAGGCGACGTTTTCCCCCAGGCCCGCACCCACGGCCAGCGCAGGGGAAAAAATGCCGCCGGGAATGCCCGCCCATGACGATGCGATGTTGCCGAGAAACTTCAGCAGGCCAAACGCGGGGCCGGTGTCCGGATGTCCCTGAAGGATGTCCTGTGCCTGTGCGTAGCCCGTGCCATACAGGCCCTGCTGACTGAGCAGGCTGAGAAACACCAGGGCAAGTCCGCACGCCGCTGCAAACAGCACCGGCTGGCGTGCCCGCACGCGGCCGATGAATCCGCGAAAGCCCCGTGCATCGGGAATGATGGCGCGTGCGAACAATCCGCCCAATGCGCCGCCGAGTACACCGGTCAGCAGCACCGCGATCCATGCACGGCCCAGTGGCAACGACGCGGAGATGTCGCCGAAGTAGGCGTAGTTGCCCATGATGCCCAGCGACACGACGCCCGCGACGATCACGGCAGTCAGCAGCGTGCCGCTCATGCGATGCTCGAACGTGCCCGACATTTCCTCGATGGCGAACACCACGCCTGCCAGCGGCGTGTTGAAGGCGGCCGCCAGGCCCGCGGCGGACCCGGCCAGGATGAACCGCCCGGCCGAGGTCGCATCGGAAAAGCCGAAGCGGCGACCCAGCGAAAACAGGATGCCCGCACCCACGTGCACCGTGGGCCCTTCGCGACCGACCGACGCGCCGCCGAGCAGGGCAGCGAGCGTGAGCGCCATCTTGCCCACTGCCACGCGCAGCGACAGAAGGCGTGAGCGGAATCCGTCGTCTTCGATCTTCAGTGCCGCAATTGCCTGCGGAATGCCCGATCCACGCGTGGCTTTCAGTGCGCCTTGCGTCAGCCAGCACAGCAGCGCGAATGTCGCGGGCGTGATCAGCAGTGGCCAGAAGCGATTGTGCTCAACCACGCCGTGAAAGATGCTGAAGGCGTAGTCGGCCGCGCGTGCGAAGAGCACGGCTGCCAGGCCCACGGCGACGGCACCGGCCCAGAACAGGAGGCGTCGTCGCCACTGCTCGGGTGACAGCCATTCGTGCTGTCCCAACTGACGGACCCGCTCGCGCACCGAGGTTCGCGGTGTCTCCTGCGGGATACTCATCGCGGTTCGGGTGTGCGCGACCAGCGCACCTGGTACAGATCGAAACGACGGTCCTTCAGATTCTGCACGGCGCCGGAGTTGCGCGCCCGTGCCAGATTTTCCAGACGAAGATCCGCAAACAGCACGGTTTCGATATTGGGCGTGGAATCGGCGGCGATGCCATCGCGTGCGAACGGGAAGTCGCTGGGCGTGAGGATGCAGCTCTGTCCGTACTGGATGTCGAAATTGTTGACGCCCGGCAGATTGCCCACATTGCCCGACAGCACTACGTAGCACTGGTTTTCAATGGCACGGGCCTGCGAACAGTAACGCACACGCAGATAGCCCTCGCGCACGTCGGTGCAGAAGGGTACGAAAAGAATCAATGCCCCCTGGTCGGTGAGGTGGCGCGCCACTTCGGGAAACTCCGAGTCGTAGCAGATCATCACGCCGATGGGGCCGCAGTCGGTTTGCACGGTGGCCGCCGAGTCACCGCCGCTGATATTCCACACGTTGCGTTCGCTGGGTGTGGGGTGCAGCTTTTCACGCTCGTGCACCGAGCCGTCGCGCAGGCAGACATAGCAGACATTGTGAATGTCGCCATTCGGCTGGCGGGTGGGATGCGAGCCGCCGATGATGTTGATGTTGTAGTGAACGGCCAGCCGGTGAAATAGCTCCTTCACTTCATCGGTGTATTCGGAAAGGCGGCGGATCGAATCGACCGGCGACAGTTCCGCGTTTTCGATGGACAGCAGCTGCAACGTGATCAGCTCCGGGAACGCCACGAAGTCCGCGTCGTAATCGGCGGCGATGTCCACGAAGTATTCGACCTGTCGGGCAAACTCGTCGAACGAGGAAATGCGGCGCTGCTGATATTGCACGGACGCCACGCGCACCGAGTCCGGCAGGCGATGGCTTTGCGAAACCCTGGGCACGTCCGGTTGATCCAGCAGGCGTGGATTGCGCCACACCAGATGCGCGGCATAGCCCAGTGATTCGTGATCCGATGGCACGTACTCGCGGAGCAGTCCGATCACTTCAAACCCGTTGCGCAATTGAAAGCTCAACGTCTGATCGCGGCGACGGCCTTCGACCACCGCCTGCACATAGGCTTCGGCGCTGCCGTATCGCTGGATGGCGCGCGCCAGGCCCGGGATGCGTCCACCGAAGACGATGCCGCGCAGTTTCAGGTCGGTGCAAAGTCGCTTGCGCGCCATGTACAGGCGCTGGCCGATGCGCATGCCCCGGTAGTCCGGATGCACCACCACTTCCATGCCATAGAGCCAGTCGCCCTTGGGATCGTGGCGCGAGGCGAAGCCGCCGCCGGTGATCTGCATCCAGGTGTGTGGCGACAGCGCCACGGCCTCGGCGATGCGGAACGTGGCGCAGAAGCCGACGATCACGCCTTCGTACTCCACCACGAACTGACCTTCGGGGAAGTGGGTCTGCTGGCCCTGGAGCATTTCCGCCGAGTGTCCCCACTCGGGCGTGTAAACCCGCGCCGTGAGGGCGACGAGTTGGGGGACATCGGCCGGGCGCGCCTGGCGCACGAGCAGCTTGGGGGTCTGGTCGGAGTAGACGGCGTTCATGGGCTCATTATGGATGGTTCGTAAGCGGGTTGGGGCATGGCGACTGGTTGGACCGCGCCCCGGAGGACTACCATCGGCTTTTCGTCCTGAAGGAAGTGTCCATGTCCGTCCCTCCACTGCATGCCGGAAATATTTGGCACGACCGAGGTTGGCGCCCGGCATCGCAGGCACCCGGGATCGTGGATGGGCGCTTTGCCAGAAGCACGGCGGCCGACACGCCGGGACGATTCATCGTTCCCGGCATGCCCAACCTCCATTCCCACGCTTTCCAGCGGGCCATGGCGGGTCTGGCCGAGCAGCGCGGGCCGGGCGATGACAGTTTCTGGACATGGCGCGAAACGATGTATGCGTTCGCCGCCGCGCTGGAGCCTGACGATGTTCGCGTGATCGCCACGCAGCTGTACATCGAGATGCTCAAGGCCGGGTACACCCATGTCTGCGAATTCCATTACCTGCATCACGCACCCAACGGTGCGCGCTACGCCAATCCTGCGGCCATGTCGCTGGCGTTGATTGAAGCGGCAAAAGACGCCGGCATCGGTCTCACCCTGCTGCCCGTGTTGTACATGACCGGTGGTTTCGACGGGCGCCCGCTGGGCGAGCGGCAGCGGCGTTTCCATCACGATGTGGGCCAGTACGTGGCGTTGCTTGAGCAACTGAAGCCGCTGGAAAACCCCATGCTGAACATCGGCATTGCGCTGCATTCGCTGCGCGCGGTGCCGCCGGAAGCCATGCGCGCGGTGCTCGCTACCAGCGTGGCGCGCGACATGCCCGTGCATATCCATATCGCCGAGCAGATTGGCGAAGTGCAGGATTGCCTGGCCATCCGGGGCACCACGCCCGTGGCGTGGTTGCTGGATAACGCCCAGGTCGACGAACGCTGGACCCTCGTCCATGCCACTCACCTCACGGGCCACGAAACCCAGCGTCTGGCGAAAAGCGGGGCCGTGGCTGGCCTGTGTCCCACCACCGAGGCCAACCTCGGGGACGGCCTGTTCCCGCTGGCCGATTACCTGGATGCCGGCGGTTGCCTGGGTATCGGGTCGGACTCGCATATCTCCGTGTCGCCGGTGGAGGAGCTGCGCTGGCTGGAATACGGCCAGCGTCTGGCCACGCGCCATCGCAACATCAGCGCCCGCAAGGCGGGTGACAGCGTGGGCGCCACGCTGTGGCAGGCCTCGCTGGCGGGTGGGGCGCGTGCCAGCGGGCTCGCGCTGGGCGCCATCACGGACGGCGCGCGTGCCGATCTGCTGGTGCTGGACGATGCCTCGCCGTTGCTGGTGGCCCGCGAAGGCACGGACGTGATGGACAGCTTCCTCTTCGCCGGCAATACGCCGCTGGTGCGCGACGTGATGGTCGCGGGGCAATGGCGCGTGCGGGATTTCTCGCATCCACGCGAAGCGGAGTCTGCGGCAGACTACCGTCGCGTGGTGGAGCGACTGGCAAGCCTCTGAAGCGGGATGCACGCCGCACAACCCCTGTGATCTGCATCGGCCTGCCTGAAAACGGGCCGATCCACATGCCACAATCGGTCTCCCTTCGCCCAGGAAAGGACGCCTGATGCGCTCCACCGCCTTGAGGGCCGTTGCGCTTGCGCTGCTGTCCGCCCTGTTTTTCACCCTGACCTACGTGCTCAACCGTGCGGTGGTGAGTTCAGGTGGCCACTGGCAGTGGGCTGTGGTTGGCCGCTATCTCATCACCTTGCCGTTGCTGGCTCTGGTGCTGCCGTTTCAGGGTGGCGCGGGCGCGTTTCCTGCCGAATTGCGGCGCCATCCGCGTCCCTGGTTCCTGTGGAGCAGTGTGGGTTTCGTGCTGTTTGGCGTGCCGCTGACCTGGGCGGCCAGCAGCGGGCCGTCCTGGCTGATTGCGGGAAGTTTCCAGTCCACGGTGCTGGCCGGGCCATTGCTCGCGCCGCTGATCTATCGCGACCACCGTGGTCATCTTTCCTTGCGCACGCTGGCCGTGGGTGCGTTGATCGTGGCGGGCGTCCTCACCCTGCAACTGGGGCATGCGCACGGATCGCTGGACATGAATGCATGGCTGGCCGTGGGTGCGGTGGTGTTCGCCGCGTTCGCCTATCCGTTGGGCAACCGGATGATCATGTTGCACCTGGAGCGCAGTGGCACGCAGTTGAGTGCCGTGCAGCGCGTGTTCGGCATGACCCTGTGCAGCTGGCCGCTGTGGCTGGTACTGGCAATCGTCACGTGGATGACCCTCGGGCCGCCCACGGGGACGGAGCTTCTGCTGGCCGGTGGCGTGGCGTTGTCCTCGGGTGTGGTGGCGACGGTGCTCTTCTTCCACGCGACCGCGATGGTAGGGCGTCAGCCCACCGCGCTGGCTGCGGTGGAAGCGATGCAGGCAGCCGAGCTGCTGTTTGCCACGATCATCGGGCTGGTGTTTCTCCATGAAGCGCTGCCGGGGCCGGTGGCATCGCTGGGTGCCGTGGCCATCGTGATCGGCATCGTGTTGTTCGCATGGATGAGCGGTCGCGACAGTAGCACCGACCCCCATGTGGCTGACGAAGCGGCCACCGACCGGGGCGCTTGACGCAACGCACACGCCAACGCGGTACCCTTCGTTTGCCGAATTGCCGCAGGAGCGCGAAACATGAAATGGCTCAGTCCCGCATGGTTGCTGCTTCTTCCTCTGTCCATGGGTGCTGCGGTCACACCGCCGCCCGTCATGCATGGCACCCGCGCACCGGAGCCTGAGCCGATGAAAACGTTTCGCTGGCGCGACGATGCGGCCGGTTACAGCTTCGTGGGGCCGCCGCGTTGGGCCGGACGGGTCAAGGCGGTGCCCATGGATGCGAAATCACTGGCCGCCTCGGGTGCCACCAGTGGCGTCACGTTTGTGGATACCGAGCACTCGCAGACCCTGCTGATTCTTCTGGCCACGGATGACGAGCGGTCAGCGGCGCTGGTGTCCACATCTGGCGTGCACGAACTGTCCCGCCATGGCGGTCACGTGCTGGCGGTGAAGGATGGCCCCACCCGGCAGACCTTCGCCCGCGACGCGATGATGCTGACTCCGGAAGAGCGTGATGCGGCCATCGTGTGGGATGGCGCGACGGGCGGCGAAGTCACCCGCTGATCCTTCCGCCCTGAGGGCATCGGCGGCTGGCGATTGAGTCGCCAGACATATCGAAGAATCCGTCTGGCTATATCGACCGCAAAGGAACCCAGCCGTAAGCTGGTACTCCTTAAGGCACCTCCCGTGCCACCCCGGAGACACTCAAGTGGACGGCTCTTCCGGCCCGATCCCCGTTGCGCAGGACCTGCGCATCCGCCATGGCACCCCGGCGTTCCGCCGCACCAACCTGGCCCTGTTCGCGGCGGGATTCGCGACGTTTGGCCTGATGTACTGCGTGCAGCCGCTGATGCCCGATTTCTCGCGCGTGTTCGGTGTCAGCGCTGCGGCAAGCAGCCTGTCGCTGTCCTTCACCACAGGCGTGCTCGCCATGGCGATGCTCTTCGCGGGCGCGATTTCCGACGTGCGTGGCCGCAAGCCGATCATGCTGGCCTCGTTGCTTGGCTCATCCATTCTCGTGCTGCTGACCGCCGTGGCGCCCACCTGGGGCAGCCTGCTGGTGCTGCGCGCGCTGCTTGGTCTCACGCTGGCAGGCCTGCCAGCCGTGGCCATGACTTATGTGAGCGAGGAAATTCATCCCGAGTCGCTGGGATTCGCGATGGGCCTGTACATCGGCGGCAATGCGCTGGGCGGCATGGGTGGCCGACTCATTTCCGGATTCGCTGCCGACCATGCCTCCTGGCGCGTGGCAGTCGGCGTACTCGGCGGTCTGGGTCTGCTTGCGGCGTGGCTGGTTGCGCGCGGCCTGCCGGCATCGCGTCACTTCCAGATTCGCCGTGCCAGCCCGAAAGCACTGGCCAGTTCGTTCGGATCACTGTGGCGCGACAAGGGGCTGCCGTGGCTGTTCGCTGAAGGCTTCCTGCTGATGGGCGCCTTCGTCACCATCTACAACTACGTGGCCTATCGCCTGCTGGCACCGCCATTCGGTCTTACCCAATCGCACGTCGGCGCGATCTTCATGGTCTACGTCATCGGCGTGGGCAGTTCCACATGGATGGGCACGCTCGCCGGCAAGCTCGGTCGCGGACGCGTGCTGTGGACCACCTTCGTACTGATGCTTGGCGGCGTGGCGCTGACCTTGAGCGCGTGGCTTCCGGCCATCATTGCGGGCATCGCCATGCTGACCTTCGGCTTTTTCGGCGGTCACTCCATCGCGAGCAGCTGGGTTGGCAAGCGGGCTGATCGGGCACGGGCGCAAGCCTCGTCGCTGTACCTGTTTTCCTATTACATGGGCTCCAGCGTCGCCGGTTCACTGGGTGGTCTGGCTTGGTCGCGCTGGGGCTGGCATGGTGTGGCCGTGTATGTCGGCACGCTGGTCGTGCTGGCACTGGGCATTGCACTGAAGCTGCGGCGCCTGCCGGGTTGATCAGGAGCGTTCGGCCAGCAACAGACGGATGAACTGGTGCACCAGTGGTGAGGCATCGTCACGACGACGCACCACCTGCACATCGCTGGCTGCATCGGATGATGCGATGGGTACGAAGCGCACGCCTTCCACGTGGATGTGGCGCAGTGACGACGGCAGCAGCGCCACGCCAAGACCTGCCGCCACCAGGCCGATGATGGTCGAGGCTTCACCCGCTTCCTGACTGATTTGCGGCGCAAAGCCCGCGTGCCGGCACATCGCCAGCACTTGCCGGCGAATGCCTGTTCCTGCGGCACTGGCAAACACCACGAACGCTTCGCCAGCAAGGTCGGCCATGTTCAGGCTGGTGCGCGTTGCATCGGCGAGCAGGGAATGATCCGCACGGATCACCACGACCAGCGGGTCTGCGAACAGCGGCTCGGACAACAGCGTGTCCGGCAGCTCCGTGGGCCGGAGGATGCCCACTTCCTGACGGCCATCGAGCAACGCTTCCACCTGTTGCAGCGTATTGCGCTCTTCCAGCACCAGATGCACCGCAGGGAAGGCCTGGCGAAATGCGCGGATGGCCTGCGGAATCATCGCGGTGAGTGGCGTGGAGCGCGTGAACGCGACGCGCAGTTCGCCCACTTCGCCGCGCTCTGCACGGCGGGCCAGATCGGTGGCCTGTTCCATGCGCGCGACGATGTCGCGCGCCGCTTCCAGATACACCGACCCGGCGGCCGTCAGTTCCACGCGCCGGTTGGTCCGGCGCAACAGGCGTACGCCAAGCATCCGTTCAAGGTCGCGGATCTGCTGACTGAGTGGCGGCTGGGACATGCCCAGCCGCTCGGCAGCGCGGCTGAAATGAAGCTCATCAGCCACCGCGATGAAATAGCGAAGATGACGCAGTTCGATACTCATCGCGAGGCGGCCGGTGCTCAGTCTGGCCGGATGCGGATCAGGCCTTCCTGCGCGGTGGACGCCACCAGGCGACCGTCGCGCGTGTAGATCATGCCGCGTGCCAGGCCACGCGCACCCTGCGTGGTGGGGCTGTCGAACGAATACAGCAGCCACTCGTCGATGCGGAACGGACGGTGGAACCACAGCGCGTGATCCAGGCTGGCCATCTGCATGTTGCGGCTGAGGTAGGAGATGCCGTGCGGCAGCGTGGCCGTGCCGATGAGGTGGAAGTCCGATGCGTACGCAAGCAGCGCACGATGCAGGGCCTGCGCGTCGTTGATGGGCGCGGTCAGCCGGAACCAGATGTGCTGATATGGCGGACGCTTGGCCGGGTTCATTTCATCGCGCGGCCACACGTGGCGAAACTCGAACGGACCATCAATGCCAAGCCAGCGCTGCATTTTTTCCGGCAGCGCAGCGAGCTTTTCCGCCGACAGCGGATGCATCGGCTCGATGTCTTCCGGAGCGGGCACTTCGGGCATGGACAACTGGTGCTCGAAACCCTGTTCGGGCTCCTGAAACGACACCGATCCGTTGAGGATGGGCTGGCCGTGCTGGATGGCCACCACGCGGCGTGCCGAGAACGTGCCGCCGTCGCGTGTTCGTTCCACGCTGTAGACGATGGGGGCGTTGATGTCGCCTGCGCGCAGGAAATAGGCGTGCAGCGAATGCGCTTCGCGTTTCGGGTCGACCGTGCGCTGCGCCGCCGAAAGTGCCTGGCCAAGCACCTGGCCTCCGAACACGTAGCGTGTGCCGATGTCCCGGCTCTGACCCCGGAAGAGATTGTCTTCCAGTCGTTCCAGTTCGAGCAGGTCGACGAGTTCGGCGACGTGGTTGTCCGACATGCGTATAGCCCTTGAAAGCAGATGCGTTGGAAGGGGTCTGGAGTATAGCGGCAGCTAAGGGGCGGCCCACCGTTTCAGTGGCACGCGTTTCGTGACGGCGTCCCACGGGAACATCGGGCCCGGATCGCGCTTGCGAGGCACGCTCTGTGAAGGATCGTCGCTGGCGGGCACCACGGCCAGATCCAGGTCTTCATGGCCTGCAATCAGCTTCAACGAGGGGAAGCGCTCACGCAGGATGGCCAGCAGGTCGCACAACGCGTCGATCTGCGCGGCGGGATAGGGCTCGGTCATTACCTGGTTGTCCGAACGGAACCACTCGGGGAAACGGCCGGTGTTGACCAGTTCGATGCCGATGGAGCGCGGGTTGAAGCCGCGCGTATGGTTGGCCACGCGCAGCGGATCGACATAGCACAGCAGCGTGCCGTCGCGATCCACGTAGTAATGGCCGCTGTTGCCCACGCCGCTGTCGTAGAGCGCCTTTTCACCGTATTCCCGCGCCGTGGCCAGGTCGGGCAGTTCGGTGCAGTGGATGACGACCAGATCCACCTGTTCAGGCAGGCGTACGGGCAGCAGGGATTCGTAGGGCAGGGGACAGGCGTGAATGTCGTTCATGCGGGCCAGTTTCGCATGGCCGGGCGGGGAGGCGGCCGGGTTGCTACCATACGCAGTCATCAAGCGTACGGAGACCGCCATGCGCGGCCACATCATTCTTTCCCATGGCTCGGACAGCGGCCCGGACGCGACCAAAGTCAGCGTGCTGGCCGCTGTCGCCGAATCGCTCGGCTGGACGACCGCCCGTCCCGACTATCGGGAAGACGACCACCTGGGCTACGCCGGCTGCATCGCGCCCCGCCTTGAGCGTCTGGGCGCGGCCATCGCGGCCTCGCCGACGCCTCCGGTGCTGGTGGGATCGAGCATGGGCGCGTTCGTCTCCGGCCTGGCCTCGCTGGATGCGCCGGTTGCCGGCGTGTTCCTGCTGGCGCTGCCGGCGTCCATTCCGGGTTACGCGCGTCCGTTTTCGGCCCGTCAGGGCGTACCGTCCTTCCTCATCCACGGCTATGCCGACGACGTGTGCCCGGCAGACGCCGCCATCGCCTATGCCCGCGGCGCCGGCATGCCCGCGCTGCTGCTCGACGACGACCATCGTCTGAGCGCCACCTTGCCCCTCATTGAAACCCAGTTCCGCGTCTTTCTTGCGGCACTCTCTGGAGACACCGCATGACCGCTTTTTTCGCCACGTGCCCCAAAGGCCTGGAATATCTGCTGCGCGACGAACTGGTGGCCCTGGGCGCCAGCGACGTCCGCGAGGCGCTGGCAGGCGTTTATTTTTCGGGCGAACTGGCGACCGCGTATCGCGCGTGCCTGTGGTCGCGACTGGCCAGCCGCATCCTCATGCCGCTGGCGGAATTTGAAGCGGGTGATCCGGAAGCGCTGTATGAAGGCGTGCAGTCCATCGACTGGTCCGAGCATCTTGCAGCCCATGGCACCGTCGCCGTGGATGCCGTCACCGCGCAGAGCAAGCTCACCCACAGCCAGTTCATCGCGCTGAAGGTGAAGGACGCCGTGGTCGATCAGTTCCGCGACCGCAGTGGCGCCCGTCCCGACGTGGACCCGCAGGAGCCGGACGTGCGCATCAACCTGCGCCTGCGTCGCGATCGCGCCACGTTGTCGCTGGACCTGTCCGGCCTGCCGCTGCACCGTCGCGGCTGGCGTGAAGTGCAGGGCGAAGCACCGCTGAAGGAAAACCTCGCTGCCGCCATGCTGATGCGTGGCCAGTGGCCGGCCATCTACGCCGAAGGCGGCGCGCTGGTCGATCCCATGTGCGGCTCGGGCACGCTGCTGATCGAAGGCGCGCTGATGGTTGCCGACGTTGCGCCCGGCCTGCGCCGCGAATACTTTGGTTTCCTGGGCTGGCTCAAGCACGACATCATCACCTGGCGCAGCCTGTTCGACGAAGCGCGTGCGCGCGCGGACGAAGGCCTGCGCAATCTGCGCCCGGTGTTCTTCGGCAGCGACACCGATCCGAAAATGGTGCAGACGGCCAAGCTCAATGCCCAGGTGGCGGGCGTGTCCGGCTTCATGCACCTGGATCGCCGCGATGCCGCGCACATTGCGCCGCCGCCGGAAACCCCGCGCGGCCTGGTCATCACCAACCCGCCGTACGGCGAGCGCCTGGGCGACCGCGCCGAACTGCCGGTGCTGTACCGCGATTTCGGGCAGACGCTGCGTGACCGCTTCAAGGGCTGGCGCGCAGCCGTGCTCGCCGGTGACGAAGAGCTGGGTCGTGCGCTGCGCCTGCGCCCGGACAAACGTTACGCGTTGTACAACGGCGCGCTGGAAACGCCGCTGCTCACCTTTGAACTGAACACGCACGACGCACCGGCACGCGAACTGAAGCCGTTGTCCGAAGGCGCGCAGATGCTGCGCAACCGTCTTGAAAAGAACGTGCGTCACCTGCGCAAGCGCCTGACCCGCGAAGGCATCGAATGCTATCGCGCATACGATCAGGACCTGCCCGAATACGCCGCTGCCATCGACGTCTACGGCGACTGGCTGCACATCCAGGAATACAAGGCACCCGACGATGTGCCCGTCGATGTGGCACGTACCCGCATGCGTGAAATCGCGCGCGTGGCCAGCGACGTGCTGGGCATCCCGCGCGACCGCGTGGCAGTAAAGACGCGCGAGCGCGGCAAGGGTGGTTCGAAGTACGGCCAGTTCGACCAGAAGGGCGAATTCATCGAGGTTGCCGAGGGTGGCCTGAAGTTCCTCGTGAACCTTACCGACTACCTCGACACCGGCCTGTTCATCGACCATCGCTTGGTGCGCGCGAAGATCCGGGAACTTGCCTCCGGCAAGCACTTCCTGAACCTGTTTGCCTATACCGCCACGGCCAGCGTGTACGCGGCAGCGGGCGGTGCGCGCGACACCACCAGCGTCGATCTGTCGGCCACCTATCTGGACTGGGCGTCGAAAAACCTGGCATTGAACGACTTCACCGGCAGCCGCCATCGCCTTGTTCAGGAAGACGCGTTGGAGTTCATTCAGAAGCGCTCGATGATGTACGGCCTGATTTACGTCGATCCGCCGACCTTCTCCAACTCCAAGCGGGCTGACGATTTTGACGTTCAGCGCGATCACGTGAAGCTGCTGATGGCCTGCAAGGAGCGGCTGCTTCCGGATGGCATCATTGTTTTCTCAAACAATTTCCGCCGTTTCAAGCTTGATCACGAAGCGCTGGACCCCCATTTCTCTATTGAGAACTGGAGTGCCCCGAGCATCCCGTTCGACTTCACGCGACGGGCGGACATCCACGGGTGCTGGCTGTTGCGCCATCCCTATGTGAACCCGTGGGGCAAAAACCCTTAAGTAGCTATTCAGTGCGCTGGCGCGACGCTAACACCACCAGCCGGAGGTCACCTCAAATGAAACGTCAGTTCCTCAAATCCACCATCGCGCTTGCCGCCGCGGGCCTGATGGCTTTCGCACCCAGCGCCTTCGCGTGGGATCACGGCAGGGGCGGTGGTTGGGGCGGCGGTTACGGTGGTGGTTATCACGGTGGTTATTACCGCGGCGGTGGCGGCTACTATCGTGGCGGTGGCCATTACGACAGCGCAGGTCGCTGGATCGCAGGCGCCATCATTGCGGGCGCGGTGGTCGGCCTCGTTGCCAACGCAACGGCGCCGCGCACGGTGTATTACGACCAGCCGGTCGTTTACAGCCGCCCTGCAACGGTCGTGTATGAACAGCCGGCACCGGTGGTTGTCGAACGTCGGGTGTATGAAACCCGCACCGTCGTCAACGATGGTTACACCACGCGCTATGTTCGCGACGACGGTTACTACGGCAATTGATGCCTGAGCGTCACTGTTGAAGAAACGCCCTCTCTGAACTCTGACCCCCGGAAGTTGGACACCCGTCCAATCTCCGGGGGTTAGTTCATTGGGCCGGTCTTTTTTTGCATGTTCGCGGCGCGCATCTGTGTGGCGCTTCGCAGGTGCTGGCAACAGAGCTAGCGGCGCATTACCGGCCCGCGGTGTTCCATGGCCATCTGCTGCTGCATGACCAGGTCCCGTTCCATTGCCTGCTGCATGGCTATGTCGTCCATCTGTTGCACCCGTTCCATGCTTTCC
>NZ_JACHYH010000012.1 GCF_014192715.1 Luteibacter sp. Sphag1AF
ATCTGTTCTTCGCTGAACTTCGACTTCTTCATATAGAGCTCCTTGGATGGGAAACTCTACTTCCGTCTGGCTCGAACCAACGAGGACGCTTCAGAAGCTTCAGACGCTCTGTCGGAAGGGTGCGCATTGAATTTCTAGCGGACGCAAGCCTCGTTGAGGCGGGAACAGAAAACGCTATCGGTTCCGGGCGACGGGTTTGCATCAATGGTGTTGTTACTGGGGCAGTACTTCGAGGCTGAGAGCAGGTTGAATGACAACGTTAACCGGGATTACGAGGCGGCAGCAGGGCGGTATTTTCAACAAGCAAGGTGACGTAAACATAACGCCATGACCCATTCCACCATTTCACTTCCCCCATTGCACGACGGTTTCCTTAGAGGCTTTCTGGTCAAAGATGACCAAGTCAGGCTGTTTGTAGAAAGTGTGTCCGGCGAAACTTTCACAGTGCTACTTTCGGGCGTGAAGCGCTTTAACGTCGATGGGTTTGCGGAGGGAAACATCATTCTTGACTGCGAGTTATTGGCAAGTCCCGAGATACCGAATGATCTTCTGGTTGCGCTCAACCATGGCGGAACGAGCAACAAGGAGCTCGAACAGTTGCGTGCGGCTGTGGCCGATGGCACGTATCGGCTCTTCGTTATTTCGCCGAGCTACGGCGCCACGGTGGTTGCACTGATAAAGGGACTGTCCGTGAGGGAAGGTACTTTCATGGACTGAAAAGCGTCATTGGAACTTCGTGGCGAAGATGCCGGGTGCAGGTTATACATTGGGGTATGCGAATACGGATGTTCTGGTCCCGCTCTATGAGAGCATCATCCAGACTTGAAGCTAAGCCTTGGGGCTGCTTTTGCTGGGTGCATTGCTGAAGGTGCCTTCGATAAGAAAAGAAGGCCATCCGGATAAACGCCCGCCGTATGATGCATTCACGCCTTGCTGAAAAATCAGGGCTGCACCTAAAAGAAGCGTCGATTGCAGCAATCTCTGCAATCGACGCTTCTGTGCGACGAATCATGCCGCCATAGTGCGCAGCCTCGCGGTTTAGCGATATCCAGCCACGCGCACTGCGCTGGCGTTCAACACCCTCACATTCTCACTGCTCCCGGCCACGCCTGCCGGTGCTCCGTTGATGACGTTCGCGGGGCTGGACCACACGTTGTAGCGGGTGCAGCCGCCGCCTGGGCAGTCGTAGGCCATGACGGTGCGGGCGTGTGCGGCGGGGTTGGTGTGGCCGTGGCCCCATGCGTAGAGGGAGCCGCCCGCGTTGGAGATGTCGTGGTCGGCGCTGAGGTTGTGGCCCAGCTCGTGGGCTGCGCTGTAGGAACTGGTTGCACAGCTGTTGTGCACGACGGTGAAGGCGTCGCTTTCGCGTCCGCCCAGCCAGCCCATGCCGCAGGCGTCGCCGCGGCTGACGACCATGCTGACCATGTCGGCCGCTGTGGCGTTGCGGGCGGCATGTATGTCGTCGATGCTGCCGTCGTTCGGGTTGGTCAGGGCGCGAAGGTCGTCCAGCAACGAGCCGCTGCCGGTGTAGTCGACGAGGCGGGTGCCTGCCAGTTCCAGGCGGTGTTCAATCCCGCTGTTGGCGTAGCCCTGGTTGGTCTGGGCGACGATCAGGTTGGCTGTCATGCCGGCTTCGGTGTCGTTGTGCGCAGCGTCGCGGTCGAACGCGAATAGCACGCGGATGGTGGTTGCCTGCGTGGTGGCTTCGCTGGTGGTCGCGGGGGCTCTGCCGATAACTACCGGTGTGCCGCCCGCAGGATGTTCCGGGGGAAGGGCCGAAGTGTCGACGCTGTAGACGATGTGGTGGCCGTTTTCCATCGGCTGGATGGCGTAGGGTTTGCCGTCCACGCGCACGCTGCCCATCAGGAGGTTTCCATTGCGAACAAGGATTACCTCATTGGCTACGTCGTCCAGCGTCAGCGATTGACCGGCTGCGCGGCGCCGGTCGCCGGCGCGGATATGGCCGATCCACACAAGCGTGCCGTCTGCCATGACTTCGCTGGAGCGATGGTCGGCGACCAGGTGTTGCTGCGGGTCCAGGTTCAGCTGGACCTGCGAGCTTTTCACCGACAGCGCGGCGATGTTGACTTCGACGCGCGTCATGTTGCGCGTGGACGGCCACGAATCAACCTGCTGTGCTACCGGATCGCTGTCGTTCAACAGCGGAGAGGGCGGTGACGGCGACACGAGAGGCTTGGCCGCCCACGTAGCAAACGACAGGGAAAGGGTTGCGGCAGCCACGGCTGCCATACAGTGAGCGCGTTTGATCACAAGTGCCTCCAGGGGGCGAATGACGCCTGCATTCACCGGCGCGCCTATGCGGCCAGTGCAGGCGTGGGGATTCGGTTCTTGGACGGCACCGTATCAAGCTGTTCGGGCTGAAATCGGTAAAAAGTCGCAGTTGGAAATTTTTCGGCGATTTTTCAGAATTTTCTGAGTGAATCCGGGGCAATGCGGGGCAAATTCGGCAATCAGAACCACTTGTTCCGTTTCAGTGCGAGGAAAATTCCGCCAACGATGCAGGCGACGACGCACGTAATGGCCGGATATGCCCACGGCTTGTCGAGTTCGGGCATGTGCACGAAGTTCATGCCGTACCAACTGGTGATCAATGTCGGTGCGGCCAGCATGGCGGCCCAGCCTGCCAGCTTCTTCATCACTTCGTTCTGGCCGAAGGTCACCAGCGCGAGGTTGACGCTGATGGCAGCGCCGAGCATTTCGCGCATGGCACTGATGGATTCGTTGACACGGAACACGTGGTCGTAGATGTCACGGAAGTAGGCGCGCAATTCATCGTGGATCAGGTGAGGATGCAGGCGGACCAGCTGCGCCACAATGTCCTGCAGCGGCGCGACGGCCAGGCGCAGCGTCATCAGCTCGCGCTGCATGTCGTAAAGCCGCTTGATCGTCTGGCGGTTGTAGGTTTCCGCGAAGATGTCGTTTTCCAGCTCGTGCAGTTCCTGCCGGAAGTCGCGCACGATGGGCAGGAAGTTGTCCACGATGAAGTCGAGTACGGCGTACAGCGCGTAGCTCGGGCCCATGGCCAGCAGCTCGGGGGTCTGCTCGCAGGTGCGGCGCGCGGGCGCGTACGACAGCGATGCGCCGTGGCGCACGGTCACGAAGTAGCGATGGCCCACGAAGATCTGCGTTTCGCCGAACGCGATGTTGCCCCCGACCAGCTGAGCCGTTTGCGCCACGATGAACAGCGAGTCACCGTAGGCTTCGATCTTGGTGCGCTGGTGTGCGTGCTGCGCGTCTTCAATCGCAAGATCGTGAAGGTCGAACTCTTCCTGCAACTTCAGCAGCAGGGGTTCGTCCGGTTCGTGAAGGCCGACCCATACAAAGGTGTCGGGCTCTTTCAGCACATCGCTGATGGCATCAAGGCTGATATCACCTATGCGCCGCCCGTCATTGCGGTAGGCCACGCAGTTGATGACCATGCCGTTGCCGGATGCGGGTGCTGCTTCGGGACGAGGAGAGGGATAGGCCATTCGCGCATGATGACGCTGCCCTTGTGACAGGGCAATCGCAATGTGCGCGTGTTCAGTCCGGCTGGCGGCGCATCGCGATGTACAGGGCGATCCAGCCCGGCAACGCGAACGCGATCCACGGCATGTTGCGCTGAAGGAAACCGGGTATCAGATGCGCCAGGAGGCCGACGATGGCCGCGCCCACGCACACAATGAGCACGCGGCGGGCGAACGAGCCCACGTGTCCGTCACCGCGACGCATGCGCCAGATGGCGGGCAGAAGCAGGAGCGCCAGTGGTTGGTACAGCAGCAGGTTGGCGTTGGCCCAGGCCGAATGGTGCAGGGTGGCCGACCACAGCAGGATCATGATGAGACCCGCCAGGCCAGTGAACACCGTGAACAGCGTGCCTGCGATCACGAAGATCACGCGGGCAGCACGGGCACGTGTGAAAGCCGGAATCAGCAGAAGTGCCGCGATGACCAGGCCAGCTGCGAGCAGTGGCCAGATCAGGTTGGGCGCCCGCTCGGGCGGCGCTTCCAGGCGATTGGGCGCAAGCGTGGCTTCATCGCTGACCAGGGGCTGGCCGTTGGGCAGCGTGATCGTGCGGATTTCATTTTCCAGCACCATCGGCAGGAAGCTTTCTTTCCACGCGTCCATGGGCTGGTCCGCGTAGGGGCCGAGGCCGAGGTCCATTGCCAGCATGAGCGCGGGCGCGTTGCTCATGAGGCGAGCGGTCTGCTCGCGGTAGGTCATGCCCCCGCTGCGCGCGCGAAGCTGCGTGTCCAGCACGCCGTCGAGCGCATCGTTCAATGCGTCGCGCACGCGGGTCGTGCAGTTGTCGGCGTAGTAGTCGTAGTTGTAGCGCGCGTTCTCCGGCTGGATGTTCCAGATGAGGAAACGGCGCAGCTTTTCTTTCTGCTCGTTGCTGAGATTGAGCCGCTGGTGAGTCACCTTGCGACCTTCTCCGCTGTAGAACGACACATCGGATGCCGTGGGCTCGGCGTCCATGCGGTAGCTCATCCGGCCGCGTGCAAAGTTGAGGATGAAGCCTGACTCGTCGAAGTCGAACACACCGTAATTGAAGGCAACCGCCTCTCCGCTGACGGTGTCCTTCACCTCGATGGCATCGTGGCCGAAGCGCTCCCAATAGATGGCGCCCGGCCCGTAGGTCAGCAGCGACACTTCCAGGTTGGCGGCGGGGGCATCCACGATGCCGGCGCGGGCTGCTGGCACAAGGCACAGCAGCAATAGTGCAATCAGGAAGTGACGCATGGAGTGGTCGCTTACGCCTCGGCGGAGGTGCGGGTTACGAGGAACTGCTGCACGCGACGGTCGTCGGCTTCGGTGACGCGGAAGACGAAATCGCCTACGGTGATTTCCTCGCCAGCCTCGGGCAGGTGCCCGAACTCGGAGGTAATCATGCCGCCGACGGTGTCGAACTCCTCGTCGGAGAACTGCGCGCCTGCATGTTCGTTGAAGTCTGCGATGGGCGTCAGCGCGCTGACCGAGAAGCCGCCGTCCTCAAGCGTGTGCACGAGGATCGGGTCTTCTTCGTCATCGTGCTCGTCGTCGATTTCGCCGACGATCTGCTCAAGCACGTCCTCAATGGTGATGAGGCCGGCTACGCCGCCGTATTCATCGACGACCAGCGCCATGTGGTTGCGGGTGAGCCGGAACTCGGCCAGCAGCACGTTCAGGCGCATGGACTCAGGAATGAGCACGGCCGGACGGAGCAGGGCGCGCACGTCGCAACCTTCGCTCTGGCCGAAATAGCGCAGGATGTCCTTGGCGAGCAGGATGCCGAGAATCTCGTCCTTGTCGTCGCCATGCACCGGGAAGCGCGAATGGCCGGATTCGACAACGATCGAGAGAATGACGGGAAGGGGGGCGTCGGCAGGGAGCATGACGATCTGGGCACGGGGCACCATGACATCGTCGACGCTGAGCTCGGTCACCTTGATGGCACCCTCGACCATGGTCAGGGTGTCTTTGGAAAGCAGGCCGTTGGCCTGGGCGGCGCGCAATTCCTCGATCAATTCATCGCGGTTGCGGGGCTCGCCGGAAAACATGTGGCCCAGTCGATCCCACCAGGAACGGTGAGTCGGGCCGCTGGTACTGCCAGGGTCCTCGTTCATTACTCTTAGATGCGCTGCCCGAAACCGGGCGGGGGACCAGTCTAGCGGAATTTGGATGACGGTTCAGGGGCGGGTTCAGGCCTCGTAAGGGTTCGAGATGCCCAGGCCTGCCAGGATTTTCGTCTCCAGTGCCTCCATGGCGTCTGCTTCCGCCTCCACTTCGTGGTCGTAGCCCAGCAGGTGCAGGACGCCGTGCACCGTCAGGTGGGCCCAGTGATGGGCCTCGGGCTTGCCCTGTTCGCCAGCTTCCCGGCTGACTACAGGCGCGCAGATCACCAGATCGCCGATCAGCGGCAGGTTGAGGCCGGGCGGGAGGTCTGCCGGGAAGGAGAGGACGTTGGTGGCGTAGTCGCGGCCCCGGTATTGCAGGTTCAGCGACTGGCCTTCTTCGGCGTCCACGATCCGGATGGCCAGTTCTGCCGGCTTGCGCCGACGTGCGCCGGCCAGCGCGGCCGCTACCCAGCGGCGGAAGCTGGCGGCGGCCGGCAGGCCCTTGCGAGGTACGGCATAACCTACCGAAACGAACGACTCGCTCACTTATGCGCCTCGGTGCTCTGCTCGAACGCCTCGTATGCGCGCACGATCTTGGCAACCAGCGGGTGGCGGACTACGTCGCGGGAGGTGAAGAAGGTAAAGCTGATGCCGTCCACGCCGCGCAACACCTCGATGGCGTGGCGCAGTCCCGAACGGATGTGGCGCGGCAGATCCACCTGCGAGACGTCACCCGTGATGACAGCCACCGAGCCGAAGCCGATGCGCGTCAGGAACATCTTCATCTGTTCCACGGTGGTGTTCTGGGCTTCGTCCAGAATCACGTAGGAATCGTTGAGGGTGCGCCCGCGCATATAGGCCAGCGGGGCGATTTCGATGACGTTGCGCTCGATCAGCTTGGCTACCTTCTCGAAGCCGATCATCTCGTACAGGGCGTCGTACAGCGGACGCAGGTACGGGTCGATCTTCTGGCTGAGGTCGCCCGGCAGGAAGCCGAGCTTCTCGCCCGCTTCGACGGCGGGGCGCACCAGCAGCACACGCTGCACGCGGTTGTTTTCCAGTGCTTCGACGGCGCTGGCCACGGCAAGGTACGTTTTGCCCGTGCCGGCCGGGCCCACACCAAAGTTGATGTCGTGGGTGGTGATGGCGTGCAGGTAGCGGGCCTGATTGGGGCCACGTCCCTTGATGACGCCGCGTTTCACCTTGATGGTGACTTCCTGCGCGGACTCTGCCGCCTGTTCCACCAGTGCGTCGATGCCCGACTCGGCCAGGTGCAGATTGACCATGGCGCCCGTCAGGACTTCGTGTTCCGTGGCGTCATACAGGCTGCGGATCACGCGCTCGCCCGCCCGTGCGGCATCGTCGCTGGCGATGACGCGGAACAGGTTGCCGCGGTGGTCGATTTCCAGGCCGAGGCGCAGCTCGATCTGCCGGATGTGTTCATCGAAGGGGCCGCAGAGGTTCGCCAGGCGGGCGTTGTCTTCGGGTTCGAGGGTGAAATCGCGTTGCGAAAGACCGTTGGTCATAGGTATCTATGCATCACATGGATGTCGGTGGGGTCGGAGCGTGCATGGCGAAGCAGGCGTACTGCGTCATGACGCCTGGGCCAGCACCTCATTGTCCAGGCGCACGCGCCCACGCAGCGAGTTGGACATCGCCTCGGTGATGACCACGTCCACGAACTGGCCGATCATCCGCGGGTGGCCCGGGAAGTTGACGTAGCGCATGTTCTCGGTGCGGCCGGTCATTTCGTTGGGGTCTTTGCGGCTGGGCTTTTCGACAAGCACGCGCTGCACGGAGCCGACCATCGCTTCGTTGATCTTGCGCGCGTTTTCGTTGATGGCCGCCTGCAGCCGCGTGAGGCGCGCGTGCTTGACCTCGGCCGGCGTGTCATCGGGCAGGTTGGCAGCCGGCGTGCCGGGACGCGAGGAGAAGATGAAGGAGAAGCTCTGATCAAAGCCGACGTCGGCGATCAGCTTCATGGTCTTCTCGAAATCGTCGTCGCTTTCGCCGGGGAAGCCCACGATGAAGTCGGACGAGATGCAGATGTCCGGACGCACGGCGCGCAGCTTGCGGATGCGCTGCTTGAACTCGAACGCCGTGTAGCCACGCTTCATTGCGGAGAGGATGCGATCAGAGCCGGCCTGCACGGGCAGGTGCAGGTAGTTGGCAAGCTGCGGCACGTTGGCGTACGCCTCGATCAGCGAGTCGGAAAACTCCAGCGGGTGCGACGTCGTGAAGCGGATGCGGCCGATGCCGTCAATTTGGGCAATGGCGTGGATCAGCACGGCGAGGTCGGCGATGCTGCCATCGTGCATCGGGCCACGATACGCATTGACGTTCTGGCCCAGCAGATTGACCTCGCGCACGCCCTGTTCGGCGAGCTGGGCGATCTCGACGATCACGTCGTCGAACGGCCGGCTGATCTCCTCGCCACGGGTGTACGGCACCACGCAATAGGAGCAGTACTTCGAGCAGCCTTCCATGATGGAGACAAAGGCGGTGGGGCCTTCGGCGCGCGGCTCCGGCAGGCGGTCGAACTTCTCGATTTCCGGGAAGCTGATGTCCACCTGTGCCTTGCCACTGGCCCGGCTGGCTTCGATCATCTGGGGCAGGCGGTGCAAGGTCTGCGGGCCGAACACCAGGTCCACGTGCGGGGCGCGCTTCAGGATCGAGTCGCCCTCCTGCGACGCGACGCAGCCGCCCACGCCGATGAGCACGGGCTTGCCGTCGCGCTTGTGCTGCTTCCAGCGCCCCAACTGACTGAAGACCTTTTCCTGGGCCTTCTCGCGGATGGAGCAGGTGTTGATCAGGATGACATCGGCTTCCGCCTCGTCCTGGGTGAGTTCCAGGCCGTGCGATGCCTTGAGCACGTCGGCCATCTTGGCCGAGTCGTACTCGTTCATCTGGCAACCGTGGGTCTTGATGAAAAGCTTGCCGCTCATGGCGAGATACCGGAATGCGTGGGATGCGTCGAACCGCGCAGTTTACGCTGGCCGGGCCTTTGCCGCCACCGGTGGCCCGGTCAATCAATGACTTGGGCTCGTTTTTGCGACCTGGAACACTTGGCAGCGGGGTAGGGCTGGGGCACACTCGCGCCCATGGTCCACGCCGCACGTTCAGGGGAAAGCGCCGGCCACAACGCCTGTTGTTTCCCGCGATCACGCCCGGCCCTCATGAGGGCTGCGCTGGGCTGCGCGCTGCTGTTCGGGGCGTTGGCCGGCCCTGTGTCGGCTGAGGCTCTATATAAGTGTGAGGGGGCCAGCGGTGAGACGGTGTTCACCGGTCACACCGACGGCTACAAGGACTGCAAGCGGATCGGCGGCACGGTATCGGCGCGGCCGGCAAAGAAAACGCCAGCCCCCAAAGCGCCGGAGCTTTCGCCCGCCCAGGTCTTTGCAAGTGTCAGTGCATCGGCGGAGACCTCGGCGGTGGCGCCAGCCTCGCCAGCCTCGCCATCGTCGCTACCGGCAGCGCCTGCGGAATCCCGTACTCCGAAGGGACAGTGGGAATACAGGGAAACCTCCGGTTCCGCAGCACCCATCCCGGAGGTCGCCGACGGCACGACGCCAGTGGCCAAAGGCTCACGGGTGTTGCGCGGCGCGGTGTATCGCGTGGACCGTGCCGATGGCGGGGTGGAATACACCAATGTCCCGCCCGGTGGCTCGAAGGGGCGTGCAGTCACGATGCTCTTCAGCTACATCGCCACGTGCGCTGCGTGCGATCTGCATTCGCCCATCAACTGGAACAGTGTGGCGTTGAACCTCACCGCCTATGGTGACGTCATCCATTCGGCCAGCGGCGAGTTTGGTGTGGACGAGGCACTGTTGCGCGCCATCATCCACGCCGAGAGCGCGTTCAATCCGCGAGCCATGTCGGTGAAGGGTGCGCAAGGTCTGATGCAGTTGATTCCCAGCACGGCGCGTGACATGGGCGTGCTGGATGCGTTCGATGCCAATCAGAACATCCGTGGCGGTGCACGCTATCTCGCCATGTTGCTGAAGAATTTCAACGGCGACGAGCGACTGGCGGCTGCCGCTTACAACGCAGGGCCCGGCGCCGTGCTGAAGTACAACGGCGTGCCTCCCTACGACGAGACGCGTGTTTACGTCGAGCGCGTGGGGCAACTGCGCAAGCGTTATGGCGACTCGATCAAGGCTGCGCGGCCTTCGGGAGTCGGTGTGCCGTTGGCGTTGCGCAGCGGGGGCGCTTAATCGTTGACCGCGGTGGGGCGGCTTGCTCATCGCGAGCAGGCACCCGCTCCTTCGTGATGGGTTATCCACAGGGCGTGTGGACAGTCACTGGATAAGCATGTGGATAACTTCAATACAGCCTGTCGCGGCGGGTACTTGCGTTGTGCTGGTCAGAAAGCAGCCACTCGTGATCTTTGCGAGTCGCGAGTGCAGGCGGGCGCTCCTTTCGACGGCGCGGGTCTAGCGAAGCTTTTGCAGTGGCTGCATCGGCGTGGACGGACGCTGTGCCGGCGTGATCTTCTCTGAGAACGGCGCGCCGTTGCGAAGGCCCGATACCGTGATCTCGGTGCCGGGCTTCAACGCAGCCTCATGTCGGCGCAGGTCCGATGCGTCAAGGATGTCTTCGTTCCCCAGCTTCAGCAGGACGTCGCGCGGCTGGATGCCCGCCCGCGCCGCCGGGCCGCCCGGTGATACCTCATTGACGACGACGCCGCGCGCGGCCGAGGGCAGGCCGCTGTCGGCTGAAATGCTGATGGCGCCGTAGTCGGCACCGATCCAGCCGCGCACGACGTGACCGGTCTGGACGATCTGGTCCAGCACTTCGCGTGCGCTGCTGACCGGGATGGCGAAGCCAATGCCTTCTGCGCCTACAGCCTGTCCGATCAGCGATGTATTGATGCCGACCAGTTCGCCGTTGGCATTGACCAGGGCGCCGCCGGAGTTGCCGAAATTGATGGCGGCGTCGGTCTGGATGAAGTTTTCAAGGCTGGACAGGTTGAGCTGGCGCCCGATGGCACTGACGATGCCCATGGTCACTGTCTGGCCAATGCCGAAGGGATTGCCGATGGCCAGCACCACATCACCTACGCGCGGCTTGACGCCTTCTTCGGACATGGGAATGGCGGGCAGGTTGCCCGCGTCGACCCGCAGCACGGCAAGGTCGGTTTCTTCGTCCGAGCCCACGATGGTGGCCTTGGCGACGCGGCCATCGTAGAGCAGCACCTGGATGTCGTCGGCGTTGGCGATGACGTGGTTGTTGGTCAGCACGTAGCCATCTTCATTGACGATGACGCCCGAGCCGAGGTTTTGCTGGCGGCGCGTGCGCGCCGGTCCCGTGGGTACGCTGAAAATGCGTTGCAGCACGGGGTCGGAGTAGAGCTCGCGCGGTTGCTCGGTGACCAGCTTGTTGGCGTAGATGTTGACGACCGAGGGCGCGGCCTTGGCCACGGCCTCGGCATAGGACGCAGGCGCGGGGAGCGCGACCTTCGCTGTGGAGGCCGCGCCCGGATGCGGGAACGACAGCCGGGCACGCAGCATCGAGCCAATGCCGGGCCAGAAGAGACCGACGATGAAGGCGACGGCCAGTCCAAGGACGACAAAGCGGGCAACGAAGGCTAGCGTGCGGGCGGCGTATTTCATCGGGAAAGCCAGGAAATCCTCAGGTCGCAAGTCGCTGCACCAGCACGGGTCGAGGTCGATTTGGGTCGACGTGGCGTTTTATTGTACGGTGCAGGGGCTGACGCTACACTAACGCGATTTTGCGGTAGCCGATTTCGCAAAGCGGTAGCGAAGGGGAGTGCTTCCGTACCTCAATGGCATAAGTTCCGGAGAGCCTGATGGCGAATGAAGTCGTCGATCAAGGCCGCCGCCGCTTCCTTACCGCGACCACAGCAGTGGTTGGCGGGGTTGGAGTGGTTGCAGCCGTCGTACCGTTTATCAAGTCGTGGGAACCCAGTGCGCGAGCCAAGGCCGCCGGAGCCCCCGTCACCGTCGACATCAGCGCTATCGAAGCCGGCCAAAAAGTCACTTTCGCCTGGCGAAGCCTGCCCGTTTTCGTAGTCAACCGCACCAAAGAACAGCTGGCCCAGCTGCAAGGGCTGGAACCTCGGCTTCTCGATCCGAAGTCGACCGATCCCGACCAGCAACCGAAGTACGCGCAAAATGAAGCCCGTTCCATCAAGCCCGAATGGCTGGTGGTGATTGGCCTTTGCACTCATCTGGGTTGCGTGCCGGACTTCGTTCCTGACATCAAGCCCGAGCCGTTCGACGCGAACTGGAAGGGCGGCTTCTATTGCCCTTGCCACAAGTCGCGTTATGACATCGCCGGCCGCGTCTTCAGTGGCGTGCCTGCACCGAAGAATCTTCCGGTGCCGCCTTACCACTTCGTTGACGACACCCATATCCAGATTGGCGTCGACCCGCAGGAGGCAGGCTGATGGCCAAGGCAATGGAGCGTCTGGGTAACTGGTTCACCGAACGTGCGCCGGGGCTCATGCCCCTGTACCGCGCGCACATGACCGAATACTACGCGCCGAAGAACTTCAACCTCTGGTACTACTTCGGCTCGCTGGCGATCCTGGTTCTGGTCAACCAGATCGTGACCGGCATCTTCCTCACGATGAACTACAAGACGAGTGCGCTGGAAGCGTTCAACTCGGTCGAGTACATCATGCGTGATGTGGAGTGGGGCTGGCTCATCCGTTACATGCACTCCACGGGTGCTTCGCTGTTCTTCGTGGTGGTGTTCCTGCACATGTTCCGCGGCATCATGTACGGGTCGTTCAAGCGTCCACGCGAGCTGGTGTGGATTCTGGGCATGCTGATCTTCCTCGTGCTGATGGCCGAGGCCTTCATGGGCTACGTGCTGCCGTGGGGCAACATGTCCTTCTGGGGCGCGAAGGTCATCATTTCGCTGTTCGGCACCATTCCTTATATCGGCCACTCGCTGGTGGAATGGATCATGGGCGACTTCCTGCCCGCCGATGCCACGCTCAACCGCTTCTTTGCATTGCACGTGATCGCGCTGCCGATCGTGCTTCTCCTTCTTGTGGTGCTGCACATCGCCGCGCTGCATGAGGTGGGCTCGAACAACCCGGACGGCGTGGACGTGAAGCACGGCCCGAAGGGCAATCGCTGGGACGCCAATGCGCCGGCCGATGGCATTCCGTTCCACCCGTACTACACGGTGAAGGATCTGGTGGGTGTCGGCTTCTTCCTGATCATCGCCGCGTTCATCATCTTCTTTGCACCGACGTTTGGCGGCTGGTTCCTGGAGCATGACAACTTCACGCCGGCCAACAACCTGGTCACGCCCAGCCACATCAAGCCTTCGTGGTACTTCACGCCGTTCTACGCGATCCTGCGCATGATTCCGTCGTTCTTCGGTACCGCCATCTGGGGTGTGCTGGGGATGTTCGGCGCCATCCTGCTGCTGGCATTGCTGCCGTGGATTGATCGCGGTGAAGTACGTTCGGTGCGCTATCGCGGCCTTGGTTTCCGCATCGCCCTGGCGGTGCTGGTCATCTCGTTCCTTGCGCTGGGTCTGGTGGGTGCCGGTGTCACCGCCGAGGTCATCCCCGAGTGGTTCCCTCATGCCGACGTGACCACCTGGGAAAATGCCTTCGGTCGCGTGATGGTGCTGGGTTACTTCGGGTTCTTTATCTTCCTGTGGGTGTACACACACTTCGGTTTTGAGAAGACCAAGCCGGTTCCGGAACGGGTGACGACGCATGACTAAGCGGTATTTTTCCCTTATCGCCCTCGCGTTCGGCCTCCTGGTCGGCTCCCTGTCGGCGTGGGCCAGTGAAGGTGGTGAAGAGCTGGCTCCGGCCGGCACCAATGTCAGCGACAAGGCATCGCTTCAGCGCGGCGCCAAGCTGTTCTTCAACTACTGCGTTGGCTGCCACTCGCTGAAGTACGTGCGTTATTCGCGCATGGCCAGCGACCTTGGCCTCAGCGAAGACGAGGTCATGAACAACCTCAACTTCACGGGGGCGAAGTTCGGCGAGCCGGTGATCTCGCACATGCCCGCTGAAGGCGCAAAGACCTGGTTCGGCAAGGAGCCGCCGGATCTTTCTCTTGAAGCGCGTGCCAAGGGCGTGGACTGGATCTACAACTACCTCAACTCGTTCTACCTGGACCCGACCCGTCCGGTGGGCTGGAACAACACGGTGTTCCCGAACGCCTCCATGCCCAACCCATTGTGGGAATTGCAGGGCTTGCAGACGGCGGTGCATTCGGAGGCCTCGCCCGGTCACGATGCCACCATCGAGAAGCTGGAGCTTTCGCAGCCGGGTCGGCTTACTCCGGAAGAATTCCGAGGCGCCACGCGCGACCTCACGGCCTTTCTGGAATACGCGGCCGAGCCTGCGGCGCTTGAGCGTCAATCCGTAGGTGTGTGGGTGCTGCTGTTTCTGGCGGGCTTCACTTTCCTCGCGTATCTGCTGAAGCACGAGTACTGGAAAGACGTACATTGACAGACGACGGGGCGGCCCATAGCCGCCCCGTTTCGTATGTGACCGGTTGGGGAGGGATATCTGCACCATGGTCCAGAATGCACGCTCACGTACGGCGCTTGCGCTGTACACCAATGCTGACGATGTACAAAGCCATCGCACGAGGATGGTGCTGGCCGCGAAGGGCGTCACGTATGACCGCATCCTGGTGGCCGGCGACGACTTGCCTGCTGATCTGCTGGACCTCAATCCCTACGGCACGCGGCCCACGCTGGTGGATCGCGATCTCACGCTGTACGACGCATCGGTCATTTGCGAATACCTCGATGAGCGCTATCCGCACCCCCCGCTGATGCCGATTGATCCGCTGTCGCGCGCAAGGCTTCGCCTGGGCTCCTGGCGCATCGAGCACGACTGGCTGCCGGAGATCGACGTGATCCGCGCGGGCGGCAAGCCTGCCGACGCGGCACGCAAGCGGCTGCGCGAACATCTGCTGATGTCGGTGCCGCTGTTCAAGGCATCCCGTTTCTTCCTCAATCCGGAAATGAGCCTGATCGACTGCCTGGTGGCACCGGTGATCTGGCGGCTGAACTGGCTGGGTGTGGACCTGGGCAAAGAGGGCAAGCCCGTGATCGACTACGGCGAGCGCCTGTTTCACAGCCAGGGGTTTGCACGCAGCCTGACCGCCGATGAGCGGGCCATGCGGGATATTGCGCTGCCTTGAGCGCTGTCACATAGCTCCCATACCGCCTCTTCGCATACACTCTCCTCTTAGGCCTTGCCCTGCCGGGGCACGGGTGCACCCGACCAACCGGCGGGAAAGACGAGGACAGGTAGCATGGATATGAACGACACTGCGGGTATGACCTCCAACCGCCCCTACCTGTTGCGGGCCATTTACGACTGGATCAGCGATAACGGCCTCACGCCGTACGTGCTGGTGGATGCCTCGCAGCCGGGCGTTCGCGTGCCTGCGCATGTGGTCAAGAACGGCCAGGTCGTGCTGAATCTGGCCATGCGCGCCGTGGGCAACCTTGATCTGGGCAACGAGCGCATCACGTTTCAGGCCCGCTTTTCGGGTGTGAGCCAGTCGATCCACATTCCCATTACCGCCGTGCTCGCGCTTTATGCGCAGGAGAACGGGCAGGGCATGATGTTTCCCGCAGACGAGAACGATCCCATGCCGGCTGGCGCGATGGAGTCTACCGAAGAGGCGGATGAATCGCAGTCGCCCGACACGCCAGAGACGGGCGGCGATGACGACCGTCCGAAGCGCGGTGCACCGCATCTGCGGGTTGTGAAGTAACGGCTGTCTGCCTGTGCTTGCTTGAGGCTGCTGGCGAGCATCCGTCGCTCGCTCGCAGGCTCACTTCCACAATCCGCTGCCTGCTTCTTGTGGGCGCGGGATTGCCCGCGATTCTCGCGAAGCGAAACCTCGCAATCAGTGGCGAGACTGCCGTCGCTCTGCCAGTGAAATCACATTGTTTTCGTTGTGTCCCGGCAGGTTGGTCTGCGTGGCGACCACGGACGCCAGTTCGCGCGTGTCATGCGTTGGCAGGCTGAAGCCGGTCATGACGTTTTCGGCCATCCACAGGCGGGCGGGCTCGCGGGTTTGCCCATCGACGCTTACTTCAAAGCCGTAGCAGCGCTCCAGTCGACGCGATTCGCCGAAACGGCGCAGCCGGATGCCGCGCAATCCCACGCTCTGATCCAGTAATTGCAGGCCATGTCGCTGGCATAGGGCCTGCGCCTCACGTGCGGCGACCTCGCGGGCGCGTGTCAGCTTCAGCCAGGCGCCAATGACGCCCCCGAGAAGCAGCAGCCAGAACAGATCGGGAAAGGTAACCATTAACTGAGTGTGTGGCCGCCCACCCGGCACCGCAAGGGGAAGGTTTCTTAGATGCCGCCCTGGATGCGATCAGTTCGCATCCATCTGCAAACGCAGCGACAGATCAATGGCGCGCACGTGCTTGGTCAATGCCCCGCTGGAGATGTAATCCACGCCCGTTTCCGCGATGGCGCGAATGGTGTCGATCTCCACGTTGCCGGAGACTTCCAGCGAAACACGGCCATCCACGAAGCGGACGGCCTCGGCCAATTGCTCGGGCGTGTAGTTGTCGAGCATGACCCGGTCGACCCCTGCGGCGAGAGCCTGTTCCAGCTCCGACTGGTTTTCGACTTCCACTTCCAGCAGCAGGCCGGGGTGCTTCTCGCGGCCGGCGCGTACAGCGGCTGCGATGCCGCCTGCGGCCGCGATATGGTTTTCCTTGACCAGCAGGGCGTCGAACAGACCCACGCGATGATTCACGCCACCGCCGCAGAGCACAGCGTACTTCTGTGCCATGCGCAGGCCGGGGATCGTCTTGCGGGTGTCCAGAAGCCTGGTGCGCGTGCCGGCGATGGCATCCACGTAGCGACCGGTGACCGTCGCCGTGGCTGAAAGCAACTGGAGGAAGTTGAGCGCCGAACGTTCCGCCGTCACCAGCGCGCGGGCTTGCCCGCGTATTTCAGCCAGGCGGATGCCGGCAGGAATGCGGTCCCCGTCGGCGGCGGTCCAGGTGATGCTGACATTTGGGTCGAGCTGACGGAAGCACGCGTCAAACCACGCAGTGCCGCACAGGACGGCGTCTTCGCGGCAGGTGAGCGTCGCTGTGGCGCGACCCTCGGCAGGCAGGAGATCGGCGGTAGCGTCGCCCGTGCCGATATCCTCGGCCAGGGCGCGTTCGACGTCAGCACGGATCTGCGCGGCGGAGGGCAGGGCCTTCGCCAGCGCGGCAACATGACTTGCAGTCATTCGGCAGTGTGTTCCGGATCGGTTTCAGGCTGGCGCAGGCGCTCCACGATGGCGTCCATCGCGCGGTCAAACAGCAGCGAGGAATCGAGGATGCGGGCCGCGCCCGAGGCGAAGGCAGCCGCGAGGCCTGCCAGGCTGTGATCCGCGACCTTCAGGCCACGGCGGTTGACGAACAGGTAGCGTCCGCTGATCGGGCTGACCCAGGAGAGTTTGGCGCGCTCGGAGGTGCCGTCTTCTTCCACGAACTCCAGCCACTGACCCACTTTCAGCTCGCGTGCCTGGGTAAGGAAGCGCTCGTCGAAGGCGTCGTCGGACAATGTCTGGACTTCATCTTCTTCCATCGGCTCAACCACCGGTTCCTCGATGGCCGCAATGGCCTCGGGCAGCGGCATGACGCTGGCGATGATGGATTCGGAGTCGGCCTCGGCCGCGGTCTCGCCCAGCTGCTGACGATAAAACGCGTGCAACTGGCCAAGCAGTTGTTCGGTGTCGGCGTCCTGGAAGGCGACAGCGCTCAGGCCCTTGCGCAGTGCGCGCTCCACACCGGGAAGCATGAGGCGCAGTTCGCGCCGCTCGGCCACGTCATGGACGGGGCGTGCGCTGGCGATGAAGTCGGTGATGAAGCGAAGTGACTCGCGGAATTCCGGTGATTCTTCACCCTGGCGCAGCAGGGTAAGCACGATGTAGTTGGCCCACGCGCGGGTCAGCACGCCGTAAATCAGCGGCGGCAGTGACTGCTCGCCAATGCGGCCCACGATTTCCTGGGCGGCGCGACGACGCGCCTGTTCCAGCTTTTCGCGACCACGGGTCGATTCGGCAACGCGCTGCTCGGCCAGTTCGGCGCGGCGGCGGCTGACATCGAGGAATTCCTGAAGCTCGGTGGCGAGGCGGTTGAAGATGTCCACGTCGTCATCGAAATCGTGCAGAAGCTGCTCGACGATGGACTTCATCTTGTCGAACAGGCGTCCATCGCGATCCGATTCCGCAGACCAGGCTTTCGCCGCGTCAGCCAGCGCATCCAGCAACTGACGCGCGGGATGCGACTTGTGAGCAAACATGCGCCGGTCGAGCAGGGCAACTTTCAGATACGGAATTTGCAGGCGTGCCAGAAGCACCTGCATTTCGGCCGGCAGATTGTGATCTTCGAGGATGAACTCGAAGAGCATGCCCACCAGGTCGATGGTGTCCTCGTCCATGCCCGACACCTGCGCCGAGCTCTGGCCGCGAAGCTGGCCGATCTGCGTGAGCAGCTGTTCCTTGAGCTGGGCAACGTCGCGCGACACATCGGCCTGCGTGGCGACCGGGCCGGCGGCCATCGGAAGGCTCGCAATCTGGCTTTGCAGCAGGGTCAGTGCGCCGAGTAGCTCGGTGGGGCTGGGCATCGGGCCTGAAGGCACGGGCGCACCGACGCCGAGGGCCGCGCCCTCAGGGCCACGACGCGCGATGAACAGCGCGTGCAACTGCTGCATGAATTCGGTGGCGGCAGCGTCCGTGACCGGAGAGGCTTCCGCATGAACCGGACTGCGTACTTCGCCCGTGGCGGTCACGGTGCTGGAGGTGGGCGCGTCCGTGCGGCGGCCAGCAACTTCGTGGCGAAGCTGTGGCAGCACGCCGGCATTGGCCAGCTCGTTGTTGATTTCTTCGTACAACTCGTCGATACCGGCAAGCACATAGCGGTCGAAGAGCTTGTAAATGATGAGGCGGACGCGGACTTCCACCGTCAGCTCGCGCATAGCCTGCTTGAACGCATTGGCCAGCGACGCGGGGCCCACCGGATTGGTGGCGTCGTCCATGCGGTTGCCACCGCAGATGACGGAAAGGCGCTGGTTGACCGCGAACAGGGCGCGCGCCAGGCGCGACTCGTTCTTGCTGATCATGCTGGTGATGGCCAGCGTCTCTTCCAGTTCGCTTTCACCGACCAGGCTGAGCTCGACGGTGGCGGCTCGCGAGGACGTTTCCCCTTCGGCGGGGCGTACGCGTCCCGTGGAAAAGTCGGCCAGATCACGGGCCACCTGACCCAGGAACGTGCGCTCGACAATGGCGCGCTTCTTGCGAACTTCGCGCATACCATCGAAGAACTGCGTCTGGGCCGCGTTGTTCTCGGCTTTTTCCGCCAGGTCGAAGAGGGCGTCGTCGATGTTCTCGAACATGTTGCTGGCCAGCGCATGCAGGCGCTTGGTCGCAATGCCCCGTACGGTAACCAGGAGTGCGCCCACGCGGTCACTGCGCGGATCAATGCGCTGACTGAGGTCGACGACGTTGGACGACGGCTCGCTGGCGTTACTCATCGGTCACCCTGTTTCCCTGGCCCCCGCCCGGAACGTCATTGTCCGGACGGGTCAATCTGGAGTTGTGACACAGGTCACGGATTCTGCGGGACACCCGCCGGCGAAGGGAAGCCCGGGAACTGGGTGGTCCCGATACCTTGCTCGGGGAGCATGACAGGAATGCCATCATCCACACGGTAGATGACTTTTTCGTCAGTGGTAATCAGGCCTTCGCCGAAGGCTTCGCTGACGCGCTCACCGGCCACGGTATCGACCGAGCCCGCGCCAATGGCAGCGTTCAGGGTGTTCAGTTCGGTGCTGGTCAGGGGGCGCAGAGGGCGCTTGCTGACGGGGCAGCAGAGGATGTCTAGGAGACGCTTGTCCATATGGTGGGCTATCAAGCCCATGCCTGTAGCTGGGAATGTCCTTACAATAGCGATTTTTGGGTGCTCCGGCCATGACTTCCAATGCAACTGACGAGGCGACCGCACCGCGCGTCGGCGTGGTAATGGGCTCGCGCTCTGACTGGGAAACGATGGAAAACGCCTCGGCTACCCTGTCCAGGCTGGGCATCGTCCACGAAGTCCGCGTGGTCTCGGCTCACCGCACGCCGGATTTGCTCTTCGATTACGCTGATACGGCCGTGGGGCGCGGGCTCCAGGTCATCATCGCGGGTGCGGGCGGTGCCGCCCATCTGCCGGGCATGATCGCCGCGAAGACCCGCCTGCCGGTGTTTGGCGTGCCGGTGCAGTCCAAGGCCCTGAATGGTATGGATTCGTTGCTTTCCATTGCGCAGATGCCGGCGGGTATCCCGGTCGGCACGCTGGCCATTGGCCGTGCGGGCGCGGTCAACGCCGCCCTGATGGCCGCTTCCGTGCTGGCTCTGCATGACCCGGCCATCGCGACTGCTCTGGATGCCTTCCGCGACGAGCAGACCCGCACTGTTCTGGACAACCCGGACCCGCGCACGTGAGCCGCCACCTTCCCGTTGTCGGCATCCTCGGCGGAGGGCAACTCGCCCGCATGCTGAGCCTGGCCGCCGCGCCGCTGGGTATCCGCACACGGGTGGTCGACAGCGTGGCCGACGCCTGCGCCGCACAGGTCACCGAGCTGATGGTGGCCGACTGGAGTGAGGGCCGCGGCGAACGCGACGAGGCGGCTCTGGCCGACTTCGCCAGCCGCGTTGACGTCGTGACCTTCGATTTCGAGAACGTGCCCGCTGCTACCGCCCAGTGGCTGGCGTCACGGGTTAAGGTGTTTCCTGCGCCTGCCGCGCTGGCAGTAGCTCAGGACCGGCTGGCCGAAAAGAAGCTCTTTCGCGAATGCGGTCTGAACACGCCTGATTTCATGGCGGTCGACACCCGCGACGATCTGGAGCGCGCCGTCGCCACCATTGGTCTTCCGGCCATTCTGAAGACGCGTCGCCTGGGGTATGACGGCAAGGGGCAGTTCCGTCTCCGTTCTGCCGCCGACATCGGCCCGGCGTGGGAAGCTTTGGGCGGGGCCGCTGCCGCCCATGGCCTGATCCTGGAAGCGTTCGTGCCCTTCGAGCGTGAGCTTTCCGTGGTAGCCGTGCGTGGCCGCGACGGCGAGTTCCGGATGTGGCCGCTGACGCGCAACTGGCACGTCGACGGCGTGCTTTCGCTCAGCCTCGCCCCTGCGCCAGACACGTCGGACGCTCTGGTCGAAACGGCTGCCGCCCACGCGCGGACGCTGGCAGAGCGGCTGGATTACGTCGGCGTGTTCGCGCTTGAGCTGTTCGTCCGCAACGGCGAGTTGCTGGGCAACGAGATGGCTCCGCGCGTGCATAACTCCGGGCACTGGACCATCGAGGGGGCGCATACGAGCCAGTTCGAGAATCACATCCGCGCCGTGCTGGGCTTGCCGCTGGGCGATACCGGGGCGCGTGGCTGTTCGGCCATGTTCAACTGGATCGGTGAGATGCCTGATCCGGCGCCCGTGCTGAGCGTGGTCGATGGCCATTGGCACGACTACGGTAAAGAGGCGCGCGCCGGCCGCAAGGTCGGCCACGCCACTATTTGTGCGCCGGATTCGGGCTCGCTGCGCGAACGCCTGGTGCAGGTTGCCAGTGAGTTGGGACGTGACGGGCAGGCGGAGCCTGCGGTGGCGTTGCTGGGGTAGGTGGGTGGTCCTGGAGCGGGCCTGCTGGCGAGGATGCTTCGTCCTTGCGCCTCGCAGGATCACTCGCTTTGCGTGACCCTCACCGGCCACAGACAGCAAAAAGGGCGGCCATGAGGCCGCCCTTTTTGTTTTGTTTCGTGGTGACTTACGCCAGGTTCTTGCCAGCAAAGTCCCAGTTGACCAGATTCCAGAACGCCTCGACGTACTTCGGGCGGGCGTTGCGGTAGTCGATGTAGTAAGCGTGTTCCCACACGTCGGCGGTGAACAGCGGCGTGTCGCTGCCGGTGATCGGCGTGGCGGCGTTGGACGTGTTGACGATGCCCAGCGAGCCATCCGGACGCTGCACCAGCCAGGTCCAGCCGGAACCGAAGTTGCCGATGGCCGACTTGGTGAACTCTTCCTTGAACTTGTCGAACGAGCCGAATGCCTTGTCGATGGCGTCGGCCAGCTTGCCGGACGGGGCGCCGCCGCGGTTCGGACCCATCGAATTCCAGTAGAACGTGTGGTTCCAGATCTGGGCTGCATTGTTGAAAATGCCGCCGGAGGACTTCTTGACGATGTCCACCAGGTCGGCGTTCTCGAACTCGGTCCCCTTGATGAGGTTGTTGAGGTTGGTCACATACGCCTGATGATGCTTGCCGTAGTGGAATTCGAGCGTCTCGGCCGAGATATGCGGCTCGAGAGCATTCTTTTCATAGGGAAGCGGGGGAAGCTCGATCGCCATCAGGGGACTCCTTAGCGTTGGCTGGGGTGGTTAAAAGGCGAAGCAGGGCGCTGTCGCGCTCACTGCTACACTACGGAACTATCCGCATTCTAATGATGAAACTGAGCTATGGACGTTGTTGAGCGAATCAAGGCCATCGTGACGGGCCATCCGATCGTTCTTTTCATGAAGGGCACGCCGGAATATCCGATGTGTGGCTTCTCCGCGCGCGCCGTGCAGGCGCTGCAGGTGGCGGGCGCCTCCTTCCATGCGATCAACGTTCTGGAAGAGCCGCAGATCCGCGCCAGCCTTCCGCAGTACTCCAACTGGCCCACGTTCCCGCAGTTGTTCATCCAGGGCGAGCTGATGGGTGGCTGCGACATCATCGAAGATCTGCACAAGGCAGGCGAACTGAAGCGCATGGCTGAGGACGTGTCGGGGAATGCTCCGTGAGTGCTCTGGCCAGTGCCCGCTTGCCGGACACGCGTGACGAGTCCGCCACATCACTGGCCGGTCGCGTCATTCTGGTCACCGGCGCCACAGGCGGACTGGGTGGCGAAGTAGCGCGCCACGTCGCCCTTGCTGGCGCGACGGTCGTCATCTCCGGTCGCAAGGTCAGGGCGCTGGAAAAGCTGTACGACGAGCTCGTGGCGCTGGGTGCGCCGCAGCCCGTCATTCACCCGCTGGATCTTGAAAGCGCCACGCCGGCCGACTACGCAGCGCTTGCCGATGGCATCGCGGCAGACCTTGGCCGTCTTGATGGTGTGGTACATGCCGCCGCGCACTTCAATGAGCTGACACCGATGTCGATGCACAAGCCGGACGACTGGCTCCGTGCGTTGCAGGTGAATGTGTCCGCGCCGTTCGCACTGACCCAGGCCTGCATGCCGTTGCTGACGGCGGCGCCAGACAGTGCCGTGGTCTTTGTGCTGGACGACGCCCAGCTCGTGTCGCGTGCGCACTGGGGAGCCTATGGCGTGTCAAAGGCGGGCGTTGAGCGCATGACGGCCATCCTGCACGCGGAAAACAGCAGGGACGTGCTGCGTGTGCATGCAGTGCTGCCCGCGCCCATGCGTACGTCGCTGCGCCGCAGTGCGTACTACGGCGAAGACACATCGCGCAGGCCGCTGCCCACCGAAGCCGCGAAAGCGGTCACGTGGCTGCTCTCGCCCGACGCCGGAACGCTTCGTGGCCACGTGCTGGATCTTCGCGACAACCACTAACTATGAGCCGCGCGCAGGTGCGCGCTGGCCGGAGGTAACGCTTCATGGAAGCGCAGATGACGACGTTGTCCGCGGGTATCCTGCTGTTCCTGATCATGGACCCGCTGGGCAATATCCCGCTGTTTCTGGCCCTGCTGAAAGACGTGCCGCCGCAGCGGCGCCGCAAGGTCATGATTCGGGAGCTGCTGATTGCGCTTTTCGTGCTGGTGGGTTTCCTGCTTGGCGGTCAGTACATTCTTAAAGTGCTGCAGCTACGCCAGGAGTCGGTGAGCATCGCTGGCGGCATCGTGCTGTTCCTGATCGGTATCCGCATGGTGTTTCCGCCGGTCGATGGCGGCGTGTTCGGTAAACCGGGTGAGGGCGAGCCCTTCATCGTGCCGATGGCCATTCCCGGCGTGGCAGGGCCTTCGGCCATGGCCGCGTTGCTTCTGCTGACCAATTCGCAGCCGGGTCGCACGGCCGAGTGGGGCATGGCCTTGTTTCTCGCCTGGCTGGCCACGGCCATCATCCTTTTGAGTTCTACTTATCTGTTCAAGTGGCTGGGCGAAAGCGTGCTGACGGCGCTGGAACGATTGATGGGTATGTTGTTGATTGCGCTGTCGGTACAGATGTTCCTGGCCGGGCTTTCCGCCTACCTGCACATTGCAGTCTGACGCGCTCCGTCGACGATCGGGCCCCTTTCCATCACCTTGCTGTCATAATTGGGCAGCAGCATGCCCAGGAGCCGGTCTGACCGCTTCCGGCGGCCGTTCACACTCAAGGAGCACGTCATGTTGAGCATCGAACAGGCCCTCACTGATCGCATTCCGTGGTTGGCGCAGCATCCGCGCATCCGCAAGCCGGTAGCTGGCATGCTGGAAAAGCTCGCCCACGAAACGCGTTTCAACGCGACACTGGATCACGCAGGGCACGCTCAGGGCTTCGATTTCTGCGAGCGCACGCTGGATTACCTCGGCGTCAGCTGCCGCGTCACGGAGCGTGAGCGCGAGAACATTCCGGTCGAAGGACCGTTGATCGTCGTGGCCAACCATCCGTTGGGCATGGTGGACGCGATTGCGTTGTTGCAGCTCATTGGTTCGGTGCGCCGCGACGTGCGCATCCTTGGCAACGACGTGCTTGCGGCCGTACCGCAGCTCGGCCCGTTGCTGTTGCCGGTTGATGTTTTCGGCAAGGGTGCCGCCTCGAAGATGCGCGGCATTTTCCGCGCGCTGGAAGCGGGCGAGGTCCTGGTGATTTTCCCGGCTGGCGAAGTGTCCCGCATGCGCCCGGGTGGCGTGCGCGATGGCCAGTGGTCCGATGGCTTTGCACGCATCGCCATGCGCATGGGCGTGCCTGTGCTGCCCGTACATATTGCTGCGCGCAATTCGGCGATGTTCTATGGCCTGTCCATGCTGGCAAAGCCGTTGGGCACCGCCATGCTGCCGCGCGAAGCCACCGCGCAGCGCCGTCAGCGTGTCGGGTTCCGTATTGGCGCCCTCATTGGCGCTGACGAGTTGAAACAGCGCAGCGGTGGTTCGGCCGAGCAGGCTGCGAAGCTGATGCGTCGCCACGTGTATCGCGTGGGCCGTCACCGTGGGCTGATCTTTGGCGGTCAGACGCCGCTGGCGCACCCGGAACCCATGGAGCGTGTGGTGGCCGATCTGGCCCGTGCCGAAGTGCTGGCTGATCTGGCCGACGGCAAACAGATTCTGTTGATGCAGGGTTCGGCTGAGAGTCCTGCACTGCGGGAGATCGGGCGTCTGCGCGAGCTGACGTTTCGCCGGGTGGGCGAGGGTACCGGCATGCGCCGTGACCTGGACGCCTATGACCCGCACTACGAGCATCTGGTGCTATGGGATGCAAAAGCCCTGCGCATCGTGGGCGCTTACCGTTTCGGCCATGGCGGCAAGCTGATTGCCGAGCGTGGCATGACCTCGCTGTACACCTCCAGCCTGTTCGACTACTCGCCGGCGCTGGAGTCGCGTCTGGCCCAGGGGCTGGAGCTTGGCCGCAGTTTCATCGCTCCGGCCTACTGGCGCTCGCGGGCGCTGGATCAGCTGTGGCAGGGCATTGGCCTGTATTTGCAGCGTCATCGTGAGCTGCGTTACCTGTTTGGCCCCGTGAGCATGTCGGTCAGCATGCCGCGCGAGGCACGCGAGTGGATTGCCGCAGCACACCAGCATTACTTTGGTGTGACAGGCCTTGCTGCCGCCCGGCAGCCGTTCGTAATTTCTCCCGCCGTTATTGATGTCGTGCGGGCGGAATTGGCTGGTCTTGACCCCGCAACGGGGCTTGGCCGACTCAAGAACCGGTTGGACGCCCTCGGCGTTACCCTCCCGGTCCTCTATCGTCAGTACGTGGATCTGGTCGATCCTGAAGGCGTTCAATTCCTCGATTTTGGCGAAGATCCGGGCTTTTCAGGCTGTGTTGACGGCCTGGTGATGCTGGACCTGGCTTCTCTCAAGCCGGCGAAGCGCGCCCGGTATTTAGGCAAAAACGCTTAAATATCAGGTTTCTGCGAATTCTCCCCGATTCCGCAGAAAAAAGTGGTATTTCGTAATTTTGGCGTGAATTGGTTACAAATCTGTCATACAATGCCGTTAAAGTCGGCTTAACAACTTGCGCGTCATCCACTGGAACGTGATCGGCATCACGGGCGCGTTGTAAGTCTGAGAGTTGGGGAACAGCCCGATAAAACCGAAAGCCTGGCAACCGCCGGGCCGCGGCTTTGTCTTGCCAAAAAAATCTCGTTCGTTAAGAAGCCACAGGGTCGACCATTAAATGAATAGCCGAATCCGCGCCAAACTCTTGCCGCTTGCCATCGCATCGCTGCTGGCCGGCGCTCCCGCCTTCGCACAGGACACTTCGTCGGCCATCAGCGGCCGCGTCGTGGACGCTTCCGGCAAGCCGGTTGCGAACGCCACCGTCAAGGTGGTGCATGAGCCGTCCGGTACCACGAAGATCGTGACCACCGATGCCGACGGTCGTTACGCCGCACAGGGTCTGCGCGTCGGTGGCCCGTTCGATGTGGTCGCTACGAGCGCTGGCGGTCAGCAGGTTGCTGAACAGCACGACGTGTACCTCGCTTTGTCGCAGAACACGGCTATCAATCTCAGCCCGGCTGCTGCGCAGGGCGCACAGTCGCTGGAAGGCGTCACGGTCTCGGCGAGCTCGCTGGCCAGCACCTTCTCGCCGGACAACAAGGGTCTGACGACCAACCTGTCCCGTCGCGAACTCGAAGCCGTGCCGACCCCGAACCGCTCGATCCAGGACATTGCCCGTCTTGATCCGCGCGTGCAGATTTCGGATCGTGACCGCGGCCAGATCTCGGCTCTGGGCCAGAACTTCCGTTACAACTCGATCACCATTGACTCGGTCAGCGCGGGCGACCCGTTCGGCCTGGAAGACAACGGCCTGGCCAGCGTCGGTTCGCCGATCTCGCAGGACACGATCGAGGAATACAACATCTCCACCGCCAACTACGACGTGGCTGCCCGCCGCGGCGTCGGTGCCAGCATCAATGCTGTGACCAAGAGCGGTACCAACGAATTCCACGGCTCGGTCTACTATGCGTTCCAGAACACGAACGACATGGTTGGCGAACTGCGCAACTCGTCGGGTCAGTCGTCCAAGTACAACGGCTTTGACAAGAACTGGACGGCCGGCGCCACCGTTGGCGGCCCGATCATCAAGGACAAGCTGTTCTTCTTCGCAGGTTATGAAGAAGCCAAGAAGACTGGCGTAGGCACCAGCTACGGCCCGCGTGACTCCAGCGCCGCCAACCCGGTGCAGGGTCTGACCAACGCTCAGGTTCAGCAGATCACCAACCTGGCGACCCAGCTCGGTCTGAAGCCGGGTAACTACACCGACAAGTTCGACATGGTCGACAAGCGGTCGCTGATCAAGTTCGACTGGAACATCACCGACAGCCATCGCGCCACGTTCCGTTACAACCGCACGAAGGAAAACCAGCCGATCGCCACGGCCGGCGGTACCACGTACCTCAACCTGAGCAGCGACTGGTACTACAAGAACCGCGACAACAAGAGCTACACCCTCAACTTCTACGACGACTGGAACGAAACGTTCTCGACCGAAGCCGCCATTTCGTACTCCACGTACGACCAGGGCCGTTCGTCGCTGGTGGGTGGCGCTCAGCCGTACATCCAGGTGTATCCGGGTAACGACGCTGCCACCGGCGGTGTCAACGTTGCCATCGGCACCGAGCCGAGCAGCCAGGTCAATGCGCTGAAGGTGAAGACCTGGAACGCGTTCCTTGCTGCCACCGTGTACCTGGACGACCACACCCTGAAGGGCGGCGTCGACTTTGAGCAGGACGACTACTACAACGCGTTCCTGCAGCGCGCTTATGGTTCGTACCAGTTCAACCTGAACCAGTTCGCGAATGGCGGTTGGTACAACTACCAGCTGAAGACTCCGGTCAATGGCTACAGCCTCGACGACGTGGCTGCCCGCTACAAGCTCAACCAGTACGGCCTGTTCCTGCAGGACACCTGGCAGGTCACCCCGGCGCTGTCGCTGCAGTACGGCGTGCGTCTTGATATTCCGCTAACCAACGACAAGCCGCTTGAGAATCCGTGCTTCGCCGCTGCTCCGGGCAAGTCGTTCACGGCTTACAACGCAAACGGTTCGGTTGCATGCGTCGCTGCGAAGGGCGGCTTCGGCTACTCCAACAGCACCACGATCAACGGCAACCGCGTTGTTCAGCCGCGTCTCTCGTTCAACTACGCTTTCGACACCGAGCGCATGACCCAGCTGCGCGGTGGCGCTGGCCTGTTCATCGCCAACGGCCCGAGCGTGTGGCTGTCCAACTCGTACGCCAACAACGGTTTCAACGTTGGTACGTACAACGTGACCGACAATGCCAGCGGCCTGCCGGGTTCCAACCTTGCTGGCGTCGGCGCGAAGCCGGCTCCGAGCTACGACCCGAACAACCCGATCACCCCGGGCACCTCGCGCGTCCTCGGTTCGTCTTCCGCGAAGATGGCTGTCGACACCGTCGACCGCGACTTCAAGCAGCCGACCGTGTGGAAGATGAGCCTGGCCGTCGATCACGAACTGCCGTGGATGGGCATCGTCGCGTCGCTTGAGTGGATCCACCTCAAGGTCCGTGACGGCATCCTGTACCAGAACATCAACCTTGGCGCGCCGACCGGCACGACCCAGGATGGTCGCAACATCTATTGGGGCCCGACGCTGCTCAACGGCGCACTGTCGAACTCCTCGACCAACGAGCGTTACAACTCGAACCAGGCCTTTGACCGTTCGGTCACGCGTCTGACCAACACCAGCAAGGGCAAGTCGGACAACGTCACGCTGTCGTTCAAGAAGGCGTTCTCGGACAGCTGGTTCGGCGCCGTTGGTTTCAGCTGGAACCGCGCAACGGACGTCAACCCGGGTACCTCGAGCGTTGCCTCGTCGAACTACCAGGGCAACGTCTGGACGAACCCGAACGAAGACAAGGCGACCACCTCGCTGTACTCGATCCCGAAGCGCGTCCTGGCTTCGCTGAGCTGGCAGCATCGCTTCTTCGGCGACTACGCCACGACGATCAGTGCGACCTACGACGGTCACTCCGGTTCGCCGTATAGCTGGGTGTTCGGTAGCGACGTCAACGGTGACGGCTACGCCCGCGACCTGGCGTACATCCCGTCCTCGGTCAACGACGTGAAGTGGGCCGCCAAGGTCACCGACACCATGAAGCAGCAGTTCATGGACTACGTGAACAGCGACGGCTACCTCAGCTCGCACAAGGGTGGTGTCGCCGGCCGCAACGCCACGCGCGCTCCCTGGCTGAACCAGCTGGACCTGTCGTTCCGTCAGGAAATCCCGGGCCTGTTCGATGGCAACAAGGGTGTGGTGTCGCTCGACATCTACAACTTCACGAACATGGTCAACAAGAAGTGGGGCGTGGAGCGTCGCGCCACCTTCCCGGGCATCCGTTCGCTGGCTGACGCCGTCGTCGATGCCAATGGCAAGTACGTGTATGACATCTCGGCTTCCAAGTACAAGGATGCCGCCGGCAACTACATCCCGAACAGCACGCCGCTGCCGGTCAATGAGTCGCTGAGCCCGTCGCAGCGCTGGTCCGCCATGCTGACCGTCAAGTACACGTTCTAAGGTTCACCCCTTAAGAACTTGCGACATGAAAGCCGGCGCCCTTGTGGCGCCGGTTTTTTTTGGCCCGGAAATGGCCAGTCTGGCGGCAGCCTGAATAGGCTGCTTGACCCCGTGCCGGGCGCGCGTGATCCTAAGCGGTCGGCTCCCGTACCGGAGCCGGGTTCACCGCTAAGACGCGGTCAGGAGAAGTAATTCAATGAGTGCAAATCAAGCCACGGCAACTGTCCCGGGTAAAACGGTAAGTGCCCGTATCTCGCCGGCCGGTGGCCTGGACATCCTTTCCCGCAACGAAGTCGCGCGTCTGCGCGATGCAAGCGGGTCGGGTCTGCATGCGCTGCTGCGCCGCTGTGCGCTGGCCGTGCTGACGTCGGGCAACCTCAGTGATGACCCGGGTACGCTCTTCGAGCAGTACCCCGATTTCGACATCCAGGTGCTGCAGGAAGATCGCGGCATCAAGATCGAACTCAAGAACGCCCCCGATCAGGCTTTCGTCGACGGCCGCATCATCCGCGGCATCAACGAGCTTCTGGTGGCTGTCGTTCGCGACATCGTTTATGTCGCCACGCAGCTGGAAGCGGGCAATTTTGATCTGGACGACACCGTCGGCATCACCCATGCCGTGTTCGAAATCCTGCGCAACGCACGCATGATGCGTCCGCAGGTCGATCCCAATCTTGTGGTTTGCTGGGGTGGTCACTCCATCAACCGCGATGAGTACGAATACACCAAGCGTGTGGGCTATCAGCTTGGCCTGCGCAGCATGGACATCTGCACGGGTTGCGGCCCGGGTGCGATGAAGGGCCCGATGAAGGGCGCCACCATCGCGCACGCGAAGCAGCGTCGTCGCGGCAACCGTTATATCGGTATTACCGAGCCGGGCATCATTGCGGCCGAATCGCCGAACCCGATCGTGAACAATCTGGTCATCATGCCGGATATCGAAAAGCGCCTTGAGGCGTTCGTTCGTCTGGGTCACGGCATCATCGTGTTCCCCGGTGGCGTCGGCACGGCGGAAGAAATCCTCTACATGCTGGGCATCCTGCTGCATCCGGATAACCAGGGCCGACCGTTCCCGCTGATCTTCACGGGTCCGAAGGCGTCGTCGGCGTATTTCGAGCAGATTGACCGCTTCCTTCGCCTGGCGCTGGGTGATGACGTGGCGAAGCACTACCAGATCATCGTCGACGACCCGGAAGCTGTGGCGCACGCCATGGTGTCGGGTATCGACAAGGTCCGGAATCATCGCCTCGACAACAAGGACGCCTTCTTCTTCAACTGGGCACTGAACATTCCGCTGGCCTTCCAGCGTCCGTTCCGTCCCACTCATGAAGCGATGGCTGGCCTCGTGCTTCACCGCGGCCGTCCGCGCCACGAACTGGCGGCCGATCTGCGTCGCGCGTTCTCCGGCATCGTGGCGGGCAACGTGAAGGAAGAGGGCGTTCGCGCCATCGAGCAGAACGGCCCGTTCGTGATCGACGGCGAGGCAGACATCATGGTGGCACTGGACGACCTGCTCAAGGCATTCGTCGTGCAGCACCGCATGAAGCTGCCCGGTGGCACGGCCTACGAGCCGTGCTACGTCGTGCGCACTGCCTGATATGTAACAAAGACGCGGCCCGTTCGGCGCCGCGTCAGTTGGCCCACTCCAGGCGATCGACGATCGCCTGGACGTCCGAGGCTACCGCTGGCGCACTGCTGCCTCGCGCCCTGAAAGACCGTCCCGCCACTTCGATAGCTGCAAAATACTCATCGCGTTCTGCGTCGTAGCGGATATCGGCCCGGTATCCCTTGTAGATGAAAACGTGGTCATTCACAGGCTTTCCCGCTTGCTCCTCAGGCATTTACCTTGCTGAGGTGAGTGTGGGCGCCAGGTGACGGATGGCCGTCTGTTTGCTGAACGTATGCGCGGCAGCCGGGTTGTGCGTCACACGCTCTAGACGCGTGCAAGGGCGACGATGCAGTTACCCAACATGCATCGGAGTCACGCACATGATCGTCACCATTCTTCTCGTGATTCTGGTTCTCGCCCTGGTCGGCGGCTTGCCCACATGGGGCTATTCGCGTTCGTGGGGTTACGGCCCTTCGGGCGGTATCGGCGTGATTCTCGCCATTCTTCTTGTGTGCTGGCTGCTTGGCGTCATCTGACCCCGTGCCGCACGAACATCGTAAAGTCCGCGAGACCGACAAGGGATTGCCAGGTGAGCCGCCGGGCGACCTCCCGGAGGATCCTGTAGAGCGCCCGGGCCCTGATCCGGACACGGACGGCGTGCCGCCCCAGTAAGGCGCTTCATGCCTTTTCAGAGGCCGCTGGCGAGTGGTGGGGAATATCAGGGGCCTGGGGCCGGATCGGAAATGCCCCAGGTGCTGCAATAGGCGCGTTGAGTTCCACGAGGTTGCGGATCAAGCGCGCTCCTTCAACGATTTCTGGAAAATCCATGCAAATGACGCCGTAGCGTCCGGGAGGTGCGTGGGTTACGAAGTTCAGCAGTCGCGGATTGATCGTGGATGCCACCTGCGCCGGCGTAAATGGCGACATGCCATTGCAGAAGTTCAGGTACAGCGTGCGCAGGTTGGAATCCTCCGACGCCTTGCGCAAAACGGGCTCCACCAGACTGGTGAACTTCGGGAAAATCTGGCCGCCGAAAGCCCCCATGTTCCATTTGTCCTGCACCACGAACGTGATGCCTGCCTTGTTGGTATGGCGAAACGCGGTGTCGTCGGGCCAGTGCGTGGCGTCAATGCCGAGGGGTGGCGCGTCGAAGCGGCGCAGCAGGATCAGTCGCCCGCGCACATCGCTCAGGCGGGGGAGGTCGTCTGCCGGATGAAGCAGGCTGGGGATCGCACCGAGGTTGGCTGCTGCTGCCTGGGCAAAGGCGCCCATGGTTTGCGCGGCCGGCTTCTTTTCCTCGTTTTTCAGCGACAAAACGATGCATTCGCTGGGATGTGAGGTCAGCCAGTTAGCGCAGTCCGTCACTATCTCGCTGAATGTAATGGGGAACATGATGGTCCCGTGGCACCCGGTGAGGGTGTTGGGTCCGGTGAGGCGGCAGCGGATATCAAGAAAGCGGATGCCGCGATCCAACTGCTCGAAGAGCGTGAGTGACTGCGTCTGCGCCCACTCCTCGCCGGTCTGGCGCTTACGCTTGGATATCCAGTACGACAGGCTGTCGTGCGTGCCCGGTAGTGTGAGTTCCGAGAGCAGATGAGAATCCTCAATGCTGCTCATCCACGTTGTTGCGGGCCATCCACTCGAACCGGGCATGCTGCCTTCCCCTTATGGGTCGCGCGTCCCAACGGACGTCGCAGTTCAAGGCTATAGCGGGAAAAAGCCGGCGAATCCGCGTTTTTGGCCGAAAACGAAGCGTTCACATACGACCGATCCTGCGCGCGAAACGCCAGAGGCGCATCGCGCACAGGGAGGGCCCGATTACTTCGAGGCCGGGAGATTCAGGAAGGGGGTGCTGCCTGCCAGCTGATAAACCGGCAGTTTGCCGTCCCACTTCTCGATGGCGTTGAGTTCCGCGACGCCCGGGTTGTTGCGCAACGCTTCACCACGCAGGCTGATTGCCTTGGCTTCTGCTTCGGCAAGCGCGAGGCGCGCGTTGGCCTGTCCCTGTGCTTCAGCTTCCACCTTCTGCGCTTCTGCCTGGGCCTGTGCAACTTCGTTCTTGCGCTGCTCGGCCATCTGCGTGGCCTGGATCTTCGCGTTGATCGAATTGACCACGTTTTCCGGAAGGTTGAGCTTGCCGACCCAATAGACCTTCTCGACAACCAGGCCAATGCCGGCCACTTCTTTGCGGACTTCTTCTTCGACCGACTGGATCAGCTGCGCCTTGCCTTTGCCGTATACCGATTCCACACCCATGTTCGACGCCTGCCGCACCAGTGCATCGCGCACCATGTTGCGCAGATACAGATCGGTGATTTCGTCTACGCCCTTGCGGTAAGTCTGGAAAAGTTTGGTCACCTTGGACGGATCGACGTGATAGGTGATGCCGACATCGGCATTCACCGTCAGGCCCTCGATCGTGCCGAAAGTCAGCGACTCGTCTTCACGCTGTTCGCGCGACCAGACTTTCGTCTGCGTGTAAGTTGGGAACGTGTACAGCTCTTCGTTCCAGCCGATCCAGTAACGGCCCGGTGGAAGCTCCTGCAACTGCACGCCCTTGTCGCTGCCATACAGATTGAACTTGATACCGACGTTGCCAGCGGGAACCTTGGAGCAGGCTGCCAGCATCATGATCGCCAGCAGGCCGATCCATTGCGTAATGCGCTTCATTTATTGCTTTCCTTGATGGTAGCCGGCCGGGCAAGCCGGAAATACGTCACCGCGCAGAGCGCCAGGCCGGCAGCGACGCCGACCAGCACAGACACGGTGGATCGATCCGAAATCAGCCAGGGGCCGACGAATCCCAGATAGATGGCCCATGCTGCAACCAGCAGCACGATGGTGAGGCGGCGTCCGCGCGCCTTGATGGTGGTTTTGCTCGCTAAATCATCATTCATGACTTGTCCCTTCCATGCAGAATGAAGCGGAGTGTCCATGGATTGCGGCGCGAATCCTGGCGACCCTGAGTGCGGGACGCGGCTAATGGAGCACCGCTCATCCCGCGGTACGCCTGCGCGATGGCATTGCTTCAAATACCCGTGGTACCCCTTTGCTTTACCCCGTGGTGTGCGAGATCGCCTTTGCCGGCGCACATTTTGACCGACGCCGAAAATCAAGCGGCGTGTGTCGCTACAAATACCGCACACCAGGTCATCAACTTTATTATTCCCGGTTGCTTTGCGTCCAGTGGCGGCAGGGTGCGGGTGAGCGGATCGGTATCCTCGCTCTGAGGCAGACAATCCCCTTATTGAATCTGCACTAGACTCACCCGACTACGCAGGGGGGGAGAGTATGGGGAATTGGTATTGGCTCAAGCGAGCGAGGCTTGGCTTCCTGTTTTTGTTGCCGTCCAGCCATGCGGCAAGCACGGAAGTTGTGACTTACTTGAAAAAGATGGCAGTTGCGTTTTTATCGGTCTCGATCTTTTTGTCTGGGGTGGCGTTGGCTCAGCCTCAGCCCTCAGGTGCTGATGAAGCAATCAGGGCGGATAACGAGGGGGGATATCCGCAGCTTCCGGCCTTGAGGGCTGACGAAGTAGTCGAAAAGGGGCGGGATTTCGCGTTTTGCTCCGAATCGGACTGCTATCTGACGGCAGAGCAGTTCCGGGCGCTTAGCAATGCAGCGAAGCTCTATAAGAAAGATATGCCGCAGGGCACACCCGCCAGTATGGTGGTGAGCATTGAGAGTGGACTGATCAGCGCAACCGCTTTCCCAAAAAGCGCGAGACCGACCGACTTCGGCTCCGCAGGGGATGTCATGGCTATCACGTATCTGTTTGATGCCACGGGTGAGCATGTGGTCAAGCAATTCTACAATCGCTAGGCGGGCCATCCCCGGCTGGTTGCTCTCCAGCGATCCGCTTCCGGCGCTTTATGTCGCCGTGAGCATTGATGGTTGGCGAGGCCATTGAGTGGATGGATGAAGTGGAAGGGCCGGGCAAGCTGGAGTCAAAGGCGGCGACGGCGAAATATTCGCGGACGGCTTTCCATGATGCGCGCGGCCATATTGCAAGGAGTTATATGCTCAATTTTCAGAAGCAGGTGGTGTTTGCGTTTTCCTTGATCTCGATCTTTTCGTCTGCGATGGTGTTTGCTCAGCCTCCGCCCTCAGGTGCTGATGAAGCAATCAGGGCGGATAACGAGGGGGGGGATCCTCAGCTTCCGGCCTTGAGGGCTGACGAAGTAGTCGAAAAGGGGCGGGGTTCCGCGTATTGCTCCGAATCGGACTGCTATCTGACGGCAGAGCAGTTCCGGGCGCTTAGCAATGCAGTGAAGCTCTATAAGAAAGATATGCCGCAGGTCACACCCGCCAGTATGGTGGTGACCATTGAGAATGGACTGATCAGCGCAACCCCTTTCCCAAAAAGAGCGAGACCGTCCGACTTCGGCTACGCAGGGGGTGTCATGGCTATCACGTATCTGTTTGATGCCACGGGTGAGCATGTGGTCAAGCAATTCTACAATCGCTAGGCGGGCCATCCCCGGCTGGTTGCTCTCCAGCGATCCGCTTCCGGCGCTTTATGTCGCCGTGAGCATTGATGGTTGGCGAGGCCATTGAGTGGATGGATGAAGCGGAAGGGCCGGGCAAGCTGGAGTCAAAGGCGGCGACGGCGAAATATTCGCGGACGGCTTTCCATGATGCGCGCGGCCATATTGCAAGGAGTTATATGCTCAATTTTCAGAAGCAGGTGGTGTTTGCGTTTTCCTTGATCTTGATCTTTTCGTCTGCGATGGTGTTTGCTCAGCCTCCGCCCTCAGGTGGCGGCGGAGCGGTCAAGGCGCTGGCGTCTCCTCAGCTTCCGCCCTGGAGCGCGGACCAAGTAATTGAGAAGAAAGATTACGTGTTCTGCTCCGAATCGGACTGCTATCTGACGGCGGAGCAGTTCCGGGCGCTTGGCAATGCGTTGAAGCTCTATAAGAAGGATATGCCGCAAGTAACACCCACTTGCCTGCTGGTGCGCATTCAGGATGGGCTGATCAGCACCACTCTTTTTTCAGCAAGAGCGAGACCGTCCGACTTTGGCTATGCAGATGGTGCCATGGATATCACATATCTGTTTGATGCCACAGGCGTGCATATGGTCAAGCGAATCTACAATCGCCTGGCCGGCCATCACCGGCAGGCTGGTGTCCAGCGATCCGCTTCCGGCGTCATGGGTGGCCGTGAACTCAATGGTTCGCGGGCTTGCGGAACCGATGGCTGAAGGGAGGGGCCGGGCGCGCTGGAGTCAAAGGCGGCGACGGCGAAATATTCGCGGACGGCTTTCCATGATGCGCGCGGCCATATTGCAAGGAGTTATATGCTCAATTTTCAGAAGCAGGTGGTGTTTGCGTTTTCCTTGATCTCGATCTTTTCGTCTGCGATGGTGTTTGCTCAGCCTCCGCCCTCAGGTGCTGATGAAGCAATCAGGGCGGATAACGAGGGGGGATATCCTCAGCTTCCGCCCTGGAGCGCGAACGAAGTAATTGAGAAGAAAGATTACGCGTTCTGCTCCGAATCGAGATGCTATCTGACGGCGGAGCAGTTCCGGGCGCTTGGCAATGCGTTGAAGCTCTATAAGAAGGATATGCCGCAGGTAACACCCACTTGCCTGCTGGTGCGCATTCAGGGTGGGCTGATCAGCACCACTCTTTTTTCAGCAAGAGCGAGACCGTCCGACTTCGGCTATGCAGATGGTGCCATGGATATCACATATCTGTTTGATGCCACAGGCGTGCATATGGTCAAGCGAATCTACAATCGCCTGGCCGGCCATCACCGGCAGGCTGGTGTCCAGCAATCCGCTTCCGGCGTCATGGGGGGCCGTGAACTCAATGGTTCGCGGGCTTGCGGAACCGATGGCTAAAGGGAGGGGCAGGGCGCGCTGGAGTCAAAGGCGGCGACGGCGAAATATTCGCGGACGGCTTTCCATGATGCGCAACCCGGTAAAGCGCGCGCCTGATGTCTGTGCGCACGCACAAAGAAAAAGGCCTTGCATCGCTGCAAGGCCTTTCAAATATGGCGCCCGAAGTTGGACTCGAACCAACGACCCCCTGATTAACAGTCAAGTGCTCTAACCGGCTGAGCTATTCGGGCAGCGAGTCGCGTATTTTGTGGAAGTGATCGGGAGGTGTCAAGCGTTTGGTTGATCGAAAGGTGCAACTTTTTTCATGCAGGCCTGTGCATCGCCATCTGATGCGACTTCCGAGCGTATGCGACCCGAGGGGGCGATGACGATTTTTTTCGCATAAGGGCGGCCGCGCGTCGTGCAAATGGCGATGGAGAGATTCTCATTGCGGGACGTGCCGTCCGGATCGAAGCGGGGATGGTGCTGGCCGCGACCATGGGTGATTGCGCGGACGTGCGGGGGCAGGGGCGGGTCTACACGGGTCGTGGTCCACTGGCCGTCTTTGAGCGCTTGCCTGTGCCAGCCCCCGGTCCAGTTTCGGGGGGTGTCGCATAGCGCCGTGGGACAGAGCCGCGTACGCGTCTGGCCGAACAGGGCCGAGGACCTGGCTTCCTGAGCCGCCGCGAGCAGGGCGTCATGGCTCATGCGAACGCGCCAGCGGTCTGTGGTTGCCGACAGGGTGGGGGCCGCCAGGGCGGCGAGCAGTGCGGCCACGGCGAGGGTCGTGGCCAGCTCGATCCAGGTGAAGCCGGGACAGGCGCGCATGAGGCCTCCCAAATCGACATTGCCGGCTGCGGGCCTCCGTGAATGCTGTGACGGGCCCTCGACATCGTGTGGGCGGAGCCGATTTAAACTGGTCATCCGAGCCCCCATCTCTGCCGCCATGACCGACCGATTCCAGCTCGTTTCTCCCTACAAGCCGGCGGGTGACCAGCCCGACGCCATTCGTCGACTCACTGAGGGCTTCGAGGCAGGCCTCGCGGCGCAGACGCTGCTGGGTGTTACCGGTTCCGGCAAGACATTCACCATCGCCAACGTGGTGGAGAAGATCCAGAAGCCGACGCTGGTACTCGCACCCAACAAGACGCTGGCGGCTCAGTTGTATGGCGAGTTCAAGGAATTCTTCCCGCACAACGCGGTGGAATACTTCGTCAGCTACTACGACTACTACCAGCCCGAAGCCTATGTGGTGGCGTCCGACACCTTCATTGAGAAGGACGCCAGCATCAACGACCACATTGAACAGATGCGGTTGTCGGCGACAAAGGCTCTGTTGTCGCGCAATGATTCGCTGATCGTGGCGACGGTGTCGGCCATTTACGGTCTGGGTGACCCGGAAGACTATCTCAGCCTGCGTCTCATCCTGGCGCGGGGCGAGCGCATCGAGCAACGGGCGCTGATCCGTCAGCTGACCGAACTTCAGTACACGCGCAACGAAACCGAACTGCGTCGCGGCACCTACCGCGTGCGCGGCGAGGTGGTGGATGTGTTCCCGGCGGAGTCGGAAACCGAAGCACTGCGCATCGAGCTCTTCGATGGTGAGGTGGAGAACCTTGCCCTGTTCGATCCGCTGACGGGCGAAGTATTGCGCAAGGTGCCGCGTTACACGGTGTATCCGAAAACCCATTACGCAAGCACGCGCGAAAGCGTGCTCAATGCGATGGAGACCATCAAGGTGGAGCTTTCCGAGCGCCTTGAACAGCTTTATCGCGACAACAAGCTGGTGGAAGCGCAGCGGCTGGAGCAGCGTACGCGTTTCGATCTGGAGATGATGCTGGAAGTGGGTTATTGCCAGGGCATCGAGAACTACTCCCGACACCTCACGCGCCGCGAGTCGGGCGAGCCGCCGCCGACGCTGTTCGATTATCTGCCGCCGGATGCGCTGATGGTGGTCGACGAATCGCATGTGACCGTGGCGCAGCTGGGCGCCATGTACAAGGGTGACCGCTCGCGCAAGGAGACGCTGGTCGAATTCGGCTTCCGCCTCCCGTCCGCGATGGACAATCGCCCGCTGAAATTCGAGGAGTGGGAGCGTCGCGCGCCACGCGCCATCTACGTGTCGGCGACACCGCGCGCTTACGAGCTGGATCGCTCGGACGACAACGTTGTGGAGCTGGTCGTGCGTCCCACCGGTCTTGTCGACCCGGAAGTGGAAGTGCGTCCGGTGCGCACCCAGGTCGATGATCTGCTCGGCGAAATCCGCAAACGCGTGGCCATGGGTGATCGTGTGCTGGTTACCACGCTGACCAAGCGCATGTCGGAGAATCTGACGGACTACCTCTCCGAGCACGACGTGCGCGTGCGCTATCTGCATTCGGACATCGAGACGGTAGAGCGCACTGAAATCATCCGCGACCTCCGCCTCGGCGAATTCGATGTGCTGGTGGGAATCAACCTGCTTCGCGAGGGTCTGGACATGCCCGAGGTATCGCTGGTGGCGATTCTCGATGCGGACAAGGAAGGCTTCCTTCGTTCAACCGGCTCACTGATCCAGACGATTGGTCGAGCGGCACGCAACGTGCGCGGCAAGGCCATCCTGTATGCCGACGAGATCACCGGCTCGATGAAGGCCGCTATGGATGAAACCGCGCGCCGTCGCGAAAAGCAGGTCGAGTACAACCAGAAGCACGGCATCGTTCCGACTACAGTCGTTCGCCGCATCGCCGACATCATGGAGGGTGCGCGTGCAGACGTTGGCTCGCGCGGCGGGCGGGGCGGCAAGCAGGCGAAGGAAAAGCGGAAGATCGCCGAGGAAGCTGCTGACTACGCCTCTCTCACCCCCGAGCAGATATCCGCCACCATCAAGAAGCTGGAGACGCGCATGTACAAGCACGCGCAGAATCTGGAGTTCGAGGACGCGGGCAAGCTGCGTGACGAAATTCACCGCTTGCGGGAGCGGGCACTCCGCTGAGGCCGCCCCGCCAAGTCCGGAAGGCAGGGGTGCGCTGGATTTTGAAAAAAATCCGGGCAGGGTATTGCGAAGGTGAGCAGCGGCCGGTAAACTGCGCAGCTCTTCCGGGCGGTTAGCTCAGCGGTAGAGCACTACCTTGACATGGTAGGGGTCACAAGTTCGATCCTTGTACCGCCCACCACTTTTCCAGAATGCGAAAAGTGGCATGAAGACAAAGACTAAGGAGCCCTCAAGGCTCCTTTTTTCTTGCCTGGGATTTGGCGCCCTTCTGGCAGCAGAACTGCCATTACCCATCGGTTTGGGGTGGGCAAATAAAAAAAGGAGCCCTCGGGCTCCTTTTTCGTAAAGCGTCCTGCTGACTTTTGTCCCGAGAGGGATTAATTGTCGAACAGCATCGAAATGACGGCCGCTGATGGATAAACGGTTTTCACCGATACATCCGTTGCCTGGGACGAGTTCGATTCGTTGTCGCCGCCGTACCGTGCACCAAACTGCAGCGAGGTAGCGCCTGCAGGTACGGTGTAGGGATAGCGAATGACGGTCGGTTCCCCGAAAAGGATTGCGTAGCACGATCCATCGACGTAAATGCCGCAATCCACCACTTTGGTAACCGGGGTGTTGGGGGTAGCAGACATGATGTGGGCGATCAGCTGGCCCTGTGCATAGATGTCGATGTATCCGCCAAAGACCGTGCCGCGATCACCGTAGACGAGGTGCCTGCCATCCACTCGCGCGACGAGCGTAATGGTTGCGCCGGGTGTCGGTGTACCTTCCACGCTGAGCGAAGTCCACGTCGTGCCTTTGGCTGCCACGCCGCCGGAACATGCAAGTGCGGCAACCGCCACGAGGGACATGATATGGAATTTCTTGATCATGAGTTTCGCCTGAGGTTATCCGTTGGTACGAAGGGGGGTTCCCCCTGCACGCGCGGATCGACTCAAGGGCCGTCGACGCCGAAAGTGCGCACGATGCACTTGCTGTTGATGATGTCGTACTCGACAAACACCTTCAGGTTGGCTGCCTTGGCGGCGACCACTGCAGCGAAAAACTGGCGGCTGCGTTCCGGCGTGTCGCTCGGGTCCATTTCCAGCGAGCCGCTCGGGCAGGGTGACGGCGTGAGAAAGGCCACGGTGCCAGCCGGGTACGACTGGATGCGCCAGGCGGCAGGGCTGCCCACCAGGCTAACGGTGGCAGCAGCGTTGAGGCTGAAGAAGCTGCCGGCGACAAAAGCGAGGCCGAGCAGGAGCGAGCGCCTGGATGCGAAACGAAGCATGGTATTCCCCTGATTGAATGTCGTTGCGAACTGCCTTTGAGACAATTCGCAAGAAATTGTAGAGGGGGCTAACTGCAGCCGTATGTAAGTGCTTGGCTGTTTTTGTGTAGGGGATTCCCTACATGAAGGAGCGGCTATCCATCAGCCCTGTTGTGGCGACTGGGTGGCGAGGCCTGCGCGGATACGCTGACGCCCATTCATCTGGGCGAGCACGCTGACCATCAGCGCGCGACATTCATTCCAGCCACGACGCTCTTCGATGCTTACGAAGTCCGCTTCGGTGGCCACCGGCGGAACGCTGTGAATATCCTGCGAGCGATAAATGCAGTTGTTCCAGCCCAGCTCATACGATTGCACGGTGAAGCGCTCGGTGCCCAGGGGCTCCGGCCACGCGTAGTGCTGCTCGCGGTGCGCCGAATCAAGCGACTCCAGCTCGCGCATGAGGTCGTTGAAGGCCGAGATCGCGGTCGGGTCGCCCAGGCGGGCCAGGGCGTTGCGGACGGCGTCGATACTGGGCTGGCGGCTCATGGACATCTCATTGCGGTGGGGGCGGACTTGGCGCCGGGGCGCTGCCCCGACTGTTGCATGATACCCCCCACGGCCGGGCAGGCAAAACGCCCACAACCCCGTGAGTCATCGACCTTTTTCGACCTGGCCGTTAATCTTCGCGCCCCCTTTCACATCACGGAGCACCGGCCATGGCCGTACGCGACAGCAACGGAAACGAACTGGTCGAGGGTGATTCGGTCACGGTCATCAAGGATCTGAAGGTCAAGGGCGCCTCGCTGACGCTCAAGCGCGGCAAGCTTTTCAAGGGCATCCATCTCACGGATGACGACGCTGCCGTGGAAGTGCGCGAAGGCAAGAGCGTGCTGGTGCTGAAGACCGAATTCCTGAAAAAGGCGTGATGCCGCAGGTCGTTGGGTGGGAGGCCTGAAACGCGGTTGCCCCACGTACACTTGGGTTTTTCTGCCGGAGCCTGGCCGTGGCCTATCAATGGATCAAGACGCTGCACCTTCTTTTCGTGATGGCGTGGATGGCGGCGGTCTTCTACCTCCCTCGCGTGCTGGTGAATCTGGCGGAGGCTGGCGATGAGCCCGCTGTGCGTTCGCGTCTGGACCTGATGGGGCGCCGGCTCTATCGCTTTGGCCATGTGATGTTCGGTCTTGCGATCATCTTCGGCATCACGCTGTGGGCGATGTACTTCCCGTCGGCCGGTGGCTGGCTGCATGCGAAGATCGCCCTGGTCGTGCTCCTGTTCGCCTATTACATCTGGACCGGGCGCGCCCTGAAGCGCTACGCCGCAGGCCGTGGGTTGCCGGCGGCGCGCACGCTGCGCATCCTTAACGAACTTCCTGTGTTCGTGCTCGTGGCCGTCATCTATCTGGTGGTTGCCAAGCCGTTCTGACCGTCGCGATTTCTGCGACGGCAGCGTGGCAGCATGCACGCCTACGATACGACGGAGCATTGACGGCTTGAGCGAGCGCAACGCGGTAACGCCCGGTTTCATGGTTCTCCACGGCAATCGCCTGGAAGAACTGCGCGATGTGCTTGCCGCGTGGCTTCAGCGTGAGCCGCTGGCGCCGCTGGAAAACGAAGTGGTGCTGGTGCAAAGCAATGGCATTGCCCAGTGGTTCAAGCTGGCGCTGGCGCGTGACCGGCAGGCGGGCGGCCTGGGTATCAGTGCTGCGATCGACGTGCAGCTGCCCGGCCGGTTCCTCTGGGTGGCCTATCGCGCGGTGCTGGGCCGCGAGGCGGTTCCGCCGGAGTCCCCCTTCGACAAGGCGCGGCTTGTGTGGCGCCTGATGCGTGTATTGCCCCGCCACCTGGATCAGCCGGTGTTTGATCCGCTCAGGGGTTTCCTTGGTGCGGACGACGATGCAGGCAAGCGATACCAGCTGGCAGAGCGTCTGGCCGATCTTTACGACCAATATCAGGTCTACCGTGCCGACTGGCTGGAAGACTGGGCCAACGGTCACGACGTCCTTCGCGACGATCTGCGCGGCACGCGTCTTCCCATGCCCGCAACGGACCTCTGGCAAGCCGCGCTCTGGCGCCTGCTGCTGGACGATGTGGGGCCGCTGGCTGCCGTAGGCCATCGCGCGGCGGTGCATGCCGCGTTTCTGTCGAAGCTGGATAACGCCGCGTCGCGACCGGCCGCGTTGCCCCGGCGCATCGTGGTCTTTGGCATGTCGTCGTTGCCACGACAGACGCTTGAAGCGTTGTCCGCGCTGTCGCGATGGTGTCAGGTGCTGATGGTGGTGATGAACCCGTGCCGCCATTACTGGGCCGATGTGGTGGAAGATCGCGAGCTGCTGCGCGCCGAGCGCCGCCGACAGGCCGGCAAGCCCGGCATGCCCGTGTTGCCCTCGGACGAAGAGCTGCACCTGCATGCCAATCCGCTTCTGGCTGCGTGGGGAAAGCAGGGGCGCGACTACGTGCGTCTGCTGGACGAGTTTGATCACGCTGAAGGTTACCGGGACCGCTTCACCGCCTGGGAGCAGCGCATCGACCTGTTCGATGAGCCCGAAGGTAGTCATCTGCTGGCACAGGTGCAGCGGGCAGTGCTTGATCTTGAACCGTTGCCCGCATCGGATGCCGAACGCGCCGTCGTGGATGCCGATGATCGCTCCATTGCGTTCCATGTGGCTCACGGCCCGCAGCGGGAAGTGGAGATCCTGCACGACCAGCTGCTGGCGCGTTTCTCGGCTTCCGCGCGCGCGGGCGATCCGATCCTGCCCCGCGACGTCATGGTCATGGTGCCGGACATCGAGACCTACGGGCCGCATGTCGAGGCCGTGTTTGGTCGCGTGGATCGTGACGATCCCCGCTACATTCCCTTCAGTGTGTCCGACCGTACCGCGCGCGGCACGGTCCCGCAGATCATGGCGCTGGACATGCTGCTTGGCATGCCCGATTCACGCTTCGCCGTAAGCGACGTGGTCGACCTGATCGACGTTGCCTCCGTGCGCGAACGTTTCGGCATTGCCGAGTCAGCACTGCCCATCGTGCAGCGCTGGATTGAAGGCGCGGGCATTCGCTGGGGCCTGGATGCGCAACAGCGCGCATCCTTGGGGCTTCCCGCGCTGGAACAGAACAGCTGGTTGTTCGGCTTGCGCCGCATGCTCCTGGGATATGCGGTGGGCGCGGGCAGCGCGTGGGGCGATATTGAGCCGTATGACGAAGTGGGTGGTCTGGACGCTGCGGTCGTGGGGCCGCTCGCTGATCTTCTGGAGCGCCTGCTGACGCACTGGGCCGTGCTGGCTACGCCGGCTACGCCCCGCGAATGGGGCGAGCGTCTGCGAGCGCTGCTTGAAGACTTTTTCACCGGTAGCGATCCTGCTGATGCGACGCGGCTGGTGAAGTTGGAAGAGTCGCTGGAACAATGGCAGCGTGCCTGCGCCGACGGTGGCCTTGATGAGCCGTTGCCGCTCGCGGTGGTACGCGAAGCGTGGCTGGCGATATTCGAGCAGGGCTCGCTGTCGCAGCGTTTTCTGGCTGGTGCCGTCAGTTTCGGCACGTTGATGCCGATGCGTGCCATCCCGTTCCGCGTAGTTTGCCTGCTTGGAATGAACGACGGCGATTACCCTCGTGCGCGCCCGCCGATGGATTTCGACCTCATGTCGCGGGCTGGCGCATGGCGCCCCGGCGATCGCTCGCGACGCGAAGATGACCGTTACCTGTTTCTTGAAGCGTTGCTTTCTGCGCGTGATGCGCTGCACATTGGCTGGGTCGGGCGCAGTGCCCGCGACAACTCCGAACGCGCGCCGTCCGTGTTGCTGGGGCAGTTGCGGGACTATCTGGCCGCAGGCTGGGTGGCCTCCGATGGTGGCGACGTGCTTTCGGCGCTTACGGTGGTTCACCCGTTGCAGCCTTTCAGCCTCAACTATTTCGGTGGCGCGGACGAGCGGCTTTTCACCTACGCCAGTGAATGGCGTCAGGCACACGATCCCGCAGCGCTCGTCGCTTCGGATGCCTTGCCTGTCGCCCCGGTGGACGGGCCGATTTCACTTGGCACATTGCGGCGCTTCCTGCGTCATCCCGTGCGCGAATTTTTCAATCACCGCCTGGGTGTCCGTTTCGATCTGGACGATGTGGGCACGGATGATCGCGAGCCGTTCGCGGCCAGCGGGCTGGATCGGCATGTGATGGCCGATACGCTGCTGCGCGCGGCGTTGCGCGAGCCGGAAGAGTCAGCGGAAACCGCCATCGCGGACGGCGCCCGGTCGCTGCGCCGCCAGGGCCTCTTGCCCATGGCGGGATTCGCGTTGCCCGTGTTGCGTGATCTGGTATCTGCCGCTGAAGCGTCGTACCACCGCTACGGCGATGCATGTCGCGCGTGGCCGGCTCAGGCGGGCAAGCGCGAGCTTCGCGTAACGGTGGGCGAGGTGGTGATTGAAGACTGGCTGGCTGACTTGCGCGCGAATGCTGCGGGTGATCTCGCCCTCTTCATTGCGTCACCGTCGTCTCTGGTGGACAAGGAAGGGCGGCCAAAGGCGCATCGGCTGCTGGCGCCATGGGTGGATCATCTGGTGGCGCAGGCGGCGGGTCTGTCACTGCGCACGCTGTTCATCGGCCCGGACGTCACGGTGGTGCTTGATCCACTGGACGCGTCCGAGGCGCGCGCCATGCTGGCGTCGCTGTTGAGCGCGTGGCGCGAAGGCATGCGTGCACCGCTTCCCGTCGCTGCACGCGCGGCACTTGCCTGGGTGGGCGCCGAGTTGCCCGACGATGACTTCCCCGGGAAGGAAGCGGCACGTGCGGCCTATGAATCTACCAGTGACTGGCGCCATGGCGAGGTCGATGGCGATCCATACCTGGCGCGTGCGTGGCCCACCTTTGAATCCATGGAGCGTGCAGGCATGAAGGGCTGGCTGGCGCCATACCGCGATGCATTGCGGGCCGCACGCGTGGAGGGAGGCGCATGACCACTCAGGTGCTTCGCCCCCTCGAACTCCCGCTCTCGGGCGTTCGCCTGATTGAAGCCAGTGCGGGCACCGGCAAGACCTGGACCATTGCCGCGTTGTACGTGCGCGCCGTGCTGGGGCACGGCCTTTCCGAGCCACTGCTGCCGCCGCGCATTCTTGTGGTGACCTTTACTGAGGCAGCCACGCAGGAACTTCGCGAGCGCATCCGCGCACGTCTGGTGGACGCCGCCCAGGCCTTTCGTGGCCGCGCGGTCCCGGACGATTTCCTCACCGGCTTGATGGGCCAGTACCCCGCAGAAAATCACGCAGGATGCGCGCGGCAACTTGAGTTGGCGGCACAGTGGATGGACGAGGCTGCCATCTTCACCATCCATGGCTGGTCGCAGCGCATGCTGACCCAGCATGCGTTCGGTAGCGGCCATCCGTTTGCGCAGACGCTGGAGCCGGAGGACGGCGAACTGCTGGCCGAATGCGTGCGCGACTACTGGCGCGCCACGTTCTATCCGTTGCCCGATGCCGATGTAGAAGCGGTGCTCGCGGAATGGTCGTCGCCGGATGCGTTGTTGCGGTCGCTGCGTCCGTTGTTGTCGCGCGGTGAAGCAGTGCTGCTGGTCGATGGCGTGCCATTGCCCGCGGCGGACGATCTGCCGGCACGCTTTGCGCAGTACGCCACCTGGCGTCGTGAAGATGAGGCACGCATGGCGCAGGCGCGCCAAAGCTGGCTGGCCGATGCGCCACGCATCGAGGCGATGCTGATTGATGCCGTGCGTGACAAGGTGCTGCATAACGGATGGTACAAGCCGGATCGCGTGCCGGCGGAATTGGCGGCGATGCGCCATTGGGCCGCCACCGGCGACCTGGCTGGCGTCGATCCCGCGCGCTTTTCCGTGACGCGGCTGACCAAGGCGACGGGCAAGAACAAGTCCCGTCCTGAACACCCCGCTTTTGCTGACATCGAGCACTGGGTGGAGGGGCGGGGCGCGCAGCCCGAAATCCGGCACGCGGTGCTCGCCGATGCACTGGAGCGCGTGCTGGTGCGCTTCGAGGAACAGAAGCGGCGACGTGCGCAGATGGGATTCGACGATTTGCTGACGCGCCTGGATCGCGCGCTGGCAGGCGCGGCAGGCCCGGATCTGGCAGCAACCATCCGCACGCAATATCCGCTGGCGTTGATTGACGAATTTCAGGACACCGATCCGTTGCAGTACCGCATTTTCCGGGCGGTCTATGCGGCAACGGGTGATGCTCCGAGCGGCCTGTTGTTGATCGGTGATCCGAAGCAGGCGATCTACGCGTTCCGTGGTGCGGATATCCATACCTATCTTGGTGCGCGCGAGGAAGCAATGGCGCCGCACTACGGGCTGGATACCAACCACCGTTCGACCAGCGCGATGGTCTCTGCCGTCAACCGGCTGTTCGGCCATGGCGAGAAACATCCCACGGGGGCGTTCCACTTCGATGATCGCGGATTGCCGTTTCTTCCGGTAAAAGCCAGTGGCCGTCGCGAGCGGTTTGTGGTCGCAGGTGATGAACCTGCCGCGCTTACCCTGTGGCTTCTGGACGATGAAATGCCTGTCGGGGTGCGCGACTATCGCGCGCAGATGGCTGATGCGTGCGCGAGCGAAATTGTCCGCCTGCTGTCGGCGGGAGATCGCGGCGAAGCGGGCTTTGCGTCCGCCGATGGTGTGCTGGCGCCGCTGCTTCCGCGCGATATCGCGGTACTGGTGCGCAGTCACGCTGAAGCGGCGGAAATTCGCGATGCCCTGACCGCTCGCCGCGTTCGCAGTGTGTTTCTCTCTGATCGGGATTCGGTCTTTGAAAGCCAGGAAGCGCAGGACGTCCTCTTCTGGCTGCGCGCGTGCGCCGAGCCTGCGTCGGATCGCCATATGCGCGCGGCCCTCGCTACACGGACGCTCGGGCTGGGGCTGATGGAGCTTGAGCGCCTGAGCACAGACGAGCGCCACTGGGAGCGTCGCGGTCAGCAGTTCATCGAGCTGCGCGACTTCTGGCGGCAGCGTGGCGTGCTGGCCATGCTGCACCGGATGCTGCACGTGTTCGATCTTCCTGCCCGCCTTCTGTCAACCGACGGCGGTGAGCGCGCACTGACCAACCTGCTTCATCTGGCGGAGTTGCTGCAGCAGGCAGCCGCCAGCCTGGATGGTGAACTCGCACTCATCCGCTACCTTGGCGAAACACTTTCCGACGCGCGCCAGTCCAGCAGCGACGAACACATCGTCCGCCTGGAAAGCGATGCTGACCTGGTCAAGGTCGTGACCGTGCACAAGTCGAAGGGGTTGGAATACCCGCTGGTTTTCCTGCCGTTCGTCTGCGCATTCGGCCGTTCGTCATCGGGGGGTTATCGTTTTCACGATGCGCAGGAGGGCACCCGCATCGAGCTTCTCAGCGCTTCGGGCACGGGCGTTGGCGATAACGTCACTCGCGCAAAGGCGCAGGCCGAGCGCGCCGCGTTGCAGGAAGATCTGCGCCTTCTGTACGTCGCCGTGACCCGGGCGCGCCACGCGTGCTGGCTCGGCGTGGCGCCCGTGTGTGCGCAGCGTGCCAACAAGCCGCAGCTGCACAAGAGTGCGCTGGGCCATCTGCTCACCGGTGGCGTGGAGATCGACAACGGCCAGATCGCCGGACTGTTGAGTGCGCTGGCGGCAAATGAGCCCTCTATTGCCGTGACCTACATGCCTGCGCCGGACGACATGGCATTCCAGCCGCGCACCCCTCTTCCTCGCCCCGGGCCGGCGCGGCACAGCGACGTGACGCCGCCCCGCTGGTGGATTGCCAGCTACAGTGCACTTCGCCACAGCCATGACATGCCCGTTGAGCTTCCGGCGCCGGATACGGCCGTGGAAGACGTGGTTGCCGAGTACGTGGGAGAAGTGTCGCAGCCGGTACCCGAGGGCATCGGCATGCATGCGTTTCCTCGCGGCGCGGAGCCGGGCACGTTCCTGCACGACATACTTGAATGGGTGGCTGACGAAGGCTTCGCTGCCGTGGCGGCAGACCCCTCGGGCCTGCGTGACGCGGTGGCGCGCCATTGTGAAAGGCGCCATTGGGAAGCCTTCATCGAGCCGCTGTTTGCCTGGATGCAGGTATTGCTGGGCGCCACGCTGGCGCTGCCTGATGGCGGCCACTTCGCGCTGGCAGACCTTCAGGGCCCGGAGAGTTATCGCGCGGAACTTGAATTCTGGTTCGAGGCCCAGGCGGTCGATACCCGTCGTCTGGATGCCATCGTGGTGCGGCACACCTTGAACGGTGCCGCGCGTCCCGCGCTGGAACCTGATCAGCTCAATGGCATGCTCAAGGGCTTCATCGACCTGATCGTGCAGCACGAGGGTCGCTATTACATCGTTGACTACAAGTCGAACTGGCTGGGTCCTGACGCATCGGCGTATACGCCGGAGGCCATGCGCACGTCCATTCTGTCGTCGCGCTATGAATTGCAGTACGCCATCTACCTGCTTGCGCTGCATCGCCAGCTTCGCGCGCGGCTGGGTGATGACTACGACTACGACCGGCATGTGGGTGGTGCCGTTTACCTCTATCTGCGCGGCATTGATGGAACCGGCATGGGCGTCCACACCGAGCGTCCGTCGCGCCAGATGGTCGAAGCACTGGATGCGCTGTTTGCCGGAGCATTCGCATGAGCACACCGCTGAATCTCTGGCTGGACGACGGCGTGGCGACCAAGCGGCTGCGTTCGGTTGACCGTGCCTTCGCCCGATTCCTGCTCACGCTGGATGCGTCGGCCGATATGCGCGTGCTGATGGTGGCGGCGCTGACCAGTCGCCAACTGGGCGATGGTCATATCTGCGTCGACATGCACGATCTCGCACGTGAGGAGGGCGAGTTGCTGTCGGGCTGGGGAAACTGGCTGTCCTCATCGCCGCTGGTGGGTGAGGGTGTGGAAGGCGCTTCGCCGCTGGTGCGGGATGGCTCGTATGTTTATCTGCGCCGTTACTGGCGCTACGAAGGTCATGTGGCTGAAGTGATCCGCGGGCGGCTGGGACAGTTCGAGGCGGTGGATGGCCTGTCCGGCTGGCTGGAGCGCTTCTTCCCGAATGCGCAGGGCACGCAGGACTGGCAGAAGATCGCCTGCGCCGTGGCGACCCGCAGTGCCTTCTCGGTCATCACGGGCGGCCCCGGCACGGGCAAGACCACCACGGTGCTGCGTCTTCTTGGTCTGTTGCAGGCCATGCGGCTGGCCCAGGGCGCCCCCCGCCTTCGCATCCGCCTTGCGGCGCCCACGGGCAAGGCGGCAGCGCGTCTCAATCAGTCCATTTCCGGCCAGATTCAACGGCTGGATGTGGGCGATGACATCAAGGCGGCCATTCCTGCCGAGGTCACCACGTTGCATCGGCTGCTGGGCAGTCGCCCGGATACGCGGCACTTCCAGTTCAATCGCGACCATCCGCTGCATCTGGACGTGCTGGTTGTCGACGAAGCATCAATGATCGACCTGGAAATGATGGCGGCGCTGCTTGACGCTCTGCCGGACAGCGCGCGCCTGATCCTCATTGGCGACAAGGATCAGCTGTCGTCTGTGGAAGCGGGCGCGGTGCTGGGTGATCTGTGCTCGCGTGCGGATGCGGGGCACTACGCCCCATCGACGGCGGAGTGGATCAATGCGGTCGGGGCAGGCGACATAACCTCCTGGGTCGACGCCGAAGGCGCACGCGCGCTGGACCAGCACGTGGTCATGCTGAGGCAGAGCCATCGCTTCGGCGCGGACAGTGGCATTGGCGCCCTGGCCACCGCAATCAACGCAGGCGATGTGCAGCGCGTGCAGCAGGTGCTGGATGAAAGTCGCGACGACCTGCGCACGTCCGTCGCAGGTTCCGCTTCGGTTACCGCGTCGCTGGCTATCGACGGGGAAGGTTCTGTACCTGGCTATCGCGCGTATCTGGAGCGCATGCGTGCGTACCCGCTTCCGGCGGAGCCGTCGCCGGATGAGGTGGATGCGTGGGCCAGCGATGTGCTGAATGCCTTCGGGCAGTTCCAGCTGCTGTGCGCGGTGCGGCATGGCGAGCAGGGGCTGGCGTCATTGAACGAGGCCGTAGCCATAGGCCTGCGCGAGCGCGGCCTGATTTCCGCCGATGGCGGCTGGTACGCCGGACGCCCCGTTCTGGTCACGCGCAACGATTACAGCCTGGGCCTGATGAACGGTGACGTGGGCATGACGTTGGCGGTGCCGGACGGGCAGGGCGGCCGCACGCTGCGCGTGGTGTTCCGTGTGGCGGCGGAGGGTGGAGAGCGCTTGCGTTACGTGGTGCCCAGCCGGCTGTCGGATGTCGAAACGGTGTTTGCCATGACCGTGCACAAATCGCAGGGCTCGGAGTTCGATCACGTGGCGCTGGTGCTGCCTGCCGAGCCCGGCCCCATTCTCACCCGCGAGCTGCTGTATACCGGCGTGACCCGTGCGCGCCGTCACTTCACGCTGTTGTCCACGCGCGAGGCACTGTCCGTGGCCGTGGTGCGCAAAACGCGCCGCTCGTCGGGTTTGTTGGCGCGCATTGCGATGTGACCGGGCGTTTTACGGCACGCCGTAAAACGCCTTGTACCACTGCGCAAAACGCTCCACGCCGGTTTCAATCGGCGTGGACGGGGCATATCCCACATCCCGTCGCAATGCGGATACGTCTGCCCAGGTATCTGGCACGTCGCCCGGTTGCATGGGCAGCAGGCGCTTCTCCACCTGGCGACCAAGGTGCTTTTCCAGCAGGTCGATGAAGTGCAGCAGTTCCACCGGCTGATCGTTGCCGATGTTGTAAACGCGATACGGCGCGGACGACGTGCCAGGGTTGGGCGCCACGGGGTCGTAATGCGGGTCGGGTTCAGCCGGGTGGTCCAGCGCGTGGATCACGCCCTGGACGATGTCGTCGATATAGGTGAAATCGCGGCTGTGCTGGCCGTGGTTGAACACGTCAATCGGTTCGCCCGCCAGGATGCGTCTGGCGAACACGAACGGCGACATGTCGGGGCGACCCCAGGGGCCGTACACGGTGAAGAAGCGCAGGCCGGTGGTCGGCAGGCCGAACAGGTGGCTATAGGTATGCGCCATCAGTTCGTTCGACTTCTTGGTGGCCGCATACAGGCTCACCGGATGGTCGACCGAATCCTCCACCGCAAAGGGCAGCTTGCGATTGGCGCCGTAAACCGAACTGGAAGAGGCGTAGACCAGGTGCCCGACCGCGTTCTGGCGGCAGGCCTCCAGAATATTGACGAAGCCCACCAGGTTGCTTTGCACATACGCGTGCGGGTTGGTCAGGGAGTAACGCACCCCCGCCTGCGCGGCCAGGTTCACCACGCGCTCTGGCCGGAAGTCCGCAAATGCGGCGTCGACCGCCGTACCGTCTGCCAGGTCGGCCCGGCGGTGGGTATAGGCCGGATGTTGCGCAAACCGCGCCAGGCGGGCTTCTTTCAGGGCCGGATCGTAGTAATCGTTGTGATTGTCGAAACCCAGCACCTCGTCGCCACGGGCGAGCAGGCGCTCGGTCAGTGCGGCGCCGACGAACCCGGCACTGCCGGTGACCAGAATGCGCATTGGTTCCATCCATCAATGGGGCAGGCACTCATTGTAGCGGAGGGAAGGGGGCTCGCTCTGCGAAAGAATTGACAGTCCGGCTGCGCTGGACTAGCTTTCGCACAGATACCCATCTTGAGAGGTGGCCCGCGGCAACGCCGGCCGAGTGTGCGACATGCGGACTACACGCTTCCCAATCTGACGTCCCCGCCACGCCTTGTGTGTATCCACCAAAGGGCGCACGGCGCCCTTTTTGTTTGTCCGAGATAAAGCCCCGATGATTCAGATCACGCTACCCGACGGCAGCCAGCGCCCGTTTGAACACCCCGTTTCCGTGCAGGATGTGGCCGCCTCCATTGGCGCCGGTCTTGCCAAGGCCACCCTTGCCGGCAAGGTTGACGGCAAACTGGTCGATACCGACTACACGATTGATCACGACGCGCGCCTCGAAATCGTGACGGAAAAGAGCCCCGAAGCGCTCGACATCCTCCGTCATTCCACGGCCCATCTTCTGGCCCAGGCCGTGCAGCGCCTGTTCCCCGGCGCGCAGGTCACCATCGGCCCGGTGATCGACAACGGTTTCTATTACGACTTTGCGTATGAGCGTCCCTTCACGCCCGATGACCTCGCGGCCATCGAGGCGGAGATGACCAACATCGTGAAGGAAGCGCTGCCTGTATCGCGCTCGGTGAAGTCGCGCGACGAGGCCGTGGCGTTCTTCCGTGGCATCGGCGAGGAGTACAAGGCCGAAATCATCGAAGGCATTCCCGCCGATCAGGAACTGTCGCTTTACACGCAGGGCGAATTCACCGATCTGTGCCGCGGTCCCCATGTGCCGAACACGGGCAAGCTGCGCGCGTTCAAGCTGATGAAGGTGGCAGGCGCCTACTGGCGCGGCGATTCCAATAACGCGATGCTGACGCGCATCTACGGCACGTCCTGGTTGAACGACAAGGACCTCAAAGCGCACCTCTTCCAGCTGGAAGAAGCAGAGAAGCGCGATCATCGTCGCATCGGCAAGCAGCTGGACTTCTTCCACATGCAGGAAGAAGCCCCGGGCATGATTTTCTGGCATCCGAAAGGCTGGGCTATCTGGCAGGCCGTGGAGCAGTACGTCCGCGGCGTGTATCGCGACAGTGGCTACAAGGAAGTGCGTGGTCCGCAGATCATGGACGTCAGCCTCTGGAAGAAGTCCGGTCACTGGGACAACTACCAGGAGAACATGTTCTTCACGGAGTCGGAGAAGCGCACGTATGCGCTGAAGCCGATGAACTGCCCCGGCCACATCCAGATTTTCAACACCAGCCTGCACAGCTACCGCGACCTGCCCATCCGCTACGGCGAATTCGGCGGCTGCCACCGCAACGAGCCGTCTGGCGCGCTGCACGGCATCATGCGCGTGCGCGCATTCACCCAGGACGACGGCCACATCTTCTGCACGCCGCAGCAGATCGAAGCCGAAGTTGCCGCGTTCCATGCGCAGGCCATGAAGGTCTATAGTGATTTCGGTTTCAACGACATCGCCATGAAGATCGCGCTGCGCCCGGAAAAGCGCATCGGTGCTGACGACGTGTGGGATCGCGCGGAAAATGCGCTGCGCACGGCGCTGTCAGCTGCCAACGTGGAATGGGAAGAGCTGCCGGGTGAGGGCGCTTTCTATGGTCCGAAGATCGAATACCACATGAAGGACTCCATCGGCCGCGCCTGGCAGGTGGGTACGATGCAGGTCGATTTCATGATGCCCGAGCGTCTGGGCGCGGAATATGTGGACGAAAACTCCCAGCGCCAGCATCCTGTCATGCTGCACCGGGCGATCGTGGGTTCGATGGAGCGCTTTATCGGCATCCTGATCGAGCATCATGCGGGCTTGTTGCCGCCCTGGCTCGCCCCCATTCAGGCGTCAGTGTTCAGCATTACCGATGCGCAGGCCGACTACGTGCGTGAAATCACGCAAACCCTTGTCGGAAAAGGCTTCAGGGTTGAGGCCGATTTGCGCAACGAAAAGGTCGGATATAAAATCCGCGAACATACGTTGCAGAAGGTTCCCTATCTCATCGTGGTCGGCGACCGTGAGAAAGAGACGGGGTCCGTTTCCGTACGTACCCGTGGTGGCGAAGACCTCGGCAGCATGCCGCTGGCCCAGTTCGTCGAACGGCTGGAAGCCGAAACGAGGCGCTAAGCCCATGTTTCGACACAATTTAAATTCTTCTGGAGGATAGCGGTATCGCTACGACCGATAACAAGGGCAATCGCAAGAACAGTGAGATTCGCGTGCCGAAGGTACGCCTGCTGGGCGCCGAAGGTGAGCAGCTCGGTGTCATGGACACCCGGGACGCTCAGGCCATGGCGACTGAAGCAGGTCTGGATCTCGTAGAAATCCAGCCGAACGGCGATCCGCCGGTCTGCCGTCTGATGGATTTCGGCAAGTTCAAGTTTGAGGCCCAGAAGAAGGCTCAGGCTGCCAAGAAGAAGCAGAAGCAGGTTGAAATCAAGGAAGTCAAGTTCCGTCCGGTTACGGATGTGGGTGACTACCAGATCAAGCTTCGCAACATGCTTCGCTTCCTTGAGGAAGGCGACAAGGTCAAGGTCACGATTCGCTTCCGCGGTCGCGAAATGTCCCATCAGGATCTCGGCCAGAACCTGGCCCGCAAGATCCAGGACGATGTCGGCGAGAATGGCGTGGTGGAGTCCTTCCCGCGTCTTGAAGGCCGACAGATGGTCATGATGATCGGCCCGAAGAAGAAGATCTGATGAAAACGGCGCCCTCGGGCGCCGTTTTTCTATGCTCCGGCGAGTGGCAACCGGCCTTCACCTCGTGTAAACTCGCCGGCTCACCCCGTCTGGAAGGGGTTGAACACCGTACCCGGCAGGAAGGAAAGCGTGGCCCCTCGTGGTCCACCGCCGGATCAGTCAGTAACCGAATACGGAGCATTCCCATGCCCAAGATCAAGACCAACCGGGCGGCGGCGAAGCGTTTTCGCAAGACCGCTTCCGGTAAGTTCAAAGCCGGTCACGCCTTCAAGTCGCACATCCTGACCAAGAAGTCGACCAAGCGTAAGCGCGGCCTGCGTGCTCCGAACCACGTCAAAGCGTGCGACACCAAGAGTGTAGCCCGCATGTTGCCGTATCTCTGAGCCGGAGGAATAGACCATGGCACGTGTTAAGCGCGGCGTAACTGCCCGTCGTCGTCACAAGAAGATCATCGGCCGTGCGAAGGGCTACTACAACGCCCGTCGCAAGGTATTCCGCGTAGCAAACCAGGCCGTCATCAAGGCTGGCCAGTACGCCTACATCGGCCGCAAGCAGCGTAAGCGTCAGTTCCGCGCTCTGTGGATCGTGCGTATCAACGCCGCTGCGCGTCAGTTCGGTCTGTCGTACAGCCGCCTGATCAACGGTCTGGCCAAGGCTCAGATCGCTGTTGACCGCAAGGTCCTCGCTGACCTGGCCGTGCACGACATCAAGGCGTTCGGTGCTATCGCAGAGAAGGCCAAGGCCCATCTGGCTGCGTAATCCGAATCCACGCGCTTCTTTCTGAGATGGCGCGATGATGGATAACGTGGGGAGAAGGCCTTGCCTTCTCCCCACATTTTTTTGGGGCCACGGAAAAGCCGGGGCCCATAACGGGAAAGTCGATGGAATCGGTAGAGCATATCGACGCGTCGCTACGCGACATCGAAGGCGCCACCTCTCTTGAGGCGCTGGACGCCGTACGCGTTGCCCTGCTGGGCAAGAACGGCATCATCACCGCAGCGCTGAAAGCGCTGGGCCAGTTGCAGGGCGACGAGCGCAAGACGCGCGGCGCCGAGGTCAACCGGGCCAAAGAGCGGCTGATGGACGCCATTGCCGCACGCAAGCACGCGCTGGAACAGGCCGAGCTGAATCACCGCCTGGCTTCCGAGCGCATCGACGTCACCCTTCCGGGGCGCGACGGCGAATACGGCGGCATTCACCCGATCACGCGTGCGCTTGAGCGCATCGCGGACATCTTTGGTCGCCTGGGTTATCAGCGCGCCGATGGCCCGGAGATCGAGGATGACTGGCACAACTTCGAGGCGCTGAACTTCCCGCCGCACCATCCTGCGCGCGCGATGCACGACACCTTCTATTTTGGTGACGGGCGCCTGCTGCGTACGCATACCTCGCCCGTGCAGATCCGTTCGATGCAGGGACGGCAGCCGCCGATCCGCATCATCGCGCCCGGCAAGGTGTATCGCAGCGATTCGGATCAGACGCACTCGCCGATGTTCCATCAGATCGAAGGCTTGCTGGTTGACGAAACCTCCAGCTTTGCCGACCTGAAGGGCACGCTGTCGGAGTTCGTGCGCGCGTTTTTCGAGCGCGATTTCGAGATGCGTTTCCGTCCCAGCTATTTCCCCTTCACCGAGCCCTCGGCTGAAGTGGATATCCGCTGGGATGCCGAAGACGGTTCCACGCGCTGGCTTGAAGTGCTCGGCTGCGGCATGGTCCATCCGACCGTGCTGGCCAACTGCGGCATTGATCCGGAGCGTTACACCGGTTTCGCGTTTGGTCTGGGTGTGGAGCGTTTCGCGATGCTGCGTTATGGCGTCAGCGATCTTCGCGCTTTCTTCGAGAACGATCTGCGCTTCCTGCGCCAGTTCGCCTGATCGCCTGTGGCCCGTCGGGGGTCTGGCCATCCATGCCGGCCCCGCGAATAGAGTGAGCATGCTTCCATGAAATTCTCAGAAAACTGGCTGCGCGAACTGGTCGATGTATCGGCGGATCGCGCGGCGCTGGTCCACGCGCTGACCATGTCCGGCCTTGAGGTTGAAGAGGTCACACCGTTGGGTGAAAGCCTGGCCGGTGTTGTCGTCGCCCAGATCGTCGCGGCTGAAAAGCACCCCGAGGCGGATCGTCTCCAGGTCTGCCGCGTCGACGCGGGGCAGGGCGAGCCCGTGCAGATTGTCTGCGGTGCGCCCAATGCGCGTGTCGGCATCAAGATTCCGCTGGCAACTGTCGGCACCACGTTGCCGGGCGGTATCTCCATTGGCGCGGCGAAGCTGCGCGGCGTCGAGTCGGCGGGCATGTTGTGTTCCGCGAAGGAACTGGGCATCGACGCCGACGCATCCGGTTTGCTTGAGCTTCCGCTCGACGCGCCCGTCGGCCAGCCGCTGGCCGATTATCTCGGTCTGCCCGATGCCAGCATCGAACTGAAGATCACGCCGAATCGTCCGGACTGCCTGGGTCTGTTTGGCCTTGCCCACGACGTTGCCGCGCTGTTCGGCAGCCGGGTCAAGGGCGAAGAGATTGCCGAAGCTCCCGTGACCGCCACCGCCACGCGTGGCGTACGACTGGAGGCGGGTGCAGATGCGCCGCGTTATCTCGGTCGCGTGATCGAAGGTCTGGACGCCACGGCGCCCACCCCGTTCTGGATGGCCGAACGCCTCCGCCGCTCCGGGCTGCGCCCGATCAGCGCCGTGGTCGACGTCACCAATTACGTGATGATGGAACTCGGTCAGCCGTTGCACGCGTTCGACAACGACACGCTGTCCGGCGACATCGTGGTCCGTCACGCTACGGCGGGTGAGCCGCTCGTGCTGCTGGATGGCAATGAGGCGAAGCTCGACGCGTCGTTCGTCGTGATCGCTGACGTCGCGCGCCCGCTCGCCGTTGCTGGCGTCATGGGCGGCAACGACTCGCGCGTGACCGACGCTACCAGAAACGTATTTCTGGAAGCCGCGCATTTCGCGCCGTCGGCCATCATGGGCCGTGCGCGCAAGCTTGGCCTGCACACCGACGCCTCGCATCGTTTCGAGCGTGGTGTGGACCCCAACCTGCCAAGGCGCGCCATCGAGCGTGCAACGACGCTGCTTTTGCAGATTGCCGGTGGCAACGCGGGCCCGATCACTACGGCCGAGCGCGCGGAAGACCTGCGTGCCCATCAGCCGGTGGTGCTGCGTCGTACCCGTCTGGCGCGCGTCCTCGGCATCGTGGTGGATGATGCCGAAGTCAGCCGCATCTTCGCTGCGCTGGGCATGGCCGTCACGGCAACGGCCGATGGCTGGCAGGTCGTTCCGCCGAGCAGCCGTTTCGATATCGAGCGCGAAGAAGACCTGATCGAGGAAGTGGCCCGCATCCACGGATACGAGCGCATTCCGACCCATCTGCCGGCGGGTGAAATTGCCCTGGCGGCCGATCCGGAAGGTCGCCTGCACGAGATGGCGCTGCGCGATCAGCTCGCCGCTCGCGGTTACTTCGAGGCTGTGACCCTGTCCTTTGTCAGCGCAGATCTCCTGCGCAGCTGGGGCATGGACCAGGCATGGGTGCCGCTGGCCAATCCGCTGTCGGCCGACCTGGCCGTCATGCGCACGTCGCTGTTGCCGGGCCTGATCGAGGCGCTGCGTCATAACCGTGCCCGCCAGCAGGATCGCATCCGCCTGTTTGAAGTCGCCCGCAGCTTCCATGCGACCGGCGAAGCGCCTGATGAAGTAGGCCGCGTGGCCATGGTCGCCTGTGGTTCTGCTCTGCCCGAACAGTGGGCCGAGCCGACGCGCACGTTCGACTTTTACGACCTGAAGGGCGACGTTGATGCGCTGATCGCGCACACGGGCGAAGCCGGTCGCTGGACGGTCGATGCCGAGGGGCTGCCCTCGTGGCTGCATCCGGGCCGTGCCGCGCGCGTGCTGCGTGACGGACAGCCGGTCGGCTTCCTGGGTGCGCTGCATCCGGCACTGGCCAAGGCGCTGGATCTGGCCGCCGACGTTCACGTGGCGGAGCTGGCCCTGGAGCCGGTTCTGGCCCGCCGTCTGCCTCAGGCATCCCGTGTGGCGCGGTTCCCGGCTGTCCGTCGCGACATCGCCGTGGAATTGCCGGAAGAGATTTCGTGGGCAAGCGTGGAAGCCACTGTCCGTCAGGCTCTGGGTGAGGTACTTAAGGATGTTCGTCTCTTCGACCGGTACGCCGGGAAGGGGATCGACGAAGGTCGAAAGAGTCTCGCTATGGGCTTGATTTTACAGGACGCTTCACGCACCCTTACCGACGACGACGCGGACAATTGCGTAGCAAACGCTGTGGCTGCGTTGGAGAAGACATGCAAGGCAAAGTTGCGAGGATGAGATGGCGCTGACCAAGGCGGAAATGGCCGAGCGGCTTTTCCTCGACGTGGGCCTCAACAAACGCGAGGCCAAGGAATTCGTGGACGCGTATTTCGAGGTCGTGCGCGAGGCACTGGAGCGCGGGGAACAGGTGAAGTTGTCAGGTTTTGGCAATTTCGACCTTCGGCAAAAGAATCAGCGGCCCGGTCGCAATCCCAAGACCGGTGAAGAAATTCCTATCTCTGCCCGACGGGTTGTCACCTTCCGTCCGGGTCAGAAACTGAAGGTACGGGTCGAGGGCTATGCTGGACCAAGGGAATAACACCGAACTACCGGCGATCCCGGCGAAGCGCTACTTCACCATCGGCGAAGTCAGCGAACTTTGCGGGGTAAAGCCGCATGTACTTCGGTACTGGGAACAGGAGTTTCCCGCCCTTAAGCCCGTCAAGCGACGTGGCAACCGGCGGTATTACCAGCGTCACGATGTGCTGATGATCCGCCAGATCCGCTCGCTGCTGTACGACGAAGGCTTCACCATCACCGGTGCGCGCGCTCGTCTGGAAGGTCCGCAGGCGCGGATGGAAGCGAGCATGTCTCACCAGATTGTTCGTCAGGTTCGTCTGGAACTGGAAGAAGTTCTGACTTTGCTTCGGCGGTGATTTAAGGCTTTCGCCTTGCCCGTTGAAACTGTTAGAATGGTCGCTTGCCGTATCGTCGGGGTGTAGCGCAGCCTGGTAGCGCACTACGCTGGGGGTGTAGTGGTCGCGAGTTCGAATCTCGCCACCCCGACCAATTCGGCAACATATTCAAAAAGACGCCCCTGGGCGTCTTTTTTTTGGTTCATCGCGGATTACCGGGGAGGACGTCAGCGATGAGCGGTAGTCATCATGCCGCTGGTGCATCCATTTTGATGCGCCAAACTAATTTGGCTCGCTGTCGAATGCGTCTTTGTCACCTTGTCCAGCCAAGACAGTGGGACCGCCCTGTGCCGAAGAGAAGATAAAGGTGTAGTCGAGGCTGAACGCTTTGAGCGACCTGGACTGATTGACATTGCCGTGCCCGTCATCAGTCTCGGTTACAACAACCAACGGGCTGAATGACCAATGCATTATCGCGTTCTTGCATGCCTCCACGAACATGGAGCGTTGCTCGTCGGAAGCAGGGTCCAGGTCCCGGACCTCGATAACGGCGCCATCCGTGTTGATGATAGCTTTCACGCGAATCGTGACATCGGCGAGGTGCTTGCCTGCAAGTGATGCCGGATAGATTGGATTTACCCGAAACGTGGGTTGAGCACCGAAGGCGTGTTCTGCTTTAGCCAGTTGGTATTGGCCAGAAGCCAGGCTCGGAATCAATTTGTAGCTCACGTTCCCGCCGCGCGTGGTGGTCGATGACGGGGCGCCTGATGGTCGAGGATGGCAGGCTGTTATCAGCACCACGCAAAAAAACAGCATTACGCTATGAATCGGATTTTGTTTTCTGGTCAAGAATCGCGGCTCTCTTGAAATTGGCCATCAGTGCCGACTACGCCTCGCACAACAACTCGGCCGCCGACCCAGCGAACGGTCAAGACGTAGGGGCCTGGGACGAGATACAAAGTGTCGGTTTCTTTGGCGGCAAAACGAACCCATCGATCAGAAGGCACGGAGTCGGGTTCGCCGACCCTGCGAGCTTCGATGAGGCAGGGAAGATGTCCGGAACACCAATCCTTTCTCAATCGCACCGGTTCACGTAATCCTCCCAGTGTTAACCACGTCTTTGGCGCGCCACGTGCGCCAGAGCCCCTGACAGTCGCGGTGACATCCACGCGATCGGGATGCGCTGACCAAGGGCGGTCATTTGGATCAAACCAGAGGTTTGTTGCGACCTCGCTCACGGTGCTTGCGCCGCAGTGTTCCAGAGTCTCCACCTGATCTAAGGACACCGAGCTAGCGTCTGATATGGAGTCGAGCCGCTCTGCCATCCATCCATCGGCCTTCCAGATATGTGAATATCCTCCAATTACCAAGAGTCGCTCTTTAGGATGCGCTCTCAGCCATGTTGCTAAGTGGTTGGCTTGTTCTTCTTCTCGCGGATCTCGGCCCGTAGCGTTGCTTTCGTAGGTTATAAGCTCAAATCCTTGCGCGATCGCCATGCGGACCAGTTCGGCGTAGACCGGCTCCTGCAGATAAAACCCGGCATCGTTCGTATCGCGGACATATCCTCGCGTTGAGAGCTCATCGTCATGAAGGCTATTGGGGCCATCACCTGGCGTCAGCGCTTCCAAAGCAAGGTAACGGAATCCAGCGTGTTTGAGTGACGGCAGCATGGCCAAAATAGAGGAACGGGTCACGGCATTGGAGTGGGACTCGTTGATCATCAAAACACGGGCATTTCCCGCGGCGAGCGCTATCGACGAACCTGCCGGCTTCGGACGGAACGATGAGGTGGGACAAGCGGTCTGCGTTCCGACGACAGGAAAGGAGGCCGCATAATGCGATGTGGCGTCCTGGTAGCGACCGAACATCGCATCAATCATAGATAAGACCTGGCCTGCCTGCCGCCGGTCGTCATGAGCGAGCTTGCCGTAAGCCCCATGGAGCTCGACGTAATGCTCGAATGCATCCCCCTTGCCTCGGAACACGTCGTTTGCCTTTGCCATAAATGCATTTAGCGGCGCGGACGGTGCCGGGGACGGCTTCGCCACGATGGGAAGGGCGAGGCATGTGGCAAGCGCTGCACGCGCCCATGTTGCTGGTTTATGCAGGAGGATTTGAAGTTTCCATTGCTTCATAGGCGGTCTCGTGACGAGGCGCTGGGGTTTCGCCGAGATTGGTCAGGGCTAGAGATCGCTTTATGAAAGCGCGAGCGAATGCACGTGTAACGCGACCGTCGTCCAGGTCATCCAGCCAACCCCACGCACCCTCCTGGTTACATTCAAGGAAATAGATTTCACCGCAGTCCTTAACGATCAGATCAAGGCTACCAGCAAACAGACCCAGACTCTTCATGAAGTCATTGATCTTATTCGCAACTGCATTGGGAAGGGTTGTCGGAACGAAGTCAACGATGTCCAGTCCCTTTCGCCAGTCGAGTGTTGACAGTCGATATTTTTGCGAGTCGATCTTGAACGCCAAGCTCTCACCGTCAACGTAGACCACGCGCAATTCGTGCTTTTTATCAATATAGTTTTGGAAAAAGTGCGGGCAACACGCAACTTCCTTGTCGACCCCCCGTTAGTTAGTGCCAACCATAACCCGAGGTTGCCGGGTCGTTTTGCTGCCTGAACTCGGCGGGTGTCAGCCCGCCGAGGCTGT
>NZ_JACHYH010000013.1 GCF_014192715.1 Luteibacter sp. Sphag1AF
CATCGCTCTCTCGGTGGTCTGTCGCCTATCCGCTATGCCATGGCATCATCAACCACCTCTATTTCCAGATGACTCGAAAGTACGAGGACGCTTCACTCGCGGAAGGGTACTGGCCGAAGCCCCGCTCATTCAACGGAACCGACATGAGTCACGATTTGGTTTTTCGGTGATGACTGCGCCGCCGTAGAAGTGCCCGACCAGAACGACCGGGCCGCTCTGCTTGCCCAGTACGCGTTTGCTGAAGGCCGCATCGTCGGCGAGCGAACTGGTGGGGATCTGGACGATGGTCACGTTGTAGCCATCGTGCTTGAGGATGCCGGCGCCGCTGCCGTCAATGGAAGCCCTGCTGCCCCGGGGGGCGAAACACACAAAGCCGCGCCCCCTGGTCGCGCCCGTGAGCTATCCTGATTCGGTCATCCATCTGGCCCCAAGGAACCTGCCGTGAGCTTGCTCGCCCTCATCCTGACCGTGCTGGTCATCCTGATTCACCTGTACATCGTGGTGTTGGAGATGGTGTTGTGGCGGTCGCGTGGGCCGAAGGTGTTCGGAATAACGCGGCAGTTTGCCGAGGAGTCGGCATCGCTGGCGTCCAACCAGGGCCTCTACAACGGGTTTCTCGTGGTGGCATTGGTGCTGGGACTGACGCTGGCTGATCCGCTGGGGCATGCGTTCGTGCTTTACGGTTTGGGATGCGTGGTGGTTGCCGGGCTCTGGGGCGCGGCGACGGCCAGTCGGCGCATTCTTTTCGTACAGGCGCTGCCCGCTGCGCTGGCATTGGCAGCTACGCTGGTTGCGCATTAAGGGTTGTCATGTCGCTTTCTGATTCGCCGCCGCTTTCGCCTGAACTGTTCGACTTTCCGCCCGGGCGGCTCTGGTTGGCGCATTGCAAGGACGGGCCGATGCCGCGCAGTGCATTGGCGGGCATGCAGGAGATTCTTCAGCAGGAATTGCGTCCCTGGGAAATGAACTGGGAGCGCGATTTCCTGGGTACGTGCCAGGCGTTGCGCGATGCGGGTGCGCAACTGCTTGATGCCGATGTCAGTGACATCAGCATCACTCAGTGCACGACGACCGGTCTTGAAGCCATCGCTTTCGGCATGCCCTGGCAGCCCGGGGATGAGGTGCTGATTCCCCGGGATGAATTTCCGAGCAACCGTCTGCCGTGGATGGCGCTGTCTGCGCGCGGTGTTGTGTGTCGCGAGGTCACGTTGTGGGATGGGCAGGAGGCTTTGCCGCCACGCGTGCCTACCGTTGCAGTGGACCCGGAGCAGCGTCTGATGGATGCCATCGGGCCTCGCACACGCATCGTCGCGGTGTCGTGGATACGTTATCAGGACGGCATCCGTCTCGATGTGCAGCGCCTGGGGCAGGCGTGTCGCGAGCGCGGCGTGCATCTTGTGGTGGATGGCATTCAGGGGGCGGGTACGACCCTTGCGTCACTGGCTGGTGTGAGTGCGTTTGCCTCGGGTGGTCATAAGGGTTTGCTTGGGCCGCAGGGGCAGGGGTTGCTATGGACGAGTCCGGAGCTTCGCGCGTTGCTTATGCCATCGGGTACCTGGCTTGCTGCGCCCTCGGCGTTTTCGCAGTCGGGCGTGCAGGAGGCTCCCCTCGTGCCGTGGGCGACGGATGGGCGACGGCTGGAGCCGGGAAGTCCTTCGATCGTGAACTGCCGGGCGCTTGCAGCATCGTTGACCATGCTGCTGGGTGCGGGCATCGGTCGCATTGAAGATCACGTGCGCGCGTTGCAGCAGCAATTGCTGGACGCGCTGAAGGACGATCCTTTCTGGCAAACCGATGCAGCGCGCGTGCGATGCCTCGTGGATCATCGTCGGACGGGTCCCACGTTGTGCTTTCACTATGACGACGAACAGGCGCAGGCGGTTACCCGATTGCTGGCTCTGGGCGAGCGCGAAGGCATTACTGCAAGTACGCGCGATGGCTTCCTGCGCATCGCGTTCCATGGTTGGCATGACGCGGCTGATGTCCGGCGCACGGCTGCGTGGATGGCGCGAATCTGATCCGGAACTGACGTTTGCGCAGGGATAGTGCGCTACGTCAGCGTCATCCCCGATGGCGCCTTGAATGATTCTTCGCTGATGCCTGCGCGTGGGCTGCGGCGCTGTAATGGGCGGCCCCGATGAGAGGCCTTCTTCATGTTACGAGCTTTGCTATTTGCCATGGCCGGAATGATTCCTGCCGTGGTTTCCGCTTCCGCGTTGACCGACGACATCTACGCCGCGCTCATTCTGGAGATGTCGAAGGAATACGGCGTTTACGGCGAAACGGGTGCCTTTGCGGTGTCCGATGAGCAGTACGCCAGCTACGTCCTGCTGAATCCGTCGTCGCCGTATTCGCGATGGAAAGACCTTGAACTTCGCGCGGTGGACTGGCCCATGACCCGCGCTATCGAGCGCGCGCAGCACCCGGATCACCCCATCTCTCCGCTGGAAGCAACGCGCCTGCAGACATGGGATCTGGGATACACCAAGGCCGAATTGCCCGACGACGGAGCAGTTCCCAATGACTGGTATGGGACAAATACGCATAACCTGTACCTGATCGCCAATGCGATGAAGGCAGGCATTGACGGCGACATTTACGAGCAGGCGGCTTTGCTCGCGGGGCAGAACAATCCGATCATTGCGGGCAACTTTGCGGTTGCCGCGCAGATTCTTCGGCGGAAGATGCTGGGTGTTCCGCGTCAGCAACATGCAAGGCTGGGATTGCGTGAAGACGTGCTCAACCATTTCCTGCTTGCCAGGGACGAGCGCGATCTGAGTGAATTCGATGCGTTCTACCTGATGCAGATTCTGGATGCCGAGATGGCGACGTGGCGCGTCGGCCATGCCAACGGTTACGGCAAACGCGATCTTCAGGCCACGTTTCGCGTAGCCCGGGCCACGGCTTCGTATATTCCGCCCCGTTTTCCGGGTGCCTGTCTGACGAATGGACAGCATGATCCGGTGTTTTCCCTGGAACCCGGCGTGGCGCCCTGTTTCAACGATGCGACGGATCGGGCGGTATTTCGCTGGTACGCCCGTGAGTTCCACACGGAAATTGTGGGAAGCGCGAATGGCGGACCCCGACTGCCGCCACTGTCGCGGGCCGTGGCGATGTCGCGCCAGGGAGGCTGGGGCACACACAGCTGGAGCGGCTTTGACGAATCCACGCGCATCGAATGGGCCGAAGCCCGCATTGCGCGAAAACTGTTTGCAGAAGGCGACGTGCCTTATCACACCGCGGCCGTGGCGCTGCGCAAAGCAATGCAATTGACTTGCTGGCAGCAGGGGGAATGAACATGGAAAAGTTTCTTCAATCAGTGATGATCGCGGCGTGCTTTTCCTGGGCTGTCACATGCGGCGCGAGCACAACGAACGACCCGCCGACCAGCGAGCCGTGGCCGGATGATCCGCCGATCATGGAAGACTTCGTGTCCGAAGATCACGATGACGCCATCCTGGCGATGTTGCGTACGCCTCTTGTGGAGTACGGGGCCGCGCTGGAGTCGTATCTGGGCGAGGCCAGCGCGAACAATCGTGCCTCGATCAATGATCAGGATCTGGTGCGCATCTATCAGCAGATCCGTCGCGCCACGTTTGCGCAGCTCATCTACACCTTCACCCGCGACAATGTGCAGCAGACGCGCGTCTATCTCGCGGTGTCCGGGCGGCCTTTTCGGGATCTGACCCAGAACTCTCCCCATCTGCATCTTCCCGAACTGCGCCCCGAGCTCCTGGATGACCCGGATGGTCCGTACTATCGGCTGGTGAGTCCCGCTGCCACGTTCGCCAGTGCGGGCGTTCCGGCCAACTCTGACATCACCCCTTCGCCGGTTAGTCCGAAAGATCCGACGGCAAATCACAATGATGCGGAAATCCGTGCATTGCAGACGCTGGTCAGGGAAATCGCCTCAGGCGAGGTGGTGGCGAATGGGCATCTGGAAGTCTATGTCAGCCGGGGCATGTGTCCGTCGTGTGCTCGTGCGATGGCGCGTTTTGCGGCGAGATACAACGTGGATACGCATGTCACCAGCATCCGTGGCACGGGCGAGCCGCGTGAGCAGACGCCGATCTGGCGTGACTTCCGTGCGATGCGTGAGGAAATGATCGCTTATCTGCAACATGTGTTTGTACCGCCTGCCGAGCGGGGTACCACCACGGCCGGGTACGACGCGGCAGAAGTGCTTTCGGGTGAGGATGAAGACCACCCGCCACGCAACCCGTGTCACGATGAAATGTAAGTAGCAGGCAGATCCCGCGCCCTCAGGCAGGGCGCGGGATTTTTCGTGCATAAATGCCTACGGCGGCAGCCGCCAGCCCCGCCAGGCCGCCAATACCCAATGCCCAGCGCGGGCCCATCACATCAGCCACCCAGCCCACGATGGGCGCACCGATGGGCGTGCCGCCCAGTGCGATAGCCAGAAGAATCGCCATGACGCGGCCGCGCATCTGCGGCTCGGTGGACAGTTGCACGGTGGTGTTGGTCGTGGTGGTGAAGGTTTGTGATGCCACCCCGATAACGACCAGCGCCAGCCCAAACCAGCCATACGTCGGCATGACGGCGGCCAGCAGACACCCGGCACCAAACAGCGCAGCGCTTCCGGCCAGAAGTTCCAGGCGCGGTCTTGCACGTCCTGCCGCAAGCAGCGCACCGGCGACGGTGCCGATGGCCATCACGGAAGTCAGCAGACCGTATTCACGCGAACCGGCATGGAATACGCCCACGGACATGGTGGAAATGAAGATGGGAAAATTGAGTCCGAACGTGCCCACCAGGAACAGCATGAAAAGCGCTGCCTTCAAATCCGGCCGTCGCCAGACATAGCGGAACCCTTCCACGAAACTGCCGCGCGTACGCACGGCCCGTTCGCGCGGACGCAGCTCGCTCACACGCATCAGGTTCAGTGAGCCGATCACGGCAAGAAACGACGCCGCATTCAGCACAAATACCCAGCCCGTGCCGACCACGGCGATAAGCACGCCTGCCACGGCGGGACCGATCATGCGTGCGGCGTTGAACGAGGTGGAGTTCAGCCCTACCGCGTTGGAAAGGTCTTCGTCTGGCACGAGGTCACCAACGAACGTCTGTCGCGCGGGGGAATCAAATGCCGTGGCGCAACCGAGCAGGAAGGCGAAGATGTATACGTGCCACAGCTGCACGTGTCCGCTCAGGGTAAGGAGGCCAAGCCCCAGCGCCAGTACCCCCATGGCTGCCTGAGTCGCCAGCAGGAGCTTGCGCCGGTTGAGGTGATCGGCCGCGAACCCGGTGACGGGAAGCAGCAGCATGTGCGGGCCGAACTGAAGCGCCATCACGATGCCGACGGAGGTCGCGTTCTGGTGCGTCAGCTGCGTGAGCACGAGCCAGTCCTGCGCCGTGCGTTGCATCCATGTGCCGATGTTCGACACGATGGCTCCGCTCGCCCAGACACGATAGTTGTATGTCCTGAGCGAGCGGAAGGTGCGGATCACTTATGCGTTCTTCGCATTGAGCAGGGCGATGACATCGCGGGTGCTGCCCGTTTCGCCCAGGCGCGGGAAGATGCGCGTCACGCTGTTGTCGTGTGCTTCAAGAACCATGTCGGTCATCGCGTCGGTGACCAGCGTGATGTTGTAGCCCAGCTCCTGGGCGAAGCGTGCGGTGGACTCCACGCCGATGCTGGTGGCCACGCCTGCGAGCACGATCTGGGTCACGCCGTTGGCGCGCAGCCAGGTGTCCAGATCGGTCTGGGTGAACGCGCCCCAGGTGTGCTTGGTAACGCGGTGATCTTCCGGCTGGGCGTCGAGGTCGGCGATCAGGTCGGTCCAGTCTGCGGGGAGGTCGTGCATCGGGCGCGATTGCTCGGCGCGTCCTTTGGCGCCACCGGCCACGTTGACCAGTACGACGGGCTGGCCGGCGGCGCGGAAGGCCTTCGCCAGCGCGGCGCAATGCTGCTTCACGTCGTCGATGGGATGCGCGGTAGGCAGGGCGACGATGCCTTTCTGCATGTCGATGAGGACCAGCGCGGTTTTCGTATCGAGGGTGGTAACGGGCATGGGGTGTCCTTGTGAAACGGAGGAGTGCGGGGTTCAGACGTCAACAATTCGCTTGAGCAGATCGACAGCGTCGGTCAGCTGTTGCTGTTCTTCCGGACTCAGTTCGCTCCGGATACGGCTCACCAGCCAGTCGTCCCGGGTAACTCGGCTGGCTTCGATGAGGTCGCGGCAATGCGCGGTCACATCCAGAATGGTTTGCCTGCCATCAGCGGGGTCGGGTGTGCCGGCGACAAGGCCTGCTTCCAGCAACACGGCCACCGTGGCTCCCATCGACTGTGGTCGCACGCCTTCCGCGCGCGCCAGCATGGTGACCGTGGCAGGCCCGGTGCGATCCAGGTGGCCGAGCACCGCCAGCTGGGAAAGCGTGAGGTCGCCCATGTTGGCCTGCTCGCGCAGCCGGCGCTTCATATGGCCGAGCACGGTGCGCAGGTCGGCAGCCAGCATCGGCAGAGCCGGGGTTGGGGGAGTCATGGCCATCACCGTGGAGGATGTGAAGGAAAACTACGAAGGAAGGCTTCGTATCCACAGGATGCGCGCCCGTCGACGGCACCGTCAACGGGCAAGTTTTTACGAATGGATCAGCCGTGCTGTGCCGATCTGGAAAGCAGGTTCACGACCAGCACACCCGCCAGGATGAGGCCGAGACCGATCATTCCCCAGGCGTCCAGCTTCTGACCGAAGCGGACCCAGGCCACGGCGGCGATGAGCACGATGCCCAGTCCGCTCCAGATGGCGTAGGCAATGGCGACCGGAATATGCCGCAGTGTCAGCGACAGCAGATAGAAGGCAGCGCCGTAACCCAGCAGGCATACGATGGCAGGAACGGCTTTGGTGAAACCGTCACTGGCCTTGAGCGAGCTGGTGGCAACCACTTCGAGCGCGATGGCTCCAAGCAGGGCGAGATAAGACATCCAGTTCATGGCAGCCTCCGGCGAAAACGTCACGGTAGGCCACCTTTTCATCGACGTCGAGACTCGACTTTTTCGTCTGTTCTGTGCGCAAAGTGCGCGACGACGCGCGACGGGCGTATGCTTGGGAACATGTCGATTTCTCTGGCCATTGCACAGCACCGTCTGCTGATTTTTACCTACGACGGCACGGAGCGCATCGTGGAGCCGCACATCTACGGCGTGGATGCGCGGGGCGAGCCTTTGTTGAGTGCTTACCAGGTGGAAGGCGGCAGCCGATCCGGACAACCCGCGGGCTGGCGGTTGTTCCGCATGGACAAGATGATAGGCCTGCGCGTGCTCGATCAGCACTTCGCCGGGCCGCGCCCGGACTACCAGCCGGACGATGGCCTGTTCGCCACCATCCAGCACAGGCTTTAGCCGTCTATTCGGCCCAGAGGCGCCAGGCAGGCTTCGCGCAGGCGCGCGTTCACTTCGAGCAGGTCGACCATCACGCTGCGCGCCATGCGCCGCATTTCGGCATTGGCAGGCAACAAGTCGGGCACCATGATGGTGGGTACGCCGGCGGCCACGGCTGAGCGCACGCCCAGGTGCGAATCTTCCAGCGCCAGGCACGATTGCGGCGGTTTGTTGAAAATGCGCGCGGCCATCAGGTACGGATCGGGCCACGGCTTGGTCCGCTCGCAATCGCCCGATGCCACCACGGCTTCAAAGCGGTCGATGAGGTTGAACGCTTCCAGGTGATGAGTGGCGGTCTTGTGCGACGACGAGGTGACCACCGCTTTGGGAATGGCGAATTCGTCCAGTGTGTCCAGTAGCTCGATCACCCCGGGCTTCAGGCGCAGGTCGGTGTCGAACTTGGCGGCGATGAGTTTTGCCGCGCCGTCCCACACGTCGTCCAGGTCTTCACAATTTCCCACGTGTTCGCGCAGCAACGTGCGCGCGGCCTGAGAGTGCAGGCCGACCATGCGGTCACACAGGATGCGCGGCACATCAATGCCGCGCGCATTGGCCGTTTCCCGCAGCGCGTCGCGGTACAGCGATTCGGTGTCAAACAGCACGCCGTCCAGATCAAAGAAGACGGCCATGGGTGTCGCGGGAAACAGGACCATGGTTCGGTGCCCTTGTCAGTGTTCCAGCCATGTCACGCTATGGTTTCATTTCTTCACGGACGGCCGCCGCGTGCAGCCTGAGGATACGACGCAATTCCAGGATCGCCTGCGGCGTTTCCTGCACGCTGTGCCATGACGGTACCGCGAGTTCGGAGTCTGCGCCATTCAGATGCGCACTGGAGTAGGGCACCACGCCGTCGCTGCTGGTCGCAAGCGGCCCCTCGGATTTATAAACGCCCACGATGGTGTGGTAGTGGACAGCCGGGGATATGGGCAGATCAGCCGAGGCGCGCAGGAACGGGTCTTTGTCGCTCAGATTGTCCACCGCGTTGGGAATACGGGCGGAAGCGCCGTCGGCGCCGGGGTTCCACGCATCGGACAGGCTCGCCACTTCTTTGAGCAGGTCGGCCGGCAGGCGGATCAGGTTGCCAATCCAGCGCGCCAGGCGGAACTGGGCCGTGGGAGTGCCCCGGTGCGGCGAAGCCAGGAAGATGGCGCGGGTCACGCCAGGCATCGGGGAGAAATTCACGTATGTTTTCAACCGCTCGCGCACCTGGCGTTCCCGCTCGGGGCTGAGGTCGCGCCGCAGCGGCAGCGACTGCCAGAGGGCGTTGTCGCTGGTGGACACCAGCAATCGGGCGATGACCCCGCCCATGCTGTGCCCGATCAATACGATATTGTGCGACGCGGGTGCGGTGCCGGAGGGGTCCACGTGCTGGAATGTGGCGTCCAGCGCCTTGCGGATGTTGGCCAGGTTCACCGCTACCGGCAGGTTGGTGGGGTAGTACACCTGCCATATCTGATAGGTGCGCCGTAGTTCGTCGTCGCCCATGACCTCGTTGGCCACGTTGACCCACGCCTCGGGGCTGCTGGCCAGGCCATGCAGCATGATCACGGTGATGCGGTTCGGGTCATAGGGCTGCATGAACAGCACGCGCGGCGTCTTCAGTCCTCCTTCGCGGCCCAGCAGGGAGCGGATGGACTGGCTGGCGAAGCCGGAGCGGGCCAGCCACACGCCATAAGGCGCCGTGAAGTTTGCGGCGAGTGGCACGGACTGGCCGCCCACGGTCACCGTCTTGTCGTGGTACGGATCGCTGGCGACTACGCTCACATCCTGCACGGCCAGCACGGAGTCGGGCGTGTCGCCGGCAAATTCCAGCGTGCCGGTCAGCGGTGCGTAGTCAGGGTTGCGCCAGGCGCGGTTGTCATCGGGGGAATCGGGGGCTGCGACCGCCACGAATTCCGAGCCGAAGCCGTCGCGCTTGTACACGTTGCGCAGGCCCTTGAAACGCAGGCCCGATGCGGCGATCAGCTCGGCCGGCACACCGCCGTTGTCACCCACCAGCACATCGGAACGGGGCCGCCGGATGGTCCATCCGGCAATCTGTGCGCGCGTCCAGCCGGTGCCAAGCGTGGGCAGCGCATCGAAGAATCGCGTCATCGCACGCTGGGTGGCGAAGTTGTAGAAGTCGATCACCTGCACCTGGCGCAGTTCGAACGCCCGCTGTTCGGGCGTGCGCGACGTGCGGAAGAGATAGATGTACGCGTAGCGGGCCGAACGCATATAGGCGTCCAGCGCGCGGTCGTCCAGCGGACGCGTGTTGCTGGACGGGTCAGCACGCACGGCGACGTCAAGCCACAGCTCGGCCAGGGCCGAATAGCGCTGCTCGTCGTTCAATCCGAGGGAATGGGCGAGCGTGTTTTCGCACGGAGTGAGGTTGGCTACGCAATCATCCGGGGGCACCGCGACCACGTTCAGCGTCTGAATGGTGCTGTCGCTGAGCCGGCGTGTGCTCAGGACATCGGAGCGCCGCTCGTTGACGTAATCGCGCGGCGCCACCTGGCGGATGCCCACCATGTTGCACGCGGAACAGGCCAGCAGCACGGTGGCCAACAGAAAAACACGAAGCGAAAGCATGGGTCTGGAGTCTACTTTTCTGCGTGGCGCATGAAGAAAGGATAGAGCGGGGCGGAGATCAGCACGAACACCACCGCCTGCATCACCTGGACGGGACTGGCGCCAAGTATGGCCCACAGACAGTAGATGCTGGCGACGACGCCAATGGCATAGCTGCCCAGCCGGCGCATGCCGGTTTCGTGCTGCGCCAGGCTGAAGCGGATCACGGTCACGGCTGAAAAGAGATAGGGCAGGATGGCCAGCAATACCGCAATGCCGGTCAGCGTGCGGAACTGCCCTGCGAGGGTGGGCGACATGGTCAGCAACAGCATGCCGCTCATCAGCACCGCCACGATATAAAGGCCGGCTCCCGGCATGCCGTGGCGATTCATCTTTGCGAAGATCGCCGGGAACAGCCCGTCCTCAGCGGCGGCCTTGGCAGACTGGCCCACCAGCAGCATCCAGCCACCCAGGGCCCCCGTCGACTTCAGCACGGCGCACAGGCCGATGGCGATCACGCCCCACGGCCCGACCATGATGCGCCCGGCTTCGGCGAAGGGTGCGGACGAGGTGCGCAGTTCCTCCATCGGCAACATGCCCATGATGACCGTGGAGCAGCTGATGTAGACCACGGCCGAGATGCCCAGTCCGAAGAGTGTGGCCAGGGGGATGGTGCGACGGGGATTGTCGACCACGCCGGCCGACACGGCGGCGCTCTCCACGCCCATGAAGGCCCACAGCGCCATCGACGCCGCGCTGGATATCGCGGCGAAGTCGCTTTGTCCGGAAACGTTCCATCCACGCAGGAACAGATCGCGGTCAAACCACCACCAGCCACCAACCGCAATGAACACGATGGGGATCAGGGCCAGCGAAAGCGTCCATGTTTCCAGGCGGCCGATCCATGCCGCGCCGCGCGCATTGGCAAAACTCAGCAACCAGATGACGGCGAGGGTGAATATGGCTCGCGTCGCAGGGGAATCCAATCCAGGAATCAGCTCTGACAGATAACCGGTTACTACCAACGCAATGGCGACGTTGCCAATCCAGTTGCCAAACCAGTAAGCATAATTACTGGTAAATCCTACGTAAAAACCGAAGGTGTCCCGCGCATAGGCATAGGGGCCCCCTTCCTGCGGATCGAGCCGTCCCAGTCGCGCGAACACAAGACCCAGTGCCATTGCACCTGCGGTGGCCACGATCCACCCGAAGATCGAGATGCTTCCGACGCTTGCAAGATTGGCGGGAAGCAGGAAAACGCCCGTGCCGATCATGTTTCCCGCCACCAGCATGGTCGTGGCGGTAAGGCCCATCTTGCGGGCAGGACGTTCGCTCACAGGCGTTCCCTCGACAGGATTTGTATGGGACGAAGCTTATAGGTTTGCGCATCATGCGCACACGCGCTCATGCCATTGTCAACAAGAAGTGAATGTGTGCTGCGCATCGCGCCGGGGCAATTCGCCTCACCCTGAATGTGTTTTATGTCTTGCCTTTTAATCGCATGGCCGATTAGCCTCATCGACGTACCGCGCGCAATGCAACACCGCCTTACTTCACATATTGCTGTCTTGACGGCGAATGGAGTGCGCTATGCAAAAGGGGTTATGGGCGTGCGCTGTTGTGGTGGGTCTTGCGGCCTCCACTGGCGTACATGCGCAGGAAGATACCAAAGCGCTTAAAGAAGAAGTGGAGAGCCTGCGCGAAACAGTGCGGGCATTGCAGGCAAGGCTCGACAGCGTCGAAGCCGTCCAGCAACATGCGCAAGCCAGTCCTGCCACGCAGGGCACGCCAGCCACAACCAGCAAGCCAACGGTCGCAGTCTCCGCACCGCAGCCAGCATCATCGTCGGGGCAGGCGCCATGGGTGGCGCAGAACGCTTCGGCGTCGCTCGGTGTGCAGCAGTCTCCTTTGCCATCGCAGCAGAGTGTGTCCGACAACCAGACAGGTGCCTCGCGAGTTGACAACCGTCCGCCGCCCAATGATCCGGACCTGAAGGGTTTCATTCCGATTCCGGGTACTGAAACGATGATCCGCATCGGGGGCTACGCAAAGCTGGACGCCATCTACGACACGCATGAAGCAGGCGATCACGAGCAGTTCATTCCCGCCGCGTTCCCCATCGGCGATCCGAACATCAACCATTCGAACTTCAACATGCATGCGCGGCAGACGCGCTTCAGTTTTGAAGCGCGACGTCCTACCGATTACGGCAGTCTTCGTTTCTACCTGGAGAACGACTTCTTCGGTGGCAGCAACAATGCCTACCAGTTCCATCTTCGTCAGGCATTCGGACAGATCGGAAACACGTATGCCGGTTATGGCTATTCGTCCTTCATGGACCCCGATGCGCTGCCGGATACGCTCGATTTTGCAGGTCCGGGTGGTCAGATGTTCCTGCTGCAACCGGGCATCCATCAGGCATTCGAGTTCGGTCGCGGCAACAGCATCACCCTTTCCGCCGAGCGTCCCGAGTCGCAGATTGGCGTGGTCGATGAAACCAGGCCGATCAGTGGTACCCAGCAGGTTCCTGACGTCGTGCTGGCCGGACGCATCGAGCGCGACTGGGGCCACCTGCAGGCAAGTGCCGTTGTGCGCCGTCTGGGATACACGCAGATGGGCCATGGTGATTACACGATGGGCGGAGGTATCGCGCTGGCTGGTGCTTTCACGACGGTGGGGCAGGATCTGCTGATGTTCAGTGCCGCCTACGGCAAGGGCATTGCACGCTATCTGTCCGATACGTCGGGCTCGGGCCTGGATGCCGTGGTGGAAGACGACGGCCGTCTGCGCGCATTGAAGACCTGGGGAAGCTACGCGGCCTATACGCATTACTGGAGCGAGCACTGGCGCTCGAATCTGGTGTACGGCGTGGCCCGCATGGCCGCCAACGATTATCTGGCGACCAGTGCGTTTCGCGACAGCAATTATGGCGCTGCCAACATCATCTGGAGTCCTGCGCCAACCTGGACCATGGGTGTGGAGGTGCTGCACGGACGGCTCCGCCAGCAGGACGGCAGCACGGCCAACGACACGCGGGTACAGGGTTCACTGCAATACAGCTTCGTCAAATAGCCGGATGAGCGGGCAGCGCCGGTTCTCTTTTTTCAGCGGGAGCGCGTTATGGCAAACGAGCAGCGCAAGATCGGTGTAGTGGCCGCCACCTTCCTGGTGGCAGGCAACATGATGGGCTCAGGCGTCTTTCTTCTTCCTGGCAGCCTCGCCCGAATAGGTACGATTTCCATGTGGGGCTGGGCCGTAACTACCATCGGCTCGCTGTTGCTGGCCTTCGTGTTCGCCAAGCTGGGCCGCCTGGCGCCCAAGGCCGGTGGTCCGTACGCTTATGCGCGCGACGCGTTCGGGCCGTATATGGGCTTTCAGACCAATACGATTTACTGGTTTGCCAACTGGATCGGCAACGTGGCGCTTCCTATCGCGGCCGTGGGCTATTTCAGCTACTTCGTCCCATCGCTGAGCGAGCCTATGGTACGCACCTTTGTGGTGCTGGCACTGATCTGGCTCTTCACGTTTGCCAACATCATGGGCGCGAACGTGGTGACGAAGATCCAGTCGGTCACGACGTCGTTCGCGCTCATTCCGCTTTTTGGCATTGCGCTGTTCGGCTGGTTCTGGTTCAAGGCCGACATTTTTACCGGTGCGCACAACGTGTCGGGCAAGAGCGATTTCCAGGCGATTTCCAGCGCGGCGTCGCTGACGCTGTGGGCGTTCATCGGTGTGGAATCGGCATCTGTATCGGCAGCGGTGGTGAAGGACCCGGAGAAAAACGTGGCCAAGGCCACCATCGCGGGCGTGGCGCTGGCGGCGGTCGTCTACGTTTTAAGTTCCGGCGTCATCATGGGCATGATTCCAAACGACCAGTTGCAGGTGGCTGACGCGCCGTTCGCGTTGGCGGCACAGGTGGCGCTGGGACAGATCGGCGGCGGCATCGTCAGCCTGTGCGCGGCACTGGGCGCGGGTGGTTCGCTGGGAGGCTGGATTCTTCTGACCGCATTGAGCGCCAAGGCAGCCGGCGACGACGGCCTGTTCCCGAAGGTCTTCTGCAAGACCGACAAGAATGACACGCCCGTGCTCGGCCTGGTCATCGTGGGCGTGCTGATGTCGCTGATCGTGGTCGTTACCGCGTCATCGCCCACGGCCTCGGCACAGTTCGAACTGATTACCCAGGCCGCTGTCGTCCTGACGCTTCTGCCGTACATCTACTCGTCGGTTGCCTGCTACTTCGCCGTGGAGGAATCGCATTCCACGGCGCACACGGGTTTCTACTGGGCACTGACCAGCGTGGTGGTCGTGTACTGCCTGTGGGCCATTTTCGGAACGGAAGGCAACCTGGTGACGTACGCGTTCCTCTTCATGCTGTTCATCACCGTGTTCTATCCGTTCTTCAGCGAGCAGCGCCGCGCGCGCGGCCGGCTGGTCAAAACCCCCTGATATATCCGTTCCCTTTGGAGTCCGGTCATGTATTTCAATGCACTTGATTACCCCATCGTCATCATCGACGACGACTTCAACTCACCACGCATCAACGGCATCCTGATTCGCGCGCTTGCCGAGGAACTGGGTACGCACAATCAGCGCGTGCTGAGCGGCCTGACCATGGGCGATGCGCAGGCAGCCGCCCGCACCTACATCGCGGCCTCTGCGGTGCTTATTTCCATTGACGGCACGGAAGAGGGACCGACCCAGTTTGACGATCTGCTGGACTTCCTTGAAGACCAGTCGGCGCGTCGTGGCGATCTTCCCGTGTTCCTGTACGGTGAACGCCGCACGATCGAACAGATTCCCGCCAAGCTTCTGGGTCGCGTGCATGGGTTCATTTTTCTTTTCGAGGACACCAAGAGCTTCATCGCACGGCAGGTGATGCGGGCGGCAGACGCGTACATGGACAAGCTGCTGCCACCGTTCTTCAAGGCGCTTATCCAGCACACCGCGCAGTCCAACTATTCCTGGCATACGCCCGGACACGGTGGCGGCGTGGCCTTCACCAAGTCAGCGGTGGGGCGCGCGCTTCATCAGTTTTATGGGGAAAACACGCTGCGCAGCGATCTGTCGATCTCGGTGCCCGAACTGGGCTCCCTGCTGGACCACACCGGCCCGATCAAGCTGGCCGAAGAAGAGGCGGCGCGCACGTTCGGCGCCGACCACACGTTCTTCGTCACCAACGGCACCTCCACGTCGAACAAGATCGTATGGCACGGTACGGTGGCCCGTGGCGATGTGGTGTTTGTGGATCGAAACTGCCACAAGTCGCTGCTGCACTCGCTGATCATGACCGGCGCCGTGCCGGTGTATTTCACGCCCAGCCGCAACGCGCACGGCATCATCGGACCCATCAGTCTCGACCAGTTCGATCCGAAGGCCATGGCGAAGAAGATTGCGTCGCATCCGCTGGCCAGCAAGGCGAAGAATCCGAAGAAGCCGCGCATGGCCGTGGTCACCAACTCTACCTACGATGGCCTTTGTTACAACGCCGAGCGCATTGCCGCGGATATCGGCGGCGGTGTCGACTTCCTGCATTTCGACGAGGCGTGGTACGCGTACGCTGCATTTCATGAGCTATACGACAACCACTACGGCATGGCCAAGGGCAAGGCGCGCGAACAGGAGCCGGTGATCTTCACCACGCACTCCACGCATAAGCTTCTGGCGGCTTTCTCGCAGGCCTCCATGCTGCATGCCCGTAATGGGCGCAATCGCAAGCTGGATGTCGCGCGCTTCAACGAAGCCTTCATGATGCATACGACGACATCGCCGCACTACGGCGTGATTGCCGCCTGTGACATCGCCGCGCGCATGATGGAGGGCAGGGCGGGCCGTTCGCTGGTACAGGAAACCCACGACGAAGCAGTGGCTTTCCGTCGGGCGATGCTGCATATCGAAGACGGACTCAGTGCGCCGGACTGGTGGTTCCGTGTGTGGCAGCCTGATGCGCTGGAGAAGAAGCTTCAGCAGGGCGAGCGCGCGGCGTTGCCGGCGCAGACCAAACAGGCCGACTGGCGTCTGGCGCCGAAGGCCGCGTGGCATGGCTTTGGCGATTTGCCTAAAGACTACGTGATGATCGACCCGATCAAGGTCACCATCCTCACCCCTGGCCTCGCCATGGATGGCAAGTCGACGAAGAAGGGAGGCATCCCGGCGGCCATCGTCACCAAGTTCCTCTGGTCGCGCGGCCTCACGGTGGAAAAAACCAACCTGTATTCCTTCCTGCTGCTGTTCTCCATGGGCGTGACGAAGGGTAAATGGAGCACGCTGGCCACCGAGCTGCTGGCATTCAAGGAACTGTACGACCGCAACGAGCTGCTGGTGAATGCGCTTCCGTCGCTGGTGGCCGACTACCCGGTCGCATACACCGGTGTGGGCCTGCGCGATCTGTGCGACAGCCTTCATGCGTTCAATGTGGAGTACAAGGTTGCCGACGTGATGCAGAAAATGTATGTCGGCCTGCCCGAGCCTGTACTGATTCCCGCAGAAGCCTACGACCGGCTGGTGAAGGGCGAAATCGAGCACGCATCCATCGACGAAATCAGCGGTCGTGTGGCCGCCACGATGATCGTGCCGTATCCGCCGGGCATTCCGACGATCATGCCGGGTGAACGTTTTGGCGGAAAGAACGACGCGATCATCGAGTCCCTGCGCATTGCCCGCGCACAGAACGAGCGCTTCCCCGGGTTCGAGTCGGATGTGCACGGGCTCATCATCGAGAACGGTCCCGATGGCCCGGAGTACAAGGTGGAGGTGCTGACCGGGGTGTGAGTCTCGCCCATTGCGTTCTCCCGCGTGAACCCCGAGGCTTGTCTCAACACGGGCCTCGGGGCCGCGAACGGATGGCGGAATGAGAAAACGCGGGATGCTGGTCCGCACGGTGCTGGGCGGACTCACGGGACTTCTGGTTGTGGCTTCGGGCCTGTGGGGTGGCTTCGCCCTCTGGTACCAACTGCCCGGTGGGACGGCGGCGCGCTGGGTCGGGACACTTGCCTGGGCTGCCCTTGTGCTGGCGGCCATGGTGCTCGCTCTGACGCGTCGCGCGTGGTGGCCCCTGCTGGCCTACCTGGCTTTGCTGCTGCTCATGTTTGCGTGGTGGGTGACCATCCGGCCGTCCAATGACCGGGTGTGGGCGGCGGACGTTTCGCATCTGCTGCACGGCTCGGTGGAAGGTAGCAAGGTCACCCTGGTCAACGTCCGCGATTTTGACTGGCGCACCGACGATGACTTCGACGAGCGCTGGGAAACCCGCCAGTACGATCTGGATCATCTGGTGTCGGCAGACGCGGTGCTGTCGTACTGGGGCAGTCGTGCCATCGCTCACGCGATGATTTCGTTCGGTTTCGACGATGGACGCCATGTGGTGTTCTCCATGGAAATCCGCCGCGAGAAAGGCGAGGCGTTTTCCGAGATCGGCGGTTTCTTCAAGCAGTTCGAGCTGGTGCTGATTGCCGCTGACGAGCACGACATCATCCGCGTGCGCACGAATGTGCGTGGCGAGGACGACTATCTGTATCCACTGAACATGCCCCGCGAGGCCATGCGTTCGCTTTTTGTGTCGTATGTGAACGCAGCCAACGAGCTGACCCGGACCCCGCGCTTCTACAACACCGTTTCATCCAACTGCACCACCATCGTGTACCGCATGGCGCGGCGTATCGACCCGGGCTTGCCGCTGGACCTGCGCCTGTTGCTGACCGGCTACCTGCCCGAATACCTTCACGACAACGGCGCGCTGGATCACCGGTTCAGCGTGGCCGAGTGGCGCAACATGGGGCGCATCACCGATCGGGCGCTCAAGACCACGCCCACGGACGACTTTTCCGCTGCCATCCGCCAGGGCGTGCCGCCTGCGCGTGGCGCACCGGCCGCCCCGTCGCCCTGATGCGTAATTACGGCACTTAACTCAGACCAGTCTGATATCCGGCCCCCCGTGCGGGGCGCTCCAATAGGCTTCGGGTACGCCGGATGAGCGTATCTCTACCGAAGCCTCATGGAGGAGCGCTGCATTGGATACGCAGACAGTCAGGAAACGACGCAGGCCCATCGTCGTGGTGGGCGATACCACGACACATGGCGGGCAGGTGATCTCCGGATGCCCCGTGGCGCGCCTGAACGGCCGTGCCGTGGCCCGGGTAGGGGACAAGGTGCTGTGTCCCCGTTGCCGCGCCATCTGCACGATCATGGCGGGCGATCTGCCGCCGCCTGACCGCCCCCGTGCGTTCGCCGTGCACGGCGATGCCACCTCGTGCGGCGCCCGGCTCATGAGCAGCCTCTGGGCCTGTGGCTCGTCCGATGTGATGGCACCTGTCAGGGCCGCTACCTCGCGCTGCATCGCGGCGCCGGCCGATTTGACCGACCCTGCTGCGTGCCTGCGTTTCCGGGTATGCGACATGCGCAGCGGCAAGCCTGTGGCCGACGTGTCTTACGTGCTGCCGCGAAAAAATGGCGGCGAGGCCTGGCACTACACCGACGAATACGGCCTGACGATTGTCGTGCCCATGACCGGACCAGAGCGGCCTTCGGTATATTTCGAGTTCGGCATGCCCGAAGAGCGCCAGCTGGAAACGGTTGCCCTGGACTTCGTGCCCGCAGAGCGCCTGCTGCTTGCCGAGCCACGCAGGCGGCGCCGGGGGCGCCCCAGGCGCGAATTGCATCCCCCCTCGCTTTGATTTCACAGAGCACGCCGAACAATGCCCGATGCCCCGCGTGCTGGTGGGGGCGCATGACTGCCGGAGGATCGAATGAAGATAGGCATTATTGGCGCCGGGAATATCGGCGCGACGCTTACCCGACGCCTGCGAGCGCTGGGACACGAGGTGTCAGTGGCCAATTCGCGCGGGCCAGAGACCCTGCAGGCCCTGGCCGATGAAACGGGGGCACGCGCCGTCACCGCCCGCGAGGCCGCCGCCGCCGGTGAGATCGTGGTGCTGACCATTCCGCAGGCCCGCGTTCCCGACTTACCCGGCGACCTGTTTGCCGGCGTGCCGGCGGACGTGGTGGTCGTGGACACAGGCAATTACTACCCGCGCCAGCGCGATGGCCGCATCGAAGGCATCGAACAGGGCGCCGCCGAAAGCCGCTGGGTGTCCAACCAGATTGGGCGCCCGGTCATCAAGGCCTTCAACAACATTTATGCCGATCACCTGATGAAGATGGGGCGCGAACCTGGGGCGCTGGACCGGATCGCGCTGCCTGTGGCGGGCGATGATCCCAACGCCAAGGCCGCTGTCCTCAAGCTCGTGGCCGAGCTTGGTTTCGATGGCGTGGATGCCGGCACGCTGGATGAATCCTGGAAACAGCAGCCGGGGTCCCCGGTTTACTGTACGGATGGCTCGCTGGAGCGAGTTCAGCAGGGACTTCTGGACGCCCAGCGCGAGCGCAAGCCCGAGTGGCGGGGCACGGAACACAGCCCTGGCACCTTTGACCAGCCCCGATAAAATTCGGTGATCATCCTGCAGCCAACTGTGTTGTCGCCGGCAGCGGGAAAGCGGTACCCTTGCCGGTCGCAAAATCAGGAGCGCCGCGTTCTGCGGGCGCTTCTGCGGGAAGTAACCGGGCGTATGGGTCGCCCGGTGGAGACAGACATTCACTCATGAGTCTCGCGATCTACGACATTCCATTTCATCCCGATCTGGCGGGACTGTGGCACGTGCATCTCAACGGCGTGCCGATAGAGAATTTCGCCACACGCGTGGCTGCCATAGCCTATGCCGTCTCCCAGTCGAAGCTCCTGGGGTCGCAGCATGGCGTGCAGATGCTGGTCTCCGTGGAAGGGGCCGACGGCATCTGGCGTGAGTTCGAATCGAACGCAAAACGCCCGGTCAGCGGCCTGGTCTGAGGGCTACACGCCACGTTTATCGTGGATGCTTAGCATGGGGTCATAACGTACCCACAGTGAAGATCATGGCCCACCGGAAAATCGGTTATTTCGATGTAGAAGGCACGTGCTACGCGGCCAAACCTGGTCGCTGGCGTGGCAAATATGTGCTCAGGGAAGACGGCGATGAAGTGCTTGAAAAGCTTTGTGTCACCCTGCATGAATCTGAAGCTGACGCCTGCGCAGAAGGTCTGAAGCAGGGCATTGTGGCCGCCCGGCGCATGATGCTCGACCGCGAAGGCTTCGATCCGGGAGATGAGTGAGGCGTTATGCTTCACGGCATGGATGCCATTTCACTTACTCCCGACGACCTCAAGCGCCTGGCCCAGGCGACCATGCCCTTCGGCAAACACAAGGGGATGGCGCTTGCCGACCTTCCCGGCCCGTACCTTGCGTGGTTTGCGCGTGAAGGTTTTCCGCCCGGCGATATCGGCCGTCTGTTGGCCCTGATGCATGAGCTGGACCACAACGGATTGCGCCCTTTGCTTGATCCATTGCGAATGCGTAAGCAGTGACGGCAGGTGCTGCCACGCAGCATTTTTCGCATGTTTTTGCGCCCCATTGTCGGGAGTGTTAATTCGGCGTAGCGTCTTCGCTGCGATGCCGTGAATGTAATGTTGTGAAGTCATTCGGGTACGCGGGTCATGCGGGAGGGCATGGTCCATTGAAGACAGTGATGTTCCACGCGGAGCGTTCGGAACACCATTGCTCTGGGGTACCTGAAGCGAATCCATAAATCATTGGCACACTTGCCGCAGCACAGAGCCTATGAGGTTCCAGTGCCGGGTTTATGCGGGTACTTACTGAGATCGTCGTTTGCCTTATTTCCCCTACAGGCTTCGGAGATCCACCATGAAGATCCGTTCCACATCACGCGCACCTGCCCGTCGCGCGCTTGCAACAGCCATCGTTGTTTCGCTCGCCTGCACTAACTTTGCCGCACAGGCGCAGTCAGCGCCGCCGCCTCCTGCTGATTCATCCACACCGCAGCAGAAGGACAAGACCACGGAACTGCAGACCATCACGGTCACCGGTTCCGCGCTGCCCCGAATCGACGTCGAGACACCATCACCGGTGACGGTGATTACGGCCGACATGATTCAGCGAAGTGGCCTCACCACTATTTCTGATGTGATCCGCTCGGTGTCGGCAGATAACAGTGGCTCGATTCCCTCATCGTTCACCGCAGGCTTTGCAGCCGGTTCGTCCGGTGTTGCATTGCGTGGCCTGACGGTCAACTCCACGCTTGTGCTGATTGATGGACGTCGCGCCGCAAGTTACGCGCTGGCGGACGATGGTCAGCGTTCGTTCGTGGATCTGAACACCATCCCGGTCAATGCCATCGAGCGCATCGACGTGCTGAAAGACGGCGCGTCGTCGCTGTATGGCGCAGACGCCATTGCCGGTGTGGTGAACATCATCCTCAAGCCCGGATTCCAGGGCGCGCAGGCCGATGCCAGCATCGGTACGTCCCAGCATGGCGGCGGCACGCAGAAGCGCGCCAACGTCATATTCGGTGGCGGTGACCTGAAGAAAGACGGCTATAACGCGTACGTGAGCGTCGAGTATCAGAAGGACGATTCGATCCACGTCCGTCAACGCGGCTTCCCGTACAACACGGCCGACCTGTCCTCGATTGGCGGCAACAACCTCATTGGTGGCCAGCCGTCGCAGAACTCCGGTTCCACCGTTGGTACGGTAACGCCGGGCACGCTGACCCGACCCGGTGATGTGACCAGTGGCGTTCCCAATGCAGGTGCCGTGGCGCAGCCGCTGGGTGCGTGTGGTCCTCAGGGAACCACGCTGGTAAACAACGACCCGAACAATCCAGGAAGCTACTGCTCGCAGAATTTCGCCAACCAGTACGGCGACATTGCGCCAAGCATTGACCGCCGCGGCGTTTACGGCCGGTTGACCATCCAGGTCACCGACAACATGAAGGCGTATCTGAGCGCCAGTTACTACGAGACGAAGACGACGGTGTCCGGCCTTCCGGCGCAGATTCAGGCCGGTACTCCGAACAACACCAACACGATTGCTCTTCCCGCCACGCTGCCCAACGGTGCGCTCAACCCCAACAACCCGTTTGCAGCCTCCGGTAACGCAGCGCTCATCAACTACGCGTTCCCTGGCATCCTGGGCGGCGCGGAGAACGACAACCACAATCTCCGCCTCGTCGGTGGCCTGACCGGCAACTGGGGTGAGTGGAACTACGACACGGCCGTGGTGCTCAATCACACCTCGCTGGATGTGACCAACTACGGCTTCCTCAACTACAACGCGCTGATTTCCGCCGTCACCAACGGCACGTACAACTTCCTCAACCCGCAGGCCAATTCCCCGGCCCTGATTGCCGCGCTGGCGCCTGCGTTGCAGAAGACCTCCACGAGCGACCTCGACTCCATCGATTTCCGGCTCACCCGTTCGTTGATGGATCTGAAGGGTGGCGAGCTGGGTCTGGCAACGGGTATCGACGTTCGCCGTGAAGCGCAGAACGATCCGGATCTCAATCCTGATCTGGCTGCACAGGGCCTGGGTATCGCACACACCATCGGTCATCGCACCGTGGGTGGCGTGTATGCCGAGCTGGATGCACCGATCCTCGAGTCGCTGGAAGCGGATGTTTCAGGACGCTTCGATCATTACTCCGATTTCGGCAACAACTTCTCGCCGAAGATTGGCCTGAAGTGGAAACCGATTGACGAACTCGCGTTCCGCGGCACCTTCTCCAAGGGCTTCCGTGCACCGAGCTTCGCGGAGAACGGGTCCAGCGCTGCCGAAGGTTTTACTACCTATACGCCGCCGGCGGACTTCCAGGCACTGCATAACAACAGCGGCTACGTGCAGCCGTATCCGATTGCGTTCCTGACCTCGGCCAACCCGAATGTGAAGCCGGAGCATTCCAAGAGCTACACGTTCGGCATCGTGTACCAGCCACTGCCGCAGTTGTCCGCGTCCCTGGATTACTACGCGATCAAGAAGACCGGCGTCATCGCGCAGCAGGATTCCAGCGCGGTGCTGGCGGCGTACTACGCCGGCTTGCCTCTGCCGACCGGATCATATGTGATTCCCGATGCGCCTGATCCGGCGAATCCCACGGCCCTGGCTCGCCCGATCGTAGTTGCGGCGCCTTATGTGAATCAGAACGCACTGAAGACCGAAGGTATCGACCTGGATCTGAAGGGCAACTTCGACTTCTCCGAGAACGTGCACTTCACCAGCGAAGTTCAGCTGACCAAGATACTGAGCTGGATTCTCACGTTGCAGGACGGCACGACCGAGCAGTTCGTCGGTACGCACGGTCCTTATCAGCTGTCTTCGGGTGCGGGCACGCCGCGCTATCGCGGTTCGTGGTCCAACAGCGTCGCCTTCGGCAAGGCGACGGTGACGGCCACGGCGTATTACACCAGCGGCCTGAAACTCACGGTGCCGGACATCACGGATGACTGCTTCTCCACCAACACGACGACCGGCGCGGATTTCCCGTCCAGTTGCCGCATGTCTTCGTTCACCGATGTTGACCTGACCGGCAGCTACGACTTCACGCCGAAGCTCTCAGTCAACGCGTCGGTCCTGAACGTGTTCGACCGCAAGGCGCCGCTCGATCCGATCAACTACGCGGCTCTGAACTACAACCCGACTTACGCAATGGATGGCGTGATTGGCCGCTTCTACACCCTGGGCGTCAAGTACAAGTTCTGATGTGTTGCTGCGGGGTCGTGCTCAGGCGCGATCCCGCAGCACGCCCATCGCCAGCAGTGTGGTCTTCAGTGCGGTGTCGATGGGTGTATGCGGCACCTGTCCCAGGAAGGCATGCAGCCGCGCTCCGTTGAGGCGTATGGGTGACTGCCACAGATAACGCATGGGCCGCAGTTCGCGTAGCGTTTCCATGAATGGTGCAGCCAGGGCGAGCAACGCCCAGGGAAAGCGGCGCACGGGCAGCGCGGGTTGTTGCGCAACGCGGCGAATCGCCGACACCAGTTCATCGCCGCTTACGTAATGTCCGTCGAAGTGGAATACCGCAAAGGTGTCCAGGGCATCGCCGCGCTCCAGCAGGCGGGCCACCGTTTCGCCGACGTCGGGAAGGTAGGCCCACGCATGGCCGGCCTCGCGCGGACCCGGATAGGTCACGGCGCGGAGCGCCTTGCCGGGCTTGACCAGACCCTGCGCCATCCAGTTGTTACCCGCGTGCGGGCCAAAGAAATCACCGCAGCGAAGCACCAGCGTGGCGACGCTGTCGCGCGCTGCGGCGGCGAGGCGCTGCTCCAGTTCCACCCGGATCGCTCCCTTGGTGGTCTGCGGGCGCTGCGGCGAGTCCTCGCTCAGCACCGGGAACGCATCGGGGCCGTAGTTGTACACGGTGCCGGGCAGCACGATGCGGGCCCCGGTAGCTCGCGCGGCGGCGATGGTGTTGTCGATCATGGGCAGTACCAGACGACCCCAGTTGCGGTAGCCCGGAGGATTGACCGCATGCACGATCACATCGACGCCCCGGGCCGCGGAGAGCACGTCGTTGGCAACCATGGCATCGCCTTCAATCCAGTGCATGGCATTGCCGGGGTTCTGTGGAATGCGGCGGGCCAGCGCCCGCACTGTCCAGCCGTGACGGAGCAGGGCCCGTGCGGTTTCGCCGCCCACGCCGCCAGTGGCGCCGAGGATGAGTGCTGTCTTCGGTTGATTCATGGTCGGTGGCCTTGACGGGTGAGGTCGCCAGATTGAGCCTGCCGGACGCAGAAAAGAATTGCCTGAAGTCGGTGAGCTGCTATACGTTTTTGCATGGCCATCACTGAACCGAACTGGGATTTGCTGCGCTCGTTTCTCGCCGTCATGCGCGAGGGGAGCCTGTCCGGTGCCGCCCGGGCGCTGGGCATGACCCAGCCCAGCGTGGGCCGCCACGTGCGCGAACTGGAGGCGTCGCTGGGCGTGCCGCTCTTCGCCCGCTCGCCACAGGGCCTGATGCCCACCGACGTCGCACGCGAGTTGGAGCCGCATGCACAGGCCATGGCGTCCGCTTCGGCGGCACTGCGGCGGGCCGCGAGTGGACGCGGTGACAACGTGAGCGGCGTGATCCGGGTGACGGCCAGCGAAGTGGTGGGTGGGGAAGTGTTGCCGCCGATGCTGGCGGACTTCCGCGCGCAGTACCCGGGCGTAGTGATTGAGCTATCCCTGTCCAACCGTACTGAAGATCTTTATCGCCGCGATGCAGATATCGCCATCCGCATGATCCGGCCATCGCAGGAGGCGCTGGTGGCTCGCCACGTTGGCACCGTGCAACTGGGCCTCTATGCGCACAGGCGCTACCTGGATGCGCATGGCATGCCGGTTGCGCCGGAGGATCTGGCAGATCACGCGCTGATCGGCTACGACACCGAACAACCGTGGATGCGCGCGATGCGCCCGGCAGGATTCCCGTGGTCACGCGAAAACTTCGCGCTGCGGACAGACAGCGATCTGGCTGGCCTGGCTGCCATGCGTGCCGGCTGGGGCATTGGCATATGCCACCTCAACATCGGTGAGCGCGATCCGGCGCTGGTCCGTGTGCTGCCCGGGCTGGTAGCGATCCGCCTGGATACCTGGATCACCATGCATGAAGACCTGCGCGCCAGTACGCGCATGCGCCTGATGTTCGATCACCTGGCCGCTGGCCTGCTTGCATACACGGAGGCTGTCACACCCATACCGTTGACGCCGGCCCCTGATTTGCCTTACTAAAGCGTTGGGGACCATCAAGGGGGGCCAGCAGTTGGCCATCGCAACACCGGTTACACCAGTAGACCTCGAGCAGACGACCACTATTCAAGCGCCCTGGCCGGACGGTCTGGTTCCGGGCACCGTCGCGCCGTTCGTCATGCGTTATGGCAGGGACCTGCTTGTTGCCATGCAACGGGCCGAAGCACAGGAGCGGAAAGCGGACCTGCGTGAGCCTGCCTGACGGTCGGATTTCCTATCGCTGAGGCGCAGGCGTGGCCTGCTGCGTGGCACTCTGATCGGGAGCATCGTCGCCTGACGATCCGCCATTGCGGATGGCACCCACGACCATGATCGCGACCATGGCCACGATGAGTGCGATCAGGGCGAGGTAACGCTTGCTTTTCATCGGCGTCTCGCGAGGTGTCTGGGTGGAGCATCGCAACCGCGGGGTCAACGAAACGACAGGCTCGTGTTATGGAGTCGTGGCGGCGTCCAGCATGGCAGCCACGCGAGCGGCAAAGGTCGCCATGTCGAAGGGCTTGGTAAGCATGTGCGTGTGCGCCTCAAGAACATGCGATGGCTCGAAGGCATCCCACGTGTAACCGGTGACAAAAAGCACAGGCAGTCGGGGACGGGCGAGGCGCGCTCGTTCTGCCAACTGGCGGCCATTGAGGCCGGGCAGGCCGACGTCGGTGACCAGAAGGTCAATCGGCACGCCCCGTTCCACGGCCTCCAGTGCGCCGTAAGCATCGGCGTGCGAGGTGACGGTGTAGCCGAGTTCCCTCAGCACATCTTCGTTCAACTCGCGAACGGTTTCATCGTCTTCCACGATCATCACGTGCTGGCCGCCACCCGTTCGGGGACCTTCCCGGGGCGTTTCTGCCGGGGCGGGGACGTGGCCTGCATGGCGCGGAAGAAACAGGCTGACCGTGGTGCCTTCTCCCAGCACGGAGCGGATGTCGACGCGACCGCCGGTCTGTCGTGCAAACCCATCGACCATGGATAGTCCAAGCCCGGTGCCTTCGCCAACGGGCTTGGTGGTGAAGAAGGGGTCGAAGGCGCGCGCGATCGTGCTGGCGGACATGCCGCTTCCGGTGTCGCTGACACTCACTTCCACCACGTCTTCTTCCACGCCATCGGCCAGCACGGCGCGGCTGTTCCGTGCCATGACGGTGAGCGTGCCGCCGCCGGGCATCGCATCACGCGCGTTGATGGCCAGATTGAGGATCGCGTTTTCCAGCTGACTGATATCAGATAGCGTGAGCCAAAGCGTGTCGTCGATATCGCTGCGCACGACGATGGTTTCTCCCAGCGTGCGTTGGAGCAGGACGTCCAGTCCGCGCAGGATGTCGCCGGCATGTACGGGCGTGAGCGACAACGGCTGCTGGCGGGAGTAGGCGAGCAGGCGATGGGTGAGGGCGGCGGCACGTCCCACGGATGACGTGGCGGCATCCATGAAGCGCTCGATACCTTCGGTGCGCCCCTGCGCAAGCCGCGCGCGCACCAGCTCCAGCGCACCGCCGATGCCGGCGAGAATGTTATTGAAGTCGTGTGCGATGCCGCCCGTCAGGCGCCCGATGGCTTCAAGCTTCTGGCTTTGCCGCAGCTGTTCTTCCATTTCCAGTCGTTGCTGCACATTGCGGCCGGCGGCATAAATCACGTTGTCTTCCGGCACGCAGGTCCAGGCGTACCAGCAGTATTCGCCCTGCTTGCTGCGCATGCGGAACTGGCGGTCGTTGATCGTATGGCCTGCCATCAGTTCGGCAAATGCGGCGCGATTGCCAGCCACATCATCCGGATGCACCAGCGCGTCGAAGCGGTGTCCGACCAGCTCGTGTGTTTCGTAGCCCAGTTCACTGTGCCAGGATGGATTGACGCTTCGGTAGTAACCGTCGCGATCCACGATGACGTAAAGATCAGGCGAGATGTTCCACAGTTGATCGCGTTCGCGGGTGCGTTCGGATATCTCGCGTTCCAGGGTCGCATTGAGCTGCGCCAGTTCCTGCGCGGAGCGCACTCCCTCGGTCACGTCGGTGGTGATGCACCACATGCCAACGATTTCGCCATTGGTTTCAAGGAAGGGCGAATAGGAATACGTCCACCAGGTGAGTTCCTCGTAGCCGTGGCGCGTCATCGTCAGGGGCAGCTGGCTGCGGAACACCGGTTCGCCAGCAAGTGCCGCCGCCACATCGGGGCGGATCTCGCTCCAGACATCCTCCCAAAGCCGTTCGAACGGCTGCCCGATGGCCCGGCTTTGCCGATTGCCCAGCATGGGGCGGTAGGCATCGTTGAAGAAGAACGTCAGCTCCGGCCCAACCGCGACGAACATCGCATGCGGCGAACTGAACATCGTTCCAAGCAGCGAGCGCAGCGACTGCGACCACTGCTCAGGCTGACCCAGCGGCGAATTCGCCCAGTCGAACGCACGGATATCGGCGGCGGTCTGAGAGGACTTCGGCAGGAACGAGAACGGATCTGAACTCACGGCGTGAAGGCTTCCACCTTGCCCGAGACCTGACGTCCTCGGTGCCAAACGGCTTCGATGTGTTGGGTCGCGCTGATATCCGTGGAGGGATCAGCGTCCAGCACCACGAAGTCGGCCAGCCTGCCTTTTTCCAGCACGCCGCGGTCATCAAGGTTCAGCAATTGAGCGGCGCTGTCCGTGGCGATGTGGATGGCTTCCATCGGCGTCAGCCCGGCCTGGACCATGAGCTCCAGTTCGCGGTGTTCGGCAAATCCGGGAATGCGCAGCGGGGTGGCGCCTGAGTCGGTGCCGAAGCCGATACGTACACCGGCGTCGTGCAGCATCTTCAGGTTTTTGAGGTTCATCGCCAGCGCCTGTTCGTTGGTGGACAGGGCCTTGCCATCGAGCGCTTTGGCCTTCCATGCAGGATCGGCAAATTGACGGGCCAGGTCTGGCTGCACGGCATGCTGGAAGAACGGCGTGTCCATCCACGCCGGGTGCTGCGCGTAGATGTATGCCGCTTCATTCAGGTCCAGCGTGGGGATGTACCACACGTTGCGTTTCCTCATGGACTGGATGAATGCGGCGTCCACGGGCTTGTCGCGCACGCCGTGGGCCACGATGTCGATGCCGGCATCCACCAGCTTGCGGGCGTCATCCAGGTAATACAGATGAGCCGCCACACGCAGGTGCTTCGCATGCGCTTCCCTGATTACGGCTTTGTAGATTTCCGGCTTCATCTTGACCGGCAGGGTTCCGTTGAAGTCGTCGACCCAGATCTTGATGATGTCGGTCCCGCGCGCGGCAGCTGCGTCCACGGCGGCTTTTGCTTCGGCGACCGTGGCAGGGCGGTCCAGCTGATTGGGACCGGCCTTCATCATCGTGGCGGGGGGCGCACCGTTGGGTACCCCTATGCCGTGATCGGCGCCGAAAAGATCCGCCCCCGGCACGCTGCCTGCGTGCAACTCGGCGCGCAGAGGATAGAAGACGGCAGGATTGTTGACGCCCAGCGACGTGATGGTGGTGACGCCATACACCTCCCATTGGCGAAGCTGGCGCAGCGAGTTTTCCCGCGTGAAAAAGTCCGGGTTGCCGCTTTGCGCGCCTTCCACCTGGCCAATGTGGGAGTGGTCCGAAACCAGCCCGGGAATGATCGTTTTCCCTTCGTAGTCCACCACTTTGGTGCCGTCGGGCATCTTGACCCGGATGCCGGCGCCGAGCATCTGGATGTGCTCGCCCCGGATGATGAGCGTGGCGTCTTCGATGGCAGGGCCACCGCGACCGTCAATGACGCGGGCGCCACGAATGACGGTGGCATCCTGGGCCAGGGCGCATGGGGCAGCTATGGCCAGAAGAAGTGCTGCGACGAGCGGCGAGTATCGGGTCATGGGAGTTCTCGTTTCCATATCCTCACAAATAATGCACGGACTGCGAAGAACGTGTCATGACCGTTCAGCCACGCCTGCGCCTTCTCACACCTCATGCACGCCTTACATCGCAGCCTTTAGCGCACTCAACCAGAGGGAGAGAACCATGGACAAGAACGAAACGGCTGCGCCGGGCCCGGCGCGTCAGAAGGGTGGCATTGGTTACGTGTTGCTGTGGCTGCTGGGTGTGCCCATCCCGGTGTTGATCCTGATCGCACTGCTGCGCGGTTGCGCCTGAGCGCGCAAGCGATCTCATCCACCCTTTCTGAAGGAGTCTCAACATGGCTGTGGTCTATGACACACCCGCCGTACCTCATCATCCGCGCATCAACTGGCGCGCGGTATTCGCAGGCTGGCTGGTTGCCACCGGCATCGCCGGTCTGCTGTACGTCGCAGGTCTCGCCTTTGGTTTTGCCGCACTGGATATCCGCGCCGCGGATGTACCCGGCAAAGGCCTGGGCATCGGAACGGCCATCTGGGTGGTGCTCACCTGGGTGGTGGCCTTGTTCCTCGGAGGCATGTTTGCCAGCTGGTTCGACGGCCACGATGACGACACCGCAGGTACGCTGCACGGTGTGACCGTGTGGGGACTGTCGGTGACGACGACCGCTCTGTGGCTGGCACTTGGGCTTGGCTCCATGCACGGCGGTCGCCATGACGATCATGGCCCGGCACCGATGGGTATGGCCGCCGCTGCGGGTGGTAATAACCTGGTGATCCTCAAGGCAGAAGTCGATCACCTGTTGCCGCGCGATCAGCGTGGCGGCGGTGACCATGCTGAGGATGTCGTGGTGGGTGCATTGCTCGCGGGCAACGTGGATACGGCACGTACGGTGCTCACGGCCAGCAGTTCGCTGGATACAACAACGGTGTCCGGCGCACTTGATCGCCTGGCCCCTGTGGTGGCCCGTGCGCAGGCTGAGGCAAAGGATCGCGCGGATCGCCTCGCGCACTACACGTCGATGGCGCTTTGGATCGTGTTCTTCAGCGGCTTCCTCGCGCTGATCGCGGCGGCTGTGGGTGGCTGGGCAGGTACGGTGCACATTCACCGTATCTATCACCGTCGCCGGTATGAAGGCCGTCCGTTCCGTGGTGGTCCGGCGATCTGAATTGCTTTGTCTGTGTGGAAGAAGACCGGCCTCGCGCCGGTCTTCTTTTTTGCATGTTCGCGGCGCGCATCTGTGTGACGGTTCGCAGGTCCTGGCAACAGAGCTAGCGGCGCATCACCGGCCCGCTGCGTTCCATGGCCATCTGCTGCTGCATGACCAGGTCCCGTTCCATTGCCTGCTGCATGGCTATGTCGTCCATCTGTTGCACCCGTTCCATGCTTTCC
>NZ_JACHYH010000014.1 GCF_014192715.1 Luteibacter sp. Sphag1AF
CGGTGAATTTGCTTTTGCGCATCGTAGGTCTCCTTGGGGATATTTTGCCCGGGGACCTCGGTTTATGTCTGGAGTAAGTTTACGGGGAGGCGACATCGGCGCTGTGGAGACCGCTCGTCGGATTTTGCCGGCCGTCGGTCGGACATCGCGAAGACTTGCGTCAGCTTTGCCCTACATTTCAGGCTGTCGGAAATGGGGTAGGGGGAGCCTGACGTGGCCCAAAGTCTGTCGCGCCGCGCCCAGCGGGGCGTATCGCTTATTGAAGTGCTCATGGCTGTGCTGATCTTTTGCATCGGCCTCATCGGGCTTGCCGGTCTGCTGGTCATGGCGACCAAGTCGAACCATTCGGCTTACGTCCGCACGCAGGTCACGTTCCTGGCCAACAGCATGGCTGACCGCATGCGCAACAACCCTGTAGGGTTGTGGAACCTTGCCTATAACGCCACCAATTATCCGGTGAGCGGCACGCCCACGCCGTGCGACGCATCGGCCGGCTGCACGCCTGCGCAGATCGCCACGCGCGACAAGATCATGTGGAGTCAGCAGCTGACCCAGTTCCTGCCGGGCGTTGCCTCCACCAGCATCGCCTGCGTGAATCCTGCGGCGGCCAACATGCCGACCACGCAGATTTCCCTGCGACCGCCTTACGGCGGCACCTGCACGATGATCATCAAGTGGGCCGAGCGCGGCATCACCGGCAACGACGACAAGATCACCTCGTCCACTTTGCAGTCCTTTACCTGGGTGTTCCAGCCATGAGCCTGATCCGTCGATTCCCGCGCGCCCAGCGCGGCGTCACTCTTGTTGAGCTCATGGTGGCCATGCTGCTCGGCCTGCTGGTTGCCGGCGGCATCGTGACGGTGTTCCTGTCCACCTCATCAAGCAATCGCGTGCAGACCCAGATGGCACGCCTTCAGGAAGAAGGTCGCTTTTCCATCCAGAAGATTTCCGACGACCTGAAGATGGCCGGTGCGCAATATTGCAGCAGCACGGGTGGCATCGCGGGTGCCACGTCGGCTGGCGTGTCGCTGGATGCCATCCGCACGCCTACCATCTATTCCTCGACCATCACGTACCCGCAGAACACCACCCCGTGGGGCGGTGCGTACCCGGTAGCGCCCACGGCGGCGTATTCCATGCCTTCGTTCCTTTACATGCGTGGCTATCAGTGCACGAAAACCACCTGCACGCCGGCTGATCCGTCGGCACCCACCGATGGCGTGCCCGCGATGGGCACCGACCTCGACAAGCGCGTGCTCGGCGCATCGGTGCTGACGCTGCGCTATGTGGATTCATCGCGTGGCTGGGCCATTGGCGGCGCCAGCACGGTGGTGGCTGCCAACAACGGCAACGTCGATCACATCACCATCGTGCCGAAAACCGGCGAGCCTTCGCTGACCGGCTTTGCCGATGGCGAGCAGGCGATGCTGGCCGATTGCTCCACGGCGCAGATTTTCACGGTCAACGGCAATCCCAACTTCGTTCCCGCGCCTAGCAACTTCTCGGCGCCGCGCGCGCTTCAGCCGCAGTCGGCACCGCGTTTCTTCCGCATGAAGACGGATTTCCGCACCATTACCTATTACTTGCAGGTAAAGACGAACGACGGTACCGCCACCGGCCAGAAGACCGGCGCGCTGATGCGTTGCGACAGCGGCACCACGGATGGCTGCACGGAGCTGGCGCGCGGCGTGGAGCGCCTGGATTTCCTCTACGGCATCGAAGATTCCAATGGCTTGATGCACTACCTGACCGCTGCGGACGTCGATTCGCGTGCCAGCAACACGCTGGCCTGCCCGCCGAATGCAGTGGGTGCGTTGTCGCCGGACAAGGGTTGCCTGTGGCGCGCGATCAAGAGCATTGAAGTGCACCTGCTGATGGACGGCCAGACGCCTCTGTATTCGCTGACGGCGCCGGACATGGCATTCGCTTATCAGCCGGACGGGATCACGACGCCGGCGGCCCCGGACTCGCGCGGTACCACGGGTATTGCGCCCGCAGACCAGGGCTTCGACAACCACATGATTCGCCGTGAGTTCGTCTCGCTGGTGATGATGCGTAATTACAACCCATGAAAACTGTCTCCGGTTCCGAGGTGCGCTCCATGAACTCTTTCGCCCGTCTGCACGCATTTCATGCACCGCGCCGCGAGCGTGGCGTGGTGCTTGTGGTGGCGTTGATCTTCCTGCTGCTGATCACGCTTCTGGCGATCAGTGCTTCCAGTTCGTCGCTGTTGCAGGAAAAGCTGGTGGGTGGCCTGCGCAATTCGCAGCTTGCCGAATGGAGCGCGGAGTCCGCCCTGCGTGGTGCCGAATGGCGTTTGTGGAACGCCAGCCGTGATCCTGCCACGCGCATGAAGTGCGGCTCGTTTGCCCTGACCGATTGCTACAACTACAGCGCTGATCCGCTCACTATCGTGCAGACCTTCCGCACGTCCGATGGCTGGGTCACCGATGGCGGCACCGAGTACAAGCCGGTGAGCTTCACCACGGCCAGCACGGATGCCACGTTCAAGCTTTACGCAAACCCGTATTACCTGATTGAAGACCTGGGCATGGAACTGCCGCCGGCTTCGGGGCTGCAGCACGAGTCCGGCTCCACCGGCACGGGCGGCACGGGTTACACCAGCACCAACCGTCACGTGTATCGCATTACGGCACGCGGCGTGGGCAATAACCAGAATTCCATCCGCGTGCTTGAAACCACGTTCGCCGCGAAGAGCGATTGACGCCATGAACCTTCTTTCCCGCAAGTTCACTCTTCTGCGCAACGTGGCACTGGGTCTTGGCCTGTGCCTCTTCGGCGGCTATTCGGGCGTGACGGTCTCGCAGACCACCAACACCTATTACACGACCGACCTCAGCACCACGCCGCCCGACCTTACCGTGGGTGTGGCGCCAAACATCGCGGTGACCTTCGATGACTCCGGCTCCATGGGTTCGACCAACCTGCCCGATACGCTCGATGGCTCGTCGGGCAAGCAGTACTACTACTCATCGACGTCCAACTCGGTTTATTACAACCCGACCATCACCTATACGCCGCCGCTGAAGGCCGATGGCGTCACGTCCTTCCCTAATGCGTCTTACACCGCTGCATGGCTTGACGGCATCTGTGCCAACACCACGGGCACGGTGGTCAACGCCAACAATGGCAGCAGCACGAATACGAGCTGCTTGAAAACGGTCAATCTCAGCAATGCCTTCACCACCACCAGCTTCATCGCCATGACCACCTCCAATGTGCAGGCATACGAAGGTGGCGGAAAAGATGGCACTATCAGCCCGGCCGTCGCCGGCAGCCAGAACGGTGGTTTCTATTACACCTGCCCGACGCTCAACAGCGAGAGCGGTTGCGTCATCACCAAAATGAGCGGCGCAACCTCTGCGCAGCAGCAGAACTTCGCCAACTGGTACTCGTACTACCGCACGCGCAACCTGATGACGCGCAGTTCCATCGGCAACGTGTTCGCATCGCTGGGCAGTACCATCCGCGTGGTGTACCAGAACCTGAACAAAGCCAACTACGTCCTGTCCGGTGGCAAGACCACGTTCAATGCGTTTGCCGATACGTCCCCGGGCGTGGGGCCGCGTACCAACTTCTTCAAATGGCTTTACGCGGTGAATGCCAGCGGTGGCACGCCGACCCGAACGGCCATCAAGGCGGCGGGCGATGTGTTCATGTACGGCGCCAATGCGCCCAAGTCGACCACCAATCCGTACTTCGAGCCGAACATCGGGCCCGACGGCACCGGCCTTGAACTGACCTGCCGCATGAACTACAGCCTGCTGGTGACCGACGGTTACTGGAATGGCAGCGATCCGTACAACTCGACGAATCCGTTGCCTTCCGTGCGCACGGGTCTCACGCTGCCTGACGGCACCGCTTACGGTGGCGCGGCGGGTGGTGACGCGGAATCGAAAATTTTCTGGAATGTACCCGCGACGTCGTATTCCACGCTGTCGGACATCGCGTTCTATTACTGGGCGACAAACTTGCGCCCCGACTTCGTGGATGCCAAGGGCAAGCCCAAGCTCGGCGTGCCGCCCTCGTTCACCGATTACACTGACTCGAAGGGTAATTCGGTCGCATGGAATGGTTCGGGCACGCCGCCCCGTGCCATCTATTTCAACCCGAAAAACGATCCGGCCACCTGGCCGCACGTTGTGCAGTACATGATCGCGCTGGGTATCAACGGCACGCTGGCGTATGACGGCGATTACGCCGCACTGCGCGCCGGCACCAAGTCCTGGCCGACGCCGGCGAGCAGCCAATATGGTGATGCCACCGACATTGACGATACCTGGCACACGGCCATCAACAGCCGTGGCCAGTACTTCAGCGCGCGCGATCCGGCCACCTTGAGCACTGCGCTCAGTCAGCTTCTGGCGCGCATCATTTCCCGCACGTCGTCGTCTGTGGCAGGCGCGCTCAATACCGGCGTGCTGACCGCATCCAGCGTCACGTTTACCACCGGCTACGACAGCGCCAGCTGGACCGGTTCGCTGCTTGCCAAGGCCGTGGATGCGACCGGCTCCATCGGCGCCACGCTGTGGGATGGCTCGGCTTTGCTCACCACGCGCAACAAGGCAGGCGACGACCGCGTCATCCTGACCAGCTCGGCAGTGGGTGCGGGCAAGGGCATTGCATTCACCTACGCGGCAGCAGGCGCGGCGATCAATGCGGTGGACTCCACTTTCGGCACGGGCACCGCAGGTCAGAACAAGCTGGCGTACCTCCGTGGCGCCACCGGCATGGAAGGCACGACGTTCCGCACGCGCGTGTCTGCGCTGGGCGCCATCATCAACTCGCAGCCCGTGTACGTTGCTTACCCGGCCAGCGGCTACCGTGACAGCTGGCCCAATGTGGGCACCAACACGGCGCCCGAAATGGCGGTGGACCCCGCCACCAGCAAGCTGAAATACAGCTACGAACAGTTTGTTGCCGATCATCAGAACCGCGCTCCCACGCTTTATGTGGGCGCGAATGACGGCATGCTGCATGCGTTCGATGCGACCACGTCCGCGACCGATCCGACGACAGTGGACGTAACGCCCAACCCGGGCCGCGAGCGCTGGGCATATGTGCCCTACACCGTATTTGGCGCGCTGAGCGGCATGACAGTGAAGTCCGGCTTTACCTTCCAGCCGACCGTGGACGCCACGCCGGTGAGCCGCGATGTCTTCTTCTCCGGCGCCACCGGCACGGGCTGGCACAGCATCCTCGTGGGCGGCCTGCGTCTGGGCGGCCGGGGCATCTACGCGCTGGACATCACCAATGCGCCGGCGACGGAAGCCACCGCATCCAGCAAGGTGCTGTGGGAATTCAACAGCAATAGCGTGGACACCAGCGGCACGAATGTTGGCGCCAACCTGGGTTACACGTTCGGCAAGCCCAACGTCGGTCGCCTTGCGAACGGCAAGTGGGTCGTGATCGTGCCCAGTGGTTACTTCCCCACGGGCAGCAAGGTCGCGGCAGCCTCCAACAACTTCAGCTCGCTGTTTGTGCTTGACGCGCAGACCGGTGCGGTCATCAAGGAAATCAAGACGCCGACCACGGTCGCCGGCGTGTCGGGTACGGTCGTGAGTTACGGCCTCGGTCCTGCCGTGCTGGGCGATTACAACAACGACCAGGTCGACGATGTCGCGTTTGCAGGCGATCTTCAGGGAAACCTGTGGCGCTTCGATCTTTCCGACGCGTCGCCGGCCAACTGGAAAGCCACCCTGGCGTTCCGTCCGTCGTCGCCGGGCGACCGGCCGATCACGGCCATGCCGAGATTGTTCGCCGACCCGACCTCGTCGTACTTCATGGTGGTGTTCGGCACAGGCAAATACCTGGGTGCCACGGACAACACCGTGACCGATGCGAACAACAAGGTGCAGGGCATTTACGGCATCCGTGATCGCGGTCCCAGCGACACCTCGCCGGTTATCGAGGGCAGCAGCAAGCTGGTGACGCAGACCATGGTGGAGGTAAGCAACGTCCGCGGCCTCACCACCAACCCGGTTCCGGCCACGCTCAACGGCGTGAAGGTGTATGGCTGGGTCATCAATCTGACGGTCGGTTCGCCGCAGACCAACAAGGGTGAGCGCGTGGTAGTGGACGCCACGGCCCTGTTCGACAGCGGCCGTGCCATCATCACCACGCTGATTCCGGGCAGCACCGATCCCTGCAATCCGGTGCGACTGGGTGCGGTGCTGGTGATTGATGCGGCTACGGGCGGCGCGTCCAGCGGCATCAATGCGGGCAGTGTCACGATGACGTCCGGTTACACGGTGGCCGGTGCGCGCGTGCAGAACGTGCCTGCCAGTGGCGGATTGCCGGCGGCCACGGTGCTGGGCGGTGGTCAGGTGGTGCTGCCAGGTATCTCGCTGTTGTCTGACGGCACGCCGTTGGGTATTGGTGATGCGATCTGGCGCCGTCGTTCGTGGCGGGTGCTGAACAATGGCAACTGATTGGGGGAACGGTTCGATGAAGCGAGTGCAGTTTTCCCGGCGCGTGGGTGGTTTTACGCTGCTGGAGCTGATGATCGTCGTGGCGATCATCGGCATCCTGACGATGATCGCGGTGCCTTCGTACAACCGCTACGCCTTCCGCGCGCGGCGTGCTGACGCACAGACGGCGCTTATGCAGATTGCGACGGCGCAGGAGCGCTACTACGCCACCTACAACACGTATGCGTCCTCCCCGGTCAACGATCTGAAGATGACCAGCACGACGACGCCCAACGGCTATTACACGCTGAGCATCGGGACGATGCCGGGCACGGATCTGACCACGGCCTATGTGGCCACGGCCACCGCCATCGGCGGCCAGGCGAACGACGTGTGCCTCAACCTGACCATCGACTCGCGTGGCACAAAATCGCAGACCGGTCAGGACAACGTCAACGGCATGTGCTGGTAATGGCGCGGCAAAGGGGAGTGGATATGGCCGGCTTACGGGTAAGGGCGAAAGGCTTCTCCATCGTGGAGTTGATGGTGGCGGTGGCGGTGATGGGCATCCTGCTCGCCATTGCGGTGCCGAGTTTCCGCAGCACGATGCGCCGCTCTAACGTCAGCAACGTGGCCAACACGCTGATGGGCGATATCCAGTACGCGCGTGGCGAAGCGGCAACGCGCCACAAGTTCGTTTCGATCTGCCGCAGCACGGATGGCGCAACCTGTGCCCAGACCAGTGCGGATTACGATCTGGGCTGGCTGGTCTATGCCTATAACGCCGGTACGGTGGGCGCTAACCAGGCGTACTCCGCCAGCGACAGCAGTTTCCAGTTGCTTCGTATCGGCACCGTACAGAAGCGTGTTTCGATTACCGCTACCGACGGCAAGGTGATGACTTTCGGTCAGAGCGGCCAGATGGCGGCCAACGGCACGCGTACGACAAACGCCTTTGTGCTCTGCTCGCGCAAGAATGGCGTGGATACGGGCATCGGTGAAAACGTCAACGAGGTGCCGGGCTCGGTCATCACGGTGACGGCTTCCGGCTCGGTGTCTTCCAACACGCTGGTGGCAGGAGCGGCCTGCTCGCCGTAGTTGGTGCTGTCATTCGTACTGAAATAATGGAGCCGGCCCAGTGCCGGCTTTTTTTCGCCTGTAGGAACGCGCTGGTGCGCGGGGCGGTCTTGCGCCGCACGACCCTTCAGCGCAAGAGCATGCGCAAACCTTCCTGCGACGCACGCCAGCAAATCGAGGTCTAATAAAATTTGCTTATTTTGCATATTCCGGCACCCGCCCGCAGCGATGGTGCCCGTGACTTTCTTGTGATTACTATCAAGTCAGGATTTGCACGCGATGCGATCAGATAGATCGTCGGCGCTGAATGTTTGCTCATTGGATTTTGTTGGCAGGTGGGCCCGAACTGCACGTTGATGCGTTTGCTTATGCCGCCAGTAGCGATGGAAGGGCACTGCTGGCAACGCCCCATCCCTTCCTATTCAAAGGATGAAGCCGTGATGAAAGCGACCTTCGTACCGTGCATGGCAAGTGCTTTATTGATGGTGGGAACATATGCGGCACCACTCACTGCATTGGCAGATGACTCTGCGAGTGCAAGCAACAAGATCGTAGGGACGTTTGATGGAAGTGGGAAAATTCATGATGTTTTGGCTTGATATATTCCGCCACGGTCAACAAGGATACGGGCGTGATCAATGTCGAGTTCAAGGCAGGCATATTCACGGCTCCCCCCGTATGCACCCTATCCATCCTGGGAGGTGCCTTCGTAAAACAAACCGAAGAGACGAAAGACGATATTACCTACACACCTGGTCCAGATAAAATTCCTGTCATCGCGGCAATTGTTGATAGCGCCAAAAATAACCCCGACGATCCTGAGTTGATCACTCTGACGTGTGAACACACCGTGCCACCTGGCAGTGCCAAGAAATCGTAGGTGGCCACCGCGATACAGATCACAGGCAACTCACCGGATAGTCGCATTGACGACCATTGGATCGGGCGCCTCGCACCAATCTTCTTGAAGCCCGGGCTGCTACAGGATATTTGGGTAGCCGAATCAGGGCGGCTCAACTGAAATTTAAGAACGTGTCTGGCGCCGGATTTTTCGCCTGTGGAAGCGCGCTTGCGCGCGAGACGGTCTTGCCCTGCCGACCTTCCGGCGCGAGAACGTGCGCGAATCCTCTGCCTTGAAATCCCATAAATCGACGTCCCATCAAATTTGCATGTTTTGCATATTCCGGCACCCCGCATGCAAAGGTGCCCGTGACTTTTTGTGATTACTATCACGGTTGGATTTGCACGTGATGCGATCAGATACATCGCTGATGTTGAATGTTTGCTCGTTGGATTTTGGTGGCAGGCGGGCCTTCCTGAGCCGTCCAGCCTTGGGAAGGGCATCAGGGGGCCATTCGACCATGTTGATCCGCACAGCACTCAGTCGCGACATTCGCGTGGCGGGAAATCCCGCAAGGCCATTGGCCTGGCACGTCTTGCGGTGCGTCGCCCGCGGAGCACGGACGACGCATCATTTCCATGGCCCCGCATCGGCACATGACTCATGGGAGAGGTGAGTCATGTCTTCGAAGATGCGCAAGGTCACCGCCGTTGGCCTCCTTGCACGCGATGAGCTGCTGGTCCGCACGCTGCTCAAGGTAGTGACGACGCAAACCACCGAGGCGTGGTCGTTCCACGATGGATTCGAGGCCAACGTGGCGCTGTGCAATCCGGATTCCGCGCTGTCGATGATGGCCATCCGGCGTGCAAGCTCGCACGGACTGCTTTGCGTGTCTGTTGTACACGATGGCGGTCACGTCCTTCCTGAAACACTGATGCTTCGCGCGCCGATTCGCAGCAGCGATTTCATTGACGTGCTCAACCGCGCATCGGGGCGGTTGCAGGTGCAGGGCCGTTCTCAGGAGTCATGGCCGAAAGACGACGAGCGATACGAATCCGTGGCGCAGGCGTTGAGCCGGCTGAAATCAGAGCGCACGGCGCGCCATGCGCGTATCGAGGTCCAGAACCGGGTGCTTGTTGTGGAATTCAGGACAGGACAGATGGCTGGCGTGGATGACCTGACCGACGCCGATCTGGTGGACATAGCCCACAGCCGATCATTCACTTTGACGGTGCTTGATGAGCGTCCGGGTGATACAGGCACTTTCACTCACGTGCTGGATCGTCTGTTGTGGCTCTCCGGCCTGCACGGTGCCTCTCACGGTGAGGCCGACGTGCTTCCCGACCGGCGATACCAGTTGCGACGCTGGCCCGACGCAGGCTCATTGCCGTTGCAGTCCTTCCAGTTGCATATGGCGGCTGTGTTGTCCCGGCAGGCTGCGACAGCGGATGAGCTCGCGAGCCGGGTACAGCGGCCGCTGCAAGATGCTGAGGCATTTTTGAACGGTTGCGCCATGCTGGGCGTGCTCGACGAGGTGACGGCCTCAATGGAGAACAGGGCGGGCGGCATGCGGGCGACGCGCAAGTCCTTCTACGGTGACCTCTTTCATTCGCTTCGCACGATGCTTGGCATCCGGAGGTCAGCCGGTGAGTGATCGGGAGTACAAGCTGATTTTCACCGGCAGCATGGGGGCCGGCAAAACCACCGCCATAGCCGCCGTGAGCGAGGTGGCTCCGGTACGCACCGAAATGCAGAACACCGACCATGCGCATCACGTCAAGGAGACCACAACCACCGGCCTGGACTATGGCGTGGTCACGTTGCCCGGTGGCGAAGTGTTGCGACTGTTCGGCACGCCCGGGCAGGTGCGCTTCCAGTTCATGTGGGAAATTCTTGGCAAAGGGGCGCTGGGCGTTGTGGTGCTGGCGGACAACAGCAGCGAAGACCCCGTGGGTGACGTCCTGGAATATGCGCGCGCTTTCGCCGATGTGATTGATGGCTCGCGTGCGGTGGTGGGAGTGGGAAGGATGGACGTCCATCCGGTTCCCACGCTGGAAGATTACGATGCTGCCTTGCGCGGAATCGGGGTGAGGGTGCCCGTGGTATCCACCGATGTGCGGCAGCGCGAGCAGGTCCTCACTCTGCTCGATATTCTCTTCTACCAGATTGATGCCGCCAGCGAATTCTCAGGAGCGGCTTTGCAGGAGGTGCCATAGCAATGTCTGGCAAAGAGGAGCGGGTAAGCCGGAGCGAGGAAGCCATCATCCTGCATCACCTGGACAGCCTGATGGTGAAGGAGCAGGAGATCAGCGGCGTGCTGGTTTCCACCGGCGACGGCTTTCGTGTGGCATCGCGGCTCACCGGTTCGCTCTCCGCCGAGAAGCTTTCCGCGATGGCCAGTTCGTTGATTGCAATCAATGAAGCGGTCTGCAAGGAGAGTTCCCTGGGCGCGTGCCGCGATCTGGTGATCGAGGCATCGCAGGGACGCATCCTGTTGATGGACATTCCTCATCCTGCACAGAAACTCATTCTCACTGTGCTGTGCCGGGCCAAGGTCACCATGGGTCAGGTGCTTTGGGCCGCGCGGGGATGCAGGGAGTCACTTGGGAAACTGTTTGTTGGCTCATGACATTGCGGAAGTGGGTGCATCGACCCTCCCGCAAGACATCTCGATGCTTTCAACAAGGAGAAGCGCTGTGGCTACGTTGAACGAGTCGGTAAAAGAGTTGATGGGCTTTGATGGCGTGCTGGGGGCAGCTCTGGTCGATAGCAGCAGCGGCATGACGCTTGCGCAATCAGGTTCGGTGTTCGATCTGGATGTGGCCGCCGCGGGCAACACCGAAGTGGTGCGCTCGAAGATGAAAACGATGAAGGCACTGGGCCTGAAGGACGAAATCGAAGACATCCTGATTACGCTGGGCAAGCAGTACCACATCATCCGCCCGGTCGCGAACAAGGCTGGCCTGTTCTTCTACGTGGTGCTGGATCGCGCACGCTCCAACCTGGCGCTGGCTCGTCGCAAGGTGCTGGACATCGAGCAAGAGCTGGCGATGTAACCGATCACTGAGAGGGCGGCGCCATGACTCCGCCCTCTCATCAAGTGCCTGCGGTGGCGAAAGGCAATCAACCGCCGGTGTGCGTCGCGGAAATATCGAGCGCGACTACATGTCCAGCAACTTGTCCGCAATCGCGTTCCAGCCCGCTGGTTCGCGAATCATCTCCAGATAGTCGTGGGCGGAAAAGAACTTCGCCTGCAAAGTGTGCCGGGACATGATCTCCTTGATGATGAGCGTTGCCGGACCCAGCCTGGCGCCGGTCTTTGCGTCTACGACGTTTTGCCGTATCGAAGGGCCTCCGGCGAAAAGCGTGGATTTTCTTTGCTCGAGTTTCTTGATGAAATCACCGGTGTCCTGCTCCCGAAACGCAGCCCAGTGCAGTTCCATCGCGGCAATCTTGCACAGCGCCGTGTACTTGTCCTTTATCCTCAGTCGGTAAAGTTCCATCTGAAAGTTGATCATGATGATGGGCACCTTCCCGGCAAGGCCGACGCCCGTGAACATGAGCACGACGGAGGTGGCAGACAGCGCCGTGTCCGTACCTCGCACCGCCAATTTTTTCAGTTTCACCTCTATTGCCAGCTGCAGCCACCGGATTGCGTTTGCGACGTCTTCGTCATTTGCATGACTCTGGTAAGCCGCGAGCATTCGGGACAGCTCGTACAGGTGCCTTAAGGTTGATGCCGTTGCCGACGCGTGTCTGGCGAGCGAGAACGGAGCGGGCACGGGAGCTGTTGCGGCGTTGATTCCCGCAGCCGCGACTCCAGTGAATCCGACGCCGAATCCTTTGGTCCTGCGGTTCACGAGCATCTTTGCTGTTTTGGGTGAAGCGCCGGTATTTCCGTCTTTTACGAAGTATGGATTGAGCTTCAGCCCACTTACCCCGCACGTCGCCAGGTAACTTTTTGTCAGCGATATCACCGATCCGCCTGCGTGCAAGCCGGATAGACCAGAGATAAGTCCGAAGAAAATGTCATCGTTGGAAAGTTGCGTCTCCGCCGTTTTCCGTACCTGTTCTTTTGTCTCGTTACACATCTCATTCGTCCTTGATGCCAGTTATCGCGCTCTTGCAAAAAAAGAATATGACGGCGCCGCCGAGACGACGGTGATCGGCTTATCCCGAATTTTCCTGGTTACGTGCGACACATCGGTTGCATGCGCATCCTGATGTGGGCGTCTGCCCGGGAATTCGCACCCATAAGTTTCTACCGAAGCGGCGATGCACGTTCTTTCGTGGATGATGGACGATACGAGGATCGAACTTGTGAGATCTGCCGGGTGACAGGTTCGCTGCTACACGCACGCTCACTGGGCGCTGAAGCGAAACGAAGAAACCCCGGCTTTTGAAGGCCGGGGTTTCAGGATTCGGATGGTGGGCGGTACAAGGATCGAACTTGTGACACCTGCCGTGTGACAGGTTCGCTGCTACACGCACGCTCACTGGGCCACGTCCGGGAAGCACTGAGCGGAAACGAAGAAACCCCGGCTTTTGAAGGCCGGGGTTTCAGGATTCGGATGGTGGGCGGTACAAGGATCGAACTTGTGACACCTGCCGCGTGACAGGTTCGCTGCTACACGCACGCTCACTGGGGCGCTGAGCCGAAACGAAGAAACCCCGGCTTTTACGGCCGGGGTTTCGGTATTCGGATGGTGGGCGGTACAAGGATCGAACTTGTGACACCTGCCGCGTGACAGGTTCGCTGCTACACGCACGCTCACTGGGCCACGCTCAAGAACGAAGAAACCCCGGCTTTTACGGCCGGGGTTTCGGTATTCGGATGGTGGGCGGTACAAGGATCGAACTTGTGACACCTGCCGTGTGAAGGCAGTGCTCTACCGCTGAGCTAACCGCCCATCGCGAGGGCGGAATTCTACGGGGGTTCTGGGCAGGCGTCAATTGTCTGAATGAAATGACCGTGCGGGCGGCAAAAAAGCTTGGGATCAGGTCAGGTCTCAAGCCCGGGCGGTACAATGCGTGCGGTTTTTCCCCCTTACGGACCTCCGCCATGCATGAAGCCCTCGCCGATCTCCATCTTCTGACCCTCACGCCCTGGAAAGTGATTGGTCTGCTCGGCACTCTGCTGTTCACGGCGCGCTGGTTCGTGCAGTTTTACGCGACCAAGAAGCACAAGAAGGTCGTGGTGCCGATGTCGTTCTGGTACTTGTCGGTGTTTGGCAGCGTGCTGACGCTGGCGTATTTCATCTGGGGCAAGAACGACTCCGTGGGCATCATCCAGACAGCGTTTCCCATGCTGGTCTCGTTCTACAACGTGTTTGCGCACCTGCGCGCGCGTCGCCATCAGGAAACGGTCGAGCCGGGTGGCCCGGAAGAGACCTGAGAGGTCGTCAGTCCGGGTCGTAGTCCAGGTAGGGGGCGAGCCAGCGCTCGGCCTGCGTGCGGTCCCAGCCCTTGCGCCTGGCGTAATCGTCCACCTGTTCGCGGGTGAGGCGGCCCACCACAAAGTACTGGCTTGAGGGGTGCGAGAAGTACCAGCCTGATACGGCTGCCGTGGGGAACATCGCGTAGCCCTCGGTCAGCTCGATGGTGGTGTGCTCGGGCGCATTGAGCAGTTTGAAAAGCGTGCCTTTCTCAGTGTGTTCCGGGCAGGCCGGGTAGCCGGGGGCGGGGCGGATGCCGCTGTATTTCTCGGCGATCAGGCTTTCGTTGTCCAGCGACTCATCGGGCTGATAGCCCCAGAACTCCTTGCGTACGCGCTCGTGCAGCCGCTCGGCGAACGCCTCCGCCAGACGGTCGGCCAGTGCCTTGAGCAGAATCGACGAGTAGTCATCGTGCTCTGCCTCAAAGCGTGCCACGTGCTCGTCGATGCCGATGCCTGCCGTCACGGCGAAGCCGCCCACCCAATCCTGCACGCCACTGTCTTTCGGGGCGATGAAGTCGCTCAGGCAGAAGTCCGGGCGTTCCACGGGCTTGTCGGCCTGTTGCCGCAGGTGGCGCAGCACGGCGAGGGGTTTACGCTTCTTGTCGGTATCGCCAGGTGCGGCATATACCTCGATGTCGTCGCCCGACTGGGCCGCCGGCCAGAAGCCGATCACGCCTTTGGCGGTCAGCCATTTCTCTGCGATCAGCTTATCCAGCATTGCCTGGGCGTCGTTGTAGAGCTCCGTGGCCTGGGCGCCTACCACTTCATCGGTGAGGATGGCGGGGAACTTGCCCGCCAGTTCCCATGCGTTGAAGAACGGCAGCCAGTCGATATACGGGCGCAGTTCGGCCAGGTCGTAGTCGGCGAACACGGTGATGCCCGGTGCGCGCGGCGTGGGTGGCTGGTAGGAGGCCCAGTCGCAGGTCCAGCGCTGCGCGCGCGCCTTGGACAACGGCACCAGGCTCTTGCCCGGGCCACGGTCGCGGTGGCGCTCGCGCACTTCGGCGTACTCGGCGCGTACTTTGGTCACGAAGTCGTCAACCAGCTCCTTGCTGACCAGCGATTGCGCCACACCCACGGCGCGCGATGCGTCCTTCACCCAGACGGTGGGGTGTTTGTAATGCGGTTCGATGCGCAGGGCAGTGTGCGCGCGCGACGTGGTGGCCCCGCCGATCATCAGGGGCACGTGGAAGTCCTGCCGCTGCATCTCGCGCGCGACCTGGCTCATTTCTTCCAGTGACGGCGTGATGAGGCCAGACAAGCCAATGATGTCGGCGTTCTGTGCACGCGCGGTATCGAGGATTTTCTGCGTGGGCACCATCACGCCAAGGTCGATGACTTCGAAGTTGTTGCAGCGAAGCACCACGCCCACGATGTTCTTGCCGATGTCGTGCACGTCGCCCTTGACGGTGGCGAGCACGATCTTGCCGTTGTTCTTGCCTGCATCGCCCGTGCGCAGCTTCTCTTCCTCGATGAAGGGGATAAGGTGCGCCACGGCTTTCTTCATCACGCGAGCAGATTTGACCACCTGCGGCAGAAACATCTTGCCGGCGCCGAAGAGGTCACCCACCGTGTTCATGCCGGACATCAGGGGGCCTTCGATCACGTCCAGCGGACGAGACGACAGCTGGCGTGCTTCCTCGGTGTCTTCCACCACGTACTGGTCGATGCCGTGGACGAGAGCGTGGCTCAACCGTTCGCGAACAGGCTTCTCCCGCCATGCCTGCGTTTCGACCGCCACGGCTTCCTTGCCGCCGCGATACTTGTCGGCGATTTCAAGCAGCCGCTCGGTGCCATCGGGACGGCGGTTGAGGATCACGTCTTCAACGCGCTCGCGCAGTTCTTCCGGCAGATCGTCGTAGATGGCCAGCGCGCCGGCATTGACGATGCCCATGTCCATACCCGCCTTGATGGCGTGGTAGAGGAACACCGAATGGATCGCTTCGCGTACCGGATTGTTGCCACGGAAGGAGAACGATACGTTGGATACGCCGCCGGAAATATGCGACGACGGGAAACGCTTCTTCAATTCGCGCGTGGCTTCGATGAAGTCGACGGCGTAGTTGTTGTGTTCTTCGATGCCGGTGGCAACGGCGAATATGTTGGGATCGAAAATGATGTCTTCCGGCGGGAAGTCCAGTTCGCCCACCAGTAGTTCAAAGGCACGCGAGCAGATCTGAACCTTGCGTTCGCAGGTATCGGCCTGGCCGGCTTCATCGAAGGCCATGACGACCACGGCCGCGCCGTACTGACGCACCTTGCGGGCGTGTTCCAGAAACAGTGCCTCGCCTTCCTTCATGGAAATGGAATTGACGATGCCCTTGCCCTGCATGCAGCGCAGGCCGGCCTCGATCACGCTCCATTTGGACGAATCGACCATGATCGGCACGCGCGCGATATCCGGCTCGGACGAAATCAGGTTGATGTAGCGGGTCATGGCCGCTTCGGAGTCGATCAGGCCTTCGTCCATGTTGACGTCGATGATCTGTGCGCCGTTCTCCACCTGCTGGCGCGCGACGTCCACCGCCTCTTCGTAGCGGCCTTCCTTGATGAGCTTGCGGAACTGCGCCGAGCCGGTGACGTTGGTGCGCTCACCCACGTTGATGAAGTTCAGATCCGGGGTGAGGATCAGCGGCTCAAGGCCAGACAGGCGCGTGTAGCGGGGTGTGTTCATGGGGCGGATGCGACGTCCTTGTTCCATGCGCGCGGTGCGTAAGGACGCACGGCAGCGGCAATGGCTTGGATATGAGCAGGGGTGGTGCCACAACAACCGCCGATGATGTTCAGTAGACCATCGCGCGCGAATCCGGCAACGACGTCGGCCATCTGTTCGGGCGTTTCGTCGTATTCACCGAAGGCATTGGGCAGGCCGGCGTTCGGATGGGTGCTGACGAAGCTCTCGGCAATCTGCGAAAGCGTTTGCACGTGCGGACGCAGATCGGCCGCACCCAGTGCGCAGTTGAGCCCGACAGACAGGGGACGAATGTGCGACACGGAGTAGTAAAACGCTTCAGCCGTCTGGCCCGACAGCGTGCGGCCGGAGCGATCCGTGATGGTGCCGGAGATCATCACCGGCACGCGGCCGCCCAGCGTGACAAACAGCTGGTCCAGCGCGAACAGGGCGGCCTTCGCATTGAGCGTATCGAAGATGGTTTCCACCATGATCGTGTCAGCACCACCTTCGATCAGCGCGCGTGCGGCTTCGGTGTAGTTGGCCGCCAGTTCTTCAAAGCTGACGTTGCGATAGCCCGGATCGTTGACGTCCGGCGAAATGGACGCCGTGCGGCTGGTCGGTCCCAGCACGCCGATGACGAAGCGCGGGCGATCCGGCGTCAGCGCGGTCATGGCATCGCAGGCTTCCCGCGCAATGCGGGCGCCTTCGCGATTGAGTTCGCTTACCAGGTGTTCGAGGTGATAATCGGCCTGGCTGATGCGCGTGGCGTTGAAGGTATTGGTTTCAACGAAGTCCGCACCGGCACGCAGGTAAGCCTCGTGCACGCCGCGGATGATGTCTGGCTGGGTCAGCAGCAGCAGATCGTTGTTGCCCTTGAGGTCGCACTCGCCGGGATGATCGTGCTCGTGGTGACTGTCGTGGCCACCGGAGAAGCGGTCACCGCGATAGCCTGATTCATCCAGCTGATGGCCCTGGAGCATGGTGCCCATGCCGCCATCCAGAATCATGATGCGTTCGCGCAGGCCCTTCTCGATCAGGGCAACGCGTTCGGGGTGCAGCCAGGGCAGGGCGCTCATGCGTTTGGCCGTCCGGGGCGGCGGGCAAGCAGGCTGATCACTTCAAAGTGCGGCGCACGGCGTTCGCGGCTGAGGCGTTCGCAGCTGATGACCTCCAGGCCGGCTCCGGTCGCCATGGCCCGCAGGCTGGTACAGCTGAAGCCGAGGTTGCGGTGATCGAACGGCTCGACCACCGCACGATGATCGTGTTCGCCCAGCGTGGCGGCCAGCACGCGGCCACCGGGCTTGAGCACATGCGCCACCTGCTGGAAGACCTGTGCGGGGTCTTCCGAATAGGTGAGGGCGTGCAGCAACAGCACGAGGTCAAAGCGGTCGGCACCCAGATCCAGCGCGTGCATGTCGCCCTGGCGCACTTCCACGTTCTTGAATGCAGACAGGCGGCTGCGTGCCGCTTCCACCACGCGGTCGCTGCTGTCGATACACACGATGGAACGGGCATGCGGCGCCAGCAGTTCGGCGGTGACGCCGTCGCCGGAGGCGATGTCCAGCACGTCGCCGGTTTCCAGCAGCTGTAACAGCGAGCGGGCCACGGTTTCCCAGGTGCGTCCCGGGGAATAATGGCGCTCCATGTCGCCGGCCACGGTGTCCGCCCAGCCCTCGGCGCGCGCACGCTGGGCCAGCACGGAAGGCAGGCGTTCGGCGTCTTCGCGGATCAGGGCGTCGTTGATGGTGTCGCGCAGCGACGTCACCAGAGTATGCAGGGTCGGGTCTGCCTCGCCGTTGAAACGGTAATAGGCAGACACGCCGGCGCGCCGGTCGCGGACCAGCTCGGCTTCCTTCAACTTGGCCAGGTGCGTGGAGACACGCGGCTGGGCCAGATGAAGCACGGCAGCCAGTTCGGCCACGGTCAATTCCTCGCGCTCAAGCAGGGCGAGCAGGCGAACACGGGTGGGGTCGGCCAGGAGACGCAGCACCGTGGACGCAGTCGACAAATCCATGCCGCATCCTTTTATCGCGATAAAGAGATTGGTTAGGCTAGGCCCGACGGGTCGGGGCGTCAAGCCTCCGTGCTGCAGCGCACAGTCCGTCTGACTCAGAGGGCCGCTAGAATAAGCGGCTCCCCCAAAGTCCCACCCCTTTCGCCGCCATCGTATACGGCACGGAGTTGTTCCATGGATTTCCGTTTTACCGACGACCAGCTGTCGATCCAGTCCATCGCGCGCGACTTTGCGCAAAAGCGCATTGTCCCCGTTGCCGCCGAGCTGGATGCGAAAGGCGAATTTCCGCTCGAGAACATCAGGGAGATGGGCCAGCTTGGCCTGATGGGCATCGAAGTGCCGGAAGAGTACGGCGGCGCGGGCATGGACCCGGTGGCCTACGTGCTGGCCATGGTCGAGATCGCGGCAGCCGACGCGGCTACCTCCACGATCATGTCGGTCAATAACTCGCTGTTCTGCAACGGCATCCTGAAGAACGGCACCGAAGAGCAGAAGCAGACCTACGTGCGCGCCATTGCGGGCGGCGAAGCCATCGGCGCTTATGCGCTGACCGAGCCGCAGTCCGGCTCCGACGCCTCCAACATGCATACCCGCGCCGTCAAGAACGGCGATGGCGACTGGGTCATCAACGGCAAGAAGAGCTGGATCACCTCCGGCCCGGTTGCCCGCTACATCGTGCTGTTTGCCGTGACCACGCCGGGCATCGGCGCGCGCGGCGTGTCGGCCTTCATCATCGACACGAAGATTGCAGGCTTCCACGCCGGCAAGACGGAACCGAAGCTCGGCATCCGCGCCTCGGCCACCTGCGAAATCGAGTTCAACGATTACGTGTGCCCGAAGGCCAATCTTCTGGGTGAGGAAGGCAAGGGCTTCTCCATCGCCATGGGCGTGCTGGACGCCGGCCGCATCGGCATCGCCTCGCAGGCCGTGGGCATCGCGCGCGCCGCCTATGAGGCCACGTTGCAGTGGTCGCGTGACCGCAAGGCGTTTGGTCACCCCATCGGCACGTTCCAGATGACGCAGTCCAAGATCGCCGACATGAAGTGCAAGCTGGATTCAGCCCTCCTGCTGACCCTTCGCGCTGCCTGGACGAAGCAGCAGGTCGAGAAGACCGGCGGCCGCTTCGGCACCGAGGCCTCGATGGCCAAGCTGGTGGCGTCCGAAGCTGCCATGTGGATCACCCATCAGGCGGTGCAGATTCACGGCGGCATGGGTTATTCCAAGGAAATGCCGCTGGAGCGTTACTTCCGCGATGCCAAGATCACCGAGATCTACGAAGGCACTAGCGAAATCCAGCGCCTGGTCATCGCACGCGCGGAGACCGGCCTGCGCTGAGGTCCGGTCGCAGGTTGGCGAAGCAGCCCGGCTTTTGGCCGGGCTTTTTTGGTCCTGCCTTCCCACTTGCCGGACACAGCAGGAGCGGCTGATGCAGCGGGCACAGGTGCACTACTGCCCAAACGGCCCGGCTTTCAATGCCGCCAGCGATTCTTGAGGGATGAACTGCACGCGGCTGCGCCAGATGGCCGTTACCAACGGAATGGCTTCGTTTGCCAGCCGCTTTCCCAGGCTGGAAAGGCGCTTGAATGTCTGCGGGTCCGCGTCCAGCTCTGTCGTCAACGACAGCAGGTCGAAAAGCGCTTGCGCATCGCCAAGTCGCAGGAACAGGGCCTCATGCAACTGGTCGCTGTTGAGATCGACGTCTTGCCTGCAAAGCGGGCACGGTACGGACGGGTCGGACGAATGCATGGCGGTTCCTTTACCTCGGAAGGTCCGCACCCTGGGTGCAGGGTGGCGGACGTGTCGGGGTCGAAAACCGGTCAAGTGACTCAAACCCGGCCAGACGTGAGTCTGCCCGACACGCCCGCCGTAAAGGCAGCCGCGTAAGACGCAGGCGGCGAACCGCCTGCGCAAGTCACTTGAAACGGGTTTCGACACCCGGCCGCCGAAGGAGTCGGCGACCCCGGAAGCATCACAGCGCAGGACAGGCGGAGCCATCCGATTATTCCGAAAAAGGCGTCGGAATTATTTGAGAGCGGTGATGCTGGCACCCACCGCGAACGAATTCCCGCCGAAAAAGAACCGACTTTTGAACTGAACCCAAATGGTTTCGAAGCGGTGGAGATGGAGGCGCGTCGCTTTGAACGTGTGCGAAGAGGCGCGGCCTTCTTGTTGCAGCGAGCTTGCTCGCGACAAAAGTCCGACGAAAACCCCTCAGCCCAGATTAGGCAGGATTTTTCAGATTCACCTGAGAGCATCCGCCGATCCAGCTTGAAAGAATGATCTCAACAGGCGCCCCTGCGCCCCGGGAGATCAAGGATGAACACGTTCAAGGCAGCGTTGGCGCTTGCCGGCTGGCGATTACCGGGGCATCCCGGTCTGGGGAGGTGACAGCATGACAAGGAAGACGCCTGCGGACGTGGGGAAACCTGCTGCCTTACCGGCTGGTTATGCCGGTATCCACGGGGGCATCGTGGAACTGCTGGACGCGGCGCGCCAGGCAGCGGCGCGCAGTGTCAATGCGCTGATGACGGCAAGCTATTGGGAGATTGGCCGCCGGCTCGTCGAGGCCGAGCAGAAAGGGCGGCGGCGGGCCGGTTACGGCGAGCAGTTGATGGAGCGGTTGTCCGCCGATCTGACGGCCCGATTTGGACGCGGGTTCAGCCCGGACAATCTGGAGAACATGCGGCGCTTCTTCGTCGCATATCCCATAGAGGCAATTTCCGAGACACTGTCTCGGAAATCTGGAGAAGGACTGTCCGTATGGAATTCCCAGACACTGGCTGGGAAATTGAGCCTGTCCCAATTGACCCAGATCTTCACCCTGCCGTGGTCGGCCTATGTCCGGTTGCTGTCGGTCAAGGATGACCATGCCCGCCAGTTCTACGAGGCCGAAGCCTTGCGCGGCGGCTGGAGCGTGCGCCAACTCGATCGGCAGATTGGAAGCCAGTTCTACGAGCGTACTGCCTTGTCCAAGGACAAGGCGGCGATGCTGGTCAAGGGTTCTGTCGCCACGCCTGTGGATGCCGTCACGGCCAATGACGCGATCAAAGACCCGTATGTGCTGGAGTTCCTCGACCTCAAGGACGAATATTCGGAATCCGATCTGGAAGCAGCCTTGATCCAGCGGCTGGAAGACTTCCTGCTGGAACTGGGCGAAGGCTTCACCTTCGTCGGGCGGCAACGCCGATTGCGTATAGACCAGACCTGGTATCGGGTGGATCTGCTGCTCTTCCATCGCAAGCTGCGCTGCCTGGTCATCATCGACCTGAAGCTGGGCAGCCTGACCCATGCCGATGTGGGGCAGATGCACATGTACTGCAACTATGCCAGGGAGCATTGGGCCTGCCCGGATGAAAATCCGCCGGTGGGCCTGATCCTGTGCGCTGACAAAGGTCATGCCCTGGCGCGGTATGCGCTGGACGGCTTGCCGACCAAGGTGATGGCGGCGAACTACCGGACAGTGTTGCCAGATGCCGAGTTGCTGCAAAAAGAGCTGGCGAACACGCGGCGTCTGCTCGAATCTCGCGGAGCGCTGCCTTGAGGCGCGGCCTTTTTGGGTTCTTCGCGGAAGTCCGACGAAAACCCCTCAGCCCAAATTAGGCAGGATTTTTCAGATTCACCTGAGAGCATCCGCCGATCCAGCTTGAAAGAATGATCTCAACAGGTGCCCCTGCGCCCCGGGAGATCAAGGATGACCACGTTCAAGGCAGCGTTGGCGCTCGCCGGATTCGCACTCGCTGTTTACGTGGGCCTGCGCGTCGCAGGCCTGCTGACGCTGTTTCTGCTGCATGCCACACACGTTCCGTGGGAATGGCACACCTATTGGGTGTACTTCGCACTGCGTGACCATCCCGCCATGGCCCCTCATGCAGGAACCATCAAGGCGGCCGGCATCGTGGGCTTCGGCATGCCGCTGGCCCTGTGGACAGGCGCGGTGGCGAAGTTCCTGAAGCCCGTTGCGCGCTCCGCTCACGGCGAAGCGCGATTTGCACAACGCCGCGATCTGTTCCGAGAAGTTCTGCTGCGCGCGGAAGACACCGGCATTGTCATCGGCAAGAGCCGTAACGACTTCATTCCGCTCACGAGACTGGAGGATCCATCCAATAAGTTCAGCAACGCACGTCATGAGCCAGTGCTTGCGTCTTCTCGCACCTGCTAAGCGAACGAGTTCAACCGAATGACGAACCAGTCAACGACACCGCTCGTGCGAATGGCCTTCTTTTGCATCGTCCTTGCTGGCCTGGAAGGTTGTCACGCTCTGTCGAAGACGGGGCAGTCGAAGAAGCATGGTCCGTTTGTCGTCAACAAGTTCCCGCTGACATTCAAGGATCACAATTTTTCCGCCTACTGTTTCAGTACGAGAGGCTGTCGCGTTTTCTATAACGGCAGATACGACGTCCATGACAGCGAGGAGGAGATTTCGCGACCTTTGATGGGTGATGCGCACCTGCAGGATCTGTATGCCGTCCGCATAGGAATACAGAGTTTTCCCGAGCCGGCGTTAGTGGCGTGGCGATCAAAAGATGGCTCTTATCACGAAGCGAAGGTTGATCTTGACGAGATATTCAAGAAGCGGCGAGTCGTTCATGACGTCGATGAGAAAGAAATCCTGAAAGACGCTGCCGTTCTCGATCCCGACATCATTCTTGTCGTCGATGACCGGACGATCAGTGTCTACATGAAAGCATATATACCGCTAAAACACCCGGAGAATCCCGCAAACAAATATAGCAATGCACGTGATGAACTCGTTCTGGCATATCGCCAATTGTATTGATGGATTGATAAGGAAAAAGGAATGAGCGAGACGCATAAGCGGGGTGCGGATGGATTTCTTGTTGATGTCGATGTGCGTTTTCTCGGCGCCACCTTACCCGGCACGCATGCTGGTACCGGAAGTAGCCAGGGCGGACGGTCCAGGTGAACGGCATGCCATTGAAGGTCCTTTCTGACCGGAACAGGATGCGGGCATGACTCTTCAACAGATACGCCGTGCGAGTCACATCGGACTCGCGGTTCTTCTATGTTTTCTTTCCTTGGGTTGCCACACCGCCATGCAGAACGTGCATTCGTCTCGTGTCATTGCCCAGCAACGTCAACGCAAGTTTCCACTTACGTTTACCGCGCACAATTTTGCTGCCTACTGCTTCAGTACATCGGGATGCAAAGTCCTCTATGACGGCATGTACGACGTCATGGATAGCGAAAATAAGCTAACAGCTCCTCTTATGGGGCCAAAACACCTTCATGGGTTAGATGCGGTTACGTTGGATATCGCCAATTTTCCACCGCCGGCCGTTGTGTCATGGAGATCCCGGGACGGCACTTTCCATGAGGACTCAGTCAATCTCGATGAGATATTCAAGGACCGTCGAGTCGTTCACAACGTCGATGAAAAGAAGATTTCCGAGACCGTGTTTATAGCTGATCCGGACATTCTTCTGATAGTCGATGACCGAACGCTGAGCGTCTACATGAAAACGTATCTCCCGCTGAAGGAGCTTAGCGACCCGGCGAATCGTTACAGCGGAATGAGCGAGAGCTTCGTGCTGGTCTACACAAAGACTTACTGACAAGTCCATAGGGCAACGGAATGACTGACAAGTACAAGCGAGGCCCGGATGGCCAGCGTCAGGACGACGTGAGCGCATATCCCGTCAAGGCAGCGGGCATGAAAGTTTTTCAAGGTGATGCTTGCATGAGTTTTCCACGAATACGCGGTGCGATTTACATCGCTATTGCGGCTCTTCTATGTCTACTTTCGGGAGGTTGCCACACCGTCTTGCAGAACCTGGCTCCGTCAGATGAGATTGTTCGGCATCGACCGAACCGATTTCCTCTGACGTTCAGCGGGCACAATTTCTCTGCGTACTGCTTCAGTGCATGGGGCTGCAAGGTGATCTATGACCACATGTACGTCGTCAGCGGGCTTGATCACGTGCTTTCTGGCCCATTGAGGGGGCCTGACCATATTCAGCAACTGGGTGCCGTATATACAAGTGGGGATAACTTTCCACCCCCGGTCGTCGTGACGTGGCGGTCGCGGGATGGCGTGCCCCATAAGGATTCCATTGATCTCGATCAGATATTCAGGGATCGGCGCATCGTTCATGACGTCGACGAGAAAAAAATTTCCGAAATCGCGGTTATCGCTAATCCGGAAATTCTGCTGATAGTCGACGACCGAACGCTGAGCATCTACATGAAAGCATTTATCCCATT
>NZ_JACHYH010000015.1 GCF_014192715.1 Luteibacter sp. Sphag1AF
GGTGAATTTGCTTTTGCGCATCGTAGGTCTCCTTGGGGATATTTTGCCCGGGGACCTCGGTTTATGTCTGGAGTAAGTTTACGGGGAGGCGACATTCACCTTAGAGGATACGGGTGACGTGCGTGAAAATGAGGAGGGAGTGGCAGGTCACGTGAATGGGGTGATTCTCACCATGGTTAGCCTAGACTTTGACTAAGGGGAGGGGAAATGGAAATTGTAGAGCTGATAGTTAAAACTGTTTTGACATTGGCAGTTTTTTGGATCGCGCTGAACGTTCGCGTCTACTCATTGATCAATCGAAGTAAGAACAAGCAGTGGAAGAGGGCGTATGGTGGTTTTGTTTTTGCATTCGCCATCGCCATAGGTGACGTGGCTTCGGTTGGTCGATGTTTACTATAACGACGCAATGATTGACAACGCCGGACAAGGGAGGGCAGTAACTGACTGACCCTCCCCCTAGTTTTGCCTGTGGTTTACCAGAGGTTTCGGCTCTTCGAGTTGAGCTTGATCCTGGGAACTTCTGCCTGCTTAAAGCACCAGCGCGCCATCACCATGATGACGATTGCGACTGCGAATGCAGCAGCATACTTCCAGGGAGCTGCGTTGCCAAAGAAGATGAGGCTGACGACCATCAGGAACATTAAGAAGTAGTACAGCGTCAAGATGTAGAAGATGGCGGTGAACATGACCTCCGTTACCGTTTCGGCAAACGGATATCTCTTGGGCAGTGTCAGTTCTTGAAGAATCCACCGGGGCAAGGCCTGGAAAGTGTTGCGGAACGCTTCTACGAGGTTCTTGGGTACGAAGGTCTTGATGAGCTCAGCCAATTTCCTGAGTGCGGCCAGGAGGCCAATGATGGCCAGAGTGAGCAAGGTTGCATGCTTGTAAAAGTCGGGCTCGAACAGATTCATGGGATATGCCTCATAGGTGCTAGTTAGCAGGGCAATTCGCCTGCGAGACCTATTCTGGGCACCAAACTGAGGCAACAGGCGCCGAAACACCCTCTTTATAAGCATGGGTTTCCAGAGCAGGAGATGTAAGAGCCTGTATGCGCGATGACACGCTGGAGCGCATCGTTCATGAGCGCAAGACACCGTTAGGGCTGACCGGCATCGCCGGCACACTGATGCTGTTGGATGCGACACTCCAGCTGAACCATGCTCCCGCCGTAGCGAACGCCACGAGAGACTTGCTGGGGACCCGAACGGTCGTCGACGCTCTTGAGCGCCTCGATAGCTCCGTCTCCCGAGGACAAGCAATGCGTGTCACGGCATCTCCGCAGTGGATCTTGCTCCTTGGTATCGCCCGCTCTGCACAGTCGTCGGGTCATGTGCGAATCCAGCAAGTCTGCAGTCGAATACTCTCTAGCGAGCTGCTTGCCGACGCGATAGACGACCGCCTCTTTCGGCTCCTGATGTGGATTGCACCGGGGAGTAACGTCTCAGGGCAATGTGTTCGCGCGGAGTGCAGCGAGCTGCTTGCGGCTCTGCTCCACGCAAATCCAGCGAGTCAATACGGACTCGGTGCGCTGCTTGGAATCTTGCAGCGAAGCGGCGAGCATATCGCTACTGATGACTCAATTCGGCGAGACGCTGCAGCATGCTACGTGAGGCGCATCGACGACGTTTTGAGGGCAGCACGAATACGAACGGCCGGAGGTGCGGCGCTTTGTGACATGGCTCGCGGAATGTCTGGTTTCGCGTTGCGTATGGCCAATCTTCATGGTAGACAATCGATGCCCGCAACCGTTCTTTTCTGACGGTGGGGCGATAGCGGAGCCGGAACCGCGTAGGTAATCGCAACGCCAAGTGGAACTGGCAATCTTTAATGAATGGAGCTTAGACATGGAAATCCAGAGCAGCGAATCCGTCTTCAACTTCGAAGTCATCGAAGAAGCCACCGCCCCGGTGGATTGCCTTTGTAATACGGTCACCTGCCCATAATTCAGGTGGGCGACCTACGCGCAATGCGTAGGTCGCTTCAAGAATAGATAGGGAATTTATCCGCATGGCAGCGAAGCGACCCGTAGGACATTCAGCGCAAGAGGCGCTGGCTAAGCTTGTCGTCAATCCTCCCATCGCGCTTCGCGTCCTGCGAGATGGCTGTCCGGAATCGGTAGGCCTCTTTATGGCAGAAGCAGATCGTCAGGAGCTTGTTGCTTTCCTTGACCAGCACGGACCTGCCTTCCGAATGTCCGTCCTTCTGCTAAGAAAGCGTCGAATGGACAACGTCCTGGAGACTCTGAGCACAGTTTCCCAAATGTTCTCCGACTACGAACTTGCGTGCTACTGGGACGATTACCTCGATACCCTCGACTTGCACGTGGCCACTCCAAAAAATCCACTTCTCGAGTCGGTCTATTTTGCTCGTCATGTCCTCACGACCCTTCCAGCGAATGACGTTCACTCGTCAATCGTGGCGTATGACTTGGCCAGAAACGAGGTGATCGCGGCCGTGGCTGCCGACGAGGCAATTCATCCAGTTCCGACGAACGCTGTGAGTCCGTCGGACTGGGCCCCCTATGTGCACCCAGCGATGCGCTCGGCGAACTTTATGCACAACGTGAGCGCAATGGTGCGGATGGTCACCAGGGGTGCTGGGCGCAACGAAGTACTGCAGGCGCATGGCAAAAAAGCCGAGACTATTGTTTTCTTCAAGAACTGGAGGAAAGGTGGTGTCGGATCTATGTGCGCGACGACTCCGGTTGTAGGCGCCATGAGTCGCATGGACGGTCGCAAGAGCGCGCAACACCTTGAAAGTCAATCGCCTGGTGTTGCCAGGCTAATCGACATGCTGGCGGATACCGGTGCGGTGATTCGCGTGACAGCTGGGAAGTCTTAACATGGCTAAGGGTCACACTCACGTTGGCGTCAATTACAAGGCTCAGCTGCGCGATGCGCTCCTCGCGCACGCGGATCGCATAGACATTCTTGAGGTGACGACGGAGAAACTCTTCATTCAAGACGACGATCCGATCTTGCGCGACTTGATGCGCAAACTTCCCGTTTCACTGCACGGTCTCGATATGTCACTTGGATCGAGTAGCCAGCTGGATGACAGCTATTTGCGGAAGTTGCAGCATGCCCTCGTGACAAACGATCACCTGTGGTTTAGTGACCATCTCTCGCTGACCAAGGAGGGCGGTACCGAGGTGGGGCATCTGATGCCCATGCGCCTTGGCGAAGCCAGTCTCGGTTCGGCCGTAGAGAAGGTCAAAGTTGTTCAGGCTTTTTCTCGGCAACCGTTCCTTGTGGAGAACATCACATACTACTACCCGATGCCGGGCTCAGACCTTCCAGAAGCTGAGTTTCTAACACGTCTCGTCCAGCAGACCGACTGTGGGCTGCTCCTTGACGTAAACAACCTCTACATCAACGCCGTGAATCACGCATTCGACCCCGATGCATATCTGGATGCGATCCCACTTGATCATGTTGTTGAGATCCACCTCGCCGGCGGGTCTCACAAGTTCGGCATGCTGATCGATACGCACGCCACCGACGTCTGGCCAGCTGTCTGGGGCCTTTTCGAGAAAGTGTGTGCGCGCACGCGGCCTCGTGCAGTTATTGTTGAGCGTGATTCCAACTTTGGCGCGTTTGAGCACATGCTTATGGAGCTAGACATCGCGCGCGAGATTCTCGCCCGCCACGGCTTGTACGCGCCGCGGCCCGTGTCCGTCGCCATGACAACTGCGGCTTAGAGGTTCCTGTGTACTATCTCTTCGGTCGTGATTCGGTGGTCGACATCCTGCGCGCTCGATGCGGTGGCCGGAGCACGCAGGACCTCAGCGATCCGTCGATGTGGCAGGCCTACAACCGGTTCTTGGCGGGACGGTCGATCATTGAGTCACCAGTCGATTGGTACGGTCCTCGAATGGTCGATTTCCCCGCGTTGGAGACCTACGCCCCCTCATTTTGCATGGCCAAACGACATCACTTTGCTATCAATTCGGAACTGTTATCTCGGCGCCTTATATCAGGCTACTTCGAGTCCGCATTGAAAGGCCTTGAGCGCAAGGAACCGTACATAGCTGCGATCGTACGATTCTGCGTCAGACTAATAGTGATCAACCAGTTGGATGAGTACACCAACGGAACTACAGAGGACACCATCGGCGTCGCAAACTTCAACTTTAAGGATCAATTCGACGAGATCGACTTCCAGGAACTGCTGTTCCATCAGTTAGTGCACATGCTTCTCTTTATCGACGACTCAATGCACCCGCACATGCCGGACTCGCAGCGTCAGATTTCGCTTGACGTAGGTCTTCCGTTCGTCTTGGGAGGCACAACTTTCCCTGCCTATCTCGCGTTTCATAGCTATATCGTAGCGGTGGAAATGCTTGCGTATCGGGCACGGACGGACCAGTGGGAGGTTGTGCCGAAGTACCATCGGTCGACGGGGCGGGTTCTCCGTATTATTGGTGCGTTTAGATCTGCTATCGAATCCGAGGCCAGTCGATTCACGTCACGTGGTCGAGAGATACTTATCCGGGCCCGCGATCTCGTAGACGACTGCCTCACGATGCAGCCTTGCGGTGCCGCATGACATCGCTGGCTGCAGTCTCAATTGCGCGGTACAGGGTAGACATTCGTGAGCGGATGCTGCGACACAAACAGGCCCTGGCAGCTGTCATCCTGTTATTAGTCCCAAGTTTGCCCGCACTCAAGGCTCTTGTGATTGGCCCGCTTGCTGCGGTCTTCCTCGCGCCGGGTACCGCGACATCCGTCTTAGCGGCTTCTGGCTTTATAGGTATCACAGTGGCGTGGGTGCACTTGCAGCGAGATGCAGTCTTCGATGGTGTCGCGGAGCCACTGATCATGACCTTGCCATTCACCCGTGCTCAGGTACTGCTGAGTGATCTCGCGGTGATTGGCTTGGCATCCAGTCCATGGTTGTTTCTGCTGGTTTTGTCCTGCGCGGTATCGGCGCCAGACGTGAATGCGTTGCGAGCGGTTAGCATGTGCGCTGACCTCTTGTGCGCAGCACTGGTAGCGCAACTAGGTTGGGTCCGTGGGCGTTACGGCTGGACTCTCGCCTCTGGCTGCGTAGCGATCCTGTCGGCATGGGCGGGCACGACGGCGGCGACGGTTGTTAGTACAGCGTCGTTGATCGCGTTGGGGGCGGTCCTGCCGCCACGCAGGCGAGATATGTTTGTGCTGAGGCGCTCATGGCGCATTGCGCCGTGGCGCATCAGGAACGACTGGCTCTCCCTGTATACACGAGAGCTGTCGCATGCGAGCCACGGGGGCTATCGGCGGTCGCTTCCATCTGTCGTCTTTTTTGCCGCACTGTCCGCCTGTTTCCTCCTGGTCGGTATGCCGTCCGCCGCCGGGAGGGTCGGTCTGGTTGTCGTCTACGTTGGTGTGGCCGCAATGTTTTCCGCTGGCGGATTCGCCACCTTGCTCAAAGGCGCTTACGAGCACGCTGTGTTCCTCGACGCGATTCCCACCTCCGTGCGCTGGCGCGAAGCCGCCATGATCGCAGCAGTCTATTGGGCCCAGTTTCTCCTGGCCGGCATCCTTGGGGTGCTGGCCGTGGTCGGGAACCCTGGCGCGTGGCCGGCTCTGTGCACGCCACCTGCGCTGGCAATTCTCGGCGGGATGCAGCTCCTCGTATTTCGGCGTTCGCCGCGCGACGCCGTCGCAGCAACCATTGCGACAAGCTGCCTATTCATCGGAATAGGGCTGTGGCTAGCGAGGGGCATGTCGTGACGACATCTGGCATGGCCGTCGAGCTTGAGCGAGTGGGCATCGTATTTCGCAACAAGACAGTCTTCGAGAATTTCACGCATCGATTTGAGGCCGGTTGCCACCTCATCGAAGGCGTTAACGGAGTCGGCAAGTCAACGCTACTGGGCGCCATCGCCGGGCACGTCAAGTACTCCGGGCGCATTGTCATCGGTGGCCATGACTTGACCGCCTCGCCGGTCAAAGCGCGCCAGTGCCTTGTATATCTGCCCGACAATCCTACGTTTTATCCTTTCCTCACCGGTCGAGAATTCGTCGAATTTGTCGTCAGGGCGCACGGACGTGCGTTGATCCTTGAGCAGAAAAATTTCGATTTCCTGGCGTGCCGACTCCGTGTCAAGGACCATCTGGACACCCGCTTCAAGGACGCATCGCTAGGCACCCGGCGTAAGTTCTTCCTGTTGGCGGCGTTTGTTTTGTCACCCGGCGTCTTGGTGCTTGATGAACCGTTCAACGGACTTGATGCCGCTACGGTGATCGAGGTGCTTGAAATGTTGAGTGATGCCGCCACGAGCGCCGTCGTCCTGGTGACATGCCACCAGCCTTTGATGGTCGGATCGGCCGTCACTATGCGATGGACGCTACAACGATCGCCCCACTCGGTCTTGTCGCCGTCCGGAGTGGCGCATGTTATCGCGTGATTTTACAATGTTTCGTACAGGCCAGTTCCTGGCCTCCCTAGGCGGCCGTTGCAGCTTCTTGAGTCTTTCGTGGTGGATCCTCGCCAGCACCGGTTCCAAGCAGCAGTTCGCCGAGCTGTCCCTCGTATTCTCAGTAGCTTCCTTCGTAAGCCTGCCCTTGCTAGCACCGTTGGCCGACCGGTGGGCGCGCAAGAATCTGGCGTTGTTGGCGGACGCCATCGTCCTTGCAGGTATAGGGCTACTTTTCATCGTGTGCCGGAACGGCGTGTATCGAGGACCCGAGACGGCTGCGGTCGTTGCGATCCTCGCCTGCGGCACGAGCTTGATGGCTGCAGTGTCCAGTTCGCTTCTGCCTACTCTGGTAAGGCGAGAGCAACTCGGTCCTGCGGTGGCGATTACAGGCGCGCTTCAGGCGCTGGTATTGCTCGTGGCGCCGCCGCTTGCTGGCTTGGCGAGCGACCAGCTCGGGCTCCAGCGGACCTTGCAAGTCACTGCAGCACTCTTGGTCGCCACCCTGTGGTGCACTTGGGGCATTCGCTCTGACACCCGACCAGACGAGCGCTCGGGGCAACAGGCCTGGACGAGAAGCCTGGTCGAAGGGGGGCACCTGGCTGTGGGCATCCGCCCGGAGTTCACCTGGAACTTGATCGGCGCCACGATCAACGGGTGCGTCGTGCCATTCAGTACCTTGGTGATTCCGGTGATCGTTGTGCATGATCGCGGTCTCGGACTGGCGGCGACAGGCTGGCTGCCAGCTGCGGTGGCCGGCGGCGTCCTTTCCGGTAACAGGCTGGCGACACCTTTGTCCGAACGTGTCGATGTGCGGAAGGCAACCGTCGCCAGCATCCTGGCGATCGCCGTCGGTGTCGTCACTTTTGCCGCCCCCTTCCATATGTGGGCTCTCGCAGTCGGCGCGTGGCTGTGTGGTTGCGGGATGGGCATACATAACGTGTATTGCGCAAGTTACCGGCTCGCCGCGACTCCCGCATCTTGCCGTGGACGCCTGTCGGCGTGGAGCAAATGGACGGCGCAAGCGGGCATGCCCGTTGGCCTAGGAATCTTTGGCGTCCTTGCACAGCACACGAGCGGCGCGGTGTGCTCGCTCGTCATCTCGGGCATCGTCGCCGCCACCGCTGTCGCCCTCGCGCTCTCTCGTAGCATTAGTGAACTCCTGCAAGGCAGGCCCTCGGATCGAGAAGACTTCTATCTCGTTCGATACCCACTCGCCTTTGGTATTTCGTCATGAATTCTTGCGACGTCTCTATCATCCCGTCCGTTGCGTCCAATTCGAGCGCTGCGATTTTTCATGAACGTGGATTTATTCATTCCACTCAGCTCTTCAGTCCCTCACAAACCGCATGCCTTGTGGCGACCGCGAATGAACTCGTAGACGTAGTGGAGTCAGCTGGTAAATGGATGAAGTATTTTGAGCGGGCACATGACGGCCGAAGGCTGCTTAATCGGGTCGAGTATTTCTTCGACTTCTGGCCAGACCTTCCGACTGCCTTGGAGCGGTCACAACTACCGAGCCTGCTGTTGGCCTTGTTCGGTGGCCCGTATCATCTGTTCAAGGAAAAACTGAACGTGAAGCTTGCGGGGGCTGGGGGATACGCTCCACACCAGGATGGACCGGCTTGGACAATGCTCAAACGTGAGTCCATCACCGTAATGATCGCCGTTGACGATGCCGATGAACACAACGGCGCTCTGCAGGTGGATGCGAACTTTTCCTGTGGAAGAAACTTCCTGGCTCACCGGCAAGGGCAACTCCTGGATCAGGACTCAATTGCCTGGGCGACCATTCCGTTGCGGGCGGGCGATGTCATCGCCTTCAGCTCGTTTCTTCCGCACCGGTCCTTCGGCAACGGATCATCCCGAAGCCGCCGTGCCTATTTCATCACGTACAACGCTGCCGCTGACGGCAATTGCCGCGATGCCTATTTCGACTTCAAGCGACGCGCATTCCCTCCAGAGATCGAACGTCTTGGCGCCGAGGACATCGGGCAATGGCGCACACGTCTCTCCAGGGACCTTCTATGAGCATGATAGAGGGGGAGGGCGATGTGATTCGCTGGGAACAACGTCTGAGGAAGTTCGACGAAGTCATGGACTGGACTACAAATCTGCGCGCGCAGCGCACTGCGCCAGCCTCCGACTTAGAGCGCCAGGGCTGGATCCAGGTATTCGAACGTTGCCATGACCTTGCATGGCTGTGCCTGCGTGATTACCTCGTTTGGCAGGGGTCCCCCGATCATCACGGCCCCCGCGATGTAATCCGCGAAGCGGTGGCGCGTGGCATCCTGCACGACGGAGAAGCGTGGATGGACCTCAATGCAAGTCGGGCCGTGGCTCTCAAATCGCACTTGGCGTCTGTGGCGGAACTCCTTGAGCTTAAGATCCTTCGCGACTACCTTCCACTTTTTTTGCGACTTCGGGCCGATCTACACACCAGAGCTCTGGACAATGAATGTCACTGATCCTGCTGGTCTCAGCTGGGCTCAGTCGGCTCGAATGCGCGCCGTTTTGTACGGTTGGTCATCCATCGAAGAAGTAACTCTCTACGGTTCCCGTAGTCGCGGAACTCAGCGTCCCGGATCGGATATCGACTTGTGTGTTCTTTCCGCCACTATGGATGTCATCGCTCTCGCACGCCTTTCCGAAGAGCTGGACGAGCTCGATCTTCCATGGAAAATCGATCTAACACTACGGAGGACACGTGCATTGCGTACAGTTCCTGACCCGAGGTTCAGTCTAGCGCACCAAGTGGCTTCTACCGGCGTGGTTTTTTTTCGGCGTGCCTAGTCTATTTCGGTCGCCTTGCTTCCCGAGCCCACCATCATCGTAATGAATTCTTCCGGAAAGTCCGCCATCTGCCGTAGCCATGGCACTACAGCGCCTCTTGGACTCAGTGGCATACCGAGCTTTGCGACCGCGACACGCACCACGTCCATGTAATCTCGGCCACTCTCCGCGCAGAGGTACTTAAGCCACTTGTTTCCGTAGGCGGCATGTCGCATTTCATCGGCGTTGACGTAGTCGAGCATCTCGGCCAGATCCATCGCGCCCGCTCGGCTTAAAGCCTGGGAAAATGGAATATTGGCTTCAAGGGCATTGCCTTCCTGAAATATCTGCTCGATGGCCAGCCGTTCCGCGAGGTCCACGCCTAACATGTACCGACGCCACACCTTGTCGTTGTACGAATAGCGGCCAAACTCGCCCCCAATCGTGTGCAGATGTTCTTGCATCATAGCGGCGTGTCGAGTCTCGTCCCATATCTGGCGAGCCATGTCGACTTTGAATGCAAGGGGCATGGCTCGGAAGTCGACGACGTTCCGAGCACACACTTCCACGGCGTTAATCTCAATGTTTATACCGACTTCGTGCAGCCATCGCTCAAGATGCTCTCCACGCTCAAGCAGCGTTTGAAGAGTTGTATGGCGGAACACACTCTCGTCTTTGAATTCCCAGGCGGCCGGCCGCCCAGGCTGATCAGGCAGGGTTGGGACGCTCTCAAGTCCTGTGTAGGCAAGCGCCCCTGCAAGAGCTGGCGAGATGAAAGTACGGGCGATAACCGTCGAGCTAGCGCTGTGAAAATCGCCGAGCAGCGCTTCAATGCGCATCGCGGACTCCGTCAGCAGTCTTACGGTAGGAGCATCGCCCACCTTGTGTGTTTCGCCGACGAATGCGTGCATGTGAATTGCGACGCCAGACAGCGTAGCCGACAAGAAAACGCGGCGATCCTCAGTCGAGTGGCTACCCATACCCGACTCCAACGCCGCCTCGTACGCCGGTGAAGCGAGCAGGCGCGGGCCGTCGATCAGCAATGCGTCTAGCCGGGTGTCCACCCGTTCAATAAGCTCGCCGAGCCCCCCAATGAGGTTCCCCAAGGCCAGTTTGAATGGCACGTCATCGGTCAGGACAGTCCACGCGCACGCATACTCGAGCGTGCGCAGCATCGCATAAGTGTAGCCACAAAGATCGGCGCGGCGGGAAAGAAAAATTGGCGTGCTAGCCAGTGCTGGCTGCGAGGCATTCTCGATATCCATTTCTCACTCGCAATGTGGAAGGGGTGGACCGCCCAGCGTTTTGTAGACACTCAGGAGCTGGTTTGTGTGTAACGCCGTTCGAACTCTACCGGTGATAGGCCGGCAGTGAAACCATGTCAACGCACCGGGTTGTAAAACATCTCGATATATCGAATACGTCCGACGAGGCGGCACGATCCGGATAGATCCGGCGCTTGATTCGCTCCTTCTTCAACAGGCTGAAGAAACGCTCCGCGACGGCATTGTCATGGTAGTTTCCACGTCGACTCATGCTGGCCACCATTGCGTCAAGGTCTGAACACCCCGCTGGTGCTGGCAGCGTGCTCCATAGTGCTGCGGGCTGTATTCTGGGAACGTCCGCCTCCGACCCAGAGCGGACATTGGAACGGAGGGGGGGATGGATCTGATTGCGCTGCGAACTGCTGTTGAAGACGAGATTGCGAACTACGTCTGCGAGATTCATCCCCAAGCGATTGGGCAACCGCTTCCTCAAGAGTGGGTGGTGGCCCAATTGGCTTCGATGCGAGCTGCGCTGGTTCAGCCCATCTGGGAATCCAGGATTCGTATGAGCAGGTGATGGGCACCGCAGAGTGCGAGATTCGGCCGTGCGTCCTGGTTGCCGATGACCAAGAGGGTTACCAGCTCTATTTCGATCCCGCACAGGGGAGCTTCGTGTTGGCCTACTCGGCCAATCCGCCAGTTACCTTTAATGTCCGGGGTGATGCTGTCGGGTGCTTCATGGCACGCTAAACGAACCGTCCACTTCGACCCAGAGTAAACATCATTGAACGCGATAGCTGTAGGGGGAATGCCCCGGCTTCCGCTGAAGTGGCGAAGCGGTAACGCTGCATCCGCGAAAAGCTCTGATGTTCCTTGCCGACTCAGGTCTCTGCACGTGGCGACGCGACAGCAACGAAGCGCGCATCAGAACCATGAGCAAATTCGGCAAGTCCACCATTTCGGCGTTCGATGAGTGAACTGCGATGTGAACGCGAATGCGATGATCGCGGGGCGCGCGAGATATCGCGGGCATACCTCTATAGACAAGGACTCTCTCATGATAAGCATGCCGCGATTGGTGTCATTCCTGGCTCTTTCCCTTGCGGCCGGTAGCGCGTTCTCTGCCGCTGCTCCGCCCTCAACGGGGCTGGGCCAGGCATGGCCCAACGCAACTGACGTCAGCGTCAGCCCGCGCTATCACGTGTACGTATTTGAACGCCACGGCATTCGCTACGTGCAGGTCAACGATCTCAATGGCACGGTGCGCGCCGCCTTCGGGACGGCTGCCGGTGATGTTTTCGCGCTACCCATCGGCATGGATGCTGATCGACTCGTGACTCTGTCTGAGCCGGTCGCTGCTGCAACGGCGGCGACCGGAGAGACGGTTTATCGCGACGAAAACACCAGCGTTAACGCAACCCCGCTGTCTGATGGGGGAATCCGGATGCTGGTGGTCGGAACCTGTGACAACCCCGCTCAATGCTCCATACAAGGGCATTAATAGGCGTCGCGGATAAGCCCTCACCGCTCCTGCACGGCAGGGGTAGTGAGGGCCTTGCTATCTCGTGACACCCTGGCGCCCAGCCAGAGCGAGACGGAGAGCGTCAACGCCAGGAGCACTTCGACCTGAATGGTTTCCGGATCCAGCAGCCCCTTCGCTGTAACCGCCAATGCGATGCTCGCGGCCATGCCACCCAGAGCGGTGCCATGCCAGCCGTGCCGCAGAGTCAGTCCCATGACGGGCCATAGCAGGGCGATCCGGGCTACCCATCGAACGTTGTCATGGTCGGTTATCAACGCAAGCGAAACCAGTCCTGCCAGTGCCGGCACAACCCACCACAGCGTGTCCCGTAGCAGCTGGCTCTTCCAGAAAATGGGGAAGAGCGGGGTCGAATCCTTGACAGTCCGGAGCCGCTCCCGAAGCGCGACAATCATGGGGCTCAACGTTAGCGCTCCAAGATAGGCGCCAAGGAAGTAAGCGAAGAAATAATCCGCAGGAACAATCTCGGGCCACTTCCCTGGTGTGTGCTGCAGTGCAAGCACCAGGCGAACTGTCGTAGAAAATGCCGTTATGAGAGACGTGCCCAGTGTTGCCCACAAGATCACATTCATACGAATGCGACCGTTCGTGTCATGGCTGGACCAGCGTTGCCGCATCGGCTTCAGCAGGATCATCCAGAGAACGGACATGGGCACAGCCTGGGCCGCCGCCCAGGGAATGCCAAACTTCGGAGCACACAAGATGGCGTTCTCCAGCAGCGGAACGCTTTCACCCAGAACCACGGCTGGCCAATAGCGCATGGGCAGCAAGAGAAGACACGCGAGGCGCAATCCCGACGTGAGCAACCATTGCGGAAAAGACACGTAGAGCGTCAGTTCGTAGCAGGCTGCGTATGCAGATGCGATTGCGAGAGTCTGGCCCCATGACGCACGTTCCCTGTTCGCTTCCTGCATGTACTCGCTCCCCAGCGATTCCCTTGCACGGTCGGTTCGGATGTCAGCAGCCCAGGCTGCTGCTCAAAGCTGCCCGCCATGATGTCGGGAGTACCTGGCGCGGGAAACATTCATGGCGTTCGATTTTGCAATACTTGCCGAATACGCATGGCGAAAGTCTGCCCGTAGATCATAAGCCTGACGCAAATCCTCCCGGGCCGTATCGGGTCTGCGTTTGTCGTCGAGTGGGTGTGGTGGTCAGGTCGCTGGCGGCAGCGACATATGATTGCTTCGCGAGCACTGCATGGTTTCGGTAAATATCGCAGGCCTGCTTGCGAATGCAGGGATTTTCCAATCCGCCGTCTTTGATAAAGCATCTTTAACGAGGCGGCGCGGCACCTCGAGGCTACGGCTGAGGCCAACCAAGTGCAGGCCCAGGACAGCCTGATGGGAGCGGTGCAGTCGCTGCATCAGGACCAACCCCAGTATGGTCTGGTCCTGCTGAGCGCGGCCGAGCCCGCACATGTGCTGGCGCTCACTGCTGTGCTGCCGGCCATGCCCGCATCGCCCGTTGACTCCGAAGTGACCGTGACGCTGCGCACGCCCGACGGCGTGCTGGCGCTCAAGCCGGACGCACCGCGCATGGCGCGCCCTTCGATGTGACGGCTGCTACATCCCGGGGCCGCCGTGGCTCATCACTGGACCTTGCGCCTGCGGCTGGGTTTGGCTGACCTGTTGGCTTTGCGCTTGCTGTTGCTGTTGCTGTTGAGTTCGCTCGAACTGCTGCATGGCCTGCGGCCACTGGGCTCCGCTCTGGTGCATCGGGGTCATGGCTTCTGCCGTGGGCACGCTGGTGCGCAGGTCAAACAGATGGTCCGTTCGCCCAGGCGGGGTCTGCACGCCCCAGACCCGCTGTCCATCTGTGGATAGTGCCATCTGGTCGATGCGTTGCAGCCCATCGGCCCGGGCCTGCACGGCGGCGGCCGACGCCAACTGGTCGGTGTGCGCATCGGGGGTGCGGCCCAGGCTGTGGTCGATGGCGGTGATGTGTCCTCGTGCTTGCTGAAACAGGGCATGGTCCGGATGCCCCGGGTCGTCCAATCGCTGCGGCGCCACCGGCACATACTGGTATTGGTTCGGGCCGTCTGCGGTGTGGTCGAATCGATGCGGCGTGGCCGGCTGGGTGCTGCTGTCCAAATACGGGAGGGATTGTTTGGAGGGGGCCAGATTCAATCCGGATCGCTCCATCATCGATTCGCTCAAACCCGCATGGCCATGTTGAGCTGCACTTGGGGCTTGACTCCGTGCGGATGTGCGGCGGCCTGTTCCTCGATGCTGATGACCTGAAGCGCCCAGCCTGCACTGCGGTTGGCGTAATCGCTGACTCCGCCATGCCCCAGCGCCATGGCCTGCCGGGTGTCACCCGGCTGCGGATGCACCGGGCGGTCAAAATAGTTGTAGCCCATGGCGGCGACATTGGCCGCGGTGGCAGGCATGCTGAGGTCGGGGTTGAGCGTCATGTTCGAGCGCGGCTGCAAGACGCCGTTTGGTCTGTCGACGAAATCGGCCACCCGCCCCCGTGCCAGCTTTTGCAGCGCGCTCAAGCTGACGCTGCCGGTGTCGTGGTCCACCCGGCTTCGCAGCGCATTCCATCCGGCGATTTCTGCCTTGGCTTCGTCCTCGCGGTTGGTCTGGATGTGCTGTTCGACCAGTGCGGTGTAATCGTGGACGGGGCCGGGCGTGGCCGCTATGGCGCGCACCCCGTTTACGAAGGTGGCGTCTCGCTGGGCCGCCGCCTGGGCGTTGAATCCGTGCTGCACTTCGTGGCCCACCACAAAGGTGAGGTCGTGGACGTTGTAGCGCCGGGTCGAGCCAGGCGTGGTGGTGGCTAAGGATTCGCTGACCAAATTCATGGTGTGCGTCGGGGCGCTGAAGCTCCCGCCCACGCCTTCGCCCGGTGCCGTGAAGCCGAAGTGCTCCAGGATGCGATGTTGAGGGTGTTGAGGGTCCGGCGTGGTCGCCGCCCGCTTGAGTTCGCTGGCAAGCGCGGGCGAGCCGTTCATCGAGTCTTGCAGGTTTGACAACATGTCCGGGGTCACCGGATGGGTGGCGCCGCTGCTGTCCGCGAACGATTTGCCCGAGAACTCCACCACCATGGCCTGCACGCGCAGCGCGGCGTGCAAGTCCGATGAGGCCGGGGCACCAGGGGGCGGGAACGCGGAGGCGGGCAGCGTTACGATGCCCGGGCCCGGTGCGTAGTCACCCACCGGGCGGTCGGGAGCGCCAGCGGCCGACAGGCCAAACCCTTGGAGCGTGCCCGCGTTCGCTGCGGTATCCAGCGACGCCGTCAAGGCAGGGTCGGACGCTAAGGCCGCGCGCAGCTGCGCCACCTCATGCGGTGAGACGCCGGGTTGTTGGGCAAACTGGGCAACGGCCGCCTCAAGGGCGGGGTGGGGCGTAGCCATGGTGCTCTCCTTGTCGTTCAGCGGCCGTCCGTGGTTTGCAAGCTGATGATGCAAGCATCGCCGTTCGGCGCGGACACCAAGTCGCGGGCGGTGACGGTCAGTACGAGGTCACCCTTCAGGAAATCGGTCCAGCCGCTGCCGCCCGTTTCGAACGAGGTCACGCGTTCGACAAACCCATGGGCCGCGAGCTGCTGGCGCAGTGCATCCAGGTTGAGGGCGCAAATCGGCGTCGGGTCAGCCCCTGGCGTCGGGTTGTAGAACCAAAACTCAAACCCGCGTTTCATGGTCCGGTTGCCCGGCGTGACCGCGACGCCATAGTTCCAGCCGCTGCCCAGGTCGCCACTGCGATAGATGGACCGTTCGCTGTCCGCATTGAGCGTGACGCCAAACTGCTGGCCAACCACATCGACCGTTAGGGCCTCGCTGGACGGCACGGTGGTCAGGAAGGTCATCAGCTGCTGCGCAACGCGCGCAGCAGCCGGCGAATGCGACGAAGCGGCGGAGGTCATGGGGTGTCCTTGAGCAGGGGCGTGTGGAGTGGGTGCGCTGGGCGTGGGGTGCGAGGCGGCGCATGCGCAGCTCACTGAAGCGGTTAGCAACACGATAAAGCGGGCCAGGGAACGCAGACTCATCGGGGCGGCATCCTTGATTCCGTGAGGCATCGCACAGGCGATGGGACATGGGCCGATGATAGCTGCCGAGGAAACGCTCCGCACGGAGACCCATGCACATTTTCGGTGCGCGACAGCTGGGCCCCCGCCGAGTCACCGGAGCAACCCGGTGGCTCGGCAGCGACCTCGATATGGAAGCCGAACCGCTTGTGATTCAGGAATGCTAGGGACGGAACGTGACGGAAGTGAATGACTCAGCCGAATCGATAGTGGCAACGCTCGGCGAATATGCCGAGTTTTACGACGGGCTTAGCCTTGGCGTGATGTCGTTCGTGCCTATCGGGACCCTGTCGGTGTTGAGCTTAGACACTTATCTGATGGGGTCCATGGCGTCGACCCTCCGTGGCATGGCTGCGCTGGTGACACTGGGCAACATCAACGATGCCTACGCATTGGCACGTAAGCTCTACGACGCTGCGCTCATTGGCACCTACATCAACGTCTATCTCCAACGGAATGCGCAGCCTGGAGAGCCGCTAGTCGCGTCGCATCGACGGGTGGATTACCGGGGTGAAAGCGCTTCCCAGAACAGGGGGAATCGCAAAGTATGTGGACGCCGCCCCGGAGCTAAGCGCGGTTCGCCCTTGCTTAGGTGCGCTTGACTATGCCGGCGTGCGCGAACGGTGCAACGACCAGACCCACCATAACTTCCTCGACCACCTTCTTTTGAACGACGGGAAGGTCTATCTCAAGAACCGCGCCGAATGGATTGCGCAACTGGGGTCCGATACGCTCGACATCGTCATTCTGCACCTGGCGTATTCCTTCTGCCTGAGCGGCCATCACATGATGTCGTCCGATTACATGGATGCGTTGGAAGTGGGGATGACCCCGGAACACGGCTCGGAAGACTGGGTAGCCCCCTATGTCCAAGCGTTCCTCGCCGAGAGGGTCGTGCCAAGGTGCCCTGGGCTCATCGAGGCGTTGCGGAAAGAGACCGGCATGGAACTCGAAGGTTAGACCCGTTGCCTGCGCGAACCTTCATCTTGCACCAGTCTGCTCCAGTCAAAGGAGCAACCGATAGCAGGGAACTCGCCTCTGCGAGGCAGAAGGTAGCTAGGCTAGAACCGTTCCCATCAGTTGCATGACGTCGGCCTTATTTGCATCAAAATAGTGCTCACAGAATGTCTGGAATATGCCCCGACGGACACTGTCTTCCGACATGTTCGGATTCAACTGCATGATGTGATCCATCAAAGCCTGAAACGATGTTTTGCACGCATTGCGTAAATTTGATCCTTGCAGCCCGTGGTCAATGTTTGTGACATTCGGAAGGAGATGAATCCGATTATCCTGAAACTTACCTTGCAAGCGGCGAAGCGCTTCATCCCGGTGCGCGGTTAAAAAGTGAATGACCAGTCCTTGTTCTGGGGCCCAAGGCAGGTAATTGAGTGCATTGCCATGGGCTTGAAACTCTGCCAACCGGTCGTGGGCACCCGAGGCTTGCCATCCGGCGACCGTTTCATCTTTAACATCACCGTCCAGGACCGCTTTGACGCGCGTTGACTCCGGGAGAATCGATCGCCCGTGGCTCATGAATCGGACAACGCTCATGAAAGGACCAATGGGTGCAACTTTCACGGTCGGTGCCAAGCGGCCGTCGTGCCCGAAACGCTCCGACTTGAACATGGACGCGAACGCTTCGACCACTTCAACGGCGTTGACATCCTCGACGTAGATGACGACGTCCGGCGCGCGCTCCTCCCCAAGAGCAATGGCACCCAAAGCATAGGTTGGGAAGCAGCCCGGGATGGTGCTAACAGCCCCATCTGTATTCTCAAGATACAGGAGCCGATTTCGAGGGACGGACTTGATGAGGCTGACCGAGTGCGTCGAGAAAATGACAGTGAGGCGCTTTTCCTCGGCGATGCGTTTGAGATACCGGACCAGATTGATTTGCACCCGGGGATGCAGTGCAAGCTCCAATTCGTCAACGAGAAGTAGCGATTCCACCGGGATGCGCTGGAGGGACCGAATCATTTTCAGCACGCACAGTTCGCCCAGGCTGAAATTCTTTTCTGAAAAGTAGGTGGCGCGCGCTGTCTGGAGGAGGAAAGCGGCGTTGCCAACGCCTTGCGATAAATTGATGGTCTTCAAGTCGTCGAATCGTTGGGTCTCGAAGATCTCATTCGCGGCGGCACGGACACCTTCGTGAGCCGGTCGGACCCTCCGTGGTTCGAAGTCCTCAGGTCGCGGGGTAATACGGTCAGCGGTAGCGCCCACATACAACACATCCTTGAAGCCGAAGCGGTCAAGCAGCCGATTATTCGCGCGAGGGCGGGGCACCCAGCGCTCACCGCCATAGGCGTAAGTGACAGAGGCGGTGCCAAGCTCATAAGTGATGCGTGCATTAGCGAAGTTATCGAGTCGCTCGCTCTTACTGGACGACGGGAAATGCACAGCGAACGCCTGGGGGTATGCGATGCGGCGGAGGCAGGCTAGGAGCGTGGTTTTGCCTGCTCCGTTCGAGCCGGCGAGTAGATGCACTCCCCGACCAGGCATCTCGAACCGGAGCGTCCGGATATGCTTCAGTCCTTCAATCTGAATCACTCTTGGCACGATTCCCCCTAGTCCATGGCGGCATCGCGGATGCCGAGCATGTCCAAGAGTCTCACGACCAGTGCGCACCTTGTCAAAGAGACTCACTAAGCGGCGACCGAAGCGTAGTGACCATGTCGCTTGTGCACCCCATCTACCGATTGGTAAGAGGTCAACCGATTACATGTAATTGGCAACCCAGGAATTCGCTAAGCGAATTCGGCAGTTTTCGAACGTGCATTTGTCATCGGCATTTGGGCCCCATCGCCGGCTGGTGTCCGTCGCCGTGAGGGCAAGAAGTTCGCGCGAGTCGCCGTAGCCGCGATGAGTATCCGGAAAAGTGGTTTAGCGTATACGGGGAAAAATTCTGACTGCCTGCCCGGAGTTATTGGCTTTTTCCTAGTAACTCATTTAGCCCCCCCCCCATACTGTTCCGTATACGGTTGAAGTCCGTTTTTTGGAAGGCAAAAAGAAGGGCAAAGGTGTGGTTATGGGCTCACCGTTGCACAGGGTTGGCCGCGTCAACGAAATCGAATGGACAGCCAACCAGTTGGGACAGCCAAAGCATTGTGCCGGAAGGACTGATCAAGGATCCCGACAATCCCGGTACGATCATCGAATTCCAGCCCTGAGGCGCGAGTATGAGAAGCCGATTAGCATTTGCAGTAGTGGCACTTATGGCAACCAGCCAGGCCATCGCGACTCAGGCAGTTTCAGGTGAGCCTGTAAATCTCAACCAAAGCCTGTTCCTGACCCCGAAACAACGAACGGCCTTAGCCGTTGAAGCGATGCGTGGTTCGGGTGAGTCTGCCTGGAAGATTTCGTTGTTTTTTGGGTTTATCGCGCTGAGTCCTGTGGAGCAACATCGTTGGGCAGTGATTGCGGCGGAGAATGGCGACCCGCGAGCGCAGTATCAACTCTATCTGGACGTTGCCGATACCGATCCAGAACTGGACAAAATGCGCGGCGAGTTTTGGCTAAGGAGAGCTGCCGCAGCCGGAGAGGCGAATGCTCAAGATGACTTGAAGCAACTCGAGCAGGGACGACAGAAAGCTGAGAAAAGAAGTGCAGTTGATTCCACGCGCGGCATCAAATGATGCTGCCATTGATAAAGGTGCCACGATTGTGCTCCCGACCAGGGAGGCGCTGATTTTGCCCCGCGGTCGAAACGAAGCTCCCACCGACAGAGTGTAGAAGATGCCCGACCAACTGACTTTAGCCGCTCAGGCAGACCGTCGTTTCTAAGCGCATCGCAAGCCGACGCCGGGGGACGTGTTCCTGGCGAGATGGACAAGGTGGTCCCGTGGTCGGAGGTGTGCGCGGTGATCGAACCGTTCTATCCCAAGACGCGTGCTGAAGGTGTAGTCGTGAATGTGGCTGGGTGTGGCTGCCATTGCCCGCACATCGGCTACAAACGCCGTGCGCCCTTGGGCCGCGGTTTGCGCATTGAAGCCGTGTTGGACCTCGTGCCCAATGACAAAGGTCAAATCGTGCGGATTGTATTTGCCCACGCTGTTGGACCCGACGGTCATCAGCGACTCGCTGACCAAATTCATCGCGTGCCCAGGCGCATTGAAGCTCCCCCCAACACCCGCGCCGGGAGCGATGAAGGCGAAGGACTCCAAGATGCGGTGCTGCGGTTGCAACGGGTCAGTCGTTGTCGCCGCGCGTTTGATTTCCTCAGCCAGAGCGGGCGAACGGTTGAGCGTGTCCTGCAAGTTATTGAGCATGTCCGGGCTTACCGGGTGCATGGCACCGGCGGCATACGGATACGACTTGCCGGCAAAGTCCACGACCATGGCCTGCACCCGCAGCACTGAGTGCAGGTTCGGGCTCGAGCCCGAATTTGGGAAGGCCGAAGCGGGCAGGGTCATCGTCCGGGTCGAGGGGTCGTATTCACCCACGGGCCGGTCGGACGAGCCGGGGGCGGCCGGGACGAAGCCGTGCAATGCGCCGCTGCTGGCTTGCGCATCCAACTGCTGGGTTAAACCAGGGTCAGAAGATAGAGCTGCGCTCAGTGAAGCCACCTGGGCCGGGGGCACCGCGGGCTGCTGCGCGAAGTGCTGAACCGCGGCATCAAGGGCGGCATGGGGCGTGCCCATGGCGAATCCTTCGCGGTCAGCGACCGTCGGCGGTTTGCAGGGAGAGCACGCAGGCGATCCCGTTGATGTCGGTGCCATCGCGCGGCGTCAGCGTCAGCACCAAATCGTTCTTGGCAAACTCAATCGCCAAAATGCTGCCGATTTCCGAGGGGACCGGCCGCTCAACCCAGCCGTGGGCGGTCAGCGTCGCGCGCAGTCGGTCCAGGGGCAACGCACACACCGGAGTGGCGTCGGCGCTCCGGTCCGGGTGGTCAAACCAAAATCTAAAGCCATTTTTCATCGACGGCTTCGCGTCGGATTGTTGCACCCAGTAGGTCCAGCCGTGGCCGAGGTCTGAGCTGTGATAGACCGACCAGCCCGCGCCATTTTCTGCGTCGGGGCCAAGGGTCACCCCGAAGGCGTTTCCTACCTGCGCCGGCACAAGCATCTCGGAGCTGCTCACGGTCGACAGAAACGCAAGCAGGTGGTCCGCAGCAGCCCGTGCACCGGGCAACGCGTGGGCTTCGAGGGATGACACCATGGGTTGGTCCTTAACGGGGGAGAGGGGGGGCGGCTTCGTTACGGCCGCATGCGGCATCGCAGGGTGCGCTGGCATGGCGCACGCGACCAAGAGGGTGGCGCCAAGGCTGGCCAGCACGGCGGCGGGGCGCATCATCGGGTCGTCATCCGTGGCTCCTTGAGTCAACCGCAGGTTGCGGCCGAGGGTCATCTTAGTGAAGCGGCAGGGGGATCGCATGACCACCCGTGCACGTTTTCGGTGAAGGACAGAGCAGCCTTCGGCGGGTCATCGCCGAACAACCGGAGCCGCTCGGTTGCCCGCCGCCGACCTTGAGGTTGAAGCGCCGGAGCCAGGTCAGTTGTCGGCTTTGCGCTCGGTCGATTTCGACCGATAGCGCGTTAATGGCGCTGCCGCATCCTTGACCGATAGGATGACCTGCATGACCGAAGCAGTCGAGAGCGCGTAGCGTGGCGTGAGCGACCACGCTCAGCCCTTCGTCGCTGGCAAGCGAAAAAACTCGGTCGGCACGCAAGCGGGCTTCTGCGGCGTCGCCATCCAGCAAGGCGTGGCCCAGTACCACAGTGTCTTGGATGATGCTCGCGAGGCGGAGGATTGATGATTCGTTGAGGGGCAGGGCGCAGGCACTTCCGAAGAACGGCGTGGCTCCCTAATGGCAGACGTGCATTCTCATGGGCCAGCTCGAGACTAATTCCCCGAGGCCGAGTTGGAGCGTAAACCAAGCAAGCGATTTGCAATACTTGCCGAATACGCATGGCGACCGAGTCGGCAGCCGGACGACCCATCCACCATACGACAGGATTTGAATCAATGAGTGGTGAAATTGGCTTTTTTCTTGGCGCGGCGCCGGGCGTTGCCTATACGCTCTGGAACATGATTCGCGGGCAGCAGACGATGAACGAGGCAAAGAGGATTGCCAAAGCACACGGTGAGTTCCTGGATTTGCACGCTAGTCCGTCGCTCAGCTTCGATTACATCTACAGGCCAGGGAAGTTCATCCGCCCCAATGATAGCGACGGTATGCGTGAAGCGAAGGCACTGTTGCTGTCGACACGCAAGCAGCTTTTCAGACGCCATGCGCTGGGCGCCCTGTTCGTGGGCCTGGGGATCTTTGTAGGCGTTTTCCTCTCGGTAGGCTTGTCTGGCGCATAGAAAATAACGCCTCGGCTCGAACGGAAAGAAACATGTTGTAGGCATCAGGCCGTTTCGTTCTTCGGATATTGAGTGGTCTGCCTGGCTTACTGTCTGCTACCGGGTTTGATGAGGCGCGAGTTGGAAGGAAGCCTCCCGCTCAGTCTTCGTGGCAAGTTCTCGCGTGTACGACAACCCGGAATGTGGTGGACTGTTCGGGGCGGCACAGTTCACGCGTGGTGTAACGACGCTGCTGCCAAAAGCTGACTACGTTTGGTTCTACAGCCCCGAAAGCAGGGAGACGGTCTCAATTCCGTGGCAGGACGCTGAAACTGTGCTTCCGATGCTCTTGACCGAGTCTTCGTACTACCCCGAACTATTCCTGGTTAGTGACTTCCCGAATGAGGACCAGTTGGCAGCATTGAGGCAGTCCGCAGTAACGGGTCGGAAGGTGCCTTGCAACGAGGAAGCGCCGGCCTCCAATTAGGGAAACGCTGATTTTTCCCGCGGTCGAAACGAAGCTCCCACCGACAGAGTGTAGAAGATGCCCGACCAGCTGACGTTAGCCACCCAGGCAGACCGTGGTTTCGAAGCGGAAGCGTCCTGGTAGATAGAAGTAGAGTCCCCCCAAGTAGCTCTACATGAAGAAGTCGAAGTTCAGCGAAGAACAGATCGTGCGCATCCTCAAAGAGGTCGAGGCCGGTGCGAGGGTGGCCGAAACGTGCCGCAAGCACGGCATCAGCGAGCCGACCTGAAGCGTCCTCGTACTTTCGAGTCATCTGGAAATAGAGGTGGTTGATGATGCCATGGCATAGCGGATAGGCGACAGACCACCGAGAGAGCGA
>NZ_JACHYH010000016.1:2500-5506 GCF_014192715.1 Luteibacter sp. Sphag1AF
CAACCGAGATTCCCTAAGTAGCGACGAGCGAACGGGGACTAGCCCAAAAGTATCGTACATTCTAGTCGAACAGCGTGGAAAAGCTGGCCGTAGACGGTGATAGCCCGGTAGACGAAAGGGTGCATGGTATGAAATTGAGTAAGGCGGGGCACGTGAAACCCTGTCTGAACATGGGGGGACCATCCTCCAAGGCTAAATACTCCTGACTGACCGATAGCGAACTAGTACCGTGAGGGAAAGGCGAAAAGAACCCCGGAGAGGGGAGTGAAATAGACCCTGAAACCGTATACGTACAAGCAGTGGAAGCCCGTAAGGGTGACTGCGTACCTTTTGTATAATGGGTCAGCGACTTACTGTCAGTGGCAAGCTTAACCGTATAGGGGAGGCGAAGGGAAACCGAGTCTGAATAGGGCGAATAGTCTCTGGCAGTAGACCCGAAACCGAGTGATCTATCCTTGGCCAGGTTGAAGGTGCGGTAACACGCACTGGAGGACCGAACCCACATCTGTTGCAATAGATGGGGATGAGCTGAGGATAGGAGTGAAAGGCTAAACAAACTCGGAGATAGCTGGTTCTCCTCGAAAGCTATTTAGGTAGCGCCTCGTGCGAACACTGTTGGGGGTAGAGCACTGTTATGGCTAGGGGGTCATTGAGACTTACCAAACCATGGCAAACTCCGAATACCAACACGTGATACACGGGAGACACACGGCGGGTGCTAACGTCCGTCGTGAAAAGGGAAACAACCCAGACCCGCAGCTAAGGTCCCCAAGTTATAGCTAAGTGGAAAACGATGTGGAAAGGCATAGACAGCCAGGAGGTTGGCTTAGAAGCAGCCACCCTTTAAAGAAAGCGTAATAGCTCACTGGTCGAGTCGGTCTGCGCGGAAGATTTAACGGGGCTAAGCTATACACCGAAGCTCGGGGTGCATTCTTTCTGAAGAATGCGCGGTAGAGGAGCGTTCCGTAGGCCTGTGAAGGTGGATTGTAAAGTCTGCTGGAGGTATCGGAAGTGCGAATGCTGACATGAGTAACGATAAGGGGGGTGAAAAGCCCCCCCGCCGAAAGCCCAAGGTTTCCTCGCGCAACGTTAATCGGCGCAGGGTGAGTCGGCCCCTAAGGCGAGGCAGAAATGCGTAGTCGATGGGAAGCAGGTTAATATTCCTGCACTTTTCTATAGTGCGATGTGGGGACGGAGAAGGTTAGGTCTACCAGGCGTTGGTTGTCCTGGGGAAAGGCGGTAGGCATGTATCTTAGGCAAATCCGGGATACTTTATGCCGAGCACCGAGACGAGTCCTATGAGGACGAAGTGACTGACACCACGCTTCCAGGAAAAGCCACTAAGCTTCAGCTATAGAAAAACCGTACCGTAAACCGACACTGGTAGGCAGGGTGAGAATCCCAAGGCGCTTGAGAGAACTCGGGTGAAGGAACTAGGCAAAATGGCACCGTAACTTCGGGAGAAGGTGCGCCCTTTGGTGTGGTCACGTGCGTGACTGAGCATCGAAGGGTCGCAGTAACCTGGCCGCTGCGACTGTTTATCAAAAACACAGCACTCTGCAAACACGAAAGTGGACGTATAGGGTGTGACGCCTGCCCGGTGCTGGAAGGTTAATTGATGGGGTCAGCCGCAAGGCGAAGCTCTTGATCGAAGCCCCAGTAAACGGCGGCCGTAACTATAACGGTCCTAAGGTAGCGAAATTCCTTGTCGGGTAAGTTCCGACCTGCACGAATGGCGTAACGACAGCGGCGCTGTCTCCACCCGAGACTCAGTGAAATTGAAATCGCTGTGAAGATGCAGCGTTCCCGCGGCAAGACGGAAAGACCCCGTGAACCTTTACTATAGCTTTACATTGAACGTTGAGTTCTTCTGTGTAGGATAGGTGGGAGGCTATGAAACCGAGACGCTAGTTTCGGTGGAGCCATCCTTGAAATACCACCCTGAAGTGCTTGACGTTCTAACCTAGGTCCGTAATCCGGATCGGGGACCATGTATGGTGGGTAGTTTGACTGGGGCGGTCTCCTCCCAAAGAGTAACGGAGGAGCACGAAGGTACGCTCAGCGCGGTCGGACATCGCGCACTGTGTGCAAAGGCATAAGCGTGCTTGACTGCGAGATCGACGGATCAAGCAGGTACGAAAGTAGGTCTTAGTGATCCGGTGGTTCTGTATGGAAGGGCCATCGCTCAACGGATAAAAGGTACTCCGGGGATAACAGGCTGATACCGCCCAAGAGTTCATATCGACGGCGGTGTTTGGCACCTCGATGTCGGCTCATCACATCCTGGGGCTGTAGCCGGTCCCAAGGGTATGGCTGTTCGCCATTTAAAGTGGTACGCGAGCTGGGTTCAGAACGTCGTGAGACAGTTCGGTCCCTATCTGTCGTGGGCGTTGGAGATTTGAGGGGGGCTGCTCCTAGTACGAGAGGACCGGAGTGGACGTTCCGCTGGTGTTCGGGTTGTCATGCCCATGGCATTGCCCGGTAGCTACGAACGGAAGTGATAACCGCTGAAAGCATCTAAGCGGGAAGCACGCCCCAAGATGAGATCTCCCGAGAGCTTGACTCTCCTTAAGGCACCATCAAGACTAGGTGGTTGATAGGCATGGTGTGGAAGTGCAGCAATGCATTGAGCTTACATGTACTAATGAGCCGTGAGGCTTGACCATATAACCCCAAGACGCTTCTACGTCTTAGCCTTATCCCGAGACATTTCACCTCGACGCTTGTCACTCGTTTACAACCCTATGTGGAGCCGGCGCTCAATGCGCTGCTCCCACCCTTTCCCTGGCGGCTATAGCGGCGTGGTACCACCTGATCCCATCCCGAACTCAGAAGTGAAACGCGCATGCGCCGATGGTAGTGTGGCTCAAGCCATGCAAGAGTAGGTCACCGCCAGGGGCTTTATCCTAAAAACCCGTCCTCTTCTGAGGGCGGGTTTTTTCTTGCTCAAACCGCGAACCCGGGCAACGGTTCCCGCAGGGAACCGGCTGCAACAGGTCACCGCCA
>NZ_JACHYH010000017.1 GCF_014192715.1 Luteibacter sp. Sphag1AF
GTGAATTTGCTTTTGCGCATCGTAGGTCTCCTTGGGGATATTTTGCCCGGGGACCTCGGTTTATGTCTGGAGTAAGTTTACGGGGAGGCGACATTTTCTGACCAGCCAGGCTTGTCGGCCGGACCAATGTGCCAAGGTTCATTCATTGCTGCTGGTGCGGTATGTGGCGGCGTCATCGGCTACGTTGGAGGCGGTTTACTGGGTGGCGCAGGCGGTGGCGTAGTCTGCTCGCCTACCGGCCCGGGTGCCATCGCCTGCATGGTAGGCGGTGGTGCAGCAGGAAGTTCGGCGGGCGGAGCCGCGGGCTCCACGGCTGGAGGCGTCGCCGGCGGCTGGCTTGGCTAAAAAATCTGCCCAGAAGACGAGTGTGAGCGCCTGACTGACGAAGTTAACCGAGCAAAGGACTTGGTTGGATCGCCAGGCAGATGTAAAGCAGGTATGTCGAAGTTTGATCTAGCTATCCGAAAAGCTGCGTGGTTAGCGCTCGCTGTAGCTAGATCCCAACGCGAACAAAAGTGCTGGGCTGGAGGAGCGAAGGTCTCCAGCAGGCGATGGCCGATGCATGGACCAATGTGGGCAAGTGTCAGGCACTATTGGAGTAACCATGAACCTATCTCATCAAATAAATGAGGCTTTCGCGACCAGGCAGATGCCGGAATTGGTCGCCGATACCTCACGCCCGCACATTTCCGATAGGGAGGACGCTGAAAGCGTGAGCCACCTCTCGCGAGAGAAGCTTGATTGGTCGCTGTTACAGAAGCATGCGGATGCCCTATACGCCATGACGCCTGCAGCCTTCAGATACTATCTTCCTCGGTTCATGGTGGTAGCCATGGAGCCTAGCGATATTACCCCGCTGTTCGTATCACCGATTCTTCAAATGTTGGATGCCGGGCCAGATGAAAGCTATTGGAGCGATCGATTCAGGCACTTCTGGCTTGGTATGACCGTCGCTGAATACGAAGCTGTGAAGGCATGGCTCGTCTTTATGGCCTCATCAGACGATTTCGGCCTCGATGATATTGTTTTGGCCAGATGTTTTGATACGGTTGATTTGCTCTGTCGCGCCGGCGACGTCTAAGTGCATTAGTGCGTCCACTACCACCTGCTTCTGCATTTGGTGGTGACGAAAATTTGCATGCAGGTGTAGATCGACGAGCTCAAAGAGTCCCGCACGACGACCCATCCCGCAGCCAGGCTGTACCATCTTCTGCCACTTCCGAGGACTGATTCGTAGCCAGCGAACGAGGCCGACGCTTGCCGGCGCGAACCCGAGCGCGTACAAAACCGTCTCAAGGATTTTCAGCCAGGATGCCTCGCCCGCCCATGCCCGCCGTGCTCGCCAAGCCGCGCTGTATCAAGGCCAGCCACCGGCGTCGGCGCAGGGGTGCGTCAAGGGTGGGGCTTCCGGCCAGTATTTCGATGCCGAGAATGGGCTGAATTACAACGTCAACCGGGACTACGGGGCGGCGACGGGGCGGTACGTCCAGAGCGATCCTGCTGGGCTAAACGGAGGTGTGAGCACGTACGGATATGTTGAATCAGCGCCGCTCGACTCGTTTGACGACGTCGGACTACAAGCATGGCAGACGCCGCGTACGGCGCCAGGCACCTGGCCGGGGCCTTCTCCAACGGGGCCGGTGCCGAACTTGGGGCCGGCGGCAAACGATCCCGAAATTCCTCCAGGCTCGGTAGGGGCACTTTGCCCACGCCTTGGCATGGCGGGCGTTGTGCTGTACTCGTTCTTACCGAATACAACAAGCGGATGCGATCAGCCATTTCCCCCAGGTGACAACAGTTGCCCTAACAACGCCTGCGAAAAAGCGAAACTGGATGCGCGTAACGCTTACTGGGAGCTGACTTCAAAGAGGATCCCTCAGTTTCAGTCAGGTGGAGTGCGAGGTAGAGATGCGAACCATTTGAAGTCAATCTACGAGGCACAGCAACGACTTCGAAAAGCAACCGGTCGCGTTCGCTTTCACTGCAACATTCTTCCGCCCGAAATCGGTGAATGAGAAATGGCCGCAAACATAAATGGTCCAGGCTTTTGAAGGAATTTTGTCCATGTCTATAAAACTGCCTGCTGTCATAACCGGGTGCGATGAGTACGAAACCCTGGCCGAGGAAGAGCGCGCAGCTCTCGTTCGGCGACTGGAGGATGCGCTCGATTTGGGCGTCTCGCTGGCGAGCGGCGAGCGAAAAAACGGATATCCTGACTTTTTTCAGTTCGTAGAAGCTTTGGAGCAGGATGCTAGCCATCTTCAAGAATTCACCCTGCCTTTGGTGTCTGCAGTGGACGGAGTGACAAGCGCTACAGAATATGGGGCGGCGATGGCGCACCAGATCGCTTTGGACATCCTGCTCGGCAAGGTTCTCTCTGCGTGTTACAAGCTTCGCCTTAATGGACTTGTCCCGAGGTGAATGCAGATGTTTGTGTCAATCGGTAGTTCAAACCGATCCGTAAGGCGACGCACCCGGCGGTCAGGCTGAACCGCTACCGATGTCACGTCCCTGGGGAGAAGCTGATGAGCTATGCCACCGATGATGCCGAGAGGTCGAGCGCGTGCAAAGAACAGATCGTGCGCATCCTCAAAGAGGTCGAGGCCGGTGCGAGGGTGGCCGAAACGGGCCGCAAGCACGGCATCAGCGAGCCGACCTACTACGTCTGGAAGAACAAATACGCCGGAATGGAGGTGTCGCGGCTACGGCATCTGAAGTATGTCCAAGCCGAGTTGGCGCGCCCCAAGCGCATGTGCGCCGACTTGGCGCTGGAGCACCACGCGCTGAAGGATGTCCTGTCGCGAAAGCTCTAAGCCAGGCTCGGCGACTGGAGCTGAGCCTGGCGATGCAAACCCATCATGGCCTGAGTGCCCGGCGTGCGGATCGCGCGCTGAGGCTGTCGCGTTCGGCGCGCCACTACCGATCACGGGGGCGCGACAATGGCCCGCTGTTCACCGCCATCGAGGTGAAGCGTCCTCGTACTTTCGAGTCATCTGGAAATAGAGGTGGTTGATGATGCCATGGCATAGCGGATAGGCGACAGACCACCGAGAGAGCGAT
>NZ_JACHYH010000018.1 GCF_014192715.1 Luteibacter sp. Sphag1AF
GGCCTTACCGCCGACGGCCAGGAGCTTCCCTATGGACCGATCGACGAGACAGCGACGACCGACAGTTTCCTGATCTTCGTCGTTCCCAATGAGCGCGTGGCGGGTCTCGCGCCACAGGGCAGCGTGGCGCTGTACTACGAAGTGCTGAAGAGCACGGGGCCGAAGCGCTCCGTCCAGCGCAACCTGATCGTCACCGGTGAGGCTGTGACGCTGCAAGCGCCCAGTGTTCGGGAAGCGCGTGACGGCGCCCTCGATCCGGAAGCGCTGACCGATGGCCTGGCCCATCTGGAACTGGGACCGTATCCGCTGATGGCACTGGGCGATGAGGTCACCTATTACTGGACGGCCACGGCCCCCGGCGGGGCGACGTGGTTCAAGACGGAGGGGAGGGATGTATCCGGCAACGATGTGACGCCCGTTCCCAAGGCGCTGGTGTTCACGCTGACCCGTGCCGAAATCGAGCTGATCAAGGGCTATACGGTGAGCGTGTATTACACCGTGACGCACTTTGCCTCCGGCATGAAGTCCACCTCCCGGGCGCTGGAATTGCGCATTGGCGGCGTGATCACCTTGCCGCCGCCGCTGGTGGATCATGTGGTCAATGGCTATCTGGACCCGGCCAGCGCACCCACTGGCACCAACATCCGCGTGCGCACCGACTACAGCGGGGCGGTGCATGGCGACTTTGCCAACGTGTACTGGAACGCATTGCTACCGTACAGCAACATCCACGCCGTGGACCCCGCCAGGCCGGAGGTCGTTTCTCCGGTGGGCGTCGAGTACATCACCGGCAACGAAGGTCGTCAGGTCACCGTCAGCTACACGATCACCCATCAAGGTCAGCCCGCCCGTCAGGGCGGCTCGACCACCTTCGTGATTGGCACGGCAACCAGTCCGCTGCCGGCCCCCAGCGTGCTGGAAGCGGGGGCAGGCAATACGCTGCCCGGTGACGCGACCAAGGCGACGGTGCGCGTTCCGGTGGGTGCAGCGCTGGCGGTGAACGACGTGGTAACCGTGCACTGGAAAGGTACAGTCGGCGCGGGGACCGTGGATGTTTCAAAAACGGTGACGACGGAAGCGGGCTCTTACATCGACCTCGATATTCCCGCCGTCGCCATCGCGGCGAATGCCGGCCTGACCGTCCGGGTGACTTACACGATCCGACGCTACAGCAATGGCCGTCTGGATGGCCCATCGCCGGAATATGTGTTGAATGTGCAGGCCACCGCACCGGTGCCCTTGTTTGAGGATTTCTCCAGTCTGCCGATTGGAACACTCATTCCTTTTAACAATCCGCTCGAAGCGCCGACGATGACCATCTACCGGCAATCGCCCCAGTTCGGGAACCTCCGGATATCCAATCTTCAGCCTCCCGGACACCCGCTCACTTCATTTGGCGAGTCCGCCGAGGAGGGGCTTCCGAACGAGCGCGTGGCCGGATTGTTCCTCAAGAACAGCTATAGCAAGGTCACGTTCGAATTTATGCTATGGAACTACCCGCCATTCCTGATTACCGCCACCGACGATACAGGCGAGCTGGCCATGGACAATCTCAGCCTGATGGAGTCAATCGGAACGGTGACGCTGATCCCCTATCCGGGAAAGCGAATCAAGGCCATCTTTGTCCGCGGCATATTCATGGTTACCAACTTCTATTTCACCCCATGACACGACGCTGCGGGTAAACACGGTGAAGCCGGTCGCGTGCAAACGGTCTCCGGGAGACCATGCACGCGACCGGCCATGCATATGGACGTCCCGTCATCCGCATCACGATGGTCGCGTCGCGGCTTCGCATGATGCATCGTCCGCGCCTACAACCGATGGCTGAGTGGCAGGGTGTGAGGGGCTGAGTAGGATCAGGGTTCGATCCTGTCAGGAGCCTGCCCATGTCTGATCTGCCCAAGTCGTCTCACGTCACCTCGCCCGGCACAGAGCACGGCATGGCCAAACTGGTGTTCACTGCTCCGGCCGTACCGCCGTCACCGTTGGAGTGGCCCGCGCCCACGATGCCGGAAGTCGCGCCGTTCGGTGGCATCAACGCCACGCATCTGAGCGGTGAGTATCCGAAGATCCTGGTTCAGACCGGTCGCTTCACCACGCCCCTGGCGCCGGCCGATTCGGTCAGCGTGTACTGGGATTCGACGGGGGAGCTGGTGGGGGTGGTGACGATTCA